>JADKIR010000004.1:0-2400000 GCA_016722655.1 Cytophagaceae bacterium
AATTTATTCTTATTTTTGATTTAATAATTTTTAATAAAAAACCAACCTTCTGAGTTCATTATCAGACACAATCGTGTAAAACTTCATACGTACACTGTATGTTGGAATACAATAAATATCTATTTAACAATATCTAATGAAACACTCATTAAACCTTTTAGTTCTTCTTGCAATAATTAGTTGTAGTAAAAAAGGAAACCCTGACAAACCTAATATCCTTCCTTCTATTGACTTCTCTTATAACTTAACTGAAAATGGGAAAGTTGAATTTAAAAATAAATCCACAAATCTTAACTCATTTGAATGGTCTTTTGGAGACTTTTCGCCAAATGGTTTTTCAAAAGACACCGTGCACACTTACTTAGAAAACAAAATATATGCTGTTCAGCTTTTGGGTAAAAATGAATCTGGAAAGGCTTATAAAAAAGACTCAATGATAACTATTAATAACAGAAATGTACCAATAGACAGCTTTAAGTATAATTGTGACAGTAATATTTTTGGCTTAAATACAAATTTTGGGGAATTTTGCTCGAGGTATTCTGAATATGGAAGTGTCATTTTAAGTAAACACAAACTTGGAAGACAGTTTAATTTCTGGTACACTTTTGCAGAAGATAGAAATTCCTCCTTTAGTAACTATGAATTTTCTTTAGTAACCAGTTTGATTATCAATGATGTAGGTACTTATGAATTTTCTCCTAAACAAAGTAAAGAAAGAATTTTTGAAGCGAATAGTGCTTGGATAGAAGTTCACTATGATAGCCAAAAACAAATACCTTGGGCTTTTACATTTATTACCCCGCAAAAAATTAAGTTAAATATTTATAATGTTACAGAAGAGTTCATTAGTGGATCGTTAGAAATGTTTATTGACGACCAATTAAAGTTTAATGGAAATTTTAAAAATCTAAAAGTAAAAAAACAAGAATAAAAGACGGGTTCGCTCTTCGAGATGTTCCACAGGACAATCTCGAAGCTAGATTAATAGGATTTTTAATCCGAATAGTATTTCTTATTTCATTTAAACGGGGTCGCCCGTGCGATTCTTATTTCAGAACTTGATGGGGAAGTTGGATTAGCGATAAAATATCAAAGCGAATCCATGGTTCTTCAAAATCAAAAAAGGGAAGATTAAAGTACAGATACCTATTTACTCTATTATCAAAGATAAAGATGACATACAATTTTCAACATTTATCCCCTCTTAATTCTGTTTTTATTAAAATCAGATTTTACCTTTGTAAAAAATAATAATTGATGTGGAAATAATGAGTTATCCGAAATCTGCAATATAAGTGAATACCATTTTTAGTTTCTTCTAAATTTCCTAATCACTTGCAAATCAAACCTTGAGGTATTGGCACCCAATACTTCCGGTACATTTTTTAATAATTTTCGGGGAAATCTCTTTTTTATAATCCTTTGGGTTTCCTTGATTCACTCCTGATTTATATATTATATGAAGATATTTAAACTCATTCTTGAAGCCTTAAAAGGCGACGAATCAACTGACTATACGGGCATTTCGATAAACCGGGCTCTGGTACTTTTGGCCATCCCGATGGTGATTGAGATGCTTTTTGAGTCACTTTTTGCCCTGGCCGATGCTTTTTTTGTGGCAAAATACGTGGGGGTCAACGGTATGGCCACCGTCGGCCTTACGGAGTCGGTGCTGACCATCATCTATTCACTGGCCTGGGGAATCAGTACGGCAGCTACGGCCATCATCGCCCGCAAGATAGGTGAAAAGAACCCCGAAGGTGCCTCAAAATCTTTGATGCAAATCATCAATATTTCGGGTTTGATAGGAATAGTACTGGCGGTTTTTGGTTTTATTTTCTCCGAAGATATCCTCAGATTGATGGGTGGCTCTGAGGAATTGATCAAAGATGGACTCGGCTATACCCAGATCCAGTTTTTGAGTAGTCCGATTATTATCCTGCTGTTTTCGTTGGGAGGTGCACTTCGTGGTGCAGGAAATGCCTCCAAAGCCATGAATGTGATGATAGTGGCTAACATTATAAATATCGTCATCGATTTCATTTTGATTCCGGTCATAGGTCTGGGAGTTGAAGCTGCTGCCATTGCAACATTTATAGGCAGAACTACAGGAGTGGTTTTACAATTCAGGTTCCTGTTTTCAAATAAACACCAGCTTAAACTCAATTTCCAGAAATGGCATTTTGATTTTGGAATCATTACCGAAATCTTGAAACTATCAGCCGGTGGAGCCGGACAATTCATAATTCAGTCGGCCAGTTGGGTGTTTTTGATAAGGATTCTTTCCGACTTTGGCTCAGAGGTGGTTGCAGGGTACACCATTGCTATCCGTATCATTGTATTTACGATTCTACCCTCCTGGGGTCTTGCCAATGCGGCCTCAACACTTGTTGGGCAAAACCTGGGTGCAGGTAAGCCGGAAAGGGCCTCCACTTCCGCATGGCGGGCAGGATTTTTCAATATGGTATTTTTGGGTATCGTTGCCATATTCTTCTTTATATTTGCTCAACCCCTGGTTTCGACCTTTAATTCAAACCAAAACGTAGTTGACACAGGCGTAAATGCCCTCAAAATCCTTTGTGCAGGTTATGTATTCTTCGGTTTCGGGATGGTAATGGCACAAGCCATCAATGGCTCGGGCGACACGATCACTCCTACTGTGTTAAATGTCATTTGTTTCTGGTTAATTGAGATTCCTCTGGCATATTATCTGGCCAAAACAGCCAATTGGGGACAGTCCGGCGTATTTTGGTCTATTGTGATTGCAGAATCTATTTTGGCAGTGATGGCAATAATCTATTTTAGTACCGGTCGCTGGAAAAAGAACAAGATATCGGTTTAGTCGTCTCTTTTTAATCAAAAATCAAAAATGAAATGACCAAATAATAAAAAAACCTTACCATATAATAAATTGAGAGCATCAGGAATACCACCCTGATGCTTTTTTGCATTTTATTTGCATCTCTCTAAAATCATAAAGAAAAAGATATGAATGAGAAAAGTATTGGAGATTATGTGCAGGTGATTTTACCCATTGTATTAACTTTTGCTGTTTTGGTAATGGGAGTAATGGTTTTGGTGGAAATGGAAATACCCAGACTGGCAAAGAAAAAAAAGAAGCTTAGAGCAAAATAAAATATTCTTATCATAATGGTTAGGGTTAAACACAAAAAGGCCGGCAGATTTGCTGGTTTTTTTGTTTTTATTTATATTTACTTTTTAACCTGCAACTATGAAAAGAATATTTATCACACTAGTAGTTTTACTATCAACATATTATGGTTTTACACAAACTGTAAATTTTATCCAGCCTCCCACACAGATCAACCCTGGAATGTGCTATGGAGGAAACCAGACTATCACTGCCACAACTCAAAATGCAAGCGGTTTTGTGGTTCAGGTGCTCAATTCCCAAAATTCCTGGGAAGATTTTCCCGGCTCCGGTGGCGAGTTAAATTCCAGCCCTGGTGCTATCAGCTATACATTTTATGGTATCAATTATGCATTTGCATTCAGGGTAAGAATTTACAATTCGACCGATACTCTTGATTCCGGTCCACAGACTATCAGCCCTCAAAGGCCTGATTTTAGCTTTCATCCAGCTAACCTGGCTCAATGCACCGGCAACTCAGTGAAATTTTATGCAGGAGCAACAGGTAACGGCACCCTAACCTACCAGTGGTACCGAATAGATGGTTCCTCATATACTGCTCTCATTAATGGTGGAGAATTTTCAGGAGTAACTACAAACGGCCTCAGCATCAATTCAGTAGGAGCTGTACATCATGAAAAAGAATTTATTGTAAAAGTTACAGATCAAAATGGCTGCGAAAATTACAGTAATTCAGGAAAACTCACTGCCAATCAACTCAGCACAGTGGTTAGCCCAACCACCACCCGGCAATATTGTGAAGGTGACACGGTTTCATTTTCTGTCGCCACAAAAATTGGGGAGGTTTCTAGCCAAAACTGGATGAAAAAGTTTGGTTCGGAATCGGTCTATACCAACATTACCCCTTCCAGTCACTTTTCGGATCCTACAGGAGACATTTTAAGAGTATTCGGAATAAAACCAACCGAAACCAGCTATCGATTTAGGGTGAATTTTGTGGTAAAAACCCAAAACCCAGACGGAAGTGTAACTGAAAGCACTTGTTTTAAAGATGCAACCAGAGCCAATTATGTGATAAATCCACGTCCCGGAAAACCTTCGGCTATACCCGATCTCGAGCGGTGTGGCCCGGGAAAAGTGAATTATTCTGTAACTGTTCCGGGTTCCTATTTTTGGTATAAGGACACAACTATTTCTCCGATTATTAGCAATCAATTGGTATTTAATAGCCCTGAAATAGCTGATTCCCGTGAATTTTATGTTAGCCAAAAAGACCTGAAAGGTTGTGAAAGTCATAAAACTATCCTCAATGCGGTTGTTAGAAAAATACCGGAAAACTATTTTCAAAATCTATTTGAATTATGTCCTGACAGTGAAAATTTTGATTTGATTTTGATTCTACAAAATATAACCCTGAAAAAATATACATTAAAAATGGCAGCTCACCAATTCCTGATTTTACGGAAATTATTGGAGAAATTTTTACCAATCCTTTTAATATTTCTATGCCCGCAAACATTCCTCCAGGCAACTATAACCTCCAATTTTTTACCAAAAATCCATATTGTTTTTCGGATACTTCGATATTGAATATTGAAATTAAAACTCCCATAAGTATCTCTACATCAGAAACAAACGCAAATCTTTGCGAGGGAGAATCACATACTTTTACAGTAAACTATGAAGGAGATGGCCCCTATTTTTATCAATGGTATAAAAACGAAATACCAATAAATGGTGAAACGAATCAGGATTTGAAAATAGAAGATTTGAGAGAAACTCATGAAGGGAATTATGCGGTTAACGTAGAAGGATTTTGTGGTAATGAAACCAAATTTTTGGGTTCTGTTGAAGTTCTCCCTCCTACTCATATTGTTACGCAACCAAGTCCGGTGCGGGTATGTGAAAACGGGAATGCGTCCTTTTCGGTAGAAGCCACAGGCTCAGGAATTCTCCATTATCAATGGTTTATAAATAACAATCCTGTTGGAACTGATTCGTCCGGGCTCAAAATTCCAATAGCAGATATATCTCAAAATCAAGCAGAAATAAAATGTAAAATTACTTCAGACTGTGGAAATGGTATATTTACAGACACTGTATTATTGACGGTTATTCCGCTTCCGGTTACACCAATGATAGATGAAATAGTGGGATTTTGTCAAAATGAAAACCCGGCAACTTTAACTGCAGGAGCATTACCCAATCACACTTTGAGATGGTTTGACACTCATCAAAACATCTTGACATCACCACAAATCGTTATAAATCAATCCGGTACAAGAACATTTTATGTTAATCAGACTGATACAAATCAATGTCAAAGTCCTCTGAAAGCGTTTGAAGTGGAAGTAAGTCCTAGTTTTGGTCTTGAGGTATTTTCTGATAAAAATTTTATCTGTCCAGCTGGAAATTTCAACAATAAAATAAACATTGAAAGCAGAATAGAGCCAGAATCGATTACTGCAGAAATTTTTAAATTTTATCAAAACGGTATTTTTAATTCCGAAAACCTTGCAGGAAGTTTTGAAGGAAATACCTCAGGAATTTTTAAAATCATTGCGAAAAAAGGGTTTTGTGAAATTGCAGATTCCATTCAAATTAATAGCATATTCTCCGAATTAAATACTTCTCCACTTGCATCTGATGTGTCTGTATGTCAAAATAATTCAGTTGATTTAATGGCAAATTCAGAATATCAAAACGGCGAATATTATTGGTGGGAAAGTCAGAATTCTCCCATTTCAAATCATCAGGGAAGTTCGCTGACCACCGAAAGCATTTCCACAAATCAGAAATATTATGTTTCTTATGTAAAATCCAACTCCGAAAGTCAGACTTGTGAATCACCAAGGAAAGAAATAAGTGTCGATTTAAAACAAAATATCAGAGCCACTATAGTTGTAAGCAATATTTCTTGTTTAGGCAGGAATGATGGCAAAATTGAAATCAATGCCGAATCGATAGCTTTGCCTTTGAGATACGAGCTAAATGATACTATTACCAATAATCTGGGTATTTTTGAAAATCTTTCCCCTGGAATTTACAATTTAAAAATTACTGATAAGGAAGGTTGTAATGTAGATACTACCTTGATTATTGAAATAAATTCGGGTCCGGAATTTAGTACTCAGCCTGCAAATATTACCAGATGCAAAGGCAATACTGCTACCATTAGTTTCTCCGGAAATAACTATAATTCAATTATTTGGGAGAAAAAATTACCCGGAGAGTCCAGTTTTTCAATCATATCCGGTGCAAATAGTTCAGTTTTGAATCTTTCCAACATCGGAAATTCAACAAATCCGCATGGCACGGTTTTCAGAGTAAAAATATCAAATGGGATATGTGAAATGGTTTCCAATGAGGCCATTTTAAGTGTCAATTCGGTCAGTCCTACAAACTCAACAAACTCATTTTGTGAGAATTCAAATAATGTCATTGACCTCCAAAACATAAGTATTGTTGGAAATATCAGTACATTTCAATGGGAAAATAGAAGCGGTACGACTGGTCCATGGAATAGCATTAACAATGCCAATGACAGTATTTTGGTTTTCCAAAATATCCAAAGAAATCATGCAGGCTATTATCGGGCAAAAATTACTTTTGACAACGGAAACGGAAATTCTTGTGTGATAAATACCACAACGAGTACCGGTTTCAGAATAATCGTAGATACTTTACAGATTCCTGTATTAAGTGATGATTTATATATTTGTTCAGGAAATAGTGCCATGCTTTCTGTTAGCAATTGCACTGGAAATATTCTTTGGTCAAATGGCCAAACTCTAAGTTCAATTTTGGTTTCACCCAATCATTCTACTAAATATGCTGTAAGCTGTACAAACAATTCCTGTGTTGCATATAGCTCTGATAGTCTTTTAGTTACGGTTTTAGAAAATGCAGAAACAGCTCCAATAATTTATTCTGAAAAACTAAATTACTGCCTGGGAGATACCATTTCAATTTCCGCAACCGGCTGTGAAGGACAGGTAGTTTGGAATAATAATATGACAGGCAATAATTTGAGATTGCCTGCCAATTCAAGTTTCAATATATCGGCACACTGCATTTCACAAGATTGTAGTTCACCTGAAAGTCAGACAGTTAACATAACCGTTTTACCTCAAATAATTGCTGGCACCATTCAGGATTATACCCAAACCAATTGTGCGGGATTTAATCCTGCGACAATAAATAGTTTAGTAAATCCCAGTGGCGGAACCATCCAATGGCAAATGGCAGAAAATTGCTCTGCTTCCGAACCTAGCTGGGTGAATATTTCCGGAGCAAATGGCCTCACTTTCAACCCTTCAGCTTTAAATACGACCACCTGTTTCCGAAGGATGGTGTTTGATTCTTGTCAAACAGTATTTTCCAATGTCGTTACATTTCACATTGTGCCTGATCCGGTGGTTTCAGTTTCTGCTGATTTGAATGAAGTTTGTTTTGGAAATTCAGTTTTGCTAACAAAAACTGTAATTGGTGGGCAAGTAACCTGTCCTGTTCAGTGGCAAATCAATAAAATTTCTGGTTCTGTCAGTTCAACTTTTTGGCAAAATTATGCCTTAAGTGATTCATTAGAAATTCCAAATCTAAATGTGGGAAATGATTCCATCTGGTATTTCAGGGCGAGAGTCGATTGTGAAAATTCTTCCTGCAATCTGGCGGTTTCAGAGGCCGTTCCGGTTGTTTTTCATCCAGAATTAATTCTTGAAACCAATTTTTCTGATTCAACCATCTGTGCCGGGTCATCAATTTTATTAACCGCAAGTGCCTGTAATGCCTCTTTGAAATGGAGCACAGGTGAGACTTCTTCTTCAATAACAATTTCTCCGGTAAGTTCTGGACCAGTTAAGGTCTCATGCAAAAATACCTGTGATTCAGTTTCTAAAACTTTCAATATCAATGTGGTGCCAGGGATTTCTGCACCAAATATTACAGTAAACAAAACTCGTTTTTGCTTTGGAGATACCATTTCAATTTCTGCAAACGGCTGTGAAGGACAGGTAGTTTGGAGTAATAATATGACAGGAAACAATCTGAGATTGTCGGCTGAATCGAGTTTCAGCATATCAGCTCACTGTGCTTCACAAGATTGTAGTTCACCTGAAAGTCAGACAGTTAACATCACCGTTTTACCTCAAATAATTGCTGGCACCATTCAGGATTATACCCAATCCAATTGTGCGGGATTTAATCCTGCCACCATTAATAGTTTAACTGATCGCAGTGGCGGAACCATCCAGTGGCAAATGGCAGAAAATTGCTCTGCATCCGAACCAAACTGGGAGAATATTTCCGGAGCTAACAGCCTCACTTTCAACCCTTCAGCTTTAAATACGACCACCTGTTTCCGAAGGATGGTTTTTGATTCTTGTCAAACAGTATTTTCTAATGTTGTCACTTACAATATCGTACCTGATCCGGTGGTTTCGGTTTCTACTGATTTGGCTGAAGTCTGTTTTGGAAATTCAGTTTTACTTTCAAAAACAATAATCGGCGGGCAAGGAAACTGCCCTGTTCAGTGGCAAATCAATAAAGTTTCTGGTTCTGCCAGTTCAACTTTTTGGCAAAATTATGCCTTGGAAGATTCTCTTGAAATTCCAAATCAAAATTTGGGAAATGATTCCACCTGGTATTTCCGGGCAAGAGTCGATTGTGAAAATTCTTCCTGCAATCTGGCGGTTTCAGAGGCCGTTCTGGTTGTTTTTCATCCAAAATTAAGTCTTGAAACCAATTTTTCTGATTCAACCATTTGTGCCGGGTCATCTATTATATTAACCGCAAATGGCTGTAAAGCTTCTTTGAAATGGAGCACAGGTGAAACTTCTTCTACAGTTATGCTTTCGCCTGAAAATTCCAGAATTATAACTGTTTCCTGCAAAAATTCCTGTGATTCGCTTTCTAAAACTTTCAATATCAATGTTGTGCCAGGGATTTCTGCACCAAATATTACAGTAAACAAAACTCGTTTTTGCTTTGGAGATACCATTTCAATTTCCGCAACCGGCTGTGAAGGACAGGTAGTTTGGAATAATAATATGACAGGCAATAATTTGAGATTGCCTGCCAATTCAAGTTTCAATATATCGGCACACTGCATTTCACAAGATTGTAGTTCACCTGAAAGTCAGACAGTTAACATAACCGTTTTACCTCAAATAATTGCTGGCACCATTCAGGATTATACCCAAACCAATTGTGCGGGATTTAATCCTGCGACAATAAATAGTTTAGTAAATCCCAGTGGCGGAACCATCCAATGGCAAATGGCAGAAAATTGCTCTGCTTCCGAACCTAGCTGGGTGAATATTTCCGGAGCAAATGGCCTCACTTTCAACCCTTCAGCTTTAAATACGACCACCTGTTTCCGAAGGATGGTGTTTGATTCTTGTCAAACAGTATTTTCCAATGTCGTTACATTTCACATTGTGCCTGATCCGGTGGTTTCAGTTTCTGCTGATTTGGCTGAAGTCTGTTTTGGAAATTCAGTTTTGCTGACAAAAATTATTATCGGCGGGCAAGGAACTTGCCCTGTTCAATGGCAAATCAATAAAGTTTCTGGTTCTGTCAGTTCAGCTTTTTGGCAAAATTATGCTTTGGGAGATTCTCTTGAAATCCCAAATCATAATTTGGGTTCCGATTCCAGCTGGTATTTCAGGGCAAGAGTCGATTGTGAAAATTCTTCCTGCAATCTGGCGGTTTCGAAGCTGTTCGGTTGTTTTTCATCCAGAATTAAGCCTTGAAACCAATTTTTCTGATTCCACCATCTGTGCCGGGTCATCTATTTTATTAACCGCAAGTGCCTGTAAAGCTTCTTTGAAATGGAGCACAGGTGAGACTTCTACTTCAGTTATGCTTTCGCCTGAAAATTCAAGAATTATAAATGTTTCCTGCAAAAATTCCTGTGATTCGGTGTCTAAAACTTTCAATATCAATGTAGTGCCTGGGATTTCTGCACCAATTATTTCTGTAATCAAAACTCGTTTTTGCTTTGGAGATACCATTTCAATTTCCGCAACCGGCTGTGAAGGACAGGTGGTTTGGAGTAATAATATGACAGGAAATAATCTGAGATTGTCGGCTGAATCGAGTTTCAGCATATCAGCTCACTGTGCTTCACAAGATTGTAGTTCACCTGAAAGTCAGACAGTTAACATCACCGTTTTACCTCAAATAATTGCTGGCACCATTCAGGATTATACCCAAACCAATTGTGCGGGATTTAATCCTTCGACAATAAATAGTTTAGTAAATCCCAGTGGCGGAACCATACAATGGCAAATGGCAGAAAATTGCTCTGCATCCGAACCTAGCTGGGTGAATATTTCAGGGGCAAATGGTCTCACTTTCAACCCTTCAGCTTTAAATACTACCACCTGTTTCCGAAGGATGGTGTTTGATTCTTGTCAAACAGTATTTTCCAATGTCGTTACATTTCACATTGTGCCTGATCCGGTGGTCTCGGTTTCATCTGATTTGGCTGAAGTCTGTTTTGGAAATTCAGTTTTGCTGACAAAAATTATTATCGGTGGTCAAGGAACTTGCCCTGTTCAATGGCAAATCAATAAAGTTTCTGGTTCTGTCAGTTCAGCTTTTTGGCAAAATTATGCTTTGGGAGATTCTCTTGAAATCCCAAATCATAATTTGGGTTCCGATTCCAGCTGGTATTTCAGGGCAAGAGTCGATTGTGAAAATTCTTCCTGCAATCTGGCGGTTTCAGAGGCCGTTCCGGTTGTTTTTCATCCAGAATTAAGTCTTGAAACCAATTTTTCTGATTCAACCATCTGTGCCGGGTCATCAATTTTATTAACCGCAAGTGGCTGTAATGCCTCTTTGAAATGGAGCACAGGTGAGACTTCTTCTTCAATAACAATTTCTCCGGTAAGTTCTGGACCAGTTAAGGTCTCATGCAAAAATACCTGTGATTCAGTTTCTAAAACTTTCAATATCAATGTGGTGCCAGGGATTTCTGCACCAAATATTACAGTAAACAAAACTCGTTTTTGCCTTGGAGATACCATTTCAATTTCCGCAACCGACTGTGAAGGACAGGTGCTTTGGAGTAATAATTTGTCAGGAAATAATTTGAGATTGCCTGCCGAATCAAGTTTTAGCATATCGGCTCACTGTGTTTCACAGGAATGTAGTTCACCTGAAAGTCAGACAGTTAACATAACCGTATTACCTCAAATAATTGCTGGCACCATTCAGGATTATACCCAAACCAATTGTGCGGGATTTAATCCTGCGACAATAAATAGTTTAGTAAATCCCAGTGGCGGAACCATCCAATGGCAAATGGCAGAAAATTGCTCTGCTTCCGAACCTAGCTGGGTGAATATTTCCGGAGCAAATGGCCTCACTTTCAACCCTTCAGCTTTAAATACGACCACCTGTTTCCGAAGGATGGTGTTTGATTCTTGTCAAACAGTATTTTCCAATGTCGTTACATTTCACATTGTGCCTGATCCGGTGGTTTCAGTTTCTGCTGATTTGGCTGAAGTTTGTTTTGGAAATTCAGTTTTGCTGACAAAAACTATTATCGGCGGGCAAGGAACCTGTCCTGTTCAGTGGCAAATCAATAAAGTTTCTGGTTCTGCCAGTTCAACTTTTTGGCAAAATTATGCCTTAAGTGATTCATTAGAAATTCCAAATCTAAATGTGGGAAATGATTCCACCTGGTATTTCCGGGCAAGAGTCGATTGTGAAAATTCTTCCTGCAATCTGGCGGTTTCAGAAGCTGTTCCGGTTGTTTTTCATCCAGAATTAAGCCTTGAAACCAATTTTTCTGATTCCACCATCTGTGCCGGGTCATCTATTTTATTAACCGCAAATGGCTGTAAAGCTTCTTTGAAATGGAGCACAGGTGAGACTTCTACTTCAGTTATGCTTTCGCCTGAAAATTCAAGAATTATAAATGTTTCCTGCAAAAATTCCTGTGATTCGGTGTCTAAAACTTTCAATATCAATGTAGTGCCAGGGATTTCTGCACCAATTATTTCTGTAATCAAAACTCGTTTTTGCTTTGGAGATACCATTTCAATTTCCGCAACCGACTGTGAAGGACAGGTGGTTTGGAGTAATAATATGACAGGAAATAATCTGAGATTGTCGGCTGAATCGAGTTTCAGCATATCAGCTCACTGCGTTTCACAAGATTGTAGTTCACCTGAAAGTCAAATAGTTAACATAACCGTTTTACCTCAAATAATTGCTGGCACCATTCAGGATTATACCCAAACCAATTGTGCGGGATTTAATCCTTCGACCATAAATAGTTTGACCAATTCCACAGGCGGAACCATCCAGTGGCAAATGGCAGAAAATTGCTCTGCTTCCGAACCTAGCTGGGTGAATATTTCCGGAGCAAATGGCCTCAGTTTCAACCCTTCAGCTTTAAATACGACCACCTGTTTCCGAAGGATGGTGTTTGATTCCTGCCAAACAGTGTTTTCTAATGTAGTCACTTACAATATCGTACCTGATCCGGTGGTTTCGGTTTCTGCCGATTTGAATGAAGTCTGTTATGGATATTCAGTTTTACTTTCAAAATCTATTCTCGGCGGACAAGGAACTTGCCCTGTTCAGTGGCAAATCAATAAAGTTTCTGGTTCTGCCAGTTCAACTTTTTGGCAAAATTATGCCTTAAGTGATTCATTAGAAATTCCAAATCAAAATGTGGGAAATGATTCCACCTGGTATTTCCGTGCAAGAGTCGATTGTGAAAATTCTTCCTGCAATCTGGCCGTTTCAGAGGCCGTTCCGGTTGTTTTTCGTCCAGAATTAAGTCTTGAAACCAAATTTTCTGATTCCACCATTTGTGCTGGTTCTTCTATTTTATTAACCGCAAGTGGCTGTAATGCCTCTTTGAAATGGAGCACAGGTGAGACTTCTTCTACAGTTATGCTTTCGCCTCAAAATTCAAGAATTATAACTGTTTCCTGCAAAAATTCCTGTGATTCAGTTTCTATAACTTTCAATATCAATGTTGTGCCAGGGATTTTAGCACCAAATATTACGGTAAACAAAACTCGTTTTTGCCTTGGTGATACCGTATCAATTTACGCAACCGGCTGTGAAGGGCAAGTGCTTTGGAGTAATAATATGACAGGAAACAATCTGAGATTGCCTGCCGAATCTAGTTTTAGCCTATCTGCCCACTGCATTTCACAAGATTGTAGTTCACCTGAAAGTCAGACAGTTAACATCACCGTTTTACCTCAAATAATTGCTGGCACCATTCAGGATTATACTCAAACCAATTGTGCGGGATTTAATCCTGGGACCATTAATAGTTTAACTTCTCCAAGTGGCGGTACCATCCAATGGCAAATGGCAGAAAATTGCTCTACTTCTGAACCTAGCTGGGTGAATATTTCGGGGGCAAATGGTCTCACTTTCAACCCTTCCACATTAAATACAACTACTTGTTTCCGAAGAATGGTTTTTGATTCTTGTCAAACAGTATTTTCTAATGTAGTCACTTACAATATCGTACCTGATCCGGTGGTTTCGGTTTCTACTGATTTGGCTGAAGTCTGTTTTGGAAATTCAGTTTTACTTTCAAAAACAATAATCGGCGGACAAGGAAACTGCCCTGTTCAGTGGCAAATCAATAAAATTTCTGGTTCTGTCAGTTCCGCTTTTTGGCAAAATTATGCTTTGGGTGATTCATTAGAAATTCCTAATCAAAATTTGGGCTCCGATTCCACCTGGTATTTCAGGGCAAGAGTCGATTGTGAAAATTCTTCCTGCAATCTGGCCGTTTCAGAAGCGGTTTCAGTTGTTTTTCATCCAGAATTAAGTCTTGAAACCAATTTCTCTGATTCAACCACTTGTGCCGGGTCATCAATTTTATTGTCTGCAAATGGCTGTAATGCCTCTTTGAAATGGAGCACAGGTGAAACTTCTACTTCAATCACGATTTCTCCGGTAAGTTCTGGACCAGTTAAGGTCTCTTGCAAAAATACCTGTGATTCGCTTTTTAAAACTTTCAATATCAATGTGGTGCCAGGGATTTTAGCACCGATAAATGTCACTCCTGATTCAATTTTTGCTCCACAAACCTTAGAATTTTCAGCGATAGGACAAAACTTAAAATGGTTTTCAGATTCTACCAGTCATAATTTCAGTCTTACCGCACCTAGGTTTAATTCTCCTGGCAAATATACTATGTGGGTGAGTCAAACTATTGGCCAATGTGAAAGCCCAAGATTGAAAATTTCGTCAACTATTTTCGCTGCATTAGCAATAATTTCCCAACCTTTCAACCAATTAAATTGCAATGGAAACACCTCAGACTTTACAGTAAATGCCTCAGGTTCAGGCATATTAAATTATGAATGGTTTAGAAAAAGACCTGGTGAATTGCAATTTTCGAGCTTAAATGACGATTTGCCAAATATAGACAAATCAACAACCAATCAACTCAAAATCAGCAATGTAGGAAACACAGAGAATCCCGATGGAACACTTTATTTATGCAAGGTTAAAGATTCTTTCTCTGAAATCTTGAGTGACTCGGTTTTGTTAAATGTTAATAAACTTACTGGAAATTTAGATAATCAGGAAAAATGTCTTACCCAAACATTTGATCTTAACCTGGCAAACAGTCATCAGATTCTAGGCGACCCAATTTCAACACAATGGCAATATAGAACTGGCACTGGAACCGAATGGGATACTTTGAATAATAATTCAAATATTTCAGGCTCGGAAGGTACCCATTTGCAAATTTCATCACTTAACTTCGAAAATGCCGGGCAATATCGGTGTGCACTAAAATTTGCAAGCTCCACAGGAACTTGTGTTGAAACTACGGACCTCATGACTTTAAAAATCGGTGCCTACCCTACCGAACCTGAAGTTAATCGAGCACAAGTTTGTCAAAACGAGAAATTAGAGCCCATCGAAATCAACCATAATTCTGATCTCGATGTGCTTTGGTTCACAACTTCAGAAAATGGTTTTACATACAAAAAACAACCCAGTATCGGCACCGAAACACCCGGAGAGCAGGCTTTATGGTGTAGCCTTGTGAATGATTACGGCTGCGAAAGCAAACGTGTGAAAGTACCGATAACAGTACATCCCCAACCCAATCCTCCAATAAATATTACCCCAAATACTCAGGAAGAAGGGAGCCCGCTCGTATTCAAAGCCGAAGGCGAAAATCTGAAATGGTACACCAGCCGAACAGGCAAAGCTTTCACAACTCAAAATCCTGAATATTCTAAAGTCGGAAAACATGATTATTATGTGAGTCAAACTAATTCCTTTGGTTGTGAATCAGACAGACTTTTGATTGTTTCAGAGATTGTTGAAGCATTTGGAATCGCAACGCAACCCACCAACCAAACTAATTGTGAGGGAAATACTGTTACATTTTCGGTAAAATTAAAAGGGGAAAATTCGCCCAATTATCAATGGCAAATTAAAAATCAAGTTTCCGGTCAATTTGAAAATCTGGAAGGCGAAAATAACAAAGACCTGAAAATTGATAATGCCGGAGAAAAACCCTACACTGACGGCTCGGTTTTCAGATGTATGGTTAAAGAAAACCTGAAAGAATTGACCACCAATGAGGTAAGTCTAAAAATCAATTCACTCAATTCAAAAATTGATGATATCAATATTTGTGAAAATACAGAGATTAATTTGAGTAAGGCAAAGGTCAAAATATCAGGAAAAACAAAGTCGGTGGAATGGCAATTGAAAGCGGGGAGTATTTATTCCACCGTTTTCATAGAGGCAGATTCGGCCTCGAAATTTATTCCGGAACAAAAAAATAACGGCAATTACAGATTGAGGGTAACTTTCCAGAATTCAGGTACATCTACCTGTATTCGCAACACCTCTGATTTCAAAATCAAGGTAAATCCGAAATCCGAAAATCCGGTTTGGGATATTTCAGAAGTATGTCAGTTTGAAAAATGGGATAAAATTGTAAAAGAATTATCACCCGGTTATCAATATTTTGATTTAGATACTTTACATATTTCTCAAAAAATGTTGGAAAATGCAGGAGAAAAGTCATTTTTGATAAAAAATACTACTGAAAAAGGCTGCGAATCTGATTTTCTTAAAACAAAAGTCTTAGTTAAAGAGGCCCCAAACTTTGCTATTCAAGACACTATTGTTTCTTTTTGCAATTTCTCCGAACCTCAAAAATCACTTCAATTATTGGATCAAACCACCCGTTGGTATTCTGATACAGAAAGCGATTTTTTCACTGAAAACACCTTAAACTTAGATTCTCACACCGAAAACCAATTATTTTTTGCCCGCATTCTGGGTAAAAATGTTTGTTTTTCAAAACCAATTAAAGTTGAATTCGTTTTTGTACCTTGTTATCAGGGAAAAAGTAAAATGGATACTTGCCTTGCAGTTCAGCAGTCTAATTTAAACCCCAATGACTGGAATTATTTCTATGAAAAAAATGGAAAAATACTGACAGCAATTCATCCAACAGGGCAAAATTTGGGCTTGGTAAGTTTTGATTTTAGATTAAGCTCGCAAAATTTGATTTCAATTTTAAAAGATAGCCCTTTATTACCCAAATATTTTAATTTAAAAACTTCCCGGCCATTTTCTAAACCTATAAAAATCAGAACTTATTTTTCAGAAACCGAAATCCTGAATTTTCCGGTCAAAAACCTTGATAGTGTTTGGGTTGTCAATTACTCCGGGTCCAATACTGACTGCGAATCCAGAAATAATCCCAACGAAAGTCAATACAAAATCCTGGGAAACACTAAGTTCAAAAATACTGATATTCAAGAATTTAAATACCTGGAGTTTACCACTATTTCAACAGGAGAATATGGTTTTTATGGCAACAATATCATACTTCCGGTGATTGAAGGCCAGAGAGATAAAAATGGAAACCCACAGATTTCGGTCAGGAATTTCCCTGAAAAAGGAAAGCTAATCATACAAAAAAGTAATGATGACAAAAATTGGGCTGATTGGATGATCGACAAACCATTGGCGATCGACCTGCGGCCATTTACAGGAAAGAATCAATACCAATTGGTCTATATTTTTGAAAATGGATTGAAAATTACCCTAAACAAAATCGAATTAGACTTCCTTGAAGTAAATGCCAAATGTGTAGTTTTTGACAATCCGACCACCAATCAGGGATTTATCAATCTGTATTTCAACCAATTAGACAAAAGCACACTAATATTTAATGATTTAAATGGTCAAATTATCGAAATTGATAAAATTCTTGACAAAAACGACCATTTCCGGATAGAATTCAAAAATCCATTGCATACCGGCACTTATTTTATCTTTGCAAAAAATATTAATGGAGAAGCTTGTAGTCAGAAAGTTATAGTGAGATGATGTTATTTAGGTTTCAGAAAAAAAAGTTTTTCGGTAGAAAAAAGTGGCCAAAAACAATTTCGGTTTTGGCCACATTCCTCGTTTATTTACAAACTTCTGTAAGTTTATCTTCGATATAACCCGGCGTGGAAACAATCTTCATAAACTGGCTCATTGTAAGATCCGGAAACGACAAGGCAATCCTAAATCTGCCGTGCAACATATACACTTTATTGCCCACTACAAGCATTTCATAAGGCAAAAATGCAGTGTGTTTAGGGCTTGAAAGGTCAATTTTCGGCATAAATAACCGCTCTCCGTCTGCACCACTGAGGGCAAATCCATAAAGCACCATTTTTTCGCCATTAAGTTTCACATCATAAACCTTCCTAACGTCTTTTACTCCTGATTTTAAATTTGCCTCAATCGTACTAATCGCCTCTTCAAAGCTCGCAAATTCTTTGATTTTGACGTTGTCTTTGAAGTACGGCATTCCGGCCATGTAATGATATTTTTTGAGCTCAACCACATCAATTCCTTTTTTTGAGCCAAAATCTTTAATGGCTTCATCGTCAAACTCCGAAAGTGCAGTTTTCATTTTAGCAGAAAACCGTTCATAATTTGCCGCAACTGACTCCCAGTTTTCGGTAAAATAGGCCCTACCCCAATAAGCAGGATTGGTATAACTTACCAACACTTTTCCGTTTTCGGCAGTCAAAGCCACTCTCAGGGCGAGAGCAAAACCTTTAAATCCACCGATTTTTTTTACAGCTGCTGCCAAATCATCATTACTAACGGCAATCACCACCCGGTCTTTTCCCGAGACAGGTTTGTAGGCACCTTCCACCCTAAATCCGTTGGCTTTTAGCTTTTCAAGAACAGTTTTTTCCACCACATCAATCGATGAAGCAGACGAACCCGCAAGAATATATGGTTTTAGTTTTTGGCCGGTTGCATTGGCAAAAACCAATAAAGCGATAGTTAATAAATATAGTTTTTTCATAGAAAGTATTTTTATTCAAATTTAATCAAGTCATCAAACTTTTGTTCTTTTTTATTCGAAAAATTTAACACCAAACTTATTCATTATTAAATGTTTATACATATTAAGTCAAAACAATTTAGAATATTTTCTTTTAAAATTTTGTAGTGAAAAATAGTTAAAAAAAAAGATTTTTTTCCGGGTCAAAATCCTAATTTTTTTTAAGTCAAATAAAAGTTGGTTGCTATTAAAACTTCAGGATAATTTGTAAAAAATTATGTCCTGCTCAATTTTACATTTATTTTTAAGTAAAATTGCACTATGCACTTTTGCGAAATATTTTAACAAACTAATATTCAAATATTTATATATCATTTATAATGAATAAAGACAGGATTATAAAGAAAATTACCGGACTGGCAATAATTGCTTTTAGCTTTTCGGCTCAGGCTCAACAATCAGGTGGTATGTGGATACCTACCGAAATCAACGAAACGGAAATGAAAGCCATGGGCATGAAGGTGTCGGCCAAAGACATTTTTGACCCACTGAAACCCAGTATCGAAGATGCCGTACCACAATTTAACGGTGGCTGTACCTCAGAAATCATATCACCCAATGGCTTGCTTTTGACCAATCACCATTGCGGCTACAGCATGATTCAGAGCCACTCCAGTGTTGATCATAATTATTTAAAAAATGGATTTTGGGCTAAAAATTATAGTGAGGAATTGCCCAACCCCGGTGCCAATGTTGCATTTATTACCGACATCATTGATATCACACCAAAAATTCTGTCAGGCACCGAAAACATGACGGCTGCTGAGTTAGGAAAAACCCTGAAAGAAAGAATGGACGAAGTCCTGAAAAATACTCCCAAAGGAAAATTTGAAGAGCTGGAAATAAAACCTATGTATGCCGGCAATAAATATTATTTATACAAAAAACTGATATTTAAAGACATAAGACTCGTAGGAACCCCGCCGGAATCTATCGGGAAATTTGGCTCTGATACCGACAATTGGGTGTGGCCGCGTCATACCGGTGATTTTTCTATTTTCAGGATTTATGCCAATAAAAACAATGAACCGGCCGAATATTCTGGCGAAAACGTGCCTTATAAGCCAAAACATTTCCTTCCGGTTTCCATCAAAGGCATCAAAGAAAACGATTTTACTTTTGTTTATGGCTTTCCGGGACGCACCAACGAGTATCTTCCTGCCATTGCTTTAGAAAAAACCTTAAAAGAGACCAACCCCGCCCGTATCGAGGTTAGGGATTTGATTCTGAAAAACTGGGATGAAAAAATGCGTTCGGAGGAAGCCATAAAAATAAAATACGCCTCAAAATACGCCTCTTTGGCCAATTATTGGAAAAAATGGATTGGGGAAAATCAAGGTCTGGAACGGTCAAATGCCGTAAAAAAACGGAAAGACTATGAGCAATTTTTGATTTCAAAAAATCCAGCCATTGCAAAGACCATTGCCGAGTTGGAAGATTTGTACCAAAAACAAGCTCCACATGCCCTTCACAAAGCCTATTTTGATGAAATCAGCCGGGGTGCTGAAATACTGCGGGTTGCTAATTTTTACGCTGCCGCAATAGATTTGGCCGATGCCTCAAAACTGGATGCTAACAACAGCAAGCGAGTAGCAAATGCCCTCAAAGCTTTTTATAAAGATTATGATGCGGCTTTGGATTTGAAATTGAGTGCAAAACTCCTCACGATGTATTCCAAAAAAGTATCTGCCGATTTACTTCCTGAAGAGCTTAAAATTCTTTCTGATGAACAAAAATGTTACGAATGGTTACAAAAAAACAGCTCATTTCTTTCGAATTCTGATTTTGTAAACTCCCTCAAAGACGAAACCTTTAGTAAGGAAAATGTTGCTTCCATGAAGTCTAACCCTGTGGTGGTACTTTTCAGAAATATGAAATCTCTCTACACCGAAAAATCTGGCAGCACCAATGATGCCCTCCAGGGACAAATTGATCTGGTACAAAAAAGATTTATGGCTGAACAAATGAAAACTGACACTCAGAAAAAATATTTTCCTGATGCCAATTCCACACTTAGGGTGACTTATGGAAGGGTAAAAGGCTCCAACGTGCGGGATGGAGTAAGTTATCATTACCAAACTTACCTAGACGGTGTAATGGAAAAATACAAACCCGGCGATTATGAATTTGATGTTCCAGCCGAATTGCTTGAAATATACAAAAACAAAGATTTTGGCCAATATGCCGACCAAACAGGCAGAGTTCCGGTAGCTTTCACTGCAACCAACCACACCACAGGTGGAAACTCAGGTAGCCCTGCGATAGACGCGAGGGGAAATCTGGTGGGTTTAAATTTTGACAGACAGTGGGAAGGCACCATGTCAGACCTCAATTATGACCCCGAAATTTGTCGCAATATTATGGTGGACACCCGCTATGTACTTTTTATCATTGAAAAAATCGGAAAAGCCACCTGGCTGATTGATGAAATGAAGTTGGTGAAATAGGTTTCAATTTCTAAGCCATTTTATCCTTTACTCTCTTAAAAATAGTTTGTAAATGAGATTTTGAAGGATAAAATGGCTTTTTGTGTAAAAATCTTATGAACAAGGTTTTACATTATTTTCAACACTCTTTTTTTTAAAATAATCCAGTATTTCTTGTGTTGACATCATAGATAATTTTTTACTCAACAAATCTCTTTGCTGACGCATAAATTTTACAGAATCAAATGTTTTTTCAATTGTCTTCATAATCTCCAAATTCCCTTGGGGAACGTATTTCCAGTTGATTTAAACCATTTTTTAAATTTATCGAATTGTACCCACTTATTCTTTGAATATTAACTATATGTTTAAAGTTCCAACTTATCAAAAAATCTGCTTTATTTAATGTAGCTAATGCTATGTGTAAACAGTCTGCAAAACTTGTCTTTCCAACGACTTTTTCTGAAATGTATTCTGAAGCTAACTCGATTGCTTCATTTGTTGTTTCTATAAATTCAGTATATTCAGATTTTATACTTTTTACTAGTTTTTTAACTTTTTCCGGGGCATTTTCAATTTCATCCTGAGTGATATTTGAATAAAGTAAAATAAAATCCCCTTTATGAATTTTCTCAAACAAAGGTATTGTATGTTCTGAAAACTCCTCATCAAAATAACCTCCAAAAACAGAAGTATCAATATAAATTCTTTGTTTCAATTTTATATCAATTTTTACAATTCAAATATACAATTCAATTTTCAAAGAATATTAATATATTAGCCAAAGCGATTTAAAGTAATATTATTCAGGTAATTCCATTTTACAATTTGAGCGTTTTCTTATTCCCAACCGCTATAGCAAGGTATTAAAAAACATCATCCATTAATCCTCCTATAGCCAAATTTATAGAAATCAAAATATTTTTTTAGCTAAAACCTATTCTAATTAATAAGTTTACTTTGAAATTAATTGACACATTCTAATATTTTTTATCACTAATCCCATTACTTGTCTTGACAATTATCATAGAATAAAAGTATTTTTCTGTTCAGTTTTGAAGAAAAATACAATATGCTGTCAGACATCGAAATTGCTCAAAATGCTCCTATAAAACACATAAAAGAAATAGCAGCTTCACTCAACATCTCCAACGACGACCTGGAATATTACGGTAAATACAAAGCAAAACTTCCATTGAAGCTCATTGATCAGAATAAAATATCCAAAAACCATCTGATTCTTGTCACGGCCGTCACTCCTACCCCTGCTGGAGAAGGAAAAACCACCATGACAGTAGGTTTGGTAGATGGACTGAATAAAATCGGAGAAAAAGCAATAGCCATTTTACGTGAACCATCCTTAGGACCGGTATTTGGATTAAAAGGAGGTGCTGCCGGCGGGGGATATGCCCAGGTGATACCCATGGAAGACATCAATCTCCATTTTACCGGTGATTTTTCAGCCATAGAAAAAGCCAACAATCTTTTGGCTGCATTGATTGACCACAACCTCCAAAACAATAAACGTTCCCTGCAAATAGACCCAAGAAGCATAACCTGGAAAAGAGTCATTGACCTCAACGACAGAGCACTCAGACATACTGTAATCGGACTAGGTGGTAACCAAAACGGAATGGTGCGGGAAGATGGATTTAATATCACTCCGGCCTCAGAAATCATGGCAATTTTGTGTATGAGCCAAAGTCTCGATGACCTTAAACAGCGACTGGGAAATATTTTTATTGGTCAAACCTACGCCGGAACACCAGTTTTTGCCCGTGACCTCAATGCTGTAGGTGCGATGACCATCTTGCTTAAAGATGCCATAAAACCCAACCTCGTACAAACTTTGGAAGGCAACCCTGCCATACTTCATGGGGGACCATTTGCGAGCATTGCCCAGGGTACCAACTCAATTCTTGCAACTAAAATGGGATTGTCGCTGGCCGATTATGTGGTAACTGAGGCAGGTTTTGGTGCCGACCTGGGTGCTGAAAAGTTTTTTGACATCAAATGCCGTACATCCGGACTAAAGCCAATAGCCGTGGTTATGGTGACTACTATCAGAGCCATGCGACACCATGGAGGGGCAAAAAAAGCAAACTTAGACCAACCATCTGCTGCGAAAGTACTGAAAGGCTGTGAAAACTTGGGCAAGCATCTCGAAAACATGCGGCATTTTGGCATGAAAGCCATAGTAGCCATCAACAGATTTCCGACAGACACTGCTGAAGAAATAGCAATTGTGGTAGATTTCTGTGCAAAATATGACATTAAAGCCATTGAAAGTACGGGATTTGCCGAAGGAGGTACGGGTATGGTGGAAATAGCCGAAGAGGTCAGAAATCTCGTTTCCAAAAATGAAAGTAGTTTTTCGCCTCTATATGATTTAGATCTTCCTTTCGAAGAAAAAATCAAAACCATTGCCACCAAAATTTATGGTGCTGACGACGTGGCCTATTCAGTGAAAGCTAAAATGCAACTGAAACAAATCGACGAACTGGGTTTTGGAAAACTCCCGGTTTGTATGGCTAAAACTCCCAAAAGCCTGTCAGATGACGAACGGAAAATCGGCAGACCTAAAGATTTTATTATTACCATCAGGGAGTTTGAATATGCTGCCGGTGCCGGTTTTGTGATTCCGATTTTGGGAGAAATCATGCGTATGCCGGGTTTACCCAATATCCCTGCTGCTGAAAGTATGGACATTGATGAATCAGGGAAAATTGTAGGATTGAGTTAATAAAAATGTCCGGAATTGAAATTCAACAATTCCGGACATTTGAAAATCTTATTTGTCTCCTTTGGTGCTGATACCAAATATAGGATAAAGCGGACAAAAACTGATTAAGCTGGTAAGGGCAAAAATTACGGCTGCAACCACCAATACGATACCTAAAGTACCTTCAACAACTCCTGTAAAATACAAAGCTGCAAATACTACTGCCAATACCACTCTGAGAATACGATCCAAAGAACCCATGTTTGCTTTCATAATATCAATAAATTTTGGTTTAATAATTATGATACAAAACAACAGCATAAAAAAAACCTATGCAGTAACCTGAGTCACTACTCAAAAAAATATTTTTAAAAATTTTATAAATACCTATATTTCAACACTTTAAAATAATATAATTTTAAAAAAATCTCAAATCACCTCCACCGAATTCCCAATTTGTCTCACTCTGCCATCAGTTTCCAGCTTTTTCATCACGCGACTAATCACCTCCCGGGCGGTGCCCAGTTCGGCAGCAATTTGCCGGTGAGATATTTTGAGAGGGTTTTTCTGAGTCATTTTTACTTTTTGCTGCAGATAGTCGAGAAGGCGTTTGTCCATTTTATCAAAAAGGAGCTGATTGATGGTTTCGAGCAAGTCAGAATAGCGAAGATTAAACTGACTGAAAAACAAACTATTGAAATCGGGGAAATTTTTGGTCCAACGCATTACATCATCCACCGGCAAAAGCAGCATACGGGTCTCTTCCTCCGTCATGGCATATATCTTACTCGGCTCATTTTTCAGGCCCGAACTAAATGACATCACACAGCTTTCGTTGGGTTGAATGTAATACAGAAGCAGTTCCTTTTCCTGATACTGCGTATAGACTTTCAAAAGCCCTTCCAGCACCAGGGGAATCACTTTTATATATTGTCCCTCCTTCAAAATTACCGTATTTTCAGGTACAGTTTTTTCTATTGCCCTATCTTTAATTTCACTTAAAAGCTCAGCCGAAATCCCCGGAATATGCACCATTGATTGATTAATATAATTTTTCTGTGAAAATAGTCACAAAAATGCATTTTGCAGAACACTACCTTGCATGAAGTTTTAATTTTGGAATCAGAAATCAGCCACTCAGGCCAACAAATTGCAACAAAAACCATTAAAATTAACCTTACTTTTTTTTCTGTTATCAGGAATTTCGGTACTAGCTCAGGACGACATTATCTATCAAAATCAGATTTGGCTGGGAACCTCGACACAAACAAAACTCACCAACAAATTTGCCATTTCGGCTGATGCCCATTTTGTGCCGGAAAGCTTTTTTATCATTCGTGGCGGAGGAAACTATTCCCTTATTTCGAATAAAAAATCAAAACTAAATATCAGTGCAGGTTACGCCCATTTGTGGCTTCAAAATCCTGAAAACCTGAAATTGCAACGCAATGAGCACCGCCCATGGGCTCTAATCTGGTATTCTGTAGAAGCCGGAAAAAATACATTTAACAATGGATTGAGAGTTGAAGGCCGTTTCAGAGAAAATATCGCCAATAATATGCTTGTCGATGGTTTTGTCTATAACACTCGCACAAGATATACTTTCCAAATCAGGCACACTTTATATAAATTTCGAAATAAAAACAGTTTGTATATCTACGGCTCTGAGGATCTTTTTTACGAATTTGGTAAAAATGTTGTGAATAAAATAAGGCTTAATCAAAATCGTATTTCTGTCGGTTTTGGAATAATTTCAGGTAAAAATACTTATCAACTGGGGTATTTGAATATGCTTAAAAAATCGCCGGTAAACACTCAGCTCACCGATGCCCACACAGCCATGTTTATTTATTCGAGAGTTTTTGATCTGAGAAAAAAATAGAATTCTCAGGCTCTCCAAAAGTTTGTTTGCTGTGGTTTTTCATCTATTTTTATGGAAAATTATCTTTTCTATGAAAAAAGCATTACTGATTTTCGCATTTTTTGTAACAGCCTTTAACCTGAAAGCCCAATCTGCTACCGAGGCAATTTCAGCCACGGTCAAAACCTTTTTCGAAGGCATGCACGCCCGCGATACATTGAAAATCAAGTCAGTATGTGACAAAGATTTAATTTTAAAATCAGTTTATATCAAGGCCGACAAGAGCACTTCTGTAAAAAATGAGGAATTTCAGGGTTTTCTGAAATCGGTAATTTCAATTCCCGAAACTGTCAAATTTGAGGAGAGATTGCTCGATATAAAAGTCCAAAACGATGAACTAGTTTCTACCGCTTTTACTCCTTATGAGTTTTATCTCAATCAAAAACTTTCCCACAAAGGAACTAATATCTTTATTTTAGGAAAAATCGATGGCACCTGGAAAATCCTGGGAATCACGGATAGCCGTATCAAGTGATTTATTAGAAGATTATTACTTTATAGAAAATACTTTTCTTTCTAATCTTTTGAGACAAACAAGACTCTTTTACTTAAGTTTTGTAGTCCATTTTTAAAAAAAATTAAATAAAAAACCCATATTATTGATTTTTACACGCTAAAATCACCAAAAACCCGCACTTTTCTTCAATACTTTGATTATCAGCCCAAAATTTATTTTTATTTTTACAAAAAAAAGTTTTCCTATAAATGAAAAAATTATTGCTTTCCGCTCTTGTCGGACTTGCCATGTTTTCCTGTAAGCCATCAGAAAACAAAGAACTCAACAAATTATTCGAAGATTATTACGAAGAAAGATTGTCGTTTTTCCCATTAGAAGCCACTTCACAGGGCGACAATCGCTTTAACGACCAGCTTCCCATCGACATCTCGGAAGAGTATCGCCGAAACCTGCTTAATTTTTATCAGACCTACAACGACCGTCTTGACAAATTTGACCCCAATGGGCTCAACGACGACGAAAAAATATATTACAACGCTCTGAAATTCAACCTCACTACTGAAGCCGAGGCACTCAATTACCCTACTCATTTACAGCCTTTTAATCAGTTTGTCGGTTTGCCATTGACCATCGCCCAATACGGAAGCGGCGAATCGGCTCAACCATTCAAAACTGCTCAGGACTACGACAACTGGCTCAAAAGATTTGATAAGTTTGTGATTTGGGCTGACACTGCCATCGCAAATTTCGACAAAGGCATAAAAGCCGAAAATGTATTTCCGGCGGCTTTGGTCAAAAAAATGATCCCTCAGATGCGGGAACTGGCCATGGGAGAGCCTACAGCACACTTGTTTTATGGACCGGTGAAAAAAATCCCTGCCAGTATGGACGCTACCCAAAAAACTGCCATAACTGATAAATATACCACCGCCATCGAAACCAAAGTAAAGCCGACTTACAAAAAATTGGCCGATTACCTTCAAAACTCCTATTTGCCCAAAGCAAGGGGTTCGAGCGGAATTTTATCTATCAAAAACGGGATTCATCATTATAAATTTCTTACCTATTACTGGACCACCAGCCTGAAGTCAACAGATGAAATCATGCAGATTGGACTCTCGGAGGTAAACCGTATCAGGAAAGAAATGGAAAAAATAAGGGTGCAGGTCGGGTTTAAAGGAGATCTCAACGCATTTCTGGCATCGGTAAGAAACGACCCAAAACTGATGCCTTACAAGACCCCGGAAGAGGTGTTGGCGGCTTTCAAAAATATCCAGACCAAAATGGAGCCCAACCTCAAAAAAATGTTTAACCTCACTCCTAAAACCAAATTTGAGATTCGACGTACTGAGGCATTCAGAGAGGCTTCGGCCAGTGCCGAGTACATTCAGGGTACCGCTGACGGCAGCAGACCGGGTATTTTTTATGTGCCGATTCCCGACGCCACCAAATTTAACGTAACCTCCGGCATGGAGTCGCTGTTTTTGCATGAGGCAATTCCGGGACACCACTATCAGGTATCATTGCAACAGGAAAACCTCAAGATTCCGAAATTCCTGCGGTTTGGCTGGTATGGTGCTTATGGCGAAGGCTGGGCTTTGTATTGCGAATCGCTGGGCAAAGACCTCGGACTATTTACCGACCCTTATCAATATCTGGGTGCTCTGGGTGATGAGATACATCGGGCCATAAGGTTAGTAGTAGATACCGGAATTCACACAAAAGGCTGGACACGCGAGCAGGCCTTGCAATACATGCTCGAAAACGAGGCCATATCGGTCGAAGGTGCCACTGCCGAAATAGAACGCTACATGGCCTACCCTGGGCAGGCACTTTCTTATAAGATTGGTGCGATGAAACTCAGGGAGTTGAGAGGAAAATATATGACCGAAATGGGTGATAAGTTTAGTCTGGCGGCATTTCACGACGAAGTGTTGAAACACGGCTGCCTGCCACTGAGCATATTGGAAGAAAAACTTGACGCATGGGCTAAAATAAAATAACGATGACCATCAGAAGAGCTCAACACGAAGACCTGCCGGCAGTAAAGCTGCTGGTTGACGAGCTGGAGGAGACTGTACTCAACGAGGTGGATTTTGAGCGGGTTTTTAAGAAAAATCTCCTGCTCGAAACCCACCATTATTTTTTGGTTTGGGACGAGAAAACCCCTCTGGCACTCCTCAGCATGGTTTTCTCTGACCACCTGCACCATGCCAAAACCATCTGCGAGATACAGGAACTGGTGGTAACTGCCACCTATCGCAATCAAAAAATCGGTGAAAAACTGATAGAATTTGCCAAAAACTACTGTAAGAAAAAAGAAGTGGACCAGATAGAGCTGAGCTCCAACTTCAAACGCACCCGTGCCCATGAATTTTATATGCGGCTGGGGTTTATGAGGCAGCATTATAAGTTTGTGATGATGGTGGAATGATGTTTTTATTTTTATGATAAATTTCTAACTATTAAAAAAACAGATTATTTCAAAAGCCAATTTGGGCGGCTTTACAATTTTAAAAATATCGACTTAGGAGTTTGATTTTTGGTGTTGATGTAGTTTATACAATATGGGTGAATCTTATAATATAAAATTTATCATTAATAAGAGTAAAAAAAACCGCTCCATTAATCTAAAATCAAATTGGGTGCGAAAATCACATTCTTCCCAAATAATTAACATCACACAAACGACCACCAACCAAAAACTTTTACCTTCAAAAGCTTGGATATTAATACTTTTAGCTATAACTTAGTTTTTAGTTATAGAAAGCATCCACTGTGGTCAAGCAACATTTTCCACCTAAAATGCAAACCGACTATATATTCCTGAAAAATTCAGTGTTTGTTATATCCGCTGATTTATAAATTTTTTAAACTTAAATTTCCCAAACTATGAAACACATTATTATTTCCCTTTTCTTTTCGGTTTTAGTTCTAACGCACATTCAGGCACAAACCAATTTCTCTGTCAAAATTGATGCTCCAGACCTGAAAAACGACTCAGTTTATTTGTCTTATCCAATGAGCAGGTTTAATCTGGAGACACTTTATTCTTATGGTCTAAAGTCCAATTCCGGTACAAAATCGTTTGGAGATGCCAATGGGCTTATGATGTTTTTTAAAGATGAAAATCTGCTTGAGGGACAAGTTTCCTATCCTCAACCCATCTATTTTATGTCAATGCGTGGCCCATCCCAGCCACTTTTTCTCGAAAAAGGAAGTTTGAAAATCAAAATTAACCCCGACATGAAATTTTCGATGGTTTCTGTTTCAGCGATCAATGAAGAATATAAGACATTTATTGAAAAATATGGAAAATATACCGAAGGACTAAGACCATTTCAAAATGAGATGGATCCTAAAATAACCTCAAAACACAAGGACTTGAAAGCCTATATTATTAAAAAACCCAACTCTTATGTGGCGTTTTGGGAGATTGTTAATGATTTAAATTTTTATGGCTATTCCAATGTTTATCTTGAAAATCTCAGACTATTTTCTCCGGCAATCAAAAAAAGTGAACCTTATAAAAAACTGATAGAAATTCTGAATAAACTAAAAATTACAACTTTCCCTGACATCACATTTGACAAAGATAATCACCTAAGAAAATCAGATTTTGCACCTTATAAACTCACATTTATCGATTATTGGGCCACTACCTGCAAACCTTGTATTGAGGGAATGCCGGAACTGGTAAAAATGCATGAAAATTATAGCAAACTAGGCGTTAATTTTATTTCTGTAACTGATGAATCACAGACTGAAAGAATAGCAAAAGCCAATAAAATACTGAAAGACAACAACATATCCTGGAAGAATTATTTTGACCGAAATGATGAATTCGTTAAAAAACTGAATGCTTCCGGTTATCCATTTCATATTTTAGTAAATAATGAAGGTACTATTTTAATTAAAAAATACGGTGAACTCGAGGCAATCAAAGCCGAAATAGAAAAATATTTACAGGCATTTGGTGAAGGTAACTGAGTTTATTTATTAAATTTTTACTCTACTTTTAAAGGCATCGATTTAGGAAAATGGGTTTAACCACCTGAAAAATCCTTTCAAAAACATGCTCCAACAAGGAACCTAAAAAATCAAGCAATTGAATTTTTTAAGTTCCAAAAATTTTCTATGGTAAAATGCAAATCAATCATATATTTCATGACTTTATGAGCATTTTTCATCTAGTTGATCTGCAAAAAATTTGGGGTAAAGCTATAATTCCTTAAAAAAATCAACAAAGTTTTTATCTTTGCCCAAAACCTAAACTTATTGATGGAAAACACTCCCCACGAAAAAAGTATTTGGATACAAGAGCTGTCAAATCAAAGCTGGAACCTCGAACTGGTGGTTTCAGGTGCAGCGATTTTTTCTACCTCTTTTCTGCCGGAAATTGCCGACAAAGCCATAAGCAGCTTTTATGAAAACTACCAGATAAGCAGTGATATTTCCAGCCAGGTATTTCCCACGTTGGCCTACAGCTTTGGTAAATCTTCCGCCTATTTATTGATTTTTACGTTTATTATTCACTTTATTATCCGGGCGTTTTGGATTGCTTTGGTCGGCCTCAGGGCGGTATTCCCGCAAGGCATCAACTTTGACAATATCCCAAATACCACAAAAGATATGGCCGAAATGTACAAACAAAAGTTCGGCACTTTGGATAGCTATATTGTAAAGCTCGACAAACTTTGCAGTCAGATTTTCTCCATCGCCTTTGTGTTGGTATTGTTTAGCATCATGATGGCCGTGCTGTATTTGCTTGGTTTTGTGGCTACAATTGGCTTCAAAACTTATCTTCCGGTGGTATATGAAAAAACCAAAATAATATTTTTGATATTATTTGCTCTCATCTGGGCGTTTTCAATGGTCATAATGGCGATAGGCTCAAAAGAAAAATACCGAAGTAAACCCATCCTGGGGAAACTCTACAAAGCAACGATTGAAAAAAGTACGTTCTTATACATGGGCATGTACAAGCCCATTCAATTCATCAATTTCACTTTTGGGTCAAATATGCCCCATAAAAAATATTTCAGGACGGTTTTGATTATCGGGTTTACTTTTTTCGCAGTAGCAATCGGTATTTATAGCTCCAAACTGCTGGAGCACGCAGGCATTCCTATTCTTGAATCACGAAATTATTACTCTTCCGGGTCAGCAAATCATAAGCTCGAAACTAATTTTTATGACAATCTGAGAACCGAAAATGACGATACTCCTGTGGCCAGTATCCAGTCTGATGTGATTGAGGAGCCTTTTTTGAAGCTTTTTATCAATTATACCAAAATTCTGGATGAAAATTTAGCCAAAATATATAAAGAACCCACATTGTCCGACAACCTCAGAAACTCTCAGAAAAGACCTCTGCGGGATGCGGCAAGATTGGAGTGTCTCGGAACTTATTTTCAAATTTCTATAAACGATTCCACTCTTAATTCTCCGGAGTTTTTATTTGAAACCAATGCCCGGGGCAAAGGAATTAAAGCCTATCTTAACACCGAAAACTGTAAAATTGGAAGGAATACCCTTCACATAAAAACCTTAAAAACAGACAGTTTACCCAAAAAAGTCTATGATGAATATGTGGCTATTCCGTTTTGGTATAGTAACAAGGGGAAATAGGTATTAGAGATTCAAGAAAGGCAAAATTTGAACATTATATGTAGCTGAAAATTTAACTTAAACATTTCAATTCGAGGAAATATTAAGGGCAAATTTCATAAATCATCCTAAGAATTAATTTTTCATTTTTTTTGTATATTTGTATAAACGATTTCAAAATGGAACAGACTCAATTATTGACAAAACTTGATACCTTACCCGCTGATTTAAAGGCAGAAGTGAGTGATTATATTGATTTTCTGCTAACCAAAAGAAAAAAAATAATCAAGAAAAAGAGTCCAAAATTTGGTTCAGCCAAAGGTCAAATCTATACTTCTCCTGACTTTGATGAACCACTTTCAGACTTTAAAGAATATATTTAATGGATATCTTGCTTGACACACATGCTTTAATTTGGTTTTTAAATGGCGATAAATTTTTATCAAATGAAGCAAAAAAGCTATTGAAGATTCTTCAAATATCAAAATTGTCAGCATTGCTTCTATTTGGGAAATCGCAATTAAAATTAGCCTTGGAAAATTTCAATTCAAGGAAGGCTTGAAAAGTTTTATGAAATTAATTGATGAAAACGGATTTGAAATTTTGCCAATAACTTTTAAGCATGCCCTTGAAGTTTCTAAACTGGAATTTATACACCGTGACCCTTTTGACAGATTACTAATTGCTCAAGCTAAATCAGACGATCTGATACTCATTACAAAAGATGAGACCATCAGAAAATATCAAGTAAAATCTATTTGGTGAAATTTTATACTTTTAGCAAAAAACAGCCCGAAAACCCAACATATGACCTTAGAGGAACTGATACAGCAAGCCTATAAACTCTTTGAAAAGTATACCATTGGCTCCACATTGGATTTATGCAAAAGGTGCTGCATAAGCGATAGCGACGAGGCCGTCTTGGTCAATACACCTCTTAAAGAAATCACCGCCCAACAGCTAAGAAGCGGTTATTTTGAGTCGGCGAGAAGTTATTCCGAGCGGGAATTATGGGAAATGAAGCACTTCCTGCCCCGCGTGTTGGAACTTATGACCAACTTTGAAGTGCCGGACGCTGCTACAGAAACCGTTTTTCATCGTTTGGAATTGCATAAACAAGACCAATGGACTGCAGAAGAAAAGCAGATTTTGTCCAATTTTTCCAAATTGTATTTTGAAAAATGCCTGAGCTTTTACCCTTATTCACCCGACGGTGAGGGCATATCTACTTATCTGGTGATGTTTTCATCGGCCAATTTTGATCTGAAACCTATTTTGGAGTCCTGGGAAGATGCTGAAAGCCCTGAAAGCGTTTTGCACTATAAAGATCTGGTATTGTACGATTGCGAATACGGCGAGCAAAATGCTATCAACTTAAAAAATGCCTTTAATAAGCCAGAAACAAATGCTAATATTGAAAAATGGCTCAACGACAAACAAACAAAAGCCCGTTTCTCAGAAAAAATTAGCAAGACCTTGACCCAAACCGAAAATCTTGATGCCGAAACCTTTTCAGACCTGACCTTCCTGAAAGATATGCTGGCACTTTGAGGAAATACTTAACCACTGATTAACAATTAATTATATAAGATTTATTTCGGATATAATATTACAAATTAGCATCATTTAGCTGAAAAATAACAGGCTAAATATTATGAAAGTTTTCATCATAATGTGAGGGAAAGAATTTTTGTTACCCTTTTTCTTGAAAAAAAATTAAAAATATTCAAACCCCTCAATTCAGCATCTATAAAACATAAATATGGAGACATTCCATAGCCCACTTTGCCTTATTAATCACTATTTTTGTTAATCCATTAGATTGGCATTTGCAGATCTAAAACATACCCAAATGGCATTTTAATGGTACATTTATTTCAACCAAAAAAATTTACTCATTTATTCAACATGAAAAAACAAACACTTTTTTCAGTATTATTTATGATACTGGAGGTCTCCCGTTTTTCTTCCGCTCAGGAATTAAAACTCAACAATCTCGAGTATTTCGAGACGCAGGGAGTCAATGTACTGGTTTACAATAACTTGTTTAACGGAGGCTTTAACGACGAAAAAAACGCCGGCATCGAAATGATTCATCACGGAGTCAGAACCATGCAGGGCGGGGCCGTCAGACTCTCCAATACTCCCGAGCAATGGGACCTTGTGCCTGAAATCTACAACCGAAAAGTGGACAAAGCCACAAAAAGCATCGCCTCAAATCTCCGGTACAAAGATTATGATTTTGAATCCAGAGTGGTGGTTACGGCAAAAGGCAAAGGCGTCGAAATTTCGGTTTATCTAGACAAACCCATCCCCAAAGCCCTCGAAGGCAGTGCCGGATTCAACGTTGAGTTTCTGCCCTCACAATATTGGGGAAAAGCCTATCTGGTTGACGGCCGTTACAACCGCTTCCCCCGCTATGTCGTGAGCAGCACCATTACCCGCCCCAACAGTGAAAAGCCGAAGCAGTTTAAAGGCTATATCACCGCTGACGACCGTGGTACAGGCAAATACATCGACCCGCTCCCGCTCGAAACAGGCCGTAGCCTTTTGCTGGCTCCTGACGATCCAGAGCGTATGGTTAAAATCACCTCCGCCGATGCCGATCTTAAGTTATTTGATGGCCGCGTGTTGGCACAAAACGGCTGGTTTGTGGTCAGAAGTGTGTTGCCTGTCGGTAAAACAGGCAAAGTATTGACCTGGACCATTGAGCCTAATGCCATAAATGGCTGGTTGAGAAAGCCAAACATCGGATTTTCGCAGGTGGGCTACTCCCCAGCCCAACCCAAAGTGGCGGTTATAGAGCTCGACAAAAAAGATAAGCCTCAACCCACTGCTTCCTTGTATAAAGTGGGCGAAGATGGCAACGCCAAAGTGGCTTTTAGCGGAAAAGTGGTTTCCTGGGGTAACTATTACAAATACCATTATGTGAAATTTGATTTCACAGCAGTGAAAACGCCGGGTATTTATTATATCCAATATGGTGATAATAAGACCAATAACTTCATCATTCAGAGCGACGTTTATGAGAAAATCACTGACGCCACCAGCGACGTCTGGATTCCGATTCACATGAATCACATGACCGTAAACGAAGCCTACCGGGTATGGCATGGCGAACCTTTCAAAGAAGGCTATCTGCAGGCCCCACCCAATACCGACCACTTTGACCTCCACGACCAGGGGCCTACCACCGACACCAAATACAAGCCGCTGGAGCTTATCCCGGGCCTAAACGTCGGCGGATATTTTGATGCAGGTGACTTTGACATCGAAACCGGCTCCAATATCAGTGTGGTGCAGAATTTTGTACATACCTGGGAGTATTTCAAGCCCATGCGTGACCAGACTTTCGTGGACCAAAAACAACGCTACGTTGACCTCCACAGGCCAGATGGTACGCCTGACATGCTGCAGTTTATCGAGCATGGGGCACTGAACCTCGTTGCACAAGCCGAAATCATCGGGCACATGTCTCAGACACTGTCCAACTCGGTGCTTGACAATTACCATCACCTGGGCGATGCGGCCTCACTTACCGACGGCCTGCCTTATAATCCCAATCTTGGGCCGTTTGAAAAAGCCGCAGATGGCCGCTCAAGCGGTGTAAAAGATGACATGTGGGCATTTACAAGCCGAAATCCCGGTCTCGACCTCAATGCCGCCACCATGTTTGCATCGGTGAGCCGGGTTTTGAAAGGCTACAACGACGACCTCTCGGCCAGAGCTTTGGTGCAGTCAAAAAGACTGTTGATTGAAGCCAACGACCTGCTCGCCAAAAGGCCCCAGGACAGCCTCAGCCGCTGGAGCAAGTTTGCCGACATCTCGACTAACCTGCAGCTGTATATTTCTACCGGCGAGCAGCAATATGTCAATAAATTTCAGGAGCTTTTATGGCCTGCTCTTGACCGAAATGTCAATTTCACGATTTTGACGGCCCTCAATGCCATCCCGCACATGGACGCCGCCTATAAAGAAAAACTCCGTCCTTATATGCTTAAATACAAAGAGTACGTCCTTGGGCTGGAAAAAGACAATCCTTATGGGGTGCCTATCGGCCTTGGCAACTGGGCGGGTGGCGGTGCTTTGCTCAATTACGGTACTACGCTGTGTTTTGCGAGCAAATATTTCCCTGATATCATCGATGCCAATCATGCCTTTAAGGTGTCCAACTTTTTGTTTGGCTGCCATCCTTATCACAACTATTCGTTGGTAGCTGCGGTGGGTGCGGCACGCCCGAAAGCGGTATTTTATGGTAACAACCGTGCTGATTTCTCGTTTATACCGGGCAATGTGGCCCCGGGGATATTGTTCAGAAAACCTGATCACTTTGAGAATTATGACGACTGGCCTTTCCTTTGGGGACAAAACGAAGGCACCATCGCCGGCAATACCAGCTACGTAATTTTTGGCTCAGCCTTCAAAAACCTTATCAAATAATTCGGATTGGTTACAAAAAGCATCTAAAAAATGAATTGGCGAGAGTCAGTTCATTTTTTTTGTTTAAGGCTCAAGGAATTGCTATTCGAAATAATGATTTGAGGTAAAAAATTATCAGATTAAAACCCAATAAAAAATAGAAAATTTTACCGACAAAGACAGTAATAAATTCAATATTTGTAATTCAAATTCTCAACTTTACATAGCAATTAACATTTTTCATCATTAAAGAAAAACTATGAACCTATTATTTATCTGTAGCAGAAATAAATGGAGAAGTAAAACCGCTGAGACTATATTTAAAGACAGTCAGGATTTTAATGTTAAATCAGCCGGTACTGAACCCTCAGCTCGTATTAAAGTATCTGCAAAATTAATCGAATGGGCAGACATCATTTTCGCTATGGAAAAGAAACATAAACAAAGAATGCATGAAAATTTTGCGATGGTTGCAAGAGATAAAAATATTATTGTATTAGATATACCAGATGAATATCAATATATGGATAGCGAATTAATCGAAATTATTAATACATCAGTTTCTTCATATTTAGACAATGTCATCAAAAAGTGGAGATAGAGAAGCTTATTTAAAACAGTATCCATGCACTTAGGTATGTTCTAACAGGACATCCAAAAGCTAAATAGAAAAGAATTTTCAATCCTCAAATCCTTGGTTGGATATCATAAGAAATTGAATAATAGATAATACCTTTTTTGCATCCTATAATATCCAATAGTTTTAGGTCTTTTTTATTTCCAAAAATTGCCTCCAAACATATTTCCTCTACAAACCACATTAAATTTTCCCAAATCCCCTCAAAATCCATAATTTTGCCCTCAGCAAAATAGGGAAAAGCAATGCAAGATCTTAATCTGTTAAAACAAATTGACTTCATCAGGGAGATCGACAAAATCAAATACATTCAGCGGAGAACGCGGCTATTTAACAGTGATCGTCACGAAAACGATGCCGAGCACAGCTGGCACCTGGCCATGATGGCGATTATCCTCGCCGGGCATTCCAATGCGGCCATCGACATATTGAAAGTGGTTAAAATGGTGCTGATCCATGACATTGTGGAGATTGATGCCGGCGATACATTCATTTATGATACTCAGAAAAACCACACCAACACCGAAGAAGAGCTGGAAGCCGCCAAACGCATTTTCGGGCTTTTACCTGCCGATCAGGCCAAAGAACTCATCGAAATCTGGCAGGAATTTGAAGAAGGGCAGACCGCCGAAGCAAAGTTTGCCAAATCCATGGATCGTCTGGAACCTTTGCTCCAAAATACTTCCAACAATGGCGGCACCTGGGCAGAATATAACGTGGATTACCAAAAAGTTTATGATAAGAAAAAAGTGATAAATGAAGGCTCATCCTCCATCTGGCATTTTGCCGAAAACCTGCTCAACGAAAGTGTAGAGAATGGTATTTTGATAAAAAAATAAATTGATAAAGGAAAACTTTTCTCAAAGAACACAAAAAAAGCCGTCAGTATAAACCGACGGCTATGTGTTTTAAAAATTTATAAATCAATTCTTTATAATTTTCACCGTTCTGGATGTTTTGTCAGTTTCGACTTTAAACATATATTGTCCGGTTGACAGGTCTGAAACGCTCACCAAATTGGTAACGGCAGTTTTCACTTTTATGCCTTTGCTATCCATCACATCAATTTTCTTCAAAGTCTCACCAACAGGTATATCAATTCTTACCCTTTCGAAAGTTGGGTTAGGCGATATCATTACCGACAGTTCCTGCTGAGGCTCAGTCGCCAGTGCTACTATATTAAGGGCATTAGAGGACGCACTCACACAACCATCCGAAGTTATTGTTTTCACGGTATAGGTACCTCCAAAGTCTTTCTTCAATGAGGCAGTACTGGTTTGTCCTCCAATAGGATTATTATTGACATAAAATTGATACAATGTTCCGCCCGATGCTACCACGGTTTGTCCATTATCAGTGAGTTTTGGTGCCGGAGGAAGAATACAAAAACTAGCTTCCGCAGTAGCCGGGGCATATTTGGTGGTTCCGTCCTGAATAGCCTTTATGGTAACTTTGCCCGGAGTGCTCCCCAACGTAACACGTTTGCCTGAAATATTGGCATCACCCTTTACCACAGTGTAAATTAAGCCCAAATTTGACGACGCCGAGGCAGAAATATCAAAACTGGCTTTGGGCTGTTTGTCAGGTATGGCTGCGATGGTGATTGTCTGGGCTTCTTTGGTAGGCAGAGCACGTGTGCCTGATGCAAACCAGATACCCCATTTGGCATCAGTAAATCTGACTTCCGCCTCTGAGGTGGGAGTTATTTTGTCTGTATCAAGATTTACAGTACTAACTACTTCGGTTTCACCATCATAAGCATTAAATATCAACATTTTATCTGACTTGTTAAAATCCGGATATCCGATATTATTATTTTCAACGGCTCCGATATTATCGCCTGATTTTCCAAAGTCAACGGTCAGGATATAATACAAATCATCATCTTCGACAAAATAGTCAAATGCCATGATACCCGTATTGGTTTTGGCAAGAGCCGGATTACCGATGTTATCGCCTTCTTCAAGGTTGGTAAACAATTTTTCGATGGTTCCATCACCAAAAGTTTTCCCAATTGCATCCCAGGCATTCAGAATACCCACATCCCAGAACTCTATGGTTTTGAAATTACTTTTGGCCTCATTAAAGGCATCATATACAAGATATTCACCCGAATAATCCCATTCCAGACCATCAGCATATTGAATTTCACCCGAACTAACTCCTTGAGAATAAGTAGGGTTATATAATTCAAATTTAGCATTTTTGTTATTTACCAAATCATACACATATATCACCGGTTCCAATGTACTTGACAGTGCTGCCAACAATTTCCCGTCTTTTGATATCGCCACATTACGCCAGCTGGCGGTTTCGCTCAATTTCTTAACTGCAGCAGTGGATGTTAAACTTTTACGGTATATGTGTTTGTCTGTACCCACAAAATACACAAACGAACCGTCATCAGTAATGCTGGGCTTACCTTGAGAGCCAATTTTATTAACTATTTCTACAATATTTTTACCTTCAATGTCTGAAGTATAAATGCTTCCATCATTAGGGTCCACAACCACAATCTGCTCTGTTCCGGGGTTAACCGGAATGGTTGACTGTCCGTTACCGGAACTACCCGAACCTCCACCAGTGCCACCACTGCCTCCCGAAGCATTGGGGTCTGTGATACCTACGGCGTCAAATGCAGCTGCTGCGGCATTGTATTCACTAGCCTGACCATACAAATCTTTAGTAGCCTGTAAAACTGCGATTCTTAAGTCAGTAAATTTCGAAGTACGTGTCAGATAATTGGTTAAGGCCCGATAATATACTTTTTCAGCTTTATCGCGACTCATGCCGGCTGCAGTGGCAAATTTATAAAATGCATGATTAGGAATTCCACTGTTGACATGTACACCACCATTGTCTTCGCTTGGGGTGTCTTTCAAATACTCATACTGCGACATGGTTTTTGGCTGGTATCCCGGGTCATTTTTGCCACCCTGATTGGGATTTTCCAGAGATCTCAATGCACCTGAAGGAAACTGTGATTTTATGACCACGTCTTCGCCCATCGTCCAGTTTTTGGTATCAATCAAGGCACCAAAAATATCAGCAAATGATTCATTTAAAGCTCCTGACTGATTGCGGTACTCCAATTTTGCAGTATTTTCTACTACACCGTGGGTCATTTCATGGCCGGCTACGTCAAGGGCTCCCGCCAAAGGTTTGAACGCATCACGCCCATTGCCGTAACCCATAAACTGTCCGTTCCAGTAGGCATTATCCATGCCTTTACCGTCTTCATCGGCGATATTGATTACCGAAATAATATTTCCACCGTTGCCATTCAATGAATTTCTTCCAAATTTTGCCAAAAAATAATCATAGCATTTTGATGCATTGATATGTGCCGAAACCGCCGTGGAATTCCAGCTGGTAGCCGAATTGGAGGTAACGTGAGCAAGATTTAATTCATCGGCATCTACTTTAGAGTTTTGGGCGTTTATGGTCCAAATAGAACCTACGGGTTCATTGGGAAGATTGGATTGAGCGTTTTTATACATTGACTTGGTGGCGTCAATCATGTAGTTTACACCACCAACTTGTACGGCTTTAAAAGTCTGAGTTACGCCATTAAGGTCTTTTGCTGAGGCATTTACCACTCCATCTAACGAGCAGGTATGGTTGTATTTGTCAAGTACTTTGCCGGTATTAGCGTCAATAAAATACACCCAACGCTCCAGCATATTGGGCCTTACAGTGATATGATAAGCCAAAAATTCTTTTCCACCTTCCGGAATAATCACCAACTCTGACAGCTCGGTTTCAGTTTTTAGCAATCCTCCCACCAGGCCTTTGTTTTGAATGATGGTTGTTTTTCCAAGATCCTGATAACAAGCCGCTATGGCCGATTTTGCATCAATCTGGGCGATTGTGTTTATTTTGGGGGTTGGATATACTTTTCCTGTCAAAAATTCGGCATAGCCCAGTTCATTGGAGTGAATCATCGACTCGCCACCATAAATATTTACGCCTTTGAATTTTTGCTGGTATTTCAGGTGATTTCTCCCTATTTCATCAGTATTTTCGTCAATTTTCAGAAATTCCATAGCCGGATTTTCAATTTTCAAATCGCCTTTATGTGCCTTAAAAAACTCATTTCCAGACTCGGCAAAACTTTTCCTGGCTTTTTTCATTCCACGCGAAAAAGACTTATTGCTAAGGTAAATAACCGCATCTGAGTCTTCATCTCTGATTATTTTTTTGGAAATATCCTGAGTGGAAACTGAAAGGCCTGTTATGCCTTTTTTGTTAGAACTTTTTCCGCTGATTACCTGAAAATCACCGGAAACTTTTTCTCCAGAGCTTGTTTTTTTCTTTTTTTCAAAACCGCTTTGTGCCAAAATATTTAGCCCCGAAAACAGCAAAATGAATAATAGTAGATTTTTTTTCATTAGTTTCAAGTTTTTCTGAAAATTCTAAATAGTTAATATTTATTGAATTTTTTATAGTTTAAAAATATCAATAATCTTGCTCTAAATATAATATATTCCTGAATGATAATCCATTCATATCATTAAAATACAACAAAAAGCACATTTTTGGGCTAATATACTCAATAAAGTACAAAAAATATTATATTTTTGCAAGTGTCAAACCTTCATAAAGAAACTAAAAGAATGTCAATTTTTCATGATTTAGGTCTTGGTACAAACCAAAAAGCCCTAAAGTTAAACCTCGACAAGCAGATTTATGGCACATTTGCTGAAATTGGTGCCGGACAGGATGTGGCAGGGGCATTTTTTAAAGCAGGTGGAGCATCGGGTACGGTGGCCAAGTCGATGTCTGCCTATGACATGACCTTTTCAGATGCTATTTACGGAACTATTTCCGACAAGAGATATGTGTGTGAAGAACGCCTGATGAGCATGCTCAATCATGAGTACAACCTCCTGATAGAAAGACTTGACGAGCAGCGGGGCAGCGAAACTACCTTTTTCTCTTTCGCCAATACGGTGGTTGCATTGAATTACCATAAAACCAACCAACCGCATGGCTGGATTGGGTGCCGGTTCCAGATTGAGCCTCAAGGTGAGTTTCATGATGTGATAGTTCACGTAAAAATGCTCGACAATGACACGCTCCTTCAGCAACATGCCATCGGGATTTTAGGCGTAAATCTAATCTATGGATGTATTTACTATCATGAAAACCCCGAAATTTTACTGGAGTCTCTTCGAGACAATTTGTCTCCGGGGCGAATTCAGATCGACATGATCAGGTTTGAAGGGCCTAGTTTCAAAAATGTCGATGGCCGGTTGATGAGTCTTCGTCTTGTGAAAAATGGTTTCTGTGACCTGGCACTTTTTGGTCCTGATGGAAAAATCCTTCAGCCCTCTGATACCCTTTATAAAAAACACATTTTCGTTTTGAGGGGTCGTTTCAGGCCTATTATCAACGTGCACATTGATATGCTCGAAAACGGGGTTCGGCAGTTTATCCAGGAACCCGATGTGGACGAATCAAAACTTATAGTTTTGTCAGAACTCACCCTGCACTCACTGAAAGAAGGTCAGCAAGAAATTGACGATAAAGATTTTCTGGACAGAGTGGATATTTTGTGTTCCCTTGGTCAAACTGTAATGATAACCAATTATGTGGAATATTATAAACTGGTGGCCGATTTATCTAAAATCACAAGATTAAAAATTGGTTTGGTGATTGGTTACCCCAATTTGGAATATATATTTCAGGAAGAAAATTATAAAGGCTTGCCTGGTGAAATTTTGGAAGGCTTTGCCACGTTATTCAGTCAGAAGGTTAAATTATTTGTGTATCCAACCTTACGTAACGGAATAATCATGAATTGTATGAGGTTTAACCCTCCTACCCACTTGTTTGACTTATTCAGATACCTGATTGCCAATAATAAAATTGAGGATATTTTTCATTATAATCAGGCAAACCTGAATATTCAGACCGATAATATGCTGGATTTAATACAAAAAGGGGAACTTGGTTGGGAAGAAAACGTTCCTACTGAGGTGGTTAAAATGATTAAAGACCGTTGTTTGTTTGGGTTTCCGTGTGTAGTGATTCCGGAAAACAAATAAAGCATGTACATTTCATTTCTAATTTAGATTTTTCAACAAACAGAATAAAGCTTAAAATGCTTATAAAAAAATTAATAAAGCTTTCATTTATAATAAGTTATTTGATTCCGTCGATTGTTTCGGGTCAACTTTCAGTTTCTACAGACATATCAAAATCAAACTTCCAGGCTTTTGAAAGCGAAATGATAAACTTCGTTATTTCGGGTGCTGAGGATAGTTTGTGTAAAACCAAAAATTTTAGGATTATACAGGGAAAAGTGGCAGGAATGGAAATTGATTCTCTGGGGCAATTTAGCTGGATTCCACCTTACCATATGGTGGATAGAATTGAAAAGGAAAAGGTTTTTCAGATTTTAGTCACAAAAAGTTGTAATCAAAGTGACGTAAAAAACTATAGTTTTGATCTGAAAGTGTTTCATAAAAACCGACCTCCGGTGGTGGGTGAGCTACCGGTATTTTTTATTCAGTACAATACAAATAACAACTATACGATTTCGCCTGACATTGTTCACGATGATGACAATGACCCAATAGTTTTCATTCCTATACTGGAAACCTTTCCGGAAGGTCTCAATCTGAATTCTAAAGGAGAAATAAGCTGGTCGCCCTCACTCATTCAATTTAAATCGCTCAAAACCAATCCGTTTTTTGTGGAATTTATGGTGCAGGATCAGCCTTCAAAGACTTTTACAAAAGGAAAAATAAAAATTGAAGCCACCCAACAGGATTTACCTCCGATCATTACGATTGTGCCTAAAAAGGAATATTTTCAGATCAGAGAAAATGAGAATGTGAATGTTAGATTTTATCTGACCGACCCCAATGGGGAAGAAGATATTATGGAATTTGACTTCCTGACCAACAAGCCCAATTTTCCAAAAAGCACCCTCATAAAAAACACTAACAATCAATATGAATTTATCTGGATGCCGGGCTATGATTTTGTTCAGGACCCACATGATACCCTGGGCTTTTATATTGATTTTTATGTTATAGATAAATCACAAAAAAGAGAGGTTAAAAGGTTGAATTTCAATGTAAAAAACACTGTAAATGAAGCAGAACTCGACCTCAAAAATTACGGATTGTACTATGGAACTCTTACCCGGGCCTGGGAGCTGCTTGAACAATTAAAAGAAAAAGAAGAAGAACTTAAAAAAGCCTATAATAAAGCCAGAAAAGGCAAAAAACACCGCTCAGTATTGAATGCGTCTCTGGGAGCGACTACCGGCTTGTCCTCCATATTTGCAAAAGATAAACCCGACACCCAACGTCTGATATCCACTGTAGGCGGCACCACTGTTTTGACAATTGGTACACTGGAAGCCACCGAGGTTATCGGCAAATCAATGAAAGACCTGATAGACAGGCTTAATTATGTGATTGAAAAGAAAAATGAAATTCAGACCAAAGGAGATATTTTTTCGAGAGATTATTCTTTAAAATCGTCAAGAAGAAGTCAGGATTATCTCAAAAAAGTGGATGATTTTATGTCGGCCATGAGCCTGAAAGGTCTGGTAGCTTTAGAGTTAAATGCCACCTGGGAATCAAAACAAAAACCTTCTGAGGAAAAAATCAAAAAGACATTTAAGGATTTTATTGCCTGGTAAAAAAAAGATGCGACCCTTAAGCCGCATCTAATATTTTCAAAATCTCTTAATATTTCAATCCCAACATTCGGCATTATTGATGCCGATGTCTTTGGCTTTAAATACCGGATCTTTACCGGCTTTTAGTTGTTTTTCGTAATCTTTGAAAACAGCAAGTCCTTTCTCTGAAAGTAAAAATATGGCAATTATATTTAGCCAGGCCATTAGTCCTACGCCAATATCGCCCAATGTCCAGGCAAGGGTTGCTGTTTTCACAGAGCCATAAAAAGTTGCTCCAATTATCATCGCTCTTAAGCCTTGAATCAACCATCTGTTTCCACCAAATTTATCTATCAAATAACTCAAATTGGTTTCAGCGATATAGTAATAAGCCATTATAGTGGTAAAAGCAAAGAAAAACAGAGCAATAGAAACAAACGCACCACCTAAACTAGGAAATATGGTATTTACTGCATTTTGAGTAAATGCAGAACCAGTTTCAACACCGGGAAGATACTCCACTAAAAAACCTCCTGAAGGATTATTGACATTATAACTATCTGTGAACAGAATCATAAGGGCAGTGGCGGTACATACAAAAAGAGTATCAACATACACCGAAAATGCCTGTACAAGTCCTTGCTTGGCAGGATGGCTGGTTTCTGCTGCTGCAGCCGGATGTGGAGCTGTTCCCTGACCAGCTTCGTTGGAATATATCCCTCTTTTTACACCCCAGGCTACTGCCATACCAAATACACCTGCAAAAGCTGGCTCAGCAGCAAAAGCCGAACGAAATATCAGTCCAAAAACTTCGGGGATTTCTCTGAAATTATAGGCAATTACAATCAAGGCCATCAAAATATAGCCACCGGCCATAAATGGAACAACGATTTCGGCAACTTTCCCGATGCGTTTAACCCCACCAAAAATAATTAGTGCTAACAAAACACAAACTAAAATACCAGTATAAATTACCGGCACACCAAATGCATTGAAAACACCACCTGCGATGCTGTTGCTTTGTACACCCGGCAAGAATAAGGCCGTAGCAAAAATTGTGGCAACGGCAAATAAAACAGCATACCATTTTATTCCCAGACCTTTTTCGATATAATAAGCAGGACCACCACGATATTGACCACCGATTACCTCTTTATAAACCTGACCCAGGGCAGCTTCAATAAAAGCCGAAGCAGCACCTAAAAAAGCTATGGCCCACATCCAGAAAACCGCACCGGGTCCGCCCATGGCGATGGCTGTGGCCACACCAGCGATATTTCCTGTACCTACTCTACCTGAGATAGCAATGGCAAAAGCCTGAAAGGAAGATACCCCTTTTTCAGAAGATTGTCCTCCGAAAAGGAGCTTTACCATTTCTTTAATGTACCTTACTTGTAAGAATTTGGTCCGGATAGAAAAATAAATTCCGGCGGCTAAACAGAGTACAATCAAAGCATTACTCCAGATATAACTGTTTAGGGTGTTTACGAATGATTCCATAGTTTATTGAAGGGTTATAGTTTATTTATAAATTTCACTTTTTGAAGCCAAAAGGGTATTGTACATCAAAGCTGCAACAGTCATAAGCCCTACCCCACCCGGCACGGGCGTAATATAGCTGGTTTTTGGCGAAACTTCATCAAATTTTACATCACCTTTCAATGCAAACCCGCTTTTTTTACTTGTATCAACCACTCTGGTAAGGCCTACATCAATCACCACAGCTCCATCTTTTACCATATCAGCGGTGATAAATTCGGGTTTACCCAAAGCTGCCACCAAAATATCAGCACTTTTACACACTTCTTTCAGATTTTGGGTTTTGCTATGTGCCAATGTAACCGTGCAATTGCCTGGATAAGTATTTCTCTGCATCAAAATGCTCATGGGTAAGCCCACGATCTGACTACGACCTACCACCACACAGTGTTTTCCGGAAGTTTCGATATTGTATCGTTTCAACAATTCCAAAACACCGAAAGGCGTAGCTGAAATGTAAGCCGGAAGTCCTTTGGCCATCCTTCCGATATTGATAGGGTGAAAACCATCCACATCTTTTTTAGGGTCAATGGCTTCAATCACATGATCAACATTGATATGGTCGGGAAGTGGCAATTGTACGATAAAACCGTCCACATCAGGGTCATTGTTTAACTGACTGATGATTTCCAACACTTCAGCTTCTGTGGTTGAAGAATCTCTCCTAACCAAAGTAGATTTAAATCCAATCTGCTCGCATGATTTGATTTTACTTGCAACATAAGTCTCACTCGCACCATTGTCTCCCACCAAAACTGCCGCTAAATGGGGAATTTTACCACCACTTTCTGCAATTTTTTCAACCTCAGCCTGTAGTTCGGCTTTTACTTGTGCAGAAATTAACTTTCCATCTATAAGTTCCATAAAGGTATTTTTTACAAAGATAAAAATAACCGTTTAAAAACTTGTCAGAATTGCTTGGAAAGACAGGCATTTTGCCATAAAATCAGCTTATTCTATAAAAAGTAATTATGAATATTTTTGAAAATCTAATTTTCTGATTACTGAATAAAATATTTGGTTTTTGTAAAAAGAAAAAAACTGTAGAAAGAAAAAAATGATGACATGATACACTTTGGCTCAAAAAAGTTTGGGACCGGATTTTGTTTTTTTGTAAACAAAAACCAGATAAATCAGTGCCAGAGAAGTGATAAAAGTTGAGAACAGAAACGTATAACTTATATTTTGAATATTATTTTGATAAATAAATGTAGGCAATAATGCTCCAAATCCAATTCCCGCTTCCAAAGCAATATACATGGTAGCTACGGCCTTCCCTCTGTTTTTGTCTTCACACAAATCGATTGTCCACGCTTGTGTGATGGGTGAAACAATGCCCATTCCGATACCAAACAAAACAGCAGAAATACTAAAAATGTAAATATTTTTTGAAAATGAAATCACAAGCATGGCAATAACCAAAATCAAAGCTCCAAGTTTTAGAATCTGCACCCGGCCGACTTTGTCAGACCACTTTCCGGCTAGAAACCGAATTGCAATTGATGAAATTGTGAAAATCAAAAAATAGAATCCTTTGTTGGCCACACCGATACTCTGGCTCAAATCAGGCACGAGCGTCACGATTGTGCCATAGGCAAAAGAAGTAAAAAACACAACAACAACTACCGGAAAAACACTAAAATCAAAGATTTCACTTCGATTCAAGGCCAAATGTGAGATACTGAATTTTTCTTTTCTGGTTTTGGGAAGAGTTTCTTTCATATTAAGCAAAATGGCAATTGAAAGAAAAGAAAGTAAGGATGACAAGTAAAAAAGTACATTGATATCAAAATACTGAACCACCCATCCACCCAATGCAGGACCAAAAGCCATCCCCAGACTTCCAATAAGACCATGCATACCGAGAGTTTCACCCCTGCGGTTTACTGGCACAATATCAGCAATATAGGCGGCAGTGCCGGTAGGTTTAAAACCGGTTGAAAATCCATGAACCAATCGCAAAAGTAAAAATGGGAGCACAGTGGTGGTAATCGGATATATAAATCCGGCCACAAAACACACCAATGAACCAAAAGCCATTACAGGAATTCTCCCAATCTTATCGGTAAGTTTACCACTAAAAGGCCTGGAGAGTCCGGCGGTAAGCGTAAAAAGTGCAATAATCAAGCCTTTGAATTCGCCTCCTCCCATTTTTTCGAGATAAGATGGCAACTCAGGAATGAGCATATTAAAAGAAGCAAAAAACAAAAAACTGCTAGTGCTTAATAACCAAAACTGAAGAGTAAAAACCGGCTCTTTGGAATTCAAAATATATTTTTAGAAACTTTCTTCTATCGTTACTTTGGCCTTATTGCATACTCCTCCGATGGGCGGATTAAACTTTGAAACCACAACTCTGATCTTATTTACGTTGGCAAATTCAACTTTGAGAGATTCAATAATATCATAAGCAACATGCTCGAGAAGCCGGTGCTTTTGAGCCATCACACTACTTACTTTTTGGTAAATAATGCCGTAATCGATTGTATCTTTCAATTTATCAGAGCTTGCCGGCAATTTCAGATTGGTATCAAGATAAAGATCAATTGAGTATTTGTTTCCAATTTTTTGCTCTTCATCAAAATGCCCGTGATAAGCAAAAAACTCCATGCCTTCGAGGGCTATCTGGTCCATGAATATTAGTTGAGATTGTCAAAAAACGAACCCGTTTGTTTTTTTTCAGCAATATAGTCAGCTGCCGATTTCATTTCTTTAGATGAACCTTCAGCTTTTTCCCCTTTTTCGGTCATTGCTTTTCTTATAGCAGCTTTCACTTTGTTGACTTTATCCAGCATTTCTTCGGTATTGCCCGACTCTGACTGCGAAGGCTTATATTCTGCTTCTTCTTTAGGTTTCTCCTGAGGGGCTCTGCCTGCTATCAGGTAACTTTTTAACTCTTCCAGCTTTTCCCATTCACCTTTATTGGCAAGTTCGGCTTGCTCAATCCATGTGCCCGGGTCGTGGGAGGCAAACTGTGGTCCACCGGCATCCAAAATATCTCTAATTCTGTACAATGGGGTATTAACTAGATCACGGAAAGAAATAATATGAGCTTTATTGAGCAGTTCTTTTATTTTTGGACCGATACCTTCAATTATTTCAAGATTGGTTTTATCGTCGCTTGTTTCTAAAGAAATATCATTTACGGCTGATGAAAAACTCAGACCATGGTTTTCTTCCTCTTCCTCCTCTGTGATTGTTTCTTCTTCCAACTGGGCATCAGGTGCGGGCAGATCTTCAATTGTTTCGGGTTCAACTGAAGTTTCGAATAAAGGCTCAACAACAAGTTCGGTGGGTTCTGCTTTTACTATCTCCTCTTTTTCAGTTTCAATTACGGCTTTTTCTAAAGGTGCTATTTGATTTTGGGCAACAATCTGCGTAGCGTCAAATGCTATTTGCTTCAATTGATTAAGTAAATCGGCTTTTTGCATCTCAAGTCCCGAAAATTGTTTTTCCAAAGATGAAAATTCCAATTTAGCCGAATTCTGAATTTCAAATGCTTTTTGCTGAGCTTCTTCTATTAGTGTTTGTGCTGTATTTTCAGCATCTGCCAGTATGGCTCCCACTTTTTGTTCAGCATCCTGTATTTTTCGATTAGCTTCCTGATTGGCCGTGTCGGTAATCCGGCTACTTGTATCTTCGGCAGTACGCAGGGTTTTAATCAGAGTCATCTCTACTTCACGTAGCTTTGAAGCTTCCTTTTCCGAAATCTCCAGCTGCATTTTCAGCATTTTGAGCTCATTAAGCATCCTTTCCCATTCCTGCGATATATTGGAAAGAAAATGATTTACCTCTTCAATATTATAACCTCTGAATGATTTTTCGAACTCGTGCTGCTTAATTTCTAATGATGTAATTTTCATTTTTGTTTGTTTAGGAAATCCCACTGTTAATAGACCTGACACATTGCCAATTTACAAAAAAATCAGCTTTCAATAACTATAAACGAAAGCCTGATTGTTTATTTTTCACAAAATAACAAAAAAATGAAAATATATTAAAATAAATTCCACAGCGAAATGTTCCGGTCGTCACTGGCAGAGAGCAATTGTTGGCTTTCAGAGTTCCATAATATTCGGTTAATTGAGCTATTATGTGAGGCATGCCGGCCTTTGTCAATTACTTTTTTGAGTTTAAAATCGTTTATATCCCAGAGTTTGATCGTTTTATCCATACTGCAGGATGCTATTAAACCGACCTCCTGTAGCACTTCAAGGTGGTTTATAGCATAAATATGAGCCGGAATTTTTTCTATTTTTTCAAAATCGTTTTCTGTATCCCAAACAATGATTTTGGCATCTCTTCCGGCAGAAACCAGTAGTTTTTTATCTTCTAAAAAAATTAATGAAAAAACTGAATTTTCGTGCCCCGAAAGGATTTTTTTTAATTTCAAATTATTCAAATCAAAAATCCGTATTGAAAAATCAGAATATGCAACGGCAATCTCCTGACTTATGGGTAAAATCGCCATTGATCTTGCACTTTTATCAGAATAAGCCGGATGAGTTTTTATAGAAAAGTCCTTGGTGGAGACTTGGTGAAAGTTGCTTTTATTATCAGAAAAAACACGTTTTCATCAAAAGTCTTTATGTCAAAAACTGAGACCCCAGGCAGATGATTTGTATGAACAATTTGCCTGGATTCCACATCCACCCAATGCACTCCAACCTGATTATCAGGCACTATTAGCAGGTTTTTAGCAGCAAAGTAGTTTAAAGTGTAAGCATTATTATTCAGCTTTACCACTGGGTAGCCCTCATCTGGATTATTAATATCCCACCTCACTACATAGCCATCACCTGCCACAGAGTAAAAAACATCTGAATTTTCACCATTTGCAAGACCGTAAACACTACTTTTGTGTCCAATAAATGTTTGGAGTTTTTTGATGTTGAATTCCAAAATATTAAATTATTTTTATTCCTGAAAAAGCATTTTCAAATTAAAACATGCCATTACTTTTTAACAAAGAAATTGAGAATGAAATTCACTTTCTGATTTGGGAATTGACCGAATCTTTAGATGAACTCCTGTCTGTAAGCCAATTGAGCTCTGATGATAAAGAGACATATTCAGAAATTTCTCATCTTCAAAAACAAATCGAATTTCTGGCAGGCAGATTGGCCATAAAAAAACTTTGTGAAATAGAAAATATCAGTTTTGAAGGCATAATAAAAGACGAAAATGGCAAACCATTCCTGAAAAATTCGGAATTTGAAATGTCAATTTCGCATACGATAAATTACATCGGAGTGATTATGAAAAAAAACTCAGCGATTGGAATTGATATCGAGAAACCTCGTACTCAACTTTTAAAAATCGTGCCCAGACTTTTTAGCCCAATTGAAGTAGCATTTATCGACAATGAAATTGAAAAAGCAACTTTGTATTGGTCGGCCAAAGAGGCTCTTTATAAGCTATATGGCAAACGAAAAGTAGATTTCAGAGAAAATCTGTTTTTAGATTGGGAAGATGGAAAACTATTTGGAGAAATAAAAATGCCCGACTATGAAGCCAGGCACAAAATTATTTTTTTCCCATTGGGACAATACCTAACCGTAATTGCCCATTAAATTTTTTCCAGAATTTCCTCCAGATTAATTCCATAATGTGATTCATCATAAATCACTTCACCATTTTTCAGGACAATAATCTGCGGTGATTCATGTTGCACACCAAATTTAGTTGCTACGTGATTAGAAATTTGCCTCAGATTTATCAGATCCAGATAATATACTTTCAGGTTTTTATGGTCTGTTACTTTGCTCCAGGCTCTCTCAAAACGGTCTTTGGCAGTAGAACTAATCGGACAGCGGATACTGTGTTTAAAAATCGCTACTGGCTGTGTTTTTGATTCTTCTGATATTTCGTCTAGCTGAGTTATTTCGTTTAAAATATTCCAGTTCATTAATCTTTCTTTTTTAAAATTTAATTTTTGAAAAAGTGAAAAGCCGAAAAAAACTTCCAACCATTCTCTTTACATTTTTAACTTCTACAAATGGTTTTTAGTTCAGAAAACCAGGTTATCAATGAGCCTGACCTCTTCTAAAAAAACAGCCAAAACTATCGCAGTTTTCTTATGAGGCTCATAGCTATCGATTGAATTTAAAGTTTCAAAATCAACGATTTCGTAATATTCAGGCGTAAAATACGATTTTTCGGAAAACTCCTTTGAAATCTTTTTCTTCACTTCGGAAACCGGCAAATCTTCCCTGAGAAGTTTTTCACCCATTTTTAGTGACTGATATAAAAATGCTGCCCGAGCCTTTCCGTTTTCCGAGAGCCTTCTATTACGTGACGACATCGCCAATCCTGATTCTTCTCTGACTGTATCACAAATAATTAATTCCAAATCAAAACTCAGATCTTTAACCATACGATTTACTACCGCACATTGTTGCAAATCTTTTTGCCCAAAATAAGCCTTGGTTGGTTTTACGATATGAAATAACTTGCTCACCACTATTCCCACTCCATTGAAATGTCCCGGACGGAATTCGCCTTCCAGTTTGGTTTCCAAATCGCCAAAATCCAGTTTAATTTTTGGTAAAGCAGGATACATTTCTTCTGCTGAGGGTGCAAAAACCAGGTCACAGCCGGCATCTTCGAGCATTTTACAATCTTCTTCCAGTGTTCTGGGATATTTTTTCAGGTCTTCGGGATTGTTAAATTGGGTAGGATTAACAAATACGCTACAAACTGTAAAGTCATTTTCTTTAACAGATCTTTTTACCAACTCTATATGGCCGGCATGCAATGCACCCATGGTTGGTACAAAGCCTATTTGAGATCCAGATTGACTTTTTATGAATTGTTGCGTCTCAAGAATGGTGTTAAAGATTCTCATGAATTTTGAGGTTAATACGTTTCTGCTGGCAATTTCGCCCTATTTTTTGTATTTTTGTGAGATTTTTCAATGAAAATAATGTTCAAAAAAGTTTTATTTATTCTATTACTAAGTTTTTCGGCCTTCGCTCAGTATGAGGTAAAAAAAACTATTCCTACTGATGCTGATCTGGACATTGAAGACTATTGGGAAACAGAACTGAGTCCGATTACAGACCAAAATGAAGTGGTAAGTTTCATTCACAACGACTCATTCAATTATTTTTTTATCGATAATATTCCCGGAGGTAATCCCTTGGCAAGAGAGATTTCTGTGAACTCATTTTACGGTGCACGCCTGCATCCAATTCATAAAATCCTGAAGTTTCACAGAGGAATTGATCTCAAAGGTGTGAACGGTGAAATTGCGGTTGCCAGTGGAAACGGCAAAGTGATTGAAACCGGCTTTAAGGAAGACCTTGGTAACTACATAAAAATAAGCCACAAATATGGTTTTGAATCCATTTATGGCCACTTAAGTAAGATTTCTGTAAAAAAAGGACAGAATGTAAAAAAAGGACAGACAATTGGAAAAGTAGGACAAACCGGCAAAGTAACCGGGCCACATCTTCATTATACCCTCAAGAAAAACGGGGAATATTTTGATCCTTTTGATTTTCTGTTCATGAATTTCCAGAAAAACTGGTAAAAAAAAGAGGCTCCGGATTTATAAAACCAAGAGCCTCAATTCAAAATATTATTCTACTGTCACCGACTTAGCTAAATTCCTTGGCTGGTCAACGTTTCTGCCTCTCAATACAGCAATATAGTAAGACAACAATTGCAATGGTATCACAGTAAGCAACGGCTGCAAAATCTCATGGGTTTTAGGCACTTCAATTGCAAAATCAACCATTCCTTTCACGTCTTTGTCGCCTTCAGAAACAATCGCAATTACACGTCCCTTTCTGGCTTTTACCTCCTGAATATTTGATACTACTTTTTCATAACTGCTGTCTTTGATAGCAATAAATACTACAGGCATATCTTCGTCAATCAGGGCGATAGGGCCATGTTTCATCTCAGCGGCAGGATAACCTTCTGCATGAATATATGAAATTTCCTTAAGTTTCAAAGCACCTTCAAGGGCAACCGGAAAATTTAATCCGCGGCCAAGAAAAATGAAATTTGAAGCAAATGTGAAAAGTTTTGATATATCTTTTATTTCTTCAGATTTTTCCAGAATTTTCTCTACTTTTTCAGGAATTGCTGCCATCTCGATTAACAACTGGCGATAAGTTTCATCACTCAAAGTGCCTTTGGCATGAGCTGTGGCGATGGCCATCATGGTCAATACTGTAACCTGTGCAGTAAACGCTTTGGTACTAGCCACCCCGATTTCAGGGCCGGCATGGGTATAAACACCTGCTTCGGTTATGCGTGAAATAGAAGAACCTACCACATTACAAACACCCAGAATGACCGCACCTTTGCTTTTGGCCATTTCCAGAGCAGCGAGTGTATCGGCAGTCTCACCTGATTGAGATATTGCTATTACAAAATCACCTTCTTTAATGATGGGATTACGATATCTAAACTCTGAGGCATACTCTACCTCTACGTTGATTCTGGCCAGTTCTTCAAATAAATATTCGCCAACCAGTCCCGCATGCCATGAAGTGCCACAAGCAACAAAAACTATTCTTTTAGCTTTTGCCAATTTGCCTATATGGTTTCTCAGGCCGCCCAATTGAATCAAAGCATCTTCGGCATTTACTCTTCCTCTCAAACAATCAGCGATAGATTTGGGTTGTTCAAAAATTTCTTTGAGCATAAAATGATCAAATCCACCTTTTTCAATAGCTTCAAGTTCAAGCTCTACTGTTTGAATTTCAGGATCTTGTTCTTCGTTCTGGAGGTTTTTAATAGTCAAACCTTCCTGATTTACAATAGCAATTTCGAGGTCATCGAGATAAACTACTTCTTTGGTGTATTCAATAATCGGTGTGGCGTCAGAAGCAAAGAAGTATTCCTCATGACCAACCCCAATCACCAATGGGCTGCCTTTCCGAGCAGCTACCAGTTGTCCAGGATTATCTTTATCCAAAACCACTATGGCATAGGCACCTACTACATCTTTGAGGGCATATCTAACCGCATCGGGCAATTCACAATTTTTGGTTTTTTGAATTTCCTCGATAAAATTTACCAAAACCTCTGTATCAGTCTGGCTTTTGAAATCGTAGCCTTTATTGATGAGCATTTGCTTCAAAGAAGCATAGTTTTCGATGATTCCATTGTGAATAATCGCAAGCTTACCGCTGTTTGATTTATGAGGGTGGGCATTGGTGTCGTTAGGCTCTCCATGTGTTGCCCATCTTGTATGGCCAATTCCAATATTTCCGAGATTTTTTTGATTGGCTAAGACACCCTCAAGATCTTTAACTTTCCCTTTTTTCTTAAATACAGACAGCTCTTCATTTGTAATTACTGCAATTCCTGAACTATCATATCCCCTATATTCTAATCTTTTTAAACCTTTTACAATAAGTGGAGCGGCTTCTCTCGAACCCACATAAGCAACTATTCCACACATAAATTTTTACTTTGTAGAGTGTTAAAACAAATCATATTTCCTGCAAAAATATATAATTAAAAAACAAAGCGACTAAGTAGAATTTTTAAATATTTTTAAGAAAAGAATCAAATTATTAATATATTTTATTTCAAATTTAGAAACTATCATAAATACCTATAATTCAATTATTTATATTGGTTTTTAGATATATACACAATCCTAAAAGCTTGTTATTTTTTAAAAAAAAATTGATTTTGCGGTAAAATAATAATTGTATTTTTTCAATATTAAATTTACAACCTTCTCCAATTTAAGGAAAATAATAGAAAAAAAATGGGAAAGATTGAAACCTTTCCCATTTTATATATGAAGTATTATTTTTTATTTACTGTAATAAAGTTTCAACTTAGGTTTTCTGAAAACAGACCTTCTTAGGTGATCATTGGTTAAAATTCCGTAGCCTTCTGTAGATGAGACCATTGCAGGTAAAATCAAAATAGACCCTATATCCAATCCTTTATTAATTTTATTTTGTAAAAAATGAGTAATATCAATATTAAGTGTGTTAGTTGTATCAACCAAACCATAAAGAAATCCAACTGTGGATAAGGTATTATTAATCAAATAATTTGGAAGATTACTACTATTTCTGGTTTGCTGATTTCGATCTCCGGCTTCGGCCAATACATAATTAAAAATCCTCGGAAAATCTTTTGTAGCAGAGCCATTGTCAATGTTTAACTCTAAAGTTGCTTTTTCAATCTTAAGATTTTTCGAAATTTTCGAAAGATTTTTAAAACCTATTTTTGTACTTAAACCTGTTCCGGCTTGAGCATATGAAAACCCTCCGGTTTCGACATTTGACACTTCATTGTTGGTATTGTTTAGTACCGAAAGTGAAGTTCCGGCTCTGTTAGCTATCACGCCTGAATGTCTGGCACCATTAAAATCAAAATATTCAACAGTAGAAGCGGTATCACCTTCAAAATGAAAATGTAATCCCAGATAAGAAGTTGAATTACCAAGAGGACCAGTATTAAAAGTATAAACTGCTTTAGCATCAGATTCGGGTTTGATCGCAAATCCTTTAAAATCAGCATTAAATTTAGTGTTATCATTATACCCGGTAACCCCAAGTGCAAGTAGTTCCCTGGCCATAGCAATTGGCAGTTTTATCGAATAAGCCACCAAAGAGTCATATTTATCTGTTTTAAAAGTAGCTGAACTCAACTTAAATTTTGCCAGAGGTTCATTTTCAATTTCCAACCTGTCGCTTCCATTATAATGTTTGACGGATTCCATCGAAGATTTCAAACGGTATAATCCAAATGAAGATTTACTTAAAGTATCTCCAAACATCAAACCCGTATTTACCAATCTCAAAACCAATGAATCTGCAATTGCTGAAGATGAAACTTTAAAAGTATCAATTACAGTCGAGGATGAATAATAAGCAATAGTAGGCTGAAGATATGCAACTGAATTTATGGTACCGGTATAAGGATCTCTGAGATTACCAGCCATTACAAAAGCCCCATTACCATTATAAGTAGAGTCAGCCAAAACGGTAGAAACATCAAGACTTAGGGTATCGGTATAAACAGACTGACCATTTGTTTCGGTCAAATCAAGACCAATACCTATGGGATTTTCACACGAAAATAGCCCTAAAGCAAAAACCAGCAATACCAGTTTGTGGAAGAGCACGAAAGTTTTTTTCATAAAAATATTAGTCGGCCAGCTCGGTATAAAGGTTAAAGAATGTTTCGGTGGCATTTTCGTCGTCAATAAAAGAGTCAATTTGTTTGCCGGCAGTTTCATTAAGTGCATTTTTGATAGTATCACTAAGTGAAGGGTTGGCTTTTACGACTACATCTGAGTATTCACATCCAATTTTGATAAAACCTAAAAAATCCTGCGATCGCAGATTGGCAAGGTTTTCATCTGTTACGTCCATCATCTTAACTTTTGGAAACATGTCTTCAGAGAATTTGTGATCAAAGACATTGTTATAAACCGAAAAGATAGTTTTTGTATTCTTAAAAATCGGATCGTTTTTATAGGTTGTTTTCAGATATAATGGCACCAGGGCTGTCATCCAGTCGGTACAATGTACAATATCAGGAGCCCATCCCAACTTCTTCACAGTTTCTAACGCCCCTTTGCAGAAAAATATTGCACGCTCATCGTTGTCATCATAAAAATTCCCATTTTTATCAGAAAATACGGTTTTTCTGTGGAAATAATCTTCATTGTCAAGAAAGTAAACCTGAAGTTTTGCAGAAGGAATAGATGCAACTTTAATAATCAAAGGTTTTTCCTCTTCACCTATCGAAATATTGATACCTGAAAGTCTCACTACCTCATGCAGCCTGTGTTTTCTTTCATTTATAAGCCCAAATCTGGGTATTAATATCCTGATCTCCATACCTCTCTCCTGCATTTCCTGTGGCAGCTTCCTTAACAAAGTGGCTATCTCAGATATTTCAAGGAAAGGATCGATTTCTGAAGATATGTATAAAATACGCAGTTTACTCATATATTAACTATTAAAAAACTTGAATTTGGGTGCAAAGATACTAAAAAAAAAATGATAAATATGCAAGTTTATCAAACAAAGGAATCCAAAATAGTCCAAAACAAGGCTTATTTGGGCATTTAGAAGCATTTTTCATTTTTTTTGACTTACTAAATAACCCGGTTTTTTACTCCGGTTTTCAAATATCAGGAGCTTATTTTTAGATAATCAGATAGTTATTAGGTCAAATTTGAATAAGTCTGATAGAACCTGTTTCATCGATATACTCCATTTTCAGACTCCAATAAGAAAGAAATCCATTGGTCTTATCAAAAATTGGTTCAGCACTTTCAATGAAGTACATAAAGAATTCTTCCAAACTCCCCCCATTCACTTTTTCTGCTATAGATTTGATGTCATTGTAAGTGTAGCCTTTTTTCTTTTTTTTGCCAAAAAGTCTCCATAACTCACGCATTACATCGTCGAGGCTACGCTTTTCTGAAGTATTTCTTCTGATACTGATATCCAAAACCATAGCTGCTATAGCACCTTTATTATATACACTAACTTTCTTTTTGGGAGTACCTTTTTCGTAACCATCGACCCATAAATCAAAACTACTCTCTAAAAGGGATTGACAGGCATTGTCGGCCTCATCAAAATGTCTTTTCAGAGTGGTTTCGAGCTCGTGAAGATATTGAGAATAGTCAATTACTCCTGATTCCAGTAATATCCTGTCTCCGTAATAGGTTGTAAAACCTTCAGCCACAAAACAGGTTTCGAAATAGTTTTCCCTTGTAAAATCATAAGGTAGAAGCTCGGCCGGACGAATTTTGGCGATATTCCAGGCATGAAAAAGCTCATGAGAAGCCAATCCCAATAAGTCATAATAATAAGACTGTGGCAAAACACCTTCATGCCCAAGAACCATCACCGTATTGGCGGCATGCTCAACACCATGATAATAAGTTTGATTGGGCACTAATAGGTAAAAATGATAGGAAGGTTCGGGGAATTCTCCGAAAAGTTGGATTTGGTATTCGGCAATTTTCTTTAAATCCTGAACCAAAAAAGGAAGAAAAATTTCGGTTTCGCCATAAAACCAAAAATTAAAGTCTGTTTCACCTACGCAAAATTGCTCATGAAAAAGGCCTGGTGACATAATCACAGGCGAATCAAACCATTCGTAATAATTTGTGGGTGATAAAAACAACCTGCCAACCTCCTCTTTAGCATTTAATGAACAGGCAATTATTTCATTTTCATTCTTATCGATAAAAACGCTAAACGGTTTATTTATATCTTCAATCCGGAACAAAGTAAGATTAACCGGATTGAAATACACTAAATTTTGACTTAAAAACGAGCCACCGGCATTAAATTCGTTGGCAAAGTAACTGTAATGTACCTGGTATTTTTCTTTTGCGGGATTCAGAACCTTCCAGGTGTTTCTACCGGTCTTTTTCCAGTTAAGTTTTTGCCCGGAATCAGTTAAGGCATTGAAATCAATTATATTTTTTGCAAAATTTTGCAACTGATATCTGCCGGGTCTCCAGGCAGGAATTTCAAAAAAAACCTCAGATTTACTTCCCTTTTCAATACTGATTTTGATGTGGATCAATTGTTTATCTTTAGAAAAAGAAAAAAAATAAGTAATCATTCTAAAAGGATTTTTGAAATTTAAAAAAAACTGCTACCTTTGCAGTCCGAATTTGAATCGAGGAACAAATTTAATATAAAAAGATAATGAAGCGTACATTCCAACCATCGAATAGAAAGCGTGCCAACAAGCATGGATTCCGTGAGCGTATGTCAACACCAGGCGGAAAAAGGGTTTTGAGAGCACGTAGAGCCAGAGGCAGATGGAAACTTTCAGTATCTGACGAAAAAACTCATAAATAATATTGAGTAATCGTCAGATTATTAAGATATTAGCCGCTTATGCGGCTTTTTTTATTTAGTGCAAAGTGAAAAATACATTTGGCAAGGATGAAAAAATAAAAAGTACGAAGGTAATATCGGCGTTATTTGACCGAAATACACCTTCCAATGCTTCTTTTTTGGTGTATCCAATCAAAGTGGTGTATTTTTTTGAACAAAATCAGGAAGATGATACTGAAATCAATTTACCTAAAGTGATGGTTTCGGTTCCAAAAAGAAAATTTAAAAGAGCTGTCGACCGAAATCTGATCAAAAGAAGGTTGAGAGAAGCCTATCGATTAAATAAAGTTGTTTTCGAAAAACCACTGAACATAGCATTCATATATGTCGCCTCGGAAATTCTGACTTTCGAAAAAATTGAAATCGCAATGCGAAATTGTCTGAAAAAAATCAAAAACGATAAATCAAAGACACAACCAATCCCGGAAAAAGAATAGGGAAAAATGAAATATGTGAAACAAAAATAGCCTGATCAGGCATTTTGGCCGTCAAACCTAAACCTACTAAAGCCCAATATCCTGCGATGACAATCATTAACTGCAAAAAAGTAAACACCCACCCTTTTTTATGAGCCGTTAAACCAAACCAGAATGAAAACAAAACCATAAAAAACAATGGGATATACAAGCTTATTGAGATATGGATAATGTAAATCAGAAAAATTGCCGCGAGCAAGGCAATGAAAAAATTTTGAAAGAAACTTATTTTCGGCAAAATATTGATATTAATTTGGGCAAAATTAGGAAAAATTAAAGGCGTTTTCATTTTGTTTTTCCTATAAAAAATAAGTTTGGACTATAATTTGCGTTTCTAAATAAAAAATCAAGCTGAATGAATTTTCTCCGTAAAACATATACAAAGGTTCTTTTTATAGTATTTCTAATCTCAGGAATTGCGTTTTCGGCTTACAAAACCGACGACCGATTATTTGAAATTGCCAAAAATCTGGACGTTTTTGCGACACTTTACAAAGAGCTCAACGCTTCTTATGTGGATGAAATTAATCCAACCAAAGCCATGCGGATTGGGATTCAGGCCATGTTGAAAGAACTAGACCCTTACACGGTTTTTTATCCTGAAGACGAAATCGAAGATTATTTTACGATGAATGTAGCCGCATATAATGGAATTGGTGCTACGATTGAGCATTTTGAAGGTAATCATCTTATTGTGATGCTTTATGAAAATTCTCCAGCTGACAAATCAGGCCTAAAAATTGGCGATAAAATACTAAAAATCAATGGCGTAGATATAACCAACCGATCTGAGGCAGAATTTGGCCGGCTACTTAAAGGCCAGACGGGCACAAGTGTAAAATTACAATTGACTCGTTTTGGGCAAAACAAGCCCATGGAAATCACCGTTAGTCGGGATGTAATAAAAACTCCGAATGTACCTCATTATGGAATGATCAAAGAAGATGTGGGCTATATTCAATTGACAGATTTTAGCCAAACCGCAGCCAAAGAAATAAAAAATGCCACCATCGAGCTTAAAGATAAGGGCATGAAAAGTTTGGTTTTGGATTTACGTGGAAATCCCGGCGGACTACTTCAAATGGCAGTTGAAATTTGCAATTTTTATTTACCAAAAGGCAAACTGGTAGTAGAAACTCGTGGAAAAGTAAAAGAGTGGAATGCAAAATACGCTACTCAGGCTCAACCTCTTGATACTGATATGCCCATCGTAGTTCTGATCAATGGACGTAGTGCATCGGCTTCCGAAATCGTAAGTGGTACTCTTCAGGACTATGACAGAGCGGTACTGATTGGGCAAAGATCTTATGGCAAAGGTTTGGTGCAGATTACCAAAGACCTGACTTTTGGTACAAAAATGAAGGTAACCACCTCAAAATATTACATTCCATCAGGACGATGCATTCAGGCAATTGACTACGGCCACCGGAATCCGGATGGAACCTTTGCCAAGTTACCGGATTCGCTAAGGGTAGCTTTCGCAACAAAAAATGGTCGGAAAGTATGGGATGGAGCCGGAATTGACCCGGATATTGAAACCCGAAAAAATATCAAAAGCGAACTGCTGGCGGAGATGCAAAAACAAAAAATACTGTTTGATTACGCCACAAAATACTATTTTGAACATATCGACAAAAAACCTAAAGAGAACTTCAGCCTTACTGACCAGGAGGTGACAGCATTTGAAAACTGGCTAAAAACCAGCAAATTAAAATATCAGACTTCTGAACAAAAACAATTAGAATTATTACAGAAAAGCACTCAGACTTCCGGGGATTTTGATAAAATAAAAACCAATCTCTCAGAAATTAAAAAGATAGTTGATGCTCAAGCCAATGCCCAACTCCAAAAAGACATGAGTCAGATAAAAGAACAACTTGAAATGGAGATTTTGGGAAGATTTTATTATCAGAAAGCAATGAAATTTGTTTCTTTCGAAAAAGACGAAGACATACAGGAGGCATTGAGGTTATTCAAGAACCCAGAAAAATATAAATCAATTTTAGCCGGAAAATAAATGGCAAATATTTTAAGTATCGATGCCTCCACCAATGGGTGCTCAGTGGCAGTTTTTGAAAATGAAAGTTTACTTGCCTCAAGCGAATCCCGAACCGAGAGATCATCTGCCGAATATCTTACGACAATGATTGACCACGTGCTGGAAATGGGACGAGTGGCTTTTGCCCAACTTGATGCCATCGCTGTAGCCAAAGGGCCGGGAAGCTATACAGGTTTGAGAATAGCGGTGAGTACTGCAAAAGGTCTCGCTTTTGCTCTGGACAAGCCTTTACTGTCATACAATACACTGACGGGCTTAGTTTCACAAATAGCTGATATAAAAGATGATACTGATCTTTTTTGCCCTATGATAGATGCCAGGCGAATGGAAGTGTATTGTGGTTTTTTCGACAAAAATGGCCGGCAAGTCATAGAGACCACTGCCGAAATAATTGAAGAGGAAAGCTTTAAAGATATACTTGACAAGAATATTGTGACATTTATAGGGGAAGGCAGTAAAAAATGCATCGGGGTTATTAATCATCCCAACGCAAGGTTTATTGAAAATACGTTTTTCCCTTCGGCAAAATACTCAGGAAAGCTATGTTTTCAAAAATATACTTCAGGCGAATTCGAATCTCTTGAGGAATTTGAGCCTTATTATCTGAAAGAGTATATGTTTAAAACAAAAAAGCCCTGAAATTCAGGGCTTTATATTTTAGATATGTTCTTCTTCGACCTCTTCTACTACCGCCTCTTGTGGAGTATCCCGGCCGATTTCTTTAGCTTTTTCTTTAAATTGTTTAACCTTCCTGGTGAGTGTTTCCATGGCCAAATCGGTAGCTGCTTCAAATGTGTCACCTTCTTCTTTCACAAAAATCGAGCTGCCGGGCATATTTAACTTTACTTCTATTAACTTTTTATGGGTATTTAATTTTTCGCCTTTATCTAATCTTAAAAAAACTTCTGAACTGATTATTTTGTCATAAAATGTGTCTAATTTGTTTAATTTTTTTTGGATAAAATCTACTAAAGAATTGTCAGCACTAAATTTTACTGCATTTACTTGAACTTTCATAATTACTAAAATTTTAAGTTGAACACATTGATTTTTTAATTCTGTAACCAATCAATTGGTATGTTGAAAGTATGGAAAATAAAACAAGAATGCAAGAAGTTTTTGTTAAAATTTTGAATGTTTTTGACCAGTGGTATTACTAAAAACCTTTAATACCTTACAATCAAGATTTAACAATTTCTTATGTCAACTTAAAAATATTTTTTGATTTAAATTGTTGAAAAAATTGAAAATTTATTAATAAAAAACAATTCTGTACTCTGACAAAATGTCACAATTTCCCCCTTTGGAACAGCCTTTGTTAATGAATCTGCATTAACATTAAATCAAACTGAAAAATTATGGTAGCTGAAAAAGGTACAATTTCGATTAACACCGAAAACATCTTTCCGATCATTAAAAAATTTCTTTATTCTGACCACGAAATATTTTTGCGTGAGTTGGTTTCAAATGCCGTTGATGCCACCCAAAAAATCAAAAAATTATCATCATTAGGCCAATATGAGGGTGAATTGGGTGATACCAAAATCAAAGTTTCGGTTGATAAAGACGCTAAAACTATCACGATTTCGGACAAAGGTATAGGAATGACCGCCGATGAAATCAAAAAATATATCAACCAGATAGCCTATTCCGGAGCAAAGGAATTTGTAGAAAAATACAACTCAGAAACCGATAAAAGTCAGATAATCGGACAATTTGGCTTAGGATTTTACTCGGCATTCATGGTCGCCAAAGAAGTTGAAATCTTCACAAAGTCGTATCAGGATGCACCCGCAGCCAAATGGAGAAGCGATGGTTCGACCGAATATGAAATCAGTGATTCAGACAAAACTGAAAGGGGTACTGATATTATTTTGCATATCAGTGAAGACAATGAGGAGTTTTTGGAAGAATCAAAAGTAGAGCAGATTTTGACCAAATACGGAAAATTCCTACCGGTTGAAATAGAATTTAAAGAGAAAGTCATCAATAATCCTTCTCCTATTTGGGTAAAACAACCATCGGAACTAAAAGACGAGGATTATCTGGCATTTTATAAAGAACTTTATCCTTACTCTGAAGATCCACTATTCTGGATTCACCTCAATGTGGACTATCCGTTTAATCTTACCGGTGTTTTATATTTCCCTAAAATCAAAAACGACTTTCAACTTAACCGAGAGAAAATCCAGCTTTACAGCCGTCAGGTATTTATTACCGATGATGTAAAAGACGTTGTTCCTGAGTTTTTGCAGCTGCTACATGGGGTTATCGACTCGCCGGATATTCCTTTGAATGTTTCTAGAAGTTACCTACAGGCTGATGGAAATGTAAAACGGATTAATTCTCATATTACTAAAAAAGTAGCCGACAAGCTGGCAGACCTTTTCAAAGATGACCGCAAGGCATTTGAAGAAAAATGGGAATCTATCGGTATGTTTGTGAAATATGGTGTCATTGCCGACGATAAGTTTTATGACAGAGCAAAAGATTTTATCCTATTCAAGAATACTGAAAATCAATACTTTACTATTGACGAGTACAAAGAAAAACTTGAAATCAACCAAAAAGACAAAGACGGTAATGCGGTAGCTCTCTACGCCAACGACATCAGCAAACAAGATGCCTTTATTGCCGGAGCTAAAAAACGCGAGTTTGATGTATTGGTTTTTGATGACGTGCTGGATGCCCATTTTATCAATGCAATCGAAGCCAAAATCGAGAAGTTTCAGTTTAAGCGTGTTGATGCTGATACTTTTGACAAACTGATTGACAAAGGTTTGAAATCTGAAGTAGTGCTTTCGGAAGATGAGAAAAAGAAAGTGGAAGAAACTTTTAAAACACACGTTGGAAACAACATTGTGCAGATAGAGGCTCTTCCTACCGACGAGCTGCCTGTAAGTATTGTGATGCCTGAATTTATGCGTAGATACACCGATATGAGCAAACTCAACGGTCAGTCGGGTATGTTTGGAAATATGCCGGTAATGTATAACCTGGTAGTAAACGGCAATCATCCGCTGATTGGAAAAATAGCCAAAGAAGGCGACGAAAACGGTCTGGCTAAGCAGCTGGTTGATCTGGCACTACTTTCTCAAGGTATGTTGAACGGCAGCGAGCTCACCAAATTTATTGAGAGAAGTGTGCAAAGCCTTGCATAAAATCTTAATATTTAATAGTTTTCAGATATTATTTACTTAAAAAGCCATAAACTCATTTGAAGATTATGGCTTTTTTAGCACCAGACTATTATTCTAAAAGAGAACGCAAAGACTAATTTCCAGACTTACTCCATTTCAAAGCTGCATTAAATACTGCCTCTCTGATTGGATTTACGTTGAAATAATCTTTTGTGGGTTGAAGTCCCATGTTTTGTCTGTTTATCAACAAAACCACTGACAAATTTTCTTCCGGAACAACTGCTATGCTGGTACCGGTAAAGCCTGTATGCCCAAAAGTACCCTTGGGAGCTTTACGCATGAAAGCATTTTGGGGGTCCATCATCCAGCCAAGGCCATTTTTGAAAATATCCTGAGTAGTGAAAAGATTTACAGTTTTTTCGGAAATAAAACGCTTTTTACCCGCTTTGCCCTTATTCTTAAGCATATCTACCAGCTTCTGAATATCCTGAATATCCGAAAAAAGGCCTGCAGCACCAGAAATACCCTCACCGGCATACCAGGCGTTTCCATCATTTACTTCGCCTTTTATCAAATATTGTCGCCAGCCATTCCAGGATTTGGGATCCAGTCCTTCCACCTTAAAACCTAAAGAAGCATCTTCAACCATGCGTTTTTCATATGGATTTCCCGGTGAAGTGGCAGCAAATAAATATTTGGTTTTATCGGGATTAAAACCCGTATTATTCATTTTCAATGGCTCAAAAACCTCAGATTTGAGATATTTATCCAATGTTTTCCCCGAAACTTTTTCAATGATTTCACCTAAAATTGTAAAACCCAGGTCAGAATAATGCCTTTCAGCCCCAACCGGGTATTTCAACGGAAGGTTTTTGATAAAATTGATGGTTTCCAGTCTTTTATTGGAAAAATAATATAAAGGATACCAATCGTACATCCCCGAAGTGTGGGTCAAAAGATGCCTTACAGTAATCAATTTTTTATCACCTTCAGAAAAACCGCTCACGTATTTCGCCACAGGATCCCCTACGTTTAATTTACCCTGGTCATGGAGTTTCATGATGGCAGTGGTAGTTCCGACCACTTTAGTAAGCGAAGCGATGTCAAACAAATGATTGACTGTCATAGGCTCGGGATTTTCAGAAATGGATTCGTCAAAATCTTTCAATTTTGCATAGCCATAAGCTTTTTTCAGCAAAACCTTTTCTCCCTTTTTTATGCAAACAACTGCCCCGGGAATATTGCTTTTTTCAATATTTTGGAGAATAGCTGCACTCACTTCTTTGTCGAGATTATCAACAGAAATATTTTGTGCAAATGCCGAAAAGCCAAGTGACAATAAAAAAAGAATGAAAAATTTCATGAGGCAGGTTTATTTTCTGAAATCCAAAAATACCTTATTTCAGGAATAATCACCAGTTTTTTATTACTTCCATTAGTTCCTGAGGTTTAATGCTTAAATAATCCTTTGAGAAATAACCAATTACAATAAGTGCCGCTAAAAATAATACGACAGCAATCCATTGAGAAGCATTGGTTTTCTGAATTTCCTGACGGTCTTTGAGTTCACAGATTTCTCCCGGACAATATCTTGCCTGTCCTTTGTAAAACAAGCCATAGATTTTGCATCCGATACAATAATTAAATGCTAACTCTGAAAACATGAAAATCATACAAATAAGACATGTAAGACCGGTAACCGGACCATAAGCATTAAGAATGTCAATATGAATAAACATAGCTGCAGATAAACCAAAACCAATATACCATGCAAATTTTTTCTGTGCTGCACCTACATAAAGTGGCGTCTGATTTCTAACCAAAAAACGGGCGATTACCAAAGAAGGTGAGTATTTGGGACTGATAAAAATCCGGATGGCCATATCGGTCATAAATGCCGGAATAAAGTACTTTATCATGATAAAATCGCCTCCAAAGATAATTTTCCAGAAGGAAGTTATCAGTAAGAGAAACAAGATTCCCGCAGCTCCACGGATTTCTCTTTCATTCAATACCGGAATGTCATATCCCGCAACAGTCTCGCCAAATTGTTTCATATAATATTTGATTTTTTCTACAAAAAAAGGTCAGGTAAAGTTTTGATTCACAGAAAAGTACATCAATGGAAAAATTTCCTGATGGCAGGGAGAAATGGCAATTTGACAAAAAAAATAAAGGTAAAAATCAGCAATTAAGCTTAAAACCAACACCGTGAATATTTTCGATCTTAATTTTGGATCTCCTGATAGCATTTTTCTAATGCGAGTCACGAAAACATCCATACTTCTGCCCAAAAAGTAATCGTCACGACCCCAAATGGCGGTAAGAATATCTTCGCGTTTGGCAATTTGGTTTTTTCTTTCCAACAAAAACTTCAAAACTTCCGCTTCACGATGAGTAAGTTTCTGAATATCACCATTTCTGACAATGGTTTGCTGTGAAAAACTAAAATCATATTCACCACAAGAAAACTGGTCGGTGGTGGCTGTTGAATCAGAAACAGCATTTCTTTTTAAAAACACTCTTATTCTAAGTACCAGTTCTTCTATACTGAAAGGCTTGGTAATGTAATCATCCCCGCCAATTTTAAGTCCGGTAATTTTGTCCTCCTGCAGGTTTTTAGCAGTTAGAAATATGATTGGAATCTGTGAATTCTGGGTTCTTATTTTTTCGGCCAATGAAAATCCATCGAGTTCAGGCAGGTTTACATCAAGAAGGCACAAATCAAATTTCTCCTTTTTAAAAGTTTTCCATGCCTCTTTACCGTCATGAAAATGTAAAATCTCAAAACCTTCTTCCTCCAGGCTGTCTTTGGTTACAAATCCCAGATTGGGGTCATCTTCTACATATAATATTTTTGCCATTGTTCTTAGTCTGGTTGAGGTATGATAATTTCAAATTTGGTGCCAACCCCTACTTCACTTGACACTTCAATTTTCCATTTATGAAGATTAATAATTTCTTTTACATAATTTAATCCCAAACCAAAACCCTTAACATTATGCAGGTTACCGGTTGGCACACGATAAAATTTGTTGTAAATCTTAGCCAGGTGTTCTTTTGGAATCCCAATACCTTTGTCTTCGATCCAAACCACTAAAGCATTGGTCTCATTTCGGGTTCCAATCGTAATAAAAGGTGGCTTGGGCGAATACTTTTTCGCATTGTCGATCAGATTTCTGATTACATTCATAAGGTGCATTCTGTCGGCAAAAATAGTAGTTTTTGTTGCCTGCAATTGCAACTGGAAATTCTCTTCTAATTCGGCTTTCAGGCTATCGGATACCTCGGCAACTATTTCGTGAATTTCCTGCATTTTAATATCCAGTTCCATCTGGCCACGGCCGATTCGAGCGGTTGCCAGTACTGCCTCCACCTGGTTTTTCAGCCGGTTATTCTCCTGTTTTATTATCTGAACATATCTTTGAAGTCTTTCGGGCTGATCCAAAATTTTCCCCTGACTCAGCACATCCGTTGCGATTTTTATAGTAGAAATGGGTGTCTGAAACTCATGGGTCATGTTATTGATAAAATCACGTTGTACTTCACTCAGCCTTTTTTGTTTCAAAATAACAAACATAGAATATGCAAAAAAGGCCATGACCACCATTGTGATGATCGATGAAATCATCCAAAAGTCGAGCTTGCCTGTGATATAGCTATCCTGGTTGGGGAATTTTACTGCAAAATAATTGAGAAATTGGTCCGATTTGGGCATTGTGGCAGCATGGTTAACTTCCTCAATCTCATAATTTTTGTTGATATGCCCACCAAAAACGATTTTATCTGTGTCGCAGTTATAAATTCCATATTCAAATTCTGCGTTAATATTATTCTTCCTGAATTCCTCTTTGAGCAAATGCTCCAATATTTCCTGTCCCAACGGAACCCTGAGATTTACAACATAATAGTCAGAACTAACCTGATCTACCGGATTTTCAAAATTTGAAAGTTTATAGGAAGCTGATATCTGATTGGCAACATTGCGAAGCGATACCATTACGGTCTGGTTAAATTGCTGACTTTTCAGATCAAATGCTCTTTTGACCCAATAAATCTGAATGGCGAGAATTCCTGTAATTGCAATAACTCCCAGAATAATTACTAAACGTATGGTACTTCTGCTCAATTTTTACTAGGGTTTAGCTTAGCTTTGGTTGTTTTGTACAAATATAATACTCTTTTTTAAGATTTTTTAATATTGAATTTTCTAAATCCGTCATTTTAAATGAATTCTTAACCTAATTATCCGGAATCTGATAATAAAAAGTATATAAAAACTCCTTAAGCAGAATAATATTTCACTTTGTGGAAATCCAAAAATTTCAAAATGGTTTCGACATGAACACCCCAACCCACATTCAGGAATTGATTTTCTTCTATTTCAATCTCATCTTTTTTTATTTTGGGAGAAAAACCCAGAGGTAAGTGGCGGGTTTGAGATTGCAAAGCCCAAATATTTCCATCTTTGTCAAAAGTTGGTCCGCCGCTTTGGCCTCGTAAACCCGGAGAACTGGTTTCCAGCCACTTAAACTCAAATATTCCATCCTGACTTTTACCCGAAATTATGTTTCTGGTCATGATACCGTCGATTGGAAACATCGGAATCGGAAAAATGGACTGATCGTATATAAAGCTCCGCATGTTTTCATTGTAACTTACTTTTACATCATAAAAAGGAAAGCCAAGCTTACACAATGACGTACCCGGACTGATACGCGATGAGTTGATAAATTTTGGGTATTGTTTTACAAAATCAGGGTTATAATTTTCGATTTTCCCTATGGCCAGATCATTATCTTGTAAAATATGAAAACTATTGACTTTGTGGTGGTCGGCTCCAAACCAAACCGAATGTTGGAGAATCCATTTTGGATTTGGACTAACTGAAGTATTCGTTTTCTGTTTGATAAATTCCTGATATTGAACCACATGTTGTTGATGGGCCAACATGCCACTCAATACATGGGCTGCCGTCATAAACCAGCCTTCCTCGTTAATAATTACAAAAGCCCCCACACCACTTTCCAAGGTTCCGTCCATCAATTTTGATGAAATTAAAACGGGAAAAGTATATTTTGAGGCTAGTTTATAGGCATCTGAAAACATATTTTTGAGCTTTTAACTTATGGCTTCCGGCGTACATTTAGTTTTTTTTTTAAATTATTTTTTTCTAAAGATTCTGATTCAAAGATAATTTTCTTATAGAATCATCAATAAACCCTCTCTCCACCAACCCAGGTTTGAAGCACTTTTACTGACCTGATTTTGGACAACTCTATGGTCATAATATCTTCTTCAAGTACCACAAAATCAGCCATTTTACCCTGTTCTATACTTCCTCTTTCTTTTTCTTCGAAATTGGCATAAGCACTCCAGAGTGTCATGGCTTTCAAAGCTTCTTTTCTTGAAATGGCGTTTTCGTTTTGGAATCCTCCTTCAGGCCAATTTTTAGCATCCTGACGGGCTACTGCGGCATGAAAACTAAAAAGGGGATTAATGTACTCAACAGGAAAATCGCTCCCATTTGCCAAAACACCATTTTGCTTCATCAAATCATTGAATGCATACGCATGTTTTTCCCTTTCCGCACCGAGCCGTTTCCCCGCCCAATACATGTCAGAAGTAGCATGAGTAGCCTGCACCGAAGGAATAATGGAAAATTTGGAAAATTTAGGCACATCTGATGGGTTAACTACCTGGCAGTGCTCGATTCGCCAGCGACGATTATTTTTTTGTTTTAAATATTTCCCATAAAGATCCAATACCAATCGATTGGCAGAATCGCCGATACAGTGAGTATTTGCCTGATAGTCAGATTTATATATTTGCTCAAAAAACTTATCCATCTCGTTTTTTGAAGTTAGTAAAAATCCTGAATTACCGGGGTCATCACTGTAAGGTTTCAACAGGCAGGCACCTCTAGAGCCCAATGCCCCATCACCATAGATTTTAAATGACCGCACATTGATACGGTCTGTTTTTATAATACCTCTTTTGGTGAAATAATCCAAATTTCTCAAACCAACTGACACCATCACGTAATCCCGGATTTTGAGGGAGCCTTCGTTGTGCATTTTCATCAATAACTCTATATCTTCCTGGCTCGCTCCTGCTTCAGAAACGGTTGTTAGACCCACTTTAAAGCATTCTTTTTGAGCTTCCAATATCATTTTTCGCATTTGAGCTTCTGTCTCGCCTGGCATCACCCTTTTGAGCAAACCCATGGCATTGTCAATCAAAATCCCAGTTAGCTGACCATCCAGAACCTCCACTGCCCCGCCAGGCACTTTGGATGCTGGAGAAATTTTGGCTAATTGTAAAGCTTTTGAATTGGCCAAAAGTGCATGACCATCTATTCTTGTCAGCATCACTGGTATATCCGGAAAAATCGCATCCAGAGCTTCGTTATTGGGAAATTCTTTAATTTTCCAATCGTTCTGGTCCCAGCCACGACCAATTATCCATTCGTTGTCCGGATTTTTGATTCTAAATTCTTTTAGTCTTTCTAAAATCTCTTCAAAAGATTCAGCTCCCACCAAATCACATTGCGAGAGCATTTCACCAAAACCAATAAAATGAGAATGTGGATCATAAAATCCAGGGAAGACCGCCTTTCCTCCTAAATCAATTGTTTTTTTTGGGGAAAACTTTTTTTGCAAATTGCTTAATGATGAAACCTCAACAATTCTCCCTTTATCGACCACAAATGCTGTTTCAATTTTAAAAGCCGCATTGACTGTGTAAACTTTCGCATTGCTTATCATTAAATCAACAGGGCGTTTTTGGGCGAAGGAACCAACACTCAAAAGCAATATTAGTAAAAAAGTTTTTTTCATATTTTTTAAAAATTTATAGAAAACATAATCGATGGATACATCAAATGCCTTCCGAATCTTATTCTAATGCAAAATATGGTGTTTAGGCAGAATAAAAAAAGAAAACTTAAACTGTTTCGAAATCGGGCTGGTAAAAGCCTTCACTCAAATGTTTAAGTTTCAATTTTAAAAAAAACAAACTATTACATAATTCCCATTTTTCCCATCTGGTAGTCCCGCATGGCCTGCATAATCTCGGTGGTGGTGTTCATCACAAACGGCCCCTGAGCCACCATGGGTTCATTGATGGGAGTTCCGGTGCCAAAAATCAATCGGGTATCGGCATCAGCAAGCAATTCAATACTTTCTCCTTCGCCTTCAAATTGCACGAGTTGGGTACCTATGACCAACTTTGAATTTACTTTCACTTCTCCATCAAGCACATATAAAAGTATATTTTTTTCGATAGGAACACTGAGATTTAATTTTCCATCTTTTGCAATTTTGATATTTAAAAACTCCAGACCGGTTATAGAATTTGCCACTCCTTTTTGACCCTGAAAATCACCGGAAATTACCGACACTTCCACTTTCCCCTCATCGGTAATTACTAACGGGATGTCACTTTTCTGAAAGCCCTGATAATTTGCGGCTGTCATTTTTTGAGCTGCCGGCAGATTCATCCATAGTTGAATTATCTCCATCGGACCGCCGTTTTCACGTTGATTGGCAGAAAGATTTTCAGAATGGACAATTCCTCTTCCGGCGGTCATCCACTGCACCCCTCCATCTTTTATTACACTCTTAAATCCCTGGCTGTCGGCATGCTCGATTTCCCCTTCGAAAATAAAGGTAAGCGTTTCGAAACCCCGATGTGGATGTGGCCCAAATGGAAGCCCCTGATTATAAGGCTCAAAAACATGAGGACCATGATGATGCAAAAGCAAAAATGGGCTAATTTGGTCAACCCCGACATCAGGAAGTGGCTGGTACATTTTATGCTCCCCCACTCTTTGTGCTGTAGTCGAGCTTATTCTTTTTATTTTTCGTAACATGATATTTTTATGTTAAAATCAAAAAGTCATTGGTACTTCGATAAGAAGAAGGGATGCATTTTCATCCCCGGAAATCGAAACCTCATTTGTTTCCCAAACACCCAAACTATCTCTTGTGTTCAATTTTATATCTCCAAGACTTACTTTTCCTTCCAAAACAAAAAACCAGAGGCCATTACCCTCTTTTTTAATTCGATAATCAATAGTTTTTCCGGCTTCTAATTCAAGCATAGAAAACCATGAGCTTTGATTGATTTTAACACCTGTTTCATTACTTCCAACTGGTGAAACAATGGTCTGCCATTTATTTTTTCTCTCAGAAACATCAAAAAAATTCTGATCATACGATGGTGTCAAACCTTTTTTATCGGGAAAAACCCAAATCTGCAAAAACTTAACCGGCTCCTTACCGCTTTGATTTTTCTCCGAGTGAGTCACACCAGTACCGGCTGACATAATTTGAATTTCTCCATTCCTGATTACAGTGGTATTTCCCATGCTGTCACCGTGCTCAAGGGCCCCTTCAAGAGGAATCGAAACAATCTCCATGTTGTCGTGCGGATGCTTACCAAAGCCCATCCCTGGAGCCACAAAGTCGTCATTTACAACTCTTAGGGCTCCAAAGTTTACCTGATCTGGGTTGTAAAAATTGGCAAAGCTAAATGTATGAAACGATTTCAACCAACCATGATTGGCAAATCCCCTATCTTCTGATTTTATTAGTCTTGTTTTCATATTATACTTTTGTATTTAATGTTATTACATTTAAATTAAATAAATAGTTCAATAATTTTTTTGAAAAAAATTTTTCCATTAAAATTCATTTAAATATTATTGTGGCATTGATTGGATTCAGTTAGTTATTAGAAAACTTTGAAATTTTTAAAAAATAAAAGCAACGATTGACCCAAATAAATCATCTGTAAATTAAACCTAAAAAATGAAAAAAATGAAAAAAGTAATTCTCAGCATCTTGTTTATTTTGGTAACTGTTTTTGCATGGTCAAATGATGAATTCTCTTATTCTGAAAACGACTTAAACTTTGACAATCTTAATAAACTTGAAAGTTATATTAACAGTCATCCAGGAACCACAATGGAGGTTTTAAAGTCTGAAAAAAGCGAGTTGCTCTCTGGCATTGCGATTGAAGAATCGACATTGAGTACCATCAATTTAGAAGGAGATATGCCGATTGTTGGTAGCTTTTGGTGGGGATGTTGCCTTGGAGTGGTTGGGTTATTATTGGTTTATTTCATTACCGACAATGACAAAGACCAGGTAAAATCAGCAGTTTGGGGTTGCTTAATAGCAACCGTTTTATGGGGAATGGGCGGTCTATGGAACCCATTTGGATGGTTTTAATTATTTTAAAAATCAGTTTCATGGCTCCCAATAAAATTTGAGGGGCCATTTTTTTTGGTAAAAACCTATACTAATTTGTAAATCAATTATTAAAAATCTAATTGTCAATTTCTGAATTTTAGTATATTGCGTTAAATTACTTATTCAAAAAAAACCATGGAAAAAAAATTATACAGAACACATGGAGCTGAAGCTATGTTTTTGGGAATTTGCGGTGGCTTAGGTAAATATTTCGAGATTGATTCAACAATAGTTAGGGTAGCGTTTGCTCTTATTACTTTTTTTAGTTTTGGCTCTTTAGTAGTCGTGTATTTTATTTTAGCATTGATTATTCCGAAAGAGCCTGGCATTCAAAACCCAAATTCTCAGCCTCCAGCCCAATAAACTTTTTAAATAAACATCAATCGAGCCGAACATTTTCTTAATTTTGCAGCCTAATTTTAAGAAATTTATGTTGAGAACACATACTTGTGGAGAGCTAAGGATTGAAAATCTTAACCAAAATGCCGAATTGTGCGGATGGGTACAACGTATCCGTGACAAGGGAGGCATGATTTGGATAGATCTTCGTGATAGATATGGAATAACCCAGTTAATCTTTGAAGAAGGTAAAACTTCCCCTGAAATTCTTGAAGCAGCCCGTGCTTTAGGTCGGGAATTTGTAATCAAAGCTAAAGGAATTGTAATAGAAAGACTTTCTAAAAATGATAAAATCGAAACCGGAGAAATTGAACTTAGGGTTGAAAGTCTGGAAATATTAAACCCTGCCAAACTTCCTCCATTTTTGATTGAAGATGATACCGACGGTGGTGATGAGCTCAGATTGAAGTATCGTTATCTGGATTTAAGAAGAAATTCAGTCAGACAAAACCTCCTTTTAAGACACAAAGTAGCTCAACAAACCCGAATCTACATGGATTCGCATGATTTTATTGAAGTTGAAACCCCAGTTTTAATCAAATCAACCCCTGAAGGTGCCCGTGATTTTGTGGTTCCCAGCCGGATGAATCCCGGCGAATTCTATGCTTTACCACAGTCTCCACAAACTTTCAAACAATTGTTGATGGTTTCAGGGTTTGACCGCTACTATCAGATCGTCAAATGCTTCAGAGATGAGGATCTGCGTGCTGACCGACAGCCGGAATTCACTCAGATTGACTGTGAAATGTCTTTTGTGGAGCAAGAGGATGTGCTTAATATGTTTGAAGGTCTGGTAAGACACCTATTCAAAACTGTAAAAAATATCGACTTACAGGAGGTCCCTAGAATGACCTACGCCGATGCCATGAAGTATTATGGCTCTGACAAACCAGACACCCGGTTTGAAATGAAATTTGTGGAATTGAATCACATGGTACAAGGAAAAGGTTTTCAGATATTTGACGATGCTGAATTAGTTGTAGGAATAAATGCCGGCGGATGTGCTGAATACACCCGTAAGCAGGTAGATGAATTGACTGATTGGATAAAAAGACCACAAATCGGTGCTAAAGGCTTAGTTTATATTCGCTATAACTCCGATGGAACTTTAAAATCTTCAGTTGATAAATTTTATAGTGAAGATGACTTGAAAGCTATAGCGACTGCTTTCGAGGCAAAACCTGGTGATTTGATTTTGGTTTTATCAGGAAAAGCAGATAAAGCCAGAAAACAACTCAATGAACTCAGATTAGAAATGGGTAGCAGATTGGGGCTTAGAAATCCTTTTGATTACAAGGTCCTTTGGGTTGTAGATTTTCCGCTTTTAGAATTTGGTGAAGAAGAAAACCGTTGGTTTGCAATGCACCATCCGTTTACATCTCCAAAGCCTGAAGATATTCCATTGCTGGATACAGATCTTGGTAAAGTAAGAGCCAATGCCTATGACATGGTTATAAACGGAACCGAAGTAGGAGGAGGGTCAGTAAGGATTTTCCAGAGACCATTACAAAAGAGAATGTTTGAGATACTTGGATTTACTGATGAAGAAGCCAAAAAACAGTTTGGATTCCTGATGGATGCCTTTGAGTTCGGAGCACCTCCGCATGCCGGTTTGGCATTTGGATTTGACCGATTGGTTTCATTGTTTGGCGGGGCAGAATCAATCAGAGATTTTATAGCTTTCCCTAAAAACAACAGTGGACGTGACGTGATGATTGACTCACCATCAAGTATCTCCGACTTGCAGCTCAAGGAGTTAAGTATTGCTGTGAAAATCTAAAAACAATATATTTAAAAGAAAAAGAGGACAATTTTGTCCTCTTTTTTTATGTCAAATTCTAAAATATTTACCGAAAAAATTTCAAAACATATTTTTTAAAGAAATATACAATTATCAATCCCAAAACAATACCCAGCGTATCAGCAAGGATGTCGGCATATTCGAAACCCCTGTGAAAATCAAGTGGAAGGTTTTTTTGTACTATTTCTATAAAAATTGCATAAACAAAAAGTCCACCAAATACTTTGAAGTAGTTTTTCAGATACAATAACCATAAAAAAGCCATTGTCCCAAATGCCAGGAAATGAGCAGTTTTATCATCAGTACCTGTTGTGGGAATCTGTTTAGAAGGAATAAAACAAAGAATTCCAATAAAAATTGTAATTATTAAAGATGCTGAAATATTATTTTCAAGAAAAGAAATAAACTTTTTAATCATTTTATAGAAATGTAATCTGTACCATCGGAAAACAAAACGAATTTATTTGCTCCAGCTTTATTGATAATTGTATTTCGGGTTTCGTTTCCATCAAAAAAAGGTACATTAAGGGTAATAGACCCACTACCTACATTTGAGATACTCCAGGTTTTACCGGTACGTGTACCTGGTGCCGGAAGTATATAATTTGCATTACCCCCTTTATGAATATATATTTCTATGGTATCAATCAAGGTTGCATCTGCAACTGTAACCTGAAAACTTCGTACCTGATCTGCCAGATTACTTTTGCTTACTTCACCAGCAGCATTAACTACCATAATACTAGAAGGTGAGGACGACGTGGCCAGACCTTTTACCTTTAAAGGATTAGAAACCGCATCGATTGTCAAAGCATGAGTAACATCCTGGGTACCAATACCAACTTTTCCTCCAAAAAAATTATTTAAAATAGTTGGTTTAATAAAAATCCCCCAACCTTTGGTAATCATCGAGGTGTTTACCCCTCTGAAATCTTCGAATCTTATTCCATAAAAATTGTCAATAATCGCCGGATTACCCGCACTTTGGTCTGTAAAAAACCTAAGGTTAAGCATGTCAAATTCCGTATTGCGGTAGGCCCTTCCACTATTTCCAAATGTTCCTGAGAGCTTAACTACTGCAGTTTTGGCCAATGTACCACCGTCACGAAATCCTACAGAGTCACTAATTCCTCTGAAAAAATTAAACTCAGCTGTACTTGTATGTACATCAGTAAAATTGGTATTGGGTTTGAAATTGGCATAATGATTGGCCACGAATACATTATGGGCTTCCTGAGTATCGGTTGCAAGACCAACAGTTGTAGTATCATTTACACCAAGTGGTTCGTTTACACTCACATAAATACCACGATTATTTATAGTGCGATATTTATCGGTAACCATTAATTTACTGTTATAGGGAGAATTAAATGCATGGGATATTGCAACTCCACCGTACCGCCAAATAACGGTCGAGTCATCGTTATTATAAATCTGAGTAGTATCTTTTTTCCAGTTTGAAACTTGCCCAAAAAGATTGCCTGTACATAGAATTACAACTAAGACCGTAAACAATACCCTCATTCTAATTGTATAATTGCCCTAAAACTAATCTTTTAACAATTATTTGACAAATTTTAAGCCAAATTGACCAATATTTTGATTATCTGGTAATCCAGCTAAACTCATATTCAATTTCAGGAATTTTGGTTCTGTCGGCAATTCGCTTGAGACGGTCAGGTAAAGCCACAACATAATCACGTGCCTTTTCTGCTGCTCCATTTAAGTCTGTTAATTTTTCAATTTTCCAATCCAAAATCAAATCTTCCAATATCTGAATATAATCAAGCGTAGTATAAACCCCCAACCTTTGGGCAGAATCAGAGAAATGAGAAAAAACTGAACCGATTTTTTCTCCGGTTTCTCTCAGAAAATGTGCCGGCATCACAATTTTTTTCTTCATCATATCTTCAAAAGCCAGCATCATTTCACTTGGATCAACCTCAAATATTTTCGAAATAAAAGTTTTGTATGCCTTAGCATGACGCATCTCATCGGCTGCTATCACTCCACATATTTTGGATAAATGCGGATTACCATATTTCTTGGCCAGGGTTGCTGTTCTTCTATGCGAGATATTGGTTGCCAATTCCTGAAAAGAAGTATAAACAAAATTCCGGTAAGGGTCAGAGTCAGTGCCTATATCAAATCCGTCGGCAATCAACCACTGCGTAGAAACCTCCATTTCACGCATATTTACCCTTCCAGAGAGATATAAATACTTGTTCAGCAAATCTCCGTGACGATTTTCTTCTGCTGTCCACCACCTGTTCCATTTAACCCAGCTTGTATCTTTTTGAGCCACCTGATTGACTCCAACCATATTCATGAGCCAGGACTCATATGTAGGAAGGGCCTCTTCAGTAATGGTATCTCCAACTAATACAGCAATGTAATCATATGGAAGTTCACTGCAGGCTTCCTGCAAGAGTTTAACTTCATTAACAAAATCTTCGCGGGAAGCATCAGGAAGGAAATCAGAAGGCTGCCAATTTGATTCAATCGGGTTTAAAAATTCTTCAATCAGGGTGTCCACTTCCTTCCCGATGTGGTTCATCACCTCGATTCTTGTTTTTAGCAATTCCATCAACAATCAATATTTATAAAACAAAAATAAACCAAATAACACGCACTACCTAACCGGTATCGTCTTTTTGGGTATAATTTCGCACAGAACTTACAGGAAAAATCGTAACTTTGCAAAAAAAAGCTATAGAATGAAAAGAGTTTTAGACTACATCTTAAGTGTTATTTATGTGGTCTGGTTTGGGCTAATTCTTGTTATTTTTCATGGAATTCAAGCTTTTGCATATAATATTTTTGGGCAAAAAGCACATCAGAAAACTGTAGAGTGGATGAACTTCCTGATAGTTTACGGATGGTATTTTACAGGATCAGGGGTAAGCTTCAAGGAAAGCCAAAAATTGAGTGAGGGCACTTCAAAAATATTTATAGCCAATCACCAAAGTATGTTTGATATTCCGGGAATCATTTGGTTTTTGAGAAAACAAACACCCTTATTTATTTCAAAAAAAGAACTTTCTAAAGGAATTCCGGGTATTTCATATAATCTTAGAGCAGGTAAAGCCGCCTTGATTGACCGCAATGACCCAAAGCAGGCAATTGCGGAAATTATCAGATTTGCCACTTATGTTAAAGAAAAAAAGTTTTCGGCGGTGATTTTCCCTGAAGGTACGCGTTCCAGAACAGGTAAGTTGAAGCCATTTGCAGTAGGTGGTGTAGCCACTCTGATTAAAAAAATTCCTAATGCCGAAATTGTACCTATTGCAATAAAAAATACGGGAAAATTCAATCCTACCGGTATTTTTCCGTTAAGAAGTTTTGTACACATGTCATGGACAACTCTCGATCCGATTGATAAAAAAGGTAAAACACCTGAAGAAATTACAAGAGAGGCTGAAAATGCGATTAAGGAATTTTTGGGACAATAAAACAAGTCCAAATTGATTAATTTTTGAAAAAAAATTCAGCGAAATATATTTTTTATATAAAAGCAAGTTAATTTCAGTATGATTTTTGAAAGAAATTATAAAACATTGATTTAGTAGGAAATTTAAACTTATACTCTAAATTTCCTAAAAATATAATCTGAAATATATTTACAGGCTAAAAACAGCTTAAAGAATGGTTGCCAAAGATTTGTTAAGTACAGACATCCCGGTTTTAAGGCCTTCTGACAATGTGGACAGAGCCTTACAACTTATGGCTGACTTTAAGTATTCTCAATTGCCTTTGGTCAATAATAAACAATACCTTGGTATATTTACTGAAGATCACCTGCTCAATTATGATTTTGATACCCTCCTTGAGGAAATTGAACCGATTGACTACAATATCGAAATAGATGAAAATTTTCCACTTGTGGAAATTATTAAGTCATTTCGTAATGATAACATTGAGTTTCTTCCGGTTCAGGGCAAAGGTGAATTTAAAGGTATAATTGAGCGAAAGACAGCATTTCAGACCTTGGTTGACAAAATGGTGCTCTCCGAAAACGGCGGATTAATAGAAATAAAAACCAATGAAGGCGATTACCAATTGTCTGACATTTCCAGAATAATTGAGCAGGAATCCGGGAAAATCATGAGCATGTTTTTGAGTCATGATATGTTTAATAATCTGCTGATTACACTTAAAATAGATGTGTCTCAGATAAGCCCGATAGTAAGCTCCTTAGAAAGACACGGATACGAAGTAAGCTCATATTATGCTTCTGAACCTGTAACAAATCTGGAAAAAGACCGTTACGATTTACTCATGAAATATCTGAGTATTTGATTTTGGGTAAAACCTGAGTCATTTTTTCTGTCAAAAACTTATCCCTTCTTTTTTTAATATTACTAAAATGAAATTTCTAATACACGGACGTGTTTTTAAAAATGAATCATCTCAATCGATTCAGGAAATTTTCAATGAAATTGAAGCTCATCATATAGAATATAGCGTATCTGAATCTTTCGCTGAGATTTTGATTGAAAACCAAATTCAGTTTAAACAGTCCAGGATATTTAATCTTTCCTCCGAAATCAGTGATTATGATATGGCATTAAGCCTGGGAGGTGACGGATCTTTTTTAGAAACACTTTGGTTGGTTGCCAAATACGAGATCCCGGTATTGGGAATCAATTTTGGACGTCTGGGCTTTTTGACTGATATCCAGCCGCAGCATATTAAAGAAACCATCGATAAAATATTACAGAAAGATTATTCCATCGATGAACGCATCATGATTAATGCCCGTGCCGATACTGAGATATTTGAATCAGGCATGAATTTTGCACTCAACGAAATAGCCATAGCAAAAACCGATACTTCCTCCATGATAGTAATAAATACCTATGTGGATGGAGAGTTTTTGAATAGCTATTGGGCAGACGGCATAATGGTAGCAACCCCTACGGGTTCTACCGGATATAATCTGAGTTGCGGAGGACCATTGATGGTTCCGCAGTCTGATAATTTCGTAATTACGCCAATATGCCCGCACAATTTATTTGTGAGACCCATTATTGTATCCAGCAAGAGTCAGATTACTTTCAGTGTCGAAAGCCGGAGTAAGAATTTTTTACTTTCGATGGACTCCAGAGCTAAAATCGTAGGTGACGAAATTGGTGAGATTGTAATAAGTCTTGAAAAATTTAAAGCCAAACTGGTAAAAATAAAGGGTAACGATTTCCTCTCCACTTTGAGAAAAAAGCTTAGATGGGGCGAGGATATTAGAAACAGAGTTTAAAAAATATTCAATAAAATAGTAGGAATTTTCGTTTCCTACCAAATTGAGAAAACTAGGAGAGTAAAAATGATTATTTCTGTAAAAAAAGCATTCAGCCTTACCATTATCTTTTGTGGACTGATTATTATTCAATCTTTCGGTCAGAAAAAAGATGGCATTTTTAGTAGAAAAAAAATCGTAAATCAATATTCCACCGTGGGTATTGGTGGTGGCTCTTCCCATTATTTTGGCGATTTGGCACCTTACACCTATGCATATTATGGCCTTTACACCAATGTCAGGTGGAACGGAACCATAAATTACACCAGATATCTTTCTGAAAAATTAGCTGCCAGAGCATCATTTACTTACGCCAGGATATATGGAGATGACTATACTTTCTCAAATCGTAATATTGAAAAACTAGCTTCTCAGGCCATAAGAAACCTACATTTCAGAAATGACCTGAAAGAATTTACGGTTTCGGGTATTTATAACCTTCTTCCTCAATACAACAAAGGTCCAAAAGGACGAAATACGTTCATGCCTTTTGTTTCAGCCGGTTTGGGGTTTTATGGACATAATCCAAAAGCAATTTTGAGGACATCTGCTACTCAAACTTACTCAACCAAAGATGAAAGGAAAGATTGGGTTGCTCTTTATGGTTACAATACTTCAGGTCAGAATTTGCCGGGATCCACAATAAAAAAATACTCTTTAGTCCAAATAGTTGCACCTGTATCTGTGGGTTTCAGAGTCAAAGTGGGCAAAAGCTGGGACTTTTCAGCAGAGGCCGGGTTTCGATATACTCCAACAGACTATCTTGATGATGTAGGAAATACTGTTTACCCTGACTTTGACTTGTTGGAGGCGAATTTTGGACTTAACGCTCCATTGATGAGTTACAGAGCTAATGAGGATTTTCATGCCGCTTCCGGTGCAAACAGAATTTCACAGTTTTTAAATGCGGCTACAATTAAAGGAATGGTTACCAGTTCAGGAACTTCCCCAAGCCTTAATTCTGAAAACATATATCCTACTTCCAGCTTGAGGGGGTCAAAAAGACTAGACAGTTATGTATTGACTCAATTTACAATTAGTTATGTATTAAGCAACAACATCAAATGCCCTGTGATCAGATGATCTGAGTTTTACCCTATTTTTAATTTCAAATAAAATATCGGAACTTTGCAGTTCGTTTGAATGGGTATGACAAAAAAATCGTGTTTGAGTTTTCTCACAATTGTATTATTCCCTTATTTGATTTTTGCACAAAAAATTGAAGTTGGTGCTGGAATAGGACCAACTTATTATAAAGGTGATCTTCAACCCACTTTCCGTATTTTTAATCCTTCTATTGGAGCCAATGTATTTGGCAGATATAATTTCACAAAAGCTATTTCATTTAAAGCCAATGCATTTATTGGGCGTATCACAGGAAATGATAAAAAATCAGGAGATGTATTATTAAAAGCTCGAGGGTTTAAATTTTTTAATGATGTGTGGGATTACCATGCTCAAATCGAATATAACTTTTTGAATTTCAGAACACATAATGGCCGGTATGAAAAAAAATTCACACCATATTTATTCGTTGGTTTAGGTAGCTACGATATTATTCGTGGCAGATATTACAGCCCGGTTGGCACAAACCCTCCAACAGATTTCAGTAATGTAAATGTAAATTATTTCCTACCTTTTGGAATAGGTTATAAAACTATCGTAAGGGGAAAGTGGAATTTCGGAGCAGAATTCAGCACAAGAGCTTTATTACATATGGGAAAAACTGATAATACAGACAGCTTCGACTCTTATGCTGATGTTGTGGTAGGTCCGGATCCTTCATTTTTCAAAATTCTCCCCGGCACCTCAGGGGTTTTAACACATGCCAATACACCTCAAAAAGACAAATACTTTTACGTCTCTTTTTCTGTAAGTTATTTGTTTTATAAAGTCCATTGTCCGCCTGGCCGATAGTCCAATTCTTCTTTTTATAACAATCAAAAAAACAATATTTTAGGATTTTGTTTTATTAATTTCTTTAAGCCTTAAAATTTTGTATTTTTGCACTCCTTTTTGAAAGATAATTTTGATTGAATCAATAGACAAAAACAATTTACCCAAACATATTGCCGTTATTATGGATGGTAACGGCAGATGGGCAAAAAGCAGAGGTGCTATGCGTATTTTCGGTCATCACCATGGAATTACAGCAGTAAGAGATACTGTTAAGGCCTGTGGAGAGTTGGGAGTTGGTTATTTGACACTTTATACTTTTTCGACTGAAAACTGGAGCAGACCCAAAGCTGAAGTGGATGGCATCATGAACCTTTTGGTAAAAACTATTACTGATGAGGTACCTGAACTCCATAAAAGCAATGTAAAACTCAAGTGTATAGGTGATTTGACACAGCTCCCCAAAAACGCAAGGGAAAGTATGCTGAAGGGAATAGAGGATACTAAAAATAATACAGGACTAGTGTTGTCTTTGGCCCTTAGTTACAGCGGAAAATGGGATATAATTCAGGCAGTAAAAAGTATTGTAAGTGAGGTAAAAGACCAAAAACTTACTATAGAAGATATAAATGAGGGTATGTTTGGAAATTACCTTTCGACATTTCCTGACCCGGAAGTAGATTTATTGATAAGAACTGGTGGTGATCACCGTATCAGCAACTACCTCCTTTGGCAGTCAGCTTATGCAGAACTATTATTTTTAGACGACATTTTTTGGCCCGATTTCAGAAAACAACATCTTTTCGAGGCAGTGTTAAGTTTTCAAAACAGAGAAAGAAGATTCGGAAAAACCGGAGAACAGATTAAAGAAAAACAGAATAAATGATTAACCCTATCAGACTATTTTTAATAATTGGATTACTAACATTAAGCAACCACAAGGCTTTTTCTCAATTTATTGGAGTTGGTGGCAATCGAAATAAACCGGTGGTAGCTGTTGAAAACCCGGTGGATTATTTGGCACCAAAAGAATACATTATCGGAGGAATAACAGTTTCGGGTGTTAAATTTCTTGATCCTAATACCTTAATTTCGGTTTCAGGTCTTAATGTGAATGACGTAGTGACTATACCAGGTGAGAAAATTTCTACCGCAATCAAAAGATTGATGGACCAGGGAATATTGGAAGATATCTCAATTGACATCACAAAAATCGAAGGCAAAACAGTTTTTTTGGACTTAAACCTTAAAGAAAGACCCCGATTAAGCAAGATTGTTTTGAAGGGAATCAGGAAAAGTGAACAGGAAACAGTTGAGGAAAAAATTAAAACTTATAAAGGTAAAGTTATCACTGAAGCTATGGTAAAAAACCTTCAGGGGTTAATCAAAAAACATTATCTTGATAAAGGATTTTACAATTGTACCGTGCAAGCACAGCAAATAACTGATACTCTCCGTGCCAACAATGCCGCCCTTGTATTCAATATAGCAAAAAAGAAAAAAGTTAAAATTAATGATATACAGCTCAATGGTATCGAAGAAATGCCAGAATGGAAGCTCTTATCAAAAATGAAAGGCACAAAAGAAAGAGCACCATTAAGGATTTTTACTCCATCAAAATTTGTAGAAAAGAAATTTAAAGAGGATAAAGAGAAACTCGTTGCTTTTCTCAACAAAAACGGATATCGTAATGCCCAGATAACCAAAGATTCTATGTTCAAATTCGACGACAGAAGTATCAATATCGTCTTAAATGTAACTGAAGGAAAACGATTTTATTATAGAAATGTAAGCTGGTCGGGGAATTATCTCCGAAATTCAGATACTTTGAGTTTGATTCTGGATGTAAAAAAAGGCGAAGTGTACAATCCTGAAGAACTCGAGAAAAAAATTAACGGAAAACCGGGTGCTGATATCAGTTCTTATTACATGGATGACGGCTACCTATATTTTAGCTGCCAACCTGTAGAAGTAGCTATTGATGGCGATTCTATTGACATTGAAATGAGAATCAATGAAGGAAAACAGGCAACAATAAGCAAGATAATTCTAAATGGTAATACAAAAACCAGTGACCATGTAGTGTTTAGAGAGATTTTGACCAAACCTGGCCAGAAGTTTTCGAAAACAGATTTAGTTGAAACTGTACAGGTGTTGTCGAAATTGGGATATTTTGATCCTCAAAAAATTGATCCTAAACCAATTCCACAAAGTGATGGAACAGTTAATATAGAGTACAATGTTGAAGAAAAATCGAATGATAACATTGAGCTATCAGGAGGTTGGAGCGGGATACAGGGTATTATTGGTACTTTTGGTATAGTATTTAACAATTTTGCAATCAGGAAAATATTTGACCTAAAAGAATACAAACCGCTTCCAAAAGGTGACGGACAGCGTTTTGCTATAAGAGTTCAGGCCAATGGAGGTTTTCAGAATTACTCAATTTCATTTACAGAACCATGGTTGGGTGGCAAAAAGCCTAATTCATTCTCTGTGAGTATTTTCCACTCTGTGCAGGATTATAGCAAAATAGCCAAAAGAATGCAGGATTATTACTCTGGTTCCAACTATGGCAGTTATTATGGAAACGTTTACAATTCTTCACTTTACCAAGGATTCTTTAGAAATACTGGTGGATCAATCACCTACGGTAAACGACTTAACTGGCCTGACCGAAATTTCTCTTTGAGTTCGGTTCTTTCTTATCAATATTATGATGTATCAAACAGTATATTATTGAGCAACTTCCAGAATGGTCAGGCTCATGATATTACTTTAGGATTGAACCTATCAAGATATACACTTAACAATCCTCAATTTACAACCAGTGGCTCTAATATATCACTAAATGCCTCGTTTAATCCACCTTACTCAGCGTTTGGAAAACAGACGGGTGAAAAACTTTGGATTGAAGGTCATAAATGGATGTTTGATGCAGACTGGTATGCCCCATTGGTGGGCAAGTTTGTACTTCATGCAAAAGGTAACATGGGTTTCTTGGGTAAATACAACCAGTCAAAAGGATATAGTCCGTTTGGTAGATTTGTAATAGGTGGTGCAGGAATGGGACTTCAAAACTCTAATAGTATTGGTGTAGAATTGATTGGGATGAGAGGCTATGATGAAGGAGTTGTTTACGAATCAACCTACAATGAAAAACTTTCGACTCAAAACGCCAACGTGTATTCACGTACCGGTGGAATAATTTATAGCAAATATGCCTTGGAACTGAGGTATCCGGTTTCTCTCAATCCTCAGGCCACTATTTTTGCATTGGCATTTGCCGAGGCGGGTAATAGCTGGGGAAGTTATAAAGATTACAATCCGTTTAAATTGCGGAGGTCAGCAGGTATAGGTGCCAGGATATTCATGGCGGCATTTGGTCTTTTAGGAATTGATTATGGTTACGGATTTGATCCGATTCCAGGCTTGCAAAATAAAGGTTTGAAAGGATTTACTTTTAGTATTGGTCAGCAAATCAGATAAGTCAATTGTTAATTGCTTGTTAATTGTATAGCCTGTCCACAACTTTTTAGAGTTTGGCTCGTCTATAGTTCAAGTAAAAACCATTAAATAAAAAACAAATATTTAGAAAGAAAACAGAAATGAGAAACAAGGTATTTTTTCTATTTTTGGTTTTGCTCAGCTTGGGGACTCAGGCCCAGAAATTTGGATATATCGACACCGAATATATCATGAACAAAATGCCTGAATACAAAAAAGCGTCAGAAAGCCTCAATCAATTGACTGAAAAGTGGACCAAAGATATTCAGTCAAAAAACGAGGAACTTGAAAAAATGAAACAAAAATATCAGCAGGAAGAAATATTACTTACTCCTGATATGAAGAAAGAAAGACTTGAAATAATTGATAAGAAAGAAGATGAGCTTAAAGTTCTTAACAACAACGTTTTCGGAATAAATGGTCAGTTATTTCAAAAGAAAAAAGAAATTTTAAAGCCAATTTTGGAAGATATTTATAAATCGTCTGAAAAAATTGCCAAAAAGTATAAACTAAGTTTTATCTTTGACAAAGCGTCAGATTTGACCATGTTTTATGCCGACCCCCGTCATGATTATACCGATTTCATTATCGAAGACATGGGGTTAAATTTGAAAAAGTAAACCAATTAATTTTTTTAACAATACAAAAATGAAAATCAAACTGTTTGTAATTGCTTTAGCTTTGTTAGGAAGTTTAAGTATCAATGCCCAAACTTTTAAATTAGGATATACCAATATCGAATATATATTGCAGAACATGCCTGATTCGAAAGAAATTTCGACCAAGTTGTCGACTGAAAAAGCTCAGTATGACAAACTCTATCAGGAAAAACTTGCTGATGCTCAAAAATTATTGGACGATTATCAAAAAAATGCAGCTACAATGTCTGCGGTAATCAGAGCTGATAAAGAAAAAACGCTTCAAAACAAGCAAAATGAGCTTCAGGAATTGCAACAAAATGCAGAAGCAGCTCTTTCTCGTAAGCAACAAGAATTAATTGCACCGGTTATGGAAAAAATCCAAACTGCAATTGATGCCGTGGCCAAAGAAAATGGATACACTTATGTATTGAATTCTGATGCCGGATATGGAACTACGCCAGTGATTTTGGTTGCACCTGAGTCTGAAAATATTACAACTCTTGTATTTAAAAAATTGGGTGTAGCTGCCCCTGAAGATCCAAAAACTGCTGCTCCGGCTACTGCTGCACCGGCACCTAAAAAATAAGAACTGAAAAGATTTTGTTTGAAATATTGCCTCCCGGAGAAATCCCGGAGGCTTTTTTTTATTTTATCAATCTTGATATTGAGAGTGATAAGTCAAGAAACATGATTTTTGCTCTGACGTTCCGTTCAATCAACATCTGTGATTCAGAAATAGCTTGGGTGATCTTATCCAAATTTTCAAATTTAAAGACTCTCGAAAATTTCCGGACAAATACCAACTCCTCCCCTTCAAGCTTGATAAGGCTCTGAGCACCAACACATTCCAAGTAAATTTCCCTGATTATTTTTAAACCATAATCAAGCAAACTTTTCTGACTTTCTTTGGTCAATGCGTCAAATTCATCGGCCAGTGGAATTAATTTTGTCAAATCGAAAGCATAACAATATCGCATCCAATTGGCAAACCAATCTTTTTCATTTTGATCTTTCTGACTTAATATTTCAAATGCTTTATTAATATTTCCTTCAGAAAGAAATGCCACTTGTGCGGCTCTTTCATGACTTAATCCTCTCGATTGAGTGAGAAAATCTATCATTTCGGTTTCATGTAGATTCCTGATTGCAATACGCTGAGTACGCGAAATAATGGTAGTTAGTAGCCGGTTGGAATCATTGGTAACCAGCAGAAACAAGGTTTTCTCCGGTGGTTCTTCCAAAATTTTGAGCAGAGCGTTTGCAGCTGACTGCCCCATGGCTTCCACTATCCAAATAAGTACTATTTTATACCCCCCTTCATAAGACTTGAGGCTGAGATTTTGAATGATTTGTCTTGATTCTTCAACCGGAATGTTTCCTTGTTTGATTTCAATATATTCCAACCAGTCAGACAAACCAGCAAAAGGGTTTTCTTCAACAAATTCCCGCCATTGCTTAATGAAATTTTCAGAAAGTACTTTTTTGCCCCCTGCAGTAGGGTATGCAAAAATGAAATCCGGATGAGCAATTTTATCTATTTTTTTGCATGATGCACATTCTCCGCATGAATCCTCAGCTGAAGGGTTCTTACAATTGACATATGCCGAAAATGCCAGGGCCATAGGCAAGGCTGCACTTCCAGAGGCACCGTCAAACAGCAAGGCATGTGCTACATGATTGGTATTTACGGCATTGATGAGCTGTTCTTTGGTTTCTTTTAATCCGGGTATCTGAGAAAACCTCATCGACTCAAAGTTTATTATGATTGGAAATGTGCTTTAAAATCCTTTCGTCTTCGTCTGTTAAATGAAGATTCCTACGTGACATGGTGTCATTGATTACCTCCAGGGCTTTTTCGAACCGATACTTCACATACCCTTCTGTTTTCCCTCCCCAGGTAAAAGAATCAATAAATTTCTCCTGAAAACCTGCACCATAAACATTTACTGACACTCCAACTACAGTGCCGGTATTAAACATAGTGCTTATACCAGCTTTGGAATAATCACCCATAAATGTACCGCAGAAAATTTCTCCTGAATCCACCAGGTCATCAACTGAATAGTCATACAGTTTTACTGATTTATAATCATTTTTCAGATTGGAATTGTTGGTATTGGCTCCCAGATTGCACCACTCCCCGATATAGGAATTTCCTAAAAATCCGTCGTGGGCTTTGTTTGTAAAAGCATGAAAAATACTATTTCCAACCTCCCCTCCTACTCTACATACAGGCCCCAAGGTGGTATTAGGTCTTATTTTTGCCCCAAAAGCAACCATGGAGTTCTCACCTATTGCTACCGGCCCAATCAATAAACTACCTTCCTGAATAATACTGTTTTTCCCAATATAAATTGGTCCGTTTTCAGCATTAAGTATTGCGGCTTTAATTGATACTCCTTCTTCAATAAATATATTTTCGGTATTATACACCGCAGTAAAAGGATCGGTAATTTCTGCTGATTTCCTGCCTTTCACAATTTTCTCAAAATCGAGCTTGATTTGATGGGCATTATTAAGGAAAAGAGATGGTAAACTATTAATTACATCTATATTATCTTTGTATTCGGCACATTTTTCGGGCAGATATTCAAAACCAAAATTAAGTTTAAGGCTTGTTTTAAAGGCAATCAGAGAATTTTGATAATATAAACCTTCGTTTATTGATACTTTTTCTATAATTCCAACCAAGGCTTCATCAGGCAAATATGAAGCATCAATATAAATATTAGTTTCATGGAAATCTGCTACATATTTATGATCAAGATAAGCCTCCGTTAAATATGAAACGTTGGCATTGGGCAAATACGCCTCCCATTTTTTATTAATTGTATGGATTCCTACCCTAAGATTACCCACGGGCCTTGTTAAAGTCAAAGGCTTAAGTTTTTCTCTGAAAACAGGATTATCGAAAAGTATTATGTTCATTCGAAAAGATTTTTTCAAACGCAAAAATACCCAAATATTTGATTGGAATAAAGCAAATGCAGGATTACTGTTTTCCGCTTATTTCAATTGCCATTTTTACAGCATTAAAGGTATTCACGATTCCGCCCGTATTACATAATTCAGAAAATGTAGCTTTCTCTTTGCCCCCTGGTATATTTACCTCAGTACCACTAATTTTTTCTACTGAATTAAGAATAATAGATTTGATTTGAGCAGCATCTAAGCTAGGGAAGTAGGACTTTAAGAGTGCCGAAAGACCGGTAACAGCGGGTGAAGCCATACTAGTGCCTTGTTTTTCTTCGTATTTAGAACCCGGAACTGTTGAGTAAATAGCTACCCCCGGCGAAAACACATCTACGCCCTTTTTTCCAAAGTTACTAAAATCAGCAGGTAAATCGGCTCCTTCAACAAAATTAGAGGCACCTACAACAATCCAATTTTTAATTTCAGAGCCATTGAGCATTATTCTGTTGGGGAAATGTTTGTCGACATCCACATTTTCATTTTCATTTCCAGCTGCCGACACAAGTAATACTCCTTTTGATTCTGCATATTTTGCAGCATCATCCACCCATTTTTTATCCGGAGAATATGCCTTTCCAAAACTCATATTGATTACCTGTGCCCCATTATCTACAGCATATTTGATTGCGTTGGCTACATCTTTATCCCGCTCGTCGCCATTGGGTACGCACCTTATCACCATTATTTTTACGTTATCAGCCACCCCTTTTACCCCTTTTTCGTTGGTACGGTCAGCGGCAATAATTCCAGCCACATGTGTACCGTGCATGGCATCTGGCCCCATAACTTCATTGTTTCCGTATGACCCAAAACCCAACTCTGAGGTGTTATCTCCTATTATTTCTCTGGGATTAAAGTCTGTATTCAGGTTGTATTCCAGTTGCTCTTTGAAGTGATTTACACCATCCACCAAATCGGCTTTAGTGGCACCCATTGCAAGCATATTTAACCAGGCTTGCTTTGCCGCTCTTACTGACCTTTCAACTTCAGCTTCATTAATTTTTAAAACATCCTCTTTGGTCAGATCTTCTTTCCCTGTGATTTTTTTCAAAACTTCTTCCGCTTTTGTTACCCTGTCGAGCATACCCTGATATAAAGGCAAATATTGCTGGGCTTCATTTTTTTCATCTTCAATTTTCCTTTTCAAGCTTTGCAATAATTCATAATCAGCTTTGTTTTTTTTGATAAATTTCTTTTTTGGATTTTCTCCAAAATAATTCTGAAGTTTTATCAAAATCCTCACGCTTTCAAGTTGTTCCTGATTGATATCGCGACCATCTTTGGCTCCGATGAAATCCCATCCATTTATATCATCTACAAATCCATTTTTATCATCATCAATTCCATTGCCTGCGATTTCACCGGGATTAACCCATATATTATTTTTCAAATCTTCGTGTTCAATATCAATTCCCGAATCAATTACCGCTACAATTACAGTTTTAGATTTTCGATCTTTAAGTAATTCTCTGTAAGCCTTTTCGGTACTCATTCCACGTATTCCATCTTCTTTGAGGTCAAGATTGTGCCAATTAAATTTAGTTTTTAATTCTTGTGAAAAAGAAAAGAAGGGAATAAAAACAAGAATGAGTATTTTTTTCATTTTGAATATTTAAGTTTTGAAATAAAACCCTTTTCTACGGATTTGACAAAAATCAAATTAAAAATTGTCCGGTTTTCCAAAATTTTTAGAAAACTGAATATTTGAAATCAAATTATTGATTATTCGAAAAAAGCGGAAGACAAAAATAATATTTTTTACTTAAAAATCAGCCAAGTGCTTGTTTAAAATCTGCAATTAAATCCTGTAAATTTTCTATTCCTACTGATACCCTGAGAAGATTTTCGGGCAAAACAGAGTCTTTCCCCTCATATGTTCGGCGATGATCGACCAGACTTTCTACTCCACCCAGGCTTGTGGCATTTTTAAATACTTTAAGTCTCGCAGCTACGGCTTTGCAGTTTTCTTCGTCTCCTTCAATCAAAATTGAAAGCATCCCTCCAAAACCATTTTGCATCTGATTTTTCGCCACTTCATGTCCATCATTTGACTTTAATCCCGGATAATATACCTGCGAAATTTTTGGGTGTTTTTCCAGATATTCAGCCAATTTCATTGCATTTTCCGCGTGTCGTGGCATTCTTAGGTGAAATGTAGCCAGACTACGATTAAGCAACCAGCAATCAAAAGGTGAAGGCACGCAGCCGCCAGTTATTTGATAATCTTTAATTCTTGCGAAAAACACTTCGTTTTTTTCTTCTTTCCACATCAATGCACCACCTAATATATCAGAATGTCCACCAAAATATTTGGTCGTAGAATGCATTACCAGGTCGCATCCTAAATCAAGAGGTTGGGTAAAATATGAAGTTGCCCAGGTGTTGTCACAGGCAACAATTACATTTTCATGTTTTTGTGCAAGTTTTAAGATAGCATTAATATCAGTGATTTTGAGTTTGGGATTAGATGGAGACTCCACCCAAATCAATCTTGTTTCGGGCAATATTGAAGAATTAACTCCTTCAATATCAGACATATTTATCTCAGAATAAGTAATACTTGTATTGGTGCCGAGTAATTTAAGGGCTGAGCGGGTACCGTAATATATATCATCGGGAATTATCACATGCGAACCCGCAGGAAGGGCTTGAAAAACCGCATAAGTAGCAGCCTGTCCCGATGAAAATGCCAAAGCTTGCCTGGCATGCTCTATGGCTGCCAGTTTTTTTTCCAGTTGTCTTCTATTTGGATTTGAAGCTCGCGAGTATATATCACCACCTGCAACAAAATTACCATCTGAGCCGCGTTCAAAGGTGGTACTTAAAACAAGGGGAGAAACTACAGGTTCTGATTCAATTTCAATCGGAATCCCGTTCACAAGAATGGTTTCCAGGTTTAATTTTTCCGGCATCTGATTTTTTAAAAAAAACAAATTTAGGATAAAAACCCATCAATTATTTATTTTAAAAGCAATTCCTGTAGAATTTGAACCTTTGCTTTTACCTTTTATTATGATCTGACTTTCATCAACACCAAGCTCAATCAAAGCTTCACGGAAGGCATACGCCCTGTCTTCACTTAAAGTTGAATTGCCCCCTGTGAGAGAGGTGATCTGAATTGATTTATTGGAATTTGCCAATTGCGATGCAATTTTCTTTATATCCGATGAATTTTTCACCTCTGCACTACCATTTCCGAAAGTATTGGCCGCTAGACTATTATATCCTGAAGGCACTGAAAATGCCGCTTGTGGCTTTGGAGAATCATTTATCTCATTTTTTACCGGTGCGATAACAGTTTCCTTCTTTTTAACAACAGTAGGCACAGTATTATTTTTCTCTAGATTAGCCGCATTGACTGCATTTTTAGCTTCCGGTTTTTGAGGAACCACAACTGCAGGCTTAGGCTCTGCAGGCATTGCATTTTTTTCTTTATTGTCAATGGGCTCAACTTTATTTACTTCAGGAGGTAAATTTGCTACTGTAGAATCAGGCAAAAAATCTTCTGGCTTCAATTCAACTTCTTTTTCTTTGAATACCGGAGAAATACCAGCATTTTCTTTTTGATTAATCCGGTTTTTGAACCAATAACCCAAAGCAAACAGACCTACAATCCCTAAAATCAACCATGGTATGATTATGCCCCAATTGATACTAGATTTTTTCTTAATGGGTTTTTCAATGCTTCTGCTTTCTCTTACTGGTGTTACTTTTTCAACAATTGGTTGAGTAGCATAATTTGTTTTAACTGATGCTTTTTTTACCGGAAAAATATTACTGATTGCAGGTGGAAGGGACTGATAAACAGAATCTGAAATATCTGAAAACCATTTTTTTAAACCCGAAACATCCAGGCTATTATCTTTTACTTTTTTCCCGATATAACCAAGAACCAATGGAGCAGCCAGACTCAAAAGAGAAGAAGCACTGGTTTTTCTAACTTCGGCAATTTTCGAAATCTTTTCCACCACATCATTGGCAGAGTTTTTCAAAAAATGATTTACGATATTATTTCCAATTGTGATTAACAATTGAGTTTTTTCATTATTAGAAGAGAAGTTTTCAAGGTTTTTGAAAATCTCTCCGGTATGCCCTCCGTCATTAAGGATACCAAGAATTCCTTTCACATCCTGGTCGGTAGCCGAAAACTTAAGCAAACCGGCCATAAATGCCTTGAGACTGAGCTGTAAACCTGAGTTAACATCAGAAGATTTTTCTCCGAAAAACTGAGAAAAGTTTTCGATGGCAGCTGAGGATACAGAATTCTTTATGTCATTTACAAAATCCATTTTGTAATAATTTATTGAAATAACGCTTTTAGGCTAATATTAATGAGTCAAAAACTTATATTTTGTGTCTGGTAGTTTAAAAAACAAAAACCATGCCCATAGCATCCAAAATGATATTTTGAATAAAACGAATTAGAGGAAGAAATAATTACAGACATAAAAAAAGAAAATCCCCGAAAGTCGGGGATTTCTTGATACCACTAGGATTATTAGTTAATTGCACTTAAGCCAAGGCTATTTACAACCAAACACATAACTAAGTGTTTCGGTCGCTTTTTTGCCATTTCTCGTTGACACTGTCTCCGATTGGGTTGGCAACCCATTGCTATCATATAGATAATCAATATTTATTTGCTCGCTTATTTTTCCTTTTTCGTCATAAACTTTTCCGATAATCATATTATTCTCACCGAAATAAGAGAAGAAATTGTTGGCTATTCCGACAAATCCTAAGGCAGCAGTTTTATAAACTTCAGGAAGGAATTGTTTTTTGTTATCGAATTTTTCTCCAACAAATGCAAGCTGCTCCATGTCATTATCGATTGAAGAGAATACTTTTGACACATTGTTGTTAATATATTCCAATCTAGTTTTTCCGGAAACTTTTTTACCAAACATTTCAACGGTAGTTACTACAGCCCCAAGTCGGTTATTTTCATTGTATGAGAATTCGTTGGTCATAAATTTGAAACCGTTGATTGACACATTGCTTTTTGTAATAATATTGTTAGCTCCATATTCAAATTTTACCAAATACTTTTCTGTTGAATTTTCGGTGGTTATTTCCATTGATTCAGCCAGATTTTTTGAATTATATTTGAAAATCACAATTGTTGGAATTGAATCACGACTAAAAACCCTAATCAATTTATTTCCTAACCACTCGTAATTTCTGATATTTCCTTTGGGTCCATCCACCGACATCAAGGGACACTTGGAATTGCTGATGGGTGTTGCGTCTTTTTTCTTACATGAATAATTCAATGAGGAAAAAACGACTACGGCCAATATTAATAGCTTTGAAAATTTCACTTTCTTAATTTTTATAAATACACTCAATAACGTATTGCTTTGAAATACACAAAAACCGTACCGTTTGAGTATCCTGGAGGGAATATCAAGAAGAATAAGCAGCAAAAATAAGATACAAATGCCTGTATATAAGCATTTTAAATTTTATAAAAATAATTAAAAAATTTCATAAAACGATAGGAGCCTCTTTATGGGAAAGCGTTCAATTTTTGGAAAGTCTTAACTAAAAATCCTGTTAGTAGTAGATTGTCAATTTCCATGCCAAATGGTTTTCATTGATAAATCTTTTGCATTTTTTCATAAAAAATCTTTCGATAAAAAAATTGAATTTTGCTTACCCTTTGGATTCGAACTTGTTTTATATTCCAATGCCTGTTAGATTAAACCATTCACAACCTATTGAAAAATAATAGCTTAATAAACTGTTATTATTAACAACCCTAATAATTTGGCTTAGAAATTAGCAATTACTAAACACTTTTTTATTTTTATTAATCACCATATTGAAAGTTTTTGGGTAAATTGCAGAATATTTAAAATAAACTCTAGGAAACGAACTTTTCTACTCGTAAAGAATGGCCAAAATATTAGTAATAGACGATGAGAAAACTATCCGGGATGCCCTTAGAGACATTTTGGAGTATGAAGGCTATGATGTAGACGAAGCCAAAGACGGGCAAGAAGGCCTTGATATGGTAATGAACAGCCTATATGATGTGGCACTTTGTGATATCAAAATGCCCAAAATGGACGGCCTGGATGTGCTACTCAAAGCTAAAGAAGAAGGCGTTATCACTCAATTTGTTATGGTTTCAGCTTTTGGTAATGTTGAAAATGCCGTAGAAGCTACCAAAAGAGGAGCGTTTGATTTTATCACCAAGCCACCTGATCTTAACAGGTTCTGACTAACGTTTTTTATTCACACTGATAATCAATTAGTTGCCAATTGTATTTCCTCATTAGTCAGTCCAAATTTATCAATTTGTTTTTGGATTCTTTTGACCAAGCCAAGTTTTCTTTTTTGATCTAAGAATAAATAACCTTCGGGGTTAATATATCTGGTTCCTTTTGTTACCATATTCCAAACTATTACTGCCAATTTTCGAGCAGTTGCACTAATAGCTGACACTCTTCCCTTTTGAAGTTTATTCTTTGGAAGAAATCTCTTAGTGGAGTGGAGTCTTTCAGATTCCCTATGGCATTGGCGGCATTTCTTAGAGCAATTTTTAAGCGATTACTTCCTTTTGGTACTTTGCTCGAAATTATTTTGCCACCAGTTTTTTATTGTTTGGAGCTAGCCGTAGCCAGCTGGCAAACTGTTTGGCGGTTTGAAACTTTTTATGCCCTCTAAACCCACTTCGCTGATTAAATGCAGGATTGTTCCATGAGAAAAACCTTCGATTTCCATCAGGTCCACTCCTTCAAAATATTGGTAACCGACGATGTTTAAATCTATATTTTTTGGTGTGTTTTTATTGATTCTTTTATGCGATTTTTTATCAATATAATGTTGCCTTTTATTGTCGTCTTGATCTATTATCTTACTCAGCATTTTTTCTATTTCTGTATCGCAAGCTGTTATTTTTGTTTGAATGATTTTATACATATCAAGCTCTTGTTGTAGGGCAAATAAATAATCCATTCTCCCATTGGTTTCTAAAGCTTTAGCTATCTCGGCTTCTGATTTTCTACAGTTTCCGTGTCTGAGTTCGGCCAGTTTTTCAGGTTTTGTTTCGCCTTTGCAAATAGCCTCAATAATTGCCAATCCAGTAAGGCCGCAAATGTCATTTACCACTACGTCAAGCCTTAAGTTTAACAATCTCAGATATTTTTGCATCTTTTCTGAGTACTGGCGGCCATATCCAAAAGATTTGCTCTGTGACGGCAGTAGGTCCTTAATTGCTCAGTAGCTTCATCAGGCAGAAAACTACCAGATAATAGGCCAATTGAATGTAGTTTTTGAATCCAGGCACAATCTTGAATGTCAGTTTTACGACCTTTGATGTTTTTTGTAAACTTACCATTGCAAAGGATTACCTGAAAACCATGAGCCAAAAGAACAGCATAAAGTGCTTGCCAATAAGTGCCTGTACTTTCCATAGCCACTGTGGAAATTTTGTTCTCAGCTAGCCAGTGGGCTATAGCTTTTAGGTCTTCATTAAAGACACCAAACTCACGGATGTCTTTCTCTTTTGCCCAATTGAAACCCAATGACTTCTACTACCTATGTCAATCCCTGCCGCATAAGGATTAACAATTTCCATGGAAAGTGATTCAACTTTTTGATCCATAAAATTTGAGATTTTAATTAATAAAATACTCATTGAGAGTGCTCTTTAGGAATAAAAATATTCTGAACGGGGTTCACGCTTTGGGCGTGACCGCCACTTAAGTTATGACACACACTCCAACCAGGATTGCACTCGTGCTTCCCGATAGTAATCGGGAGCAACAGTTTTAAAATCGGCCTTGCAATGAGTATTCAAATTTAAGGAATTGGTTGATAAGTGCTTCCCCGTTAGCTTACTAAGTTAATGGGCGGGGCTTATATTCTGGATTACTGGTAACGGTGCGAAATGCCATCGAGAAATCAAACGACATAGAAGTAATAAAAACGCTCAAAAAGCGTGTTTATAAGTTAAATGAGATTGTGGGCGACTCGCCTTTGATCAATAAAGTAAAAGAGACCATCGATAGAGTGGCTCCCACTGAGGCCAGGATTCTTGTAACCGGACCTAACGGATCAGGTAAGGAGATGGTTGCCAAGCAGATACACGAAAAAAGCAATCGTTTGAAAAGACCGCTGATTGAAGTAAACTGTGCTGCTATACCTTCAGAACTGATTGAAAGTGAGCTTTTTGGACATGAAAAAGGTGCTTTTACCTCTGCCATAAAGCAACGCATCGGGAAGTTTGAACAAGCCGACAATGGTACGCTTTTCCTTGATGAAATTGGCGACATGAGTCTTTCTGCTCAGGCAAAAGTGCTTCGTGCCCTTCAGGAAAGTAAAATAACACGTGTTGGTGGTGAAAAAGAAATAAAAATCAACGTACGTATCATTGCTGCTACAAACAAAGATTTGAAAAAAGAAATCGCGGAGGGTAACTTCCGGGAAGACTTATACCACAGATTGAACGTAATTCCGATATATGTGCCACCATTGGCAGAAAGAAAAGATGACATTCCACTGTTGGCTGAGAAGTTTTTGAGCGATGTAGCTGATGAATACGGTGACCAGATGAAATCATTCTCACCGGAAGCCATGGAATACATGAAAAATCTGCCATGGACCGGAAACGTGCGTGAACTACGTAACGTGGTGGAGCGTTTGGTGATCATGTGTGACCAGGTGATAAGTGTAGATGAAGTGAAACTTTACGCCGGATTAGGTTTGTAATCTTTTAGAAATAATATTCTTAAAAAGCCCCGAATTGGGGCTTTTTTGTTTAATATTTGATTGAAACCGGACCAAGTAAACCAGAGGGAACGGGATCCCAGCCCGATGCATCAAAAGGCTTATATTGAATATCCACCATGTTAATATCATAAAATTTCTTCCAGGGTACTTTTTGTTGGTCGAGGTACCTTATATGATTGGCGGATAGATTTCTGACTTTGATTTTGATATCGTTTTCTTTTTTCAAAATGCCAGTTGGAATATCTAAAACAAAAGGTAAGCACCAGATGGTCCCAAGATTTTGTCCATTGATCCAGACTTCTGCAGTTTCACGCACATCACCCAGTTCAATCATTGCTTTTTGACCAATATAATGAGCCGGTACAGAAAAATTATTGGAATATTCGCCATATCCATCAAAATATTGTGCCATAGAATCTGGAATCTGAGTCCAGGATTTCAAGGAATCCATGTTGAATTCTTGGGAAATCGAAGGCCAACCTTCGGAAAATTTAAATTGCCAGTTATTAGAAAGTTGTATTTTATTTATAAAATTATTCAACTCGTAATTTTGAATCGCAGGCCTAACTTCATTGGTCAGAAAAATAAAACAACTTTGACCTGACAGCAGCTTTAATCTAAGTGTTTTATTGGAAAATGGTATCGATTCGAAATTTTTCCCTTTTGCCGGAACCAGAATAAGAGCATTTTTATATTTTGTATCAAAAATTAAATCGCCTTCTGAAAATTTTTTTCCTTGATTAGCAACAAAATAGATTGTGCCTGAAGGAAGTTTTTTTCGTAAATATTCAAGACCCAGCTGAGGCATAATTTCCTTTTTTAGATTAAAAGTATTTAAAGCTCTAATGATATTATCGGTTCTTGAACTAGTGAAAGACATTTTTTCTATTGAAAATCTTTTTTGATTTACTTCAAAATTCAGGAAACCGGTAGTTTTTTGAGGCAACCTTTTCTCAAATAAAACTTTAATGCCATTTTTTTGAAGAATTTTTAAGGATAAAAGCGTTTCAAGTGGCAAGTATTCTATTTCAGGAATCACAATGGCTTTGTATCCAAATTCACCAAGTTTCCCCTCTGATAAAGCCAATATTTGTTTATCAGAAACAAAATCAAAAGCGTATCCCGATATTTCTAATTGAGATAAAAGACTTCGGTATTTCTCATTAAAAATTCCGTTCTTTTCAATATTATGCACATCCATGGTATAAACGCCCTTTTTGGGTTTATGCCAAATATCCTGAACTGGGAAATACACCAAAATTTCGTTGTCATGCTTGCTATTTTGTAACAAAAACTGACAATTTTCGATGTATTTATTGAGCAAAGGCAACTCATTCCAGAAATGCGAATTGAAATTAAAGTTGGTAGAGGCGTAAAACAGCCAACCCGGCCATGGTTCAGCCATCGGCGAATATGGTGCTCCGTGATAAAAAATATGGTTGACACCTCCCAAAAATGACTCATCGATAATGGGTTTTATCTGTGAGAGGCTCACTTTGAAATGATTACCCAACCAGGTGGCTGTCTCGGAACTGATAAGTTTTTTCTGATAAATATTAGCCGGTGACGAAGCCAACTTTAGTACCCATTTGTTGGGTTGGCCAAACTGACTTTCCCTATATTCGGAATCCTGACGGAAAAGGGGAATATCAAATGGTTTTGATCCAAAAAATTCGGTTTCGGGGATATTATTTACTGCGTACAAGTCCAGCACATTTCCGGGCGAACCGTGGGATTCATTTCGGGTGATTTTACCATGTTTTTTTGCAAAATCATTGAACGGATTTGTGAATTCTTCTAAAAGAAGTTCTGAAATAGTAAGTTGATAATCAGAATAAATTTGTTTTTCAGCCTCAGAATACTCTTTTTTGTTTTCAAAAATACTGAGATATGGCTCAAGGCTATAACCTCTTCTATTTATAAATTTTTCAAAAAAATGCTCAGTCCAGTCTGCCCCATAAACTTCATACGAGTCATTATAAAATGCCCGGATTCCAATATGATTTTTCGAAAATACACTGTCAAATTTTGACAGATATTGCACCACATTTTCTTTATCAAAATGATCAAGTACCAATCCTTCCCCGCCCGGAGCGGCACGTTTTACCTGCTGTTTGGTATTTTTTGATTTTAAAGAAGGTTGATTATCAGCATCATAAACAAGCTCGAATGTTTTGGCTGCATTTTTGTGATTTACATCAGGCCCACCAAAAGGCCAGCCTGTCCCCAGGGTCATGTCGATTCCCAAACCAAGTTTCTCGGCTTCTCTTACAGTAAAATCTACCATTTCGAGCCATTTGGGGCTCAGGAAATTGATAAAATTCCCCTCTTCTCCTCTTACGCCATAAATCGGAATAATATGCAGGCCTCCAAAACCTGCCTCGGCATATTTCTGGAGATTGGCCCGCAGGTCAGGCTTATTGACAGCACTTCCCGGCCACCACCAGTAAGCCCAGGGTTTGGCAGTATTTTGTGCAAAGAGCTTATTGCTAAATAAAAATAACAGAATGACAAATCTTAAAACTCTCATTTTTAAAGGTTGAAAGTTTAAAATTAGCCAGAATTTTAGGATTTACTGTGCTTTGGTGTCATGGGAAAAATGAAATACTTTTTGCAATAAAATTTTTGCAGAAATATTTTGCAATAAAAAAAAGGCAAAGCTTTCAAGCTTTCTCAATACTCAAAAACCCCAAATTCACTCGTTATCGTGAGTCTTTTGGAATCTGAAGCCTCTACCCTACCCACAATCTGAGCCGGGATTCCGAAACTTTCGGAGATTTCTATTACGGCTTGGGCATCTTCAGGAGAAAGATACACTTCCAGCCGGTGACCCATGTTAAATACCTTGTACATTTCGGCCCACGAAGTACCCGATTGCTCCTGTATCAATTTGAAAAGTGGCGGAATCGGGAATAAATTATCTTTGATAACATGTACATTTTCAACAAAATGCAGCACTTTGGTCTGGGCACCTCCGCTACAATGTACCATGCCGTCGATTTTACCTTTTAGTTTTTCCAAAAGAGCCTTAACCACCGGGGCATAAGTGCGAGTGGGTGACAATATGAGTTTGCCCACATTGACCACGAGGTCATCTTCAATTTTTATTTTGTCGGTCAAAAGTTTGGAGCCGCTATAAACCAGTGAGCTATGTATATCCTGATCAAAACTTTCAGGGTATTTTTCTGAATAAATATTATCCAAAACATCGTGCCGGGCAGAAGTCAGCCCATTGCTTCCCATGCCTCCGTTGTATTCGGTTTCGTAAGTAGCTTTTCCGTATGAGGCAAGACCCACGATCACGTTACCGGGTTTGATGTTGGCGTTATCAATCACCTCAGCACGTTTCATACGGGCAATCACGGTGGTATTTACCGTAATGGTTTTTACCAAATCACCCACATCGGCGGTCTCACCACCAGTGCTGTAGATTTCAACGCCATTTTTACGGAGCATCTCCAAAACTTCCTCACTGCCATTGATGATTTCGGCAATCACCTCACCGGGAATCTTGTTTTTGTTTCGGTCAATCGACGAAGACATCAAAATAGGGCCGGTAGCACCCACACAAAGCAGGTCGTCGGTGTTCATGATGATGCTGTCCTGAGCGATGCCTTTCCAAACTGAAACATCGCCGGTTTCTTTCCAATACAAATACGCCAGAGAGGTTTTAGTACCTGCCCCATCGGCATGCATGATATTACAATAGGAATCATCGCCTCCCAGAATATCGGGAGAAATTTTGCAAAAAGCCTTTGGATACAATCCTTTATCCAGCTTTTCTATAGCCTTATGAACATCTTCTTTTGAGGCCGAAACGCCCCGCTGCATGTAACGATCTGACATGAAATAGAATCAATATTGTGAGGCAAATTTACGAATTCTAATTTTTGAATTTCGGTAAAATAGAAATAAAATCTCAGGAGCCTTTTATGAGCTGTTCCAAAACATTAAGATGATCTTCAAAAGCCTTTTTGCCATCTATTGTAGCCGCATAAAGTGTGTTGGGTTTTCGCCCGATAAATTCTTTGGTTACAGAAATATATCCTGCGTCTTCTAGTGATTTCAAGTGTGTGGCCAGGTTACCGTCGGTCAACTGCAGCAAATCTTTGAGGGCATTGAAATTAACACTGTCGTTAACCATCAATACCGACATAATGCCCAGGCGGGCTTTACTCTCAAAGGTTTTATTAAATCGCTCCAGTATCATTTGTCATATTTTAGGTACATCAACAAACCATAAACGATATGCAGAACTCCGAAGCCCAAAGCCCAGAAAAGTAAAGAATAACCCACAAAAGCTATGCTCAATATTCCTAAAATAACTTCAAATAAACCCAGGAAATAAACATCTCTGACCGTAAAATGCGAAGCACCAAGCAATGCCAAACCATAAAAAACCAATGTGGAAGACGCGGCCAGGGTATAATTGAGCTGCTGAATAAGCACAATAGCAAAAACTGCACCTGCAAATAGTGGAATCACTAAGCTTGCAACCAATTTTTTTGACAATGGATTCCATAGCTTATCGCCATTTTTTGAAGCTTTTCTTACTGTAAAATAAATACCAAAAAACAATGCTGCCAGAAAGGTAATTATGGCTGTTTGGATTAAAAAAGTTTTAAATTCACCGGGTTCGGCCATATTTTTTGCTGAAAATATACCTGTAACATTGTAGCTTGAGGTGAGCTCAACCTTTTTAAAATATACTCTGCCAGCTCCAATCAAAGCCACTAAACCCGCAAAAACACCGGAAAGGCCACTCAGGGAAAGGAATTTTGAAGACCTCTCCATTAGATTTCGGATTTCACGAAGATTATCAAGATGCTCGTTCATAAGCGTTCTAAAATTTTGGGTAAAAAGATAATCAAACCTACCATAGCTGCAGAAATAGCAAAAAATAATACCCCGGCAGCAGCTAAATCTTTTATGTGTCCGATCACCGGATCTTTTTGGGGCGAAATTTTATCACAAAGTTTTTCGATAGCTGTGTTAAAAGCTTCGGAACCAAATACCAATCCTATTGCAAAAATAAGGAAAATCCACTCATTAGCAGAAACTTTGAAATACAGTCCGGTAATAATTACCAAAATAGCCGCCAGAAGGTGAAATTTTGCATTATTTTCTTTTAAAAAAAGCATTTTCAAACCCTGAAAAGCAAATTTAAAGCTTCGGATCATTTTCCTGATTTGCATAATTATTCAAAAATTGATTGAAAGAAAAGTAAACTCCCACCAACATTAATCCGAACACTACGGTCATCTTGATGGCAAGAGGTTCAAAAAGTTGACCTGAAACAACCTTTAAAAGTTCCAAAGGGTTTGTAAAAAGATCCCAACTATTTAATCTGATGTATCTACCCAGATAAACCCCAAATGCACTTAAAAAAAGTGACATCAGCGTGAGTATAACAGAGGTGGTTTTTCCGAAAAGTTTTTTTGAAAGTACTCTGAATATATCAACAGAATACAAACCGACCACCAAACCAGTCGTTGCAGTTAAATATATTCCCAAAGAGTCAAACCAGAGCAACTCTTTAGGTAGATGCCCCAAATGAATAAGGTCAGTAATAATGTAGGGGGAATTGGGGAAAAATAAAAGCCAGAGCAACATGAAAAAGTAAATCGAAAATTTGGCAGCAAAATCGGCAAAACCAAAAATTCGGTGGATTTTTCTGGCAAGCAAAATAAATCCAAGTGGCAAAAAAGCTAAAAACAAGTTCCAGGCAAGAAAAAAGCCTTTCGTCTCTCCGGTAAGTTTAATTCTGAACACCCACATGATCAAACATAGGACGATCAACATCAATGCAGAGATAGTTTGTGAAGAAAGAGAAAATATTTTTTTCATTAAAAGTACTTTTTGATACAAAGTAAATGATTATTTTTTTAATAAACCAAACATAATTGGAGTATTTTTTAAAATATTGGTCAATTGAAATGGGCTTTTTCTACCTTTGTACAAAAAAAGAAAGATGCCTGCTGCAAAATTTGTAAAAGAATCGACAACCATAATGACCGAAATGGTGATGCCCAACGATACCAATACACTTGGAAATCTGTATGGCGGTAACCTGATGCGAATGATGGATGTTGCCGCTGCTATTGCTGCACAAAAACATTCCAATCGTATTGTAGTGACCGCATCGGTTGATAATGTATCATTTGAAAATCCTATTCCGCTTGGAAATGTGATTACACTTGAGGCAAAAATCACCAGGGCTTTTAATACTTCAATGGAAGCGATAGTGGAAGTTTATTCTGAAAATATACCTGCCGGAACAAAAACCAAAACCAATCAGGCGTTCCTGACATTTGTGGCGGTGGACCAAAGTGGCAGACCCATCGAAATCGCCGAGGCCATTCCCGAAACTGAAAGAGAAAAAGAGCTTTTTGACCACGCCCTGAGACGCAGGCAATTGAGGTTGGTTTTGGCGGGGCGGTTGAATCCCCAGGAAGCAAGCGAACTTAAAAACTTGTTTTATTCTTAAAAAAAATGTCAGATCGAATTGCTCAATCTGACATTTCCTTAGTTTTGGATACTTTTCAGTAAGTTCCTCTTCTACTATCTTTCCTGTCTTCTTTTCTATCTTTTACGTCTTCCTTGCGGTCTCTGCGATTTTCTTTTCTGTCCAAAACATCCTCTTTGTGGTCTCGTTTATCCTCATTTTTGTCTCTGATATCCTCTTTGGCATCTCTTATGTCTTCGAGTTTATCTTTCCGACCGCCATTGTGTTTGGCATCCCAGGCATCTTCTCTTTTATCTCTGATGTCCTCGGCTTTGTCGCGTCTGTCTTCGGCACGATCACGTTTGTCTTCCAAGCGGTCCATTTTGTCTTCTTTGCGATCTCTCACATCTTCGCGATGGTCTCTGCGATCTTCACGCTTGTCTTTGGCCAGCCTTCTGGCATGTGGATTTTGAGCGAAAGTAATTGCTCCTAACAAACAAAAAATAGTGATGGCGAAAAGAGTTTTTAAATTAGTTTTCATGACTTAACTGGTTTAAATTGAAAATTGTTTTAAGAATTAATTTTGGTATTTGGATAGTATTTTTTGGGAAAGGTTTAAAAAGCGGGAGAAAAAAAATTAAATTTGCAATTCGAAAAATTTCGAAGGCTCCATAGTTTAATGGATAGAACGGCGGTTTCCGGTACCTCTGGTGGGGGTTCGATTCCCTCTGGGGCTACAAATAAGACTGGCAGAAATGCCAGTCTTATTTATTTTACGGAAAAAACTTACCCTCATTTCCCCAATCTCTCCCTCACCAAAATCCTCCGGCGGCGGGAAATGGGCAGAAAGGCATCATTGATTAATACACCCTCCGCAGTAACCTCAAAATTATGCAGGTATTGAAGGTTAATTACCTGCGAGCGGTGAATTCTGAGAAACTGGTTTTCGTCCAACTTTTCCATCACCTTTTTGAGAGTTACTGCAACAAAAACGGTACTTTGATCAACCAGATAAACCTTTGAATAATTGACGTACCCTTCCAGCCATAATACCTCATCAGGGTTAATTCTGGTTTTAGCGTTAAGATTTATCATCATCAATTTGTTTAAAAAGAAATGTGAATAAAATTTTGAATAATAATGGAAACAGTAGAAGGGAAAGTGTTCCGCCGAAGATCTGTAGCTCCCCAAAGGGATCAGCCAATCCTTTAAAAATTAAAAAAAGTGAAAGAAATATGCTGACAGAAACAAGAGAATAATACAAAAACTCATATGACTGGAATTTCTTATTACTCTGTAATTGACATAACTTCATATCCTTTTTTCATTTTTAATAACTAATTTTTCAAAAAGGTTACTAACTTTTTTAAAAAAAATGGAATTAAGAAATAGAAGCATCCTAAATGGTGATTTGTTTTATTAATGAAACTTAAAATTCGATCCCTATCAATAATTATTTCAGATTTGAAATGGAATTTTAATCTAATTCCAACAAACAAGAAGATTCTAATAATATAATTTCTAAACAGGAAGCCCAATGTTTACTTTTGACAAGACAAATAAAATCCTCTATGTCCGAAAAAACTGAACTGAAAATATTGGAATTGGTAAACTCTCCTATCGGCAGGGACAGAGAAAAAGGAGTGGAGTTGTTTATTAAAACCTATGAAGCAAAGTCTAAAAACTGGATAATAAAAAATGGGCTGAGAGACTTTGCCGATGACATCTGGATTGAGGCCGCCCACATGATGATCAGAGCCATACAATCAGGTGCTTATCAAAAATTACCCGGGATTGAACTTTATACTTACTTTCATAAAATATTAAAAGGGGTTTTAATAAAATACTATAATCGCGAACTCAAAGACAAAAATGGTGTTGAAATTGACTCCACAAATAATTCACTGATAGATACAAACACCCCGGAAAGCTATTTGCAGCTCAAGGAATTGTTGACAGCACTGGAACACTGCCTACTGCAACTCAAACCCATTGATAGAGAATTACTTAAAGAAAAAATATTGAAAGGTAAAAAGTTAATTGACCTGGTTGAAAAATATAATTTAAAAACCTACAACAACGCAAAACAGAAATATTTTAAACTAAAAAAAATGCTGATAAGCTGCTTAAACACAAAAGGAATATGAAAGAGAATATTGAACAGGACGAAAGAATTATTTCGGAATTGCTTCAAGGGAAAAAGCCTTCTGAAATCGATGAAGAAACCGAGGAAGTAAACAATCTGGCAACACTTCAAAGGAACCTCAGGTTGTTTCAGTGGTCTGAAGATGCACTGAAAGTTTTAAATAAAAACAAGAGGAAGTTTAGGGTAAGTTTCCAAAGAATCAGCATCGCTGCAGGAATTGCTCTTTTTCTAGGAATAAGCTCATTTTTAATATTTGACAAAAACTATTTTACCGACGTAGTGGTGGCCGAAAACACCCTAAGGTCTGAAAATGATCCTAATGAAAAAGTAAATCCTCAAAAAGAAGCCTATCTCAATTTTATTGATGGTAAGGCAAATTATTTTGCAGGAGATTTTGAGACAGCCATAAAATTATATCAAATGGCTCTTGAGACGCCCAATTTGAGAAACCAATTAACTGAAGCAATTGAATGGCATCTTTGTGTGGCCTATCTTCTAAATAATCAAACCAAAGAATGTGAAAACATGTTGGAAAAAATAAGAAAGAATCCAAATCCAAAATATGAAATTAAAGAAATTGACCTTTTGAAATTAAGATTTCAATTATGGCTTAAAAAATAGTCTTTTCCTGAAAATCCATAATAGATTCAGGCCAACAAAAAAGGCAAGCAAATAAGGAAGATAGATTTCCAATGGCGAAACAATAGGCTCTGTGCTGCCTATAATCTGGAAATGTGCCCAATAGAAAGGCAAGTCCCGGGCTTTTCCCACTGAAGTTTGCAAGTAAGAAAGTTTGGCATTTCTGAGAGCCTGATCTTTGGGCATGCCGCCAAGAAGATTTTTATAAAATAATGAAGTAAGAATACTCATACTTTCATCGTCAACTTCCCATAAGGTGGCAGCTACCGAAGGACAACCGGCCCAGCTTATGGCAGCAGCAAACGATCTTGCACCAAGTCCATGATAAGTTTTACCCTGATGAGTTGCACAGGCACTCAATACCACAAGAGGGGTCTTAATATCAAAATTTCTGATTTCACTGGCAAATAGTCGGGTATCAGAAGGTCTTTTTGAATTAAAAAACAAATAGGGATCATTATTTTCACCAATGGAAGCATGAGTGGCAATTATTAAAGGACTTGATGAGTTATTCTGAAGTTTATCAGTAAATAAAGATTTTGATGCCTGATAATTGTAAAAGTTTTCAGACTTGATTCCTTTTATTTCAGCAGTACTAAATCTCAAGGGCTTCAATCCTGAAATCAAATCTTCTGATTTAAAAGCAAAAGGAAATAAGGCAACCCATTTTTTACCGGACCAGTTGAACTCTGAGGACCTTTGCTTATTTAATTGTAAACTCGAGGTATATGAAATAGCCACATTTTCTATTAAATATTTACCTGTTTTGCCATTTTTTAAAATATCAAAACTTATGTCGAAGAATTTGTTGTCCGGATTGAGCATTAATTTCTCATAACTTTCCCATTTAGGGATAACCCTATTTATTAATATTTCAAATAAATATTCAGAAGATTTGATGGCTGTAAAACCCTCATAAGGCGAGGGAACACTCGTGAGCTGGGTCCTAAGCTCTTCAAGATTTTTATCAAAAATTTTGCTGTTAATCAATAGCTTTTTCATCCAGGTGTGGCGACTGTTTTTGCAAAAAACATACAACTCCTCCCCCATCAGAATATAATTTACATAGATTGCATTTTCAGGAATCTCAACTTTCTCGCTTTGATTCAAAATTCTATCTGAAAGTGATTTATTGATTTTTGAAAACTGTGCCCACAAATCCTGCACTTTTGTTTCATATTTTATTATTTCATCAGCTAAAGACTTATCATTCAACGACTTCAAATAACTTAAATAAGCTTGATTGGCTTGAATTTTTATCATTAAACTGTCGGATTTTTGATTTCTTTTTGTGCTTTTCAATAAAAGTGGGTCAGTTAAAACCACAGATTTTGCTTCTTCAGCATAGTCAAAAACTTCATTAACCAGATCTCTATTTTTCGGATTTTCGTAAACTAAATTAAAACCCAGTTTAACCACATCTTTATATACGTCATGATATTTATGGGTAAATAAAACTTTAGAATCCATATTTTCCTGAAATTGTCTTATTTGCTTGCCCAACTTTATGGACTTAACTTTAAAATTGTAAGCCAAATAAAGGTCTCTTGCAGCTTTTTCAAGAATATATTTTTGTTGATAAACCCCTCCTATTTTATTAAGAATCTCAAAAAGTTTAAGTCTGTGAGGTTTAATATTTTCGACATTGAATTTTTCCAGATTATCCCCGGGAAACAATACATTAAAGGCATCTTTATAACTTTCCAATGACTTATTAAAATCTTTGATTTGGTAAAAATATGCCCCCCAAGCCATTGCTTTATAATAGTCAACCTCAATGTTACCGGTTTTATCAGGAAAAGATTTGAGGATTTTTTTTACATTTTCTACTTTGCCAAGGTTAAGATAATTTTCGCATTTATCAATTTCCGACATCTCATAATATTTAAAAATGTCATTCAGATTCTTGCCAGAATCCTTGGCCAGGTTAAAATGCTCAATGGCTTTTGTATCTTGGGATAACCTGGTATAAAAATATCCCAACATATAATAAACTTTGGCCTTTTCTGTAGGGTTTACAAATTTGCTTTTTTTAAAAAGTTCCAGCAATTCCTGATTTTCCATTATCCCTTTTTCATACTCTCCGGAGAAAGCATAAATATTTGATAAAAGGCTGTTAGCTCTGGCATAATGTATAGGATTTTTAAGACCTTTCGCAATCCTGGCTGCATTTGACAACATCACCCTGGCTTTTTCAAGGTCAAATAGTTCAATCAAAAAATATGCATAATTGATATAATAGTAGGTAACAAATAATGGGGTTTGTTTCGAAACCTCAGGATTTAAACGCAGGATTTGTGCGGCAGTCTCAAAGCTTGAGGCAGCTTGGTCGAATCGATATAGTTTATGATAACAGGGTGCTGAGGCACTAATTAGCCTGAAAGTAACTGAATCATTCCTGATATGCTTGTTTTTCATTAGGCTAAGCCCATCCTGGCAAACAGATAGTGCCTTATCAAAATCGTTGATATTAAAATATGAGCCACATAAATCGGCTCTAATGATATTCTCCCAGATCCAATCACCAGATTTATGTGCTTCAATCAAGGCTTTTTCATAGTTTCTTAAACCTTTTGGAGCGTCTATGGATGCAATTTTGTTACCCTTTTTCCAATATTCAATGTAACTCTGCGAGTATAGATTAACACTGAAAAGTAAAAATAAAATTAGTTTAAAGTGGCTCACTAAATCTAAAATTGATAATGGTTACAAAGCTATTTTTTAGTCCCTTTTTCAAAAAGTTCTAATATTAATCAATTATAAATAAATGACAAACTATTCGGTTTTTAGTCTATAAAAAGAGTAGATACAAAATTGTTGAATTATGTATTTGATTTTTAACCAATAAGATTAAATCTTTTGATTGGAAAATTTCTAATAACGAAAACAGAAAACCTAAATAAGAGATTACTATTCAGTGCATTAAACAAATGTCTTCCTAATTAAATTTTATGAAATTCTGAAGGGAGCATTAGGTGTTTTTAAGCAAAAAGGATATGGAAACTTTACAAAATGGAAGAAGGTTTGGGGGAAAAGATCAATAATTTGATTATTGTTTCCAGAAAAATCATATGGAGTTATTTTTTTAACTGCACTGCCCCAATATTACCCAAATTATAATAAAAACAATGATGGTACCGAAGCAGCCTCCACCCAATTTTTTGGCACCATATCCTGATATTAATCCTCTGAAGATATTGTTCATATTACACCCGATAATTCATTAAGGTATTGAAAAGTCCAAGAATTTTCAATATCCAAATAATGACCGCAATCACAACAATAATATTCAGAATCTTCTTGATTTTGTCGTCCATTGGAATGTAAGTATTGACCAACCAAAGCAGAAATCCAACTACGACGATTACAAGTAAAAGATTAATTAATGGCATAATTTTAAAATTTTTATTTGATGTAAAATTGGACAGATTTTAAGTCAAAAGTTTTACAAAATTATTTTAATGATTTTCAAAATTCACACTTTGAGCGACTTTGATTTGTCAGCTTTGATACACCATAATAGCTCTTTTATAAAAACATCCGCTAGTTTTTCACTTATTTCTTTGTCGAGAGGTTCTCCGGTTTCCGAATAACTTTTTTCGATATTTGGCACCGAAAACTGCTCTGTTTTGGTCCAGGCTTTCATTTTCCAAAGAGTAAATTGCAATGCCATCAGTACTTGAGAACCTCCAAATGGACCCGCAGAAACCGTCGCAATACCTACAGGCTTATGTCGCCATTCTTCATACAAAAGATCAATCGCATTTTTTAAACTTGCCGGAATACCGCCATTGTATTCGGGTGTCACGATGATGATTCCATCTGAGGATTTGATTTTTTGTGAAAATTCAAGAGCATTTTTAGCCTGATTTTTTTGCTTTTTCAAAACTTCAGTAAAAATCGGGAAGTTGTATTCCTTCAAATCCAGGATTTCAGTTTTTGCAAGTTTATTTTTCTCTAGAAAATTTTGAAAAAATAATACAACCCGATGGCTCTTGCGGTCAGTTCTGATACTGGAAGAAATAATAGAAATATTAAACATGAAAATCTTAAAATACAGATTATTAATTATTTATATAAAAAAAATTAAACCCTACGCTTTTTGCATTCTCAACACAGCTTTTTCTGCACGCTGATTTGCAATCTGTTCTTTCCTGATTAGCCAACTTTTGCCAAAGGTTTTTCCAATCAATTTATCCAAAGGCATTTTGATAGAAACATTGACCAGACCTTTTACTTTCTTGCTAAAATCCGGGGCTATTTTTCTATAACTCACCGAAAAACTATTGTCTAAGTAAGTGATATAATGCCAATAACCGCTCGGCATAAAAATAGAATCCCCATGTTCAAGTACACATTCATAACCTTTTACATGTGCCAGTGCAGGATATTTTTGGTAGTCGATATTTCCCAGGTTTATGAGCGAATATGTGTTCAGAGGCAAACAATAAAGCAAATCAGAATATTCTGGACCAACCAAAACTACCTTTTTACGGCCACCAAAATGCGTCAAAAGCACGTTTGACATATCAATATCATAATGTATCCTGACGGTGGTATCTTTTCCTCCAAAAAATAGATAACCCATTTTATCCATCACTCCGCTAAATATTTTCGGACAGGGAAATTCGCGGCGAAGCAGTGGGTTGTGTTTATAAAAATCAAACAGAAATATCCTCAAATCGGTTTTGGGATTAGATTCCAGTGTCGAAATAAAATCAGATAGTTTCATTTTCAAATCAGGTGAAGTGAGTGCCGAACCTGCACTTTTTTTGTTTTTATTATCAAAAACCCCCACTTCTACATCGCCCATGGTGTCTTTAAAATATTTCAGTGACCACTTTTTTCCTGCAATCTCATACTCCGTCAGGCCTTTTATTACTACCGGTTTTTGAGGAAAAAAATATTTATCATTGAAATCTTTCTTTCCCAAAAAATCTATCACATCTATTTTTAAAGATAAATCCATGGTATTTTTTATTGAGGATAAGTAAAAAGGAAAGAACCCTTCTTTCCAGCATTTACAAAAATGGGAGGTTTTAGTTGCTCATCCTTTACAGAATTGTGGGAGAGATTTACATAATTGCCACATTATGAAAACCAAAAAGTATTTGTTGAAAACCGGAGCGATGATTGTTTTTTTAGTGTTTTGAAATAAAAAAATCCTTCAGATTTAATTTTCTGAAGGATTCTCTGAGCTAAAATAATACTACCTTAACCTTGTAAAAAATGCAACATCACCAGCCATGTTTACTTCCATCACCAGCTTTTTGTTGTCTTTCCTTAATTCTACAAAATAATTATCTGAGTTTGTAAAATCTTGATTATAAAGCGTTACATAGCTACTGACATTATCCATTCCGTCAAACATAATCACGTCGCCGACTGTGTAGCTTTTGTAATTATCATTGATTTCATTTTGTGCTTTCATTGGCAAATCCATAAATGATTTGACACAAGTAGTGCCAATTAACTTGTTGTCGGTGTTGTAATAGGCAGTAGTTACCACCCCATCTTTTGTAAATGTACCTTCATCCATTCTTGGGGCAATTTCCCATTGCACATCTGTGGTTTGACCAAAATCAGCCGCAAACTGATCTTTCGAGCGTTGGCTAACTTCACTTCCCAGAAGTTTCCTCAAGGCTTTTTTGTTTTCTAGTTTTTGTTTGTTAAGCATGGCTTCCTGCTTATCTAATCGGGCGATTTCTTTTCTATAATAAGCTTTTTCTTTGCTTTGAGCCATTGCTGAAGCTATAATAAAAAATGAAGCGAACATACAGAGCATTAACTTTTTCATATTTATATTTTTATTGAGCAACAAAGGTGGATCATCGCATTCTATAAAACCTTATACATTTTTAAGATTGATTTGTGAAATTCACACATTTACTAAATCATAAGGGACTTATTTCAATGGAAAAAGCTATGCTTTTTTATGTTCAATATTTTTATTTCCCAAAATGAAAATGCAAGAAAACAATATTTTAATGCTTCCAAAAACAAATCTGAATCAATCAATTTTTTCATGTCAAATTCAAAATTGTATCTCAACAAGCCAAGCTGAAAATAAAGTGTGAATGTTACAAAAATTACATTTTTATGTGTAACACTAAAACCTGCATGTTTCTCACCTTTGCTGAGTAATTTTTTATTTTAAATCAAAAAAACATTTAGATAAAATGCTGATTTTCAAATCAAACAAATAGAAAAACATGAAAAAATTAATTTTTGTTTTCGCATTTTCAATTCTTGGATTGGTGCCAATTACAACAAAAGCACAAGTCAGAGTTGGGGTAAATTTTAACTTTACTACGCAACCCATCTGGGGCCCGGAAGGCAATGATTACGTCAATTATTATTATTTGCCGGACATTGACGTTTTTTATAATGTACCCAAACATCAATATGTATATGTAAAAAATGGCAGATGGACGTTTTCCAGATATTTGCCCTATCAGTATCGTAACTACAATCTTTATAACGGATATAAGGTAGTTATTAATGAAGATAGACCATACAGGAATGCCTCCATGTACCGCACTAAATATGCGACCTACAAAGGTAATTCGCATACTCAAATCAATATTCGTAATAGCAGGGATACCCGATATTATGAAAATCGAAACCACCCTGAACACGCCAATTGGGCAAGAGAACATCGCCCACAGAAAAAAAATATTCCGGCAAAAAAAACCAATAAAAACAAAGGTCGAAGACAGTAAACTCCATTTAGTTTTTATCTATGAATTGGGTTGAATAACGTTCCTGGAAAAGCACAATTTTTATTTTTTTTAACTTCTAAAAATTTTATCATGAGCAATTTACTTTACCTTATCGCAATTATTTTAGTCCTGTTTTGGGCTGTTGGATTCTACGCTTATGGAGCAGGTGGCATCATTCATGTTTTACTTGTCATCGCTATTATTTCTATTTTGCTAAGGATAATTTCAGGAAGAAAAATAATAAAATGACACTTTGATTGAATTCGAATTTTCAAAACATTTTCTAACATCAAAAAGCACATTCAAAAAATGTGTTTTTTTTCATTATAAAGAAATAAGGTTATTATAGTAAGCTGAAAAATACCCCAATTTGTAAATCTGAAAAAACTAATCTCCTCATAATGAACATACTTTAGACTTAAAATTGAAGAAATTTAGATCGGAACTAAAATCAACCATAAAAAATCTCTTCATTTTTAAAGTAAAATTCCCTCCCATTCGTCTCCTATATTATGGAGCATGAATTATCTTCGAATATGACTCAGAAAAAAACCAATAGTATCTCCACTGCCTTTCAGCAGTTTGGCAAGAAGCTATTTGGTTTTGTGCGGGGAAAAGTGCGGTCCACAGAGGATGCCGAAGACATCATGCAGGATGTGTGGTATCAGCTGAGCAGCCTGACCAATATTGAGGAACTTGAAAATGTGGGAGCATGGCTTTATCAGGTGGCACGAAATAAAGTGACCGATAAATATCGCCGGAAAACCGCAGAATCACTGGAAGACTATACCGAAGTGGATGACGAGGGTGATATGTTTTTCAAAGAAATCCTTCTTTTGGATGACACCCAAAATCCTGAACTGAGTTATTTTAAAGAGGAATTCTGGAAAGAATTAATGATCGCACTCGACGAATTACCTGAAAATCAGAGACAGGTATTTATTTTGAATGAATTTGAAGACCTCACTTTGCAGGAGATTGCCGACCAAACCGGTGAAAACCTGAAAACTATAATCAGCCGAAAAGGCTATGCGGTAAAACACCTAAGAAAAAAACTTTACTATTTATACGAAGAATTAAATTTTTAAAAATGAAAAATAACCGATTCAAACGAGTACTTTTTATGGGCATGATTTTCCTCTCCGGATTTGCAGCTCTGAGTGGCGTGGTAATGGTTTTGTGGAACCAACTCATTCCTGGTATTTTCCAGCTAAGAGCCATAGGTTATTTTGAAGCCATGGGGCTTTTGGTTTTAGGCCGGATACTGTTCGGTGGTTTTCATTTCAGAGGTGGCGGCTGGAACCAACGCAAAGAAAAAATGAATGCTGTTTTCAGAGATAAAATGATGCAAATGACCCCTGAAGAAAGGGAGAGGTTTAAGCAACAATGGAAAGAAAGATGTAATAAATAGCAATAGCTTTTCTGTAAACCAAAAAGGCCTTTCAGACATCTGGATGGCCTTTTTTTATTTGTAAATATTTGATATTGAATTATTTATATTTTTTTTAGAAATCTTTAAAGTAATTTCCGGGCATCTGCGTCTTCAATAATATAAGACAAAATAAATAAAATGAGAACATTTTTCAGATCAGTTACGATGGGAGTATTCCTGGGTTTAGGAATATTCTTTTTGCCATTCTTTATTCTGCCTATGATCGTATTTTTTATGATTGGCAGTGCTATATTTTTCAGTAAAATGAGGAGATTCAGAGCTTACCAGCAAGCCATGTATATGAGGCCAATCACGGTGGATCCATATGTGGGTTATTCTCAAAAACGCACCATAGAAATATTTTAATTCTTAAAAAACAAATTATGAAAAAGCGTAGAATCAGTTTCTTTATCACATTTATCACCGCGGCCCTGACTGTGGGAAGTTTGGTCCATTTTGTTGGTCACCGACATGGTCACTGGCGTGGACATCACCGATATGAGCACGGATGTGAGCATCAGGACGCCAAAAAGACATTGGAAGAAAAATCCAATAAAAATCTCTGATAATCAATCAGAAAATAGAATTTTAATCAATAAATATTTTACAAACCACCATATCCTCACTCTCATCTCGAGAGGGCCGGGGTAAGGTTTAAATTCAAAAAAGATTATGTTTCATCATTGCAATTACGCAGGATTCAATCATCCTGCTTTTAGAAAACAGTTTTACGGCAATATGCCAAAATTTATGGAACCCAGATTTGGGAAAGTGCGTCCAAAATATAATGTTCCGCTAAATGTAAGCGAAAGCGACAAAGATTTCACCGTGAGTCTTTTCGCCACAGGATTTAGCCGCGAAGAAATAAAAGTGACATTAGTGGACGATGTGCTGCATATCAGTGGCAGCAAAGAAAACATTGAGCCTACACCGTTTGTGATTCAGGAATTTCCGATTAAAAACTTTGAGAGAAGACTGCTGCTCAATGGATTGATTGACACCGAGCAGATTTCGGCCAAAGTAGAAAATGGTGTTTTGCTAATCACACTTCCGAAAACGCCGGCAGCCCAAAAAGAAGAAACTCAAATAGAGGTTCAGTAAAACTAAAAGCCGCTTCTGAAAGGAGGCGGCTTTTTTGGTTAAAATACTTATATGAAATGAAAAGAGAATCCAAACGATAAACTAAATTGCACAAAAAAACTTCGAATGCTAAAATCAATATTGGTGTACTGCGGAGCCAATGCCGGAAACAAACCTATCTATACCGAAACCGCAGAAAAACTAGGGGAATATCTGGGCAAAAATCAAATCCAGCTGGTATATGGCGGTGGGAAAGTGGGCCTTATGGGCGTGGTTTCCAATGCGGTTTTGAAAAATGGCGGCCGTGTGCTGGGCATCATTCCTACTTTTTTGGATAGACTTGAAGTCGGTAATCCGGATATACAGGAAATGATAACCGTCGAGACCATGCATCAACGCAAAGCCCTGATGGAAGAAAAATGCGATGGGGTAATCACCCTGCCCGGAGGTTTTGGCAGCATGGACGAGCTCTTTGAGATTCTCACATGGGGTCAGCTTGGCCTTCACTCTAAGCCGGTTGGCATTCTGAATATCAATAATTTTTATGATCCATTAATTGCTCAGCTCGATAATATGATGGAAGAAGGTTTTCTGAAACCCGAAAACCGAAAATTACTGATTGTCGAAAGTGATATCGAAACGCTCATTGAAAAAATGCAGAACTACAAAGCCGAGTATCATCCCAAATGGCTTGATAATGCGAAAATTTGAAAAATTCGGAGAGGATTTTCTTTCAAAAAATGTAATATTGAAAGAACCAAGTGAATTATTTTTTTAATCAGAAACTCTCTTATCAGTAAATCGTAAATCAAAAATCGAATTAATAGTAAATCGTTAACCTAATCATTCATCAATCGATTTCAATGAAAAAACTAATTACCCTAATCTTACTGGTTCCGCTGGTTGCATTTTCCCAATCGGAAAAAATTAAAGCAACAGACCTGACCTTGATAAAAACTGTAACTTCTATTTCGGCTGCGAAAAACAAGGTGATTTACAGTCTTCAAACCATCGAAAAATCAGACGAAAAACCTCTGGAATATGATTATGTAAACAATATTTTCCTTTTATCTGAGGACAAAAAATCGGTATCGGCACTTACCAGAGGCAAAGAAGGTGCAGCCCAGGCCGAACTTTCACCCGATGGCAAGAAGGTAGCTTTCGTGAGAAAAGTCAAAGAAAAATCGCAGATTTTCATACTTCCACTGGAAGGTGGAGAACCCTGGCAATTGACTAATATGAAATACGGTGCATCCTCTCCTACTTTTAGCCCTGATGGAAGCAAAATTTTATTTTCGATCAGTTTTAAGCTCGAAGAGCTTGCCAATGATTCAACCCTAAACCCCAACAAAACCTTACCCGGATTTTCATTGGAAAAACCCGGCTTCGAAAAAGATATTTATATTCTAAACGATAAAGTAAAGCCCAATCCCGACGGCTCGCTGGAAGAAATCAGAGCCTATCTTAACAAAAACGCCGAAGACAAAAAGACAAGAGTATTTAATCGACTCAATTTTCAAGGCGAATCGGGGTTAAACGGAGATATCAATTTCAATCATATTTATGAAATTGAGGTTCAGGAAAATGCAAAGCCCCGGGCACTGGTTTCGGGATTTTCCTCTTACAATTCAGCACAATATTCCGCAGATGGTAAAAGCATTCTGGCGATAACGGCACTAAATAATGACGAACACCCGGACAGAGAACAGGAAAACAAAATTATACAGATCAATCTTGTTGATTTATCCCAAAAAACAGTTTTAGAGCAAAAAAACAAGGCATTCAGAGGCTTTAGCATCTCGCCTTCCGGCAAAAAAATCGTTTCGGTCATCGCAGATGCGGGTGTATTGAGTTATGGCCAGTTCTGCATATTTAACAGCGATGGCTCAGGCTTCAAAACCATAAAATTTGACCGGATTCCGGGGAATTTTGTTTGGAGTAAAGACGAAAAAACTTTGTTTTTCACGGCTCAGTCCAATGGCGGCACCCCTGTTTTCAAAATGGATTTAGCTTCCGAAAAAATTACCCGAATAACAGATTTTGAATCAGCGATAGCTTCACTCAACCTACTGGAAACAGGCGAATGGATTTATGTAAAACATGAGGTAGTAAATCCCAACGAAATTTATTTGGCAAACGCTGACTTCTCAAAGATATCCCAAGTTTCTGACCTGAACGGCTGGGTGAAAAATAAAAAACTGAGTTTCCCCGAAAAAAGAACATTCAAAAATTCTGCAAAACAGGAAATTGAATTTTGGATAATGAAACCGGTCGATATGGAGGCGGGCAAAAAATATCCTTTGGTGTTACAGCTGCACGGTGGACCCACCGCAATGTGGGGACCGGGAGAGGCATCGATGTGGCATGAATTCCAATATTTTACGGCTCAGGGCTATGGTGTGGTTTATCCCAACCAAAGGGGTTCGGGCGGTTATGGAAAAAATTTCATGGTGTCCAACTACCGCGACTGGGGCAAAGGCCCACAGGAAGACGCCCTTAAAGCCACAGATATCGCAGCAGCTCAAAGTTGGGTGGATACTTCCAGACAAGTGATCACGGGTGGTTCATACGCAGGCTACCTCACGGCATGGATCATCGCTCATGACCATCGCTTCAAAGCGGCTTTTGCTCAAAGAGGCGTGTATGACCTCAGCACATTTATGGGCGAAGGCAACGCCTGGCGACTCACTCCCAATTATTTCGGTTTACCCTGGGAAGATGAATCGGTGACCAAAATCAGGGAAAACTCTCCTTATACTTATGTTGATAAAATCACGACGCCATTTTTGATTAAACACGGTGATAATGACCTGCGTACCGGGGTGATACAGTCAGAGATGATGTATAAAAGCCTTAAATATCTTGGCCGGGATGTTGAATATGTGCGTTATCAGGGTGCTACCCATGAGCTTTCACGCTCAGGAAATGTGCGGCAACGCATCGACCGCATTTTGAGAATCCATGAGTTTTTTCAGAGATATATTGGAAAATAACAAAAATCCCTCATCATTCTTGGTGAGGGATTTTTGATTTTTTCTAAAAACTATTTACATAAATATTCAAATATTGTGGGTGGACTATAATAATCTTTAACCAATCCGGAGCCTTTGAAATCCATGTTTGTACTTGTACTTAATGGATATCCTTTTTCATTATAAGTATATTTGAATTTGTAAGTTATTGGCTCGTCTGCTACTCCATATCTAACTATATATTCCAAAGGGTTGTTTTCGCTTAAAAAATCAAATCCTGTACCATTCGTATATATTTTAGAATGTAACGAAATAATTTTTTTGTCTAATGGTTCATACTCCTTCATTTCATCATACTTCAAACCCTCGAAGACCACTGCATCCTCAGTTTTTGTAGCCTTTTTTGTTACTTTAGATACATTTTTTCCAGCATATTCAATTTCAAATTCTGTCATCCGGTTAAACTTTTTGTTTACAAAAAAGTCAGTGTGAAACCTTTTTAGCTGATTACCTGCATAGATTAATTCTGATTCAATTTTTGTATCGCTAGCAGCATTATCAATTTTTATTTTAACTGGTTTTCCATCTTTATTTAACTCAAATATGGCGGGAAAATAACCCTTAATTATTCCTTGACAATCCCCTTCATAATCAAGTTTAACTTCATTTAAACCACTATATTCTAAAGTGTATTTCAGAGAGCAATCTTTATAACTAACTAAAAAAGATATTAATCTATTTTTTTCATCATAAACGTAATTGTAGGTGCTCCCATAGTTTGAATTATTTGCGGTGAGCAATAAACATGCGGGTTTGTCTGATATTTCTTCATTAGTGTTACAAGAAACAAAAAAAATAGAGGAAATAATGGCGATAAAAATTATGATAGGATTTTGCATATTAAAAATGTAGTATTGTCTTAAACGCAATTACTTGGACACGATAATTAATTTACATTACCCATTTTGGGTCAATTTTGACACCTATTGATTCCAGGAATTTTTTAGGTGACTTGTATCCTAATCCACCATGAATTCTCTCGAAGTTATAAAATTTCTTCCACCTTGTCATTATTTGTTTGAAATCTTCTAAATTTTCAAACTCAAGTCTTTGACATACAGCACTTTCCATTATAGAGTGATACGCCTCAATATGTGCGTTTTGCTCGGGGGTAGCAGGCTTGGTAAATTCCTGATTTACACCCTTTTTTCTTAAATATTCCTGAACGATTGTTGCTTCAAATTGCGATCCATTATCATTTCTGACGATGAATTGTTTTGGCATAGGATAGGTCTGAAAAACCTGTTCAAAGAGATTTATTACGTCTTCGGATTTAATAGAATTTGCGATATATTGAGCCAGTTGCCACCTTGAATAAACATCTAAAATAGTCAATACTTGTGCATTTGAATGAGTTCCTTGTACATAAACATACTTAATATCAAATTCCAGGAAACTAAATTCACTTTGTACATTTGGCACGAGTTCTTTTACCCAATTTCTGCTTGTTCTTTTGGTCTTATTACGTTGAAACTTCAATAAATTATGCTCCTTCATAAGATTATAGGTTCTATATGCACCAATCTTTAAACCCTTTTCCTGGTTTAAATAGCGATAAGTTTTATAATAGCCATAATCAACAAACTCACCTTCTAAAAGTGTCTTAACTTCTTTTAAAACATAGTCTAAATCATGTCGGTTGTCGTCTATATCATAAACAACTCTAGATGCTTTTTTCGCTTTTGTGCCGGTAGAAGTGTAATAATAGCTACTTCTCGACAGTCCAACATGTTTTAATACTATGTTTTTGGTTTGCCTTGCTCCAGAAATTCATCAACAACCATGATCTTCATTTCTTTATTGACTGGCTTTTTTTTAAAAGGGAATCTTTAATCTGAATGGCTAATTCTTTCTCGGCCACAATCCTTTTCAGAGCTTCGTTTTCACGACGCAATAATTTAAGTTCTCGTTCAGAGTCGGTCATTGCTCCCGATTGCAAACCATTTTTGCCCAGTTGCTCAAGCTTCTCTTTCCAACTGTAAATACTCACTGTTGAAACCCCAAACTCCCTTGATGTTTTACTAACGCCATGCTGGATAGAATGAAGAACTATTTTCTCCTTCTCATCTGATGACCATGTTTTTTGATGTTTTGACATACACAAATCTAATTAATTGTTAACTTAGTTTTGTGTCCAAGTTTTTATCGACCTATTAGGGTATTTATAAGTAAATTTCTCTCAAAATATATACCAATCAAATCCTAAAGAGTAAACTATTTAATAGTTTGGGATTTTTCATTTAGGATTTAATTTTTAAGAATTTAAAATTAAGGTATATCCTTCAAAAAGTTAAAATGTATTTCTAATATTTTTCAAAACCGGTTCAAATGTATTTCCAACCGGAATTTCATTTTCAAGAATCCAAACCGAATTTCTCGAGAATTTTTCAATCTTTAAATTAGCCACAATATAAGACCGATGAATTCTGGAAAATTGTTCAGTGGGAAGCATTTCTAATACTTCTGAAATGGTTTGCCGGACCAATAACTTTTTATTTTTACCTATCCAATAGGTCATATAATTTCCCTCGGCCTCTACATAATAAATCTCATCAAGCCTTACTTTTTCCTCCTGATATCCCGTTTTTAGAAAAATAAAATCCGGTTCTTTCTGGTTTGAAAAGTTCTTTTTGATATCAAATGCCTTATTACAGGCTTTGGTGAATCTTGCCAATGAAAACGGTTTCAAAAGGTAATCAATGGCGTCAAGCTCAAAGCCTTTTACCGCATATTCTGAATACGCCGTCGTAAAAATCACCATGGGGCATTTGGGCAGGGTATTGACAAACTCTATTCCGCTAATGTCCGGCATGTTGATGTCAAGAAATAACAAATCGATTTTGTGCTCCTGAATGTAAGGAATCGCATCAAAGCAATTGGTAAATGTTGCTTCCAGACTAACAAAAGGCACCTTTTCTGAAAGCATTTTCACTACTTCCAGAGCGTATGGTTCATCGTCGATGGCGATTGCTTTTATCATGAATAAAACAACTGAATAAGTTTTGAATCAATTTAATTACAAAAAAATGTTTCAAGATTACCTTTTCAAAACTTTAAGAAAAATACAAATTTGACATTTTATGACATTAAGGTTAAATGATAAATCAAAGAAGAAAAACTATTTTTGAACAAACCTAAATCATAATAATTATTTTAAATAAATATAAATGGTTCCTAATATTTTCTGTGCAGTCCGTTGGAAAATTTCTTGACTTTTATTTTTCAGCAACAGTCAGTGCTAAAAGAAATTTTCCAGAGGATCATTGCACAGAAAGTGTTTTTTTTGTTACTTTTTTTTAAAAAAAAAGTAAGCCCGACTGGCAAGGCACACAAAGTAAATAATCTATAATTTCTCACCTCAAAAGCTTAATTTAAAGAAGTTTAACCATGTTATTTTTTATAAAACTATCCATTTTCGTTTCCTTTTTTGAGTAAATAATTAGTAGAATTCTTGTTAAAATTCTCTTAAGAAAACTTTAATCAACTTCACACCTCCAGTACCAAATTCACAAAAAAATCCAGAGCGGTTTGCTGAATTTCCAGCTTATGGCGATTGGGATAAATCAATTCCAGTCGTTTTTTTACATTCTCCAAACCTATCCCATGGCTTTCAGCGTTTTCCATTTCTTCTGTCTTTGAATGCAGGCTATTATGCACTTTAAAATAGAGATTGTGGTCATCATGAGTAAGAGTTATAAATATCCATGAGGGCGACAAAAAACTAAGGCCATGTTTGAATGCATTTTCTACGAAAGGATTGAGGAGCATTGGTGCCAAATATATCTCCCTGTCAGAGGCCTGGACATTTACCTCAATTTTTATATCCTTGCTCTCATCAATCCGCATCCTTTGAATCTCTATAAAATTATTGAGATAATCGATTTCTTTGGACAGCGGAATGCGATCCTGATGGTTTTCCTGAAGCATAAACCGCATCATATCTCCCAATTTTTGTATTCCGTCTGAGGTTTTTGATGCATTTTCCTTCAGTGCCACCGAGTAAAGCGTATTGAGGGCGTTAAACAGGAAATGTGGGTTTATCTGCGAGCGAAGACTGGAAAGCTCTGCCGATTTATTACTGATTTCAGTCTTTAGAAAGATTTTTTCTTTTAATAGTGCCTTTCTCAAAAATGCAACACCCACCGAAGCCAAAACCACCAGGCCGAATATCAAAAACAAATAATAGAAGTCTATTTCAAAATAAGAACGATTGTAAATGGACCAAATCAGCAACTGAAATGCATGAACCAATGTGGCTCCGGCGATAGCATTGACTAGAAAACCCAGCATATTTTTCCTGAATTTTTCTGAATTCAAATCATAAACATAGGGAAGGCACCGGTTAAAGAAATATCCCTGAAGAAAGTAAACAACAACTCCGGTTAATCCCAAAATCGTCATTTCTCTTACAGGACCACTCCAATAGTCTTTTTGGGGAATATTACCTGCCACGGCCACAATCACCAAAAAAACACTTATTGCCGCCTCAAGTGCATACCCTATAACCTGATTGTTGTCTTCTTCTTTTAACCTGGCTTTTACAAAATAAAATCCTTGTGCCAATGCCTCGTAGAGACACAATAAAACCAGTAATGCCACCGTGTCGGTTACCAAAAAGAGTTTTCGGAAATTGGAATAAACCAGCGAACCGACTACTTTTTGAACCATTTTCCCCTGAGCATCGGTGTAGATATTGTTTATTTCGCGATATTCCAATTTCAAGGAACTGTAAGCCCAAACCGAAGAAAAAACGAACAAAACAGATGCTGCAAACAACAAAAAAGTAACAACCGAATAATCCCTGGCCCAGAATTTCGGAGCAAATCTGAAGTGAAAGACACTCCAAGCGGAATAAAACAAGCCCGCCCCGGCGACAATGGGCATGACAGCATTCATGAGATGTGAATAATCGGTCAGTCCTTTCCAAACTCCGGCCATATCGCGACTGACTGGCGGTAAGCTGCGAAGGTGATATATAAATTCATCAAAGGCATGGGCTTCCTGAAACAACCTTTTGACCACATAAATCACAAAACATCCCAGCACCAGGAAGGCTTCGTATCTCTGATCTTTTAATAATTTTTGCATAGCTTTTTCATAATTTTAATCCAAAACTACTGCAGCCCAAAAAGCGGAAATTAAAAATGTTTTGAATGCCTGAGAAAATGGGATGAAATTGAACCTAAATCGGTGTTTTTACCTTAAACACTCATTTATCGCTTTAAAAAGTGAATTTTCCCCACTTGCATCGCAGCTAATTTCCCATATCATCACTCCGGCGAGTTTCTTCTCAAGAGCAAGTTTTGTTTTATTTTTAATAGTAAATGTGCCATTGTAATAATGTCCGTTCCAATAGTCATCAAAGGAGCTGGCACCTTCTTTCAGGAGCTGTTTGTAGGTAAAGCCATAATTACCATGACCTTTTTTGGCATAAAATGGTAACCCTAAAACAGCCTTACCAGCTGGCAAATGGCGTGTATTGAGCCAAAAATCAACACATTCCATAGCCATCGAATAGGGTGAATGGTGTCTGATTTCCTCTGGGCCATAGTCGCCGTCATAGACCATCAGATTGAGCCAGTCCATGTATGGGTACACTTCTTCCTTTATGCCATAAGCCTGCTTTCCGGCAGAAACCACCGCCGCGGTAAGTTGTTTTCCCTGCTTATGCAATTGATTGTAAAGGTCTTTGCACAGCAAAACATAATCATCGGCCGAGCGGTGGTCAGGGTCGGGATACTCCCAGTCCAGATCCACCCCATCAAAATCAAATGCCGTGACCGTCTTCATCGTACTTTCTATAAAGTTTTTTCTGCCTTGTGGGGTTTCTGACATTTTATGAAATCTCGTGTCATCGCCCAGTCCATCGCCTATTGCCCAGCCGCCAATCGACAAAAACACTTTTTTGCCCTTCTCGTGAGCAGTTTTTACCAACTTATTTACATAATCTTTATCCCGAATTGGGTTTAGGGTGTCCCCCAATTTGGCAGGAATTGCGAACGAATAATTGAGGTGAGTAATATATTGAAAAGGAATACTTGAAACGTCAGTTCCATGCGTGCAATAAGCCACAACTTTAAAGTCTTTTTGAGATTGAGCCAGAAATGGAAGCAACAGCAACATCGTCAATTTTAGAATCTTCATCTAATCGTTTTTTTGTATAAATTTCAGTTAATTTTCTGTAAATTGAAATGTATTTTTTATTAATCCTGAATCTGGCTTTTTATTAACTATTTACACCTGATAATTTAGCTCACAGAATTTCACAGAAGACATATCAAACTCACACATAAAAATCTTTAGCAATCATTATTTCACTTTCATCTTCCCACAAAAACGTATAACAAAAAATATAAAAAACTAATTATCAATATCTTAATAAATACTTAACATTTCTCGGGCCATCAAATAAAAAATAAAAAACACTATATAAACCATATCTATATCTCCATAAAAAATATCAATTTGATTAATAATTTTAGTCCCTTTACTTTTGTCCGAAATAAATCTTAATACGATTTAAAGTTTTTGCACTTATAAATTTCAATCAAGAAAATAAAAAATTATGAACTCATCAGAACACCCCCATCATCAATCAAACGGAGCCGGAAAATGCCCGTTTCACAGTGAAAAAATAAACTTTGTAGCCGGTGGAGGCACCTCCAACCATGATTGGTGGCCCAACCAGCTCAAACTAAACATATTGCGTCAGAACTCAGACCTGACCAATCCAATGGACCCATCGTTTGATTATGCCGGGGAATTTAAAAGCCTCGACCTCCAGGCGGTAAAAAACGACCTTTTTGCTCTCATGACCGACTCCCAGGACTGGTGGCCGGCGGATTGGGGACATTACGGTCCGTTTTTTATCCGTATGGCTTGGCATAGTGCGGGTACCTACAGGATTGCCGACGGTCGTGGTGGTGCAGGCTCGGGTTCACAGCGTTTTGCCCCGCTCAACAGCTGGCCTGACAACGCCAACCTCGACAAAGCAAGACTTTTGCTTTGGCCAGTAAAACAAAAATACGGCAGGAAAATCTCCTGGGCCGACCTCATGATTCTGGCCGGAAACTGTGCCCTGGAGTCTATGGGTTTCAAGACTTTTGGATTTGCCGGTGGTCGTGAGGACGTTTGGCAACCGGAAGAAGATGTGTATTGGGGAGCCGAAACCGAATGGCTGGGAGACAAACGATATTCCGACGACCGTGAACTGGAAAACCCACTCGGAGCAGTTCAGATGGGCTTAATCTACGTAAATCCAGAAGGACCCAACGGAAATCCTGACCCAATCGCAGCCGCCCGTGACATCAGAGAGACCTTCGGCAGAATGGCCATGAACGACGAAGAAACCGTAGCCCTGATAGCCGGTGGACATACTTTTGGTAAAACTCACGGTGCCGCCGACCCATCAAAATATGTATCCAGAGAGCCTGCCGCCGCCACTATGGAAGAGCAAAGCCTCGGTTGGAGAAACAGTTATGAAAGCGGACACGGAGCTCACACCATCACCAGTGGATTGGAAGGTGCCTGGACTACCACTCCTACCCAATGGAGCAACAATTTCTTCTGGAATCTTTTTGGTTATGAGTGGGAACTGACCAAAAGCCCTGCCGGAGCACACCAGTGGATACCAAAACATGGCATGGGAGCCAATACCGTACCCGATGCCCATATTGCAGGCAAAAAGAATACTCCTGTAATGCTTACCACGGATTTGGCCTTGCGTTTTGACCCTGTTTATGAGGTTATTTCACGTCATTTCTTCGAAAATCCAGATGCATTTGCCGACGCATTTGCCAAAGCCTGGTTTAAACTTACCCACAGAGACATGGGTCCAAAAGCCAGATATCTGGGCCCTGAAGTGCCGGCGGAAGATTTGATTTGGCAAGATCCGGTTCCGGCAGTAAATCATAAACTTATCGATGCCACTGATGAGGCCGCTTTGAAAGCAAAAATCCTGGCTTCAGGATTAACAGTTGGCGAACTGGTTTCTACCGCCTGGGCTTCAGCTTCGACTTTCCGTGGCTCTGACAAGCGTGGCGGTGCCAACGGTGCCCGTTTACGTCTGGAGCCTCAAAGAAATTGGGCGGTAAACAACCCTGCTCAGCTGGCAAAAGTTTTGACGCAACTGGAAGCCATTCAAAATGAATTTAACGCAGCTCAGGCTGACGGCAAAAGCGTTTCCATCGCTGACCTCATCGTGTTGGCCGGTAATGCCGGAGTAGAGCAAGCCGCAAAATTGGCAGGTCATGAGGTGAAAGTTCCATTCACAGCAGGCCGCACCGATGCCACGCAGGAACAAACCGACGTCGAGTCATTTGCGGTATTGGAGCCCATCGCCGACGGATTCAGGAATTATCTGAAAACCAAATACAAAGTAACCGCCGAGGAATTGCTGATCGACAAAGCTCAGTTGCTCACCCTCACCGCTCCCGAAATGACCGTACTATTGGGTGGATTAAGAGTCTTGGGTACCAATTTTGATGGCTCGGCACATGGGGTATTTACTGAAAAACCGGGTACGCTGAGCAATGATTTCTTCAAAAACCTCCTCGACCTGAGCATAAGCTGGAAAGGCACCACTGCCGACCAGGATGAGTTTGTGGGCAGAAGCCGCAAGACCGGAGAAGTGAAATTTACGGGAACACGTGTGGACTTAATATTTGGCTCAAATTCCGAGTTACGTGCTATCGCTGAAGTATATGGCAGTGCCGATGCCGAAGCAAAATTTGTAAATGACTTCGTAGCCGCCTGGACCAAGGTCATGAATCTGGACAGATTTGACCTTAATTGATTGGATTTATTTTAAAACACGCAGCCCGGTATCTGGAAGGATGTCGGGCTTGTTTTTGTTTTTAGTCAAGTTCTGCGGGAGTTAAAAAATTATCACAATTACTAAATATTTCTAAATCAACTTTAATGTTTAATTTTGAAAGAATATATTTAATTTTTCTCGAAACTCCTATTTCATCAAGGGTTTGTATATAAATTTTCTTTAACAACTGCATTTTCGTGAAAAACTCTAGGTCAATTTCACTATTGAAATTTGGGAAAGAGTAACCTATAACCACTAATTTTTCAGTTTTACTGATTTCATTCCAAACATCTTTGTAAAATCGTACATAATTTTCTGAGTCTTCCCATGCAAATGATAAAGTATTTTTAATTTTTGGATCTTTTTCTTCTATTTTTTGCTTAATCTCAAAATAGGTTTTTAGAAACTCTATATAAGAAATAGAATTAAGACCTCTTTTGCACAAATCCAAAAAGTCAATTTGTTTTTTGTCTAAAATAAAACCATTAGAACCATTAAGTTTATATAAATTATTAAAGACTCTAACATCAACATAATTGTTTGAAATCTTAGACCTGTGACTTAATCTATTTAAAGAATTTAATTCTTTATTTTCAGGTAAAAACCTACTTTCGATAATTTCAAATTGTCTATCATAATTCCAACTTACAATCTTAATTCCTTCAGGAATTATATTCTGGCTATTTGAAATTTGAGAAATAAATGAAAAATATCGATAATCAGATTTTGACAAAATTTGTCTAATCGAAAGAAAAATTGAAAGGTTAAATTTTAGAATTGAATATTTTTCTTCATCTTTTTAAAGAAATAAGACTTAGCTAATTCATCTATTGTAAACCCATTTGAGCAATCTTCTAGAAACAATCTTAACCTATCCAATAACTCAAAATGAATACTTCTAAGAGTTATTTCAACACCATAAGAGTTAACTAAGGATTCTTTTGAAACTATTTCATCATTATCAAATTTAACTTTCAGAAATTCAATTGTTTCAGTAATAGAATTTGAAAATTGCTTTACTACAGGTAAGGCATTTGCACTGGCTCCTGCACCTAATAAGTATGTTGTAATCATCTTGAGGGATTTTATTCAAAATTACAAAAAAAAATAGCTCTTGGTGATGTTCTGTAGAACAATCCTAAACCAAATCGTTAAGATTCTTAAAACACTCAATAATTCTTTTGCTTTTCAATTACATTTTTCAGAACTTAGTGAGCTGATTTGTTAAGAGACAATTGGATCGAGCTTTTTCTAAGCTTCTTTTCTTCTTGGCTCTCAAATTCGGCAGGGTATAAGTTATTGTGGCCACAACACTGCCTTAATTCCAATGCAAATCACTTTGTATATGCCTAATATTAAAATATAAAAAAAATCCCAAACAATAATATTATTGGTCCGGGGAAATACAACTAAAATTATGAGGATTACCATTTTATTGATTATTTTCCTTTTTTCGTGTAAGTCCAATGAAAGTGATAAAACAGCAATACCACAACCTCAATTATTTAAATGTGGCATTAATCAAGTTGCAATTTATGATATGAAAACTTATCGTTGTTCGATTAAGAATGAAGGAAAATTTGTTTTAGCTGATGTAACCGAGCTTGAATATTATTTTAGCCACCAATCAGATAGTTTAGGCGTTTTATACTTAAAATTTCAAAATAATAAAGGTTCAGGAAAGTTTATTATTCAAGAAGGGCATATCGAATATCATCCTAATAGGCGATATGTGATAAAAAATGAAGGAAACATTGAATTAAAAGTTGAAGGAAATACGTTTGTAGGCAATTTCAATGGAATATTTAAAAACTATTTAAACCAGGAGAAGGAGTTTTCTGGAAATTTTGAAATTGAAAAGCAATAATCAGGTTCTCTTTCTACGATGAAGGACAATTTCTTAGCGACTCTTTGAAATGTTCCGCAGGATAATCCCGAAGCTAGTACCGATTGCTTTCGGCTAAGGACTTGAAATCCTCAAAAACACTCTCACAATCCCCCACCTCTACATTTTCCACCCGATCACCTACCCAAAAACTGCATTTCAAAATTTGAATTGAAATTATATTAAACGTTTTCTTATTTTTACATAAAATATTGGTTTTATGAAAGTAATTCTGGATGTAAGGGAAAACAGATAGCCGTTCTTTATGGAATTGGTAAAAAGTCTGGATTATATCAATGTCATTAAAGAAGTTAGAGATAAACAAAAAAGTGAATTAATTTCTGACTTGAGCGAAGCATTTAATGATGTCAAATTATACGAAGAGGGTAAAAAAAATCTTAAATCAGCAAAAGATTTGTTGAATGAGTTATAGTTTTGTCACCACAAAACCTTTTGAAAGAATGGCAAAAATGCTAATTGATTTACTTTCCAACTAAATTTCCCATACCCCCACCTCTACATTTTCCACCTGTTCACCTACCCAAAAACTGCATTTCAAAATTTGATTTTTGCAATACAAAAATTACCCTTACTTTTAGAGAGTAATTCTATTCAAACCCTATGTACAATTTCGAACTTAAAGAACAATCCCAGGTTTTTGATGTGATCATCGTGGGCTCAGGTGCCGGTGGCGGTATGGCTGCCTATCAGCTGACCAAGGCCGGGGCAAAGGTATGTCTGCTCGAGGCGGGTGGTTACTACGATCCGGGCGATTCAAAATACATTACCCAACTCAAATACCCCTTCGAGTCTCCCCGTCGGGGTGCGGGCACTTTGCGTGCTTTTGGTGACTTTGACGCCGCCTGGGGTGGCTGGGAGATTGAAGGTGAGCCTTACACCCGCAAAAACGGAACCGAGTTTGACTGGTTTCGCTCACGTATGTTGGGCGGCCGCACCAACCACTGGGGCAGGATTTCCCTCAGATTTGGCCCTAAAGATTTTAAAAGAAAAAGCATTGATGGCCTCGGCGACGACTGGCCTATCAGCTACGACGACGTAGCCCCATATTATGATGAGGTGGACAAACTGGTGGGTGTTTTTGGGACCAAGGAAAACCTCCCCAATGACCCCGACAGCATTTTTCTGCCTCCGCCCAAGCCTCGTTTGCATGAATTGATGCTCCTGCAAGCCAACAAAAAAACGGGCGTATTGACCATCCCTTCCAGGATGTCGATGCTCACCCAACCCATCAACGGCCGCGGGCAGTGTTTTTACTGCGGGCAATGTAACCGGGGCTGTATGGCCTATGCCGATTTCAGTTCCTCGTCAGTTTTGGTAAAACCGGCCTTAAAAACCGGCAACCTTACGCTGATCAACAACGCCATGGCCAGAGAGGTATTGACCGATGCCGCAGGATTGGCAACAGGGGTTTCCTATGTGGACAAAATCACGCTTCAGGAAAAAACAGTGAAAGGTAAAATCGTGATTTTGGCTGCCTCGGCCTGTGAGTCTGCCAGACTTTTGCTTAATTCTAAGTCCAGCCTACATTCAGGTGGCCTGGCCAATTCCTCAGGAGTGGTCGGCAAATACTTGCATGACTCCACAGGTGCCAGCCGCAGTGCATTTATTCCGCATCTGACCAACAGGAAAAGATATAATGAAGACGGTGTGGGCGGTATGCACGTGTATTCGCCCTGGTGGCTAGACAACTCCAAACTTGATTTTCCGCGAGGGTACCACATCGAATACGGTGGTGGAATGGGAATGCCGGGCTATGGGTTTGGCTTCGGGATGGAAAGCCTCAACGGAAAATATCCCGGTCGTGACGGAAAAGTGAAAGAAGCCGGTGGATACGGAGCTTCGCTCAAAGACGATTACCGTTTCTTTTATGGAGCCAATATTGGCATGGCAGGTCGTGGCGAAGCCATTGCGAGAGAAGACAATTACTGCGAAATCGACCCGAATGTGGTGGATAAATACGGTATTCCAGTGTTGAGATTCCACTATAAATGGAGCGATTATGAAATCAAGCAGGCCAAACACATGCAGGATACCTTCGAGCAGATTATTGATGCATTAGGTGGTATTGCCAGTGGCTCTAAGCCCGATGCCGATACCAATTATGGCCTGGCTGCTCCGGGAAGAATAATTCATGAAGTAGGCACGGTAAGGATGGGCAATGACCCTACGAAGTCGGCACTGAACAAATATTCTCAGGCCCACGACGCCAAAAATGTTTTTGTGGTTGATGGAGGTTCGTTTGTGTCGCAAGCCGACAAAAACCCAACCTGGACCATCCTGGCGTTGGCGATGCGTACTTCTGATTATATTTTGAAAGAAGTAAAAGCCAAAAATCTTTGAAATAATTTTAACATTAAAAAGCCTCTTTTCCCCATCTCCTCAGGAGAGGGGGTCAGGGGGTGAGGTCAAAACATGAAAAGAAGAGATTTAATCAAAAATATAGGTCTTGGAGCTGCCGGAGTGGCAATTTCGGGTGAAAGCATGGCCCAAACCAAGCCCAAAACAACTACGGCTGGCCCTGCAACAGAGGTTGCAAATGGCCGTCAACCCCATGAAATTGAGCATGACAAAGCACTTAATGCCAAAAAGTTTTTCAATGCTCACGAAATAGCCACCATCACTATTTTGAGTGATATCATCATTCCGGCTGATGGCCGCTCCGGGAGTGCATCACAGGCGGGGGTTCCGGCTTTTATTGAGTTTATCGTCAAAGATTTGCCTCAACACCAAACTCCGATGCGTGGTGGACTTATGTGGCTCGATACAGAATCAAAAAAGCAATTGGGCAAAAAATTCAAGGACTTAAGCCCGACCGACAGACTCAAAATCGTGGATCAGATCGCTTATCCTAAAAAAGCAAAACCCGAACATAGTCAGGGAGTTAGCTTTTTTAATTTGATGAGAAACCTTACGGCAACCGGCTTTTTTACTTCCGAAATCGGAATAAAAGATCTTGACTATAAAGGCAACACCCCAAATCAATGGGATGGTGTACCGGATGAGGTGTTGGAAAAATATAGTCTAAGTTACAAAGAATGGGAAACGCATTTAGAAAAGTAATTTTTAGCGGTCTTTTGGCTGCACCTTTTTTCGTTTTTGCTCAAACCGACAGCACCAAAAACCTCAAAGAGCTGGTGGTAAAGGGTTATGATTCCAATGTTTCGGTGGTAAAAACGCCTTCGTCGGTTTCAACCCTGAAACTCAAAGATATTCAGCGATTTGACAATGCCGGTCCTGTGGTTTTGCTAAATACCCAGGCTGGGGTAAGAATCGAGGAACGCTCCCCAGGAAGTTATCGTATCGCTCTGAGAGGCAGCTCTTTGCGTTCTCCTTTCAATGTGAGAAACGTAAAAGTTTACTACAACGACATCCCAATCACTGATGGAAACGGCATCACCTATTTCAATCAGATTGATTTTAACAATATTGGGTCGGTGGAAATTCTAAAAGGTCCTTCAGGAAGTATTTACGGAGCAGGAATTGGCGGTGTGATAAGTCTCAGTACCAAAGATGCAGCTGCCGGAAAAAGAATAAATATAGCGAGTAACTTTGGCAGCTATGGTCTTTACAATCAAAATCTTAGCTTTGAATCAGGCTCTAAAAAAACCAATACTTTCCTTGGCCTAAATTACAGTAAGTATGATGGTTACAGGACCAATTCGGCCATGAATCGGCTGAGTCTGAATTTTTCCAATACATTTTTCTTAAATCCCAAGCATCAGGTATCAACATTCGCTTACTTATCTGACCTTGAATATCGCACACCGGGTGGGCTCACACTTGCACAAAAAGACCAAAACCCCAAAGCAGCCCGACCAGCCACGGCTACATTGCCGGGAGCAGAGGCCCAGAAAGCAGGTATTTTGCAAAAAATAGGCTTTGCCGGTATTGCTGATCAGTATAATTTCGGAAATGGATTTACCCTAAAATCAGCCATTTCGTTTTCTATCAATCATCTACAAAACCCGTTCATTACCAGTTTTGAAGACCGAAATGAGCATTCTTTGGGGGGAAGGATTACTTTGACAAAAACATTTACCGAAATCCCGTTAAGATTATGGCTGGGTGATGAAATTATGAGCACCCGGTCAAGCTTTGAAATGAATGAAAACATTGGCGGTGTGAAAGGGAAATACAACTATACCGACAAAATTAAGTCGCTGCAAAACAGCACCTATTTTCAGTTTGAGTATCAATTGCCTTTAGATTTTATGGTTTCGGGAGGATTGAGCCTTAACCAGCAAAAATACAATTATCAAAAAACAACCGCTACCCAGACCTCAAATGTTATTTTGGAAAACCCCAAACTGCCGGTAGCTCCGAGAATTTCCTTATTGAAGAGTTTTGGTGAATCTTATTCCGTTTTTGCTACGCTTGCCGGAGGTTTTTCGGCACCAACCGGGCTGGAAGTAGTTTCAAGTATTCAGAATTCAGCCGTTTACAATGGTCTTTTGGCAGAAAATGGTCTCAATAAAGAAATCGGCATCAAGCATTTTTCCAATACCGCAATCTGGAATTTTGAATTGAGCCTTTTTGACCAAATAATCAAAAATGGTCTGGTTAGAAAACTCACCGAAGCCGGAAATGAATATTTTGTCAATACCGGAAAAATAGGCCAGCAAGGACTCGAATTTTCGAATACTTTTTCTATCATAAAACCTGATAATAAACTATTTGTCAAAAACTTACAGTTAAAATCCAGCCTTACTCTTTTTGATTTTAAATATCTTGAAAACATCTCCGAAACCCAGGATTTATCAGGCAAAGCCATTCCCGGGGTGGCAAAAACCAATATTTACTCCGGATTGGATCTGGATTTTATTCCAGGCATTTTCATAAAATTTGATTATTACTATTTGTCAAAAATTCCTCTAAATGATTTGAATTCAGTTTTTTCTACTCCTTTACATTTGGGAAATTCCAGAATCGGGTATGAAAAATCATTTTCAAAAATTTCGGTGAAAATTTATGGAGGAATTGAAAACATTTTCAACGAGAAATATTCAGCCGGATATGACTTTAATGCCGTGGGAAACAGATATTTCAATCCATCCCCACCCCGAAACTACAATTTGGGCCTGAGTATCAGCAGACGGTTTAATTGAGAGGATTAGCCTTTTGATTTTTTGTATTTTCAGTCAAAATAACGATATTTGAAGTTCGAAAAACTTTACCCAATATACTCTAACACTAAAAACCTTAAACTTTGAGCCTGGTAAACGAAGTCATAAGTTTCTTTATAAAAAGACGTAAATTGAGAATCGAAGAATTTAAAAAATTCCCTATCGAAACTCAAAGCGAAGTCTTTTTTAGCCTCATCGAAAGGGCCAGATTTACTGAGTTTGGGCTTAAGCATAATTTCAATTCTATTACTTCCATCAAAGAATTTCAGGAAAGGGTGCCGGTAGTAACCTATGAAGATCACTACCCCTGGATTGAAAGAATAATGAGGGGAGAAAAAATATACTTTGGCCTTCCGAAATCAAATGGTTTTCAAAATCTTCAGGCACCACCAATTCCCGAAGCAAATTTATCCCGGTATCTGACGAGTCTCTTGAAGAATGTAACTACCGGGGAGGAAAAGATTTATTGACGCTATATTTTGAAAACAGACCTGATTCTCAGCTTTTTGAGGGAAAAAGTATTTCTATAGGTGGCTCATTGCATGCCAATCCTTTTCATACCGACGCACTGGTTGGCGATATTTCGGCCATTATCACCCGAAATATGCCTTCGTGGGCCGAAATGTTCCGTATTCCTCCTCCTGAAATTGCTCTTTTAGACAAATGGGAAGAAAAAATGGCAAAAATGGTAGAACTCTGTTCGACCGAAAATGTAACCAGTATTGCGGGAGTTCCCACATGGACTGTGGTTTTAATAGAAAGCATAATTGAAAAAATGGGTGCAAAAAATGCACTTGAAATTTGGCCTAACTTTGAGGCTTTCTTTCATGGTGCAGTATCTTTTACCCCCTATCGTAATCTTTTTTCAGAAAAACTCTTCCCTTCTGATCAGGTAAAATATCTTGAAACCTACAACGCTTCTGAGGGTTTCTTTGCCATACAAGATGATTTTGCATTGAAAGACCAGATGCTCCTAATGCTTGATTATGGTGTTTTTTATGAGTTTTTACCTATGGAAGAGTGGGATAATGAATATCCTAAAGCTCTTACGCTCGATGAAGTAGAACTTGAAAAAAGTTATGCGATGGTAATATCGACCAACGGCGGCTTGTGGCGGTATAAAATCGGAGATACCATAAAATTCACTTCAAAATATCCTTTCAGAATAAAAATTACGGGTCGGACAAAGCATTTTATCAATGCTTTTGGAGAAGAATTGATGGTGGAAAACGCCGACCAGGCCATAGCTTATGCCTCTCAAATCGCCGGAATCGACGTTCTGGATTATACAGCAGGCCCGATTTTTATGGATGCCGACTCAAAAGGTGGCCATCAATGGGTGATTGAGTGTTCCGAAATTCCGACAAACTGTGAAGCGTTCACTCAAAATCTGGATAAAAAACTAAAAGAGGTCAATTCAGATTATGATGCCAAACGGCAGAATGATATCGCGTTGACCATTCCAAAAGTGCACTATGTAAAACACGGTACATTCTACCAATGGATGGAAAAACGTGGCAAATTAGGTGGTCAAAACAAAGTACCACGCTTAAGTAATACCAGAGAATTTATCGACGACATTATTCAGACCTTTAACCTGAATTAAAAAAAATAACCATGAAAGTAATCGTTGCCGGAGGAAGTGGCCTTGTGGGCTCCGAACTTCTTAGGGTTCTTGTAGCTGAACCCAAAATCACAAAAATAATTTCGCTGACCAGACGTCCGCTTGGGAACACTTCCGCCAAAATTGTGGAAGAAGTCGTTGATTTTGAAAATCTTCCTTCAGAGATATTTAAAGATGCCGGGGCAATATTCTGTTGTTTGGGTACTACCATCAAAAAAGCCGGAAGCAAAGCTGCATTTGAAAAAGTTGATTTTGAGTATCCATTAAATATGGCCTTAAAAGCCAAAAAAGCAGGTGTCAATAATTACCTGCTGGTATCCTCTATGGGTGCAAATATCAATTCGGGTATTTTTTATAGCAAAGTAAAAGGCAAAATAGAAAAAGCTATTTCCGATTCCGGAATTCCAAATGTAGCTATTTTCAGACCTTCTTTACTTCTTGGAGACAGGAAAGAATTTAGGCTTGGAGAAAAAATAAGTGCCGTTTTAATGACTTTTTTCAATCCGATTATACCCAAAAAATATAGAGGAATACATGTAAACACAGTAGCCAATGCTATGTTGAAAACATTATTATCCGGCAAAAAAGGGATAAATATTTTTGAATCAGACCAGATTCAGCTGCTGACTACCACTTAAGTTCTGTATCTAGGTCATCTATTCCGGATTTATCCGGCTTTTCGGTATTTTCTTCCGGAACATTAAACTGTGAAAAGTCAACATGTGGCATCAATTCGGTTTTGATGTGATCAATAGTTTCCTGTAAAGCTTCAAGGACTTTGTCAAAATCTTCCTTATAAATAAATAATTTACTTTTTTCAAATACAAACTCCCCCTCTTTTTGGAAACGGCGGCTTTCGGTAACAGTCAAATAATAGTCGCTGGAGCGGGTTGCTCTCACATCAAAAAAATAAGTACGTTTTCCTGCTCTGATTCTCTTCGAAAAAATCTTTTCTTGCTCTTCTCTTTCCACTACTCTATTATTTATGGGTTTATTCTAAACTCAAAAATAGTTTTTTATTAAGTCATAAAAAAAATATTACGTCATATTTATTAGCTATTTTTCGTCATTTTTTGTAAAAAACTTATAAAAAATTGCATTTTCATGTTACCTTAGTAAAACATTTCTCAATAATAAGTTCCATATTTTCAAAAATATAATTGTTTTGCAGAATGTACTACTTTAAAAACCTTACTATAAAAATTCTGATTTTTGCATCATTTGTCTGCTTAAATTGTTTTTCATCTTTTGCACAAAAAGTCGATATAGGTAAAGAATACAAAGGCACCGCTTCATATTACAGTCTGAAATTTTCAGGAAGAAAAACAGCCAGCGGAGAGAGACTTAACAACAAAGAATATACTTGTGCACATCGATATTTGCCATTTGGAACCATGCTGGAGGTTGAAAACCCGAAAACCGGAAAATGGGTGATTGTGAGGGTAAACGACAGAGGCCCTTTCAGCAAAGGTCGTATTGTGGATTTATCTTTTGCCGCAGCAAAGGAGATCGGAATGATCCAGAAAGGCGTAATTAGGGTAAATGCAAAAGTTGTAGGTAAAAATGGAGAAATAATGCTAGCCAGAGAAGGTGCCACCGAAAGTAATTTCAATGATATTTATTCTAAAGACAGCTCAAACGACTTAAATTTGCAGTTAGTAAAAGACCAAGCAAATAAGCAGAAAAAATAATGCAGAAGTTAGACCTGTCAAAAATAAGAGAATACGGCAATTTGGATTTTCTGGCCAAACAACTGGTTGAAGGCTTTATCACAGGTTTACACAAGTCCCCTTTTCATGGTTTTTCGGTCGAATTTGCCGAACATCGCCTCTATAATAATGGAGAAAGCACCCGCCATATAGATTGGAAGGTTTTTGGAAAAACTGATAAACTTTTTATTAAAAAATACGAAGAAGAAACTAACCTTCGCTGTCATATTTTGCTCGACGTGTCGTCTTCAATGTACTATCCGGTAGCTAATCATGGCAAACTGGCTTTTTCGGTTTTAGCTGCAGGTACGCTTGCTAACATGCTTCAACGCCAGCGTGATGCAGTGAGTTTGCTTACTTTTTCTGACCAGATTGAAATCCACACCGAATGCAAATCGACAAGCTCACACATCCATAAAGTGTTTTTTGAATTGGAAAATGTGTTGAACAGAAAACAAAAACTACAAAAAACATCCGTAATTGAAACACTTCATGCCATTGCTGACAAAATCCATAAACGTTCTTTGGTAGTGATTTTTAGTGATATGTTTGAAAATATCGAAGACATGGAAAAGATATTTTCGGCACTTCAGCATCTCAAGCACAATATGCATGAAGTTTTACTTTTTCATGTAACAGACAAAAAAACAGAAAAAGACTTTGCATTTGATGAGCGACCTTACGAATTTATTGATTTGGAAACTGGCGAAAAATTAAAACTTCAACCTCAGCAAGTCAAAGAAAAATATATCGAAGTCATCGAAAACTTCAGCCATGATCTCAAAATCAAATGCGGTCAATATAAAATAGACTTCACAGAAGTGGATATAAATGAAGGTTTTGAACACATTTTGAATGCTTTTTTGACCAAAAGAAGCAAAATGAAATAAATATCTTACCGAACATCCTTGTTTTATTCCTGTTTTAAAAAAAATATTTATTTGAAATAAATCTTTTGTTGATTTACAAAAAATTAAAAACTTATAATAAAAATGTTATTGACAACCACCCCAAATATAGAGGGACGTACCATCAGAGAATACAAAGCGATAGTTACCGGCGAAACAATCATTGGAGCCAATATATTTAAAGATTTTATGGCTGGCATCCGTGATGTAATAGGCGGAAGATCAAGCTCTTACGAAAGTGTGGTTCGCGAAGGAAAAGATATAGCCATCAGAGAAATGATTGAAAGGGCTCGTCAGTTTGGTGCCGATGCCATTGTGGGCATTGACCTGGACTATGAAACCGTTGGTAAAGGCGGTGGTATGCTCATGGTGACAGCTTCAGGCACAGCAGTGACCCTGAATTAAGTCAAAAATAAGCTGAAATCAAATTTGAGCCCGGAATTTCCCTCCGGGCTTTTCTTTTTAATGGTCCTTTGGTTGTAATTTTGCAAAAAAAATAATTCGAATTAAATGCTCTACCCTCAAAATATTGAACAAAAACTCGGTTTCGACAAAATCAAAACTTTGCTCGGAGAAGAGTGTGTAAGTTCTTTGGGCAGATCATTTATCGAAAAAATCAGGTTTTCGGATAAATTTGATCAGATCAAAAAAATGATTGATCAAACCGCCGAGTTCAGGTTGATTTTACAGCTCGAAAACAATTTTCCTAACCAAAATTATCTTGATGTTATTCCTTACCTGCAGCGGGCGGCCATTCCGGGGACCTTTTTAGATGAGGAAGAGTTTTTTGACATCAAACTTTCTTTGGTAACTATTCAGCAGATATTGGTCTTTTTCAAAAATAAAAATGAAGAACAATATCCACAACTCAAGAAACTTGCTTTGGTTGCTACTCCCGAAAACAAAAAAGACGGCTGGGCAGACCTCATCAGCAGAATCAACGGCACAATTGACGAACGAGGAAAAGTTAAAGACAATGCCTCCAGGGAGCTTTTGGATATAAGAAGAAAGCTAACAGTTGAGCAAAATAATGTAAAACGTGCCCTGGAAAGAATTTATCGCACCGCCAAAAATTCAGGGTGGATTGGCGAAGACATGACCATAGCGGTCAGAAACGGCAGATTGGTATTACCGCTTTTAGCTGAGCACAAAAGAAAACTTTCGGGATTTGTGCATGATGAGACTTCCTCGGGACAAATCGCATTTGTGGAACCCGGCGAAGTACTGGAAACCAACAACGAAATCAGAGATCTGGAAATAAGGGAAAGACGGGAAATTATAAGGATTTTGGAGCAATTGACGGAAGACATGCGAGCTGACATCCCCGAAATGCAGAAATCTTATCAGTTTTTGGGTTTGATGGATTTTATCAGGGCAAAAGCCCGGGTAGCACAGAAAATCAATGCCACAAGTCCGCTTTTGGTAAGCGAAACCGCCCTGGATTGGTCTCAAGCAGTACATCCTTTACTGTTTCTAAGCCATCAGAAAGCCAAAAAACCGGTGATTCCGCTGAGAGTGAGCCTTGATACTGATCAGAGAATATTGGTGGTTTCGGGCCCAAATGCCGGTGGTAAATCGGTGATGCTCAAAACCATCGGCCTTTTGCAGTATATGCTGCAATGCGGCCTGCTGGTTACGGTTTCGCCAGATTCCAAAATGGGGATTTTCAGCAATCTTTTTATAGATATTGGCGATGAGCAAAGTATTGAAAATGACCTCAGTACCTATAGTTCGCACCTGTCAAACATGCGTGAATTTCTGAAAAATTCTGATGCAAAAACACTGTTTCTCATTGATGAATTTGGTACAGGCACCGAGCCCACACTTGGAGGAGCTATTGCCGAATCCATTTTGGAGCAACTTTTGAAATCGAAAGCATTTGGAGTAGTCAATACACATTACACCAACCTCAAAATATTTGCTGATAAAAATGAGGGTCTGAAAAACGGAGCCATGAAGTTTGATGCCGAGCACCTGGAGCCGCTGTATGAGCTCGAAATGGGCCAACCGGGAAGCTCATTTGCATTGGAAGTTGCTCAAAAAATGGGTCTTCCGCATTGGATTATCAACAATGCCAAGAAAAAACTGGGCAAGCAACAGGTTAATTTTGAGAAACTTCTGAAAGAACTTGAAATAGAAAAGAAGGTATTTTCGGAACAAAATCAAATGTTGCAACTGGAAAGTAAAGAACTAAAAACCAAAATTGAGCAATATAACAGCCTGAAAAATTTCCTTGAAAATGATAAAAAACGCCTGCTAAATGATGCAAAAGAAAATGCCAAACAACTGCTGAAAGATGCCAACAAAAAGATTGAAAATACCATTAGGGAAATAAAGGAAAATAAAGCTGAAAAAGAGAAAACTAAAGAAATCAGAAAAGAGCTGGAGGTATTTGAAAAATTAACGCTTAAGCCTGAAAAACCGGCTCCGGCTCCAAAAACTACATTTGAAAAAGCTTCAGGGGCGATAGAAATAGGAGATTTTGTAAAAATTGCCGGCCAGGAAACTTTTGGCCAGGTGGTAAGTCTGAATGGAAAAGACGCCGAGGTGTCGTTGGGAGAATTGAAATCCAATATCAAATTAAACCGGCTGGAACGGGTCTCAAAAAAAGAATTCAAAGCCGTTCATAAAGAAAAACCAAGGGAGAATCTGCAGGGAATCAATATGAACGAAAAAATGCAGCAGTTTAGCTTTAATCTGGATGTGAGGGGAAAACGGGGCGAAGAAGCCCTGCTCGAAGTGGACATGCTCATGGACGATGCCATTTTTCTGGGTTATCCGCAGCTTAGAATTGTACACGGCAAAGGCGACGGTATTTTGAGAAACCTCATCAGAAACCACCTGAAACAGTATAAATCCATCAAAAAAATGTACGACGAACACGCCGACCGGGGTGGGCAGGGAGTTACTATTGTGGATATGAAGTAGTAATAAATAGCAGTAAGTAATTGTATATATGGCATTTAAAACAATTATATTTGTAAAAATAAAAAACTAAGATGTCAATAATAAAGCAACCGTTATTATTTGCTGGCTCAAAAGGAGAAAAGCACCTTTATGCATTATACGACTCTGGTGCAAATTTATCCTGTATCAATTCTGATTATGTAACAGACATTGAAACACCGACACATCTGGGGAGAACAAGAATGATTGGTACTGCTTCTGAGGGTCACTTTATTGAAGTTACCCATGCGGTCAGATTAGATTTTTATATGGACGACATCCTTTTATCCGATGAATTTCTTGTAATTCCGGGACTTAGTGAGGAAGTAATAATTGGAGCCGCAACTATGCAAAAATGGCGGATAAAACTTGATTTTGAACACGATGTGGCCATAGTTGATCCAAAAGTGGCTAAAATGCAACTTGTTTGATATTTATAATCTTCTATATATCAACTATTAACACGACAATTCTTATAGCTCTGTCCATCGTTTTTAACTATTAATTTTCTATTTCATAAAATTGGAAAAAGGAAATCAAATCAGTAAAAATTCAGTCACGTCATGCTTTTTATCCATTCCTCAACATTTTCTTCCATTCATGTACTTTGTATAACACAGTACCTTGTTGTGTATTAATTTTGAATCATCAAACAAAAACAAACAAGAAAATGAAAAAGCTATTTAGAATAAAGGGACAAAATTCGATGTTAGGTGGTGTATTGACCGGTATGGCAGAATACTTTGATGTGGACGTAACTGTTCTGAGAGTAATCACCGTCGGTTTATTTTTCACACCAGCACCTGTAGTTATTGGGTATTTGATTTTTTGGGCAGTGATGCCTCAAAAACAAGAGAACTTCATACAAGTGGTTTAGTAAATTTAGGGGTATCAAAAAAGCTCGGGAATATTTCCTGAGCTTTTTTTTTGTTTAATTTTTGCCTTGCCTTTCCCGAAAATATGCAAAAATCAATACTACAACAATCCATACACCCAATTTGGTGATTTTAAAAACCGATACCAACCAATCAGAGAGTGTCTTCATGATGGGTTCCGAACCCAGTTTACTAAATCCGACATCGAGTACAAAACTGACTAACATTACCACGATTAAGTAAATAACCGCATTTCTTAAAATCCTGATTATTTTATTTGTATCCATAATTAAAACTAAATTTTCAATCCAAAACTTTCCAAATCTACATTTCCGCCCGAAATAATAATAGCAATCTTTTTACCGGCAAACCGCTCTTTATTTTTTATCAAAACCGCCAATGGCACTGCTGAGGAAGGCTCTACAATGATTTTCAGACTATCCATCATGATTTTCATAGCGGCCAAGATCTCTTCATCACTCACCGTCAAAATATCTTCTACTCCATTTCTGATAATTTCCAGCGTTTTTTCACTGAGATTGGTCAAAAGTCCGTCTGCAATGGTTTTTACATAGGGTGCCTTTTCAACTTTTCCCGATTTAAAAGACAAAATAGCATCTGCTGCACCTTCGGGCTCACAGCCAATTACTTTGGTTTTTTTTCCAAAATATTTTGCCGAAAGTGCGGTTCCACTCAAAAGTCCACCCCCACCAACGGGTGCAAAAATATAATCGAGATCTGTATTTTCTTCCAAAATTTCCTTGGCCGCAGTGGCTTGTCCAGCGATAACATCATAATTATCAAATGGATGTATAAAAACTGCCCCAGTTTTTTCTATAACTTTTTCAACTCCGTCCTCACGAGCCTGAAGGGTAGGTTCGCAGAAAATAATTTCAGCACCCAGTTTTTTAACACCATTGATTTTAGGCTTTGGTGCTGTGTGGGGCATCACAATATAAGCTTTGGTTCCTAACAGCTTTGCAGCCAAAGCAATGGCCTGAGCGTGATTTCCTGACGAATGTGTGCAAAGTCCTTTTTGTAAATCTTCCCCGCTCATACTCAAAGCGGCATTAATTCCGCCACGAGCCTTAAAAGCACCTATTTTCTGAAGATTTTCGCATTTAAAAATCACTTCAGCTCCGGTTTCGTCATTAATTTCCTCCGAAAACAATATGGGTGTTTTTTTGACATAGTCTTTTATACGCAAATGACTGGTTACAATATCAAGTTTGGAAGGAATCTGACTAAGCATACAATAATTATTAATCTCCAAAGTTAAACTGATATGATTAAAAAAGGGAATTTCTGAGCCAAAAACCACGTTATAATTGTAATTTTGCAACAAAAACAACAAAAGGAATAAACACCCATCAAATGAAATTACTTCAGATTTGGCTTTTAATTACAGTATTTTTTACTTCAAGTTTTGCCAAACCGCCCCATATTTCCAATATAAAAAATCCACCACCAAGAATAATAAGAACCTGCTGTGGTTTCGGTGCCGAAGTACCTCTTGCCGGACTAACTTTTATTAAAGTCTCTGACATAACTTCGGGAGAAAAAATAGGTGAGCACAAGTTTATGGGCAGTAAACATGAAAATAACGGAATAGTTTATACAAAAAAAGGCGGGTTTATTGATATGGGGCACTTGCGTGATATCGCCGACATTACCGCTTATATGTATGTTTTAATGAAATCGGAGCCCTCGCCAATTACTCTGAAACTTGGAAATGAAGGTGGGCAAAAAGTACTCAAAATCGATGTCCCTTCAAATTTTCAGGAACAGGATTACATTCATTTGGCAGGTAAAATCGCCTATGACCTCTCGGTTTGGCATGAGGTATCTACCTGGTATGGAGCTTCTTACATCCCACTAGTACCAGAAAGATATTCTAGTTTTTCGGTGGAAGATGCTTATTCTAATCTGACAGGTGTACAATTGGGCATGAAAGCACTGGCAAGTGAAAAAGAATATGAAATTGCCATGACTGAAAATGTTACCGAATTACTTAACGGACTTGAAGTAGTTGAAACATTGGAGAAAAATTATGAAGCCATGAACGCAGTAAAAGACCTTTGGTGGTCTGGAAAAGCAAAATATCCTAGCCGTAAAGTACTGATAAAAAGGGTTTACGATATTTATGGATGCATTTATCCGCTATTAATTGATGACATTCAGGCCTCTATCGGGGCTGACAACGAAGTTTGTGTACCCGAAAAAACAGTTTCAGGGGAAGATTTGAATAAGTTCTACAGATTAAATATCAAGACCAATTTCAAGATTCCAGTAAAAAAAGCACTTGAAAATCAGGAGAAAATGATTTCTCAGCTTGACTTCCCGGCATTGATTGAATTTGCAAAAGAGCAGGCAGAAGCCAAAGAAAAGCACAAAGATTTGCGATAAAGAGGGAAAACAGTTTCCTTAAACCTGAAGCAAGCTGTTTTATTAATTTTCTTTTTCATAAATACGCCCTTTTCAAACATTTTTGGGCTTAAATCCTTAATTTTGCGGAAATTTTTTTTCAGAAAAATATATCAGAAAAATGCAGATTAAGGAAATTCTTCAACTAAAACCCGAAAATCAAACTATCACAGCCAAAGGCTGGGTAAGAACCAAAAGAGGTCAGGCAAACATTGCTTTTATCAATATCAATGACGGCTCTACCATCAAGAATATTCAGGCGGTAGTTGATGTAAATAATTCGGATGAAGAAACACTAAAAAAAGTAACTACAGGGGCTTGTATTGGCGTCACAGGAAAACTCACCCCATCGGCAGGTGCCGGTCAAGAATCTGAAATAATTGTTGAATCTTTGGTAATTTATGGTATTGCTGATGAAACTTACCCAATTCAACCTAAAAAACATAGTCTTGAGTTTTTAAGAGAAAAAGCCCACCTCCGTTTTAGAACCAATACCTTCGGAGCTGTTTTCAGGGTTAGACATGCTTTGGCTTTTGCTGTACATAAATTTTACAACGAACAGGGATTTTTCTATCTCAATACACCAATTATTACCGCATCTGATGCCGAGGGTGCCGGTGAGATGTTCAGAGTGAGCACTTTTGAAGCCAACAAAGCACCAAAAGATGAAAATGGGAATGTGGACTTTTCGCAAGATTTTTTTGGCAGAGAAACCTCACTTACAGTAAGCGGACAGCTTGAAGGCGAGCTAGGTGCTATGGCACTTTCTAAAATTTATACTTTTGGCCCTACGTTCAGAGCCGAAAACTCCAATACCACACGTCACCTGGCAGAATTCTGGATGATTGAGCCTGAAGTAGCATTTTTTGAGTTGGAAGACAACATGAAATTGGCTGAAGATTTTGTAAAATACGTAATCAACTATGCTTTGGAAAACTGCAAAGATGATCTCGAGTTTTTGCAAACCAGACTTTTGGATGAAGAAAAAGCAAAACCTCAGAATGAACGTTCAGATCTTTCTTTGATTGAAAAACTGAATTTTGTTGTAAATAATGACTTTGAAAGGCTGACCTACACCGAAGCAGTAGAAATTTTAAGAAAATCAAAACCAGCCCAGAAAAAGCAATTTCAATATGAAGTTTCATGGGGAATTGATTTGCAATCAGAACATGAGCGTTATTTGGTAGAAAAACATTTCAAAAAACCTGTGATTTTGATCAATTACCCTAAAGCCATCAAAGCTTTTTATATGAAGCAAAATGATGAATCAGGTGACACTCCGGGACAAACAGTTAGAGCAATGGATGTATTGTTCCCGGGAATTGGAGAAATCATTGGTGGCTCACAAAGAGAAGATAATTACGAAAAACTTATTGATAGAATCAACGAAGTGGGCATAGACCCCGAAAACCTGTGGTGGTATCTGGAAACCCGCAAATTCGGTTCCGCTCCCCATTCAGGATTTGGTTTAGGTTTTGAGCGATTGGTTCAGTTTGTAACCGGTTTGGGCAATATCCGCGATGTGATTCCATTCCCTCGTACACCTAAAAACGCTGAATTCTAAGCATGTATTTACCTATCCTGATATTTGTAGCCATAGTTGGGGCAAACGTTATTATCAGCGTTTACCTCGAGCGTAAGCTTTCTGCATTTATTCAGGATAGATTGGGGCCAATGGAAGTTGGTAAGTGGGGGCTACTGCAGCTTATCGCCGACTTAATGAAACTTTTCCAAAAAGAAGATATAATACCGGCTACTGCTGATAAAAAACTATTTAAATTGGCCCCGTACGTCATTTTTGGAGCCATTTTTACAGGCTATGCCTTATTACCTGTTAACCCGGTTTTGCAAGGCTCAGGATTACAAACCGGTATTTTTTTATTGATGGGCGTAGTTTCACTAGATATTGTCGGTATTTTAATGGCGGGTTGGGCTTCAAACAATAAGTATTCACTTTTAGGCTCCATGCGTTCAATCGCTCAAATCATTTCCTATGAAATCCCTTTAGGCTTATCGGTTTTAGCAGTTGTGATTACTACTTCTACGCTCAATTTGCAGGAGATGAGTTTTCAGCAGGGAATTTTTTCTGAAAGCCCAAATTATCTTTTTGGAATAAAAAAATTAGGAATAGAAACTACCCAATGGGGCGGTTTTCTAACCTGGAATATTTTCCGCAGTCCTGTATTATTCATTGCATTTATCATATTCTTTATTGCAGGGTTGGCAGAGGCTAACCGTGCACCTTTTGACTTACCGGAAGCAGAATCAGAACTAATCGCAGGTTTTCATACTGAATATTCAGGTTTTCGCTGGGCAATATTATTCCTGGCAGAATACGGCATGATGCTCCTGATGGCATTTTTGGCTGCAATTCTATTTTTTGGTGGATGGAATACTCCTTTGCCCAATATCGGCCCTCTGAAACTTGCCGACTTTACTACCGGTACCCCCGGAAGTCTCAGTATTCATCTTTGGGGAGCTTTTTGGCTAATTGCTAAGGCATATTTTGGAATGTTGGTGCAAATGTGGGTTCGATGGACATTTCCAAGGTTAAGAATCGACCAGTTAATTTATCTGTGCTGGAAGGTTCTAACACCTATCGCACTTATTATAGTTGTAATTGCGTCTTTTTGGAGAGTTTTAATGGTTTTGTGATATGTCAAAAATCATCGATAACGAGCTGGAAGATGCTATTCTCAACCTTCCTGTCAAAGAGCGGAACAAACTATTATTGAGACTCATCAGAAAAGACAAAATTCTGACTGAACAACTTCACTTCAAACTACTGGAACACCCTGAAATTGATCTGAAACTGAGGGAATCCGAAATCTATGAATATATTGATGAATATTTATATAAAAGGCGAGGGCAAAGCAATAAAACTGTATTGTTAAGACTGAGGGAAATATTTTCCAAAATCAGTCATCACCATAAAATAACCGGTGACAAAATCGGTGAGGTTAGGCTGAGTGTAAGAGCTGCGTACATCACGTGCAAATACCATCAGGATGCTTTTGAAAACGAATTCCGAAGTGATACCGAGAAGCTGACGATTTTTATCAGAAGAAAAGTCTCTTCCATGCTTAATAAATATCAAAAGATTCATGAAGATTACAAAATTGAATTTTTTGATCCTATAAATGAATCTTTGGAATTTTTGGAAAACCTTAAAAACAAAACTCCAAAGCAAAAGGTAAGTTTACCGACAAATATCGAAGAATGAAAATTCAGAAATGAAAAGAGAATTATTAGTCATAAAATTTGGAACTGCTTCCATTACAAAAGCCGACGGTACCCCTGATCAGGATATATTGTCTGAAATTGCCCGGCAGATCAGTATTTTACATAAAAACTTTCGAATCGTCATAGTTTCTTCGGGTGCGGTAGGGGCAGGAAAGCAGTTTATCAAAAAATATGAAGGCAATATCAATCAACGAAAAGCTGCCGCTGCCATTGGAAATCCGTTGTTGCTGAAAATGTATGACGCAGAATTCAGTAAATATGGCATCGTGGTAGCCCAAAGTTTACTGGAAAGGCAGCATTTCGCCAAACGCGAACAATTTCTACAGCTCAAAGCTACCTATGAAGAGCTCTGGAAAAATAATATCATTCCTATCGCCAACGAAAACGACGTAGTAAGCAACCGTGAGCTCAAGTTTTCGGACAATGACGAACTCGCAACTCTTATAGCGGGAGGTTTTGGTGCGACTCATTTATTGTTGTGTACCGTCAGTGGAGGACTTTTAGACGGCTCAGGGAAAATCGTGGATGTAGTCGAAAAAATCGATACCGAAACCATGGGTCTGGTTAATAAATCAAAAAGTTCGTTGGGTCTTGGAGGAATGGCTTCCAAACTTACTTTTACGCATCTGGCCACCAAAATGGGCATAAAAGTCAGCATTTTTGGCATGAAACAACCCGATGGTATCATCAATGCACTTCAACAAAAATCAGGCACCAGTTTTTTACCCGAAAAAAGCAGAATCTCCGCCCGAAACAAATGGATGGCAAGCGGCGGGATGACAGTAGGGAAAATTACCATTGACAAGGGTGCGGTAGCGGCAATCCATTCTAAAAAAAGCCTTTTGAGTGTGGGAATTTTGGAATTTGAAGGCGATTTTCAGGTGGGTGAAATTGTTGAAATTATTGATAATGAACAAAATACCATCGCGGTGGGAACTGCTCGTCTTTCAGCAGAAAAACTAAAATCAGAGTTAAAAACTCCCAATACTATTCTTGTTCATGTTGACGATTTGGTAGTTTTGTAAAAAGAAAATAGCCTGAATTTGAAATTAAAAAATGTTCTTTATCTAATTTTCCTTCTGGTACCGGCCATTTTTGCCTGGATTATGGCCTCCAATACATTTCCCTATCTGGGATTTGACCTGAGACATGGTTTTTTGGGCACAAAAACAATAAAAACTGTAGAAACGCCCCTCTTCCAATTTTCATTTTACCTTCATATCATCAGTAGCCTTTTTGTTTGGGTTTTAGGATTTCTTATTCTTTTACCAATATTTTTCAGAAAACTAAATTTTCATCGACTTCTGGGAAAACTTTATGTGTTGCTATTGGTATTTATTGCTGCACCATCAGGAATGGGTCTTTCATTTTTTGCCAATGGCGGTCTTTCAGCCAAAATCGCATTTTTTTTGCAAAGTACTATTTGGGCAATATTTACTTTAAAAGCTTGGTTTTTCATCCGAAAAAATGAAATAAATCTTCATTTGCGGTGGATGATCCGTAGTTTAGCGGTTACCTGGGCAGCGTTTAGCTTGAGAGGAGAGAGTTTTTTGATGATAAAATATCTGGGAACTGCACCTATCGAAACCTACCTTTCCGTAGTTTGGCTCTCATGGGTAGGAAATATTCTTATTGTTGAAATCTTACTGATGCTTGGAATTGATAAATTTTTCCTAAATTTCCTGAAAATATCAAAGAGCAAATAAACCTTAGTATATTTCATCAAAAATTTGGAATCAAAATAACCCTTTTATAGCCAACATGAAAACCGTTTTCAAGACTTTCGTATTTATCTTAATTTCCATCCTATCTTTTTCTTGTTTTAAACCTAAAGACAAGCAAGGTGCAGTTACTACACATAAAGAGGCCGTCGATACGCTTAGAGTCGCTAATGTACCCAATGATTCCCTACCAAAATTTACTATCCTGAAAGATAAAAAAATCCTGAATGAAGTGGATTTGTCAAAACTGCTGGTGAATACCGATGAATTTGGAGAATATTCCAACAACTTCAATGGGTTCTTTGGTAAAGACAATTATCGCATTCAGATATATTTCAAAAAAGCATGGAAAGATAGTCTCGACAGCAAGAAATATTACTTAATCGGCATGACAAACTTCAAGGGGAATATAGATGACTTTAAAGGAATGATTGTAATTGACTCCGTTTTTGAATTTGTAGATCCATTAATTAATTATAAGGAAGTGTATCAAACACCGGTAAATACTTATGAAATAAGAGGAAAACTTACGATGAAAGAAGATAGCCTCGATAAACATGCAGGAGCTTTTTCTGGCACTTTCCTCATGGATTTCTCTATAGACAGTACCAAAACTTTGGATTATTGGTATTACAGTCCAAATACTGCCGTACAAGGTGGTGGTTTCAAATCAGAAGGTACCTGGAAAATCTATGCCGGCAAACTCGAAAAACCATATGTATTTGGCCGCGATTTCTTCATGTTTGCCAACAATATCCTGAAAGACTTTAGTTTCGGAGAGCGAGACATAGAAATCAATAAAAAATACCTTCACCTCGGTTGGGACAATTTCTGGGAAAATGACGAATGGTGGGCAAAGAAGCCTGTAATGTAACCTAAAATTAGTCTTTAGAATAGATGTAAAAGTATAATTTTGGCGGCCCCACGCCAAAAGCGTGGCCGGGCTATTCACTACAAGTCCGACTCCCGCACACCCCTGCCGCACTGCGGGCTTTCCGTTGCTATCCCTGGCCGGGAAAAATTCGTTGATCGTAATTAAAAAAAATCGCCTCAGATAATTAAAATTTTAGAATTACATTTTACCTTTAACAACAAATAATATACTTTTTGTATAAATACTTGATTTAGTAACGCAATCAACTGTCCTAAATAAATCATAACAAATACTTTTTATCACTAAATACAAATAATGCCACAATAATAATCTTTTCATATAGAATCAAAAACCACCAAATAAATGCTACTTAAAATGAACAAATATTCCACAAATTCAACAATTAACTACAATTTACTTTTCGGCCAAACTAAGAGAAATAATTTTGTATATTTTCGCTATTATACCTATCTCTGGACAGTACCAGCCGGAGCTACATTTACTAACCTTACCTCCAGGGTGCTGCAGGTGGCTGGTGTAACTGAAGCTTATGCCGGTGAATATACCTGCAAAGTGACCTTTGGGTCCTGTGCTATTGATGTGAAGACCTCACTTGACATAAGTGCTTGTGAGAACCTATATATAAAATCTTATAACCCCGTTACCAATATTGAAACCAATAAACTCACCCGTAAACCGGGCACCAAAGATACTTATGAACCGCTGGTGCTTGAGGTACAAACTCTCGACGGTAAAGTGATAAAAACCATGGATTACACATGGACCCAATTCAAACCTGGTGGAAGACCCGATGTAACAAAAAGTACCGTGTTACCACCAAAAAATGGGTCACTACCAGGTGATAGCCAGTAAAAACTCCATAACTTGCCCACTAAGCATCGACATATTTGCACAGCCGTGTACCGTGGTGGGTGATAACTTCGCCTGTGGTACCGCAGGAGGCAGTGCTATTGATGCCAACCAGACCGACCTGCAAAACCTCGCCGTAGGCGATGAGTTTACCACCTCTGACTACACCGTGGTGGTGACAGACATGGAGAGCGGCTCCCCGGCAGCCGGCTGGAAAGGCAAGGGTAAGCTGATATTTAATTTCTTAAAATTGAGCAATAACCTGGCTATACAGATACCCATCTCAGTGAAGTTTGAGGGGATAAAGATTAACCAATGCTACCAATTGTACTATGGTACTGTTATAACAGAATATGATCCAAGTTGGAGTAGTGTAGCCGATGTAGGTATGGTACTTGACAGGCTTAATAGTTTACTCACAGAAATCAAAGATTTATTGGCTAATGCCACCGAAAATGCGGCTTTATTAAGACAAAAAGTAACCGAATTAAGAAATGCCAAGGCCGATATTAATACCGGAGATTTTACCCAGGAATACAAGACCGAACAGTTAGCAGCTTATGACCGGGCTATTACCGGAATGGTGTGTTTGGTAGGCGATCCTGATATTCCAGCCGGAAGTAGAATTTCTGCTAATTCCTCTACCCAATCTTGCGATGTAACTACTGTAACTGCCGACTTGGATAATCTTGATAACAAAGCTGAGAATTCAGGTCTAAACCCATATTTTGGAGATGTGTTTGATGAAAATGGGAACTATGTCAATACATCAAATGGGGGAGTTTACCCTAGAATAATTATAAAAACTGAGATTGGTAAGTTTATATTAATTACAGATTGGGAAATAAATACGGAATCTAAACTCGAAGGGTTAAACAAAATATGTTTAAAGTATTTTGATGATCTTCATCTGGATAGATCAAAACTTTACCATGGAAAGTTTTCTTTCCAAGTAGGAGGATTAGCTGCCTTCAATTTTCACCCTAATTCTTATGTCGAGAATACAGATGAAAGTGATTGGTGGGCAATTGTTGATAAAAAAATGCTCGTTATTTATATAACCCAATTTGGGCAGATTGGTACTTTACCTAGCTATATAAGTAATATTAAAAGTATAATTTATCATGAATATTTGCATTTAGCTGGATTTGATAGTCATAAAGATAAAACAATTGAAGGTATTGAAAAACATATAAAAGTTTATGATCAGCAAATAAATTTAACCGGCTATATACTTTGTACAGTCCGTTATAGGGTTGAAATTATTCAGGCTAACCTAAGAAACCTAATTCATAGACTTAAAAAAGATTTCAATAACAGTTCTAAATACAATTATTGGATTAACCACTTTAAAAAACAAGGTTATGACTTCTCAAGATAAAAAGTATAAAAAAATGGGGTTATTAGCTTCAATTAGCTTTATTTTAAGTTTAGCCTTTTTTGGTATAAATGGATGTGACTCAAAAGAAATATTGAAAATAAGTAAAGTTAGTATTACTTTTAACCCTCTCGCTGAAAGATTATCTTTTGATAGCCTAGCATTTTATTCAAATGATCCGAGTATTTGTTTCGATAGTATTGAAATGCGATTTACAGATGTTAAGTGGGGAAACGAGGCCACTCTAACAATGGTAATACCCATAAAAAATTGTTCCTCTCAGAAATTAGGAACTAAAGTAATTCAAACCTTACATTTTAATCCAATAAATAATAAAATTGGCCAAATATTCTATCATATTGATACTGTGTTTTTTTCAATTGACTGAAAATAAACAAATTGAAATTATAAATAAATTTATTTTTAGACAAATTTCTTTTGAGTTGAAGGGGAAAGAAAATAAAAAAGCTAAAAATTAATGAAGATACAAAATTACGTATAAGGATAAGTAATAGATTAGAACTATGATGAAAAAATTTTAAGTGCGAATGTTTTTACCCAGCTACCTCATTCTTTCCACCGCTACCGCACGATTGCATCGTGTGGCTAGCTGAAATGCTAAAGCAACGGTAAAAAAGGAATAAACCAAGAGTTTAAAAAATGAGTAGAAACTACAAATTTCATAATGAGCATGGCCTTTACTTCGTAAGTTTTGCAGTGGTTAATTGGCTGAATGTATTTATAAGAAATGAGTATAAAGAAATACTTATAAAAAGCCTTAAATACTGTCAAGAAAATAAAGGTATGGAGATATTTGCATGGTGTATTATGAGCTCTCATGTTCATTTGGTTTTTAGGAGTATAGAAGGTACAAAACCTGAATTATTACTTGGTGATTTCAAAAGATTTACGAGTAAAGAAATTATTAAAGCCATCAAAGAAAACCCTCGAGAAAGCAGAAAAGATTTTCTTTTAAAGCAATTTGAAGAGGCTGGAATTAAATCTAGCAATGTAAAGAATTATCAGTTTTGGAGGCATGATAACAAACCAATTGAGCTTTGGACGCCTAAAGTCATTCAGCAAAAGATTACTTATATCCACAATAATCCGGTGGAAGAAGGAATAGTATTTGAACCACAGGATTATAAATATACCAGTACCGTGGATTATGGTGGTAGAAAAGGGATGTTAGACAATATTTGTGTTTTTGAATATTTTGAATAGTGAATATGAAAGTAGAGGTAGTAGAAACCACACGATGCAATCGTGCGGCAGCGGGGGGGGGAATTTTGTGGAATGTAAGTAATTTGATTCACAGGAGATTAATTAATAACCCGAATTATAGACGAAAATGGATTAATAAATTTAAAAATGAAGGTAATTTTGATTTTACTAAAGAATATGAATATTAATAGAATTTTATATACTTTGACGGCAAGTGCTTTCATTCTAATCATATTCTTCATATATAAAATTGTGATTGAGGATGCAAATCCAAATCAGAAATTCGAGATAAGTAAAGTATTTGTTTCTTTTACCGATTTACACCAGTATTTAAAAATTGATTCAATATATTTTCAAAAAACGAACGATTTTAGTCATACTCAAGTACAAGGCATTAAAGTACTTAATAAAAACATACCTGTTGCTTTTAGAAAAATTTCTATTGAAGATTTCGGAGGATCGAAAATTTTTAAGATGTCTTTTGAGGGTGGTTTTATTGATATTGATTTAAAAGAGAATTTAAAAGTAGAATTGCAAATAGTTCAGGTAAAAAAAATATTGAGCAAAAATGTTAGATACGGGATTTTTTTTAACAATTATGAAACTAATCTTAATCAAATTGATACAAATAAAATAATTGTGAGCAGAATACATTTGGATTTATAGAAATTTAATTATGTCAAGTAACTTGGTTCATGCATATGTATGTTTCCTCCAAGTCAAACATAATTCAATAAAAAAAACTCCAGATTATTGGAAAATTGAAAGTATATATCGCATTGCTGAATATTTAAAAAATTCAGAAAATGAAGAACCTTTTACACGATTAAATAAATTGCCTTTATTGCTAGAAGAAATTAACAAAACTTTACAAAAAGATTTTAAATTAAAAATAGAAAAAGATATTGATGAGAAAACGAAAACTTATTATTACAGGGTTAAATAGTTTAATTTTTGTCACAAATTGCTTATTATTTGTGTCATGTAATAATTTTCAGAATTATGATTATTTATTAAACAATAGCTTTTGGTATGAGGAAATTGAACCAGGACAATTTCTATCAATTAAATATAATAGGACAGATTATATCTATACTAAAGGAGATCAAATAGATTCGTCTAAAATTATGCTATGGCACTTTTCACAAAATAAAGATTTTGAATTTTGTGGTATAAATGAAAATGGAATACTTTGCCCAAATGACCAAAAAATTATAAAAAGCAAATTAAAGAAAGATGGCTTTAAAAATGATTTAGAGTTCAAAATTAAAGGTTGGCGTTTGAAAAATAAAGAATTAAATATTAGGGATTTGGTTTACGATGTTAAAAGCATTTCCGATAGTTTAATAATTTTAAAACCAAAAGATTCGATGTTAGAATTGAATAAAATACCCACAATTAGATTAAGGAAATTTCAGCCTTTAAATCAAACTAAATAGCATAAATAAATTTTTAAAATGTTAACGTAAGTATTGAAATTGTACTAAGTGCCATATTGGAAAATAAAATTAAACAAATGATCAAACAAACCTCACATATCGCCCAATTCAAGCAATAAAAAGGCTTTTGAGGAAAAAAAATATAGAGAGAGTAAGTGCCAAATATTATTTCTCAGATTGACATTAAAGTAAGCTTGAAGAAAAAAATGAATCAGAAAAATTACTACAACAAAATTAACTAATTTTTAAAAAAAAAGACAAAAACAAGATTTTACAACCACAATAAATTATGAACCTAAAATTATACTTTACATCGCTTTTTGTTTTTTTTCTTGGCACAGCTTCCATGGCTCAGGAGCTCAAAAGAGTTGACTCCCTTGCCCTCTTCACTATTAATGAAGATGAGCTGGCACGCGGTCAGGGGCAGCTCCAAACAAAGGGCTTTGTTTCCTCTATTTTGCCCACCTCCGATGGCTATCAGGTCAATGTGTTTAAGCAATACTGGGGTTATCTTACCATTGATAAAGTTACCGCTCCCAAAGGACTTGTTTCCACGAAACAATCATTGCCGGGCTTGGCCCAAATCTCCTACAGTCCAATAGGTCTAAGGGTAGAAAAAGAGAAAATATTCAGCCTTACCCGTACTTTGGTGCAGCCATTTGGCTACAAACATTGGGAGATCACCAGCATAAGAGGTGGGGTATCAACCGCTACAAAAAAAATACTAAGCGAAGACGAAACAGCAGGCGACTATGCCAGGCTGCTTACCGCCCAGCCTCAGGCATTAAACTTCACAGGGCTTAATAAAACCGTGGCGGTGTTTTACAGACCCAATGTAAAGGAAGTGGAGTTTTTTAAACAACCCGCAGTGTTTGAGCCCTACAATGGCCGCTATTCAGAGGATGCAAGCCGCAAAACTTCAAGCCAGAAAAAGACCATGCAAGTGGATAGTAAGATCCCTGTGAGTTTCCAGACAGAAGACTATGCCGTGGTATATCTTAAACCTGTAGAAAAAGGAGTAATTACCACCATCAGGATAGACAGTACTCTGAAAGAAACACAGATGGAAAAATTGAGTATTCCTGAGGATTTTGGTATTTTGTCTTATACTGAAGCCCGAAAACAAACCACAAAAGAGGTCTTTGGCTTTAATGCTGCTCTTGAGCGTGATGGCTTTGCAATATTGGTGGGCAATGCCGCCACCGACCGCAAAAAAGGCAATAAATATACGCTACTAAGGTTTGACCTTGCAGGAAAACTGGTTTATCGGCATGATTTCCAAATGGATGTAGAAGACTTTATGTTTGACGGGGTAAAAATAATGGTCAATGATCAGGAGACAATTTTAAAACTGAATCTCAGAAAAGGATTGAAGTTTCAGCTTCATTATCTGAAAATTAACAAAGATGGCTTGAAATACAAAACCCAATGGGAACGGTCTCATGAAAAGACACTCAAAGTTTACACAGCCGAAGGGAAAGCGGAGTCGGGCGGAAGTCATGAGGATTCTTATGTGATCAGCTTGCCCGATGGTAATAGCCTGCTCTATGGTGCTGACTATGGAATGGGAGCTCCAGGAGGTGCCCTTAAAGGATATGGATTTACCCAGTTGGGAGCCGATGGAAAAATAACTGCATATTTTAATGCTAATACCCTTATGCCCCCCAATATGCCATCGCAGGGACTGGATTTTAGAGTACTTAATATTGGAGACGGCAGGGTGGTGTTAATAGCCAAAGAACCAAAGGATAATTCGGCATTGACACTACAAAAATACAGCCTCCTGGAAAGAGACTTTTCTGATACCTACAATTTGGTAGCAAAAAAGACCCCTGAATTGAGTATAAATCTTGAAAAACTTCCTCAGGAACAGCTAAAAACCGGAAATAAGTTTCTGGACAAAGTTGCAAATGCTGCCATTAACGGTGTCTCATCTGATTTTGAGGTAAAAAAGCGGGTTATGCAGATTGAGAGTGATCCGGTGGGATATACGACTGCTCTTTATTTCATCAATACCAAAAGTCCTGAAGTTAAAAGGATAAATCTGAATTGGAAAGGGGGATACAATCTTCCGTTTGTTGAAAGTATTTGGGTAAATACCGGTACTCGTGAAATTGATACATTCCTGAGAGTTCCCGAAAGACCCTTTGAACTAAGAAAAAACGGTCCACAGTTTCCAAGGGGTGTCATGTTACAAGCTGTAAAGGTTGGGTTTTAAAATAATTCAGGTGGTCAAGAATATTAATCGCAATAATTTCAGTAATAAGTAAAAACTGATCAACTTAATAACTCATCCCCCTCAGTCTTTCGACTGAGATTTAGCTTACTAATTTGGGATCAACCCAAAAAGTTGGGGGGGGATTACGCATATATTTTTTGTAATCTGAATAAGAAAAAGCTAATATCCCTTACACCCCTAAATTGGCTTCTTAGTGCTTTTACTTTTGCATTGAAAGACTCTGCTGAAGCATTTGTACTTCTATTATCGAAGTAGTTAAGGATGTATTCATAGTTGTTCTGAATAGTTCTGGCGATGGTATTGAATGTTTTCTCCTCAAACTTCTCTACTGAATTATACCATAAGGCTAACTTTTTAAATGCTATTAGTCTATTTTTTGACTGATGGAAAATATTGGATAGTTCTATGCTGAGGTCGTAGGCCTGTTTTAAATCGGGATATAGTCTAAATAAAACCTCAGACCTGTGTACTTGAGAAGCAGACCATTTATTTTCTCTTTGATGCAAAAGAAATCGGCTTCTGATTAATAGTTGCTTTAAGGTATCGCCGTTTTCCAAAACATCGGGAACGTATCTTTTCTTTAATTCTTTAGCATATTCTATTTCTTTATTTTCTTGTTCTATTGCCGCCCAACGATGTTTGATTCTGATTTCTTGTACTGCATCATTAGCTAGTTTTTGGATATGAAATCTATCAGATACCAGTTTAGCTTTTGGAAAACTTCTCTTTGCGATTCGTTCCATAGTTGGGGCTAAATCCAATGTTACTTCTTTTACTTTCTTCCTCTTGGACTCTGGGATTTTGTACAAAACCTCAATGACCGTATCACTTACAGTACCTTTCACCATAGCAATTAAAGCTCCCTTTTTGCCCTTTGCCGCTTTGTTTGTAAGTATAGTATACAAATCACCATTTGAAAGACAGGTCTCGTCTAATGATAAATATTCGCCAATATTTTCGGGAAAAAGTATCCACTGTTGAGCATGTTCTCGTTGAACCCAAGTTGTGTATCCACTCAGGTGGGCAGCATATTGCTCTTGTAGGCGTTTACCGTCTAATTGAAACAATTCACCTATTATTTTGCAACTAATAGGTGTGTTATCTAAAAGCTCCTTTTAAAAAAGCCGCAAATTCTGATGTCATTCGCGTTCCTGAAGCAACTAAATCCCAGTTTCTGTAAACTATTTTTCCTGTGTCATGATTGAGCCATTTGCGTCGCTTAATTTTCAAAAAACAAGCCTTGCCACGAAGTGGAAAATCCCTCACAGATTCTTCTTCAAAGTACCCTTTGGATTCAAGTTTTTGACCTTCGAATTCTTTAGGAATTAGATTTCGTTCTGCAATATGGATATTGAAAGAACTTTCTAATTTTTCTACTTTAACTACTTCAAAGTATTCAAATAAGCCTTCTGGTAGAAGTAATTGGATTAAGTCTTGGTTCAATTTCTATTATTTAGAACCCAAAATAAATAAGTTTTCTTTATCCCCCCAACTTTTTTGATTGATCCTAAGTCTTGGTTCAATTTCTATTATTTAGAACCCAAAATAAATAAGTTTTCTTTATCCCCCCAACTTTTTTGATTGATCCGTAATTTTTCAGATCTTCTATCAACTCCCTAAAACACAAAAACCCCAACATTACTGCTGAGGTTTTTGAATAATTAACTGGCATCTACCTACTCTCCCGGGTTTGATCCAAGTACCATCGGCGGTGCGGGGCTTAACTGCTCTGTTCGAAATGGGAAGAGGTGTTCACCCGCCCTATTAATCTTTTATGGTCGAATTGTGAAGAGGTGTTGGGTGGCCGGGGGTTTGTGTGAAGAGGACGGCCCCTCCTTATTGACACCATGAAGGTCCTTAAGCTTTAATCTCCCGATTTTGCTTTATCTCTTTATGGCTCTTGCTTTCAGCTTTTGCTGTCGGCTCCGGCGTTTTGTTTTCTTTTTGACATTTATGTCTTTAATCGCTACTCGTAACTCATTACTCGCAACTCATATAACATTGTGATAAGGAAAGACTGTGAAGAATAAGTTTTTTTTAAAAATATAAAGAGCTCAGTCGGTTCATTAGTACTACTCGGCTGCATACGTTACCGCACTTTCACCTGTAGCCTATCTACGTCGTAATCTCCAACGTTCCTCTAGGGAAGTCTCATCTTGAGGCGGGTTTCACACTTAGATGCTTTCAGCGTTTATCCCATCCATACTTAGCTACTCTGCCGTGCCCTTGGCAAGACAACAGATACACCAGCGGTATGTCCAATTCGGTCCTCTCGTACTAAAATCAGAACCCCTCAAACTTCCTACGCCCACCACAGATAGGGACCGAACTGTCTCACGACGTTCTGAACCCAGCTCGCGTGCCACTTTAATCGGCGAACAGCCGAACCCTTGGGACCTTCTCCAGCCCCAGGATGTGACGAGCCGACATCGAGGTGCCAAACCTCCCCGTCGATATGAGCTCTTGGGGGAGATCAGCCTGTTATCCCCGGAGTACCTTTTATCCTTTGAGCGATGGCCCTTCCATGCAGAACCACCGGATCACTATATCCTACTTTCGTACCTGTTCGACTTGTTTGTCTCGCAGTCAAGCTCCCTTTGCTATTGCACTCATCGCACGGTTACCAAGCGTGCTGAGGGAACCTTTGAAAGCCTCCGTTACTCTTTTGGAGGCGACCACCCCAGTCAAACTACCCACCAAGCGGTGTCCCCATTCCAGGGTTAGAAACCAAATATCCAAAGGGTGGTATTTCAACGTTGACTAAACGACGCCTGGCGACGCCGCATCTCAGTCTCCCACCTATCCTACACATCAGATACCCAGTCACAACGCTAAGCTATAGTAAAGGTTCACGGGGTCTTTCCGTCCCGTGGCGGGTAGACGGCATCTTCACCGTCACTACAATTTCGCCGAGCTCACGGCTGAGACAGTGCCCAGATCGTTACACCATTCGTGCAGGTCGGAACTTACCCGACAAGGAATTTCGCTACCTTAGGACCGTTATAGTTACGGCCGCCGTTTACCGGGGCTTCGATTCAATGCTTCTCTTGCGATGACATCCCCTCTTAACCTTCCGGCACCGGGCAGGTGTCAGGCCATATACGTCGACATTAATCTTCGCATAGCCATGTGTTTTTGTTAAACAGTCGCCTGGGCCATTTCTCTGCGACCACCATTGCTGATGGTTCCCTTTATCCCGAAGTTACAGGGTTAATTTGCCTAGTTCCTTAGCCGTGATTCACTCGAGCACCTTAGGCTTCTCGCCTCGACTACCTGTGTCGGTTTACGGTACGGTCACTGTATATCCATAACTTATCGGCTTTTCTTGGAACTCTATCCCCTAATTCGATTCGTCCGAAGACTCCTCTCAACGAACATTTCCGTCGGTTCGTATTAAGCTCCAGCGTCCGTCCCCGCTTCGTAATATACACTGGTACAGGATTCTTAACCTGTTTCCCATCGGCTTCTGCTCTCGCATTATCCTTAGGATCCGACTTACCCTCCGTTGATTGACATAGCGGAGGAATCCTTAGTCTTTCGGTGTGAATGGTTCTCACATTCATTATCGCTACTTATTCCTACATTTGCTTTTCTAATCACTCCAATGACCCTCAAAGATCACCTTCACCGTAATTAGAATGCTCCCTACCCAAGACTTACGTCTTGACTAAGCTTCGGTACTATACTTTATGCCCGCTTATTATCGATGCCCGCCCCGCTCGACCAGTGAGCTGTTACGCACTCTTTAAATGATTGCTGCTTCCAAGCAAACATCCTGGCTGTCTCGGCAGTCAGACTTCCTTTGTTCAACTTAGTATAGATTTGGAGACCTTAGCTGTAGTTCTGGGTTCTTTCCCTCTCGGACTCTGACCTTAGCACCCGAGCCCTCACTGCAGAGTATATATTATCGCATTCGGAGTTCGTCTGAATTTGGTAGGATGTGACTCCCCCGCATCCAATCGGTAGCTCTACCTCAATAATACTTACCTCCACGCTGTACCTAAATACATTTCGGGGAGTACGAGCTATTTCCCAGTTTGATTAGCCTTTCACCCCTACCCACAGTTCATCCGAACACTTTTCAACGTATACCGGTGCGGTCCTCCAGTTGGTCTTACCCAACCTTCAACCTGACCATGGGTAGATCACTAGGTTTCGCGTCTACAGCCACCAACTTAACGCCCTTTTCAGACTCGCTTTCGCTTCGGCTCCCTTCCTTAAAAAGTTAACCTCGCCGGTGACCGTAACTCGTAGGATCATTATGCAAAAGGCACGCCGTCACCATATCGCATGGCTCCGACCGCTTGTAGGCGTACGGTTTCAGGTTCTTTTCACCCGGGTACTCCCCGTGCTTTTCACCTTTCCTTCACAGTACTTGTTCACTATCGGTGTCTCAGGAGTATTTAGCCTTGGCAGATGGTACTGCCGAATTCAAAGGGAATTCCTCTGGTTCCCCCTACTCAGGATACTGCTCGTCCAGTTTCATTTACTCTTACGTGGCTATCACACTCTGTGGCTGACCTTCCCATGTCATTCAAATTTAAAAACTTTCCTAAATGCAGTCCTATAACCCCGAAATTGCCGTAACAATTCCGGTTTGGGCTAATCCGATTTCGCTCGCCACTACTCTCGGAATCACTGTTGTTTTCTTCTCCTATGGGTACTTAGATGTTTCAGTTCCCCACGTTCGCTCCACACTTATCGTGCGGTTCCAGGCCTTCAGCCTGGAGGGTTGCCCCATTCGGATATCTACGGATTAACAGATATGTGCTCCTCCCCGTAGCTTTTCGCAGCTTATCACGTCCTTCTTCGCCTCTGAGACCCTAGGCATCCCCCGTACGCCCTTCTCTTGCTCTCTCTTTTTCTTCTCAGTCTTTCCCATCATGTCAATGTACTCTTACGGCTTATCGCTATCAGCTTTACACTTCCTGCTTTCACCTTTGTGGTATATGTCCGTTATCTATACCTCTCTCTATTTTTCGACTTCATAATTAGCACATTATTAATTACTAATTATTCTTAAATTTGTGGGCCTGCCTGGACTCGAACCAGGGACCTTTACATTATCAGTGTAACGCTCTAACCACCTGAGCTACAAGCCCGCTATCAGAAGTAAGCTTCTCAAATGATTGGCTCGCCTCCGAGTCTTTGGTTAACTTGTCGGTGGGGATAAAATCTTACTCACAATTGTTGTTTGTCGTCTTTCCTTGTTTATGTTTCTTCTGATTTTATCAGAATATCTCTAAAAGGAGGTGTTCCAGCCACACCTTCCGGTACGGCTACCTTGTTACGACTTAGCCCCAGTCACTGGTTCTACCCTAACGAAGTCTTTTACCTTCCGCTTCAGGTCTACCCAACTCCCATGGCTTGACGGGCGGTGTGTACAAGGTCCGGGAACGTATTCACCGCATCATGGCTGATATGCGATTACTAGCGATTCCAGCTTCATAGGGTCGAGTTGCAGACCCCAATCCGAACTGTGACAGGCTTTTTGTGATTCGCTTACTCTTACAAGCTCGCTGCACTCTGTACCTGCCATTGTAGCACGTGTGTCGCCCTGGGCGTAAGGGCCATGATGACCTGACGTCGTCCCCTCCTTCCTCTCTACTTGCGTAGGCAGTCTCGACTGAGTCCCCACCTTTACGTGCTGGCAACAGTCTATAGGGGTTGCGTTCGTTGCGGGACTTAACCCAACACCTCACGGCACGAACTGACGACGGCCATGCAGCACCTTGTTTCGCGTCATTGCTGACTGATCCATCTCTGAATCATTCGCTCACATTCTAGCCCAGGTAAGGTTCCTCGCGTATCATCGAATTAAACCACATGCTCCACCGCTTGTGCGGACCCCGTCAATTCCTTTGAGTTTCACCGTTGCCGGCGTACTCCCCAGGTGGATTACTTATCGGTTTCCCTTGGACACTGATATCGCTACCAACATCTAGTAATCATCGTTTACTGCGTGGACTACCAGGGTATCTAATCCTGTTTGATCCCCACGCTTTCGTGCATCAGCGTCAGTATATTCGTAGCAACCTGCCTTCGCAATCGGTATTCCTTCCGGTATCTATGCATTTCACCGCTACACCGGAAATTCTAGCTGCCTCCAAATAACTCAAGCTCAACAGTATCGATGGCATGTAAAACAGTTAAGCTGCTACCTTTTACCACCGACTTATTAAGCCGCCTACGCACCCTTTAAACCCAATAAATCCGGATAACGCTCGCCACCTACGTATTACCGCGGCTGCTGGCACGTAGTTAGCCGTGGCTTATTCTAATGGTACCGTCATTATAGCTCGCAAGCCACACATTCTTCCCATTCAAAAGCAGTTTACAACCCAGAGGGCCGTCTTCCTGCACGCGGCATGGCTGGGTCAGAGTTGCCTCCATTGCCCAATATTCCCTACTGCTGCCTCCCGTAGGAGTCTGGCCCGTATCTCAGTGCCAGTGTGGGGGATACTCCTCTCAGAGCCCCTAAAGATCGTAGCCTTGGTAAGCCGTTACCTTACCAACTAGCTAATCTTACGCATGCCCATCTACTTCCTATAAATATTTCAATTATCAATGATGCCATTAATAATATTATGCGGTGTTAATCCCAGTTTCCTAGGGCTATCCCCTGATGTAGGTAGGTTGCATACGCGTTACGCACCCGTCCGCCGGTGTCATTGCTGACCCCTCGACTTGCATGTATTAAGCCTGCCGCTAGCGTTCATCCTGAGCCAGGATCAAACTCTCCATAGTAATTTCTTATTACGAAAAGATCCCAACTTTTTTTCAATCGTTTTCTTATCCTATCCCCAACAAGTTAATGAACTTTATTCCACTTTATATCGTGAACTCGTGCTATCTATTAGCTCCCTATTTTTTCCCTCTCTTTCAACCGGGGTGCAAAGGTAATAACCTTTTTTTACTTTCCAAATTTTAAGAGAAAAAAATTTAAGAATTATTATGAACTTTATTTCCCTCTTTTTGCTTTAACTCATTAGCCTCTGCCGTTTTGGGAGTGCAAAGATACCACTTACTTTTCCGCATTTCCAAATTATACTTGCATATCTTTTTTACCCCGTTTATTAAACTTACTTAACCCCAATTACTTACATTTTTAAATACTTCGTATCTCTATAAACCTTCTTTATTTAATCCTATTCTTTAAATCGCCCATTTTTGGGTAATTCTTGCATTTTTAATCCAAAATAGCATTCTACTACATTTTTGGGCTTGCTTTTTTTATATAACTAAATTGAATTATTTTTAAAAATACCTTCGCTCACTATCAAAATAATTATAATCGTAAACTTATTCGCCTCCGTTTTTTAACATAAAGTCAAATTCTATCTAAAACAAAGAGCCCGTTTTAAATCAAAAATCTCTAATAAGTAAAAACTCCTTAAAGTTTTAAGGGAAATCCAGCTTTATGTTTAAGATTTTACCTAAACTAAAAGCCTTCTAATTTCCCCTTTTGAAAATTTAACTAAAGATGTATTTAATCCACTACTAATAACACTTCATATACAAAAGGGTAAACGCGACTTTTGAAAATTTAGAGTATCTAGATGGTTTCGGTTTCCTTAATTCTATAAACTTATTATTAAATTCTCTTTTTCATAAATGGAAAACATCTTATCTATCTTATCTATCCTTAAACCCTCTTTTAAATAAGGCTGGAATTAATATTCCTCTTTTAAAGTAAATCCTATATATGTAAATCTTTAAAGAATACTCATTAATTAATAATTATTAGGACAAAAAAAATATGGTTCCAACACATTTTACTAAAAACCTGATATATATAGGTAAGGCAGATTCGATATATAGGTTAGTATTTTCATTGCATCTCTTAAACTCCTACATATATATAAGGTCTATCTTTATATACTGTATTTATACAATCAATAATTCTTTAAAAGGTAACTAATCTGAAAACAAAAAAGACAGACCCAAAAGTCTGCCTTAAAAACCATGTATGATTTAGGGGATTTATTTCTTATATAAATAAACAGATGAAGCAGCGGCAAGACTTTGGTTCATTTTGGGGGCCATGTCGCCATTGGCTGTAATGTTTGTGTATGACAAAATTCGACCTCCGCTGTTTCCGGCTTCAGCTATATAGACTGTTTTGGTTTCACCATCGTAAGCTACATCTACAGGATTGCCCAAGTTAGACATAGGGCCACTTACTCTAATCATATCTTTTGCGGCTATTGTTCCACTATTTGAAACTGAATTGAATTTTGATTTAAAACCTGTGATAACCTGAAAGCCTCCGTCTGATTGGGTATTTGTGGCGTCACCTATATCGGTTAACACCATTGTGTCTGTGCTCGCGTCATAATCTAGACCATGCGTTCTAACTATTCCTTCAATCGCTACTTTTTTAGATGTAGTCAACGTCATATTTGAGGTATTACTTAAGAAGTTGGTGTAAACCCCAAGTTTATTGTCAGCATCTGCTACTGCATAAAGGTCATTGCCTATAAATGTGATACCCCAAAGCTTAATATCTGTTGTGATTACATTTCTTAAAGAAAAACTATTTCCATTTCTTTGGTAAATAAATAGCCTTCCGTCTGGCGTAGCGGTGTTTTTGTCTACATCAGCATTGTCTGCAACTACATAGAAGTTTCCACTAACGGCCATTTCTCTTGGACTTTCCATGTCTTTTGATCCGTCAATATCTAAGGCTACGTTTAAAATGCCACCTAAATTAACTGAAGATGTAACTTTAAAACCTTCAATACCCTTAGATGAACGAGAAACTTGAAGGAGTGTGCCTGTACTTCCATCAAAATAGACACCGTCTGCAGCAGTAGAACTGGTGGCAAATGTGGTGGTCATCATATTTGAGCTTTTAGATCATATGCAGAAATATCGCCGTTGGAATTATTAGTAGCATATAATACCACTGACTGGGAAGGGGTAACCATGGATTCCATGGAATCGGTTTTTTCACATGCTGAAAATGCCAATGCTGTGGCGGCTAGGAAAAATAGTCTTGCGTGTTTTTTCATTTTTTAGCGAATTAATGTTTGTCAATTTTTTAACTTGAAACATCTACGCTTTTGAAAAAGAAAAAGATTGAAGAGTTTTAAAAAAAATGAATTATTAAAAGAGAATTATGCTTCTATACATTGAAATTTCACTGTGGAGACCTTAATGTCCATTTCTATTTTGTTTCGAAATGGTCACTTCTTGAGAATAGGTATTGTTTTTCCTGTTGCTTTCTTTATATTTTTTTTCTGGATCTATTTCTATTTCCAATGTGTACACCCCGTTTTTAAGGTTTTTGGGCAAATCTAAATATTGCCCTTCATAGAGCATACCGTAGGTATCATAACCTCCAACACTGATACCTTGATTGCCAGACTTACAATCGGCGAAGCTGCCGAAGCCATAGTTTAATAGATTTTGAGAAGTATACACTTGCCCTTGGACTTTGCAAAGACTGTCTACACCGTTACAAATACCATTATCAAACAAGCAATAACTTACTTTTGTACCTTCACAAATGATTTTGCGTTTATTGAAAAACGTCTTTTTTAGCAGCCTAAATTCTACCCATGAGTCTACATGGAAGTGATTATGCCCTGGTTTTGAATCATAATAATTTGAACCTGCTTCTACTAAAGTGCTAGTTATTTTTTGATTGTGTAACTCATAAACTTTTTGCGTTAACTTTTGTCTTGAATATTCTCCATTAGGGCAAACTATTGAACCTTCCACTTTTTGATCGCCGCAAAACCATTGATTATTTCCACTTACTTCTATCGGACCTGAACCAATGTTGGCAATGGTGGCGGCAAATCGCAATTGACGGATATTCTTTGTCATCAAAGGCATATTCTTTTATTTGACTTTGAGTAAATCTTTCTAAAATAGCCAAATCAGGTAATAATACACAATCAAAAGTGCCGTCTGGGCATTTGCAGGCTGCTGGGTTGGTTTCACTGCATCCCGATTGTGCAGAGTTTGGATTAGGGTCTTTTTCGAACTGTAAAGAGAAATAATTTAAACTTCCGGTGTTCCCTTCTCTAAGATCGGCAATCAGGATTTTCCATTCGCCATTTGGGTTTTGTCCGTTATTTATAAATTCTAATCTGCCATCTGGAATATATTCTCCTGTAAAAGGATATTTACCTTGATGAACAAAGCCTGAGAACCCATTTGAAGCAAAACAAGTATTAAAATAAAGAGTAGCACTTTCGTCGCCGTTTCTATTTGTTAGCCATACTCTGGTGCCATCTGGAGCAAGAATTTCTATTTTTAGATCGGAAATTTTTTCGTGATAAATATTGATGCAGACTTTTGACAGGCCGAATGTTGGGCTTAAGTTTTCTTTTACATTATTTACTTGTACTCTAAAAGTGTCGGTTCTGACGATACCATTGAAATCAGTGATAGCACCACCTTGTGAAAAAATCACTTGAGAAAACGAGCAAAATGGCAAGAAGAAAAAAAGAAATACAAATAGTTTCATAAAAAAAGTTTGTCTGAAAATCTAAATTAGAGATTTTCAGACAAATATACTATTTAAAAATCAGCCTTTTTGAAAATGATTCATACAAACCTCCTATTTTTAAAACCAATAATGTAGGAGAAGTTCTTTGGACTGTTAATTCAAAGCCATTTGAAGTTTGCTTATATACATAAAAAAACCTCTCTACCGATAATGTCTCTTAACACCACAGTTGGATTCTCAATATTGGTTTTTACACTAATCGTTCTGTTTTGAATAGGATTTACGATTTCAACAAATTCATTGAATTCATTAAAGCTTTCAGATACTATTTTTGAGTAATCTACGATATTGTTTTTACTAAGAAGTTTTAATCTGTAATAGTTTACGCCATACTTTGGATTTAGATCAAAAGTAGAATAAGCAGCTTTATCGGCATCATAATTTACACTTTCTATGGTCTCAAAGCTTTTTGGCATCAAAGGATTTTGAACTTCAAAACTTTCAAAATCCAAAGCATCAGAGGTAAACCACGATAACTTAACCTTATCTTTCTGATTTTCAGCTTTAAAACTTTGCACTTTTATAGGAAATGCAGAATTAGCGGTGTAAAAACAATCAACAGTGGCATTATAAGTCCCCGCGTTAGCACACTGAGAATCAGGACCATTTCCTGCAGTATTTACATCACAAAATTTAAGATTTGTTCCGAAATACTTACCACCACATTGAATGGTGGAAGTTCCAGCGGCTACATGTATCCAACCATTGGTACCAGAAATTTCTTTTGATATGTTTAAGTTTCCCCCTTGTATATCGATACTGCCATTATTAACCAAATTACCGGCGATATCAGCACCTCCAGTTTTAACAATAATGAATTTATTATTTGTCATGGGAAGTTGTTTATCCGTTACTTTAAGGTTATTTACCTCTATTAGACCATTGTTAATTAGCCCTCCGTGGTTATAATATTCGGTATTAACTTTTAAATATGAATAGTTATTAACTTGGCCTTCCCCATTTTCCATCTTTGAAACATACATGTTACCGTAATTAGTAACAGTGGCATTATTTCCAATATAAAACAAAGGAGTATTTAAAGCATTTAAAGTTCCACCTGCTTCATTACTTAAAAGCATAGTTTGGCCGCTATTCTGAGTGAAGTTTATGAAGTTGGTAGTAGTGAAATTAAATGTTCCTCCTGATTTATTATTCAACCTTAAAGTTCCTAGCCCCCCATTTAAGGATGTATTAATTGTTCCATAATTGTTTATAGTCCAACCTGAATTGGCACTTAGGCCGTCCCACTGTAAGGTAACACCCGTAGCTACGCAAATTGTACCATTGCCACCATTGATAGTAGGATTTGTCAAATTTGAAGTAATACACAAAGTCTGACCTGAATTTACGTTAAAACTAGTAGAACCTGTTCCGCTATATGTATAGGTACAAGAAGTACATTGACCAAATGAATTTTCACTAAGTATTAGTAATATTCCGAATATGAGTAATATTTTTTTCATTTTATGTGATATTTTATGGTGTATACTTATTTCCTCCAAAGTCAGACAAAGAGCCTGTTTTTAGTGTCAAATTGTTAACCGAACCTATTTTTTTAAGTTTCGGTTTTTCATATGTTCTTTTTTGTTTTTTCATATTTTGATAAATTTAAGTGCTTTCTAAATCCTGATATTTACTTTATGTTGATACTAAGACAATCAAAAATTAAAATGTCACAATGAAATCTATTGTATTATTGCAAATAATTTAATTTGGGGAGCCTAATATTTATGCCAAAGTTAAACAATTTAAATTAACAAAAAAAAATTTTTTTAGTACATATTAATTCAAAAAGAAAAAAATATTTTATAATATCTTAATTATTAGGTAATTAGAAAAAAACACATCCTTTGGATAATTTTACATTTTTTTGCTATTTCTACTTAAAGTTCAAACAGAACACAAAAAATAAAAATTACTCATTTTCCAAAAAAAGGAATTTTATCCAAAACAATCACACTAAATTATTCTTACAAAATAAAATTAAAAAAAACGAAATTTTTAATGGTTCAAAATCAATAGTTTCACCGAAAACTTAAAAAATACAATTATTCAATATTATTAATGCCCTTATCGTTTTCTGTTTGGTAGTTCCATAAGTCTACACCTAGGTTTTCGGCCAATCTGGCGATGGTCATAAAGCCAAGCAGGTTCATGTTTGCGTAATTCCAGGATGCGGTTCTTGCCAATTCATTTGGTTGAGGTTGTGTTTCTAAACTTTCTTTCCTGATATCTAACAAATGAGTCTTTGGGATTATTTAAAAATAATTTAAGTATTTTATGAAATATATAATCCAATAAATACGCTTCACATTAATTTTCAAACAAAACCTGAGAGATAGCTCTGGCTTTTGATACATTTTCTGGAACAGCCATTAAATCTTTGGCTCTGTAAGGAATCATTTGGGTTAGGATATCTTGCCATTCTTTGCTGTGATATTCTGGAAAACATTTTTCTAGCACATCGAGCATAATAGAAACCGCTGTAGACGCACCTGGCGAAGCACCCAAAAGTGCAGCCAAAGAACCATCAGCACAGTGAACAACCTCCGTTCCGAAACCTAAAATACCTACTTGCTCATCATCTTTTTTAATAACTTGCACACGCTGTCCGGCCACTTTTATTTCCCAGTCATGGTTTTTCGCCTCCGGAAAATACTCCCTGAGAGCATCCATGCGGTCTTCAAACGAAAGTCTAACTTGGTCTATGAGGTATTTGGTGAGTTTCATGTTATGCCAACCCGCAGCCAACATTGGAAACACATTGTCTATTTCTATACTTTTTATAAGGTCGAGGTAAGAGCCGTTTTTAAGGAATTTAGTAGAAAAACCAGCGAAAGGCCCAAAAAACAAGGCCCGCTCACCGTTTATTCTCCGGGTGTCGAGGTGCGGTACAGACATCGGCGGTGCTCCCACCTTGGCTTTGCCATACACTTTTGCAAAATGCTGCTCTATTACTTCCTGATTTTTACAAACCAACCACTGCCCACTCACAGGGAAACCGCCGTAACCTTCGGCCTCGTGGATATCCGATTTTTCGAGCAAAGACAAAGTACCACCGCCAGCACCTATAAAAACAAAATTAGATTCTATGATCAGTTTTTCATGATGAACATCGTCTTTTGCCTCAATTTCCCACAGCCTGTTGTCTTTTCTTTCTATATCATTTACTTCTACGCCGAGTTTTAGGGTGGTGTTTTTCTGATTTTTCACAAAATCAATTAGACCAGCCGTTAATGCTCCGAAATTCACATCGGTTCCATTATCTATGCGTGTTGCGGCTACCGGCTCGTTTTGGTTTCTTCCTTCACTTATTAGGGGAATCCAGGCCTTAAGCTGCTCGTGATCTGTGGCAAATTGCATGTTACTAAAAAACGGATGAGCTTGCATGGTTTCAAACCTTTTTCGAAGAAAAGCCACATCGTCAGCACCCGACACAAAACTCATGTGAGGGATAGGGCTGAGAAAGTCTGAAGGGTGGTCAATGCATGCATTCTTTATCAAATAGGACCAATATTGTTTTGATTCTTTAAACTGAGCATTGATTTTTAAAGCCTTCGAAATATCTAGGCTACCGTCTTCATTTTCAGGTGTATAGTTTAATTCACAAAGAGCTGCATGCCCAGTACCGGCGTTGTTCCAGGCCGATGAGCTTTCGGCAGCCACCACATCCATTCTTTCGAGAATCAAGATGCTTTTTTTGGGTTCTAAACGAGCTAAAATACTAGCCAAAGTGGCACTCATGATACCCGCACCTATAAGTGTATAGTCGGCTTTTATGTGGACTTTATTTTCGAACATATTTAGTTTTTTGATTAAAATTAGAAAGAATTGATTTTCGCCATAAATCAGGCTCCATATACGTTATTAAAGGTATATTCTAAGCCTAAAACATCAGGCAATATCTGTTTCAAATGGTGTTTTAGGTGCTCGGGGTAATCTCGCATGATGAAGCTCAACTTAAAAGGCGACGATCCTTCGATACTCACTTCGTGGTTGAGATATAAGGAATTAACATTTGCAATCACGTGGGCGATGTGCTTGTTATAAAACGCCCAAAGGCTCAGCAAATCACCCCATTTGGCTTTGTTATAATTTTGCACAAAAACCCACTCATCTTGCATATATCCTACCATTTGGAGATTCGGATTATTGATTGTTCGCACAATCTTTTGCTGGTTATTGCATGCGGAATCTATCAAATGCCCAATCAATTCTTTTTTAGACCATTTATTGGGCAGAGGCTTTATAGAAGCTTCTTCATCACTTATTTTTCCTAAAACGGGCAAAAACTTTTCGATTATATCTAACAAATGAGTAGCCACTTCTTGCATACAATTACTTTGGTTTTTTAAACCAACAAGTTAAAACTTTGAACTTCAAAAAACAGAATGCCCGCAAGTATTTATCTCAAAAAAAATAGTTTTTGATATATATTGAACCTTAAAAAATAGCACGATCGGTTTAAGTATTTTCTCCAAAAAACATCTTAAAAGCTAATTTAAGGTTATGCGTTATCGATTTTAAATTTGCATAGACTTCTCTAAAATTAAAATAATGCCTTTTACAACAAAACCACAACCAAATAAGTATACTTGTATATTGTCAAACCTAAAAACCTTAAAACTAATGGGAAATAGAATCTTATTAAGCATAGCATATATAGTCATGTTGGGCTGCAACGGCTTGGCAAACGGCCTGCCGCTAAATGGCAAAAACACAGGCGAACTTTCAGATCAATACCCCAATCTCTTTGTTCCGGCAGGATTAACTTTCTCTATTTGGGGCGTTATATATTTACTATTGTTGGCTTTTGTGGTAAATGTTTGGATAAAAAAGAAAGAAGTTAGTAAATGGATAATTATCAACTTTTTCGCAAATGCGAGCTGGATATTTGCTTGGCATTATGAAATACTTTGGCTCTCGCTTGTCATTATGTTAGTGATTCTCGGTTCATTAATATTGATAAATCAAGAAAACAAAACCTCTGACACGCTCTCAAAAGCAGCCTTTGGTGTATATTTAGGATGGATTTGCGTGGCCACAATTGCCAACGTAACGGCACTTTTGGTTGGTTCAGACTGGCACGGAGGTTTTATGTCAGAAGCAAACTGGACGTTTATTATGATAGCCATCGGTGGAGCCATTGGGGCATTTGCAATCACCCAACTTAAAAACTCGTTTATTGCAGCCGCTTTTTTGTGGGCATTTTTGGGTATTTATATCAAAAGAAGTGCGGCATTAGAACAATATCCAATTATTACCATCGGCATATTATTAGGAGGAGCTTTTGTGTTGGTAGGCGTATTTCTTCATTTAAAAAATAAAAGACTAAACGTGTAGATTTTGATATCAGCATATATGAAATGTGGCTTGTATAAAACTTTAGGTTTGGGCAACTGACTTTTTTGCTCTAAATTCAAGCTACATTTCATCCTTTAAAACTCTAATCTATGTATAAGACCATTCTTTTAGTCCTGATTTCGTTTGTGGGTTTCTCCCAAAAGTTCTCTAAAAACGAAGTTGAAAAATGGAAAGAACAAGCTCAAAACGTCACTATCACCCGCGATAACTGGGGTATTCCACACATAGAGGGTGTTACTGACGCCGATGCCGTATTTGGCCTTATGTATGCCCAATGCGAAGATGACTTCAAAAGAATAGAGCTCAATTACCTCGAAAAACTGGGAAGACTCTCAGAAATATATGGAGAAAGCAAACTCTACGACGACCTTCAAATTCGTATTTTGATAAAAGAGAGCGATGCCAAAGCAGACTACAAAAATGCACAACCTTGGATGAAAAAACTCCTCGATTCTTTTGCAGCCGGCATGAATTATTACTTATATACACATCCTGAAACTACCCCAAAGCTTTTAACGAGATTTGAGCCTTGGTACCCTTTACTATGGACAGACGGGAGCATCGGAGCCATCAGCACCGCCGACTTGAGTGTTGGCGACTTAAAGGCATTTTATGCTGGAGAAAGCAAAGTAGGTGCAGTTAAAAAATTAAATGAAGACTACGAACAAACAGGCTCAAATGGTTTTGCAATAGCACCAAAACTCAGCAAAAGCGGCTACGCAATGTTATATATAAACCCACATACTACTTTTTATTTTAGGCCTGAAGTGCACGTAAAAAGTGGCGAAGGGCTTAACGCATACGGAGCCGTAACTTGGGGGCAATTCTTTATTTACCAAGGCTTTAACCCCTATTGTGGATGGATGCACACTTCCTCAAATGCCGATGTGGCAGATACTTATTTAGAGAAAGTTACCACTCGTAAAAATAAACTTTATTACCAGTACGAAAACACGTTTAAACCCATAAAAACAGAGGAAATACAGATAAAATATTTGGAAAATGATAAATTAAAAGTTAAAAACTTCAAAGAATATACCACCCATCATGGCCCAATAATGGCCATTAAAGGCGACAATTGGATAAGTTTGAAATCATACAACAGGGCGGCCAAAAGTCTAGAACAAAGCTGGATTAGAACCAAAGCCAAAGGCATGCATGATTACATGGCAGCCATGGATTTAAAGGCGAATACCTCAAACAACACCGTATTTGCAGACAATAAAGGAAATATCGCTTATTGGCACGGAAACTATATGCCGATTAGAGACTTTAAACTCAATTGGTCGAAACCCGTAGATGGAAGCACAAAAGAGACCGAATATAAAGGCCTACACGAGGTTTCGGAAACCGTGCACGTTTACAACCCAGAAAACCGTTCTAACTATTCCTTCAATCGCTACTTTTTTAGATGTAGTCAACGTCATATTTGAGGTATTACTTAAGAAGTTGGTGTAAACCCCAAGTTTATTGTCAGCATCTGCTACTGCATAAAGGTCATTGCCTATAAATGTGATACCCCAAAGCTTAATATCTGTTGTGATTACATTTCTTAAAGAAAAACTATTTCCATTTCTTTGGTAAATAAATAGCCTTCCGTCTGGCGTAGCGGTGTTTTTGTCTACATCAGCATTGTCTGCAACTACATAGAAGTTTCCACTAACGGCCATTTCTCTTGGACTTTCCATGTCTTTTGATCCGTCAATATCTAAGGCTACGTTTAAAATGCCACCTAAATTAACTGAAGATGTAACTTTAAAACCTTCAATACCCTTAGATGAACGAGAAACTTGAAGGAGTGTGCCTGTACTTCCATCAAAATAGACACCGTCTGCAGCAGTAGAACTGGTGGCAAATGTGGTGGTCATCATATTTGAGCTTTTTAGATCATATGCAGAAATATCGCCGTTGGAATTATTAGTAGCATATAATACCACTGACTGGGAAGGGGTAACCATGGATTCCATGGAATCGGTTTTTTCACATGCTGAAAATGCCAATGCTGTGGCGGCTAGGAAAAATAGTCTTGCGTGTTTTTTCATTTTTTAGCGAATTAATGTTTGTCAATTTTTTAACTTGAAACATCTACGCTTTTGAAAAAGAAAAAGATTGAAGAGTTTTAAAAAAAATGAATTATTAAAAGAGAATTATGCTTCTATACATTGAAATTTCACTGTGGAGACCTTAATGTCCATTTCTATTTTGTTTCGAAATGGTCACTTCTTGAGAATAGGTATTGTTTTTCCTGTTGCTTTCTTTATATTTTTTTTCTGGATCTATTTCTATTTCCAATGTGTACATCTCGTTTTTAAGGTTTTTGGCAAATCTAAATATTGCCCTTCATAGAGCATACCGTAGGTATCATAACCTCCAACACTGATACCTTGATTGCCAGACTTACAATCGGCGAAGCTGCCGAAGCCATAGTTTAATAGATTTTGAGAAGTATACACTTGCCCTTGGACTTTGCAAAGACTGTCTACACCGTTACAAATACCATTATCAAACAAGCAATAACTTACTTTTGTACCTTCACAAATGATTTTGCGTTTATTGAAAAACGTCTTTTTTAGCAGCCTAAATTCTACCCATGAGTCTACATGGAAGTGATTATGCCCTGGTTTTGAATCATAATAATTTGAACCTGCTTCTACTAAAGTGCTAGTTATTTTTTGATTGTGTAACTCATAAACTTTTTGCGTTAACTTTTGTCTTGAATATTCTCCATTAGGGCAAACTATTGAACCTTCCACTTTTTGATCGCCGCAAAACCATTGATTATTTCCACTTACTTCTATCGGACCTGAACCAATGTTGGCAATGGTGGCGGCAAATCGCAATTGACCCGGATATTCTTTGTCATCAAAGGCATATTCTTTTATTTGACTTTGAGTAAATCTTTCTAAAATAGCCAAATCAGGTAATAATACACAATCAAAAGTGCCGTCTGGGCATTTGCAGGCTGCTGGGTTGGTTTCACTGCATCCCGATTGTGCAGAGTTTGGATTAGGGTCTTTTTCGAACTGTAAAGAGAAATAATTTAAACTTCCGGTGTTCCCTTCTCTAAGATCGGCAATCAGGATTTTCCATTCGCCATTTGGGTTTTGTCCGTTATTTATAAATTCTAATCTGCCATCTGGAATATATTCTCCTGTAAAAGGATATTTACCTTGATGAACAAAGCCTGAGAACCCATTTGAAGCAAAACAAGTATTAAAATAAAGAGTAGCACTTTCGTCGCCGTTTCTATTTGTTAGCCATACTCTGGTGCCATCTGGAGCAAGAATTTCTATTTTTAGATCGGAAATTTTTTCGTGATAAATATTGATGCAGACTTTTGACAGGCCGAATGTTGGGCTTAAGTTTTCTTTTACATTATTTACTTGTACTCTAAAAGTGTCGGTTCTGACGATACCATTGAAATCAGTGATAGCACCACCTTGTGAAAAAATCACTTGAGAAAACGAGCAAAATGGCAAGAAGAAAAAAAGAAATACAAATAGTTTCATAAAAAAAGTTTGTCTGAAAATCTAAATTAGAGATTTTCAGACAAATATACTATTTAAAAATCAGCCTTTTTGAAAATGATTCATACAAACCTCCTATTTTTAAAACCAATAATGTAGGAGAAGTTCTTTGGACTGTTAATTCAAAGCCATTTGAAGTTTGCTTATATACATAAAAAACCTCTCTACCGATAATGTCTCTTAACACCACAGTTGGATTCTCAATATTGGTTTTTACACTAATCGTTCTGTTTTGAATAGGATTTACGATTTCAACAAATTCATTGAATTCATTAAAGCTTTCAGATACTATTTTGAGTAATCTACGATATTGTTTTTACTAAGAAGTTTTAATCTGTAATAGTTTACGCCATACTTTGGATTTAGATCAAAAGTAGAATAAGCAGCTTTATCGGCATCATAATTTACACTTTCTATGGTCTCAAAGCTTTTGGCATCAAAGGATTTTTGAACTTCAAAACTTTCAAAATCCAAAGCATCAGAGGTAAACCACGATAACTTAACCTTATCTTTCTGATTTTCAGCTTTAAAACTTTGCACTTTTATAGGAAATGCAGAATTAGCGGTGTAAAAACAATCAACAGTGGCATTATAAGTCCCCGCGTTAGCACACTGAGAATCAGGACCATTTCCTGCAGTATTTACATCACAAAATTTAAGATTTGTTCCGAAATACTTACCACCACATTGAATGGTGGAAGTTCCAGCGGCTACATGTATCCAACCATTGGTACCAGAAATTTCTTTTGATATGTTTAAGTTTCCCCCTTGTATATCGATACTGCCATTATTAACCAAATTACCGGCGATATCAGCACCTCCAGTTTTAACAATAATGAATTTATTATTTGTCATGGGAAGTTGTTTATCCGTTACTTTAAGGTTATTTACCTCTATTAGACCATTGTTAATTAGCCCTCCGTGGTTATAATATTCGGTATTAACTTTTAAATATGAATAGTTATTAACTTGGCCTTCCCCATTTTCCATCTTTGAAACATACATGTTACCGTAATTAGTAACAGTGGCATTATTTCCAATATAAAACAAAGGAGTATTTAAAGCATTTAAAGTTCCACCTGCTTCATTACTTAAAAGCATAGTTTGGCCGCTATTCTGAGTGAAGTTTATGAAGTTGGTAGTAGTGAAATTAAATGTTCCTCCTGATTTATTATTCAACCTTAAAGTTCCTAGCCCCCCATTTAAGGATGTATTAATTGTTCCATAATTGTTTATAGTCCAACCTGAATTGGCACTTAGGCCGTCCCACTGTAAGGTAACACCCGTAGCTACGCAAATTGTACCATTGCCACCATTGATAGTAGGATTTGTCAAATTTGAAGTAATACACAAAGTCTGACCTGAATTTACGTTAAAACTAGTAGAACCTGTTCCGCTATATGTATAGGTACAAGAAGTACATTGACCAAATGAATTTTCACTAAGTATTAGTAATATTCCGAATATGAGTAATATTTTTTTCATTTTATGTGATATTTTATGGTGTATACTTATTTCCTCCAAAGTCAGACAAAGAGCCTGTTTTTAGTGTCAAATTGTTAACCGAACCTATTTTTTAAGTTTCGGTTTTTCATATGTTCTTTTTTGTTTTTTCATATTTTGATAAATTTAAGTGCTTTCTAAATCCTGATATTTACTTTATGTTGATACTAAGACAATCAAAAATTAAAATGTCACAATGAAATCTATTGTATTATTGCAAATAATTTAATTTGGGGAGCCTAATATTTATGCCAAAGTTAAACAATTTAAATTAACAAAAAAAAATTTTTTTAGTACATATTAATTCAAAAAGAAAAAAATATTTTATAATATCTTAATTATTAGGTAATTAGAAAAAAAACACATCCTTTGGATAATTTTACATTTTTTTTGCTATTTCTACTTAAAGTTCAAACAGAACACAAAAAATAAAAATTACTCATTTTCCAAAAAAAGGAATTTTATCCAAAACAATCACACTAAATTATTCTTACAAAATAAAATTAAAAAAAAACGAAATTTTTAATGGTTCAAAATCAATAGTTTCACCGAAAACTTAAAAAATACAATTATTCAATATTATTAATGCCCTTATCGTTTTCTGTTTGGTAGTTCCATAAGTCTACACCTAGGTTTTCGGCCAATCTGGCGATGGTCATAAAGCCAAGCAGGTTCATGTTTGCGTAATTCCAGGATGCGGTTCTTGCCAATTCATTTGGTTGAGGTTGTGTTTCTAAACTTTCTTTCCTGATATCTAACAAATGAGTCTTTGGGATTATTTAAAAATAATTTAAGTATTTTATGAAATATATAATCCAATAAATACGCTTCACATTAATTTTCAAACAAAACCTGAGAGATAGCTCTGGCTTTTGATACATTTTCTGGAACAGCCATTAAATCTTTGGCTCTGTAAGGAATCATTTGGGTTAGGATATCTTGCCATTCTTTGCTGTGATATTCTGGAAAACATTTTTCTAGCACATCGAGCATAATAGAAACCGCTGTAGACGCACCCGGCGAAGCACCCAAAAGTGCAGCCAAAGAACCATCAGCACAGTGAACAACCTCCGTTCCGAAACCTAAAATACCTACTTGCTCATCATCTTTTTTAATAACTTGCACACGCTGTCCGGCCACTTTTATTTCCCAGTCATGGTTTTTCGCCTCCGGAAAATACTCCCTGAGAGCATCCATGCGGTCTTCAAACGAAAGTCTAACTTGGTCTATGAGGTATTTGGTGAGTTTGACTAACGAATTGTAAGCTCAAAATAAGGGCAACTCTTGCCGAGTTTTACCCATTTATTAAGTTTATTGGTAATAAAAATCGGATATTGATTTTTGGACTCAATTGTCCCGATTAGGGGACTGTATTTTTCATTCAAGATTAAATTTCCCGTGCTTGGATTGATGAGTTCTAAAGCCACACACAATTTATCCTGATTGATAAGTAAGTCTTGGTTTTCCAGATCCACGCTTTTCCATTCGTACTTGTTTGAAGTAGGAATGATGACCTCTTTTTTCAACAGGTTCTCTTTCGGGAAGCCCCTTTCATCCAAACTAAATACCCCCAACCTAAGGGCCAAAGGAGGGCTACCACGAAAACCGGCTTTAAAGCGAACGGCAATCAATTGTCTGTTTTTCAAGGTTTCATTCAAGTAAACGGTGCCGTGCCAAAAATTACTGGTCATCCTGTAGCTATGCCTGATGATTCGTTTTTTTAGTGAGTTTAGAATTACCATCGGTGCATTTGTCACGATAAGCTCTCCCAAATTATATGCTATGCTATCAAGTACAATAGTGTTGTTGTTCTTCGTAATTTCACTCACACTTTTACTGCTGTGCACATATCCCACCGAACTAAAATACAAGCTGTCGTTCAAACCGACCTGAATGATAAATTCACCCTTTTCATTGGCTATGCACCCATACTTGCTCTTTGTTGAAACAGAGGCAAAGGGAATTCCCATACCAACAGAACTAATAATTTTACCTTGAACTCGAATCAATTCTTGGGCAAAAACATTACCGTAATGCAACAACAATATGATAATTAAAGTAAGCTTATTGATATGCACTTTGACACTCGACTGTATTCTCATCGTTTCTTTTACCGAAAACTATCCCAAAAAATCTGTCTTCTTGAGGTTGATAAACCACACAATTGCCATTTGTTCCACTTCCGTTATCTTTTACCTATAAATGTTCAATCGGCTTTTAAGTAGACTTTATTTTCGAACATATTTGGATTATTGATTAAAATTAGAAAGAATTGAATTTCGCCATAAATCAGGCTCCATATACGTTATTAAAGGTATTTTCTAAGCCTAAAACATCAGGCAATATTTGTTTCAAATGGTGTTTTAGGTGCTCGGGGTAATCTTGCATGATGAAGCTCAACTTAAAAGGCGACGAACCTTCGATACTCATTTCGTGGTTGAGATATAAGGGATTGACGTTTGCAATCACATGGGCGATGTGCTTGTTATAAAACGCCCAAAGGCTCAACAAGTCGACCCATTTGGCTTTGTTATAATTTTGCACATAAACCCACTCATCTTGCATATATCCTACCATTTGGAGATTCGGATTGTTGATTGTTCGCACAATCTTCTGCTGGTTATTGCATGCGGAATCTATCAAATGTCCAATCAATTCTTTTTTAGACCATTTATTGGGCAGAGGCTTTATAGAAGCTTCTTTATCACTTATTTTCTCTAAAACGGGCAAAAACTTTTCGATTATTTCTAACAAATGATTAGCGACTTCTTGCATACAATTACTTTGGTTTTTTAAACCAACAAGTTAAAACTTTGAACTTCAAAAATCAGAATATCCGGGAGTATTTATTTCAAAAAAAATAGTTTTTGAAATATAATGAACCTTAAAAAAGGGCACGATCGGTTTAAGTATTTTCTCCAAAAAACATCTAAAAAGCTAATTTAAGTTTATGCCTTATAGATTTTAAACTTGCATAGACTTCTTTAAAATTAAAATAATGCCTTTTACAACAAAACCATAATCAAATAAGTATACTTGTATATTGTCAAACCTTAAAACCATAAAACTAATGGGAAAGAGAATTTTATTAAGCATCGCATACATAGTCATGTTAGGCTGTAATGGCTTGGCAAACGGCCTGCCGCTAAATGGCAAAAACACAGGCGAACTTTCAGACCAATACCCCAATCTCTTTGTTCCGGCAGGACTAACTTTCTCTATTTGGGGTGTTATATATTTACTATTGTTGGCTTTTGTGGTAAATGTTTGGATAAAAAAGAAAGAAGTTAGTAAATGGATAATTATCAACTTTTTCGCAAATGCGAGCTGGATATTTGCTTGGCATTACGAAATACTTTGGCTTTCGCTTGTCATTATGTTAGTGATTCTCGGTTCATTAATATTGATAAATCAAGACTCCAAAACCTCCGATACGCTCTCAAAAGCGGCCTTTGGTGTATATTTAGGATGGATTTGCGTGGCAACAATTGCCAACGTAACGGCACTTTTGATTGGTTCAGACTGGCACGGAGGTTTTCTGTCAGAAGCAAACTGGACGTTTATTATGATAGCCATCGGCGGAGCCATTGGTGCATTTGCAATCACCCAACTGAACAACTCGTTTATTGCAGCCGCTATTTTGTGGGCATTTTTGGGTATTTATATCAAAAGAAGTGCGGCTTTAGAACAATATCCAATTATCACCATCGGCATATTATTAGGGGGAGCTTTTGTGTTGGTAGGCGTATTTCTTCACTTAAAAAATAAAAGGCTAAACGTGTAGATTTTGATATCAGTATAAATGAAATGTGGCTTGTATAAAACTTTAGGTTTGGGCAACTGACTTTTTTGCTCTAAATTCAAGCTACATTTCATCCTTTAAAACTCTGATCTATGTGTAAGACCATTCTTTTAGTCCTAATTACGTTTGTGGGTTTCTCCCAAAAATTCTCTAAAAACGAAGTTGAAAAATGGAAAGAACAAACTCAAAACGTAACTATCACCCGTGATAACTGGGGTATTCCACACATAGAGGGTGTTACCGACGCCGATGCCGTATTTGGCCTAATGTATGCCCAATGCGAAGATGATTTCAATAGAATAGAGCTCAACTACCTCGAAAAACTAGGAAGACTCTCAGAAATATATGGAAAAAGCAAACTCTACGACGACCTTCAAATTCGTATTTTGATAAAAGAGAGCGATGCCAAAGCAGACTACAAAAATGCCCAACCTTGGATGAAAAAACTCCTCGATTCTTTTGCAGCCGGCATGAATTATTACTTATATACACATCCTGAAACTACTCCAAAGCTTTTAACGAGATTTGAGCCTTGGTACCCTTTACTATGGACAGACGGGAGCATCGGAGCCATCAGCACCGCCGACTTAAGTATTGGCGACTTAAAGGCATTTTATGCTGGAGAAAGCAAGGTGGGTGCAGTTAATAAATTAAATGAAGACTACGAACAAACTGGCTCAAATGGCTTTGCGATAGCACCAAAACTCAGCAAAAGCGGTTACGCAATGTTATACATAAACCCACATACTACGTTTTATTTTAGGCCTGAAGTACACGTAAAAAGTGGCGAAGGGCTTAATGCATATGGAGCCGTAACTTGGGGGCAATTCTTTATCTACCAAGGCTTTAACCCCTACTGTGGATGGATGCACACCTCATCAAATGCCGATGTGGCAGATACTTATTTAGAGAAAGTTACCACTCGAAAAAATAAACTTTATTACCATTACGAAAACACGCTTAAACCCATAAAAACAGAGGAAATACAAATAAAATATTTGGAAAATGATAAAATAAAAGTTAAAAACTTCGAAGAATATACCACCCACCATGGCCCAATAATGGCCATAGAAGGCGACAATTGGGTAAGTTTGAAATCATACAACAGGGCGGCCAAAAGTCTAGAACAAAGCTGGATTAGAACCAAAGCCACGGGCATGCAAGACTACATGGCAGCCATGGATTTAAAGGCGAATACCTCAAACAACACCGTTTTTGCAGACAATAAAGGAAATATCGCTTATTGGCACGGAAACTATATGCCGATTAGAGACTTTAAACTCAATTGGTCGAAACCCGTAGATGGAAGCATAAAAGAGACCGAATATAAAGGCCTACACGAGGTTTCGGAAACCGTGCACGTTTACAACCCCGAAAACGGGTGGATACAAAACTGTAACTCCACACCTTTTACTTCTGCTGGAAACAATAGTCCAATCAAAACCAACTACCCCTCTTATATGGCTCCAGATGGCGAAAACTTTAGAGGAGTTAATGCCACAAGATTGCTAAGCAAAGTGGACAGCATAAACCTAGATGAGCTTATAAAACTTGGTTACGATAACTTTTTACCTGCTTTTGAGGTACTGATTCCGGGTTTTGTAGAAAAAACCAAAGACAAAGTAGATCTAGAGATTATGCCCATCAGAGACATGTTTAAGGATTGGGATTATCGGGTTGACGAAAACTCCATAGAGGCACTATTGGCTATAGAATGGGCACAAAGATTAAACCCCAGTATCCGTAAAATATATGTAGACCAAGGCGAAATGGACCAAGTGGAAAGCACCAAGTATTTTATAGCCAACGCCTCACCCGAAGAGCTGATAGCCGCTATGAGAGATGTAATTAACACCTTGAAGAAAAACTTTGGAACATGGGGCGTAACCTGGGGCGAAGTCAACAGATTTCAGCGATTAAATAACAATATCCCAACTGAAAACGACGATAGCCAACCTAGCCTTGCTATGAAAAATGCGTCGGCACTGTGGGGTTGTTTGCCATCATTTAATAGCAGGACAGTAAATGGCTCAAAAAAACGCTACGGCTATAGCGGAAACAGTTTCGTTTGTGCAGTAGAATTTGGGGAAAGAATAAAAGCGAAGTCACTATTGGCAGGTGGTGTGAGTGGAGATGTAAACTCAAAAAACTTCAACGACCAAGCCGAAATGTTTGTAAATGGGCAGTTTAAAGATGTACTTTTTTACCCAGAAGACATAGAGAAAAACGCAGTTAGAAAATACAATCCGGGGCAATAATGAGCCTCAACTCATCAGTGTGAGCACCAGCGTTCTGCCCGAGTCGTGGTTGCGGTGTTCACACAGATATATTCCTTGCCAAGTGCCGAGATTTAATCTTCCTTTTGTGATTGGAATCATCACTTGGCAGCCCAAAGTAGAAGATTTTAAATGAGCAGGCATATCATCTGAACCTTCATAGTCGTGCTGGTAGTGCGGTGCATCTTCAGGAAAAAGCAAATTAAAATGCCGCTCAAAATCGCCTCTTACAGTGGGGTCGCAGTTTTCGTTTATTGTTAAACTTGCCGAAGTATGTTTAATAAAAACTTGAAGAAAACCTACCTCAATAGTTTTCAGCTCAGGCAAGTGCCCCACTATGGTGTCGGTGACAATATGAAACCCTCTTCGGTAGGCTGGCAGTCTGATTTCTTTTTGGTGAAAACTCATAAAATTACGCTTTTATAAATCTCACCACATTGCTTACAAATTCCGCTGGTTTCAAGGCATGCACCCAATGGTTAGCACCTTCAATGGTGACAAGTTCGGCATTTGGAAAACTCTGTTTGAATTGTTCAAAATCATCTTCTTTCACATAGCCCGAATCGCTCCCTCGCATGATCATGGCTGGTTTTTGAGATATTCTGTCGAATGTAATTTCTTCTCCAATTTTATATATCTCTTTGCTTATTACCGGAATATTTATTCGCCAAGCAAATTTATTATCGTCTGTTCTATATAAGTTTTTGAGGATAAATTGTCGCTCGCCAAAGTCAGAAACATATTGAGAAAAAATATCATCCGCGTCTTTTCTACTTTTAAGTTCGTCGAGTTTAATGGCAGCAAGTCCTGCTAAAATGTGATTGTGGTGGGTTGGATAAAACCTCGGGGCTATGTCTACAACAATAATCTTTTCGAAGTTATCGTACTTGGCGGCGAAGTTCATAACGGTTTTCCCGCCCATTGAATGCCCTAAAATTACGGGATTTTGAATATCGTGCTGATTCAAAAAGTCATTCAAATCTGCTGCCATCACATCATAATCAAATACGTCAGACCAAGGAGATTGCCCGTGATTTCGGGCGTCGAGGGTGTAAACGGCATAGCCTAAGTCTGCAATGTTTTTTGAGACTGTATATAAATTATCAGACGACCCAAATACGCCATGCAATACCACCAATGGTTTTCCCTCTCCTATTTTCCTAAAAAAAAGCTCCATGTCTTTCAGTTTTTTTGATTCGTTACAAATTTAAAGGGAAAGGCTTAGAAATGGGTTAAATCATTGAAAAAATACTTTTTTGAACTACCCTTGTTATTAATGGTTAATGCTGAATGGTGAATGCTAAATGGTAAATGCTCATTACTTGTTTCACTACTACTCGTTACATTGTACTGAATACTTGCTGCTTTATACTTGCTACTCAATACTCACTTATTATCTCACGAAAAAAAATACTTTAGCTTATCCTCAATACATTAACCTAGGAAAATTTGTAATATAACTAAGTTTATTTAAGATTTTTTTCAAGAAAAAGTCTACGCAAAAGCCATTCATCACAAATAGTTCGCCTCGTATATACTTTTATGGGCACCTTTATGGTTATAATTTTTATTAAGAATAAAAAGCGAGTTAAAAATGACTATACTAAATAAATTACGGGCATTTTTTTCGAAAGAAAATAAAGAAGAAATCTCGGAGACTGACACAGTTTTCTCCCAAGAAATCCTCCCTGAAGAAATGCCTAAACTTTCACAAGAACCCATCGCAGAGGTTAACTTTCCGCATTGGTTGGCCAACGAAGAAGCCCTGAAAGACGAAGGGGTAATTTTTGGATTATCTGATACCCAGCCTGACGAAAAACTACAGGTAATTTCGTCGTTTTTTACAAAAATAAGCTCTGAATTTTTGCAAAAAAAAGAAGAACTCAATGAGAAAATCGGCGAGCTGAATCTGCAAATCGAGAAAAAACATTTGCAACTCGAAAATCTCAAGCAAAAAGCTGAGAAAGTTTTAACCTCAGAAAAAGCCGAAGAAAACATTTTAAGAGTGACGTTCGGCTTGATTTTGTCCATCGGTATGGCTGCAGGAAATTATTTCATAATTGACCATGCCCTCAGCAAAGGTTTTGAAACCAACCATCAATTCATTGCATGGGGAGTTTTCCTTACCGGTATGTTCAATCTTTATGGTTTGTCATCTGTGATCCATAATGAAGACCGCCTTACATGGAAAAAAGTGGTGGAAGAATTTGGAATGCCTCTGGCCGCTTCGCTTTTTGTTTTGGCTTTCACCATTCCATATGTATCTCCTTTTCAGTCGGTTGCATATTTTGTTTTTACATTTTTAGGCTTCCTGGTTTCGGGAAAATTGTTTTTGGGAAATCTCACAAAAATCAAAAGCGAATGGAGAAATTTTATTTTTAACCAAAACATAAATCGTGACCTCAATAAAATAGAATCTGACTGGAAAGAGGAAACTGAGCATCTTGAAACCGAAATTGAAAAACTGAGAGTTGAAAAATGGAAGATTATTCCTGAGCTCAACAAAATGGAATCAGAACTTGACCGTATCAAAGCCGATCAACAAGCGATTGAAAATATATTTCTCAGTGAGTATAAACTTGCCAAAAATTACAAAAATAAACTCAGTGGAAATCAGCTGAAGAAAATTATTGGAGGTTGACGATTAGGGTTTGACGAGTATGGATTATTGATTGAGGATTAATAAAAATTTAAAAAGCTGATTGCTAAAAGCTATTAAAAATGAAATTAGAAAATAATAACGGGGATTTTGAAAAAGGCATAGAAAATGGCCTCGACGATATAGAAAAAAGCAATTATGAAGGGTTTGTTTCCAGCGAAGTTAATCTGGACTGGCTGCTAGAAAACAAATCCCGGTTGGAAAACGAAATCAAAACTCATGAGGATTTGATTTTGCAGACCAAAACCGAAAAAATTGATATTCTTAATCAGAAACAAACAGCCAATCCGGAGTTTTCGGAGCAAAGTCATCTTGCTCAGCACCTGGAAGATGAAATCGAGCAACATAAAAATCGGATTACGGATCTCCACGCCAAAAAAGATCAGGAAAAGACTCCGTATCCATTCCTGGCGGGTTTGATTTATCTGGTTGCAGGAATCACGTTTATTTTGGGCGACCTGATTATTTCGCATGAAATCGTAGCTTATGCTCTCAATATCAGAAATACCACAGAAGCCTGGGCCTTTGCTTGTGGTCTGGCTGGGGTTTCGATTTTGATGAAACCGGCCTATGAAAGACTCGTAGAGCAGCCTTATCTGACCAATTTTAGTCCGGCCACCAAAAAAATGCATAATATTTTCCAGACTGCCCTTGTGGTAATCTCGATTAGTACTCTGGCCATTTTGGGGTGGTTTAGATATGAGGCTTATAAAACAGACAGACTTAAAGAGGCCCTCAACCGGGAAATCAAAAGTATGCAACTAGAGGCAACTCCACTTATTGCTACTGCTAATGCACCGATTCCTGACAACTCGGCATTGAACGCCAAAATCGAGCTCAAACTCAAAGAATATGACCAACTCAACCAGAAACTGGTCAACAGCCCCTGGGCATTACTTTCTTTTGTATTGAGTGGGGTGCTTTTTGCCATTGCGGGTGCCATCAGTTTGGGAATTGCGTTCCCGAGTTTACAGATATATTGGAAAAGGTGGTTTCAATACAACCCGGCGATTAGCCGATCCAAACGGATAATCAGACGTCGTATCAAAAAACTCACTGAAGTGAGAAAACCACTATTCAAAGTGCAGTCGCAGTTGGAATTCATGAATCAAAAGCTTGAACTTTTACCGGACCTAAAAGAACTGGAAACCAAAAAATCAGTACTCAGTACAGACTTGACTGAAGTAAATGAAAAAATAAAGTTTGCAATTGAGTCGGCACGGGTTAGCAACTATAATGAAGGCTATGATACCGGAAATCAGAACAGACAAAATCTATCGGCAGAAGAACTGGAAGAATACCGTAAAAACATGCTGGAACGTCTTAAATACCGTCGTGATGAGATTACGGAAAAGAATCCCAGAACCTATAGAAGCAATGGACTAAGGCCACATCAAGCTCTGAGGAAGGCGATTTCGGATAGTTTTAACGAAAATTAGAAGGATATTTTTTGAAAAGGTGCATTTTTGCAAAAAAGATAAGGAATGCTCTTAAATGTTATAAAAATCGGAGGAAATGTAATCGATGATCCACAAAAACTGGACAATTTCCTCCGTGATTTTTCTTCATTGCCAGGAAATAAAATCCTGATTCATGGCGGCGGAAAAATAGCTACAAAAATCGCCGAAAAATTAGGGATAGAAACCCAAATGGTTGGAGGAAGGAGAATCACAGATAAACCTATGCTTGAAGTGGTTACAATGGTTTATGGCGGATTAGTCAACAAACAGATTGTTGCAGCTCTTCAATCCAAAAACTGCAATGCTATTGGCCTAAGCGGGGCTGATGGAGGTGCGATTTTGGCAAAAAAAAGACCTGTAAAAAATATTGATTATGGTTTTGTGGGGGATATTGAAAAAGTAAATGCAGAATTCATATCCCATCTTTTGGAAAATAATGTTTCTCCTGTATTTGCTCCTCTCACCTATGATATAGATGGAAATATGCTCAATACCAATGCCGACACCCAAGCTTCGGCTATTGCTGTGGGCATGAGTAAGGATTTTGAAGTAAATCTGGTGTATTGTTTTGAGAAAAAATGGGTTTTGCTTGATGCAGAAGATGATGATTCGGTGATTTCGGAAATAAAACCTGAATATTACGAGGAACTGAAGGCCTCCGGAGCTATATTCGCTGGGATGATTCCTAAATTAGATAATGCCTTTGATGCTCTTGAAAAGGGCGTAAAAAAAGTAACGATTTGTCAGGCGGAGCAGTTGGTTGAAGCAGTAAAAAATGGAAATGCCGGAACTGCAATTTTGAAGTAAAATGAATAAATCAGAAATAAGGTCAGAACTGGCCAATGCCCTTTCTCATGGATTCGGAATCTTGTTTTCGTTGATTGGAACAATGATTCTGGTTGCTAAAACCGCACCTTCGGGTTCTGAGCAATTGATGTTTGCAGTGGCATTTTATGGATTCAGCATGATGCAGATGTTTACTTTCTCCACCCTTTATCATGGATTTTTCGAACCTACGGCTAAACGAACCTTGCGAATATTTGACCATATCAGCATATTTTTTCTGATTGGTGGAACGTATTTGCCATTTGTAGTTAAATATACCGATTCCACAACTGCCACCTGGTTTCTTACCATTCAATGGATTATTATTGCGGCAGGCGTGATCAAAAAAGTCTTTTTGACAGGAAAATATCGGCTTTTAAGCAGCCTCATTTATATCGGAATCGGCTGTATGGTGTTCTTTTTGGGAAGTGGTTTCTGGAAAGCTATGCCCGAAAAATCTATTATTTGGCTAATTGCCGGCGGGGTTTGTTATATCGTAGGTGTGATTTTTTACCAAAACAAAAAAATACCTGCCAATCACTTCATTTGGCATCTATTTGTTCTGGCCTCCGCCATCATGCACTGGTTTGCGGTGTATTTTACTTTTTGATCATTGCAACAAAAAGGCATTAGCGGGATTTTTCAAACAGCCACTCGGTTATATAAATTTATTGACTTATCCAAATTAACCCATTATTAATTAACACATTAGCACATTTTTAATTAGCACATTACACCCTACTTCTCGCGAACATAGGTGTGCCCAAAGCCATCATATACTTCTTCAAAAAGATATAAACTATCACCATCAATGCTATAAGACCAGTTCATGCTTTCTTCACCTGGAAAAACAATAAGAGGCACCTGCTCAGTTGAAGTGATGGATTTCCCGGTTTTTGCTTCATATTTTATGGTTTGGGTATTTTTTCCGTTTACTACAAAAGTCATGTTTCCGTCTTTATCAAAAACGAGCTTTTTCTGATTACTTTCATCAGGTTTTATGGTCAATCCTGCTATTCCACCCTGAGTAATCACCCATTTCCAGGTTCCCACTAAAGCTGGTTGAGGTGTTTCTGATTCACATCCAAACATCAACAATGCCAATACAACTACAATGTTTTTCATTTTCTAAATATTAATAGCAATTTCAATAATTCAAACCGAAACTTTTAAAAATAGCTTTCTTTTAAGATTCTTTTCCAATATAATAGGTTGTAATGTACGATGAATTTATTTTTGTAAAAAACTATTCAGAAAATGAACCTGTCTGAGCTCAGCGATTTTGCAATTGATGTATTGAAAAAACTCATTGAAACGCCATCATTTAGTCGTGAAGAGCAGGGCACTTTGGCTATTTTTGAGAATATTTTTAAAGAAAAAAGCATTGACTATCAAACCATTGAAAATAATATCTGGGCAAAAAATAAATATTTTTCTCCTGAAAAACCCACCATTTTACTCAACTCTCACCACGATACCGTAAAACCTAATGCCGGATATACGCAGGATCCTTTTAAAGCCGAAATCATTGACGGAAAGCTATTCGGACTGGGGAGTAATGATGCCGGAGGGTCTCTGGTAAGCCTTTTGGCTACTTTTTTATTTTTTTATGAAAAAGAAAATCTGCCCTTCAATCTTATTTTTGCTGCTTCGGCAGAAGAAGAAATTTCCGGAAAAAATGGTGTAGAATTATTGCTGACTGATTTACCCAAAATTGACCTGGCTATTGTTGGAGAACCCACACTTATGGATATGGCCATCGCCGAAAAAGGTCTGATGGTGCTGGATTGTACTGCTAAAGGTGTGGCAGGACATGCCGCCAGGGAAGAAGGTAAAAATGCGATTTATGAAGCCATGAATGACGTTGAATGGTTCCGTAGTTTCAATTTCCCGAAAACATCGGCTACACTTGGCCCCATAAAAATGAGTGTAACCCAAATCAACGCCGGTACCCAGCACAATGTGGTACCTGATGTGTGTACTTTTGTGGTGGATGTAAGAGCTACCGTTGCCTATACACTGGAAGAAATCCTGGCAATTATCCAAAAAATACAAAATGTGAAGTAGTGCCACGCAGCATAAGACTCAGACCTTCAGGCATTTCGACTGATCACCCAATTGTAAAACGGGGACTGGAATTAGGCATGAAACCTTATGGCTCTCCTACCCTATCTGACCAGGCTCTGATGCCATTCACAAGTATCAAAATCGGCCCGGGAGACTCCGCCCGCTCACATACTGCCGATGAATATATTTATGTAGAAGAAATCAAAAAAGGAATTGAGGGGTACGTGGGGTTGTTGGAAGGGATGGTACTGTAAAGGCTCAATAATCAAATTGAAGCTAAATATTCTTCCGGATTCATTATTGGAATGTCAATTTTAGGAAAATCTCTTTGATTTCTTGTAATTATTACGTTTTGCTTTGATTCCATTGCCGAATAAAATTGCAAAGCATCCTCAAAATCCTTAAAATCTAAATCATTCAAAGCCAGATCAATAACTTTTTCAGATAATGAAATAACATCAATTAGCATTCTCAATTTCCTTAAAATTTGACGAGCCTCATTTATGGAAGTTTTCTTTGATAAAATATAGTTTAGGTTAGCAAAAGTTAATGAAGAAACCGAAATTGTAATTTGCTTTTTTTCTGCTAAATAAAATATTTTGGAAGCATTGATATAGAATGGTAACCTTTTCTCTAGCAAATCCAAAACAATATTTGTATCCAAAAAGACTTTTTTCACTTGTATTTCTCTGTTAAAAAGTCTCTGTAATCATTCTTATAATTATCAGCAGAACCAGAACTAATAACTCCAGTTAAACTTTTTATTAGTGGCGATGATTCAAAATCTTCCTCGCTATTCTTTAAAACTAATGAACTGAGATATTTTTCAACCAAATTTGACAAACTTGTTTTTTGCTCTTTGGCATAAACTTTTGCTTTCTCGATTATATCTTTATCTGCAACTAAAGTGAGTTTGGTATCCATATTATTCAATAATTACACGTGCAATTTTAAATATTTTACACGTAATTTCAAAATATAAACAATAATTTCTTCTTTCACGGCTGCACACTTACGCTTGTCCAGCCACCGTCCACGATCAAAGTTTGGCCTGTAATGTGTTTAGCGGCGTCTGAGGTGAGGAAATAAACTGCCTGAGCGATGTCATCTACTGTTGCAGGGGAACCGATAGGCGTAATTTCAGACCAAACTTTCATGTATTCAGGATCTGAAAGGGTTCTTTCTGTCAAAGTTGCTCCGGGAGCTACGGTATTGACAGTGATACGGTGCGGAGCAAGCTCCACCACAAGGTTTTTGGCCAACATATTGAGGGCAGCCTTGGTCATGGCATACGCCGCCAGGTTTTTATGAGCCTGCACACCCACCACACTAGACATATACAAAATGCTCCCGCCATTGCCCTGGGCTATCATTCTTTTGGCGGCTGTCTGGGTAAGAAAAAAACTACCTTTCAGATTAAGATTTATCACATTTTCAAAATCATCGACAGAAAAATCAAGGAATTCACCGAACCTGGTAATGCCTGCATTGGCTACCAAAATATCAAGTTGACCAAAGTTTTCTATGGCTTTTTCGACCAAAAAATCATTGAATTCAGGCATAGAGCAGTCGCCAAAAACAGGAATACAGCTTTTTGGAACTAGTGCATTTACCTCGCCGGCGGCGGTTTTGCACAAGTCCACATCGATGTCGTTCAGAATAACCTGAATACCGTTTTTTGCAAATAGTTTACAAATGGCGAGACCGATTCCCTGACCGGCACCCGTTACGATGGCTGCTTTATTCATCGGGGTAAGTTTTTAGTAAAGATTGGATTTTTCAGCATCAAATCAAAAAGTTTATTGATTTTGATGGATATTTGAAAAAAAATTTACCAAATTTTGGACACCGCAATCTTAAAAAAAGCTGCTAACTACTGTGTTTATCAGGAACGTACACATCAGGAAGTAAGAAAAAAACTTTCAGAATGGAAGGTTTTGGGTGACGAAGCCGAGGAAATTATTTCCTGGCTAATTTCCGAAAACTACCTGAATGAGGAACGATACGCAAAAGCTTTTGCAGGTGGAAAATTCAGAGTGAAAAATTGGGGCAAACTGAAGATTAATTTTGAACTAAAAGCTCGCAGAATCAGTACCTACTGCATAAAATCGGGTTTGGCAGAGATTACCGATCAAGAATATCTGGAAAAAATCGATTTTTTGATAGATAAAAAAATGGCTGAATTAGGATTGCTGGAAAATCAATTTGAAAAATCAAATAAAGTTTTTAGATACCTCACCAGCAAAGGCTTTGAACCTGAATTGATTAATGATAGTATCAGAAAAAAGTTGAAACTTTGAAAATTATTGCAAGTAAAATTTAAACTTTAATTGCTTAGTCCTCGCAACCCGTTACTCGCTACTCATCACTCTCCTCTCACAGACTTTCCTTCTTAAAATGCCTGATCATTTGCCCATAGTCCATATTATGAATCAGCCCATAAATACACATATGGATGCGTTTTGATTTGGTTTCGAAAGTTTTTGCGGAATCGACCCAGTTGGAATAATACCGCTGATGGCTTTTTGGAAAAGAATTAAATTTTTCAAGTGCCTCGGGCTCAAGCTCGAGCGAAGCTAGTAAATCATCTGAAAGTGGCATTTCTTCAGTTTCTGCTTCCAAGCTTACCGGAATCTTATCTCCCAATTGCTTTTTGATATTTTTTCGCATTTCAGAATTAAGAGCAATTATGAAATTACCCTCTCCGATTGGTACAAGTGCCACTTGTCTGATGGCATATGGACCCAAATTCCCCTTGACCCGATAGGCCGTTTTGATTCCGGGTTTGATTTTTTGGGCTAAGTCAAAAGGTAAATCAATGTAATACCAGCCGGTTTTTTCTCCGTTTTTATCAAATCTCTTTATTTCAGCCTCAAACGCTACCATTGGCCTTTATTGGGTGTAAAATCTCAAAAATCAAGTACCTGACGGTAAAAATAAAAAAATATGCCCACCCCTCGAAATCTGCCACTTAAAATAAATATTCCCCATTGAATAATTTTAGGCTTTGGATTAATGTATCATTGAAATACATTTGTTGTATAATTTTGTAAAAAAATAAATTAAAAAAATAAATGAGGCAATTTCTTAAATATGTTTTGGCAACCATAGTCGGGATATTCCTATTTTCGGCATTGATGTTTATCGTTTTCATAGGTATAGGTTCTATGCTTTCCAGCGGTAGTGATGATGCTTTTGAAGTAAAGGCAAACTCAGTATTGAAGTTAGATTTAAATACCCAAATCACTGAGAAAGCAATCAAAGAAGACCCTTTTCAGGATATTTTTTCTAATGGCGAAAAGAAAACATCGTTGCACGAATTGAAAGAGGCAATAGAAAACGCAAAACTTGATCCCAATATCAAAGGAATCAGTATAAAACTCGAAACTCCGATGGTAGGTTATGCCGAATTGGCGGAAATTCGGAATGCATTGATTGACTTCAAAAAATCAGGCAAGTTTATATATACATATGCCGAAATTATGACCGAAAAGGCCGTGTATCTCTCAACAGTTGCCACAAAAAGTTTCATTAATCCAGCTGGTGGAATAGAATTCAATGGTCTGGATACCGAGATTTCATTCATGAAAGGATTATTTGAAAAAATTGGAGTAAAGCCTGTGATTTTCCGTGTGGGAGAATTCAAAAGTGCCGTGGAGCCTTTCATCAGAACCGACATGAGTCCCGAAAACAAAATGCAGGTTCAGGAATACTTAAACTCAATCGCCAATCATGTATATGACAATATCGCTGCTGCAAGGGGTATTTCGAGATCCGAAGTGGACAATATTTTGAATAAAGCTCTTATTCAGGAACCTAATGATGCTGTGAAATATAAAATCCTTACCGATGTGGGTTATGAAGACGAATACGAAGCAGCGATTGCGAAAGCTCTTGGCTTGAAAAAAGACGAAAAGCCCGTTTATACTAAACTTGGTAGTTATAAAAATGCCAAAAAATATGTTAAAGAAGGTTCACGTGACAACAGAATTGCGGTGATTGTAGCTGAAGGTGATATCATGAGCGGGGATGATGAAAATGATGTGATTACATCGGAAGCTTTTATTAAAGAATTGAGAAAAGCCAGAAAAGACAAAAAAATAAAAGCTATAGTATTGAGAATCAACTCACCAGGTGGAAGTGCATTGGCCTCTGATATCATGTGGAGAGAGATAGAATTGACCAAAAAAGTTAAGCCTGTTATTGCTTCAATGGGCAACGTGGCTGCCTCAGGTGGGTATTATATGGCAATGGGTTGCGATACCATCGTGGCTCAGCCAACTACAATTACAGGCTCCATTGGGATCTTTGGGATGCTTTTCAATGCCAAAGAATTGATGAACAACAAACTGGGAATTACTTTTGATGGTGTAAAAACTCATGAATTTGCCGATTCTCCGGCTTTGACAAGAGAGATGTCAGATGCTGAAAAAATGATGATTCAAAACTCAGTAAATCGTGGTTATGAAAAATTCACCTCAAAAGCCGCAGCCGGAAGACACATGTCGATTGAAAAATTGAAAGCTATTGCCAGCGGTCGTGTATGGACAGGTGAACAAGCCAAGAAAAATGGTTTGGTGGATATTTTGGGAGGTATAGATGATGCCATAAAAGTAGCTGCCAAAAAAGCGAAAATTAAAGGAGATGACTATCAGGTTAAGTTCTATCCATATCCGAAGTCAGAATTTGAGCAGATTATGAACAAATTTGGCAAATCTCAGGAAGATGCTAAAATCAGAGAGTATCTGGGTGCTCTGGCTCCTTATGCCGAAGAAATAAAAAGCCTTCAACGCATGGAAAAACTTCAGGCAAGACTTCCGTATTCATTGGAAATTAAATAATTGAACTTTTTTTTCAAAAAGAAAGCCCGGAATTAAATTCGGGCTTTCTTATTTGGGAATCTCTTAAAAAATATCAATTCATAGATTTTATTATCAATCACTAAAAACCGCACTTAACTCAATCGAAAATCCTTTCAAAACCAAAGAGTGCAAAACATCTTCTTCGATAAGCGGTCTATGGTTGGTAAAAATCCCGTTTTCAAGATGATATTGCCATACAATTTTTTCAGTGGGGTCAACAATCCAATATTCCTCAACACCAGCCTCCTCATAAAGTTTAAATTTATGTTTCATTTCTTTCGCCGTATTACCAGGTGATAGTATCTCCACAATTAGTTCCGGTGCACCAGAGCATCCACGGTCATCGAGTTTAGTCAAATCACAAATAACACAGATATCAGGTTGAACAACCGTTTTCGCCAATTTATCATCTTTCACACTTTCCAGTCTTACATCAAATGGTGCGTAAAAGACCTGACAAGAAGATAATTCAAGGGATTTTTGAATAGAAAACCCCAATTTAGAAGAAATACGTTGGTGTTGTCTGCTTGGAGCAGGAGACATTTTCATGATTTTCCCACGCAACAATTCAACTCTTTCCTGAAATTTCCACGAAAAATAATCAGCATAAGAATACGTTTTGCTTAAATCCAACTGACTTAAACTTGTAATTTCCATATCAATATGAATTATTGAAAAATACTTCCACGCAAAAAATTAATGTAAATATAGCTATTTATGCACAAAAAATAATCAATGCCCACTACCTTGCAACATTACTTCATCGTCACTTACTTTTGTAGTTTTTATCAATAAAGTGGCTAAAGCAGCCAAAAGCAACAATGTTCCGGCAAAAGTTATTGCATTTCTGGGGTCGTTACCGAGAAAATTCTTTAAAATTGCTCCAAAAGAAAGGGTCTGTAGTATCATCGGAATCACAATCATCATATTAATAAGGCCCATATAAACACCATAACGTTCTTTGGGTATTTGGCTCACCACCATCAAATACGGAATTCCCATCATACTCGCCCAGCCTATCCCGAAACCTGTGATGGCCACAAATAGCAAATTTTGATTATGAATATTCGGAAAAAACAAAAATCCTACTCCCGCAAGCACCAAACAAAGAAAATGAACATATTTGGGTCCTATCCTTTTTGCAAAATATACCAAAGCAAACGCTGACAAAAACGTTACGATATTGTACCAGCCATTGACAAGGCCGGTCCAGCTGACGGCTTTTTCATATAAACCGGGATCAGATGCCGGAGTCGCATTCCAAACCGAAAGGGCGACACTTTTTGAGCTATTTTGCCAGTAACAAAACAAAGCATACCATTGAAACAAATAAACCAAAGCCAGTTGCCACATCACTTTTGGCATATCCACAATCGCCGAAAATACATCGGTAAAAGGTGAAACCAGATTAAGTGGCTCCGATTTCATTTTTCGCAATTCTTCTTCGGTGGGCGGAATTTCCTTTGTAGTACGCATACTCCACCAAATTGACCCTATTGAAAATACTGCTCCAATAAAAAACGAAGCATACACCCAGTTGGGCAAGGAACCAGTTTTCCCAATAAAAATCATTGGAAAAATAAATAGGGAAATATTAGCTAAAGTTTGACCGAAACCAGTGAAAAAACTCTGAGCCTGAAAGCCCGTTGGCTGTTGATCAGAATTCAAAGTATCGGCAATAAACGCCCGGTAAGGCTCCATAGCTGTATTGTTTCCCGCATCCAAAATCCAGAGTAAGCCGGCTGCCATCCACAATGCACTACTAAAAGGATAAGCCAATAAGGCCAGACTACACATGATGGCTCCTATAAAAAAATACGGTTTTCTCCTCCCCCATTTTGGGCTCCACGTTTTATCGCTCAATGCCCCGATAATCGGCTGAATCAACAATCCGGTAACCGGACCTGCGAGATTAAGAATTGGTATTTCGTCGGGCGAAGCCCCCAACATGTCATAAATAGGGTTTACGGCACTTTGCTGTAAGCCAAAACTGTACTGAATGCCGAAAAAACCGACATTCATGTTGATAATACTGGCAAAAGACAGCCGTGGTTTGGGTAAATTATTCATAGGTTCATTATAAGTATTTTTACAAAAGAAATTAAAAAAATGACATTATAAAAACAGACTGAAACTTAATTGTCAATTATCACTTAAAATAAATTTTCCGAACAGAATTTAATGGTATTTAGCTGACGGTTTTGGCAAAAAGCCTTATTATTGCATCATGAGCAATCGGGGTAATCATTTTTTCAACAAAATATTTCTTTACATATCTTTTCTTTTTTGATAGTTTTTGGTCAGAGTTTCGATGCATTGGCTCAGGAGAAATGTTTTGTAAATACCATAAAAATCGAAGGAAATAAAAGGACATATAGCTCTATTATACTTCGTGAAATGAGTTTTCAGCCGGGTGATTCTCTTGATATTTCCAAAATAACTGAACAAATAGACAGAAGCCGCCAAAATCTATCCAATACCAACCTTTTTTTAAATATCGACATTAGATATAGAGTTGAAAATAAAATTCTTGATGTCTATATTTTGGTAAATGAACGCTGGTATCTGATTGCATTACCAGAAGTATTACTAGCTGACCGCTCTTTTAACGAATGGTGGTATGAACGCGGCCGTGACCTCAACCGGCTTACCTACGGTATCAATGCCAAACATTTTAACCTTACCGGCGGAAACGACCAGCTGAAACTGAGGGCCATGGGTGGTTTTATTCCATATTTTGAAATTTCCTACAGTAAACCATATATTGACAAACGGAAAAGGATTGGAATCAGAACAGGTGTTTTTTATTCTACACAAAGAACTATAGCCTATCGCACATGGAACGATAAGCTTGATTTTTTCAATACCGAAAACCGAATGCGGGAACGCACGGGAGGTTTTTTCGAACTCAGATTAAGAAATGCCCTTTACCACTTTCATTCTTTCAGCATAGCATATAGCAACAGTAAGATTTCTGATACGCTTTCCAAACTTAATCCCCGATATTTTGGAGAAAACAATTTGCGACAATCATTTTGGAGCTTTGCTTATGACTATCGTTTCGACTTGAGAGATAACCGGCAATATCCTCTCAAAGGACTCCTATATTTTTCTCAACTTTCGGGCACATGGGTAAAATCAGGTTATTTTCAAGCCAATTTATTTGCTTCTGTTTCATTTTTCAAACCATTAACCAAAAGATTTTTCTTCGAAACAAACCTGAGAGGAAAGATCAGCAACCCCAAAAAGCAACTTTACTCCACACTTCGCGGGCTTGGTTATGAAAATAATCTTGTGAGGGGCTATGAGCTATATGTAGTTGACGGTCAGCATTACGGAATCTTCAAAAATACAATAAGGTTTCAATTGGTCAAAACCGAAATGAGTCTGGCAAAATTTACCCGAATGGCACAATTCAAAACTTTACCAATCGCCATATATCCAAATATTTATTACGATCTGGGGTTTGTCAAAAATTACTATCCTGAGTTTTCAAACACACTTTTGGCCAACAAATTGCTGAAAGGTGGCGGCTTGGGAATTGACTACGTAACCTGGTACAATACTACCGCCCGCACTTATTATTCTATTAATCAAATGGGAGAAAAAAAGCTGTTTTTCGGAATTTTCAGAGAATTTTGAAAATATCATAAACTATTATTTTTTAATTTATTAATTTTTTGTAAATTTGGCATTGAACTATAACAAAAAGTAAAAATTGAATTCCCTTAACCAACAAAAAGACACCAATCCAAAGAAAAAATCTAAAATGTCGCAATGGTGCGATAAAATTATCGGCACTAATGATGGAGATTTTAGAGGAGTGACAATAGGTCAGGATTTTGAGGCCATCCGAAAAATCGAAAAAATGAAACTTCTTGATGAAGGAGAAGATTTCATGACTTTCAGCTGCACAAATGATGATTTTGAACTTATTGATATCTCGTATTTTGGAAAAAATCAAAAACTTGACTCCATAAAAGTCAATGTTTATCTCAATCATCAGGCTGATTCCGAACTGCTCTTAAATGAAATGAAAACACAGTTTACAGAAAAATTCGGAATTCCGGTAATAGAAGGAGATGGGCTTTATTGGCATCACGACAGATTGCACACGGTTTCTTTAAAAAACCGGTCTCATACCCTTGACAATGGCATAGTTATCACAATTGAGTGCTAAACAGAACTATTTGTCAAGATTTTTGCTAAATAATTTACCGCTATAAGGTAGCTCACTTCTGGGAAATCCTAATAAAAATCACCAATTTTGCGGTTCGATTTTTTTAATTTTTCCCAATGGATGTAATCCGTCTTTTATCAGATTCTATTGCCAACCAGATTGCAGCCGGTGAAGTAGTTCAACGGCCGGCTTCTGTAGTAAAGGAACTTCTGGAAAACTCCATTGATGCCGGTGCCCAAAATATTCAACTTATTGTAAAAGACGCCGGAAAGGCCCTGATTCAGGTCATCGACGATGGAATGGGGATGTCGCCGACTGACGCCCGTATGAGTTTTGAGCGGCACGCCACCTCTAAAATCAGAGAGTCGGCCGATTTGTTTAATATTCGCACCATGGGTTTTAGGGGAGAAGCTTTAGCATCAATTGCGGCTGTAGCCCAGGTAGAACTCAAAACCCGAAGAGAGGAAGACGAACTGGCAACCATAATCAAAATCGAAGGTTCAGATATTAAAGCTCAGGAATTTGGTCAGAGTCCGAAAGGCACCAATTTACTAATCAAAAACCTGTTTTTCAATGTACCTGCCCGTCGCAACTTCCTGAAAAGCAACCCGGTGGAAATGAAGCATATCTTGGAAGAATTTCAGAGGATGGCTCTGGCTCATCCTGATGTTTCATTTAAATTATTCCATAATGACACCGAGATTTTTAACCTTTCGGCCAATAAACTTAACAAAAGAATAACCGACGTACTCGACAAAAGCTATCGGGACCAACTGGCTCAATGCCAGGCAGATACACCTTATTTGAAGATATCGGGCTACGTTGGTAAACCGCCCAGTGCCAAAAAAAACCGGGGCGACCAGTATTTTTTTGTAAATAAAAGATTCATAAAAAGTTCTTACCTCAATCACGCCGTAACAAGTGCTTTTGAAGCGACTATTAGTGAAGGAACGCACCCTTTTTACGCCCTGTTTCTTGAGATTGATCCAAGCCATATCGACATCAACATTCATCCCACTAAAACTGAGATAAAATTTGATGACGAGAAAGCAATTTATGCCATTTTGAGATCGGCGGTAAAGCAAGCTATCGGGGTTTACAACCTTACTCCAAGCATTGATTTTGAGGCAAATATAAATTTGGGAAATCTTGCCCTGAATCCCTGGAGTCAGTCGCCCAGAAACGATTTCAGGTCAGATTCCAACCTTAGTACTTTTGAAAATTTCGGTAGAGATACCAGGCAAAACGAAAAGCCCAATCAGGAAAACTGGCAAAAGCTATTTGAAGGATTTGGAGATAGTCGGGACCCTGAAACTCAACCTGTACTTTTCAGCAGTAAAATAAACCAAATTGAGGATTCGGTAAATCTCGGCAAAGAAGCCGAAGTAAATGCAATTCAGATTCACAACAGATTTATAATTAGCCAGATAAAAAGCGGAATATTGTTGATTAATCAGCAAAGTGCCTATGAAAGGATATTTTATGAAAAATATTTAAAAGAAATTTCGCAGCAAAAAGGTATTTCTCAGCAGATATTATTCCCTAAAACTGTCTCTTTGTCAGCAATAGACTATGCCCTTAGTTTTGAAATCATCGATATGATCAGGAATATAGGGTTTAATGTGGAAGAATTTGGGCAAAATACCTACATCATCAATGGGGTGCCTTCGCAGTTTTTGGAAGAAGATGAAGCCGAGCTTTTCAAAAGCTTGATAGAGCAATACAAAATCAACGAAAACAATCAAAAAACAGATAAAAAAGAGGCTTTGGCTAAAACTTTAGCCAAAAGAAATGCTTCTAAAATGCATAAAGCACTATCAAAAGAAGAAATCGGAGGTTTGATTAATCAGCTTTTTGAAACAGCCATGCCTTCGGTAAGTCCTGATGGAATGCAAGTAATGAGCATTCTTACTTTAGAAAAACTTGCCTCTTTGTTACTGAATTGACCCATTTTGATGGTAAGTTTGTTATAACAAAAATAAAATTCAAATAATATGTTTGACCAATTGACGCCAAATGTCAAAAAACTATTGATAATAAATATTGCAGTATATTTTTTCGCACAGTTTTATTCCCGTGATTTTTTTGTCCAATATTTTGCATTTTTTAATCCGATTTTGCCAAATACCAGCGAATTAATCAATCCCGCTTTCAAACCTTGGCAGTTTTTGACCTATATGTTTATGCATGGCAGCATAGGCCATTTGTTCAGTAATATGTTTGGTTTGTTTATATTTGGTCCTGCCCTCGAAACCTATATGGGGTCTAAGAAATTCATAATCTATTATTTAATTACAGGAATTGGAGCGGCTTTACTCAACACCGGATTGAATATTTATGACATGTCAAATATGGCAGTTGACTCTGAAGCTTTTTATCGGGAGGCGGTAATTCCGATGGTGGGTGCTTCCGGGGCAATATTCGGAATACTGATGGCTTTTGCTTTTATTTTCCCTAATGTCGAAATGATGTTGTTGTTTTTTCCGTTCCCAATAAAGGCCAAATATTTTGTTGCTATGTACGGAATATATGAGCTGGTGCAAGGAGCAGCGGGTTTTCAAACTGGAATTGCTCATTTTGCCCATTTGGGCGGCTTGATTACAGGTTTAATTTTATTAAAGTTTTTTGGTTTCACTAAACGAAATTATTACTAATTTCGTACTCTTAAATATCAATCTGAAAAAACAATGGGTGGGATATTTGATGATTTAAAAAATGCATTTAGAAAGCAAAACAATCAGGTCGTACAAATGATCCTGATTTTTTCTATTGTATTTGTCCTTCATTGGCTTCTCACATTTAGTTTTAAGTTTTTGCCTGACCACAAAATTTACTCTGATTTTCTTAACAAAAACTTCTTTCTGAGTACAAGTATTGTTGATTTTCTCCGTCACCCCTGGACAATCCTTATTTTTCCGTTTACCAATTCCAATATCATTGAACTGATTTTCAATAGTTTGGCTTTATTTTGGTTTGGTCATATTCTTACTGATTTTTTGGGTGGAAGGAAAGTATTACTGGTATTTGTGTCTGGAGCAATAGCAGGTGCGGTTCTTTATACAATTTCTGCTTATGGTTTACAAATTATAAGACCTTTCAAACCAGCACCTTACCTCTTTGGTGCATCGGCAGGAATCTATGCGGTTCTATTTGCTGCAGTGGGCTTGTTGCCTCTATATGAAATGATGTTTTTTAGATTTTTTATCAAATTAAAACACATTGCTATAGCATTTCTGATAATTTCTCTTTTGGTAGATTACCGAACCGGAATTCTTCACTTAGGAGCTGCATCTTTCGGCTATTTTTATGTAAAATTTCTAAGAACCGGCCTGAATTTTACACAACCATTGGAAAGTTTAATTTTGAAAATGGAAGGAATGGGCAAACAAAAACCCGATAAAAAAATATCACGAACTTATAGTAAGTCACCTGTGGGAGAATATCAAAGGTCTCAGATTTATGATGACCAGAATTATTACCCTGATCAGGAAGAAATTGATTATTTGTTAGATAAAATAAATAAGTCAGGAGGTTACGAAAGCTTGACCATAACTGAAAAAGACAGGCTTTTCAGAGCTAGTCAGAAAAAAGATTAAACATTTTTAATACTGATAAACAATTTAAATCAGAATTAGTTATCAGAAGATAAAACAATCGTCATGTTAATTACCCAGGGCCCTCTTTTAGAAAAAATAGATTTCCCATCAGATCTAAAAAAACTAAAAAAAGAACAATTACATCAGCTTTCAGAAGAGGTGCGACAGTATATCATTGATATGGTATCGGTTCATGGCGGGCATTTTGGAGCCAGTTTGGGAGTTGTAGAGCTTTCTGTTGCTTTACATTATGTTTTCAATACACCCGACGATCAGTTGGTTTGGGACGTAGGTCATCAGGCTTATGGTCACAAGATCCTGACCGGAAGGAAAGATCGTTTTGAAACCAACAGGCTTTATGGTGGTATTTCGGGTTTTCCGAAAAGAAAGGAAAGCGAATACGATGCTTTTGGAGTAGGACACTCCTCAACCTCAATATCTGCTGCACTGGGCATGGCGATGGGCTCTTTGCACAATGGTAATCTTTCCCGCCAGCATATCGCTGTAATTGGAGATGGTGCCCTAACTGCGGGCTTGGCTTTCGAAGGTATGAACCACGCAGGCTCGGTAAAAGATGCCAACTTGCTGATTATTCTTAATGACAACTGTATGGCCATTGACCCCAATGTAGGGGCATTGAAAGAATATTTGACTGACATTACCACTTCAAAAACCTACAACAAGGTAAAAGAAGAAGTTTGGAATTTACTTGGAAAAATGAGTAAATTCGGTAAAAGTGCCCGCGAAATTGTGGCTAAAGTTGATGCTGCCATGAAAAGCACTTTGATAAGTCAGAGTAATTTCTTCGAAGCACTTAACTTGCGATATTTCGGCCCAATCGATGGCCATGATGTGGATCACCTGGTTGAAGTGCTCAATGACCTGAAAAATATTCCGGGTCCAAAAATCTTACATTGTCTTACAGTAAAAGGCAAAGGTTATGGCCCGGCTGAAGAAGACCAAACCAAATGGCACGCTCCGGGACTATTTGACAAAGTAACCGGCGAAATCAAAAAGAAGAATTATACCAGACCTATGCCTCCCAAGTTTCAGGATGTATTTGGTCATACGATAGTTGAACTGGCCGAAAAAAATGAGAAGATTGTGGGAATTACCCCTGCAATGCCCTCTGGATCTTCTCTAAATATCATGATGAAAGCCATGCCTGACAGGGCTTTTGACGTGGGTATTGCCGAGCAACATGCGGTTACACTTTCTGCCGGTATGGCGACTCAGGGACTAACTGTATTTTGCAACATTTACAGCTCATTTATGCAGCGGGCTTATGATCAGGTAGTACATGACGTTTGTTTGCAATGTTTACCTGTGGTGTTCTGCCTCGACCGTGCAGGATTTGCCGGGGCTGATGGCCCTACTCATCACGGTGCCTATGATATTGCCTTTATGAGGTGTATTCCAAATATGATTATTGCATCTCCTCTTGATGAAGAAGAACTAAGAAACCTGATGTTTTTGGCCCAGTCAGACGATGTGCAACAAGGAAAACAAGCCTTTACGATAAGATACCCGAGAGGTGAAGGCGTGATGCCTGACTGGAAATTGCCATTTTCAAAAATTGAGATTGGTAAAGGGCAAAAATTGAAAGATGGAGATGACCTTGCAATATTGACTTTCGGTCCTATTGGAAATGAAGCTAAAAAAGCCATAAATAAACTGGATAATAGCTTAAGTGTGGCTCACTATGATATGCGTTTTGCAAAACCACTCGATGAAGAAATGCTTCATGAAGTATTCGGAAAGTTTGATAAAGTGATTGTTGTTGAAGACGGGTGTGTTCAAGGTGGAATTGGATCAGCAATACTAGAGTTTATGAGTGAGAACAATTATGCAGCTAATGTAAAACGGCTCGGAATTCCGGACAGAATTGTAGAACATGGAGAGCAACCTCAACTGTGGGCCGAATGTGGCTTTGATGCCAGCGGAATAGCCAGAGCTGCGGAGAGTTTTTTCGAAATAGAAGCATTGAAATAAAATGACAATAGAAAGTTTTGGCCTCAGAAATCTCCCCGATTCTGAGGCTTTTCCTTTTAATTTACCCCTGGTAAAAAACCTCGAAACGGTAAAACTAAAGAGCAATATCACTTTTTTGGTGGGAGAGAACGGTGCAGGTAAATCTACACTGCTGGAGGCTCTTGCCTATGCCACAAGTGTGCCTGTAGCCGGTGGTTTGGATATTTCTGATGACCCGCTAATGGAACCGGCAAGGAGATTGGGAAATATGCTTTCGATAAGGTATGGTCAAAAATCGACTTCGGGTTTTTTCTCGAGAGCAGAAGATTTTATTGGCTTTGTAAAAAATATTCAGCAAAAAATCGAAGGTTTAAGTCTGGAGATCAGAGAAATAGAAGAAACCTGGACTGGTGGCGACCTTAATTTGGCCACAAAATATATAAAAGCAGAAAGGCAGGCATTAATTGACCGCTATGGCGAAAACCTGGATGCCATGAGCCATGGAGAAGGCTTTTTGAAGTTTTTTCTGGGCAGAATTACCGGTAAAGGACTTTATATCATGGATGAGCCCGAGGCCGCTCTTTCTCCACAAAGACAGCTTTCATTGATTTCGCTCATCATGCAAAAAATCAGAGAAAACGACAGCCAGTTTATAATCGCCACCCATAGCCCTATCATCATGGCCATACCCGGAGCTCAAATTTTGAACATTGAAGAGGGTAATATTTCAGAAATTTCCTGGCGAGAAACGGCACATTATCAAATCACCCGACAATTTTTAGATAATCCGGAGGCTTTTTTGAGAGAATTGTAAACTATACAGCAGCGTAAAAGCAATTTTTGGGAGAAACCACTTTCTCTTCTTTTCGTAGTGCTTTTATGGCTTTGTCAACAATGGCTTTGTCGATACCTGTCACATCAGCTATTTGGCCACATTTTAGGGGTTCAGAAGATTTTCTCAGCGTTTCAAATACTACTTCTTTGGTATCCATAATTTTATTTTTTTACGAAAATATAAATTCGGCATTTACCAAAATATGACATCCGGCAGAGCTCTTTTGAAAATTGGTTTATTATAAAATGAAAATGCCCTGCTTTTGGCAGGGCATTCTTATTATTCTTATAAATAATTAGTTCAAATCACCTCCACAATATGATTTTTCTTTCCTTTACCTACTAATATAAACTTACCATTCAAAAGCGTAATATCAGCAAGGGGCATTTTTTCATCCGTAATTTTTACTTTATTGATACTGATGGCATTTCCTTGAAGTGCCCTTCTGGCTTCGCCTTTAGACGAATAAATCTCATTATTGGTGCTTGAAGATAAGATATCGAGAATTCCACCTGCAACTTCAAAATCAGCTTTAGAAATAGTGGTTTGCGGCACACCGTCAAAGATTTTCTTGAAAGTAGCTTCATCGAGGCTTTGGAGGGTTTCCAATGTAGCCTTTCCGTATAAAACTTCAGATGCCTTCACTGCCAAATCATATTGATCGGCACCATGTACACGGGTGGTGACGTCTTTGGCGATGGCTTTTTGGACAATCCTCAAATGGGGTGCCCCGGCATGTTCGGCTTCGAGTTTTTCGATTTCTTCTTTTGAAAGTAAAGTAAAGACTCTTATCAACCTTTTACAGTCATCGTCTGCCTGATTAATCCAGAACTGATAGAATTCGTAAGGACTGGTCAGGTCAGGATCCAGCCACACATTTCCACCTTCTGACTTGCCAAATTTTGTTCCGTCGGCTTTAGTCACCAAAGGTGTAGTAAGAGCATAAGCTGAGTATTCAACCTCACCGTCGGCATCTGAGCCGTCGTTGTTTTCTTTGCGTCTGATAAGCTCGGTACCAGTTGTAATATTTCCCCACTGATCAGAGCCGCCCATTTGCAGTCTGATGCCGTGATTTTTGTATAAATGATAAAAATCGTAACCCTGTAAAAGCTGATAAGTAAATTCGGTATATGAAATCCCGGTCGTGATGCGGTTTTTTACTGAGTCTTTGGAGCTCATATAGTTCACCGTCAAATACTTACCTACTTCTCTCAAAAACTGCAAAAAGCCCATCTCTTTGAACCAGTCGTAGTTATTGACCATAACCGCGGCGTTGGGTTTGTCACCAAATTCAAGAAATTTTTCTAATTGAATCCTTATCCCTTCCTGATTTTCTCTCAAAACTTTCTCATCCAGAAACTGCCTTTCAGCCGATTTCCCTGAAGGGTCGCCCACCATGCCCGTAGCACCACCTACAAGGGCGTAAGGTTTGTGACCGGCCCGTTGAAAATGCACCAAAAGCATGATTGTGGCCAGATTACCAATGTGCAGTGATTTTGCCGTGGGATCAAAACCAATATAGGCCGAAGTCATTTCTTTTTCAAGTTGCTCTTCGGTACCGGGCATGGTCTGATGGAGCATTCCACGCCACTTTAATTCTTCAATAAAACTCATTTTATTATTTTTTCTTAACTCCGTATTTGCGTTTCCATTTCCAATATTCGGAAAATGTGTAGGTAATTGATACTTGCACTGCCCTGTTTCTAAAGTCCAATGGAGTTACTTTATTTTTTGAATCTGGCATTTGGTTTTTAAGGCCGTGAGTATATCTGAGGTTTAGGCTAAAAAGTGAAAATGCATCCAGCATATTTATTCTAGCACCTGCAACCCAGCTTTTATCATTTTTCACATCGGGTCCATATATATTGGCAGTACCTTTTTGTGATTTGGTATTTAGTGACCATGAGTATTCCATTCCTGATTCCAAATAAATTCCCTTTAAAGGCGTAAAACCCAGCAATACCGGTGTGGAAAGATATTTGTAGGCATATTTCGAGCTAATATTGTCAGCGGTAGTGGCTCCACCTTTGGTTTGAAAAATAAATTCGGGCTGAAGACTGAATTTACCCATATTAAACCTTGTAAAAACGCCCGCCTGATAGTTGAATGCTATTTTTTTGTCAAAACTAATGGTATCTAGGGTTGCCAAGCCGGTAACATTTATCCCAGCTTTCGGCCCAAATTCAAAAAAACGAGGTTTGATCTGAGCCTGACTCAGTGTTGCGATAAAAATAAGACCTATCAGAATGAAGGATTTTTTTGACATTATTTCTTTGTTTTGTTTTTGAAAACGTATTCAAAAGCCTAAAAAGTCTGCAAATTTAGCAAAAAATAAGGCTAGAGAAGAGGATTTATTAAAAATCCTGCCGAATTTGATTCCGACAGGACTTTTTCTGAAAAAAATTGGTAATTATTTCTTTAAACTAAACCTGAGCGAGGCATTGATTCCGAATTTTTTAGGAGGTGAAAGGGCGTTACCCTGACTAAATGGAAACTCAAAATATGGTATCAATTGTCCTGCGAATCGTGCTTTGCGATATTGAATACCCATCCCATACAGTAAATTATTGAAAACCCTCGGTTTATACTCATTTTCAAATCTCTCGATGTAATTATTACCGTAGTTATTGCTACCCATATAGCTAACATTTTCGATTGTCGAAAGATTGAGTTTGGTGCCTGTCGTTAGCACAAAGTCAAGATTGTATTTAAACGGCACATAATAATTAAAATACAATGGCAGTTTGATACTCTGTGTCTCAATTTTGATATCTTCAATTTTTACCGGCCTCTCTCCGAAAAACTGCCCGTACCTGTCTTCAAATTTTTTACCAGTATCCATATTAAAATCCCTCGGTAATCCAAATTTCAATTCATTCTTCCCGGTAATTAACAGACCTGTTCCCAATGAAAACCTTTCTCCCAGAAAGAACTCAACGACCGGGCCCATGCTGTTGGCACTTCTACCCATGTAATCGGCGGTTACACCGAAACGAGGATTAAGATTTTTCAGAAAATCAGATAGCTTGCTTCCCTTTTTCTCTTCTTTAGGTCTTTTATTGTCAGCTACAGTTAGTTCGTCAAGAAGCGGCACGGAATTGTCATTTTCCATTTTTTTAGGCTCCTTCAATGTATTTTCTTCAGCAGGAGGTAAAACCATTTTAGGAAGTACCTGATTTTCAGCGACAGAAGTTTCATTTTTTATACTTTCCGGAATTACCAATGGAATTTTAACATCCAAATTATCATATGCGGTTTTTCCACTAATTACATTGTTTTGAGTCTCCGTATTTTTATCAACTGACCGGGTGCTATTCAAAGATTTTTTACTTGTTTCTTTGGCTGTTTTATTTCCCTGAAAATCTGCTACCTGATTCTGTTCAAAATCCACCTCTCTGTTTCCATCTACTGTCACATATTTGATTTTTGTTTGGGTCAAATATTTGGTCAAGTACACCGTGTCTTGTCTATTGACAAAAACTGTGTCCCTTAAACTTACAGTGTTGAGTGACTGACTTTCTATAGTAGAGATTTTTTCATTTAGTAATTGGTTTTCTTTTTTGATTGATTGATTATTGAAAAATGTGGTTAGAAAAGCCACCGAGGCGATTCCACCAAAAATCCAGCCTCCAAAGTCCCTGAATAAACTTATATACCAGGGAACCGGCAGCGAGCTTCGCAGTCGCTTCCAGGCAGCTTCACTATACTCGGGTTGTATAGTTTCCAGCTTTTTGCGGATGTTATCGTCAAAAAAATTATCTGACATGATTATCTTGATTTACGTTTTCGTCTAAATATTGTTTTACCCATTCCTGTAATTTCATTCTGGCTTTTGCCAGATTTGACCGGGAAGTACCCTCATTGATATGGAGCATTTCGGCGATTTCGGCATGCGAATACCCCTCCACAGCAAACAAAGAGAATACCGTTCGATACGAAGGCGGCAGCTTTTGTACGAGTTCGAGAATCTCTTCTGCTGAAAGTTTCTCAATCAGATGGTCGTCTGACTCAATTTGGGGACCAGTCGAAATATCGACTAAGGTTACCTTTGGGCTATTTTTTCGATAATAATCAATACAAGTTCTGACTACCACCGTACGAAACCACGCATCAAATGATTGTGAGGAATCGTAAAAACTGATTTTTGAAAAAACTTTCAAAAAGCCATCGTTCACCATTTCGTCCACCTCGTCAGAAGAGCCTGCATACCGCAAACATATCCTTTTGGCCAGCCCATAATAGTTTTCGAAGAGTTGCTTTTGAGCAGAGCCCTGCCCAGCTTTGCACCCTTCCAAAACCTTTATCAGGTCAAAAGTTTTGCTCTTTCTAAAAATCACAAGGTTTTATTTTAATGTTTCCTGGAATTATTCTTTACAATATTATTATACGTTAAGCCAATTAGTTTTCGTTGCCTGATATATTTTTTTCTACTGAGGCAACACAAAAATAATTCCATTCGTAATAGTTAATAGTTAAACCTTTCAGGGAAAATAATATCAAATGCTTATGCCGTGAGATTTATCTATGTTGGAAAATCCTTCATTTTTAATTTTTAAACTAACATATTTCTTTTATGAAAAATTTAAAATTTTTGTTCTTGATTTTACTTGGTGCTACATTGGGATTAAGCTCCTGCGACCAATCGACTGTTGATCCTGCTGACGACGACTCTGCTTACATGGATTTCTTGTTTTTTGCTACTGCCGATAGTTCAACCAATGGAAATGGGCACAAACATGGAAAACACAATCTTACTGAAATCGAGATTAGTGCACTTCCTGCCAGCGTAACCTCATATATAACTACCAATTACGCTGGTTCTACTATTGACAAAGCAGCTGTATCAGATTCAGGTAAATATGCCGTGAGAATTACCTTAACTGACAGTACTCACAGAGGGCTTTTGTTTGATTCAAATGGGAACTTCCTTTCTGAACATACAGGAAAAGGAAAAGGTCTTAACGGTGTGAAAATAGATTTGGCTAGTTTACCTGCAAGTATTACAGGTTATATTACCGCCAATTATGCAGGTTCGGAAGTCAGAGCAGCACACCTGACTACAGATGGGAAATACGGAGTTTTGATTAAAAAAGCCGATGGAACTCATATCCTTTTAGGATTTGATGCCACTCTTGCATTTACAGGAGAAACAGCATTTACAAATAAAGGAGGAAAAGGAAAGGGAAAAGGGAAAGGTCATAGATAAAAAAAAAAAGCCCCCGGTAATTCAAAATCACGGGGGCTTTTTTAAATAAAATGAAAAAATTAAAAATTTCTTCATCTAACGGAATTGCCTTAGAAAACAATTCTTTCGAACATGGGATTTTTGAAATATCAAAAGAAGAAATTAAAAAAGGGAAACACTTATATTTGAAATTCGGCGACGTTTCAATTAATATTTGCCTCTGATTCTTACTTTAATGACAAAATTTTTAATTTTCAACTTGATAATAGTGTTAATTTTGCCAAACTTTGGAATTAATGATTCCAGGAATAGTTTGAGAAGAAATAAAAATACTATGATTTCAACTGAGGAGTACAAATTTAATTTAGAAAAAAAACAAAAAAAAACTACCCAAGTCCAACCTCATTTCAAGTACGCTACAGATGGTCGCATTTCGGATTTCAAAACAGAGGTAGAGGTTTGGTATTCAGAAGATTACTTCAATATTAAGTTTGAGTGTAAAGGCGATGATTTTGTAAATCAAAATATAATGCAAATTCACAATGCACCGCTTTATAATCAGGAAGTATTTGAAGTGTTTATCAGTGAAGGTGAAGCTGATCCGAAAAAATACCTGGAAGTAGAGATAAACCCCAACAATGCACTGTGGATTGGCTGGATTGACAATCCGACTTTGGGCTCTGAAACTCAAACACTCAACAAAATGGTAGATCCGGAGGAAGCCAAAATTCTGCACGCCGTCCAAAAAACTGAAAACAGTTGGAGTGGCACCCTGCAAATACCCTGGAAGCTCATTGGCAAAGAAATAAACGAAAACTACCGAATCAATTTTTACAGAATCAGGTCAAATACTCAACACGAAAACCCAGACTGGATTTGTGATGAAACCACTTGTGATTTTGTGTGCTGGAGCCCTACCTTGTCCGGGCAAAATGCTGCATTTCATCGTCCAAAGAGATTTGGTTTGATGACAGTAAAATAACTCAACGAGGAGTCCATTTCACTTCCTCAATACCGAGTTCAGAGGTGATTTTTCTTGATAAAACGAAAAGAAAATCTGAAAGACGGTTGAGATAAATAACAATTTTTGGATTTGTTTCTTCAATTTTCGAAAGGCTTATTACTTTTCTTTCGGCCCGGCGGCAAACAGTCCTTGCCACATGCGTAAACGAAACCAACTGATGGCCACCCGGTAAAATAAAATGCCGGATGGGTGACATGGCATCATTCATTTCATCCATTTGTTTTTCCAGCAACTCTACATCGGATTCATACAAAATCGGCAATGTTTTCTTTTTAAACTCCGGCTCAGAGGCCAGGTCAGCACCAATAGTAAAAAGACGATCCTGAATTTCCTTCAGAACATTTTTCCTGTCTTTATTTTCTTCAAAATCAGCAATTACCCCCATCCAGGAGTTAAGCTCATCTACGGTTCCATAGGCTTCAATTTTAATGTGGTCCTTGTCAAGGCGAGTTCCTCCAACTAAAGAAGTTGTGCCCTTATCCCCTGTTTTAGTATAAATTTTCGACATTTTTAAAAATAATTACGTTTATCCTCAACCTTCTACCCTACCTTTGTGTTAGTTTTTTATGTTTGGTTTTGTACCAGATTTATTTTCAAGATTTCTAAAAAATCCTTTCCAATTATTTAAGTTTTCGAACCATGGAAAATATTTATAGAGATCTAGATTCAAACTTTTTACAAATATTATACATTTTATTATGATTAATATATTTTTCAGGTTTTGGAAAATAGGTTCTTTTTTATTGTTAACCGTAGTTGTGCTATTTTGTTATGCCAATTTACCCGAAAGTATTGCTATAAATTTCGATTCCAAGGGTAATCCCGTCGGTTTTATCAGCCAGCAACAGTTTTTTTACTGGACTGCCGGATTAATATTTTTTGTTAACTTTTTGGTAAGTTTATTGAGGAATTCGTTGATTAAACTCAATTTCAAGGCATTAAACCCTGAAAGTGCGTGGGCCAATCATCCCGAAGCAACCAAAAACCTTATCAGCACCTGGTTCAATGCCTTCCTGGCCATTATTAACACGTTTTTGATATTTGTAGTTTTAGGAATCAACAATATCAATTCAGACCAAAGTCAAAGACTTGATTTTAATTACAATTGGTTTATAATTGGAGGTGCAGCCTTATTGCTAATCATTATTTTCTGGTTACCTGTCAGACTTTTATTTACAAATCCCCCACAGGAAGACTAAATGGAAGTAAGAATTGCCGATTACAGCTATCCTTTGCCCGATGAAAAGATTGCTAAGCATCCGGCAGAACCGAGAGATAGCTCCAAACTTTTGGTATTTAATTCGGGAAAAATAACTCATCAGGTTTTTAAAGACATTACTGAAGTTTTACCCAAAAATTCTCATTTGGTTTTTAACAACACCAAAGTAATTCCAGCCCGGCTATTTTTCAAACGTCAAACCGGTGCGATAATCGAGGTTTTTATTTTACATCCTGTACTACCAAGTCCACTGGTGGCCATTTCGATGGAGGCCCGCCATTCCTGCGAATGGGAATGTGTAATTGGAAATAAAAAAAAATGGAAAGAACACGAAACTCTTTCGCTTGATATTATAAATAACGGAGTTTCTTTGACTTTAAAGGCAACTCTCGCAAATAAGGAATCCAATTTGGTGCGTTTTGAGTGGTCATCAGAAGCTGTTTTTAGTGAAATCATTGAATATTTTGGTAACATTCCACTCCCGCCATATCTCAATCGTGAAGCCGAAGAGGAAGACCTGGAAGACTACCAAACGGTTTATTCCAAAGAAAAGGGTGCCGTTGCAGCTCCAACTGCTGGTCTGCATTTTAGTGATGATATTCTTAAATCTTTAATAAAAAAAGATATTAGTTTAAGCTACCTTACACTTCATGTGGGAGCCGGTACATTTATGCCAGTTAAGTCTGAAAATGCTTTGGAACACCCCATGCATGAAGAGCAGATGGTATTTTCGAAAGATTTCGTAGAAAACTTATTAAAAAATCATGAGTTTGTTATACCGGTAGGCACCACTTCCATGCGGTCATTAGAAAGTTTATATTGGTTTGGGGTAAAATTATTGGGAAATGAAAATGCCAATTTTTTTATTGAAAAACTTTTTCCTTACCAAAATCATCCGGAAATCACTGTAATACAAGCTCTAAGGGCGATTTTGAATTATTTAGAAAAAACAGATTCAAAACAACTGATGGGAAGTACAGAAATCATGATATTCCCCGGATATAAATTCCGTATTTGCAATGCCCTGATTACAAATTTTCACCAGCCTGGCTCAACGCTTCTTTTGCTGGTAGCGGCTTTGGTAGGAGAAGAAAAATGGAAAGAAATTTATAATGAAGCCCTTGAAAACAATTATAGATTTTTGAGTTTTGGAGACAGTAGTTTTTTAATACCTTAGATTATTACTTTTATGAAAAACATTATTACATATTTATCAAAATCAGTATTTTATTTATTCTCAATACTTTTTATTTCATCTTGTGGCAACGTAAAAAGAGTTGATACCACTGAAGTAAAAGCTAAAATGGAAGAGTATAAAATCAAGCGGATTTCTGACACCAGTATAGTGGAATGGGGAAACGAAGAAGGTGAAAAAATTGCTGAATTTTTTACAAAAAATCCTAACCTGGAATGTCAGGATGAATATTCGGTGGAAGGCTCATTAGTAAATCTGGTGAGTTTTGGTAGCGGAAAATTTTCACATAAGAATAAATTGGTCAATCAATTGGTTGAAGCTTACCAATATAGTTATGAAACCCAACAAGCTACAGGCAATAATCTTCAGAAAATCGATGACAGCACCTTTGTTTTTAGTTTTCCAATTCCCGAAAAAACTATGATTTTTTCAAAGTGCAAAAAACATCTGGTTCTGGCATTCATAAATAAAAGTAAGCTCATAAAAGACCACAATTCTGAAAAATCAAGTCAGAAATAATACTTTTTTGGCATATTTCTTGATTTTTTCGATAAACAAAGCGTAACTTCGTGCCCTGAATATGAGAAAAAATCTTCTGATAAATAAAATCGCAGGTATATTGCTGCTACTGAGTGTGTTCTCGGCACATTTTGTATCGGCCGCTTTGCCGCAAAAAATTCAGAAAGAAACCAAATCTACTGAAAAGAAAGACAATCAAAAGGAAACGATTTTACAACAAATAAATCCGGAGTCGGTTGTTCCATCCCATCATTTTCATTTTCAACATTTCGATCTTAAGTTTCCGGAAGCTATACTTTTTGGATTTGAGAAAATAACTATTCGGTTTACACATTCTTTCAGACAATTTCTTTTTGCATATTTTGATGTTCTTTTTGAGCACATTATAGTCACCAATGCCCCTTGAGTTCTTCGGGGTTTCTATTTTTTTAATACAAAATTCTTTTTAAACCAAAAAAACCTTTACTCGCAAAGGACTTATTATTAATTTTTTATGAAAAACAAAGGAGGTATAATAGCACTGCTGATAGCGTTTGTGTTATTGAGTTTGTACTATCTGGTTCGTACCTGGAAAGTAAACGACATCAGAAAAGATGCTGCGGCTTACGCCACAGGAAAAGATGGAAAAATTGACCCATCAAAAAAACAAAGATATCTGGATTCATTGTGGAAACAACCTGTATTTCTGGGTTCTACTCTTGAAAATCTATCAAAACAAGAGTTAGGTTTAGGTCTTGACCTTCAGGGTGGTATGCATGTGATTCTGGAAGTATCACCAACGGGTGTAGTTAAGGCACTTGCCAATGCGTCTCGCGACCCCAGGGTAACCCAGGCTCTTGCCAATGCTGATAAAGCAGCTGTAACCAGTAGCAAGCATTATTCGGAACTTTTTGCTCAGGAATTTAAAAAATTGGCACCTGATACCAAACTGGCAACCATTTTTGTAAATACTTCAAACAGAGATATTTTAAATATACAATCATCTGACAGTGAGGTATTAAGATATGTAAAAGAAGAAATAGACGGTGCCTTTGACCGTTCATTCAAAGTAATCCAGACCCGTGTTGATAAATTTGGTGTGGCTAACCCTAACCTTTCAAAGATTCCGGGTACAAACCGTATTCAGGTAGAATTACCAGGCGTTGATAACCCAGAGCGTGTAAGAAAATTGCTTTCGGGAGCTGCAAAATTGGAGTTTTGTGAGGTATATAGCCCTACTGAGTTAAACCCTTCGTTTGAAGCTTTCTCAGCATTGTTGACTAAAATTGATCTGGAAGAAAAAGCCAGGAAATCAAGCATAAAGGTGGCAGGTGATACCACAAAAAGCACATTGGCTTCGGCTCTAAAAACTACACCTAAAAATGACTCTTCGGCTCTTCAATCAGGACTTGCCAATATTTTTGTTGGATCACCAACTGGTGGACTGGCAGTAAGGACAAAAGATACGGCAAGGTTAAATGAAGTATTACAAAGACCAGAAGCTCAGGGAATTTTCCCGGCAAATCTTACATTTTTATATGATGTTAGTCCGGTTGAAAATACAACTTCAAAGGAAGAAATTGTGTCAGTATATGCCATCAAAGACCATGGAAATGCTCCATTGGAAGGTGACGTAATCACTAATGCGAAACAAGATTACGATCAAATGACCGGAAAACCAGATGTTTCAATGCAAATGAACGCTCTTGGTGCCAGAAAATGGAAAGCACTGACCGGTGCCAATGTTGGCAAACAAGTTGCAATTATTCTTGATAATTATGTTTATTCAGCTCCCAATGTAAATCAGGAGATTTCTGGTGGAAATTCGAGCATATCAGGTGGATTCAGCGTAGAGCAGGCACTTGACCTTGCCAACGTACTGAAAGCGGGTAAGTTACCTGCCCCAACCAATATTATTGAAGAAGCAGAGGTTGGTGCATCTGTTGGTTCTGAAGCTTTCAGAGCCGGGGTATCTTCAGCTTTGGTCGGTTTATTGGCTGTTTTGATTTTTGTACTCGTTTATTATAGCAAAGCCGGATGGGTGGCAAACGTAGCCCTTTTGGTTAACTTGGTACTTGTTTTAGGTGTTATGGCATCTTTTGGTGCTACTATGACCCTTCCGGGTATAGCAGGTTTAGTACTTTCGGTTGGTATGTCTGTTGATGCCAACGTACTAATATTTGAAAGAGTAAAAGAAGAAATGGCGGCAGGAAAAAGCTTCATGGTTTCAATATCAGAAGGTTTCAAAAACGCCATGCCGTCAATCATTGACTCCAATGTAACTACCTTAATAACCGGTGTCATCTTATTTATCTTCGGTACAGGTTTGGTAAAAGGATTTGCAACTACACTTTTAATTGGTATTTTCACTTCATTGTTTAGTGCGGTTTTTGTAGCAAGATTGATTTTTGATTATTTCGTTAAAAAAGGCAAAACTATTAATTTCAGAACTGCCTGGACTGAAAAACTTTTCAATGATACTCATATTGATTTTGTTAAGAAAAGAAAAGTATTTTATGGAATTTCGGTTGCAATCATAATCGCAGGTGCTGTTTCAATTGGCATCAAAGGCTTTGGATTAGGTGTTGACTTCAAAGGAGGTAGAACTTATGAGGCCAAATTTGAAAAACTGTGAATACTGAAAAAGTAAGAGAAGCTGCTCAGAAAGTATTTGAAGGTGCTGCTGTTGAAGTAAAAACTTATGGTGGATTTGACAAAGTAAAAATCACTTCTGCTTATAAAATAGATAATGTTGCTCCTGAAGTTGAATCTGAAATCAGAACCAAACTTTCTGATGTTTTGGCTGGAATGACCGAAAATAAAGGAAAAATTGTTGGTTCATCAAAAGTAGGTCCAACCATTGCCAATGATACTATTTGGTCATCATTGAAAGCGATTCTTTACTCTTTGATTATCACTTTTATTTACATTTATATTAGATTTAGAAGCGTGGCATTTGGTTTTGGTGCGGTTGTGGCTCTTTTCCATGATGTGTTGATAATTTTGGGTATTTTCTCGATTTTCAATGGTATCCTTCCATTCTCATTAGATATCGACCAGGCTTTTGTGGGTGCGGTATTGACTTTGATGGGTTATTCTATGAATGATACCGTGGTAGTATTTGACCGTATCAGAGAGTATCTTCGTGAAAAAGGCTCTCATAAAGAACCCATCGAAACCACCATTAACAATGCTCTTAACAGTACTCTAAGTCGTACTGCCGTAACCGGTGTGGCAACTTTGATTGTGTTGTTGATATTATTGATTTTTGGTGGAGAAAGTATCAGAGGATTTATCTTTGCGATGTTTATCGGGGTAATTGTAGGTACTTACTCTTCATTGTTTATTGCAGCACCAATTGTGGTTGATGCTATGCAAAACAGATTAGAAAAAGAGGGAGAAGCTTATTCAGCAAAACCGGCAGTATAAATTTTTTGATTCGATATTTCAGTAAAGACCGGAAGTAATTCCGGTCTTTTTTTTATATTATTTTATTAAAAAGCAAACAAAAACTATATTTTTGTCAGGAATATCAACCCTAAATAAATGAGAATAAATCTAATCTCAAGGTTGGCCTTTGCGGCTTTTACCTTTCTTCTGGTAGTATCATGTGTAAAAACTTCGAAAAAAAATGAAATTCTGATTTTTCATGAAAATCAACCTGATCCATTGGCTTATGCTCGCGAAGTAAGAGATAAAGTACCTGCAAAACTGGCAGATGGACTAAAAATGAGCCTTTGGGCTTCTGACAGCCTGGCTCCTGACCCAATTGCCCTGGATGTGGATGTTAATGGGGTAGTTTATTTGACCAGAACCAACCGTCAAAAACATTCTGAATTTGACATCAGAGGTTTTCAGCACTGGGTTCCTTCCACTATTTCATGGCAAACCTCAGAAGACCGAAGGAAATTTTTAAGGGAGTATTTTGCACCTGAAAAAAGCGAGACCAACAATTGGTTGGAAGATCTCAACCTGGATGGAAGCCACGACTGGAAGGATTTGACAGTAGAACAAGATGAAATATGGAAATTGGAAGACCAAAATGGCGATGGACTAGCTGATAAGTCAAGCAGAATTTGGCTGGGTCCCAATGAGGAGAACACAGATATTGCGGGTGCTTTGTTGGTGAGAGAAAAAGATATGTTTGTAGCCACAGGACCTGACATGTGGAGAATACAGGACACAAATGGTGACGGATTTATGGATAAAAAAACATCCATTAGCCACGGCTATGCGGTTCATATCGGCTTCGGGGGGCATGGAATGAGTGGAGCAATTGAAGGCCCCGATGGTAGAATTTATTGGGGAATTGGTGATATTGGAGCCAACCTTACCTCGGTCGATGGGAAAAAGCATGAATACCCCAATGAAGGAGTAATCGTGAGAAGTAACCCTGATGGTACTGATTTTGAGGTTTTTGCACATGGTTTACGAAACACTCATGAATTTGTATTTGATCATTATGGCAATATTATAACTTCTGATAATGACGGTGACCATCCTGGCGAAAGTGAAAGACTTATGCATGTAGTCGAAGGTTTGGATGCAGGCTGGAGATGTAACTGGCAATACGGAAAATATACCGATCCAAAAAACAACAAATATAAAGTTTGGATGGACGAAAAACTTTCTGTGCCTCGCTGGGAGGGGCAGGCGGCCTATATTTTGCCTCCAATCATGAACTATCACAATGGTCCGACCGGTATGCAATACAATCCTGGAACTGCATTGGGTAAGGATTGGCTAAATAAATTCTTTTTAGTTGAATTTGTGGGTAGTCCTTCCTCTTCTCACATTTGGTCTTTTGGGTTAAAAAACAAGGGTGCTTCATTTATATTGGATGGAGAAAAAGATGTAGTAAGTGGAATCTTACCTACCGGTATTAAATTTGGCCCTGACGGAGCACTTTATGTTGCCGATTGGCTAAACGGCTGGGATACAAAAAATCGTGGTAGAGTTTGGAAATTAGACGTAAGTAATGAGGATTTAAGTATTGAAAGACAAAAAACACAATCCTATCTACAGTTAAAATATCCTTTACAGACCGATTTGATGCTTTTTGATTTGCTCACTTACGATGATATGCGTGTGAGGCAAAAGGCACAGTTTGAACTGGTAAATCGGGGAGCTAGAGGGTTGGCCATTTTCAAAAAAACTCTGAATGAGTCTAAAAATCAATTGGCCAAAGTGCATGCAATATGGGGAATTGGGATGTTGGCCCGAAATGATAAAGCAATTGCTGAAAATTTGATGCCTGTTCTGGATTCAAATGATGAAGAACTGGTGGCTCAGGCAGCAAAAACCCTCGGAGATGTAAAATATGTTCCTTCGGCCTCAAAACTTATTGGTCAGCTTAGAAATGAAAATCAGAGAATTAAGTTTTATGCAGCTGAAGCTTTAGGAAGGATAGAATCGAAAGAAGCAGTAAAAGGTCTGATAAAAATGTTGGAAGAAAATAATGACGAGGATTTATACCTGCGTCATTCGGCTGTTTTGGCTCTTTCAAGAATTGGTGCAGAAGATGATGCTGCCGCTCTCGCGAGCAGTACAAGCAAAGCTTTAAGAACTGCAGGTGTTTTGGTATTAAGAAAATTGAGAAGTCCAAAAATTGTCGCTTTCCTTAAAGATTCTGATGAATACATCGTGACCGAGGCAGCCAGGGCTATTAACGATGACCTTTCGATTCCGGGAGCGTTTGAAGCTTTGGTAGAAATATTAAAACATCCGACTTTTAAAGGAGAACCTTTGATGCGTAGGGTTATCAACGTCGCCTTGAGGCTTGGGGATCAAAAGTCACTTGAAGCATTGATCGCTTTTTCAAAAAGAAATGATATCAGTGATGAAATGCGTGCCGAAGCCATCGCTGCACTTGGTACCTGGGCTGAACCCTCACCACTTGACCGTGTTGATGGGAGATATCGTGGAGTGGTTAAAAGAGATTTGGAGTGGGTTAAATCAATCTTAAAACCGCATGTTGACATTTATCTTTCTTCCGATAATCCCGAAACCAAAATTGCTGTGGCCTCGCTTTTAAGTAATTTGAAAATGGTTGAATTTTCGGAAAAACTGGCTCAATTATTTGATAATACACCAGATCCAAAAGTTAAAATTGCTGTAATTGAAAGCTTAAACAACTTAAAATACGGCAAATTGGAAGATTTGGTAAAAAAAGGACTTCAGGATGAAAAATCTGATGTAAGAGCTGCGGCTATCGGGGCACTTGATAATATCCAATCCGATGTAAACACATTCAATGAAATTGTAAAGCCTATTTTTGAAAAAGGCTCATTAAGAGAAAAACAAAGACTTCTGGGTGTTTTGTCAAAAATATCTTTCAATAAAACTGAAAAAATTCTTGAAACTTTGATTGAACAACATGCAGCAGGAAATCTAAATCAGGAACTATTACTTGATCTGACAGAGGCTGTAAAAAATTCAAACTCAGAAAAATTGATTTCGAAACTCAATGCCACAAAAAAAGAAGACAACTGGTTTGAAGAATTCAAAGTATCTCTATTGGGGGGAAATGCCTGGGAAGGTCGCCGGATATTCAATTCAAATTCTACTGCCCAATGTGTTAGGTGCCATGCCATAGAGCCTGGAACAGGTGGTGCGGTTGGACCTGCTTTGGATAAAATTGGTTCAAAACTCAAAAGAGAAACTTTGTTGGAAGCATTAATTAACCCAAGTGCCCGAATTTAACCAGGCTTTGGACAAGTAATTGTCACCCTTAAAGATGGCAACGAAGTGATGGGTACATTGATGTCAGAAACTGATAATGAACTCGTTATTGCTACTTCTGATGCCGAACCTACAAAAGTACAAACCGCGAGAATAGCGAAAAGAGAAAATGTACCTTCCAGTATGCCACCGATGGGCGATATCCTTTCAAAACGTGAAATACGGGATTTGGTGGAGTTTTTAAGTAGTTTGAAATAATTAAAAGGCGGCTCAAAGAAGTCGCCTTTTTTGTTTAAACAGCCTTATTTGCCCATCTCTCCCGCCAGTTTTTCCATCATTTCCAAACATTTTTGCATTTGGTCGATGGACAAAAACTCGTTGGCCCGGTGTGCCTGGGCGATATCTCCCGGGCCACAAATCACTGACTCAAAGCCTGCAAGTGCAAATTGTCCAGCCTCAGCAGCATAGGCAACAGTTTTTAATTCGGTGTTCCCGGATATTTTCTGAATTAGGGGTACTATGTCAAGATGTTCCGGGGTATCTAGTGGCGGCACTGGTGGGTGGTCTTCTGAAGTAATAATTTTTGCACCGGCAAAACGAGTCTGCAATTCTTTCTCCAATTCCTTGCAATAAGCATCAAATTCATTGAGGATATTTTCCAGACTGCTTTTGGGGATTATCCTGATATCCCAATAAAAAGTACATTTATCCGATATGACATTGGGAGCAATGCCGCCATTAAACTGTCCTACATGAATAGAGGTATGGTTGGGTGTAAACCGGTCGTCGGTTTCGCCACGCTCTACCAGCTCGTTCATTTTGTTTTCGAGCCAAACTACCAGTTTAGCCGCCACATGTATGGCACTCACCTCCTGTTTGATACGACTACTGTGCCCTGCCGAGCCATGAACGGTGGTTTTTAATACACAAATACCTTTTTGTCCAACCACAGGACTCATCATGGTAGCCTCACCAATGATTGCAAATTTTGGTCTTTCTTTATAAAAATCCTTAACCGCCAGGGCCATATTGTAGCCTTGAAGGCAGCCTACTTCTTCATCGTAAGAAAAAGCAAAGTAGATGGGTTTTTGCAAATTTGCCTTTTGAAAAGTCTCTATACTCGCCAGGCAACAAGCAATAAAACCTTTCATGTCACAAGAACCACGGGCATAAAGCTTTCCGTCTTTTTCGGTCAAAACAAATGGTTCGGTGTGCCAGTCCTGGCCTTTTACCGGTACTACGTCAGTATGTGCTGAAAGTATCACGCCGCCATCTATTGCCGGTCCGATGCGGCAATGAATGAGTTTTTTATCTTTTTCTTCGTTTTCAACAAATTGAAAATCAACCCCTTTGCTTTTCAAATAATCACCAATAAAATCGGCAATACTTAAATTGCTCTGACTTCCCAATACCTCAAAACTCACCAGATTACTGAGGATTTCTTTTGTTTTTTCTAATAACATAAATAAAAAAATTAGGCCGGACCATAATGAATATACACCGAAATCCAGACAAAAATAATGACCAAAACCAGAAGAATCCCTACCACCGGGGCAATAAATCGAAGCCACCGCTCAAAAGGCACTCTGCACAGGGCAATCATGGCAATAAGACCGCCAAAGGTGGGATTGATAAGATTAGAAACTCCGTCAGCTACCTGGAATGCCAATACCACAGTTTGCTTGGTCAAATGAAGCATCTCGCCTAAAGGTATCAGAATTGGTAAAGTAGCCAAAGCCTGGCCCGAGCCACTTGGAATTACAAAATTCATGAAACTTTGGGTAGCGACCATTCCTAAAGCAGAAAGATAGGTGGGTAAACCCTGAAGCAATTCTGCCAGGGCATTGGTGATGGTGTCGCTCACTTTTCCTTGCTCAAGAATGATGCGAATTGTAGCCGCAAAACCAACCATAAATGCCCCGGGCGTAACTTTTGAAACGGAATCGAGGATCAATTCGCCAATTTCGATATTATTTTTTTGCAAAAAGAAAACCAAAACCAAAGAGAACATCAGGAACAGACCGGAGATTTCGTTGAGATACCATTTCAATTCAAAAACCCCAAAAATCATTACCGATAGCATCACAAAAAATAAAGCCACTATCCAATAATCTTTGGATTTCATTTTGAAATCTGAAATTGGTTTGGAGAGGCTGATTCCGTCTGTTTTGATACCGTAAGCCAAGCTTTTCGAAGGATTTTCTATCGTTTTGTTGAAATATCTTACATTATACCAGGCCATAATGCTCAATCCTAAAAAGCAAAGTACAGACCGTAAAACTGCACCTGAAAAAAGCGGCAACTCGGCTATTTTGTGAGCGGTACCTACGGTATAAGGGTTAAATGGAGACAAACCAAAACCTACAGTAACCCCACCGATTGCGATTCCTGTGGCTAAAACCAAATCACCACCTATGGCGAGACTAAGCACAGTTGCAATGGGTATCATTGCGATATTGTTTTCATAACCAATAAAAACGCCCAACATGCCATATATAAAAGTCATCAAAACAATAAGTAATGTTTGGCGATTATGACCAAGCTTCCTCACAAATGTCCCCACAGCATTTTCAACAGCTCCGCTTGCATTCATGAACCCAAACATGATACCACTCGAAATGATAATATAAATCACTTCAATTGCCGCTTTGAACCCCTGAGGCATGGCATAAAAAATAGCAGTGGGATTTAACTGAGGTTTTTCCACCTCATGAAAAGTACCCGGTATCACTTTCCCTTTCCCATCAACCATAAGCCTCTCAAACTCACCTGAAGGCACCAAAAGCGTAAGAATATACCCCAAGACTATCATTCCGAAGAGCATCACCACCGGATGCGGAATGTACTCGTACCATTTTTTATTCATTAATACTTAGATTATTTGGTTGGTTGATGTTTATTTTGTTGCAAATTAAAACCAAAAGCATTGGTTGGAATGTTATAAAAGAGAATATTTAAAATTTAAACCCCAAATTATGTACTCATTAATTCTAACTCTTCATCATTATGTTGCATTTATTGCCTTGATTTTGCTTGCATGGGCTACTCTCAATGGCATTTTAGGCTCAAATTCGGAAAAAGCATTTGAAGATAAGCACCGTAAAATCAATTCATTTGCACTTATAGCCACTCACTCCATGTTATTGTTGGGATTGATTTTGTTGGTAGTTTCTCCAGTTGCTCAGCATGCATTTTCAGATATGGGTAGTGCCATGAAAGACAGTGCCGCCAGAAAAGCAATCATAGAACATCCTTTTACCAATATCATAGCTGTTGTATTGGCTACAATTGGAAATGCTAAATCGAAAAAGGCTTTAGGTAATGGCCGTAAATTTAAGGTGTCATTTATTTTTTACGGACTGGCTTTAGTCTTGATTTTAAGCAGATTACCTTTCGATAAACTTTTTAGTTTTTAAATGAACCATCCGGTCATATTTTTTGATGGCGTTTGTAATCTATGTAATGGCACCGTGAGGTTCATTATCAAACTAGATCGCAAACGCCATTTTCGTTTTTCTTCTCTTCAATCTGAATTTGCAAAACACACTCTTGAACCATTCGGAATAGACACGACTAATCCAGATACAATAATTCTTCTTGTAGACAATATAATATATCAAAAATCAGAAGCAGTTTTTAGAATTACCAGACAATTGAGCCGAATAAATTTCCTAATTCCTTTTAAATTTTTACCTAAAAAAATCAATGATGGCATCTATGATTTCATCGCAAAAAACAGATACATTATTTTTGGTAAGAAAGAGGAATGCCCCCTCCCTGCCGATAAACTTAAATGGTTATTCTTATCCTAAATCCAAATACTATAAAATTCACTCTGTTCATTTAGCTGATTTAACCAACCATTAAAATTTTCATTTTGGTGAATAAATCTAATTTAATTTTACTAATGTCATTGAAACTAATTTTAATGAAATTATAGTCATGAAAACTATTTTTTTAAAATTGAATTCCCTTGCTTTCCACTTTTATTTTATTTGATTTCATTTTTGTCCATTCGCTTGATTTTACCGAACTTGCAGCATATTTCATCAATAAAAAGCAAGTAAAAAATGCATAATGCAATTTATAATGTACCGCTACCACAAAACGAGCCGGTTTTAAATTATGCTCCGGGTAGTCCCGAAAAAAAATCATTACAAAAAGCTATTGAAGAACTGAGGTCAATAACTTTGGAAGTACCGATGTATATTGGTTCTGAAAAGGTTTTTACCGATAAAAAAACGAAACTTTCACCTCCACATGACCACAAACATATTCTGGGTTATGCGTCAGAAGGTGATGCCAGCCATGTAAACGCGGCAATAAACGCTGCTCTGGATGCCAGAAAAGCATGGTCAATTCTCCCTTGGAATGAGAGGGCTGCAATATTCCTGAAAGCCGCTGATTTATTGGCGGGACCTTACAGAGCAAAAATCAATGCAGCAACCATGTTGGGCCAATCAAAAAATGCTTTTCAAGCTGAAATAGACTCGGCTTGTGAACTTATTGACTTTTTGAGATTTAATGTAGCTTTTTATGAGGAAATCATGCATGAGCAGCCACAGTCTTCAAAAGGCGTTTGGAATAAAATGGAATATCGCCCTTTGGAAGGTTTTGTTTTTGCTTTAACTCCGTTCAATTTCACGGCCATCGCCGGCAATTTACCCTCAAGTGCTGCTTTGATGGGCAATGTTGTGGTTTGGAAGCCTGCACATACCCAACTATATTCGGCAAATGTAATTATGGAAGTTTTCCGTGAAGCCGGCGTTCCGAATGGTGTGATTAACTTGATAAATACGGATGGTCCTATGACCGGGGATATCATTTTTTCGCATCCTGACTTTGCAGGTATCCATTTTACTGGCAGCACCGGTGTTTTTCAACATATTTGGAAAACCATTGGCCAAAATATCTCGAAATACAAATCTTACCCAAGAATTGTGGGTGAAACCGGAGGAAAAGACTTTGTGATTGCTCATAAATCGGCTGATGCCAAAGCTGTTGCAGTGGGATTGGTAAGAGGGGCATTTGAATATCAGGGGCAAAAATGCTCGGCAGCATCAAGAGCTTATATTCCTTCGAATCTTTGGGAAGATGTAAAAAAATATATGCAGGCTGACCTTTCTGAAATCAAAATGGGTCCTACGGAAGACTTTGGAAATTTTGTAAATGCCGTTATTGACGAAAAAGCATTTAACAAAATCTCAAATTATATCACCGAAGCTAAAAAATCTGATAAGGTTGAAGTAATTGCTGGCGGTAATTTTGATAAATCTGTTGGATATTTTATAGAGCCTACAGTTTTATTAACAACTGACCCTCATTACATAACGATGGAAGAGGAGATTTTTGGGCCAGTTTTAACCATTTATGTTTATGATGAAAACAAATGGGAAGAAACACTGGAATTAGTAGATTCAACATCGCCTTATGCATTAACAGGGGCGGTCTTCTCTCAAGACAGATATGCAATTAATCAGGCTACAGCGGCGTTGGTTAATGCCGCAGGGAATTTTTATATCAATGATAAACCAACAGGTGCTGTGGTAGGTCAGCAGCCTTTTGGCGGTGCAAGAGCCTCTGGTACCAATGACAAAGCGGGTTCAAAACTTAATTTGTTACGTTGGGTCAATGCCCGAACAATCAAAGAGACCTTCGTTTCTCCGGTTGATTATAAGTATCCGTTTTTGGGATAAAAAAATGTAAAACAAAAAAGGCACAAAATCCAATTTGTGCCTTTTTTGCAAATAGCATTTTTAAAAAGTTTACAATTTTATGATTGAGAATCGATATCAAATTTTATAAACAATTGTTTAATTTTAGATAATGGTTTCCACCATAATGTGTACCATTTTGGTTTTAAACCATTCACTTTCCATGCCTTTCTATCTTCCATATTTGCAATCAAACGATGTTTCAAAGAAGCATTTGAGGTTCCGCCATTTCTCATGGTCATAAGAACTTTAGACAGGTGCATACTACTAACATTATTTTTATATAAAACTCTAAGCATCAGCTCATAATCTCCAGCACATGACATATCTGTTCTATATAATCCGAATTTATCATAAATAGATTTTTTCAAATAAAATGTAATATGCGGAGGCATAAATCCATTTAACCAATTTTCCTTTCGGTATTCCTCCACTTTCCAATATCTCACCACTTTATGCTCACTACCAGGGTTTACAAATTGTACGTCACCATAAATTGAATCAGTTCCAAATCGCTCAAAAGCAGCATTAACTTCTGTCAAAACATCTTCAGAAGGATAAAAATCGTCGGCACCTATCATTCCAATAACCTCGCCTTCCGCCAGTTTCAGACCTTTATTCATGGCATCATAAATACCATTATCTTTTTCAGAAATATACCTGATTTTATCTTTATACTTTTCAAGTATCTCCAGAGTAGCATCCTTTGAACCACCATCAATCACAATGTATTCAAAATCTTTAAAATCCTGATTAATAACACTTTGAATGGTTTGCTCAATTGTAGAAGCACTATTAAAACATACCGTAATTATACTGAATTTCATTTGGGCGTTTTTTTGCCTTTTGATGCACAAATTTAGGGCTTTTTACGTTGTAAATATTGAATGTGATGAATTAATTAGACTTTATCAATCAGACAAAAAAACATGATACCACGATTTTTCAAATATAATTTCTCAAAAAATCACTATTTCTTTTTACTGTTATTTAGTTTTATCAGCATTTTATCAAATGCACAAACAACTTTAAAATATCAGAATTTGGTGATGGAAGGTGGCGGAATCAAGGGCATCGCCTATGGCGGAGCATTACAGGAACTGGACAAAAAAGGCATTTTGCATGACATAAAAAGAGTGGCCGGCACTTCGGCAGGGGCCATTCAGGCATGTTTGTTGTCAATTGGCTACACCCCTGAGGAGATTATCGAAATTGTAAACGATACGCCCATTGAGTCATTTAACGACGACGGGTTTGTTTCAAAAGCCACCAAAAGACTTTTTAAAGAATACGGTTGGTTTAGAGGGGACAGTTTTTTGCAAAAAATGGAGCAGGTGATTTACCAGAGAACCGGAAATGCTGACCTTACCTTTGAGGAGCTCCATCATCTGGCTTCATCTTATCCTTTCAGGGATTTATATGTGACAGGCACAAATCTTACCAATCAATCGTTGGAGGTGTTTTCTTATGAGAATTATCCAAAAATGAGAATCGCTGATGCAGTAAGGATTTCTATGTCGATTCCTTTGTATTACAGAAGCCTATGGGTGGATAAGCAAGGAAATATTTTCGATAAAAAACCACAAAATTCAGAAGCAGGTTTATTTGTTGACGGTGGGCTGCTGCTCAATTTTCCGATTGATATTTTTGATGATGCCAGATATATAGAGGAAAGCCAGAGTGGTTCGGTTTTTAATCCATTTACTTTGGGATTAAGGCTGGAAAAAAGTCAGCTCATTGAGCATGAGCTTTCCAAAAAAAGCAAACCCATGTCGTTTGATATCGTTGATATGAATACTTATATGGATGCTTTGGGAGGTTTAATTATGCGAAATATTAATCCGCCCAACCCAAGGGATGTTGAACGGACTGTCTATATCAATGACCTCGGATTGAGTGCAAGAGTCAGGAAAGTGCCGGAAGCCGAAAAATCTAAAATGATGCAGGCGGGCAGACAAGCGGTGGCTGAGTTTTTTAACCGTTAATAAGTTTTTTTCTAATCAAATGTTCTTCTTTTTCATTTTTGCAAAAATGGATGGCCTTTTCATAACATTCATTTGCCAATTGAAGATTAGTCTCACGGTTTAAATCCCCTTTCAAAGTCCAGTAAAATTGATTTTCTTGTGGTTGAATTTTCTCTAATTCTTTTATTGCCGATTCTGAACCTTCTGATTTCCAAAAAGTAAAAATACGGCTCAAAGAGACCATTGGCGATGGATTGGTCTGGTGAAGAATATCATAAAGAAGATATATATTCCGCCATTTTAAATGGTTATCTCCATTAAAAACCTGCCAATATGCTATGCTTGCTTCAATATAATAGGGTGATTTTTCGGGCCATCCAGAGGCTTTTTGTAAGTAAAAAAAACCTTTTTCTATGAGCTCTTGATTCCAGAGTGAGCTGTCCTGTTCTTCTAATAAAATGATTTCTCCATCAGAACCCAGCCGTGCATTTTGTCGGGAAACATAAAAACACATTAAAGCCATAAGAGCATTTACTTCGAGTGTGTTGGTTTTGGGTTTTTTCAATAAAAGATAAGCCAGATTCATGGCTTCAGCACACAGGTCTTCTCTAATCAGGTTTTTCCCGGACTCGGAATAATAGCCTTCATTGAATATCAAATAAATAATCTTTAGTACATTTTCCAATCTCAGCTTAAGCAATTTTTCATCTGAAAAATCCAGTTCTAAATTCTCAGTTTTAAGTTTCGCTTTTGCTCTTTGTATTTTTTTATGAATATTTTCCTTATTGGAAAGCAGTGCCGAGGCGATTTCCTCCAAGCCCAATCCACCCAAAATTCGCAATGCCAGACAGATTTGAGCATCATTTGAAATTACCGGATTACAAATCGTAAACAGCATTTTCAATTGACTGTCTGTAATATTTGTCTCTGAAAAATCAGGGAATTCCATAGATTCATTTTCCTGAAATTCTATATTATTTTGAATTATTTTTTCTGAAAAAATCTTTTCCCTTTTCAATATATTCAAAGCCTTGTTTTGTGCCACTGTGTAAAGCCAGGCCTGAGTATTAGGCGGAACGCCCGCATAAGGCCATGTTTCTACGGCTTTCAGGAAAGTCTCACTGGCGATGTCCTGAGCCACTTCGATTTGACTGAAGCCAAATTTTTTCACCAAAACCGAAACCAGTTTCCCAAATTCGGTCTTAAAAAGATGTGGCCAAATTTCTTCGGTTTTATGCATAAAAGCATGCTCCGGATTTCCCGGAGCAGGTTTACAAAAATTTTAGTGAGTAATAATTTGTCTTACTTCCACAGTATTGCCTTCCCCCTGAAGAATTGGAGTACCTTTGGCAAACTCAGCGGCTTCTTCTGCAGATTCTGCCTTCACAATCACATAGCCACCAAGGGTTTCTTTCAACTCACCAAATGGCCCATTGGTTACAGTTTTATCATGATGCACAACTTTCGCATTATCAAATAGCAAGCCGGTCCCACTTACAAATTTGTTTTGTGCCACTATAGAATTTACCCATTCCATTTGTTGCTGCATCCACTGTTGCATTTGTTCCGGCGACACTTTCCCTGTGGCATTTTCGTGTCTGAAAATCAAAATGTATTCATTCATATTTTTTAAAATTTTATTACATTACAATCCATTTATAGAAAATGGGACAATTTGAAATTATTTAGAATTCTTTTAAATAATGTTATTTTATTGCAAAAAGCAACATTTAAAAACTGAATTTCGTAGTAGATTAAAACAACATTAGAGAAATCAAATGACAAGATACGAATTTTTGAAATCTACAGGATTTACGGGTGGTGCTTTGATGACTTTACTTTCTTGTGTAAAAAATGAAGATATGTACGTAGAAGCCTTGGTCCAGAATCCGGACGGCACAACCGCGACCACAGCAGGAACAACTACCGGCACCACAACCGGCACCACAACAGGTACAACGACAGGTACAACGACAGGCACCACAACTGGCACCACAGGTACCACTTCAAGTGCCTCTACTCAGGCAGATACAAGTCTTTTTGTTACTACAGATAAACTAAAGACAATTTCGGCTAAGGTAACTATTGATTTGACATCATCGAATTATTCAAAATTACTGACCAAAGGCGGGTATTATGTGATTAACAATGCCTATGTGATTGCTCTTTCAAAAACCGGAAAATATATAGCAGCAACGGTAACTTGCTCACATGAGCCAAAAAAGAGGATAGTTTTCTCAAATGAAGAGTGGTACTGTACCGATCATGGAGCAAGATTTTCGTTGACTGGATCAGGATTAAATTCAAAAGGTAGCAAAGGGCTGACTGTTTACAATACAGCCACTGATGGCAATACTTTAGTGATTTATTAATACTTATAATTAAACCTGTTTTTTAAAATGAAAATCTTGTTTTTAAAATTGTGGATACTTTTGTTTCTGCCTGGCACTTGGGGCGATAATCTTGAAATTGCTAAAGATGATGCTCAAAAAAATCACAAACTCATTATTTTATATTTTTCGGGTTCAGACTGGTGTGGTCCATGTATAAAATTGAAACAAGAAGTACTTGAATCTGAAACTTTTCAGGCATTTGCAAAAGATCATTTGAGTCTCGTAAGAGCTGATTTTCCAAGAATGAAGAAAAACCAGCTTACAAAACTACATACCGAATACAATGAAAAATTGGCTGAAAAATATAATCCATCAGGAAAATTCCCTCTTACCGTTTTACTATCACCGGAGGGTAAAATTTTGAAAGAATGGGATGGTTACCCCAAAAGTATGAATACGGAGGTTTTGATTAACCAAATCAAAGGTTACCTCTGATGCCGGAACTGTTTTCCAAAACGCTAAAGTTGATGGGTAATCGTTTTTCGATTACGGTTTTAAGCGAAAATCAAAAGGAAGGCGAAGAAAAAATCCAGTTGGCAATCGATGAAATCTCCAGAATTGAAAGGCTGTTGACTACTTTTTCTGAAGACAGTCAGACCAATCGCATCAATCAAAATGCCGGAATTGGACCTGTAAAAGTAGATCGGGAAGTGTTGGAACTCATTTTAAGGGCACAAAAAATTTCTGATTTGACAGAAGGGCTTTTTGATTTGAGTTATGGTAGCATTGATAAATCTTTCTGGAATTTTGATAAAAAAATGACCACCTTGCCTGATCTTGATTTGGCCAAAGAAAAAGTAAGACTGATTAACTACCGGAATATTTTGGTAAATGAAAACGATTCTACAGTGTTTCTAAAAGAGAAAGGTATGAGGATAGGTTTTGGAGGCATAGGAAAAGGTTATGCCGCAGACAGGGCAGCAAAAATTTTGAAAGAAGCAGGTGTTAAGAGTGGTATAGTTAATGCCAGCGGAGACTTGATAACCTGGGGAAATCAACCCAACGGGCAATCCTGGAATATCCAACTTGCTCACCCTGATGCCCCAAATTCTGCTTTTTCGAAAATGAACATCAGCAATTTGGCCGTAGCGACATCAGGAAATTATGAAAAATATGTGATGATTGGCGGCAAGAGATTTTCGCATACGATTCATCCCAAAACAGGGATGCCGATAGAAGGACTCAAAAGTGTCACTGTGATTTGCCCGATGGCTGAGTTGGCCGATGCCTTGGCTACTCCCATAAGTATAATGAGTGTAAGCGAATCACTGAATATGATCAACCAAATGAAGGGTATTGCCTGTATTTTGGTTAACAACGAAAATAAAGTTTTTACATCGGATAACATACATACCGATTAACCGGATTTTGAATTAAGTATTTGAAATCTGCATTTAAATTTTTTCGAATAAATGAAAAAAATAACAGGAATTATGGCCGTGATTTTAATGCTTACCCAAAGTTGCGTGAGTGTTAAAGAATATCAGAAAAGCCGTATAAACGACTCCGAAATGGAACTTGCAAACAGAAAAGTTGAAAAATTTGAAACCAATTTTTACCTCTATCGAGAAGGTGCCTCGGGTGCAAATGGTGGAAAAAGTGGCGGTGGCTGTGGTTGTAATTAATCAAAATATTTTGAATGAAAAAGGCAATAGTTAGTATAGGAATATATTGTATGGCGATTTGGGGTGCAAATGCCCAAAGCCGCTTACCTACTCTTAAATCATCTGATGAAAAAACCGAAACCATTGTGGGTTTAAGGAGTCTCAAACTCGATGAGGTAAATTTTGTAACAGCGTATTATACCCAAACCGGCAACCACTCTGCTGTAACCGGTGGTATTGGAACCGAAGCCCTCTGGGATGCAGCCAATAGTCTTGATTTAAAACTTTCTTTTCTGGATAGGCAAAGCCGGAGCAACAATGTCACTGTAGATGCATCTTTTGATTATTACTCTTCAGCTTCGTCAGACATGATTGACTCCCGCTCCCTTTCATCGGCCTCGATGACGGACTTACACTTTTACCCAAGTGTTTCCTGGAGCCGGAAAGACGAAAAAAATCATAGCACTTTCGGAATCGGATTAGCGTATTCTACAGAATGGGATTATAAATCTTACGGAGGAAATATCAATTATTCCAAAACGTCAAAAGACAACAACACCGAGTTTAACCTTAAAGCAGGTGCATTTTTTGACACCTGGATGGCTATTTTGCCCTATGAACTCCGGCCGGCCGATTATCCTTCAGGAGCAGAAGGTGACCAGTCGGGCATAGCCTATAAGCAAAGGAACTCATATAATGTGGGCTTGGGAGTTTCCAGAGTGTTTACCAAACGCTTCCAGGCCATGGTAATGGTAGAGCCTTCTTTTCAGGAAGGTTTGCTGAGTACACCATTTCACAGGGTATACTTTACCGACAATACTCTGAAAGTAGAAAAACTGCCTGGTCAAAGGGCTAAACTTCCGATGAGCGTGCGGGCCAGCTATTTTATGGGTGATAAAATCATCATCAAAGCCATGTACAGATATTATATGGACACCTGGGGCATGACCGCTCATACCATCAATCTGGAAACTCCGATAAAAATCACTTCATTTATTTCGCTCACTCCGCATTATCGCTTCAATACCCAGACGGCAGTAAAATATTTTGCGGCAAAAAATGCCCATACTTTGTCTGAAACTTACTACACTAGTGATTTCGACATTTCTGATTTTAATTCAGGTTTCTGGGGTGCAGGTCTGAGGATAGCACCTCCCGGAGGGATTTTAGGTAACAAATGGTGGAATTCGCTCGAAATCAGATATGGACACTATAACCGTACCAACGGAATGATATCGCATATTTTGTCGTTGACAACAAAAATAAAGTAATGTAAAATTTCAAGCATTTATTGGAATTTTGTTTGTGGGGACTTAATAGGCTGTTTACTTGTTTGTGAGGACACGTACAAGGGTATGTCTTGTTTGTGGAGACACAAACAAGGGCTTGTGTCTTGTTTGTGGGGACACAAACAAGGGCGGCGGGGACAAAAACAATTATTAGAAAGGTTCTAAAAACAAATCAGATCTGCTTTTTCTCGATAAAATCCTTGAAAGCTTTTTTATAAGAATCACTTACAGGAATGAGGTTTTTACCGATAGTAACCCTGTCTCTTTCAATTGAATTTATAGCATTAAATGCAATGATGAAGCTATTGTGTACCCTTATGAATCTTTCAGCAGGAAGGGTATTTTCCAAAGATTTCATGGTCTGCAAAGTCACGATTTTCTGGTCGGGAGTATAAATACATACATAATCTTTAAGCCCTTCAATATAAAGAATATCAGCAAAATTGACTTTGACCAGCTTGGTGCCGTCTTTCACAAAAATAAAATCACTTTTCGGTTCATTATTTTCAACAACAACATTCTGAACAATTGGGTTGACTGAATTCTTCTCCTTATCAAGCCTCGCAATCACTTTTTCTATTGTTTTCAGAAATCTTTCAAAACTGATGGGTTTAAGCAGATAATCAAAAACTTCAAGCTCATATCCTTCAATAGCATATTCCGAATAAGCGGTGGTCAAGATTACAATGGGCTTGTTTTTTAGGAGTTTTAAAAGTGCAATACCGGTCAATTCGGGCATCTGAATATCAGAAAACATAATATCCACCTTATTGTCACGGAGATATTCGAGTGCTTCAAGACCATTTGAAAAAGCCTGTTGTAATACAAGATTCGGAGATTTTTGAATATAAGCTGTGATAAGGTTTCTAGCCAGGGGCTCATCTTCAATCACAATGCAGCTGTATTTCTCCATTTTTGAGGTAAATTATGAATACTTTTTTCCAGAAAAACATCCGGAAACAATTATAAAATTAACTTTAAAATCACCTCATAGTATTCCTCAGTGTGATTTTTTTCTAGGATATATTTTCCAGGATAGCTCAACTCCAATCTTCTGCTTACATTTTGTAAACCTATCCCTGATTTTTCCAGTTTATTAGCATTGGGGAGAATGCTGTTTTTTACTTTATAAATGATAAGTTTCTCTTCAATTTTCACAAAGACATTTACAAAAGAATCCTTATATTGGTTGCTTACACCATGTTTAAAAGCATTTTCAAGAAAAGTTATAAATATCAAAGGTACAATCGTCACACTTTCTGGATTACCCATAATCTCAAAATCCACCGGCACCTGATTATCCAATCGGAGTTTTTCCAGGCTAATATAATTCTGCATATAATCCAGCTCTTTGCTCAATGGTACCTCCTCATGATTGGAATCATAAAGCATGTATCGCATCATCTGTGAAAGTTTTTCGATGACTTCCGTTGTATTTGGTGAATTAATGGTTGCCAGATAATAGAGATTATTCAAGGTGTTAAACAAAAAATGAGGATTTATCTGAGCTTTCAAAAATCTTAATTCTGAGGTGAGCTTTTCATTTTCCACCTCTTTCTTTTTAGCTTCCAATGTAAACCAATCCTCAACAAATCTGAGCATCCCTACAAAAATCACAATAAATAGTGCTGCCGCTATGTGTTGAAACACAAAACGGTTGCTATTAAAAAAATTCCGGCCATTTTGAATCAAATCAGCATAGAGCCATTTTTTAAATGTAAGATGTAAAAAAACTATAATTGCAAAGGGAATCAGGAATTCAAAAAGGTATTGTAGAAAACGTTTATGCTTTAAAAATCGAGGCAACCAAAGAAAATAGTTGAGGTAGCTCGCAATCCCCATGAAAAACACATTGGTAATGGCATCGGCAAATGACCTTCCGAGATTGAAGTCTTCCCGGTGGCGTAAAAATGTAATCTGATAAAAGAAAAAAGAGAAATACAGACACCAAAAAGACAGGTGCATCATTAATACTCTATTGTTGGAAAAAATCGCTTTCGTTTTCAATTTTTTGATTTTAATTCAATACGAATGTATGGGTTTAATTTAAAACCAATCTCATAAAATATCTCATTATATACCAATGGGAAGGTTTTTTCTACCGATCGCCCAAATTGCTCGAAATTTGGAAATTTTGGAGGAATTTCTAAAAAAATGCCCAATTGTCGAAAATAAAAACCTTTTGGTCTATTGCATCATTAATGTAATAAACCTATGTTTTTATTTTGCATCATATAATCCGAAAGACATCAAGATAATATCATTAAATAAGTTTTTATGAAAAAGTTAATTATTACACTCGCCATCACCACACTAAGTATAGGTCAGATTCTGGCTCAATTTGGCCCTCCGGGTGGCGGAATGGGAAGACCAATGGGAGATGGCAATAGTCGCCCCCGTACCCAGACGCCAACCACTCCTACTCTTGACCTGGATGGCAACGCACCAAAAGGAAATTCAAAAATCACCGGTGTTGTGGTAGATGAAGACCTAAAATCAGCAGTAGAATTTGCCAATGTGGCTCTTTACAGCAAAGTCACAAAGAAACCTGTTGACGGTGGAATGGCCGATGAAAAAGGTCAGTTTACACTGAAAAAAGTTGCTGCCGGTGATTTTTATCTTCAAGTATCATTTATAGGTTTTGAAACAAAAACAATCGCTGATATTAAAGTTGAAAAAGGAAAAGATATAGATTTGGGAGTAATCAAACTCAAACAAAGTACCAAACAACTCGACGAACTTGTAGTAACAGGGCAGGCAGCTATGATTGAGGAAAAAGTGGATCGTCTGGTTTACAATGCCGAAAAAGATCTTTCTTCAAGAGGTGGTGATGCCGCCGATGTACTGAAAAACGTACCAATGTTAAGCGTTGACCTTGATGGAAATGTTTCTTTGAGAGGAAGTGCAAATATCAGAGTTTTAATCAATAACAAACCTTCTACAATAGTAGCCAGCAGTGTTGCCGACGCATTAAAAATGCTACCTGCCGAACTCATTAAAAGTGTAGAAGTAATCACCTCGCCCTCAGCCAAATACGATGCAGAAGGCTCGGCAGGGATTATTAATATCATTACTAAGAAATCAACTTTACAGGGCTTAAATCTTAATCTTGATTCCGGTGTGGGTGTAAGAGCATCAAATTTGGGCCTCAACGGTAACTACCGCCAAGGTAAATTGGGCATCAGTTTTGGTGGTTTTGGAAGAGCAATGTATAATAAGTCAGATAGTGAAAGTGAGCAAAATATTTTCAATCTTGACCCGACAAAAAATGTCACTACTTTACAAACTCAAACAGGGAAAAATAACGGATTATTTGGCAGATACAATTTAGGATTTGATTATGATTTGGCAAAAAATCAGTCTCTTTCCGCTGGACTGGCATTTGGCACAAGAAATTTTGGAAGAGATCAACTCCTTTATTCAAAAAGTACCGGAGCCACCAATAGCGAAATCTGGAGGGATGTAAATTCAAATGATAATTCACATTCGGTAGATGCCAACCTTGATTACATTCGTACTTTCAAACCCGGACAAGAATGGTCAATTTCGACAATGTACAGCCAAAATAAACTCATAAACAATTTCACTTCTGACTTCCTAACAGGAGTCGATGGGGAGTTATTGAGGACTCAGCAGAACATTAATCATAATTTAAATACCGAAATTACCCTTCAGACTGATTATGTAACGCCAATTGGTAAAAAACAACAGATTGAATTTGGAATTAAAGGTGTAATGCGTGGTGTGGATAGTGATTACGAGTATTTGTTTGGGCTACCAGGATCAACACCTGTCTCTGATGCTAAAAACCCTGCTGGTTTCTTAAACTATGCTCAAAATGTTTATTCAGGATATGTTTCTTACCTTTTTACAACAAAAAACAGGATTAATTTTAAATTGGGAACAAGATATGAAAGAACACAAATCACTGCTGATGACCCCAAAGGTAATATAGTGATTCCAGCATATGACAATTTGGTACCTAGTATTAATATTTCGAAAACTATCAAAACTTCGACTTATAAAATTGCGTACAATCGAAGAATCCAAAGACCTGGTTTGCAACAATTAAACCCCAACGTAAACTTGGCTAACCCATTAAACATTAGCTATGGTAATTCTTCTTTGAGTCCTGAGCTTACTGACAATTTTGAATTAAGTTTGAGCAAGAGCATCAAAAAAACTTATTTGACTACCGCTTTGTTTTTCAGAAATTCAGGCAATTCGATTAATAGAATCACAACACCATCGGATTCAATCCCAGGTGGAGTAGAAACTACATTTGAAAACATTGGAAAGGAACAATCGTATGGTACCAATATTTTTGGAAATGTGTTTTTAGGAACAAACTGGACATTGAATGGTGGCTTTGATATCATGTACAGATATATGGAAGGTCAACAATCAGGCCTGGACGGACTGAGCCAAAAAGTGTCCAATGATGGTTGGGTAATAAGTGGTAGAGCCATGACTAATCTGAAATTGAAAAATGGTTGGGCTTTTCAAGCCGGAGGTGGAATGAGAGGAAAACAAGTTAACCTTCAAGGCACACAAAGTGGTATGGGAATGTATCAAATAGGATTCCGTAAAGATTTTGGCAAAAAAGCTAGTTTGGGTCTGGCAGCTGAGAACTTCGTAAAAGGCATGACCATGAGAAATACTACAAGCACCCCAACTATTTATTCAAAATCAACCAATTATATGTACAACTCTAACGTTAAACTTACGTTTAGTTACAAATTGGGTAATATGAGATTTGTAGAACAAAAAACCAAAAAAGTCAAAAACGATGACGTGAAGTCAGGTGGCGACGACAATTAATTAATAAAATTTTTCTAAAAGAGTCAGGTTTCAAAAAAAAATGTGACTCTTTTTATTATCTTCCGAAACCTTAATTTTCAATTCTAAATATCTGTTAAAAATGAAAAAAATCAGTTTATTGGCAATCGCTTTTTTAATGAGTGTGGCTGTTTCGGCCCAGAAATGGACTCTTGACAAATCACACGCAAAACTAACCTTTACTGTTACACACCTTATGATGTCTGAAGTTGACGGAGTATTCAAGTCTTTCGATGCAAGCATTACTTCTTCAAAAGATGACTTCTCCGATGCCGTTTTCGAACTCACTGCCGACCTCACCAAAGTTACAACCAACAATGATATGCGTGATGGCCATCTTCAAAAAGCCGACATGTTTGATACTGAGAAGTTTCCGACAATGACCTTTAAAAGTACAGGAATTAAAAGTCTGGGCGGGAAAAAATACTCACTAGCAGGAAATCTGACTATGAAAGGAGTAACAAAACCCGTAACCCTTGACCTTACATTATTGGGTACGGGTACCAACCGTCAGGGCAAAAAACTGGTTGGCTTTAAAGCATCAGGTACTGTGAAGCGTACTGATTTTGGTGTGGGTGCCATGCCAAGTGCTGTTGTAGCGGAAGAAGTTGAGCTCAGGGCGAGCGGTGAATTTGCATTAAATTAAAAATATAGAATAAGAGGTTAAATTTTAAATCCCTGCTTCCGTTGGAGGTGGGGATTTTTACTTTAAAACAATTCTGCCACCACTACTTCTAAGTTAGGAAAAATTACACTTCTGGCCGTGTCATCTTCAATCATTGGTCGATGCGATTGATATTTCCCGTTTTGAAGACTGTAAATCATAATAGTCTTATCTAATGGGTGAACCATCCAGTATTCTTTCACACCATACTCTTCATAAAGATCAAATTTTATCTTCATTTCTTTTTGAGTATTACCTGGTGAAAGGATTTCAATAATGAGATCAGGAGCATCAATTCCACCATGTTCATCAAGCTTGTTTTCATCACAATAAACGCACAGATCAGGCTGTACTACAGTATATATTCCTTTCCCATTCACGTCTTTATTTGGAAGCCTCACATCAAAAGGTGCTGTAAATACCTGACACGGATTTTTCAGAAAATAATTATAGAAAATCCCTGTTAAAGTGGTAGCTGCCCGTTGATGGGCTACATTTGGGGCAGGCGACATAGCAAATATTTTCCCCTTGATGATTTCCATCCGCTCTTTAAACCTAAACATCAAATAATCGGCATAAGTATAAATTCTACTCAGGTCAAGCTTACTCAACGAATCTATTTCTCCTCCGTAAACCGCTTCCGGCTCTTCGACTTTTTCGATGGGATCCATATCATTTAAAATTATTATTGTAAATATACACTTCAAATCATTCCATGTGTTTCTATTTTGGGAAAATTGAAATCCAAAATAGACATTTTATACATTTTAAAATGCTAAATATTAAGTTCTTACTACTTTTTACAAAATATATATTCAAAAAAACTAACCAAATAGTTGCATAACTAATTTTTTAGTTTTAAATTCGTTCAGTAATTCAAAAAATACAAATAATGGAACTCAAAGAATTGACCCGTGCCGAAGAAGAAATAATGCAGGAACTTTGGACACTCAAAAAAGCCTTCGTAAAGGACATCATTGAGCGACTACCCGAGCCAAAGCCTGCTTACAACACAGTTTCGACCATTGTAAGGATACTGGAACAGAAGGGATTTGTAGGTCATGATGCATTTGGAAAAACTCACAGGTATTTTCCGTTGATATCAAAAGAAGAATATACGGTCTTTGTTACTGACAAACTCAGAGAAGGCTATTTTTCCAATTCTATGACAGAAATGATGTCTTTTTTTGTAAAAAATGAAAAAATAGACCTCAAAGAAGCCGACGAGATTTTGAAAATTATCGAAACAATGAAAAATAAGTCTTAAAAAGGACAACCTCAAAAATTCTATTAACATAAAACTATTTCAATCATGGAACAGCTTTTCCCGTTTTTAGTATCCAACCTCTTCCTCCTGGTTTTTTATGGAATCTATTATTTTTTCCTAAAAAATGAAACCTTCCATCAGGCCAACCGCATTTATTTGCTTAGCAGTACCTTTCTGGCGGTTTTTATCCCATGGATTGACATCCCCACCATCTATGCTTGGTTTTTGCCTTTAAAAGATGAGGTCATTTATGAAGCCATTACGATGGACGCCGTGCAGATCACCCTCCAAAAACCACAGATTGGCATTTCGATGTTTTTTATCAAAAATACCTACCTTTTTGTTAGTTATTTTTTGATTGCCATCACCATTTTCCGATTGATTAAGGCTTTTCGATTATTCTCAAATTTAACATTTCTAAAAAACAATGCCTTCTCTTTTTTGGGCAAAAAGCATATCGACTTGCACCTCCTGGCCTTTGAAACCCTTGAGGAGCACGAAAACACACATATCAAACAGGGACACTTCTTTGACCTGGTGTTTTTTGAAATAATTAAGGCTCTATTTTGGATAAACCCTGCAAGCTATGGCCTTAACCGCCAAATCAGGATATTGCATGAATACCTTGCCGACCGCAACGCCAGCGAAACCATGGAGTCTAAGTATCATTATTCCTTATTGCTGATGGCCCGGCATTTTGGCGTAGAGTCTAATAATCCTTTTATCCAATCTTTTTTCAAAAAATCAACTATCAAGCACAGGATCACCATGTTAGCAAAGAACCCATCCAGAGATTCGGCTCAGATCAAGTATTTTATTGCAGTACCTGTTCTGTTTATTTTACTTATAAGCTCTTCATTTACATGGTTAAAAAACTTTCCTGAAAAAGTAAGTAGCATAACCATTCAAATAGATCCAAAGTCTTTTAGCCCCAGGGAAAAAAGAATTTCGTTTCCTTCTGAAAGAGAAGAAAATCTGATAATAGCTGACACCACCAAACCCGAAAACCTAAAAATTAATGGTGAGATATTTACTGCTGTGGAAGAGCAACCTGAGTTTCCGGGCGGACAAGCTGCAATGTACCGTTATTTGGGTGAAAATATAGTTTATCCGAAAGCCGCCCAAAGAGCCAATGTTTCAGGGAGGGTTTTTGTGAGGTTTATTGTCGGCAATGACGGCACTGTGTCAAATGTTGAAATATTGAAAGGCATAGGTTTTGGATGTGACGAGGAAGCTAAAAGGGTAATAGAAATGATGCCCAAATGGACTCCCGGCAAGCAAAACGGCAAAGCCGTAAATGTTTATTATAATATGCCGATTGTGTATAAATTGGACGGTGAAAAAAATATTACAACACCAAATGCGGAAATTACAAGTAATCATATTCCACCTACACCAAAAGAAAAGCCTTTGGAGATAAGGGTTGCAAATAAAGACTATGAAAATGCTCTAATCATTGTTAACGGCGTAGAAATTCTGGACAGGAAAATCAATGATATTGAACCATCCTCTATTGAAAGAGTCGATATTTTAAAAGGTCCACAAGCAATACTGGTGTATGGAGAAAAAGGAAAAAATGGCGTGATTTTGATAAAAACCAAAACAAAGTAAAAAAATGAGATGGATTTTAACAATTGTATTTTTTTATTGCCAAATATCTTTTGCTCAACAACCTGCTGAGCCCATCCTTACCGCTGTGGAAATACAACCCGAATTCCCCGGTGGACAAGCTGCTATGTACAAATTTTTAGCAAAAAATATTACTTACCCTGCTGAGGCTCAAAAAGCTAATATTTCTGGCCGGGTATTTATAAAATTTATAGTTAGGAAAGATGGTTCAATTGATAATGTATTGGTACTAAAAGGTACATAATATTTTTCTTTAACAGTATTCAACTGACTCTTATTAAGCACGTTATTTACAATTTAGCTTACTTTTCAAAAAAAATTTAACACTAACCAATTTCTAATTTTAAAACTTTATATACAATTTATATAATGGTGAAAGAATTTAAAAATCATTAAACTGAACAAAATACTTAGATTGATAATTATTAATTTACCCCTTATTTAAATCAAAAAGCCCCGAAATTCCGGGGCTTTTTGATTTCTAATTTCTAGTTATTTATTTTTATAAGCCTTATCCAAAAAATGATATCTTCCTTCTATCTCTGATTTTATGGCCTTGGATTCTACATCAATAACCATTACCGGTGGAGTTGCATCGCCTTTGGCTGCAGATGGCCATTCCGGCAATTTTTCACCATTAGGATTTCCGGTTTTTATGAAATTAGCAAAATAATTTGACATGGTTTGTGACACTTTAAAGTCATCGGCTGTCCAGGCATATTCTTTTACCAGATGAAGATTTCCCATACAGTACTCGATCTCACAAGCATGTGGAGCACCCAGAGCTTTTGGCCTGGCTGTATTTGCATCAGCTTTGACTGTCCCTCCAGCCAAGCCCGAAGCCAGTGTATTGTCAACCAATTCGGGGCGGAGTTTACTGTACAAATACCGATAAACAGGCTTGGAACCATTATTCTTGGCTAAATCAAACCATTTCCAGGTACTATAGGAAATAAACCTGTCAGATGCCAGTTGGGTTGCCGACATAGCAACTTCTTCAGCACTGGCGTGAGGGTATAGTTTTAATACTTCTTCAAAATCCTGAGGATATTCCTTTTTTACTCTGGTTTCAAAATTTTCAGGAGTATTGGCCATTCCGTACATAAAAGCTCCACCGGGAATTTCGGCAGAGTTCCATCCTACCAAAAGTGGAATATCGGAATGTTGTTTTGAATTAAAGATTTCAGGAAGATATTTAGGTAAAAAATACCCATCCAATACCACCGGAAAACCAAATCTACCTGCTTCGTTATAAATTTCATACAAATCTCTGGTAGAAAGGGCTCTTAATTCCTTTAATGAGGGAACCCCGGCTTTTTTTGCAAATTGGAGTCCTTCCTTTTCCGCGTCAGCAAGCGTAACCGGTGCCATTGTTGGGTTAATTCCGGCTCCACTCTCCCCTATTGCACCCGCTATCAATCCTTTTGTCAAAGGAGAAGCCATCTGATAACTTACTGATATAGAACCGGCAGACTCACCGGCTATGGTCACTTTGTTGGGATCACCACCAAATTTAGCAATATTCTTTTGCACCCATTTTAAGGCAGCAAGCTGATCGAGGTAACCATAATTACCCGACGCTTTATAAGAAGCCTCTGCACTTAGTTCAGGATGTGCAAAGTTGCCAAACACATTAAGCCTGTAATTACATGTTACAGCCACAATCCCTTTTTTAGCCATACTCTCACCATCATATCTGGGTTCAGAAGCATCACCTGCAACATTTCCTCCTCCATAAAAATAAACTAAAACAGGAAGTCCTGAAGTATTTCTTTTAGCAGGAGTCCAAACATTTAGATACAAACAGTCCTCACTTACACCATCAGAACGACTATTCATATCTCCAAAAACTACAGTCTGCATAGGCCTTGATCCAAATTTTTTGGTTTGCTTAACACCTACCCAATTTTCCAGCGGTTGTGGGGCTTTCCAACGTAGATTTCCAACCGGTGGTTTTGCAAAAGGAACTCCAAAATAGGTTTGAATACCTGATTTGGTGTCGTAGTTACCTTCGATAATTCCATTTGATATTCTGGTTTGGACAGAAAAAGCATTGTTTTGGGCATTGCTGAAATGGAATGCAAAAGCCAAAACCAATACGAATAATATTTTCTTTTTCATAAAAAAATGATTTTATTGTCTCTTAATGCGACAATAATAATTAGTATTTGCAATTATTCCTATTTAATTTTGAAAATATTTATGGAAACAAACCCCTACTTAAAACATATCGCCTACGATTCAGTAATTTTTGGTTTTTCGGGCGAAAAACTCAAAATCCTGATTATGGAGTATCGGAACACTGGTTTATTTGCTTTACCAGGTGGTTTTGTGGGTCATTCTGAAAACCTCAACGATGCTGTAAAAAGGGGTTTGAAAGAACGAACTGGCCTTTCTGAAGTATTTTTGGAGCAATTTTACACCTTCGGAAATATTGAAAGATACCAACCTGAAGTGATGGAAAAAATTCTTGTCGCCAGCAATGAAGATCTTGAAAAATTTGCCTGGCTTTTGGACAGATATATTTCTGTTGCTTATTATGCATTAATTAATTTAAAAGATGTAAATCCTCAACCTGACAGGCTATCGGATTCTTGTTCCTGGTATGATGTAGATAATCTGCCAATTCTAATTCTTGATCACTCAGAAATAGTAAAAAAAGCCATAAACACACTCAGATCAAACATCGACCATAAACTTAAGGGTGTAAACCTTCTGCCTTCAAAATTCACGATGAAAGAACTTCAAAAAGTGTACGAGTCTATATTAGGCGAAACTTTGCACAGAGGTACTTTTCAAAGGAAAATTTTAGCTTCCGGACTTCTCAAAAGACATGAAAAACAATATACCGGAGCTGCAAACAAAGCCCCCTTTCTTTATAGTTTCGTCAACTGATTGTCCTGTTTGATATATTAAATTAATTTAAGAACCAAAAGCCCATTACTTTTGTTAAATACTAATATTCAGGATACTATAAAATTTTGATTTATTTTTTCCGGATATAAGAATAAAACATTATTAAAAAATAACAGAATGGAGGCTTTCTTAATATTCCTGATTATAGGGTATTTTTACTATGATGGATTCGCATTGATGAAAACTATCAAAGGAAAAAAAAGATTTCTAGATTAAAATCGAAAATCATTTTATTTTAAAGTACTTTTTAAAAAAATTCAAATTTTTTTGGATTCTTAATTACTTAAACTCTAAAGGGTTAGACTCAGAAACTTCATCAAATTAAAAAAAAAACAGACGACCTTTGAAAAGATCGCCTGCTCCTATATTTTATATTTTTATAAGGTTTTTCTTTTTGAAAAATAATCCTGAATCAAAAGAACAACAGGATTAAAAGCTGAGCCATCAGAATCCTGGTTATCGTGACTAAAGGATATACCGATGCATAAGCCTGGGTAGGAATGTCAGAATTGAAATATGAATTACTAAATGAAAGAGCGGCGGGATCGGTATAGGTACCGCTCATGAGACCTACGAGTTGCAAATAATTAATTTTCATAATTACCCGTCCCACAAAAAGCATTATAAGCAATGGCACTACGGTGATTAAACTACCAAGCCCAATCCACATCCATCCATTATACTTAACAAAATTGGCATAAAAGTCATGTCCTGCATGAATACCTACGGTAGCAAAAAACAAGCATATTCCGAGGTCTTTCATGAAATAAATGGCTCCATGGTTTATGTAAGTATGAATAACCCCTACTCCACCATATCTACTAAGCAATAAAGCCACTATCAATGGTCCGGCAGCAAAACCTAATTTCACCGGCACAGGAAATGAAGGTACAAAAAGTGGAATAGAACCCACCAAAAGTCCTAAAATGAGGCCTCCAAAAAGTGAAAGAAAATCTGGCTCTAGCAATTTTTTTTCAGAATTACCTATCAATCTTTCGGCTTGTTGTATTGAGTATTTATTGCCTACAACATGGATTTTATCCCCAAAAAACAGCTCCAATGATGGTTTAGCGAGGAGTTCCAGTCCGGAACGGTAAATACGGGTAACTTTAAGGTCATAACGGTTAAACAGGTCCAGTTCTTCGAGTGATTTGTGAACAATGTCATTTTTGGTTACAATCAAAGTTTTTGACATGATGTCGTCTTCAGACTCAATAAGATTGTCAGATGACTCCCGACCAATAAAAGTTACAACTTTGTCTACAGTTTCCTTGTAACCTACAATTACAAGTACATCACGCTCCTGAATAACGGTATCCAAAGAAGGCGAAAAGACACCATGTGTACCACTATGTTTTAATCTTGAAAAAATCACAGAATCTTCACCAAAAATTTCCAAAATATCTCCCAAACTTTTTCCAAATGCTTCTTTATTGGTGACTCTGCATTTTTTATAGATCGGGAAAGCCATTTTTTGTCTGGCTTTAATCTCGAAATTTTCATTTTCTTTTTCAATATCAATTCTGAAAAGCTTTTTAGAAATGATAATCACAGCAATAATACCAAACACTCCAAATGGATAAGCAATAGCATAGGCAATAGCAGGATCAGAGAATGTACGATCTGGAAAATGTTCCTGAAGTTCTTGCAACGCCGACTTAGCTGCACCTAGTCCCGGTGTATTAGTTACGGCACCCGACATAAGACCTACAGTATTCTCAATGGTCAAACCGCTATATTTAAAAATCAAAAAAGCGATTACTCCACCCAAAATCACAGTACTTACGCTCAGAATGTTAAATTTTAGCCCTTCCTTCTTTAATGATGAAAAAAATGATGGACCCACCTGAATACCGATACCATAAACAAACAATATCAGACCAAATTCCCTTAGAAACTTTAGTGTTTCGTCATTGAGACTATAACCAAAATGCCCCAACAATAAACCCGAGAACATAACTGCAGAAATACCCAGGGAAACACCTTTGATTTTAATTCGACCTAGAAAAATACCTAATGATATTGCGAAAAGCACCACAAAAATTGACTGGGTCAAGTCTGGTGTGTGAGTGGGCAACAATAGATTTTGTAAACTTTTGAACATGCCTGATTGGAAATATTGATAAACAAAAGTACTCAGCTTTGATAAGCACAGTAAAGGTATTTTAATATTTTTTACTAAAAAATAAGATAAGTATATTAATAAAGTAGATAAGTGCTAAAAAAATACCAATAAAGTATAAATGATAAGCAAATCAATCTAAATCTTATAATTATATTGAAAGACCGTGCTTTTTTAATAAAAAACAGAATTTTATACGCAATTTAGAACATTTAACAAAATACTAAAATTGAAATAATGGTTTTAACCTTCCTGTAATTTTAAAGTAATACCCTCTTATAAAATATTATAAAGCATAAATCGAAATATCTTTTAGAAGAAATTAACCGGATCTTTTCTTCCATTTTTAAAATTTGTTTAAAAAAATAATCTATTTTTTTTCTTTTTATCCTCTAGATTTTTTCCAAAACCTGCCCATCGCCCTTCTCTATCTACGATTTAGTTAATTAATTTTAAATTTCTAAATTATTATGCAACCCTTTTAAAAATCATTTCATCTATAATTCAAAAAACCACTCATCACAAAATCACAACCACTTATGTATTACTCATTACCTTGTATTACATAATACTATACGTTTGCAGAAGAATTACAAATTAGAAAAAGCTATTACAAAAATGAAAAAGTTATTACTTACCCTTATTGGGGTATTGAGTGGAATTATTGTGTTCGCTCAAAAAAGCGGGGAAGTGTCGGGAACGGTTCTTGACGAAAAATCTTCGGCACTTCCTTTTACTACAGTTATGCTCCTTAAAGCTTCAGACAGCACTCTCGCCAAAGCCGTTGTGAGCGATTCTGAAGGGGCATTTAAGATTGAGAATGCAGTTTTCAACCATTATTTTCTAAAAATCTCCATGGTAGGCTATGAAGATTTTTATAGTCCCAAATTTTATCTAAATGAACAAAATGGCTCTTTCAAATTAGAACCTATTAAAATGGCGGTTCAGACAAATGCTCTGAAAGAGTTATCGGTAACTGCAAAAAAGCCCTTTATCGAACAGCAGATTGACAAAACCGTTTTAAATGTTGAAAACAGCATTGTGGCAAGTGGAAGTACAGCACTTGAAGTCCTTGAAAAAGCACCGGGAGTGGTTGTCGATCAACAAAACGAGAGCATCAAACTCAAAAACAAGTCGGGGGTGATGTTTATGATTGATGGCAAAAAAAATTACCTTTCAGAAGCCGACCTGGTTCAATATCTGAAAAATATGAGCAGTGACCAAATTGCCTCGATTGAAATCATTACCAACCCTTCTTCAAAATATGATGCTTCCGGAAACTCGGGAATTATCAATATTAAGCTTAAGAAAAACCAGAATTATGGAACAAACGGCAGCTTTTCTTCCACACTTGGTACCGCTTTTGTGCCTAATTCAACCGGTGACTTAAATCGTGGTTCGGTAAATCTGAACCTCAACTATAGAAACAAAAAGTGGAATTTATTTGGGTCAACTAGCGGAAACAGAGGCTCATGGTACAATGAAAACCGTCTGCACAGAAACGTTTATTATGAAAACACAAAAAGCGTTTTTGATCAATTTAGTCAAAGAAATGGCCATGGCTTGGGCAACTCAACAAAAATCGGTGCTGATTATTTCCTAAACAAAAAAACCACGATTGGAGTGATGTCCGACATTAATCTTTGGGATGGTGAAATGGTGGGTACAGGCAACACAACCATAGCCAGTACAACAGGTGCGGAGACCATCAACAGCTCTTTGAAGCAGATTATTGGAATGGAGATGGGTAGAACAAATATTAATTCAAACTTTAATATTAAACATAACATTAATGAAAAAGGACAAGAATTAACTTTTGACATTGATTATTCAAATTTTAGAAATACTGATAATCAAAACTTTAACACATCATATTTTGATCAAAAAGGAAATACTACCAGCACATTGTTTCAACAAAGCCATACTCCAAAATATATCAATATTGTGGCTGCCAAGATTGATTATGTATTACCTTTAAAAAATCAGACTAAATTGGAGATGGGAGCCAAAACCGGATATGTTAAAACTGACAACGATTTTGGTTTTGAGTACTTGCAAGATGCACAATGGATCAACGATGCCGGCAAAAGCAATCATTTTATATATGAAGAAAACATTAACGCCGCTTACGTAAATCTGGGTAAAAACTGGAAAAAATGGGGTGTTCAAGGTGGATTAAGAGCAGAGCATACACATTCTGTGGGTAATTCTCTAACTATGAACAAAGTAGTACCAAGAGATTACTTATCGCTTTTCCCTACGATGTTTATCAATCAAAACATCAACAAAAACAATAGTATGAGATACTCATATAGCCGTCGCATTGACAGACCTAACTATGAGCAACTTAATCCGTTTTTATTCTTCCTTGATCCTTATACCTACGAAGAAGGAAATCCGTTTTTACAGCCACAGTTTACCGACAATTTTGAGCTAAACTATACTTACAAAGACTCATATTCTGTGGGATTAGGATATTCAAAAACCCGTGACATGATGACACAAATTACAGAGCAAAATGACACAACCAGAGTGACTTATGCCATTCAGCGGAATTTGCAACAATTTGAAAATTATTCAATGAACCTTTCGTTTCCGGTTACAGTCCGAAAATGGTGGATTATGCAAAATAATTTTAGCTTATATTACGGTAAATTCCTGGATGAAAATCTCTTGGGTGGTAGATTAGACGCCGGGCAGTTAGCTTATAATTTTTATACTTCCTCTACTTTTACTTTGCCTAAAAACTGGTCGGCTGAGTTTAATATGTGGTATAACAGCCCAAGTCTGGGTGGAATTTTTACGGGTACCAAACCGCAATATGCTATTAATGGAGGTATTCAGAAGTCTATTTTCAACAAAAAAGGCCGAATAAAACTAAGTGGTAATGATCTCTTTTTGACTTCATTCTGGAATGGAGCCGTAAAATATCAAAACATGGATTTTACAATCAAAAACCGTTGGACCAGCCGCAGAGTATCACTTACATTTTCTTATAATTTCGGAAATCAAAATGTAAAAAATGCACGAAACAGAAAAACTGCCAATGATGACCTGAAAAACAGAGCTGGTGGCAATCAAGGATAAAGTTTGGTAAAAAAATAGATTTTATAAAACCCCAAAAATTTTGGGGTTTTATTTTTTTTTGTGCTTAACAGGTACTTTTTGATACTATTTTGACACATACTTCTATATAATATACAATATTTGCCAAATCCTAAAATCTGTCCTAAAATTATTTGTCATAGTAAATATTTGATTGACAATTCTTTGTTACTTTTAAGACCACATTTAAATAAATAATACAATACAATTCATTAATAATTAGAATTTAATTCCCGGAATAAATTGTAATAATTGGTTTCGATTTTATTATTCTGACATTCTTACTATTTCCCAAATGAAAACCCTGTTCTCCATTACTTTCTATTTTGTTTTGACATTGTATATCATTCTGGTTTTTTTTGATATCCCCAATCGCCAACTTTTCACTACTATGTCTTTGATACCGATTTTGTCACTATGGTTTTTTGCAGAAGGTGAGTATCCAAAAAACGTGAAATTCTGGATGACTTTGGTTTTCACTTTTATGTTTATTGGATTTTCTACCGGCCAATTAATTACCAGAGAGGAAGACTTCATAGCAAAAAATACAATTTTCGATATTGCCGAATTTCTATTTTTAATGCCGGTTATTTTTCATTTGGGATTAAATCAACAAAAAAATATCACCCATGAAGTATTGAAGTTTGTGATTGTGGCTGCAATAAGTTTGCTGTTTATTTTACTTTTTTTCGAACTTTTTAGTTTTCCGGAACAAATCGTCGTTTTTATAAGGATCTTACAACTAGGGTTGTTTTTTGGTTGGACCTGGCGAAACCCAAAAATTCATTCTAATGTAAATCTAAGTTTATTTGTACTAGTATTTGCTAACATCCTTTTTGTATTGCTATATGCCCGTATTCTAAATTTCAACGAGGAATTGTTTGTAACTCCAACGTTTTTTATTTCAAAATATTTATTAGTTTCAGGACTAATCAATTCATTCCAAAGAATTTAGTTAAATAATATTTTTAGAAAACTCAAAAATATTTCCCAAAAACTTCTACAATGCACCCGGAAACCAAAGAGAATCCTAAGTCGATGGGTCCAATTTTAATGGTTTTCAAATAGCCGAAACTTAAATCATTTCAGATAATATTTAAAGGCAAATAGCACACATTTTCAATTAAATATCACAGGCTTTTTTCAAAATAAAATAGCGACAGAATTCCCATTGGCTTTTTTGGATTAAATTTAGCGGCAAATAGTAATCAGACATGAATTTACAACAAATAGAATACATCCTGGCAGTAGATAAGCACCGGCACTTTGCCAGAGCTGCCGAAGCCTCATTTGTAACTCAACCCACATTGAGTATGATGATCCAAAAACTGGAGGATGAGCTGGATGTGAAGATATTTGACCGTTCCAGGCAACCTGTAGTTCCAACCGAAATAGGCGAAAAAATTCTTGCAAAAGCCCGAAAAGTAATTTATGAATTAGAAGAATTTAAAAATATTGTAAAAACAGAAAAAGGGATAATCAGCGGAGAAATAAGGTTAGGAGTGATTCCAACAATTGCTCCGTATCTTTTACCTATGTTTTTACAAAGTTTTAGTAAAAAATATGAAAACTTAAAACTGATTATTTCAGAAAATGTTACAGATACCATACTAGCCAAACTCAAAACCGGGGAGATAGACGCAGGAATAATGGTGATGCCTGATGATGGAGAAAATTACCATGAGTACGAATTGTATTATGAGCCATTTGTGGTGTATTCGACCCGACCTTTTAACAAGGAATATCTTTTGGCTGAAGACATCGATACCGAAGAGCTTTTGTTGCTGGAAGAAGGCCATTGTTTCAGAACTCAGATCCTGAAATTTTGCGAGCTCACCAAACAAAAAAATACCAGAATTGAATACAGCTCAGGTAGCCTTGAAACACTCAAAAACCTCACAGACAAGCAATTGGGAATAACCATATTGCCCGAAATGGCTACCCTTGACTTTGGACCCAACGAAAGAAAAAAACTTAAATATTTTGCCGAACCCCAACCTTACCGAAAGGTAAGTATTATTACTCATCGTGATTTTCTGAAAAGACGGCTAATTAGTCTTTTACAGGAAGGAATTCTGGAGCAGGTTCCTGAAAAATTTAAAAAACAAAGTGGCCAGGAGATTTCCTTTTCCCGAAAAACTTAATACTTTAAACCCAAATATCTAAATAAGATATGGGCTGCATGGCTTAAATACTTCAAGATAAAATCTATTGAGATATTTAGGTTAAAAAATAAAATATCAGGAAGTTACAAAAGTTGCTGTTAATAGTATATATAAAAAAAACCATTAAGTAGCATGAAAAAATTAACTTTTATTGCCATAATGCTGGCACTTAGTTTGGCAGCTTGCACAGTACAGGGAAGTGGAAAAGCCAGAACCAAAAATTTACAACTTACAAGTATTTATCTCGAAAGTGGAAACATCGAAAATGGCACTTTTCAAAACGAACCAAGCATGGTATTTAAATCAGGCGGTTTCTTCAAACCTGAACACAGAGCTATCGGTGCAGTAAGTACTAACTCTAGTTGTAAACCTAACGGTTACCAGGACAATCAGGGATATCTTTACGTATTTGAAGGTGGGGGCATTCCTACTGAAATGCAAGATATTCAAAAAGCAAGTACATCCATCAAAAACGCAGTTTGGGTCGAAACGCCCGGTTATGAGCTACCTTATGATACTTTGATTTGTCAAAGAAAGCCGATTTTCACCTTCAGACCAGCCGGAAAAACTCCAAGATTTGAAACCGAAGTTTCGGGCATAAAAATATATAAGATAAAAAATGAGGTGATAGTAGAAGATTACACCCAATTTCTGGATTATCATAAAACAGCCAACCGAAATATCGCCGATGCAGTTGATTTGATTAATACTTTGAAATTAAATGCTGCTGATTATCAAATCAATAGTTCAAGAAGCGGGCTGGTAATTACCAATGGAAAAATTGATCGGGAAAGAAGTTCTGAAACGGCATTTAATACAATGGACAAAATCACTTTCTCCTCCCAAAAGGCAAATCTTCCAACCTATCAGCTGCGGGTATTTTTAATTAAAAAAACAATCCCGGAACTCGATAATCTTTATGAAATACGGGAAGGCAAGAAGGTTTTAAAAGATGGAATAGAAGAAACTTTTTTTAATGTAATCAAACAAAACTATCTTAGAAGCTTCAGAGTGGATATGATCCAAGATTATGATTGCGACCCCTGTTTTAAAATACAACAATCAGGTCAAAAGTCCAGTCTTAAAACTTTGAGAATTCAGGATGAGAAAGATCCTCCCTTACCTTTGATTGAAGGATGATAATTTGAAAAAACAGGTACACATATTAACAGTTTTATTATCTTTGGTCTGGTCAGCTTCGATGGCCGGACCAAAGGTGGTTAATGATTTGCACAAAAAAGTATTTCAGATTTACCAAAATCTCCGAACTGCCAAAATATCCCCAACCCAGGCAATTACTACTTTAGAAACGCTGGAAAAACAAAACAACTGGCAAAACAAAGATATTGGGTTAAACATAAAGTTATTCAAAGCTTTAGGCTTTTATCTTTCAAATCAGACCGAAAAATCAGCATTAGAATGTATTTCAGGCCTGGAAAAAATTAAAGAGTCAGGTTACAAAAACGACACCCTGCATTTTAAGTTGCTGTCAGACCTGGGCTATTATTACAATGCCCGGTTTGATTTCGAAAATGCCTTGAGCTGCTTTGACCAGGGAGCCGTTTTGCTTTCTAAAAACCCAAAAATTAAGTCTTATTTAAAAGAATATACCATTGCATATTTTACCAATTATAGCAGGCTTCAACGTGAAAAAGGTGACCCACATAAAAGCATTTTATTGCTCAACGAGGCACTCACATTGACAAATACCAAAGAAACAGAATACTATAAGTTATTTATATTTAAAGCATTAGCAACTAACTATTTTTTAATAGCCGAAATTGAAAAAGCCAAACTCTACTATCAGCAAGCTTTAAAAATTGCTAAAAAAGGTGAAGAAAAATGTGAAATTGAGCTTTCATTGGCTCAAATTTATTTGAAACAAAACAAAGCCGAAGAAGCCAAAACACAAATCATTAACGCCAGGAAAAACCTTCTCAAATCAGCATTTAAGGAAGCCGGGGCTCAGTTCCCCGCACTTGAAATGGCCATTGAGGCAAAATGGGCTAAACATTATTTTATTAAAAACAACAAGGCTGAATGTACCACCCATTGCCGTAATGTGATACAAATTTCAAATGCTAAATTTGGGAATGAAAAAGGCCCTCATGTAGCAGATGCTTACATGATGCTGGCGAAAATTTCAACAATAAAAAATGCAGAGGTCTTTTTTGAAAAAAGTATAAAGTCTTGTTTTGCTGGCGAAAAAATTGAAATTCAAAACCTGATTTCGGTAGAAAAATATATTGAAATTTTGTGGGAAAAAGCGGAATACTATTTTCAAACCAAACACCCAAAGAAAGATGAGGCAATATTGTCGGCCGTAAAGGCAGTAAACCAAATAAAAAGTAGCCTCGAAGAAGATGATTCAAAGCTTTATTTTTTGAAAGCTAAATCAGATTTCTATGAAAAAGCCATCGTAATGATTTCGCCTGAAAACATAGCGGGTATTTTCAAAATAATGGAATACAGCAAAGCGGCACTTATTTCTGATGTTTTGAAAAAAAATCAATTCAAAGCTTCCACGATTGCTAAAGACCTGATAAAGAAAGAATTATTAATAAAAAGAGAAATAAATAAATATCGTTTAAAGCTAAACAACGCCAATTCTTTAGCCGAAAAGAAAACCAATGAAATTAAGATAAGGGAGGCACAAATAGCATTAACCAATATTCAAACCGAAATAAGAATAAAAAGCCCCAATTATCAAAAACAAGTCAATACACTCGATAGCGTAGAAATTTCTGCAATAAAAAATGCACTGAAGCCTGATCAGGCGATATTGAGTTTTTACTATTCTGAAAACAAAATCGGGATTATGTGTATTGGGAAAAACTATACGAATTTTAGATTATTGACAAATACTCCTACAATAGAATCAAAACTAAAAAAATTATTAAAAGAGATTAATACCAATCCGGGTATTTCGGAATTTGATGACAAAAACATAGCAAAAGACTTATATCGGGTATTTTTCGATGGTTTTGAAAAAGAATTGAAAAACATAAAGCAACTGGTGGTAATCAGAGACGGGCTGTTGCAATACCTGCCCTTTGAAGTTTTAGTTGACCAAAATGGAAAGTTTTTAATTGAAAAATATGAATTTCAATATGGCTGGTCGGCAAATATCTGGAAAATTGATAAAAATGACGATTCGCCTTCACACCGCAGCGGACTAATGGCGATAGCTCCATTTACATCTGAAAATGCTTCCGGTAAGGTTGCAGATGAATTAAAACCTCTTTTGGCTTCTAAAAAAGAGGTAGAACAAATCGGTGGCGACATATTTCTGGAGAAAAAAGCAAAAAAAGATCTGTTTTTTAAGAATTATCAAAACTATGACATTATACATTTTGCCACACATGCCCAACTTAACGATACAGACCCAAATCTCTCATTCATAGCATTTTACCCTGATGAAAAAGAAAGTAAGCTTTTCACCCAGGAACTCTTTGATTTGAATTTTGATAAAACCCAATTGGTAGTTTTATCGGCTTGTGAAGGCGGTTATGGGTATAATCAAAAAGGCGAGGGTCTCATGTCTCTGGCACGGGCGTTTGCATATGCGGGTTGCCCGTCAGTCATAAGTACCCTCTGGAAAGCCAACGACGAGACTTCGGCCTTTATCGCTGCGAATATCCACAAATACCTAAAAAAAGGATACAACAAAGCTAAAGCTGTGCAACAGGCCAAGCTAGATTTACTTCACAACGAAGACTTTGGGCAATACGATCACCCTTATTTTTGGTCAAACTTTATTTTGATTGGAAACGACAAACCAATAGATATCAACTTATTTGAAAACTTTAAAAAAGAGATTTTCTGGATATTGGCTTTCCTTATTGCAATTGCACTCAGATGGTATTACATCAGCAGAAAATCAAAAAAGTAAACGGGCTCTGAGCTTGATTTTGTCAGAAAAAGAAATCTTGTATTTAAAGTCAGCATCTGCCTCTATTTCTCTAAAAAGCTTACCTGCCTTTGTTTTATCGGTTTCAGCGAGGGCCACAACTTCCAGCCATCTTGCCAGGTCACGGTAATATTTCCGGAGATTTTCTGAGTTTTTAATGACAGAAAAAGCCTGAGCTGCTTCTTTGTCTTTGCCATCAATCAACAATTGTTGTGCATCTTTAAACATCTGAAAGTCAACCAAATCAGCTTTACTTATATTGGTTTCGCTGCCACGCTCCTGCATAGTCAGTGCACCCGGAATGCTAATATTGGAAACATTAAAATATACAAACAGAGCCACCGAAGCTGCTATACCTGTAATGGCTATTTTTGGCCAGGAAATAATCCTGCTTTTAGGAGTACTATCGATTTTCCATTCAGTGAGGACCTCATTTTGTATGGCTTTAATTTTTTCTCTAAGCTGCAATCTTCCCGGCAATTCTTTCAATACTTTGATTTTGCCAAAGTTTTCCTGCCAAGCTTTGTCAGTACGCAGTTTTTCTTCGACTTCCACAATCTGAATGCCATCGAGGTGTCCAAGTATATAAGCTTCCAATATTTCAAGTTCCTGATCTGTCATACGTTAGATTTTCGTAAGGATATTTTTCAGGCATTTGCTTTTGGCGTTTCTGACTACTTGCTCATTTTCGTATAGCCCCTCTTCTACCAGTACATTTGCCATCTCTTTTATGCTATATCCAAGTCCATAGACCATTTGTAATATTCTTTTGCAATTTTTTCCTATTTGCTCAAAAATCTCCAGATAACGATTCCAGGTTTCACTTTCCGAAATCATCACAGACACATCCTGATCAATATACTCATTATCAGCACCATAGCTCATCTCTCGCATACTTCTCGCTTCTTCTGAGGATATATATTTCATCATAATGTTTTTTGAAACCACCCTTAAATAGGCTGAAATTGAAGTATTTTCTTTTAATGAAAATTTTTCAGAAAGTACGTTGGAAACAAAAACTTCAATGGTTTCCCAGATAATATCGTCGGGAGTTTTGGAGCGTTCTATTTTGAATGAACTCCTTAAAATACCGAGAAGTAAAGATTTATTTTGGGTATAAAGGGCATAAATGGCATCGTCCTGTTGCTTACCCCCAGCTTTGAGGGCAAAAACAATTTCAGAGTCCGAAAAGAAATTGGCCATTTAAATTACAGTAGTCAAGGTTTGTACAAATTTATCGGGTGACCCTGATATTAAAAATTATTATTAAAAAAAAATGCCGCTAAATAAAAAACTAATTCATAAAAGCATGATTATCAACACATTATGAATTATGTTAAAAAAATACAGAAAATATCTAAAAGTGTGAGTTACAAAAATTAAAACAGCAGGGATACATCCATATACACCCAAAATAATGGTAACATGGAAACTCAAATACACGTCGGAGGAAGATTAAGTATTAACCCTCAAAGAATTATCCGTCTGAAGGGCGACATAAATTATACTACCATATATTACTCAGACGGAAAAAAGAAAACGGTAGTAGCAACAACTCTCAAAAAAATCCAGAGTCGCCTTGAGCCTTTCCCGTACTTTTTTCGCATTTCACGCAATACCATAATAAACCTAAATTGTATTGATCAGATCAGAGACAACGATATCCTGTTGATAACGGGTGATATAGAAAGGGCATCGAGACGCAGAAAAAGAGATTTCTTTGGACAAATGTTGCTTGCTGCCAATTAAAATCAGGTACGTAGATTTAAGATTAAATATGAAAAAGGCTACTAAATCTTCAACTTTTGTTTTTTATAAATTTTAAATTCAAATTCACTGAAATTAAATATTCCAGTTTTCAAAATATGGTTTCTCTTAAAAATTGAGTAGCTATTCAATGTTTTGAAATTTCTTTCCAAATGATTTCTTTCTGATTTTCAGCAAATTATTTCAAAAAAAGATTTAACAAATATTTTCTTTTTGATTTTTTTTGCTCTTTTTTGATTTTCAAATTCAATCAAAAGATTAAATCCAAAAATCAGAATCTAAATACACTTCACAGATTTTTTGAAAAAGATTGCAGAAATACAATCGAAAACTATAAACAAAAACCCTAAAAGAACAGAATAAAAAATGAAGCCCAATGGATTAAAAATTGTGTTTTTAATAATACAATTGTTTGTCTCCGGCATAATTTGGAGTCAAAACCCTAAACCAAAAAGTATAAAAATTGATGGGATAGGCCAGCAGGTCATTTCGAAAAACCAGGACTCTATTTTTATCAAAGGAATCACCAATTTCCTGGAAATCACTTTTGACCAAAGCCCTGATTCGATTGTATATCAACTTGTTGGATATGATGAAAAATTACAATCCTGCCCATATCCGCATTTGCGATATACCAATCTCCCCGGGGGTGATTTTCAATTAAAGTACAGATTTTCAGGTTCGAAAACATTTTCAGTCATACATGTAAGTGTACTACAGGCCATCTGGCAGAAATGGTGGTTTTTCCCAATGATTATTGCCTATGTATTATTGGTAGTCGGCGTGGTGGTATTTTTCTTTTTCCAGAATAATTACCGGCAAAAACTCAAGTTGCAATTGCTTCGCAACAAGATTTCGGCAGACTTGCACGATGAAGTGGGCTCCAACCTGAGCAGTATTGCCATTTTCTCTGAAGTTTTGAAGAAAAAAATTCCTGAAAATGATATCGAGCTAAAACCCATCATAGATAAAATAATTGACAATTCTAAAGAATCAGTAGGTCTGATGCAAGACACTGTATGGACCCTGAACCCCAAAAATGACACACCGGAAAGGCTTTTTGCAAAAATCGAAAGTTTAGCCCGCCAGGTACTTTCTGCCAAAGGAATCATGTACTCTCAATCGGTCAATATTAATCCTTTGCAACTCAAACTCGACATGGAAAACCGCAAAAACCTATATTTGATCCTTAAGGAAGGCATTAATAATATTTGTAAACATTCCGGAGCCAAATCGGCCTCTTTGCATATTTCTGAAAATAAAGGAAAAATAATTTTTATTCTAAGCGACGACGGAAATGGCTTTGATATCAGTCAAAACCAGGAAGGAAACGGACTCCGAAATTTTAAAGAACGAGCCGAGGAATCGGGTTTTGGTTTAACTATTAACAGCACAAATGGAAATGGAACGATTCTAAGTATTGTGGTTTCTCCCTAATATTAGTGATTTTTTGGAAGATGCGAATGTTTCAATTTTGTAGAAAAAAAAACAGAAACAAATGGTCGCGGCGGAAAGAATACATTACAACAATAGTTTCACATCAATAATGAGCCAAAGAATGATAAGAGTGGTTTTGTTTGAAGACAATAAGAATTTTAGAGAAAGCCTCTCGCTATATCTGGCGGGCAATGAAAATATTTGGTTGATTGGCAATTTCCCTGATGCAAGAGAAGCGGTAAGTATCGTAAAAAAGCACAAGCCCGACGTGGTGCTTATGGACATCGAAATGCCCCACAAAACCGGCCTGATGGCTATGGCGGAGATAAAACAGGTCTTTCCCGACACCAAAATCCTGATACAAACTGTGTTTGAAGACGAAGACCGGATTTTCCAGGCAATTTGTGGGGGGGCTTCGGGTTACATTGTGAAGTCACCCGACCCTGAAAAGTATGTACAGGCCATAAGAGAAGTACATGAAGGGGGCTCGGCTTTGTCACCGACGATTGCATCGAAAGTGATGAAATTGTTCCAAAACCAGTTTGTGAAGTCGCAAAACACCTTTGTGGACCTCACCCAACGGGAAAAAGACGTGCTGGCATGTATGGTAAAAGGCCTGAGCTACAAACTCATAGCCGACGCCTGTGGTATCAGCTACTCGACAGTCAATACCCACGTGAAGCACATTTACGAAAAACTTCACGTCAACTCGGCACCGGAGGCCATCATCAAGGCCATAGAGATGCGACTGGTCTGAAGGGTTTTTTGGTGAGTTTATAAATGCCGATGGCCCAGAGGGTGTAAGCGATAGGGTCAACCAAGCTTGAAATAATACCGATGATAAAAGCCAAATCGTCGGAAATTGGAATGGCGGCACTAAAAAGAGGTACGAGAATTAGATTTGAGATATTAAAAAGCAGGAAGCCTAAGTTTATCCAGTGAATGGGTTCATTAGTTAGGGTTTTGACTTTGGGAGAGTTGTAAAGATTTTTTAAAGTAAACAGAGTAAGAGAAAGTGTAATAAGGTTTTTTAGTGGAAATAACTTAGGGCTGGTTGGCGGCCACGGTTCCCGATAAAGTTGGAATAATGAACCAAAAATATAAACCCCAATCAGGGCTAAATAAATATTGGAGATCGACTTTTTCAATTTTAAAAACCGAAAATAAAAAATTGTAGATACTACCAATGCAAAAGTAGAATATAAATAATTGATAAAAATTGTGTTTTTTACACCAAAATATGGAAGCAATGCAGTAAAAATCTCAATGGAGAAATAACCTATCAGGAGAAAGTAGAAAACCCTGTATTCTTCTTTTACAAAATTGCGGTTCCAAATAGTATAGATAGTTAAAATTAATAAAAAAAACACAGCCAAATTACCAACATTGAGATAAAGCCAGTACAAAGTTTTTGAATATAGAAATATCATAAATTACAATTTTAATAACGTAAAATACCAAAAAAATGAATGTAAAATCAAATTTAAAGGATCTTTTAACCAGAGATGGAAGGGAAAAAAGAATTAAAGAATTAGCAAAGAAAATCAAAATCACGTCTGGTGAGCAAAAAGAACTGGAAATTCTGCAATATGCCGAAAACTATAATATGGAGTTGCCATTCGGAGCATTGATACCAAAAAGAATGATTTTAAAAACCCTTTTTCAGGATGTTGCCGATTTTCAGTCAACTTCAAAGTCTGATAAATGGGATTATATGGTGGTGAATATGGGATTTAACAAAAGCAAAAATTTAAAAACTATTACTGAGAAAGTAAGACCCATATTTTCGTTTTATAAAGGAGAATACCCCGACCTCACTTTGGTTGATACTGAAGAAATACTGCCGTCGGAAGGTCATGGAGACGGATTCGGAAAAACCACCCCACCTCCCAGCAATTAATATGAAAAAAGTGGTGTTTTTATTACTTTGGGCATCAGTAGTCAATGCCCAAAGTAATATTGAGTATGCATTGATAAAAAACATTAAGCCCAGAGGTCAGATTACTAAATCAACCTGCTGGGCTGCTTGTATTGAAATGCTCGAAAACTCAGCAGGAATCAGAAGAGAGTTTCAATTGGAATATATTAATAAAAAGCTCAAAGAAAATTATACCTACAAGAACTTCCGGAGTATCAGTGATCCAAAAACACTTGTCGAAGGTATTGCTCCTGGAGGCCTTTACGACCTGCTTGATTCCAGGAAAAATAAATGTGATAGTACCGAAACTCTTGATTGGAATAAGATAAAACAGAATTTTAGAAATAAAAATGCCAACCCAATTATTGTTTACAAGGACAACAATATTAGTAAACCCAGTCCTCATTTTTTCATGATAACTGGTTATCTTGAAACGCAGAGCAATTCAAAGTCAAGCACAAAATATCTGCTAATCAATGACCCATGGGTGAAAAATCTTGATACTCTGGGCATTAATTATGCTCTTAATTACGATTTACTAGATAGTAGTCAATTAAGCGGCAAACAAAAATTTTTCTATAATTTCTCTCAGAAAAGCTTGAATCCGGTGGACACTTCAGAGGTTTCATTTCCAGGGCTTCCATCTACCCGACAAAGAAAGAAATTCTTACAATCTAAAAAGAGATTGTCTATAAAATACGCCAGAAGTAGTATTTCTTCCTTGCCGAAATACAAGACTTCATTTAATCAGTACATCTTCGGAAATGATTCAATGACAGTCGATGAGGGAATGGAAGTAACTTACCTTAAAGATAAGGATTTTGAAAATTTGAGTAAACTGGAATTTTTGATTTTATCAAACTCCGAAAATCAAACCTCATATTACAATAGTGTTAAAAAAAATGGAGAAACAAAATTTGTGTATGTAAGCACCAATGATGCATACGCAAAAAAATTTACTGCAATGACCGAAAGGATAGAACCGTATGAAACCTCGGTGGTTAATGTACTGGACAATCTCGAAGTTAAATCAGACAGCCCCGATACCACTGCACCTAAACCGCCTAGAATGTCGGCATTTGTTTCTCAAAACAATTTTGCAAACAGGGTAGCTCAAAGGCCGGAAATTCCGACTGTAGAGATGCCGGAAATTGACATGGACTTTCATAAAATTTTTTACTACAAATCTTACAAAAGCAACCCTGACTTTTTACTTATCCCGCTAAAAAATAAATCAGAAAGAAAATATATTTTGATTGATTTGTTCAATCTTATCCCGAAAGCCGATTTGACAAATATTAAGGTTAACGCTATCAGAAATTTCGAAAACCCAATCAAGATTAAGCATTTTAATTACAAGCCTTACCTACTTGAGTTTAACCAGGAAAGTTTTGCGTTATTACAAAAGCTGGTTTTGGCTAATTAATTCTTTTAAAACTATAAAAAGCATCACCTGTAATTATCTCGGGTGATGCTTTTTTTATTCCATCCCGGCTTTTAATCTCCCTAATATTAGCGATTTACACGTATTCACTTCTCATTTTATTTTGTAATTATCAAAACGAAAAAGACCTGAATTGAAAAAAGAGGTAGGGACAGAAATTTAAAGTTTTTATAAAAAATGAAGAAATTGGGAGTACTATTTTTTGCAATTTGTTCTACAATCGCATCATTTGCACTAGTTAGATCTACTATGGATCAGGCATTAGGTTTGGCAGTTTCGCCAGATAAAAGCCTAATAAAAAATCTTTCACAAGCTACCTGGATGACAATTGGTGGAACAGATGGATACCTTATTTTACAAAATGAAGATGGAGTAAAAATAATGATGGATGACAATGGTGTAAGTCCTTTGAGAAAAGAAGTCAGCAGTAAGGAAACCTCCTTATTTTATTGCACTTGATTTAAAGAAATAAAAATTGATAGGAACCAACAATATCAGTCATCCGATTTGGGACGATGGCAGCGGCAATGGTTGTACTCAGGATGTAGCAGGTAAAAAACACGGTTTTGTTAGATATGTAACACTTTTAAAATAAAAAAAATCTTGAAATAGTAGTTTCCAAAAAGGACAAATATGAATTTCTAAAAATATTAGTATAAACCATTTAAAATATGAAAAAACTCATTTTCATTCTGGGCATGTCAATATCTGCCTATAGCCAGTCAGATTCCAGTCAAACAGAAACCAAACCTCCATCATGGGAAAAATCCTTTACCTGGGGGGCAAATATCTCTCATACTCTCAATATCAATGCACCTGCTGGCACCCCAAGTCAAGGACTAGCCTATTCCAATGCAGTTGATATTATTTTTAATTATGTAAAAGAAGAAAGTCGGTTTAGGGCAACTAACGAACTCCATTGGCTTTTTACTCTTGGGAAAGCAGATGCCCGATCCAGAACCCTAACTACAGCCGACCAATTTTTTACATTTCATGATTTATCTTATTCGCTTTCAAAATCAGGAAAATGGAGTGCCAATCTCATTTTAAAAACCGATTCGCCAATATTTAAGCAATATGAAGGAAATTTCATGAAAGATTATTACCAACTGGGGCCAATCAGGTCTTTCCTAAATCCCTACACTTTAGTGGTTTCACCCGGAATAAGGTATCAGATTGCACCCAAAAACACTATTTCACTATCCCCTTATTCAACTGAAATATTTGGACTTACCAATCAGTTTATTGCGGATAAAGGAAACGATATCAGTGAGAGAAGGCCTGATGGTCACTACAAAACAAGGCATGTATCTCCAAACGGCACCGAACTCAATATCTGGCTTAATAAGAAAATTGCAAAGAGGTTGGATTTTGATTACAAACTGGGAATAAGGTATAATTTCTTTACCAGTGAAGCACTTAAGGGAAATATGAAAGGTATGTTTATCACAAATTTCAGAATAATGAAAGGACTCAAGCTCAGTCATAGAGCATCTCTTAATGGACCGATAGACAATTCCATTCCTTATAGACCTTTTTTCAGTCAAACCGTATTACTCTCATATTCATTATCTCTGTAATTATCTCTTACCAATTAAGCAAAATATCATGAAAAAAATATTGATTGTCCTGTCCCTTAATATTGGGTTAACGGCTTGCGACACAGCTATTAACTGCACGGGCACTTGCGACGGAAAGCGTATCCGTAACATTGACAATGGAGGCGAATACTTTACTATAGATTATGACTCAGATAATCAGGCAGTTCGCTATGAAAAAGCGTTGAGTGAATTCGCAACTTTTGATTACCAAACATCCCAGGTAATTAAGGTCTATGATGGAGTGACAACCACCTATACGCTTGATGGTACTGGAAAAGTAATTGCATCGGCAACGCCTGCATTAAACACAACCTACTCTTATAAATATGACCTTGATGATCAGGTGATTGAAACCACCGAAATAAAAAATGGTCAAAAGACCATATTTTACCATAAATGGGTAAAAGAAAATCTGGTAGAAACTAAATATGACCGGCCCCAAGGTACGATTAGTACGACCGTGAATTATGAATATGACCCCGACACCCGAAACACAGTACAGAATCCTTACCTGGAAATGAACTTGCTGGGTAGCTCTGTCAATAACAATATCCAGAGTGAATATTTAGGATTGAATTTAACAGGAAAGACTTCAGGAAATGCCATAAAGAAAATCACAAAGACTTTCGTTAATCGTTCCCCTGGGGGAGTTACTCCCCCAACTATCATCACCATGTATGATTACATCAAAGACGGCTGTGGATGCATAACCAGCTCAACCGAAACAGTGGGTACAAATGTGATTAAACGCGATTACCTTTACGACCTGGCTAACTAATAATAATTTACCAATCAATTTTTTAACCAATACGGAGCTTGATTTCAGGCTCCGTATTTTGTTATTAACCTCCCTAATATTAGCGATTTACACGCATTCTCTTCTCCTTTTATTTTGTAGTTATAAATGCAAAACCCGATTCGGCTGAAAGGAGGTAGGGAGAGAAATTTAAATTTTTTAAGCATGAAAAGAATCTTATTAATGGTTGCAATATTGATCTCAAATATTGCTTTTTCCCAGGAATTTGAGGTAATATCTCAAAGTACAAAAGACTGCAATTGCAAGGAAAATGGAAGACTTATCTCAACCGGTTACAGCAATACTTCTGGATCTCTACATCAAAATGGAGCGAACGACAATGATTGGAAAATAACGTCATATCCTAATGGAACCGGTACAATAAATACGATTGTAAAAAATCCAGGATTTCCATTGTGGGCAGCAGCTTCGAATACTGAACAATGGATTATGCCAGCCACTGGCACCAAGTTTCCATCAAATTCAGATCAATTGCTTACTCCAGGGTCTAACTTTGAAAACGGAGTATATGTTTATTCTCACTCCATAACAGTTCCTTCAGGTCAAGAAGCAGTTTTAAAAATTTCAAAATTGGGAGGTGATAATGATTTAAAATTGTTCATAAACTCAAGTAAAGTGTATGATCAAGGACAAATAGGTGGTTGGGGCTTTAAGGAGGAAAATATAATATTAAAAAAATGTCTTCAAATTAGGTTAACGGCAGGTCAGTACACTATTTCAGCAGAAATAAACAATATTAGTGGTCCCACTGGCTTCTACCTGGGAGGCTGTTATGACCTTGTAAAAGTCGATCCCGTTTGTAAATGTCCTCTTGGCTGGGTTTCTAACACCACTCAAAAAGAAGGTGACATAACAAAAGACGGAAAATGTAAAAAAATGGTTTGTGGTCCAATCGATATTAAACCACTTCCAAAAAACGGAACAGAGATTGGAAACTGGGGCTTCATATGGGGTAATGGTATCTGGGTTTGGGGAACAAAAGAAAATGGAGGTGCTCCGGTTTGCAAATAAGCTCAAATAACAGGAAAGCCGAAAACTGTGGATAGAGAAGGCAAAAAAAAATAAAATAATATAAAAATGAAAAATATAACATTAATTACCTCAATTCTAATACTGTTATTCTCTTTCAGTACTTCATTTGGCCAAAAAGTACAAAAAGTTGCAGCACCGCTTTATTTTGTTGATGAAGTTAATTTTGAATGTTCAGTCAATAGTTTTTCGGTAAAAAGACAATGTAATAACCCCAATCAAATTATATTAAACAGTTCGGCGGGTACATCTGTTTTTCAGAATGAAGGATTAAAAATTTTTGATTCAAATAATAACTTAGTTTCACATATTAAAGGAATAAAAAGTAGCCCATTCACGTCAAAGTGTTTGAATTTAATTGCGGGACAGACCTATACTATCCATGTTGTAAATCCTTTCGGTAATACCTATAACAAGCCTCATACACAACAGCCATATATTTTTAATTTAGTAGCAAAAGATTGTGGTATTCAAATTCAGAATATGGGACCTGCAAAAAAAACTGATAGAATACAATTACAAATGGCATGTGAGCCACCCTGCCCTATAAATAAAACCTGTATAAATGGACAATGTCAATAATTTAAGTCAATCTACCCAATGAAAAAAACATTAATAATCACCCTCATACCCTTTTTCATAGTCATAACACTCCCCGCTATAAAAGGAGTAGGCGTACTCCCCGCTATAAAAGGAGTAGGCGTAGTAGTAAAGAAAAACCCTGGTAGTGGTGCCAGTAGACTCACAGCACCATCAGATGAAAACGGCGAGACCACCGTCGATATCACAGAAATAGGCAACTATAACATCGTGCCTGTTTATCCTAAATCATCAGGAGTGGAATTAGCTGGTGGACCTATAAGAGCAGTAAAAGTAGGTTTAGGAAAAAGCCCATCTGGTGCTATAAAATATGCCAATCAAGAGGAAGATGGCTCGTTTAGTTTCAATGGCTTAGCTGTGGGCAGCTACAAAATAGTAGTGCTATCTGCCACAGAAAACACTTGCCCTGCTGGTTTTGTAAATATTGATGGGGTCTGCACCCTTGCTGGCAAAGAATCAGCCTCGCCTGTCAGAGGTGGCCTACTTGCCAACTGGGGCAAATACGGCTGGGATGGCGATTGCAACCAAGGAGGTATATTCTGCCGCAAATGGTTGAGATTACCAGACTTGAATGCCAACAGGCCTGAAGAAAACAGTACCACAGGAGAGTCAAAAATTACATTGGAGGGCAATGTAATCACAGTAACAACAATAGGCACCAAAGGCTCCATAGGTGATGAATTCTTACTGACCGCAAACGAAAAAAGCCTAAAACCAATGCCTGGTGAGCTACCGCAAGAAATGCTCAAGGACATACTAGGCAACGTAGGCCTCAAAATGCCAAAAGGAAAGGTAAGAATTAACACCACTGACCAGAAAGTAGTGATTAATGACACCGAAAACCGTGGTAAAAAACTCCGAATCGTAGAAGTATATGAAAAAGCCAACCTCAGCATCGACGGTAAAACTTACACATTGCAGCTCATCACCACCAGTGGCCGTGGTGCAGGTAGTCCCAAACATGCTGGATTTTAATTTTTAAAGGATTATGCAATATTCAGTTATTAAAGAAGCTCTTGACAGAGACTTTACCTTAGTAAAAGACTCTCAGGTGGAAGGTTTGGGTGTTTTTGCAAAAAGAAATATTCCTAAAGGTAGCCGAATAATAGAATACAAAGGAGAAAGAATATCCAAGAAAGATCTTATCCTTGATATGGTAAAAGGTTTAACTAGTCTCAAGTATGTTATGAACCTCACTGAAACCATAGCTATCGATGGTGAACGAAATGGGAATGAAGCAAGATTTATTAATCACAGTTGTGAACCCAACTGCACAGTTTATTATTTTGATGATAAGCCATTTATCTATGCTCTGAGAGAAATCTCTGAAGGTGAAGAATTAAGTTTTGACTACCAACTAGTAACTGAAAATCCTGAGCAGGTTATTGACTTTGAACAAAAAAAAGCAATGTTTCCATGCCAATGCGGCTCTGTAAAATGCAGAGGTACTTTATTTTCAATAGATTAAACAAAAAAATATGAACAAAAATCAAAAGAGAGCAATCGTAGTAGCTGCAATTCTTTCATCACAATTGGCCACAACTGCCGTTTATTCTCAAAACTCAGTTACTCAAAGAACCGCGGCAAGTACTGACCCTTACATTAAAATAAAAATAGAAAAGGCTTTACAGCAAAAAACAACTTTGGTTGCATGCTTAAATGGCAGCCCGGTGTACAAATCCGGCAAAGGAGAGTTATTTTCAATCGACCCAGAAACTGGTGATATGAAAATTTTGAATTCAGACTTATACATAAAAATGAGTCCTTTCGAAAAACAAATGAATATCGCCTCAGCCACTAAACAAAATAGCAGTAGGTCAAGTAGAAAAACAGTGACTTTTAAGTATGCAACGGGAATAGAAGGAATTAAAGTACTTGGTATAGACACTGATGGTCATGTGGTTCAACAAAATGCAAACGGCGAAAAATTTATCATTGATCCTTCCACCGGGGATATGGTGGATTATTTAGGACATGTAACTCTCCTAAAGTAAATATGACCATCAAAGCATTTTAAAAAACTGATTTACTGTGGTGAATCAGTTTTTTATTGAGAAAAAACCTGTAACTAATAGGATATTAAATTCAGTCTCTCCCTAATATTAGCGATTTACACGCGTCTGTTTCTTTCCCAATTTTGAGGTGTAAACAAATACAACCCAAAAATTATCTCACATGGAAACAGAAATACTCATCGGAGCCCGAAAGATGGTAAACCCCTCAGAAATACTGAGCCTTAAGGGGGATGTAAACTACACCACAGTGTTTTTTACTGATGGCCAAAGAAAAGAGGTGGTCGCGACCACGCTCAAGAAAATCCAAAGTCGCCTGCAGCCTTTCCCGCATTTTTTCCGCATCTCCAAAAATACGATTATTAATTTAAATTATATAGAAGCGATTGAAAATGACAGGGTTAGACTACTTACGGGTACATTGGAGTATACTTCAAGACGCAGAAGAAAGGAGTTTGAACTTTGTTTCTTACAAAAATAAAAAATCACGTTTACCTTATTTGAACCTTAAGGGGAATTATTACAATTTAAGAATTATGAAAAAGATTATATTAATACTAATTATACTTGATTTTTTCAATTGCCAAGAAGTACTTAGTCAAGTTACTTTTATGGGAAATATATATGCAATTGAATCGGTAGGAACTGGTTTAAATGCAGATCTTGGTACAAATATTTATGCCTATAATAGTGGTACTCAATATTTCAAAATTATTAGAAAAAGCAATAGGTGGTATATGGAAGCCAACATTCCAGGTTCCTTGTCATTTATGCATTATATGTTATACATGACTAGCGGACTATTTACTGATAATCAGCCACCTTGCTGTGCAGAATGGCAAAATTACGGAGGCGGTGCAAGTGCGATTTGGACCGGGTATCCCAATTCTACACCTCCAGCAGCCACCGGCACTTTCGATATCTTAACAATGACAAGCTCATGTTTCGCAGCAGAGTCTTCCACTTTAATTGATACAGATTATATAAGATTACCAAATAAATCAAACGCCTCAATAAGCTTGATGCCAAACGAAAAAGGCAGGTTAGTATATAGTTCAACAGATCAGGATATAAAATATAATAACGGTAGTCAGTGGGTTAATATGTGGCCACGACCTAATTATATGGATTATGAAATTTTAAGTAATCAGAAAATCCTTTTTAGTGTTCCCGGAACAAACATTTCAGGAAATATTGGTGCTATTGATTTCAAGATCCGAGATCTTTCGGTTTTAAAGTTAGATGATGCCTTGACTTCAAATACAAGTTTGACTATCAATGGGTCAATTTCCATGAGTACCCGGATTGAAACCGCCCCACCTACAATCGGGAATCTAATAATTAATGAAAAAGACTGTATTTTAATTTATACAGGAAGTTCTGACTGTGGTCTCCAATTACCAGACCCACTTTCCTACAACAGAGGCCGTATTTACAAAATTTTGAACCATGGAAATGGAAATTTAAATATTGTAACACCAACAGGGGGGATTTTTTTCTCAAATACTGGAAGTCTTAATTCAATAAATAGTGGAAATAGTCTTACAATTGTTTCGGATGGGTCAAAATGGAGAAAAATTGAATAAAACCGATTATTAATTATTTAGATATTCACCATTTATTTTCATCTTGTAAAACTTTTCCAAAAAAATTGACTTTAAATTAAAATCGTACCTAAACTATTAATAAATAAATGAAACACTTTTTATATACTTTGGTTCTAATTTTAATATCAGGAAAGCTTTTGTATTCACAGCTTCCTTTAAACTATGGTAGTACTGGCTGGAAATATTACATGAAGAACAGTTCGCCAATAGCACCTCAAAATTATGTTTCTATTACGGGTGATCCGGGATTCCCAGGCACATATGATTGGAAGTCTCCGTACTATAATTCGGTTTTTGGCATTACCTGGCCATCGGGAGCGACGCTTCCCATTGGCTATGGAACAAATTTTCCCGGAGGATTACTTCCCTCCTTTACATGGGGGACAGCTCTTAGCATCAGCCCATATCCAATTACTTCTTATTACCGAAAAACTCTAACTGGCATCTCGGGTTACTCTTCAATTACCATAAATTGCAAAAGCGATGATGCCTCTGTGGTATATTTAAATGGAATTGAAGTACAAAGGAGCAATCTTCCAGTAGCCCCTGCTCCAATCACCTCCACTACTAACGCCAATGGGGGAATTAACAGTTCCACCAGTTCTTTTGTGAATACAGTTACTATCTCTGGATCACTTCTGGCCAGTGTTCTTGCTGCTCATTATATACCCGGAAATATCACCGTGGCAGTAGAAGTGCACCAATATGATACACCTGCCTCTTCTACAGAATTTTCAGGATCTACAGATTCATTTTTTGATATTGAAATTACCGGAACAACAGCCTCGGCAACCCCCACTATCACACGAGGGCCATATTTGCAGTTGGCTTCGGATAATGTTTCGGATGTGGTAGGAATCATTAGAGACCCAGCCACAACTAAGCAATTTAGGTGGGCTACTAATTCAAGCATAAAAGGCTCTGTTAAATATTGGATTGATACTCCTGGTTCTATAGTAAATCAATCATCAGAGACAATGGCAACCACAGATCATTTAATCAATATCAATGGACTAACAGCAAATAAAAAATATAGATATGAAATAGGTTACTTAGATCCAATTAGCTCAAGTTTTGTTAGTTTAATAACTAGCCCTGACCACTTTTTTCAATCAGGACCTCAATATATGGATGTCTTTACAAAAAAAACAAAGATTTGGCTTACCGGGGATATTGGCTATAATCTTGCTGGATATGCAGGTTTATCTTTCGCTCCATCAGCCTCAACATACAACCTAGTTCAAAACAATGTAATCTCTGGATTTAATACTTGGGCAAATACAAATATTAACCCTTCTTTGGATTTTTGGATACTGTTAGGGGACAACGCTTATTTAAATGGAACCTCGGATGACTACAAAGATTATTTCTTTGGTCCCCTTCAAAATACGAAAATGATGAAGCAGGCGACAATTATACCGGCACTAGGTAATCATGAGTATTATGAGTCAAGACTTACTGCTCTTTCTACTCCTAATCCTGTGCCAACAAGGTCTGGATATACCCTTGACGGAAGTGGCAATGACCGGCTTTCTAGAAATTATGCCTATTATGACCTTTTTAAAACTCCGCAGAAAGGTCAAGCGGGTGGGGTGCCTTCAAATTCTCCAAGCTATTATTCCTTCAATGCAAATAACATACATTTCATAATCCTTGATTCTTACGGTGCTGATATTGACCCTCTGACAAGTACACGACGGTCATTATGGGAAAACAATAGCCCTCAAATGGCTTGGCTAGAGAATGATCTCAGTCAAAATGATATCGCTGTAACCAATACAGAAATCTTTTGGACTGTTGTTGTTTTACATCATCCACCTTATACAAAAGGATCCTACAATTCTGATACACTTCATGGCGAACCGGGAGTCAGTTTTAATGATGGTATTATGAATGCGATTGCAAATAAATTGGTCAGAAAACTTGAAAACCATAAAGTAGATATGGTTTTAAGTGGGCATAGCCACGTATACGAAAGGTCAAAACAATTGAAAGGCTTATATGATGCAACAGATCCTATTGTTGGGCCCGTAAGTACAGCTATAAACTCGACTATAATGTCCTCTGCTACATTTAAACCTCATACACATTTCAATGCCTTAACACACCAAATTAATACTAGTACAGGAAAATATGATGGTTCAACAGATTCTTGTCCTTATGAAACTAGTTCGAATGCCTTGGCTAGTACAAATGGAATAATTTATGCAGTTGTTGGTTCTGGATCTACTGTCCAAGTAACCCCAATAAACCCAGCCGGACATAAAGCATTACCGATATTTAATTATTCATTGGGTGGGTCAATGATTTTAGAAATGCAAGTATTTAAATTAGTAGCAAAGTGGATAGATCAAAATGGAAATGTAGGAGATAATTTCACAATAGTTAAAGATATAATTAAACGACCTGAGGCTGTCCTAGAAATAAGTCCTCTAGATTTACCAAGCTACTCACCTAGTTTTCAAAGGATTTGGGATCCATCTGTCGCTACAGGTATTCCTTTCACCTTTACGGCTCCTCCGCCAACTCCGGGAAGCTCATTTACTTTTGTGCCATCCATTTCCTCGTATAATATTATTAATCCGCAAATTGGTCCTTACTATTCTTATTCTGACGCAACGGGCTGCCTTGCTCAAAATATTCGCTTCCACTTTACGCCTGATTGTTGGCCTGCTTCTGGTGTCAATATATTTAACTTAATTGACAGCCCAGTTCCTGAAACAATAAAATCCTCAGGAAGCTTATTCTGGTTTAACACAATAAAAGCTTCCTCGGTAGTTAATAGTTATTCTGTAGGTTGGACTGGGTTTGGGGTAGGATTCCATGCAAGCCCTGCAGCTGTTTTTACCTCAAACTCTATTTCAACTTGTCCATAAAAATTCATTTAATGGAATATAATAATTGTATTTTGACATGCACTTTTGATGGCCAAAATTATTGTAATTTCTTTTATTGAATTCAGATTTCATTTTTCTGGGATAGGAAAGTAATTTTTAAAGAAACAAATTTTATTTAACTCAAAAACTCCTTTACTAATGGATATTTTTTACAGTGATTAGGAATAATATAGCTATTTAAAAATTAGAAGACCTTATAATGGACCGCCAAATAAAAAAACCAGTTTCAGTCGATTGAGATATCAGAAGTCATTTTAATGCTCAGATAAATTATTTAAAATTTGGGTGCTCAAAAAGCCCAAATAATAATAAAATAAGCATTACCATGAGAAAGATCGCCTTGATTTTTATTTGTATTTTGTATTTCAGTTCCAGTTTATTTGGACAAATAGTACCGTTTGGGAGTCCGGGTTGGAAATATTATCATCAACTGCCTGCTGCAGCACCCTGCACTGAGCCCCCAAATTATATATCCTCTGCTTCTTTTAGCTGGAAATCGCCGCAATACAATACGATAGCTGTACCCGGCTGGGTAAATAATAGCGATACACTGCCAATGGGCTATGCTGTAAACACTTCCAATATTTATGGAGGTTTGACCATTAAAAAGGTACTCACTTTTAGTGATCCTTCTGCAAAACCCACTACTCTATATATTAGAAGGACTATTACTTTGACATCTTTCCCAAGGGCTTCATATAGTTCTTTTACACTTAAAATAAGAGCTGATGATGGAGTCAGAGTTTATTTTAATGAAACTGAAGTTGCCAACTATAACTTGCCGACTGGTGCTCTTGGTGCCAATATTTCGGCGGGTTCTGCTATAGGTACCGACACCATTAGTAAGGTATTTCAAATCTCTAATACCTTCCCGCAACATCCCGAAAGTCCAGATAAAATCACAATCACTGCCGAAATACACCAAAGTACAGTGGGACTTACTCCAAACTGCTCCACCAATTCCAGTGACCTGTTTATAGATATGCAACTAAGTGGTACATTAGGTAATATTACCCCTTCACTCACCAGAGGGCCTTATCTCCAATTGCCACTTCCCACAGGAATCCAAGTTAGATGGAAAACCAATATTGCTGAAATAGGTAAAGTTTGCATAAGCAGCTCAAACCCGATAAGTCCATCAAATCATGGTGAATGCACAATTGATACTGAATCAGTTACAAATCATAAACTGTATATTTCTAATTTACTACCCAATACAACGTATTATTATTCAATCCAAAATTCAGTTGACTCAATATATAAAATGGGAAGTGATTTTTATTTTTCTACTTCCCCTCAAAATGTTGACACCACTAAAACAACCAAAATTTGGGTTACAGGTGACATAGGCCAAACCAAACATAGCGACCAAAGACGAAAAGTTTTGGCAGGTTTCAAGAAATTCAAGACTGAAAAAAACATCGGCGATATAAATCTTTGGCTATTATTGGGTGATGTATGTAATGAAACTGGAAGTCTTATAGAATATGACACGGCTTTTTTTGCTACCCATGACACTTCTGCTCTGAAAATAATGAGGCAAACGGCATTGTTATCATGCGTTGGAAATCATGATTATTATTCAACCCAAGCAACAAAATTCTTGAGTTCTGATTCAGTATTAATTAATCGAGCGAATCAATTTGTTTCAAGCAGATATACCAATGTTTTTTTTGGAGGCTTGACCAACAATGTAGATCGAAAAATAAAAAAGAATAGCTTTTTCGAATTATTCTCTTTTCCGAAAAACAATTTTGGCCAAAAATATTCAACCTCTGTCAATGACAGCACCAAAGCATATTATTCCTACAATCATAATAACATTCACTTCATTGGACTTGATTCTTATGGATTTTACAACAATCGAATGCTATATGCCGGAATTCCAGATTCATCATTAACCGATACCTCTGAAAATTCACAGTTTATCTGGCTAAGGAACGATTTAAAAAAGGCGAAATCTAATCCAGATATAAAATGGACGATTATGTTTTGGCATCATTCGCCTTATACCCGGGGTGGAGGCCACTTTTCAGATTCACTTTGGAATGACGAATTTATTCTTTATGGAATTAGAGACAAATTAATAAGATTTCTGGATAAGGGTAATTTTGACATAGATCTAATCTTAAATGGTCATAGCCATGTTTATTCACGTTCAAGGCTCATGAAAGGTCATTACGGACTTGAGGATTCTTTTACTCCTTCTGTTCACAATAAACCTCTTCTTGACCCACTTTTTGACTCAAAGGCCAATTCAAATGGAAAATATAACAGTGACACTTCTTGTGCCTATTTAAAATCCAGAACAAATGCGATTAATGAGGGAATTGTTTATGTTTTGACGGGTTCATCAAGTCAACTTCAAAGGTCTGAGGGGACTACTTATAATGCAATCGTAGGACATAAGGCCCTCAATGGAGCATCATTTACTAACCATAGTAATATATACCAAACTCGCGGAAACATCCAAATGGAAAAAGGAGGCTCGGTTTATATCGAAGTAAAAGACAACCGGCTCGACGCAAAGTTTGTACAGGAAGACGGCGTGGTGGCCGATAGTTTCGTGATTTTTAAAGATATTAACAAAAATGACACTTTGGTCAAAGCAATATCAGCACTCGACCTGCCAACAGAATCTCCTCAATTACAGCTACTTAAAACCAACTGGCCAAATGTCAAAAGTTTCTCAGTGACAGGCCCCGATGGCTACAGTCAAACTTTTTCAAATACCCCTGCCATGGTACCTAACCCCCAAATTGGACCGGTTTATATCTTAAAAGATCAGTACAATTGCATTTCTCAAAAATTCAGATTTACATTTTCGGAAAAATGCTGGACCGACGTCACGATCAACAATACAATAAATACGCCTACACTACAGGTAATAAATGCAACAGGAAAAATCACGGCGGGAAATAAAATTCTTGGCAGCTCAAATGTTAAATACAATGCAGGAAAATCAATTACACTCACACCGGGTATGTTTTTTATCCAGAATCCGGCAAGATTTATGACAAATATTGCTGCTCCAAACTGCCAATAAAACACAAAAAAGCAAGCCCAAATCCAGGGCTTGCTTTTATTATTTACCTAATATATTAAGAATTCTTTACTGAAACAAACTTCCCGTTTTTGTCGAAAGTAAGTTCATAAACTTTATCATTGTATTTTATTTTTACTACATAACTGATTCCGGTGGTACGGGTTACTTTTTTGGCATAAACCAAAACGTTGTTCTTATAATTGGCTATCAAATAATCAGTTGCTGCTTTTGGTAAAGATGATTTTTCTATCCTAATCTCAGAAAAATTAGAGCCATAAGCCTGAATTATTATTCCTTTATTATCAAATTTAAGTTCTACCACTTTGCCCTGAAACAAAATACTTACCAGATAATAAACCGTACCGTTTGAAGTTAATCTTTTTGCACTCTTAAAAGTGTAATCCGGAAAATTGGATTTGAGATAATTTCGGGTGTCAGCTAGTAGCGAATCTACTGTGAAAGGCTTTGGATTATTTGAAGGTAACACAAATAGTGAGCCGTTTGCATCAAATTTTAGCTCCTGAGTCTTGCCGTTTACTTTAACAATAACCAAAAAATATTGAGACGTTCCAATCGCTATTTTACGGGCGTTTACAAATGTATAAGTCCCCAATTTAGAAAGATACGTTTTTATTGATTCCGGCAATTCTGTTTCTTTTAACTCAGTTTTGTTGAGATTTTCTGCTAAAATCGAAGCTATTTTGCCATTAGCATCAAATTTCAAAGTTAGATTTTGAGATTCCGTTTTTAATTTTAAAACGTAAGAAACCACGGTATTTTTGAAGACTTTTTCACCCGAAACAAATACGGCATTGGGATATGTTTTCTTTAAGTATTCTGTTATTGAAGCAAGTAAATCAGCTTGTTTCACAGCTTCAACCCATTCTCCACTTAACACAGTTTTCGTTAAAAATTTTCCATCACCGTTAAATGTCAGCAATATTTGAGTTGAATTGCTTTTTAGTTTTACATCATAGGTAATCAGAGTTCCGACTGTTTTTTTCTCAGCAGAAGCAATGCTAAAATTAGCAAAATTGCTCTTAATGTAATCTTTAATTACTTGTAAAAGCTCTGCCTCTTTTACTGATTCTGTTTTTTTTGTTTCATTGAAGTTATTGATTAATACTCCATTAAGATTAAATTTCATTTCAATCACAGCATCTTTGTAAACGATTGTAACCGAAAAATAGGCAGTTGATGCAGTATTTGAGCTTACTTTTTTTGCTTCTTTAAATGTAAATCCGGAGTATTTTTCCCGCAAATATGTTTGAATAGTCAATGGAAGTTGCTCCAGTGTAAGTTTCTCATCACCACTTACAGCATTATTAGTGTAATTATAATCTGCACTTTCGATTATATCACTTTCGCAGGAAGTAAAGCCCATCACCATAGAAAGGCCTACAAACAATTGTAAAATTCTTTTCATTTAAGTAGTTTTTTTAGATTCACCCGATAAGTTTTTATGAGCAAAAATCAGACCAAAACACTACTGTTTTTTTGAAAATTAATTACTAATCACCTGAAAACTTGTCAAATGCGAGTTTTTCAACAAATGTATATTTGGAACCACGCTGCATAAATCCTACATGACCTCCCTGGTCGCAAAGAATCAAACGGATGTTAGGATTATTTGTGACAGATTCAATCTCCAGACATTGGGGACTCAAAAAGGGGTCATTTATGGCCTGAACAATGTAAGTTGGGACTTCAATTCTTGGCAAAAGTGGTTTGGAAGAAGCTTTTTCATAAAATTCGTGGGCATCACTGTACCCATGAAGTGGTGCAGTGTATCGATTATCAAACTGCTCAAAGTTGCGGATTTTCTTATTCTCATCAATTTTAAGAATGGGGTGATCAGGAAACATTTTTGATTTTTCTTCAATCTTTTTGCCCAATTTCTTCAGAAAACGTTCCATATAGAATCGCTTACCCGGTTTATCAAGCTCTGCCACAGAACTAGGCAAATCTAAAGGAACCGATGCCACTACAGCTCCAATCACTTCCGATGGTACTTCCCCGGCATATTCTCCCAACAGCCTTAAAGTCAAACTACCACCCATCGAAAATCCAACCAACAATATTTTTTCGTAACCTTGCTTTATGGCATGTTCCAACACGTATTTAAGATCGCCGGCATCGCCATGGTGATAAAACCGGGGCAAACGGTTGATTTCTCCGCTACAACTCCTCGAATTCCACATCAGGCCGTCGAAACCTGCAGCCTCCATTATTTTTGCAATTCCTGCTACATAATGTCGGGTAGAGTCTCCTTCCAGACCGTGGGTGGCAATTACCAGTTTTTTATTTCCATGTTTTTTCCAATCCAAATCCAAAAAATCACCATCCGGAAGCTCCAGCCTTTCCCTTTTTGTTTCGATTTTTACTTTTCTAAATAAACTTGGATATACCGTTTGCCAATGCCCGTTGGCTTGCCATTTGGGAGGAACAATTTTTACTTTTTCAGACATTCAAACATAATAAAGCCCCAAAACTATTCATTTTGAGGCTTAAAATCATAATATTTTTAAAAAATCAAAACTGATAAACCAATGCATTACAGTGCATACCCGCTCCTACCGAAGCAAAAACCACCTTCATGCCGGGTTTGATTTGGTATCCTTCCAGATTGCCTTTCAATATCAGATCGAGCATGGTAGGAATAGTAGCTACCGAAGTGTTTCCGGTAAAGTTGATGGTAACAGGAATTTTACCATCCAACGAAAGGCCTTCTATGCCGTACATTTGTGCAAGATTGTGGGCAAAAGCGTGCAGCATTTTACCGTTGGCCTGATGAAACAGAAACATATCTACATCACTGGCAGTAAGACCGGCCTTATCCAAAGCCTTTTTAATAACTCTTGGTACCCAGGTCGTAGCATATTTATATACATCTTTCCCGTTCATTTTAAAAAGAGTAGGATCGCTCCATTCTTTATTGTATGATTTATCCAGATAAATCGCTTTTACGTCGTCGTGGGCATGAGAATAAGTGGCATAGGAAATGATTCCGCCCTGATTCTCAACATCATCGGCCGAAATAATTGCCACGCCACAACCATCCGCAAGTATCATAGAATCCAAATCGTAGGGATCAACCAACCGGGAAGCCACTTCAACTCCAACCACCAGCACATTTTTGGCATCACCCATTTGAATGGCATGATGGGCCTGGATCACTCCCTGAACCCAACCCGGGCAACCAAACAAAATATCATAAGCAAAACAGTCATAGTTTTCAATTCCAAGGCTGTTTTTAAGCAATGCCGCCATATTTGGCACTGTATGAAAACCTTGTCGGCCCTCCAGCATATTTCCGGCATTATGAGCCACGATGATACCATCTATCAGGTCTTTGTCCTGACCCCAGGATTCCAATGCGTTTTCGCAGGAAGTTCGCATCAGAGGCACTGAGTCGCCGGTTTCAGGAATATACCTCCTTTCTTTTATGCCGGTGATTTGCTCCAATTTTGCAATTGTATCTTCCGGCGATTTTTCCATGGCCGAGCCATCGGGGTTAAGAAATGTACGGCTAAGGAAAAAACTATTTTCAATCCTACGCTCAGGCAAGTGTGTACCTGTAGCAGCTATAATGGTTTTCAAATTTATCAACAATTTATTTTACAATAATAATTCTAAAAACTAAAAAAACAGGCTAATCAAAATACAAAACTAATCATCCGGTTGGCTGACGGTAACCGGCAAACGGAATTTTGAGCATTGGCTTAATATGTTCATTTTCTGCAGTATCCATCACTGTATCAATACCATAAATCAATTTTTCACGATCGAGAGTACTAAAAGTGCCAAAAATCCTGTCCCAGATAGCAAAAATATTACCATAGTTAGTATCGGAATAGGGTAAAACATAATGATGATGCACATGATGCATATCGGGCGTAATCAACACATAGCTCAATGCTTTGTCGAGCCATAGTGGCAATCCAATATTGGCATGATTAAATTGGCTTAATACCACTGAAAATGACTGGTACATAAAAACCAGCCACATGGGAGCCCCGGTAATAATAACCGCCAAAGTGGTAAAAACAAACCTGAAAACACTTTCACCGGGATGATGCCGATTGGCAGTTGTAGTATCAATCTGCCTGTCAGAATGATGGATAATGTGAAACATCCACATCCATTTGACTTTATGCTCCAGCCAATGTATGAAATAGGCACCTATCAAATCAAGAAGCATCAAACCCAATAAGGCAAAAAGCCAAAGAGGCATTGCAGGCAACCATTGTATTATTCCGAATTTATGCTCCACAACCCAATCAGAAGACTTTACCAGAGCAAAAGCCAAGGAAAGGTTAATCAATGCGGTGGTAAGTGTAAAGAAAATATTGGGTAATGCATGTCTGATTTTATTGTATTTAAAATCAAACAGTGGGCCTATACTTTCTAATATCCAAAAGAAGGCAATACCACCAACCAGCAACAATGTTCGGTGAATGGTGGGAATAGTTTCAAAATAATTTATAATGGTTTCCAAATTGAAGTTTTTTTGCCGTGAAATTATAGAATTATTTCAATATTATTTTGCACAAAAAAATTTATTTTTGATTTGAGACCATTAAAAAAATAAATAGAGTGCCCCGACACGAGACACTCTATAAAATTTGCAATTATTCGGAATTATTTTTTTAAACAAGTAATAGCTAAACCAAATGAGAATTTATGATTCTACATATGTGAAAACCGGAATTTTGGAGTGATTAACCACGTCTTCGGCTATACTGCCTTTGAAGAAATGATTGATTCCTGTGCGACCATGAGTGTACATGGCGATCAAATCTGCTCCGATGCTGTCTGAATATTCAAGTATTCCATCTTCAATAGTTGTAGAATTGTAGATTTCAGCTTTATAATTTTTAATACCCAGTTTTTCAGCCAATTTTACCAACTGAGCTTCAGTCTCATGATAATTAATTGCTTTCATTCCATAATCAACATAAAGGAAATGGCATTCGGCACCTTCGATTGGAAGCAATTTTAAAGCTTTTTTGATAAAATCTTCATGTTTCAAATCTACCGCAAAAACAACTTTCTTAGGTTGGAAAGGTTTGGCTTCATCTTTCAAAACAAGTACCGGGCAATTTGCCATTCTTACTACTTCTTCACTGTTTGAGCCTTTGAAAAACTCTTTGAAGCCCTCAGCACCATGCGAACCCATCACAATGAGGTCGGCGTTGTGCTCCAAAACCGCTTCAACAAAATGATCGCCGGTTTCTTCTACTATCGGCTTGATATCAACACCACTAAAATTAGAAATCAATTCCTGCATTTCAGTTTTGGCCTCAGTCATGATTTGATTCCAGGCATCATCTATCGAAATGCCCGATGCTCCATACAAAGAATAATAAGCACCAACGTCGGCAGTTGGATACACTTTTACATTAAGCAGGTCAATTTTACCATCAAATTTTTTGGCTAGAGAAACTGCCACTTCCAGAGCATGATTGGCCAGATGGCTCATATCGGTTGGAACTAATATCTTTTTCATTTTTTTTGTTATTTATATCTGAAAACTTCTTCTTTTTCGACGAAACAAAATTTCACCTTTTTCTTCAGATTTTGAATGACAGAAGGAATACCAAAAAATGATTGTGAATTTTGACTTTACTATTATTAATCAATTAGCTTAATGACATTTCTCAGAATTTTCATTTTCAGACAATATCATTTCAATTATCTAACTATTTGTATTCAAAATACTTAACACTATTTTTACAAAAAATAAAGAAATTTATTCTACATTTTGTACAAATTCCGAATTGCACTCGAAATATAGATATACCGGAAAAGTGCAATTATTTTTTCTCGATTTGAACGCTTTTTTATTTAGGTATTTTTTCTACCAAATCAACCTTTTGTAAATATTTTTTCTGTTTCAAAAAAAATACTGTCTTTTTATTTAAAATGATTCTCAATTGGCAAATTGTCTTTTCATTTATTCAAAAAAAAAATGTATCTATGTAAAAAAGTATTTCTTATTAAATTGATTGATTATGAAATTATTGTTATCACTTTCACTGATATTATTTTTGGCAATTCAATTGCCCAAAACCCAAATTTTGATGAAAGTCTGGCCAAAAAATACAATGCAGACCAATTTGGAATGAAAGCCTACACTTTGGTTTTGCTAAAGACGGGCAATTTTGAAGAAAAAGACAAAACAAAACGAGACAGCCTTTTTGCAGGCCACATGGCCAATATAAACCATCTCGTAGAAATCAATAAAATGGTGGTAGCCGGGCCGCTATTTAAAAATGACCAAAATTACAGAGGCATTTTTATTCTGGATGAAACCGACCCTGAGAAAATAAAAGAACTGATGGCTGCCGACCCCACTATTAAAACTGGCATTTTTGAGCCAATATATATTAAATGGTTTGGGTCGGCAGCATTACCGGCTTATTTGGAAGTCAACGATAAAATCTGGAGCAAAAAACCTTAATCTATCGAGTACTCAATATTAACCACTACTCTTACTTTTTTGTAAAGGTCATTGACACTCGATGGACTGTAACCGCCTTCACCGCCCTGACTGGCGTTGGAGTCGTCGCGGTCAATAATGGTAAAAAGTCCCTGATTGGCTTTTTTGATATCACCCAGGCCTACACCACTTTCTTTGGCAAATTGGTCTGCAGCCTTGCGGGCATTTTGAGTAGCTTCTGAAAGCATCTGTGGCTTGATGTCGTTGAGCTGGGTATATAGATATTGTACCGCCGGATTATAATCGTTGGAATTGGAAATCACCACGCCTACTTTGAGCAACTCATCGGTCATTCGGCTGATGCTCTGCACATTATCCACATCGCCAGTACGCACCTGAAGGGTATTTTCGATGATATACCGGTACTCTCCATAGTTGGCACCGCTGTAATCCTGTGCTACCTTGTCGGTCACACTCAGATTTTGTTGAATGATCTCGTCTTTTTTAATTCCTTTTTGTATCAAAAAATTAATGATTTTTTTCTTTGAAGCCTCAATCTCCTGGCTTCCATCGCTGAGGTCATTGGTGGTCACACGAGTTTTTATAGTCCACACGGCCTGGTTGGCTTTTACCTCTTTTTCTGCAAAGCCTTTTACTGAAACCGAACGATCCTCTTTTTTAAACCGCTGTACGGCACGTCCGATAAAAAATCCATTTAGAATAAGTCCGAGAGCGATTGCGGCAGCAATCCAATACTTGTTTGTTTCGTTCATGACGATAGTTTAAATTATTTTGGGCGAAATATAGCAAAAATCCTATGCTTAAAAATCAGATTAACAATTGGTTTGGTGAATATTTTGTTAATTTATCAAATCTTATGAAATTTGAATTTGAAATATCAAACTCAAAATTCTCGTTTTGGAATTCATTATTAATCAATAAATTTGCTTAAAAGTTAAGTTTAAAATGGAAAGAATTACATTTAATCCGAATCAATGTGGAGGAAAACCTTGTATTAGGGGCTTGAGAATCAGAGTTACCGACGTTTTAGAGCTGCTAGCAACAGGATTAAGTATTAATGAAATTATTACAGAAGAACTTCCTGACCTGGAATATGAAGATGTAATTGCTTGTTTGAATTATGCTGTAAAAAAACTAAACCATCCTGTCATCCAAGCAGCATGATGATAATTCTTGATGCACATATATCACCTTCTCTAGCTAACTGGATATCAGAAATTTACAACATTGAAACCTATTCTGCGAGCTTTTTAAAATTACAAAATGCGGATGATTTAGAGATATTTGAATTCGCAAAACAAAAAAATGCAATCATAATCACCAAAGATGATGATTTTCTAAAACTAATTGAAAAATTTGGAAGTCCACCAAAAATCATTTGGCTTACTTGTGGAAATACTTCAAAAGAAAAGTTGAAAAATATTCTAAAATCATATCTCTCACAAGCTCTTCAGCTATTAGATTTATCAGATATTGTTGAAATCTCTGGAAACTAAAAGTTTTAAACAAAAAAAGGACTTCCCTTCCGGAAAGTCCTCAAATTTAAGAGTTTTTCTTACTTAGATTTTACCCAAAATGGCATTGAAAGTACTGCTTGGCCTCATGGCAGCTGAAGCTTTGGCAAAATCAGGTTTATAATATCCACCTGTATCTTGAGGTTTTCCTTGTGAGCCAATCAATTCGGCATCAATTTGAGCAGCATTCGAAGTAATCTCAGCTGCAATGGGTGTAAATATGGCCTTCAAGTCCGCATCATCATTTTGAGCAGCAAGTGCCTCAGCCCAATACATCGCCAGATAAAAATGTGATCCGCGGTTGTCGATTTGTCCTACTTTACGTGCCGGCGATTTGTCATTATCCAGGAATTTTCCGGTTGCGGCATCCAGTGTATCTGCTAAAACCTGTGCTTTTTTGTTACCAAATGTATTGGCCAGGTGCTCATAAGATACAGCCAAAGCCAAAAACTCGCCCAAAGAATCCCAACGAAGATAACCTTCTTCCATAAACTGTTGCACGTGCTTCGGTGCCGAGCCACCTGCACCGGTTTCAAACAATCCTCCACCATTCATCAGTGGAACGATAGAAAGCATTTTTGCTGAAGTACCCACTTCCAAAATAGGGAAAAGGTCGGTGTTATAATCACGAAGTACATTTCCGGTTACCGATATGGTATCCAACCCCTGAACGATTCTTTCCAATGAAAACTGTGTAGCTTCCATTGGGGTCATGATCCTGATATCCAGGCCAGTTGTATCGTGATTGGGTAAATATTTGTTTACTTTTTCTATCAATTTGGCATCATGAGCACGGTTTTTATCCAACCAGAAAATGGCAGGAGTTCCTGTAGCTCTGGCACGATTTACGGCCAATTTCACCCAGTCCTGAACAGGCAGATCTTTGGTCTGACACATCCTGAAAATATCGCCAGCTTCAACTGCCTGCTCCATCAATACAGCACCCGATGCATCAGAAACGACTACTTTACCATTTGCACTCATCTGGAAAGTCTTATCATGCGAGCCATATTCTTCGGCAGCCTGAGCCATCAAACCTACGTTTGACACACTTCCCATAGTGACAGGATTCAGGGCACCATTCTTTTTGCAAAAATCAATAACCACCTGATATACACCAGCGTAACAACGGTCAGGAATTACATATTTTGTATCTTTTGACTTGCCATCTGGTCCCCACATTTGTCCCGAAGTACGAATTGCTGCAGGCATAGAGGCATCAATAATCACGTCACTCGGTACATGAAGATTGGTAATCCCTTTGTCGGAGTTAACCATCGCTAGGGCCGGATTTTTATCATAAATCGCGGCGATGTCTGCTTCGATTTCGGCTTTCTTGTCTGCCGGCAAACTCTGGATTTTCACCAGTAAATCGCCGACACCGTTATTAGGATTGATATTTAGTTCATCAAAAACCTGAGCATGTTTGGTAAATAAATCCTTGAAAAACACCGAAACCGCTGCTCCAAACATAATTGGATCAGAAACTTTCATCATAGTGGCTTTCAGGTGGATAGAAAACAACACATCTTTTGCTTTCGCGTCGGTAACCTGCTCATCAATAAATGCCTTCAATTTATTCAGGCTCATAACAGAAGTATCAATCACCTCTCCATCTTTCAATGGAGTCGATTCTTTTAATACTTTTTCGTTTCCGGCATTGTCAATAAACGATATTTTCACTGTAGTAGCTTTTTCAACTTCCACAGACTTCTCGCTTCCATAAAAATCACCATCAGTCATGTGAGACACATGCGATTTGCTGTCAGCACTCCATGCACCCATCGAATGTGGATGTTTACGGGCGTATTCTTTTACGGCTTTAGGAGCACGACGATCAGAATTACCCTCACGCAAAACAGGGTTTACTGCACTACCTTTTATTTTATCGTATTTTGCTCTAACTTTCTTCTCTTCATCTGTGGAGGGTTCTTCAGGATAGTCAGGCAAGGCATATCCTTTGGATTGAAGCTCCTTTATGGCTGTTATCAACTGAGGAATCGAAGCACTAACATTGGGCAATTTGATGATATTTGCCTCAGGTTGAGTAGCCAAACCGCCCAAATAAGCCAGGTCGTCGGTGATTTGCTGCTCAGGACTAAGGTATTCCGCAAAAGTGGCGACAATCCTACCTGAAAGAGAAATATCTCTGGTTTCGATTTCAACTCCTGCTGGTTTTGAAAAAGCTTCGACTATCGGCAAAAATGAGTACGTCGCCAATGCCGGTGCTTCATCTGTTATGGTATAAATAATTTTTTCTTTATTTGACATCTCTTAAAATGATTGTTATAGCTTATAAAAATGATTCGGAATTTTGAACAAAAATTGCTTCTTTAGCCAAGAAAGGGCAAATATAAGTTTTTTTCCTGAAAATTTTGTAATGGATTTCCCCAAACAATTTGTGATTTTCAAAGATTCAGACCATTGTTTTTTTGTACTTTTGGAAAAAAAAATAAAAAAACGAATGACATATAAAAGGTATTTCAACAGAATATCCATTTATATTTTCCTCTTATTTGGATTGATTGTTCAGGCTTTTTCACAAAATTATGTTGCAGAATTAAGTGAATTTCGGGAAAATTATATAAAAGATGTGCACAAGAAATTTGCCAATCAAAAACTGGATTTTTTTGAGATAAATCAGAATTTCAAAATTGAAGCTGATTACAAATTGCAGAAAAAAAACAAAGTGGTGAGTTTTTTAACCTCCGATGGAATTTATAAAAAATATCAGGTTTTCGCCACTATTTCTTTTGAAATCGAAGGAAAAAAATACCATTTGACCACCTATAAATTCTATCCGGCACCCGCAATGTACCGCAAACTGGTGTTTTTACCCTTAAAAGACCTGACCGCCCCCGAGCAAACTTATGGAGCAGGCAGATATTTGGATTTAAGTTCGGATGATTTTAAAGATGGAAAAACAGTGCTGGATTTCAACAAATTATATAATCCATACTGTGCTTATTCCGACAATTACAGCTGTCCGATTCCGCCTAAAGAAAATCATTTGGAAGTAAATATCGAGGCAGGAGAAAAATTACCTTTGACCAAACATTGAAATTGAATTTTTTATAGAAAAACTTTAATGGTATTAGAAAACATATCCCTGAAACCTTACAATACTTTTGGAATTGAAGCCAAAGCCAGATTCTTCATCACCATAAAATCAGTTGAAGAACTGAAATCTGTTCTTAGCATTGAGGAATTCAAAAATACTAAAAAACTCTTTTTGGGAGGGGGAAGCAATGTCCTTTTGCTCAATGATTTTGATGGATTGGTACTGAAAATTGAAATTCCGGGCGTCAATAAAGTTACTGAATCAGAAAATGAGGTTATTCTGAAAGTTGGAGCAGGTGTAATCTGGCATCAACTTGTGATGTATTGTGTTGAAAATAAACATTTTGGAGTCGAAAACCTTTCCCTTATTCCCGGCACAGTGGGTGCTGCTCCCATGCAAAATATTGGGGCGTATGGTGTCGAAATCAAAGATGTGTTTGAAAGCCTAGAAGCTCTAAATATTGAATCTAATGAGATAGAATATTTTGACCTTGAAAAATGCAGATTTAGCTACCGCGAAAGTGTATTTAAACATGACGCCAAAGGAAAATATGTTATTCTGAATGTAAGCTTTAAACTTAAAAAACACTCAGAGCTGCATTTGGAGTATGGGGCTATTAAAGACACATTGGATGAAATGGGAATCAAGAAACCAACTTTGAAAGATGTGAGCGATGCTGTAATCAATATCAGAAAGAATAAACTTCCAGACCCGGCAGATATAGGAAATTCGGGAAGTTTTTTCAAAAACCCGGAAATTTCCGTGAAAAAATTTAAAGACTTGAAAGAGAAATTTGTGACCATTCCCTCTTACCCCATCAATGAAAACACTGTGAAAGTACCGGCTGGGTGGCTTATTGAACAAGCAGGATGGAAAGGTTTCAGAGAAGGGAACGTAGGGGTACATTCCAGACAGGCACTGGTTTTGGTCAATTACGGTGGGGGAACAGGAAATGAAATAAAGGCATTGTCTGAGAAAATTCAGACTTCGGTATTTGAAAAATATGGCATTAAAATCAACCCTGAAGTGAATTTTATTGGCTAGATAAAAAATTACCAAAAAGGATGTTTTTTTTATACCTTAATTATATTATTTTTGAACTATGAATTTTGAATTTGATATTAGAAAGAGTATTTCAAATTTGGAAAAACACGGTATTGATTTTGAACAAGCTCAAATTTATGGAATGATTTTTACTTATTAAGCCTGGAGGCCCGTTCTACCGATGAACCCAGAACATTGCATATAGGTAAAATAGGTAGTAAAAATTGGTCCGCCATATCAACCATAAGAAATAAAAATATTAGACTTATTTCAGTAAGAAGAGCTAGATTAAAAAAAATTGAATTATATGAAAGCTGAAGATTTAGATAAAAAATTTGACAATGGTGAAGATGTTTTAGAACATTTTGACCTTAAAACTTCTTCCAGAGCAGGACTGGAATATAAACGTGTAAATGTTGATTTTCCTGCATGGATGGTTCAATCTATAGATAAAGAAGCAATTAGGCTAGGTGTAACCCGCCAGTCATTGATAAAACTTTGGCTTGCCGATAAAATCGATCATTTAGTGTCAAGTTAAAACAATTAATATAACAATTCTTTAAAATTAAAACCAAAATAGACCATTTTACATCAAACACAAAGTCTTGATTTCAAAGTAATACGTAAAATTATGCAATTATATCATGTTATTTCTGACCTCCTTTTAGCCGCAACAGGCCTTTTTGTTTTTTTTAAATACCTTTCAAAATTGGAGCTTTCTCACGAAATACTCTGGGAGTCATTCGTACTTTCAGTAACAGCTGCTGCTATTTTTGGGGCTATCAATTTCATGGGCTATCCTGAGGCCAATCTCATATCTGATTTCTTCCAGAAAATCGCAACCCTGACCGGGGGCGTTGGTTTGGCGGTTGCCTCTTTTGCATTAATCCGAGGCATCGAAATACCAAAAATGGCAGCTTACGTGGCCTTAACACTGGGTTTTTTATTATATACCATTGCAGAAATTTTCAAATTTAAAATTTTGGAAGTTTATGTCCCCATCTTCAGTATGATTGCAGTAGTAATAATCGCTTTGGCAGGTTTAAGTACAGGGAAATTCAAAAGTGCTATTTGGCTTTTGGTAGCTGTGGCTTGTTTTGCTCTGGGAACTTTCAGAGCCAAAATTTTCGGTTCATCAGATATAACCATTGATATTTTTCATCTATTGACTGCCGGTGGGCTATTTAGTATCGGTAAAGCGAATTCTTAAAAAAAACATTTGATTTAGATTGTTCTGAGCTTATCTTTGCCTCAGAAATCTCATAAAGGGGTGCCTGAAAACAACGGGCTGAGATCATACCCATTGAACCTGATGCGGTTAATACCGACGAAGGGATTTGAGCCGAATCTTCGGATTTTGTAAAGGATAAAAATCTGAAGAGACTCATAAATTTCAATAGTAAAATAAAGTTTAACAAGGCCAAATGGCCCGAAGACAGCATTTTGCTCCTTTGACTTCTTCGTAATGATTTATCTAAAATTATTATGAAAAATCTTTTCTTATTTGCCATTTTGGTGACTTATTTCAACCAAACTTTGGCACAAAAAAATCAAAATGACAGCGTTTGGGTCAAAGACCTGAGTGAAGTGGTGGTAAAATCGACCCGGGCCAATGCAAAAACTGCTATGGCTTACTCCGATGTGCTTCAAAAAGACATCAAAAAACAAAATCTGGGGCAAGACATGCCATTTTTGTTAAATCAAATGCCCTCGGTTGTAGTTACTTCTGATGCCGGCACTGGCGTTGGGTACACGGGCATTCGTGTGCGAGGTTCAGATCCAACCCGAATCAATGTTACACTCAATGGCATTCCTTACAATGACTCTGAGTCACAAGGCGTATATTGGGTCAACATGCCTGACTTCGCCAGCTCGGTTCAAAGTGTACAAATTCAGCGGGGTGTGGGGACATCGACAAATGGTGCAGGAGCATTCGGTGCATCGATTAATGTCAATACTTTACAACTCCAAACAGAGCCATTTGCCGAAATAAACACCACAATCGGCTCATTTAACACGCTAAAAACCAATATTATAGCCACAACCGGCTTACTCCAAAATAAATTTGTTTTAGATACGAGGCTTTCCAGAATTACTTCGGATGGATTTGTTGACAGGGCGGCATCTAACCTTAAATCATATTATATTTCAGGAGGTTATTATGGAAAAAATTCATTTGTTAGGCTAAATGTTTTTGGAGGAAATGAAAAAACCTACCAATCATGGAATGGAATTCCTGAAGCTTTGGCAAAAAATGATCTGAAAGGAATCAATGACTTTGCAGAAAGAAATTATTACGATGAGGATTTTAAAAAACAGATGTTGGAAAAAGGCCGAAAATTCAACTTCTATAGCTATGAAAACGAAATTGATGATTACACTCAAACCCACATTCACCTGATTACATCCTTCAAAATTGCATCCAATTGGCGATTTAATCCAACGCTTCATTATACCAATGGTGCCGGGTATTATGAACAATACAAACCCAATTCCGAGCTTGAAAGCTACGGTCTTGAAAACATTAAACTTCCAGGAAATGAAATAACCCATACAAACCTGATTCGAAGAAAATGGCTCAAAAATGATTTCTATGGCGGTGTATGGTCACTCGATTACGAAGGACAAAACAAGTTAAAAGGAAACCTTGGCGGTGGATGGAACAGGTACGATGGTGACCATTTTGGTGAGATTATTTGGGCTCAGTATGCTTCTAACGGCAAAATAAGAGAGCGATTTTATGACAATAACGGCCTGAAAACTGATTTTAACCTTTATGGAAAACTGTTTTATGATCTTAATACCCGACTTTCTACCTATCTCGATGTGCAATTAAGATCAGTAAATTTTGAAATGCACGGCACAGGAGATGCCCGGCAATTTCTGGATTATTCTAAAAAATACGCATTCTTTAATCCTAAAGCCGGACTAACGTACCAATTATCAGGACAGAAAACACTTTATTTAAGCTATGCGAAAGGGTCAAAAGAACCCAGTCGTCAGGACTTTGTTGATAATGCCCCCAATCTTCCTAAGGCTGAAAAATTGCATGATTTTGAAGGAGGATACAGGTTTTTTAATAAAAAAATTACGGCCGAAGCCAATCTATATTATATGATGTATAAAGACCAATTGGTGCTTACTGGTCAGATTAATCAGGTGGGCGAAGCCATCAGAACCAACGTGGATCACAGTTATAGGGCCGGCATAGAATTACAAGCCGGTGTTCAGCTAAATAAACAATGGAGCCTACAAGCCAACGCTACCTTTAGTAAAAATAAAATCAGAGATTTTGAGGAAACGATAATTAGTTATGATGAAACCCCGAATAAAATCAACATTTTCAACCAAACTGATATTTCTTTTTCTCCTGAAATCATTGCGGGAGGAATATTAAATTTCAAACCCATTCAAAATCTGGAAATCAGTTTACTTCCAAAATACGTAGGAAAGCAATATCTTGACAATTCGGGTTCTGAAAACAAAAAACTGGATGGATACCTGGTTAATGATTTAAGAATAAACTATATCATCAAACCCAAAAACATGAAAGAGATAGGACTTAACTTGCTCATAAACAATATTTTAAATAACAAATATGAGTCAAACGGATATACATATAGCTATATTTATGGAAAAACCATTACTGAAAACTTTGTATTCCCGCAGGCAGGGATTAATTTTTTGATGGGGATTAGAGTAAAATTATAATTTTTTGAAGGAATGAATTTTTGCCTTTAAATAAAATTCATTATAAATAAGCAGTATCAATTAAAAAAAAAGTAATAAGGTTTTGAAATTAGAAAGTAAATAAATTATTATTGTAGAAACTTTGAACATCTAAATTTTAAAATTTATCATGAGAAAAATCTTTTCCCTCCTAAGTATTTTAGCATTGAGTTTTACTTTTGCTTATGCTGAAGAACCAATTAATTTCGATTCCCAAAATATCAATTCAGAATTTGATCAGATTAACAAAATCGAAAAATACGTTCAGGCTAATGACGGTGTAACTTTATCACAGTTAAAATCTGAAAACTCTGAGCTTTTGAAAGGAATTGATATGGAAGCTCAAACTATGTCCTCAGTTGCTGCTGGTGAACTTCCTGCCGGCATTCCTGCATTCTGGTGGGGATGTATCCTTACAGTTGTGGGTGTGATTTTGGTTTATGTTTTGACTGACAGCGATAAAGATCAAACCAAAAAAGCACTTATGGGTTGCTTAGTAACTGGTGGTGTTTGGGTACTATGGTGGGTAATAGTTGTTGTAGCCGGTGTAGGTGGATCAGCCTATTGGTGGTTCTGATAATCAAAATATTATTTATTAAAGACCCGGCTAGTCCGGGTCTTTTTTTTGGTATGTTTTTTGAAGAAAAAATATAAATTTAAATTCCAAAAAAAATGAAAATCGCAAAACTATTTACTCTATTCCTTCTCCTTTCACATTTCAGCTTTGCCAATATTCCGGTTGAAAACCTGAATCAGGAATTTGACCAGATCAATAAGATTGAAAAATATGTTAACGAGCATCCGGGAACCACTATTGATCAATTAAAATCAGAAAATTCGGAATTGATTAAAAACATTACGATTTCAGAAGAAATTGGAGCCAACTTTGCTCTCGTTGAAAGTGATACTATGGGGATTCCGCCCTTTTGGTGGGGCTTTTGCCTGGGGTTTTGGGGTATTATCATCGTTTATATAATTTCTGATAATGACAAATCGGCCACCAAAAAAGCATTGCAAGGATGTATTACTGCTGCAGGTATCTATGTTGGGTTATATATGATTTTTATCATTATTGGCCTGACTTCCGTTTCAACAGGATATTATTATTAAAACTTCTCTATTTTAATACCTAAGACTTCCAAAGCTCATTTTTCTGTAATATCTTAGCCAAAATATTTAAAATTGGCTTTAGAAAAAATAGTTAAATGAGGAAATTTGGGATCTTTTTGTTGTTTTTTATATTAATAAATCTTTCTACTTCTGCTCAACAGTTTTATAGATTCAAAGCCGACGTTTCAATTAAAGATAAACTGGCTACTGGGGCTTACCGACTTACAATGGGTCAGGTTTATTATGATAAAATTTACAAAAAAATAGTATATAAGCTTAAATTTCCCAACGTTGAAACCATTGTCGTTCAGGATACAACAATGTTTGTGGTTAATGAGAAAAATATCATTACCAACTCTAACCATACTTTTTTAATACCCGAATTCACCGCCTTTCATCTGGCTCTCACCGGTAAACTTTCAGATTATGGCCTTAAACCCAAAAGCAACGAAAAGTCAATCTATAAAATCGGAAAAGTAGAGAAAACAGAAAAAGGGATATTGACCACCTGGATACCAGCAGATGAATCTCTAAAAAAGACTTTTGGCAATATTAAAATGCTTAACGTCAACAAAAGGCTCGATGCTATGATTTTTTATAATCCAGTGGGAAAAATAATTAGTCAGCAATATTTCAAAAAATATATAAACAACAAAGGGGTTGAGTTTCCGACTGAAATCACAATGATAAGTGTAAACGAAAAAGGTGAAAAAAATATCCAGCTTACTACTTACAAAAACGTTTTAATTGACCAAAATACTGAAGATGAAATATATCGTTATAAGCTTCCTGTTATTAAGTCTGCTCGGAGCAAGAAATAGTTTTGCCCAAATCGACATTTATAGAAATGTTGTACCCGATGGCAATATTAAACTTGAACATAATGAGGCAAAAAACAATAAAAACGAAATAGAAGTAGTTTTTTCTGGCTTGTTTTTATTTTATAAAACTTTTTTTTCCTCTCAGGACCTCACTGTGTGCACATTCTCACCATCTTGTTCTGAATTCGGAATTTTGGCTGTGAAAAAATTTGGAGTGATAAAAGGTGGAGTTATGACTATGGACAGGCTAACAAGATGCAATGGCCTTTCACCTTCAAATTACGAAATCGATAAAAAAACAATGTTACTCAAAGATGATCCAGGATATATTTACAGAGTTCCGGTTGTTTCCTCTTTAAAATAATAAAATCTAAATGAAATATATTTTTCTTTTATTTATAAGCCTTTCGGGCTTTTCTCAAGACATTTTCACACCCAAAAACTCAGAAAAATATGCCGACTATCTGCTAAAATCAGGTCAATACGAGCTGGCAGCTAAAGAATATGAGCGACTTGTGTTTTTTTCACCTGAGAGTGATAGTATGAAAACTTTATTATTAAGGTCTTATCGACTTGCCGATCAAACTGACCTTGCTCTTCAGCGGTTACAGGTAATTTATCCGGAAACTGCTCAGATTCCTTATTCGCCGGCAGTGGAAATTTCAAAATTATACTTCATTAAAAGAGACTGGAATGCGGCCTCCGAATTCTGGAATTCCAACAATTCTCTTTCATCAGATGATAAATCTTTATTGAAAACTACAGTACAAATCTTTGAAAATGATTTTACAAAAGCCCGGGAAACTATAAAAGAGGTAAAAAATGAGGAAAATCCCCTTGGAATTGCATACAAATCAATCCTAGAAAAAGAAACGCACAAAAAGAGTCCCGCCCTTGCAGCAATGATGTCAATGGTGTTACCGGGTTCTGGAAAAGCTTATTCGAAAAACTGGAAAGACGGCATAGTCTCCTTATTTTTTACTGCCGGAATGTCAATACAGGCATATCGGAGTTTCAATAAACATGGTTTCAATAATTACCGTGGCTGGATTTATTCAGGTATCGGCTTTGGTTTTTATTTAGGGAATATATATGGTGGTGTAAAATCAACAAAAGACTATAACAGAAAGAAAATCAATACTTTACAACATGAGGCTAGTAATCATTTCAATCTTTATTATTAAGAGCTTCATGGCACTGGGGCAAACTCTGCCCCAAACCTATGATTTTGCTGAGAATATGTATGTTCAAAAGTCATTTCAAAGTGCCGTTGAAGCATACAAACGAGTATTGTTTTTTGATTCCACCAGTCAATATACCAAAGCAATTTATCCAAAAATAGCCAATAGCCTCTTTGAAACCGGAAAATACACAGAAGCATCTGAATATTATGACCTCGCTTACTTTTCAGAAGAAAATGATAGTCTTAAGACATTATTTCTTTTAAAAAAAGCTTCCAGTAATCTCATCTTAAAACAGTATGATTACACTCAAATCGAATTAATGAATCTTTCAGATAGTCTTCCGGAGATATATAATGAACAAAGAGATTTCTTAGAGTCTATGTTATACTTTTCGAAAGGTGAGTTTAAGGAATCAGAAGCTGAATTTAAAAAATTAATTCCCGATACTTCATTAGTTACTTCAATTTTTAAAAAGAATCAAAAAATCAATAAGATAAGTCCCAAAAAAGCCAAGATTATGAGCATGGTTATTCCGGGTCTGGGTCAATTATATGCCGGCGACATCAAAAATGGCCTTAATTCTTTGATTTTAACAGGAGGACTTTTTGCAATTGGTATTCATTCGGCAATTTCAAATGGATTTTTTGATGCTGCCATTTCAGTATTGCCCTGGTTTCAAAGATATTATCAGGGAGGCTTTAATAAAGCAGAGATTATTACTAAAGCCAAAATTGAAAGAAAAAGACATAAAATCTTCAATCAACTACTCGACGAAGTAAATAAAACCGGGTTCAAACCAATCTGAAATATTCGGATTATAGTTTGATTCCATTGGCCTTTAACACATTAATCGCGTCGGGTTTTCCCTTTTTGGCAGCTTTTATATACCAGTCTTTTGCCAGTTCGGGCCTTCCCCTCATGGCATAATTAATTCCAATATTGTATTCATAATCGCCGGTGGTATCATAAATGGTGGCTTTTTGCCAGTATTCTACAGCCTCGTCATGGCGACCTAAGTCACTGAAAGTAACGCCAATATTTCGATAAGCCGGCAAATAATCCGGAGCTTTTTCTATCAGTTCTTTTAACAATTTTATTTCGGTTATTTTATCACCCTTAAGGCGGTAACTGTATGCAATATTCAGATAGGAATCCCAGCTATCGGGTTTAAGTTCTATTATCTTTTTAAAATAATTATTTGCTTCATCATGACGATTCAATGCCAACAAAATCTGACTATGAGAGGTCAAATAATCAACATTTTCAGGATCGCTTTTTATTGCTATCTCGCTGTATGGCAACGCCTTAGCATTTTCTCCCATTCGCAAATAGGCCAATCCCATTAACCAATCGGTTCTCGGAGATTTCGGAGTAAAAGTCTGTGCTCTTTCCAAATATTTCAATGCAGACTTGAAATCACCTTCGTCAATGTACATTGAACCGATGGTCCTGCAAACATCAGCATTTTTGAAACCATTGTTATCCGCCCGCATGAGGAAAGTTTTTGCGGTTGGGAAGTCCTTTTCGGCCAAATAATACCAACCTATATTGCTCAATATCATGGCATCTTCAGGATAAAACTTTTCGGCAGGTTTAAACAGCTCATATCCATTTTTCCAATGACCGGTTTGAAAGAACGTCATAACAAGCCAAATAAAAGAAACAGCATAACCTACTTTCCCCCAAACTCCATTTGGATTTTTTCCTAAATAATATGCCAGCAAAAACAATGGTCCAACTGATGACAGATAATAGTAACGATCAGCTACTATGGCACTTCCAACGGGCAAAATCTGGATAACTGTCGAAATCGCAATGGTGAAAAAACCAACAGCCCACCATATTTTTTTATCTTTCCGACCAAACCAAAAGGTTGCTGCCAAAAACAAAAACAAACCAATCATTGCCAAATTGTAAATGCCGGGCAAACTGCCCCCGGGTTTTCCGGGATAGGGATAAAATGGCAATAAATCAACCGGCCAAATGGTTTTTACCCAATAAAAAAGAAATGAATAATTTACAATCCGGAACCTCTCTGAAGCCGAATATGCAGCATTAATCACGGAAGTGGCATCGGCTCCGGCGTCTTTTTGAGCTTTGGTAGCAATATAAGCAAATATAAAAGTGATGATAAAAAAAGGAATTTTTTCTAATAATCCATTAATAGTAAACCCTTTACCAAGCATCCACCAGTCAGTTATCAATAAAAGAGCCGGCAAAACTACAGCCATACCTTTTGACAAACTAGCAAATAGAAACATCAAAAGCGAAAGTAAAAAGCTTATTTTATCGGACGAATCTTTGTATTTCAGGTAATACCAAAAGGAAAGAAAAACAAATAAAGTATATAGTACGTCTTTACGCTCTGCTGCCCAGGCTACCGACTCTACGTGCATGGGGTGAAGTGCAAAAAACAATGCTGTAAGCCAGGAAATAGTGATATTTAATCCAATTTTACCAATAATTCTGTATAAAAGAAAGCTATTTAAGGTATGTAAAATCAGATTATTTAAGTGATAAAGCCAGGGTTTTCCACCTACCAGAGCATATTCCAGAGCCAGTGAAAGCATAGTCAATGGATGATAATTGCCTACATGAAAACCCGTAATAAGACTTTTCCAATCAAGATTTTTAACGGCCTCATTGAGAGTGATATAAGGATCATCATCCCAGACCAAATTATTGCCCCAAATTTTACCATATCCTACAAAAACTACCCCAAACAACACACCAAGAACAAGAAGATAGTTTTGATTTTGGTTTACTTTAGATAAAGGCACACTGGCAGTTTCAGGAGCCTGAACTGACTTTTTAAGATTAGTCTTTTTAGCCATATTTTTGATAAAAATATAATAACCGGCCAAAAATTGATATTTTGTAACAAAATCCCGAATTTTACGTTTGATTCGAGGTTTAAACTATTCAATTTCATGGCATTTGTAAGGCAAAAATAATCAGTAAAATAAAATAATTGATGTTTTTCTATCTAACTTTTGTTTGAAATTCGATATTTTAATTCATTAATATAAGAAAGTCATTTTTTAAATAATTATTAGATTTATATCATTCTAAATGGGAGAATTCAGGAATTTAAAAATGTTTTCAGTTTTGGTATTTGGCTTCATAGTTTTGTTTCAAAAATCATTGGCTCAGGTAGCAACCGAAAACACTAGAACGCCTCAGATTCAGGCAAAAGAACTGAAACAGGAATCCTCCTTTACCGAAGGTATGAAGTATTTCATGCTCGAAGAATTTCAAAAAGCTACTGAAGAATTTAAAAACAATCTGAAGTTTTTCGGGGAGTCGGCATCTGTATATTTTATGCTTTCCAAAGCCGAAAGTGCTACTAATCAGAATGAAAATGCCATAGTATCGGCACAAAAAGCGGTTAATGGTGATAAAAACAATTTCTATTATATTCAGAATCTTGCTGAAATCCAAATCAAAGCCAGATTGTTCGGCGAAGCTGCACAAAACTTTAAAAAGCTTATAAAGCTAAAACCGGAGATATCACAAAATTACCTCAAACTTTCAGACCTTTATATTCTTGATGAAAACCCAAAAGATGCACTGAAAATACTTTCGGAACTAGAAGATAACATTGGGCAGGTCAATGAAATTACTGAAAAAAAGCAGGCGATTTTGCTTCAATCCAACAAACTTAAAGATGCATTAAAGGAAGGTCAAAAAATGGCTCAGGCTGACCCGGAATACAATTTGCAACAAGCCAGAATACTGATTGAAAATGGAAAAACTGAAAATGCAGAAATGCTTCTGAAAGATGCCATAGTTCAAAACCCCAATTTTTTCGAAGCCTATAATTTATTGTCTGAATTATATCTTAAAACCGGAAATAAGCAAGGTGCAGGCGAAATATTGCATAACAGTATAAACCAGGAAAACTTGCCGATATCGGTAAAAATGAATGCTCTTTCGGCCTATTTATCACTTACAAAAGACATCAAATCAGAAGAATCTTTAAAAGAAAACCTCGTAATAGTCGAAAAAATATTGACCAGCCATCCCGAGCAAGGCAAAGTTTATGTTTTTAAAGGCGACCTATTGGTAAAAATGAAAAAAAACATCGAAGGCCGCGATGCTTATCTTAAAGCTGTAAGCCTCGAAAAAGGCATTTTTGAAGCATGGCTGGCTATAATCGAGCTGGATGTAAAACTCATGGACTTTAAAGCAATGGCTACGCATTCTGACAAAGCCCTTCAATATTATCCCAATCAGGCATATTTTTGGTATCACCATGGATTCGCTTTAAAACAAATAAAAGAATTTGATGATGCCCTTATTTCTTTAGAAGAGGCATTCAGATTGAGTAACAACAATCCAAATCTCAGAAATCATATTCAGGCATCGATGGCTGAAATATATGGACAGCAAAATAACATCTTAAAAGCAGAAAATATTTTTAAAGAGATTTTGGTAAAAGATTCTAAAAATGAGCAGGTGTTAAATGCTTATAGTTTACTTTTGGCAAACGAGAAAAAAGACCTGGATAATGCCTTAAAAATGAGTGAAAATCTGATAAAAAATTACCCAAATCAAGCCATTTACTTTGAAACCAGAGCTTGGGTGCAATATCAGTCTGGTTTATATCCTGAAGCACAAAAAAGCATTGACCAAGCCATATCTTTAAGTCCAAAACCTGTTGCTTCATTTTTAGAACGCAAAGGTGATATTTTGTTTAAAACCGGCGACAAATCAGCAGCCAATAATTTCTGGAAAAACGCTTTGGAACTCGATCCAACCAACAAAAAACTTGAAAACAAACTAAAAGAAGGAACCCTATAAACTTATGAACTTCAAAATTAATAGTATTATTTTTCTGGCTTTAATCGCATTTATGAGCTCTTGCCGAACTCATAAAATGAAAAAAAAAGCTATTGAAATTGTAACCAATGAGCCCAAAACTGCTCAAAATGACAGTCTGAAAATTGATTCAACGAGTAGCATTTCAATAAAAGAAGAGAAAGTGTTTTTCGATGTACAGCAGGTTGATTTCGACAAACTAAAAATCAAAAGTAAGATCACGCTCAATACCGAAAAAATAAAACAGAGCATTCCGGCAACCATTCATGTAAAAAAAGACTCGGTGATTTGGATCTCAATTGCGATTGGACTTGAAGCGGCAAGGGCCAATATCGATAAAGACAGTATAGCTCTTCTCGACAGACTCAACCGCAATTATTACAAGATGAGTTTTACCCAACTGAGTACCAGGTTGGGATTTGATGTAAACTATCACATGCTTCAGTCGCTTTTAATCGGAAACCTTCCAATTGATAAACTCGAAGAAGATGAATACCAGGTTTTGAGTGAGTATAACACAATTACTCAAAATAGATCGGGTGTGATAATTACCAATTTTTTCGAAAAAATTAAAAGTAAATTGTATTCAATTTCGGCAAAAGACAACACCCGAAATACTGAACTTAGGATTGATTATAAAAACTTTATAAATGAAAATGACCAAATTGTTCCTTCAATAATCAACCTTATGATTTCAGCTGAAAATCAGCCCAAAGCCACGATAGAATTTGAGCATAGTAAGCTTGATTTCCTCGACCGAAACATAAGATTCCCGTTTAATATTCCTAAAGGTTATACCAAATCAGAAATTCCAAATTTTTGAAAAGGCAAAAAAATATGTTAAAAAAAATCCAAATAATATTACTTGTATTACTTTCTTTTAACCTTTTTGCTCAAAAACAAAAAGATAGGGCTAGCCTTGAAAGACAAAAAAAACAAAATCTGCAGCAAATAGCCCAGACCAAAAAAATCCTTTCCCAAACCCAAAAAGAAAAGCAAAATACCCTAGGCGAAATAAAGGTTTTAAATACGCAAATTGAAAACCATGAGAGTAAAATTTCATTGGCAAAAGAAGATATTGAGTTGATAAAAACTGAAATGGTTGAGATTGAAAAAGCAAAAAATGACCTTTTCAAACAGCTCAAATCATTACAAAAAGACTATGCTGAAACCATCTATAGGGAATCAAAAAACAGCAAAAAACTTAGTAAACTGGGATTCCTGTTTTCTTCAGGTTCAATCAACGAACTCTTTTTAAGATACAAATATCTGGAGCAATACTCCGAAAGCCGAAAACAACAACTCGGGCAAATCTCAAAAATTGGGGAAATGCTCAAACAAAGGCAAAGAACCCTTTTGGACAAAAAAATCAGGCAACAAAAACTTATTTTAGAAATTAAAGAAGAAAATAAAAATCTGGTTGTTTTAAAAGAAAAACAGACCCAGGCAGTAAATCAACTTATAGAAAAAGAAGGAGAACTAAAAATTGAACTCGAAAAATCAAAAGTTGCTCTCAACAGTCTCAATAACATGATTGCCAATGCAATCACTAAAGATAAAAAGGAAAGAAAAACTCCCACCGCTACAAGCTCAGCAAGGAGTGAAAAAGCTGCTGAAATTAGAGAAAGAGAAAGAAAAATATTGGAGGCCAGAAAGAAAAATACTTCAACTGAACCTGAAAAAGCCCCTATTGAGGAGGAAGAAGTTATTGCCCCAAAATCAACAAGGACTTTTAAAAATTTTGCAGCGGCAAAATCCAGACTTCGCTGGCCGGTCGATGGTTTTATATCTGATCGATTTGGGGTAAAATCACATCCTGTACTAAAAGGTTTGAAAGTAAATAACAATGGAATAGATATTCAAACCTCGCCCAATGCCTCAGTAAAAGCAGTTTTTGAGGGTGTAGTCCTGGATATTTCGCAGATACCGGGCTTAAACAACGTAGTGGCTGTGCAGCACGGCGACTATTATACAGTTTATGCCAACCTTGAGACAGTAAATGTTCGTATAAATCAGGAAGTAAGTGCCTCCCAAACCCTTGGGAAAGCGGCATTTAAAGATGGCAGTCCGGAGATTAATTTTCAGATTTGGCACAATTTCGATAAACTCAACCCCGAGCCCTGGCTCGGTTCAAAATAGCAAACGTATGTCTGTACATTCAGAAATCAAACGCGTAACTACTAATACTTTACGCGACATGAAATCAAAAAACGAAAAAATTGCTTGCCTAACCGCATACGATTTTTCGATGGCAACACTTGTCGATGCCGCCGGTGTTGAGTTGATATTAGTTGGTGACTCGGCTTCCAACGTAATGGCAGGCCACGAAACCACCCTTCCAATTACCCTTGACCAGATGATATATCATGCCCAAGGTGTAGTCAGAGCTGTAAAAAGAGCTTTGGTGGTTGTAGATTTACCATTTGGCAGCTACCAGGGCAACTCCGAAGAAGCCCTACGTTCTGCCATAAAAATCATGAAAGAGTCAGGTGGTCATGCCGTAAAAATGGAAGGAGGCAAAGAAATAGAAGAATCCATTGCAAGAGTTTTAAGTGCCGGCATACCTGTGATGGGGCATTTGGGCCTTACACCACAGTCGATTTATAAATTTGGCACCTATACGGTTAGAGCAAAAGAAGAGGAGGAAGCACAACTTCTGAAAGACAACGCTTTATTGCTTGAGTCATTGGGGTGTTTTGGAGTAGTTTTAGAGAAAATACCGGCTAAATTGGCCACTGAAGTGAGTCAATCATTACAAATTCCGACTATTGGAATTGGAGCGGGTGCAGGTTGTGATGGCCAGATTTTGGTAATCCATGACATGCTGGGTATCAACAAAGACTTTTCACCGAGGTTTTTACGCCGCTATGCCGACCTTGCCAGTATCATGCAGGGAGCATTTACAAAATATATGACCGATGTAAAATCCGGCGATTTCCCAAATAAATCAGAATCTTACTAATGCCATGATCCTCCGCTCCTACCCCGCACTAAGATATTTTCTGGCACTAACAGCCGGTATATTTATTTATCCAATTTATAAATTTAATATTAACTATATCTGGATTACGACAGGTATTTTGATATTTCTCGTGTCTTTTTCATTCAAAATGCCAAAGTTCCATTGGCTAAAATACGCTCTGTTACCCATCTTTTTTTTGATAGGATTGATAAGCAGTCATTATTTTGATGATCGCAACACTGAAATTCATTATAGTCATAAAAGAGGCTTCGGAAAATACCTGGCTATAATAGACTCATACACAGAAGTTAAGCCCAAAACCTATAAAGTAATTGCCAAAATACTTGCTGTAAAAAATACCAGCACCTGGGAAAAATCTTCCGGACAGGTTTTACTTTATTTTAACAAAGAAGCAAGTGTTTACCCAAAATTTGGGGAGGTTTTTGCCATAAAAAATAACCTGAGAGAAATAGAACCGCCGAAAAATCCTCTGGAATTTGACTATAAAACTTATCAGGCAAGAAAAAATATCTTTTCACATCAGTTCCTGAGAGAAGGTGATTTTATTAAAGCCGGGAGTCACAGTCTCAATCCTGTTTTTACTTTTGCCAACTATCTCAATGTTTACACCCATCGGGTATTCTCTAGTTTTCTGGATACGCCCAAGCAACTCGGTGTGGCAGAAGCTTTGATTGGAGGCATGAAAGCCGAGCTGGATTTCGAAACCAAGCAGTGGTACTCAGCCACAGGTGCCATTCATGTCCTGGCGGTCTCGGGAATGCATGTCGCAATACTTTTTTGGGTATTAAATGCAAGTTTGGGATTAATTCTAAATCGAAGAAAACTGCCATTCATCCTTACTATTCTCACACTTCTGTGGACTTATGCTGTTTTTACAGGTTTAAGTCCAAGTGTTTGCCGCTCTACGGTTATGTTTAGTATGATTCAAATGGGCATTTATTTCAGGAGAGATGACAACCCGGTTAATACCTTGCTACTTTCTGCCATATTTTTATTGATAATCGAACCCAATTGGATTTACGATGTGGGATTCCAGCTTTCATATATGGCAGTTTTAGGAATTTTAGTATTATTGCCTGTATTAAAATCTACAGTGGTATTCAGAAATAAAATTTTAAGGTGGCTTTGGGAGATTTCGATGGTTTCGATTGCAGCTCAAATTTTTACACTACCCCTTACTCTCTATTATTTTCATCAATTTCCCAATTATTTCCTGGTTGCCAACCCTTTGGTGTCATTGGTATCAACCGTACTATTGCCACTGGGACTTACCGTTTTGATAATCTATCCAATACCCATTATTGGTTCATTTTCAGGAATTTTACTCAAATACACCATAGACATTTTAAACGGCATTGTTTATTATATTCAGGGTTTACCCAACGCCCTAACAACCGGAATTCAGATTTCGGTATTGAGTGTATTTCTATTGTACTTTTTGATTTCACTTTTTGTAAAATATCTTGAATATCCGGAAGCCCGATTGGCAAAAAGCATAGCATTTATTGTGTTTATATTGAGTGCAATGGGCATTTATAAAGTCAGCCATCAAAACCGACAACATGAGCTCACTTTCCATTTTATTCCAAATGGATCGGGCATAAGCTATATCCAGGGTCGGGATGCCACTTTTATTTCTACTGATTCCCTTGTAAATGAACCTCTTATACATCAATTCCATTTAAAGAACTATTATGATTTTTCAGGAATAAAAAACAAAAACATAGCCTCTATCAAAGAAAAAGGAAGCTACCAGTTTGAGATAGAAAACAAAAAAATTCAATGGGTAAAAGGGAAAATCAAAACCGGAATTGACCCAAAAACTGATTTCCTTTTGATATCAAACAATGCCGGATATTATATTGAAGACCTAAAGGATTATCATGGAACCATAATTCTGGATGGATCCAATACCAAAAGATCAATTGAAAAGTTATCGAAAGAAAAAATTGGCCCTGATTCAAAACTCATAGTTTTATATGAAACCGGCTCCAGGACTTTTTCGATGTGATTCGGATTTTCTGGTAATATTCCTTTAAATCCTAAATACTTTTTTGAAAATTTGAAATTTAAATGATGAAAAGAAAGCCCCTTTGGGGGCGATATTTTGTTAATTTTAAAGTATGAATTTCAAATTGAGCCCCGTCAGGGCGACATTTCAATGGCAAACACTTATTCACAAATAACTATTCATGCTGTTTTTGCAGTAAAAAACAGACAAAACATTATTACTTCCGTTTGGCGAGATAGCCTCCATCAATATATAGCCGGAATTATTACAAACAAGGGAGGGAAATCTCTGGCTGTAGGTGGTTGGTTAGACCACGTTCACATTTTATTTGGCTTACCTGTTACAAGTAGTATTTCTGATTTTGTAGGGGAGGTGAAATCTAATTACAGTAGATGGATTAATGAAAAAAAGTTGGTCAATGGTAAGTTCCAATGGCAATCGGGTTTTGCAGCATTTTCGTTTTCTAAAAGTCATAGAAACAATGCCATACAATATATCATGAATCAAGAGGAACATCATAAGAAAAAGACTTTTAAGGAAGAATATTTAAAAATGTTAAATGATTTTGAGGTTTCTTTTGAAGAAAAATATTTGTTCGAATTTTATGATATAGCATAAAAATTTCGCCCCGAATGGGGCTGTTTCGGTATTCTTGAATTCCTTTTTGCTAACAAAATTTCGCCCCGAATGGGGCTGTTTCGGTATTCTTGAATTCCTTTTTGCTAACAAAATTTCGCTCCGAATGGGGCTGTTTCTGTATTCCTGAATTCCTTTTTTCTAACAAAATAACGCCCCAAATGGGGCTGTTTCGGTATTCTTGAATTCCTTTTTGCTAACAAAATTTCGCCCCGAATGGGGCTGTTTCGGTATTCTTGAATTCCATTTTGCTAACAAAATTTCGCTCCGAATGGGGCTGTTTCTGTATTCCTGAATTCCTTTTTTCTAACAAAATAACGCCCCAAATGGGGCTGTTTCAGTATTCCTAAATTCCTTTTTGCTAACAAAATGTACCCAGAATGGGGCTATTGGACAATATAAATTAAAATAGTAATGTTATTTACCTACCCAATTATACTTTTTATAGTAATTCACTATTTTTACAAAAAAATCAGTCAATTCGGATCTATCAAAGAAAAAAGTCCTTTGATAAAAATTGAATGGGTATTAAAATAAAAGGAATCCATTTAATACACATTCAGTCATTTTTTTAATCAAAATGAAAAAAATAATCAACGTCATCTTCATTGCAATCGGCTTACTGATATTATCACTTTTTGGAGTACGATATTATACTAAAAGTCATAGCGAATTTGATACCGTCATTGGAAAAACTGGCGACCTCCAGGTAAAGGTGGGTTACAGCCCGCCGATTATGAAAAACCGCAAGATCTTTGGAGAATTGGTACCCTACAATACAGTTTGGCGAACAGGAGCCAATGAGGCCACCCTTGTAACTTTTTCAAAAAATTGCTTTATGGCTGGCAAAAGTATAAAAGCAGGAGACTATAGCCTATGGACTATCCCCCGGAAAAAAAACTGGGTAATTATTCTCAATAATGAAACCGGCCAGTGGGGCACCAACTATGACGAAAATAAAGACTACTTAAGGTTCACAATCAAATCAGAAAGCTCACCAAAACTTACTGATAAATTAACCATAGGCTTTAAAAATATAAAAAATGGGCTGAATATGGAGTTAAAATGGGAAAACACCATCATTAATATTCCAATAAAAGATTAAACTAGTTAATCAATAATGTATTCCTGCTGCTTCACGCGTGCGATCTAACAAATGAATGAGTTTTTGACTGAAAGAAAGTGGCATCAGTTCGCTTTCTGTTTTTCCTTGTAAAAGACATTGATTTACTTCTTCTATTTCATAATCATAGCCAAAAGTTTCACGACTAAAATCGAAAACTTGCTCCTCTTTCCCGGCTTGTATTAAAGTAAGTTTTCGGGCTTCATGAAATCTTTTATGCAAAACTATGTGCCCTTTGGTACCGTAGATTACTGCCTCACTAAGGGTTTCGGAGGCTACCGTGCAGTTGAGAACAGCTGTCGCACTATTATCATAAGCATATATAAATGAAGTAGTTACATCAGACCCCGTGGGTGAAAATGTACTCGTTGCCTGAATTCTACTGGGATATCCTAAAATCAAAAGTGATAAAAATGCAGGGTAAATTCCAATATCAAGAAATGCCCCACCACCCAACTTCATGTTGAAAAGCCTCGCCTCAGGGTCGTATTCAGCACTGAAACCAAAATCGGCGTGAATTGTAACCACCTCACCAATCGCACCACTTTCGATAAGCTCCAATGTTTTCAATGTCGAAGGGATAAATCTCGTCCAAAGAGCTTCCATCAGAAAGACTTTTTTCTCTCTTGCCATGGAAATCATTTCAATAACCTCCTCTTCATTCATTCCGAAGGGTTTTTCACAAAGCACCGCTATTCCTCTCTCCAAACACATTAAAGTGTGTTCTTTATGGAAAGTATGAGGTGTGGCAATATAAATAGCTTCTACTTCGGTTGAAAAAATTTCTTCGTAGGTTCCAAAAGCATGTTCAGCATTAAATTTCAGTGCAAAATCTTGTGCCCGGTGGAGTGAGGTACTCGCCACGGCAATAAGTTCTCCGTTTTTTGAAGTGCTTAAATCAGATGCAAACTTTGCGGCAATTCGCCCAGCTCCAATAATTCCCCACTTAATTTTTTGTGATTTTTTCATTTAGTTTCAAACTTTACTGCAAATTAATGCCGGATGTCACTTCATGAGTATCTTTTGGAATTGTTTTTCTTCTGAATTGTGAATTTTCAAAAAATAAACTCCGGGCATAACCTTACCTTTTGGATCAATAACATATTCTTCATCAGCCAGTTGCGAAACATCAACAGATACTTTTAAGCCTATAAGACTATGTAAGTCAAATTCAGGATTTTTCAGATTAGTTTTTACAAAAAAACTTCCCGAAGCCGGATTGGGATAAATAATACTTTTTTGTATTTGATTTATTGGCTCAGTGGCCAATGGAGAATAATTATAGGTGCCCGCAGGCCCGTTATAGTATTTATTTAACACATCAACATATCGTAAGCGATAGTAGTTTTTTCCGTATATCGGATTTTTATCTATAAAATTATATGTTTTGATAGCATTAGAACTACCAGCTGCAAAAACTTCTTCTTTTAATGTAAAAGTTTTATTATCAATACTTTTTTCGACCAAAATGTATTGGGAATTATTTTCATAAGTAGTAGTCCATTTTAATTCAATGTATTGATTTTCATTTAGAAAAACGTCAAATTTCCCAAACAAAATTGGGGGCGGAGGTGCCATATTTAAAATCCAAAAATCACTTTGCCCACGATTTAAAGCCACATCAGTATCTGTCGATCTGGAACTTCCTGCAATAAACAAACCCTTTTTAGAATTATATGTTACGCTTCGGGCAAGATCAATGTCTGCTCCGCCCAAAAGTTTGTGATAGTCGGCCTTCATGGTGGTCTCATTGAGTACCATTAACCACAAATCGGTCAATGTTCCACGAGTCGTAACTGTGCCTATATCTGATTGAGATGTACCTACTGCATAAATTAATCCGTCATCGCCCCGTGTCAGGTTATAAAGTCCGTCATTTTCAGTACCTCCAAACCTAAACCTGTTTTCGAGAATTCCATTAGAGGTTATTTTAAGAATAATCCCATCTTTTTCTCCAAAACTTGTACCCATAGTCACATTAGATGAGCTGGATTCTCCCAGAATATAATAGCCGTTTTTAGTTGTATTTTCCAATACTGCATATCCTACATCATATCCCAGTCCCCCATAGCCTTTTTCCCAAACCTGCCTTCCTAATGCATCAACTTTTATGGCGAGAATATCATAAAACCCTTGACCCGCACCCGAAATATCCCTCTCAAGCGATAAAGTGCCACCTACCATTAATAAGTGACCATCCGATGTTTGAATTATGTCATTGGGATAATCTTCAAGGCCACCGCCAAAAGTTTTTTCCCAGATGGTATCACCAAAAGCAGATAGAAGTGCCAGATAAAAATCATATCCTGAAAATGGAGCTGCACCTACTGACCTTGAGGCAGCCACGACCATCTGACCATTGGTCAACACTTTTATAGTTGGTTTATAGTAACTTGTTGGCTCAGCGTATTTTACTGATGCAGAGATACTTCCCCCAGCAAATAACCTTTTCGAAACTACGTCTCCATTGAGCTTTAATCTTACTAACAGCAAACCGCCGTTGCTACCATTGTATTGGGCATCACCATCGCTTGACTGTGTGGTGCCAAGTATCACATATTCGTCGTTTTGGGTTTTTGCAATCGAAGTGGCTACATCATCTTTTGTACCTCCAAAGGTTTTTGACCATTCTATTGCACCGGCACTATTAACTTTTACTACCCAAAAATCATTTCCGCCTGTACCGTCATATCCCTTGGATTCTTTTACATCAAAAGTGTTTTTACTATTGGTCGATCCGACTACAATATATCCTCCATCTGTGGTTTCTACTCCAGAATATGCCACCTCATTTCTTTCACCTCCGGCTACTTTTTGCCAGTTGACAATAAGCTGCTGGGCTTTCAAACCTGAGTTTTGAAAGAGGAGATTGAGAAGTAATATATATTTGAATAATTTTTGCAAAAGCAATCCCTATTGATTTCAAGAAAAGGATACAAAATCCGTGCCTTTCATTAAAAATACCTTATTTAAGGAGTAGAATTGCAATAAAATCTAATGTCTTCGAAAATGGAAATTATCCTATATGAATCGATTGGCCGATAACATCTTCAAAAAAATGATGGATCTGGAATGTTTGCTCAACTCCTACTTTCTGACCAAATTGAGCAATAAACCAAATCGTAACAAATCCACCCAGAATAAAAGGCGTTGCCCAAAGAATCTGAGATTCCTGATGTAATGACATTTTGACCAAACCAACCAGTAGTGTCCAAAAAAGGGCCAAACCCAATATGGCATAGCCAAATAAAAATACTGCCCAGACGGTAGGATGTGGGCCATACATACCTCTGACTATAGTCTTACCTTCTGATTCCTCGAAAGAAACACTTAACTGAGGTGACCAAAAGTGCTGGCTCTCGGGAACAATACGAAATAGGCCATGGGTTACAAAAACCTTACCTTCAATAATATCCTGATTTCCTTCCAAATTGTTATTTATCCTGTCCAAGAGCAATTTGGGAGGACAATCGCATGTGATTCTAAATTTGGGTCTTACTCTGAAACTCGTCATAATTTTTATTCAGGTTATGGTTTTAATACTAAATTAATCAAATTTTCATAAAACCCAATAATTTGACATAAAAAAAGCCCCCAACGAATTGGAGGCTAAGTTTAATTGAAACAGGACGATTACAACCTGAAGTGAGAGAATGCCTTGTTGGCATCTGCCATTCTGTGGGTGTCATCTTTTTTCTTGACAGAAGCACCTTCGCCTTTTGAAGCGGCGATGATTTCACCTGCCAAACGCTCAGTCATGGTTTTTTCACCACGCTTACGAGCATAATTGATCATCCATTTCATTCCTAATGACTGCTTACGCTCAGCTCTAACTTCGGTAGGTACCTGGAAAGTAGCTCCACCTACACGGCGGCTTTTTACTTCAACAGCAGGCATAACATTGCTCAATGCCTTTTTCCAGATTTCCAAACCATTTTCGCTGGTGCGTTTTTCTACAATCTCCAATGCACCGTAAAAAATGCCGTAAGCCAGCGATTTTTTACCTTCAAGCATCAGGTTGTTTACAAATTTTGTTACGGTTACATCTCTGAACTTAGGGTCAGGCAACACGTAACGCTTTTTTGGTTTTGCTTTTCTCATTTCTTAATGTTTTTAAGAAGGTTTCGTTTAACGATTTAAACTGATTCACATTCGGTAAAACCTGAACATTACTTCCCCTATAATAGCCTGATTTACAGACTAAAAAGAATTTCTTGTTACTTTTTCTTACCTTTTGCTGGAGCTGCTGCTACCTGACCTGGTTTTGGTCTTTTAGCACCATACTTCGAGCGGCTTTGTTTACGGTTGTTTACACCGGCTGTATCCAATGCCCCACGTACGATGTGATAACGTACACCCGGAAGGTCCTTAACACGACCACCTCTGATCAATACGATCGAGTGCTCCTGCAGGTTGTGACCTTCGCCCGGAATGTAGGCGTTCACCTCTTTTTGGTTGGTAAGACGCACACGAGCTACCTTTCTAAGAGCCGAGTTAGGCTTCTTAGGTGTAGTCGTATATACACGCGTACATACACCACGACGTTGAGGACAAGAATCCAATGCCGGAGATTTAGATTTGTAAATCAAAGTCTCTCTTCCTTTTCTTACTAACTGCTGTATAGTAGGCATTGTAAACTGTTAAAATTTAATAATTAAATACTATCTCCCGAAAATTCGGACTGCAAAGGTAAGATTAATTTTTAAATAATAAAAAAATAGCTCAAAGTTTTCTGATATTTTCTATAGTTAAAGCATTCTCTTTCCCTGACTTTTTAAAATCGCTAATTTTTCATTCTCAAAAATTAAATTATCTGGCATATTTCAAAAAAAAGAATAAAAATTTTGTGACTTTAATATATTATCGTAATTTTACGATAAGATAATAAATTATGGGAATTACCAAATCTGAAGAGTTTACGGTTAAGGATAATAAATTGTCAAAATACGCCAAAGCGTTGTCACATCCCGCCAGAATTGCGATTTTGAGAATATTAATCAAAAGACAATCGTGCATATGTGGTGATATAGTTGATGAACTGCCGTTGTCGCAAAGTACAGTATCGCAGCATCTCAAAGAATTGAAAGAGGCGGGATTGATAAAAGGTGAAATAGAAGGTGCAAAAGTGTGCTATTGCATTGATGAAACGGAATTAATAATGGCAAAAGATTACATTAACGAACTTTTTATCAGTTATTTTTCGAATAAATCTGCTTGTTGCTGACATTTTTTTGCCAAAGCTTATCGCATTATTACGATTAAATAAAATAAATACTTATAAAATGAAAACAGAAGATCAAATAAAAGAAATGGTAAAGCAAAAATATAGTGAAATTGCTTTACAGGACAAAGAAACAAATATGTCGTCATGCTGTGGCTCAGGGGGCTGCACTACCGAGGTTTACAATATCATGAGTGACGATTACACCCATCTGGATGGCTACAATCCCGATGCAGATCTGGGATTAGGCTGTGGGTTGCCCACGCAATTTGCAAAAATTAAAAAAGGTGATGTAGTAATTGACCTTGGAAGTGGAGCCGGCAATGACTGTTTTATAGCAAGAGCTGAAACTGGGGATTCCGGAAAAGTAATTGGCATAGATTTTACCCCCGCTATGATAGAAAAAGCCAGAGAAAATGCCGAAATTAGAGGTTTTAACAATGTGGAATTCAGGCAAGGGGATATCGAAAAAATGCCTGTCACTTCAAACATTGCCGATGTTATAGTGAGTAATTGTGTTTTGAATTTGGTGCCCAACAAAGATGCTGTTATCAAAGAAATTTACAGGGTTCTGAAACCCGGCGGACATTTTAGTATTTCTGATGTGGTTTTGGTGGGTGACTTGCCTACTTCCCTGCAAGAAGCTGCTGAAATGTATGCAGGATGCGTTTCCGGAGCCATTCAAAAAGATTCATATTTGGGTTTGATTAAGGAAAATGGTTTCGAAAATATTAAGGTACAAAAAGAAAAAGTCATTGTAATTCCTGACGACATTCTTATGAAATATCTGACAGAAGGCCAGTTGGAAGATTTTAAAAATTCTAAAATGGGGATTTTTAGTGTGACTGTTTATGCCGAAAAACCAAAAGGTGAAGCGGACTGCGGGCCAAACTGCTGCTGCTAAAAGTAGAAGAGCGATTGTAAAATCACAATCGCTCTTCTAAAATTTTAAAATCTATAAATCTAAAGTAAAATGTTCATTACTGATTTTTAAAAATAAATCAGACAAAGAAATTTATATTACTTTCTATATTGCTCTACAATCCTTTGAAGTGCCTTTAAAGTATCCAGATTAGAGAAGAAATCGTACATCTGAATATGTCCGTCGTAATCAAGTGTCAATGCCTCCTGCAAATATTTATAGGCCTCATTGTAAGTGGTATTGTACAAAAGATACACTGTGGCACGGTAATACAAATCGGCGGCTTCGGGCATATCTTCTATGGCATCATAAATAATCTCAAATGCTCTGATATAATTTTCCTGATCAAAATAGAGTAATGACCAGTTGAGCCAGATATCGACATTGGTTGAATCCATATCAGACGCCCTGAAATATGCCTCATGAGCCGATATTACATTACCAAGCTTTGCTTCGTTGTCAGCCAAAAGGAGCCAATAGTCGGCACTGATGTCATTGGTTTTGATGGCTTTTTTTACAAAATGTATCGATTCCAGATATTTTTCCTGCTCATAAAGAACAGAAGCCATCCCAAACCAGGCATCATCCCAAAGTTCATCGAGTTCTGTGGCTTTTTTATAAAATTTGTAGGCATCAGCAAATTCCTCCAATTTTTCATGGGCTGCACCTAAATGGGTGAGCACTTCAGCAGAAGGCACTTCAAACTTAAGCGTATTTGTAAAAGACTCTTTGGCCTCAACGAACTCATCGAGGTTCATTTGACTCAAGCCCAGGTTATACCAACCAGAAGAAAACTTACCATTGATAGTAACCGAATAATCAAATGCATCTTTGGCTTTATCATATTGATTCTGAAGATTATATGATTGCCCTAAAGCAAACCAAGCCAAATAATTATATGGATCATTGTCAATTAAGTGATTGAAATATATGATTCCATCTGGCAGGATTTTCTGTACATCAAAACAATAAACAAGCTCATTATAAACCAGTTCGTTTCTTGTTTCGCAATCCACTGCTTTTTTCAAAACCTCAATGGCTTCATCAACTTTGCCCAGCCCGGTCAGTGCCATTCCCATCTGAAAAAAGACATTCTCTTTTTCATCGACCAAAGGCAAAATCTGGTTAAAAATACTGAGGGCTTCCGCATTCTCACCAGAATAAATGAGAATTATGCCTCGTAAAAACTCAATCTCAGTATCAGAAGGATTGAAAATCGCGGCATGATCCAGAAGTTCAGTTGCTTCGTCAAGTTCAAATCTGTTGATTAAAATTTGAGCTTTGCCAAGCATGAGTTCCAGAGAATGCTCGTACTGATTTAAGCCCGAATTGCAGGCTTTTAGGGCTAGGTCTAGTTTCCCGGCAAGTAAATAATATTCAACAAGAGACTCAAAAACTTCCTCACTAAAGTAGGGAGTTTCTTTTTTTTTGATCATCGATTCAAACCTTTTGGCTGCATCGGCCATGGTGGCCTCGTTTGACTCGTCAAAATACTCACTAAAGTCTTGATTCATGCAGTAATGTAGGTTTTCAAATATTATAGATTACTCAATTTTAAAATTAATGGCTTTTTTGTTTAAACAAAAAAAAAAGAAAAATAATTTCGAAAAACTATTTTTGAGCTTTTGCCAGAAAATATGGGCAAATACGATTCAAAGTATTGTCTAAAGAATTAAACTTATACCCTAAAGCCTTAATTATCTTGCTGTTATCGTAATGTATTTTCATTGAGGCCGACCTCGCAGTCTCTTTGGTTATGAGTGGATCAGAGCCCATAAAAAAGGAACGAATTGCTTCCAAACGCCAGATTATGGCCAACCAAAAAGATTTCACCTCAATTGCCGGCGGTCTTTTACCAAATTTAAGAGCCACTTTTTCAAAAAAATCTTTATACGAAATCATACCGGCAGAAACACAAAATCTTTCATTTTTGATATCGCTCTCAAGCAATTCAACTGAAATATTGACCAAATCTTCCAGGTCAATATAATTGAGATAACCTGCAGTATAAAAAGGTTTTTCTTCGAAAATATATTTTAAAATCTTTGTAGAGGAACGATTCCAGTCGCCTTCACCAAAAATTATGGATGGATTTACCACCACCACATCAAGACCTTCGGCCATACCACGCCAAACTTCTTCTTCTCCTTTAAATTTAGAAATGGCATAATGCGAATTGGAATCAGAATCTTCCCACTTTTGATTTTCATATACATTGAAGGTCTGGTCCTTGTTTTCCTTATTGATAGCTGGCCTTCCAAAAGCAGCCACCGAACTCACATAAAGCAGTTTTTTAACTTTGTTTTCCAAACAGGAATTCACGACATTGGCTGTACCCTCGACGTTGGTTTTATACAAACTTGCCCTGTCTTTAGGCGAAAATGAGACAACCGCTGCTGCATGAATGACCCAATCTTTATCTACTGTTGCCTGAGAAAGGACCAATACATCCAGTATATCTCCTTCAATAATTTTAATATTTCGAAGGGCCGAATTCTGTAATAAAAAATCCTGGGCGTTTCTTACCAAAACACTGATTTCATGACCCATAGAATTCAGTTTTTTTAATAATGCAGACCCAACCAACCCGGTAGCACCTGTAATCAACACCTTCATATATACTCTATTTTGCACAAAATTAGTCTGCAAAACTTATAATCCGGTTATTATTCGGGCTTTAAATCTAAAAAAACATTATTATTCAACCACCCACAAGCCTCTGATTTCGTTGGGCTTATAACCTTTTGCTTTATCAGCCGGATAATACTTTGAAATTTTCTCCATCGTTTCCGAATTAATTTCTGCCTCGCTGCCGTGGCATTGCATACACATCTGATTGGTCAGTATTGGATAATACCCTACTTTTTTACCATCAATGACTTTGCTGCCAGGTTTTGGTTCAATACCCATTTTAAGATTATCTTTAAGCAACTGTATATAAGCTATTTCGGATTCATTTGCAGCATTTTTTGGGTTTCTGTTTTTATCTGAAACTCTTTTTACATTTACCTTTAAAACATTGGCCATACTATCTGTCAAAAACATGGCTTTGTCATTGCAAAAATTCATCGCATGTACTGCTCCGCCTTTGTTTAAGGCTCCCATCAAATTTTTTCCAAGTTCTTGCTGAGCTCTCATGGACAATTTCTTTCCTTTTGCCAGAAATGAGGTATCCTCTTCCATCATCTGATTGCCGTTTCCCATTTCTTTTTTATAATGCTCTTCAAACCACTCAGGCTGCTCAATGTTGTTTCTGTATATATATTTTGCAATTTTCTCAACATCACTTTTCGAATATTCCACTTTCGGCATAAGATTAAACCGACGTTTTGCCCCCGGCATTTTTGATTTTTCATCAGTTGGATTCAAGACAAAACTCACCAAATCATTGACGAATTGCTCTTCCGACATTTTTTCTGTAAAATAATGTTTTTTTACAGCGATCATGGGAGGAGCCAACCGATTACTTTCTGTAGCATTTGGACTATGACAAGTGTAACAGTTTTGTTCCATCAATACCAGCCCTTCCTCTTTTTTAATACCTTGAGCAGGATTTTTTCCTGTTTTACAAGCTAAAACTGCGATTATACCCGAAAATAAAATTGCGATAGTGTATGTTCTTTTCTTCATTTTTAAATATTTCAAAATCAAATATTTTCACAATTACCACCAAAGAGAACCCAAAGCCAATGACATTTATCACAGAAGTGGTTTTGCCAAATAAAAAATTGCAAATCCAGGCTAATAAATAAGCCCATATTTTGGAAATTAAACTTTATTTTTGTACCTATTTTTAAAAAAAATCAATGGAAAAAACCAAAATCCCTGAATTTGTTAAATATCTGATATTCCTGCTCCTGGGTATTGTGATAGGTTATTTTGTAAGAAAAAACCACATTTCAGATACTAATAATCCGGCACATCAAACCGAAATAAGTATTCAAGAAAAAAATGAAAGTAGTGCCAAAAAATCAACTCAAAATACAGATTTTGAAACCCCTAAGGACTTCCCAAAATATGTAAATGAAGTTTTAGAATATGTAACAAAATACCAAAAAGCACCTGAAGGGTATGTGGGTGGCAGGAAATTTAAAAATCTTGAGAAATTATTACCACAGAAATCAGACAGCGGGCAAAGAATAAATTATCAGGAATGGGATGTTCACGAGCATGTAGAAGGTCAAAACCGCGGAGCCGAAAGGTTGGTAACCGGGGATGACGGCAGTGCATATTATACCGATGACCATTATGATTCTTTCAAAAAAATAAGATAAAAGATTATTTGCTATCTGAATTTTTTCAAAACAAAAAATTAACATGAATAACCTTTCAATATGTATTCCGGCAGATTTCCCTGAAGAATTTGGGGTAATAAAAATAGATGCCAACAAAACCAAAACCCTTCGTGAATTTTACGAAGTAATGGCCGAAGTCTTTGAATTTCCCGATTATTTTGGATTTAATCTTGACTCTTTTGACGAAATGATCAATGATCTGAGCTGGATTGAGGATGAAAAACTGGCTGTATATTTCGAAAATTCGGAATCTTTTTTGGTCAACGAACGCAACGAAACCAAAATCATTACCTTGCTCGACATGCTGGATGCTACTTGTGAAGATTGGAAATGGATGGAAGAGGTGGATGATGAATTGCCAAAAAAAAGCTTGCTTTTTGGGTTTTCGGCAGGAGAAAGAATTCAGGACTTATTGAACAAACTTTCCTGAAAAACGTTTTTAAAATAAAAAACGACATTATTTTCGGCACAGACCGAAGTATTTTTTCTAAGAAATATTAACAGATGAAATCATATTTTTTGCAGGTAAAAGAGGTAATCAGAGAAACTGAAGACACGGTAACTATACTTTTTTGGCATCCACTAAGTGAACAAATAAAATATTTAGCAGGGCAATTTTTAACTGTATCCATACCGGGACCCGACGGTAAAAAGGTAAAAAGAAGCTACTCGATGAGCACTTCACCTGCCTCTGACACCGCTGTTGGCATTACAGTAAAACGTGTTCACAAAGGACTGGTTTCCAATTATTTAAACGACCAAATAAAAACCGGAGACTTTCTGGAAGTAATTGAGCCTATGGGGAACTTCACGTTCAATCCGGCAACTTTTAACGGCAAACATCTGATATTAATCGGAGCAGGTAGTGGTATAACTCCCCTGATGTCCATTGCTAAAACTGCCCTCAAAACACTTCCCGGCTTAAAAGTTAGCCTGCTTTATGGCAGCCGAAACGAAAACCAGATTATTTTTAAAAAGGAATTGGATGCTTTAGAAAGCACCTTTCATGGAAGATTTGGTGTAACGCATATAATCAGTCAAAGCACCGATACCTGGGTGGGACTGAAAGGCAGAATACATCAGGCAAATACCATCATGTGGTTGAAAGAAATTGATGCGGATTTAAAAAATGACCAGATTTTTGTATGCGGACCTGAAGAAATCATTGATAATACACTTAAAATAGCTGAGTTATATGACATCCCCAAAGAAAGGATGCACTATGAGCGGTTTAACGCTCCTGTAAACACCGATTCCGAAAATGAAGGTGGCGAAGAGCTAAAAAAACAAACAGTTACTGTTAAATACGACGGAGAAACGCATGAATTCGAGGTAGAACCACACCAAACTATCCTTGAAGCCGCCCTGGACCAGAATATTGAGTTACCCTACTCGTGCCAGGCCGGTATGTGTACGGCATGCCTGGGAAAATGTACTTCTGGAAAAATCAAAATGGACGAAGAAGAGGGATTGACCGACAAGGAAATCGAGCAAGGCTATGTGCTGACCTGCGTGTCACACCCAATTACAGAAGGAGTGATTTTAGAGATTGATTAAGAAATAATTACAACCTTTTTGAGAAAATTTGTATCTTTATAAAAAAGTAAAAATTTTCCATCTGAAATTGTGACCAAAGGATTTTGGTCTAGTCAAATATGCATTACTATCGAGTGAACAAAATGTTTAAGTCTAAACGACTTTGGATTATTGTGTTAATTGCACTTGTTGCCTTTCCGTTCGCGTCTTATTCCAAACAGCCCAAACCGAAAAGGATGAAAAAGTTGCCAACCACTGTTAGAAGAATCAGAACTTTTGACGAACCGGGTACTTTTATTCTTGAGAGTCCATTGCTTTTGAAGAAGAATGTTTTTATTGCATAAATCCCATTGTTACGGAAGGCGGACCAAAAGTTCGCCTTTTTATTTGTAAATCAACTGCGAAAGCTCTTCGTTATCAAACATTTCATTGGCTAAATCCTGCAAGACTCCGGCATTTATATCATCAATTTCATCAAAAATTTGACTTAAAGTTTCCACTTTACCCAAATCCAGAATACTTTTGGCCATCATGAGCATAAAACCCTGATTGCTTTCTTCAGCCATGGCAAGTTGACCCTTAAGCTGCTCCTTCAAGGTTCTGATCTGAACATCACCCATTTTTCGTTCTTTCAGGATCTCCAATTCTTTTTTGACAAGTTTTAGAGATTTATTGAGATTTTGCGGGTCAGTACCAAAAAATATCCCAAAGAAACCGGTATCGCTAAAACTTGTATAATTGGCCTCTATCTGATACACCAGGCCATATTTTTCACGAAGAGTAAGGTTAAAACGAGAATTCATTCCCGGCCCGCCCAGCAAATTGACCAGTGCAAAAAAAGGAAGCCTGTTTTTGTGATGCAAGGCATAAGCCTGGCGACCAATAGCTACATGTGCCTGGTTATTGTTTTTTTCTAATATTTGGTTTTGGGTGAAATAAATATCGGGTGTCAATCTTATTCTTTGCGTATGCTTAGGTAAAATATCCCCAAGATATTTTTCTGCCATTTTTTGTACTTTCTTTGGCTCCAGATTTCCTACCACAGAAAAGATAACTTTATCGGTATCAAGATTTTCAGAAATAAAATTCAGGAAATCTTCTCTTTTAAAGGCTTTTACACTTTCCTGAGTACCCAAAATATTGATTCCCAGCTGATGTTGTGGAAAAACAATAGCGTCAAACTCATCCTGAATGGCATCTTCGGGCGAGTCGAGGTACATCGACATCTCCTCCAGGATCACCCCACGCTCAACTTCGAGTTGCTTTTCGGGAAAAATACTATTGAAGGCAATATCAGACAATAAATCAACTGCCTTTTCGAAATGGGTGTCTAAAACTGAAGCATAAAAACAAATCTTCTCTTTGGTGGTATAGGCATTGAGCTCCCCTCCTACTGCCTCCAGGCTGTTGATAATGTGGTAAGCTTTACGTTTTTGAGTGCCTTTAAAGGCCATATGCTCCCAAAAATGGGCCAGCCCGGCCTGGTGAGGTTTTTCATCGCGACTGCCAATATCAAGCATGATACCGCAGTGGGCAATTTTGGTATTTGAGACAAATTTATGAGCTACCCTGATTCCATTAGGTAGCGTATATAATTGATATTCAGACATTAATTTCTTTTCCGTAACATTCAAAAAAGTCTGCAAAGCTAATACATTATATGCTAAATAATACTTTAGAATTTAATAAAACGCTTTGTCTGAATAATTCAACAAGATTTCTCACCAAAAAGTGCTTGTATAATTTTAGAAGTTACCTTCTTCAATATAGAATGTAATTCGAATTATAATTATGATTAATATCCATCAATAATTATTAAACAGAACTATTTATTTTATAATCTGGTTTTTACAGATTAATATTGTAAAGAAATTAAATACATATATGGCATTGACAATCAAAGGTATTCCAACACTAAAAAGCAAAGAAGCCAAAGATTTTATTTCAAGAGCTGAGGCTTCGATAGCTAAAAAAGGTAGCGTAGATTTCAGTAAACAATTGGAATCGACTAAAAGAATTTTAGAAAAAGCTAAATTATAAATGCACTGAATTGAACTTTTTAGAAGAATCCTGCACTTTTTACACACTCACACCAGAATTAATTGAATCTTCTAATCAATTTGATTGTGGTCATTCTGACTTAAATGAATTTTTTCTAAAAGATGCTGAAAGTTATGCCAATCAATTACTGGGCAAATCCTATTGTTTTATTGATAATAATGATTTAAAATCAATAGTTTGTGCATTCTCTATTTCAAACGATAGTATAAAGGCAAGTCTGTTACCCAGAGGCAGAAAAGATAAAGTAACTAAACAAATCCCTCATGTCAAAACCTCTAAAAATTACCCCGCAGTTTTAATAGGAAGGCTTGGTGTCAGTGTAAATTACAAAAATCAAGGAATTGGAAAAAGTTTAATGGACTTTATAAAATCATGGTTTATTGACCCACAAAATAAAACCGGATGTCGTTTTGTTGTCGTTGATGCATATAATGAAAACCTACCTATTAAATATTATAAATCATGTGGTTTTGATTTTCTTTTTAGTACAGAAGATCAGGAGAAACGTTATTCAAATATTCAATCTTCAGATCCATTAAAAACCAGATTAATGTTCTTCGATTTAATTCTTTTGAAAAATCAATTATAAATATTCAAAAAACCAAATTCTCCATTTTTTCAAAAAAATCATAAAAATGAAAGCCGAAAATCCTATTTTTGGGAAAATTACTTCGAAAAACAAACCCAATAAAAGTGCAACCGGAATTATTTGAAAATGATTTCTTTGAAAATCTGAGACAAACAGAATATGCAAATCTGGAAGAGTCAGGGCAGATTTACCTTGATTTTACAGGGGGAAATCTATACCCTAAAAGCATCGTCGAAAAACACTTTAATTATTTACTATCAGGTGTTTACGGAAACCCCCACTCCACTAACCCAAGTTCTCGTCAATCAACAATTCATGTCGATGAAGCCAGAAAAGCGGTATTGGATTATTTCAGTGCCGGGGACGATTATTATTGCATATTTACTTCTAATGCATCGGCTGCCCTACAAATAGTGGGCGAATGTTATCCTTTTTCTTCTGAATCGGTTTTTTTGCTCACTGCTGACAATCATAATTCAGTTAACGGAATCAGGGAATATTGCAAGCTCAAGGGCGGGCATTATCAATATATTCAGCTCAACTATGAAGACCTGAAAATTAATGCTCAAAAACTGGAAGAAGGCCTGAATGGCTTTGAAAAAGAGACCAATAAGCTTTTCGCTTTTCCGGGTCAATCCAATGTTTCCGGCATAAAACATCCCCTCGAATTAATTGAAAAAGCCCATAAAAAAGGCTGGGATGTTTTGCTCGACGCTGCTGCATTTGTACCCACATCCAAACTTGATCTGACCCAATATAAGCCTGATTATGTGTCGGTTTCGTTTTACAAAATCTTTGGATACCCTACCGGCCTGGGTTGCTTGTTATTAAAAAAAGACAAATTTGCGAAGCTTAAAAAGCCTTGGTTTGCAGGTGGGACAGTAACTTGGGTATCAGTCAATTATGAAAGTTACTTTTTGACTGAAAACCACGAAAGATTTGAAAACGGAACAGTAAATTATCTGGAAATTCCTGCTATAAAAAATGGTCTGGAGTTTATTCAAAAAATAGGAATTGAGAAAATTTCGGACAGAATAAAATCTCTGAATGCTTATTTGATTCATCAGTTTGAAAACCTCAAACACAGCAATGGCGAAACTTTATTTAACTTTTTTGGCACAAAAAATCATGATGAAAAGGGCGGAACTTTCATTTTCAATGTAAAAGGAGCCGACGGAAAGCAGTTTCCGTTTGAGTTGGTAGAGCAAAAAGCAAATGAAAGGTTAATTTCGGTCCGAACCGGCTGCTTTTGCAATCCTGGCATTGATGAGGTCAACAGCTGTGTGACTACCGATGAACTGGCCGAATTTTACACCAGTCGTGACCATGGAAGTTATCATGACTGGGTGACATTTGTAGGCAAAATCAGAGGGGCAATCCGACTTTCGGTGGGTATTGCCACCACCCAAAGCGACCTGGACACATTTTTTGGTTTTGTTACCGAAACATTCAAAGATAAAAACACCCAAGACCTTATCTGATGATACTCATAGCCGAATCAGGATCTACCAAAACCGACTGGAGACTGCTGGGAGAAAAAACAGTAGCCAAAACCGAAACCATCGGACTCAATCCTTATTTTGTGGATGCTGACCAAATCGCCTACGAGATAAAGCCTTTCATTGAAAACTGTTTAGAAAAAATCACTGAGGTTCATTTTTATGGAACAGGGATAACCGATGACAGTAAATCTGAAATTGTAAAATCCGGAATCCTGAAAGCCCTGGGTTATGAAACCAAAGTGTTTACATATTCCGATGTAATTGCTGCTGCAAGAGCACTTTTTGGAAGAAAAGAAGGAATCGCCTGTATTTTGGGAACGGGTTCAAATTCCTGCTTGTGGGATGGAGAAAAAATTAGCTTCCAGATTCCTCCGCTAGGATTTTGGCTGGGAGATGAAGGCAGTGGCGGACATTTGGGAAAACTACTTTTGTTAGATTATTTACATAAAGAAATGCCAGGTGATATTCTGGAAATATTTGAAAAAAAATACGGCATTCTGACCCGATCTGAAATACTAACCAAAGCTTATAAAGAAGACAAACCCAACAAATATTTTGCCGGATTTTCAGTTTTTTTATCGGAAAACAGGGAAAATGTTTATTGTAAAAAACTAATCGAAAATTCTTTTTCTCAATATCTGGAAAAATATTTATTGAAATACCCACAAAGAGCTGAATATCAAATAGCTTTCGTGGGCTCCATCGCTTTTTTTTACAAAGATATCCTTGAGGAAATTTGTAAAAAGCACGGTATTGAAATCAGCAAAATCATAGAAAAACCAATGGATGAACTCCAGCGATTTCACCAGAATGATTGAATTTCATTTTCAGATTATTGACCTAAAACCAACCCATTTAAGTAACATTTCTCACACTACGAAAAGAATAAAGAAACTTTTTGAATATGAAAATATGTTCATATTCTAGAATAGTTAAAAAATATATTTTTAAGCCAAACATATTTGGTAATTTTGCCATAAAAAGCAAATCAAAGTATGGGAAAGCTGATATCAGCAGTAAAAATGAAATGCCCCAGATGCGGGGAAGGCGAATTGTACGACAGAAGCACTCTGATACCCAAAGCCGGAATGTTTTCAATGAATACACATTGTAGTGAATGTGGATTAAAATATGAAAAGGAAATGGGCTTTTTTTATGGTGCTATGTATATTTCATATATGCTGAATATCGCCCTTTTTGTGACAGCTACAGTGGGTTATTATCTGTTTTTAGAAGATAAAGTTGATGGCACCTGGTATATTTTGGGTTATGTTTTGTTAACATTTTTATTGATTAGGTGGATATACCGTATGTCGCGATCAATATGGCTTATGTTTTTTATCTCTTATGATCCTGAAAAAAAAGAAATTATAAAATGAATAATAAAATGACTGGAAATTTTAATGATCTCATAAATTCTGACAAACCTGTTTTGATTGATTTTTCTGCAGAATGGTGCGGACCTTGCAAGGCATTGGCTCCAATATTGAAACAATTGGCAGGTGAAATGGGTGATAAAATAAGAATTGTAAAAATTGATACAGACAAAAATCCTTCTTTGTCACGCAAATACAACATTTCAGGAGTACCCACGATGATGATTTTCAAAAATGGACAGCAAAAATGGCGTCAAAGTGGTGTATTGCCTATGCATCAAATCAAACAAATTGTGAGTAATTTTTTGTAAAAAAGACTATTCGTACATTGAGCCGGTTTATTTTAAACCGGTTTTTTTTGTTTCAAGTCTTCTAAAAATATGTCTATTGACATTTAAAATTGCTATTTCAAAGGTTATTTTTGCTGAAATAAACCGTTTTTTTAGTTTTAAAAACCTTCTCAATGAAATACATCTACATTTTAGTTTGTCTAATATTTTCAGGATCTGTTTTTGCCCAACTCACCCAAAATATCCGAGGGAAAATCGTGGACAAAGAAGCCAAATATGGCATCCCGGGGGTTTCGGTAATGGTAGTTGGCATGCCCACGCTAGGCAATGTAACCGACGAAGAAGGCAATTTTAAAATCAATAAAGTACCCGTAGGTCGTCAAACCTTAAAAGTCACCTATGTAGGATATAAAGAGTTACTAATCAATAATATAGTAGTGGATGCCGGAAAAGAGGTAATCCTTAATCTGGAAATGGAAGAAGCTCCAATGCAGCTGAACGAAGTGATTGTAAAAGCCCGTCGAAATGGTGAAGCTTCCAATGAAATGGCCACTATCTCTGCCCGACAGTTTTCAGTTGAAGAAACCAACCGCTATGCGGGTAGCCGTGGGGAGCCCGCACGTATGGCTTCCAACTTTGCCGGAGTACAGGGTGCCGATGATTCCAGAAGCGATATAGTAATACGTGGAAATTCCCCGTCGGGTGTATTGTGGAGGGTAGAAGGTGTGAGTATTCCCAATCCTAATCACTTTGCTATTCCGGGCACCTCAGGCGGACCAGTAAGTATAATCAACAATAAATATTTGACCAATTCCGACTTTTTCACTGGGGCTTTTCCGGCAGAATTTGGCAATAGTATCTCGGGGGTTTTCGACCTGAAACTCAGAAACGGAAACAACCAGAGCCATGAAATGATGGCACAGTTTGGATTTTTGGGCACTGAAGCCATGGCCGAGGGACCCTTAAATAAAGACAAAGGCTCTTCTTATCTTTTGACTTATCGATATGCCAACCTTTGGCTATTCAATAAAATCGGTATCGACATTGGTACCCAGGCAGTTCCAAAATATCAGGATGGGTTTTTCAGGTTTAATTTTCCTAAAAAAAATGGAGCGAGTGTGGCCCTTTGGGGCTTTGCAGGAAATAGCACCGTTGACATCATGATCAGTGAACAAACCACCGAAGACCGGAATATCTTTGGCTCAAATGACCGCGACCAGTATTTTTCTTCCAGAATTGGTGTGGCGGGTTTAACTTACTCCAAACCTTTAAATAAAACCACTTTTCTGAAAGCCACACTGGCGGCATCGACCAATGCCGTTGATGCCAACCATGATTATGTGCTTTTTAATTATGATGACCAGGGTAATCCTAAAACCATGGGTAATAAATTTATTATTGACCAGATCATACCTATCATGGATTATACTTTTAAAGAGAATAAATTACATGGAGTGATTTCTATAAATAAGAAGTTTTCGACCAGAAGTACACTCAAAGCAGGTTTGAATCTAGACCTTAATAATTTTTACTCTTACGACAGTGCCCGTACTGTGGTAGGCTACCCAAAACTAATCATAAGCTCATGGCAAAACCGCTGGAAATCTGATGATTATTATGTTACTGCCCAACCCTATGCCCAATGGAAATATACTATTTCTCCAACACTCTCTGCAAACATTGGGGTAACAGGATTATTTAGTACTATAAACAAAAATTCTGTTTCGCCGATTGAACCTCGTGCCGGTCTTAACTGGGATGTAGCTCAAGGCCAAAAAATAAATCTGGCAACTGGTTTACACTCCAACTTACAGTCTAATTATACGTATTTCTATGGAAATGAAAGTCTGAGTGGTAGATTTATCTATAACAATCGTGACATGGGGCTTACCAAAAGCTGGCATTTTGTGGCGGGTTACAATACCCTTCTGGGCAAAAACATGCGGTTGATGTTTGAAACTTATTATCAGTATTTATTCAATATTCCGGTCGAAAAAAGTCCTTCCTCATTCTCAATGGTTAACACCGGAGCAGCTTTCTCACGGATTTTCCCTGAAAAATTAGTAAATGAGGGTACCGGCCGAAACTACGGCGTAGAACTTACCCTGGAGAAATTCTTCAGTCAGGGATATTATTTCCTGGTAACCTCCTCGCTTTTTGATGCCAAATACAAAGGTTCTGATGGAGTTTTGAGAAATTCGGATTTCAACGGAAAATACGCCGGCAATTTCCTTTTTGCCAAAGAATTCAAACTCAAAAGATCGAGTATTGACCTTGGGGCTAAATGGACCATGGTGGGTGGCCGCTGGTACGGACCGGTAGATGAAGCAAAAACAATTGCTGCTCAGGAAATTATCTACAAAAGCGAAACCAGAAACTCATTACAATTTGATCCTTATCGCAGACTTGACCTAAAAGTAGATTACAAAATCAACCGTAAAGGACTGACCCATACAATTGCTGTTGATCTGGTTAATATTTTGGGAATTCAGAACATTCTGTCAATGAGTTATGCTCCGCAGCCTGATGGTAGTTTTATCAAAACTGAATATCAGCTGGGCTTTTTACCGGTATTTTTCTATCGGGTAGATTTTTGATTTAATTGTAAACCATAAAAAACTTTCCGGGAAACATTCTTTTTTGTTAAATTTCAGGAATTATTCAACCAAAAAAAGAATCATGAAAAATTCAAGAAGAGATTTCCTGAAAAAAATATCAGTAGCGGGTATTTTAACACCCCTAATTTCAGAGGATGCTTTGAGCTATCCGGTTATTACCGAAAGAAAGCTCAGGGTTGCACTATGTGGCCTGGGCTCATATGCTACTAATCAGCTTGCTCCGGGAATCGAGAAATCAAAAAACTGTGAACTGGTAGGAATTGTGACCGGAACCCCTGAAAAAGCCACCAAATGGAAGGAAAAATATAAGCTACAAGACAAAAACATATATAATTACGAAAACTTTGACCAGATTGCCACCAACCCTGACATCGATGTAGTGTATATTGTACTTCCCAATTCTATGCATGCCGATTTTGTGATTCGTACAGCCAAAGCCGGCAAACATGTGATTACAGAAAAACCTATGTCGGTTTCGGTGAAAGAGGCCAAAGAAATGATTGAGGTTTGTCAAAAAGCAGGGGTAAAACTAGGCGTTGGCTACAGACTTCACTATGAACCTTTTACACAAGAAATCATGCGATTGGTAAAAGATAAAGATTTTGGAAAAGTAAAATTTGTAGAGACGAAATTTGCCTGGAGAAACCGAAATCCAAATGCCTGGCGTATGCAAAACAAATATTCGGGTGGCGGAGCCTTGATGGATGTGGGCATTTATTGTATCAATGCAAGTCGCTATGCCACCGGAGAGGAGCCTATTTCGGTAACAGCCCAGGCGGTTAAAACCGAACCCGAAATATACCGCGATATTGAAGAAACACTTTTGTGGCAATTGAAATTTCCGTCAGGTGCAATAGCAAGCGGAATGAGTTCCTACGCTACAAATGCTCAAAAACTTTCGATACATTATGAAACCGGTGGACTTGACCTTGCTCCGGCCTATGACTATGGTCCATTGAAAGGTAGTACGAATAAAGGGCCACTAGAAATGCCTGTAGTCCATCATCAAGCCTATCAAATGGACGGATTTGCCGATGCAATTCTCAATAACAAGCCGATTCTAACCCCTGGCGAAGAAGGACTGAAAGACATGATTATCATTGAAGCCATAAAAAAAGCCGCAAAAACCGGCAAAGAAGTGAAAATAAATATTTTATAATACATCAAAATGAATTTCAAAAGACTAATTATTGCATTTGCCGCCGTAGTATTAATGATTTCCTGCCAAAATAAAGCAGATCAAACAGATACCACTGCTCCTCCCACTATTTCTAAATCAACTCAGGACAAAATGGATTCGGTTAAACTGGCTCAGGCCTGGCTGGTGCCGGCAGTTGAAAAATTCTTTAATGAAAACCACACCGAAATACTCGAAATATGCACGCCTCAATATGAAGAATATAAAATGGATGCCATCAACGTAGATTATGACGGGGGAATGACCGTGGAACAATTTCAAAAAAAATGGGCTGGAAAATACAACATAAATCTTGACCAGATCGGGAAGTCATTTTTAATTGGTAATCAGGATAATGGCAAAATAAAATTCCAATCCTGTGTACCGGTTAATGATACTACTATGGTTTTTGATTGTAAGATCGATGATCCTGACTTTAAAGAGACCTATCATAGAAAAATCAAAGTGGTGGGGCAAAAAGGAAAATTTTGGATAGATGATGTAGAGGAAATGCCTTAAAAAAATACAATCCTCAATAGCACAAAAACCCCTTTCTTAACAATTTCTTAATATTGAGAAAGCCACAAAAAGTTCAAATATTTCGTATTTTTACATATAAAATAAACCTAAAAATATGGAGGGATTTTTGTGGTTGGCGGTGGCTGTTTTAGCATTTTTAGCTGTAGCTGATTTAATGGTTGGTGTGGCTAATGACGCAGTAAATTTTCTTAACTCGGCCATTGGCTCCAAAGCAGCACCTTTCAGAACCATCATGTGGATAGCCACCGGGGGTATTTTCCTCGGAGCTTTGTCCTCAGCAGGTATGATGGAAATCGCCCGGGAAGGCATTTTCAATCCGGAATATTTTACTCTTACTGATGTCCTGGTCATTTTTCTGGCTGTAATGCTCACCGATATATTCCTGCTAGATGCCTTCAATACTCTAGGATTGCCAACCAGTACTACAGTCTCGTTAATTTTTGAGCTTTTGGGAGCCTCAATCATAGTTTCGGCATTTAAAATCATGGGCAACAATGAGCCATTGAATTTTCTGTTCAATATTAACGACACCGCCAACAACATAATTGGTTATATCAACTGGGAAAAAACCAACACCATTGTTTCCAGCATTTTTCTTTCTGTGTTAATTGCCTTCTCTTTTGGTGCTTTGGTGATGTTTATCAGCCGTTTACTATTTAGTTTTCAATTTGAAAAACGCATGAAAACGGTTGGCCTGGTGTATGCATCGCTTGCTATGCTGGCCATGAGTTATTTTTTAGTATATAAAGGCTTAAAAAGTACATATTCTACCAAAGAATTGAGTGTAAAAGAACTCATAGATTACAGCAAAGCTCTCAACCCAAAATCAACGGAAACATTTGCCAATCAAGACATTGTAAAAATCAAAGATGCAGAGGGGAATGAATTGGTTTTCAATAAAAAAGTAAATGAAAAGGGTAAAGAAGTTTACAGTATCTTTTTCGGAAATAAGGGAATCAAAGAAATAGCAGATACAATCAAAGACAACTTTGCGGTGTTTTTGCTGGTATTTTTTGTTTTTTGGATTATTCTCTTTGCCATTCTTAATCAATATGGGCTAAACCCACTCAAAATTGTGGTTTTTGCCGGCACATTTGCCCTTTCAATGGCGTTTGCAGGCAATGACCTGGTTAATTTCATAGGTGTGCCTTTGGCAGGTTGGCAATCCTTTGATATGTTTCGACAGGCATCCTTGGCAGCGGGAGGTGGTATAAACCCTTCTGAATATAGTATGATAGGGCTGAAATTCCCAATGCAAGCACCATATATTTTTCTTTTTGTGGCTGGCTTAATCATGACTTTAACTCTTTGGTTTTCGAAAAAAGCAAGAACAGTAACCGAAACAGAAGTAAAACTAGGTACTCAGGAGGAAACTCAGGAAAAATTCAGATCCAACTGGTTTTCAAGATATATTGTTCGTTTTTCTATACTACTTTCAAAAACCCTGAGTGAAGTTCTACCATCCGGAATGAAAAGATGGATTAACAGACAGTTTATTCCAAAAATCGTAACGGACAGTAAAGAGGCTCCAGCATTTGACCTTATCAGAGCATCGGTAAATCTTACAATGGCAAGTATGCTAATAGCCGCCGGAACAAGTCTAAAACTTCCACTGTCAACCACTTATGTGACATTCATGGTGGCAATGGGTAGCTCACTCGCCGACAGAGCCTGGGGTAGAGAGTCAGCTTCTTACAGGATTGCCGGTGTTATAAACGTTATCATGGGATGGTTTGTAACTGCCGCCGTAGCATTTATTGTGTCATCTATTTTAGCCGTTATATTGATAAATTTTCAAATATATGGTCTGATTTTTTTAGTTATTGCATTAATCTCCGTGGTTTTATTCACCAATTATTTTCATAAAAAAGAAAACGAAAGAAAGGAAAAAACCGAAAAAATCATACAAAATATTGAGCTTACTTCTGATGTCTCTTTCCAAAAAACCTCAGTAGAAATTTCTGAAAGTTTACTTACCATCAATAAAGCATTTAAGCTAGCGATCGACGGCTTGATTTCTGAAGATAAAACGAAAATAAAAAAAGCAAAATTGATGAGCAACGAGCTCACTGAATATTACTTTGACATAAAAAATAACCTTTTTAAGGCAATCAAAAAGTCAAAATTGAGTGAAAAACACACTGCCCAGCTGTATATACTCACCAACGACATGATGCAGGATATTTTGCAATCTTTGAGTTTTATTATTTTGGCAGCTGAAAGCCATGTTAGCAACGCCCACAAGCCTTTAATGGAAAACCAGACTGATTTAGCAGTAAGGATAACCAACGAAGTTGACAAATATCTCATTCAGATTGCCAATGGGCTTTCAAACAATGATTATTCTGAATTGGACGAAACACGAAAACTGAAAAAATCAATTTTTGATCATATAGAATATGCTCTCTCCAATCAGGTGGAAGGTATCTCCAAAAAAGATTATGGTTTTAAAAACACTGATCTCACACTGAGATTATTACTCGAAATCAAGGACTTAGTTGCCATTGCTGTGCGTTTTGCAAAATTACTCAACAGACTCAACAAAGGTCAAAGCCCATTGGGTAACAGGTAGATTCAGTTTATTTTTGGCAAATATTTTTGCAGAAAAATTCGATTTTCTGCAATCGTTCCCATAAATAATCTATCAAAAGCACTTTCTTACAATGGTTTTTTTGTACTAATTTTATCCAGATTCAACCTGGGTTATGAAAAAATCAATTGTCATGTTGTTAATTCCTACTGTAGCATGGGCACAAAGTCCCTCTTTGCGACAAGGTGCTTTTTTTACACCTGAAAAAGGAAAAACAGAACTCAGTGAAGCGTCCAAACTTTACAACAATAAAAAAGAGTGGAAAAATAGAGCCGAAATCATCAAAAATGGCATAATTCAAGGTGGGGAAATAAGTACAATCCTATCAAGTCAGCCGTTTAACGTTACCATTCACAGTAAAAAATCTTTGGATGGCTATACTGTTGAAAATGTATTTTTTGAAAGTTATCCTGGTATTTATATTACCGGAAATCTTTACAAACCTTCTATTCTGAAAAAAAAGAACCCTGCCGTATTGGCACCGCATGGACACGGAAACGACCCAAGATTTGGCGAAGCGACTCAGAAAAGATGTGCAACAATGGCTCGGATGGGTGCAATAGTTTTTACCTGGGATATGATTGGCTATGGTGACATGAAACAATGCGATCACAAAATCAGCCAGGCATTTAAACTACAGACTATCAACAGCATAAGGGCACTGGACTTTATATACCAAATGCCTGATGTTGATAAAAATAAAATTGCAATTAGTGGCGAATCCGGCGGTGGTACCCAGACTTTTATGCTTACTACTCTTGACGACAGAATCAAGCTTTCCATACCGGTCGTGATGGTTTCAAGTCACTTTTTTGGCGGATGCGTGTGTGAGAGTGGCATGCCCGTACATGTGAGTCAACATCATGCCACTTCTAATGTAGAAATAGCTGCCTGTGCCGCTCCGAAGCCAATGTTATTGATTTCTGATGGTGACGACTGGACTAAATACACTCCGGAGGTTGAATTTCCCCATATTCAACGAATTTATTCTTTTAATGGCAAAGAAAAAAATGTAGAAAATGCACATTTTGCCAATGAAAAACATGATTATGGCCCTTCAAAAAGGAAGGCTGCTTACGAATTTTTAGCAAAACATTTTGGACTTAATATTTCAAAGGCCGATGAAAAAAGTGTAAGTATTCTGGACAAAAATCATTTGAGTGTATTTAATTCTGAATTTCCTTTACCTGAAAATGCAAAAACAGGAAATGAAGAAGTACTAAAAGCATTAACCAACATAAAATGAACACATTAGTAAAAGATAGTGACATAGAATGGTCAGAACTGGGGGGTGGCATCAAACGAAAAATCATGGCTTATGATGCCCAAATGATGGTTGTCAAGGTAGCATTTGAAGCCGGAGGAGTCGGAGCCTCACATTCTCACCAGCATACTCAGGCTAGCTATGTGAGTAAAGGAGTTTTTGAAATAACTATTGATGGTAAAACTCAAACGCTTATCGCGGGTGATGTTTATTTTGTTCCATCAGGACTCATTCATGGAGCATTTTGTATTGAAGCTGGTGAACTGATAGATGTTTTTAATCCAATGAGAGAAGATTTTCTTTAATAAAATATTTGAAAAAATTGAAACCAATACTTTTATGAAAAAATATATAGCCTCATTTTTTCTAGTCTTTATTTTAAATTTCAGTATCGGCCAAAAGCCGCTTTCACAACAAATGGCCGATTCTTTTATAGGCTGGTACCCTGACTCCATAGTGGTAAAACCCCGAAAATCGTCCACCTGGGATTATGAACAGGGTCTTATGCTCAAAGCCATTGAAATGGTTTGGCATCGCACTGCTGATCCCAGATATTATAACTATATTCTCGCTGACCTTAATCGCTTTGTGGACAGTACAGGCAAAATAAAGACCTACAGAAAAGACGATTATAATCTCGATAATATAAGTACGGGAAGGGCTCTTCTGATGCTTTATCAGCAAACTCTACCCAATAAAGACAAGTTCAGAAAAGCGGCTGATCAACTTTGGGCTCAACTTGAAAACCAATCGACCACCAATGAAGGTGCTTATTGGCATAAGCAACGCTACCCTTACCAAATATGGCTCGATGGCCTTTTTATGGCTGAGCCGTTTGCCGCAGAATATTCCAAAATATTCAATCATCCAGATCATTTTGAAACCATCGCCCGACAGTTTGAACAAGTTGAAAAACACATGGTGGATTCCACTACGGGCCTACTATATCATGGTTTTGATGAATCACGCGAACAAGGCTGGGCCAACAAAAAGACAGGACTTTCACCGCATTTTTGGGGAAGAGCCATCGGCTGGTATGCAATGGCTTTGGTAGAAGTATTAGATTATTTCCCTGAGAATCATCCAAAAAGACCTGAAATAATTGGTTATTTGAAAAGATTGGCTCCGGTTTTAGTAAAGTACCAGGATCAAAAATCAGGTGTTTGGTATCAAATGGTGGCATTAGGAAGCAAAAAAGGCAATTATTTGGAAGCGTCAGTTTCTAATATGTTTGTGTATGCTTTGCTGAAAGGCGTGAGAAAGGGATATTTGCCGGCTTCCTATCTTGTATCGGCAAAAAAAGGCTACCATGGAATATTGAAAGAGTTTTTGATAAAAGAAGCAGATGGTAGTATTGGGCTCGATAAAACTGTTTCGGTAGGTGGCCTGGGCGGAAATCCATACAGGAATGGCACTTATGAATACTATTTGAGTGAGCCAATCCGGAAAAACGACTTAAAAGGTGTTGGGCCATTTATTTTTGCGAGCATCGAAATGGAAATGCTGAATGAAAACCAGATAGGAAAAGGAAAAACTGTTGCACTGGACTATCATTTTAACCGGGAATTCAGAAAAGACTGGAACGGAAATACCGAGCAGTTTCATTATACCTGGGAAGATACCTATCATTCGGGTTTTGGTTGGTTTGGCGAAATATTCCAAAATTATGGTGCAAAAATCACCGCCATCAAAGAAGCACCAACAGCTAAGAATCTTGCTGGAAAAAATGTATATATTATTGTAGATCCTGATACACAAAAAGAAACCGCCGAGCCCAACTTTGTGGACGCCGGAGATATTATTCCGATCAAAAAATGGGTTTACAATGGTGGAACGCTCATTTTAATGGCCAACGACACTTCCAATTGCGAGATTCCGAGATTCAATGAATTGTCAAAGGCTTTTGGAATAGAGTTTACCGGTAAAAGCCGAAATATGGTAAAAGGTGATCAATTTCATCAGGGAAAAATTGACATTCCGGCTGCTAACCGTGTATTTAAAAACACGAAACGCGTTTATGTAAAAGAACTTGTGACCCTAAAACTGAGTAAAGGAGCGACACCTCTGATCAAAGATGACGGTGATGTTATAATGGCCACCAATGTTTATGGAAAAGGTCGGGTCTTTGTGATTGGTGATCCATGGCTTTACAATGAATATGTAGATGGAAGAAAAATACCAATGGAATACCAAAACTATCAGGCAGCTAAAGATCTGGCAAGGTGGGCTCTGGGGAAATAAAAAATGATAAAATCTGAATTTATTGCCCTTAAGAAAGGGCTTTATTCTTCAATCAAAAAATATAAATGAAATATATTTTAATATTTCTTTTTGCATATGCAAATATTTGCCAAGCTCAAACCATTACAGTTTCGAAAGATGGTAGTGGTGATTTTAAGTCCATTCAAAAAGCCATTGAAAGCTTCAAGCCTTCAACGAAAGATAAATACCGAAAGATTTTTGTCAAAAACGGCACTTATAACGAGAAACTGTGGATTGATATCGTAAGACATCATTTGGTCCTGGAGGGTGAGTCAGAAAAAGGCGTAATCATCACTTTTACTCAGGCACGGGACATCTGGCGGTGCGAAAACCCCAACGACTATGGTGCAGCCACCATCAATGTAATGGCCTCTGATGTGGTTTTTAAAAACCTGACCATCCTAAATGATTATGGATTTAATGCAAAAGGTGACAGCGTAATCAAATGCCTTAACGAAGCAGGAAAAGTAAATCCCTCCACCGTTCAGAACTACGCTTTGCCACGCGAGCCAGGCGAAAGAGATGGAGAAAAAATTGTTCGAAAGGATGGTCACCAGTTTGCGTTCCGATCTATACCGGGTGCCACAAGACTCAAGTTCCTTCATTGTACTTTCCGCTCCGGCGGTGGCGATACAGTGAGCCCATGGGATGTAGAGGGCGGCATGTATTATTTCAACCATTGTACCATCGAAGGTCATGTTGACTTGTATTGCCCGAGAGGTAATGCACTGATAGAGAACTCATTGTTTATTTGTCACAATATGTCAGCGGCCATCTGGCATGACGGTTCGGCAAAAGAAAGTGACAAGACAGTTTTGAAAAACTGCAAATTTTTGGGCGACCAGGGTTTCAAACTGGGCCGCTACCATAGAGAGGCTCAAATGTATTTGTTTGATTGTGAGTTTAGTAAAGAAATGGCCGATGCCCCTATCTACCAGTCCGGCGACCGAAAACTCAATTGGGGACACCGTATATATTATAAAAACTGCCACCGTGAAGGCGGAGATTTCGACTGGCATAAAGACAATACAAGTTTGAAAGCCAAAGATTTGGGATTCAAGGGTGTATTTGGGAGAAAGTGGTGATTTTCTTTGAAAAAACACCTTTTAAAGAAATCTGTTTATTGTTTTCAGTTTTTAATAATAATGATTTCTTTTAAATTAATTATTATCTTGCCTGTCAATGTTTCAACCTTATAAAATGAAAAAAATCTTATTCTTTTTATTCCTAAGCCTCAGTCTTTCGGCTCAAAATGTCTTTAAAGCATCAGAAATAAAATCTCGTTTAGAAAAAGCCACCAAATGGCAACTGGAAAACCCAAAACATGAACCAACCGATTGGACAAACGGAGCGTTTTATGCCGGAGTATTTGCAGCATGGGAAGCCACTCAGAAACAATGGATTATGGATTCATTGATGAATTTAGGAAAAAAAACTTCCTGGCAACCCGGAAATAGATACGACCATGCCGATGATATTACAATTTCTCAGACCTATATAGATCTTTATCGTCAGAATAAAAACGAAAAATTGATAAAACCTACCTGGGATACCTTGATAAAAGTGCAGTTTTGGCCAGGTAAAGAAAAAGCCAATCATGGCATTACCTGGTGGTGGTGCGATGCCCTTTTTATGGGCCCTCCTGTTTTCGCTAAAATAGCCAAAGAAACAGGGGATATTTCTTTGCTGAAGACTAATGATGAGCTATTTAAGGAATGTTATGATTTACTCTACAATAAAGAAGAAAAACTTTTTGCCCGTGATGCTTCTTATTTGAAAGACGCTCAGGGAAATCAAAAACTCGAAGCCAACGGACAAAAAATATTCTGGAGCCGTGGCAATGGCTGGGTAATTGGGGGATTGGCCCGCTTGCTAGCTGAACTACCATCTGACTATCCTAACCGGTCATTTTATGAAACACTATTCAAAGAAATGGCTTACAGGTTAAAATCACTTCAACAACCCGACGGACTCTGGAGGTCAAGTTTGCTTGATCCGGATGCCTATCCCGGGGGAGAAGCTTCCGGTTCGGGATTTGACATCTATGCAATCACCTGGGGAGTAAACCACGGTCTTCTACCCGAAAAAGACTTTAAAAACACTATAAGAAATGGTTGGAAAGCGTTGAATACCCTTGTTCAAGAAAATGGTAAAGTGGGATGGGTGCAGCCTATCGGAGCTGACCCCAGACGTAATTTTGATAAAGAAAGTTGGGAAGTATATGGTACCGGTGCTTATTTATTGGCAGGCTCAGAGATGTTGAAATATTTGAAAAAGTAGATTAGGCACTCCCTCTGTCAATTAAATAAAAGGGATTTTTCTCGATTACCTGCTCTTTGTTTTTCAGGATTTGAGCGGCACGGGTACCCATGGCTTCAAAGTCGGTGGTGATAACCGTGATGTCGAGCACCTCTTTGAGAGTGGTGTCATTAAAAGAAACTACGCCTGTTTTTTTGCCTAATTTCAAATGGTTTTTTCTCGAAAACTTAATCACATCGGCCAAATCACTTTCTTCAATTACCACATACAGGGTTTCTTCAGAATGGTCTTCCAGTGCTAATGAAGAGGTTGGGTATGTTTTATGTGGAAGGTTATTATATGCACAAAATGCCCTGAATCCATTCTTGATATCTTCAGGATAATTTCCATCTTCAGGAAAAACTAAAACCAATTTTTTGTACTTGTTTATTTTTTTAAGATTTTTCTCGAAAACTTCAAAAATATCCTTCTCAAAATCCTGATAAATAGTAGGTGTATCTGGAAATTCGGGTATAAATTTATCCAGTAATATGAGTTCATATTTGGGAATCCGGTTCATTATCGGAAGAAAATCTGCTTTATCTTCTAAAAAATGGGGCATAACCATATAATGATTATACTTTCCAAGATTACGGGAAAGAATATCGTCAAAGGCTTCAACAGAGTAGTTATGGATCTGCAAATCAACCACAAAATCATCCCCAAGTTCATTAATTATTGCATAATATATGATTTTTTTATAAGAACTCATTTTATTCATAATGAGCAACACCCTGTTCTTGCTGTCTCTTTCAGACTTCACAAAAAATCCTTTTCCGTGAACTGCTTCAATGTAGCCTCGTTTTTTAAGTTCACGATATGCTTTTTCAACAGTATCTCTTGACAACAGATATTCGATGCTCATTTCAGTAATCGACATCAGTTGATCTCCGGTTTTCAGATAACCCCGTGCGATATTATCAATCACAGAATTGACAATCTGCTTGTATTTGGGCATCTTATCTTTTTCGTTGATTTTCAATGCCCTCAACATATTCTCTTTTCCCATTTTTGGCCGGTTTTTCTTTCTGTGGAGTTAAATTTAGCTTGAATTCAGGAAAAATTTATTTATTGAGAAAGGTTTTATTAAAAAAATCACGCAATCGTTTGCATTTATTTTTTTTAAAAATACCAATGAGAGCAGGACTGGTGTTTGTAATTTGTATTATAATTTGACCTAAAATAAAAAATCGCAGATGCAGAAACTGGCTTTTAAAATGAAACTTTTCCCTGGAAAAGAAGCGGAATATAAAAAACGCCATGATGAAATCTGGCCTGAATTAGTTGATTTGTTGCATCAAAATGGTATTTCTGATTATTCCATTTTCCTCGATGAAGAAACATTAAGCCTGTTTGGTGTTCTCAATATTGTTGATGCCACCTCCATGAACCTGCTACCTGAAAGCCCGATCATGAAAAAATGGTGGGCTTATATGGCTGATATCATGGAGAGTAATCCCGACAACTCACCAGTTAGTATTAGCCTGAAAGATGTGTTTTATATGAAATGATTCGATGGACGATTGATTCGATTAATTCGATGGACGATTGATTCGATTTACGATTGATTCGATTTACGATTGATTCGATTTGGGTTTGGCTCGATTGGGTATTTACCTCTTATTATTCTAAAATTAGGTTTGGATGTATCTCAATTTTTGTAAAGAAATAATTAAAAATGATTTAAAAATTGGATTTTGAATATTTTATAAAAATGAAAAAAATATTAACTCTCAGTCTGATAATTCTACCTATGGCAATGTTTGCTCAAAGAAATGTAACCAATGCCAATGATAGCAATACACCTCTTCACCTTTTGCAACCCGACTACCCTATCCCATACGGAATCCCGAAAACCGAAGAAGTTAAAGCCTCACTTGACCGGGTATTCAATTACCTCAATGGAGTTACTCCTATGGCATTTGTAGATTCAAAAACCGGAGAAGAAATTAATGATTTATCCAAAATTTCGGCTACCACTGCTCTCAAAAAAGGTGATTACAGGCTCGTAAGCTACGAATGGGGCGTAACCTATGCCGCCATGCTGGCCGCCACAAAAGCTACAGGTGACAAAAAGTATAAAAACTATACACTTGAAAGATTAAAGTTTATCAGCAATGCAGCCCCATATTTCAAGAAAACCTCGGAAGAACATGCCGACTGGGCCACCGCCGGTCCACTTCGTGGCTTGATAGCTCCAAGAGCTCTTGACGACTGTGGGGCCATGTGTACGGCCATTTTGAAAACTAAAATGAGCGGAGAAAATCTTGATGCTAAGCTACTGATTGATACCCACATAGATTATATTTTAAACAAAGAACATCGCCTAAAGGACGGTACACTTGCACGAATGCGTCCACAGGCTGATGCACTCTGGCTTGATGATATGTTTATGGGTGTGCCGGCCATCGCCAATATGGGAAAATACACCGGTCAGAAAAAATATTATGATGAAGCTGTGAAACAAATTCAACTATTTCATAGTAAGATGTTTAACAAAGAAAAGGGTGTATATATGCACGGCTGGATTGAAGGCATGAGCGAGCATCCGCAGTTTCATTGGGCAAGAGCTAATGGTTGGGCGATTTTGACCAAGATTGAAGTATTGGATGTACTTCCGGCCAATCATCCTGGCAGACCTATAATTATCAAAATGCTGAAAGACCATATCCGTGGTCTGGCAAGATACCAGTCCGGCTCAGGCTTTTGGCATCAACTGCTCGATAGGGAAGATTCCTACCTGGAAACTTCAGCAACGGCCATTTACACCTACTGCATAGCTCACGCTATCAACCAGGGATGGATCGATAAAATGGCTTACTCGCCGATGGTCATGCTGGGCTGGAATGCCGTTTCAACCATAATCAACGAAAAAGGACAAGTAGAAGGTACCTGCGTTGGTACCGGAATGGGCTTTGACACGGCGTTTTACTATCACCGTCCGGTTAGTCCATTTGCTGCACACGGATACGGCCCAACGATTTTCGCAGCATCAGAAATCATTAACTTACTCAACAACAATAAGTTTGAGATCAACGACAGCTCGGTACAATGGAAGAAATGAGAAAATCAAGCAAAAAATAATTTAACTATTTCATCAGATAACAGGATGCCATTTTTCAAAAGCATCTCCTTATTTTTTAAGCCATTTGCCCCCGGCATTCTTACATTTTCACCTGAGGCCAAACATTGATTCCTGAAATTCTCCATTTCGGCTAAAAATGCAATTTCACCGGCAAATTTTCCGGGGTCAATTACCTGAATAAAAACCGATGCTCCCCATCTTTCAGGATTATCTTTTCGTCCATAACCACCCAATGCACTGGTCATGGCTTCAATCAGGATGCCCAGGGCAAAGCCTTTATAGCCCAAATCCATTCCACCGAGCGGCAAAATGGTAGATGGTGGATTTTCAAAAAAGGATTGGGGGTCACTGCTGGCGGTTCCATCGGGTTTCAGAAGCCAGTTTCCTCCTAACAGTTCTTGATTTTTAGCTGCCCGGTTAACCACCGCATTGGCTGTGGCTGAAATACTCACATCTATCAAAATCGGATCACCTTCGGTTGGAATTCCAATGGCCAATGGATTAGGAGAATAAACCGGAATTTTACCGCCAAAAGGTGCCACAGTTTTGTTTCTGGGATCAGAACAGGCGATTATCACCATCAAATTTTTGCGGGCAACAACTTCCAAAAATGCAGCCAAACAGGCAATATGATGAGATTTCTGGATTACCACAGTCCCTACCCCTTCACTTTTTGCCATTTCGATTGCGGTTTCGATCGCCTTTTCAGTGAGCCATGTACCGGGAAGATACCGGCCATACCAGGTTTGTGTCGTGTTAGTGGTATTTATTACTTCAAAGCTTCCATTTCTTTCCATTTGACCATTTTCCAATTCTTCAAGATAAGGCTTAACCAAAGCCAAACCATGAGTAGTATGCCCTAGCAACTCGCCTTCAGTCAGGATTCGGGCGATGCTCGCTGATTTTTCAGGGTCAAGGCCATGTGATTGGAAAAGATTGGTGATTTTTTCAAACAGAACACCGTATTCAAAATGCATATCAGGGTAATTAGTTTGGGTAAAAATATGGATAAATTCATAAAAAGGTCTTTTAAAGATTTATTCTTCCAAAGAAATTCATTAATTTAAATAAATAATTTTTAACCGATACAACCATTTCCATGCTTTTATTCCACTTTATAATAAAACCCTCTGAAACCCAGGCTTTATGACAGAAACAGAGCTCATAGCAGCTTGCAAGAAAAATGACAGGATTGCACAACGCACGCTTTACGACAAATACAAACGTGCCATGTACACACTTGCCTACAGGTTAACGGGGAATTTCGATGATGCTGACGATGTATTACAGGATGCTTTTATTGATATTTTCAGAAATCTGCAAAATTTCAGAGGAGAATCGACCATCGGGGCATGGATAAAAACCATTGTCATCAGAAAAGCCTATAAAAAAATAAAAGGGCCGGTGATGCCAGAGAATATTGAAGATTATCAAAATGTCGTAATTACTTTATCTCATGAGAAAATTGATGCCGAATATCTTGAAAAAGCCATTTTGAGTTTGCCCGATGGATACAGAACGGTCTTTCTTATGCTAGAGATTGAGGGATATACCCACAAAGAAGTAAGTGAAGTCCTGGGGATAACGGAAGGCACCTCAAAATCACAGCTATTTTATGCAAAAAAAAGATTGAGAGAAATGTTAAAATGAAAATTTTAAAAATGAATTTACCGGAATACGAACCATCAGATAAAATTTGGCAAAGCATTGAAAATATATTCGATGAGGAAAATTTCAGGTCAATTTTACATGATTTGCCTCAGTATGAACCTCAAGAAAAAGTATGGAAAAATATTACTTCAGATATTACCAATACAAAATTCATCTGGATGAAATGGATAGCAGCGGCTTCAATCATTTTGATCGCAGGTATATTTTTTATTCAAAAAAATGCAGGTGTAAGTTTTACCAAACAATCGCTTGACCCTGAGTTGGTTTTGAATGAAAACGACAATAGTGAATACGGATACGAACAAATAAAAAAGATTTGCATTGAAGACAAAATAGTTTGCGAAAAACCTGAATTTAAGGCATTGGAAGCTGAACTCGACGATTTAAATACGGCTAGTAAGGCACTAAAAGAAGCGATGGGCAAGTACAATACAGAGCCGGAACTCGTAGTTCAATTGGCCGAAATTGAAAACCAAAAATCCGACATAATACGCCAAATGGCAGCACAAATTTGAAAGAATAATGAAAAAGAAATTAAAAATATTATTAACGACAATTTTGTTTGGACTTATGACTCAGGCCTGGGCACAAACCACGCTCCAGGTGGCTAACAGGCACTTTGAAAAAGATTTTGAGCAAATAAAAGCCTTGAAATTAGATGCTGAAAAAGCTGATATTGAAATAATAGTGTGGAATAAATCGAAAGTGAGCCTAAGTGCCGATCTCAGTGCAAAGCACCCAGAAAAAAATACTGCTGCCCATGACCTCAACTTTTTGAAACTTGCTATCGATGTAAAAAACGGGGTTCTACACACTAGAAATTACATTTTACTAAGCCAAAAAGACCAAAAGCCAGAATCAAACTTTAAAACAAAATATGTAATAAGAATTCCGGCAGGATTGGAAATGGAGCTAAAAAATAGTTTTGGAAAAATCAATATTTCAGGCGAGACAAAAAAGCTGACCCTCAATTCTGAATTCTGTATCAATTCTTTGAGCAAAATTTCAGGAAATACTAAAATCCAAACAAAATATGGAGAAGTAAAAATTGATGAAATTGAAGGGACAACAAATATTAAAACCGAACGAACAAACCTTTCATTAAGAGCTTTTTCAGGCAATATTTCGATAGTTTCTTTTTATGGAGAAATCCTTTTAAATGGCCCAAAAGAGGTTCAAAATCTCACACTTAATGCCGACAAGTCAGAAATCAAGCTCATTGCCATCCCAATCAAAAAATTAGCTCTAAATCTAAGTACAATTTTCGGTCAAATTATTACTCCAACAGAAATGGGAAAGGTAAAAATGACAAAAAAAACAGCTCAACTAATATTTAATTCGAATGAAAAATCAAGTATGAATATCACAAACAAGTCAGGCAATATCACACTCGAAAAACTATGAAAATCATGAAAAAACTTATCATTTTACTCGCAATGTCTTTTTCGCTACACGCCCAAACCGACAGCACAAAAGTGACTTTCTCAGAAGAAAAAGTGGAGAAATTTGAAAAAACTACCCTCATAGACGAATACGAAAAAGCCTTTGGTGGTAATCGAATGGTGAAGAGTGGGTTGAGGGTTTTTGCTACTGATCCGGGATTATTGAACTCAAACCTTTTAGGGATTCAGCTGGAAAAGAAAATTGGAAAGTCCTTTTCCCTAATAGCAGAAGCTGGATATATGTTTAATATGAATACTTCGCAATCCAGCCTTGAAGGTAGTATGGAAGCCCGATATTATTTCAATATGAAAAATAGAATTAAGAATGGTTTGCAAAAATCAAACATTACCGGAAATTATATTGCAATAAAGTATCAAGTATTCGAAAATGAAATTCCAAACTACTATAAAATGGTGAATTTACTTGGATCCAGTTATCAGGTTATTGGAGGTTTTGTAGATGGAATATTTCTAGAAAAATCAAATATTTCTCTCAAATTTGGAAAGCAATTTGGCAATACTTTGAATCTGGGGTTTCAGTTTGGGGTTAAAAAAGGCTATATAATAGACCAATCGAACAGCTATAAAGATTATGGAAAAAACAAATTTCCTTTCTTTGTTTCAATGCAAAATCAGGTAGGATTTGGACTTCTATCCCCAAATGAACGATCAAAATCAAAGGACTATTGCGAGTTTTTGAAATGTAATTTTAACAATAAGGATTTGTTTAAATTAAACATTAACAATACTTTATATATTGATAAATCTACTCAGGACATTAAACTAGATTTGGCTTTTGAACAAAAAATAGCCAATTCTGCTTTTTCAATCAATTCAAATCTTTTTCAGGGTTTGAAAAATTGGAAAATATCTGAAATTTCCCATTATAAGGATACTACTTTTGTTTCCCCTGATGGAACAGAATATAAAGGCAATATTGCGGTTTTTTCTCAAAGGAAATACAATAATCTAAATTACGAAATAGGCCTTAAGGAGCAACTTAGATACTATATTGGTCAAAAGAAGAAGATTTTGGCGGGCAAACAAGGTAATAACCTGAATGGATTGTACTCAGGATTGGAATATCTCTATCAAATCAACAAAACATTAAATGGAAAAATCATCAATTTATCATTTCCAAACAGAACTGATTTACAAGCAATAAGTGGAATCATTGGATACCAGACATTGACAAACAAAAATTCATTTCTTGATATTAACATAGCCTTGGGTTTTGAATCAATTAAATCTTTTGGACAATCCGATTTACCTCGTGATTGGTTTAATCAAACTCATTTCGAAATAGGAATCAAACTCGGCCTGGCCAAATAAGTAAATCAATCAGGTATCAGCAGGACAGTAAACAAAAGTTTTTTCATGATTATTGAGTAAAATTTCAACCTAATGAAAAAAAATGTTGTCTGGATTTTTATTTTGATTTGTAGTCTCGATTCTTTTTCGCAAAAACTCCCCGAAAAGAATGAGGTATTGGCCAATATGCGACTGGCCAATGATTATTTCATGAAAATATGGCCTGATCCATCACAAAAGATTGTTTTGGACAAAGTCAGAACCTCAAATCTCTGGACAAGAGGCATTTACTACGAAGGATTGATGGATTTCTACAAAATTGATCCTGACAAAAAATATATCGATTACGCAATTGCCTGGGGCGAAGGCAACAAATGGGCGACCTGGTTTGGAGTAAAAAGCCGACATGCCGACAGTCATTGTTGTGGCATAACCTATATAGATTTGTATCAAATGGACACCACCCAAAAGCAACGATTGGCAGAAATAAAAGCTTCAATAGACCTTATGTTGGCCTCCGACAAAGTGGACGACTGGTCATGGATTGATGCCTTACAGATGGCCATGCCGGTGTTTGCCAAGTTGGGGGTGATGTACAATGACGAACGCTATTTTGAGAAAATGCATCAATTGTATTTGCATTCAAAAAACATCGAAGGTGGTGGACTTTACAATGCAAAAGATGGCCTCTGGTATCGTGATAAAGGTTTTGTGCCGCCGTTTAACACCCCAAATGGAAAACAATGCCACTGGTCGCGTGGCAATGGATGGGTTGTAGCTGCTATGGTAAAAATGTTGGAGATTTTGCCCAAAAATGCCAAACACTACAAAGAATATGAAGAAATGTACCTCACAATGATGAAATCGCTTTTGCCACTTCAAAGAAAGGATGGTTTTTGGAATGTTTCACTCTCCGATCCCAATGATTTTGGAGGGCCCGAACTCTCCGGCACCGCACTTTTTGCTTACGGCATGGCTTGGGGAATAAATAACGGGTATTTGAGCAAAAAAACCTACATAAAACCAACTCTAAAAGCCTGGGATGCGATGAACAAAACCAGTCTGCATTCTGACGGCATGCTTGGGTATGTGCAATCCACCGGCAAAGAACCCAAAGATGGCCAACCTCTCAGCTTTGAAAAAAAAGCTAATTTTGAGGATTATGGACTAGGTTGTTATCTTTTGGCGGGAACGCAGGTTTATTTATTGAAGTGAGAATTTTGTATTCTGCAGTTAGTTTGACTTGTCTACTTGACTAATCATTTTCTTCTAAGCAACTTGCTAGTTGAAGATTCCAAACCAATATATTTTAATAAAAAACAGCAAAATTTTAAAACATTCACAAGCAATTGTCTAATATTTTTGCTGTGAATATTACATCATTTGAAGTTTTAAATCCTGGGTTTAATAGGATACTATTACCAGCTTGAAAAATTACGTTTGCTGAGTTAGGAATTGCATTTGAAATATTGTCGCCCGTAGTAATGGAAACGTGGGCCTTTATATCATTAAAATTAATTGAATTAGTAACATCAACTGCATATTGGCACGCTGTAGTGTATTCTATTTCAAAAGGAAATTCTACATTTACATCTGGTGCAGAATCGGGTTTTCCTGCATCCACAATTGTTGACCAGGTATTGGTTCCAACCCTTAACTGCATGGCATTGGGAGTTGAAGCTGACCAAGGAGTACGTTGCCCTTTCACTGTACTTGTAGGGGCATTTAATACCCTACGGTTTATGGGCCTGATAGCCCACTCAATCCAGTATGTGCCGGCTGAAAGATTTAATGTCACATTGCTACTGACTTTAAAAATGAGGTGATTCGTCGTAGGGGTCGAACCTGGTGCGGGCACTAAAGAATTAAAAATACGATAAATTTTGGTATCAGTGGACTTTGACAAACGGTTTGTAGTCAAATTACCGAAAATTACCGTTCCACCAGCATTTGGAGGGCCATTATAGATTCTAAAGTAGAGACCGTCAATGGGATGGGTTGTCGCATTTAATTGAAATGCATAAAATGAAAACTTAGAAATACTCCAAGTCTGACCAACTGGCACAGTAAAATCATCGGCTAAATTGAAAGCAGTTTGCGTACAACTTGGTCCAATATTAATATTTGATTCTGTGGTATTTCCAGTATCGTTTTGGATTTCTGACCATCTATAACCAGCAGGAGCAGCAACTCCACTATTTGAAAGTGTATCTGTATGCAGAATTCCGTTTTTATATATTCTCTGAGCTTTAGAATTGGTGCTGACGAGCACGGTCAAAAGTAAAAACTTTAAGAATAGCGTTTTTTTGATAGAGTCCTTAACAAATTTGTGCTTTTGAAATGTTTTTGATTGTCTCTTATTTCTGTTTGCAAATTCGCCCATTAAAATTTTAATTAATGTAACAAAGTTCAAGACAATTGAAAACTATTACATCAACCAAAAATAGTATATTTAAAATACCACAAAAGGTGTAGTATTGTTCTCTTTTATCAATTACAGCGATTTTAAAACAAATTGTTTAATAGAGTCAAAGTTCAATTTTTCTTTGATTCCCCAACGACAGATTTTATCATTTGTTTAAAATCAACCTGTTCGTTGAAGATTTCCACCTCTATATTCTCAAATACACCATCGGAGAAACGGTGTATTAGTTTTGGAGTTCCGAGTAGTTTTACTTCTTTCAAATCACCCGAAATTTTGCCTGAAATGATAGCTTTTGAAGAGGATACTTTTTGCCATTTTGTAATTTCCAGACTGAAGTCGGTGTTTCCTTTTCCGTTTACAAATCCGTATATTTCGGTGTGGGCAGTATTTCCATCAGGTGTACCACTAAAGTTTACTTCGAGGTCTTTTGAAACGTATTTTGCAGGTGATTCTTTTGGATACAGAACTTGGATAGTTATGAGTCTTTCATCTGGTGTCTGAACGCTTGCAAACTGAAGTTGCATGTATGGTTTTTCAAGAAGACCTTTCACGCCTTTTCTCCAAAAAGAAGCACCTTTGTAGGTCACTTTTGCATTCCAATTTTTTCCATTCAGTTTGGATTTAAAATTAACACTTGCGGTCTTTGCATCGGCCTCTGCTTTCATTTGGCTACTATTTACCTTAAAACCAGCAGGATATACTTTATAGTCTTTGTTAATATAATCCTTTCCTGTTGAAGGATTTTCGGTAAATTTTAAATCAAAATAGCCATATTCACCCGCTTTAACTTGACTCAATTCATCATTATTTTTGCCTGAAATTTTTACAATTGTAGCCGTAAATTTCCTTCCTGAAGGAGCGTAAATATCAATTTTATCATTCTTCTTGATAATGCCTGATAAAACCTCCATTCCTCCATTGAGTTCTGTATCTTTTTCTCCCAAATACAGATAACCCGTTTTCGCGGTAAAAGATTGAGCAATAGCTCCATTAACTAACAACAATACAAAGGTTAAGTTAAAAAATCGCATAATATTTTGCTTTTAAGGATATTTCCAAAATTAATAAAATATAACAAAATTAATAAACTTTAAAACCCGACATATCCGCCGCAATATTTAAACTTATGGCATGTCCAGAAACTTGAAAAAATGAAAATTTAACAGCATCATTTTGATCTAATCTAATTAAAAAATTTGACTCGAGAGTTGTGAAATAATTATTATCAGTACTAAAGCGAGTAATATATTGTAAATTGAGGAAGGAATTTTTAATAATACCTATTTGTCCTATAAAGTCATATAAAGGTGTTGTAGTATTATGAAGATTAATTTTAACATTAAATGAATAAAGTCCACTTGAAGGGGCAGTAAAAACTCCAGTATTTTTGTTAAATCCACTTCCATCATTGAACGTAGGGAAATTATAAGTCACTATTTCAGTATTTGAATAATTGGGAATGACAATAACAGGTGTAATTACCCTAAAGCCTACCTTTTGTTCTTCCCAAGCCGGTGTAGCATTGCCTCTAGAAACTAAAACACTTCCCGCAGGTCCAACACTTTCGTTCTCAGCTTGTAAAGGGCCCGAAAGTCGAATTCCATTATTTGCATTTATTTTCTCAAATGCTGTAACTTGGCCAGTAGTGCCGTCAATCCTAAATCTAGGCAAGAAATTGGTATAAAAGTCCAAATTGTTAAAATTCTGAGTACCGATTTCAAGATGGTCTGAAATAGCTTGGATATAACCTTTAAAATTCAAGGCATCATAAAAAGTCACGTATGGACTAGCACCCTGAAATCTTGCTACTTCACCTGACTTATTGATGTGAAGAGGAATGGCTGTGTTTATGGTTTGCCCAATTCCGATGCTATTTGGCAAAGTGGTAACTTGGGCAGAAGTTACCCTCGAAATTATAATAATTAGAAAAATAGTGACTTTGTTTTTCATAATTTATTCTTTATAAGTGATTAATGCTTTAAATGGCATATTTGCAAGTCCAGAGCTATTTCCATTTTTGTTAAGTATATAAAGGTTTCCTGCGGTCCAATAATAGTTGTATTCTAAAGATGCGTTTCCAGTATAATTTGCCGGAATAAATTGATTGTTAACCTCGGCCGTTACCACAATTGATAGTATTTTGGCGTCTGTGAGTCCGTGAGGGTAGGTGCCATTTACATTTGCTGCTGGCATATTTCCAGTGATTTCAAGCATTTTTATATGTGGAGCAAATTGACCGAGTTTTGTATATCCCCATAAATCAACATTTGAATTGTTTCTTACTACAAATGCATTTCTTCTGTCGAGGGGTGCAGAACCGGTACCCACAATAAAAATTGGGTTTGACGGGATTCTGCTATGAAGTGCATCATCGGGGTCAAAAATAATGACTTCATTATACGATCCAAATATGGCTGTATTTGAAGAATAATTTTGTAACCCTTCTCCAAATGTAAATGAATTAGTTGCTTTATTTTCATTCGTCAAACCACCAACAAAGGATGTATTTCCGAAATTCGAATTGCGATACCCAATTGTAAATCCATGCTGAGCAGTTGTATTGTTTTCATTGCCAACAGTGAATGAATTATAGCCTGATACAGAATTGAACCAACCATGATTAAAAGATAAATTTCCCCGGTTTTTATAATTGAAAATACTAGTTGGACCACTACTTATGCTTCCTTTGTTCGTTGAGTATTCAAAAAGGGGGCCACCGTAATAAACATCCATTATTTCTTCAAATGAGTTATCCAATGGAATGAATTTAAGAATGAATCCCTGACCAACCTGAGTGTTATTATTTGTTCGAAATGCAATTTCTATGTTTGGATTGCGGATAATAATCTTGTTTGGAATAGTAGTTGTTCCATTGAAAATATGAATCGGCTGTCCATAATCGTAAATAATTAAAGAATCACCCGCGTCAGGTATGTCCATAAGATCAAAGCTTATTTGATAACCACCAACACTTCCATCCAATAGACTAGCTGGTGAGATAAGGGCTCTTGCTGAAAATGCAACTCCCTGTAGGTAAGGGCCATTACCACCCGGATCGAAAATGGTTCCTCCAAGCCTACCATCTGGAGTTTGTATGTTACTGTTGATAAGAGTATAGATATTAGAGTTGGGATTAACGTTTCGAATTGAAAAATCGCTTTGAACAATCAAACCTTTATTTCTTAATTCTAATTGAGTGAAAGGAGATTTAAGTAGTGCCCCACCGTTGGAGAGTTCCGAGGACTGGCAATGAACCTGGGATTTGTTTGCAATGACGATAAGCAATAATAATAGTATTTTTTTCATGATCTTAAATTTATATTCTTACCCATTCTCCTGCTAATCAGCCCCTTATTTCCGGATTTACTAACAAATTCCTTTTCATAAATCGTAAGTTCAGCTAAGGGATTAATCAAAAAACTGCGATGAACCCGCACCATATTTTCGCCAAAACGCTCCTGAAGTTTTTGAAGATTGGTGGAGACCAGGATTCTTCTTCCGTTTTTCAGAAAAATATGAGAATAGCTAAAATCGGCCTGGATGAATTCTATTTCATCAGGCGACAGGTAGGTTCTGGAACCCACATGAATAGTATTAATTGAAATCATGACCGGAAATATTTTTCCGAAAAATAATTTTTCCAGAATAACAAATCCATCACAAATGAATACTTAACAGACCAGAATGAATATCTGACGGATTTTGGAGGATAATTAACGTAAGTCAGGGATTCTGATATTGACTTTTGTGCCTGTAGGATTTTTCAGGTCTTCTATTTCTACTTTTATTGACCAATTGTAAATTTCAGAAATCAGATTTATGCGATTGGTAATCAGCTGCTCACCCATAGACTGATGCCCCGCCGGCCTGTTTTTGGTGGCTTCTTCGCGGCCAATACCGTTGTCTTCGATTACGACAGACAAGTCATTACTTTTTTTGAAAATAGAAATTTTTATAAATCCCTGCTTATTTAAATTGTTAAAACCATGTTTTATGGCATTTTCCAGAAAGGGTTGCAAAATAAATGCAGGTACATTTGTGGCCGACAAGTCAATAATTAAATCCCTGTCAATGAAATACTTAAATTTTCCTTCTGCCCGTTTTTGTTCGAGTCTCAGATAGTGTTCACAAAATACCAGTTCTTCGTTGAGGCTGATAATATGCTCCCTGCTTTTTTCCAAAATTGCCCGTATCAAATCCGAGAATTCGGTCAGGTATTCCGTGGCCTGATTGGTATCTTTTCTGATTATATAATTTTTGATAGAGTTGAGTGTATTAAACAAAAAATGAGGGTTTATTTGCGATCGCAGCAAGCTGAGCTCCGACATGGCATATTGTTGTTGCAGTCTTATTTGCTCAGTTTTGGTTTGAAAAAACTGTTGCAAAATGGCCATTGTATATAAAATCACTTCGGCCAGTACTGCTAAATTGAAAACATAATTGGGATAGTACAACAAAATACTGGAAGAGGTTTTTGAAAAACCTAAGGTGCTGGAAATAAATCCAAAGATAACCCCCAAAAACAAAACGATACTTGCAGCCTTTAACAACGGTGGCGTGTAGAGGTTTTTCCATTTAAAAAGATTGATAATCAAATAAATACTCACTACCAGAATTAACAATTCGGAGATAAGGGTATTGTAAAACTGCCAATCATACCTTTTTAAAATCAAACTCAAAAACAATTCTACAATTAGCAGAAAAATAAACGCCGGAATAATAATTCTGAAAAATGACTTCTGATTTTGCGTTCCCCGACTGTTTACTTCCAAAAATTCACTCAAAAAAAGCATGTAGAAAATCTGCGTACAAAGGATATAGAAATTTTGCCTGAGATCGATATTTAAGATTTCCGAAAAATTCAAGGGTGTTACGATAAAGGGCGAATAACTGAATCCATAAATATTGAAGAGCAACATGGAAATAAGATATAGTGCATAATAAACCAGAAACCTTTGCCTGAGAAAATAATAAAGGGCCATCGCCATGATCAAAATGTAAAACAAAATGCTATACATGGCGGTATTGGTAAACATCGGTAACCTATTGTCATACAGATCTTTGAGCTTTATTTTAGCTTCCTCTCCAGCTGTTAATACCAAAGGATTTATTTCAAATTCTTTTCCGGTCAAATCATTGAATTTCAACAAAAAAACTGCCCTTTCTTTGGGTAAAAGGACTACTTTCAGAAATTTTTGGTCAAATCGGTATGGCCTCTTATTCTCCGGAAGGCTCTGTTTTGTAAATCCTGTTTGCACCCATTTTCCACTTGTAAACTTCCAGATTTCCTGTTGCTTAACCACCCCGGAACTCATTAACAGGGTATCAATGATGTTTTTGGGATTTTCGATACAAAATTTAAGGTAAAAATTGTACCTGAATTCCTCACCCAAAAGCCGTGGAATCTGAAATGAATTTAAAGGCATGAATTTTTTGGCGGAAATCTTTTCTTTTGAAAGTTGGCCCGTAGTATCGGCATAAAGTAAAACTTGGGAAATAGCATTAAATGGCTTGTTGTCAGTACTCCTGAAACAATCCTGAGATTTTGCCTGAAAAAATACAAACAACAGAAATATGAAAATGCTATTTTTCAAAAAATGAATTTTTCTCCCGAAAGATAGAAGGATTTTTTTCTCAATAGAACCAAAAATGTAGCATTTTCAACGAATGGAATTATTGTCGACTAAAATAAGACTTAAGAGTTTGGGTTTATTTATTCTGGAAACCGACAAAGTTTTTCCATCGGTCATAACCACCTGGCCTCCATCACCTCTGATATATTTCTTGATTTTTTTTATCTGAACAACCGCTGAATTGTGGATTCTGATAAACTTCGAGTCATCCAGAATTTTCTCAAATTCCCCGAGATTTTTGGAGACAACTATCTCACGATTAGTCAAATATATGGTAGTATAATTGCCCCAAGCCTGCAAATAATTGATTTCTTCCTGATCAATCATTTCAAATCCTTCGGTGTTAGGCACTGCAATGTGGCCACTTCTCAAATGATGAGACTTGATACCTTCCAATCTGGGCCCTATGTTTTCAAGATTTCGACTGGACCCGATTTTCTCTTTTAACCTTTCCACTGCCCGCATCAGTTTTTGACTACTCACAGGTTTTACCAGATAATCGACAGCATAAAAATCAAACGCACTGAGTGCATACTCCTGATGGGCAGTAACAAAAACCACCTGATAATCAATACTTTTCTGACAAAGCAAAAAATCAAAACCCGACATTTGAGGCATAGTGACATCTAAAAAAACCACATCGATTTTGTTAGTGGCCAAAAACTGTAATGCTTCGGTAGAGCTGGTGGTAGCCTTCTCAATTTTTATCTCCGGACAATAGGTAGCAAGATCATGCGACAAAATTTCGAGATTAGTGGTTTCGTCGTCGAGCAGTAAAGCGGTTATCATTCAGTATTTGAAAATCTTAATAAGCAAATAATAAAATTCCGTATCAATAATCCGTATGTTTTTTGGTATTTGCAATATCCTGAAAAAAATATTTGATAGTATAAGTTTTTTATTTTGTGGAAATCGAATTTCAAATCCCAATCAATAGTCCTTGTTAAGATTTTAAAAAAAATCCCGATATAAAACATAAAAAACCTACGCTAAATCCAATTTTCTTTTGGATTTTATGGAAAAAAAATTAAATTTGAAATGAAAATACTTTGTAAAAACTAAAAACCTAAATTATGCCTCAGAAAAAACGACTGTACACTCAGGTGTATCAAAAACCTCAATTAATCAAGCTCGGAAAAGTAGGGAAAATCACCCTAAAAACCGGCTCAATAGCCGACTTTGGTAGCAATAAATATGCTCCCTGATCTGATTTCATCAATAAATACTTAAACCTAAATTTTATGAAAAAAATATACTTTTTAATTATTTTTTTATTGGCAATTAATACAGCCAATGCCTACGTCACTTTTATATCTGCAACTTGGGGTGCAGGGGGAACTCAAAGAATATTATGGTTTAATTCCAATACCGCTTTCGGTCAAGGCGTAATGGCTCAATTAAGATATACTTTGGGAGGTGACCCAACCCAAATTTACACAGGTTTTGTACCTGGAGTATTTGACGATGCCACCGTTGCTGGTGCAAACTTCAGGGTTGTTATCCCTATTAGTGATGCGGCAAGTGGTGGATCTCAAACGGTTCATACTAATGCCCTCAATATTTATTACGAAGGTGCTAAATCTGATTATGGTACCACAAACAATGGATTTGAATATACCGGGTTTCAATTTTTGGCTTCGGGCCCCTTACCTGTCAACATAATCTCTTTTGACTCAGAAGTTACTAATAATCAATCCGTAAAACTCATCTGGAAGACAGCCTCCGAAACCAACAATCAGTATTTTGATGTTCAGCGAAGTGCTAATGGCAAAGATTTTACGATGATAGGCAGAGTAAATGGAAAAGGTAATACACAAGAAACCATTTCCTATGAATACACTGATAACCAACCCAAAAATGGCATTAATTATTACAGATTAAAACAAGTTGATTTCAATGGGAAATCTGAATATTCTAAAATTATTGCCGCTCAGGAGATTTCCGGTCTTACAAAAGTATATCCTAATCCTGTAAAAGATATTTTACAAATCAATGATAGCCAGGTAGTTAAAGAAATTGAAATTATTGATTTCAGCGGAAAAATATTCTACAAAAAAGTGGTTGGAGGAGATACCTATGATGTTTCGGCTGTACCCGCCGGAAATTACATTTTACTATTGAAAAAACAAGACAATTCGATATTGACCGAAAGGATTATCAAGAATTAATCTTTCAAAATATTCCATTTTTTAGATATGAAGAAATCAGTATTTCTTTTAACATGGATGCTTTTTGCCCTTACACTTAAGGGGCAAAAAGTAACTTTTGACCTTGTGGATTGGAAAACTGATCAAACCGTCAAAATAAAATTTGATTTCAGCGGTACACCTTTTTCAGGTTTTGCGGGTAATCTTTACTTATGGTCATGGGTAAACAACAGTGCCGGGCAAGGAATGGATTCGCCTAATAACGGTACCTGGGCAGCTTCTTCAGTAAATTCTCTTCTTACCGATGAAGGAAACAACATCCGAAGTATAGGCCTCGTTCCGTCCACATATTTCAATCAAAATACTGATTTTCTGTCGGTTGCAGGGATAAATTTTTTAGTAAAAAATCAAACCGGAACCCAGCAAACAAGCAATTTTGAGAAAATCCTCCCTTTTTATGACAATGGAATAAAACCCAACACAGCATGGGTGGGTTCAAAAGAAATACGGATAATGGTGGATGTCACCGCTACTCCACTTGACGGTTTCTCAGGTCCGCTTTATTTCTGGACATGGTACAACACTGGTACGGGCGATAATAACTCACCCAATAATGGAAATTGGAACGCTTCTCCTTCGAACATGCAAATGACCCGTATCGGAAGCAGCAATCTGTGGTATTTCGATTTTGTACCTAATGATATTTTTGGAACATCAGCAGTCAATTTTTCTAATTCCAATCTTTTTGGTTTGGTGAAAAAACTAAACGGAAACGATGGCAAAACCAATGATTTTGGTGCAGGGAAAACACATCTGAAATATTCTATTTTCCAAAAAAATGCTTCAAATATTACTCTCACACCCACACTTCCACCTGATAATGTGCCTGTTACTATTCAGTTCATTGCCAGGGAATCCTTAAAAAACAGCAGTGCCTCTATATTTATGCATGCTGGGGTGGTAACTGATGGCCTTTCATCAACTTCATGGAACAACACCCGGGGAATTTGGGGTGACTCGCTCACTAGCCCCGGAAAAATGACAAAAACAGGTCTAAATACCTATGAAATCACGATTCCTTCCATTAGAGATTATTTTCAATTAACACCTGATCAAACAGCCTATAAAATTATGGCAGTTTTTAGGAATGCAGATGGCACTGTGGTTGAAAAAGATGGCAGTGCAGACTACCAACTGCAAATACAAGCAGCCAGATATCTGGAAATCAGGGAGCCTTTGGGTGCTTTTTCAACTTCAAAACTTAATCAACCTTTCCGAATCACAGGTTACTCCAATGAAACCTCGGATATTACGATAAAAGTTGATGGAACGGCAATTTTTACCAGTTCCGCAATAAATAGAGGCACCCAAACCTTTACTCCTACTTTGCCTGGTGTCTATGATATTTCTGTCGAAGCTGATTTTGGCGATTCTGTTTTTGTAAAAAATACTAAAGTTACAGTTTGCTCCACGCAATCTATAGACACCCCGCTTGCATTGCCTGCAGGCCTGAAATATGGGATAAATTATAATCCTGCAGATAATACTCAAGCCACATTGGTTTTGCATGCTCCAACTGAATCCATAAAATCGGTTCATATTATTGGTGATATGAATGATTGGACCGTTGACTGTGATTTTTTGATGAATTATGACAATGTGAAAAAAGTCTTCTGGAAAAACCTCAGTGGATTGATTTCAAATAAAGAATATGTTTTCCAATATCTTATTGATGGTGAAACACGAATCGGCGACCCTTACACACAAAAAGTAAGTGACCCATGGAATGATGGTTCCATTTCACCTTCAGTTTATCCTGATTTAATTCCATATCCCGAGGCAGCCAGACCTAAAAATGGCGAAGTGCCAACTATAGCTTCGGTCCTACAAACTGCTCAGAGCAATTATTCATGGGAGATAACCTCATTTAAAAGGCATCCGCAGGAAAAGCTAAATATTTACCAACTGCATTTTCGTGATTTTACAAGCGAAGGCACATATCTGGCGGCCATTGAAAAACTTGACTATCTTAAAAGACTCGGTATCAACGCTATCGAGACGCTCCCTGTTAGCGAATTTGAAGGAAATGACAGCTGGGGATACAATCCCAACTTTTATTTTGCCGCAGACAAAGCTTATGGAAAGCCTGATGACTACAAAAAATTTGTGGATGAATGTCATAAAAGGGGCATCGCTGTAATCGGTGATTTAGTGCTTAATCATGCTTTTGGCACCAATCCTCATGCACGTATGTATTGGGACAACCTTAGAAATCGCCCGGCTACCAACAATCCCTGGTTTAATGCCGTATCTAATTTTTCAAATCCTGCTGCTCAATGGGGCAACGACTTCAACCATGAAAGTGCACATACCAAAGCTTTTGTGGACAGTACAATTGTATTTTGGCTGAAAGAATTCAGGATTGATGGTATTAGATTTGACTTTACAAAAGGTTTTGGTAACACCCCATATCCTAATGGCACTTGTGGTGATGAATGGGGAGGTTGTTATGATGCCTCCCGGATTGCTTTACTTAAAAGAATGGCAGACAAAATGTGGCTGGTTGACAATGGTGCAACTGGTAGCCAACCCTATGTTATTTTTGAGCATTTGGCCACTCCGGCGGAGGATCAGGAAATTGGAAATTATGGCAACGGAATAATGCTCTGGTCGGGGGTATCGCCCAATCATAAATATGGAGAAATCGCTATGGGCTGGGCACCAGATGCCGGTGACCCCAATAAAAGCAATGTGTCGGAGGCATATTATAAAAACAAAGGATTTACAAAACCAGTATGGGTGAGCTATATGGAAAGCCATGATGAAGACCGGTTGGGGTATTTTCAGACGGCCTTTGGAAATGGCACTATCAAAACCGATTTGGCTGTAAGATCCCAGTTTTTACAGGCAGCTGCCGCAATGAACCTTTTGTTTACAGGTCCACGTCAAGTCTGGCAGTTTGGTGAGCTCGGATATGACTATAACATCAATTTCAATGGCAGGACAGGCAAAAAACCTGTTCGCTGGGATTATTTTGATATGCCCGAAAGAAAGAAAATCTATCAAACCTACGCCAGGTTATTTTGGCTTAGAAACAGATATCCGCTCACATTTCACAAAGATGTAGATAACCCTGGAGGCACAAAAACAGATTGGACGAGCCAGTTTAAGCGATACCATTTTTATAGTTCTGTGGGTGATACTGCCGTAACTATAATTGCCAATACAGCCAACAGTGTAATGTCCGGAAATCCTGAATTTAATGCTTCGGTGAGCAACCAGTGGTACGATTTGGTGAGCAATCAATGGCTTCCGGTAAGTAGTTCTATGACTTTACAGCCGGGTGAATTCAAGGTATTTTTCAATAAAAAACCGGCATTTAACCTTCCAATATTAAGCTTTTCTTCCATAAAATCACCCGGAATTGTGGCAGATACTTCACGTCTTTTTCTAAATTTTGATGAGCCGGTTTTGAAGAAAGATATGACAGGTTTCTTAGGTGCTAATTTTAATTCCGGAAATGCAAAGAATACTTTTTTGCTTAAAAATCATAAAAATGAAATTCAGAATTATAATTTCTCTATCGATTTAAATCAAAATAAAATCACAATTATTCCTACTCAAAAATTACCGGTGGGCAACTATTCATTAACTATAAATAAAGATTCTGTTCAAAACTTCGGAGGAATTTCTTTTGAAAATGACCAGATTTTCAACTTTACCATCGAAGGAAATGCATTGCCGTGTCAAAACAGTCAAACATTTGTTTCTCCTTTGGACAATCTCTCGGGTCAGAGTCTGAACGTTCCGGTAATCAGTTCTATTCTTTCTCCAATTCAGATTTCCGGAGACTCCAAAGTCATTTATGATGCTGGCAAGTCTGTCACTTTAAATCCTGGATTCAAAGTTACTGCTTCGGTAAATTCTTATTTTATCGCAAAAATTGGTGGATGTAATTGACTTTACGAGTTTTTATTTAGTTTTAGGTTTTAAAAAATATCCGATGAAAAAAGCCTTTCTATTTATTTATATCATGTTTATCAACTTTGTTTCAATGTCTCAAAATACCATCGTTGCCCATCGTGGAGCCTGGAAGACTCAAAAATTGCCCGAAAATTCCATTGCTTCTATGATTCATGCAGTAGAGTTGGGTTGTTACGGCTCCGAATTTGATGTGCATCTGACGGCTGACAATATCTTGGTTATCAATCATGACGACAAATACCATGACATGATAATTGAGAAAACTACTTTGGAGGATTTACATAAATTTCCGCTTTCAAATGGTGAAAAACTTCCTATATTAAAGGAGTTTTTCCTGGCTTATAAAACAAAAAAAACTAAGACCAGGTTAATATGTGAAATTAAACCTGTAAGCAGCGACGAAAAAGCCCTTCAAATAGTAGAATTAACCCTAGCCATGGTCAAAGATTTGAAATTGACTTCAAAAGTAGATTACATCAGTTTTGATTATCGTATTGTAAAAAACCTTAAAAAACTTAACACTAAAGCACACGTACAATATCTCAATGGCGAAAAATCACCTGCCGAACTTCATGCTGACGGAGTGGACGGTCTAGACTATCATTTCAGTGTTTTCAAAAAGAAACCGGAATGGATCACCGAAGCCAAAAGCTTGAAAATGAGCCTAAATGCCTGGACGGTCAATGACGAAGCAACGATAAAGTGGTTTCTGGAAAACAAATTTGACCAGATCACTACCAACGAACCGGAGCTGGCTTTGGAGCTGGAGAAAGGAAAAAGGAAGTAAGCTTACAAAGAATATCCTTTACAGACTTTTCATATTAAATAGCTGAGGAAAAAAGAGTTAGGAAATACCCAACTCATTTTTTCTTTAAAATCAGTGCACTCACCAGGCTTACCAAAAGGCCAACCGGGAAAATCTCAGAAAAAGTAATACCTAAAAAGGAGAAAATGTTGGCATACAAATCTCTGCCTGATTCAATTTCTTTAATTTTTTCTGCCAGTAAAACCGGATCTTTAATCTCAGACTTCAGTTTTTCTGATGTAGCACTTATCATGTTTTCCATGAAATCAGGCATAAAAAAATGGTATTCAATGGCCCAGGCCAAAGTGTACATCACACTCGCAATGACCGAAATCCCCAAGCCAACTTTAAAAGCAATTCCAAAGGTGATTTTTCCTTCACCTAAAGTATCACGGTATTTTTTCACACCGATAAACACAAAAGAAAAAGCCACCAGCATCGAAGCGTAGCCCAGCAACATACTGCCTTCCGCCTTGCCCGATTCATGCAGGTAATACATCGAAATTACCATGAACAAAGAAACAATTGTTCCGGCAATCAGCCCGTTTTTAATAATAATGTTTTTCATCTTTTAAAAGGTTTAAATTTGAGGCAAACTAAAAGAATTGAAGTCAAAATGCCTTCATACTAAAGTATGAATTTTATGATTTCCTATAAATTCCCGGAATTCCTGGCTTTTATAATAGCCTGCGAGCGGCTTTTTACATCAAGTTTTAGGAAAAGATTTGACATGTGTGTTTTTACGGTAGGCACGCTTACAAAAAGCTTATCTGCAATTTCCTGATTGTTGAGTCCCTCAGTGAGCAATTCCAGTACTTCTTTTTCTCTTTTGCTTAAGTCCGGAAAATTGGCAGCACGAAGTCTTTGTTTTTTCTCAATGATTTTTTTTTGAAAATTCAAAGCCAGCCAAATTCCCAAACCCAAAAAAATCAAGGCTATTATGCCGGCATAAATCTCAAAGCGATGCTCGATATAAACATATTTCAATTCAAGCCATTTCAGGACAAAAAGTAGAATGGCCATGGAGACACCATAGAGGAGAATAGGTTTTAAATTGTGGTTTTTCCCGGAAAATAATTTCATAATAAATATTTTCTCAATTTTGATTTCTTGATGCGTATGAGACCTTTAACCACACTTTGAGCATTTATTTCAGCACCTAAAGCGTTGGTATGTACATTATCTTTTGGAGTGAAATATTGCTTTTTTACTTCTTCCGGTCCCAACTTATCATAATGCTTAGCGGTAATTTCATGTAAATCTATAAAATGAGCCTGAGTTTGCTCTGAAACTTGCCTGGCCCAAAACAGGAAAGACTCAGCCTTTCTCTGCACTTTCCCATTTTCAAACCGGCAAAATGGAACCGGCGAACACACAAATACCTCCACACCTTTCGCCCGAGCCTCCACAATATATTTTCGCAAATACCACCCAAAACTATGCACTACTTCATGTTTTTTGGTAATCAGATTATCGATTTCGACCGAATCCTTACCAATTCCCTTAATTGTCCCTCTGGCTCTGATGGTATCATTGATGGCCCAGTCGTCATTGTGGCCAAACTGTATCATCAGAAAATCACCTTTTTTCATTTTTACCAAAATTGGCTCCCATCTGCCATCAGTAAGAAAAGTGCGGCTGCTACGACCTCCTATTGCATGATTTTCGATGTTGATTTTTGTTGCATCAAAATAAGCCCCAAGCTTGCTCCCCCACCCCCACATATCATTTTCACCCTTGCCCTGGCCGGTTTTTACAGTGCTATCGCCAATCAAAAAAAGTATTGGTTTGGGTTTATGGGTAAAAAAAATAAGTGTTAAATAGAGAATTAGGTATTTCATTATCTTTTTTGCAAATATTTAAAAAATCAATTCATAATTTGTACTTCTTCCCCCAGCTTCATCTTTTTTTAGAATATTTTTATTCTGTAAATCCTGAATATCTCTTAGAGCCGTATCTGTGGATGTATTAGTGATTTTTGCCCATTTTGAACTTGTAAGTTTTCCTTCAAACCCATCCAAAAGCTTATTTAACATCAATTTCTGGCGAACATTCAAATCAGTATCTTTTTGCTTTTGCCAAAAATCCGCCTTTGTTAGCACTCGTACCAATACTGTTTCTGTAGATTTGAGAGCTTTTATTAGGCAGTCCAAAAACCATAAAAGCCAGTCTGTGATATTTAAATCTCCCTTTTGAGTTTTTTCCAAAATGTCATAATATGATTTCCTTTCTAACCTAATCTGAGCCGACATACTATAGAATCTCTGTTTGCTTTTGTCTGCTCTTGCTAATAACATGTCGGTTAAAGCTCTTGTGACCCTGCCGTTTCCATCATTAAATGGGTGAATAGTGACAAACCATAAATGAGCCACAGCAGATTTAATTACCTCGTCGATTTTCGAATCTGAATTAAACCATTCAATAAATCGCTCCATTTCAAAAGGTACTTTTTCCGAATCCGGAGCCTGATAATGCACTTTTTCTCTACCAATTGCACCCGAAACCACTTGCATGGGGCCAGTAGTGTCTTCCCGCCAGGTTCCCACCTGTATTTTATAAAGGCCGCTTCGTCCAGATGGAAATAAAGCACTGTGCCATCCAAACAGTCTTTCTTCATCTAATATCTGCGAGTTATTCTGAGTTGCATCCAGCATCATATCAACCATTCCGTCCACATTACGGTCTGATGGCACTGTACCAGCTATCTCCAGGCCTAATCTTCGTGCCAGTGAAGATCGTACTTGCCCGGGATTTAGAAATTCTCCCTCAATCTCTGTCGATTTCAATACATCCATTGTTAAAGTATTCAACAATGCTTCATTTTGCAACTCAAAACCCAGGGATTCCATTTTCCCCAGGAGTTTACCTTGAAGATGACGAACTTCTCCCAACTGCCTTAAAATCTGAGAATCTTCCCAGAAAAAAGCTGGCCAATCCGGATTTTGATATATATAAAGATTCATTCACCGCATATTTTGCTACAAATAAAACTTTTATTCACCGCAAATGCAAATTTTTTACCGCAAATTCTGCGGTGATTAAATACATTATTCACCGCACATATTTTACTTTTTATGCAATTTTGCAATTGAAATGAAAATCTGCATAAATATTTTTAAATTCTAATATTTTTATGCAATTTTGCAATAGGAATGAAATTTTACATAAAATGCTTAACAGAGACCTGGAATATGCTCTTAATGAACTCATTAAGTACTTCCCAATTGTATCAGTAAGTGGCCCAAGACAATCCGGAAAATCCACTTTGGTAAAAAAAGTCCTTAAAAACCTACCTTATGTACTTCTGGAAGATAGGGACGTTCAACTTTTTGCAGAATCAGACCCTCGCGGATTTCTGGCCCAATACCCCAACGGTGCCATACTTGATGAAATACAAAGGGTACCGGTGCTCTTTACTTATTTGCAAGGAATGGCCGATGCTGATCCTTCCAGGAAATTTGTATTATCAGGTTCGCAAAACTATCTCATGATGGAGGGAATCACTCAGTCTCTGGCTGGTAGAGTTGGGCTGCTGAATTTACTCCCATTTTCGTGGAATGAAATGCAAATAAAAGAAAAAAGCTCCGTAAACTTGCTGTTTAATGGGGGCTATCCAGGAATAATTGCCAACCAAATTCCGAAAAATATATTTTTCAGCTCTTATGTACAAACCTATATAGAAAGAGATGTGCGGCAACTCAAAAATATCGGAGATTTGAGTTTATTTATGCGTTTCTTGAAACTTTGTGCTGGCAGAGCAGGGCAATTACTCAACGTTTCGGCTCTGGCAAATGATGCCGGAATAAGTCCAAACACAGCTGCATCATGGCTTTCGGTGCTGGAAAACTCATATGTAATCTTTTTGTTAAATCCTTACTATCAAAACTGGGGAAAAAGGCTCACAAAAATGAGTAAACTATATTTTTATGACACAGGCCTTCTGACTTATTTATTGGATATTGCCGATGAAAAACAGTTGGATACACATTTTGCTTATGGTTCTATTTTTGAAAATGGGATTATTCTGGAAATCATGAAAAAACTCATAAACGAAGGAGAAAAACCACAGATTTATTATTGGCGTGACAGTAATGGCAACGAAATGGATTTAATTCTTGAAACCAAAGGAAGATTGATTCCAATCGAAATAAAATCGGCACAAACACCCACAGACCATCTTTGGAAAGGCTTCAAAAAATGGAATGCCCTGGCCAAAATTGCCCCGAATGCCGGATACGTGATTTATGGTGGTGACCAATCTCAAACCAGAAGTGAGGTGAATTTGGTTAGTTGGAGGGAGATGAATAAAATTTTTGTTTAACAAAAAAAAACCGACCCAATTGAGCCGGTTTTCATTATAAATAATTCAAAAAAATCCTTAAGAATGTATCGCCCGGTTGTCGGTTGCAGCCAGACAGGCTTCTTTCATAGCCTCCAGATAGGTCGGGTGAGCGTGCGAAATACGGGAGATATCTTCGGCACTTGCTCTGAACTCCATCGCTGTTACGGCCTCGCCAATCATATCGGCAGCACGGGCACCAATTATGTGTACACCCAAAATCTCATCGGTATTTTTATCGGCCAATACTTTCACCATTCCGTCCACATCACCGCTGGCGGTTGCACGACCCAATGCCTTGAATGGAAAACTTCCCGACTTATATGCCGCACCGGCTGCTTTCAGTTCTTCTTCGGTTTTACCGACTGAAGCAACTTCAGGCCATGTATAAACTACCCCGGGAATGAGATTGTAATTGATATGCGGTTTCTGACCGGCCAGTGTTTCGGCCACAAATACGCCCTCTTCTTCTGCTTTGTGGGCGAGCATAGCACCTCTGATCACATCGCCGATGGCATAAATACCCGGCACGTTGGTTTGCAAAGTATGTTCATCGACTACAACCTTGCCTCTGTCGGTCTGAACACCGATAGCTTCAAGGTTAAGATTATCAATATATGGGCGACGTCCGATACTTACCAGACAATAATCTCCGGTGATTTCAACGGTTTTACCGGTTTTATCTTCAGCAGTGATTTTAACTTCTTTGCCAAGATTTTCAATCAAACTTACTTTGGTATTAAAATAAAACTCAACCCCAAGTTTTTTGACAGACTTCTGGAGCTCCTTACCCATAGTTTTGTCCATAGTCGGAATCATACTGTCGGCAAATTCTACAAAAGTCACTTTGGCACCTAATCTGGCATAAACAGATCCCAACTCTGCACCAATTACACCGGCTCCGATAACTACCAAATGCTTAGGCACTTCCTGCAAGTTGAGGGCCTCAGTCGAAGTAATGATACGGGTTTTATCATAATTCATAAAAGGCAAAATGGTCGGCTTAGAACCAGTCGCTATGATCACATTTTTTGTGGTCAATAACTCTTCTGTGCCATCAGCCTTTGCTACTTTCACGGTATTTTTATCTACAAAAGAGCCAAAACCATTTTTAACATCAATTTTATTTTTCTTCATCAGATAGTTGATACCATCATTCATTTTTTTCACAACACCGGCTTTGCGTTCAATCATCTTTTTGATGTCGGCCTTTACTTTTCCGGTAGTGATACCATGTTCTTCAAAATGATGTACTGCATTGTAATAATGCTCAGAAGAATCTAAAAGAGCCTTAGAAGGGATACATCCCACATTGAGACATGTTCCACCCATGGCGTTATATTTTTCGACGATGGCGGTTTTGAAACCCAACTGAGCACAACGGATGGCCGCTACATAACCACCTGGACCCGAACCTATTACTACTACGTCGTATTGCATTTCTATGTTTATTTTTTGAAGATTTTGTCAGGCTGAGCCTGTCGAAGCCACATTTCGGTAAGGCACTTCGACAAGCTCAGTGTGACATTTTAACTATACTTACACTTGCAAAAGCATCCTCATCGGATCTTCCAGAAGCTGTTTTACTCTTACCAAAAAGCCAACAGAATCTTTACCATCGATAGTACGGTGGTCATATGAAAGAGCCACATACATGATAGGCCTGATTTCAACCTGACCGTTGATGGCTACAGGCCTCTCAACGATATTGTGCATACCCAAAATGGCAGACTGCGGTGCGTTGATGATAGGCGTTGAAAGCATAGAGCCAAAAATACCTCCATTGGTGATAGTAAAAGTTCCACCTGTCATTTCTTCGATAGTAAGCTTATTATCACGGGCTTTGGTAGCCAATCTTACGACTTCGGCCTCTATCTGAGCAAATGACATTTTTTCAGCATTTCTGATAACCGGAACAACCAATCCTCTAGGAGCAGAAACTGCGATCGAGATATCTGTGAAATCATTGTAAACGATTTCTTCGCCGTCAATGTATGCATTTACCAATGGAAACTCCTGAAGGGCGATAGAACAAGCTTTTGTAAAGAATGACATAAAACCAAGCCCTACCCCATGCGTATCTTTAAACTTATCTTTATAAGTTTTACGCAAATCCATGATCGGCTTCATGTCCACTTCATTGAAAGTAGTGAGCATGGCGGTTTCGTTTTTCACCGCTACCAAACGCTTGCTGATAGTCTTACGTAAAGTGGTCATTTTTTCTCTTCTGGTTCCACGGCTGTCTGTTGAAACTGGAGCTGAAGGAGTGGCATGGGCTGTTGTCGTAGGAGATTGAGGAGCCACAGTTGCAATCTGGGCATTCTGAGCATCTTCTTTGGTGATTCTTCCTCCAACGCCAGTTCCCTGTACATCGGTAGATGAAAGTCCCTTTTCTGCCATTACTTTGGCTGCGGCAGGAGATGGATGTCCCGATGCATAATTGGCATCTGAAGTTGCCACCGGTGCAGCAGTTGAAGCGGCTTCAACTTGAGATTGAGAAACCGGAGCCGAACCACCTACTTGCAAGGTAGCTAAAATGCCGCCAATAGGCACCACACTTCCCGGTTGAGCAATAACTGTCAAAACACCCGCTTGTGGTGAAGGCAACTCAAAGGTAGCCTTATCTGATTCCAACTCACAGATGATTTCATCCAAAGAAACAGTCTCTCCGGTATTTTTTAACCAACTAGCTACTGTCACTTCAGTGATAGATTCGCCTACAGCCGGCACTTTTATTTCAATGGTTTGGGAAGCAACTGGTGCCGCAGAGGCAACAGGAGCCGATTCTTTTACAACAACAGGTGCAGCCACAACGACTGCCGGAGCAGGGGCAGCAACTGGCTGAGCTCCCGAAGGTTCGATTTTGCAAATTGGTGAACCAATAGCCAATACATCACCTTCTTTGCCGATAATCCTTAATATGCCGTCGGCTTCAGCAGGTAATTCAAATGTCGCTTTGTCGGACTCCAGTTCACAAATCACTTCGTCCATTTTTACAAAATCTCCATCTTTTTTGACCCAGGCAGCAATAGTAACTTCCGTTACAGACTCTCCTACCGAGGGAACTTTCATTTCAATAACCATGACTTAGGTATTAATTCAATTGGAATGCTTTATCTAATATTTTATTCTGAATCTGATTGTGATTTTTGGTGTAACCTGTCGCAGGTGAGGCACTCAATTTTCTTGAGATTACGTCGTCAAATCCGTTAGGGAATTCACGAACGATATACGACCAATAACCCATATTAAGAGGTTCTTCCTGAACCCAAAGTTTTTCAGCCTTACCATATTTTGCAAACTCATTTTCAACCTGAGTTTTAGGGAATGGATGCAGCTGTTCAACTCTGATGATAGCAATATCTTCGCGGCCTTCATCCATTTTTCGTTTCAGCAAATCATAATATATTTTACCGGAACAAGCCAACACCCTTCTCACTTTTTTAGGATCTGAAGTTTCGTCTCCAATCACCTCTTTGAATTGAGTATAAGGCAAGAATTCTTCCATATTTGAAATGGCCATCGGATGACGAAGCATCGATTTTGGCGACATGTGAACACAAGGCTTACGGAAAGGCAATGAAACCTGGCGACGCAGCATGTGGAAGAAGTTGGCAGGGGTTGTACAGTTACATACATAAATATTGTATTCTGCGGCCAACTGCAGGAATCTTTCAGGACGAGCATTGGAGTGCTCTGGTCCCTGACCTTCATAGCCATGAGGTAATAACAACACAAGTCCATTCATTGAGTTCCATTTTGACTCAGCAGCCACCAAAAACTGGTCGATCATGATCTGGGCACCGTTGGCAAAATCACCAAACTGAGCTTCCCAAATCACAAGGGCATTAGGATTAGCCAAAGCATACCCATATTCAAAGCCCATTACGGCATATTCTGAGAGGAATGAGTTGTAAATTTCGAATTTACCTTGCCCCTCTCTAATGTGTTGAAGATTATTGTATTTGGTGTAAGATTTTATATCATGTAAAACAGCATGACGGTGCGAGAAAGTACCTCGCTGCACATCCTGGCCACTCATTCTTACCCAATTGCCCTGATTCAGGATTGAGCCAAATGCCATCAACTCAGCTGCAGCCCAGTTAAATGGTTTTTTGCCTTCAAAAATATCTTTTCTTTCTTCGAGAACTTTCTCAATTTGCTTGATAGGAGTAAAATCTGCTGGTACCGTCGAAAGTGCTTTTCCAATTACAGCGATTTCCTCTTTGGAGATGCCTGTTTTAGGAGATTCATCAAAATCGCTAACCACAGACCTCCGTAGTTTTGCCCAATCTCTTTCCAATTTTGGCAATTCATAAGGCAACTGATTTTGTTTTACTTTTACCAAAATATTCTGCAGATCGTCATCAAACTGAGCTTTTATTTGTTTGAAATGCTCCTCATCTATATCGCCTCCTGCTTTAAGCTTTTCTATGTAAATTTCTCTTGGTGTCTGATGTTTGCTGATCAACTCATACATACCCGGTTGAGTAAAACGAGGCTCATCGGCTTCATTGTGACCATGTTTACGATAGCAAATCATATCTACAAACACGTCCTTGTTAAATTCTTTCCTGAATTCTATAGCCAACTCCATTGCATAAACTACAGCCTCAGGGTCGTCGCCGTTGACGTGGAAAATAGGAGTATCCAGCATTTTGCCTACATCTGAACTATAAAGTGTTGAGCGGGCATCCACGTTGTCGGTAGTGAAACCTATCTGGTTGTTAATTGTCAAATGAATGGCTCCCCCAACATAATATCCGGGAAGGTTTGACATCTGAGCAACCTCATAAACTATACCCTGACCAGCCAAAGATGCATCCCCATGGATGATTATTGGTAATATTTTATCATAAATATCAGCAAATTCGTTGGGCTTGAATCCGTGACTTTCAAAGTGAGCATCGGCTCTGGAGCGGGCATAACCCAACACCACAGGGTCAACGGTTTCGAGGTGAGAAGGGTTGGCCATCAATTTCAAAGACACTCTTTTTCCTGAAGGCGTTTCTATCTGACTTTCGTAGCCCTGGTGATATTTCACGTCACCGTCACTGAATTCTATTGTAGGAACATTTTCTTCAAATTCATTAAAAACCTGATCATAAGGTTTCTGGAGGATATTGGTCAAAACGTTTAATCTACCGCGGTGAGCCATACCAATTATTACCTCTTCTACGCCGAGTTCAGCACCTTTTAAAATGGCAGCATCCAAACCAGGAATGGCAGATTCACCACCTTCCAGCGAAAATCTTTTTTTTCCTAAAAATTTGGTATGAAGGAAATTCTCGAAAGCAACCGCCTGATTTAATTTTTTCAGGATTCTGATTTTCTGGTCTTGTGGTGGATTATAATCAAGATATTCTTTTTCTATTTTTCTACGAAACCAACTTTTGATTTTCCGGTCTCTGATATACAAATATTCGAAACCTATTTTTCCACCATATATTTTCAAAAGTGAATTATAGATTTCTCTTAGCGTAGCAGGGCGTCCAAAGACCTCAATACCTGCTTCAAAAACTGTGTCCAGGTCATTTTCGGACAATTGGTAGTAAGCCAAATCAAGATTGGCGTTAAACTTCCTTATTTCGTACAGTGGGTCTATCTTAGCCAACATGTGTCCCCTTGAACGAAACCCACGAATCAGATGTACTACTTCCCGCTCTTTGAAGATTTTTTGCGTATCTGTAGTACCGCCACTGTTAATTTGGGAAGTCTCACCACTCCAGGTTTTTGATAGCTCAAAACCTTTAAAGAAATACTGCCAACTTTGATCAACTGAGGCAGGGTCTTGAAGATATTGCTGGTAAAGCGATTCAATTGCGGTTACATCTGCATTGGCAATGTAAGAAAACTGATCCATTATTGTTTTTTTAAAAAAGCTAATTTTATTAAGAATCAAAAAAATAGGTACAAAAATACCTTGTGTCGTAGAACGCCAAAAATCAATCCAATACTATATATTTTATAAAAATAATTAGATAACCCTCTACCTCTAAGTTTGCCAATTGACTTATCTAAAATGTACTTTACTTACTACACTCAAGAAAATCAGCATGCGAACTAAATAGTTTTATTTATAACTAACAAAAAAATTGTGTTTATTTTATAAATATTGGACAGTTTAGTACAAAAAATTTAACTTTTTTAAGAAAATTCTAATCTAAATCTTAAAAATTCGCAATTTTTATTTAAATATTTTTCTAAATATTAAAATTTATTATAAAATTTTGATTCTCCCTGTTCAGGATTGGATGTGTATCTGAAAAACAATTGAAAAACTCCTCTAAAATTCAAGTCATTTTCTAAGGTTGGATTGGTGGCTCCAATGTCTCTTATTTCATTTTTATCATAGGAAATTCCTACATGAACTGTTTTATATAATTTATATTCGATAGAAGGGACAACCGAAAGGTTTTTTTCGAAATAGTTATAGATTTTATCATTTCGGACAGAAACACCTAAACCAACTCTCTGATTGTACCAGGCTTTGGCGTTGAAGTCTATATTATTCTTATTGGAATATGTATAAAAAATAGAATTCACATTAAAATTAAGTAAAGAACTTTGGGGCGAGTAAATATATCCCAGCTGAATGAATGCCGGTTTTTTGTCAATAACGTTTTTAGAATAAATAAGCATTGGCTTTGAAACCCCGGCAAAAACACCTTTATATGAAGCCAAAAAACCCATTCCAGCGAAAGGGGCTACCTGCATGTTTACGGCGTTGGTTACGATATTGGTTATCATCAATCCCCCGTTTATTCCCCCTTTTATTAGCAATTCTCCCAAATCAAAACCTTTGCTATAACTAGTCAATAGTCCTCTGCTCAAAACATTACCGAGATTGGAACGATAAGCCTGAAATGCCAAACCTCCCTGATTAAATAGTTGACCATCGATGGCCAAAACCTGATTGACCTGATTAAACCTCAGTGTGCCATTAAATTGTTGTCCCAGAAGGGTTTTGACCGAAAAAATTCCATTTTCACCGGCAAAAGCAGGATTAAAAGAAAGTTGATTGAACTGATATTGTCTTATGAGCCCATCTTGTCCTTTGGCAATTGAAAAGAATAACAAAAAGGATGAAAACAAATATTGGAATTTTTTCATAAAAAAAGGCCGCTTATCTAAATAAACGGCCAATTTAATAATAGTATATGATTTTCGATTAATTCAACTGGAGTATTTTAAATTCGGTACGTCTGTTGAGCTGATGGTCAGCTTCAGAACATTTCACACCGTCGGCACATTGGTTGGTAAGTTGCGTCTCGCCATAACCTTTGTATTCGATTCTAGAACGGCTAATACCTCTTTTAAATAAATAATTTGCTGCTTCTTTAGCTCTGTTATCAGAAAGTGTCTGATTGAAATCAATAGGGCTACGGCTATCAGTATGTGAGCTTAATTCTATCCTCATTTTTGGATACTGACGCATGATTTTCACCAGTTTATCCAATTCAATTTTAGCATCATGCCTTATAAAGTATTTACCATAATCATAATAAATATTTTCGATTTTAACTACGTCTCCTGTTGTAAACATCATGATATCAGATGATTCTTTTTCTGATGTTTTACAATTAAGTTTTTTGATTTGCTTCGAATTGGAGGCCATATCGTCTTTTTTGCCTTCAAGAGTATAATCGCAACCTTCATAAGCAGTAAACTGGAACGAACCGTTTTTGTCTGAAATAGCAGTCACTAATGAACCGTCGCAGGCGTTTCTCAAAGTAACAGTAACTCCTTCAAGTTTTTGCCTCGATGATTGAGTATAAACTTTACCTTTAATGATACAAGTATTTTTTGCTCCCGGAATCACATTTGGATTATTGGGGTCATTAGAAATCAGAGCACTGGCATCTGGATCAATTGCTGTAACATTTTCTGTTGAATCAGTACCTTCTTTTGGTCTTTCCAAAGGAATTTCCAACCTGGAAGGTTCATTGTCACACTCATCTGTTGAATAACTTACTGAATTGTTGGCATATCCTTCACGAGTTGTTTTGAAAACATACTCATTGTCGACCATAATATTATCGAGAGAGATCATGCCCTCAGCATTGGTAATAAGCTCGATATTATTTCCATCAGCATCAACAAAATTCAGATTTGTATTATCCAAAGGCATTTTAGTTTCGGCATCATATACCGCAATCAACAATTCGCAACCTTCTTTAAGCTCACATTCTCTTTCAAACTTATAGATATCGTCATCATTTCCTCCACGCTTACGGTTTGAGCTATAGTATCCGCTTTGACGAGTACCATCTGTTACAATACCGAAGTCATCTTTACTTGAATTAATAGGAGCCCCCAGGTTAATTACTCGTCCCTTTTGAGTTACTCCATCAAGTTGGGTATAGAAGATATCAAGTTCACCCAAGCCAGGAAGGCCATCAGATGAAAAATAAAGGTTGCCTTTTTCATCTACAAACGGAAACATTTCATTTCCTTTTGTATTAATTGTTTTGCCCATATTGATTGGAGCAGACCAGTTTGTACCATCATATCTTGTTACGTATATATCGGTTCCACCATATCCACCAGGCATATCAGAGGCAAAAAATACCAACTTTTCGTCAGGTGAGATGGCCGGATGGCCAGTAGAATACTCATCTGAGTTAAATGGAAGTTCGGTGATATTTCCCCAACCATCTTTTTTAGCTTCAGCCAAATACATTTTTAATTTCACTATTCCATCAGAGCTTTTTTTTGCAGAACCTTTATTGACATTGTTTCTGGTAAAAATCACTTTGGAGCCATCTTTAAAAAATGCAGCAGGTCCTTCATGGTATTTTGAGTTTATGCTCCCTGAAAGTCTGTCGCTTTCGGTGAGAGGTTTGTCAGAATAACCAAAACCTGTTGAAATATTTTTTCCACCATAAACACCTATTGTACGGGAGTCATTGGCTGTTGGAGCGGTGTATTCGTCGGCACCAACGGCACCACCAGGATTTTTCGCTTTACCTTTTGCAGCAGATTTTCCTCCGCTCAATCCAGCCTCTCCACCAGTAAGATAGGCTATGTCGTCAAGGTGGTAAAGGTCAAGAAACGGTGTATTGTTCCATGTATAAACCCTTCTTAAGCCTGTTGTATTGCGACGGTTTGATACAAAAATCAGTCCGTTTTGATATAAGGTTGGACTAAAATCGGCAGCTGTCGTATTAATTGACAGGTAATCTACTTTGTAGCAAGCTGAGTTTTTGGAAAGGACATTTACATCATTATATAATTTTGAAAAGCCTTTTCCCCTGGGATCAGACTCAACCAATTGCATATATTTCTGGTATTGTTCCTGCGATTCTTTGTATTTGGCATTACTAGCCAAAGCCTGAGCATAATGAAGTAATACCGGTGCTCTTTCTCCTGAAAAATCAGATGATGACCCTACCAATTCGCGAAGAACTCTCTCGGCATTTTGAGCATCTTTTACTTTCATGTAACTCTCAGCCAGATTTTTCATAGCATTAAACTTTTCAGGCTCTGCTATTCCTTTCTTTTTCAATGCCTGCTCGTAAGCATCGATAGCTTTTACATAACTGAGGTTATCAAAATGATGTTCGGCTGTTTTTAATAAGGTATTTTGAGCAAATGAAAAGGTGCTGTAAACGCTTATCAAAGCCAAAAGGGCAATTTTTCTTTTAATCCTGACTAACATAATTTTTTGTATTAAAATTGGACTTATGATAAACTTAGAAATATCTTGGAGTAAGAATTTTTGATTTTCCATAACCAAATTCATATCTCAGCAGCCATTCGTGAGTAGGTGTACTGATTAAATTTTGGGACAATGTACCATTTTTGGTATTCAATCTTGTAGTATTATAGTCATATGCATATCCAAGCCTCAACTGAGGTGTTAGCTGAACTTCAAACATACCCACTATAGCATCTACAAAATCCTGACCATAAAGGGCGGTTTGTGATTTTCTACCCGAAACACCTACCGCTATTTTATCCTTGAACCATACATTTGCATTGAGATCAAATCCCATATTTGAACCTCCTGAATAACGCATCATGACCGATGGTTTAACTTTAACATTACCTTTACCAATAACAATACCAGCCATTGCAACATAATGACGGCGAATTTTTCCCTTTGCCGAGTCACTTGTCCCATATTTTTGCTCAATAATCTGAGGAACTGAAAAACTAAAGAATGCTTTGTCATTACTCAAATATAAACCCATACCTGCATTGAAGAGATTACTGGTAATATCATTGGCAAAAACTGCTTCAGTGATATCAAGGTTTTTTACTTCTGAAAGTTTTTGACTTACATTGGAATAAGTCGGCTGAACACCTAATGCCATAGTGGTTTTGGCTCCTAATTTAAAACGATAAGAATAAGCTAGATTGATGCCTGTATTGGCGGCCACGCCAATGGCGTCGTTGTAAGCGATAAGCCCAATACCCATTTTTTCATTACGAATTGGCATATCAAGAGTGAACGAATGGGTGCGGGGTGCACCATCAATACTCTGCATCCATTGGTATCGTCCTACGGCTGTTAAGCTTAACACATCTCTACTGCCTGCATAAGCCGGATTGAGTGCAAGTGTATTAAACATATACTGAGAGTACATCACTTCTTGTTGTGCAAATAACGAAGACATTGATCCAAACAGTAGAGATACCAATAGCAGTACCCTTTTTCTGGCAAAATAGAGATTTTTCATTTCTTTTTTATTTGTGTATTTTTTCCTGAAAATTTATACAATTGATAGCCTTCCAAGAATAGGTTGACACTCAATAGTTTAGCAAAAATATAAAAAAATTTTATTTTCAAAGTAATCAGGGAAATATTTCTACTCCCTGATTCTTTTTTTATTAATTAATCTTTAACCACGGTTATGAAACCGGTTTGAGGTTTTCCTCCAAACAAACGCTTATTGGTACTGGAAACAACATAGAAATAAGTACCATCAGAGACATATTTGTTGTCTTTTACTTTCAGACCCTGGACATTAGTTTTTCCATCCCAGCCATTACCAGCTTCAAAATCTGAAATATAGTTTGCTGAATGATAAACTAAATGGAACCAACGATTATAAATATAAATCTCGATGTTATCGTCGGCCGTCAATACAACTTTATTGTCTTTATCTCTGATTACAAGTACATCGTTGACTTTGTTTCCATCAAGTGAAAGACCATCCTGAACCATAACATTAACCGCAGATGTATCTTCTTTGGCAACTGGAAGAGTTATTCCGGTTGGTTCAGAGTCATTGCCAGGGTTACCATCTGGAGTGGCATCCGGATTTACACCTACAGTAGATTTATCTGTAACCAGGCTGTCTCCCATCCATGCTTTACCGTCAATGATATTCAAATATGTCTGTTCGTCAGCATCCTGATTGGCAACTTTAACTTTGAATGTCAAAGTATCTGATTTGCCTGCTTTCAGAGAGCTTAATGAAGCTATCAGCATATTCTTATCTTTTTCACCATCAAAATCCGGATTGACAACTAAAGAACTGGTATCTGACACAACCGGTCTACCAACCAATACAAACTGAGTATTATTACTAAATACATTTGCAAGGTCGTCAATCAATTGTACACTATCCATATCAACGGCACTGTAGTTTTTCACAATTACTTTATATGATAGCAGATAACTACCGTCAGCACTTGAAAGACTATCCACAGATTTGGCAATACCAAATGGAGTTAATCTTGATAATGTATGAAATTTAGTAAAATCAATTGGTGTTGGATCTGAATCGTCTGTTGGTGTTCCTGACAAATCAGCATCAGGATTGGCACCGTCGGTCGATGCATCTTCCGCCATAGAAGACCCAGTTGGGAATGGAGCCCACGCCATTGCGATATTTTCATATCTGAGCGTATCGGCATTGGTTAAGTCAACTCTTACAACCAAATTCACAGTACGACTGGTATTGGTTGGAAGTGAACTTAATGGCTCATCCAACATGTTGGTCAGATCACCCTTACCTGTAAAGTTAGGATTTGGAACCAAACCTGTAGAAACATCTTTGATGATTACTGTATCTATCCCTACTTTTGGTCCAAATGTCAAGGCAATATTATCTTGTAATTGTAGTCTGTTAAAGCCTACTATACCGTAGTTTTTGATTACAAATCTAAATTCTACATCAAACTTAGCCAGACTTCCTTCCACTTTTTTGATACCTATCAGTTCTTTCGCAAGACCAATTAAAGAATCAGAAACATTATCATTGAAATTAAGTATAGTTGGCAATGACCCTTCAGGAGCAGGGTTAATTCCGTCATTTGACATATCAGATACAACCTGACTTGTAGGCGAGGTCGCATTAACTGTAATATTGTTTCTAAATGGACCGTTATTGCTATTCAGTTTAACATTGATTGTCCATTTCACGGTATCAACTTTACCCGGAGCAAGAGTACTACCAGCTTTTAGAAGACAAGTATTGGCTACACCATTAAATGTCGTATCTGCCAACAATGTACTTCCCTGACCTACTGACGGTTTGGTCACCATTTTCACCTCAGTAGGTGCATTAAAGGTATTTGCCAGCGTATCACAAATTGTAACATTAGTAAGATTTACGTTGCCACAATTGCCTACTATTGCCTGGTAAGTTATATTGTATGTACCATCTTCCAGTTTGGTTTTATTAACTGTTGCCAGTGCAGAACCAATACATGCTGTTGGAGTTGATTCATTACCCAATATTAGTTCGGTTGGTTCACTTCCAGGAGCGGTTGGATCAATTCCAGTATTTGAATAATCTATTACGGTTTCAATGCTTCCATTAGTATAAGTACCATCACCCAGAACTACCGCCCTGTCAATGAACTCGGTAATAGTAGAAGGTTTCAAGTTAATAGTAAACCAAACAGTATCAGACTTACCAATTGGAAGTGTACTCGTAGCTAAAGTCAAATTCACATCAGAAACCCCGTTGAAATCAGGATTTACGTCCAGATTACTGTTTTCATTTGTTGATGGTGAAATCGCCATTTCGAATGTAGCAGGAAGTTTGAAATAATTGGCAAGTGTATCTTTTAACAAGACATTTGTCAAATCAAGCGAACCAATATTTTTAACAATCGCCTGGAACTGAACATTATAACTTCCATCAAATAATTTAACAGTGTCTGTTATGGCTAATGCGAGGCCTATCGCTGGAGACTTATAAAGTTTCACAACTGTTGGATCGGCCAGGTCTTTATTTACCACAAGTCCGTCATTTGAAACATCAGAAACTTGCTGATCAATTCCAAACTGAGTTTTTCCGACACCTTTAGCTATTGAATTGGTTGAGAATGGTCCATCTTCACCATTTGGCTGAAGATTTATTGTAAATGTCACAGTATCTGTTCTGCCTACAGGTAATTTACTTAGGTTTCTATTCAGTAATCCAATATTAGAACCTCCATTGTAAGCTGAATTTCCTACAAGTGAACTACCAGATCCTACCGTTGGAGCCTGAACCATAGTAAATTGCGTTGGACTCGTAAACATATTTGCCAGATTTTCATCCAATTCGACAGAATCTAGCGGAGTATTACCACAGTTTTTAAGCAATGCGGTAAACTTAATATTATATGAACCGTTTACCTGACGCAATGTGTCCGCTTTCAAAGATGTAGCGATACATGTTTGTTGACATGTAGTACACTCAACTGTAAAACTATCTGAGTTATTACTGTTTATCGGATCATTTTGATCTGCCGATACCTTATTAATTACATTTACTACCTGACCTGCACCTGTTACTTTAGCAGAATATGTATAAGTTCTTGTAGCATTGGTAATCAAAGTAGGAATTACCCCAACAAGTTTATTACCAATTTGCAGCATTCCCGGAGTACCACCTATTATAGACAAACCTTCCGGAATTATATTCTCAAAATTAACATTCGATGCATCCGTCGGACCGTTATTTTTAACAGTCAATGTATAAATTACGGTATCACCTATGATTACATATGATTTATTCCCGATAATATTCACCTGAATATCAGCATCTCCCTGATTGATATTACAATTGTCAATAGTTACTGTTATCAATGCCGGAGTACTATAACAACCAGAAGTTGATTTTTCAAATACATAATAACTTCCAGCAATGGCTTGAGCAGGATTTGTAACCAAAGGAGAAGAAGTCGAATTACCAGTATGATATTCAAAAATTCCTCCAGAAGTAACCGGCGAACTTGTAACTGCAGAACTTAAACTAACAGTAGTAGCCGGACAAACATTTGCCAATGGTGAACTAACAACCGGACGCTGAATTGCTGTTCCTGAAACTGTAACTGTCACGGTATTGGATTGTGAGCTTACACATCCGCCGTTGTCACAAATAGCTGTATATGATGTAGTTGCAACAGGTGACACTGTGATTTCTGTACCTTGGGAAGAATTAGACCATATTACTGTACCTGTACAACCAGTTGCTGTCAATACTACATTTGTAGATGGACAAACAGTGGTCTGATTAGCAGATATTGCCGGTGGTGCCAAAACGGAACCAACTGTTATAGTCAATGTGGCTGATCTTGAACAAGTACCTGACCCACAGGATACAGAATAGTTTGTGGTTACCGATGGACTTACCACAATTTCATTTGTAGTGGCTCCGGTACTCCATGTTACACCCGAAGAACAATTTGATGCTGTAAGCGTTACACTTTGACCCACACATATTGAGGTAGCCGATGCTGAGATATTTGGTGTCTGAGCAGGACTTACAAATATGGTTATACCCGCACTTTGAGAACATGTTCCAATTTCACAAATTACTGTGTAAATTGTTGTATCAGTAGGTGATACAGTAATAATATTAGTACCGGCTCCCGTACTCCAGGTAAGTGTACCTGAGCAATTAGCAGCTGTTAATTCTACACTGCCTCCCAAGCAAATATTAGTTTCACTAGCAGTAATTGTAGGCATTTGACCAACACTAACGTTTACAGTGGCGGAAGTCGAAGAAATACAAGTTCCAACCTGACACTCAACAGTATAAGTGGTTGTTGCAGATGGTGATACTGTAATCGAAGCCAAAGTTGAACCTGTGCTCCAAAGAACCGTACCCGAACAATTATTTATAGATAATGTTGAACTTCCGCCTGTACAAATGTTAAGTGAGCTCGCACTAATTGTAGGATTGGAAGTACTTACATTGATTGTAACTGGTGCTGAAGCTATACTTGTACAACCATTTTGAGTACAAGTAGCGGTATAAGTAGTAGTAACAGTTGGTTTTGCAATAAAACTAATAGCATTACCACCACTAGACCAACTTACTGTTCCTGAGCAATTAAATGCCGTTAGAACAGTGCTGTCGCCGGCACAAATTGTTGTTGCTCCACTCGAAATAATAGGAGCCGTTGGTTGTGGTTGAACATTTATTACCATGATTGCCCAGCCAGCACAACTTGTTCCTGTGTTACAAATTGCAGTATATGAAGTAGTATCTGTTGGAGATACGGTAAACGTGCTTCCGGTATGTAATACTGAAAGAGTATTTGTTGTAAGTGTCCAATCTATAGTACCTGAACAACTACTTGCTGACAGTGTTGTTGACCCTCCTGAACAAATATTGGTATTTGTTGCTGATAAAGTTGGAGTTTCTCCCAATCCGCCAACCGTTATAGTACTTTGGGCAGAAGCTGAACATGCTCCGCTTCCACAGGTAACAGTATAGGTTGTGGTTGTTGATGGTGTCACAACGATTTCATTTGCAGTTGATCCAGTTGACCAGAGCACACTTGAAGTACATCCATTTACAGTAAGTGTAACGGGATCAACTCCGCAAGTAACACTTCTTGATGCTGTTATAGAAGGTGTTGGCAAGGCAGAAACGTTGATAGTAAGAAGATTTGACGTTGCACTCACGCAAGAACCTGCTGAACAAGTAGCTGAATAAGTTGTAGTTACAGAAGGAGTTACAGTAATTGAAGCCCCTGACTGACCATTAGACCAATTTACAGTTCCGGTACAACCATTGGCTGTTAAAGTTACACTTTGACCTTGGCAAATATCTGATGTTGTAACTCCAATTGATGGAGCCGATGGGCTAGTTGAAAGTAAAATAACAACAGCTGTTGAGGCATTACTTTGACATACACCCACATTACATACGGCTGTGTATGAAGTCGAAGAAAGTGTTGGGGAAACGTCTATTGAGTTACCAACCACACCATTTGACCATAATACAGAACCAGTACACCCAGTAGCTGAAAGGGTAACACTTCCACCAGAACATACCACGGTTGAAGATGCACTAATTGTAGGTGGTGCAATAGAATTAATATTTATCTGTACATTGTTTGATGCCGAGCTAACACAAGTACCCACCTGGCATTGAGCGTAATAAGTAGTAGCCACAACAGGTGAAACAGTAATACTATTTCCAGTCTGACCATTTGACCATATCACAGTTCCGTTACAGTTTATTGCACTTAAAGTGGTACTTTCTCCTGCACAAATAAACAGATTAGTACTTGAAATAACCGGAACAGAAGGATTACATGGCTGGGTTGCGTTAATACTTACGGCATCATCATCATCCTCATTAATTCCTGCATTTGGTGTTGAATCAGGATCTGGTTGATCAGAAGCAGTTACCTGAGCCGTATTAGTAATTGAACCACTATCTGACACCATTACATTTATAGTGATATCCACATCAGTAAACGGAGGTAAAGAATTAAGAGTGGCAACTATTGAATCGCCGGTAATGGTGAAACTATTGGCTCCTGTTGAAGATAAATAATCTAAACCAGCAGGCAGAACGTCAGTAATTTCAACATTAGTTGCAGTATTTGGCCCTGAGTTTTGAACATTTATGGTATAAGTCAAAATATCACCTACATTTGGATTTCCTACACTTACAAATTTCCTTAAACTAATATCAGAAACCGGACTAGGTATAATTACATTAATAACCTCATCATCATCATCGTCTTCATTTAAGAATACGCCATTGTTAGGAGATGAATCGACATCACTTTGATCTGCAGCGATTACTTCTATTATATTTATTATACTTCCTTCTGTCGAAACCAAGGTATTGTAAGTATAAGTTAAAGTCTGTCCTGGTACTAACAGCGGAATATTCATTGTTAGCGTATCATTGTTATTTGTAAATGTAGGACTTGAAACGAAAGTCAAACCATCAGGCAAAATATCTCTCAGGACAACATTGGTTGCAGAGTCAGGTCCGGCATTGGAGACATTTACTGTATATTGTATTACATCACCCAAGTAAACAATCCTGCGGTCAGCTGTTTTAATTAATGAAATATCAACCACTTTGGCACAACTAACTTCTGTGATAGTTGTTGTAGAAGGAGCACTGTAACAACCAGCTCCCGACCTTTCAAATAAATAATATGTGCCCGCTCCCACCGAAGTAGGTCCTGAAACCAAAGGTGAGGATGAAGCTATTCCTGTGTGCCATTCAAAAACACCACCAACTGTGGTAGTACCATTTGTAATGTAAGTGTTCAAATTTGCGGTTTCAGTATCACAAATTGTGGCATTTACTGAACTTACAGGAGTTGTTGGTATCGGATTTACAGATATTGAAACGGCGGTTCTGTTATTAGAACATGTTGCCGGAACGGAATCCAATTGGGCATAATATACAGTGGAAACTGTCGGGCTTAAAGTTAGATTTTGTCCACTATTGGTAGTATATGCCAAAGTACCACCTGTTGGAGACAGATACCATTGAATTGGTGTTCCATCAGAAGAATTTGCAACGAGTGTTGTAATTTCTCCATTACAGATGTCATTATCTGTAGCTGAGATGGTCTGAATTGTAGGACAAACCAAAAGATATAAAGCCGCATCAACGGTATTATAAATTGCACCAGAGGTAATTGTAAATGTATTTGATATACCGGTGGTAGGGTCAATATCACTATCCAGTGCGTCATTTGCTCCTACATTTGCTGTAGAACCAACATATCCTGATGGTATTCCTACAACGATTCTATAATTTCCGGGTAATAAGTTACTAAATTGGTAATTACCGCTGGCGTTAGTTAAAGTTGACGCCACAAAAGTACCTGTTGAGGTTTGAAGGGTCACAACCACATTCGATATGCCAGATTCTCCTACATCCTGAAGTCCATTTTTGTTTATATCATTCCAAACCAAATCTCCTACTGTACCGTATGCAGTAACCAAAAATGTTTCGAAATCAGAATCATCTTCATCTCCGCCTAATTTACCATTTTGAGTTACATCATTATCAACAGTATTGTTGTCATTTAAAGCTATATTATCAGGTGTTGAATCGAAATCTATAACATCTTCACCACCCGAGCCTTTGTTTCCACTAATTTCTGCACTGTTTGTAATATTACCTCCAACAAAAGATGGAGTAACAATAAATGAAATAGGTATTGTCAGACTTCTACCTGCTAATATTGATATCGGACTATTTAATTGAGCAACACTTCCAACCTGATTCCATGCGGTATCATTGAGCATTAAACCTGCTGGAACATAATCAACCAAAGAAATTTGTGTAGCATCAATAGTGCCCTGATTTAAAACGGTCAAATTGAAGGTAATTCCCATTCCAGGATAAACAAGTCCGGCAGAGGCCCTGGCTTTAGTCAGAGCCAAATCAAATACAGGTGCAGCTGTTACCGTAATATCTGAAATGTCAAAATCATCTTCGTCTCCTCCTAGTTTTCCATTTTGAGTAATTGCACCATCAACTGAAGTACTATCATTGGAAGGATTATTATCCATATCTGAATCGAAATCAGTCACTGCTTCCAATGCTGGACCTGTAGCAGAGGAAATCTCAGCTGAGTTACGCAAAGCTCCCACATAAGCTGAAGAAACAGCAAAAGTGATTGAGGTTGTAATTGTATCACCCACTGCCAGACTATCAATCGAATTGTTCAATGTGGCAATACCCGAAGTATTGGTCCAATTGGTATCGGCTAATGTTAAGCCAGCTGGTATATAATCCGAAATCTGAATCTGAGTAGCATTTTGGTTACCCTGATTATAAATATCAAAATAGAATGTAATATTATTTCCAGCAACTACCGAAGGAGCAGAACTCCTTTTGACCATTGCAAGGTCAAACCTTGGACCTTCTTCAACCATAATAGCACAGCAACCGGTTGCAGGGCAAGTTGTCAAAGTTGTACTAAAGGTATAATCACCGATTCCTTTTATGGTAAGGGTACTGTCTAAGTTAATGGTGGCCTCAGGCGTAGAGGCATTGATCATGACACCGTTTCTATACCAAACAATCCCGGACCCTAATGTATAAGGGGCGGGAACTTCAACGAGGTACTCATCTCCGGGGTACCATTGTATCGGTACAGAAAAACATGAAGAGGCAATATCATCCTCAGTGAGGTCGGCATTACCCGGCTGAGAATCTATATCATAATCGGGACTACTCTGAATTTCCGCCGTATTGAAAAACACACCTCTTCCAAAAACTGTTCCTGAAACTTGAAGTCTCAACGAATCACCACCCGCTAAAGAATTGACCGTCCAACTACCTACACCTGAAACTGAATTGTATGTCCAGCTTCCTCCGGTAACTGTTGCGTTCACCGAGTTAAGTCCAGAAATAGGAACTACATTTTGAATTTGAATATCAGTAGCAGTATTTGTTCCCTGATTAACCAGCCATACTGTATATGTCAAAGAATTTCCAATCGATGGTTGGGAAACACTTACACTTTGCTTTAAGGCTAAATCAACATCAGCGGCTTTAGACAAACCGCTGCTTAATAAAAACAACAGAGCTAACCCGTAACCCATCAAAAAAGATGAACTTGTTCCAATTTTTCGGAAACCTGAATTAGAACCTCTTTGTAATATGAATTTTTCAAAATTGAAAAATCGTAATACAATTGTTCTTATTGTTAATAGACTTAAGGAAAACTGCTTCATATTCTTGTGCTTAAAAAAAGAAACTATCTTACTTTCGGGTAATTGATTATTCAATACATTATCACTTTTAGGTTCAATACACTTATATGCGGATAGAAATAAATTATCGTGAGTGCTTTCATAGTAAGGAGCAGAACCAACAGGAATTTCACTAAATAAACCCGCCTGATTCGGTGTTAATTCCGAACCAATCGTTTCAAATTCTTCTAGTCTCCTACGTGGGTAAAAAAATCTTTTCATTTCCTGAATCCTATTTTCATTTCACATATCTGGTTTAGATATGAAATGGACACAATAATCCTATTCAGATTCTAAGGCATCCAAAACTATGCCAATCAACAAAAGAGAAGATTTTAAATTATCTAACGGCGAGATGAAACTGTTTAATTTACTGATTTAAAATAAATTAAATTTATGATCGAAAAATATTTAGGAAATGTATTTATTGGAATTTTAAAGATAAATTTCCAAATTTTAACTATAAAATTAACTGCTAAAACTATGCCAAATGAAGAATTTTTCTTGATTTAAGGGTATCAATATTGATATACATCAACCAATTTAACGGCTAAATATTTCTAAAAAACCAGAAAAATACAATTACTTTTTTAGAGGAGAATCAATAGATCTTAAAAGTCTTTCCCTACTGAAATATAAAACTTGGGGCTGTTATACTCTTTATCTTCCCGGCCAATCGCATAGTCAACTTTAACCAAAACGCCCAAAATTGTGGTTCTTATTCCGGCACCAAAACCAGCCAAAAACGGGTTTTTGAAATTAGTTACTTCTGCAAAAAACGGGCTTTTATCGTCGCCTAATAGGATGGTATTTAAACTATTTTGTTTTGAGAAAGGTCCTGCAGAGCCATTCCAGGCGGTGCCAATATCTGTAAATAATACTAATTGTAAGCTTCTCAAAAGTGAGCTGGACATTGAGCTTCTGGGAAAGTACTCTGACATATAAGCCCTTAATTCCAAGTTAGTTAATAAATGGTTATGTCCATAAAGCCGTGCAAAGTCAAACCCTCTGAGATTGCCCGCAAAATTATAAAAAAGGATATCTCTCATATCACCCTCCTTACCCGGAATAAGTGTCTCAGCAAAATAGATAGAGCGATTTATCCAGTTTTCAGCACCCCCAATGAAAGTAAATTTGGGCGAATTACCTGACGAACGACCGTAATTGATTCTCCCTGCACCAACTAACCCTTTCACTATGGGTTGATAATGCCTGATATCAATATTTAACTTATTGAAATTAAATCTATTATCTCCAATATTCTTAACTTTTTCATAAGATAAAATACCTTTTGTACCCAATTCAAATCCTTTGGAATCAGATAATTTGGTTTTGTCATAAACCAAATCAAACTTAGGGTTTAAATAATACTGGTTTAGGTTAGACCTGTTTTTTGAAAGATCAAAAATATCATACTCTATATCTGTGGTTTTCAGCAAATTAACAGCTATGGATGCTTTTAAATTCTGATTTATAGGATATACTCCTGCTGTAGAAAAATTTTGAGATATCAATCGCCTGAGCAAATATGGATTTTCTTCTGTCAAAAACATTTTCAATGCTCTGAACAGGTAAATATTAGATTCATCTATACTTTCAATATTTATAGATCGTTTCTTATATTCAAAAATAAAATCTAGCTTTTTAGTGTAATTACCATAATTAATTGTGTAATCGAAGTTTTTAAATAAGGGGGTCGAGGGCCTTAGATATCCGGAAAATGTTAAAATATTATTCTCAAGTAAATCATTAAATATCAATCTACTACCTATACCAAATCGCCTAATTGGATCGATCAGAATATCATAGGTACTACCATTTGATACAAAATAATTTTTATAGGCCTTCACCTGGCTCAATTTTATTCTATCTGTGGATTTCTCCAGACCGGAATCCTTATTTGAAACAACTGCAGTTGACTGATTATCAGTAAATTTTCGTTCACTTTTGTATTTCTCAATATTCTTTAAATCAAAGACATAGTTCTCTGTATCAATTTCCCCCGGATTAAGTTTTTCCACACTTTCATTTGTAACAATCGTTTCATTTGAAGATTCAGTTGGCTTTATCTGAGCCTCTATTGTTTTTTCGTTAACCACAGGATTGACATAGAAGCTCTTCCACTCCCTCAAAAACTTATTAAATGATACCCCAAGTGTGCTAGTAATACTCGATTGTTCATTTCTGATAATTCGGGTCAAGTTCAAAATATTGGAGATATTTTCTTTACCGTATTTTAGGGCAATATAATTCCAGATAGATTGACCAACTAACTCAGCATCAGCATCTTTAAGGCTAGAAAGTTTTTGATTTTGTAAAACATCAATTCTATTCCTGAATTCGGAAAATTTATGATTGTTATTATTTTCAGCAATGTAGGCCGCAATACCCTTGATATACCAATCAGGCACCATCAATAATAGTTGACTTTGGACGGCTTCTTTCAAAGACCCTCCATACAGCATATCATATACAAATAAGGTTGAAATTTCTTTTATTAATTCTTTCTGAAAAAGGGAATCGTTTTTTTGGTAGGCAATCTGGATACGTGCTTTGCTGAGGTTCAGTACTTTACCATCTAATTCCATCGAAGAAACCAGACCTATATTACTTTGTCTTTTATCCTCCGGTGAAGTATAAATGTAGATTTTCATGACCGAAAATGGCGTATAACCAAGTATATCAGTTATTCTTCCATGCTCTTCTTCGGCTTTTCTGGCAGCTTTTTTGGCTAGTTCTTCTCCCCCCCGGTAAAAGTTAAATTCGAAATTATTGCTCTTTATTGTTTTCCATTCAAACCGCTTGGTCTGAACCCTACTTTTGCCAAATTCTTCATTTTTTATACCATAATAATTCTGTGAAAACGCAATATTTTCAGAAAAAAACAACCCGATTATTACAAAAAATAAACTTTTTAGCTTCATTCCGATCAATAATTATATCTTTTTCAGATAGTTTAGATTACGAAAATAACGAATAAAACCTTTCAATGTTTGCTTCAGGATGTATATCTTTTTCTCCGGATAAAAATCCCAGAAACTGCTCCACAAAGTAAGGTGCAATAGATACGCCTTTTGTACCCAATCCGTTGAAACAAAATACATTTTTTTCTGAGGGATGTACTCCAAAAAATGGCCGCCTGTCTTGCGTAGAAGGTCTTACACCTGCCTGCTGGCCTATTACTTTAACGGCTTTTTTAAGAAATTTAGAAGTTTTTGTCAATAATTCTTCCCTGGCCTCGGAAGTGATTTCAAAATCAAGTTTGTCCCAACTATAAGTTGCTCCTAGCCTTACTTTTCCATCTCCCAATGGCATTACCCACTTACCCTGATTCATAATTTTGGTGACATTGTAGTTTTCTACTTCCGCTATTACAGTCTCACCTTTTACCGGATTAAATGGCAACCAGGAAAACCAGGGGTTGTTTTTTGCAAAAAAACCATCACAAAATATTATAGCATTGGCTGAGAAATCTTTATAAGAAACCTTATCTGGATTCACCATAATTTGCTTATAATCAATAAACTCATTTAAAACAACTTGCCCATTTAAAATCAACTTTTCTTTGATTTTATCCAGCATCACTTTGATGTCAACCCAGCCGGCCATTTTGGTGTCGAGTCCCCCTAATTCAGATTTGATATCTTTCTCAAGTTGGGAATCTGGTGCTTTCAAATCGAGATAATCGTAGAGGTCGTTGTGCTCCATTTGTCTCGCAAAATATGCCTTGTTTTCTTCATTGGAAAAAGGCCTGAAAACCCCGATGGGGTGAAAAAAACTCGCCTGAAATTCCTTTTCCATGGCAGTAAAATAGTCGAAGAAATATGGAAAAAGTTTGTCGGCTAGCCATGTTTTTCCAAGACTTTTCCCTGTGATAGGATTAAACATTCCACCTGCAACGAGGCTTGAGGAGCCCATAGAATCGTCAGAAACTATGAGTAGTTTTTTGCCCTGATTGGTGAGTTCGTTGGCGATAAGTGAGCCGGCCAGTCCTCTGCCCACTATGATATAATCGTATGTTTTCATTATCGGTTCATGACCATATCGGCCAATAATATTACCTGATCTACCTGCTCATCGAGCGTCATAAAAGTAGTGTCAATTTCAATAGCATCTTCGGCTTTTCTTAATGGACTTTCAGTACGGGTTGTGTCAATTTTATCCCTATTTTCGATATTAGTTAAAATTTCTTCCAGGTCTAATGTCTCCCCTTTAGCCATCAATTCTATTTGTCGCCTTTGGGCCCTTACCAGAGGGTCGGCAGTCATAAATATTTTCAATTCTGCTTCCGGAAAAACCACTGTGCCTATGTCTCGACCGTCCATAACCAACCCTTTTTTCTTACCCATTTTCCGCTGCTGATCTACCATTGCATGCCTTACAGAAGCAATTGCACTAACCTCACTTACCCTATTTGCCACATAAAGTTTCCTGATTTCGTCTTCTACATTCAGTCCATTCAGATATACGTGATTTTGTCCTTCGGCGTTTCGTCTGAAGTCAATTGTGATATTGGAGAGTGCAGTTTCTATTGCTTTATCGTCATTGACCGAGACGTGTTTTTGGATAAAATACAGTGTAACCGCCCTATACATAGCACCGGTGTCGATATAGCTGTAACCGAGGTTTTGGGCCACTGCTTTTGCGGTTGAACTTTTCCCACAAGACGAATAGCCGTCAACTGCTATGATGATTTTTGACATAGTTTAAATTTTATACAAAATAAAGAAATTTGACTCAAATACCCGAATCAAATCTTATGAAGAATATCAGATTTTACCCAGCTTTTTCAGAATAAAGTCTTCAGCAATTCGTGGTTTTCCGGCTTCAAACCACTCAAAAGTATCCTGATTTTTAAACCATGTAAGCTGGCGTTTTGCATACCTGCGGGTGTTGCGTTTGAGAAGCTCAACCATGGTTTGAAAGTCATATTCGTTTTTAAAAAACCCAAAAACCTCCTTATAACCAACCGTTTGCAGAGCATTATGGTTTTCAAAATTTTTTAAAGTTTCTACTTCACTAAGTAACCCGGACTCCAGCATCTGATCAACTCTTTGGTTGATTCTGCTATAAAGCTCTTCCCGGGGGCGTTCAAGACCAATTTTAATTACCTCATAATCAAGCTGTTTTTCTTTTATCGCCTTAAATGAAGAAAACTTACTACCTGTGCCTTCACAAACTTCCAGGGCACGGACTACACGCTGGCTGTTTTGGATATCAATATTTTCAAAAGTCTCAGGATCAGTTTCTTTCAATTCTTTTTGCAAAATCTCAATCCCTTCATTTTCAAGTCTTTTCATATATTTCTCTCTGATTTCCGGGGCAACGGCGGGCATATCATCAAGTCCATATAGTAATGCTTTTACAAACAATCCTGAGCCACCGGTGAGTATGGCCACATGGTTGTTTTTAAAATATTCTGTTAAAAGATTATCGGCTTGTCTTTCAAAATCACCGGCACTAAAATCGTCATTGATGCTATGGCTATCAATAAAATGATGTTTGATTCCACCCATTTCGGTCTGACTTGGTTTGGCTGTACCAATGGTCATTTCTTTGTAAAACTGTCTGGAATCAGCCGAGAATATTTCACAATCGAGTTTTTGGGCCAATTGTACACAAAAATCTGTTTTCCCCACCGCCGTAGGACCCACTACCACAATCAAAACAGGTTTTTTGAGCTTTTCTGCCAAACTATCTTCATTTTTCTGTTACAAACTTACTATAAAATTAGTTTTTTCTTAACTTCGAATCTCAATACAACAAATATGGAAATCATTCTTTTCTTGGTGGCTGTAATAATTGGTGGAATCGCTTCCTGGCAGATTTTTAACTGGATGTATGGCAAAAAGCTCAAAGACAACAAAGAAAATATCAGAGTAGAATCTAATATTTTGCTGGAAAGAATTGAAAAAGTATTCAAAGTCGTATTGGCCGAGGGGTATTTTACTGAAATATATGATCACAATTCTCACAAAGATGTTTTTGGACTTTTCAAATTAAAAAACAAAGCCCTTGTGGTGGCAAAAGCCAAGGTGTCAGTAGGTTATGATTTTTCGAAAATGAAATTTAACCGCGATAATGCCGAACGTAAGCTGGTGATTGAAGAATTTGCTCCTGCCGAGATCCTTTCCATTGATACCGATTATAAATTTTACGATATCAATCAGGGCCTTTTGATGAAATTTAACAATGAAGACTACACTTCTATTCTTTCTGAAGCCAAAAAAATGATGCTTGAGAAGGCCAAAGAGAGTGATTTGCCTCAAATCGCAGCCAATCAGGTGAAAGTGATGATGAAACAACTGGCAGCTTCAATGAACTGGGAACTGGACATAAAAGCATTGCCACCCCAAAACGCTACTTTATTGCTTGAAGGAGATACAAACTGACCCTTTTAAAAATCAAGTTTTGGGCTTTATTGGGTTCTAAAAACACACGATTTCGGTTTTAAGCATTACCTTTGTATTTTAATAATAAATAAATTAATGGCTTTAATAGAAGAACTGGAAGACCAGGGAAATGTGCTGTTCAGATACCGTAGTTATATCCCACTGGTATTTTTGGGCACCGGACTGGGTTTATATATTTACAAAATCAACAATATGACTTACCCCGACCTGGGTTTTAACTATTGGTTGATCTCACTTTTTGTTGGGTTTGCCGGTCTTGCTGTACGTATTTATGCCGTGGGACATACTCCAAAAAACACCTCTGGTCGTAATACTGCTGATGGTCAAATCGCCGACGAACTTAATCAAACCGGCATTTATTCTTTTGTGCGTCATCCATTGTATCTGGGCAATTTTCTGATGTGGCTGGCAGTGGGTATGCTCACAGCTGACCTTTGGTATATCGTGGCATTTACTTTGGCTTATTGGGTTTATTATGAGCGTATTATGTTTGCCGAAGAAGCATTTTTAAGGAAAAAATTTGGAGAGACATATCTGAAATGGGCCTCTGACAAGCCGGCATTTATTCCAAAATTTAAAACTCCTCTAAAACCAAAATACCCATTTTCCATCAAAAAAATCCTGAAAAAAGAGAAGAATGGAGTTGCAGCCTTGTTTTTGCTGTTTTATGTTTTTGAAATCGTAGGCGAATATATCCGCTGGGGAAGTTTTGAGTTTAAGCCTACTTTTTGGTTCTGGGGCTTTGCAGTAAGTACAGTGGTGTATTTAGTTCTTAAATTTATCAAAAAATACACTCAGATTCTGGACGAAGAAGGCAGGTAAAAGCAAACCTGTCCCTACCTCAAAGGGGGATTGCTTTTTTAACTATTCTTGTAAATATTCACAGTTGCCTGTTCATTGTTGCCTAAAAATTAACCAAAAAATGAAAAGAGAAATCGATGGCATATTGACAAAAATATCTTACGGATACCTAAGCTTGCCGTTCCTTATTTTTTGTATGTCATGGCTCAATAATTGGTCAGCGGCCTTGTTTTCTATCATCATTCTGGTAAGTTTTTATTTTATTCTTAAAACCGTAAAAAACGACCGGGAATCTTCAATGGCAGTTCTCAGACACCCCAAACAATTAATCTGGATACTAATTGCTATCGTTTTTATAATATTCTTTTCGGGCATCGGTTCCTATACTTTTCAAAATGACGATCACCTTTACCGAAACGCCATTTTTCGTGATCTGGTTAAATACGAATGGCCTGTCATATACCATGTAAAGGGTTTTCCCGGGCATTTTTTAGATGGAAAAACCACCATGATGACCTATTATCTGGGTTATTATCTGCCTTCTGCGGCTTTGGGGAAGGTTTTTGGCTATGATTTTGCACGATTTGCATTATTCGCCTGGACTGTTTTGGGAACTATTTTGGCACTTTATCAGGTTGGAAAATTCCTTAAAAGGTTTAATTACAAAGTTTTATTATTGTTTTTTGGATGGGGTACCTTGTTTTTTATCGGCTCACTTTACAAATACGATTTCCTGAAATTATTTACCGACCCAGAAGATAATTACCTTTGGGCAGGAATGATTTTGTATGCCGACAGCAATCTTGGAATGATATACTGGACTTTTAATCAGTCACTTACAGCATGGACTATCATGCTATTGATTTACAATAACGGAAGCAGCAAAAATGCTGTTTTTCTATATGCCCTCTGCTTTTATCTGAGTCCGTTTGCTTTTGCAGGGTTTTTGCCATTTATTTTATATTATTTCTGGAAAAATTTTGAAGGTAAATTTTCAGAAATCAAAGACTGGAAAACCAATTTACTCCGATACCTTTCATTTCAAAATACGCTCGGTGCAGCACTCATTTTTGGACTCAATTATGTATATCTGAGCTCCAATCAGGCAGGGAAGTTTTTCCAGATGCTTAGTCACTCTCCCCGAATTCTGATAATTTTTTATCTGCTTTCCTGGGCGGGGATTGCGATAGCTATTTTTTCAAAATACAAAAAAGACCCGTTTTATTGGCTTATTTTGGCGGTTTTGATTCCTCTGCCGTTCTTTCAACAGGGCTATGGGATTGATTTCCCAGGTCGCTTGTCGATTCCTGCATTGTTTTTCCTTATGCTTTTGGTAGGTAAATTCCTGATTGAGGAGCGAAACCTATGGAAGAGAATTCCGGTATTAATTTATCTGGTAATTTCCGCAGGAGGACATTTATTTTTTGAAACCGGAAAGTCAATTTTATATACTTCTGCCGAAAATATCAGTCATAAAACCACCCTCGACGACCGGATGATGGATTCGGAAAATACCGGGATCAGAAAACTTGGTACTCATCTAAAATCCCTTGAAGGAAAAAACATATGTATCCAGGATCTGGGCACTGTGGTAAACCCAAAAAACCCGGTAATCTGGAACTATATGGCTGATATAGAGGGTTCAAGATTTTATAGGTGGTTTGCGGAGAAGTGAGGAAAATTTGTATTTTTGAAATACACTTGAGAATTAAATAAACCACCATGAAACTCACCCCCTACTACCTTCTTTTCTCATTGGCATTTTTGGGCATAATGGGCCAAAAAGCCTACGAATACAAACTTGAGCAAGACGACAAAAAAGAAGTTTTCTGCAAAAATGCAATGTTTTTATTACAAGCACCTGATAGCCTGAGTAATAGGGTGGTGAATTTTGATTTGCCTTATGATTCTTTGGTGAATTTTATGAAGAAAAAAATACTATTTGATTCTTGCGAAAATTATTATTTTGAATACGTTTCTATAGTCAGTCTCCAGAAAAAAGAAAATAATAAAGAGTACATAATATTAAAAGTACCTCTCACTACAGAGTATGTTTCTGATTGTTTTCCAATTGGAATGGTCGCAACTAGTTGTATGGACATTAGTTTTAAAATTAACTATATCAATAACAATACATTTTCATTGCCATATAATGAGATAGAATTTCCTTTAGATTCATTAAAACAAATGATTTTAAAAAATGGAATTAAAAATTACGAATATTATCCTCCATTTATTAAAATAATTATAGATAAGAAAATTAGTCAAGAATTTATTGAGACTGTTTTGACTACTTATCAAGAATTAAAATTAGAGAGTTTAAATAAGAAATCTTTATCCAAATTTGGCAAAAATTTGTGTGATTTAAATAAAGCAGAAGTATATAATTTAAAAAAAGAAGTATTGAATATTCCAGCTACAGTCTATTTTGAGCGACTTAACCTTCCACCCTCAGCAGAAAATTAAACCACCATGAAACTTACCCCCTACTTCCTTCTTTTCTCATTGGCATTTTTGGGCTTAATGGGCCAAAAAGCATACGAATACAAACTTGAGCAAGACGACAAAAAAGAAGTTTTCTGCAAAAATGCTCTATTTCTGTTACAAGCCCCTGATAGCCTGAGCAATAGGCTTGTGGATTTTGATTTGCCAATGGATACGGTGGTAGAGATGTTTAAAAGAAATATTCTTTTAGATTCATGTAATAGAGACTTATTCTCTTTTAGCTCCAATATCCACTTAGAAAGTACCAAAAATCCAACTTTGTTTGCTTTTCAAACTTCTTTTATATCCGGTTGCAATAATATTGTATATGATAAACCTCAGGAATTTGGTTATACAATTAATGTAATTGACGAAAAATATTATATTAACTTATTTTTTGAAAACAAAAAACTCAGAATTAATGATTTAAAAAAAGATTTTCAAATCTTCAATCAAAAGGAAAAAAATAAATATGATTTTGAATTTACAATTAGATTCAAAAATAACGTTGAACCCGAAGTTTTAGATAAGTTAATCATAACAATCAGTACAATTTATATAGAAAACATTTCTGAATTTTCTCAAAAAGTATTTGGCAAAGCATTGTGTGACCTAAACAATGAAAGTTTAAAGAGATTAAAAAAAAGATTTAATTTGAGAATTGATCTGCAATTTGGACAGTATAATGACCTTCCTCCCCCGCCGCCACCTCCAAAATAAAAAATCCCCATCTGTAGCACACAAATGAGGATTTTGAAATTTTGTCGTATCTTAATATCTGATGCCCCAGGGGAAACGGTGTAAGGCTTCCTGCTCTTTGCGATATTTTGTAATCAGCTCACTTTGAGTTTTTAGGTTTATCGTTTTACCTTTCATTTTTTTAGGTAATTCCGGCAACTTTTGGTCTTTGTTTAAAACAACACTTGTAGCCGTAACGAGCACGGCCTCATTATCAATATTGAGCTCCAATATCATGCCCGGCAAGCCATAATATTCTTCAGGACCACCCGAAACGGGAATATCTGTAGAAAACCATGCTACTACTTCCTGGTCTTTTATAGCATCAAATGTAGAGGCTTTCATGCATATATAGCCCGCCACTTCTTTGATTTCATTCAAAATCTTCCATTTAGGAGCCTGCAGGCTGTCTTTGATTATATAATTTTTCACCAGCATTTCCTTATATTCAAACAAGGTATTTTTGTCAAAATCACGGGTTACTATATAATCATCGGCTCTCCATGAATAGGTACCATCCTGAGACGTTTGGGTCTGGTTTTCGTGAGTATAAAAAGTTTGATTGGGGGTAAATGTCAGTACAAGTTTATGCACATATATTTCATCATTTTTCCAGGTTTGTTCTTCCCTGTCTTTCTCTTCCTGAGTCAGATATTTGGCCTTATTCATTTTTTTTACCCAATCTTCTCTCCGTTCAAAAATTATCTGACCCGACATCAACTGTGCCATTGCCGGAAAACTCAAAAAGCTAATTATTAATATTTTAACTATATTTTTCATATTTTCTTTTTTTAATCAAAAATCCAAAATCGTAAATCCAAAATCAAATTATTCCCATCTTGATTTTTTCATAGTTGTCTTCATACCCTTCATATTATAGGTATAAGACAGCATAGCGTATCGGGAGAGGGTCTGGGTGACGGTATTACTTACCACATTGAGATATGCAGACTGATTTACACCCAGGTTTCTTTTAAAGGCGTCATACAAACTCAATCTCAATTCCGATTTTTTACCTTTTCCAAATATTTTATAGGTACTTACATTTAATATTGGCAAATGTTGGTCAAAGTTTTGTTTTTCATTTTTGAAATGAGAATAATTAAAATCTGCTGAAAAATACCACATTTTTGGCATTTGCAATGTTAAATTATTCCTGATTGAAGTATTATTAAACTTCTGATTCTGAGCAGAATTTATGGAGAAATCGCTGAAATTTAGTCCATAATTGAGAGCTGAAAACATAGAGAACCAAGCCACTGGAGTAAGATCGAGACGCAAATTAAGCCCATAATATTGTGTCAGGTTTTCGTTTAAAACTGAATTGATATAAACCAGGTTTTTACTTATTCCATTGTTTAGGCCTAAACCGGCACTTACTTTTGTCTTTTTTATAGGAAAACCCAGATCAAAATAAGATTGAAATCTCTTTCCTCCTGAAACATTTTCGGGAGTGAGGGTGGTCAATAAAGTTTTTGAATCAATAAATTGGTTTTGAACAACCTGGTTTTCGATAAACGAACCATTAATATTGAGCCACATATTTATGAAAGTAGCTGGATTAAACGACCCAAAACCTAAACCGACTGAGCGGGTGGTTGTTGGCAATAAATCGGGATTCCCGTTTCTGATATAAAGAGGATTGGAGTTATCGGCGAATGGCTGGAGGTTGCGAATAGAAGGCGCTTCAACACCCGTATCAAAATTGGCAAACAGATATTTGTTGTTTTTTAATTGTACATTCAGGCCGATATTGGGTACTACGGAAAAATATGGATTATCAATTACTCCTAATTCTTTTCCTCCTTTGGTATTAAAAAATTGGCCGGTGATATCAATCTGTTGAGCAGCCAGGCCTACCGACAAGTTGAATCCTTTATGAGAATATCTTACCGAACTCCCCAATCGATTATAAACCTGATTACTCTCAAAATAGCGACTCAATGAGTCAACACGCGGTTTTGAATCAGTAAACAAACTAAAAACGTCGCGATCAACCAAACGATTGGCTACAGAAAAATTATAGAATGTTTCCCAGAAAAACTTCTTTTTAAAAGGCTCAATAAACAATGCAGAAGCTTTATATTCCCGATTTTGGCTAAGATTTAAAACATTTTGGAAAATATCATAAAATCCGCCAAGTGGAAAACTCTGACCATTGACCGGAAATTCTTTAAGAAGCGATTCTTGTAATGCGTCCTGATCATTATTACTTTCACTAAAAGTACCTGAAAGTGAGAAATTTCGGCCTTTTTTCATGAATTTATGCCTGTAAATGGCAGAACCAACGATGTTATGAGAGCTTCCGTCAAAACTATTGTCGGTTTTTTGATTTCTGAAATTCTCTGAATCGTTATTGTTAAAGTCACGCATCGTAAAGGTACTTTGATTTCTAAAGCCAAAACGACCGTTAACGTAAGTAACCAATGTGTTAAGTGAATCCAATTCTTTTTCAAATCGCAAACTTAATCGGTGGTTTTGAATAAAATTTCCAAAACGACTGGAGTCAGCCGTATTATAGCTCAAATTTGAAAACAGATACCGGGAATTTATGATTTGATTTAAGGACTGATCGGTTTGATTAAAGAAATAATTTGAGCTAAATTTTGTCTTTTTGGTATCATAATTATAGTTCATACCACCTGCGAGGTTTTTGGAGAGACCTTGTCCCGGCCCCCATGATTGCGGGATTTCCAGACTTTCGTCATTGCTACTCCCATCATCATAAATAATCCTGAAAGCACCACCAGAATTAAAACCAAAGTCAGCGTTGTCATTCCACTGGTAGCTCTGACTTCCCCTAAAGTCCTGATAATCATTATTTGACAATCCAGACTGGTTGATATTGTTCCCAAAACCAACAATGGCAAACTGGTTTTTCTTGTCAAACTTATTGTAATTCATTTTTGCCATTAAGCGATCATCTGTACCTGCCCCTACTGTACCTTTTCCAAAACCTCCTTTTTTAAATTCTTCCTTCAATTCGAGGTTTACAGTTTTTTCATGTTTGCCGTCTTCCACTCCTGTAACTTTTGAAGCTTCTGATTTATCATTAAAAACCTGAACCTTATTGATGGCTTCAGCCGGCAGGTTTTTGGTCGCGACTTTCGGATCATCACCAAAAAATCTTTTGCCATCCACGAGCACTTTTTTCACTTCTTCTCCCTGGGCTTTTATGTTCCCTTCGGCGTCAATTTGTACTCCAGGGAGTTTTCTCAGTAGGTCTTCAACCGATGATCCCGGTGGTACCTTAAATTTCCGGGCATCATATTCGATGGTGTCTCCCCTAATTTCCATCGGAGCCTTTGCTGTCCGAATTACCACCTCAAAAAGCTCTTTTTGAATAGGTTTCAAAACGATATCACCGAGTTCCTTATTCAATACCGCTGGGTCAAATTTTATTAATTCCTGCAGCGGAAGAAAGCCTACAAAGGTGGCTTTTAACAGATAGTTTTGCTTTTTGATGTTTTTGAAAACAAAATTCCCGTTTTCATCTGCTCTGGAAAAAGTCACCAATGAGGAATCGGAAGGCAAAAGCAAAAACACCGAAGTAAATGACAAAGGTGCATTGGAAGTGTCCTTGAGCGTGCCTTTGATAGAGTAAGACTGAGCCGAGACGGCAAATGAAATCATTGCCGCAAATGTTAATAGTAATAGCTTTTTCATAATGTTTAAAAGGATATTGAATGCAAGTTGTTAATTGTTTTTGGTTTGAATAATGTACAGGGAAAAAATTTAAGATATTTTAACTAAAACTTTAGTTTTTGTGAATTTATTGTAAAAAAATAAAAAATATTTTTATAAAATCACGTCTCAAAGTAAACGTATAGGCATTTGGGGAAAAAGAAGTAAAGTTTGTAAGGAAAAAAAAGCTTTTGGATGGACTAAAAATTTCTGATAAGAATTATTTAAGAAAAATAACAAGGCCTCTTGCCCCATGAGCTCCGAGCACAAGAGACTGCTCTATATCTGCAGTTTTCGATGGACCTGCAAGGAAAAGACCAAAACCATAATCTTCGTTTCCGATAAGTTGGTAAGCCTGATGCATGGTATTTACAATTTTTGATTTATCCAGAATGACCCCTAAATATTCGGTAATAAATGGTGCCACACGTTGACCTAATTCTAAATCTGAAATCCAAATAGAGCCGTTTTCTGCAACCCCCAATCGGGCTTCAACTAAAAGAAAATCTGTTCCGTCAAGTTCCTTTGGGGAAAGATCCAGCCAATTTTCAATATTAAAATCAGCCAAAGTTGATCTAAGGGTTTTTCCAGAATATTTTGAATTAATATATTTATGGATTTCAGAAAAATCCCGGATCTCGATTACCTCCGAACCTATCGCTATGGCAGTTTCTGCGAATTTTGTTACAGAATCAAATGATTCTTTGCCCAGCAAACTTAAATCAGGCAAAGGTACCAACTGAGGTTGGTTTTGCTTTACTTTGGCTAATATTTGGTCTCTGGTTGTCATTTCCTAGCCCCTGTTTTTTTTATACCAATCTCTGAAACTCTCTTTAGGTGGCTCCGGCATTTCCCGCTGATTGTACCAGGGATTCAGGCCATTATTAACAAGAAATGGCATTTTGTCCATAAGCACCCTTCCCACTTTTCCCGAAAACTTAAAAACTGCCGGACTCGCCAAAACCTTTGACATCCCTTTCATCATCAATGTTTTAGTAGCAGAAGTATGCCCTTCTTTTACCAAAACCTGACGCCATTTATACAATTGCTGATGTATGTCTATTTTAACCGGACAAACATTACTACATGAACCACAAAGCGTACTCGCAAATGGCAAATCGGCATTGGCTTTCATATCAAGATTTGGAGACAAAATAGAACCTATTGGCCCGGCAATGGCTGTATGATAGCTATGACCACCACTGCGGCGATAAACAGGGCAAGTATTAAAACAAGCCCCGCAACGAATACATTTTAATGAATTTCTAAAATCTTCCCTACCCAATTGCGTTGAACGGCCGTTATCCACAATTACAACGTGCATCTGCTGGCCGTCTCTGGGTTTCCTGAAATGACTGGAATAAGTCGTAATGGGCTGCCCGATAGCACTGCGTGCCAGTAATCTTAAAAACACACTTAAATGTTGCCTTTGAGGAATGATTTTCTCCATACCCATACTTGCAATGTGCAAGTCAGAAAGATGGGTACCCATGTCGGCATTGCCTTCGTTTGTACAAACCACAAATTCACCGGTTTCTGCTACTGAAAAATTTACACCAGTCAAAGCCACTTTTCTGTTTAAAAACTTATCCCGAAGGTGTTGTCGGGCAGCTTCTGTGAGGTATTTGGGGTCTTTGTTGCCTTTTTCGGTTCCCAGGTGTTTATGAAAAAGCTCACCAATTTCCTCCTTCTTCCAATGAATACAGGGCAAAACGATATGTGATGGCGGTTCCTCAGCCAGCTGCACGATTCTTTCACCGAGATCGGTGTCCACCACTTCGATTCCCTTCGAAATCAGGTATTCGTTCATGTGGCACTCCTCTGTGAGCATAGATTTTGATTTTACTATGCCTTTGAAGGTGTCATTGGGTATATTTCCCTCAAAATATTTTGAAATTATATTGAAAACAATCTCATTGTGCTCCTTGGCATCGGCTGCCCAATGTACTTTAATGCCGTTTTTTAAAGCATTTTCCTCAAATTGAATGAGATATTCTGAAAGATTGGAAAGTACGTTAAACTTTATCTGAGAAGCCGTTTCTCGTAATAATTCCCAATCGTCAATCTGAAATGCGGCTTTATCTCTTTTTTGACGAACAAAATACAAGGTTTCATCGTGCCAGGTGGTGCGATCAAAATCGCTGTTGAATATTTCAGCAGACTTACTGTGAGTGGTCATGAAATAGCCTGATTTATGATTTCAGCAATATGCATAACTTTAATTGAGTGCTTTTCTCTTCGAATGATTCCTTCCAAGTGCATCAAACATGAGGTATCTCCGCCTGTTAGTATTTCTGTACCACTTTTCAGATGATCAGCTATCCTATCTTGTCCCATCCTTACCGAAACGGCTTCTTCTGTGACACAAAAAGTTCCTCCAAAGCCACAACATTCATCTTTTCGGGAAAGATTGGTTAATTCAATTCCTTTAAAGTTTTTCAGCAATTGCTCTGGTTTCGAAAATTGGGGTGCATTAAGTTCTGACATTTGAGCCGTAAATAATCCTCTTAATCCATGGCAACTTTGATGAAGGCCCACTTTATGAGGGAAACTTCCTTCCATAGTCTCGATTTTTAGTATATCTGTGATAAATTCGGTGAGTTCGTATATTTTTCCTTTTAAGGGAATGTGCCCCTTGACATGCAAAGTACAACTGCCGGAAGGGGCAACAATGTATTCATATTCGTCAAAATTATTCTGAAAATTACGGGTACTGCCTTCCGATTCATGTTCATAACCCGAATTGGCCATAGGCTGACCACAGCAAGTCTGGTTTTCAGGAAAAACAACCTCGCAGCCCAGTTTTTCAAGCAATTCCAATGTTGCTATTCCAACTTTTGGATAAAATTGGTCAATGTAACAGGGGATGAAAAGGGCTACTTTCATTTGGAATTTTCAGAAGATAAGGAGCCAAAATATTTGATAATTGCATTGAAATGTGGATTATCTGCCTTAATTATCAGCGAACTATAAATTTTGTTTTTAGCATTATCAATAATTTCGGCATCAACTTTAAAAAACTCATTCCCTTTAAATAATTGAACCCAATTATCGAATTTACGTTTTCTAGCTGATTGCTTTGAATCGGAGGAATCACAAATATACAAAATGGCTTTATTTGAATTTTTTTTGAAAAAATCCCTGATGAGTAAAGAAATTGTTTCTGGTATTTTTGAATCCGATGGAAACTTGCCGTTTTTCGAAGGTATAGCTATGTCAATAACAAATTCAAAGACATTAATTTCTACATCCTTTAGATTGGAAAACAAATAGTTACTCGGCTTAAATTTAGCCTCATAATATATTTCATTTTCAGTGACAAACGCATAAGATTCATTTGGTCCTCCTAAATAGAAAAAATCATAATATCTTTTTGCATCATTTTGCATTTTTTTTCCTGAGTTCGTCTATTTTTTCTATAAAAGCTGGATTTTGACCATCAAGTTTAATTTCTTCGAGTAAATCATTTTTACTTTTTAATAATTTTTTCGCTAACGAAATAGCCTTGGGACTACTCAAACCTTTGCTTTTTATCGATACCGTAATCATTTTGTTAAAATTTTAATCCAAATATACAAACAAAAAATATTACAATCCGGTTGCAATGGTCATTTTGCCACGCTCAGCGATTAGTTTTTCTCTGATTTTCAGCCTTCTGAAAACATCCAATGGGTCAATAGCGGCTCCGGTTCTAAGTCTTGATTCAGAAACCAAGGTTCTGACATCGGTGCGGTAAGCTCCCTGCAATATTTCCTGAGCTTTTACCACATCGTTGTCTTCACGTGCCTCCTCTAGTGCTATGGAATCAATCAAAAGTGACTGAGCATAAGAAATCATAATGGCTTCTACCGCTTGAAGCAAATCTTCCAACGGGTCTTTAACGTTATGACTGGCATCGATCATCCAACCAAATCCTGATCCTGCCTCAAAAGGGGCATTTCCGGGTTGTGAACCCTGGGTTAACTCATTGAATATCAAAAACAACTGATAAGGATTGATACTGCCCACGGTGAGGTCATCGTCGCCGTATTTTGAATCATTGAAATGAAAACCACCTAATTTACCCTCCATCATCAATAAACTTACGATTTGCTCAATATTGGCATTGGGTAAATGATGGCCCAAATCGACCAAAGTGTAAGCTTTAGGACCCAATTTTGAGGCATAAAGGTAAGATTGCCCCCAGTCGCCCACAGTCATGGAGTAGAAGTTGGGTTCAAAGGCTTTGTATTCCACAAACATCTTCCAGTCCTCAGGCAGTGCTGCATATATTTCCTGAAGGCTTTCGAGTGTATTTTCAAAAGCTTTTCTAAAATTTAACTGACCCGGAAAACATGAACCATCTGATAGCCAAACGGTTAATGACTTGGAACCTAAATCAATGCCATGCTTTATCACTTCAATATTATGCTCAATGGCTTGCTTTCTGATGGCTTTGTTGACATTTTGCAATGAACCAAACTTATAGCTCAATTCCTGTCTGGCCTGATCCTGAAAAGTATTGGAATTGACAGCATCAAATGCCAGGCCATGTTGAGCGGCCAATGCCTGAATATCTTTGGGAGAGGTAGGAATATCCCAGGGAATATGTAGTGAAATGGCTCCAGAGCTGTTGTTTAGCTTATGCAAAAGACCCACGTCTTCGATTTTTTGCTCCAAACTTCCCGGCTCTCCCCCACCCGGAAAACGGCCAAATCTCGTACCTCCGGTACCTAAAGCCCAGGAAGGAATCGCCACCTGAAAGTCAATAAGTCTTTTGATGATTTCCTCGGCATTCGGGATTTCATTTTTTGCAAATTCAAAAAGTGCCTTATGCTTTGCCAGCTTTCCGGCATTTGATTTTTCTATTTCGGTTGATTGTAGTATCATAGTTTTACCTCACCCCCTGCCCCTCTCCTGAGGAGAGGGGAGGAAGAATTTATTTATTCTTTTCTATTTTCTTTGTGTAATAAGAGATTAAAGTCCTCAAATTACAAAATAATAATCTTATCTATAAAATCCCATTGCAACGCCGCCATCTACGTTGAGGGCGTTGCCTGTAGATTTATTGAGCAGTCCTCCCACAAAAGCGAAACAGGCATTGGCAATATCATCAGGAAGGATGATTTCGTTGAGCAAAGTCCTTTTTGCATAATAAGCCGGAAGTTCTTCTACAGTAATTCCATAAGCTTTGGCACGGCCTTCTGCCCAACCTCCTGCCCAGATATTGGAATCAGAAATGACAGCATCAGGGTTTACAGTATTTACTCTGATTTTGTCAGCACCCAATTCTGCTGCCATCAAACGGGTTAAATGTGCCTGAGCGGCCTTTGCAGAACCGTAGCCTGGGTTATTAGGCCCGGCAACCACTGCATTTTTTGAAACAATATTTACGATATCTCCGCCAATTTTCTGCTTTTTCATAATAGCAATCCCTGCCTGAGAAACAATAAACTGGCCTTTTACCAAAATATCATAGAGTCTATCCCACTCCTCAAGGGTATGCTCTCCAATTGATTTAGAGATACTTATTCCGGCATTATTCACTACAATATCAACTCCACCGAATGCCAGAACGGCGTTTTCAAAGGCCTCGAAAGCTGAATCCTTGTCGGTCACATTTAACACTGTAGATGACACCGCATCTTTTCCGAAAAGCTTCAAAAACTCTTCAGTGGCACCGTCCAGTCTTTCCTGGTTGATATCATTCAAAATCACGCAAGCTCCTTCTTCTGCAAATTTTTTAGCAATGGCCTTTCCAATGCCACCGGCACTTCCGGTAATCAAAGCAATACGACCTGAAAGTGCTTTTGGCTTCGGCATACGCTGCAATTTGGCTTCTTCCAAAAGCCAATATTCGATATCAAAAGCCTCCTGGCGTGGCAAGGCAGTATATTCTGAAATGGCCTCGGCACCCCGCATCACATTTACGGCATTGATATAATATTCCGAAGCCAGACGAGCCATGGTTTTATCTTTTGCAAAAGTAAACATACCCACACCCGGATACAGTATCACAACCGGATTGGGGTCACGCATGGCAGGCGAGTTGTGATGCTTGCATGTGTCATAATAAGATTTATAACTTGTTCTATATTCCTCAAAAACGGAATCAAGATATGTTGAGTCTTCGATTTTTGCAGGATCCAAAACCAATGGGGCGATTTTGGTCCGTAAAAAGTGGTCAGGACATGAAGTACCCAAAGGAGCCAGACGGTTGAGGTCATTGGAATTGATAAATTGCAAAACCCGCTCATCATCAGTAAAGTGGCCCACCATTTTTCGCTCGGAAGAACAATAGCCTCTCAAAATCGGAGCTATCGTGGCAGCTGTTGACTTTCTTGTTTTCTTATCCAAACTCTGGATTTTTGCCCCGCCAAAAACTGGTCTGGTTTTCCCAAGATTTTGCTCAAGATATTCGGCACATTTTTCAATTACCTCAAGTGTATTTATATAGCTATCATATGCAGTATCACCCCAGGTAAATAAGCCATGAGAACCCAACACAATTCCTTTTAGCTTTATACCTTTTTCGGCAGCTCCGTTGAGACAAGCACTGAGTTTTAAGCCCAAATCAAAACCCGGTCTTTGCCAGCCAACCCAACCGATCTCACCATTTAAAAGCTCTTCTGTGATTTTTTGCCCATCTTTTGCAGCAGCTATTGCGATCGCAGCATCGGGATGAAGGTGATCAATGTGCTTGAATGGTAAAAATCCATGCAGTGGTGTATCAATTGAAGGTGCTTTTGAGTCTAAATCAAAAATACAATGATTGAAAAGACCCACCATTTCGTCTTCAAATTCGATGCCGCGATAGACATTTTCAAGCGACAGCAGCCTGTCCATATAAAGTGCTGCACAACCTGATTTTTTCAATGTACCGATATCACCGCCCGAACCCTTGATCCACATCACTTCGGTTTCGAAACCTGTAAGTGGGTCTTTATCAGTAATTTTAACCGATGTGTTACCTCCACCATAGTTGGTCAGGCGTAGGTCTGCCCCTAACATATTGGATCTATATATAAAAAGGGCGACCTCATCACCGGCCAGTTCGGCGGCTTTGCCTTCATCCCATAAATAACTTACATGTTTATACTGTTTTAACATCTCTTTTTATTTGACAATATTTAAGGTAAAAATAAAAGTTTGCGGGGCCGAGACTGTCCTTTACTGTGCTGTCAAGGGGAAAAAATTAGTAGTAAAGGATTAATATTTAACTGATTTATTTACAATTTATAAATACAAAAATACCCTGATATTTATTTTGATTTTTTAAAAAAAACTGATAAAAGCCTTTTATTTATCGGCGAAAAAAATCAATCTTTACTTTTGTTGCCACTGTGGCTCAGTTGGTAGAGCAACGCATTCGTAATGCGTGGGTCAGCGGTTCGAGTCCGCTCAGTGGCTCAAAAAAAGCCGACAATAGCCGGCTTTTTTCTATAAAAATCACATTACTGTACTTTTTATTTTTTTCTGGGAAGTTTTTCCGGCCTTACCGAAGCATTATATACAAATGCTGCAACAATGGTAGCGGCTTGCTTCAGGTCATCCTCCAAAAGGTGATCGAAAGTATCAATGTTGGTATGATGCGTACGGGTATTGTATTCGATCTGGTCCTGGATAAACTGAAAGCCCGGAAGGCCAATTCTATCAAAAGCCAGGTGGTCAGTTCCTCCTGTATTTCTGATTGTAAGGGTTTTGGCTTCCAAATCAGCAAAAGGTTCCAGCCATTTAGTGAAAATAGACCGGCATTCTTCATTTCCCTGCAAATAGACACCTCTGATTTTTCCGGTACCATTGTCAACATTAAAATACCCTGCAATCTTGTCACCTTCAGCGTTAGGTTTCATGGTAGTGGTATCAGTGAGGTGATTTTTTACATAGTTTCTGGAACCGTGTAAACCCTGTTCCTCGGCACTCCAAAGAGCAATGCGAATGGTCCTTTTGGGCTTAAGTCCGGAAGCTTTAAGAATTCTTACGGCTTCCATCATAACGGCCGAACCGGCTGCGTTGTCTGTTGCCCCGGTGCCTGTATGCCAGGAATCAAGATGGGCTCCCAGCATTACAACTTCATCTTTTAATTTAGGGTCAGAACCCGGAATCTCTGCCAGGACATTGTACCCTTTTAAATCATCTGAATAAAATTTCGTTTTCACATCCAAGTCAAGCTTAACAGGAATACCGGCTTTGGCCAATCTGCACAATGTCAGATAATCTTCAGCTGCAAGAGCTATATCCAAGAGGTTTTCAGGGTCTTTCGGCTTGTAAGAACCTCCGCCGGTAACAAATACTGTCCCGTCTTTTCCGAGTGGATTCATGCTAAAAAATGCTATCGCACCGTCTTTTACTGCCATTTCTTTGGTTTTGTTGGACAAATAACTGGCTTTTCGCATGGCTGCAATCATGTTTCTGAAAGTGGTATCTCTCTGGTTTGTAGCTTCGGGTTTGGCATTAACCATTTCTTCCAACTCTTTTTCGGTAAATCTTTTTGCATCAGGACCAAATGAGAGTTTGATTTTATCATTTTTATAAAGCAAAATAACTTTATTTTTCATTTTCCCTTTGTATTGTTCCAATGCAGTAGTGTCGGTCTCGTCAACTAATAGGACTTCGGCCTGGACTAATCCTTTGGTGCCACCTGTCCAAACTTTTGGCAGAGCGATTAAAGGACGGTAATACGGTGCAGTCATAGCAATATAGCTTTTTTGCAATTCCCAGCCTTTACCAAAATCACCCCAGGCTTCGAGACGTGAATCGTTCAGGCCAAATTCCGTGAGTTTGTTTTTGGCATAATTGGCGGCTTTCATGAAGCCTGGTGATCCCTGAAGGCGAGGGCCGTTGGCATCGGTCAGATAAAAAGCGATGTCCATCACTTTTGAGTTTTCGAGGCCTTCTTTTCTGATTTTTTTAATGGCTTCCATGTCAACATCCTCAGATTGAGCTTTGAGGGACAATGAAACCGCGGAAAAAAGAATTACAAATAGAAATTTTTTCATAGTTTTTTGATGCTTTAGTTAGAGTTTAGCAATGAAATTAAGAAACTATTTTGAAATTAAGGTTTAGTTGGGATAAAAGTTGAAAATTGTAAGATAAATGAAGGGTTTTCGAGGATATATATGCATTATGATTTAATGTTTAATGGGTTAGAAAATCAAAAAATGATAAAGGATTAGTTTCAGATGGAAAACGATGATAATCTGAAAAGTTGACGAATAATGAATTAAAAATATTACAATGAACAGGTGAGTTTCGCGTGAGGGGGTGAGCCATTGTTTGAGCTCTTTGGGTGGACTGCCGCATGGCGGACACGCAAAAGCGAGTGGTGAACACCCGACCCCATCAAAAAAGCTGAGAGGCTTTTTTGATGGGGGCACGCCCTGATAATTTATCTATTTGTGTTTTTAAAATTTAAAACCTAGTTTTTTTAGTCCTGCCTGTACATCGGGGTCTTTCATGGTGAGTTTCCATAAAAGGCCTGTGCGGTGGTTTTCGATCATTCCGATAATTGGACCCTGGTCGATAGCTAAAAACGATGTGGCATACCACCCACGATCCAGGCTAAAGGCATCAATGAAGCCGTGGTTTTTCCAGAGTTTATCTCCAAGTTTGAAATAAAAGAAACGCATTGCGTCCATTGACTCAGCCGGGGTAAAGGGAATTGAAGACAAGGCAGCTGTGGGAGTGATCACGCCAAGGTCGTTGGTGGGACTATGGGCAGAGTAACCATTGTAGGTGTCGGAAGCGGTAAGTCCCCAGCAGTCTTTGCTGTATCCCAGATATTTTTTAGGATTTTCAATGCAATATGCCCGGTTTATCAGAGAATGATTTCGTGTCTGCTCGGCATAATTGGCGTAGGAATCAGTAAGATTTCGGGGGTCAATGCCAAGAAATGTATATTGTTCAAAAAATAGTGGTCCACCGAGGTTTTCGCCGAGCGGAAGTTTATAACCGTAGAAGGTTTTACCGTTTTTTTGTGCACCTGAGCGTGCCCAACCCTGGTCATAAACGTCTTTGGAAATAGCATGCGTGGGTGATGCAGCGGCAAGGATATAGGTAATGAGGGCTTCGTTCCAGCCATGAATCTGGTGGTTCATTTGCCATCCGTAATTTGGTGACCAATGCCAATAGAGTACTTTTTGACCGTTTTGAGTGTGCCAGTCCCATTCTACAGCTTCCCAAAGTTGAGTTATTTGTTTTCTTAGCAGGTTTTCTTTTTCAGAATTTTGATCAAAATATTGTCTGGTAGCTAATAATCCCATCATAAGATAGGAGGTTTCGACCAGGTCGGCACCGTTATCTTTTGAACTAAACGGAACGGTAACCCCTGTGGCACCGTTGAGCCAATGCGGAAAAACGCCATGAAACTTTTCGGCTTTATTGATAAGAAAATCTGTGATTTTTAGCATTCGATCGAGTCCTTCCTGCCTCGAAATAAAGTTACGATCGATGGCTACCGGAATGGCCAATATGCCGAATCCCGAGCCACCGGAAGTGATGATATCACCGGAGGTGTCGCGTTCACGGGCAAGACCTGATACCGGATGACCAAAGTCCCAGAAATATTTAAATGTTTGTTTTTGAACCAAAGTCAACAATTCTTCATCTGAAATCCGGGGAAATTTGTCGGTGGAGTCCATCAGGGTTGTAAAATTAACCTGAATGCCCGACTGTAACTGTTCATTTTTACTGGATTTCACAGTTTGATTTAACTCCAAACTGTATTTTGATAAATTCTTTAGTGGATTTTGTGGGGTGAAAACAGCCGAGCTATCATTTTTTATTAATTGAAAATTGGTTTTAACGGTTTCTTTGGTTGCAAAATTGGTTAGAATCAATGAGTTATCGAGTGAACTTGGCTGAAGTTTTGAGGAAAAGTTAATGGTTATTTTGGGATTAGCAGAAATATTTTGAAGGGTGTTGTTCGATGTGTTCAGCCCATCAATCAGGACTGACTTAACCTCTAAAAATGTTACCGGTGTTGGGCTGGCGTTTTTACAGGAAGACAATAGGGACATGCTCAGGATGAAAATCCTTAATAGTAAGCTCATGATAAATGATGGGTAAAATACAGGGAGAAGAAAAAAAGGATTTTTTGAAAAACAGAGTAAATGCCTGATTGAGGCATTCACTCTGAATTAAAACCGGATGAAATTATCTTCCGGCCATTTCCAATTGATACAATGCACTGATGTCGGCATCAGAAAGAGCTTTGTTGAAAACTCTGATTTCGTCCATAGAGCCGGTCATTGCTTTTTGCCACGATTCAGGATTTCCTGCAACTACAGAACCCCATGTACCGATGATTGCTTTGGTTGGAGTTGTGAAGTTCAAAGGACCGGTGGTTCCTCTGGCTTCCCACTCAGGGTTAGAAATTTTCACTCCGTTGGCATAAACTTTAAACATAGATGTAGCACCATCCCAGGTCATTACAACATGTGCCCATTTTCCGCCAATTTTCGCAGCCTGAACACCACCTTTAGTAGGTTCATTACGCGAATCTTGCCATGAATCGTTACCGTTTACTTTAGTAACTACCAAACCTTTTACCACCATGGTATCTGAAGTAGCTTTTTTCCAGCCTGTTTCAGCCATTAGGTTGATATTGCCGGCCCATTCGTTAGGACGTGACAAAGAGAAGAAACATGCAGGTGAGCTACCGTTGTTAGAAACGTTAACCCAGGCACTTACTGTTACATTTGGAAGACTATTCAAAGCTGTAATGGCATCAAAAGCCATATATCCATCTGCGAAAGTAACTCCTTTGCCTTTTACTCCTGTACCAAATGTAGCATTGATTGATTTGGTAGGCATTGCACTTGATTTTGCTTCCTTTCCAGTGCCTTCCATATCCCAATAAGCAACAAGGTTGGCAGAACCTACCTCAGAAGCACTATTGTAACCACCAATGGGCGGAAGAGCTTCTTCTTCCTTACAGGCCATAAAAGTAACGCCCATCATAGCGGCGATAACACTTAGTTTTAAAACTTGTTTTCTCATAGAAATTTGAATTTTGTGATTTGAAAAAAATTACCAGTATTTAGATTAATTAATAGTTCGGATTTTGGGTCAACTTATTCCCACTCAGGGCTATCTGTAAAGCCGGAATAGGTAATAGCTCATGTTTGCCTTTTACAAATGGCTTACCAGCAGCTTTCATTGCCTGCTCCACTTTCCCTGTTCTGACAAGATCAAACCATCTGTCGTGCTCCATAGCTAGTTCAAGGTGACGCTCCTTCCAAATAGCTTCTTTTAGAGCTGCCTGACCTGAAACAGCGGATTCGGCCAAGCCGGCCCTTTTGCGGATAATATTTAAAACGTTTAAAGCCTCTCCGGAATTGCCCGTTTCATTGGCCGCTTCGGCATTGATCAGAAGCACTTCAGCATATCTTAACAAATGAACATTTTTTTGTTTCAAATCTCTGTTTCCAAGATAATTTTCCACATTAGGATTTTCAGAATGATAAGCTTTATAATTGTATCTCAGGTTTTCTACTGAATCGGATGAAGGAACTCTGAATCCATCAAACAATAAGGTGCCTTTGTATTTTCCTGAATTGTCAATGAAAATTATCGTAGCATCTTTGCGTTTGTCACCGTTTTCATAGGTATTAACCAATGAAGTGCTGGGATTGTTAAAGCCCCATCCCAGGTCTCTCCAACCTCCTTTACCTCCGACGCGTGGTCCCTGAAACATTGAGTAAGTATTTACACCAAAATCTGAGTTATTGAATACGCCGGTCTGGATTTCGAAAATAGCTTCACGGCTGTTGTCTCCCGCCTGACGCCAGATTTGTGAGTAATCAGCCAACAAATTGTATTGACCAGAATTCATCACTTCTTTACTCAACTGATAAGCTTTTTGGTAATCTTTAAGATAGAGATAAACCTTCGACAACATGGCCTGTGCTGTGCCTTTAGATATTCGACCAGCCTGGGTCTGTGTCCTTAGGGGTAAGTTATCAACCGCAAACTGCATATCAGTTTTGATTACATCATAAATCTCGGCAACTGATGCACGGGTCTGAAATACAGGATCACTGTTGGCATCTTCGGCATTGACGGGAACCCTAAGAATTTTAGGGACACCGCCAAACCATCTGACCAGATTAAAGTAATAATATCCTCTGATAAATCTCACTTCGCCCAGCAGCTTATTTTTTTCTGCATCAGGCAACTGTGATTTCTCAACTATAGCAATGGCGTTATTTGCCTTGGCAATTCCGTTGTAATGCCCTGCCCACAATGATTGCACAAATAAATTGGTTGGCGTATGGGTAAAATTATCCAAAACACCAACTGTACCGGCTTGATCTGAGGCAGTACTGCCTTTATCAGCGTCGTCAGAAATAATATTGGTGGCAGTAACAAAGGCAATACCGTGGGCATCGCCTTGAGCACCAAATGCTTCGCCCAACATAAGGCTATTATAAACCCCAATAACTAAATTTTGTGCCAAATTTGGGTCAGTTTCGGCTGTTGGTAGTCCTTGAAGGGGTACTTCGAGAAAATCACTTTTACAGCTGTTTAAGATTAAACTGCCGGTAAGAATGCTTATGATTATTTTCGTTTTCATATCCTTTGTTTTCATCTTAAAATCCGATATTAAGTCCAAATGCTAATGTTTTTGTGGTAGGGTAAGCATTGAGCTCAATCCCACTACGTGTAGGTGAATCAGAACTCAGCTCAGGCGTAAAACCGGAGTATTTTTTGAAAGTAAAAAAGTTCTGAGCCATAATAAATACCTTACCTGATTCTGCTTTCAGTTTTTTCATAAAATCAGATTTTAGATTGTATGCCACAGTAAGATTATTGATTCTTATAAAATCACCAGATTCTACAAAATAGGTAGATGCAGGAAGATACCCTCCATTGGCAGCAGGTTCGTCATTGATTCCGCTTCCCCGGGTCCATCTGCTATATGCCATTGATTTTTCAACGTTATCGAGCAAACCCTGGCGAAATGCTTTTTTCCCATTATAAATTTTTCCTCCAAAAGCACCGTATAAATCAGTACTAAAATCAAATTGTTTCCAACTTACACCCAAATTGATACCCATATAGGCTTTTGGCTGATAAGAACCTGCAAAAACCCTGTCATTGTCGTCTATTTTTCCATCGTCATTTACATCCTGATATTTAAAGTCACCGGCGGCGGCACTTGGCTGAATCACTTCACCACCAGTGTTTTTATAAGCTATGACTTCTTCGTCGGTTTGGAAAACTCCCAGAACATTGTAAACATAGAAACTACCCACCGGCTGACCATTGTCAGTTTTGGTAGTATATTGTTGCCCGGCACCAATACCTCCATCAAGAATGGGTTGTCCGCCGTTAAGACCAATAACCGTATTTTTGTTTAATGTGATGTTTCCTCCAATGTTATATGAAAAATTGGGATTGATTCTGGTTTTCCAGTTAACCGAAGCTTCCAAACCTCTGTTACGAATAGAGGCTGCATTGGTGAGCACTATCCCATCTTTGTCGCCTGTTACCGAAGGGACTTTTACATTGATCAAAAGGTCTTTTGATTTTTTGTCATAAAAACCTAATTCCCCCTGGAGTTTCCCATTTTTAGCACTCCATTCAAGACCAAAGTCGGCTTCCTCAGTTGTTTCCCACCTAAGATTTGAGTCTTTGATTTGAGTGATGGCCACACCAGGAGTAGCAGTACCTCCACCAAATGCATATGCCTGATTTTGATCTACGGTTACAATGTAGCCATCGCTAGGGATTCGGTCGTTACCCACCTGACCCCAGGATGCCCTGATTTTAAGTGTATTGAAGAAGGTTTGCGACGCCATGAATTTTTCATTGGAAATTATCCAACCTGCACCAAATGATGGAAACATACCCCAACGGTTTTGAACCGGAAATCTTGATGATCCGTCTCTTCGTAAAGTTGCTGTAAGCATATAGGTATCATCATGGTTAAGATTCAAACGGGTAAGGTAACTGTTACGTGCCCATTTGTCTCCTGAGCCACTATTTGTTGAAGTGTTGGCATTACCAGTATTGAGATACCATAAGTTGTCAGCTGCAGGTATGTCTTTTCTAAAGCCTGAAAGGTTTCTGAAAGAATACTCTTCTGCTGTAGTTCCGACCAACCATTTGATGGTATTTTTTTGTATTGTTTTTTCGAATGTCACAATATTGTCAAAAACCCAGTGAAACGAGTTGTCAAACCTTGCGGTTAGGTTACTGTTGGGATTTCTTTGATTTCCACCCGGAAGGATAAATGTGGTCTGATCATTGTCAAATTTTACATTATAAATATTTTCATTGGTAAAATTGAGATCACCACCTATACTACTTCTGAAAGTCAGGAATTTCAATGGTTTAATTTCTAAAAAACCTGAAGATTGTAATCTGTTTCTTACAATTTTGTCATCATTATTATTGATATCCAAAATAGGGTTACCTACGTTTTGGTAAAGTGAGGTATTTCCGTAAAGTCCGTTTGCATCGCGAGGCTCAATGATTGGAGCAGCACGGTAAGCGTTGTTATAGGCTGACCCAAGATTTACATTCTGATCATGTGAGTTAGCAAATGAAATACTCACACCGGTATTGATGTAATCATTGATTTTAAGGTCATTGTTGAGCCTGGCAGTAAAACGGTTAAATTGATTTTTAAGCACAATTCCCTGATCACCTAAATATCCCAAACTCAGAAAAACACGATTACTTTCTGAACCACCAGATAGCGAAAGGTTATGGTTTTGCATGAAAGCATCTCTAAGTATCTGACTGTACCAGTCGGTTGAAACGGCCCCGGCATTGACAACATTTGATGTCGCTGCACTTACATAGTTGGCATATTCGGTATTATTGGCCATTTTAACCAAATTTGAGGCTGACCTCCAACCTGTGTTAAGCGAGTAATCAACTTTTAATTTCCCTGTTTGACCCCTTTTGGTTGTAATGATTACCACACCATTGGCACCTCTGGCACCATATATTGCAGTTGCCGAAGCATCTTTCAGGATATCAATGTTTACAATATCCGAATTATTAATGTTGCTGATGTCGTCGGTAAGTACACCATCTACTACAAACAACGTACTTGTACCGGCAAGAGCAGTACCTGTCCCTCTAACTCTGATTGAAGGAGAACTTCCGGGTTTACCGGAACTAATAATCTGTACACCCGCAACCCTGCCCTGAATGGCCTGAGTAGGAGTCATTACCGGCATTTTGAGCAGATCCTCACCTTTGATACTATTGGTTGAACCGGTGATGTCCACTTTTCGCTGGCTGCCATAACCTACGACAACGACCTGCTCGAGAATATTCTCTGCAAATCCTAACGTAACATTGAGTTGTGTTTGTCCTTTTACGGATACCTCTTTATTATCGAACCCGACAGAACTAAAAAGCAAAACTGCATCTGGCAAAACCTGGAGCGAATAAGTTCCGTTAACATCGGTAATGGTACCAGCGGTGGCATTTTTAACCCTTACTGAAACTCCCGGAATACCTTCTTTGGTTTGGGCGTCGGTTACAATGCCTTTCACGGTAATCTGTTGTGCCCATACAGCCATTGAAGTTAACAAAAGCACAAATAAAAATGTGCTTCTTAAAAGTACGGCTTTTCGGAAAAAATTACTCATAATCCAAGGTTGATTAATTATTGACTTTTCAATAAATTTTATTCATAATCAAAGAACAAATTTAGAAACTATGCCAACAACAATCTAATTTTCTACTACATCAAAACTACATCAAAAATTAAAAATACAAGCAATTCAGGGGCATTTTGGCTACATCATTGCAATTAATTTTTGTTAAAATATCTTAATGTCAGATTTTTATTGAGTACAAAAAGTTTTGTATAAAAAAATGTACTTCTTTTTAGGATTAAGATTTTTTCAAATAAAATACTTTCCAATTTCAGGCAAAAAAAACGACATGATTCAATATTAAGCTCCCGGGTCTTTTCAGATATTTGGAATTAATAATTTTAATAGTTTATTGAAAATTTAGCGAATTAAAAAGTACTCTAATATAGATTTCAAACAAAAAAGCAGAAATCCGACTTCAGATTTCTGCTTTTAATTAATCAAAAAAATGTTTTTATTCGTTCCAGGCGTTTTGACCATTCAAGGGCATACAAGGAATATACTCCCCTGGTACAGGGTCATAGGCCAATACGTTTCGGCCGATTTCTTCTGAAGTGTAAAACCCGAAAAGCGTTAGACCTTTGATAATTTTGAAAAAAGTAGGCTTTGGAGCCTCTTTTTCCAGGGCTATCCCCCACATACCCACACCAGAGCGGGGTTTGTTTTTATCCATTTCGGTTAGGAATTCAGTTCTTTGTGCCTGGGTCAGTTCCAAAAAACTTTTTCCGAATTTCTTATCGACCTCATCTTCAAATTCGCCCAAACTTTCCAATAAGTCTTTCTGGGCACCTTCATCCATCGTGTCTTTGACCATTTTATCAATAAACTGCGGTACAGCCATCTCCTTAGCTCCCGGAGTTTTGGTTTTGGGCAAAATTGTTTCGGCTACCTCAGCTACCAAAGCCGCCTGATTGTTGTCAAAAAAGACGGGTTTCCAGTTAAGTTTAGCATTTTCTTTACACGAAACCAATATTTCACTCAACGAAACTCCCACCAGGCTTATTCCCAGCATGGTGGCTGTATTTTTTATATAATCTCTTCTGTTCATAATTTTAAAAAACTTTGAAAAGCTGAAAGCTTATCAGACTAAAATCTGATTACAAATTCTTCTTATTTAATTCTTCCACCGCAAAATTGGCCGCACGGGCGGTTAATGCCATATAGGTTATCGAAGGATTGACACAGTTTGAGCTGGTCATACAAGCACCATCAGTAATGAAAACATTCTTCACCGCATGTAACTGATTGTTTGCATTAAGCACCGAGGTTTTCGGATCTTTACCCATACGAGCGGTGCCCATTTCGTGTACACCTACGCCCATGCCTCCGGAATTGTCAAACGGAACGATATTTTTAAAACCGGCAGTTTCAAGCATTTCAACAGCATCGGCTTTGATTTGCTTCCGCATTTCGAGCTCATTTTTCTTAAAACCCGCATCAAAAACTATTTGAGGCACGCCCCACTTGTCTTTTTTGGAAAAGTCAAGGGTCATTTTGTTTTCATGGTAGGGCAATACCTCTCCAAATCCCATCAAAGCCATGCTCCATCCACCCGGTTTGTAGAGTGATTCCTTAAAGTCCCCTCCAATTCCTACGGCATCGGAGCCTCTGCCCCAGTTGCTTCTAAACGCACTCCCCTGGTAGTCATAGCCGCGGAGGAAATTGGCATTTTTTGACTGTTCATCAATGTTTACATACTTCGGAATAAAGATTCCATTTGGCCGGCGGCCTTTGTAATACTGGTCTTCCATACCATCAAAATCGCCCATTGCACCTACATGGTAATGGTGATCCATGATATTGTGGCCAACTTCGCCGGAGTCATTACCCATTCCGTTGGGAAAACGGTCAGATTTTGAATTGAGCAAAATCTGTGCGGTGGTCATGGCTGAGGCATTGAGAAATATGATTTGGGCTTTAAAAATATGCTCTTCGAGTGTTTCGGCATCAATTACTTTTACACCAGTGGCTTTTTGTGTAGCCGAATCATATAAAACTTCTGAAACCACGGAATTTGGTCTAATTGTAAAATTCCCGGTATTATTTGCTGCAGGAAGAGTTACGGCATTCGCACTAAAATAGGCTCCGTAAGGGCAGCCCCTTGAGCATCGATTTCGGTTCATACATTTTCCACGACCAAGCTTGATTTGTTCTTCTGTGGGTTCGGTAAGGTGAGCCACACGGCCAGAGGTCACATGGCGACCCTTGAATTTGCCCATGACCTGCTGCTTAAAATGAGTTTCGAGGCAGTTAAGAGGCATTACCGGCTGAAACTCGCCGTCAGGCAAATGACTTAAGCCTAATTTTTCTCCGCTTATACCAACAAATTTCTCCACATAAGAATACCAGGGAGCAATATCTTTGTATCTGATTGGCCAATCGACTGCGATACCCTCACGGACATTGGCTTCAAAGTCCAGGTCGCTCCAACGGTAGGTTTGCTTACCCCAAATCAGCGTTCGACCGCCGGTTTGGTGTCCTCTGATCCAGTCGAAAGGCTGCACTTCCTGGTAAGGATTTTCGAGGTCATTGGTGTAAAAATGCTTGGTATCTTCACCTACAAACCCACTTCTGATCTGTATATGGTGTTTTTTTCGATCTTCCACAGTAAGATCACCACGATGCTCCTGATCCCAGTGGTCATGGTTCATAGTCGGGTAGTCTTCAATGTGGTTGACCATGCGACCTTTTTCTAAAACGAGGGTTTTAAGCCCTTTTTCTGAAAGTTCTTTTGCCGCCCAGCTTCCGCTCATTCCCGAGCCTACCACTATTGCATCATACGTATTGGTTTGATTGAGTTTGGTATTAAGATTAGCCATTAAAATTTGGAGAGGTTGAAATATTTCCCAAAGTAGGGAAGATTTTCAGAAATGGCAAAAAAAAGCTTAAACGGATTAAGAAGGATGTAACTTTTAGTTGAATATTTGAAACATAGAATCCTATATAGCCAATTAAAGGTATTTTTAAAAAAAAACCTGCAAAAAAAGACCAGATTAATTTAGTTTTGCTATACATTTTAAATCAAAATTCATATCCAAATAAATGAAAAATTTAAGTTACATAACCTTCCTATTTTTATTTTTTATCTTCAATAATTGTTTTGGTCAATATTTTGGACCATTTGACCAGCATAACAGCGAGTTCAACGATTTCTATGAGCCATTTAAAAGTGAAGATGAAAAAATCATTAATGCCTGGTATCATTACATGGTTACTTACAGTGAAAAAGAAAAGAGGTATATTTTAAGGACATTTCATCCTGAAAAAAGATTAATGCTAAGAGAAACAAGGTTTTTAGATAAAAAATTGAAAATAAGGGATGGAAAGGAACTGAGGCTTATCTATACCAACTATGACACGGAAATTGGGAATTATGTTAATGACAAGGAAGATGGGAAATGGGTTCAGATAGATACGTCAGGAAAAATCAAGGCTATTTATCATTTTGTTAATGGGAAAAAAGAAGGAATTGGTTACCGATTTTATTCCAACAAGCAAACAGAAAGGAAATACTTTTATCAAAATGATGCTCCGATAGGAAGATGGCAGTATTTTCATGAAAATGGGAAGATTGAACATGAAGAAAAATATCTCGATGGAAAACTGGATGGGGAAGTAAATTATTATGATTCGACTGGATCAATGATTCAAACTAAAATATACAACAAAGGTGACCTTGAAAAAACCGTTAAAATCAAGGAACCAGTAATCTTGGAAGATGAAATATTACTAGTTTCTGAAAATGCTCCCCACTTTATTGGGAATTGTAAAAAAAGGCTTGGTTCAGAGGAATTTCAAGAATGTAATCAAAGAGAATTGTACAGGTTTTTGGGTGAAAATATTAAATACCCCGCTCTTGCACAAAAACTAAATGTATCCGGAAGGATATTTATAAGATTTGTGGTTGAAAAAGATGGTGCGATAGGAGAAATAAAATTATTGACCCCATTATGTGAGAGCCTGGAACAGGAAGCAACCAGAGTCATCAAATTGATGCCAAAGTGGGAACCAGGCTATCAAGACGGAAAACCTGTAAGGGTGTATTACAATATGCCAATCATTTACAAATTGGATTAGAAAAAGCCAGAATACTTTAATCCTGGCTTTATTAAAATCTACTTAACCCTCTCAAAACTTCCCCTTCAGATACTTCAAAGCCATACCATAGGCAACTTCGGCGTTTTCTTTGTCGTATTTTGGGTTGCTGGGGTTGGCAAAACCGTGTACTCCCGGGAATATTTTGTACTCCAGGCCTTTACCGGCAGCTTTCATGTTTTCGGCAAATTTCTCGATAACTTCTTTTGAGATGCGGGTTTCGGTAGCAAACAGCCCCAAAACATCGGAATTCAGCTTTTTCAATTCATCGATTTTGTCTACCGGCATTCCATAATAAATCACGGAGCCAATGTTGTTTTTACCGCCAATTATCGCTGAACGCAATGACCACGAGCCCCCAAAACACCAGCCTACGCTGGCTACCTGTGCTTTTGCTCCGGCAAAATCATATCCTGCTTTTACGATATTTATCAGTCGCTCTTCTTTTGTTGAGGATATCAATTTTCCCGCTTCCTGCGGGTCTGAGGTTGATTTCCCGTCGTACATATCCAGTGCAAGTACGTTTACATTTTCGCCCAAATCTTTGTAAAACTTATCGGCTTCCCGACGAATATAGTCATTGAGTCCCCACCATTCCTGATATACAAAAAGCCATTTGTTGCTTTTCTTTTTAGCTTTTACCAAATAACCTTTGGCTTCCATTCCATCCGCTGCTGGCATAGTAATTTCGGCACCAATTCCTTCGAAAATAATTGAAACCGGAGCCGGATGTAAAGCCTGAAACTCAGGATCCATGGCCCATTGCCGCATATCGTTTAATGGTTCAGAATGACAAATAGCCATGCCGGCGTCTAATCGTGAGGTGGACACAGGGTTGATTTCCATTCCTGTAAACAAAGAAAAAATAAGAAGTAGAGGTAGAGCAAAATACAATTTAAGCATAAAATCAATCAATTAAGGTTTCAAATGATACGTAAATAAAACAAAAAAGGTCGCACAGTGTTTTGTACGACCTCCAATATTTTTCTGAAACTTATTTACCTTCTGGCTTTTTTCTTTTCAAAACAAGACTATCGGCTGGGTATTGGGCTTTCAAAGAATCCATATTTGCACGGGCCCATGTGATAATTTTCTCCCTTTGTTCGTCAGTAAGTTTGGCACCTGCATGCAAGCCCAAATAGGTATAAGACTCCAGTGGCATCCATTTATCCTCCTGAGATTCAATCACTTCTTCAAATTTATGATTCTGAACAGCTATAGGCCTTTTAGTAAATTCTGAAAAATTAAGGTGCTTCTTCCCATCAGTCACATGGTGGTCAAGAAACCACGCAACCGGCTGAATATTGGCGTACCATGGATAAGTGGTCTTGTTGCTATGACAGTCATTACAGGCCACCGATAGAATATCTTTTACTTCCTGAGAGGTATTGTATTTGGTATATACTCCAAATGAATTATCATCTGAGAGATTTCTTTCCGGCTTTATAAACTGAATCACTACCAAAATTACAAGGAGAGAAATAAGGATTTTTTTCATAATTGTTTTGATTTTTATGCCAAAATAAAAAATAAAATCGAGAAAAAGAATATTACATCGAATTACCGATACCCACTAAAACAATTGAGAACATCATTATGGCTATTCCGATTAAAAATATCCTGAAAGATCGGGCCGACACACCATTCCATTCTTTCAGCCAAAAACCCCAGAGATTAGCCGTAAGAATAATAGTGGCCATGTGCAGAATCCAGGATGAAGCTCCATTACCAAGCTTACTTTCACCCATACCATAAAAGAAAAACTGCAAAAACCACATGGTACCTGCAATACCTGAAAACAAAATATTGGAAGCGATAGGTGTCTTTGTATTTACATAATCACCAAAAGTTTTATTTTTAAAATTGAGGTACATACACCAAATGAAATTAGTGGTTAAACCTCCCCAAAGTAAAACAATGTATGTTACGTTATTTTGAAAAAGAGGATTGTTTCCGGCAGCCACTGCGGCATCGGCCAGAGGTTTTCCTGCTTCAATTCCAAAGTTGAAAAAAGAGCTCAAAACTCCTGAAATAATGGCAATTATGAGGCCTTTTGTAAGATTAAATTCTTTAACTGATTCTTGTTTTTGTTCGTGAGAAAGATCTTTCTCTTTAAGCATACCTGCCCAGCCTAATATCGCAATGCCGATGATACAAACGATTACACCCAATAATACTAATTGCCCGCCCGGTGTATTTAACATATCGGAAAATGTAGTTTTTCCATCTGTTGGAACAAAATCGTAATAAATGGAAGGAACCAAGGCACCGAAGGCCGAACAAAATCCTAAAACTATAGAATTTCCCAAAGACATTCCCAAATATCTCACTCCCAGCCCATATGTCAGACCTCCGATTCCCCATAAAAGACCCATTATGAAGGTAAATTTCTTAACAGAAGTGGCTGATTGTGAGATTATTTCTGAAAAATTATCAATGGTCAGATAAGCAGCCAAAGGCGGAACAATTAACCAGGAAAAAAGCCCTCCTACTATCCAAAAACTCTCCCAGGCCCAGCCTTTTACCTTTTTAAATGGCATATAAAAACTACCTGATGAAAACCCTCCAATGGAGTGGAAAATTATGCCTAATAATGCTTCCATATCTATAAAATATTGTATTTTTCTTTGATTATTTTGAAAAATACAAATATAGCACAAGTCATAATCATTAACTCTCCTTTACTCTCCTTGTTTAGGTTTGACCATTAAATTGAATTCTGATCAAAATCATAAAAAATTATTAAGTGGCATAAATTTTGCTTTAGTTATAGGAATAACAGCACCAAACAGTAGGATTATGAAAAAGTTTTATTTCATTATTCTTACGGGCTTCCTAATATTAAACATAAACAAATCCTGGGCTCAGATTGCTTTGTCAAAGAGTGTTGACCAAGTTACAGCTGATCCGGGTACTCCTTTCACTTACACCATCCAGATTAACTGCCCCGGGACAAGCGGGACATGTTCTAATGTGGTTGTTACCGATTTGCTTTCTTCCAATCTTGATTTTTTGGCGGCAAGCTCTCCGACCGGTAATGTACAATCAGTGAATTACAATTCAGGTTCACATGAGGTTACAATCACAATGAACCCGACTTTAAACGGGACAAGTGATGAAGTGCAAATTGTAGCGGCATTTAAAAACTACACTCCAAATGGAACAGTTGCAAATAATACTGCCCAGGGTACTGGAGGTATTTTTTCTAATACGGTCTCTACCACTTTGACCAACGGATTTGTGTATTCATGGGCCAATACTATTTATACTTTTAAAAATGCGATTCAAGAAGCATCTGAAGGAAATGGGGTTTTATACACCTTTGCTTGGGCAAATAGCAGTCAGACTTACAGTATAAATAACCTTGAATTTACTGAAGTAATTCCTGCAGAAATGAGACTTACCATATTTTCACCAGTGGGATTCAGGGATGCTAGTGGAATTTTTTATAATATATATTACAAAACTAACTTAAATTCATCATGGACCCTTGGAGCTGGTGGAAGTTATGATTTATCACAGGAATATTATCTTTCTCCTGATGACATTGGGGTACCGATTGGAGAATACGTAACAGAATTAAGGTTTAATTACCTCCAACCTATTCCCGGAGGCGGTCAATTTTTTCAATGGTTGCCAAACTTTCACGAAGGGAGAATTTTAGGATATATATTACCTGGTACACCAATTGGTTCTACAGTAAATAACTGTGTTGCCGCAAATGGTGTAATGAATTCAGCCCCTATAAATGTAAATTCGTGTGCAAACGTTGTAACCTCAAGTCCAACCCAGGCCTTTGTAGTTGAAAATGAGATAGAAAACCCAAAATCAGGTTATCTTGCAGGAGATACATTGACATTTAATCTTTTTGGAGGAATTTCTGAAGTAACCGGATTAGACCAAATAAATCCTACTGTTATAGGTCTTCTTCCTCCTGAACTTGATTACATTTCATACACATCAAATGAAATGTGGGGGAATCCATTTGGAGGTACAAATCTACAACCGACATTTACAAAAATTGACAATTATTTAGGTACCGGTCAAACCTTTTTAAGGTTTAAATATAATTACACGGTAACACGACAATCTGACAAAACCGGGAAAACATTTAGGGTACAGATAAAAGCTAAAATAAAGTCAGGTGTACCATCTGGAACTTATCAAAACCGGAGTTATCAAACATCCGAATTAGGTGGAGAAGTTTTAGGAAGTCTTTGGTGGGATTGGTATGACCCAGCACTATATGGAACACATATTGATATCAACAATATGGATGGAGATGGATTCTCCAATGACACACTCCAGGCTGCCTACAGGAATTTTAATGTAGTTTTTCCATCAGGTGCCGGACTAGAGGCTATTCAATTTGTAAAAGGTACAAATGATAATTCATACAAGAGATATCCGGTATCAGGAAATTCTTCACCCGGAGGAAAAGCCGATGTTAAACTGGTAATCAAAAATTCGGGAAATGTAGCCTTAAAGGACATAAAAATCATTGATATTTTACCATATGTAGGTGATTCTGGAGTAATTGATTTATCAGCCCGAAGTTCACAATGGAGACCATTTTTGATAGACACTATTGTGAGTAGTGTTCCTACTGTACAGATATTTTATAGTACCGCCGATAAACCATGCAGAGATCAATTAACACCAGGAATTCCTTCACCCTGTGATGCCCCAGCATGGAGCTTAACTCCCCCATCTGACATTACGACTGTTCAATCGTTAAAGTTTGATTTTGGTACTCAGGTAATGGCCCCAGGAGATAGTATTGTGATTCAATGGCCAATGAGGGTTCCTATTAACACTTCAATAACCGGTCAACCTGCCTGGAATTCTTTTGGATATATTGCAACAAGAAATGACAATAATTCAGTATTATTACCATCAGAACCGATAAAAGTTGGGATAGAGTCCAATCCGGTAAATCCTGCTTTGATTGGCAATTATATCTGGTATGATAATAATGCTAATGGTATTCAGGATGAAGGGACTGCGAACGGTCAAAATAATCTTAGGGTAGATTTATTCCAAAAACTTGGGGCTATTCGTAATCCTTTAGCAGATTCATTAATAACCTATACTCTTTCAAGCAATTCCGGAGGAAATCCCGGATATTACCAATTTTCAAATATTCCAAACGGGAATTATTATGTAGCTGTTCATTTACCAACTCATTACATTGGGACGTTGGCCAATGCCGGAGGAAATGACAATCTTGATTCTGATGGAAGCCTTTTGGTAAATATCAGTGGAGATTCTTTGCTTTTGACTGACGACATAGTAGTTACCGGTGCAGAAAGCGTTTATATGGGTTTTGATCTTGGTATTCATCCGATTTGCGACAGTCCTATTTCTGCAACCGCAAGTGTAAATAGCCCGATTTGCGATGGAGGAACGGCAAACTTCACAGGTGGATCTGTTGGAGGAACATCGTTTTCATGGACAGGACCTAATGGTTTTACTTCGGGAATACAAAATCCAACATTATTAAATGTTTCTCCTTCAGAAGAAGGGATTTATACTTTGACTGTAAATGATGGTATTGCTTGCTCAGCCACTGCTACAGTTCAACTAACACTCACTCCGGATGTAAGTACTCCAGTATTTTCATTGGGTGTAAGTTCAACACGTTGTCAGGGGAATAACACTGTAACCTACACTGCAACAGCTGCCAACTCTACTTCGATTGCCTATACTTTGGATGCAACTTCACTGGCAGGTGGAAATACAATTAATGCATCAACTGGTCAGGTTACTTATGCAGCGGGCTGGTCTGGTACTTCAACAATAACTGCTACAGCTGCCGGATGTAATGGACCTGCAATTTCCAGTCATACTGTAACGATAACTCCAACGGTTTCTTTACCTGTTTTTGCATCTGGGGCAACTTCCACAAGATGTCAGGGAGTCGGATCAGTGACCTATAGTGCGACAGCCGCCAATTCTACGGGTATCACTTATACTTTAGATGCAACTAGTTTAGCCGGAGGAAATACGATAAATGGTTCTACCGGACAGGTTACATATTCAGGAACCTGGTCAGGAACTACAACTATTACAGCTTCTGCGGCAGGTTGTAACGGACCTGCGGTTTCAACACATGTTGTTACAATAACTCCAACCGTAGGCAACCCAGTTTTTGCATTGGGAGCGACTTCAAACAGATGTCAAGGTGCTGGATCTGTAACATATAGTGCAACATCGTCAAATTCTACAGGAATTACATATTCCCTGGATGCTTTAAGCCTGGGGGCAGGAAATACTATAAACAGTTCTACCGGAGAAGTAACATGGGTTGCTGGATGGACCGGATCATCTATTATTACAGCAACGTCAACAGGTTGTAATGGTCCTGTAAGTTCTACTCATACTGTTTCGAATAATGGATCGGTACAATCACCTGTTTTTTCGCTTGGTGCTACCTCTGTAAGATGTCAAGGGGCAACAACTGTGACTTATTCAGCTACTGCTACAAATGCTACCGGAATAACATATTCCTTAGACGCACTGGCATTGGCTGGCGGAAATACTATTAATAGTTCAACAGGTGCGGTAACTTATGTAGCTGGTTGGACGGGAACAACAACCATTACAGCTACTGCTTCAGGCTGTAATGGTCCAACTGTATCAACTCATGTAGTAACTATTACACCTACGGTTTCATTACCAGTTTTTGCATCTGGGTCAACGTCAACACGGTGTCAGGGTGCCGGAAACGTCACTTATACTGCTTCTGCTACAAATACAACTGGTATAACCTATTCGCTTGACGCGACTAGTTTAACAGGAGGTAATACCATAAATGCATCGACCGGAGAAGTAACCTATTCGGCAACCTGGTCGGGTACTTCGGTTATAACAGCATCAGCTGCAGGTTGTAATGGGCCAAGAACTGCAACTCATACTGTCACTGTTACACCAACTGTTGGAATTCCGGTATTTTCTTTAGGTGCTACTTCGACGGGATGCCAGGGAGCCGGAACAGTTAGTTATGGTGCAACAGCAAGTAACTCAACCGGAATTAGGTATTCTTTAGATGCTTTGAGTCTCGCCGGAGGAAATACAATTAACTCATCAACCGGAGCAGTTACATGGGTTGCAGGATGGACCGGTTCTTCGGTGATTACCGCAACCGCAACAGGATGTAACGGACCTTCTTCTTCCAATCATACTGTTACTGTAACAGGGTCGGTAGCTACACCAGTTTTTGCTTTAGGGGCAATCTCTACAAGATGCCAGGGAGCTGGAACAATAACCTATTCAGCAACTGCTACTAATTCCTCAGGAATTACTTACAGTTTGGATTTAACCAGCAGGCTGGCAGGCAATACAATTGTGGCAGCCACAGGTGCCGTTACTTTTGTGGCTGGTTGGACGGGTACATCAACTGTAACAGCTACAGCTACCGGATGTAATGGACCAACAACCTCTACACATACAATAACTATCACACCATCTGTTGGCACTCCATCTTTTGTATCTGGATCCAGCTCGACCCGATGTCAGGGAGCAGGTAATGTGACTTATACGGCGAATGCTACCAATTCAACTGGAATTACTTATTCATTGGATGCCACCAGTTTAGCCGCTGGAAATACAATAAACGCCTCCTCAGGTGAAGTTACTTATATAGGAACTTGGAGTGGAACATCAACTATTACCGCATCAGCTGCCGGTTGTAACGGACCTAGAACAGCAAATCATACGGTAACTGTGACACCTTCTGTTACTACACCAGTTTTTTCATTAGGAAGTAATTCGGTACGCTGCCAGGGGAACACTAATGTAATCTATACCGCAACTGTTTCAAATAGCACAGGTTTAACTTATTCTTTAGATGCAACCAGTTTAGCAGCTGGAAATACTATAAATTCTTCAAATGGCAGGGTAAATTATTCAGGTTCCTGGGTTGGGACTTCTTATATTACAGCAACCGCAACAGGATGTAACGGACCAACTACCGCAGTTCATGAAGTAACTACCAATTCAACAGTGGCTACACCTGTTTTTGCATTAGGTGCCACTTCAACAAGATGTCAGGGAATTGATACTGTAACCTATACTGCCACCGCATCTTATTCAACAGGAATAGTTTATTCGTTGAATGCAGCCAGTATTTCAGCAGGAAATACTATTAATTCAGCAACTGGTGAAGTGATTTTCACAGCCGGATGGACTGGAACATCAATCATAACTGCTACTGCAAGTGGATGTAATGGTCCAAAAACTGCAACACATACAGTAAGCATTATTCCCACAGTTGGAACTCCAGTATTTGCACTGGGAAATACCTCAGGAAGATGTCAGGGAGTAGGTTCTGTAATATATTCTGCCTCAGCTTCAAATAATACAGGAATCACTTATGAACTAGATCTAACAAGTATTTTGGCTGGAAATACAATCAACCCCACTACTGGTGAGGTAACATATGTAGCTGGTTGGTTTGGTACTTCAGAAATCACTGCCACTGCAACGGGATGTAATGGTCCAAAAAGTACAACCCATTTTGCAACTACTGGTCAACCTGTCGAAGCTCCTATTTTTCTTTCAGGTAATTCATCAATCAGATGTCAGGGAGCCGGTCCTGTAAGTTATGGGGCAACAGCAACTAATTCAACTGGAATCACCTATTCTCTAGATATTACTTCAAGAAATGCAGGAAATACCATTAATTCGAGTACCGGGGTTGTTACATTTGTGGCTGGTTGGTCCGGAAGTTCAACTGTAACTGCATCAGCAGCTGGTTGTGCAGGCCCTTTAACTTCAACACATAATATTACTACAACTCCAACTGTTGGAAATCCGGTTTTTGCATTAGGAAATTCTTCTACAAGATGTATTGCTGCTGGGTCTGTTACTTACTCTGCTAGTGCCACAAACAGTACTGAAACTAAGTATTATCTTGATAATACCAGCCAATTGGGTGGTAATACCATAGATTCACTTACAGGCGAAGTAATATTTGCACCGGGTTGGTTTGGGACATCTACTATAACTGTAACAGTTTGGGGTTGTAATGGTCCAAAATCCGCAAATCATATTGTGACCACAAATCAAGCTGTCCTTACTCCTGTGTTTAGTCTTGGGGCAAGTTCAGTTCGTTGTCAGGGAAATGGAACAGTTACTTATATGGCTACGGCAGCCAATTCTACAGGAATTTCATATTCTTTAGATGCAAGCAGTTTGGCAGGAGGAAATACTATAAATTCTAGTACCGGAGCTGTAACATTTTCATCGACCTGGACAGGTACTTCAACGGTAACTGCTACTGCTACAGGATGCTATGGGCCTACTCAACAAACGCATACTATAACCATAACCCCATCAGTTTCCACCCCAATTTTTTCTTTGGGTTCAACTTCCATAAGATGTCAGGGATCAAATGCTGTAACCTATACGGCAACTGCTACGAATTTTACTTCACTAATTTATTCTCTTGATGGACTAAGTATTTCCGGAGGGAACACAATAAATTCAAGCACTGGGGAGGTTACTTTTTCAGCAGGATGGAGTGGCACAAGTGTGGTAACTGCGACTGTAACTGGTTGTAGTGGACCAAAATCGTCAAATCATAACATTACTGTAACTCCAACTGTTGGTTTACCTATTTTTAGCTTGGGTGCTGGTTCAACCAGATGTCAGGGTGCTGGTACAGCAACTTATTCTGCTACAGCAACCAATAATACTGGCATTACTTATTCTTTGGATGCGACTAGCCTTTTGGCCGGCAATACAATTAATCCTTCCACCGGACAGGTAACTTTTGTAAATACATGGACTGGATTATCAACAGTAACAGCTTCTGCTACAGGATGTAATGGCCCAAGAATGAATAGCCATAACATAACTACTATTTATATTGAGGCATTTGATGATAATGCAACTGGTTTGCAAGGTAGTCCGACAATCATTCAGGTTTTAAATAATGATTTGGGTGATGTAGATCCAACAAAAATATCTATAGCATCTCAACCCAACAATGGTTTCATACAAATTGCCTCAAATGGCGAGATTACCTATCTGCCTAATGGTAACTTTTATGGTGTTGATCAGTTTACATACACTGTTTGTTCTGGAGGTTCCTCTTCTTGTTGTTCGCAGGCAACAGTATTTTTACAAATTGATGAAACATTAAATGATCCTTGTTCCGAAGCAACAAAGAGTAAAACTTATTATTTGCCTTTTCCGGAAAATACTAATTTTCTAAGGCAAGCTTTGTGGAATGCTGGTGATGTAAGTTACTTGACTGATTCAGCCAGAACAGTATTAAGTATAAAAATCCCTTATCCGGGAAATATTATATCATATGACCATTGGGAAGATGGTTATGAATCTGATATCACTATTCCTATCCAGCTTTCCACTGAAATCTGGGGTGATGGAATTTTAAATAATGGCGTTGCCCCAGGTTATCCTACTGATATAATTCCAGCGGGTGGGTACATTCTTATTGACAATCATTTCATATATAATCCAAGGGATCAAAATCAAATCTATTACGATGGAAAGGATAAAATATTAAGTTCGAGCGATATTGCTATTTCAAAAATTTCGGGAGATGCCGGATCAGCTACTGGAAGTAATAATTTTGATGTACAAAACCTAAAAACAAATGTTTTTGACATCACTCGATTCGGTAAGTTTTTTGTTGTGCCATTTGGAGAAGATGTGACCCTTGGGGGAACATCTGCATTTAAATTTACCGGTTTATTTGTTAGAGCCTCTAAAAATGGAACTATTGTAAATCTCGATTTGGATGGAGATGGATTAGTGGACTTGTCATCTCCAACTATGAATGAAGGTGATGTTATTTATTACAACGGAACGGCCTCAACACCAGGTTTACCTACTGACGTTAATCTGGCAAATGATATAAAATCAGGAGCAATTCTGACATCAAATAATGATTTTGGAGTAGATGTAGTTTTTGGAGGAATCGACCACTATGGCACCAGAAATATGGCACTACTTCCAGGTAATTATTATGGTGATACCTACTTCTCTCCAGCACATACTACTAATGCCATTGCTCCGGTATTTGCATTTTTCACCAACAATCTGGCTACTCCAATTACTATAGATTGGACTTCTGGCACGGGTGCAACAGGTTCTTTTGTCGTGGCAGGGAAATCAAATAATTATTTGGATTTAAACCAAAACGCAGGCTATAGATTTAAAAGTAGAAATGGAGAAGCTTATACCGCTGTAGCAGTTTTTGATGCCGATGCTACTGGGCTACAATATGACTGGTCATTTAATATGATTCCAGAATCACGCCTATCAACTTTTGCAAGTGTTGCATGGGCACCTGGCAGTAGTAATGGTACTGCAAATTATAATCCTGTATGGGTAACTGCTCCTACAGCAACAACTCTTTATATTAAATTTGATGGAAATTTAGCTACTCAAACTGCTACATTAAGCCCTTGTGGCATTCCATACGATATAGCTGTTCCGGTTTCTGCTTTACAAAGCTACAGGATCTTTGATACTTCAGACAACGACCAGACGGGTCTAGCTGTATATACTTGTGATGGAACTAAAATTGCTGCAGTTTGGGGACAAGACCCAAGTGTTGCTTTGCCAGGCTCCCCTGGAATGGATGTGGGTTATGTTCTGGAACCAAGATGCTTACAACAATTGATTATAGAAAATGACGATTTGAGTGATACTGAACCAGATACACCGGTAATTATTGAAGTACAAAACAATGATTATGGATTCCTTTGTACTCCTGATAAAAACTCGTTATCAACGCTTGGACTTCTACAACCTTCTAATGGTATAGTAATTAAAAATACCGATGGAACTGTAACATACACCCCAAATACTGGTTTCCAGGGTACCGACTATTTCGAGTATAGGGTATGTTCAGCCGAATATCCAAGTATTTGTGATGTTGCCATAGTAACCGTTCGCGTATCTACTTGTATTGCAAATCCAAATGAGAATCTTTTCAGAGGAAAAGTATTTGTGGAAGCATCACCTGATGATGCTACATACAATGGGGAAATGGGTGCCGCAGGGGTTCAAGTCGATTTGTACATCGATGCAAACTGTAATGGAATAATTGATATTGGTGAAGGCATAACAGAATCAACCGTTTCCGATATAGGTGGCCGTTATTCATTTAGTACTCAGGATGGTAACAATGCCAGAGATAATTTTGATCCAACTGCAGCCTTCAATGGTAATGATGGGGGACTATTATGGAACAACAACTGGACAGAATCTGGTGATGACGGCTCTTTTTCTTCAGGTGATATTAGAGTGACTACTGATGCCAGTACCGGTGGCATGGGAAATGCCATCAGGTTATCCGGACCCTCAAATGGAATTAGCAGATCACTAACTTTTAATAACACTGTAAGTGCATTATTGAAATTTAGTTATCGGAGACAGAGTCTTGACAGACAAGGAGAAGGCGTAAGCGTTTTAATAAATGGTACTACTGTATTTACCTTAAATGACGGTCAGGCTGTAGGAACAGACCTAAACTATACCAATGTGTACCTTCCACTTTCAGCGTATAATGCCAACGGGGTTAACACATTACAATTTATTACCAATGGTTCTGTGTCAACTGATGACTATTTCTGGATCGATAATGTAGAATTGTCTTATTATAGAAACCCCCCAATCTGTTATGTTGCAAAGGTCAATACTGCTTCTACTTTAGGTGCTTATTCTCCTTCTTTGCTTGATACACAGACAGCTACTTTTAATGTTTTAGGTGTTTGTGACAAAGATAATTATCTGGGGGTAATACCTCATCTGGTAGCTACTGATGACAATGCATTTACCACAATAGACAATGCAATAGATATTAATGTAATTCAAAATGAATTTTTAGGAAAGCCTGACACAAGTTTAGTTTCTTTCACAGGTGTTTCGATTGTGCCAGCTCATGGTACTGTGAGTGTTAACCAGGATGGAACAATACGGTATATTCCTAATCCAGGATATTTCGGAACTGATCAATTTGAGTATCGGGTTTGTAGTTTAGAAGACTCTAATGTTTGTGATATTGCATTAGTAAATGTTACAGTTTCTTGTGCCTCCAGCCCACTTTCAAATGCTGTAACAGGAACTGTTTTTGTTGACGGTAACAGTAATGGATTATATGGTTTAGGAGAAACAGGATATGTAAATGCCGGAGTCAATTTGATTTTGGATCAAAATAATAATGGTGTGCCAAATGTGGGCGAACCTACAGTTCAAACAACATTAACTGATTCAACCGGCTATTATGAATTCCACATTGACCCTCCAACCAATTCGCTGAATTATCTTGACCAGTTTAATTTCAGTGGAATATCAAACCAATCAAATGGTAGTACCAGCTGGACTAATAGCTGGATAAAAATTGGTGAAGGTGGCACTTTTAGTCAGAATAACATTCAAATTTCAAGTTCCACAGGTCTTCAAATCCAATCTAGTGCTGGAGTTGTAAGTGGTGCTTACAGGTCCCTAAATTTGAATGGAGCACTTTCTGCAACAATGTCAGTTTCATTTAATGAACAAAACCTTGAATTGGAAGTTAATGACTATGTTGATTTACAAATTGCGAATTCAGCAAGCCCTTCATCATGGCATTTACTTAAAAGATTTACCGGTGCTGATGGTAATCAAACCGGTTCAATAAGCTTTGATATAAGTGATTATATCTCATCTGCCACAACAATTAGATTTGTGACCTCGGGTAGTACCTTGATGGTGCCAGGCGATGTTATTTATTTTGATAACGTACAAGTTGATTATTTACAACCTGTTGCCGCCAATTATGTTGTTCAGTTAACTCAACCAATCCCAACAGGTTACTCATTGACTACACCATTGCCTAACCCAACTGGTTATTATGCCGTCGGTTTTGCATCTTCCGGTCAGGGGGAATGTAATAAAAACTTTGGTTTGGCTGTTACTGACCTTGCTGTAACAAAAATTGTTGACAATTCTACGCCTTATGTGGGTGATACAGTAACATTTACTATCACTGCCACTAATAATGGACCGACAGCAGCATCTAATGTAGTGGTGTCTGATGTAGTTCCTTCAGGATATAATATTGTAGCAGCAGCTTCCTCAAAAGGAACCTGGGTTGGAAACTCATGGAATGTTGGTTACATGAACAATGGAGATACTGAAAATCTACAATTAACAACCAGAGTTGTTCCTTCAACCGGGTATATTAATATTGCAAATATAGCCGGAGATCAGGCGGACGTATTCTTGACCAATAATACTGATTCGGCTTCCACAAATCCGACAGCCTTGATAGACCTTGCACTTGATTTGAGTACAAGTAATGCAAATCCTAATGTAGGTGATGTTTTGACATTTACTATTGATCTTACAAATGCTGACTATAGTCCTGCCACAGGAATAATAGTGAAGAGTGTTATTCCGAATGGATTTGGGTCAATTTCTTCAATTAGTGATGGGGGTTCCATTGCAGGTAATGAAATCACCTGGAATCTTGCCAGTTTATCAAATAACACTAATAATTTACTTACTTATCAGGCAACAGTGCTGGCTCCCGGATCTGGGGTAACCTATAATACATTGGCCCAGGTTACAGCAGCAAATGAACTGGATTTTGATTCTACTCCAAATAACAATGTTTCATCTGAAGATGACCAGGACACTATTTCAGTTGTTCCTCAGGTGGCCGATTTACGTTTAACTAATCAAATTTCAAGTATCCTTCCTAACGTTGGAGATGTGGTAACCTATACTGTGACAGTTTATAACGATGGACCTGATGCAGCTACAAATGTTGATATTTCAAATGTCATTGATAATGGTTTTAATACCATTACAAACATAAGTGGTGGAGGAATTCTTACAGGGAATACTATTGAATGGAATATTGGAAGTTTATTAAGTGGGCAAAGCAGAACATTTACTTATCAGGCAACTGTATTGGCCCCAGGGCCAGGAATTGGTCAAACCAATATAGCTCAAGTTTCAGCTTCTGATCAATTTGACCCAGATAGTAGTCCAAATAATAATTTAAACACAGAGGATGATCAGGCAGAGGTTACTGCATTGTTGCAAGGTGCCAATTTAAGCCTTCTCAAATCTATAAACGATTCAACTCCAAACATTGGTGATATTGTAACATTTTCGATTGTTTTGTCTAATTCGGGACCAGATGCTGCAACTAATGTGAGTATTGAAGATGTAATTCCTAATGGTTATTCTTTGGTCTCAAATATAAGTAATTCAGGTATTTTAACAGGAAATACGATAAATTGGAACATACCGAACCTTTCAAATGGTTCTAATATTACCCTAACCTATCAGGCAACTGTAAATGCCCCGGTATTTGGAATCAATTTTACAAACACTGCCCAGATAACCGCTTCTGACCAGTTTGATCCAAATAGTACACCAAGTAATGATAATCCGGTTGAAGATGATCAATCTTCTGTTACATCGGTTCCAAGGGTAGCAGATTTGGCATTAACCAAAAGTGTAAACAATCCTGCTCCTCAGGTTGGGGAAGTGGTTACATTTACAATTGAAATTCAAAATTTCGGACCAGATAGTGCAAATTTTGTATCTGTAAAAGATACGATTCCGAATGGTTATACTAATATTTCAAATATTACTGGAGGAGGAATTTTGACTGGGAATGTTATTAACTGGAATTTTGCCAATATACCTTTTGGAATTAACCAAACAGTCACTTATGAGGCTACCGTACTACCTCCACTTCCGGGAGTAATTTATACCAATATTGCCCAGGTTTCAGCTAGTGATGAATTTGATCCAAACAGTACCCCAAATAATAATAATTTCCTTGAAAATGATCAGGATGGTGTAACGGTTGACCCTAAAGTAGCAGATTTAAGTATAATTAAGCAAATTAACAATATCAATCCTTTAGCCGGTGATATGGTCACGTTCACAATTACACTTAGTAATTCCGGGCCTGATACCGCTTCAAATATTGTTATATCAGATAAAATTCCAAATGGCTATTCAGGCATAACCAATATTACCGGAGGAGGAAACTTTGTTGGTGATAGTATAACATGGTTTGTCCCTTCATTAGCAATTGGTCAAAATGAAGTTTTCACTTATCAGGCTACTGTTTTACAGTCTGGAGCCGGAATAAGTCACACAAATATTGTTCAGGTTCAAAGTGTAAACGAATACGATCCAAATAGTATTCCCGGAAATGGAAATACAGGTGAAAATGATCAGGATGAAGTTACTGCTGTACCTCAGCAGGCAAATTTAAGTTTGATTAAGACTTCAAATACCCTCCTGCCTGATATGGGTGACACGGTTACATTCTTTGTGAAAATTAAAAATGCCGGACCATTTGCCGCAACTAATGTATATGTTAGAGATTCTATTCCAAATGGATATTCCAACATAATGAATGTGAGCCATTCTGGTACAATGGTGGGCAGTAATCTTGAATGGTATATTGCAAATATTCCAAATGGGGATTCTGTTACCGTTACTTACCAAATAGTTGTTGCCGAGCCAGACCCAGGAATTAATTTTACCAATATTGCTCAAATCACCGGTTTAGATCAATTTGATCCGAATAGTACTCCAGGAAATAACAACCCTGCTGAAGACGATCAGTCACAGGTAACCCTATCTCCAACTGAGGCAAATATTTCTTTAGTTAAAACAGTTAGCAATATCAGACCTAACGTTGGAGATGTAATTACTTTTATCTTGACACTAACCAATGCCGGTCCTGATACCGCCACTGGTATAGATGTGGAAGACATTATGCCGAATGGCTATTCCAACATTACAAATATTAGTCATGGGGGAACAAGAGCTGCCAATATTCTTCATTGGAATAATTTGACGATTCCAAATGCCGGAACTTTGGTATTGACATATCAGGCAACGGTTCTTCCAATAATTGCCGGAAGAAATTATAACAATATTGCTCAGTTGATTGGTTTAGACCAGCATGACCCTGACAGTACTCCGGGCAATGATAACCCGGCTGAGGATGATCAGGATGAAATCATTGTCTCTCCAAGGTCTTCCGATATTTCTTTGGTGAAAGTTGTTAGTGATGCCAACCCTAATGTGGGTGATACAATCACTTATACCGTAAAAGTTTATAATGCCGGACCAGATACTGCCACCAATATCGTGGCGGGTGACTTCCTGCCTAATGGTCTGATTAACATCCGTAATATCTCGGCTTCTGGTGTGTATGCAGGTGATTCTATCGTTTGGAATATCGCTTCGATAGTTCCTGCTGACAGCATCGTGCTTACTTATCAGGCTACGGTGGCTGCTCCGGGTTTTGGTGTGACTTTCAATAATATTGCTCAGATTCTCGATGTGGATCAGTTTGACCCTAACAGTACTCCAGGTAATGACAATCCTGCCGAAAATGATCAGGATGAAATCACTATTGTGCCTCAGGTGGCCAATATTACACTTACCAAATCGGTAAATAATATCAGACCTAATGTGGGAGATGTGGTGACATTCACTATCGCTTTGGCTAATGCAGGACCTGATACAGCAACAGGTGTGGCTGTCGAAGATATTATGCCAAATGGCTTCAACAATATCATCAACATCAGTAATGGTGGCTTGCTTTCAGGATCAACTATCAATTGGACAGGACTTTCTGTTCCTGCCAACGATACTTTACTCTTGACTTATCAGGCGACTGTTTTACCACTTTTACCTGGAAATAATTATAACAATATCGCTCAGATTACTGATACCGACCAGCATGACCCTGACAGTACTCCGGGCAATGATAACCCTGCTGAAGATGATCAGGATGAAATCATTGTCTCTCCAAGGTCTTCCGATATTTCTTTGGTGAAAGTTGTTAGTGATGCCAACCCTAATGTGGGTGATACAATCACTTATACCGTAAAAGTTTATAATGCCGGACCAGATACTGCCACCAATATCGTGGCGGGTGACTTCCTGCCTAATGGTCTGATTAACATCCGTAATATCTCGGCTTCAGGTGTGTATGCAGGTGATTCTATCGTCTGGAATATCGCTTCGATAGTTCCTGCTGACAGCATCGTGCTTACTTATCAGGCTACGGTGGCTGCTCCGGGTTTTGGTGTGACTTTCAATAATATTGCTCAGATTCTCGATGTAGATCAATTTGACCCTAACAGTACTCCGGGTAATGACAATCCTGCCGAAAATGATCAGGATGAAATCACTATCGTGCCTCAGGTGGCCAATATTACACTTACCAAATCGGTAAATAATATCAGACCTAATGTAGGAGATGTAGTGACATTCACCATCGCTCTGGCTAACGTCGGGCCAGATACAGCAACAGGTGTGGCTGTCGAAGATATTATGCCAAATGGCTTCAACAATATCATCAACATCAGTAATGGTGGCTTGCTTTCAGGATCAACTATCAACTGGACAGGACTTTCTGTTCCTGCCAACGATACTTTACTCTTGACTTATCAGGCAACTGTTTTACCACTTTTACCTGGAAATAATTATAACAATATCGCTCAGATTACTGATACCGACCAGCATGACCCTGACAGTACTCCGGGCAATGATAACCCGGCTGAAGATGATCAGGATGAGATAATTGTCTCTCCAAGGTCTTCCGATATTTCTTTGGTGAAAGTTGTTAGTGATGCCAACCCTAATGTGGGTGATACAATCATTTATACCGTAAAAGTTTATAATGCCGGACCAGATACTGCCACCAATATCGTGGCGGGTGACTTCCTGCCTAATGGTCTCACTAATATCCGTAATATCTCGGCTTCAGGTGTGTATGCAGGTGATTCTATCGTTTGGAATATCGCTTCGATTGACCCTGCTGACAGCATCGTGCTTACTTATCAGGCTACGGTGGCTGCTCCGGGTTTTGGTGTGACTTTCAATAATATTGCTCAGATTCTCGATGTGGATCAATATGACCCTAACAGTACTCCAGGTAATGACAATCCTGCCGAAAATGATCAGGATGAAATCACTATCGTGCCTCAGGTTGCCAATATTACACTTACCAAATCGGTAAATAATATCAGACCTAATGTAGAAGATGTAGTGACATTCACTATCGCTCTGGCTAATGCAGGACCTGATACAGCAACAGGTGTGGCTGTCGAAGATATTATGCCAAATGGCTTCAACAATACCATCAACATCAGTAATGGTGGCTTGCTTTCAGGATCAACTATCAACTGGACAGGACTTTCTGTTCCTGCCAACGATACTTTATTATTGACTTATCAGGCGACTGTTTTACCGCTTTTACCTGGAAATAATTATAACAATATCGCTCAGATTACTGATACTGACCAGCATGACCCAGACAGTACTCCGGGCAATGATAACCCGGCTGAGGATGATCAGGATGAAATCATTGTCTCTCCAAGGTCTTCCGATATTTCTTTGGTGAAAGTTGTTAGTGATGCCAACCCTAATGTGGGTGATACAATCACTTATACTGTAAAAATTTATAATGCCGGACCAGATACTGCCACCAATATCGTGGCGGGTGACTTCCTGCCTAATGGTCTCACTAATATCCGTAATATCTCGGCTTCAGGTGTGTATGCAAGTGATTCTATCGTCTGGAATATCGCTTCGATTGTTCCTGCTGACAGCATAGTGCTTACTTATCAGGCTACGGTGGCTGCTCCGGGTTTTGGTGTGACTTTCAATAATATTGCCCAGATTCACGATGTGGATCAGTTTGACCCTAACAGTACTCCAGGTAATGACAATCCTGCCGAAAATGATCAGGATGAAATCACTATCGTGCCTCAGGTGGCCAATATTACACTTACCAAATCGGTAAATAATATCAGACCTAATGTAGGAGATGTGGTGACATTCACTATCGCTTTGGCTAATGCAGGACCTGATTCAGCAACAGGTGTGGCTGTCGAAGATATTATGCCAAATGGCTTCAACAATATCATCAACATCAGTAATGGTGGCTTGCTTTCAGGATCAACTATCAACTGGACAGGACTTTCTGTTCCTGCCAACGATACTATACTCTTGACTTATCAGGCGACTGTTTTACCACTTTTACCTGGAAATAATTATAACAATATCGCTCAGATTACTGATACTGACCAGCACGACCCTGACAGTACTCCGGGCAATGATAACCCTGCTGAAGATGATCAGGATGAAATCATTGTCTCTCCAAGGTCTTCCGATATTTCTTTGGTGAAAGTTGTTAGTGATGCCAACCCTAATGTGGGTGATACAATCACTTATACTGTAAAAATTTACAATGCCGGACCAGATACTGCCACCAATATCGTGGCGGGTGACTTCCTGCCTAATGGTCTGAGTAATATCCGTAATATCTCGGCTTCTGGTGTGTATGCAGGTGATTCTATCGTCTGGAATATCGCTTCGATAGTTCCTGCTGACAGCATCGTGCTTACTTATCAGGCTACGGTGGCTGCTCCGGGTTTTGGTGTGACTTTCAATAATATTGCCCAGATTCTCGAAGTAGATCAATATGACCCTAACAGTACTCCGGGTAATGACAATCCTGCTGAAAATGATCAGGATGAAGTGAACATTTTGTCAAAAGTAGCCGATATCAGCCTGGTAAAAACTGAAGATTTAACTACTCCAATTGTTGGTGACACTGTAAATTATACAATTACGATTATTAACGCCGGCCCGGACACTGCTACAAACGTTGCGGTAAACGACATAATTCCAAATGGTCTGGGTAGTATAATGAATATCAACAATGGTGGAGTATTGAATATTTCAAATATTAACTGGAATATAGTCTCAATTGCAGCTAATGACACCGTTTTTCTGAATTATTCAGGAATCGTTCAGCAACCTGTTTCCGGAGTAACCTATCTCAATACTGCCGAAATAACAAGTTCTGACCAGTTTGACCCTAATAGTACACCAGGAAATGGTGTGACGACTGAGGATGATTATGACGAACAAAATCTAATTGTAGATAGCTCAGTTCCAGTAGCAAATGCAGGTGCAGATTTTAACAAAACATGTATTATCAATCCATCTGGAAGAACTATCGGAGAAGCATCTCAAGTGAATCATTCTTATAGTTGGTATCCGTCAACTGGTTTGAGTGACACAACCATCTCTAATCCGGTGGCCAATCCATTGGTTACGACCACATATTATGTTACAAAAACCAATCTCAACAATCTTTTCTTTGATGTTGATACCATTACGGTTACTGTAAATACAACAATTCCGTCGATCTCTGCTGGTGCCGATTTCACAATAAGTTGTTCGCAAAACCCAACCGGGAACTTTATAGGAGAAGTTTCTCAAGCCGGACATTCTTATGCATGGACTCCTTCTTCAGGATTAAGTTCAGCCGTGATATCAAGACCTATGGCCAGACCTTCTGTTACTACGACTTACTATATGTCAAAAACCAGGATTGCAAATGGTTGTGTCGGTTATGATACCATAACGGTCACTGTTGATACTCTCAAGCCTATTGCAGCAATTTCCGGAATAGATACAATCACCTGTGCAAAAACCTCAGTAATGAGGGTAGCGAGCGGAGGTGTGACATATGCATGGTCTGATGGACTCGGAACCAATGACTCGGTAAATATTTCAAGCCCTGGAACGTACAATGTTACTGTTACTGCAACCAATGGTTGTACCTCAACCGCCTCCGTTGAAGTATTCAGAGACATCGTTGTTCCGGTGGTAAATATATCGGGTATGGATACGCTATTTGTCACCGGTCAAACTGTTGCCAGGGTTGCAAGTGGTGCTAGCACATATTCATGGTCAGCCGGACTTGGAACCTCAGACTCTGTAAACATTTCAATTCCTGGAACTTACACTGTTACGGGCACTGCCTTAAATGGGTGTACAGCCACAGCAAGTACCACTGTTCTCCAGATGATTTATGGATCCATCGGTGATCAGGTTTGGAGAGATGACAATCAAAATGGTAAATTTGATTTGGGTGAAAGTGGATTGCCAAATGTTAAACTATATCTGGCTGATACCTCAGGAATAATTCTTGATTCAGTTTTAACAGATTCAAATGGTAAATATTTGTTTGATAGTCTGTTAGCAGGTGAATATTTAGTGAAAGTTCAGATTCCATCCGGATTTATTTTCACAAATAATAATTCAGTGTCTGCTGATTCTTCTTCTGATTCTGATTTTGACCGTATATCTGGATTCTCCACAAAAGTAACGGTAAGTGCAGCATATCCAAGAAGGCATCTCAGAAGAGATAATACAGAAATTGACGCCGGTTTTATAAAAGTCGGAACCATCCGGGATATGGTTTGGGAAGATACGAACAGAAATGGTATCAAGGATAGCACCGAAACTGGTATTTCGGGTGTTACAGTGAGGATTTATGATTATTCTAATAACCTAATCTCAAGCAAAACAACAGACTCAACGGGCAATTTCGAATTTGACAGCCTTACCATTGGTCAGTATTATGTTAGTTTTGTAAAACCACTTCTCTATGAAGCATTTACACTGAAAAACCAGGGATTGGATAGTTCCAAAGACAGTGATGTAAACGTATTAACGAGCAGAACTGACCTGATTACTATTTCTTCGGCAGGAAATGAGGAGATAATAAAATTGGATTCAGCAGATGCCGGATTAATGCTTTATGAAAAATCAATAATTGGAGATTTCGTATGGAATGATCTTAATGGAAATGGTATTCAGGAAATAGGTGAGCCTGGATTGGACAGCATAAATGTCACCCTTACAGGAATAACTTATCTTGGAGATACGATAAATATCAACACTTTAACTGATTCATTGGGTAAATATTATTTCACAAATATTGACCCGGGCACTTATCAGATTAATGTTGATCTGCCTTCAGGATTTGCTTTTGCACCTGAAAATCAAGAAATTACAGATACATTAGATTCTGATATAATAAACGCATTTGGAGACTCCTCGCCGATTGTCATTACAGGTGGACAAAATCTGGATAATGTCGATGCCGCTCAGTATCAATTTTCAACTCTTTCAGGTATAGTTTGGAATGATGACGATCGCGATGGACTTCAAGTTTTGACTGAATCACCCATGCCGAACACCACGGTATATTTAACTGGTGTAACCGGAAGCGGATCACTAATAAACCTAAGTACAATTTCAGACTCAAATGGCCTCTTTAATTTTGATAGTCTGGCTCCTGGTCAATACTCGGTTAGTATTCTAAAGCCAAGCGGCTTCGTATATTCTCCAACAGATTCCGGATCTGATGACAATCTTGACAGTGATATTAACGCTGGAACTGGTATTTCAACAAATTATACGATTACAAGTGGAGAAATAAATAATTCTGTTGGCATTGGTATTTTCGCACAAATTCCGGAAATAACATTGGTAAAAACAGGTATTTTGTCCGGAAAAGGCTTTGTAGGTGATACTATCAATTATACATTTACTGTTACCAACACAGGAGAAAATACCCTCAGGAATATTTATATCATTGACAGTTTGCTGAATGCTTCTCCAATAACTTTGAGTCCTGATTCACTATTGGCTGGACAAAGCGGAACAGCAACCGGTTCTTATATTTTGACTCCAACTGACATAATAAGAGGTTCTGTGAGTAACTCGGCAATTGTTTATGGTACTGACCCCGAAGGTGATTTGGTTTCAGACATTTCCGATGACAATAATCCGGCAAATCCTGGACTGAATGACACCACAGTTGTAACGATACCAAAAGTTGACTTTGCATTAAGTTCCAACATAATCGGCACTTGTGAGGTAGCAATAGGCGACACCGTTACTTATCAGGTAGTGGTCACCCGTCAGGATACTATGTCATTGCCTTCAGCAGTGATTATTTCCGACAGTCTGCCATCAACAGTAAGTTTTGTATCGGCAACGACCACGAATGGTACCTTCAACAGTGCCACTGGAGTTTGGGACAACCTGAGTCTTTCTAGCGGTCAGTCTGATACATTGACAATAAGAGCTCGAGTCTTGACACAAATTGGCGGCCTGATGTGTAACATCGCTTATATTGATTCTTCAGAATACAACGATGTTGATTCCAATCCGGGAAATCAGGTAAGCACTGAGGACGATTACACTAAATCATGTAAAAGTCTGCCAATCAACATTTGTGTTTCAAAAGGTGAGACTACTACCCTTTCGACCACCACAGGCCATACTACCTACCAGTGGCAACGAAATGGCGTGGATATTCCCGGAGCAAATACTTCAAGTGTAACGATATCTGCCGCAGGTGACTACACCGTCATCATTGATGGTCAGGCTTGTATAAGTGGCTGTTGCCCAATAATCGTTCAGGATAGTTGTTATTGTCCGCCTGCGATTTGTGTCCCATTGAAAATAACCAAAACTAGATAAATAAACTACATTTCCCCGGCTCCGGTCGGGGATTTTTTTAATCCTAAATTTCGGATTTCGAAATAATGGAAATTGGATTAAACCTCAATTTATTTTAATCAAGAATACGGTCAGATTATCAGTGCGTTGTTTACTTAAATCCGGGGGAAAACATTAATGCTTTCATTAGAAAAACTTCATATTTCATATTATTAAAAGGAAAATCGAATAGGATAATATTCGAAAAAAAATATGCCGGAGTTCTTTTACAAACTTCCGGCAAATGAATATTTTTAAGATTGCAGGTAGGGTTATTTTATTTTCAAAAACTCTTTAAAATATAAAATAGGATAAACAAAAAACAGGAATAAGCCAACCTGCAGGAAAACCTGAGCGGTATTGATAAGAAGAAAAATATTACCGGAAGTTTCGATTTTTGGCAAAATAAACATTGAAAACACGGGCACCAACAACAATAAAATAATCAGCATTCCTTTGTAAAAATTGACGCTTTTCAATGATAAAAACATGCCTGCAATTATTGAAATTGGCAGAAATATTCTGCTTAAAAAAAGAGAATAACGTAGATCCTGACTACTTGAAGGTGTAAGCCTGATATGAAACCAATAAGAATATAAAGCATATCCAAGAAGCAAAATTGACACAAAATATACCAGGTTTTTCCTGCTGAACCGAAGATTTATTATTTTTTTAGAGATGGAGAAAGGCACAAATAACGTGACCACCAGAGCAATAATATCAACAAACGGAATAAAAAAGCCCATGTATAACCAGTTGCTATTTCCTACTTTATCATAAAAATACATCGTAATATATTTCCTGAAGAAAATAGCCGAAATAGATAAAATCCCCAAAAAACCTATGGCTGAAAGAACCAACCCCGGTCTGTTTGAAAACAATGAAACCGAAGAATTACCCAACATCGCTATCAGCAATGAAGACAACATCCAGTAAATCAATGTTTTGAAAACAAAAAATATAATTATTAAGTAAGACTTTTTGAGTGGAAATTCGACATCAAATCTCCAGGATTTTAAACCAAAAAACTGGTGGTTTATTTCATGAAACAAAATAAATAAGGCTGCCCATAACACACTTTGAACAAATGCCAGACCAAAATCAAGCAATATTCCTTCGGCCTGAATCCATTGAAGCCAACCTAATTTGAAAAACGGCAACAAAACTGACATATTACCAATAAAAGAATTGGCTATCAGTAAATTAACCAATGGAACGAAACCCATTAGAATCGGAAGAAAAATAAGTTTGGGAGCTTTTTTTAGAAAAATAAATATCAAAAAAGGAATAAAATAGCACACAGACTGCATCAAAAGGTTATCATAGTCCAGCCTGATTGGACTAGTAGTAAAATATATCGGAATACTCGTAAAACCGATACTGAGTATTGCCATTAAAATATTCTGACCTTTTGAATCAAGAATCCTACGCCCAACCCACCAAAAAACCGCCCAATCGAAAACATTGAAAGCAAAATAAAACAGGAATACCTTTTGAGGATCAGCCAAACCTAAGTTTTGCCCCTGATACAGGAAACTCAGTAAAAGATTTTTTACAAATAATATAAAAAATACCACCCAGAATTCGGTAATACTAATGATTTTGACCTTGGTCGTCATAGTGATTTTGTAAGAAAGTGAACAAATATACTACTCAATTTTTAATTTGGTTTCGAGTATTATATTTTCAAATTCTTTATTTTTTTTCTTCGATTCAATTGAGTCAATTAATATTCGGGCAGCATTCCGGCCAATTTCATAGGCTGGTTGAACCACTGTTAATATTTTGGGATTGAATAAATGGGAGACCGACAAATTGGTAAATCCCAGAAAAGGAACCGGTTTTTTGGAATAAGGTTTATTCTTCAAAAATGCCTCATAACAGTTTAGGGCGAGTCTGTCACTGGCAACAAAAAATGCTTCGGGTTGTAACTCAGAAATTAATTGATTCATCGTCTGGTAAGCCTCTTCAGGGTCAAAACCACAAAATTTTATTAACTTAGGGTCAACTTCGATTCCATTTTTAATCAATGCATCCTCGTAACCCTCCAGTCTTTCACGTGTTATTGAAAGACTCGGTGGACTGGTGATATGAGCAATTTTTGAGATCCCAAGGGTTTTTATCAGATATTCGGTGGCGTCATAAGCTCCTTTAAAATTATCAGAAACCACCCTATGGTAAGTTCCAAACTCCGGTACACGATCAAAAAAAACTACCGAATATGGGTCTCGACTATATTGCATCACGTGCTCAATCCCATTGGTTTTACCTGAAAGTGATATCAAAAGACCATCAATTTTCCGGGTTGCCAGGTGACGTACATTGTCAATTTCCTTTTCCAAGGACTCATGGCTCTGACAAATTACTACCTGATAGCCACGACCATTGGCTTCATCCTCGATACCATTGATGGCCATAGAGAAAAAATTATTGGCTACCTCCGGCACCACAACTCCAATACTCCAACTTTTATTTTCTTTTAAACTTAGAGCTATAGGATTAGGGCGATAATTAACACTTTTTGCATACTCAACGACCATTTTTTTTGTTTTTTCGTTGATTTCATAGCTGTCGTTCAAAGCCCTTGATACCGTGGATGTACTCATCCCCAAGGCTTTAGCAATATCTTTCAGGGTGCTTGGTTTGGTTTCCACTTAATTTTTAATCGATTTGGTTTTAAAAATAACAAATCTATGAAAACGATTGCATAAATATTTTGAAATCATTAATTGTATTTAGGGTATTTGCTGATTAATCTTACAATAATTTTAAAATAATAATGACAAAAATTGATCTTTCAGGCAAAACAGCTCTTGTAACCGGTTGCAATCGAGGCATCGGGAAAGCTATGGCAGAAGGCCTGGCCGAAGCCGGTGCCAATATCATTGGAGTGTCAGCAAATATGCCTTTGGATGATAGTGCCATTGCCCAAACTGTGTCTGGTTATGGTAAAAAATTCTTTCCTTATCAGGCAGATTTTTCCGACCGGATTTCACTCTATGCATTTATAGAAAAAGTAAAAAAAGATCATCCGGTAATTGATATTTTGGTAAATAATTCGGGAACAATTTTAAGAAAACCTGCGGCAGAACATGATGATGAACTGTGGGATAAAGTGATAGATGTAAATCTAAATTCCCAATTTATTTTGAGCCGGAAATCGGCAAGGAAATGATAAATCGTGGAGCTGGCAAAATAATTTTCACAGCCTCTCTTCTTACTTTTCAAGGCGGAATAACCGTTCCAGGCTATGCTGCAAGTAAAGGAGCAATCGGAAGTTTAATAAAAGCATTGGCAAACGAATGGGCAAGTAAAGGTGTGAATGTCAATGGCATAGCTCCGGGTTATATTGCAACTGATAATACAGAGGCCCTGAGAAATGACCCCGAGAGAAGTGCTTCTATTCTGGGAAGAATTCCTGCGGGAAGATGGGGTCAGCCCGAGGATTTTAAAGGCCCTGCAGTATTTCTGGCATCTTCACTATCTGACTATGTTCATGGTACTATAATTACAGTGGATGGAGGATGGATGGGCAGATGAGACTTTTTTTAAAGTAATACATCTTGTTGAGGTCTTTGTATAAAAAATAATGTATGTTTTTATTCAACAATAAATAATTCGAAATATCCCGAAAGGAATACCTATCAATAAAAATGAAAATAATTTACGAAAGCAGCCCAAGAGAGGTAGCTACTATGAAAACCAGCGATTTAAGAGAGAATTTTTTAGTCGAAACACTTTTCCAAGAAAATCAGATAAAACTCACTTACACGCATTATGACCGAATGATTTTGGGTGGAATAATGCCCGTAAATCAGGTACTTACGCTCGAAACTTATGAAGCCCTTAAAAGCAATTTCTTTTTGGAAAGAAGAGAAATAGGTATCATAAATGTAGGTGGCTTAGGTGTAGTTAAAGCTGATGGTCAGGAGTTTTCGGTTGAAAAACTAAGCTGTGTTTATCTTGGAAAAGGAACACAAAATGTAAGTTTCAGCTCATCTGATGCTACAAACCCGGCCAGATTTTTTATACTTTCTGCCCCGGCACATCAGACTTATGAAAACAAAATGTTTACCAAGGAACAGGCTTCTCCGGTAAACCTTGGTGCAGCTGAGACCTCCAATAACCGTACTATTTATAAATACATTCACAATGATGGCATCATGTCATGTCAACTGGTGATGGGACTAACAGTATTAAGTACGGGTTCAATCTGGAACACTATGCCTCCACATGTTCATGATCGTAGAAGTGAAGTGTATTGTTATTTTGATATACCTGAAAACCAGGGCGTAATGCACTTTATGGGCGAGCCTTCTGAAACACGCCACATGTGGATACAAAACCATCAGGCCATTATTTCACCTCCGTGGAGCATTCATGCAGGTGCGGGCTCAGCCAACTATAGTTTTATCTGGGGAATGGCCGGAGAAAACAAAGATTTTACGGATATGGACTTCGTAAATCTCAACCATTTGCGTTAATCTTTTCGATTCGAATAATTTAGTTTTCGAGGATTTTCACAAAATCCTCATTTTTTACTTTTTCCTATTTTACTATGCGTAATCTGGCAATTCTATTCAGTTTCATATTATTTGGTTTCACTATTTCTGAACCCAAAGTTAGAATCTTCATGATTGGAGACTCAACCATGGCCAACAAAAATCCATACGATGCCCCTGAAACAGGCTGGGGAATGGTGTTTGGGGAAAACTTTACTGATGTAGTAGAAATTCAAAACTTTGCCCTAAACGGAAGAAGCACCAAATCATTCAGAAATGAAGGACACTGGAACAAGGTTTTTAGTCAATTACAGAAAGGAGATTATGTTTTTATTCAATTTGGACACAACGACCAGAAAATTTCCGACACTACAAAATATGCTGACCCGCAAGTGGCCTACAGAGCCAATCTGCTCAGATATATTGCCGAAACTAAATCAAAAGGAGCCATCCCTGTTATACTCACTCCGATGATGCGTCGGAAGTTTGATGAAGAGGGAAAATTTGTGGATCAACATGGCGAATACCCTCAGGTAGTGAAGGAAGTGGCCAAAGAAACCGGTGTCCAACTCATTGACATGCATGTTCTGAGTAGAAAATTGATAGAAAGCCTCGGAATTGAAGCCTCTAAAGATATATTTATGCACATCAAACCCGGGGTTTTTAGAAAATTTCCTAAAGGTATCGAAGATAACACTCATCTTTCCCCATTTGGAGCACGTAAAATGGCAGCATTGGTTGCTGAGGATCTGATGACACAATCTCTTCCGCTCAGAAACTGGCTCAAAAAATCGGTTTACCCTGAAACTTTTGAATATCAGCTGCCTAAAATCAATACGCCGGCATTTACGAAAGACACTTTCAATATCACAAAATACGGTGCCAAAGCCGATGGCCTGTTTTTGAATACCGAAATCATCCAAAACTGTATCAATCTGGCCTCTGAAAAAGGAGGCACGGTAATGATTCCGTCTGGATTATGGGTTACGGGGCCTATTGTGCTCAAAAGCGGCGTAAACCTCCATCTGGCAAAAGGCTGTGTGTTACAATTTTCTGATGACCGAAATCAGTACCCGGTGATCGAAACCACATGGGAGGGAAATGTAGCCTACCGTTGTCAGGCACCCATTTCGGCAGTAAAACAGCAAAATATTGCCATAACTGGACAAGGCCACATGGATGGAGCAGGTCAGGTATGGAAACAGGTGAAAAAGTCGAAACTTACCGAAACACAGTGGAAAAAACTCGTGGAATCTGGTGGAGTTTTGAATGATAAAAAAGACGCTTGGTATCCATCAGAACAGTCAAGATATGGGAATGAAAATATGGAGTGGTCCAACAAAAAAGTGGAAGGAAAAACACTTGAAGATTACCAAAAAATCAGAGACTTTTTGAGACCTAATATGATAAGCCTCACTTCTTGCCGCAATGTTTTGATAGAAGGAGTAAGTATGCTAAACTCTCCAGCATGGACCCTCCATCCGCTTATGTGTGAGCATATTACAATCAGAAATGTTAACATAAAAAACCCATGGTTTGGTCAAAACAATGACGCTCTGGATCTGGAATCTTGCTCTGAGGGACTGGTAGAAGGCTGCACATTTGACACCGGTGACGATGCCATTTGCATAAAATCGGGTAAAGACGAACAAGGCCGTAAACGTGGTAAACCCACCCAAAATATTATTGTTAGAAACAACACCGTATATCATGGCCATGGTGGCTTTGTGATAGGCAGCGAGATGTCGGGCGGAGTAAAAAACCTGTATGTCAACAATTGCAACTTTTTGGGTACCGATATCGGATTAAGATTCAAAACCAAACGTGACCGTGGTGGAATAGTTGAAAATATCTATATTTCTGATATTCAAATGAATAATATACCGGGCGAAGCGATTCTCTTTGATATGTATTATGAAGCCAAAGATCCTGTGCCACTCGAGGGAGAAAAAAATACCTTACCCGAAATTAAATCCATGCCGGTCAATGAGGGTACCCCGTCATTCCGTAAATTTTACATCGAAAACGTAAACTGTTGGCAAGCAGAAACCGCTGTTATATTTCGGGGGCTTCCGGAAATGAACATAAAAGACATTTCTCTGAAAAACTCATCCTTTACTGCCAACAAGGGCTTGCTATGTGTAGAAGCCGAAAACATAACTTTTGAAAATGTGAATATTATTACGAAAGAAAACCAACTAGGCACTATTCAGAATTCTAAAAACTTGGTTTTCAATAGTTTAAAATTTGGAAAAAACATTGAAACCGTTTTCGAAATCACTGGTAACCAAAACAAAAATATCAGATATTCGAAACCTCTTTCTCAGCCAAAATCGAAATTGGCGATTTTTAGTAATGGAGCTAAACCCAATGATTTAAAACTGAAATAATTGAAAAACATTAATTTTCAATTATTATAAAATTAAACTTTTTAAAGCTTTTTTGGGAACATTCAGGTTATTTTTAGTTTTCTAATTTTTTTTTGAATAAAATTGTTTTTATTTCATCAAAAAAACCAAATACCTAACCCATAATCTGTTTATGAAAAAAGATGTTTCAAAATATACCATTTATGCGATTTTCATAACTTTGTTTTTCGCATCTTTGGTTTCTGTAATCCCCCACTTTACTAATCTGAAAATCAATGAATTAATTGCCTCCATTTTTCGATGGGCATTTATTGCCAGCATGATATGGTACGGATATCAGAAAAAATCTCTGACTGCCTGGATCCTGATCAGTATGCTTATTGGTGCCGAGGTAGGCAATGATTTCCCTGAGTTTGCAGTAAACCTCAAAGTGGTAAGTAAGATTTTTATCAAACTTATCAAGACCATCATCGGGCCACTATTATTTTCAACACTTGTAGCGGGGATTGCAGGACACTCTGATTTGAAACAAGTGGGTAGAATGGGCTGGAAATCTTTACTTTATTTTGAAGTGGTTACCACTATTGCACTTTTTATAGGTTTGTTTTTCGCAAACTGGATTAAACCCGGCGAAGGTATCATGCAAATGCCCGGCACCCATGAAGAGCTGCCACAGGCAACTTCTCAGACCTGGCAGGAAGTATTACTTCATATTTTCCCTGAAAACATAGCCAAATCAATAGCTGAAGGACAAACACTCCAAATCGTAGTTTTTTCAGTCTTATTCGGAATAGGTGTTGCGATGCTCAGCCATAAAAAAAGAGAAAAAGTTGTAGGAGCAGTAGAACTACTTTCTGAGGTGATGTTTAAATTTACAGCTATCGTGATGTACTTTGCACCATTTGCAGTTGGCTCGGCCATCGCAGTTACGGTGGGTCATATGGGATTTGAAGTATTAAAAAACCTGGCTTTGTTGCTAATGACTTTGTACCTCGCCCTTACCGCGTTTATTGGCTTGGTTCTGGTGCCGGTTATGCTTATTATCAAAGTTCCGGTTGTTAAATTTATTAAAAATATCTCTGAACCACTCTCCATTGCCTTTGCCACAACCAGCTCAGAATCAGCACTCCCAAAAGCTATGGAGCAAATGGAGCGGTTTGGAGTTCCACGACATATTGTATCATTTGTAATGCCAACAGGTTATAGTTTTAACCTCGATGGCTCAACTTTATATCTGTCACTGGCGGCCATTTTTGTGGCACAGGCTGCTCAGGTTGATTTTCCTGTTAGTCAGCAAATTATTATGCTTTTCACTTTGATGCTTACCAGCAAAGGTGTAGCCGGAGTTCCAAGAGCCACTTTGGTTATTTTATTAGGCACTTTGGCCTCTTTTGGTTTACCCGAATGGCCCGTTTTGCTGATTATCGGGATCGATGAGCTTATGGATATGGCCCGCACCACAGTGAATGTATTTGGCAACTGCCTCGCTACCACAGTAGTAGCCCGTTGGGAGGGAGAACTAGATGACGAAAAAATGCATACCGAGCCGGTAATTGACTAATATTCAATAAACTATTATCGAAGATTCTGTTTTTATTTTACATAAAGACAGAATCTTTTTTTTAATCACCAACCAATTTTTTTTGTAAATAAATTAAGCTACATTTTTACCGCAAAATTGAATTCTTCGTTTTTTAGGATAATTTTTAGAATTGATTTTTAAATTGAAAAAGAATTAATAGGTCAAAATATTTTTTTGAGTCATTTTGGAATTTCCAATAAATTCACACTACGCATAAAAACAGGTTATTTTCACCGTGAGATAAAAGCAAATTTCGATATTTCAGAATTTTCTTTTTTCTGAAACTATAAACCCTAAACTATGGATAGAAAGTTATTGATTTTGGTTAATCCTCACTCGGGAAACAAAAAGGGTTTAAAAATTTCCCAAAAACTCAAAAGTTTCCTCGACACGGAAAATATTGGATACAAAGAAGTTATCAGCGAAAGAATTGGTTATTTCAGTGAATGGATTCCAAATAATCCTATCTATGGATATGAATTGATGGTTGTGATTGGTGGAGATGGCAGCCTCAATGAAATCATAAACGTAATTTTTAAAAATCAAATTTCAGAATATCCTCCTTTATACCTTTTGCCCGCCGGGAGTGGCAATTCGCTTAATCATGACTTTAAAAATCTGGATTTAGATAAATCAATCAGAAATATATTAAAGCCCAAAATTGAATACATCGATTTGATAGAAATTCGGTCAAGCAAAGGAACACTTTATGCTTTTAATGCCATTGGTTGGGGAATGGTGGCAGCTATTAACAAATCATCAGATAAACTTAGATGGATGGGTGGAGCCCGATATGCTGTGAGTGCGATTTATCATATTTTCAAAAATCCTGAATATTTTGCCAGAATATCATTCGAAAATGTAAGAGCCGAACAAGGCTTGACTTTTGTGATGATTATGAATACCATGCATACCGGAAAGTCGATGAAAATGGCTCCAAACGCCGACCTTCGTGATGGGCTATTGGATATTCTAATTGTCAAAAAACAACCATTTTATAGATTCCTGACCCTTTTCCCGACTATTTTTTCCGGAAAACATATTCTTTCTCCGTTTGTTCAATATTTTCATGCAGACCGCATAAGCATTTCTTCGCCCAATACTTTTCTGGTTGTTGATGGTGAGCAATATGATCCGGGAAATTTTGAAGTTTTGATTCACAAACAAAAAATAAAATTATTGATACCTTAATTGTACTATCAATTTTAGACTACCATTTTTCCTCCGGAAAAGTTTATCCTATTTTTGCCAAAATTAATTTTCATGAACCAAGCCAATAGTACTTTTTTTATCACTTTTGCCATGATTTCCATGGGTTTTTTGATAAAAAAGTATGGTTATATTACTGAAAAAGAAGGAAAAATATTATCAAAATTTTTGATGCACACCACTTTTCCGGCATTAATGATTATTTCGACCTCCAAAGTTGTAATAAAACCTCATCTTTTTCTCATTCCCTTGCTTTGTATTGTGCTCTCTGTTGTTATGATGAGTATCGCCAGGTTTGTTTTTAAAAACCGGCCTGACCACCTGAAAGGCATCTTTATGATGGGAGCAGGCGGGTACAATGTTGGTTTATTTGGCTTTCCATTGATTGAGGGGATATGGGGAATCGAAGCCATGGTTTTTGCGGTAATGTTTGACATCGGAAATGCAATTTCTACTTTCGCAGGAGTGTACCCATCTGGTGCTTATCATGCTCATAAAGGCACAGGGAAATTAGACATCAAAAAACTGATTATCAGGATTATTGCTCTTCCCCCGGTTACAGGAATGATTATTGGTCTAAGCATCAATGCATTTAATATTCCGGTTCCAAAAATCGGTTTTGATTTCCTGGAAATTCTGGCCAAGGCCAATAAGCCGCTGGTTCTTCTTTTGATGGGAATCTACCTGAGTTTTGAACTGAACAAATCTCAACTCAAAGACATCAGCAAACTTTTGATAATCCGATATACTGTTGGGCTTATCGCTGTGGCAGCAATCTATTTTGGGTTGGAGCCATCTCTGATGCGAAATGTGCTCATTGTCTTGGTGGTATTGCCGTTGGGCATGACTATTTTGCCATTTTCTGATGAACTGGGTTACGACAGCCGCATCGCAGGTACTATGGTCAACGTGTCTCTGGTCATCAGTTTTATTTTAATGTGGGGTCTGGTTGCGGTTCTGGGATTGGTTTAAGTTTTCCAGAAAGCTAATTTTTGTAGAATATTCAAAACTATTAAATAATTACTTTTACCCTTTACTGATTTCTCTTTTGATTTATCAACATTTTTTCATTTTTTGAGATATACTTTTTTTAACCAAGCCCGCAGATGATATATTTTTTCGTACTATTTTTTGCTCTGACTATCGTCCGGAAAAACGTTAATTATAAAGATATTATCCCATGGCTAGACAAATACCTGACTTTAATACATTACATTATTATTCCATTAGTTTTAACATTTGATTTGTCTAATGGTACAAAAATGGAACATATTACCGACGTTTCATGGTTTATGCTTCTTTCATTTGTAATGTATGTACTTTATCTTTTAAAAGAAAACAACATAGCAAGTCTCCTTTTCAAAGCCGGTTTACCTTTCTACGTAATCAATACTATCAATGATTTTGCCCAATATTTCTTACCGAAATTTCAGGAAGAATATGACAATGTTTTTGACCTTTTCTTTCTTGGAGGGCTAATCTGGATGATTGCCTATGGCTTAAGTGCCCGTAATCAACTAAAAAACCTAAAAAAACAGGAGGAAAAAAATAAAATTGTAACCGAGGAAAATGAAAAATTAGACCTGCTGGTAAAAGAACGCACAAAAGAAATTTTACAACAAAAAAATCAACTCGAAGATACACTTTCAGAGCTTCAAAACACTCAGAACCAGCTCATTCAACAGGAAAAACTTGCCTCATTGGGTGAGCTCACCGCCGGCATCGCCCACGAAATACAAAACCCGCTCAATTTTGTTAATAACTTTTCTGAAGTAAGTATTGAGCTAATAGATGAACTGAAAGAAGAGTTGGGGAAATTGACAATTCCTGAAGATTCTGCCGCCATTATTGACGATTTGGTGCAAAATCTTCAGAAAATATCGCATCATGGAAAGCGAGCCAGCGGAATAGTAAAAAGTATGCTGGAGCATAGTCGGACAAACTCCGGTGAAAAACAGGAAGTGGACATTAATGCCATGGCTGACGAATATCTGAGGTTAAGCTTTCATGGCTTGAGGGCAAAAGACAAAAGTTTTAATTCTGATTTCAAACTGGATCTGGCCGAAAATCTTCCGAAAATTTCGGCTGTGCCGCAAGATCTGGGCAGGGTTTTCCTTAATCTTTGCAACAATGCTTTTTATGCATGTAATGAACGAGCTAAGAAAAATGTAGAAAACGGAAATGCAGAGAGCTATAAACCGATGGTTACTATATCAACCAAAAAAGTTGACGATAATATTGAAATAATAGTAAAAGACAATGGTTCGGGTATTTCGGAGGAAAATCTTGAAAAAATATTTCAGCCATTTTTTACAACAAAACCAACTGGGAAAGGTACTGGTTTGGGCTTGAGCTTGGCTTATGACATTATCACAAAAGGACATGGTGGGGTATTGGCTGTATCGTCTGAAGAAGGAGTAGGAACTGCTTTTAGCATTACATTACCCTTCAAAAATGACGAATCATGAAGAATTTATTATTTTTCCTAATTTTTATTTCCTACAATGGATTTTGTCAAAAAAACAAAACCGCCTTTTTAGATTCTCTGCAAAAACAATATAAACATGCCAAAACAGATTCTTCAAAAGCGGAATTTCTTTACGAAATAGTGACCAATATCGGTGATGATAATTTAGGGAATCTAAATAAGAGCCATTTTGATAAAGCGTACGACGCTTATAGAAGTAGATTGGATATTTACGAAAACCTTGAAAATCAACGATTATTTGAGAGAGTTGGCAAGGAAAGCGATATCAACGAAAGATTCAGGGCATCCTTTAATAATGACCTCTTTAACTATGCTGTGCTGATGGGTGCAACAGCAAACACCGAAGAGCAGTTGCATTATTTTAAAAAAGCGTATCAGATGGCAAAGGATAGAAATAATCTCTGGCAACAGACTACCATTCTGAGTAATATTGCTTTTGCTTTCCAACAAAATAACAATCTTGACTCAGCCCAATTTTATCTGGATAAAATTTTTGCAAAACCTGTAGATCCATTCGGGGGATATTTTTTTTATGTTTTTTACCAATCTGGTGGTATAAGATTAGAAGCAGGCAATTATGAGCAAGCAAAAGGTTTATTCTTAAAAGGTATTGAGAATGTTTTGAAAAATAATTTTGATTTGGATATTGGCCTGTCTATTAACTATCTAGGTTTATCCAAAGCCTATCAACACTTAAACAAAAGAGATTCAAGTTATTATTATGGGGTTAAATCGCTGAATATTTTAAAAAAAATCAGAGAAATACAAGTTGTAAAAGTAGATTTAGCGTCTGCTTATGAAAATATGTTCGAACACTATCAGCGTTTTTCACAATCAGATAGTGCTTTCATATACTTAAGACTTGCCCATAAAGAAAGAGATGTTTTTACAAAGAGGACAATTTCAAATCTCGCAGATTTTCAACAAGTGCTTCTAAAAAGGCAACTAACGCTAAAAGATTTAGAGCGTGAAAAAATAGAAACACAAGGTCGAATTAGAATGTATATTTTAATAGCTACTTTACTCGTTTTTCTTGGGTTTGGAGCTGTATTGTTATACTATTATCTTCAAAAGAAAAAAGCTAATGTATTGCTGGCATCCCAGAAAGAGGAAATCCAAACCACTTTACTAAAACTCAAATCCACCCAAGCCCAACTCATCCAATCAGAAAAACTGGCATCATTGGGTGAGCTCACAGCAGGCATCGCCCACGAAATTCAGAATCCACTGAATTTTGTAAATAACTTTTCAGAAGTCAGCATTGATCTGATTGACGAACTGAAAGAAGAGTTAGGGGAAGTGTCAATTCCTGAAGATTCTGCCGCCATTATTGACGATTTGGTGCAAAATCTTCAGAAAATATCGCATCACGGAAAGCGAGCAAGCGGAATCGTAAAAAGTATGCTGGAGCATAGTCGCACAAACTCCGGTGAAAAACAGGAAGTGGACATTAATGCCATGGCTGACGAATATTTGAGGTTAAGCTTTCATGGCTTGAGGGCAAAAGACAAAAGCTTTAATTCTGATTTCAAACTGGATTTGGCCGAAAATCTTCCAAAAATTTCGGCTGTACCGCAAGATCTGGGCAGGGTTTTCCTTAATCTTTGCAACAATGCTTTTTATGCTGTCCAGAAAAAATCCAACTTGCCTGACAAAACTGCCGATTACAAACCTTTGGTTACTATTTCCACTTCGAAAATTAGCGAAGAGGGAGAAGATTTACTGAAAATTATCATCACCGACAATGGTACGGGAATTCCGGATGATCTGAAATCCAAAATATTTCAACCGTTTTTTACCACCAAACCTACCGGACAAGGCACGGGTTTGGGTCTTTCACTGAGTTATGACATCATCACAAAAGGCCACAATGGCGAAATAGAAGTTGATAGTCAGGAAGGTGAAGGCACCACCTTTATTATCAAACTCCCTCTGAATTCATAAAAAATCTTTTTTGTATTTTTTCTAACCATGGTTTGATTTTCCAAAAAAAGAAATATTTTGATTTACTAACCGATGTAAAAACAATCTTAATATTTCGAATCTATTATTTTCCATCCTTTTCTCTTGATTATCAAGAAATTATTTTTACTTTTATCAACAACTGAAAATTAACAAACCCTTAACTCTAATTGATTATGCTGTGGATTCTACTGTTAATTCTGGTGGTGGTATCACTATTGTATTCATTGTGGTACTTTTATTTAAGAAAAAATGCCGCATCTTCGGTTAAAATTAAAGAAGAGCTCACTGTCAGAAAATGGGACCTGGATTTTTTGGAAAGTAAAAGAAAGCATACCGACCCCCTTGCCGATAATGTAATCGAACAGATCATGACCAAGGGCGAGCTGGATACCGTAAACAAGCTGTTCAGAGCCATCAACGAAACCGCCGAAGACATCCCTGACCACCTTCCGGAGGAAGTAAAAAAGTATTTTCTTGAAACCGAAAAACTCCCCGATTGGGCTGACCCTGAATTGATTGCGATGGGCCAGGAAGTATATGCCCGAAATGGTGTTTATGTAGGCATGTTGTTATCATTTAAGTCTCTGCCCGAATGCTACAGTGGTGCCAAAGGAGCCAATGTACTGCATCACACCGGCAGATTGAACCATTCACATGGTGCTCAAAATGCATTTGCCCGAAGGATTGCCGAAACCGCTCAGTTTGTGATTCTGGCAATGTCGCCCGGTGGACTTGATCCGCAAGGAAAAGGCATAAGAGCTGCTCAAAAAGTAAGATTGATTCACGCCGTCATCAGATATTACCTAAAAAAACATCAATGGGATGCTGATACCTTCGATGAACCTATCAATCAGGAAGATATGGCCGGTACTTTAATGTCATTTTCGGCTTTGATACTGGAAGGACTTGAACTGCTCGATGTTGAGCTGAGCCATGACGAAAAAGAGGCCTACGTACATACCTGGAGAGTTGTAGGGCATTTTATGGGAGTTGATCCTGAACTTTTACCCAACAATGCCGCTGATGCACTTGCTCTTGGCCATGCCATCATTGACCACCAAAAAGGAGAAAGTGAGCAGGGGAAATCATTGATGAATGCATTGATAGAGTTTAACGAAAACTCTTTTCCTGTAAAAATGCACCCTAATACCCTTTACAAAATGTACAGGTACCTCATCGATGAGGAACTGGCCGACTATCTTGGAATTCCCAAAGTGGACAAGGAAGACCTTGCAGATTTTGCCGAAGATTTCAGGGAGATTGTGGGTACTATTTCAGACATTAGTCAAAATGCCATGCTGGCACTGATGATGAAAGGCATTGGTAAAATAATGCTTACGGCCATGATAAATTTCATGGATGACAACCAAAAAATTAACTTTTATATACCCGAATCCTTGCAGAAAGATTGGGGATTAAATAATTGAAATTATGTTTTCGCAGCCATTAATAAATTTTGCCGAATACTCCACCACCGGATTGATATTCAACGGATTGGGCTGTATTCTTTGGGTAGTCACCTATGCTGTGCTGATTTTGGAAATCAGAAAAAAGAAGTTTGTCGAAATGCCCGCATACGTGGCAGGGGCCAATATCGGCTGGGAGTTTGTCTGGAGTTTTATTTATCACCCCAACTCCGGCCTTTTATACTCGCTTAGCTATCAGGCGGCTTTCTTTTTAGATTGTTATATTTTTTATGCCATCATAAAATACGGCTCTAAGCAACCTATGAATCCCGAAGCAAGAAAGCATTTTAAGCTTTTTCTTTGATAAATTTCGTGTTTTGGATTCTGTTCTGTTATACTTTTCGTGACGAAGGCTATGACACCCTCAACGGTGCCAACTCTGGCTATATTATCAATGTAATCCTTTCATTGCAGTGCCTTTTTATGCTTTTTCAGGTAAAAGAAACCGAGGATTTTTCCATGCTGCTGGCCTGGAGCAAAATGCTGGGAACCGGACTTATCTCGGTAAGTTTATTTTACTTTTTTCCTGCTAATCAGTTTGTTCAGCTTCTCGGAATCTCTTGTTTTATAATTGACAGTACCTACATTTACGTATTATGGAAGCGACATGGAAAACTAATCTGAATCATAAACTGGACCAAATGTTCAGGTTTTTTATTCCGAAAGAATACTATTCTGAGCCTGAAAGCCTACGGCAAGCCAAGATTAGTATCAGTTTTTATCTTTTCAATTTTCTTTCGTTTACGTTGTTTTCAGTAAACGGAATTTTCTTTAATTTTTTACCTCATTTTTATTCGACTTTTCTAATCGGAATCGTCTGCCTTTCGGCGGCTTTTCTTTTCAGAGCCAGGGTCAGTCCTAACGTATGTGCCAATTTCTTTGGTGTCAACGTAAGCATTTATATGTTCTACATGATCCATTCCAGTGGCGGTATGCAGACCTCCGCAGCCATCTCCACCATCCTCACTCCTATTTATATTTTACTTTTAACCAACAACTTACGAATCGGATTCTTTTGGTTTTTAGTTACTTTGGCAATCTATATTTTCTCAAATAAATATTATCTGGAGATAGTAAAATTTATTGAGGTATCCCCGCCTGACCCGACAGGTGTTTATTATTTTTCAACTATCATGGGCTTTTTTGTAAACCTTTTTGTATTTGCAGTAATATTTGAATATGAAAAAAACCGGGCGATTTTGGCCTTAAAAGGTATAAACAAAGACCTGAAAAACACCCAGGAACAGTTGGTACAAAAAGAAAAACTGGCTTCCCTGGGCGAGCTCACCGCAGGTATAGCCCATGAAATCCAAAATCCTTTGAATTTTGTTAATAATTTTTCAGAATTAAGTATCGAACTGGCAGATGAGCTTAAAGAAGAATTTGAAAAGGAAAATATTGATAAAGAACTTATAAAAGAGCTGGCGGCAGATTTGGTGCAAAATCAGGAAAAAATAAATTTTCATGGTAAAAGAGCCAGCAATATTGTGAAAGGGATGCTCGACCATAGCCGGGTTTCGACCGGAGAGAAAAAACTTATTAACCTCAATGAGCTCACCGAGGAATACCTGAGGCTGAGTTTTCATGGGATGCGGGCCAAAGACAAGACCTTCAATGCCGACTTCAAGACCCATCTCGACCCCGATTTACCTGAAATATATGGAGTACCACAGGATTTGGGAAGAGTTTTTCTGAACCTTATCAATAATGCCTTTTATTCAGTTTTTGAAAAATCAAAAAAACTCGGAACGAATTACAAACCAATGGTTGAGCTTTCGACTCAAAAAACTAAAAAAGAAGTGATTATAAGCATAAAAGACAATGGCGAGGGCATTCCGGATTCCATAAGAAACAAGATATTTCAACCATTCTTCACCACAAAACCTACCGGCGAAGGAACCGGCCTGGGTTTGAGTCTGAGTTATGACATTATCACGAAAATGCATGGTGGAAACATGGAAATTGATACTGTGGACGGTGAATATTGCAAATTTATTATTAGATTACCTTCAAATTAGAATTCTCTTTTTCTATTATGAAAATATTAGTGGTTGACGACGAACTGGACATAAAGGATTTGTTTTTGCAAAAATTCAGAAAAGAAATCAAAAATGGTCTGACAGAATTTACTTTTGTATTTTCGGGAGAAGAGGCCATTGATTTTATGAATAGTCATGAGTCAGAATCTATCCTGATTTTGTCGGATATCAACATGCCTGGCATGACCGGCATCGAGCTCCTGAAACGAATCAGAGCCAAATATCCGGTTCCTCCTCCCGAAGTGATGATGATAACCGCTTATGGCGATGAGGCCAACCGGCAGCAGGCAATGGCTTTAGGTGCCAACGATTTCCTGGCTAAACCACTGGATTTTAATGAATTGAAAAACAAACTTTTGAAATGAAAACCAAAATTCTGGTAGTTGACGATGAGAGTGATTTGCAGATTTTGATCAAACAGAAGTTCAGAAAGCAGATCAGAGAAGAAAAGTACGAATTTATTTTTGCCGAAAACGGACGTCAGGCATTGGAAATGATGGACACCAATTCCGATATTTCGATGGTGTTGAGCGACATCAATATGCCGGAAATGGATGGTCTTACGCTTTTGGTCAAATTAAGCGAAAGCAATCCTCTAACCAAAGTGGTGATGGTGTCGGCCTATGGTGACATGGAAAATATACGCACAGCCATGAATCGGGGGGCTTTTGACTTTGTGTGTAAGCCGGTAAATTTTGATGACCTGGAAACCACCATGGAGAAGACCATCAAGCATATTGATCAGATCAGGCAGACTTTCGAGGCCATAAGAGAAAATAACATCCTGAAAATGTATGTCGATGACTCTGTGCTCAACTTTATGTCAAGGCAGGAATTCGAGAAATCTCTTGTTTCAAGTGATCTCATTACAGCCAGTGTGGTCTTTATGGATATTTGTGGCTTCACGGCCATTTCAGAAAAAGAAAAACCTGATGTGGTGGTAAGCCTGATAAACAAATATTTTGATATAATGGTCAAAGGTATCATCGCTCAGAATGGTATCATTGACAAGTTTATGGGCGATGCCGTAATGGCCATATTCAAAGGTGATTATCATCTGGACAGAGCCGTAGAAGCAAGCCTTGCCGTGAGAGAAGAAATTGATAAAATCATAGACCCCATTGACGGACGAAGTGAATTCATTCCAAAAGTAGCCATTGGTATAAAAAGTGGGGAGATGGTTTCCGGAAATATTGGCTCGGTCACTCTCAAGCGACTGGATTATACCGTAATCGGAGATACTGTAAATACCGCTCAAAGGTTGCAATCGGTGGCAAGAGAGAGTCAGATAATAATAGCAGAAGACGATTATCAGATTATCAAAGACTCGTTTGTTTGTAAAGAGAAAGGCTCTGTTTCATTAAAAAACAAGGCCGGTGAAGTCAAAATTTATGAAGTGATGAATTAAATCTTTACACCATGCGATTTGACGAACTTAGGGAAATCATTCTGGATAATCTACGTACCAAACTTGACCCCAGGTTAAGTTATCACAATGTTCACCATACCGAATATGTCCTGGATGCAGTCGAAAAACTTGCAACTGAGGCAGAAATTAATTTTGAGGAAAAAACTATTCTTTTGACCGGGATGCTGCTTCATGATTATGGATTTCTTGAAAACCCAATAGCCGCAGGGCATGAAGACCGGGGATGTAAGACTGCTGAAGAATTATTGCCAAAATTTGGATATAATGAAAATCAGATTACTCAAATAAAAGGTATCATCAATTCCACCCGATTGCCTCAAACTCCGTTAAATCTTCTGGAAAAAATAGCATGTGATGCAGACTTATTTTATTTAGGATCAGACGATTATGCGGCAATTGCAGAGAACTTCAGAAAAGAACTCATTAAAATGGGTCAAACGCTTTCAACAGATCAATGGCTAAAACTCCAGACTGATTTTCTTGAAGAACATAAATATTTTACCGATTTTGCAAAAAAATCACTTGAACCCATAAAGAAAGAAAACTTAAAGAAATTGGAAAAGACTCAAATCACAGATTCAAAACCTCACCACAAGCCCGGTTTTTCAGAAATTGCCCAGGACATTGTTTTCATGATTCTCGGCGTATTGCTTGCCGGAATCGCCCTGAAAGGTTTCCTTGTACCCAACCATTTTTTTGATGGGGGTGTTACGGGTATTTCGCTGCTTATCCACGAAATCACCCATTTCAACCTGGGTATCATTATCGTTTTGATGAATCTCCCGCTTATTATTGCATCATACTTTTCAGTTGGGAAAAGGTTTGCCTATCGCACATTGCTGGCGGTGGTATTTTTGGGTATTTGCCTTACCTTCCTCCCCTATTTTGACCTGACCCATGATAAGCTTTTGATTTCTATCTTTGGCGGGGTTTTCCTCGGTTTAGGTGTTGGGTTGATCATGCGTACAGGAGCAGCATTAGATGGCATTGAGGTATTAGCTCTTTACACGCTCAAAAGGACTTCCTTCACTATTACCGAAATCATCCTTGGTATTAATATCCTGATTTTCAGCATAGCAGCCTTTAAATTTGGACTTGAAACCGCCCTGTATTCCATTCTGACTTATTTCGCCGCCTCCAAAACCATCGATTATGTAGTGGAAGGCTTACAGGCCTATACCGGCGTTACGATTATTTCTGCAAAAAGCGAAGAAATCAAATTTCAGCTGGTCAATACCATGCAAAAAGGCATTACGGTCTATAAAGGTGAGCGTGGATATTTACCGGGTAGCTATGAAATCTCCAATGACTGTGATATTATTTTTACAGTTATCACCCGTTTAGAGCTCAGAAAACTCAAGAATCTGGTGTACGACATCGACCCAAAAGCCTTTGTTTTTGCCAATACCATTAAAGAAGCATCAGGCGGAGTAACCACCAGAAGACAACATCATTGAGGATTGATAGGATTTGAAAAATGCCTTACTTTTTTGTTATAGTTTATATTTTTTTGAAATTTTGTTTTAAATCAATTTTAAAAAACAACAATGACAGTTGTTGATTTCACCAGAAACAAGATCATTGACAAATTGCTGACTATCAAGAATCAAAATATTCTTGATACGATTACCGAATATCTTAATTCTGTTGCCAAAACTACCGAGCCTTTGGAATTATATGATTTTGAACGGAAAACATTGGAGCAAAGTCATTTGGATAATTTGGATGGAAATTTTAAATCACACAAAGAAAAAGAAATTGATGCTGAAGATTAAAAACAATTAGGTAATTAAGTTTAAGAAATCTATTAAATAGAATTACTTACAACTTAACCTAAGCAGCAATTTCTGTTCATTTTCAGCCTTTTATACTTAAAATTTTATAGAAAAGCTTATGAAAACACTTGTTTCGATTTTACTTTTTAATTCCTTCAATTTTCTAAGCCTTTTTGGAGGACATAAAATCACAGTTGAGGAAGCCACCCTTATTCTGGGAGAATCGTGTTATCAAACAGAAACAGAGAGTACCAACAAATCTTTTGGGCATCAATTTAAAAGTACTTTCACAGCTAGTTCAAGTTCAGAAAATCAGGCAAAAATGGTGGCTCTCTATTATATGTTTGAAAGTTATAAAGATGAAACTACAGCTAAAAAGACTTTTGCAACTTTCAGAGATTTAAATAATGTAAGTAATGGCTTTGAATTATTAACAAATATTGGAGACGAGGCATTTTTCCAAACAGATTACTCGAATTTTTGTATTTTGATTGCCAGAAAAAACAATGAACTCATAAGACTGAAAGTCAATAAATTAACCCCAAAAACCTCAACTTCTGAACTTAAGAAAGTAGCAGAAAAGTTACTTGCTAGAATATAAAAAAATACCCGCCAAAAGCAGGTATTTTTTTGAATAATATTATTCTAAATTTTTCACTTCAATAAATCAAATAATTCTTTGTCTTGCTGTGCTTGTACGGTACATTTCAGGTCAAAATGCATCGTAGAAGTATTGGTACTGTTGTATTTAGGCCAAACAGGCAACCCTGGATGGTTGGGATTTCCGGTTTTTGCAAAATTGATCCACGCCTGACTTACTTTTGCAGCCAAAGCAATTGCCTCTTTACCACCTCCAGTCATTTCTTCGCAGCGTTGGATATTGTTAAATACAAAAGGAAGCTCCATACAGTGCATAGATTTGTATTTCCCACCTACCGTTGGCGACTGCCAGTCAAAAAGATACACATAAACCGGAGCACCGCCCGAAACCTCAGATTTAACATTAGCCTGATTTACCGTACCCGGACGAAACATGGCATCAATATCAATCAAATCAGATGGTTTTTTATACCCGGGGTATGCTTTTTTTGCAGCTGCTTTATAGGCTGTAGCTTTTTCGCCATATTTTTTTGCAATGAATGCATCAACCTCAGCTTCAGTGGCATCGGTAAGGTTGGCCCCCATTGAAGCCATGAATTCATTTTTAACGGTCCCAATCATCAAAGGCACATTCTTTGAAAGTTGCAAAGCCTCCACAGACAATGGCTGATAAGGCAATACTTCACCATCAAGGCTTGGTCCCCATCCCAGTCCAAATCCTTGTACCGGACGACCTTCAGCTTTCATCTGGTCTGCTACAATTTTTAAGGCTTTGTTTCCGGCAGCAACTAATTTGTCATAAGGTACTTTTTGTATTTCATCTACCTTATCAGGTGCAATGCCAAGTTCTTTCAAAGTTTCTACCCCAAGTTTTTGGGTATCTTTTTTCTCGAGCATGTTTGATCTGAATGCACCGGATTGATTCACGGCTTTGTGGAACAATCCATTTGCACGTGGCATAGCCATAAGGGTATTTACTTTAGCTCCACCGCCTGATTGACCAAAGATCATCACATTACCTGCATCCCCACCAAAATTAGAGATATTGTCACGAACCCACTCCAGGGCCATTGCCATATCTACGATACTGTTATTGGCCGATGTTTTGTATTTATCACCAAAGGCCGATAGATCCAAAAATCCAAGGATATTGAGTCTGTGGTTGATAGAAACCACCACTACGTCGCCTTTTTTGGCAAGAGCCTCACCGTCATAAGAGGGAAGTTCCTGACTTGAACCGGCAGCAAATCCTCCGCCATGTATCCAAAATAATACCGGGCGTTTTTTGCCATCGTTGATGCCGGGAGTCCAAACGTTGATACGCATGCAGTCTTCGTTGGTATAGCCCCAGTCATGCGAAAACACAAACTCACTTTCGTCATGTACTTGTGTAGTCGGGGTCATTAGCGGTGACACCGGACCATAAACCATTGAGCTTCTTACCGCTTCCCATTTAGCAGGCTTTTTGGGAGTTTCAAATCTTCCTGCGGTGGCATAAGGCATACCTTTGTAAGTAAAAATACCATTGTGGATATATCCACGTACTTTACCATACTCGGTGTTGGTTTCTGCAATACCGGGACCGGAGGTAATCTGAGCAAACACACTGCCTTCCGACAGTGCCGCTATCAAAAGAAAACTAAGTGTTTTTTTCATAAAACATGGTGTTTTGTTATTCAGAAATGAAGGCTGAGAATTTAGACATTTCTGTCTTTAATTATTTATTTTCTAAAATAAATGAAATTAATTGAGCAAAAGAAATTTATTGTCGCAAAATGATACAATAAATAGATGAAAGGAAAAAATCAGAGTATGAAAAGTAATTTTAAAGTTGAAATTTTTAAATCAAACAAAAAAAGCAGTGTAAATAAAATCTACACTGCTTTATAAAAATCCTTCAAAACTATAATCACTTTTTCGCCAATGCTTTCTTAATGGCTTCATCGGCCAGTTTTTCCATGATTTTATAACAGGCAAGGTTGGGATGTATGCCATCGGCTGCCATGTCTGGTGAGAGACCGCCTTCTTTGTTTTTGAGTTTATCGTAATAATTCAGATACACCAAACCGTATTCTCCAGCGAGTTTTTTGATACCACTATTCATAGCAAATACTTTGGCTGCCACGTCTTTTATTTCAGGTCTCCAAGGAAAAGCAGAAGCAGGCAATACTGATGCTAAAATTGGAGTGATACCATTGGCTTTTGCTACGGCTATCATGGAGCGGTAATTGCCGAGAGTATATTCCTCCGAATAATCACCAGTATTTTCCGCCACATCATTGGTTCCGATATTAATAATCACCGCTTTAGGTTTTAAGGCCACTACATCTTGCTGAAACCTTAGTAGTGTTTGAGGTGATGTCTGACCACTAATCCCTCTTCCTACATATTCATTTTTTTCAAAAAATTCTTTATCGGCATTGACCCAGCCATCCGTAATTGAATCCCCTGTAAATACTACCCGCCGTTTCCCGGCTTTGGGCAATCCAGTTTTCAAATTGGCATCTTTGTATCTGGCCAAATTAGCAAAGTCTCTTCTTGCCCGAGCTTCGTTTTGTTTTGCCCCTTCTTCCAGCTCCCAGTATTTTCGGCCTATCTCCCATTGATTTGGATACTTTTTATTCATAAAATCCTGCATTTTCATCCAGTCAGTCAGGCGATCAATCCATGTATCTACCGGAAGGTGTTTTTTGTTCATTCCAAATCCATGTCCCCCTTTCTCATAAATATGCATTTCAGCTGGTTGACTGGCGTTTTTCCACTCAAGATACAGTTGGGCGTTGGCGGGAGCAAATCCCAGGTTATCATCAGAAGCCAGGGCAATAAATATCGGGTATTTTTCTTCAGGGATTTTCTTCAGATAATCAACTGCCGGCACGTAAGGATAAATGGGTGCAATAAAATTGGGTTTTGCAGATTTTTCTGAAGCATAAAATGTCCCTAATGTAAGTGTTCCACCTGCTGAAAAGCCCATCATGCCCACTTTGTCGGAGTTGATGTCATATTTGGTAGCATTGTCTCTGATATGTTTCAGGGCAGTTTGAGCATCTTTTATAGCTAGTTCGATTACCGGAGCATTTTCGGCATCCAGTTTTTTGAAGTCCTGCATTTTGCCCATGAGTTCTGCCATGGGGTTTGAAGTTTTAAGCTGTACCAATCTGTATTTCAGCACAAACGCCGCTACACCGTTGGCTTGAAGGTGTTTGGCTACCTGATGACCTTCGCTATCCATCGACAATATATGAAATGCTCCTCCCGGAGCAATAAGCATGGCAGTTCCGGTAGCCTTACTTTTGGATGGAATATATGCCGTAAGTGTAGGAATGGTTACATTGTAAGCGATGGCATTTCCATCCGGTGTTTTTATTTCTGCTTCTTTCCAATCCCAGGTTTCGGAGCCGGGAGCAACTGAAGGATAAAGATTAATGACTTCCTGAGCTTTTACACTAAAGCCCAAAACAAGGAGAATTAAGATTTTTTTCATTTTAAAGGTCGGAATAAATTTTCCGAAAGTTAAGGAAAACAACCTATGCTTTTTAAAATAATAATCATAAAAAAAGCCCCTTTCGGGGCAATTTTTTATGTATCAAGTTTTTTTACAATCTTCCTATAGGCACTGCCACTCTCACATTATCCCAATTAAAATTGAGGGTTGAATCTATGTCGATTCGCAGATTCTCCTGAATAGCGGGTAAGCCAGATACTTTAGCCGTAACATTGAGTAAATCAGCCTTTGGATTCCTTTGTGCCTTACCATCGAAACCAATCCCCCATCCCGGAATTTTGGTATTTAAGATGATATTCCAGCTATCTTTACCGGGTATTGTCCACAATGAATATTTACCTGCTGGTAGGCTTTGATTGCCCAGAGTGATGGGTTTGTCGGTTTCGAGTGTTGTTGGCTCATTGGCTCCGGTACGCCATACTTCACCATAAGGCACCAAATTGCCAAATATTTCCCGATCATTTTTCGAAGGACTGCAATAAAAAAGTTTTACGGTTGCATCGCCCACTTTGTAGGTCTTTTGAACTTCCGGGCTATATTTTTTAGTATTGAATTGCATGTATTTAAACACACCAAACAGTATTATGGCCAAAACGACCAACCCAATAAGAATCTTTTTTAACATTTTGTTTAAATTAAGGTTTTGGGAAATAACAGATTATGAAGATTTTGCGTTCAAAACTATTTATTCAACACTGTACTTAAAAACTACCGCCGCTTGAGATTTCAGTGTCTCAACTATTTTTATAGGCAACTTAACCGTTATTTTCCCATCTTTAACTTCCCACTTTAATGGCTTCTCTTGCCCTAAAATATACATCTTTGAGTTTTTCGTGGGCTCCTTTCCTTCCCATTGTACAGTTTCAGTCAATTGGGTTTCTTTTCCTAAAAGTTGAATAGCATAAATCAGTTTTCCGTCTTTTGAAGCAGTAAAATAGGTTGAGTTATTTTTGAAATTATCAATAGCTCTGGTTTCGTAAATGCCTTCACCATTTATTTTTAACCAATTACCAATTTCTTCCAGCTTTTTGATTTGTTCATCCAATAGCAGACCCTCAGGTGTTGGACCAACGCCCAAAAGCAAATTTCCGCCCTTAGCAACTATTTCAACCAAAAGATGAATAACATTTTCTGTTGATTTAAACTGGTCATTGGGCACGTAACTCCAGGCACCTCCAAGTGTAATGCAGCTTTCCCATGGGTCATGTGACATGACTTTAGGAACCGCCTGCTCAGGAGTGCGATAATTTTCAAATTCCCCATGAACGGTACGGTCAACAATCAAAATGCCGGGCTGATTTTTCCTTGCTTTTTCGGCGAGTTTTGGCATATTTATTTCCTGGTCAAAATCCGGAATAGGAGCTCCCCATGCGAGTACTTCCTCAGTAACGGTGCTTCTGGGTCTCACCCAACCCCCATCCAACCAAAGGATATCGACATTCCCATATTTGCTGGTAAGTTCATCAATCTGATTGTGCGTGTAATTTATAAACTGATTCCATCTCCAGGGATGTTTTCTAATGTCATAATTTACGTTGCGGTTTGGAGTGGCGTATAAATCCCACCAAAAATACTGAGAGTGCCAGTCGGGCTTTGAATAGTATGCCCCGATCATCATATTTTGTTTTCTGAATGCATCAAACACATATTTTGCGACATCGGCTTTGGGATTTTCTTTAAATGGTCCATTCGAAATTTTGTAATCCGAAAATTGGGTATCAAACATATTGAATCCGTCATGATGCTTGGTGGTGAAGACTACATATTTCATCCCGGCATTTTTGGCAGCCTGTGCCCATTGGTCCGGGTCAAATTTGGTGGGATTAAATTTTTCACTCAATCCCCAATACCATTTTTTATAGTCGTCGTATCTTGAAGCTGAGTCACGTGTGATCCAATCTTCATTACATATAGACCAGGACTCGATGATTCCGGGAACGGCGTAAACACCCCAATGGATTATCATCCCGAATTTTTGTTCTCGCCATTGTTCCAGTTTTTGAGCTACCAGCGGGTCTTTAGGATATTCGTACAGATTGGAAGACGGATGGAGGGTGTTTTGAGCCAATGCGGAATTTAGAATCAAAATAAAAAACAGGGTCTTCAGTGTATTCATAATGAGTTTTTGAAATGTGGGGCAAAGTTAATTATCAAATATGAAATTGGGAGGAATAAAAGTGAAGGAATTTGTGGCAGGGATAGAAACGGAGCTCGCCCGACCGCCAGGGAGGGAAGCGGGAGTGTATAGCCCGGTCACGCCTAAGCGTGAGCCACCCAAAAAAAATAACCGGAAAGCTTGAAACTTACCGGCTACTTTCGGTGGAATTTTTTTTTGCTTAAAACATCGATTTGTAGGCAGCTGTATCGAAAGTGAATTTATCGCTGACTTTGATTTCTTCCACTTCCATATCAGTTTGGTCGCCTTTTTCGGACCTGATGCTGTAGCCTAAAACCGCCCGCCCTTGTGCCATTATTTTGGCAAGCTCGGGATGAGCAGTATAAGCCATGTAGTTTTTCGAAGCCCCTTTTCCGGTCATTCCGGCATTTCCACCCATTTTCTGGCCCATTTTTGCGAAATCGCCTACCCTACTTTGGCTTATCCACATCAGCACCTGGTCTTTTGATTCCTGGTCTTCGATGCGGTAACCGTCACATTTGTAACCGGCGATGGTTTTTGTTTCAGAAGTTTTCGTGATTTTAATTTGTTCCTCATTTTCGGTGGCGTATTGTTCGAGTTTATCAGGCTTGTAGCCTATGGCCATCACATTTTTAGTGCCTTCGTTATTGGTAAACGTAAAAAATTTATTTTGCTCAAAATCCATCACGAACATTTCCATGGTAGCCTGAGATTTTTGCATATCGGAATTGGTAGAACTCAGAAATTTGACACCCACGGCTTTGTCGTCGGCACCAAAGAGGTACTTTGACCGCATTATCATAGCGGTTTTTTCTTTGGCAGGAGTGGTAGCAATTTTCATGGTCATTGAAGATACAAAATTGTAAGTGGCTTTGGGTTTACCTCCGAAACTAAAACCACCAAACGAGCCCTTCGATTCTTTTTTCTCAACTTCTTTTTCTTTGGCTGCAGGTTCTTGTTTTTTAGGGTCTTCGGTTTTCTTTTTGGTTTTGAAAAGCCCGTCAAATGCTTTGTCAAATGCAGCCTCGGCGTTTTTGAGTGGATCTTTCTCAGATTTTTTCTCGGATTCTTTTTCCTGTGAAAAAACTGTTAAACTACTTATAATCAATAAAATAAAAATACAGAATTTTTTCATTGTTTTTTAAGATTTATAATTTCAAAATTTACTCAAAGTCCTCATTTATTCCTAAAAGAATTTCATAATTTTATTTTGTGACGTAGCCAAAAGTATTGCTAATTGTGGTAATCATAAAGTGAAATATAATGAACCAGCTTAAGTCTTGGATTGTCTATTTGCCATGAAATAATGCTGTTCAAAGGATTTTGAAGAATGCTTTCGGAAGACAAAGAACTGGAAACCGGAAATACGGCAACATAATAACTATTGGAGGTGGCATCCACCTCAAATGAAGTACCTGCTCCTTTATCAGCTAATGTATAACAACGGTAAGTATTGGCTGCACCTTCGCTTCTGATTACCATTTTGGGATTTACTAAAAGGCTCATTTGACCTTGAGAATCATTTACTTCATATACCATCGCGGCCAGATCACGGGCATTTTCATTATCAAGGACACACATTTTGCCTTCTCTAACAAATAAAGCTGAGAAATTAGGAGCTAATGGATAGGTGAGTGGAGCCATGAGTCGATAAAGATCCTGATTAAACTTTGACTGAGCCTCCACTTGACCGTCGGCTGAAAACTTCCGAATTTGACCCATTTCAAAAAACCCCACCTGTTCCTGAAAAGGGGAAATTTGCTCCGGAAAAAATGCTGCCGCAGGTAAAGACAAGTATTGCAAGGGCGATGTTTTGGTGAGCGTGCCGTCAACATTAACAAAAAGCGGATTTGCCAAATTATTGTTCGGAATAACTATAGATTCTGCCCCAAGTGTACCAACCGCCACCGTGTTGAGGTTGGAATTGCCACTTACTGAAAGATTTACAAATCCACCACTCTGACCTGAAACATTGCCTGCAGCGGTTACCGTCTGAGATGAAATGGTATGACTATTCAAAGCAGCAGTTTTGAGGTTATTGATACGTGCACCGGTGGAGCGGAATTGTGAAATACCAATACTATCGGGCGATTTGGCACGGACAGAATCAGTGACTAGTTTATTGGTAACTATTAGGTTAGGTAAAATTTCGGAGTTTTGAGCCAAAACAAAAAACGGAAGAAAGAAAAAAAGCAAAAGTATATTTTTCATAGTATAAATCAGTTTTCACAGGAAAATTCATTGAGTTGGTCCTCGTATAACTTACGCTGAGCAGCAGTGTACATTGAACAGGTCTTTATGATGCTGTTTAAAGACTTTTTAACCGCCTCGCATTTAGATTTATTTTCAATGTCTGTTGCCCAGTTTTGAATTGCATTTTCATAGTCAACAATGGCATTATCACACCCTTTCGACGTAACAGGGTCAATTCCTCCGCCCGGGCTACAGGAAATCAAAGCGAAAAATGCTATGCTTAGAAGTACTTTTTTCATGGCTATAAATTTTAGTTTTTTTGATAGATAATTGATTATTTGTATTCCATCGAGAACTTACATGCTTCAAGTTTTATATCGGTATCAAAGTAGTTCGACACCTCGGCATTTAGCTCACCTTCTATGACTTGTCCTTTTTTGTATTTGGTGATTTTAAAAGTTCCGCTTTTTGCAAAGAGGGCTTTATCGTTAAATTTTACCACAAGATTGCCGTTTAGATTTGCTTCTCCATTCTTTAAATCAAACTGGTACGTTTTGTTAAGTTCTAGTTTAGTTTCTACAAACTGGAGGGAGATAAGATTAGAGTCATCCACTTTGCCACTGACATCAATGAGTGCAAAAGGGCCTCCAAAACTAATCGTTTTTGCCTGCCAAGTTTTACCATCCAGCGTACCTTTCATACTTCCGGAGATTTTGCTACTCGAAGAATTTCCTGAGTCGTCATTATCGTCAGGAGTGATGTCGATCTTACCACATGAAGTGATAAACAAAGCGACTAAAAATAGAATAGAGAGTTTTTTGATTGTTTTCATGATTTAATATTTTCAATTTCATTTATTTACATTTATTCAAAACCTCCTGAGCCAATTTTTTGGCTAGAGCTATATTTTCTTCATCATTTTCACTTATTTCGACACTTACCTGAAAGGAGGTTTTACCCACTAAAACAGTTAGCTCTTTCTCTTTAATACGCCAAACAGCAGCTTCACCCAATCCGTCAATATTATTGAAAATAATCTCGTCTGCCGACAAGTCTTTTCCCAAACTGGTAGCAGTTTCAACTGTTTTGCCATCGTATCCTTTTTCTATGAGTTTTTCGGAGGCTTGTTTAAAAGCGGCTTCTTTTTCCGCTGCCGAGGCATTTCTATAAAAACCTCTGAAATTTTCTAAAGGTGTAGGCTTGCCTTGAATCATAAACAAATCGCTGCCCACCCAACGTAAGCCGATGCGATTGGGAGATGGGTACTCCATTTCCTGGCCGCCAAATTTCATTTTCCGCTTTCTGCCACTATCCCATGTAAACTCGTAAGTGTCTTGGTCGTGCCTTTTAGCCTCCGGTCTGTAATTGTACTTCATTTTTGCATTGGCGGGTAGGTCGTAATGTATTTTGATGACTTCAAGCGGTAGCAGTTTGTCGTATTTTGTCATATAATCTTTGATACATGACTCGTTGCCGATAGTTTCGATATTACTTACGGCATTTTCTGTAGATTTTGCTCCTCCACAGGCCGAAAACGAAAGAAGTAAAGTGAGAAGGTATAGCATTTTGATTGTTTTCATGATTATTGATATTGATAAGTGATTACTAAACTGTGAAATTGAAGTGTGTTTCCTGTCCAATTTCCTACTGAAGATATATTTAGATAATAGGAGTTACTGAAATTATCAATTACTTCATTGCTAGTTGCATTAAGATTTACAACATTTGATCCATTGGAATCACTTTCAAAGCTTAAAAAGGGGGTAAAAGCGTTTGAAATATGGCTATTTTTATAAAAAGTAAAAGATAGATTTGAGGTTGAATTATCCAATACATATAACCGTATAGTGACTAACTTTACGTTATCAGGTAAATTAATGGGTAGGTACATAGTTTTGGGTTCATTTGTAGTGTTGAACCAAGCATAACCACTACCTTTTTTTAATTGATCGTTATAATTTTGAGCTTGAACAGCTGTAAAATTATATGATAAAGCATGGTACGATGAATTTTGTATTCTTAATATCCCATCTTTGTCTGCAAAAACAGGGCGGCGTTCAGTGTTATTGTTTTCGTCAAAATCAAGTTCGCCAGAACGCACTGTATTATTGACATCTAAGTGGGCTTTTGCAGGTGCTAATCCATCAATTCCAGTACCTGAAATGCTAGGATTTATACTTACTTTTTGATCGTTTCCAACTCGTAGAACAGTGCCATAAACAGAATTCATTTTTAAATTATTTTCGAAATCAAAATGAATTCTACTATTTGATTTCAAACCTAATCCAAAGCTACTAGTGGTTATGCTTCCTTCATGATTAAAATTAATTACAGAATTTACACCACTTGAATTTCCAAAAAAAGCAACATTCTCATCGTTTGATATTACATTGAATCTATTGAAACCATCATGAGCGTTATCTGCAATAGTTACATTACCCGTGGAGTTTAAATAAAATTTGCTTTGGATATTGGACTGAAAATTTGTAAAAAGCGAGACATTGTCTTTTCCATAAATCTTTAAACCTCCGTAACTGGTACTAATTCGACCATGTAGCAACGTATAATTATAAAAATCAATTGGAGTAATATGTCCATCAGAATATAATTTGACCGGATTGCTAGGTGATGCGTTAATTTGAGTTCCATCAACAGTATTCTCAAAAATACTCTTACCTGGCTCAAGCGTCACCGATTGAGAAAAGCACGCTATCGTTAAAAAACTAAATATTAAAGTATTAAATATTATTTTCACGCAATAAAATTTTTACAATTTAACAAATTCAACTCTCCTATTATTGGCCTTGCCTTGAGGCGAAGTGTTGGGCTCAGATGGCTGGCTTTCGCCTTTACCATCTGTCTCTAATCTTCCGGCTTCTATGCCGAACTCTGTCGAAAGTGCATTTTTCACTGAAGCTGCACGTCGTTTCGATAAATCTAAATTTTTTGTATCGTCGCCATCAGAATCCGTATGGCCTATTATTTTTACTTTTACGTCAGGATTTTCTTTCAACACCGTACCTATTTCCTTCAATACGCCATAAGATTCCGGCTTAATTTTGTCTGAATTGACATCGAAAAGAATTCCTCTGGTCACCAGTTTGCCTTCGGTAATGAGCTTGGATCTGGTATCAGGGGCACCTACGGCGTAGCGTATATTGGCTACCATGTACTCGTCTTTGTTTTCTTGTTCCGAGTAGTTCATATAACTAGAGCCCAACTTAAAGGCATTATACTTAAGTTTTGGATCAAAGGCCTTAGGAATATCCAGCACCTTGACTTCGTTTACGTATAGACGCAGCCTGCTTTTTTGTCGCCAAATCGAGAAATGTACTTTACTGGCTTCCTCAAAACTTTCGCCTCCACAAATCAAACTTTTGATAATCAAATTGTCGTTTTTATTGACTACTTCACCTTTTTCATAAACCTGAAAACCCGCATATTCCTTACCCCCACTCCAGTCGAAATAGAATCCATTGATGATGTTTTTTTCGGTAAAATCAGCCTTAGGATTTGGACTTGCATAGATATAGAAATTGTAATTTAACAGGTTGTTGCTGCGGTATCTGGTAAAAATATCGTACTCCAACGTGAAATTTTCTGGCATATCCTTCATAAAATCAGGCTGAAAAAAGCCGTCCTGGCTCATGAAAAGCCATTTTTCAGGGCTATCGTTAAAAGTGACTATCTCTGCTGATGAGTTGGTGTTCCATTCTAAAGGAAAGTCTCCTACACTAGTCTCATTAAAATCATCAAAGCCCAAAACTTTCTCTCCTGGCACAAAGTCAAACTTCGAATATGCCTTCATGCTGGCTTTTTGAGCAGGGGCGGTTTGCTCCTTTTTTATCTCTTTCTTTTCATTAGATTCTGAACCATCAGAAGCCTTAACATCCTCATTTTCCTCCGAATCATTTTCTTCCGATTTCTTAGAATTAGACTCCTTTTCTGGCTTATCTTTTTTCTTAAAAATATTCCCAATACCCTCTTCTACTTTGTCCAGGCCTTTGTCGATACTTCTGTCAATGGCATTATTGGTACGAACGGTAGCTTTTCTTTTCGCAACTTCTTTGGGTTTTATGATTTGAGCCGAAATGCTTTGCATCGCCACAAACAAAATCAGTGTTAAGTAAAATTTCATTTTATATAAAGTTTTGTATTAGTGTCATTTTGAAAAAAAAGTAAACTCAAGTTTTTTAATATTCTTTATCAGGTCATATTCTTTAAATATAAAAGGCTGTTTTTCAACCCGGTAAGCCGTCTTCTTGAGATATTCGCTTTCAGATTATTGATAAGAATCACTTCTTTTTGATGAATTTCAATACAGTACAACAGATTAATCATACAAGACCTATGTGTACGAAAAAATGGATAGGGTTCAAAAATACCTTCACACTCTTTGAGTGTCTTGGCTAATGTGATGTTCCGGCCATCAGAAAAATAAAATACACTGTAGTTTTCGTCGGCCTCAACTTTTATTACTTCCTCGGGTTTGGTCTTTTTTAGACCTCTTACATTTTTGAATTGGTATTTCATTATGGCTTTTTTTTAAGTTTGTGTCAAAAAAGCCAAAAAGTAAACTGCCGTAAAATAAAAAATTTCGTATGTTTACTTTTCAAGAAAAAAAACACTAAGCTCTGTACAGTGACTGAAATAGAGAATTTAAAAAGGAGGGACGGCAAAACACTGGAGCGAATCTATACTTCGTATCGGAGCGGATTTTTGATGTTTGCTTCAAAGTATAATTTATCTCGGGAAGATATTTTAGATGTGTATCAGGATGCTTTTGTTGCCTTAATCGAAAACGCCGAAAAAGGCAAACTCGACGGACTGAATGCCAAACTGAAAACCTATCTTTTCTCTATTGGCAAATACATGATTTTTAGCAAATTGAGGAAAAACAAGAAGGATTTTGTCGAAATAGAAACGCTTCCTGACGGCCTAGAATGGGCTGAAATTGATGAAAATAACCAGCATATCAGCCAATTAGAAGAAAATTTAAAGAAACTTGGAGAACAATGTTACAAAATTCTGAGGCTGTTTTATTATGAAGAAAGAAAACTTGACGAAATAATGGAAATGCTCCCTTATCAGTCAAAAGATGTGCTAAAAAGTCAAAAAGCGAGATGTCTTAAACAGCTCAAAGAAATGTTATCGAAAAACTAAAATGGAAGACCTGATCAATAAATATTTCGAGAAATCACTGACTGAAAAGGAGTTAGAAGATTTTCAGCAAAAACTCGAAACTGACGCTGAATTCAAGGCAGAGTTTGAATTTCATAAGTCGGTCCAGGAGGCCATACACGCAAAAGAAAGAACCGAAATCAAAAATCTGGTCGCAAGCTTTGAAAAACCGAAGAAACAAGGCAATTGGTGGCAATACGCCGCCGCCGCTGCAGTTGTAATTTTAGCCGGAATCGGCATATTTTCCTATCTTAATTCTGGAAAAAGTAATGAAGAACTGTATATGGCTTTTTACCAAACATACCCCAACGTTATTGCACCCAATGTACGGGGAGAGAATCAGGAAGATATTAAAAATCAGGCTTTTAAGGCTTATGATACTGAGAATTACATGGAAGCCATCCGATTGTTTTCTGAGATAAAAAATGAGGAATATTCGGTTTTTTACACAGCTGTTTCCTATTTGGAGCTTAATGAAAGTCAAAAAGCACTAAAGATACTTGAATCCGAGAAATTTAGTAATAACCCATATCCTTTTGAAACCTACCGAAAATGGTATTTGGCTCTTGCCTATCTGAAAACCAATCAAATAGAAAGCGGAAAAAAAATTCTGGAAGAACTTTCGAAAACCGAAAATCCACAAAAAGAAAAAGCCAAAGAGCTATTAGGCAATTGGTGATTTAGTCCTGAAAAAATAAAAAAACAGACCCAAAGCTACCACAGAAACAAAAGCTAAGCCATAAAGCCACCAGTTTTGGGGTGATGAAAGGGGTGATACATCGCCGTTAATTATGAAACCAGACCAATAATAAGGGTGACTTTTCAAAGGATTTTTTTCTATAAATTTACGTTTTGCTTTTACCAATGCCTTGTCTTTCGCCATGCCTTCATCCAGATATTCATAAAAATAAGACATGAGCTCCGAAGTTTCTTTATCAGGCACCTGCCACAGGCTGTTAACGGTTGATTGCACCCCGGCATAATTCAAAGCTCTGGAAATACTCATCAGCCCTTCACCATTCAGGTATTTGCCCACGCCCGTGTTGCATGCACTCAAAACAACCATTTCCGAAGGAAAATTCAAGGCATAAAGCTCATAAAAATGTAATTTTTCGTTGTTTTGAAAAATCAAACTCGAAAATTCATAGTCGTTTTCATCCAGCAACGAATGCATGGCAAGATGGTGTATGTTACTATTACCGAGCGATTTTAGAAAATTACCTTTGGTGGCATTTTCATTGACAAAAATTGAAGAGTTCCTAAAAATTTCTGCGATACTATTGAGCTCAGCTCCGGTATAAATAAGTTGACCATTCGCAGCCCGGGTTACTCCTATTCCGTCTTTATATTTAGGGGCAAAACCGGTTAAAAAATTATCAAAAGTAGATTTCTTAACGGCAAATATTTTTTGTGAAAATTTGAGAGAATTGGAATATGACACAGAATGTTTAACAGCAAACGGCTGTTCATTTTCATCCATTAGGGTTTCAAAGGGACAGAAATTCAGGAAACTTTCGGGTATAAATACAACCGAACTTTCTTTTTTTAAAGCCAAAGGTTTTAGCAGCAGATTGTTTAATTTTCTCGAGTTTTGTTTGAAATCAAAATCTATTTTACTGATTTGTCCATGATAGTCTTTTGAGAGTTTTTCAAAATTTTTCCGATGACCCAAATATTTCAAATCAATGGCATTTTTTACGATTTTAGAGGCAAATACCGAGCTATCAGTTACATAATATTTCACTAATACCTGATCTTGAGTTAAGGATTTTTGCAAATCTCCAATATTAAAATCAGAAGACTGAAATCTGCCATAATTTGAGTATTTTTTGTCTATTTCGGCATCTATTTCATCAAGTTTATTGTTCAAAATCTTTTCTCTTTGCGTTTCTTTTTGAGTCTTTTTCTCTTTTTGAGTCAAATAACTCAACTCAATCACAGCCTCATTTCTTTTGCTTATCAGCTCTTTTGACAAGTTCAGATTATTGCTATATTTTGACAAAAACTGTTTCCACAGGTGCTGCGAACTTAAATTCTCGATGGTGTTAATGCATTCGGCAAGATAAGTATTGTCACCAGGAGTTTGAATAGCCGAAAACATCATGCCCTCCTTAATATTGTTTAGCTGCCGCTCAAGGTCCGGATTGAAAAAACCCTCTTTATAATATCCTTTAAACATTTCACCGGCCAGTTTATACAGGTTTCTGATTATTTTTAAATCAGCCTTTGACCTACCATTTTTCTCATAAATTCTACGAAAAGCCTGACCGGAGTGGATAAAAATATTGATATAAGCTGAATTATTAACCTCACCAAAATTTTTTAACCTGATCTTTTCGAGTGGAATATCCTTATCAAATTCTGTTCGAAAAACCTCTTTTACAGCAGCTTTAGCCTCTTTATACTTTCCCAAATTGGCCAGATTTTCAGCTTTTAAGGTAAGTAATGTCAAATAACTCGATTTATATCCCAAAATCTCCAAATAATCCAAAGCTTTTTGATTGTGAATCAGCGATTTACTATAATTATATTTATAATAAAACAACATTGCCCTATTGGCCGAAACCTTCATTTTGTAAAAGTCATCATGAGCCATTTTTTCAATAATCCTATTATATTCCAGAGCCTTTTCTGATTGCTCGTTCATGTAAAAAGCATGTGATGCTCCATCATAAGAAGCCAATAACACACTTTTTTCCTTTTCAATCCATTTTTTGGGTGCAGAGGCAAAGAGTTTTTCCTGTGCTTTTAAATGATATAATAACTTTTCTTCATTAAAACTCATATCATAAAAACCAATTGACGAAAGGTGATACATACACAAGGCATTTAATCTTTCAAAAGGATAGTCATTTTTGTAGTTTTTAATATTCTTAGGATTCATAAATCCGGCCATATATTCATCATACCGCCTTTGATATTCGGCAGCTTTTTTCCTGTCGCCATATTCAATAGCCGTGTACATGGCATCATTGTAAGCCACTGAAACTATGGAAGCATCGGCAGCATAATACTTTGACCAAATATGCAATGCTTTTTCAAATGTGGGAATCATTTCTTTTTCGGTATTGGCATAATCATAGGCAAATGCCAATCCGTTGTAGGCCAAAGCTGTGGCGTAGTGGTTTTTCCAACCGTTACGTTCAAAAATTTCAATAGATTTTTTTAGGTGGATAATCGCATCAAAATAATTATAGTTTGCAGAGTAGGTTTGACCTATATTGAGATGCAATTCGGCTGCTTTAATTGATTTTGCAGGCACTTTTTTTAAGGCAGACTTAAATAGTGCTATGGCCTCTTCAACCTTTTTATCTGCACTTAACTGATTGGCTTTCAACCTATCTATTTCAATTTCAACTACTTTTTTTTCTTTTTCAGAAAGTGAGTTGAAATATTTAAAAATGGCCTCTTGTTTCAAAGCTGCTTTTTCTGATTCCCTAGATTTTCCCAAAACGCCCATTTCAGCAATGTCGTAGAGTACTTTGGCGGTTTTGAATTGGGAGGAATTTGGGGGAGCGGCATCTAATATTTTTTTCCGGTAAAACAGCTCCTCTTTAAAATACCCGCAATTGCTCAGACTATCAGCCTTAATAAACCAATCAGATTGTGCAAAAGCCGTTGTTGAAAATAAAATAAAAATAAAAATCCCTGCTTTCATATATTAAAAAAAATATTCCAATCGTCCATTCAAGATATGCAAGATATTGCCCAATTTTACTTTTAACAAACAGAAATATGATTTGCTCTGAATCTTTTATTTTAAGGTTTTCGCACTTTTTATTAATTAAAGTACCTAAATGGCATTTTTAACTAATTTTGCATAAAAACTCCCTGAATTTTGTGAATATTAAATCTGATTCCTTTTTAATACTTTATTTTATTATTTTACTTCCAAATTTTGTTTTTTCTCAAAACCACATCACGCAGCAAAACCTGATGTGGTTTAGGGCTATGACCCATACTAATTTGAGCAAAAAGCTTTATCTGGTCAACGAAATCGACAATCGCCGGTTTATTGAAGGCAATATTCAACATCATACCATCCAGCATAATCACCTCCATTATAAAGTTAACCCAAAATTTGATGTGGCATGGGGGCAAACATTTTCGTGGCAGAGTCCACAATTTCCGGATGCTGAAAAAAAACTGGTAATTCCTGAAATCAGGCCCTTTCAGGAGTTTAATTTTTCTGAAAATTCGATGAAAAACGTAATATTTTCAACAAGATTAAGAATAGATGAGCGTTTTATCCGAAAAAATGATGGCGTGCAATTGTTCGATGGCAACAATTTTAATTTCAGATACCGAACCAGACTTCAAATGCAGTTTTTGGTTGGAAGGAAGAAAAAAGACAATGTGAAGGTATTAGATGAATTAATGTTGAATTCGGGGAAAAATGTTAATTTTTTTGACCAAAATAGAGTATATGTAGGTTTTGAAAAATATTTATTAAATAACACTTCTCTTGAAATTGGTTATTTACGCTGGTACCAGCAAAGACAAACTATTGACACCTATTTTCAAAGAAATATTATCAGATTTACGTTGCTTCAAAAGCTCAATCTGACAAAAAAATGATATATTCACATTCAAATGGTTATTAATTCAGGAAAATTATGAAAATACTACTGGTAGAAGACGAACCCAAAACTTTGCAACTCATCAAGGAAGGTTTGGAACAACACCAACTCGAAGTTGACATCGCCTACGATGGACTTTTGGGACTGACTTTGGCTCAAAGAAATTATTATGATCTTATTATTTCAGATATAATTCTGCCCGAACTCAACGGTTTGCAGCTTTGTAAAAAAATAAGGGAACAAAATATAGCTACGCCAATTTTGCTTCTGACAGCCATGAGTACGCCTGAAGATATAGTTACCGGCCTTGATGCTGGAGCCGATGATTATCTTCCCAAGCCTTTTGAATTTGCGGTGTTGATGGCAAGAATCAGGGCATTGACCCGAAGAAAAACCAATACCAATTCAACCGCTAATATATTGAGAATGGCCGATCTGGAGCTAAATGTAGATTCAAAACAAGTTCAGAGAGCCGGAAAAGAGATTCTACTGACTGCCAAGGAATTTAATCTGCTTGAATACTTTCTGAGAAATCCCGGAAGAGTAATCAGCAAAGTAGAGCTGGCCGAAAAGATTTGGGATATTACTTTCGACACCGGTACCAATGTGATTGAAGTTTTTGTGAATTTCCTCAGAAAAAAAATCGATAAAGACTTCGAAAAGAAGCTACTTCATACCCAAATAGGGATGGGTTATGTGATGAAGGAATGAATACTTTTTCTTAAAAAATTGTTAATGATTTGGATTGGTAGAATTTTTGAAGAAATATTACCGGTCTGTTTTCTATTTTAATAATTATAGTTGAGTCCAAGTTTGTCACCAATTAAACTATATCAACTATTTTTGTATTCATTTTTCAATTTTCTCAATGCAAAAACTCAAGATTTACAATACACTTTCCAGACAAAAAGAAGAATTTGAACCTATCACGCCCGGTTACGTGGGCATGTATGTGTGCGGACCTACCGTGTACAACAATGTGCATCTGGGCAATGTGCGTACTTTCCTCACTTTTGATGTACTTTATCGTTATCTGACAAATATCGGCTACAAAGTAAGATATGTAAGAAACATAACAGACGTAGGGCATCTGGTAGGTGATGGTGATGAAGGCGAAGATAAAATAGGCAAAATGGCTAAGCTGGAAAAACTTGAGCCTATGGAGATAGTTCAACGATACACCAATGATTTCCATTGGGTGTTGGAACAGTTCAATTTCCTCCAGCCCAATATAGAACCATCAGCTACAGGCCACATGGTGGAGCAGATTGAAGCCGTAAAAGACCTGATAGACAAAGGATTGGCATATGAATCGAATGGGTCGGTATATTTTGATATCAACAAATACAACGGAGAGGGTAATAACTATGGTAAACTTTCCGGCAGAATACTGGAAGACCTCCTCAATGAGACCCGTGAGCTGGACGGCCAGGCCGAAAAACGTAATCCGTTAGACTTTGCCATCTGGAAAAAAGCCGCTCCGGAGCATATCATGCAATGGCCGAGCCCCTGGGGCATGGGATTCCCTGGCTGGCATCTTGAATGTACCTGCATGAGCACCAAGTACTTAGGTAAACAATTTGATATTCATGGAGGTGGAATGGATCTAAAATTCCCGCATCATGAATGTGAAATTGCTCAGGGAGTGGGACTAACCGGTGTGGATCCCGTAAAATACTGGATGCACTCCAATATGTTGACCGTCAATGGACAGAAGATGTCGAAATCATTGGGCAACAGCTTTTTACCTGCTGAATTATTTGCCGGAAACCATCCGCTATTGGATCAGGCCTATAGCCCTATGACAGTACGGTTTTTTATGTTGCAATCACAATACCGAAGCACTCTCGATTTTTCTAATGACGCATTGAAAGCCGCACAGAAAGCCTTCCGAAGACTTTTAAATGGGTTTAGGGTTTCAAAAACTTTGGTTTATTCTGAAAACCCTGAAGTTGCGATTGATGAGAAAAAGAAAGCCGAAATTGAAAAAGCCATTGAGGGATTTTACGATGCCCTTAACGACGACCTGAATACAGCAGTAGGTTTGGCTCAGATGTTTACATTACTAAAATATGTAAATATGCTGTATATGAACCAGCTTCAACCTGCTGCCTTAGGCCAGGAAACCTTTGACAATCTGATTTCTAAATTTGGAATTTTCTTTGAGAATATTCTTGGCTTAAAGGAAGAAAAAGGCCAAAATGACGAAATGGTATTTATGGGTATGCTGGAACTTTACCGTGAATACAAACTCAATCAGCAATACGACAAAATAGACCAGATTAGAAATTATTTCAAAGCCAATAACATGGTGATTAAAGACCTTAAACACCGGATTGACTGGGCTTGGGAAGAATAGGGTTTAATTATTTTGAATTAATTCATTCTTTATCAAAATTTTATATATTTGATGAAGATTTGTAATACTTTTATGCCAACTTTTTTCACAGCACTTGGTTTGCGTTTTTTTATGGTAATGTACGATATTTTTCATGAGCCTTTACATGTACATATTACCGATAACAATAAAAAACTATGCAAATTTTGGATTTTTGAGGACGGAAAAATTGAATTAGCTGACAATAAAGGCTTTTCAAAGGTTGAATTACAAAAGATTTCGACCACAATAATAGAAAATGAATTTTTAATAAAGGAAAAATATGAACACCTTTGCAAAGAGGTCAATGCCAGGGCCAACTATAAAAAAAAGCGTTAGTAGTATAAAATTTAGTATGCTTCCTGAAATCAGGGAAGTCACTGTAAAAGACGATTTTATAGTAGTTTGTCTTAGTGATGAAAGGATTGTTATGATTCCTATCCATTGGTCTAAAAAACTATATGATGCCGATTTGAATCAAAGGAAAAACTTTGTTTTCAACGATTATTTTATTTTTTGGGATAAGTTAGATGAAATTATAGGAATAAAAAATATTATATATGGTCAAAAACTGTGGCTAAATAATTGATAATAAAAAACGGATTATTATTTCTAAGACGTTTAGTAGTTACCCGAAGGGGAGGTTATAAAGTAAAAAACATTCAAACAAACACAAACTTTGATAGAGGGAATTTCGAACTGAAATTATATAAATTTGTACAGATTTTCTTTTTGCTAATTTTCTTCCTTTACATACCATCTTTTCGTTTAGAAAGCCAATCTCTATATTTACGCTTTAATCGGTTGCGTTTTTCAGTATTATCAACTATCACATCGACCCCACCGTCATAAGGTGCAATGATACATTTCTTTGAAGGGCAGATAAACATTGCTCTAATTTCATCATTGGCAATTACTTTAAGTGCTACATCTATCTTCCCATTTTTCCAATTTTCAGTTTTAATATAAATATCAAATAATGCATTATCTTCATCAAAAAAATCTTCTGGCCTTTCCTCTTTTAGGTTAATTGTCAACACCTTTGAAAATTCCCCAAAGAGCTTTTTGTAATTGCTTATGTTTGGACAGTCATTGAAAAGTCCGAATGAAATTATTATTCCTGTTCCTTCGCCAAAAAGGTCATTAAACAATTGATTTTGTCGATCAAGTATTATGTTATACTCGCTTTTCGATTCAGCATATCTTTTCGATTCAGGCAAATTATGAATTCTAAACCATCGGTCGGGATAAACCCATTTCAATTCGTAATTGATTGGATAAGTTTCCGAAAATTCCTTATTCCAATAATCTATGAATTCACTTTTTAACATTCATAAAAATCGACAAAATAACTAAATCGCTCTATTTCAATCAGTACAGCAGCCCCGCAAAGGTAGCTGAAAGTAAAGAAGCCATACTGCCACCTATTACAGCTTTGATTCCAAACTCAGAAAGTGTCTTTCTTTGTCCGGGAGCAAGTGATCCTATTCCCCCAATCTGTATTCCAATTGAAGCAAAATTTGCGAAACCACAAAGCATATAGGTAGCCATAACTACAGATTTCTTATCTGTAAAATGCAGAGCATTGGCGGTGTTTTTAAGTTCAGCCAACTGCACATATCCTACAAACTCTGATGCAGCCAATTTGATTCCTAACAATTGCCCCATCAGCATCATATCTTCTCTGGCAACCCCAATCAACCACATCAGAGGAGAAAAAACAGTACCCAGAACAAATTCCAACGAGAACTTTTTATATGGAGTATTAGCCGCAATCAAATCATTTAAACCGGTATAGGAGCCAATTACATCTCCCATTAAATAATTTATCATTGCAATAAATGCAATAAATACCAATAACATAGCCGCCACATTGGCAGCAAGCTTAAGCCCTTCCGTTGTACCCGTCGCAATAGCATCGAGCATATTGGAACCGATTTTATCTTTGGTGACTGTCACCGATGTATCGATAATTTCTGTCTGGGGATACAATATTTTTGAGACAACAATTGCACCAGGAGCAGCCATAACTGAGGCTGCCAGCAAATGACGGGCATACTCAGCTTCAGCTACGGGATCGCCATTGCCTAAAAAACCAATATATGCTGCTAAAACTCCACCCGCCAAAGTGGCCATACCGGCTATCATTACCAAAAGAATTTCAGAACGGTTCATTTTTTCAAGATATGCCTTGATCATAAGAGGGGCCTCGGTTTGACCCAGAAAAATATTTCCTGCTACACATAATCCTTCGGCTCCGGAAACAGCCAGCAGTTTGGTCAAAACTTTTGCGAATCCTTTCACCACGACCTGAATAACACCCAAATAAAACAACAGAGAAGTAAGAGCTGAAAAGAAAATAATAGTTGGAATCACCTGAAAAAGAAAAACGTAACCGAAACTTTTTACGTTCATCATATTACCGAGCAAAAATTCACTTCCTGCCCTGGTAAAATTTAAAACCTGAACAAAAATGCCACCCACAAAGTTGAAGGCTTTTTCCACAACCGGGACTTTTAAAACACCAAAAGCAAGTATCAACTGTGCAAGAAGTCCAATACCAACTACCTTAAAATTAATGGCTTTGCGGTTGCTTGATAACAAATATGCTATTCCTAACAAGGCTATGATGCCCAAAATTCCTGTATATCTTCCCATTTAAATTTTTAAAGGTGTGAATTAAATACATTTTTAAGAGAAATGAAAGATTTTGGCTGAATATGAAGAAATTGTTAAGCCTTTCAAAAAAAAAAATACCGAAGGCTTTGAGCCACTGGTATCTTAAAATTGTATGTGAAGTAATAATCCTAGTTGTTAAGTAATCCTGTTAGAAACCAATTGGCTTTTTTGGGATGTAATAAGAATAACAATATGGCAAAAAAACAAAACTTTCCACTAAAGATTTTGTGGCCTATTTAAACCTTATACCTATGATTGAAAGTGGTGCTCTTTCCCCTAAAACCATCGCTATTGTGAGCTTCGCCCTTTGTGGATTTGCCAATTTTGGTTCCCTGGGTATTCAAATAGGTGGAATATCAGCACTTGAGCCTTCAAGAAGAAATGACCTCACGAAAGTGGCAGTAAGAGCCCTTGCTGCTGGTACGCTTGCCAGCTATATGTCGGCTACGTTTGCGGGGCTGTTGTTTTGATTGATAGATATTTAGGAAATGCCTGATTCTGAAAAGGAATCAGGCATTTTTTTTTGATTCAATGACTCAATTGTCTTTGAAAACTATCATGATCCCAGCTGATTATGATTGAGCTAATTTTATCATCATCATCAAAACGGAACACGAAAATATGGTCATTTTCAAATTTCAGGCCTTTAGAGGGTATCCCGGAAAATTCTTTGGCCTGTGTACCAAAAATCGACACATTGCAAGTCAACTCATCGCCGTTTTCTACAAAGGAATCTATGGTATTGTCGATATCTGGAAAAGCATCCATAAGGCCTGACCACAAAGCTTTTCCAAGTTCTGAAACCTTACCAACACCACCCGCTCCTAATGGTGTAAAATTCACATCTGCGTTTGGAGTGCAAAGGTTAATCATTCTTTGATAGTCATGATCTTGATAAGCCGAGAAAAATTCCACGCAAGTGCCCTTTCTGGTGAGTGATGTCACGCTGTCTGTTCTTGTTACTGTTTTCATAATTTATCTGATTTTTTTATAAACCTCTTTAAATCCTTTATTTGTCAAACTGGTTTTTGTAAACGTATTTCCATCAAATTTGATGTTGAAATTATTTCTTGTTCCCACATGTTTTTCATCCCAAGAGTAGGCTTCGTTGGTTTCTGTAAATGTTTTACCATCAAACTGATAAGTGTAAAGTCCGGCTCCATCAAAAGTCTTGGTTTTAGGAAAGAAATAGGCCAAAGCCATTTTTGGGTATTGAAATATCACCACCATTTTGGCGTCTTTATATTTCCCCGCTCCAAACCTATTTTCACCGCCCCAAGTGCCTTCTGTCATTTCCCAAACACCTTCTAATTTTTTGTTTTTGAGGGCTTCTTGACCAATAATTCTTTCAAATTTTTCATTTACATCGTAGTTTGGATATTTTTCAGAATTCATTTTTCCAAACTGTTGAAAACCCTTTTCATTCACAGAATAATTCAGGGATATTTCGGTACCAACGGCTGTAGAATCCCACGGATAGAAATCAATTTTTTCAACATACTTTCTGTCCTTTAAGTGGTAGGTTCCACCTCCCGCACCATCAAATATTTTCCTATTGGGTCGGCGGTCATCATAGAAAAATGTCATCCAGTAGCCATCTCTGAATATTTTAACCACTTTTCGGTCTTGGTCTTGACTCCACTGTTTCATATCACCAAACCTGAATTCTTTCCTTAAAAATGCACCATTAATTTCGGTAATGCTGTCGTCGTTTTTGAATGCGAACAACAAGAATAAGATGGTTACACTGATTACAAACTTCCTCATTTTTTAAATTTTGTTTATGGTACAAAACTCAGAAAGTTTGACTTCGGAAAATTGTAAAAAAGCGACTTTTATTCTAGATAATTGGCCAATTCGAGATTGTTTTTCAGGTAAAATCTGGGAGATTTTCCGGTAAAACTTGTAAATTCCTTAATAAAGTGAGATTGATCGTAATAACCCATTTTATAGATGAGGTCATGCCAGTCATCGATTTTCCACTTTTTTGAGGCCAAAGACGCACACAAATACCCAATCCGGCGAACTCGGGCGTAATACTTGGGGCTCATGCCCACTTTTTGTAAGAATTGTCGTTCAAACTGCCTTCTACATACGTACAATTCTGACATCAGATTTGAAATGTTAACCATCCCTTTTTGATCGAGAATAAGATTGGCCGCATAATCGGTTCTGTCGGGTCCTTTTTTTAGTTTCATGAGCTTAATGGTAAGATAATTATTAAGAATTTCTACTTTTAACTCCTTCGAATTTTCTTCTCTAATTTTATCTGAAATTATATCAATTTCAGTTCCAAAAACATCTGATAGCTCGTATCTGGTATTGACAAATTCATACATAGGCATGCCAAATAAGGTAGAAATTGCGGCGGGTTTAAAAACTACCCCAATCATGCCGATCTTACGGGGCAATTGCAAAAAATAGTTTTGGGTAGCCTGACCTGTTATGAAATTTTGGGGAACGGAAATGAATTTTTCGTTGCCAAGTGTTTTGAAAGAATACGTATCTCCATAGTTAAAAACCATCGAGCCAAACGCTGTAGGCGGCGACTCGATGATTTGATGGTGGACCTCAAAATCCACATTTTCCCAGATGTAAAAACATTCCACGAAAGGGCTTAAATGTGATGCAGCCTGGTATTTTTTATAAAACACTTTTAATCAGTTTTTTATAAAAATATATAATATTTCTAAAAAATTGGAATAGTTTTTATTTAGTGGTAGTTTTATTGTTTACTAGTTTTGGAAATGAATTTTGTCAACCGTTTTTTTTAATCATTTCCAGGACCAAAAATTGTTTTTCATATTGTTATCCGGCACTAAATTGAAGGTCATAATACTAAAATTGGTTTGAATGGGATAAATCAATATAGGATCAGGAACACCGGTTTCAACCTTAATATTTATAAATCTATCAGGCGAAGTACTTGTTCTTCTTTGAAGAGTTCTTCCATCACATATTAAATAGCCTACTGGATGAGTAACTCCGGCAGAAATATGTCTCATAACACTACACGATAATGGAATTCCTCGTTCGGTTCTCACCGAATAACTGTAAAGTCTGGCTTCCGGTAATAAAATCACGATTTTTACACCATGAGATGCATTATTTCCAAACTCGTTACTCACGATTTTTGCTTTAAGTTTAAAACGACCCGGATTTGTAGTATCCACAGCAGCAGATTCGATAGCAGTATCTGCAAAATCTATTTGTGCATTTGATAAAAATGAAATAGAAATAAAGGCTAAGAAAAGAATTGTTTTCATTTTAGTAATTTTTAAAAATTGAATTTTATTTATTAATAATAAGAACCTTATAGGAAATTATTCAGCATATCCAATCACCCTCCAACCGGAATTTTCATACAATAGGGTAACTCCGCCTCTACCGGTAATCGTTAAAGTCCCGCCAGTGTGAGTCACTATTTGATCATTAAATGCTGCTGGTGAAGTTTCGTTATTCAGGATTAGTGTATTAGAACTTGATGTATATAAATACAAAATCATTCCATCTGACCCACCGGCAATTCCATTTAGTGTTACAGTTCCGGTTGTATTAAAATAAATAATCGGAGCCCCGAGTCTATCCAATGCATTTTGGGTACCGACTGTATTAATTGTAGTTTTTTTATTGAGTCTAAAATCTCCTGTAACCTCCAGCTTTGTGGTAGGAGAAGGGGAACCAATCCCCACATTACCTGCACTATTTACAGTAACCCTTTCAACATTATTAGTCCTGATATTTAGCTCCGTATTATCAGTTGTTCCAATAAAATTGGTTGAAGGGTTGGTTCCGGCGTTACCTGATAATCCCCAACCTGAAAAAGATCCTCCACTACCCAATTGTTCGGGAGTAGCAACTCGCCAGCGTTGTTTAGAGCTATCATATATTAAGGCTGTCCCACCATTTCCGACCGGAAAATCAGTCCCATTTGGCGTCAAAATACGGTTGGATGATGTGCTTGAAGCGTTTTCATGCTGAAGGAGGAGCTGCCCGGTAGTGGTGGCACCTGTGGGATACCCATTAAAAACATAAACTATCAATCCGTCCTGACCATCGGCAATGCCGTTTAATGAACCTCCACCTTCAAAAATCAGAACCGACGAATTGTCTCTTGGATAATTTGCCCAACCACCATTTGCAGTTTCTCTTTTTTCCTTTTTAAAGGCCAGGTCTGAATTTACCTGAATTCCGGCTGCTTGTGTAGTCTTAGGATCAAGCGTAATACTTTGACCTAAAACATATGTCGAAATATTCAGAAATAGAATCGTATAAATTAGTGTCTTCATTATAATATTATTTTTAAAGTTTTTAATGTTTTCTATCTGTATGTTGACAAGCCAGCAATGCCCAATTTTCACCGTCATGGGCAAAAGTGTATGTAAATGCCCCATCGTAAGAAGCTAATTTTTGTGGTTCAGTTTTTAGGTACCATTCATGATGAAGATATCCCGTAACTACTGCTGTTTTTCCTGAATGGTTCACACTCAGGTCACTGTATTTTCGGGATGTTTCCTGATAGTAGGTATAAAATCCTACCAGATCTTTTAGTGTTTTCATTTCCGCTTTTCCATCAATAAAGCTCAGCTTTGGATCCGAATTTTCAGTTAAAGTTTTTAATTGATCTTTATTCCACTGGTCATTGAAATCATTCCAGGTTTCCAATGTGAATACGGAGCTACTCGCCAAAGATGTATGCTGTGCAGAGGTCATCAACCACTTATTTTTTTGATTAAAAAATGTATAGGTGATGGCATGTTTTGATTTGATTTTCTGCCCATTTCCCAATAATTCCACATGTTGGTCCAGCTTTGCGGTAACAGTAGCCAAATCTCCATTTTGACTGACTTTTATATCAGAAAATTTCCTGTCAAATTCTTTCACATTCTTAAAAATCCCCTTGGTTTGTTCCACATTTTTAACACTACCATTGTTGTCGATATAGGTAAAACCAGGTGCGGTTTTAGTAGTTAGCCAGGAAACAGGATTTTGGGCAAAATCAGCCATCATTGTCCTGAAAGTAGATTCGGAAAAGGTGCTTTGAGCTGTAAGAGTTTGGGTTACCAGCAATGCGAGAATAAATACGATTAATTTTTTCATGATTAATTTACTTTTTGATATTTAAAATGTTTCTTTTGATATTCTGAGTGTTATAAATATTGATATCAGACCAACCAAAAACCTGATGATGGCATCAACCCAAAAGAAAGTATTTCCCGGGACTCCAGATATTTGTACATCGTAAAAGCCTTTTAGTGAACTACCTATCATTTCTATGGCTGAAATAATTAAGATGATTCGAAGTACTTTTAGGCTAACCTCGTTACGTACAAAAAAAATCAATGCTGCCATCGCAAGGTTAGAAATACCGAGGTATTCCATGATTACGACATGATATGGGTCTGCAGAAACACCATAGGTTTCCAGACTGCCTTTGCCATCGAGAAGCATCATGGCTCCTGTTATTCCACCATAAATGGCCAAAAAGAAAATGTAATTTGAAGTTTTCATTTTTTTTAATTTTTACTTTATTCAAAAACAATTGATTGGAATTTTACTATTGCGAAATCAATATCTGCCGCATCTCCATTCTCCGTCTCCTGCTTACTTTCACAAACGAGGCGTCCTGGAGCTTTACCTCATCGTAATCGGGACGGATGAAATAATGGGAAACCATCTCCCGGTTAATCACCGTGCCACGGTTGATCCTCAGGAATTTTTCTCTGGGCAATCGGCTTTCGATAATGCCCATAGTAGTAGATACCAACACTTTTGTGCCATCCAGAAAAAAAATAGTGGTGTAATTGATGTCGGCTTTGAGCAGCTTGATGCTTTCGGGCCTGACCTGACTTCTGCTTCCAAGATTAATTGTTTCCATGTTTTTTGGGTTGTTTATTAATACTCCAAAGTTCATGAAGAATGAAAGGCAAGACAGCCACCAATACTGGTGGTTTTTCAATAAAAAGACTCTGGTCTGGCCAGAGTCTTTTAAGAATTTGAATGGTTGCTTTAACAGATTAAGAGATTATTGGGAAATCTTGATCAAACGCTTATTCAATATCAAATTATCAGTTTTTATTTTGATGAAATACATTCCAGAGGTTAATCCCTTCAAATCTATTTCTTCCTCATCTTTTGTTATTTTCTTAAAGAATAGTATTCTACCATTGGTATCTACAATCTCCAAATCCTTCGGATTATGGGAGCTTTTAGAAATTTGAAGTGTAAATACTCCTGATGTAGGATTGGGGAAAATTTTAAAATATTCTTCAGATTTTTCTTTTTCTAAGCCCAAAACCTGGTTGACAATTATTTTCAAAATCGAATTATCTACGCTTCCTTCACCACAAGTGTTATTTACAGCACTTATCTTATAGTCAGTACTTACATTTGGCGAAAGTCTTACAGTTGGATTTAGGTCATTTAACTCAAAAGTTTGATTATCTGAAAGCTTAATTTTTATTGTCAAATCGCCTGTTAAATTCAATTTGACATCAAGACTTTGGTATTGTTGAATTGAAGCCTCTTTCGTTTCAAATTTGGCAGTGGGCAATGCCATTATGGTAATTGATGAAGGGCTTACAGACTCAGAAGACGGATTTGTACTGACAACCTTTATTTTAAATCCAGTTCCTGAGACAAAGTCTTTTGGTATAGCTACCTTAATATTTGCTCCTTCCAGAACCGAACTAATCTCTTTGAAATTTGCTCCTTGTTTGTCTGAAATTAATACCGAAAATTTAGTAGTAGCTAAAGGAGCACCATCAAAAGTTAGAGGAACTGTAATCGTTCCACCCGGACAAACGGCAGGTGATGTTATAGCACCTGCACTCAATGAAAAACCTCCTGCAACATTAATGACATAATCGTTGGTTTCGCCTTGCTGTACTCCTGCACAGGCATCTCTCAGATTTGTAACAAATCCCATTCTGAGCCTCAGGGTATAAGTTCCTGACAAGTCCTTGGTTGAGAAAATAAATTTGAAATTTTTGTCTGCAGGCTTGTTTATAGCCGAATAATTAGTCGCATAAATCCGCTCATTCTCATCAAAGGAGCCGTTTTTGTTTTTATCAATCCATGCATAAATATTATGATAGGCCTGAATTTCGTTTTGGATGGTACCTTCAATGGTATAATCTGTATTGGTTTGAAAAAGATACTCTTTCGTATTATTATAACTATAATTGGCCACACTACGACAAGGTGCGTAGGTTTCGTTTAGCGTAGAACCGGCAGCTTTCACAGTCCTGAATACCATATTGAATGTGGTTTCACCACATTTGATATTAACTGGAGGAATACACCCAAACTTTGTTTTAGTGGTTTTCTCAAATACATTACTGTATGCATTTTTGCTATTACTGGGCCTCACCCTATAATAGAAAGTAGTATTGGTGACATTGTCAATTCCCACCAATTCATCGGTATAAATCGTAGTATTTTCGGCTATGCCACCAATAGCCACAAACTCACCTGTGGCAGAGCTAGCCCTCTCAATGATAAAACCAGTTTCATTATTTGAATTATCTTTTAGAAAAAGCTGCATGACTCCGCCCTCATAATTGTTAATACCTGTAATTGTCGGAGGTGTAACAGTTGCGTCAGGTGCATCATATTTTCCAAATGTTGCAGAAGTTTTTCTAAGTGCCAGACCTGCTAAAATTCTTTCGTATTGCCCTGCAGTAAAGCCAGATTTACAATAATTGCTATAGTAGGTCATTATATTGCTCATATCAGGTTTATAAATATCTCCGTTTGCATCTCGGTAATTGGGTGGCAATTCACTACAAAGTGACCTGTCCGGACTATTAGAGGGAATATCGTTGTAAGGGTCGGCTGGGGTGTCACAAAGAAAATCACCGGTAGTTTCGCAATTGGCTCCTGTGTCCCTTTTCACCAGCTCTTTTGCTCCACCATTGTAGTCAAACGGATGATAAAGACTAAAATGATGGCCGATTTCATGCGGTAAACCGGGGTATTTAATATCTCCATAACCACCAATCGCCTGTGCATTCATAATGATCCTATAAGAACTGATTTTTTGAACAGAGGTAGTATTCGGATATTTGGCATAAGAAGCACTAATGAAACCGTCAATGTTTGTATTGTTTACAAAAAAGAGGTTAATGGCATTAGGTATTTCATGAGGCCTGCAAAGCTCTTCTTCGACAATGTTCTCGGTATAACCATCAATTACAACGGTTTCAGTGTTTTTTATAACCAAGTTTTGAAGTTTACTACTTTTGATATAATTGATACTGCCAGTTACAAAAAACTGAATATTTGCTTTTTTATAAACTGCATTGGTATATGCCAATGATTGATTAAAGTCTTTTGAACGAAAAAAACTTGAATTAACAGAGCCAGCATCGTTGATTACAACATGGAGTTTCAGCGGAATATAAATAGTTTCTGCTGATGGGCGGAGATTTACTGCATTTTTTTGAAACTGCCGGATAAATGATTCAACGCCTTCAGATTCTGCCTGTGATTGATGTGTAATTCCACAGAAATTACCCTGATTTTGAGCAAAAATGCCCTTAAAGCTCAAAAGAATAAATATAAATAGTAATCTTGTTTTCATAATTATAGCGTTTTATTTATTCTAAAATATAAGAGACAGCTTGACCGCCGGTTTTAGCACTTGTGGTAACTCTACTGAGTTTTAAAATACTGCCTGAAACCTCGGTTATCGTAAATTCTATTGACCCATTATTTCCTGTAGGCATAGGAGAAAGGTCTTTCAAAATCAATGTTTTATCATTGTTTAATTCATATTGACCCTTAAAAGAATTACCGTCAAACTCAGTCAGTGAAGCTGCCGAAGTATTGGCTAAATCCAATTTGAATTGTGAATACCCTGCCTTTAGGTTGTTGGTGCCAGATTTTGAAAACACTACCGTTCCACCCTCAGTTACTTGGTTGGCTACCCATACTTTTTTAATTTTCTGGGCTACGCCAGGCCCATTGTCGGTTGGAATAGGAGCATCTTTTTTGCAGGCTATCACAAATCCCAATAGTGATAAGAATAAAAATTTCTTCATTGTACTACTAATTTTAATTATGTAAAATTCCGATTATTTAAAGCACCTCACAGCCACCAATTCTGGTGGTTTTTGAGGTATTAAAAGAGTTTTACTTAGATTTAAATTGTATTAGTAGACTATTTTTTTCAATTTCTTAGAATATTTGTGTCTTCACTTTTTACCCTTTTATAATATTGACAATTCGTAAATTCACTCAAATCCAATTTGTCTCCATAATAAAATTTTAACTCTAAATACAACTCTATAGAAAGCTATTCGTCTTACGCCAATGACATTCAGAATTACAATTTCTTAATAGTTCCGTATTTGTATCCTGAACAATCTTTTATATAGGCAATAAAGGAAATATTCTTTGCTGGTGGCTTTGAGGATATGTTGAATGTATATACCGCACTTACTTGTCTTGAACCCAAGGAAATAGTAGTTACCCCTTCATCTCCAATTTTAAAAGGAGTATCTGTTAAACCAGTTTTATAAATGAATCCATGATCTTCAACAATGTGGTTCGCTTTATAGTCTATACTACCTTTAAAAGTCATAATTTGGGCAAAAGGATTTATTACACCATCCAATGTAAAAACCGTGGCTTTTGACGGCAATATCCTTAGCGTAAATGCACCTGATGATTGCGAAACGCATCCGTTGCTACTACATGTCACACTATAAATCGAGGTGGTATTTGGTGTTTTTGAAAGCCCAGTGGTTCCATCATTCCAAATTAAAGTTCCCACATTACATATAGTATTTGGTAATGAAAATGTTGAGCCTTCGCAAACATCAAATGAAGAAGCAGTAATATTTGGTTGATTGGGTTTAGGGTTAACTGTTACCTCAATGGCATTTGACACCACACTAGTGCAGTTTGCTACACACTGTGCCGTGTAAGTTCCAGCCGAATTGACTGTAATGGTATTCGTAAGAGCTCCATTGCTCCATTTTACAGTACTTCCCGAGGCACAATTTGTTTTTAATTTTAGAATGGTACTCTCTCCGGCACAAATAATTCTTTTGTCTGTTTCTATTTCAGGTGCCCTGGTAGTGCATTTTACATCAATGTTTTTTGATATCGAGGATTGTCTCTCACCCCCACATCTGCTTACTGTCAACTTCACAGAATACGGGGTGTCGCGATATACAAATGGTTTCGTAGGATCAAAAACTTTAGAGGTGGTGCCGTCTCCAAATTCCCAGGAATAGCTTTCGGCATTAACTGAATTATTTTTGAACGTAACTATATTATTGTTTATGATCGGGGTAAAATCTGCAGTTATAGTTTTGAAAGCCGGACTTTCCTGATCACAATCGTTTAGGAATTCTTTTGAACAACTAAAAAATAGTAATGCCAAAACAAGGATTGTATATTTTATATTTTTCATATTTTTAAAAATTAAATTTTATTTTTTTAAGGAAATCAAACCACCGATATCAATGGTCCATATAAGACCTGACAAGCTCCAAAGAGCAGTGCTCAATGAATTAAATTTGTTAGCATTATTTCTATTTTTCGTAATAGCGGTTTGATTCAGTGACCTGTTATAAGCCTCAACATAATTATTGGATTTGTTTTGAGTAATAATGCCTCCAGCCAAGGCACCATATCCTATGATGCCCATCCAGATTCTTTTTGAGTTTTTTCTTACTATTTTGTCTCCAAGACCAGGCATTAGTATTGATTTGCCGATGGCTTGTTTTTTTAGTACAGAAAAAGGCAATGGCATAGTCTGCGTTTCGACACTATCAATGGTTTTGGTTGGAGTTACTTCCTGAGCAATCATTTGACTTGATACCAGACATAGTAATCCCAGGAGTAAGGTTTTCCGGTTTTTCATTTTACTTTTTAATTTGATTTTGCTTACTTAATTGGGCATCGGCATTCCCTTTTTATGAAATTCTCACGGTGATATTGTTTACCACTTTTTATATGTATAATTCCTCAATTATTATAATAAACTCCCATACCGGACATTATCCTTCGCTCAAATATGTCCATATTTACATCAATAGGATTACTTCGTTTTCTTTGAAAGGCTCTCTGTTTTTCTATTTTTTGTTGTTCCAATTGTTGCTGATATTCAATAGATTGCCGTTGTGATAGAGTAAGAGTTGGCCGGTAAAATTTTATTGAATTGAAAATCGCTTCCAGATCCTCATCTGTGATGCTTCCATCCTGATAACCTGTCAATATGTAAGTAAAAACCAGACCTCCAGTATTTGGAGAAGCCACATAGAAAATTTTTATAAAAGTGCCGTTCATATTGAAACTGGCAACCGACTGGTCTTCATTTACATTAAAACCTATCAATTGTAAATTTCCGATTAAACTTCTATTTGATTGTGAGGTAGGTGCAGCTACCAATATCTCATTTGAAACCTCTGCCACTGAATTATGCAAAATCAAGGAGGTATTTTGGGCATTTTTAATTCTTAATTTTAAATTTTGAGGCAATGAAAATGAAAATCCATAATCATCATTTTTCACTATTCTTCCATTGTCTGTTTTTTGAAAATCAATTTCTCCATGCTCAGAAATTGAATTATTTTTTTTATCCAATTTAGAATGATCACGGTCAAATGAAAATGCCAAATTTGAATATGGTTTTAAATATTCTCTTACATTATCAAGTTTTTGATAATGCCAAACCGCTATTGACATAATTACCAGATGTTTTAAATTAGAAAAATTGCTCATGCTGATTCTCTTTAAATGAAAAATTTATTTATCGTTGATTCAAAATTCCGAATATTTGAAGCCCCTCACAGCCACCAATTCTGGTGGTTTTTGAGCATAAAAAAACCACCCTTGTGAGGTGGTTATTATTTGAAAATTAAAATCTAAAGGCTATGAAAGAAATTTCTCAAATCTGGCATATAAAAATGCCCTTATGAATAGCAACTGCCCAATCAGGGAAACAAAATTGCGAAAAAGAGAAACTTTAATAAACAATACATAATCAGTAGCCGACAGCTTATCTCCAATAAAAGACATCACAATAGAAAGTAGATTGGGGATTAACAAACCTAAGGAAATCAAAAAATAAGGGTTTTTCCACAGACTTAATGAGGGCAATTGGCGGTACAATTTCCAGAAATAGGCCATGGGAAGAATGATAAGAAGTCCTCTGTTAATAATAGAATTTACCGTGCCATAGTTTCTCCAGCCATCAATGTATATAGCAATCAATATGCATATCAATAATAGAGCCCAGTTGGCTATTCTCCAATTTTTTCGAGGTTTTAGCTCAAGTATCAAAAAATAGAATGGCAAAAGGAAGGCTATGTCTATAAGCCTTCCATACAATGCCATAAAATTGGTATCAGTAATACTGAATTTATTGAGCCATGGAATCCACCAGGAGGTATAAGTTTTTACTGACCATAAAAACAGTTCTTCTAAGCCATTAAACACAAATACTGCGATGGCGTAATAAAAAAACTTAGCTATATTTTTACCAAAGCTCTTAAATTTATAGAAACCAAAAAGAACAGTAATAGCAAGAAAAAAATAGGTAATGCTACCAACTATATTATAAATATTTTCATACTTTTCTTCCATTTATTTTAGGGTACTTTTTACTTGATAAAGAGAAGCTATTTGTTTACCACAAATTTAGCATAACCCGCTCTATAGAAAGCTATGGCAAAAAAGACTTGGCCAATAACTGCAAAAATATTTCTTACTAACGAAAGCTTTACAAACAAAGGGAAGTCAGTTTCATTGAGTTTATCACCAGAAAATGACTTAAAAAAGCTAGAAAGATTTGAAAGTAAAAGGCCAATGCCAAAAAGGGAAATACATAATGTTTTTACATTAAATATCTTTAATTTAAAACCTGGAAAGAGAAGTATCAGGTAGCCAACATAAATGCCACTACCCGATAAAGAAAAAATCCTCTCCAATGTAATCATAATTATCATGGTAGTCTAGTACCTGTATGATTTGGATCGGGTCCACCACCACCCATTGGAAATGTAAGCTGGTCTAATGTAAATGAAGATGGGTCCCCATTTAACTCACATTTAACTAGTATAATTGACTTAGGAATTGACTTAGGAGTTGTATATGAATTATCTACAAATACTGCCAAATAATTAGCATTTCTTCTTGGGTTTCCCCCCCAATAAGAGGCCATACTCCAAAAATCGACTAATGGTAAATAATAAGCTCCTAATTTTCCAGTGCTATCGGTAATTGCATAATCGATTGATTGTATTTTACTATTATTTAGATAGTCGTAATGAATTGTCAGTTCAAGGTATTCTGGCTGAAACTTAAATTTGCTTATTCTTGATATTTCGTATCTTGCACGAGCTTTAACCAAAGCAAATTTATATTTTGTTAGCGGTAATGGGATTAATTTGACAAATTCCGAATAATTTGGAAGACTTATTCCAAAATTTCCCTCAATTGTTCTTATAAAACTAATTGTCGTATCTAATCTAGGCATAATAATGAAAAATTTATATTTAAAAATAGTACTAATTTTGTTGATATCATTCTCTTTCAATTACACTTTTTCTCAAGGAAGAGTATTATCTCTAGTTATACAGCGAAAAAGTGCTTGGTGTTGGGCAGCTTGTTTACAATACTTTATTCCAGATTCTACACAATGTAGTTTAGTGAAAATTGCTAATTCAAGAAGTCCTACCTGTAACTATGAATGCAATGATTTTGACTGCGAAAATTGCAACCAAGCATTTGTTTTTTATAGTTACGACTGGCGTAGGGAGCCTTGTTATTGCCTTGGAGGTATTGAATACTTTTTTGATTCATTAAAATTTAATAGTAAAGAACATACATCTCCTCCATCATGGCTTTTTTTAAAATTGAAGCTTCAATATGAGGACATAATTCTTTTTACTTCCAGCAAATCATATACCACTGAGAATAATACCACAGGGCATTTTGTAATTGCTAATAAAGCGTATAATAATTCAGGTCAAAAATTTTTACGGATTCTAGATCCTTGGCCAGTTAACCGCGGCAGAGTATATGATGCTAATTTAACAGATAGTTTACGTTGGACTGGATCTGATACAATTATTGCTTCTATTCAATACTTTGTTGATAATATTAATTCAGACTACCAAAGATTTGAATTAGAGGAATTTGGTAATTTTTCGTCGCTAAAACCCAATGCTTCAGTCAGATCAAATAATTCCAAAGTTTTTGTTAAAAATCAAATCAATTGTAATCCTGGCTCTTACTGTTCAAACGCTAAAGCGGTTATTCATAAAATTGACATCCGGGATGTTTTAGCAAACAACTATAGTTCTAAAACGAGGAGCATGATTTACCAGTTTGCCAATGAAAATGGTAAACAATACTTATTACAGAAAAAGAAAGCTTCAATGTCTTATAAATATTTTAGAAATAAAAATCTATTTAACAGAATTAACCCCTTTAGTTTTTGGGTTATTGATAAAATCTTTTATAATTTTTCATACCTCAGCGAATATCAACTTAAAGGAAAACCTTTGGAAAATATTGATATAAAACTTAATGATAAAACATTATTTCTGGGAGGAAAAGGAAATCTATCATTTAAAATAATTGAATATGAATTCCTTCAGACATGGTTTTACGTTTTTGAATACAAAGGAGAGGAATATGTATTTTTTGAATCTAAGGAAACCCTTCAATTAATTAGTGACTCACAATTATCTCCATTCGTACCATACCGATTTAATGAAATAAAGAGCATTTTAGAAAAAAAGACCAAGGAGGAAATAAATAAATTACCCAAAGGTGGAATATTCTCCCTCTGAAATCCCAACACCAAGAAATCAAAGAACTTTATTCGAAAATAACTTAAACCAACCTCCCCTCAATAGCCTTGGCGACTGCTTCTGGGGCGGAGTTTACGTGTAATTTTTCGTAAATGTTTTTTACGTGCCAATGCACGGTGTGATAGCTCAAAAACACTGTGTCGGCTATCATTTTATAGCTTTTGCCTTTTACCATTAGGCCTAATATTTCCTTTTCTCTTTCTGTCAATTCCACATAAGTGCTTTGGCTGGCCACAAACTGATTTTGGAACATCTTCATGGCTTTCAGAGCTATCGTAGGGCTCATGTGCCCGCCTCCATCATATACATCCATGATGGCTTGCAGCATCAGCTCCGGGTCGGGGCTTTTGAGCACATAACCATTCGCTCCGGCACATATCGCCGAAAATATCTTATGCTCATCTTCAAACACCGTCTGTATCAAAACCTTTACTTCCGGGTGACTGCTTTTTATCTTTTTCAGAGCATCTATTCCGCTTATTCCAGGCATCTGAATATCCATCAGCACCACATCGGGTTTATGTTTTCTGATTTTTGAAAGCACCTCATTGGCATCGCCAAAAGCTCCGGCAAACAAAATCCCCTCCACACCCTTAAAGAAATTGGTCAGGCTATTTCTATAGCTGGTATTGTCTTCAAACAATATCACGGTTACCAATTTCATTGCTTCTTCCACCATTTCGTTTTTTTTATGCAAATATTCTGCTTTTTGATTTCCCTCAAACCCACCAATATTGGTGGAATTATAGTTCAGGTATCAAAAGTGAAATCTGAGTCCCTTTTCTTTTTTCACTTTTTATTTCAAAATCCATAAAACCTTCTTTAGCTCTTTTTTCAAAGTTTTTCAGTCCGTTTCCATGGTTATTCGGGTCTTTTTCAAATCCTATCCCATTGTCTTTCAGGCTGATACTAATCCCTTCTTTAATCTTTTTTATATGCATTTCAGCTACAGTGGCTTCAGAATGTCTTGCAATATTGTTTAAAGCCTCTCTGATAATCATATAGGCATTCCGCCGCTGCTCCATCAAAAGTTTTGGTGCTTTTTTGTCATTTAATTCATTGAGAAATATGAGCTCTATACCTTTTGCATTAAAAATTTGAAAAGCAAAGGCACGAAGTTTTTCTATGAGTTTTTCAAAACTGTCATTGTCAGGATTAATAGTCCAAACCGTGTCTCTGATCGTGTGAATGGTTTCCTCAGAGTCGGTTTTTATTTGAGCCAGCATACTTTGTATTTCGGGATTTGCCGCTCCTATTTTTCTGTTTACCAGATTTGAGGACATCGCAATACTACTCAAGGTAGCTCCCACTTCATCATGCAGGTCAGAGGCTATGCGGTTTCGCAACACTTGAACCTTCATTTTTTGCCGGAAAGAGTTGATAAGATAAAAATAAAACCCAGCCCCGATTAATAACATTGCATACAAAGCCAGTGAAGGCCAAAACCACCATTCCTCAGCCAATTCTCTCTCCACTTCAATTTTTGCAGAGCTACTTTCAATTACTTTTCCTCCCGAATATTTCTTTATAATAAATGTATAGTTCCCACCTTTTAAGTCGGTGTATCTGATTTCAGGATAAGATGAAAAATTGGGCTTCTGATCAAATCCTACTAATTGATAGCTGATAGAATCGCCAATAGTTTTTGAATTATTTACAAAAAATCTAATGTCGTTTTCAAGGGCATTAAATTGCAAAATCGTGTCTGAAGGTTTTAAAATAACCCTTTCATTGGTAATGATTTTTACCAGAGGATTTACCGTTAAAATCAAATGAAACAATATAAGTTTCATAGAATGAGTAGGTTATTTTACTTTTATAGGGTAACCAAATGTATATTAAATAATTGACTTTCGTCATATTTTTTGATTTATTTTTATTATTCGGTCAAAAACAAAAATACCGAAGGCTTTGGGCCTCCGGTATCTTAAAATTGTATGTGAAGTAATAATCCTAGTTATCAAGTAATCCTGCGAGAAACCAATTGGCTATCGCTTGTCTGTTATCGGGGATGAGCAACCTCTTGCGGTCGTACTCATTCGTGATATTCCCGAGCTCAATAAATACTACAGGAGGCTTAGAGGCTGTGATAGTCCAAAGTGCTCTTGGTTTCACTTCACCATTATAGCCACGGCCTTTCTGCTTAGCATCGTATTTAGTCTTAATAGTTTCATACATACCTTCAGCCAATCTCTTGCTTTCGGGCTTGTTTTCATTGTAATAAAAGAAAATATCCACTTTATGATCGGTATATCTTGAGTCAACGTGGGTTTCAATTACCCTTTGAATCTCATATCCTTTGGCTTTATTTTCTTCGTATAAACTATTGATAATCTGTGTTCTTTGTCTAAGCCTCTGCGATTGATTCAAAGGGATTTTCTCTCCACCCCACACTACCTCATCGGTATCTACATCAAGATATTCTTCATCTCTGATGCCATCATTTTCGTCCCTCACAATCATATATACCTTTGCCCCATGTGATATCAGGTTTTTTGCTAATCTCAAACTTACATCATAAGCATATTCGTCTTCTGCCACCATATTACCATTTACAAGGGTATTGGCACCGGGATCAGGTCCGCCATGACCACTTACGATATAATAAACATGCTCTTTTAACTCCTGGTCAACAATTGGAGTAAAAGCATGGTCATCACCAAATATTTCATAATTTACAGAAGCAAATCCGGCAGTTTTTTTGGGCTTTTTATCATCTACATTTCCAAAAAGCAGAAAAGTTATTAGGTTTAGACCTAAAGTAAATAATAATTTCATAAGAGTAAAGTTAATTAGAAAAGCTCACAGACTAAGTCTGCTTGTAAAATGTAAATTTCAAATACTGTGCCAAAAAATTATTTTTTTCATTCATTAAACTTATTTTTGTTAAAAATTAACTCAAAAACAATGTCCAAAAGTATATTAAGATACTCACTTATAGTATTTTATACTATTTTTTTGTTTTCATGCAAATATTCCAACAATGCCTCTGAAAATCAGTCCACCGAAACAGAAACTGCAACTCAAGCTATAGTAAAAGCTCCTGAATTTTCGCAAGACTCAGCATATAAATTTACAGAAAAACAGGTTTCATTTGGGCCGAGGGTACCAGGGAGTTCTGCTTCACAAAAATGTGGTGATTGGTTGGTAAAAAAATTCAAAGAATATAAATTAGATGTCACCGAGCAGAAATTCAATGCTGTATTGTACAATGGAAAATCAGTGCCTTCCAGAAATATCATTGCCAGTTATAACCCCGGTGCGGCTAAAAGATTGATTTTTGCCTCCCATTGGGACTCCCGACCTTACGGTGACAAAGATAAATCTGTGAAAAATAAAGCCATTGACGGTGCCAATGACGGTGCCAGTGGCGTTGCTGTAATTTTGGAAATGGCTCGAATTATCAGCAGGGATAGCCTGAATATTGGTGTAGATTTCATTCTATTTGACTCAGAGGACTGGGGTGCACCCCAAGATTTTACAGGTGATGTAAAACATGAATATGGCGGATATTGCCTGGGGTCTGAATATTGGTCGAAAAATCTGCATAAAACAGGATATTCTGCATATTTTGGAATATTGCTGGATATGGTTGGGGCAAAAGATGCAACCTTTCAAAAAGAAGGAGTTTCAGTCGCAGTGGCTCCATCAATTGTTCAGAATGTATGGAATACGGCTTCTCAACTTGGTTTCAGTAATTTTTTTGTAGAAAGCACGGGTTCTCAAATTACTGACGACCATGTTCCGGTAAATACAATTGCAAAAATTCCGATGATTGACATCATTGACACCCGAAATACTGACAACCTGTTTTTCGAGCACCATCATACCATGCAGGACAATATGAGTAATATTGATAAAAACACTTTGAAAGCTGTGGGGCAAACTATGCTCCAGGTTTTATACAATGAGACTACTGAAATGTAATTCTTATTCAAATTATTATTATTCTTTAAATTTTGGAATGCCGGATACAAATATTAGTATTTTTGCACTTTCCAAAAAATAGACCTAATGAACCGTATAGAGGAGCTTTTTAAGAACAATAAACAAAATATACTCAACATATATTTCACTGCCGGTTTTCCTGAACTTAAGGATACTTTACCTATACTTCAGGCACTTCAAAACTCAGGGACTGATATAGTTGAAATTGGAATGCCTTATTCTGACCCCGTTGCGGATGGCGAAACTATTCAGGGCTCAAACCAAAAAGCTCTTGAAAACGGAATGTCAGTTAAGGTTTTGTTTGAGCAGCTCGCTGGCTTTAGAAATCATGGAATTACAGTTCCCGTAGTTTTGATGGGGTATTTCAATCCGGTTTATCAATATGGTGTGGAAGAATTCTGTAAAAAATGCAGTGAAGTTGGCATTGACGGGTTGATTTTACCTGATTTACCATTAGATGAATTCAATGATCACTACCGAGAAATTTTTGAAAAATATGGCCTGCTAAATATATTTCTAATTACTCCACAAACGTCTGAAGACAGAATCAGAAAAATCGACGGGATATCAAAAGGATTTATTTATATGGTTTCATCTGCAAGTGTTACGGGTGCAGTCACAGGTGTAAGTCATAACATGGAAGAATACTTTGAAAGAGTCAATGCCATGAACCTTAAAAACCCCCGCCTTATAGGATTTGGAATAAAAGACAAGGAAACTTTTGCTCAGGCCGCAAAATCAGCGTCTGGGGCCATTATTGGTAGTCAGTTTGTGAGAGTATTGGAAACCGCAACTGACCTACCGGCAGATATTGAAAAATTTGTAGAATCTTTAAGATAGATTCTTATAAAATTTTTGAATAAAGAGGCTTCTGAAAAGGAGCTCCATTTATTTTTGCACAAAAAAAAAAGCCCTCCAATGGAAGGCTTTTTTCACTTAAACCAAAGAAAATTATGAAGTTTGGCCGGAGCCAATTATCGATAATTTTTGGTATAAGTTTATCTGTTAAATAATTCGTCGTAAGCTATTGATACATAATACATTGAACCTACATACGCACTTCCATAAGCCTGAACGTATGGTTTTCCGCCAATGTTTGTTCCACCAAGTTTGATAACAGACTTCACAGCAGGAAGTTTATAACTTACTTGTGCGTCGATATTAAATATTGATGGTACTGTTGTATTTCCAAATAAAGGCACTGTGCTTGTAGTTGGAACTACGAAACTTGATTCCCAAACAAATGCATCCTGATAACGTGCAGAAACATTGAAACCAAATTTTTCACCACTACCCAATCTTTTTGCAAAATTAACATTATACCTGTTTTTCGGAGAATTAAATCCAGCATATTGTTGCTCTGGGGTAGCAACAAAGTTTTTAAGTCTGTTTACAGCCCAGTTTCCACCTATACTGTATCCTTTAGGAAGGGAATAATTTAAACCTAAAGCCCAACCGTCAGCAGTTATTTTTTCGCTGGTATTTGATACTCTTTGATAGCCTTTGAAATTTCCCACACCAATGCCCGAAGCTAGCGGAAGACCAGCAGCTGCCGGTGCAGTTGGCACCACGATAACCGTTCCCCCAATAAAATTACTATATACACTACTGTAATAATAAGTATCAACAAACAATTTCTTCCCTATCAGACCTTTATATCCAATCTCCCAAGATTTGATTCTTTCAGGCTGAAGTTTAACAGGAGAGTATTTTGGAAGTACATCTAAGGCAAAAGCAGGTGTCACCTGAGTAGCTAAAGCATTGGCTTGAGAGGTAACATTAGCTGTAATCAGATCCTTAACTGCCTGGCTACCCATTTGTGCCGTAACCTGAGCCTGAATAGCGGCCGGGGCAGCTTCAGCCGGCAATTGTCCTGCAGCAACTAAAGCTTGTACAGCTGCAGTTACCTTTGAAACCACACCTGCTTGTACTGCTGCTATTACGGCACTTTGAATAGCAGAAAGGTTTGAAGTAACAAATGCACCAACATTTGCTGCCAGTTTTTGTTTGGCTGCGGCATCCAAATATTTAGAATTAGCTCCATTAATCTGAAAATCAGCCAATACGTTTCTTGGAATACCTGCAGTAAGATTATACCTGGCATTAAACTCATCCATACCTCCTACCAATGTTCCAGTAGGCGTGGTAAGGTCAATATATTGATTTTGAGTAGTTGGAATTCTGAAGCCAGTTTGATAAGATGCTCTGATATTGTGATTACCAAAAGTTGAAATAGCTGATACTCTTGGTGTAAACTGACCGTCAAAATTTTGATTTTTATCATATCTAATTGAACCAATCAGCTTAAGATGATCTCCAAAAAGGTTTTTACTTGCCTGAGTAAAAGCACCATATTCATTTATCGGAATTACTCCGTCTCGGCCATCTTTAGTATCAGAGAAAAGTGTTCCGTCTGATTTTAGTCTATATTGTCTTACATTGGCACCGGCAATCAGATCAATAAATTTAATTTGATTCTTGAAATTGTAAAACCCTTCTGCGTGATACATATCAGTTTTATCTGTAAATGCACTACCTCCCTTACTTATAGGCATTTCTCTATATTTGTCAAGTAAAGTATTGAACTGATCAGATCCCGGTTGTGGCATGTTTTTGTCCGCAAAAGCTCTGGCAGTAGCATGTGCATTAGCCTCTGAAATATTAGGATTTAGAGATTTAGCCTGAACAAATGCTCCTACATACTCCCCAAACCAATTGGCGTGAGGCTTTGCTTCGTTTAGCATATCTACAGCTGTCAAACCTGCCAAAAACGATTGTCCTGAATTCTCCTGAGTAGTATATCCTCTCAAAGTGAAATTATCACCTCTTAACTCAAGTTTCCCCTGCATTATGTTAAAATTACGAAGACCGTAACGACCCGTTCCGGTATAAACTGTAGTTCCATATCCATAATTAATCTGTCCTATCGCTTCAATTTTTTCAGTAATTCTGTAGTGCAAAGCGGCATTTACCTTGAAGCTTTTAGTATTATAATCCATTAGATCGCTTTCGCTATAACCAGTACGGCTAACTATTGTATTAGGCACAAGTCCTCTGGCATTTGCAGGGAGTAAACCACCTTTTACCAATGCATCTGCAACGGTCCCAAGATTAGTTTGCACCTCATCACCATAAACGTTTAATCCATCATAATCCAATGCTGAGCGGTCATTTGCTCCACCTTTTACATAATTAAGGTTATCAGTGCTATTGGCTTCCCAGTCTTTAGCCCCCAAATATGACAAGTTTACTTTAAATGCCACTTTGTTATTGAAAGCTTTGGCATATCTTAAGGACATATCATAAAAAGGAGTAGTTTGAACAGCTCTGTTCGATGCACTCATAATACCACTTTTGATATTAGCACTAAGTCCCTGGTATAAAAACGGGCTTTTAGAATTCATCAATACTAATCCATTCAATGCATTTGGACCATAAAGTGCAGAAGCAGCACCAGAAACTAACTCTACGCTCTCTACGTCAAGTTCAGGCATACCAACTATATTATCTACAGGAAAATTAAGTCCAGGTGCCTGATTGTCCATTCCATCAATCATCTGCACAGTACGCACGTTACCGGTCGAATTAAACCCACGCATGTTGATAGATTTAAATAGCAAACCTTGTGTAGTCAAATCCACACCTTTCATGTTTCCAAGAGCATCATAAAAATTTGGAGCAGTAGTTTCTCTTATAGCTCTCAAATCCAGCTTTTCAACCGAAACCGGAGATTTCATCACACTTTCCTCCATCCGGGATGCAGATACAACCAACTCCTGACCCATTATGTTTTCCTCTTCGAGACTGATATTTATAGCAGCATTTTCTGATTTAAGGGTGTATTCCTGGCTTTTATATCCCACCGAAGAGATTACCAATTGAAATGGCACGGGAGTTGCGGTAGTAAAATCAAATTTACCATTTAAATCGGTAATGGTACCAATGATTTTTCCTTTGATTTGAACACTAACTCCTACCAAAGGCTCTTTGGTACGAGCGTCAGAAATCATCCCTGAAACCTTGGTTTGAGCCATAACAAATACAGAAGTGGCTAAACTAAAGATGGTAATCAGGAATAATTTCTTAAGATTAGGGTATAAATTTAACATAGTTTAAAAGGTTATTATTTGGTTAAGAAACTAATTCGTTGGTCAAAAATAAGAAAGATAAATTATTTGAATACAATAAAATCAAAAAATAATTATAAAATGAAAAAAGATATGGAAAAATGGTTGATTTTATTGGTGTTTTTTTGGCTAAACACAGAAATTGTAATGGCTCAAAAACATTTTCAAATCACATCAACCTTTGACGAAAAGACCCAGCCTTTAAGCCCTGATTACACCCAAACATCAAGTTGGCTGGCATTACCAACCAAAATTGATATGGCAGATAAATTACCTAAAGGAAAACACAATTTAAAAGACTTTCAGTTTCAAGCTCAAGTTGATGTTTTCTATATTTATCCTACGGTATATACTCAGCAACCAACCAACCAATACACCTGGAATGCATCTACGACTGACTCAGATCTCAATGAAAAAATCGAAAAATCTGCAATTTATAATCAAGCCTCAGTGTTCAATGGTATTGCAAAAATATATACTCCAATATATCGGCAGGCACACTATTCGGTTTTTACAACCAAAGACTCCATTTCATCAAAAAAAGCATTGGATTTAGCATATTTTGACATTAGAAAAGCATTTGAGATTTTTCTTGAAAAATATAATCATTCGAGGCCGTTCATAATTGCCGGGCATAGTCAAGGTACTTTACTTGCAATTAGGCTCATTCAAGAATTTGTAAATAATAAACCCTTGCAGGAAAGAATGATTGCTGCATATTTGGTTGGTATGCCAGTAAATGACAGTATGTTTGAAACTGTAAAACTTATGACCGAACCCAACCAAACAGGAGGATATTTAAGTTGGAATACATTTTCAGAAAATTACTATCCTTCTTATTACGAAAATGGCTTGAACCAGGCACAATGTATCAATCCTGTATCCTGGAAACCAAACACTAACTGGTCTAAAAAAAGCTGGCACAAAGGCACATTGGGTATTAAATCAAAATTGAGCCCGGGTATCATTACGTGCAAAGTCGAAAATGGTATATTATGGATAAAAAAACCCGATATTCCAGGAAAAGCATTTCTTAACGAAAAAATCTGGCATTTCGCTGATTACAATTTTTTTTGGTTGGATATTAGAGAAAATGTAGCTTTACGTACAAATCAGTATTTTCTTAATAATAAAAAATAAATGGCAAATTCAAATTTCCTGATAATTATGGCCGGAGGAGTAGGAACTCGTTTCTGGCCTTTTAGCCGACAAACATTTCCAAAACAATTCCATGACATCCTGGGAACTGGTAAAACCCTCATACAGCAAACCGCAGATAGATTTGAGGGTATTTGTCCTAAAGAAAATATTTACGTGGTCACAAGCCCTGAATATTATCAAATTACAAAAGACCAGCTGCCCTATCTGACCGATGACCAGATTCTACTTGAGCCCAGTCGTCGTAATACAGCACCTTGTATTGGCTATGCTTGTTATAAAATCGAAAAAAAAGACCCAAACGCCAACATTGTAGTAGCACCGGCAGACCATATTATATTGAAAGAAGAAGAATTCAGAAACAGGATAAATGTGGCCCTGGATTATTCAAAAAACAATGATGTACTGGTTACTTTAGGCATAAAACCCACCAGACCTGACACCGGATATGGTTATATCAAATTTAACGACTCTGGTAAAACAGAAGTGAAAGAAGTTCAGACTTTTACAGAAAAACCAAATTTGGAGTTAGCTGAAATGTTTTTAGCCAGCGGGGATTATGTTTGGAATGGGGGAATATTTGTTTGGAATATAAATGCTATAAAAAATGCATTCCATGCTTTCCTTCCCGAAATGGCCGATGCTTTTTCAATTGCTCAAAAAAGCTTCTATACATCAAAAGAAAAAGATGCTCTGGACACGGCATATCAGCGTTGCCGGTCGATTTCAATTGACAATGGCGTTATGGAAAGAGCTGAAAATGTGTTTGTGGTTCTTTCAGATATTGGTTGGAGTGATTTGGGTACGTGGAAGTCAGTATATGAAAACTCGGAGAAAGACGATACCAACAATGTGGTTGATGGTCAGGTGATGCTTTTTGCGACTGAAGATTGTGTAATAAAAACACCAAAACACAAATTAGTGGTCATTAATGATTTAAAAGGCTATATCGTTGCTGAATTTGACGATGTTTTGATGATTTGTAAAAAAGATGATGAACAAAAAGTCAAAGAGTTTGTAACTAAAGCCGAAAGCTACGGTAAGCGATACGTATAAATAATAAAAGTATAAAAATAGGCTACCATTACTGATAGCCTATTTTTTTATACAATAAATTTCAAATCAGATTAATAACCTGCATTTTGTTTTAAAACATCAGCACCAACAAGGTCAATCTGAGATTGAGGAAGTGGCAATATTTTATGCTTTGCCTGATAAGAAGCTCCGCCAAATGCACCAGGTAATAATACCTGATCATATTTCAAATATTTATTGATAGCGGCTACGTCCTCACCCCATCTAACCAAGTCATAGAAACGATGACCTTCCATTCCTAGTTCCATTCTTCTTTCGTACCTTACAGCAGCACGGGCAAAGTCTTTATCAGGGAATGATGCATAGGTTTTTATTGAATAATTGGCTGCAGGTGCACCGTCAATTTTAACATAATCAGACTCATTTGCTGCTCTTCCTCTAACCATATTGGTATATTCAAGAGCTTTTGCTAAAGATCCAGCTTCAATTTCAGCTTCAGCCGCCATCAAAAGTACATCAGCATATCTGATAATTGTAACATTGTAGGCATTAAAAGTTTGGTGTCCCCAACCTCCAGTTTCTGTCATACCTGCGGCTTTCTCAGCTTTAGTATAAAGATACTTTTTAGGAGAATATGGTCCGGCATTGGGTTGGTTACGAATCATACTAAAACCAGTATGAAGTCCCCAATCCAAAAATGGAATACCTCTTCTACCCACGGTATGGTCTAATCTTGGATCAAGTGGACCATTATCTGGAGTAAAACCTGCTGTTGAAGCAATACCCATATCATGTTTAACGGCTTTTGAAGGGTCGTTATAAGAACCATCAAGATAAGGAAGACCGTCAGCAGTAGTTCTGAAAGAGTTCACAAACTCAAATGTTGGCTGAAAGAATCCACAACATGTACCTGGTTCAGTTCCTTGTATAAAGTTCAATTGAAGATCTGCATTGGCATTATTACCATTACCTGATTTAACTGTGGCTTGTACAGCAAATACCGACTCGGCACTGTTGTCATTGGCTACACGATAAAGATCAGAGTATTTAGGAAGCAAAGCATATTTTTTACCACCTGCAGTTTTTCCATTTGCTATGATCTGATCAAAAAGGGCTTTAGCCTCAGGGTATTTTTTCTGAAACATATAGGCTTTTGCAAGGTATGCTGCTGCTGCCCATTTGTTTGCTCTACCTACAGCTGTTTGAGTTTCAGGAAGTTTATCAAAAGCTTCTTTGAAGTCAGCCTCAATTTTAGGCCAGATATCAACATCATTTTTAACTTTCTCAATTCCGTTTGAAACGTTTATATTCTCATCTACGTAAGGTACATTGTCAAAGTTTCTTTTCAATTGAAAATAGAAATGTGCTCTGATAAACTTAGCCTCAGCAGCCATTCTTACCTTTTCTTCCTCCTTTACATCAGGCTGAGCTTCTTTAATAAGAGCCAAAGTAGCGTTTGCTCTGGCAACTCCATCAAAATGCTCTCTGTACAACTCACCAGAAAATGGTAATGAAGGGTTATATTCAAATCTTTGAATTGGGTTGATGTCAGAGAAGTCACCCGGGTCAGTACCTTTATTGGCATCTCCACCACGAATAGCACCCCAAACCCAGTTTGAAGGGCCACCTGCATAACTACCTAATCCACTCAACTGAGCATAAGCAGCTATCAAACTACCTTCTAAACCTGCTTTGGTGGTTAATTGGTTCTTGGAAATCGAACCGGTTGGTGCTACGTCGAGGAATGTGTCTTTACACGAGTATCCTCCAACGATTAACGCTAAAAATACGATTGCTATTGATATTTTTTTCATATTAATAATTAACTTTTAAAGGATTAAAAACCGACATTCAAGCCAAATGTAATCTGACGGGTCATTGGGAAGTTACCCAAATCAATACCAAAGTTAGTATCAGCTGCTCCTGCCACTTGTGGGTCAAGTCCACCATATTTTGTTACAGTAAACAGATTGTTTACTGATGCACTTGCTCTTACTCTTCCAAGTTTAAGTTTTTCTACAACATTGGTTGGAAGGTTATAACCTATAGTAAGATTTTGGAATCTTAAATAAGAGCCATCTTCAACGTAGAAGTCACTTGATTGTGAACCTGTACTGAATCCGTCATTGGCCTCAAAAATTGGAATATTTGTATCTCTGTTTTCAGGAGTCCATGAATCTTTAACTCTTTCTGAGATAGCAGAACCGGCAAACAATGGATAGAAATCTGTAAATCTTTTAGATATATTAAAGATTTTATTTCCAATAGAAGTATAGAAATAACTAACCAAGTCAAAGTTTTTATAGCTCAATCTGAAGTTCAAACCGCCTGTAAATTTAGGAACAGGTGAACCTAAATAAGTACGGTCATCTGCATCAATTTTACCATCTGGTTTTCCAGTTAATTGACCTTTAGCATCTCTACCATTTAAATCCATATAACGGAATCTACCTACACCAGCACCGTCCTGAGTTGGAGCAGATTTGATTTCGTCAGCTGACTGGAACAAACCTTGTACTTTGTATCCATAAAACGAAGAAAGTGATAATCCCAATTGGTTTCTAACTGGGTTAACTCCTCTAAAGCCAGGGTTAACATCCTGAAGATATGTAAGTCCACCACCAATTTCTGTGATTTCATTATGAAGGAAACTTGCAGTAAGATCTAATTCATATTTAACATCTTTTACAAGATTACCACGTGTAATCACCTGAACATCAACACCCTCATTTAACATAGTACCCACGTTTACAAATGGTGGAGTTGCCTCACCAGCGGTTTGAGTAATCGGAAGTCTATACAATAGATCTTTGGTATTTTTTCTCCATAAGTCAAAAACAATTTCTAAACGGCTTTTTAAGAAAGTACCATCAAAACCAATATTTTGAGTTACAGAAGTTTCCCATTTCGCACCTGGGTTACCAATTCTTGTTTGAGTATATCCAGGAGCAATCCCACCGTTGGTTCCACTAATATCATAAACCGAATTACCCAAATTTTGAGCATAAAGGCTAAATTGGTTACCTGGGTCTACGTTGTTAGAGTTACCCATTGTACCATAACCTCCCCTGATTTTAAGATCAGTTACCCAAGGAAGATCTTTCATAAATGACTCTTCAGAAATTCTCCATGCAGCAGAGAAAGCTGGGAAAATACCAAATCTTGACTCAGAACCAAATCTTGAAGAACCATCTCTTCTTAAAACTCCAGTCAAATAATATTTGTCATGAAGGTTGTAAATGGCTCTACCAAAATAAGATAAAAAGTTAATGCCATTATCTTTAGTACTGGTGGCAGGATTTAAAGTATTCAAAGTTGAAATAGTAATATAATCCAAATCACCTGCAAAAGGATCTCTACCATTGGCCGCCATATTTTTACCGGCACCTGTATTTAGAGCTTCTTGTCCCACTAAAACTTCAATGTTATGGATTCCAAATTTCTTTTTATAGGTAGCAGTATTTGTAAATGTCCACCCCATTCTAAATCCACCATTTTCATTATACGACCATACAACTCCTTTATTTTCCAGAGTTTCATATATTGGTCGTCCATAACCCCAACCATAGAAGTTATTATAATTACCACCTATAGACGATCTTAATGTCAAATCTTTGATTGGATCCCATTCAATATATAAATTGCCGGTACCAATTGCATTAAAGTTTTTATTGAGTTTATTATGTTGCTGATTTGCTACAGGATTAGAACCCTGGCCAAAACCAATAGCAGTAGTACCTGCCCATCCCCCAAATTCATCACGAACCGGAATAATTGTTGGAGATCTGAATGCTCCCAAGATATCATTTTCCAACTGCGAACTTTCCAAACCGTTATTTCCACCGTTTCTTCCATTAATTGAAAGATAAGTAACCTGCAAGTTTTCACCGATTCTAAGGTTTTTCAAAATATCAAATTCAGTATTAACTCTGAAAGCATATCTTGTGGCCGACTGGCTAGGTAAAATACCTTGCTGCTTTTGGCTCGATAAACCTACATAGAATCTTGAACCTTGACCACCACCTGAAAATCCAAGAGTATGACGGCTAATAGTACCAGTTTGAGTCAATTCTTTATACCAGTCAGTTCCTTCTTTATTGGCTTTGATTACTTGATAGAAATCGCCAATTGTTGGTCCTGTAATGTTATATTTGGCTTTTTCTGCAGCCAAATCGATGGTTCCAACAACACCGTTTCTGTTACCAACCTTTAAATAATCTGGCAAAATTGGAGTTGCACCCGAACCATACTGCGGATGTGACAATGGAGAACCAGAATTACGTAATGCATTCCATGTCCAGGTAGCCTGATCTTGTGGATTCATCATTTGTTGTCCTTCACCCGGATCTGTAGCACCAAATACACCGTCATAAGAAATGTTTAATTTCCCTGTACCTTTTTTCCCTTTTTTGGTAGTATAGATAATTACACCGTTGGCAGCTCTTGCTCCATAGATTGAAGCTGCAGAGGCATCTTTCAACACTGTAACAGTTTCAACGTCTTCAGGATTAAGGAAGTTAACATCACCTACTGGCAATCCATCCACAACTATAAGTGGTTCGTTACCACCAAATGCACCAAATCCTCTGATCCTTACTTGAGAACCTGAACCCGGCTGACTGGTTGTTACTACATTAACACCAGCAACACGACCTTGAAGCTGCTGATCAATACTGGAAGAAGGCACAACTGTCAAATCTTTTGGTTTTACAATGGCAACAGCACCAGTTGATTCTTTTCTTTTGTCAACAGAATATCCTGTTACTACAACTTCTTCAAGTGAAGCAGCATCAGAAGTCAATGTTACATTGATTACTGTCTGAGCACCTACTGTGATTTCTTCTGTTTTGTAACCTACAAAACTTACGACTAAAACATCTCCTGCACCCCGAACATCAAGAGAGAAGTTACCACTGGCATCTGTAGCTGCACCTCTGGTAGTACCTTTAATGGTAACAGATGCTCCCGGTACGCCGGAACCATCGGCTGCGTCGGTCACCTTTCCACTAACTTTTCTTCCCTGTGCAAATGTCATCTGAAGGCTCACTACAAGCCCAAGCATAAGCATCAGAAAAGATCTCAAATAGAATTTTCCTTTCATAGAACTTAAGGTTAATTGTTAAAAAAAAGTTTATTTTTTATTAGAATAGTGCAAGATTAGAGATAAAAAATGAAAACGCAATATTTTTTTAAATATTTATTGAAATTTTTTTTTTTTTTAATAAATAATATTCTTTTTTGTTGTCAATCAACATTTTCGATAACTTTCTTAATTACATGCAAAATATAATTTTATTTTTTCCGATATTACACATTTATTATTTGTGTAGATTTGACACATTTAAATTTATTTTATGGTATTTTTTCTAATTTTTATTGTTTTTTCTTAAGATTTCCCAAGAAATTATAGAACTGAAGAAAATTATGTAATAAAAAAAATCCAAATCAATGAATTACTCAGATTATAGACGGAAAACAATTTTGAATGTATAGAAGAGAGTTGAATATCAGAACTATAGTTCTCTTTTAATCAGGTGATTTTCCTAAATTTTAGTTAAATAAAAACCTATTGAAGTATTTAAACCTTTTTGTTTGAAAATAATGGGATACGAACCGAAATGCAAAATCTAATAATTTCAGAAGAATAAAATTTTAACCGGCAAATCTAAAAAATGAAAATTCCTGCACTGAATGTCAATGCAGGAATCCAATATAACCCTATAAACCATTATGATCTTTTTATTTTACCAAAAAGCTCCCTGTTCCGATTTTGAAGCCTTCAGAATATAATTCTATTGAATAAGTACCTGACTTAAGAGCCTGGTCTTTTTTGTAATACATATCTACTGCCTGATCATTATTGGAATAAAGCACGGCTTGTTTCATGCTATAGCCAATCTCCTGATTGTTATATTTCAATACTCCACCCTTGTTCATGTCGTTGATTACACCACCATTGGGATCAAGCAATCTCAAATAAACATCTTTATTGTTCGTAGCTGTAAGCGGATTTGATGGCAAAATATATGAAACTTTCAGTTGGTCAATTTTTTTGTTTTTAACCTCTCCTGACCGCTCTTTTCCTCTGCTGCTCAATGCTACCACGGTTACTTTAACTGCTTTTAAAGCTGAGCCAACATTTATTTTTTGTTTCAAATCTTCATTTTTAGCACTAACATCGCTCAAAGTACGATTCAACGAATCTTTTGTAGATTTCAAGCCACTGTTTTCTGCAATAACAGTCTGCTTTTCAGTTTGAAGCATTTGATTTTGGTTAGTCAAAATGCCGTTTTCTTCTCTCAACTTCTGAAGCTCAACTTCTTTTTCGGCAAGGAAAGTTTCGTATTCCTTAATTTTCCCTTCATATTTCTTAGAAGAAAAATTTGAATCTGCTCTAAGTTTCTTTTTATCATTTTCCAATTGTGCTTTGATTTTTTGGAGTTCTTCCACGCTACCCCCAAGTGATTGCACCTCGGCTATTTTGGCATCAAGAGATCTGCTAATAGAATCAAGTTTTACTTTGGTAGAAGATAGTTCGTCAACTTTGCCAGTCAATAATTTTTGCAAATCTTCATTCTCAGTTTGTGAACCGTAATATAGATAACCCAAAAGTCCCAGTGCTCCCAATAATACCACTACACCAATTTTAAGTGTGTTTGAATTATTTGATGATTGTTGTTCCATAATGAAAATATTCTCGTTTTGTTTGGCACAAACTTCACTCTTTTGTATTAAATCAGACTTAAGGACAAATTAAATTTAGCTTAAAATTTTAGTTAATAAAAATCAATAAAATTTTTAAGTATTTAATTATCAGTATTTTGAAATATTTATCATCAATTATGATAAAATAGAAGAATAAAACTATTGCCATCCACAATTGGCTCAACGGTCAGTTTACCTTTGTGCAAATCAACTATTTGCTTAACAATTGCAAGTCCGACACCGTGCCCAATCTTTCCTTTAGCAGTTGCGTTGGATCTAAAAAATGGTTGGAACACTTTTTCTGACTCATCGGCAGGAATTTGAATGCCTCTGTTATTGACACTAATTTGTACACATTCAGTTTGTGGATTAATTAAAATTCTGGCCTTATGATTATCAGAAAACTTACAGGCATTATCAATCAGATTTTTAAAAACCACTTTCAGAGCATCATCATTGCCATTGATAATAAGCAAATTATCATCTTCCGGCACTTGCTCCCATCCTACTTCAACCTGGTTTTCAGGATTCCATTTTTTATAATCTGAGATGGAATCAAAAAGCAATTCATCTATTCTGATTTTCTGCATTGGAAGAGCAGACTCATCAGAAAATACATTGGCCAACTGTAAAATCGATTGTGTAAGGTGATTGAGTTTTAGGGTATCTTCCCGTAACCCTTTAATTTGTGGATACAATTCTGCATTGTCTTTATATTTCATTTCCAACAATTCGATCTGGGTAAATATCTTGGTCAGTGGATTTTTTAACTCATGAGAAATATTTGCGACAAACATTTTTTGGGTAAAAACTGAGTTTTCGACTCTTTCTAACAATTGATTTATGGTACTGGCCAATTGACCTATTTCATCTTCAAAGTTGGAGAGTTCTATGCGTTTGGAAATATTTTTGGGGAAAATCCTTCCCAGTTGATTAATTATCCCAGATATAGGCGAAAACGCACTATTGGCAAGATACCACCCCATAAAACCTATCAAAAGCAAAGCCACCAACAGCATTATGAGCAGGATTTTTCTGAGATCGTCCAATGCTTCGGCACCTACGGTGTCTTTAGCACTTACCAAAACCCAATAATCGCCTGATGAATCTTTTATTTTAAGAAACGCCATTTTATAGGCTCCCAGGTTGGAAGTCCCAAAAGTTTGCAATGAATCTATTTTTTTGAGCAAAAGCCTGTGAAATTCTTCATTTCTGAAACTTGTAGAAAACACAAATAGATCACGTTTGATGTCGATTATTGAAATGATTTCCTGTGTAAGATATTCTTTTTCAGTATTTTCTACAATTTTCCTTATGGCTTTATTATTGGCTTGAAAATCAAAAAACAGAGCCGAAGTTGTGATGGCTCTGTCCTGCAGTTTTTTATAAAATCGTTTTTCAAGATATAGCTTACTAAAAAAATATATACTTACCGAAAAAAACATAAACAGGAATCCCACCAGCATCAAAAACTGAAGGGTGAGTTGCCCTCTAATATTTAGTTTCAGTCTGAATGCCATAAACTCTCATTTTGCAAAAAAAAGAATATATTTTGCTGTATTTCAATAAATTAATCACAATGAACTTACAAGCTCATTATATTTAACAAGGTCCATTTGATACTTGACGGCCAGATTTCTTGCTTGAGTGGCATCGGCTTTGGCCTGAGGTATATCGCCGGCATTTTTATTTAACCTGGCTGATTCATAATAATACTCTGCCATCAATTTCTCATCCTTAATAGAGGCTTTGGCTTTTGCCATCCAGGCTTTTGCTTTTGCAACGTAGGCTTTATCAGGATAATTTTTGTTAAATAAACTGGTAATATAAACCTGAGCCTGGCCATTTCCCTCATACTTTCTCGACATTTTGTCACCTACCACCAATGATTGAGGAGCTTTACCTTCTCTTATCAAAGCCAGTGATTCCAGTTCCCAGGTAACCCCATCTACATATTGACCGGCACCCGATTTTACCATATAATCTTTAACCATTGCAAGTTTGGCAGTTCCATACTGTTTTCCTTTGGCACTAAATAAAGAAGTTTGAACTATTGTTCCTAAAATATTATTCTCATTACCAGCATGACCTTCTTTTACTTCAAAAGCCGCTGCCTGTGGCACATGGTTAAACCAATAAGTCGCAAATCCATTATCAATATCTGAAACGCATTTTTTGGTAATTTTCCAACTGGCTTCGGTTCCCAATTCATTTTTGGGGTACAGTTTAAACAGCTCATTGGCAGCAGAAATATTGGATAAAGTATCTTTGGTTAGCCTGCAAAAGGCGGCATACTGCACAAGTAAATCGAACGACCTTTCTCCTCCATCAAAGCGTTTTTTATAATTTCCGGCACGTTTATCAGGGTTTTGTGCCATTTCAGCAGCACTTAAAAATGATTTAACATCAGGGGTCACCTCTGCCTGATGCACCAACGTACCTTCCGAGTCAAAAAATAAAAATTGCGGGAAACTAGGCAACCAAATATTCCTGGCGTTGAGAAACTTAACTTGCTCTGCATTACCCACATCGAGCTTATAATTGATAAAGTCAGTATTGAATTTTGTGGCCACTTCCGGTTTTTTAAAAAAAGGCTCCATACTCTGGCAAACAGGACAGGTGGGTGAAAAACACTCCACAAAAAGTATTTTACCTTGTGCTTTAGCTTGGGCCAGGGCATCATCAATGCTAGGGTTCCAGGTCACTTTGGTTTTGTCAATAACTACACTTTCGACTTTTTTTTGAGTCTGGCTGTGACAGCTGCTGAGCGAAACCATTCCGAAAACCACAAAAAACTTAATAACCTGCAGAAAAGACTTTTTCATATAAATATCACGAAACAAATTGTAAATCAAATATTTTGAAAAAACAGAATCACAAAAATTGAAAAATAAACGCTTACTTACAAATAATGCCTTGTTAATGTTGCGTTAATCAGATTTTTTGGGCGGTCCACATTCTTTTTTTTTAATCAACAAACTACAATAGATTGTTTTCTCAAAAAGCAAAACATATAAAAATGCTCTATTTTTGCAAAAAAAATATAAAACATGCTTACCATTTACGGCATACCCAATTGCGACACAGTAAAAAAATCACGGGATACAATCGGCAATTATGGCATAGAATACCTTTTTCATGACTATAAAAAAAACGGAATCAGCCGGGATAAACTGGAGGAGTGGTTGCAACAGATTCCATTGAGTACGCTTGTTAACAAAAAAGGAACCACTTACCGCGGATTGGATGAACAACAGAAAAGCGACCTGGAAAGCATTGAAACGGCCATTCCTGTACTAATGAGCAACCCATCGGTAATAAAACGCCCGGTAATAGAAGACCAAAAAATAGTGGCGGTAGGTTTTGACAAAGACCAATACGAAAAGCTATTCTCTAAAGGTTGAGTTTTTTTAGCTCAGCCACCGCATGGGCACACGCACGGGCAGTGAGGGCCATGTAAGTAAGTGACGGGTTCACACAGTTAGAAGAAGCCATGGCGGCACCGTCGGTCACATATACATTTTCACAACCCCACACCTGATTATTAGCGTTGAGCACCGAAGTTTTGGCATCCAGGCCCATGCGGGCAGTACCCATTTCATGCTTTGACAATCCGAGATGAAAATCTTCTTTTTTGTAAGATTTTACATTTTTGTATCCGGCAGCTTCGAGCATTTCTGCGGCATCATTGGCCATATCTATCCTCATTTTGTGCTCGTTTTCTTTAATTTCGGCATCAAAAACTATCTTTGGCATTCCAAACTGGTCTTTTTCATCGGCATGCAGATACATGCGGTTGTCTTCATAAGGCAGACACTCCCCAAATGAACTCAGATTGATGCTCCATTCTCCCGGTTCGGTAGCCATCTGCTTGAGTTCCTTTCCAAAAACATCAGCCTGAAAACCCCGGCTCCAACCACTCCGGCTTGCACCACCCTGATAGTCAAATCCACGGATATAGTTACGCTTGTCAGTTCCAATATTGCGATAACGGGGCACAAAAATACCGTTGGCCCGACGACCAAAGTAATACTTGTCAGTAAAACCCTCCACGAGAGCATTGGCTCCTACACGTGAATGATGGTCCATCAGATTGCGACCCAATTGATCACTATCATTTCCAAGGCCTTTAGGAAACCGACCCGACACCGAATTGAGCATAATATGCGTACTACCAATAGTGGAGGCCGTCAAAAATATGACTTTAGCATAATATTCTACCGACTCTTTGGTGTTCGCATTTATCACCTCCACGCCGGTGGCTTTTTGCTTTTTTTCATCATAAATCACCCTGGACACCACCGCATCTGACCTGAGTGTAAGGTTACCGGTCTTCGTTGCAGCAGGCAATGTGGCCGATTGTGTACTAAAATACGCTCCGAACGGACAACCCGAGGAACAAGCATTACGATGCTGACATGATGCTCTGCCCAAAGCCGTCTGTTCTTCAGTAGCCTTGGTGATATGTGCCACTCTGCCAATGGTCACCAACCTTTCGCGACCATATTTTGCATGAATTTTGGTTTTAAAATCCTCCTCTACACAGTTTAGGTCCATTGCAGGCTGAAAAACACTGTCAGGTATGTGCGGAATGTTTTCATAACTACCACTCACCCCTATAAACTTCTCTACATAAGCATACCAGGGCTCCAGGTCTTTGTATCTGATGGGCCAGTCAGTTCCCACACCGTCACGGGCATTGGCCTCAAAATCGAAATCACTCCAGCGATACACCTGCCGGCCCCAAAGCAACGACTTCCCTCCTACTCCTGCTCCGCGATACCAGTCAAAGGGTTTTTCACTGAGGTATGGGCTCACATCTTCAGGTAACCAAAATTCCTGATTGGCTTCGGTAATAGGGTAGCTTCCTTCAATTGATTGAACAGGGAATTTCTGTTTGAGTTCATTGGTAAGTCGGCCGTGGTGATCGAGCTCCCATGGCGACTGCATAGCATGTTTATAGTCTTCTATATGCTTAATGTCCCTCCCTCTTTCGAGCATGAGCACTTTTAGTCCTTTTTCGCAGAGTTCTTTGGCTGCCCAGCCTCCGCTTATTCCCGAGCCCACCACTATGGCATCGTATGTGTTTTTTTCCTTGGCCGTCAGGTTAAGATTCATTTATCCGGTCGAACGATTAGATTTTTGATTCAAAAATAATCAAATTTCCTGCAGGAGGATTGTAATATTGATGGCTGATTATGGTATTTTTTTGACATATATAAAACAGAAATGACCAATAATAGCAGCAAAGATTTCTTATTCAGGAGTCCAGACTCAATGACTTTTAAAAAATCAATAAGCCAAATTTTTTAGCAAATTAAAAAAATAAGAAAGATTTTCTTGACGATTACTAATATTTTCACCAATTTTATGGTATATATTTTAGCAAGTTATAAAATAAGAGCAAGGCATATCTCTTAGAAATGGTAAGAATTTCGGGCAAATAAGATTTGAATTTGCTTTCCAGTAACCGGCCAAGGAGCTCCTAAATTTACTTGATGATTATTTTGAAAACAGCATTTTATGAAAAAGATAAGTAAAAATATTGCCCACCTGCGTCACCTGAGAGGAATCTCACAGGAGGCCTTGGCCAATGACCTCGACATCACACGCTCACGACTGAGCTCCTGGGAAGAACACCGTGCCGAGCCACCAATAGACCTCATAGTGAGGCTCTCGGAGTATTTTAATGTATCGGTAGATTCTTTACTTAAAATAGACCTGACCAAAGTAAAAGACTTGCGTGATCTGCTCAAAATCGGGGGTAACCGCATATTGTTCCCCGTGATGGTAGATGGCGAAGGAAGAGACCTGGTAGAGCTGGTACCCATAAGAGCCTCAGCCGGATACCTCCAGGGGTACAGCGATGAGGAATATATACAAAATCTACCACGTATATCGCTCCCATTTACCGATGTGGGTAAGTTTAGGGGCTTTCCCATCAAAGGAGACTCCATGCCCCCGCTCGAAACCGGAGCCTATGTAATCGGGAAATATGTGGAAGATCTGACCGACATCAAAGACGGGAAAACCTATGTGGTACTCACTCAAAACGATGGGCTTGTGTACAAGCGGCTTTATAATAAAATTGAGGAAGATGGCACCATTCACCTGCACTCTGACAACAAAACCTATGTACCCTATCAAATCAAACCCGAAGAAGTATTTGAACTATGGAGTTTTGTAGCGAGCCTCAACCCTACCGACCAGCCTATTTCAGATTTACTTTACAATACTATTCAGAGTATCCAGGCCGATGTGGCCCAGCTCAGGATGCAGCAGCTTAAAGGAAAAGTCTGATTATGGCTTAACTAAAGATTATTTGATGATTTTTTCAAAAAAAGCCTCTCATGGCTGTAATTATGAGCCAAATTGCCGACTCAATTAATTCTGCAATTAGTTTGTAATTCATAATCAATAATGATAATTTTGCGGGATGTTTGGGTTGAAAAACTAAAGCGGGTTTCTAACAGAAATGTCTGGGAAACAACGATAATCTTAGCGATAAATGACTATTTTAGTAACCGGTGGTGCAGGTTTCATAGGCTCTTCTCTTTGTATAAAACTCAAGGAAAAATATCCAAATTACAAAATCATAGCGTTTGACAATCTAAAACGCAGAGGCTCCGAGCTCAATCTGGCTGATTTCAAAGAGAGAGATATAGCGTTTATTCACGGTGATATCAGAAACATGGAAGATATCAACGCCGTAGCAGGTTTTGACGTTTTGATTGAAGCTTCTGCCGAACCTTCGGTACTTTCAGGCCTGAATTCTGACCCCAGTTATGTGATTAACAATAATCTGTATGGATCGATAAACTGTTTCAATGCCTGCTTAAAGCACAAGGCAAAACTCATATTTTTGTCGACGAGCCGGGTTTACCCTATCGAGACCATAGAAAATGCGGCATTTACAGAAGATCCTACCCGCTTCTCTTTTTCTGACGAACAATTGGTAAAAGGAATCTCGTCAAAAGGTATTTCTGAAGAACTCGACTTATCGGGAGCCCGGTCATTTTATGGCACCACAAAACTGGCCTCTGAACTTTTTATCAAAGAGTATTCCTCTTTTTACGATATGCAGTCTGCCATTACCCGATTTGGCGTAATAGCAGGCCCAAGACAAATGGGCAAAACAGATCAGGGAGTAGTAACCCTCTGGATGGCCAAGCACTTCTGGAAGCAATCACTGAAATACATTGGCTATGGCGGACTGGGCAAGCAAGTGCGTGATATTCTTCATGTCGAAGATCTCATCGAGCTTATTGATTTTCAGATTCATAATATCGAAAAATTTAACGGAAAGGTATTCAATGCCGGTGGAGGGCTGGGTTCGAGTGTTTCGCTGCTGGAAATGACCCGTATCTGTGAAGAAATCTCAGGCAATAAAATTTCGATAGGCTCTGAAATAGAAAACCGCCCCGCTGACCTCAGAATCTATATTACCGACAATTCCAAAATAGAAACAGAAATCGGTTGGAAACCCAAAAAGACCGCCGAAAATATATTTGCTGATATTTTTCAGTGGATTAAAACCAATGAACAACAATTAATAAACATCTTAAAGTAAAATATGAAAGTTGCAATAGTAACGGGTTCAGCGGGTCTGATTGGCAGTGAATCTGTACGTTTTTTTTCAGAAAAAATGGATTTGATCGTAGGCATTGACAACGACCAGAGGGCCTATTTTTTTGGAAAAGACGCCTCAACTGAAAGAAGTAAAAACGAACTGGAAGAAACCATCAACAACTACAAGCACTATTCAATTGATATTCGTAACTATGAAGCCTTACAGTCGGTTTTTAAAGAATATGGTGCTGATATCAAACTGGTGATCCATACCGCTGCCCAACCCAGCCACGACTGGGCCGCTAAAGAACCTCATACCGACTTCACGATAAATGCCAACGGAACACTGAACATGCTGGAGCTAACCCGCCTTAACAGTCCGGAGGCAGTGTTTATTTTTACTTCAACCAACAAAGTTTACGGCGACACCCCCAATTATCTGCCGTTGGTTGAGCTTGAAAAAAGATGGGAAATCGATGTAAACCATCCTTATTTCAAAGAAGGTATTGACGAAAGCATGTCGATTGACAACTCCAAGCACTCACTTTTTGGTGCATCAAAGGTTGCTGCTGATGTGTTGGCTCAGGAATATGGCAAATATTTCGGGATGAATGTCGGGATATTCCGGGGCGGTTGCTTAACCGGTCCCAATCACTCAGGCACCCAGCTGCATGGTTTTCTTTCATATCTGATGAAATGTGCTGTTACTGGCAATCATTATACCGTATTTGGCTACAAAGGAAAGCAGGTCAGAGACAATATACACTCTTATGACCTCGTCAATATGTTCTATCATTTTTACATGAACCCACGCCAGGGCGAGGTATATAATGCCGGAGGTAGCAGGCATTCAAACTGCTCAATGACCGAAGCAATAGAAATATGTGAGGAAATCACAGGCAATAAAATGAATTACTCTTACTCTGAAGATAACCGTATCGGCGACCATATCTGGTATGTTTCAGATGTTTCTAAATTCAAAAGCCATTACCCAGGATGGTCGTACAAGTATAACCTCAGAGATATCCTTGAACAGATTTTCTCGCAGCAAAAGCAGTTTAGCAAAACACTAGAATTAGGTGAAATTAAGCATTGTAATCCCGGCCTATAATGAGGCTGAATCAGTAAGTGAAACCATAAACGAACTCGTTAAAGTTCTCTCTGACAGAAAAATCGAACACGAAATTCTCGTGGTCAATGATAATTCTAAAGACAATACCCTCGAGGTACTGGAATCTTTGGCGGCCGTTCATCCATCGGTCAGATTTGTGACCAATACCGGCCCCAATGGCTTTGGCTATGCTGTAAGGTATGGCCTGGAGCGGTTTTCAGGCGATTGTGTGGCAGTTATGATGGCCGACTTGTCTGATTCGCCACACGATCTGATCAAGTTTTATGACACCATGGTACAAGGAAACTTTGACTGCGTGTTTGGTAGCAGATTTATGAAAGGGGGAAAAACAATTGATTATCCTTTTCTGAAAAAAATAATAAACCGCGTCGCCAATGCCATCATCAGAACTGTGATGAACATTAATTACAATGACACTACCAATGCTTTTAAGTTATACAAAAAACACACTATTGAGGGATTAAAGCCTTTTTTGTCTCCTCATTTTAATCTCACCATCGAGTTACCACTTAAAGCCATTATAAGGGGCTTTAGCTACACTGTAGTGCCTAATTCGTGGACCAACCGGAAATATGGAGAATCAAAATTAAAAATCAGGGAAATGGGTAGCCGATACTTCTTTATTCTGATGTATTGTTTTGTGGAGAAATATTTTTCAAGGGGTGACTTTGTTAAAAAATGGTAGGTTTTATCCAGTAATTTTAACTGTTATAACTTTTCCTAAATTCAAATTGAAAAAATAGTATAGTCGAAATTTTCCTTCAGACCCTTTCCTTTTTCTGAATAAAACTTTACCGACTTGATCATTGCATTTTTCTTTCCTCTGAATTTATGAAAATCATAGAATTCGTGATTGTGGTCAATTTTATGACTAATTAATACCCCACCGGCTAAAATCGAAACCGGAATTCTGTATGTACTTTTTTGGTTGTCTATAGTTTCTACCTCACATCTTAAATAAGGTGGCTGAAAGAATGTTTTCATTACGGTACCCATCAAATCATATTTGATATTGGCTTTGATAAAAAGTAATCCTTCACTTTTTGGAATTAAAATCTTCTGATCGAGCGTAGCATTTGATGAAACTAAATTTTTGGGCAAAAATCTGCTATTCCCGCTTTTGTTTTCAAACAAATAAAGTGAGTCGCCTTTAACCGAAAAAGTATCAGTGAGTTCATAATTGTAATATAAACTTGCATGGCACCAGGTATCTGTCCAGTAGTTGTTTTGTTCTCTGAAAGGCTTGAGGTTGGCTATTACAAAATGAGGCTTTTCTGCACTCCAATATTTATCTCCATTGACTTCCATCAGCAGTTTACTATTGGCCTGATAGGATTGAATTACCGGCCGGTTTTCATATTTTATTTTGTTAAAAAACAAATATGAAATATCCCACGGAATGACGTCAGCATCATTATTACCTACTTTTTTTAAAATTCTATCAGGAAAAGGACATGGGTTTTCTCTAAAATTTTTATCATAATCATACTGAAACAATTCTGAAAAATAGGGTAAGGGATTTTTTGTGATTGGGATTTTAAGTAAAAATTCCGTGAATGTTTCTCCCAATTTTGGTTTATAGTTAAAATAAGATTTGAGAATAGCCTTCTTATCACCAGCATAATCAGTATATCGTATATAAAAGCTTCCTGCCGTTTTTATGGAAATCGAAATTAATACTAGCGTCAATAATATTTTGGGGTTAATTTCTTTCGAAAAAATATAAATCAAGATGCTCAGGGGTACCAAATATGTCAGAAAAGCACTAAGATTGCCTTTTGCATAGGCTGTATATCCTTGTTTATAACTCAAAAACCAAAGTATGCCTACCCAAAAAAGTAAAAAGAAATTTTTGTGTAACGTTCTAAATTTTGATAATCCGGTGAAAATAAAACTCAAACCACTCACCACTGCCAAAATCAGAAAAAATACGTACTCGAAATCATCAACCATAATAAACGACATAGAGTCCTGATAGGCACTGATGATATCGGCACTGTAAAAAAGACTAGAGTACAGATCAAACTTCAAAGTGTTGGAAATGAACAAAATGCCTGAGATAAATACCACCACAGAAGCCAGATAATGCATTGGTTTCCCTTTTCTGGAAATCGCTGAAAAAGCCAGAAATGTGAAGTAATAAACTAATGCTATCAGGCTGAGATTGAGCTTAATAGGCAATATCAAAACTATAATTATCGTAAAAAGGATTATTTTAAAATAGCTAGGTGAGTTTAAGTAAGAATTTTGCCAGAAAACAGCAAAAAACATAAGAGCAAAAGTGGCATCAGCAAAAAAACCAGAAGGATAAATGAATAAAAATGGCAATAAATATGACAACCATTTAACTTTTTTGAATGCCGTAATAATTTCCCGAATCAGGAAGTAAAAATTAAACAATAAAAAGCAGTGATAAACAAAAATGATATAGGGCGAAAAACCTTTGGGTAGCAATCCGGTGTACAAAAAGCCGAGCGGGCCGTAATTAAAAATAAAGTCTTTTCCGAAAATCTTCCCGCTTTCTATTGAAAGGGCAATGGCCTGTACCCACGATGCATCTATCCCATGTCTGGCATAGCTCAATGGGAAAAACAAACTAAAAAAAGCATAACAAAAGAGAAAAAAAACAATTACTGTCTGAAAATCGGTTTTATTTTTTAGCATAATCTTTTGTATTCTTTTCTGAAATAAATTTTTCTAATTCAACCTGATTTGAAATAAATTTTTTTCAAAAAAGATATTTTTTTGATGCAAATTTAGCCATTTTAAATTTTGTATAAAACTCAATAATTTGAACAGGAGATTAATTTAATCCAAATCAGTAATTTGGCCAGACAACCCAATTTTTAAATAAAAAAGTCGCCCAAATGAGCGACTTTTTTTATTTTACGTCAACTTAAAGCTCAATTTTCTTCATTTTTGGAACTAAAAAATGCATAACCAACCACGCCAACAGGTATGCCGCGGCACAAATGGCAAACATGATATAATAGGCCGTTTCTATCTGACCGAGTTCACGGTAATGTACAAACATGTTTTTCTGAACTGCCCAGGTCAGGAAAATACCTCCAAGTCCACCCATCATGCCACCGATGCCAGTAACTGAAGCGGTGGCGTTTTTTGGAAACATATCTGATACTGTGGTGAAAATATTGGCACTCCAGGCCTGGTGAGCTGCCGCTGCAATACCGATCACTAGAACTGCCAGCCACATGTTGATTTTTCCGGCTTCCTGAGAAAATACTACCGGCAATACAAATAAAGCAAATATCAACATTGAGGTCTTTCTTGCTTTAAAAGCTGGCATATTTCTGTTTATGAAAGCCATAGGCAAGTATCCTCCTCCAACGCTTCCTATAGTCGAAATCATATAAACAACAGCTACCGGAATGGCGATTTGAGTAAGAGTAAGTTTGTACTCGCTTTGCAGAAAATCCGGCAACCAGAACAGGTAAAACCACCAAACCGGGTCAGTCAGAAACTTACCAATGGCAAATGCCCAGGTTTGTCTGTAACCCAATAATTTTAACCAGGGCACTTTTTCTGTTTTCCCTTCAACGGCTTCATCTTCAACATCAGAATGAATGTAATCGTACTCTTCCTTGCTAAGTTTTTTGTTATCAGCGGGCGAGGTATAATATTTTTGCCACAAAATCAGCCAAATAAACCCAATCAAACCCGTAATTATAAACGCCCATTGCCAACCCCATGCGGCAGCTATAAACGGAACACTCAATGGTGCCACTATAGCACCGATGTTTGTTCCTGAGTTAAAGATACCAGTTGCCAGGGCACGCTCTTTTTTAGGAAACCATTCCGCCGTACTTTTTATTGCAGCCGGAAAATTACCCGCCTCGGTTACACCTAATGCTGCCCGGGCCATCATAAATCCGAAAGCTGAACTCGCCAGAGCATGTGCAATAGCTGCCACACTCCATAAGCCGGTTGCTACAGCATAACCTATCTTGGTTCCCAACTTATCAACCACCCTGCCGGCTATAAGCATACCGAACGAATAAAACAGTTTGAATGCTATTTCGATATTGGCGTAGTCACCGTCATCCCAGTTCATTTCATCAGAAAGAACTGATTTAAGGAGACTAATTACTTGTCGGTCGAGGTAATTGACTGTAGTTGCAAAAAATACCAACGCACAGATAGTCCAACGGTAATTTCCTATTTTTTTGTTCATTTTCAAAAAGGTTGATTTATTTTGGAAATATTTCCAACACTACTTTTTTCTAACTTTCTGAATAGTTTCAAGAGCAATTTTTACATCCTCTTTTAACTTTTCATAGTTTTTGGTATCCAGAATTTCTTTTGAAATCAACTGCGAGCCCATCCCTACACACCATACACCGGCATCAAACCAGGCCTTCAGGTTGCTTTCTTCGGGTGTAACTCCACCAGTGGGCATGATATTGGTCCAGGGTTGAGGTCCCAAAACGCCTTTTACGAATTTTGGGCCATAGACATCTCCCGGAAACAATTTTACTACCTCACAACCCAATTCCTCAGCACGGGCGATTTCGGTCAAACTGCCACAACCCGGTGACCAAAGTACCTTTCTGCGGTTGCAAACTATCGCAATATCCTCGCGGAAAACGGGAGTTACAACGAAATTTGCACCCAGTAACATATATTGAGAAGCTGCTGCCGCATCAGTTACCGAGCCGACACCCATGATCATTCCGGGAAGCTCTTTCAGGGCATACTTGTTGAGTTCGCCGAAAATTTCGTGAGCAAAATCTCCTCTGCTCGTAAATTCCATCAATCTTGCACCGCCTTCATAACAGGCTTTGAGTATGTTTTTCCCAAGTTCGACATCCGAATGAAAAAACAAAGGCACCATACCGGTTTCCTTCATTTTTGCGGCTACTTCTAATCTGGTATATTTTGCCATTTTTATTGCATTTTGCTGCAAGCTACCGGCTTCCAGCTTTTATATTTACTATTAAAATTATAAAAAATTATCTTGCCACACGGCCCGAAGCATCTCCACCCATCAATTTTTCTACCTCGGAAACTGTAACCAGGTTGGCGTCACCCACTATAGTATGTTTTAAACACGAAGCTGCAACCGCAAAATTGAGAGCGTTTTGGTCGTCATCAGGATATTGCAACAATCCATAAATCAATCCACCCATAAATGAGTCACCGCCACCTACTCTATCCACTATATCTGTGATTTGATAAACCGGCGATTTAAACATGGTTTTACCGTCGTAAAGTACCCCTGCCCATGAGTTATGAGAAGCTGAAATTGATCCTCGAAGTGTGGTAATCACCTTTTTAGCTTTCGGAAATTTCTTCATCATTTGCTGGCAAACCGAAAGAAATGCCTCAGCCGTTACATCATGACCATGTTTGGTCACATCCAGTCCTTCGGGTTTGATACCAAAATGTTTTTCGGCATCTTCTTCATTTCCTAAAATAATATCACAATACGAAGTCAACTCGGTCATGATAGGCTCTGAAGGCACCCCATATTTCCAGAGTTTCGCTCTGTAATTAAGGTCTGTTGAAATTGTAATGCCTTTGGCACTGGCTATTTTTACAGCTTCAAGGCATGCATCGGCTGAGCTTTGTGAAATAGCCGGTGTAATACCTGTCCAATGGAACCAGGTGGCTCCCTCGAAAGCTTTTTCCCAATCCACCATACCCGGCTTGATTTCGCTCATAGAAGAATGTGCCCGGTCATAAACCACCTTACTTCCTCTCGATACAGCACCGGTTTCGAGAAAATAAATTCCCAATCTATCTCCACCAAAAACGATGTCAGAAGTACCTACATTACGTTTTCGCATTTCCATAAGGGCACATTCGCCAATATCATTTTTAGGCAAACGAGTTACAAACGAGGTTGGAACACCGTAGTTGGCCAGTGAAACGGCCACATTGGATTCTCCACCACCATATACTACATCGAAACTGTTGGCCTGAGAAAATCTTAAGAATCCCGGAGGTGAAAGCCTCAGCATAATTTCGCCAAAAGTGACAACTTTTTTCATTAGAGTTTATTATTTATTGTTAAAATTGAAATAATTCTTTGTGTTGTTATAACTGATATCCTGGATGATTTTGCCAACCCATTCAATGTCGGCTGGCATCTCGCCGTTTTCGATATCATTTCCGAAAATATTACATAAAATTCTACGAAAATACTCATGACGAGGGAAGGAAAGAAAACTGCGGGAGTCGGTAAGCATACCTACAAATTTGCTTAAAAGGCCCATGTTTGACAAAACATTAATCTGGTCTTCCATCCCGTTTTTTTGATCCAAAAACCACCAGCCAGATCCAAATTGAATCTTTCCGGCAACTGAACCATCATTAAAGTTTCCTATCATGGCTGCCATCACGGCATTGTCGGCAGGATTAAGGTTGTAAATGATGGTTTTGGTCAATTGGCCGGTTTCTCCCAATTTTCCTAAAAACTTAGAAAGTGCCTGAGCTTGTGGCCAATCGCCAATGCTATCCCAGCCTGTATCGGGTCCAAGAGTACGTAAGGCATGCAGGTTATTATTTCTCAAAGCTCCGAGGTGAAACTGCTGTACCCAGCCCAAATCGGCATACATTTGCCCCAATGCCATCAAAATGGCTGATTTATATTCTGTTGCCTCAGTTTCCGAAATTGTCTGGCGTGCTCTAACTTTTTTGAATATTTCTTCCACACTTTCTTCTGAAAAATCGGACGCATAAATCTGTTCCAAACCATGATCAGCTATGCATGAGCCATTTTGAGCAAAGAAATCAGCTCTAAGTTTTAAAGCATTTTTGATATCAGAAAATGTGATTATATCGAAACCAACAATATCGGAAAGTTTATCTACGAAAGAGTTGAAGTTAGGATTGTCAATCAGAATAAATTTATCTGGTCTGAAAGCCGGCAGCATGCCTACATCGCCAATTTGTTTTTTGCCTCCATTATATGCAATATGATGTTCCAAAGAATCCAGAGGGTCGTCTGTAGTGCAAACTGTTTCAACCTTCATTTTGCGAAGCAAACCTTGAATAGAAAACTCTTTGGTTTGGAGCATTTCAGAAGTTTGGTCATAAACTTTCCGGGCATTTTTTCCGGAAAGGATGTCATTGATTCCGAAATATCGTTGAAGTTCGAGATGTGTCCAGTGATGAAGCGGGTTTCGGAGCGTGTACGGGACAGTTTCGGCCCATTTTTCGAATTTCTCAAAATCTGAAGCCTCACCTGTACAGTATTTTTCGGCAATTCCGTTTGTTCTCATTGCCCGCCATTTATAGTGGTCGCCGTAAAGCCAACCTTGCGAGATATTATTAAAATTTATATCATTGAGTATCTGATCAGGGGGAAGGTGATTATGGTAATCAATGATGGGCATATCTTTTGCAAACTCGTGAAAGAGAGTTTGTGCCGTTTTTGTTTTTAAGATAAAGTTTTCGTCTAAAAATGCCTTTGCCATTTTTGTAAAATATTATATAAATTAAAGACTTACACCCCGTTTCCAGGGTATAAAGTCGTCTTGTCCATTAATGATTGATTTGACCTCCTGAGTCCCACTTGCGGCAGCAATCACAAATTCCAGGATTCTCTTTCCTGCTTGCTCAATGGTTTCGGTACCTTCGATGATAGTGCCCGTATTGATATCGATGATGTCAGACATTTTTTCTGCCAAATGGGTATTGCTTGAAATCTTGATTACCGGTGCGATGGGATTACCTGTTGGGGTACCCAAACCCGTGGTAAACAAAACGATATTGGCACCTGATCCTACTTCAGCAGTGGTAGATTCCACGTCATTTCCCGGGGTACATAATAGATTAAGTCCTGGCTTAGTTACCATTTCAGGATAATCAAGCACTTCTACTACCGGAGATGTACCTCCTTTTTTGGCAGCTCCTGCTGATTTTATTGCATCGGTTATCAAACCATCTTTTATGTTTCCTGGTGAAGGATTCATGTCAAAACCCGAGCCTGCGGCTTCTGCTGCTGCTGCATAATGTGTCATGAGATTGTTGAAACGAACTGCATTACTTTCGTTGACACAGCGGTCACTCAACTCCTGTTCTACCCCACATAGTTCGGGAAATTCAGCTAAAATCACTGATCCTCCAAGTGCCACCAGTAAATCGGAAGTAAAACCTATGGCGGGGTTTGCGGAAATTCCCGAAAAACCATCAGAGCCACCACACTCTAACCCGATGGTCAGTTTGGAAAGTGGAGCTGGTTTTCTTACGATTTTATTTGCCTCAATTAATCCTGCAAAAGTTTGTTTTATAGCTTCAGTAATGAGTTTTTCCTCGGTACCTATTTTTTGTTGTTCAAGAAAAACAACCGGTTTCTCCGTCGCACCACCTCTTTTTTCCAACTCTTCGAGAAGCATGCTATGCTGGGCATTTTGGCATCCCAAACTGAGTACAGTTGCTCCGGCTACATTAGGATGTGCGATATATCCGGCAAGAAGTCCACAAAGTGCCTGGGCATCAGACCTGGTACCTCCGCAACCCATGTCATGAGAGAGGAATTTCACCCCATCAATATTTTCAAATAATCTTTTTTCGTTTATCGCTTTGTCTTTTCTGAACTCTGTCTTTAGTATTTCTTCAACCGTTTTACCAGATTTATACAAGCTTACCAAATCCTGAGTAAAAGTCTGATATTCTTGCTTTTTTCCATAACCCAAATCTTCAACCAGAGCTTCTTTCATAACCTGCAGGTTTCGGTTTTCACAAAAAACCAAAGGCACTACAATCCAATAATTGCCAGTGCCCACTTTTCCATCTTTACGATGATAACCCATGAAAGTTTTTCCTGAAAATTCTGATACATCAGGTTGTTTCCATTCAAGATTTCTTTGACCTAAACTGAAGGTAGAAGCGGCGTGTTTAACGTTAAAAGTATTGATCCATTCACCTTTTTTTATGTCCTGATTTGCCTTCCCGACAAGAACACCATACATGTAAAGCTGGTCACCTTTTTTGAATTCTTTTTCAGCAAATTTATGCTTTAGCGGAATATCAGAAACCAGGCATATTTGGTTTCCCTCAAAATCAATCAAATCACCTTTTGAGAGATTTTCTAAAGCGACGATAATGTTATCTTTTGGATGAACTTTTAAAACGTTTTTCCTCATTAAATTGTACTCTTTTCGGAATATGATTTTCCTATTTTTTGAAAATCAAAACTAAAAAGATATTTTTTTGAAATAATTAAATTTCGACTCTAATTCTAATACATTTTTGACAAATATCTTATCGCACCTGGAATCATTCGCCTAAAAACATAAATAAATTGTCCCGAAACTATATTTTCTTAATTAATCTAGTTCAAATTTTCACAGCCTGTCTGCCAAATAATTTCCATTGGCCTTTTTCCAAAACCCATACAAGCATTACTTTGATTTTTACTTTTCCGGGCTGTTTACCTTTGTCACTGGTTTCTCCTTCCAAAATATGTCTTACAATGGCGGAGTTTTTGGTTTGATAAATGTCAACATCAGAAAAAGTAAGGCTTGTAAAATCTGAAGCTCCCGAAACCAAAGCTTCAATAAACTCTTTTTGATTTTCTACTTTTCCGGAAGAATGCCCATAAGTAAGTGAAGGATGTGAAATATCTGTAAGCCCTGAAGCTGAAGGGTCAAGCATCAATTTCCGAAGATTCTCTAAAGTGGTTTTGAGGTCAGGTTTTTTTTGAGAAAAAGAATTAAAACCTATCAGTATAAATACAAAAAGGAGTAGTTTTTTCATGTCTTTGATTGAATAAAGACTAAAACTACCCCTAATTTTTATAGATAAGAAAGAAATCGAAATGTTTTTTTATGCAAACGTTTTCGAAATTTGCCGGAAATTATTCATGTTCCACTTCGCTTCCTCCGGTAGCTGAGCTATGGAGGTCAGGAATCTTGCCCAAATTGGCCCTGCTGGCCCCACTGGCCTCAACATCGGCTTTGGTTACAACTAGTTCTTTTCCAAAGAATTGCGAAGCACCCGAAAGCTCAAGCCCTAAATAATCTGTGCTTCCTTTTGCCATTATTTTTGATGCTCCTGACGATTCAATATTCAATTTTTTCAAACCAGTTTGCAATGCGAGTTTTGAAGCACCAGACAATGTCACATCCATTTGATTTTGGTTTTCAAAGCCTAATACTTTAACAACAGCCGCCCCCGAAATCTCAAGTTCATTTAGCTCTGGCAGGGTTATTTCAATATTCACTTTTCCATCATGGTTTTGAAAAGGATCTTCATATTTGATTTTTAAAGTCCTTCCTTCCACTATGGCTTCAAGTTCTTCTAACTCACGATTGTGATCAGAAAAAGCTTCCATTTTAAATTCCGCTCCTTTCTTGATTTTCACAAAATAATTAGATCCAAACTCAATTTTTGTGAAATCTTTTACATTGAAATTACGTCGATGCTCGCCATGGTTATCAAATTCACCGTCGTCAAAGAAATTACCATTGAAATCATCACCATCTCTCAAAGCTTGCCTTTCATTTTCGGTCAATTTAGGACAATCGGTACATTCAATTTTCCCTTCATTATTAAGTACGAAAGTAAAATTTTCAACCTGGTCGTATTCAAAAGAATACTTGTCGCTAAGATGCCAGCTGTTGGAATAACCCTGGTCAAAAAACCTTCGGGTCATTTTAAATTTCTTGTTTTTTGGAAGATACAAAATCACCTCGGCATGTTGGTCTCTGAATTGCTTTTTACCAGAAAAAGTAATTTTATTATCAAACAAAATGGTTGAATCGGCCTGTTTAAAATTGTATTTCAAATTCCGGGCATTTTGTTCTGCAATTTTTTTAGTAGCCCCTTTTGCTGAATATTGAATTTTCAGATGCATTTCCTGATTTTCAGATGCTTCAATTTGCACTCTGTTGCGACCAAATGAACTTTCAAAGTCATCGTCATCTTCAAATTCTTCTTCCTCTTTCATATCAAGCCATACTGTTCCTGCCGGTACATTAAGATTGTTTTCAACCGAATACCCGGCTCTGCTTGAGAAATTCATGGCATATTTAGAGCCAACCGCTGCCGAGCCCACCAAACCAACTAACCAAAGAATAAGGGTTGTTTGCCAAAAATTACTATTGACGAATGATTTCCCGGTCATCAGCCCAATACCCAGAACAGTAAGTACAACTGCAGGAATAAATGATGCAAGAAAAACAAAGAAAACGCCAATCTGAGGAAAATCATTGAGGAAAACATTGATGATATGGTCGTTGGTAATCCCGGAAATAAATGGGGAATTGAGCAGAAAACCAAACACTACACCCAGCGAAACTATAATTGACAAACCGAAAGTTACCCCTAGTACAAACAGTAATAAACCAGCAAAAATCCTCAATAAAGCACCGGCTGGGCGTACTAATTTACCCAAAGCACCAATAAAAATACCTATCAAACGGAAAGGAAACAATAATAATTTGGCAATGCTGCTTTCGGTTTTGGGAGACTCGGGCTGACTTTGCGATTTTATGTTAGTTTCAATATTTTCAAGGGTAAGTGGCTGACCCTGGAGCTCCATTTTCTGTGTAAGGGTATTGGCATTAGGCACAACAATCCAGAACACAATATAGAGCAAAATCCCGATGCCAAAGAACCCCGCGATTACCATAATAACACGAATAACTACCAGGTCAATGTTGAGATATGATGACAAACCGGAAGCCACGCCTCCGAGCACTTTGTTTTCAGGGTTTCTGTAAAATTTCTTAATCTTTGAGTTTTCCTGCAAATCCATACGCTCAGGCATTGCAACCCATGCAACAAGGTAAGCAATGAAAAAGAAACCTCCGATGCCAGTTTCGATTAATCCGAAGGCAAGAAAAATAAACAGGATTCTAAGCCACACGACGTCTATTTCGTAGCGATGTGCCAGACCTGAAAGTACTCCACCTAAGGCTTTTCTTTTACCATCACGAAAAAATCTGGTTTTAGCCGATGCTCCACTGGCACCTTCATTACCACCTTCAAAAGTCTCGAATTTTTTCTCTTCCTGAGATTCTGTATCTTTTTTAAGGTCTTCTTCGTCTTTTACAGACTCAAAATCATCCACTGTACCCATAGAGGCAACAATATTTGACACATCGTCGAGGCCTACTACGCCATTTTGCTGTGCTTTTGCATAGAATTTTTCTGCAATTCTTGCTTCTATATCCGCCACTATTTCGGATGAGCCCTCATAACTCGAAAAATACTTCTTGATAGATTCGAGGTAGGCATTGAGTTTTTCGTAGGCATCTTCTTCGATGTTAAATGTGATACCTCCCAGGTTTATTTGTAATGTCTTTTTCATTTCTTTTTTTAAGCTTTTTTATTCACAATGGCATTTACAGATTCTGATAAGTCAATCCATGTTTCGTTTAGACCTATGAGAAATCTCTGACCCCGTTCGGTCAAAATATAATATTTCCTCGGAGGACCTGAAGTAGATTCTTTCCAGCTGTAGTCAAGCAGCTCGGCATTTTTGAGTCGGGTAAGGAGTGGATAAAGCGTACCTTCCACCACCATGATTTTTGCATTCAACAGCTCTTCTAAAATCTCGGAGGCATAAACTTCGCCACGAGAAATAATCTGTAAAATGCAATATTCAAGGATACCCTTTCGCATCTGAACTTGTGCATTTTCTAAATTCATGATTTTTTTTGTTTTTAATTTTTACCCTATACCCACTTCTGCAGAACCGGGTACAGGGTAGTTTCATTATTTTAATATAGCTTTTTCATAATTTGCAAAGGATTTTTGCTAATTATGATACAAATATAGCACAAGGTACTTTGTTATGCAAGATACTGGGTGAAATTTTTTTATTTTTTTTTATTTAAATGAAATTAAAGCCCCGAATATTTGTTAATTTGATTAAATGCTTAGACTCGCAGAATATATTACCGTGGCCATAGCTGCCACCCTAAAGTTTGTAGGTGGACCAATAGCCGGTGCTACTTTACAACTAAAATGGTGGGAAACCACCCTTAGCTCTGCTATTGGATTAATGATAACTGTATTTACAGTAATATATGGTGGTGAAATTATTAAAAAGATTGTGAAATCATTCAGAAAGGATAAACCCAGAAGAATTTTTACAAAACCAAACCGACTGGCTATAAAAGTTAAGAATAAACTTGGGCTATGGGGAATCGCAATTCTGACCCCATTCATTTTTACTCCCCTTTTAGGCAGCTACCTCGCATTATCCTTTCGATTTAATAAAGTTGAGATTATGTGGAAAATGTTGATAAGTGGTCTTTTTGCAGGCTTGATTCAGACCCTGTTTTTTCAATATGTTGTTCATTTTTTCAGATAAAAAAAAGAAACTTGCCACATAGCAGCAAGTTCTCCAAATTTAACCTAAAACCTATTTTTAACTTCTTTATTGTGGTCTTGATCCACCTTGGGCCGGTTGAGCACCACCACCTGCCTCACCAGAACCACCATCTTTGATATCGTCATTCTTTACCCCTTTTGCTCGTTTCTTAGGTTGCATCGCATCCATACCCATTTTGCCTAATCTGTATGAGAAGTTCATGCTTATTCCACGGTTATACATCTGATTGATGCTGGTTTGGTAAAAATATGCATTCTGATTTGTTGTCTTAATTTCCATTGAGTTAGTCAGGAAATTTTGGCCTGACAAACCGATACTCCCTTTTTTGTTTTTAAATTCTTTCCTCAATCCCATCGAATAAAAACCAAAACCACCCTGGTGTCCTTGCGGTGTAACCCTGCTACCTCTTACATAACTAAACGCCTGTACCTGCCAGCCATTTTTAAGCGTGGCAAAAGTCATAAGACGGCCGTTGAGGTTCCATCCCTGCGAAGATACCGGTACAGCGGACCCATCTCTTGCGATGGTTTGGCCCGAAATAAAACTATAAAATGCCTCAATGCCACCATTCAACATCCATTTTGGAGTTATGCTCAGGTTACCATTCCAGTTTGCACCGTAGGCTTTTTCCAGACCTATATTTTCGAAAGAAGTCAGGAACTTGGTCTTATCATCACCATATTCCTGTACGATTTGCTGAATTGAGTTATTGGTAAACCTGCCAAAAAGAGCAAGATTGACATATATTTTCTTAATACTGGCACTGAAACTTGCTTCCACATTATCAGTAACTTCTGGTCTTAATTCAGGATTTCCCTTGGTTGGGTTGTTCGGGTTAGTAAAATTGATGTTTGGATTAAGTTGCTGCAAACCTGGTCTCTGAATTCTAAGGTTGTATCCAGTTTTGACTGTATATTTTCCGGCAAATGTTTTTGAGATATTAAAACTTGGCACAAGATTGCTGTAAGCAGGGATGTCTATTGTCCTGGTATCATCCTGAAGAGCAGAAATGTCGGTCATTTCATATCTGGCACCTGCTTTAAAGGTATATTTTGTTTTTGTAGAATACGTATAAGCCAAATATCCGGCCCCAATGTTCTGATTATAATCGAGGTTACCAAAAGGTTTTGTTACATCTGTTTTTTGTAATATTTTACCCAAATAATAACCATAGTCACTGTTTACTGTTCTAAAAATCCCTTTTCCTCCAAACTCAATCAACTGATTTTTCCTTATTGGAGTCTGATAATCAACCTGAAAGGTATATTCCTGATTAAGGTTATCATTTTGATTTTTCAGAATATCGGCTTCACTTGTACCTGCAATAGAATTGGAAAAACTACTATTTGCCGTACTTCTACTGTACAAAGTAGAAATACTAAGTTCCTTCTGAGGTTTGATAATATGCAGATAATCAATGTTAAAATCATACGAATTCATAGGATTTTTAGAATCAACATTCAGACTGCTCTCCGATATCAACTCAGAACCTGTCATTGTTTTTATCATTAAATCCTGCTCACGATTAAAGCTACGGGTTCCAAATCTTGCACCAGCGGAAAGTGATTTATTTTTAGAAATATCGTAATCGGCACCCAGAGTGAATCGGCCAAAAACCATATTGTCGCGGGCATCTCCTGTTTGATTGACAGTAGTTGTATTTACCGGATCAAGCGATTGTTGTAAAAACTCCGTAGCGGAGGGATTGGTATTGTATCTTCCAAAACCACCCAGATTCATACCAAATTTACCTGACTTCAGGCTTCCGTTTAAACCCAGGTTACCACCGCGGTTACCGGCACCGATATCCGTGTTGAGCGTATAACCCTCGATATTGTTCTTTTTGGTAATGATATTGATGATACCTGTTGAGCCTTCTGCGTCATATTTTGCAGATGGTGATGTAATTACCTCAACGGTTTTAATCTGATCTGCAGGAATCTGTTTCAATGCATCAGCTACGCTGGAAGCCATAATGGTTGATGGCTTATTGTTAATCAACACTCTGATATTGGAGCTTCCTCTAAGCTGAACATTTCCATCAAGATCAACAGACAATAATGGTACTTTTCTCAAAATATCAGCAGCATCACCACCTTTCGAAGAAATATCTTTATCCGCATTATAAATGATACGATCAACTTTTTCTTCAATTACAGCAGCCTGACCACTCACCACTACCTCTTTCAGCATTTTGGTATCGGGCTCAATCAAAATGTTACCCAGGTGCAGGTTTTTGCTTTTTGAAGTAATTTCCAAAAATTTAACTTGCTTTTCAACAAAACCAATGGAAGTGAATTTCAAAAGGTACATTCCTAATGGAAGGTTTTTTAAATGAAACTTTCCTGCATCATCAGTCATGGCACCGTCAACAGGTTTGGTCAGATCCGAAACTTTATACAGTGACAAAGTGGCAAACTCAACCGGTTTATTGGTCAAGCTGTCTACCAAAACACCTGAAATCTTACCTTCACCGTCGAGTCTCACGGTCACCTGATTTGGAGTTGTTTGTGCTGTAGAATTTAAAAAAGTGGAAACAAGTAAAAATAAAAAGATAATTTTTTTCATAAATGATTTTTAGTGCTTGAAGTGAAATTATTCCAATCGCTCACAAAAATAACAGGTCATAGCCGGAGGCCATTTAGAATTTAGATAAAGCAAATAATATCGGGGATAAAAGGTTTAAACTTGCCGATTTATGTACCAACTACTCAAACACATTCTAAATCTATGAATACGCTCATTTGGTCTTACTTTGTTTTTTTTAAAGAAAATTATTCCAATCTTGCAAACAGGAATTTCTTATTAAAAAATGAAGTTAGATAACAAAAAACTATCCAGTGACCTGCTATTCAGGGTGTTATTCCACCTACTATTCTGGTTTTACTGGCTTTTGTTGCCCATTTTAAACTCTGTCATGGACAATGATACAGAGAGATATGATTTTTTAACCAAAATACTCCCTGCAAGTTTATTGAGTGTTCCGTTTTTCTACCTCAATACTGAAATCCTGATAAAAAAATTCTTTTCTAAAAATCAGCTGACCCGATACTTCCTGAGCCTGCTGATCTTGTTTATAGTTTATCTTACAGCTTATGTGTATGTGAAAGACTTTGTAGTTGACAAATTTCCAATCAGAGTTTATGACACTCGCACGCTGTTTCCGGTGGTATTCATCATTTCAATGAGTACCCTTTACGGAGTTATTGTATTTATGATAAATCAAAGCAAAAAGGACACTGAAGAAAAAGAAGAAAGGTTAAAATCGGAACTTTCTTTCCTGAGATCTCAAATCAGTCCTCATTTTATATTTAATGTGCTTAACAGTATCGTATATTTGATAAGGACAAAATCGGAAAAAGCCGAAAATGTCACGATTGAACTGAGCAATTTGATAAGGTATATGCTTTATGAGTCTGAAAATAAACAGGTTCTATTGGAAAAAGAAATCGAATATCTTAAAAACTATGTGGAACTGCAGAAAATCAGATTTGGCGATGACGTAAATATTAATCTGAAAATTGAAGGAAACCCGGGCAGTTTGTTTATTGAGCCGATGCTACTGATTCCGTTTGTGGAAAATGCTTTTAAGCATGGAGTGGGGTTTATCAAAAATCCTGAAATCGACATAAATTTAAATGTAATTGCTCCGAACAAATTCATTTTTAAAGTTTCCAACAAAATTGGGCCCGAAAAAGATGAACAGAAGGATTCTAACTCAGGGATTGGGCTAAAAAACGTAAAAAGGAGAATTGAACTTTTGTACCCTGATGGCAATAATTTGAAAGTAAAGAATAATGAATCAGTTTTTGAGGTTGACCTCAAACTGGACTTAAAAGACATCAATCAAAATGACAGGTAAAATGAGATGTATTGCCGTAGATGATGAATCGTTGGCCAGGAAATTACTGGAAGAAAATATAAGTCAGATTCCTTTTCTGGAGTTGGTGGCTACTTGCAAAAATGCCTTTGAGGCGATGGAAATTCTTGAAAAAGAGAAAATCGACCTCATGTTTTTGGACATTCAAATGCCCGGAATGCTGGGAACTCAATTTTTAGAAAGCCTTGTAACTAAGCCATTGGTGATCTTCATAACAGCCTATGATCAATATGCTGTTGAAAGTTATAATCTGCAAGTGGTTGACTATCTGATGAAACCCGTAGGTCTTGACCGGTTTACCAAGGCTGTTTTGAAAGCCAGAGAAGTGCACAATTTGTTGCAAGCAAAAAAAGACGACCCCGAAATCAATTATATGTTTGTAAATGTTGAATATTCGTTGGTTAGAATAAATTTTGACACCATTAGCCATATCGAAGGACTAAAAGATTATATCAAAATATATGTCAACAATGCCGTACATCCGATCCTAACGAAATCAACTTTGAAAGGAATTGAAGAAAAACTGCCGTCAAAAAAGTTTTTGCGAGTCCAAAAATCATTCATTGTCAACATTGACAAAATTGAATCAATCAGGAACCATCGGATCAGTATCGGAAAATTCGAAATTCCGGTAAGTGATACCAATATGGAAAGCTTATTGGAAGCCATAAACTACAACAAACCCTGATTACTTTGAGATGGCTTTGATCCAAACGGTGAGGTCGTCAGGAAAGAAAAACAAGTAGATAATAGCCAGACTGAAAAATGACAAAACTATATTCAGAAAAATTACATTAGAAGTCACTTTAGCAGAATAACTTCCCTTAATCAACATAAAATAAGGGACTTTCAAATAATAATAAATAGAAATGGCTGCATTGAGTAATCCGAAAATCAACAGACTATAGTACCACCCGGAATGAGCCGGTGGGTTAATAATACCAGAAAATACCATAAGCTTGGAATGAAAACCCAATGTAGGAGGTAAACCCACCAAAGCTGCCATCAAAATCAGGGCATTTATACCAAGTAATATATTTTTTTGACCAAGACCCCGAAAATCTTCGACATTTTGGCTTCCACTGTATAAATTGAGTAAATCGGCCAAAAAGAAAGCCCCCATGGTCATGACCAGATAAGTAAGTATATAAAAATAACTTCCGTAAAAATGATTTTGTGTGGCCAGAAGCATCCCCACCAACACAAATCCCGAATGAGCAATTCCTGAATATCCCAACAGTCGTTTAAAATCTGTTTGAGCCAAGGCAGCCAGGTTACCTACTATCATTGAAAAGGCCGCCAAAAAGATAATTAATGATTCAAAATCAGCGAAATGAGCCGAAATTAATCTGGAAATCACTAAAAAACCTCCTGCTTTCGGGGCAAAAGATAGAAATGAAATAATTGGCGTGGAAGTAGATTCATAAACATCCGGTACCCAACTGTGAAAAGGAGCTGCGGCTATTTTGAATAAAAAACCTCCCAAAACAAAAAACAACAATGCCTGTATAACTAGGCCCGATTGTGATTGAACGGCCAACCGAAATATTTCCGAACCAAAGTCGAATGAAAAACTCATTCCATAGAAAAAGGAAATTCCAAAAAGCATGATGGCACTGCTGGTGGACCCGAAAATCAGATATTTTATTCCCGCTTCAAAATTATGTTTCTCTTTTTTGCTGACTACCAATACATAAGACACGATTGAAACCATTTCAAGAGCTAAATAAATAACCATAAAATGGGTGCTCATCACCAAAATACTCAACCCAAATACAATCGAAATAACCAAAAAGAAAATTTCGCCTGAATATTTATACCTGAAAAGTCTTGCGTGTATGAAAAATATTAAAGCAGATACAGTAATGATTTGCTTAAAAACAACCCAACATTGTCAACCAAAAGCATACCACCCAATAAATGCCTCCCACCATCTGGTAGATTTTGATTTTTATAAAAACTGGTAGAATAAATAAGATAAAAAATCAAAATCAGAAAACTTGAGAACGGAATCAGGCTCTTTGAATTCTTTATGAAAGCAACTAAAATCAAGATATAAAATAAACCCAAAGCCAGAAATAGCTCGGGCAGTATCAAACCAAAATCATTGAAAATATCAGTCAATTGCTTGTTTATCATCTTAAAATATGATTGACAGATGGGTTAAGATAATCAAACAATAGGTTAGGAAAGACGCCCAAAAGAATGGTCAATATTGCCAGAATTCCCAACATCACAAATTCACGTTGTGAAAGATCTGTTAGTTTGTTTTCAAACTCTGGCAAAGTTTTATATTCACCAAAAAACATTTTTTGGAATGTCCAAAGTAAATAAACAGCTGAAATCACAATTCCCAAAACGCCTAAAATCGGTATTATTTTAGGAATTGGCCCGGCTTGAAAAGCGGCAAAGAGTGTAAAGAATTCACCAATAAATCCAGAAAGAGATGGTAAACCTAAAGAACCAAAAAATGCAATGGCAACCGCAACTGTAAAAAGAGGCATTCGATTTGCCAAACCCTGAAAGTTTGAAATCTCTCTGTTTTTGGTACGCTCATAAATCACACCTGCAACCAAGAATAACATCGAAGCCAAAATACCATGACTGAACATTTGGAATATAGCTCCATTAAAGCCTTCTTTATTTAGTGCTGCTATACCCACGAGAACAAATCCCATGTGAGAAACCGAAGAGTAGGCAATCAATTTTTTCAAATCAGACTGTGCCAGTGCATTAAGCCCGCCATAAATTATGGATATCAATCCCATAACCGCTATCAAAATGGCATATTTGTGAAATTCCTCAGGGAAAAAGCCGTATCCAATTCTGATCATTCCATAGCCACCGATTTTCAACAAAATACCCGCCAAAACCACCGATATAGGCGTTGGAGCCTCTACGTGAGCGTCAGGCAACCAGGTATGGAAAGGTACCATGGGCAATTTTATTCCAAAACCAATAAACAAAAGGAAAAACATAAGACTGCGGGCGTCAAGTCCAAAAATCGATGCCGGCTTTTCGATACTCAGTAAAGAATTTTTAATCAGATTTCCTGTATCACTCAACAACCTGAAATCAAAACTATAAACTAGTTTTTTGTATTCATTTGTAAAAAACTGATCTGTTGTTGACATCGAAAGGGCAATCATCACCACCAGAATCATTACTGAGCCTACCAGGGTGTAGATAATAAACTTCAGGGAAGCATACTGTTTGTTGGGACCACCCCAAATGCCTATCAAAAAATACATAGGCAATAGCATAAACTCAAAGAAAATAAAGAATAAGAAAAAGTCAATTGCAACGAAACAGCCAATAACAGAGGCCAAAAGAAGCAGAAATAAGGAAAAATAGGCTTTTTCTTTCTTTTCTATCCCAAATGAAGAAATATTAGCAATAAAAAAGACTAAAATGGTGAGAACCAACATCGATAAAGACAGGCCATCTATACCCACAATATAATCAATTGACAAAATTGCAGTATTTCCTAATGTTAACCTAATCCACTCAAAATGCTCAAGATACTGATAAGCAGGGACTTTAATATCAAATCCTTTTAGCACAGTTCCCAAATTGATAAACATCAGGATCAGGGTAATCAGTGAAATCCATTTATAGGAGCCTTTGTAAGACTCAGGTAAAACCAAAATCAGCACAGAAGCAAATAATGGCAATAAAATGAGCGTACTTATCAATCCAGATTGCATACTAAACAAATAATATTCTTATGAAAATAATTCCTAATGCCAATACCACCATTCCCAGTACATAAAACTGGAGCTGCCCACGGGCAAAAGTCCTGATTTTATTTCCCAGATTTTGTAAACCACCTGAAATCCCTAAAACCGACCCATCAACAAACCTTTTTTCGAAAATTGCAGAAATGCCTGCAATTGAAATGGTCAATGAGCCCACCCAATTTACCAGTCCATCAACCCATTTTTTATCAAAATAGTAAATAAGCCCCTGAATTCCATCAAAATTATCTTTTGAATCAGAAATCTTAAAAATTTTGAAGGAAGTTAATTTCCGGCTTAAAAAAAGATAAAATTTATCTATATAAAAGTGGTTCATTGCCAAATTGGCTATGTTTTTTTGCCAACCCGTTTTGGTTTCTCCCAAATAATACCGTCTGAGTTCTTCAAATGTGGTATTATATGAAATCAACAAAGCCAGAGTCATAATTCCATAAACTGTGACAGGAATCCAATGAAAATGAATATCTCCACCTCCCCAAATCTTTAAAAACCAAACTTCTTTGTATTCAAAAACAGATTTTGAAAATAAAAAATATCCTGAACTTATAGCCAAAAAAATCACTGCCACATCAAATACACCCAGGTTTCTGAAAAACTGTATCACTCGGTCCTCTCCCAAACTATCATTTTCGGCATTCAGAATATCCTGTATCGATTTTATGGTTTTTCCAAAAGTCCTTTTTGTTGTGTCTATTATTTTTCCAACCGGGCTTTCCTGTCTTTCAAAAAACACCATTACGATCTGTCTGACCATGTAAAAGGCCGTAAGGAACGCCGTTATTCCCATAAATATAGGAACTAAAGATTTTATATTGAACTGATTATTCTCAAACCCATAGGCAACTGCAGAATTGAGCAATGCCTCCTTTGACAAATAACCCGATGTAAGAGGAATTCCTACCAGAGCTGCAGCACAAATCAAATAAACATAAAAAATTACAGGAATTTGTTTCACAAGATTCCCCATTTTCCTCATGTCTTGCTCATGATGCAAATAATGTATCACCGCTCCTGCACTCAAAAACAAACCTGCTTTAAAAAAAGCATGCGTAGCCAGATGAAACAAACTTGCACCTACTGCACCCATTCCCATACCAGCCACCATAAAACCTAACTGAGACACCGTAGAATAGGCAAGCACTTTTTTAATATCATATTGAAAAACAGCAGAAATACCTGCCAATACACTTGTAAATGAACCTATTAAAGCGATTACCAAACCCGCCTCCTCTGGAATTATTGGTGAAATCCTTCCTAATAAATAAACTCCGGCTACAACCATAGTAGCAGCATGAATCAAGGCTGATGCAGGAGTAGGGCCTTCCATGGCATCGGGTAGCCAGGTCAGTAAGGGCAATTGAGCCGATTTAGCCGCCACACCACCAAAAACAAGCAAAACTGCCAGATTTTGGATTTGATTTACGGTCAAAAAAGGAAAATGGGATATTTTTGGGGTAATCACTGCCGTGGGTAATTCCTGAAAATCGAGTGTTCCGTACAAAAGAAAAAATGTAAAAATTCCGGCCAGAAAAAGGGCATCTCCTACCCGGTTCATCAAAAAAGCTTTCAGTGAGGCATCGTTGGCCGATTTTTTTGTAAACCAAAAACCAATTAACAAATAGGAGCAAAAACCCACCAGCTCCCAGAAAAAATACAATTGCAGCATATTGCCAGAGAGAACCACTCCGAGCATCGAAAACACAAATAAATTTATGAAAGCAAAAAAACGGTTGATTCCGGGGTCATTTTTAAGATATCTGGTAGAAAAAAGTTGTACTGCCAATGCGATAACTTGTACCAGAATATACATAAAATACGACTGGTTGTCAATTACATATTTAAACTCAAAATGAGTATCGCCTACATTGAGCCAGCGGTAAGAAAATGCGTAATACTCCTGATAATTGAGCTCTACGCTTGAGCTCACCACCAATCCCATTACATTGAATATCAAGGATATCCACCCGGAAAGATCCTTAAATACTGTATATTGCAATCCCATCAGGAATACAAAACCCAGCAAATACAACATGAGATTTAAAAATACAATTGACTCGGGAGTCATTTATTCTAGGGTGATGTTGAAAAGACAAAACTAAGGAATATCCCTTTTAAACCTTTAAAAATTAGCTAAAATCAGTCCTTTTTTTCAGCTTAATCTTTTCAAGGCCATTTCAGAGATGGTTTTACCAATGGCCAACGATGAGGTAGCCGCCGGAGACGGTGCATTGAGCACATTGATGGCCTGGGAGTTTTCGATAATTGCAAAATCATCCAATAGCCCTCCGGTATAGTCACAGGCCTGTGCCCTCACGCCGGAACCACCCGGTTTAAGGTCATTTTCGGTTATTTCAGGAATCAGCTCCTGAAGAGCCCTTGTAAAAGCAGCTTTTGAAAATGAGCGATAATATTCACCCAGGCCAGTTCGCCAGAATTTGGTCGCAACTTTTCTAAAACCCGGCCAGGCAAGTGTTTCATAAAGTTCACCGAAATCAACAGAAAATTTAGAATATCCTTCACGTTTAAAAGCCAAAACTGCATTGGGTCCCGCTTCAATTCCCCCATCTACCATTCGGGTAAAATGAACTCCCAAAAAGGGGAAATTAGGGTCAGGAACAGGATATATGAGGTGTTTAACCAAATAATGCTTTTCAGGCTTTACTTCGTAATACTCGCCACGGAAAGGAATTATTCTTACATTAACTTTTTTATTCTCAGTAAATTGAGCTACTTTGTCACTATATAACCCTGCACAATTAATGACAAGGGTGGTGTCATAACTTCCCAGGGAGGTGACCACAGTAGAAACTCCGTTTAATGCCGAAATTGAAGTTACTTTTTCCCCAAATTTCATTTCCCCATCCAGCTTGAGAAATAATTCGAGGTACTTTTCGGTAACTTTAGTATAGTTTATAATACCGGTTTGAGGTACTAAAATACCGGCGATTCCAGCCACATGGGGCTCAATTTCCCTCATTTGTTCCGGGTTCAATTTTTTTAAACCGGTCAATCCATTTTGAAGTCCTCTTTCGTATAATCCGTCCAAAATCGGAATTTGAGATTCATTGGTTGCTACTACGATTTTACCACAGAGGTCATATTTAATTTCATTTTTTTGACAAAAATCAATCAATTGATGGTAACCGTCGATACAGTTTTTTGCTTTAAGGCTGCCTGGCTTATAATACAATCCCGAATGGATAACCCCTGAATTATGCCCGGTTTGGTGTGGAGCTATATGGTCTTCTTTTTCAATTACCACCAATCTTAGTTTAGGATTGGATTGTTTTAGGTTTAGGGCAGTAGAAAGTCCCACTATTCCACCTCCGATTACAACAACATCATACCTCATTTTATGTTTTTTTGCGGGCATTCCACAAAAACATTCTGATTTTAAGTCTTATTTCGATTTAATAAAGAAAATAAACTTTGTGTTTTTGGAATGCTCAATTTAAATTTGTGCAAATTTAAAAGATATAAGCTTTATAATGAAAAAGAAACCGGGTATTATATTACTTTTTGCTGTGGTAGCTATCATGACCTCATGCAGCTATCAAAAAACTAACAGAATCGAGCAAGATGACGTGAATGAAGGCAGTGAATATGTGTATGGTGTACACCCTGACTCAATGGCTCGCCAACTAAGTGTAACTTACGAAGCCAAACCAGAGCTTGAAGCCCGTACTGCTGAGATTAAAGAGATTTTATACCCTTCAACTAATACTGCGGTTGCTGCGGCTGACTCAGCAAGTGCTCAGTAATTGCCCGGGATATTAATATTTAATGATTTTGCGGATTCTGATTCTAATGGATTATTCCGCAAAATCATTTTTTTGTATAAAAATATTGCTAAATTCATTCCTCAGATTTGTCTTAATTTTAAATAAACAAACCAGATATGCAGTTTTTGTTTCCCGGAGTATTGTGGGCATTGGCAGCATTGGCGATTCCGCTGGTGGTGCATTTGTTTAATTTTCGAAGAACAAAAAAAGTATATTTTTCTAACGTCGCTCTCCTAAAGGCCGTTGAGACCAAATCGGCCTCATTTAGAAAACTCAAAAGATGGCTCATTATGGCGGCCAGGATGCTATTTTTGGCTTGTCTGGTTTTAGCTTTTGCCCAACCTATTTATTACAAAAACAAAATCACTCCATCGACCAAACCCGTTGGAATAAACGGCATTTATCTCGACAACTCGCTCAGTATGCAAAATACAACTGACAACAAGCGTTTTCTGGATCATGCCATTATCAAAATCGATGAATTGTTGTCGATATTTAACAGATCATCAAATTTACAGCTCACCACCAATGACTTTGATAGTCAGGATCAGTTTATTACAAATTCCTCTAAAATCAAAGACAGACTTACTACTCTGGATTTTTCGGAAAGTCCAAGAACCCTGGAACAGGTATATAAAAGACAACATGGAATTGCAGCCAAAAACAACCCATCGGCGTCAAATGATTTTTTCTGGTTTTCTGATTTTCAAAAAAGTACCATTGGTTCATTGCAAAGTCTGAAAATTGACTCAAATGACAAGGTTCACCTGATTCCGGTGAATGCGGCGGCTTACCAAAACGTATTTGTTGATTCTGTTTGGCTTTCAATGCCACTGATTCGTGAAATGCAGAATAATACGCTATATGTTAAGGTATTTAATTCGGGAAATAAAAAAGTGGATAAACTACCGCTTAAGCTTTATATAGACGACATTCAATCTTCCACCTCATCGGTTACCATTGAGCCCAATGGCTATCAGATTGCTTCTTTTACATTCACTGTGAAAGACAGGGGTATCCATAAAGCAAAAGTGAGTTTTGATGACCAGCCGATTATATTTGACAATGAGTACTATTTTGTTCTCAATGCTTCTCCGACCATCCGAATTCTGCATCTATACGGCCAACGTAGTCCACAAAATTATATCGGAAAAATGTACGCCAACGACAGTTTGTTTAATTACAACAGTTTTTCAGTGCAAAATTTTGATCCGGGTCAGGTGCAAAATGCTGATTTAGTACTTCTTGATGGGGTTTCAGCTATTGAAGGCGAACTGAAAAGTACTTTGCAAACGTTCCTGCTTGCCGGGGGAAATGTTTTTATTAGTCCTTCAGAAAATCCTTCGGTTGGCAGTTTTCAGAGTTTTCTAAATCTCTATGGTATTACAGGTATTCAGAATGTTTATGAAAATATAAATCCCGAAAACTTCATGGATATTACTGAACCCGAAAAAAGTTCGCCTTTCTTTGAGGGAGTTTTTGAATCCGGCACATTCAATGGAATGGTTAGTTTACCCCGAAGCAATAACGTGTTAAGTTGGGGCGGGTCAGCAGAAAAACTACTTTCTTTCAGAAATGGACAGGTATTTATGTCAAAAACCAAAGTGGGTGACGGCAACATTTATATGATGTCGGCTCCTTTGATTTCCAAATTTGGCAATTTTGCCGAGCATGCCTTTTTTGTACCTACATTTTATCGTATGGCCTCACTGAGTAGTAAATCTGAAAAAGTGGCCTACAGTTTTGAGAATTCTGACATACAATTTTACTTGCCAAATGCACCCAAAAACGCCACATATATTCTTAAAAACCAGAAAATGGAGATTATCCCCACCCAAAGGCTAATCGGAAAAACGCTGCATCTTACCTTGCCGAAGTCATCGGAACTGGGCAACAAGAATCAATTTAAAGCCGGGTTTTATGATTTGGTAATAAATGGAAAAGTGGAAAAAACACTGGCTCTCAATCATGACAATATGGAGTCGAGGCTCGAAATTGTTTCGGCAGATGAGCTAAGAAAAATATTTGAAAATCAGGCCAAAGTAGAAGTTTACAACAATATTTTTGACGGAGAATTTATAGAAGCCTTTCGTGACACTTCACTTGGGAAACCCCTCTGGAAGTACTTTCTGATTGCCGCATTGTTGTTTTTATTGACCGAAATAGCCTTAGTGCGTTTGATGAAATAACAAGTAATTGATTACTTCTTACTTGTTTGTGTCCTTGCCCTTGTTTGTGCCCTAGCCCTTGTTTGTGTCCTAGCCCTTGTTTGTGTCCTAGCCCTTGTTTGTGTCCTCACAAACAAGAAGAAGACTTATTTTGTATCCTAGCTCTTGTTTGTATCCTAGCCCTTGTTTGTGTCCTCACAAACAAGAAGAAGACTTATTTTGTATCCTAGCTCTTGTTTGTATCCTTGCTCTTGTTTGTGTCCTAGCCCTTGTTTGTGTCCTCACAAACAAGACCGACTTAGTTAATATCGGACCTTTTATTGTATTCCTTTAAACAAGTCCAACCTCAATGCAAATTCACCATTTTCAGGCTCAGCTCCACTACTTCACCCATGTTTTTACAATCCAAAAACTCCTTGTTTTTATAGTGTTTTGCCAGGTCTTTTCTGAGTTTCACGAGATTTTCCTCAATGCATATTACATCAGTTTTCATACAGTCAAGCAGGTGTTCCAGTTTAACTTTTTCAGCTTTCATTCGACCCGCTATGAGTGAGCGTTCTTCAATCTGGTATTGCTTTACCGACTCCGGCGTCATGTATTTCATACCCAATTGCACCAATGGATTGTTTTGTTTGAAATACTGTGGCATATAAACCGACTTTGACCCTTCAAACGACTGTTGGTCAAAATCTATCGCCCTGATACGGTATTGGAAATCTTCGAAATCAGGTATAGCAATCACGACAAAATTGCTGGAATGCATATCACCCAAAAGTCTTACAAAGCACCTCTCATTAAATTTCACAAACTCTTTCGATAGCCTGATTGGATTCAAGTTCTCACTTTTCAGGTGTTTTTGCATAAAAAGATCCCCTGTAATCCCTACAATATGCTCTTCTATCAGAGTATTTTCATAGGTAATGTAAGAGATGGCGTTAGGAGAAAGCAAGTGCTCCAATTCCAATCCATAGATACGGGAAGAGTCGGCTTTTTTTATGTAAAAATAATCTCCGTTGTCGTTCACTTTATTGATTATCCTGATTCTGAATGGCAGGGTATTGGCATAAGTACACACATCCACACGGTCAACTACCAAGTGATTGATAACCGCCTCGTCACCGTCAGTTTTTAAATCGGCATAGATAGCTTTCAGGTTTTCATAAATTTCTTCCATATCACTTTGGGGATAATACACGGTTTCCCAAAGAGTATCTTCTCCTTTTTTGTCATACAATGTCACCTTGCTGTTATACCGCAGCAGGTCTTCGTATTTCAAAGGGATTTTTTGTTCCCGTCCAAACTGCGTCAGGTATGACCTCAATTTTGTTGAAATCGCAAATGGAATTTTTTTCTTTGATATTAGTGCCATTTATTCTGTATAATCAAGGTTTTTGGAAAATGTATCTTTTAAAAAAAATGTGGAAGAAAAAGCAAAAATAAAACATAAAATACCTGAAATGGCAGCTGCTTCCAATACTGAAACACCGAAAGCAGGCCTGAGCCACTGGTAAAAAAGACTTATGGGTACTGCAGCACCTCTTGCGAAATTAGGAATGGTGGTGGCAACAGTTGCCCTAAGATTAGTGCCAAACTGCTCCGCAGCAAGTGTGATTAGGTTTACCCAATAACCTGCAGCAAAGCCCAATGCTACATAAATTGCATACAATAACCCTACTGATATGTTTTTCGAAATCAAATGGAAAATCAACAAAACCAGCCCTAAAATCAGAAAAAAACGAATAACTTTTAATCTGTTTTTAAACCATTGGCTCAAAAGGCCGGAAGATAAATCGCCGATTGTAAGACCAATATAAACCAATGAAACAGCGACACCGGCTTTAATTTCTGCTTTAATACCCAATTCTGCGGCCACTTCGGGTGCCAACTGCATCAAAATGGCGATGGTAAAAAATATGGGCAAGCTTATCAGAATACTTGAAAAATACCTCTTAAATCTGCTTTTATCGGTGAATAAAGAAAAGAAATCACCTTTAAGTTTATCCGAAACTTTTGCTTTTTCAAATAAGGAAGACTCAAATGTATTGAAGCGAAGTACCAATAAAAGTAAACCCATACCACCACCGATTAAAAACGAAATTCTCCAGGTAGTAAGGTCTCCCAACAATCCCGCAAAAACTGCACCCAATGCACCTGAAGCCGCCACAATGGCCGTACCATAGCCTCTTTTTTCCTTGGGCATAACCTCCGAAACCAGGGTTATTCCCGCACCCAACTCACCGGCAAGTCCAAAACCCGCCACAAACCTTAAAACATAATATTGCCACAGCTGATCCACACCGGCATTGAGTAAATTGGCTAATGAATACACCAAAATAGAGCCAAAAAGCACCGAAAGCCTCCCTTTCTTGTCGCCCATTACCCCGAAGAAAATACCACCGAGAAATGTGCCGATCATCTGAATATTGAAAAGATTTAGACCGATTCCAGCCAATAAATTTTCAGGAACTCCCAGACTCAATAAACTCGACTTTCGGATTACAACAAATAAAATAAGGTCGTAAGCATCAACAAAATAGCCCAATGCGGCGACCATGACAATCAAATAAGGATGGTTTTTTAGGATTTTAGAATTCAATTAACTTAATATTTATGATAATCGTCAAAAAAGGATTGAATATAAGGGCAATTGGGCTTTGAAAACAAAAATAAAAATATATTTTTGTCGTTAATATCTAACCAAAATAAAACACTTATGGAAGAAACTAATAAAAGCAGTAACTCAGTCATGAAAGCAGGGCTGGTTCTTGCTGTAGCTTTAGCAGCCGTATTCGGCTATCTTTATTTTAATGAAAAGCAACAAACTTCTCAGCAAAATGTCACACTTACCGAAAAAACTCAGGAGCTTTTAAGAACAAATACCAAACTTGATTCTATTTCGTCAGAATTAGATGCCAAAATTGCTGAAATCACTGCTCTGGGCGGCCAGGTTGATGAGCTTGAAGCCATGAAAGCACAATTGGAGAAAGACAAAAAGTCTCTGCTCTCTTCAAAAAATTTCAACTCAAAAGAATATCAGACTAAAATAAAAAATTATGAAACTATTTTAGCTGAAAAAGATGCCGAACTGGCCAAATTACGTGAGGAAAATGCTGTTCTTAATAACCAAAATCAAATTCTTTCTTCTGAAAATACAGGCTTGAAAAGCTCCAATACCGAACTCAAATCGGCCAAAGATGCATTGGCAGATTCAGTTTACAGAACTACCGTACAAAACCGGGAATTATCAGAAAAAGTAACCCTTGCGGCCGCCCTCAGACCTATGAACTACTCTGTGACAGCGATAAATTCAAGAGGCAAAGAAAGAGATGGGGAAGAATTTAAAGCACGTAGAGTTGACAGAATCAAATTAAGTTTTAAACTCTCAGAAAATCCATTGACTAAAAAAGAGAACAAAACTATTTATATGCGAATGACTGACCCTAAAGGAAATGTGATTTCTGATATGGCAACCGGTTCAGGTGCATTTAATTTTGGTGGAAAAGAAACCATATACACTGCCAAGCAAACTGTACTTTATAATAATTCTGGTCAAACGGTGGAATTTATCTACAACCGCGGAACTAACTATGAAAAAGGCACATATAAAATAGAATTATATGCCGATGGGTTTAGAGTTGGGCAAACCAATTTTACGATTAAATAATATTTTTAAAAGATAAAATTAAGAAGCGGCAATATTGTCGCTTCTTTTTTTTGGTTAAAATAATATCTGAATTAAGCATTTCTTACAATCTAATTATTGATTCAATACTCTATTTTTGATAGAAATTAATTCTAATTTGAATTAATCAGAAAAAATCAATCTTAAAAAAATGAAAAAAATATTGCTTTTGGCTACCATTGGCCTTTTTCAAACTGCTTATGCCCAGAAAAAAGTGAGCTTTAAAAACCTGGATTCAGAACATAAGATAGAAGTAAAAATTGGAGAAAAAATTTTTACCAATTATTATTATCCGGGAAAAGATGTTTTGAAAAAAGCGGTATTAAATCCTGTTTTTACCCCGCAAGGCACCGAAGTGACCCGGGGCTGGCCCATTTCACCCCGAAAAAACGAAAGAATAGACCATCCGCACCATGTAGGTGTATGGCTTAACTATGAGGATGCCAACGGCCATGATTTTTGGAATAACTCTGTTGAAGTAGAAAAATCAGGTGATAAACGCACTTTTGGAACCATTGTTCACACCGGAATAAAAACTCAGAAAGGCGGTAAAAAATCCGGAAAACTAGTTGTTACTGCTGATTGGTTAGATAAAAATGGTCAATTGATGCTCATTGAAGAAACAACCTATATTTTTTCTGGTAAAGATGAAACTAACATAGTTGACCGGATCACCAAACTGACTGCAGCAGACAAAAAAGTAGTATTTAAAGATGTAAAAGATGGCTTTTTTGCCATCAGAGTCGCCCGTGAACTCGAAATTCCTTCCAATAAACCCGAAATGTTTACTGATGCAAGTGGTCTGGCTACCAAAGTGCCGGTGCTTGACAATACAGGCGTAAATGGAAATTACCTCAATGCACAGGGAATTACCGGAGAAGACACCTGGTCAAAACGCTCAGAATGGGTCACTCTTCAGGGAAATATTGGTCAGGAAAGTATTTCGGTAAGTATTTTTGACCATCCCAAAAACGTTAATTATCCTTCATACTGGCACACACGCGGGTACGGTCTTTTTAGTGTTAATCCTTTAGGCGAAAAAGTATTCACAAACGGTAAAAAGGAAACCAATCTGACCTTAGAACCGGGTCAATCGACCACTTTCAGATACCGATTGGCGGTAAGCAGTGCCAAACTATCGCCGGAAAAAATACAGATTTTGGCAACGGACTTTAATAAACGGTACTAAAAATGCATAAATGGTAATTTTTTTTGATTGATAAGTTATAATTTTGCAAAAAAAATAAATTCTATAATGCAAGATTTACTCACCTCGGCAGCCCTGACCAGTATTTTGACGCTTACAATTCTCGAAATCATTCTGGGAGTCGATAACATCATATTTATTTCCATTATATCGGGAAAGCTTCCCAGCCATGAGCAGAAAAAAGCACGAAACATTGGCCTATTAACTGCAATGGGTATCAGAATAGGTCTGCTATTTGTATTAGGTTGGGTTTTAGGGCTGGAAAAAGATCTGTTTAATCTACAGGATCTTGGACTACCTATTGACCTTGGATTTAGCGGTAAAGACCTCATACTGTTAGGCGGAGGGTTGTTTCTGTTATACAAATCTACTTCAGAAATACACCATAAACTGGAAGGTAAAAATGATGATTTGGACACCAATAAAGGCGTTGCATCGCTTTCAAGAGCGGTTATGGATATTACCGTGATAAACATTATTTTCTCTATTGACTCCATTATTACTGCAATAGGTATGACTACCGTGATAGCTGTTATGGCAGCTTCGGTGGTACTATCAACGATTGCCATGTTGCTATTTGCAAAAAATGTAGGTGATTTTGTTGAAAAACACCCAACAGTAAAAATGCTTGCCCTTTCGTTTTTAGTTATGATAGGAACTCTTTTGGTTGCCGAAGCATTCCATGTACATGTGCCAAAAGGTTATGTGTATTTTGCAATGGCGTTTTCGTTTTTGGTCGAAATGCTTAACATTAAAATGCGTACAAGCTCTAAAAAACCCGTGGAATTACATACCCACGTGAAAGAGTAATTTTGCCAATGATTAAATCAATAAAACTGGTATTGAATTATCTTTTCAACGCCTGGGCGATATTTTGGTTACTAGCTATTTATCTGATTTTGCATCCGTTTATCTGGATTTGCACCCGAAAAAAGTCTTGGAACAGATATGGAACCAAACTCACTAATCTATGGGCAGATTTGTTTTTCCCTATAGCCGGAATCCCTGTTTCGATTGAACATAGGTTTAATCCGGATCCTGAGAAAAAATATATTTTCGTAGCCAACCATTTTTCATATCTCGATGTAGCTGTGGGCATGAAAGTAGTGAGGAATTATTTTTCTTATATGGGAAAAAGCTCCGTAAAACGTATCCCTCTTGTAGGTTATATGTTTGCAAAATTGCACATTCAGGTTGACAGAAGTGACAAAAATAGCCGAACCAAGGCTCTCATGAGATCAAAAAAAGCTTTAGAAGAAGGCAGGAGCCTTTTTATTATGCCTGAGGGTGGGATAATTTCGCCAAGCATCCCGAAAATGCAACAACCATTTAAAGATGGTGCATTTATTCTGGCAATTGATTCGAAAGTACCCATTGTGCCGATTACTTTCTTAAATTTGCATAAAATAATGCCCAATATCAGTTTGAAATGGGGAATTCCGAAAGTGGTAATTCATCAGCCAATCGATACCAGGGATTTGAATTCGGGAGACATTGAATTTTTAAAGCAAAAAGTTTACGAAGTGATTCAGACCGAGTTGGATCAATATTATTCAATAAAATGAAAATTGACAAAGAAAAAATAGAGCAAATAGCTCATTTGGCCAGATTGGAACTTACTGAAGAAGAAAAACAATCAATGGCCAAGGATTTTGAAAATATTCTGGAATGGATGGATCAACTCAAAGAGATTGACACCACCCAAACTGAACCACTCATACACATGCATAAAGGTGTAAATATTTACAGAAAAGACGAAGCCGAAATCCACTTGTCAAGAGAGGAAGGGCTTTTAAATGCTCCCCTCAAAAACGAAGAATATTTTAAGGTACCAAAAGTAATTGAGTAGTTTACAAAGGAAAAACCATTGAATATTTGATGGTAATTTTGTCATCGGTTTTGATTCCCATCAGTCCCGGAGGTTCTACCGCAAAATCTTTCATATTAATCGTAAAACCACCTTCAAGCTTTATAGCGTTTTTTATCACCGATTTTGTTGCCTTCAATTCAACCGGCTTGCTTACCCCATGGAATGTTAAATTCCCCTTTGCAGTCACCTGACTATCTGACTCTTGTATTGACGAAGCCGAAAAACTCACATTAGGAAATTTAAGAGCTTCCAAAACTTCGATGGCATGTGAGTCGCGGTTAGAATTACCACTATCAAAACTTTTTACAGGAACTACAACCGCCACCGCTTCGATTTTTTGGCTTGTAGAATTATATACAATTACACTTTTTGCCATATTTGACTTAGCATCCCAATCATGCATGGGGTGTTTCATGGCATAAGTAATATATGAAGACTTTTTATCGGCTTCTATTTTCTTTTTTTCCTGAGAAAAAGAAGAAAAACCTACACTCAGAAGAGTGAATAGCAGAAGTATATTTTTCATTTATAATATTTTAAATACACAGATAACAAACCTTAAAATTCAAATTTTATCGATGCTATTGCCAAAGCATATGCACCAAAAGTAGTCATTGCCACACCGCGATGTATTTTTTTCAGATTTGCGGGGTCTGAGCTATGCTCTATTTGCCGGGCAAGTACATTAGTTGTTATCATTCCGGACAAATGAACCACTGAAAGAATTTTATGCAATTTAATATTGTCAAATTTCGCACGGTTTACCATTGGAGGTGGTGCCGTAAAACTCAGTAAAGCAGTGCTGAAATAGCCAATATTGATTCCTTTTGCTAATCCCTCATGAAAATCTTTCAAATCTCCATCATAAGATTTATAGAGTTTAGCCCCTACTATTCCCTGAGCAACCATCGCCGCTGCGGTTGCAAGCCCTAATCCCTGATGAAACCTGAACATATTTCTTCTGATTTTGAGCTCTCTTTCCCGATTCTCAGGTGTCAGCACTTTAGGAGCTAATCCTACTTTACGATACAAACCTTTTTCTCCCCAAAAAATCCTTTGAGTAAAAAGCATTTTCTCGGGTAAAAGCTCAGAACTTGCAGCAGATGTTTCACCTAATAAATCGGTAAGAAGACTATCTGCGGGATGATCCTGAGCGTAAATTTTATTGCTCACTGCAACAATTATCAAAAGAAAAATGAGGAGTTTTTTTTGTATTTGCATTATTCTAAATAATCAGTTTTAAGCTTTTACCTGTAATGTACTGGCTGCAGAATCAAATTTAGTTGAAAACACTTTTAAACTTGAGGATGCAGGGTCTTTTTCAACAGCTCCGGTCAGGCTAAATTCTGAACCATGATTATTACAGAAAAAATCGCCCTGTGCTTTACGATATTGGAGATTAGTACCTTCGTGGGTACATTTTTTCGAAACTGCCACATATTGCCCTCCGGCATTGGCTATCAAGGCATCGCCAACAATTACAAATTCGCCATCAGTAGTAAGCTTGGAATAATTGGCATTTTTAAGGTCAATTATGAAGTCGAGTGAATTTCCAGAAGTAGCCCCTGTGATACCGGAAGCAGCATTTCCGCTGTTATTATTACCTGAATTACCTCTTGAAGACCCATCGGGCTCAACGTTATCATCTGATTTACAAGACGAAACCGCCCCAATACAATAAAATGCCATTAGTGCCTTTGAAGAAAGGCCGAGTGTTTTTAGAAATTGTCCTCTTGATATTGATTCCATAGTTTTAGATTATTTAAACTATGTACGAACATCAATTAATTTTGGTTGCTCTTTTAAAAATATTTGTTGGAATAATATTAAAAAATACGCCTGCAGAATATAATCTGACATTCCCGAAACCTATGTTTCGAAGAGGAAGTTTAATAAATGGCTCAACCTGAACGGATATTTTATTGGAGATTTTTCTTTGTAAACCAATTGAAACATTGGCAACGCTGTTAGCTGCGAAACCGGTACTTCCTTCCCAATTTTTCCATTTCAAATTGGGGTCATTGTCATTTTCATAATGATATTCATATGTTTCTTTAAGCATGTAATAATTGGTAACACCTAAAGAAACATAATATGCATTTTTATTTTTTCTGAATGGAAAATAAGTTAAACTAACCGGCAAATCGAGCATATTACAGGATGCACCCACTTCTGTTAAAGGCGAACTCGGGGTTCCCCATTTGGCAGGCCATGCGTAATCTTCAGCATAAGCTTCGTATAATTTAAGTGACCGGATTACAGCAGTTCTAATTTGCAAATCAGGTGTGATGTTATAAGACAGTCCTAATTGTAAATTGTAGCCAATTGGCTCTGATTGACCCATAACCACCGAGCTGTAATCAGGTGAAGCTCCAAAGTTTATAGCCCAACGTGAAAATCTTGTTCTTTTGCTATTTTGCTGTATTTCAACATATTGTTCATCCGAAATAGTAATAACAGAATCTAAATTTTCGGCACTTTCATCTTTTGTAAGAATCTCACTATCATATTTTATAGCAGTTTCGGTTCCTGAAAAAACTTCCTTAGAATTCAAGGAGTCCATTAAGGGAATATTTTTGGTTTCATTTTGAGCAATTTCATTCTTACCCGTATTTTCCAAAACTTGTTCTTCAAATTTCTCTTTTCCGGATTGAGAATTGGAATCTGAATTCAGAATTTCTTTGGGAATAAAAGATTGCTGACTGTTTTTTACAGGTTTCAAATTGCCTCGACCAGACCCTTTTACGATATCCAACTCTGTGTTCCCAGCAAAAGTGATATTATCTTTTCCAAAAACTTCTTTTTCGACCTTTTCCTGAGTTTTAATTTTGCTTTTGCTTTCAAATTTTTCAAGGTTATTTTTCAAAACTCCGGTATTCTTGGCCAAATCACTTTCAGAATCTGTTTTTAAATAAAAATACCCTCCAATAAATGCAAAAATTAAAATTGCTGCGGCACTTCGCCACCAAAAAGGTATAATTTTTCTTTCCTTTTTTTCTTCCAATTTTGACTCCATAGCCTCCCAGGCTCCTTCCCAAAGAGGTTCTGAATGGGAATCAGCTCCAGATTTGATCCAATCATCAAACTCGCTATCAGATAAATGCTCCCACTCTCTTCTCATTGCCTTTCAAAATTTAATTTATCTGAAGACTCCAACATTCTTCTCAGCATTTCTCTTGCCCTGGAAACATTTGATTTGGAAGTACCCACCGACACCCCAAGCATTTTGCTAATTTCTTCATGTGTATAGCCGTCAATAACATACAAATTGAAGTTAGCAAGATAGTTTTTGGGCAATTTATGTACCAGCTTTAACAAATCATCATAGGCCAGACGGTCGTTGGGCGAAACCTCCTCAACGGTCATTCCTCTTGCAGTATCAATTTCATGATGAAAATAATGCTTGTTTTGACTCCTATATGTGTCTATTGCAGTGTTCACGACAATCCTTTTAAGCCAGGTGCCAAATGGCCGCTCAAAATCATAAGTGTTTATTTTATTGAAAACCTTTAAAAATGAATCATTTAAAATCTCCAGAGCTTCTTCTCTTGAACTGGAATATCTCAAACATAAACTCATAGCGAAACCAAAGTACTGCTTGTAGAGCAGCTCCTGACACTTGCGGTCGTTTTGTTTACAACCCTCAAGTATTTCCCGAACTTTTGATGATTCGGCGGTTGGTTTCATATTATTACGACAAGATTAGATGTAAGGTTGCAGAATATTTTTGACCAATGTATATACATTAATTGAATTTCCAAAAACAATTTCACAAATTATTTTACAAATTCCGGATTTAAACTCTTTTAAATAAGTTTATAACAATTTTCTATTAGAATTGTTTGGATATTATTGTTTTACACAGAATTAAGAAAAATACCAAGAATAAGATATTTTTAAATAAATCTCTTCATTTTTAGTTTAGCAATATCAAAAGGTTTTTCGTTCCAACCATCGGCAATGACCAGGGCAGCACCCAAAGAAGATGCTTGTGATAGTTCAGAAGCAAAAACCTGAATATTGTAAAAAGCTTCAGCCAGAAGATTCATAAAAATAGGATTTCGGGAAAAACCACCATCAACAAAAAGTTTACGTGGAGGTTTTGAGCCGAAAACCAATTGCGTAGATGCCACTTGCTGAGCAACCATATCCATAATAAACTGGTGGTAAGCTTCCTCAATATTGGAAAAAGAATTGAGGTTACGTTCTACAAAAGGACTGTCAAACAGACTTCCCACTTCAATTTGATTGGGAAGTGCCTGGTGGAATTTTTTACGCAAAGCCTGTACTATTTTATAATCAAAATTGACAGATTTATAAAAATCCGGCGAGGCAGAGAAATATTCAGCCAAATGTTTTACCTGTCGGGCGTGCTCATTTCCCGAAAATAATCGGGAAGCCCTCACAGTTTTACCTTCGTAGCTGATAAAATTCAGACAGTCTTGCCGGAGCTCTTTTTCGGTTAATAAACTATCATTAAACGGATTGAGACTTATGCACCAGGTACCAGTAGAAATCAAAACAAATGGCTCATTAACTGATTTTAGATATGGCACCAATGCAGCAGAACTGTCATGGATTCCCGGACCGATGATTAAATCTTCTTTTTTTATAAAATTACTGGCACTAACCGGAGGTAAACAGGCAACATGCCAATGTTCATTGTCAAGCCACTGATGATAATCATTCTTTTCAAAATCCCACATAGCCGTATGACAACCAATGCTTGTTAACTCGGCTTTGGGCTCACCACTAAACAAAAAACTAAAATATTGAGGTAAATGAAGAGCGAATCGGGTGTTTTTTAAAATCTCAATTTTATGTTTTTTTAACCAGAACAGTTGCAATCCAGAATTAAGCAAATCGAGGTCTGGGGAAGCCACATTTTTAAAAAACAGACCGTCAGTATTGTATTTTTCTATAAACTCATTTTTAGTGGTTTTGGGCAGCTTTTTCAGATAATTATAAACCGGGGCTAGTGGTTGAAGGTCTTTGTTGAGATATACAAAACTGGCTCCATAAGCCGAAAAATTGACTGCCTTAATATGAAAAGCCGGGTTTTTAGATATTTCATCATATATTGATTTTACCCAGGCAGATATAGCCATCAGGTCGTCGGCTGGCTCTCCGTCATCGTCTGAAATCTCATCAAAAATTACTTGATTTTCAAACACAACATTATAATCAGAATCAAAACCCAATACTTTTTTATTGGTTTTGCCTAAATCAAATATCAAACATATATCCAGCATAAGTCAATCCTTTAAAAACTTTACACATACGGGCATTGATACCGAAAGTTCGTGACCGGTTTCGGTCATTTTCCCATTTTCCAATTTAAATATCACAATATTATCGGTATTTTGATTGGCAACCATCATGTACTTACCGTCATGGGTGATACCAAAATTACGGGGAACTTTACCCTTTACTGAAGTTTGGTCAATTTGAGTCAGTTTTCCATTTGATTGATTTACAGAAAACCGCACAATGGTATCATAAAACCGATTGGAGCCATACAAAAATTTACCATCTGGTGAAAAATGAATATCAGCACAGGAATTATTTCCGGAAAAATCAGGGGGCAATGTACTTACTTCATCCATTGGTGTGATTTTACCGTTTTCATACAAAAACTGAGTAACTTTGCCGGTAAGTTCCTGAATCACATAGGCATAAGAAAGTGTAGGATGAAATACAAAATGGCGTGGACCCGAGCCGGCACTTAATTTCACTCTCTGGATTTCAGTCAAATGACCAATTTTGTCATCAAAAGAATAATTAACCACTTCATCAGTTCCAAGGTCCGCCACAAAGAGATTGCGGTTGTCAGGCGAAATGTTTACTGAATGAACGTGAGGTTTTTCTTGCCTGGCGGTATTTGGACCATTGCCATAATGCTGAATCACCTGCACTGGTTCGCCCAATGAACCATCGTTATTAATAGGTAAAAGACCAATTGTACCGCCGGTATAATTTCCTGCAAAAGCCCATTTTCCTGTTGCATCTAAAGAAATGTGACAAGGATGGGCTCCCCCTGAAGGTTTTGAATTTAATTTTTGGAAAATCCCGGAAGCTTTATCAAAATTCCAGGCGTCAACACTGCCTCCGTCGGTTTCGCTTACTGCATAAATATTTTTTTGCCCCCTATCAAAATCCAGAAAAGAGGGATTCTCTATGGCATCAGAATGACTTACGATTTTGACAGTCCCGGTAGCCGGCTCATATTTGGCATAATAAATACCTTTTGAGCCTTTTTGAGTATAAGTACCAATCAGAAAATCGTAGGTTTTGCCATCCATTTTTTGGTAAGTTTTACAGCTAAAAACTGTAAGAGAAAATATCAAAAAAATCAATGATATTTTTTTCATAAACAATATGGTTGATTTTTATTAAAAAAGAAGGAAATAGAAAGTTATTCTTACCTCAAGATAAAGCTTATTTTAGTTGTACAACACAATTTATACGTCACTTTATCTGTTTCCTAATATCGTTAATGAATTGTGAAATTGGTCGAACATAATTTCTTAATCCAACATGATTCAGTGCATGCTTTAATCGGCGACTATCATCCGGTAAATAAAAAATTTGACGTTGCTCTCCAAGCAAAGTTAGCTTATCATCAGATAAATCTTCATCATAAGTTACAACGTGAAAAATATTTTTTACTTTAAATCTATTATATACTTCTGTACTACTACTAACATTTTTCCAACGTTCTCTAATTGTTCTTTTACATGAAATTCCAATTAACCACCCATCCTTAGTTTTAACCCAATTATCCACTTCTAAATCGGCCTGAAAATGAGATGGTGCCTCAGCTCTTTTTATCTTGTAATATCCTAAAATAAAATTTGTTACATCTTCTAAACTTCCGCCGGCTCTTTGTTTTCTCTTCTGTCCAGCTCTTCTTTCAAATTCTTGTACAAATGATGTTAAAACAATATCTTTATCAATTTCACTTAGTAAATATTCACTTGATAAAATTACTTTAAGAGTTGAGAAAGCTTTTACAATTTCGGTTCTTTCTGCAGTTAAGCATCCTTTCACACCAATATCATCCCAAAGTGAAATTACAGTCGCTAAACCCTTATCTCCCTCAACATCAAGATATGTTTTGGCTATATTTAGTGTAAACTCTTTATCATCACTTGGAATATTTGAAATAGCTTGATTCAAAGGCAACATTATATTTTCACATGTAAGAATAAATGCATCCATCTCAAAAGAATTAGATATTTCTAAATCTAAATCATTTAATAATCTCCTTACTCTATCAATATTTTTAGTTGCTTTTTTAAATCTTTCTTCAATTATGTTTTTTAGTACATGTTTTTGTAACTCAAGTGTGTTGTCACCCTTATTGTCTCTAGCAATAACTCGCAAACTACTAGTTATCAAAGTTAAAAGCTTTGGCTCATTACCAATCTTTGCATATTTATCACTACTTATTAACATCCGAGAAAACCAATAGACTTTATGCCAAGGGTTTCGAATTTCTGATAATAAATCTGTCGGTTTCAACCTTCAATTTGTTTAAGTGAAAACTTTAATCTTCTTTGACTTTCAAATAATTTTATACGTTTCAATGCCATTTCAACATATTCAGGCGATAATTCAATTCCTAGATAATTCCTTTCATTTAAAATGGCAGCAATTGCTGTTGTGCCTGAGCCAATGAAAGGATCCAAAATTGTCTTCGCATTTGTGGAAGAAATAATTCTATCAATCAAATCGATAGGAAAAGGAGCTGGATGCGGATTATTCATTTCTTGCTTAAATTCCCATACATCTCCAAATGCATTCGCTTTTGGAATAAGCCTGAAATCAGGTTTTGCAATTAAATATATAACTTCATAAGTTGGCAAGAAGTAACCTTGGTTAAAATTTATTCCTCCCCTTCTTTTCCAAATAATAATTTGCCTTACTGGGAAACCACTTATAATATCTTGCCTATCTTGTAAAAGTCCATCTTGAACTCTCCATTTATGATTGTAAAAAATTGCTCCATCATTTGGGATAATTCTAAACATCTCGGTTAAACAGTCTCTTTGCCATTTTACATATTCTTCATGTGGCATACAATCATTATGATGACTATAACCATTAACTAGCTCCGCATTTTTCCATTTCCCTCCTCTTCCATCTTTCATTCCATTGCCAGTTGAATTTTTTAAATTATAAGGTGGAGAAGTTACAATTAAATCAATACTATTGTCAGAAATTTTTTTCATTTCTTCTAGACAATCACCTTGGATTATTTTATTCAATTCAAAATTCATTTATAAATAATTAATAAATACCATTAGCAAAACAATAAAAACCAAAATTACATTTAAAATTTCAGTCTTTACATTGACTTTAAAGTTTTATCAAATGTTTCTTTTATGATCGAAGCCCAAACATCATATCCCTTCTGAGTTTGGTGCAATTTGTCACCTATAAAATATTCTCCAATCGGACGCCCGTCCCCACCGAGATATCTGGTTTCTGTATCGATAAAATGAAGGTTTTTATGAGATGCACAATATGCTGATATCAGGCTATTTGCTTTCTTAGCCTGTGGCCACACATTCCATCTTAACTCCGTGGGTGTAATAGCAATAAAATAAACAGGGGCTTTTCTGTCCTTTTTCCTAATGATTTTTACAGTACTTTTAAACATATCCAAAACCTCCTCCGGTGTTTTATCTTCCTCACTACCAGTGATATCGTTTGCAACAAATATAGCTACAGCCTTAAATTGATGGGGATAAACCAACCTTTTGGTATAAACCAGTAAATCGGAGAATTTTGCACCTCCATAACCTCTTTGGATAACCGGATATGGAGCCATGTCTTGCCTGATATTATTCCATAACCTTATGCTTGAGCTACCAATAAATAATATAGCATCTTTGGGGTCGGTTTCAGTTTTATCTAGTTGTTCAAGTTTTTGTATTTCCGGCTCCCAACTTTTAGCGGCTTCCTGAAACTTTTTTGTAGGCGAGCAAGAAAATAGAATTACAGAAAATGATAAAAGGAATAATATTTTTCTCATAAAAGTATTTTAGAATCTTAAATAATAAGCAAGTGATTTCTATCAATTGCGATTTACTCAACCTGTAATAATGAATACACAAAAATAAACGGATAATTGACATTTCTAAAGAAAGCCCATTAAAATAAAAGAGGATCGAGAAAACTCAGAATCCTGAACCAAAAAATGAGGAAAATTTGGAATATAAACTTTAGATTTTTTTTACTTTCAAACAGATAAAACCAAAAAACTCATTAGTAAATCGGCTGCAATAAAAAGTAAACTGGCAATTATTTAAAAATACCGAAAAAAAAAAGAAACCTATTTGTCAGCTTCAACAATAGCACCAACAGACATCACACCGGGTAGTGGATCAGGACGCATATTGTGACTGATTTTCCATTTGTATTTTCCGGGTTTTGGAAAGCGGAATTTTTGGAGGGTGGGGGCTTTAAATTTATTGTCAAAAATATCACCTAGCCCATCTCCTTTAGGTTTTCCTGATTTTTGGTCAAATAAAACCAACTCATCCATGGTTTTTACCAAAATGGTGCTATCTGAACTTTCAAGCTGTTGGTTGATATAAATATTGAAATATGGATATGACACTGAGTTTCTTATGAGATAATGAAACCCGTAAGTTTTGGAAACATCTTTAATATCAAATTCAAATACCTGCTGATTGGCCAAGAGCCATTCGGAATTTTTAAAATCATTGATTTTTTTAAAGTCAGAACTTCCCTGACAAGCCATAATAATCAGGGCGAAAAAAGATATTATTTTCAGATTTCTCATATTGGCTTTTCAGGTCGGTTTTGATTATTACGATTCTTTTTCCTTTTCTTATTCCGGCGTTCGGGATTCGGCACACCCTCTGCATTGACACTAGACTGATTTGGTGTAACAACCGGTGCAGCAGGTTTGGTTTCTAATCTTGGCCCTTTATTTTGAGGCTGATTTTCAGGTCGGTTATTGGGCTTTTTATTAGGCTTCTTTTTGGTGTGATATTTTCTATCCAAACGCTCCAGATCATTGTTGATACTGGTTGGTTTTGACAGTTCTGCATCGGTAATCACCATCAAGTTCTCTAATCCCAGTGGTTTTTTCCCATCTTTATTCATCTTTTGTATCTCCGAAACCTGAGCACAAGGTATTGGGAACCAGTTGGTATCATTAGGATAGCTAAACCACATGATCCGGCGGAAAATATCTGTTTTTTGAAGTGTTGCGTCACCTTTCTCGGTTTGAAGTGGCCGCTCCACTGCGGGTATATCTTTTATGGCGTCGATGTATGTTTCCAACTCATAGTTGAGACAACACTTCAGTCGTCCACACTGTCCAGAAAGCTTTGCGGGATTGAGAGAAAGATTTTGATATCTGGCGGCAGCGGTAGGGATAGTTTTAAACTCTGACAACCATGTGGAACAACAAAGCTCCCGACCACATGAACCGATACCTCCAATTCGGCCGGCCTCCTGTCTGAGGCTTATTTGCCTCATCTCAATCCTTACTTTAAATTCGCCTGCAAGTGTCTTAATAAGTTCTCTGAAATCGACACGGTCATCGGCAGAATAATAGAATGTAGCTTTGGAGTTATCAGACTGAAATTCTACCTCCGAAAGTTTAAGATTGAGTTTTAACTCTTTGCATATTTCACGTGTACGATACATGGCTACCAAATCACGGTTTATAGCCAAAGTATGTTTTTCGAGGTCTTTTTCAGTAGCTAACCTATGTAAAACAGGTAGTTCATCTTCCTCTTTGATGCTTTTTTTTGCCAGCTGAATCCTCACCAACTCTCCTTGCATAGAGACCGTACCGATATGATAACCGGTAGGCATTTCACATACCACAAAGTCACCGGTGTAAAGCTCAATTTTGTGAATATTTTTGAAATATTCTTTTCTTCCGCCTTTAAATTTTACTTCTATAACAGAAAATTTTTCAACGGTCGGAATGTGCATATTTGATAACCAATCGAAGGAATTCATCTTGGTGCAACCACCAGAAGAACACCCTCCGGCAGTTCTGCAACCGGCAGTATCGATATGATTTGATTTGTCTTGAGGGAGTCCTTTTATACTACCACAACCTCCTGTTGAACATTGTCCACAAGCCATTAGAATTTATATTTTTAACCTTTTGAAAGCCGTATTTTATCAAAAATTCAATCAAAAGGGTCTGATATCCATATTTACTTAAAAGACAAAACTAATTATTTCTTGAAATAATTCATCAAATCCTGTCCAATATCTTTTCGGAAGTACTTCTTTTTAAACTTTACCTTCCTGGCCATTTTTTGGGATTTTCTGATAGCGGCAGCCATTGTACGAGCCATTCCTGTGAGGGCAATCACCCTTCCACCGTTGGTTACAACCCCTGTGTCGGTCACCTGGGTGCCTGCATGAAAAACTATTGCGTCTTTTTCCGCTTCCGGGATTTCCATCAAATCACCTTTTTTGTATTCTTCAGGATAGCCGCCTGCAACCACCATTGTTGTTACGGCAGTTTTTGGGTTGATATTGAGCTTGATTTTGTCTAATTTCCCGTCTGCAGCAGCAGTCAAAAGCCTGATCATATCGGTTTTGATTCTTGGCAGTACCACTTCAGTTTCAGGATCACCCATGCGGGCATTGTATTCAATAACCATTGGGTTTCCGTTGTCATTCATAAGCCCAATAAATATGAAGCCTACATAATGAATTCCCTCTGCCTGCAGGCCGGCTAAAGTTGGTTTTACCACCAACTCCTCCACTTTTTTGATAAAATCGGCATCGGCAAACGGGACAGGCGAAACTGCTCCCATGCCTCCGGTATTAAGACCCGTATCCCCTTCTCCTATTCTTTTATAATCTTTGGCTTCGGGCAGAATCACATAGTTTTTCCCATCAGAAAGCACAAAAACTGACAATTCTATTCCTTTCAAAAACTGCTCAATGAGGACTTTATCTCCGGCCGAACCAAATTTCCCTGCTGTCAGCATTTCGGTCAGGCTGGCTTTGGCTTCATCACGACTTTCGGTGATAATTACGCCCTTACCTGCAGCGAGGCCATCAGCTTTTAAAACATAAGGACCATTTTGACTGTCAAGATAGGCAAGTCCTTTTTCAAAGGTTTCTTTAGTAAATGTTTCTGAAAAAGCTGTAGGAACACCGTATTTTTGCATAAAAGCCTTGGAAAAGTCTTTTGAGCCTTCCAATTGTGCTCCTTTTCTGTCGGGGCCAATAATTTTAACTTTTTTGAGTTGTTTGTCAGCATTAAAATAATCCACGATTCCTTTAACCAAAGGATCTTCGGGGCCAACCACCACCAATTTGATACTTTCTGCCAAAACCAACTCTTTAATTTTAGGAAAATCATCGACTTTAATGTTGACATTGGTTGCGATGGTAGCAGTTCCGGCATTTCCCGGAGCTACGAAAAGTTTTTCGCAATTTTTAGATTGAGTTATTTTCCACGCAAAAGCATGCTCTCTTCCTCCCGAACCTATGATGAGTATATTCATTATCTTTACTTTGAACCACATGCACTGGGCTATGGATTATGATTTTTACGCAAAAATAGGGATTGACAAGGGGAATAAAAAAAATGGGCCGCTTCTATGAGAATTAAATTGCACTTTAATCGTTTATTTTTCAACAAAAATTAATTTCTTAAAAAATTCCGGATGAAAAAGACCTTTATTTTTTCTTTTACCTTTCTTTTGATTTACGTTTCGTCTTTTAGTCAAAAAAAACAGATTTGTATAACCATTGACGACCTGCCGGTGGTAAATTATGGGATTAAAGAAATAAAATACCAAACCACACTTACTGCTGATCTTTTGGCTCATTTACAGAAAAAGAAGATTCCGGCAATTGGTTTTGTAAATGAAATGAAACTTTTCCCAAATGATAATTATTCTGAAAATCAAGTGGATATATTAAAAATGTGGCTAAATGCCGGTCTGGATCTGGGAAATCACACTTTTGCACATAAAGATTACAACAATACACCTTTTGAAGAATATACTGAAGGAATTCTGAAAGGTGAAAAAATCACGAAGAACCTTCTGGAAGAATCTGGCAAGAAAATGAAATATTTCAGGCATCCGTATTTGCATTTGGGCTCTACAAAAGAAAAAGCCGATTCATTGAGTAAATTTCTTTTTGTTCATGGATATACAGTGGCTCCCGTAAGTATTGATAACGAAGATTATCTGTTTGCAGTGGCCTATCACAGACTTTTGAAAAAAAATGATAAGAAAACCGCCACCAAACTTGGGGAAGACTACCTAAAATACTTGGAAGAAAAACTCCTGTTTTATGAAAGGCAATCAGAAAAACTATTTGAAAGGAATATTTCTCATATTCTATTGCTTCATGCCAATAAACTCAATGCCGATTATCTTGGAAAATTGGCTGAAGTGTTTCTGAGACATGGTTATGAATTTGTTTCTTTAGAAAAAGCACTGGAAGATCCGGCCTATCAGACTCCAATTACAAAATATGGTCGATATGGCATTTCCTGGCTTGACCGCTGGGCACTTTCTGCCGGAAAAACCGGTGACTTTTTTAAAGGTGACCCGGAATCACCGGAATACGTAAAAAAACTGGCAGAATAAGAAAAGAGGCCTGATTTTTTGATCAGACCTCTTTATTTTTTTAAAAGTATTAAATTTTATTTATCACTAAAAACCGAAACTTTGTTTTTAGAACCATCCTCAAAAACTGCCTCGACACCTACCAATCCAAACTTGTGATTGGCGTAATATCTGATTTTCTGAAGCCCCGGCATGGCATTTCCCTGTTCTTCAATCTGGAATACTTTGATACCCATAAACCCATAGGCATAATCGTCGGTAGTTGATTTGGCAACAACCTCTCTCACAATTTTGTTTCCATTGATTGTACCTTCGTATTTATCGCCCACCTTGGCATCATAATCAATGAGAGTGAAGTTTTTCCCTTCATGAACCGACTGTATGCCCTTGTCGGTCACACGACCCGAAAAGCTAATTTCGGCGGTATTTCCGTTAACGTTTTTAATATAAGGAAAAGTGTCCTTCCATTTAACGAGAGTTGGGTTTGTAACTGCAACCTTAACTGTCGTAGTAGAAACTCCGTCTGATACATTGGTCACTTCTCCATCTGAAACACTAACTCCGGAGAGAGTGGTATATAATCCAAAAGTATTTCCCATCTCGGTAAGGGCAAGTGGCTCTCCGCCTATGGTTTTATCAGAACCCACATCTGATTTTTCACAAGCAAAAAGCCCTAAAGTCAATATTATACCTGAAAAAAGTTTTGCTTTCATAAATTTTGATTTGATGCATTAAACCTATCTCAATTCATCTGACTAAACAATGACCATAGGCAGGCTTTATGAAATACGGTAATTTTAAGTTTAAGTTTAGATTTTTATTTCTCTCTGAAAAATCCTGTAGCGTTTATTTATTTCACCTCCAAATTTTGTCATTTTAGCATGCGTTTTTAGATTATCTTCCAATATCAAATGGCTTTTTACAGTTTTGATTCCTGCTTTTTTAATGGCCTCAAAATATTCCAGACTCAACCAATAATCCAAACCCATATTGCGATATTCTTTTTTGATGCCTCCAATCATCAAAATCAATTCTTTGGATTGCTGTTGTGACCTCAGAATTTTCCAAAAACCTAAAGGAAATAGCCGGCCATTGCATTGTTGTATTCCCTCAACAATGTCAGGAAAGCCAATCACAAATGCTACGAGCTCCTTTTTCTCATTTAAAACACCCTTCATATATTGAGGTGAAAGCAATAGAATAAATCTTTTGACCAGTAAATCAATGTCTTTTTTACTCATTGGGGTATGGGCATAGATTTCGACAAACAACTCATTGATAAGATTAACCGCAGGTCTGAGATACCGCCAAACGCCAAATCGTGTTTTGAAGTTAAGAATTTTCAGGTTTTGATGTAAATGCTTATACGAAAGATACTTTTGGTACAATTCCTCAGGATATTTTTCGGGCACTTCAATTTTAAATGAAACCAAATCGGTTTTCTTTTCAAATCCCTCCAGTTTCATAAAATCAATCATGAAAGGGAAATTAACATTGGTCATGATCAGGGGAGGATTATCAAGACCTTCCAATTCAAAACCTTGTGGTTCTTTATCAGAAAATCCAAGAGGCCCCACCATTTGAGTACATCCAAATGACTTTGCCCAATTCTCTACAGTTGCGAGTAATTCATGGACAATTTCAATACTTTCAATGGATTCTATGTAACAAAACCTGGCATCCTTTAGCCCATGCCTTTTATTGTATTTTTCAGGAATCACTCCCATGATTCTACCAAGGACTTGGTTTTCATTCATAGCCAGAAACATTTTTACATGATTTCCCTGGAAAGAATGATTCTTCTTTTTACTAAAAAATATTTTATCGTCAGAATAAATCGGTGGCAACCAACCTATGTGGTCTTTGTGCAAAATATAAGGAAAATCTATAAATTGATTTAAAAGTTTTTGATCAGTAACCTCAACAATCTTCACGTTAATTTTTTTTGAAAATTTAGCCCTGTAATCATCTCAAAAAACTGACAGGTTCGACTTTTTTATATGATTCTGGTTGGAATCAGGATAGTTTCAACAAAAAACACCCGATTTGCAAACGAAATTTTACAAATCGGGTGTTAATCAGGGTAAAACTTAAAACTTATCTTTCCCAAAAAAACGGAGGTTGAATACCCAGTGCACGTAAATACACATACCCTTGCCCACGGTGATGAATTTCATTTTCGATAAAATAAGTGATGCTTTCCAAAGCAGAAGAGGTATACTGTCCAAATAATGTATGAACTTCTCTAAATTTTTCATGGGTAATTTGAGGCCACATTTCATTGATTTTTTCAGTAGATTCGTCCCAAATCTTCAAAAAGTCATCTTTGGTTTTAAGATTTTCGAAAGCATCGTTAAATGCTTTTACTTCCCCACCCAGAATTTCATTAAGACCCGGAACAGCAATGGCGAGAAATTCCTTGGTTAGATCTGCAAATGGCCTCATGCCGCCAATAGAGAATTCAAAAAAATCTTTTTCCGGAAAAAGTTCGATAACCTTTCTGGTTAAACGACGATTGCCCTGCCAGTTGGCCAGAAGTTCGGTCGGAGTGATAATTTCTTGCATAGTTTTTCAAAATTTGTGCTCAAAAACGTCGAGCTGTTTTAAAATCATTTGAAACAAAACTATACCGACGTTCTGACAACCTTATGTCAGCAGTGTATGATAAGTTTTAAAAAAATTGAAAAACAGAAAATAACTTTATAATTTTTCAGATTGAATTGGATAAGAAATTTTTCAGAATTAAATCAATTAAAATTGAGTAATACTCCGGTTTTCTGGATAAAAAAGTATTTTTTTTGGTCTTTTGATTGGTTATTTAAAGAAATATTTAAAAATTCGCAGATTACAAAAACACTAATAAAGATTCCTAATAATGAAACTAATGAAGTTGGGGCTATGGACAGCCATTTTGACCTTCACTATTCAATCAACATTCAGCCAAAAACTCAAAACCGGCCCTCAGGTATTAACATTTCATTCCGATGTTGATGACACCGAGCAACCTTACGCAATATATATTCCGAAGGCATTTTCAGAAAAAAAAACTTACCCATTGGTGGTTATGTTACATGGAGCAGGTTCTAACCACCGTCTGGCATTGAGAAGAGTATTTGGAAAAAGTAATTCGGAAGGTGAGAATGATGTTGAAGCAAGTATTTATTTCCCTAAATGGAAAGATGTGGAATACATTGTGGTTTCACCCCTGGCTCGTGGCACAATGGGCTATCAGGGAGTTGCTGAAAAAGATGTATGGGATGTAATTGCTGACGTAAAAAAACGTTTCAAAATTGATGAAAACCGCACCTATCTCACCGGCCTCTCCATGGGCGGTGGCGGCACCATGTGGATAGGATTGACAAGACCCGATTTCTGGGCGGCAATTGCCCCTGTTTGCCCTGCACCGCCAAAAGGCACAGAAATTTATCTCGAAAATGCCACTAACCTTAATGTTCATTTTTTCCAGGGAACCGATGACCCCGCCGTAAAAGTAGAAGGAACACGAAAATGGGTGGAAGATTTTAAAAATGTAGGTTCCAAAGTTACCTATATTGAATACCCCGGGGTGAAACATGACAGCTGGGTAAATGCCTACAAGGATGAATTTATATTTGGTTGGTTTGATAAATTTACCCGGGACCCCTATCCTTCCAAAGTGAAATTTACAACTGCTCAACTCAAATATTATAAGGCATATTGGGTTGAAATCGTGGACAAAACTGTTGGTCAGGTGGCCAAAGTAAATGCCCATTTTAAAAATAAAAATCAATTAGATATTACAACCGAAAATATTAATGTTCTTTCGATTGATATTTTGGATCATCCAAATTTTAACAAAAAGTCTGCGATGCAACTCAATATCGACGGACAAAATCTTTCAGTATTCGGTTTGACCAATGGTCAGGTATTGATAAAAACCGGCGACAAATGGGCTGTAGGAAAAAGACCAGAGATGAGTGCATTGAAAAATCAAAAATTGGAAGGCCCTTTGAGTGAAATCATCGCCGATCGTCAGATTTATGTATATGGTACCGAAGGTAATCCCGGCAAAGAAGAACTAGAAAAGAGAAGAAAAATAGCTGAACAGGCCGCTGACTGGAGTTTTTACCGGGGCGATTTCCTGGGTCGGGTGATGGTGTTTCCAAGAGTTTTGTCTGACAAAGAGGTTAGACCATCAGATATTGAAAGGTCAAATCTGATACTTTTTGGAGATGCCTCCACCAATAGCATCATCGCCAAATATGCCGATAAACTTCCTATGAGTCTCAAGAAAGGAAACGAAGCCAGCCTCACCTATATTTATCCCAATGGCAAAAAATACATTATGATCAATTCAGGGCTGCCTTTCTGGGAAATCCCCGATAATGCCACCGGACTGGCGGCTTTACTGCGATCAAGCTCAAAGGTGGGTGTTTTGCAAGGTCTTGGAGACTGGGTGCTGTTTGACAGTGACATCAAAAAGGTAATTGGTACTGGTCTTTTTGATAAAAACTGGCAATTGACCGAAAAAGACAAAGAGCTTTTGAAAAATAGCGGAAAAGTGGATTTGAAATAAAAATAAAAACCTCGGCTCAATTAAAAAAGCCGAGGTTTTTTTTACACCACCACATGCCCGCAAAACTGTGCTTTATTATCTATTATCTGTCCTCCTTTCCGATAACCAAGTCCGCAAGCTTCACCTGAGACAAAAACTCCCGCCTGATAATGATTCCCACGGTCATCTTTCAGAAACTCTACATATTGCTGGTACACCATTTTTTGCCGGTCATATTCACCCGTAGTAAAATTTTCGACCGAGCCCCCTTCTCTCATGATTTTCACATTGGCACCTTCCCTACCCAGCATCACTTTTTGCACCTGAGCCTTGTTTTTCAAGGGTTCAAACGCGGTTTCGAGCAATAGCGGGTGATTGGGATATAAGTCCCAAAGGATTTTCAAAATTCCCTTTGACTGAAACAGCATGGTATAGGCAGGATTCATGACTACCGTTTTGCCCGAAATGACCAGCTCAGTCAATATTTTCAAAAGTTCCGGTTCATCCCAGGCCATAAATTCCCAGGGAATGAGTTTAAACCAAAAATCATATCGGGTAAAAGTGGAATCAGCATTTTGAATAAAAATACCTTCCGCAGGCGAAAATTCCACACCCGTAATGTATTCATGTGCAACCTCAAATCCCGCCTCTTTGGCAGCTTCCATCAATACTTGCACATTGGAATAATCCTCCGGATAGCCCTCCATCGATGTAAAAAGTATAGCAGGTTCTTTTTCAGGATTGGCCTCTTTAATCTCTTCAAATGAGCTTACCAATGTTTCGTATAAAGTGTTAAACTGACTTTCTTCATCCAGGCCATTGGCTTTCAGGGCCGCCCATTGCACCAGAGCAGTTTCGGGAATACAAGTGGCAGTATCGGCATTAAATTCTATCAATTTGATCGATTTTCCATCCAATCCACCTGCCAGGTCAAACCTCCCATACAGATGCCATTTTTTGTCATTTTCCCATGAATACCGGATCACTGGCACCAATGCCGCCGGTATCCCCAAATCTTCATATAAATCGTGGTCAATTACATATTGGGCGGCCGCTGTAAACATTTCATACAGCTCATTTGTCGCTTCGAAATATCCCTCCGCTTCCTGTTCACTTACTTTGACCAGGGCATTTTCTACGTAAGGAAGGGTGTCTTCGCCTAATATCCACTCCCAGCCTTCGGCTTTTAACTGAGCCAAAGGACTATTATTTAGTTCTTGAAATTTCATGATTTGACCTCACCCCCCGGCCCCTCACCAGAGGAAATGGGGAGAATAAGTGATTTTTAAAATGTTGATTTTAAGTAAAGTGTAAATGTTTTACCCTCTAAAGCCTCCTCTGGAGCTGCTTCCAAAGAAACCACTTCTGCCACCTGATGGTCTTGAAACCACAGTACGTGATTTTGAAATTGACTCATGCACAGTATTTGACTTTTGATAAGCCGACTCATTGGAATAATACTGACCACGATTAACTCCCCCCCCGTAATATCCCGAAGAACGTCGGTCATCACGACCTAAATCCTGACGATACGACGAGTAACCCGGACTCATGGTACGACCCAAAAAGTAGCCCATCCCACCATAAAGCAAAACATTTGAAAGGCCATTATGATGCCCAATCCCAGCCTGGTTGGTTGCGATTTCTTTATCTATAAGTTCTTTGGATTTTTCTTTTGAGAGCACTTCCTGATGCCCGTCCAGGTAAGTAATGATGGCCTGGGAGCTGTCTGCGGGCACATCGATTTCATCGGTAATCTTAAATTCACCCGGTGCTACTTCTTTTATATATGTTTTTACACCCCGGGCGTAAGATTCCGTCACTTCGTAATCCCCCTCACTGTCATTATTATTGCTACAACTTTGCATGGCCGCACCTTGCCCCAACAAAAGCAGAGCCAAAGCCCCGTTGATACTGATATCCTTGGCTTTTCGGATAAACGTGTTTGATTTTATCATTTTTAATTTCTAAAAAATTGAGCGTCAAAGGTCTGATATTATTTCCTACAAAAGAAGAGAAATTAGAGGAAGCAAGGCTGTAAGTTTATGAATGGTTAAAATTAAGGTAGATACAAATAATTTTTCTAAGAGTTTAGTTATCCAAATAAATCTTCAGTAACTTACTTTTTTTAAAAATTCAATTATTTTTGAGTATTAGAATTTCGATTGAATATGAGTATTGCAGAAATAAAAATTGATTTAATTAATCAGATAACTAATATTACTGATAAGGTTAAACTGAATGAAATTAAACAACTTATTAATTTTCAATCAGATAACATCGCCTATATAACAAGTACTGAAGAGAAAATCGCTATTTCAGAAGCTCAAAAACAAATACAAGATGGACTTGTTTTCACGCACGATGTAGTTCAGAAAGATTTTGAAAAATGGCTAGGAAAATAATTTGGACACTAAAAGCCAAAAATGAATTAATTGAAATCTTTCAATATTGGAACGAAAGAAATCAATCTACAAACTTTAGTCAAAAACTAAACGAGCTTATAAATGATCAATTAAATTCTATTTCACAATTCCCAAAATCTGGAAAAAAAACAAATCTTGAAAAAGTTTACCTAAAAATTATTCATCAATATCACCTCTTTTATCAAATTAAAGAAGATTCAATTTATATTTTGACCATCAGGCACACAAAAAGAAACCCAAAAACAATTACTTTCAAGTGATTTTGCAGAATCAATCTAAAATTGGTTTTGGGCAGCCGGGCGGGTGCTCGCTACTCGCTTTCCCTCCTAATCGTCGGGAAGAGCTCAAACAGACCGCTCGCCCCCTGCTGCATCTTAAACTTCACATCTTCCTCGTTTTATTACCAATTCAAAGATTTTCATTATTCAGTCTCAACAAGTTTTACGAAATTTGTACAAAAAATATAACGTAGGAATGGAAAGTATCGAAGGGCTGTTAAAAAACACGCACCGCAGTGCCAAACTACTCAGAAGACTCAGTCACGATCAAAAATCGATGATTTTGTTGGACTTGAGCAGTCTTTTGTTGGAAAACAGGGCGGAAATAATCGCAGAAAACCATAAAGACCTCGAGCGAATGGACTCCACTGACCCCAAATACGACCGTCTGCTTCTCAACGAAAAAAGAATCGACAGTCTGGCAGCTTCACTTCTCGACGTGGCCAAACTGGAGGACCCTTCTGGTAAAATACTTTCTGAAAAAACATTGGAAAATGGCATAAGACTCGAAAAAATCGCTGTTCCAATGGGCGTAGTGGGTGCTATTTTTGAGTCCCGCCCCAACGTAACTATTGACGTGGCCGCACTGTGTATCGCATCGGGCAATGGTGCTATTCTGAAAGGAGGAAAAGAAGCCGAATTTTCCAACAAATTCCTGGTAAGCCTTATCAAAAGAGCATTGGGAAACCATGGCGTTTCGGGAGATGCAGTTAACTTATTACCCACAGACAGAAAATTCCTGACCGAACTACTGGAAGCAACCCGATATGTTGACCTCATCATTCCACGGGGTTCTCAGGGTTTAATTGACTTTGTAAGGGCTAATTCCAAAATCCCAACTATCGAGACCGGAGCAGGGGTTTGTCATACTTATGTAGAAAAATCGGCGAAATTGCCTATGGCTGCCGACATCATCGTCAATGCACGTGCCTCACGTCCTTCGGTTTGTAATTCGCTCGATTGTGCCATAGTAGATGCCGCAATCTTAGACGAACTCGCACAGCTCCTAAAAGCCGGACTTGAAAAATACAAAGTTGAGGTGTATGCCGACGAAAAAGCCTTTATATCCTTTAAATCAGCAAACTATCCTTATCTAAAACACGCCCGGGAGGAAGACTTTGGTAAAGAATGGCTGGATTTTAAACTCAGTGTTAAAACCGTTTCGACTCCTGAAGAAGCCCTTGAGCATGTAGAAAAATACAGTTCGAGGCATTCTGAGGCCATCATCACCGAAGACCATGACCTGGCCGAAAGATTCCTTAATGAAGTGGATGCCGCTGCAGTTTACCACAATGCCTCCACGCGGTTTACCGATGGCGGGGAGTTTGGTTTGGGTGCCGAAATCGGTATTTCAACCCAAAAACTACATGCCCGCGGACCATTTGCCCTCGTAAAACTGGTGACCGAAAAATGGGTCTGTCGTGGCGACGGGCAAGTAAGATGGTAAGGAGATTGGCGATTGATTCGGTTTTGGATCGACGATTTTGAAAGTGCTGATTTTTGAAATAGTGAAATTTGCTTGTGGATTTTTTTTCTGGGTTTTTTTTCGGAAATTTGCACCCACAAAAACATGGTCCCATAGTTCAACGGATAGAAGCAACGGTTGCCCCCGAGTGTTTCCTTAACATTGGATATGGGTGCGGAAAAAAAAATAGTTAAAATAAAAATAAAGGTCCCGTAGTTCAACGGATAGAATAGTTGTTTCCTAAACAATAGATCCAAGTTCGATTCTTGGCGGGATCACGAAGCTCTTAGAATTCTGAGAGCTTTTTTTGTGAATAGACGTTACCTAAACTTTAGAGGTGGCGGTGCGACGACTCGCTGAGATGAGCTTTGGGACCACGGAAATGCTACCAGCGATGGTGGTCTTTTTTTGTTTTCACCTTTAAATTGATTTACTAATATAAAATTGTACTTTTGAACGGGTCGAAAAGAGATGGAATAATATCAAAAGTAGGTCAGCACCGAAGGTCAGACCGGACTTAAAACCTATTTATTTCATTAAATACAAAGGACTAGCATAACCCTTATTAAAATCTTCCAAATCTTCCATACTAAGCTGAAATACCTCTTTACATCGTTCAATATCAACAAGTTTCCCATTTCTTAAACCGATCAAATCACGAAATGAACTAAAATGCCAATCTTGTAGCTTAGAAACCAATTTACCTTCAAGCGGATTACTCAAAACATAATAAATCAGGTTTTTCAGATATGAAGCATCCATATTATCCGCCAATTTAAATTTTGTCTTTTGTCTGAAAAGTGACCCTGTCCTTTTGTATTTTTTATTAAAATTCTGAGCGTATTCGCTCAAAATCAATCTGAAGGCGTTCGTGATTTTTGTCAAATTCAGACTGCCAATTTTTACTTTTTCGTTACAATTTTCATCCGTGAGAATTATAATATGAAAATGGTTGGGCATCAGACAATAGGCCAATATTGTGCAATGGGGTTTTAGATGGAATCCCAATTTTCGAAGGAAAATAAGGTAATCATCCTTGTCTTTAAATGTAGTTTCCCTATTATTCCCCTGATTATAAATGTGATATATCGAATTATTGTAAAATTCCATGGATGTACTTTTTTGATTATCTTTTCAAAAATACTACGAAAAAAATTCAATCCAAATTCAGGAAATCTTAATCGGGTCTGACCTTCGGTACCGACCCAAATTCAATATTTATCAGTCAGACCATTTAACAAAAAAAAGGTAAAATAAGCCGAAAGAGATTGTAATTCAGTAAAAAAATCATCTTAGGTTACAGGCGTTTTTCACGAAAAAGTTAATATTAAATTCAAATTATTTAAACGTGTCAAAAATACACTATATTTGAATTTTCAACCTTAAAATATCAGAAAATGAAATTAAGTATTAAAAAATTAATGAAATTGGCTTTTGTGCTTTTAGCTCTTTCAATTTCGAAAGTTGCTTTAGCCCAAGATGGAACCATTTATCCTTTAGAAACCCCAAAAGAGCCTAATGCGATTCCATTAGGAACTGGTGGAGTTGAAAATCAACCTGCATCAGAAACTTGGTTTAAGCAGTGGGGCGATCCCATGGCTCGTAACATTACCAAAGCCACTTTGACACCATTTTTGCCGGAACCGGGAAAGGCTAATGGAACAGCCGTAATTGTGGCCCCGGGTGGAGGTTTTAGTTGGTTATCACTCGGAAATGAGGGCTGGGAAGTGGCAGAAGCTCTTGCCAAACAAGGTGTTGCAGCTTTCGTTTTGAAATACAGACTTAACCCAACTCCTGAAAAACTCGAAGATTTCACGGCATGGATGAATCGCCCACGAACTCCAGCTCCTGCACCAACTGATGGTTCAAAGGCACCTTCGCCACCACCAGCTCCTCAGCGAAACCTGGATAATCAACTTCAGGATGCTGAAGCGGCCTACGCCATGATTATCAACAGAGCCCAAGAATGGGGTGTAGATACCAAAAGAATCGGAATGATTGGGTTTTCTGCTGGTGCGGGACTTACCATGCATTCTACTTTGCACTCTAAAACCATGAAATTGGCGTTTATCGGGCCGATATACGGTGGAATGGGACCAGTTGAAGTTCCAAAAAATGCTCCGCCGATGTTTAATGTAATTGCTTCTGACGATTTTCTTTTTAGAGGACAATTTGGTGTGATTGATTCCTGGTACAAGGCAGGTATTCCAGTAGAATTTCACCTTTATCAAAATGGCGGTCACGGTTTCGGTCTTGGCAATCCCAACCGCACTAGCAACAAATGGTTTGATGCCTTTATGCATTGGTTAGATGTGAATCAGTTTTTGGTGGCGAAATAAATATTCTTTGCTTTCTTAAAAGATGGTAGGGTACAGACTGTATTCTACCATTTTTATTTTCCAAGATTTAAAAGACTGAATGTATTATCGTTATAATATACTAATTACACTGGGTACCTAATCCACCTTCAAACTCTTAACAGGATTAAGCATGGCTGCTTTTATGACCTGAAAACTCACCAAAAACAAAACCAAACCAGCGAAAACTAATCCCACAGATAGGAATGAAACCCAGGACAAATCAATGCTGTAGGCGTAGTTTTCCAGCCATTTTTTCATGGAAAACATAGAAAAAGGCAATGCAAAGAGTACCGCAATGAGGATCAAAACTGAGAATTCTTTGTTGAATAGATTGACAATACTCAAAGTGGTAGCTCCTAATACTTTCCTGATTCCTAGTTCTTTAGTACGGCGAACGATACTTAGTGACACTACACCCAAAATGCCCAAAAGAACAATAAAAATGGCTAGAATCGTAGCTAACTGGGCCGCTTTTTTCAGTTGGATTTCGGTTTGATATAGTTTTTGGAGCGTTTCATCAACAAACTTGTATTCAAATGGAGCATTGGGTAAAAGGGTTTTCCATTTGGCTTCAATGTTTTTAAGAGATTCAGTAGGATTTCCAGGCTGGATTTGGAAATTCAAATATCTGAAGAAATTATTGTCACGCACATGCATGAAGGCCACAGGTCCGATGGCTTTGTGCATCGACTCAAAATGGAAATTTTTACAAACTCCTGAAATAGTGAAAATTGAAGTTGTAGAATGCATCCTTATATTTTTTCCAACGGCCTCTTGGGGATTTTTATAACCCAAAGATTTGGCTGCTTCTTCGTTCAATACAATCTGCCCAGTTTGATAAGCCTTTCCATCGGCATTGAAAAATTGACCATCTAGCATTTTGATTTTATAGGTTTCGGCAAACTTTTCGTCGGTAACCAATAAAGGTGTAAAGACCGCATCGGTTGAGTCCTGCCCCACTTTGTAAATTCCGTTTGTCTGTCCAAAATTTCCATCGGGAATTACCCACGAGAGGCTGGCACTTTTTACTTCTTTCAATTTCGCCATTTCATTTCTAATGGTTTCCATTTTGGCCACACCTTCAGGTGACCAATCGCGAGGCACTTTCACACTCAAAACCGAGGATTTGGTGTAACCCAGGTCTTTGGTAAAGAAATAGTTGACTTGTTTTGAAATAACCAAGGCCCCGCCAAAAACGAAAATGGCAACAGAAAATTGAGAAACTATCAAAGCCCTCCGGAAGAACACGTTTTCTTTTACGGATTTCAACTTCCCTTTCATGGAATCAACCGAGGGTAAAGTTGACAACACAAAAGCAGGGTAAATACCTGATAGAAAACCAATAAAAAAGGCCAAACCTAATCCCGTCAGATAAAAAAATGGAGATGCCGTAAAGATAGAAACGATGTCTTTTTCTAAAATCCCTCCAAAAACTGGGCGGAAGATTTGATACAAAACGAGCGAAAACAAATAGCTAAACAAAGCAATGAGGATGGATTCTGCCAAAAACTGAAACAACAATTGTTTTTTTGTACTCCCCATCACTTTTCTCACGCCAATTTCTTTTAGTCTCGTAGAAGCCGCACCTACAAAAATATTGACATAATTGACCACCGACATCAGCAAAATAAAAAGAGCCACCAAAGACAAGGTCCAAACCGTTTTTCTGACCAAACCACCATTTCCTTCTTGGTAAACATCTTTTATGGGAACTAATTTCGGTATAAGGTTTTCACTGATTTCCGGTGTAGAATGGGTAGCTACCAATCTAGAAATGGCTTTTTCTACCGCTTCAGGCTTAACGCCTTCTTTTAGTTCTAAATAGTTGGCAATGTATGGATTAAACCAGGAGTCATATTGATTTCTTCCGAAAAAATTGGCACTATTAAATGACATGATAACAGGGAGACCGTTCTCTGTTGCGGTAAGATTGGTGATGGAATTGAAAGGTACTTTATCTAAAACACCGGTTATCGTAAATTCAGCTTTTCCACCTGAAAAAGACTCCACTGTGAGTGAATTTCCGACTACATCGGTCTTTCCAAAATATTTGATGGCTTGTTCAGAAGAAATCACCATAGAATTGGGCTGGAGCAAAGCTGTACGGCTATCACCATGAAGAAGTGGGAAACCATACATACCCAAAAATGTGGAATCGCCCAGCTGAACGCTTTCCCGGAAGACTTTTTCTCCTTTCGAAACCACCGTCGAAACGCCATCAAAACGATAATAATTGGACACCAAATTGGGATAATTGTCTTTGAGAGCCTTTGCCACTGCACCCAAGGCCGTGATTTCGATGCCCATGTTTTCCTTTTTCCATTTGCTCTGAATCATGTATTGGTTTCGAGCATTTTTCAGGCTACTATTGGTTTGCCATTCACCCCAAACATAGCTCCCAATCAAAAGCGAAAAAGTAAGGCCAATTGAAAGACCAAAAATGGTAATAAAAGAATAAAACCTGCGTTTTTTGAGGTTTCTCCAGGCGATTTTCAGGTAGTTTTTGAGCATTTGCAAAAAGAGAAGTTTCGTTTATTAAAGATAAAAAACAAAACCAAAGAACTAAAATGGCTTAACTTTATTTAACTAAAAAATACTTTCACAGTACATCCTAAATTAACATGCAATCGATTATTTTTTATTGAAATAGTAAATTGAATTGATATTTAGTTTTCTTATTGAACTCACTTCATTTCAATCACAATTACTTAGAAAAATTAAATCTTTATTATATTTGTTCAAAATGATATAGATATGGAAAGGATTGTCTTAGAAGTTGGAGATACCACGGCAAAAAAATGGCGTTTTACTTCTCAAAAAAGAAGGGAGGAGATTGCCAAAAAGATTGAAATAAATTTAGCTAAAGAACTTATGAATGAATCAAAAGAAGAATTCAAAATGTTTTTAACTGATTTAAGAGATACCATGAAAAACAATGGACTTACCGAGGAAGCACTTTCGGAAATATTAAAAGATAATGACGAATAAATTTGTTATCGATACCAACACACTCATTAGTGGTTCTCTGTTTGCAAATTCCACAACAAGTTTGGCCATTGATAAAGCACTAGAAATTGGTGATTTTTATTTTTCAAATGAAACTTTCGAAGAATTTATCAGCGTTTTATTTCGACCAAAATTTGACAAATATTTTACTGATGAAAACCATAGATGGCTTATTATTGATAGATTTGAGAGGTTTGCAAAATTCAAGAATCCTGAGATTGTAATAGCAGATTGCCGCGATCCAAAGGATAATAAATTTTTAGAACTCGCTTGTACAATTAATGCCACTTGCATCATCACCGGCGATGAAGATTTATTGATTTTAAACCCTTATAAAAAAATCCTCATATTAAATTCTTCTCAATTTATTGAAAAATTCTAAGCTCACTCTGTTTTCAAACTTCTCACAGGATTCATCAAAGCGGCCCTGATTGAATAATATCCAACTGTAAAAAGTGCCACGGTTAATATGGAAATAAAGAAAACCCCCATCAATCCCAGATTTAAACCAGCATAATAGGTAAAAACACTTGCTAAAAACCAGTTTTCGATTATTCCGATCGGCAATGCGATGAGTCCGGCAAGTACCAGTAATTTTACAAAACCCCATGAAAGTGTTTTAACTATATTCATTACCGAAGCCCCCATAACTTTCCTGATTCCGATTTCCTTGATGCGTTTTTCGGTACTATAAGTCACCATTCCCAGCAATCCCATTACAGCAATTACAATGATAACGAGAGTTGCTATTCCCATCATTTTCATGTCTTCTGAGGGATAGTATCGGTCATAAAGGTCTTTCTCAAACCATGAATAACCCAATTCCTGAAAAGGATAATGTCGCTTCCAAATGATTTTCATTTCATTTAAAAATGCATCCTGTGGTGTTTGTTGCCTGGTTTTTATGTTAATAACAGAAAACTGTGCAGGATTGTATTGAAATACAACAGGCTCTTTTTTAAACTGATAATTGAAATGACAAAAGTCTCTGACCACCCCCGCGACCTGGAGTTCGTTTTTTGAATTGTTAAGATATACAATCTTTCCTATTGCTTCCTGAGGTGAACCTAATTGCAACCTCCTGACGGCCTGTTCATTAATTAAAACAAAATTTCCGGCTGAGTCTGACTGAGAAACCGGAAGGTTATTACCCGCAATAAATTTCAGTTTCATGTTTTCAATAAAACCGGCATCCGCAGCATAATAAAAGGTAGATTTATTTTCTTCGTCTGATTTCGTTTTTATGGCGAATTCTGAAGTGATTCCACCAAAAGGCACCGAAACAAATCCTATTTTTTCTACATTCTTATTTTTTGAAATATCATTAGCCAAAATTGAATAGTTTTTGTCTGCAAGTGACAAATTAAAAATGCCTTTTCTGTTAAAATTATCATTTTCGGTGGCCATGTATTCAAATTGATTATACAAATGGCCTATCATAAAAATAAAACCAAGCGATGCCACAAACTGAATAACTATCAATACTTTACGAAATCCAACTTTCCCAAAAGAAACAGGTGAGAGTGTCCCCTTCAGGACTTTCACGGGTTGAAACCCAGACAGAATCCAGGCAGGAAGACTTCCCGCCAGTACTCCTACAAACAATGCAAACAATATGAAACCTATCCAAATCAAGGTCTGGTTTTCTACCTCCCACGTAACCCAGGGCACCGGAATATAGGTTTTAAGAAACTGCAGGATTAACACTCCTAAAAACAATGAAAACAAAGCGACAATAATTGCCTCAGCTATGAATTGAAGCACTAGCTGACTCCTTAATGCCCCAATAACCTTACGAACTCCCACTTCCCTGGACCGACTTAGAGACCTTGCCAAAGTGAGATTGGTGTAGTTAAAGCCTGCCAAAAGCAGAATCATTAGCGGAATTGAAAAATTAAAATAAATGTCCTGTAAATCTTCAACATAGGGATTATTTCTAAGATCTTCAGTATTAGGAGAAATATCACTAAGAGACTGAGCTCTGAAACTATTAGATTTTTTTGAAGAGGCAATGAGTAAATTGGACTGTTTCGAAATATTCTTTAAGGCCAATTCCAAAGTATGAACTTGTGCTTTTTGGGCAATTTTCACAAAAGTAAAAGTCTCTAATGTAGCCCAGGAAGAAGGTTTTAATTGAAAATCGTGAAATTTCTCGTAAGTAGCCATCGAGACCATCACATCACTTCTGAATTGGGTACCCTTTTTAAAAGCCTTCAACACACCCGTTATTTTAAAAACACCATAAGTCGGATGTGTTAACACCTGACCTATCGGGTTGGCATCACCATAAAACCTTTGGGCGGTTTCATGACTTAATATCAAACTATTGGGCTCAACCGGAACAGCACCATTATCGATTTTAAAACCAAAAATCTGGAAGAATGATGGCTCAACATATATCGTATTGACGTTTAAGTTTTTAAGTCTGTTATTGAGCTCCCAACCATATTCCCGTACCACTTTGGTTGAGTTTTCAATTCCTGAATAATTATTTTTAATTGTCTCTGACAGCAGATATGGAGATGAAGCAAAATGATTTAAGCCATCCTCGGTACTTTTTTCATCGGTTATTATTCTAAAAATCCGGTCAGAATCAGGATGAAAATTATCAAACTCAAAAGCCCCCTGTAGGTGCATAATAGACATCAGGGCAAAAGGAATGGCCAGACCAAGACCTAAGATATTTATTACTGAAAAGAGTTTATTTTTCCAGAGATTTCTAAACGCTATTTTTATATAATTTCTAAACATTTTTTTTCGGAAAAAGAAAAATGATTTTTACTCTGACTTCAAACTTTTCACAGGGTTCAGCAATGATGCTTTTATGGACTGAAAACTTACTGTAAATATGGCCACAGTCAATGTAAATAATCCCGCCACTAAAAACGCCCACCAAGGCATATTGATGTGATAGCTAAACTCATTCAACCAAGTGTTTAAATAAAACCAAGACAATGGAGCCGCTAAAAGAAACGCCAGCATTACTAGTTTTATAAAACTGAAAGAAAGTAAACCCACAATACTAGAAATGGAGGCACCCAATACCTTTCTAACTCCAATCTCTTTGGTTCTTTGTTCGGCCATATAAGCTGCTAAACCAAATAAACCCAAGCAGGCTATTAAGATGGCAACCACCGAAAAGAACAAAACTATGTCAGAGGTTTTTTTCTCAGCGGCGTACAATTTTGCTACGGCATCGCTTAAAAACGTATATTTAAAAGCTGAATTGGGTAAGTTTTTTTGAAAAATAGATTGAATGGTTGCTAAATTTTGGCTTAAATCACCTCCTTCCACTTTTATTAAAAGATTTGGCCTTCCTTCAGATGGTTGATTATGAAATCCATAAGCACCAATAGGTTTATGGAAGTCTTCGAAATGAAAATCCTCTACCACGCCGACGATTTGGGCGTTGTTCCAACCGAAAAGATTGTAGGCGGTTTTACCTATTGCTTGTTCGGGGGTATATCCATAAAATTTAATGGCAGATTGGTTCAAAACGACCTGCACCATGGTATCCTTAGGAGAAGTTTTAGGAATAAAAGCTTTCCCAGCCAAAAGTTTCAGACCCAGCGTTTCGAATATCTCGGGTGAGCTGTGATTGGTTTGAACCGAAAAGTTGTTTTCGGGTGCTTCGGGTTTTGTCATGGCTCTCAAACTTCCCGACTCAGCCGGTAAAACTTGTGTCCTGGCCAGGCTTTTTACAAAACTTTGAGATTTCAATTCATTCATCAAGCCATCAATCTGTTCTTTACTTTCGGCAGCTTCAGTTGTAACACTTATGATTTGTTTTACCTCATAACCGAGGTTTTTGTTTTGCATAAAATGAAGCTGATTGTAAAAAACTAAGGTGCATATAATTAGAACAATAGAAGCGGAAAATTGCAAAACAACCAGCCCTTTTCTTATACCTTGTGCCGACACTAAATGGTTTTCTTTTCTGCCAAACAATGACAACGGTGAAAAAGAAGAAATCAAAAGTGCAGGATAAGAACCAGCCATAACCGCCAAAACTAAAGTAGAGACAGCCAATGTTGCTAAAACTTTCCATTGCAAAAGTTCTGTTATAGAGACTTGAGTATCGGCCAAATTATTAAAAAAAGGAAGTGCTAAAACCAAAATTATTAGACCCACTACTGTTGAAAACAAGACCATCAGAAATGATTCTGCATAAAACCGCTTGATTAAACTCCATCGAGATGCTCCCATTACTTTGCTAAGACCCACTTCTTTTTGGTTTTTTTGAGACTGTGCAGTAGCCAGATTCATGTAATTTACGCAGGCAATAATAAGTATCGCCAGTGCCAAAGCTATCAAAATTTTCACTTGATTGGCATCACCTGACTGCGTGGTGCTCGAGATAGAAATATGAGTGGAATAGAGATGGATATCTTGCAAAGGTTGTAACCAAAATTTAAACCATTGCTGGTCTTTAGGAATATTTTTGTCTAAAACTGCATTTATTTTTTTTGTCAAAGAGGCCAAATCAATGGCTTGATTTAATAGAAAATAGGTCTCGTAGCTGGCATTGCTCCAATGAAGTTCTTTGGATGCCCATTGGATGGTGCTAAATGAACCCAACATTTCAGCATCAAGGGTAGAGTTGTTGGGTAAGTCCTCAAAAACCCCTGTAACAGTTACTGTATAATCATTATCAATTTTCAGGGTTTTACCAATTGGTTTGGTTTGTCCAAAATATTTTTCAGCTTTTGATTTGCTCAATATGATTTTATTGGGAGCGTCTAATGCTGTTTTTGGATTCCCTTCAATAAGATTTATGTCAAAAATATTCAACAGTTCGCCGTCTGTCCAAAACAATTTATTTTCAGAAAACTTGTCGGTATCGGTATTTACAAAGGCCGTTTTGCCAAAAGAATGTCCCAAAATACGGGCAAAAGATTTTATTTCTGGTAATTCCTTGGTCATGGTAGGCCCTACAATATTGGGTACTGTAGCCCATTCATATTGTTGTCCATCAAAACTGGCTGTTTGTCCTATCCTTACTATATTTTGGTAATTTTTGTTGTATTTATCAAAAGATAGCTCTTGATTAATAAACAAAGTTAGGAATAGAAAAATAGAGACACCAACTGCCAAACCCAAAAGATTGAGGAAAGAATAAACGCCGTTTTTCTTTAAATTCCTCCAGGCGATTTTGAAATAGTTCTTAATCATAATTTTAGTTTTTTTTAAAATGAATCTGTGCGTCTGGCATCACAAAAAACTTATATAAAGCATATTATACTTATTTTACTCCGTTTTCAAACTTTTCACCGGATTCATCAAGGCCGTCTTTATCGAATGCCATGACACTGTGAGCAAGGCCACCACAATGGTTACCAATGCCGTAAATACCATTATCATAAAATTGAAATTTTCTCTATACGGATAATTTTCCAGCCATTTGGTTGAAGCGAAATAGGCCAACGGAAACGAAAACAGGAACGATAAGGCCACAAGTTTCAAAAAATCTTTGGAGAGCAAGGCCACTACACTGGAAACGGTTGCTCCCATCACTTTTCTGATTCCAATCTCTTTCATGCGTTTTTCGGCAGAAAGTGTAGCCAGACCAAACAGACCGATACATGAAATAAAAATGGTCAGAATGGCACCGAAAAGCATGATTTGCTTCCATTTAGCCTCCGATTCATAGTTTTTAAGGTTTTCACTTTCCTTAATTTTGAAATCATAAGAATTGAGCGGAAATAATTTTTTAAATGAAGCCTCAATGTGCTTAAGGGTTTTGGTCTCCGAGCCCGGTTTTATTTTGACGAACATCATCCCGTATTGGTTGCCGGGTTTCATTGTAAAAAGTTGAGGTTCGATGGACTGATTTACCGATGCGAAATGGTGATCTTTTACCACACCAATTACCTGGTATTTGGCGTTATTGTCATACCAAAAATTTACAGTCTGCCCGATTGGATTTTTCCAGCCAGCTTGTTTTACAAAAGTTTCATTTACAATAACTGATTGGGTAGAATCAGTTGGATAGTCAGGTGAAAAATTCCTTCCTTGTAAAACTTTGATTTTCAATAAAGGAATATATCGGGTATCCACCGTTTCGTAGGCAAAATTCATCTGTTTCTCCCCATTGACCTTGGCGATTGTTCCCCATGAACCCCCATTTTTAGATGCGGTTTCAACAATATCTGGATTTTGAAGCAATTCATCTCTGAATAATCTGGCCTCCTGATGCGTCAAATTCCATTTCCCTACCAAAATCAGATTTTTATCCTCATAACCCAGTTCCTTTTTTGTAAGAAAATTAAATTGAGAAAAAATCGTAAGTGTAGAAATAATGAGAAAAGAGGCCAGTCCAAACTGTAAAACCACCAGACTTTTCTGCAATAAATTTTTACCGGATAGCATGAACCTGCCATACAATGTAGCCACCGGACTAAAACCCGACAATACTATCGCCGGATAAAAACCAGACAAGAAACTGGTTATAATAAATAATAAAAAATACCCTGCAATAAGCTTATAATCAAATAAATAAGACAAAGCCAAAGATTTATTTGCCAGAAAATTGAATTTAGGCAAAACTATCTGTACCAATACCAAAGCAAAAATAAAAGAGGCAAAACAGAGTAAAAATGACTCACTCATAAACTGCCAGATTAACTGCTTACGATTACTCCCGACCACTTTTCTTACTCCTATTTCTTTTGCTCTTTTCAAAGACCGGGCAACCGTAAGATTGATGAAATTGATGCAGGCAATCAAAAGAATAAAGGCGGCAATTCCACCCAACAAATAAGAGAAAACGGGATTACTGGCATCCTGAAGGCCATTGGTAGCAACATAGTCGGTGCTGAGATGCATGGCTGACATGGGTTGCAACAAATAGCTGACCTTTTCTTTTACGCCAAACTGATCCTGCATCCGCTTATATGCATCCCGGGAATCTTTTTCAAAAACCAGCTTCATTTTAGCTTCAACCTGACTTTGTGTGGCCTTTGGGTCGATTAATACAAACGTATTCTGGAAAAAATTGAACCAGTTGTCACCATTTTTGTATTCCTCAGCAGCAACTATGTTGGGCAGCAAAAAATTGAATTTGATTGAAGAGTTTTGAGGGCATTTTTTAGAAACTCCTGTGATTTGATATTGCACAAATTTATCATCTTCGCTGATTTCCAAATACTTACCCAAAACATCTGTTGAATGAAAATATTTTTCAGCCATTTCTTCCGAAATCACTATACTTTTTGGATTTTTCAGAGCCGTATGGGGGTCTCCACTTAGCATTGGAAAAGTAAAAACCGAGAAAAAAGTGCTGTCAGCTGCCAACATTTCTTCACTTTTGACTTCCTGATTTTGCTTGATATTTCTAAAATCACTCTTAACCCGCACAAATTCACGAATCTCGGCGATACCCTCTTTGAATTTTGGCCCCTGAAAATGTCCGGTATTTCCATCTTTGCTCTTGACACTTCCATCCGGATTGGACCATTGATTTACAACACGATAAATGTTGGGATTATTCTCATGAAATCGATCATAACTGACCTCATCTTTACTGTAAAGAAGTATCAGCATGGCAGCAGAAAGCCCAATCGAAAGACCCAGCATATTGATAATGCTGTACACCTTATTTCTGGAGAGATTCCTCCACGCGATTTTGAAATAGTTCTTTATCATAATCTTATTCAATTTTCATTTTCTTTGCTAAAACCACCAGACCCCTATCAGTTTCCTTTTCTATAAAATCCTTAATCATGTATTCTATTTCCAGCCCATTTTCCGATAATAAATCAGCGATTTTTTCTTTCGGAATAGCACTGTAATAAAACTCCTGCCCCAACATTGGGCTGGTGTGTTCATCATCAACATCTCCATGGGTAAACAATAAATAACCTCCCGGATTAAGCAATCTGGCGATTTTTGGATATATCATTTCCTGCTTACTTTTCGGAAAATGAAAAAAAGAATCCCAGGCCAGTATGCCGTCGAAAGTTTCGGAAGTTTCGAAATCAAAAAAGTCGGAATAGTGAAATTTGGCATTCAGAATATCGTTATTTTGGGCTAATTCAATCATTTTTTCAGAAAGGTCAATTCCGGTTACGTGATGACCTTTTTCGGCTAAAAATAAAGCAACTGGTTTTCCTGTTCCACATCCAATGTCCAGGACTTTGGCACCGGGTTTTAGTTTTTCGGAAAAATCCATAATAAGCTGACTTACAAAGGATTTATCTCTGAATTCCGCCCATTGGCTAGCAATAGTGTTATATGATTCCCTATTCACTTCGTAAACTTTTTACAGGATTCATCAATGCGGCTTTAATACTTCGATAGCTTATTGTCAGGAATGCAATTAGCACGGTCATAAATCCTGACAAGACGAAAATCCACCAGCTGATTTCTGTCCTGTATTCAAAGTCCTGCAACCAATTATTCATAGCATAATACCCTAACGGAAAGGCAATTAAAAAAGAAATGACTATCAGTTTCAAAAAGTCTTTAGATAGTAAACCAACTATTTGGGGAACAGATGAACCCAGCACTTTTCTGATTCCAATTTCTTTGAATCTTTGTTCTGTAGTGAAAGTTACAAGGCCAAATAACCCGAGGCATGCAACAAAAATGGTCAACAGGGCAAAAATCCTCAAAACTGAATTCATATTGGCTTCTTTTTGATAAGTCTCATTATAGAGATTATCCAAAAATGCATAGGTAAATGGCTCACCTGTGCCGTAAGAAGACCATTTGGTTTTCATATCATTTATCAAATCAGTGGAATTCTCAGAATTCACCTTGATTATCAAGCTATAATATGGATTATATTTCATAACCAAAGGGTCAATTTTTTCGTGTAAAGACCTCGAATGAAAATCTTTAACCAAACCAATTACGGTGAGAATCTCTTTGGGTTTGTCGGCACCTACCGATTCGAGGATGGTTTGTCCAACAGGATTTGGCTTTAGACCAAACGCCTTAACCGCTGACTCATTGATAATTATGTTATTCTTTTCAGTGCCATTTTGTTTAGAAAAATTCCTCCCGGCCAATACTTTCAGGCTTAGTGTGGGTATGTATTCTTCGTCAATATTAAAATTTTTAGCCCTGACTCTCTGTATCGGATCATTAATCGAAGAAACGAGCGTCATGTTGTTGTCCGATGGCCCTGCAGGTACAAATGCCGAAGTCGAAATATTTTTTACCCGGCTGTCTTTCTTCAATTCGTCCCTAAAGGCATTGAAATTATTCCCAAGAAGCCCTGCTTCTCTAATTACAATAAGCTGTTTTCTATCATAGCCAAGATCCTTATTTTGAATATATTGCATTTGCTTACCTACTACCAATGTCCCGATTATCAGGGTAGCCGAAATCGCAAATTGAAAAACAACAAGGCCGCTTCTTATGCCTTTTGAGCTTCCGGTTGAAAATTTGTTTTTCAAAGCATTCAATGGCTTAAAACCTGACATAAAAAATGCCGGGTAACCACCAGCCAGAAAACTAATGAAGAACGTAAGCAATACAACAGAACCCAAAACCTGAGGGGTAGTTAGATCCAGAAAAGTGTAGGTTTTACTGGAAATTTGATTGAAATAAGGAATAGCAAAATAAAAGATCAAGCCTGCCAAAATCATAGCCACCAAAGTTGAAATAAACGCCTCAGTCAAAAACTGAAAAACCAACTGGCTTTTTTCAGACCCCAAAACTTTTCGCATCCCTATTTCCTTCACACGTTTTGAGGCTCCGGCTGTTGACAAATTCATGAAATTTATACAGGCAATCAATAACATAAAAAGTGCAATCGCTGAAAAAATATATACCGTTTTTATGTCTCCTGGTTGTTCGAGCTCAAATTTGTAATCTGAATATAGGTGGATGTCCGGAAGGGGTAATAACCTGAATCCAACTTTATTACCTTTATCCAAAAACTCTTTGAAGCTCATTCCCATACCTGATTTGATCTGAGCACTCATGTATTTTTCAGGAATGACTTTCAATTTAGTTTCCAGATGAGCTAAATCAGCTCCCTTGGCAAGCAAAAGATAAGTGTGGTAATTTCCGTTTAACCAGCTTGGACTTAATCCATCGGAATTGCCGGCCATTGAAGTCAAGATATCAAAATGAAAATGGGCGTTGGATGGCATCTCTTCAATGATTCCTGTTACAGTGTATAGTCCGCTCAAGTCAGTGTATCCAATTTGAGAATAAACACCCTGATCTTTAATCTCGATGGATTTATTGATGGGGTTTTCCTCTCCAAAGTATGTTTCAGCTTGTTTTTGGGTTAAAACGACCGTATATGGCTTATTTAAAGCATTTTTTGCATTCCCCTTTATAAATTTTATTGAGAAAATATCAAAAAAAGTAGAATCTACCATGGCAGATTTGCCATTTCTAAAAGACTTATTTGCATAAATAACCTTTGCGGTTTCGGCAGTTTTTAGCAAGCGAGTTGCACCCAAAACCTCGGGAAATTCATTTTTAAAAGTCTGAGCCACAGGTGCCATCACACTTGACTCTTCTATGAGCTCGTCACCCATTTTAGCACTTAGGTTCACCCTGACTATTTGATTGGCTTTTTCATTGAATTTGTCATATGAAATCTCGTCAATCACGAAAAGTGAAATTGTAAGACAAGTGGCAATTCCCAATGCCAGACCAATGACATTTATTAAAAACATTGCTTTATTTTTGAGGAGATTCCTCCAGGCTATTTTGAAATAGTTTTTAATCATGAATAGTATGCTTTTGGCAATCAGTTTTTTTTTACTGAAAGATTAATAATTAATGTTTTATATATTTCAAAAAAAATGTCATAAGGCTATTTTACTCAGTTTTTAAACTTTTGACAGGATCTAATAATGCTGCTTTGATGGCTTGAAAACTGACTGTCAATAGTGTGATTGCAAGAGCTCCAATACCTGAGGCAACAAAAACCCACCAGGACAATTCGGTACGATAAGTATATTTTTCCAGCCAACCATTCATGAAATAATATGCTACCGGAGCTGAAAGCAGACAGGCAATAATCACCAAAAGCACAAAATCTTTGGAGAGCATGGCCCATAGGTTCGTCACCGTGGCTCCAAGCACTTTTCTGATTCCAATTTCTTTGGTGCGTTGCTCTGCTACGAAACTGGCAAGACCAAAAAGCCCAAGGCAGCTGATAAAAATTGCCAATACCGTGAAAATACCGGCGAGGTTTCCCAATTGCTCTTCATCTGCAAATTTGGCTTCGTATTCTTTGTCAATAAACTGATAAGAATAAGGAATATCGGGAAAATGTTTTTTGAAAATTGCTTCAATTAAAGAAAGACTTTCTGAGGCACTTTTCTCGGGATTAAGTCTGATATTATAATAACTGGCAGCATTCCTTCTATCAAAAGCATAAATCATCTGTTTAACTTTTGCGTAAGGTGATTGCATCACCATGTCCTCCACCACTCCCACAATTCTTAGTTTCTGATACATTCCTTCATCTTTTGTCAAAAACTTTCCGATTGGATCTTTCAATCCCATGTATTTTACGGCACTTTGGTTTAATAAAACAGCGTCAGAGTCGGTTTTCATATCTCTGGAAAAATCACGACCCTGTACAATTTTCAATCTAAGAGATTTGGCATATTCGGGTGAAACTTCTGTCCAGGCAAAATCTTCCTGAAAACCTTGAGGCTTACCTTCCCATTCCCATCCTGAGCGGTTAGACCATACATCGGTGGTTGGACTACTGCTTGACGACATCTCAACAGCAGCACCAGAATTCAGAATCTGTGTACGCATGAAGTCATATTTACCGATAAAATCCATGTACATTACAGGAACTTGTATCAAACCATTGGTATCATAACCAATAGGACGGTTTTTGGTATGATTGATTTGTTTCATCACTATCAAAGTACCAATTACCAAACCTACCGAAACTGCAAACTGCATCACAACCAGCACTTTTCTCGGAATTGAGGCCAATTTCCCGACTCTGAAAGTACCTTTAAGAACTTTTACCGGTTGAAAAGACGACAGATACAATGCCGGATAACTTCCTGATATTAAAGCAGTAAAAACTACTATCCCCAAACCTGTTGACCAAAAATAAAGATTAGACCAGGGGAAATTTATTTCTTTATCAGTAAGTGAATTAAAGCCCGGAAGTGAAATATTGACCAATAAAATTGCCAATAAAAATGCCAAAATCACTACCAAAAAAGATTCGCTTAAAAACTGAAAAATAAGCTGATTCCTTTCAGAACCTATCGATTTCCTGATACCCACTTCTTTGGCTCGTTTTTCAGAACGGGCGGTGCTGAGATTCATAAAATTGATGCAGGCTAGTATCAAAACGAAAATTCCGATTATGCTAAAAAGCCAAACATTTTCGATCAGTCCGCCTGACTGAACCCCATCCTTAAAATCAGACCGAAGATGCCAGTCTTTCATAGGTAGAAGAATCATCGTGGAATTAAATTCTTTGGATTCAGGATCACCTATTTGTTTGACTTTCCCGATAATCTTTGAAACCTGGCCAACTGATACATTATCAGCAACTTGGACATACATTTGAAAAGAATTATTTCCCCAGTCATCTTCCGAATTTTTCACCCATTCTTGAGACGAAACAAAATATTCCCATGGCATTATGAAATTCAGATAACCAAATGATGAGTTTTTGTTGATGTTTTCATAAACTGCCGTTACCTTCATATTGTGCAGGTTATCAACTTTGACCACTTTTCCGATAGGGTCGGTATTCCCAAAAAGTGCCTGTGCAGTAGTTTCAGAAAGCATTATTGAGTTCAATTCCCTCAGCCCATCGGGGTCGCCATTCAGGATTTTCAAATCGAGCATTTTGAGGATACTTTTCTGGATAAAATTCCCTTCCTGCGTAATATTCTTTTCTCCAAATTTAATATAGTCTGTTTGCGGCCAGGTTGCCATGGCTATTTCTTTGAAATAAGAACCGTAATTTTCCCGAAGCATTTTCTCCAATGGTATTGGAATCGGTTGACCGGTGCCTATTTTACCATTAAAAGTCTGATGCTGATATACCTGTGCTAGTTTTTCTGAATTTTTGAAATTTGAATCATAACTCAATTCCTCAAAAACCCACATACCGATAATAAGAGCAACAGCCATCCCCACAGCCAGGCCAAATATATTTATGAAAGAATAAATCTTGTTTTTTTGGATGTTTCTCCAGGCAATTTTGAAATAATTTTTGAGCATGATTTTTCTAGCTTTTAGCTACAAGCAATTAGCTGATAGCTTTATTTTAATGTTTTACTTCTTTCTAAATTTATGATTTGCATAGTTCAAATATTGGGCATCATTCCGACTTCAAACTATTAATTGGATTCAATAAAGCAGCCTTAATTGACTGAAATCCAACCGTTACAATAGCTATCGCAATGGCCAAAACTGCAGCCAAAGCATAAATCCATAAACCAATATTGATACGATAAGGAAAATCTGAAAGCCATTTTTCCATGAAATAATAGGCTATAGGACTAGCCAAAACTATGGAAATTCCAACCAGAACTAAAAACTCTTTTGATAGCAAATTAAAAATGCTAAATACGCTTGCACCTAATACTTTTCTGATTCCGATTTCCTTTGTTCGAGACTCAACAGTGAAGGTGGCCAAACCGAAAAGACCCAAACAAGCAATGAAAATCGCCCAGATTGATGCCGATGTAAACAAGTGTCCGTACTGTTTTTCGCTTACATATTGTTTTTGAAAATTCTCATCTACGAAGAAATATTCAAACGGATTTCCTGAAAAATACTTTTTGTAGAGATTTTCAAGAGAACTAATCTTGTCGGACATTTTATCTGCAGTAAGTCTTACTGTAATATAAGCCGAGCTATTTTGAGGGTAGAAAATCATCGGGTCGATGGATTGCTGAAGACTAGCATGATGATAGTCTTTTACCACGCCAACAATTTCAAGATAACGTTCGTCCCATTTGATTTTTGTGGAAAGTGCTTCTTCCGGCGTAAGATGAAGCTGCTCTAAAGCCCGCTCATTTATCAAAACTTTGGAGTTATCATTCCATTCAACATTACACTCCTCAGACGTGAAGTTTCGCCCAGATTTTAATTTTATATCGTAAGTTTTCAAGTATTTATCTCCTATGATAGAAAAAGCAAACGACTTATTTTCATCACCAAATTTTGATTTTGGAGATGTAATGCCCTCCGTCATGAAATTGTACCAACTACTTGGCACGCTGCCACTGGTAGCATAATCTTTAATAAAACTTTGTTGAGAAATTTCATTTAAAAAACCATTTCTACGAACTGTAAAAGTGCTATCTATCCCCACATCTGGTCCACGAACTACTAATAGCTGGTTGATATTTATGCCCAAATCTTTGTTTCGCATATAATTTAACTGACTATATATCAGTATAGTAAACAAAATCAAAGTAACTGAAACACTAAACTGAGAAACCACCAACGATTTGCGAAGGAAAACTCCTTTGCTAGTTTTTGTAATTTTACCTTTAAGGGTTTCGATAGGCTTATAATTAGATAAAACAAACGCAGTATAAGCCCCAGAACTCAAAGATCCGAGCACTAAAAGAACGATACCTAAAATCCATACATTAGAATTACTTAGAGATTTAAGGGATAGTTGTTTGCCTATCATTTCATTGAATAATGGCTGAAGTGAGAAGATTAACAGCAATGCTAACATAAATGCCAAAACATTCAGCAAAACCGATTCACCTAAAAACTGGCCGACCAAATTGCTTTGTGTTGCCCCAATTACTTTGCGAACCCCAACTTCGTTTGCTCTTTTGAGAGAATTAGCCGTGCTGAGGTTGATATAATTGAACCATGCAATAAGCAAAATCAAAAAGGCAATACCGGCAAGCATATAAACGTACCTAATATTTCCTGTGTGTTGTAGGTTATCTGAAAACGAAGCAGCTAAATGGGCTTCACTGAAAGGCTGAATTCTGAAAATATTGGCATCTTTTTCCTTTTGCATTTCACGTCGCAATGCCGTTAGCTTCTTTTCAAAAACTTTATAATCAGTTCCGGTTTGCAGCGAAATTACGGCATTGATAAATTGAGAATCTAAATTATTGAGATTTGCCCAACCGTTTCCATTGAGATTTGCCTCATTTTTTAGGGTTTCAAGAGAAAAAACAATATCAAATCTAATCGTAGAATTTTCGCCCATATCTTCATAAACACCATCAACGGTGTAAAGAGCCTTTCCAAACTGATTATAGAGCGAGATGGTCTTTCCAATTGGATTTTCATCTCCAAAATATTTTTTACTATATGAATCCGAAATAAACGCTACGTTGGGCTTATTAAAACTTTTTGAATTACCAGATTTTAAAGGAAAACTAAAAAAATCGAAAAAATTTCCTTCCACATAGCCAATACTTTGCTCTCTGAATGAAACGTTTTTGGCTTCATTTTTTACAATTCCTTGAGCAACACCTTCAGCATATCTACTAAAGTCTTTCATTTCAGGAAAACGCTCCTTGGCCTTCGCAACCCAACCTGGCTCCACTTGCGACCATGAACCACCATTGGTGTTTTCCATCATAACACGATACATGTTGGGCAAATTGGTATGAAACTGATTTACACTTTTTTCTAAACTTACGTATTCAAGAATAAGTAAAAAAGCAGAAATACCCATTGCTAAGCCCGCAATGTTTATGAAACTATAGACCTTGTTGCGAACAAGATTCCTCCAGGCGATTTTGAAATAGTTCTTTAGCATAATAATGTTAATTTAAATCTTCATTTGAAGATTATTTAAGACTTAGAAGGCGTTGGGGTTTCTTTCCTCTTCTTCGCAATATTCTGCTCACTTTTCAGATTATTTTCCGGAAAAACTATGGTGGTGCCATGCTTGTTGGATTTGAATTGTGCATTTTTCAATTGTAGATTTTTCATCACAAATCCTTCTTTCGAAATATGAATGATGGCTAGATCTTGAGCATTGTAAACCAACGTATCTGCCTCTTCATTTACAAGTTTTAAAAGGTTATTTTCAAAACTCAATGCTTCGCCAAATTCGTAGGAACCATCTGATTTTTTAACAAAATCTTGGCAGTAAACTTGCCCAAAAGCAAGCAAAAATGTAATTGTTAATAGCTTTTTCATAATTCGGTTTTAAATTTAGTATGTTACCTAAATTCAATCTTTTTGGCCATTTTTTTAGCTTAGGCCTTGCTAATCAGCCTATACGTGAAAGTTTTCAGTAACTATCTTACCATCAAACAGATTGATGATCCGATGAGCAAAACTTGCGTCGTAAGGCGAGTGCGTTACCATAGCTATCGTGGTGCCTTCATTGTTGAGTTCCTGCAATAGCTTCATTACTTCTTCGCCATTGGTAGAGTCGAGATTACCGGTCGGTTCATCGGCAAGAATAAGCTTGGGTTTGGCTACCACAGCCCTGGCTATGGCCACCCTTTGCTGCTGACCTCCTGAGAGTTGCTGAGGAAAGTGGTTGCGGCGATGCATCATGTTCATGCGGGTAAGTGCAGCTTCTACTTTTTCTTTACGCTCGGCAGCGGGAGTTTTGAGATATAAAAGTGGCAATTCCACATTTTCGAATACCGTCAACTCATCAATGAGGTTAAAGCTTTGAAAAACAAAACCAATGTTTCCCTTTCTTAGTGAAGCCCGTTCTCTTTCCGACATTTTGGCTACCTCATTGCCATAAAAATCATAGGTTCCTTCTGATGGATTATCCAATAACCCAATGATATTCAGCAAAGTAGATTTGCCACAGCCCGATGGACCCATGATGGCCACAAATTCGCCGTCTTTTATTTCCAGATCAATGCCGTTTAAGGCAGTAGTTTCAATTTCCTCGGTAGTAAATACCTTCTGAAGGTTGTTAGTTTTGAGCATAATTTTAGCTGTTAGTTTATAGCTGTTAGCTTTGGGCTACTTTTTTTGTTTGCTATATTTATTATTGTGTTATTTTAAATCAATTTTTTATAAATATTACATTAATCATTCGCATTGAATTTTCGATTTTTAAGAAAAAATTTATCGCATCTTTCTAGAACACCAGCACTTCCTTATCTCCAAAGTTCTCATATCCACTGGTAATCACTTTTTCTCCGGCTTTAAGGCCACTTAGTACTTCGAAATATTCAGGATTTTTTCTTCCAAGTGTGATACTTCTTTTAACGGCCTTTTTGCCCGAGGCCTCCACTACATATACCCAGTTTCCACCGGTATCTGAAAAGAAACCACCTACAGGCAATAATACTGCTTTTTCAGCTTTTCCTAATTCCAGTCTCACTGGTGACGATTGCCCGCGACGGATACCTTCAGGCGACTTGCTGCTAAAAATCAAATCAACTGCAAAACGACCATTTTTGACCTCAGGATAGACTTTCAGAATCTCAATTTCATGTGATTTGCCATTAAAATCAAAGGTTCCTTTCAATCCGGCAAATATTCTTGAAATATAATGCTCATCAATCTCAGCTCTCAGTTTAAAACCATCCAAATCATCGATTTGACCAATATTTTGACCCTGATTTATGTTGGAGCCAACTTCCACATCAATCGATGACAACAGACCTGCAACCGGTGCTTTTACAACCAAATTCTCCAGGGTTTGTCTCCACAAATCCACATTTTTCTGGGTTCTCTGAAGTGTACCTTCCAATTGTTTGATTTGCATCGCCGAGTTTTCTTCCTGGTATTTTTGCGATTCAATCTCAATTTCACGCTGCTTTACATACCGCTCATAGTCCCTTTTTGATTTCTGAAAATCAGCTTCCGAAACCACATTATCTTTGATCAGTTTCTTATTTCTTTCATACAAATCTTTGGCTTGATCCATCTGATAATCAAGCTCCGACAGATTTTTTCTTAGGGTAAATTTCTCCACCCTCAATCGCTGACGGGTATTTTGGAGATCGTTTACCAGTCTGTTAGCTTCAGTTTCAGATTGTAAAAAATTCAATTTCAATGATTGATTTTCAAGTCTCAGGATTATGTCACCCTTGTTTACTTTATTGCCACCTTCTACCAATTTCTCAGTTACATAGCCACCTACTATCGCATCTAGTCTGATGGTTTTCAGAGGCTGAACGGCTCCCTGAACGATGATAAATTCATCAAAATTGCCTTCTTTAACCTCACTAATAGTGATTTTTTCGGCATCGACATTGAGTTTTGATCTTTTGTCGGAAAAAATCAAAAGATATGCTATGAAAGCCACCAAACAGGTGCCAATGGCAACAAGTATTATCCTTTGTTTTGTCCAGAATTTTTTCGGTATTATTTTATCCATCAGGTATTTATTTCTAATTCTTTTATATAAGATTCCTATTTCGTGCCAAGAATTTATTTTACTTATAATCAAATACTTACAATATTATATATTTTTAATTTTGTCCGATTTTGGACGTTCGCTGTCCGATTTAAATTTCCAGAATTATTTCCGGATTTTGCTCTTTTATTTTTCAAAAAAAAATTCAAATATTTTTCAGTTTGAAATTTTTAAACAGTTTCAGGAATTTTCTTAAAAAGAATTTTTAATTTAAATGAAAATTTTCATGCTATTTTTTGAATTACTAAACCACTCATTTTATGGCAAATACATACAAAAGGATCCTGCTGCATTTGGTTTTTGCGGTTAAAAATCGGGAAGCTGTTCTGGTTAAAAGTTGGCGACCGAAATTATTCGAATATATTCATGGTATTGTCAATCAACTGGTATTTCTTATTATTTTACTTGAAAGAAGATACCTCCCAACGACCCTGTAGGGGTCGCAGTATATCTCACCACTTATCCAAACTGCAAGATGAACACAGACCCATGTGGCAGATTTTCAGCATAGTTGATTTTTGCGTCATTAAGAGATAGAATCTGTCGCGATAGGCTAAGCCCAATACCTGAACCCGTTTTTTTTGTAGTATAAAATGGAATAAAAATCTTTTCCTGCTCTTCCTTCGAAATTCCCGGGCCGTTGTCCGATATTTCAATAGTTTTTAAACCATTCTTTATTATAGCTTTTACAGTTATTTCGGGTGAAGAATTTCCAAAATCAACCTCCATTCCGTTTTTAACGATATTTATCAGAACCTGTTCTATCTGATCCGGATCAACTAAAAGTTCAAAATTAGTTTGAATATCAAAATTTTAACCAATAGATTTCTCGACAGCACTTTGTACAAAAACTGCTTCAATATTTCGGAATAAATCCTGAACTTCTACCACACTTTTGTTTGGCAGAGGGATGGTCGTAAATTCCCTATATGCATTCACAAAGTTCATAATACCCTTCCCCCTCCTCTGAATGGTTTTCAGGGCCTCTTTCAGGTCTTGAATTGACTCTTCGTTGGACTCAGAAGTCTTCAAATCATAATCCACAATGTCGCTCATAGTTTCTGAAAGTGAAACTATCGGCGTAACGGAGTTCATGATTTCATGACGGAGCACTTTGGTAAGATTCTGCCAGGCCTCCAACTCTTTGATCTGCAATTCTGACCGGATATTATGGATGGCCACCAGCCTGATTTTTCTCCCCCGCATCTGGATATCAGTGGCAGTAAAAGAAAGATCATTTTCCGAAAAGGTCAATAATTTACTCTCGGAAGATTTAAGTGTGGTTATACATACAAAAGCCTCAGGATTAACTTGTTCAATGTCATTTAAATGTTTCAGCCTGTACACCTTCAGGAGTTTAGCTGCCGCCTGATTGTGAATTTCAATCTTGCCCTCGGTATCAAATGAAAGTATGCCTACGTTGATTTGCTGCACAATGGCATTGATAAAATGCAGACTGGCTTCCCGCTCAGCACGCACCTGATTGAAGCTGCCAATTACTGCATTGAGGTCGGTATTAAGGTCTTTGAAACTCTCTCCAAGGGTGTTATCAGCTTTAAAAGTGATTGCAAAATCCTGATATTGAATGGCTTCAAAAAGTCGTTTCATTTTTCGGTTGAGGGAAGTAACATATTTGAATAATTGCACACCAGCAATCAATATAGCTACTAATACCAAAAATGCAAAAAGAAACAGATTTTTAAGATACAGAAAAGCAAAAGCCAAACACAGCAATATGATAATTGCTACCCTGACCACTATGCCTAAACTGAACTTTTTCATAAACTATTAAGAATTAAAAAGTTCAATTCGAAATTGGTTTGTATCAATCACTTTAACTTTTGGAAACTCTATACTTTTCAAGATATTGAAATCTGAATCATGTGTGAGAAGAAAATCAGCATTGGCTGCAATAGCACAATCAACAAACTTATTGTCGTCCGGATCTTTCAATAAATTAAATCTAAAAAATGAGTTTATAAAAATAACGTTCGGCAAACTTAGGATTAGAGCCATTGCAGTTTCACCTGCTTCATAACCCATTTTTTGTTCAATAATCTCAGCGTATTCATCCAGAATTTCGGTTGTTACACAGAGAAAGAAATTTTCATTCAAAATAGCCTCAAATAACCAGTGATATTTTGATTTACTGGAAATTGAGACTAAGAAAACATTGGTATCAATTACAACTTTTTTCAAATTATGAATGGATTTTTCTTAGTTTTTGTGCCAAAAGTGCATCCATATCGGCATCGCTCAATTGCTCCTCATCCCATTTTTTATCTGCAATAGTAATTAATTTTTCAGCAAAAAATTTCACAATAATCCGCTTCAAATCCATCAATTCATTTTCCTGAAGATTATGAGAAAAGACCTTCAGCAATTCTAATTGAGCGTTATTAAATGGTTGTTTTATTAAGCTTTGCATAAAATTCTTTTTTTACAAATATAACGAAAATGTAAAGAGAAAATCCAAATCACTATTTCTACAAATTAAATTTCTCTATCCTTCTGTATAGTGCCTGCCGGCTGATTCCCATCTCTTTTGAGGCCTCAGTGATATTGCCGTTGTATTTTTTCAAAGTCTTAATAATCAACTGCTTTTCCAGGTTTTCGATATGAAAACTCTCTACCACAATGGCATTAGAAGCGTTACCTTTTCTGATTACAAAGTCTTCTTCTACAAGCATTTGACTCTGGGTTACTATCACCGCACGCTCAATCACATGCTGCAGTTCGCGTACGTTCCCCGGCCAGGAATATGCCAGAAGTTTTTTCTGAAGAGCTGCACTGATGCCCTTAAGTTTACGGTTGTATTTTTTATTGTAAATAGCCAGAAAATGCCCGGCCAAAAGCAAAATATCCTGTCCACGGTCTCTTAAAGGTGGCAGGTAGATTTCTATAGTATTGATTCTAAAAAGCAAATCCTGTCTGAAAGTCTTCTGTTCCACCCGCTCATAAATAGCTTCATTGGTGGCACTGATAATCCTCGAATCGAAAGCTATAGCAGCATTTGAGCCAACTTTCGTGATTTTTTTGTTCTGAAGGGCAAAAAGCAATTTGCTTTGCAGGGTCAGAGGTATATTCCCGATTTCATCCAAAAAAATCGTGCCTTTATCGGCCTCTTGAAAACGACCTGTGCGTTCTTCCCGGGCATCGGTAAAAGCTCCTTTTACATGACCAAACAGCTCACTTTCAAACAGATTTTCGCTCACTGACCCAAGGTCGGCATGTACAAATTTCCGTTCTTTTCTTTTGGATTGCTGGTGAATCTCACGGGCTACCATATCTTTTCCTGTCCCGTTTTCACCCAAAATCAAAATATTGGCATCGGTAGCAGCTACCTGCCTGATCAGTTCAGCGATTTTGAGCATTTCTTCTGATTCCCCGATTATTGAATAAGCCTGTTCCGAATCATGGATGATGGGTTCAGATTTATTAAAAACGCCTCGCAGTGTCTCAAGGAGTTTATCATTGACCCAGGGTTTCAAAATAAAGTCTGCAGCCCCATTTTTTATGGCTCTAACAGCCATTTCAATGTCACCAAAAGCGGTGAAAAGGACCACTTTCTGCTTTTTGTTTTTATCCAGAATAAAGTCCAGCCAGAAGAAACCCTCGTTTCCGGTGTTTACATCACGGCTAAAATTCATATCCAACAAAATGACATCAAATTGATAATTATTCAGCAAAAACGGGATTTTCTCAGGATTTTTTTCTATTTCAACTTTCAGAAAATGTCGCTTCAACAACAGCTTTGCAGCGTTGAGGATATCTACGTCATCATCTATTATCAGAATACTTTTATCGTTCATCTGTGTTGAAAAAATCGTTTCGGTCGAAGAAAACTCTGATTCATTGTTTTCTGATATCAAAGAAAATCAAATTCACCAGTATAGTAAAAGGATAAGAGCTTTTTCTGTAAAATTAACATGTATTTACTTTGAATTTGAGTAGCCTGAGCACTTTCCAAACTCGCCTGTGCCACCTGAAACTCCAGAGGATTAATGGTGCCGGCCTCAATGCGGAGCTCGACCAAATGCAGATTTTCTTTTGAAATTTCCACTTGTCTGCCCGCATTTTCCAGTCTCTCCTGAAATACACTGAGCATCAATTTTGCCGTTTCGAGTTCCTGATTGAGTAAGTTTTTATTCTGGCTTACGGTATTCTCCAAAATCCTTTTCTGAACCTTTAATTGTTGCGTGCGGGGTTTTATTAAAATTCCGGAAAATATCGGAATATTAACTCCCAGCGATACTGATCCGTTTCGGGTATCATTGATTTGCTGAATAAATGTCCGCTCGGGGTTGGACGAAGCATAAAAAGTCCCATAGTTGCCATATAGATTTATTTCTGGCATCTTCTCGGCATTGTTAGCTTTAATTTGCCTGTCAATACTTTTGGATTGAATATCAAGACTTTTGTATTCAGGAAGAAACAAACTTGGGTCTTTTTCTACCGGAATAATTCCAAAACTAAGGCTTTCTGATAAGTCAAGACTTTCAAAATCAATATTATCGGCGGGTTTCAAGTTCATCAACTGAAACAAGGCCAATCTGGCTACCTGAAGGCTGGTTTTGGCTTCAATAAGGCCTCCTTCGTTCATCGCTACCTGATTGGCAAATTGCACCTGCTCGAGTTTTCCGGTGATGCCGGCCTGCAACTGTTTCTCTTGACGATTGTATTGGGTTCTGGAATTCTGAAGCTGTTTTTCTGCGACCTGGACCATCTCCTTTGTTGCCAACACTTCCAGGTAAGCTTTTAGAATATTCAGTGTAAGACGATTTTTTTCAGTATCAATATTGAGTTTTTCTGCTTCTTCCAAAAACTTTGAACTTTCGACCAAAAACTGACGCTGAAAGCCCTTAAAAACAGGGACAGAAACCTGCAGACCGCTATAGGTAGAGTTGTACATCTGGTTGATGTAATCGTTGGAAAAGCGGTCGATAGAACGGCCAAAGTTCATACCTTGCGAAACAGAAAACTGGGTCTGGGGCAATCGTCTGGCTTTGGCCTGATCTACATTGGTAGCCGCCACTTCGGCAGTCAGAAAGGTCTTTTGATAGGCCGGATTGTTTGCCGTGGCTACTTCAATACACTTTTTGAGGGTGTAGTTTTGAGCCACAGCACAATTCGACAAAAATAAAATTATAAATAGCTTTTTCATTTTTATACCTTACCCCAACCTCTCTCCATAGGAGAGGAAATTAAGGAATTTAATTTTTTATTTAATCCATCCACCCGTCTTTGAGTGTAATAATTCTGTTTCCATAAGCAGCATTAGTGGCCGAGTGAGTCACCTGTACTATTGTGACACCATCTTTTTCATTTAATTCCTTAAAAATCTGCATGATGTATTCGGCCTGGTCTGAATGCAGGTTTCCGGTGGGCTCATCTGCCAGAATTATTTTGGGCTCAGCTGCCAGAGCACGGGCAATACCTACCAACTGCTGTTGTCCACCTGAGAGCTGACTCGGGAAAAGGTCCTTTTTTGCTACAATCTGAAAACGGTCCAGAAGCTCTGCCACTTTGCTTTTTCGCTCAGAAGAAGGCATATTTTTATATAAAAGCGGCGTTTCGATATTTTCATAAACTGTGAGCTCATCAATCAAATGATAAGCCTGAAAAACAAAACCTATGGTGTTTCGGTGTATTTCTGTTCTTTTTTTCTCCGAAATCGAAGACACATTTTCTCCCAAAAGTTTATAGGTACCTTCAGAAGCCTCTTCCAACAGTCCGAGAATATGCAAAAGCGTTGACTTACCCGAACCCGAAGGCCCCATGATTGAGACAAATTCTCCTTCAGCAATTTTAAGGTTAATATTTCTCAGGACATAAACTTTGCCCGAGCCAGCTTTATAAAATTTACTTAAGTTTTGTACTTCCAGCATTTGATTAAGATGAATAATTTATTTTAGTCCAATTCTGTGCCATAAGTTTATTTTACTTATTTTCAATATTTTATAAATTTTTATCAAACTTTTTCTGTCCAAAATCGGACAAATAAGTACGAAGATGGACAGGCAAATATTTTTTAATTTTCTCTGGAAATTTTTAGAAATGACCTTTTTTCATACATTTAGGTGTAAATAATTCAACCCTTAAAAATTATAACCCTATGAAGGCTGTTCTTCTTACGTTTGGAGTGATGTTCATATCAATTTCATCTTTTTCACAAAAGAACAAAGAAATCAAACTTTTCAATGGTAAAAACCTGGAAGGATGGACACCCAAGATATATCACCATGAAACTGGGGATAATTATGCCAATACGTTCCGGGTTGAGGATGGAATCATAAAAATAAGATATGATGGTTATAAAAAATTCAATGACCGGTTTGGCCATCTTTTTTACAAAAATCCGTATTCACATTACCGGCTGAAATTTGAATATCGCTTTACAGGAATTTGGCGGGAAGATGCCCCAATTTATACCCGGTTGAATTCCGGCGTCATGTTTCATTCACAAGATCCCAAAAGTATCCTGAAAGAGCAGGACTGGCCGATCTCGGTAGAAATGCAGCTTTTGGCAGAAGAAAAACCAGGAGAGCCAAGGCCTACCGGAAACATGTGTTCGCCGGGCACTGATGTGGTTTTTGAAGGCAAAAAAGATCCGAGACATTGCATCAATTCCAGCTCGAAAACCTACAAAGCAGGGGAATGGATAAAAGCCGAATTGGTAGTTTATGGAGACTCGCTGATACAGCATATTATTGAAGGTCAGGTGGTTTTGGAATATACTAAGCCCACAATGGGTGGTGGGGTTGCCAACAATTATGATCCAAAACTTTGGCAGGAAGGCAAGCCACTCAAAGAAGGTTACATTGCCTTGCAGTCTGAAGGTCAGGAAATTGATTTCAGGAATATTACTTTGATAGATTTATCGAAGAAAAAATAATGCAAATATTATTCTGATCTACCATTTGAATATTCAAAAATCGGAAAAGTTCTACTTTCAAATTTTATAGAACCCTGATTTTAAATAATTCCCGGATATTTTAAATAAGAAAATAACCAATCAGTAAAAATCTCCGTAATATAGATATGGTGAAAATACAATTACCAATTTTTCAATGAGGATATCTCTATTTGTTTTTCTGTTGGTTTTTGGGTTTCACTCAAATACCTGGTCTCAAAATACACGAACCATCAGTGGTTATATCAAAGAAAAAGGCAGCAAAGAAGCTTTGATTGGAGTTACGGTAAGGTTGGAGAATTCTAACCGACATGCGGTTTCCAACACTTATGGTTTTTATTCAATTTCATTGCCGGCAAATCAGGAATGTGTGATTGTTTTTTCAATGGTTGGTTACCAAGCCATTAGCCAAAAAATATTTCTTGACAAAAACCATGAATTAGATCTGGAATTAGAATCTAAAAATTTACTTGAAGAGTTGGTGGTTTCGGCCCGAAAACAAGAAAATAGAGTAAGCGAAACACCGCAAATGAGTAAAATCGATTTGCCGGTAAGTCAGATCAGAAAAATACCAACTTTACTTGGTGAAAAAGACGTTTTGAAAGTTTTACAACTGATGCCCGGTGTGCAAAAAGGATCAGAAGGACAGAGTGGTCTTTATGTACGAGGTGGCGGCCCTGATCAAAACCTGATTATTCTTGATGATGCCATAGTTTATAATGCCAACCACCTTTTTGGCTTTTTTTCAACTTTTAATGGTGATGCACTGAAAAGCGTTGAACTCACCAAAGGAGGGTTTCCGGCACGCTATGGCGGCAGGCTATCTTCAGTTATTGACTTAAATATGAAAGATGGCAATAAGGAAAAATTTACGGGCGAAGGGGGTATAGGAATCATATCATCCAGACTTACATTGGAGGGGCCCATCAAAAAAAACAAAAGCAGTTTTTTGGTGTCGGGCAGGAGAACGTATATTGATGTAATCAGCCAGCCGTTTATAAAAGCCCGTCAAAAAGGATTGAGCAATCAGGTCACAGGAGGATATTTTTTCTATGATTTAAACGCAAAAATAAATTATGAATTAGGTAGAAAAGACAAACTTTATCTGAGTAGCTATTTTGGAAATGATAATTTTGCTGCAAATATTTCAGACCCAATAACCGACCTCGAAAACGGTATCAAATGGGGCAACCAAACTGCCACTTTCCGATGGAACCATCTTTTTAATCAAAAACTTTTTGCCAATACTTCATTGATTTTCAGCAAATATGACTTCGGAATATTGTCAAAAAATACAACACAAAATATTGATACTGGTAATGAAAAAGTTTATGAACTAAACTATAGCTCCGGCATAAGGGACTGGACGGTAAAATATGACCTGGATTATTTTATGAATCCACAGAATCAGATAAAATTTGGATTGCAAAGTATTTTCCATCGCTTCACACCTAGTGCAACTGTATTGAGCGACGAAAACATCAATTTATATTCCAACAAAATCGAAGAAATAGACGTTAATGAAACCGGTTTTTATGTAGAAGATATTGCCAGTATTGGAAAAAAAATAAAAATTAATGGTGGACTGAGGCTCTCTTTATACACAGGAAAAGGAAAAACCTATACAAGACTTGAACCCAGGATTTCAGCATCATATACCCTAAATTCTTCAACTTCAGTTAAGGGTTCTTATGCACTTATGAACCAATTTGTACACTTACTTTCCAATTCCAGTATCGGCTTACCAACCGACTTATGGGTACCTACCACTGATAAAATACCTCCTCAGCAATCCATTCAGTATGCTGCAGGAATAGCCAAAGACCTTGACAAACAAGGCCTCACTCTCACTTTGGAAGGTTATTACAAAAAAATGAAAAATATCATCAGTTATAAAGAGGGGGCTAGTTTTTTGGTGATTGACAACCCTGAAAATCAAGCCGAGTTTGATTGGCAATCCCAGGTTACTACAGGGCAAGGCTGGTCTTACGGTTTTGAGATTTTACTACAGAAAAAAATCGGAAAGTTTTCGGGTTGGACGGGTTATACCTGGTCAAAAACCGAATGGCAGTTTGATGAGCTCAACTTTGGAAATAAATTTTTTCCAAAATACGACCGGAGACACGACATTTCTATAGTTGGTATTTATGAATTATCGAAAAAAATAACCTTGTCGGCTACCTGGGTTTATGGCACAGGAAATGCCCTAACAGTTCCTGTTTCTGAATATACTGTATTCTCGGAAAGAATGCCCCGAAATGCTGAAAATCAATTACCGGGATTTCCATATTTTGGATCCAACAGAGTCAATGAATACAGTGCCCGAAATGCCTTCAGAGCCGAAAATTACCATAGATTAGATGCGGCAGTACAATTTCATAAAAAGAAAAAAAGACATGAAAGAACCTGGGAAATAGGGGTTTACAATGCATACAACCGCCGGAATCCATTTTTTTATATAACAGGAAACAGTACCGAAAACAGCATTGCTATTAATGAGCAAAATCAGGATCAGGCTGAAGGGCAATTGGTCATGAAACGATATTCACTTTTTCCAATTGTACCATCGGTTTCTTACAGTTTTAAATTTTAGGATCATGAACAGAACAAAAGATTCCCTTAAATACCTCCTGATATTTTTATCAGGCTTTCTGATTTCATGCGAAACCATTTTGGAAGATATTCCCGGCGACCAGTTGTTAGATACAAAAGCTCAGATCGTGATAGCTTCATTTATTTCTCCACAGGATTCGGAAGTTATGGTAAAAGTAACCGAATCAAGTCCTTTATTTACAGATTACAAAAGATCCAATGCCGGTTTTGTCATAGACAATGGTGACACACTGGTAAGTGATGAAAGCAACGTCATTCCGGACGCAGAAGTAATGATTTCAAATGGTACGATAAATGCGAAACTCGAATTTGACAAAATATTCCAGGTATATAAAATTTCAACCCGAAGCTTCCCGATTAGAAGTGGAATAACCTACAATTTACAGGTGAAATCAAAGGGCCGGGTTGCTGAAGCCAAATGTGTGGTCCCCTTGAGAAGGCCGTTAATTGCATCATTTGCCATTGATAGCGTGTATCAAAGTGGTTTTGGAATAAACCAGAAAGGTTTCAGGGTTCAATTCAGATTTTCTGATGTCCAGAATCAGGCAGATTTTTACAGAGTCAGGGCCTATCTGGAATACGAATATCTAAGGCCATTATTAAATGGAGAATCAGGCGTAATTTATGAACCTAGAATCGGTAGAACAGCGGCAAATTGGAATGGAAGATTTACCGATACTGACGCTTATATCGATGACGCTAATCGGGATGGATTTGTGCTGGAATCACCGGTAGGAATAATTTTTCCTCAAATCCCCGAACATCAGGTAAATTTTAACGGAACCGAATACAACACCAAATTATCGGAGAAAAGACCCAAAATAGTGATGGAAGTACTCAGTATTGAAGAAAATTACCGTAAATACCACCTTTCTATTATTAAACATGAAAATACAGAAAACAATCCTTTTGCTGAGCCTTACCCTGTTTTCACCAATGTAAAAGGAGGGCTGGGTTGCTTTGGTGGTTCTAATCGAAGAATCCAAACGATACAATTATAGATTAATCCCAATATTTTCCGGCCCAGGCTATCCATGTGCTCCAGTTGGGGCCTGTGCTGTGCCCGCCGGCGTGTTGCCTGAATGCCAGTTCACCTCCAATCAAGGCTGCTCCCATTTTTGGAAATATTGAAGTTCCCAAATCCTTTTTTCCAAATAATTTATAGACTGGTCCTGCATGTACACCTCCCAGGAACATCCCTTTAGCATCAATCCAGTTGCCTTCAACTTGGGGAGACCCTGCACTGATAAATACTGGCCTGGGAGCACAAATCGCTACTAACTCGTGGGCATCGACCGGTAAATCAGCCGTTGTTTTCTGGCTTGTATATTTTATAAAATTTCCACAAAACCAATGATATTCTGATGATGAAGCCAGATTCTCTACTTGTTCTCCAAAATTCCGTCTCAATATTTTTGCACCTCCTGCTCCACTTGAACCAATGAATCCTAAAGAGATGCGAGGTTCAAAAGCCATCGTTACCAAAGCTGCTTTACCATATCTTGACAAACCCTCGATGGCAATTTTTGTAGCATCAATATCTTTGTCAGTTTCAAAATAATCCAAAGCTCTGCTAGCACCCCATGCCCATGCTCTCAAAGTACACCAATCGTCGGGTTTTCGATACAACCCTTTATTAGTTAACCCAATAATTCCACTGGATAGGCCAGCACCATTATCAGCCTGAATGCTTGATGGTTCAAGAATTGCATATCCATACCCTCTGGAAATTAACTGTTCCTGCCAGGTGGGTTCACCAGCTCCTCCTAATCCCATTGGTTTAATAGGACCAGACGAAAATGGATTTTTAATAAAACCAAATTCTATAACCACAGGAACGGCATTTTTCGCACCTAAAGGAGTAGCAACCAATAAATTTATCACTACATTTATTTTAGGATAGGCAGAATTATCAACAATTCCTTTTAATAATTTCTCTTTTATCGGAAAATTGCCAATTACCGTATCCCGACTATATACCACCTGCCAATTTACTCCCGGAATATTTTCAGGTAATTTTCCATAAACCTCATTTTCAAAATCCATGACGATTTCAGGACGTCTTTGCTCATTCCATACTTTAACCGAGCTTACTTTTTTGCCATTTTTTAAAATTAAAGGGTCAGGTAAAATATAAGTATTCACCTTGTTTTCGTCACTGTTGGCAGCATTGGGGTCTTTCGGATTTCCAGACGGCCCTCTTCTTATCTGACTCTTATCAATATTCAACTGGCTAAGCATCTGACTATAATCGGCTTCGGTTAGTTTGTTAATACTATCCCGCTGTGCCGGAGAAAGACCAAATTGGGCATAGGCAATTTGGCAAATAAAAATAATGGCAATTAAGGAAATGAGTTTTTTCATTTTTATTTTGGTTGAAAAATTTAATTCATTCTAAAATGTCGTTAGGTTTAGAAAATTTTTGCCTTTAAACCTCCCCCTATATCCTTTTCCAGAGGGAGAGGGACTTAAAATTGGTGCTCTGCTTAGTGACATTGTATTATTCTTGATAGTTTACCTACACTTTGACCAGGCAAACAGCATCATTTCCTCAATGCATTTATATTTTCAGAGACATTAAACATAGTGTCCACATAAATATCTTTTTGATTTTCCTCCAAATAATGAATCAGCTGACTGTGAGCTTCTTTGCTTACATTAAGATTATGCTCTCCTCCTACTCCATGAAATAAAAACACCAATAATTTACCTTCTTTTTCGGCTTGTTTTACCAACTCGATCATCTGTTCACCGGTTTGATCCACCATACTGTAGCAATCTATGTCCATCATTTTTTGATCCTGAAATGAATGCATTTCATGTCTCACAGACCGAGCAGCAATGAATTCTTTACTCATCGTCTGAATAAACTCCCCTTCAGCAACTTTCTTATGTCCACATGTAAAAGCAAAGGTCCTTTTGTCTTTTCCGTCAATGGCTTTCAAATAAGCATTACACATTTTGATTTCGGCCTGAATCTGGCTCATCGTGTATTTACTCAAATCATACTCAGGTTTTACCCATGACATTCCCGGACCTGTAGCATCGCAAGGGTGATAAACTGTATGATTGCCTAATTCATGCCCATTTCCAGCTGCTCTTCGCCAGTCATTGATTCTTTTTTGAGAAGCTTCAGACGAAACAGTCATATAAAAAGTACCTTTCAAACCCAGCGAATCCAAAGCAGGAATCACGTTGTCAAGGTGCACATTGAGGGCATCGTCATAAGTAAGTACCACTGCACATTTTTTACCTTTCCAAGGCTTTTTCTCATCCAAATCCTGGCCATCGGTTCGGAAAGGCGAGGCAGGCAAGCCGGCAGAATTGTAAAAATTAACATCGGTAGGATTATCTTGCCAGGCATAACGCACATATTTTGGTCGAATGACTTTATCACTCTGCAACTCTATTTTATTAAAATCAACTATCCTGGCTTTTGCCCAATGAAATTTTTTGTCAGAACCTGCCACCGAAAACCATCTAAGCTCTTCTCCGTCTTTTGAATGAATGGATTCAGACAAATGGTCGAAAGTCAAAACCATCTTTTTGTCTATAACCTCATTAGATACCAATCTTGGACCAGAATACTCAGTTTGTTTTTCTTCATAAATCACATTCATTGCTGCCAAAGCCAGCCTTTCACCTACATCTTTCTTATTGTCAGGGTGTATGTCATTCCATTCACCGAGGTCAATACCCACAGCCATGGCAGTATTGGGTACTTCAGTGGCTTTCAGTTGAGCCTCCCTCAGCTCGGCCCATTGACTTTCAGAAGGAAGATAACTGGCATCCATAAAGTTGGGCAACTGCACAAATAGGAAAGGCAATTCCCCTTGATTCCATTGTTTTCTCCAATCCAAAATCTGTGCTTTCTGTAAATCGGTATAAATTTGTGGTCTGCCGGCATTGCTTTCGCCCTGATACCACAAAAATCCTTTTATGCCGTAAGGTGTCACAGGTGCTGCCATGGCATTGTAAAGTGTTGCCGGCTGGTTCTGAGCTGAAAAACCCGGGAAGAAACCACCCATCGGAGCAAATGCTTCTCCTACTTTATATTGCCAGGTTCCTTTCAGGTCCAAAGTATCGTTTCCGGCAATAAGAGAATAAGGTTTGTCGGGCACAAAGCCTCCTTTTCCGCCATTATTGGTAACTTTTACCACAAATATATTTTTGCCGGCTTTCAACAAGCCATCAGGCAAAGGATACCTGCGTTGCGGATACATGTAGGTGGTTTGACCCACCTGCTTCCCATTGATATACAGCATGTCAGCATCCACGATTCTTCCCAGAAAAACCTTCGCGGGTTTACTAACGAATGATGCCGGCACTTCCACTTCTTTTCGGTACCAAACCACTCCGTTGAGGTCTTTTATGCCCTGATCTTCCCAATAGCCGGGAACGGTGATGGGTAGCCAGCCTTTGGGTTGATAATTTATTTCAAACCATTTGGGAGTTTCTGAAAGGCCTTTGTCTTCTGATTTAAACTGTGGTCTCGGGAATCTTGAAAATCTGTTTACAAAAGCCGTGTCTTTGTTTTTTTGGATTGTAGCATAAATACTCTCAAAATCCTTAAGGCCATCTTCGCTGGTCCAGGCCTCTATGGGTGTTCCTCCAACGCTTGCATTGATAAGACCAACAGGAATTTTGTATTTATCATAAATCTTTTTTGCAAAAAAATAGGCCACAGCTGAAAACTGACGCACATTTTCAGGGTTGGTAACTTTCCATGAAGCGTTAGGAATGTCATCTTTGGGACCGGAAAGATGGGTCATGGTCGGGATCCAGAAATGCCGGATATCTGGATTATTGGCCTCAGCGATGTCTTTTGCATACAGCACATGGTGCAGCTCCATCTGATGTACCATATTGCTCTGACCAGAGCAAAAATACACATCCCCAAAGGCTACATTTTTGATTCTGATTTCATTTTTTCCTTTCAAAACTATTTCCTGACCGGTAGCCGCTGATTGTGCCGGGAGTACAATTTCCCATTTCCCTTCAGGAGTGGCTGTCGTTTTGATTGTCTTTTTGTTATGCGTAAGCGAAATCTTCTCTTTAGGTGAGGCCCAACCCCACACTTTTACAGGTTTATCCCGCTGCAATACCATATTGTCAGATATTAAGCTTGGAACCCGGATTTGGGAGAAGGATTTATCAAAAACAATTAATGCGAATACGAAAACAAGCAGATGTTTTTTCATTTTTTATAGTTGAATAATTTGGTGTGAATTTCGTAAAAAGAAGTGACAAATTCGATTTCTATTTTTAATAAAATTTGGGCAATAATTTGGCAAATACTCATTTTGTATCTTTTTGACGTCTTCAGTTCAATAGAGTTGATAGTTTAAATAATAACACAACTCAATTTATTCAATTTTTTTTTATTTTTCAGAGAAACATCTTAAAGTTTTTTTTTTCGAAAAAAAATACTATATTTAACCACAATTCCCGTTGATAAGCTCATTTATGATCGATTGTCCAACTTGCAAATACGAAAATTCATTAGTTGTTCAAAACTGTGTTTCTTGTGGTACTTTTTTAGGATATCCTAACGTTAATGATGCTAAAAGACCAGAAGAATTTGATTCGTTGCGTAGTCGTTATGATGAAGTCTCTCTGAAAATAACATCAGATGCTCATAAAAACAAAATTAAAGACTTTGAAGATGCCATAAAAACAGATGCAAGAGCGGTAGTAAATATAGATTTAGATTATCTCGAAACTTTTATTGTTACAAAAAATAATCTATATAGTTCTTATGGACGTGCTACAGCAGGCGAAACAAGAGCTTATGCTAAATCTGAATTTGATAAACAAAGAAACGGAGTGGAAGGCTTTCTTTTTGGGAGTTATGCAGACAATATTCGCTATGCAACACTTTCTCTTGACAAATCTGGCTTAAAATCTTATGCTGATTATTCGCTGTCTTTGAAAGATATTGCCATAGCTCAACGTGCAACAGTGTTAGAAGAAAACTCGTATATTATTGTACAAAAATATTTTGATAAAATACCCAACGGTTATAAAGCAACATGGCAAAACAAACACTTATTGGCTGTTGTGAAGTGTGCCGGAGAAATAATCAAGAAAAATAAAACTACCTTTGCGGAAATTTTGTTGAAAAGCACTGGCGATAGGAAAACCGATGATTTTATAGAAGTACATATTTTTGGGCCTTTCAACAAAGAATCTGTTGAGTCGGTAAAAGGTTCATCTATTCTAACTGAATCTTTGGACAAATTAAAATTAGCAAAAATAAAAAACCATCTTACCTCTTTGGGTATTGATTGGATAGAACAATAATGTTAGGGCAAGCATTTTTAAATGGACAAACTGGACAAGCACTCTTTAAAACAAAAGAGGGTGCTTTTGCATTGAATCTCCGAAAACAAACTACTAAACCATGTGTTAGGCAAGATGTTGATTTCTTTTTTGATAGCGAAACCGAAATTGATACCTTAGAAAATGTAACTGTTGAGCAGGTTTTTGAGCAGTTAAAAACTCAAAAACACAATTTTGATGCTCTAAACTCTACTATTGCAGGTTTTGACCCTGTGTTGTCAATAAGTACTCGAAAAATGGCTATCCAACAAGCTGAAAGCCTTTTGGGAGACACCAATACGTATAATTTTGTGCAAAATCGCTTGTTTGGAAATCATGTTCCTAAAGAAGCCGATTTAACTCAAGCTCTAGGTATTAGCCAATCCAATGGCTGTAATAAAACTTCTTATTTCTACGAATGTCTTGCTCAAAAAGGTGAAGTGATAGGTGGCTTACAGTTTTTTTTTAGCCAAAAAGTTCTGAATTATGAACTAAGCCAAACGCTTCCTCGTATAAAAGATACTTTTGAGAGCGAAGGTGTTTTTACTAGTTTTTTTAAGGCTGCCATTAAAGCCGACGAAAAAGCCCTCAACAAAATCGTACTTGATTTGTCGTTTAATGCTTCTCTAAAAAAATATATACCTCAGCTAAGTAAGTTTTTGACTGATTTTAAAAATGACGTACAAAACAATTTCTTTGAAAACGACTATATTCATGTGGCTCATGAAGAAAATGAGATTGATTTTGACCAAAACGACTACAATATTAATGAGTTATTGACAAACTTTATTAGCCTAGATAAATACAAGAAGAAAGACCAAAAAATAACTAAAAAAACAAAAAAACGTACTTTTACCGAGGATTTTCAAGGAAAACTTGCAAATAACATTGAAATCATCATTGCTTTTGCCCAAGAAAATGACATTTATAACGTACAAAAAAGAGCTTACCAACTTTTAGAGCATAATTGCAGAAATAGCAGACAAGCTGACGTAATAAAAACCTTAACTAATCTTTCTCAACGTTTTTTTGACATTAACCAATTAGACCTTGCTGAAGAATTTGTAGGCTATATTGATATTTTAGGCAATTATGATGACGCTTTCCCTTTTACATTAAGAACAAACATTTTGTTGAAAAGAGGATATTACGAGGAGGCAGAAAATATAATTAATCAAACTATTAAAGATTTTCCAAATGATATTGTACCAAGAACTATCAAAGCTGAGATTTTGAAGGCAAAAGGACAATATGAAGACGCTGAAAAATTAATCGACCAAATAATCAAAGATTTTCCAAAAGAAATTGTTCCAAGAAATATCAAAGCTGAGATTTTGAAGGCAAAAGGGCAATATGAGTTAGCCGAAGAATTAATCGACCAAACAATCCAAAATTTTCCAAATGAAATTGTACCAAGAACTATCAAAGTTGAGATTTTGAAAGTAACAGGACAATATGAGGAAGCTGAAAAATTAATTGACCAAATAATTAAGGATTTTCCAAATGACATTGTTTCAAGAACGATTAAAGCCGAGATTTTAAAAGCACAAGGACAATATGAGGAAGCTGAAAAGTTAATTGACCAAATTATCAAAGATTTTCCAAAAGAAATTGTTCCACGAACCATCAAAACTGAGATTTTAAAGGCAATAGGACAATATGAAGACGCTGAAAAATTAATCAATCAAATTATCAAAGATTTTCCAAAAGAAATTGTTCCAAGAAATATCAAAGCTGAGATTTTGAAGGTACAAGGACAATATGAAAAAGCATTAAGTTGTTATGATGAAACTATTAAACTATTCCCTAACTACAGTTATACAAAAATAGGCCGCCTTTCCGTTTTGCTCTTACTTGGAAAATTACAAATTGCTGATTTCAGAAAATGGGATGAAAAACCTATACTAAAAAATTCGGATGATAGAGTTGAGTACCATATTTTGGGCATGTTTAATTTAAAAAAGGGAAATTTTCAAAAAGCATTGGCTATTTTCGAGAATGGTTATTCTCAGTCTAAAAATATCGAAGATATTCAATATTATTTAACAGCAATCAGTGTGACAAAAATCAGATTGAAGCTTTCCTATGACATAAAGGCATTGTATGAAGCTAATGAAATAAATAAAACAATTGCAAATAAACCATTTAACAAAATGCTTATTGCACATGCCGCAATTGAGAATAAAAAAATAGTAGAGGCACAAAATATATTGAATGCCATGACTCCGCAAGTACCACATTTAATAATCCTACGTAATGATCTTTTGACTTATTCCAATAATAAAACTGGTTTAAGTGGAGTTGTACGTAATCGTATCTACGATGAAGAAATGTTTTTATTGATGGCAGTCTGAAACCAAAATTTAATTGGAAACAAAAGTAGATAAATAGACGTATATTTTAATCTGAGATATCATCAGCTCTTTGATATCTTCCCGATGTCGAAGCGAGGAAGGGAGGATTTCCAATCCGAAATTATTGTTTAGCCGATTCATTCTCACTTTCCCTTATTCTGTAAAAGCATGCTGGTCATTTATTTGTATACCATTTATTTTAGATTTAGACTTAAAATAGATGAAATAGAGTTTCCAATCCTATTTCATCTAGCCTCGACATGACATACAGAAGATGTACAAGATCGAAATTGTTTGATGATAACAAACAATATAAAAACTTCCTACTTGCGATACGGCTCTAAAGTCAGAATCTTGCCATCGGCATCGTATTGGATTTCGGCTAATTTTACACTTCTCAGGTGCGTAACACCTTCTGAAAGACTGGAATCATGATAGAATAAATACCATTTGCCGGCAACCTCACAAATAGAATGATGGGAAGTCCAGCCCACTACAGGTTCGAGAATCCTACCGGCATAGGTAAATGGCCCGTAAGGGTTGTCACCAATGGCGTAGCAGATATAATGTGAGTCACCTGTTGAATAGGAGAAATAGTATTTTCCGTTGTATTTGTGCATCCAGGAGGCCTCAAAAAATCTGCGGTCAATATCACCCTGAAGCAGTTGCTGACCATTTTCATCCAAAATCACTAAATCTTTGGCAGGATGGGCAAATTCAAGTAGGTCATCTGTCAACTTGGCTACTTTCGGGCATAATGCAGGCTCGTTTTCAGCAGGTAAGTGGGCAAACGGGCTTTCCGGCGACGAAGCATTAAAAACCCCTTCACGCCAACGCTGGAGCTGTCCGCCCCAGATGCCTCCAAAATACATATAATAGGAGCCATCGTCGTCTTTGAAAACAGCCGGGTCGATAGAGAAGCTATCTTTTATAGCTTCGGGCTGTGGTTTAAATGGCCCGGTAGGAGAATCGCTGATGGCCACACCGATTTTGAAAATCCCATCATGATCTTTCGCAGGAAAGAAAAGATAATATTTGCCGTCTTTTTCGTTAGCATCCGGTGCCCACATTTGTTTTTCGGCCCATTGAACCTGATCTACATGCAAGGCAACGCCATGATCTTTGGCCGGACTATCAATGCTGTCCATCGAAATCACATGGTAATCTTCCATTGCAAAATGACTTCCGAGGTCATCAAATGCTTCGCCCGCGTCCACATCATGTGATGGATAAATATAAATTTTCCCATCAAATACATGTGCCGATGGGTCGGCTGTATAAATATGAGACACTAAAGGCTGTGAAATTGCCTTTTTATTAAGCTCTTTAAAATCAATGTGTTCTATGCTATCTTCTGGCATTTTTTTAAAAGTTTAATTTCTTAGTTGAAAAGGTGGTTAGTTGGTAAGAGAGAAAGTTTTCTTTGCAACTTGTGACCTTTATTTTTTTTAGTTGGAAAGATGGTAAGTTGGAAAGTTAGGAAGATTCCTTTACAACTTGTGACCATTTCCATTTTTAAGTTAACAGGCAACGAGTAGTAATCAACCGTTTTAACTCACAATCACCCTTCGACCCCTTGCCAAGCTCGGGACAAGCTCAGCTCAGGGTGACACAAAACTCGATACTCCTAACCCGGCACCCGGAACTTTCAGCCCCTTCTTTTTTCTAAATCAGATTGAATCTGCCCTTCCATATTCTTATTTATTTCATAAAAAAACAAAAGACCAAATGCGATAAAAAATGAAATCGAAGGAAAAACACTTACAAGCATTTTGATACCATTGATAGTTTCTGCCGACTGACCGGTGGTACTTCCTGGTTGATAATCAAAAATATTCAAAATTTTGGTTAAAAGTGCACTTCCTATACTCAGACCACCTTTTAGACCAATCATCATAGCAGCAAAAATGATTGCTGTAGCCCTACGGTTGTTTTTCCATTCAGAATAATCGGCCACATCGGCTATCATGGTCCATAGAATCGGGGTGCTGATACCATAAAAAAACATGTGGAGTATCTGAGTCAAAAACATCAATCCTACACTTTGGGGAGGATAAAAATAAAAAACAAGAATAAACAAGGTCGAAACAAACAATGAGGCCATAAAAACATTTCTTTTCCCAAACTTATCGGCAAGTTTTTTGGACCACATAATACCGATTAATCCTATTAGAATACCACCTCCGTTAAACACTCCTAAGCCCATGGCTGTGTCGTTTTCAAAAGTGGGCAAATAGGGCTTTATCGGATCAAGAAAAGCTGTAATCTGGGCCTTGTCAACGTAGTTTTCAAAATAATATACATAAGAGCCTCCTTTCATAGCCAGGGTAATAAAAATCAAAGTGGTTACTACCAACATGATGATCCATGGAATGTTTTTGGAAAGGTCCTTAAGGTCTTCGGAAAGAGAAGATTTTTGCTCGGGTTTGGGAACCACTCTTTCTTTGGTAGTCAAAAAAGTAATCAATAGCATTAGGGTACCCACGATGGCCAGTATTGTCATTACTTTTTCGATACCTACGGCTTTATCGCCTCCTCCGGCTTTTAGGATAAGGTTGTACATAAAAACCTGCACAAAAAACTGTGAAAACATAACCGCCACAAACCTATAGGCCGACATGCTGTTACGCTCGCCCATGTCACTGGTAATCACACCACTTAATGCTGAATAAGGCAGGTTATTGGCAGCATACAACAAAAGCAAAAAGCTATAAGTAATAACCGCATAAATTACTTTTCCTTTATACGAAAAATCAGGAGTGCTAAATGCCAAAAGTGCTGCTATTCCAAGTGGAATGGCCGTCCAGAGAATCCAGGGACGGAATTTTCCCCAACGGGTACTGGTACGGTCAGCGATGGCACCCATCACAGGATTAAATACAAATGCCGCAAAAAGACCTACAAAAAGTGTTACCAGGGTAGCATCTTCGGTTTTCAGGCCGTAAATATCGGTGTAAAAATAGGCCAGATAGGTTACCAAGGTCTGGAATACCAGATTGGCCGCCAAATCGCCGAGACTATACCCAATTTTTTCAAGTACAGAGAGTTTTTGAGATTCTTGACTCATGATTTTATAGATTAAGGTTTACTTTTTTAGATTTAAAACTGAAAAATAAGCCTTTTTCTTTTCATAATTTCTATCAAAAAGCAAAGGATAATTTACGCGACCACGAATCGGGAAACCATTGAGCCATGAATGACCGTCATTTACACCCCAGAAGGTGATTCGGCTTATTGTGTCTTTATGCTTCAAAAACAGTTTAAACAAGTCTTCATATTTTTGGGCCAATACCACACCAACTGAATCAGGCATACCGGCAGTATAAGGATTCATTTGTGGCGAATTTTTATAACTCTGGTTAACATCAGCACCTTTCATATCCCATGGATTGGGTAAAACGGTAAGATCTAGCTCGGTAAAAGCAACTTTTACCCCTAATTTTGAAAAGTCAACGATTGCATCTTCGATTTCCTGCAGATTCAAAGTATTGATACTCCAGTGACCCTGAATACCTACACCATCAATTTTTACTCCGGCGGCTTTCAATTTTTTTACGATTTCGATGGCTCCTTTTCTTTTGGCAGGTTGCTCAATGTTATAATCATTGTAATACAGAGCGGCTTTTGGGTCGGCTTTGGCGGCAAGTTCAAATGCTTCCTGAATGTAACCTTCACCCAGAGTTTTGAGATAAACAGATTTCCGAAGGGTTCCGTCTTCTTCCAGAGCTTCGTTTACTACATCCCAGCTGTCAATTTTCCCTGCATATCTGCCGGCAACAGTCGCTATGTGATTTCTCATGAAAGTCTGAACAGAATCTTTACTGGTGTTTCTTCTGATAAATGGAGGAAGCTGAGAATGCCACACTAAAGTATGACCGGTGATGTACATGTTATTTTTTTTACCCAAATCCACAAATTTGTCAGCCAGGTCAAAATTGTATTTGTCCCACTGTGGATGAATCACCTCAGCTTTCATGATATTTTCTGCAGTAATGCCGTTATATTCAGACTTAATCAATTCATTGGCTTTGGCATCCTTTTCCAGAATATGCTCGGTACCAATAGCTACTCCCATAACGAAGTCTTTTTTGTAAGCCGATTTTAAAGTTTTTACATTTTTCTGAGCACAGGAAATTTGAGTCAAAAAGAAGGCAGGAAGCAATATCCCTAACAAACTTTTTTTCAATATGTTCTTTTTCATTTTTAAGTGATTTTTGTTGAATAAAATACAGGAATATATATATTTCTGAAAATAAGCGTCAATTTAACATTTATTATTTCAAAATATTATTTTTAATCCAATAATTTTATTTTTCAGTTTTGAAAAACACTTTCCACCGGGCCCAAATGCGTTGAAGGTAAGTCTTTTACACTGATAACGATTTTCTGCAAGACTACCGCCGGATCTATCGCCCATACTTTTAAGGTATGTTTCCCTTTACCAGAAATCTTAATTTTGGCGTTCAGATATTTCGCATTTCTTGAGACCACTCTCTCCCACTCTTTCAAACTTCTGTCAGCGTGCATGTCAATTATTTCAGGCTTTTCGCCATCAATGGAAACTGCAAGTTTCAATCCCTGATTTCCGTTGAATTCTAGAGTAGGCGACACCATCAAAGTCAGGTTTGCTTCTCCTTCAGTTTTCCAAAACATATCATATTCGAGCCTTGGACTATTTTCGGTTAATGAAATTGAAGCAATATTAACCGGAAAAATTGTGATTCCATCACCGGTACGGCCAATATCCGGAATGATTTTCCATTCTACTTTTTCAGAATTTATTTTTCTGGAAAAATGTACTGCCTCGATAGAAACAAATCCATCTTCTTCCAAAAAACCTTTAAATTCCTTTGGCCCGGGAGTGTAAGTCTCCAGCATTTCGGGTAAAAACTCTTCACTGGTTTTACCGCCATCAATTCTTATTACCTTAGGCATCGTATTCTGGCGGGGTTGTTGCCAGTAAGTGTAACCTATATGGTTTTGATCGGCAAAATGATTCCATTTGCCCCCGGCAAGTTTTTGATTGAAATAATCACTCAATTCCTGATCTTTTTTGTAAAAATATTCCACTTTATCAGCCCAAATATTAGCTTCAGAACATGAATCTTTTGAAGCTGCAAGATTTTTTGCATGAGCATAATACATTTCGTAAAGATTGCTGCAAGCCAAAACAGGATATAAAACTAACTGATAATAAGCATCTTTATACTCAGAAGGTATTTTTTCGTTGGTCCGTAGTGCTTTTTCTGCAAGATTTGAATATTCTTGAACCACTCTCTTCCATTCACCGCTTTCAAGGTTATAGGTTTTAGCAGTGAGCAGTTCCGGCTTTACCCGAGCATTGTACTTTGCATATTTCTCCAAATAATCAGCAATTTCTTTATGGTTTTCATCGCCGAAAGTTTGTTTTGCCCATATTTTGGAATATTCCGGAAGTTTTTCTACCGGCCAGTTATCAGGATTCCAGGCATAGTCAAGGAAGAATGAAATCGGGAATTCCATAGGTTTCAGGTCGCCGACATTCACAATCCAGATCTCCCGGGCATTGTATTCATAAGCCAGGTGCATTTGCTCCCAAATTTTGGGCAATGGATTGGTATTAACCCATTTGTAATTTCTCGGGCCACCTACATAGTCAAAATGATAATAGATTCCGTAGCCGCCTTTTCTGGGTTTTTCATTCAATCCGGGCAGTTTCCTGATATTTCCCCAGTTGTCGTCACAAAGGAGCAAGGTGATATCATCGGGTACCCTCATGCCTTTGTCATAATAGTCTTGTACTTCTTTATATAATGCCCAAAGCTGGGGTTTATCCGATGCAGGCTTTCCTGACAATTCTTCAATTATTTTTCTCTGGTCTGTAACTATTTTTTCCAATAAACCGGTGGCTGTTTCTCTTGACATAGGTTCATCGCCATCCCCACGCATTCCCACTGTGAAAATATTATCGTATTTATAACGCTCCTTTACACTTTCTCTCCAAAACTCTCTTAAGGTAGAATCATTTTTAGTGTAATCCCATTTGCCTTTATCCTTACCGTAACGCCTCCACTCGTCGTGAGCACGCATGAGGGGTTCATGGTGCGAAGTACCAATCACCACACCATATTCATCGGCCAAAACCGGGTTCATAGGATCATCGACATGAAAAGCGTTGCCCCACATAGCCGGCCAAAGGTAATTCCCTTTCAGTCTGAGAATTAACTCAAAAATCGAAGTATAAAGTTTTTGGTTAAATCCCCCATTTTTCTCGTTTGTCCAACCCGAAAGACATGGAGCTTCGTCGTTAAGAAAAATTCCACGGTATTTTACTTTGGGTTCTCCGTCGGAATACTTTTCGGGTTTAACATAGATTTCAGCATGTTTTTGAGCAGGTACATCAGCCCAGAAATGCCATGGAGATACCCCCATTTGTTCTGAAAGGTCGTAAATACCATAAATAGTGCCCCGTTTATCGGAACCCACAATTACAAGTGCCTCGTCAACTCCCGGAAATGGCTTTTGAATGATTTGAGTCTGAAAAGTTTCCCATTTTCCTGCTATGGCCGAAACGTCCAGTTTTTTATTCTTTATGAGTTTATCGATCCAGCTGTTTTTTCCTAAAGTGCCTGCTAAAATGAGGCGTTTTTCTTTTGAAAATTTCTGAAGAAGTTCAGTTTTTTGTCCCGAAACTCTTTCAATGTCTAAAACCAAATCTCCGGCAGCACGGATAACTCCTTTATGGTCAACTGAGGAAACTAAAATTTTAGAGGTAAATCCCGGAGCAACAATTGGAAAATCCTTTCCGCTATTTTGAAATACAACATAGTAATCAGGCTTAACTGCAAAGACCTGAATTGAAAATAAAACCGACAAGACACACAACAACTTTTTCATAATCAGTTTATTATCTATTTTTTAAATTAAATATTAATTACAAATGTGGTAATACTTTTCGAATGAAGATCCTGTTCTATCAACCCATCTTTTACTGTCAGGGTATTTTTTAAAGCTGAATCTTTTTCGGAGGTAGTATATGAGACAGCATTTTTTATTTTTAAACCATTTATTTGAAACCTTTTCTGAGTTACATTTTCTGGATTTATCACAACTACTACAACTTCATTTCCTTTGGTATAAGCTGTAATTTTTAAATTATTCTCTTCGGAAGTTTGAACGCCAATTCTCAGAAAACCAGGTCTTACAAACCTTGAATACTGAGAAAATCCGTAGCCTCTTTTCAAAATCTCTCCATTAGAAGTGCCTTCCTCGCCATCACCAATAAAAGAATAATACCTTTGCAGATACCACCAAATATATGCATTCCAATTATTTAGCATTGCATTGTGAACTGATTCCAACATTTTTATACTTTCAGTCCATTTTACTGACTCGGTGTATGTATTCCATTTGGCAGCACCGGCATTTCCTGTGTTGAGATTCATGAGATACTCTGTCATCCAGATTTCCTTTTTTTGATTAACCGCCAGTGGGAATTCTCCTAATCCACTTCCATAAATATGACCGGCAACGATATCAAATTTGGAGGCAACTTCCTTATTATTAAGAAGAGCATTGGTGTAAACGGGATTAAAATTGAAGGATTCCGGTGCTGCGACTTTTGCCCCAACAATTTGCCCGGGTGCTTTCAGAAAATCAATCATTTCATCTGAGGTCCAGTCACAAGATTCATACGATACTTTAATATCGGGTTCATTTTGAATCGATATCACATCAATTTTGGCACCGTTTTCAGCCATAAACCTGATAAACTCATTGATATAATCTTTAAAAGCTTTGTAGTTTTCGGCCAAGAGATGTCCACCTACATCGGTTTTGTTATCTTTAAGATTTGCGGGTGGCGACCACGGGCTGGCCAATACGGTCACGCCTTTTTTGTTGGCTTCTTTAACTGCTTCAATGATGTTGGACCATTCTGCCTTATTAGATGAAAGTCTAACTCTGAAAATACTCAAGCCCAGCTGGTTATCGTCAGTTCCGAAAGCTTTCAGTGCTTCAGCAGGTTTCAATGACATGGTGCCCCACATTCGATTAGCACCTCCAAAACCTGCGATAGTTTGATAAGTTGTTTCTGGTGAAATATTAACGATAAATGGTTTTACAGTTGGTGTGGGATTGTTGGTATTTGTGTTATCTTTTTTGCAAGAAAAAAGAAATAAAAAAACTAAAGAGAGTATTCCTGAAGATCTCATCTGATAAAAATATTTCCGGAAATTTTTGAAAAAATAAGGGGAGAAAAAATTCCTCCCCTATTTCCAATTTAACCTATGATAAAAAATTCTACTATGAAAAACTATTAATAACCAGGGTTTTGGTAAGCTGCTTTTTCTTCGGCAGTCATTTCCATACCGTCTAATTGGCCCTGAGGAATTGGTCTTAAATAATGGAAAGGTTTGATGTCCCTTTTAACTGTAACCGGAGTATGATCAGTAACTGCGGCTCCACCAATCGAATATGTACCAGCATATTCATTCCATTTTTGAGTACGTACTAAATCGTACCAACGATAACCTTCACCATAATATTCACGTGAACGTTCATCCAGAATAAAGTTAATATCAATTACTGCAGGAGTCGCTTCAACCATAGCTGCACTATTATCAACAATTTTAGCTTTAGCTCCATTGTTGTCATAACGCCATTTTCCGGCACGGGCTCTAATCACATTAATAAGCTCTCTGGCACTTTTACCTGGCTTGGCAGTTGCACCTTTTACAGCAGCTTCAGCAGCTACAAAATACAATTCAGAGAATTTCGCAATATTAAATGGACGGGTTGTTCCGGCATTGGGTTGTCCTAGTCCACCGGCATTGTCGGTACGGAAAGTTCCTAATTTCCAGAACCCAGGATGTCTGAGACGACTAATTCCTGTTGGCCCGATCACAAAGTCAGCTCTTCCGGGAATAACTCCGGCACCTACATTACTTTTAAATACTGAATTTGAATAATCAATGGTAGTTGCTGGTTCTTCATCCAGGAAAGTAAGGATTGCATCGCCAGGTTTTACAGGAAGGTAATTTGCGTTATAATATGTTTCTTTCTTATCTCCCGCTTTATCCCAGTTTGACCTATAGGTTGTTACAAAAGTACCATCGTACCTTGAGTCATTAACTTTGTCGGCAAAAGTCTTTTTAAACACTTCAATGGTTGGAGCCATACGAGTCCAAGGACGACCTAAATCTTGTGTTGCAGCTCTTTGAACAGTACTTACTGCACTCCAGGCTGTACTGGAAGAACTACTTCTAATGTTTGTATAGTTCCAAGTAAGCATCCAAACAGCAAAGTTATCAGGAGCACCACCACTACCAAATGTTAAACTTGCACCATTGTATAATTCACTTGACTCGGTGTGATCAGCATAAAGGAGTAACTCATTGTTTCTGTCATTTGATCCTAAATGCAAATCATAGAACGTAGGTTGTAAAGCAAACGGGCCCGGGTTTTCTATGGCAGCGGTTGCAATATCATATGCTTGCTGATAATAATACTGAGCATTTTTTCCAGCCGGGTCTTTTCTTTCTGCAGCCGGATAAGTTGGAATATTATTTGGGTTTTCCAACCACCAGGCATAAGTAAGATAAGCTTTTGCCAAAAATAATCTGGCAACAGTTTTATTTACACCGCCAATTACACGACCACTAACAGGAAGGTCATTTACTGCCGCCAATAGGTCAGGAAAAACAGCCTTTGTATAAACTTCAGGAACTGTGTTTCTTACCGAAGTCCTTGAAGGTGCAGTGTTAAATTTCAATTCACCTGCTCCCAAATCCAAAGGCACGCCACCATAAGTTTGAACCAACAAGAAATAGTCAAATGCACGGAAAAATTTTGCTTCTGCTATCAATGCAGGAGATAAATTTACCGCAGCAGCATTTTCAATAATCCCTGATGCAGTGTTGATGTTTGAAAAAACTGTTCCCCAAATAATACTTGTAGGATAACTGGTTGGAGTAAGCTGACCAACTCCTGACATATCCATATCTTTAAAGTTACCGTCTGCACTTTGTGCCCAGGTAGCTTCGTCGGTTCCGGTTATTACTGAATTGAAATAATAAGCCTGACCATAAATCCAACGCAAATGGGCATACATAGAGGTTAAACCACCCATAACTCCCTTTTCAGTTTTAAAGAACCCCGGTTCATAAATACTCCTTGGCTGTTCTTTTAAGATATCTGAGCATCCTACCGAAAAAATGGTTAGGAATATTAATGTCGCAAATATTTTAATTTTCATCTCTTTAATATTTTTAAATTTAGAATGTCAAATTGAAGCCCAAAACATAATTTCGGGTTGATGGTGTATTATACCCAACTGTGAGTAGTCTTCTTTGATAACCACCAGTTGCCACGTTTTCATTACCGTATGAGTTAGTTTCAGGATCCAAACCAGATTCTTTATGGAACTCTGAGAACATCACGAATGGGTTTTGAACTGTTGCATATAGTCTCATTTTAATATCAGAGTTTTTCAACAAACTTTTGTTAAGGTCATGGCCCAAAGTAATTGTTCTGATTTTTAGGAACGATCCATCAAAATATGCTAAAGTGCTGGCGTATTTCGCATTGTCACCACTCTGAATTCCACCTGGTTTTGGATATTTAGCATCCGTATTATCTGCTGTCCAGTAATCAACGTCAATGTTGTTTCTACGACCGGTCAATAAATTAATGTAACCATTTGGCCCGTGAACATTACTAATAAGTATGCCACCAACCCGGTAAAGACCAACCAAACTAAGATCAAAGCCTTTGTAAGTTACCCTTGTATTAAATCCACCCTGGAATTTAGGGTCAACATTCATGATTTGTCTGTCGGCAGCTCCAATTGCTCTTTTTGGTGTTCCATCTTCGTTAAACTCACCTGTATATTTAACTTTAATCATACCGATATTACCACCTGGTTCGAATTTAGTAAGATTGGCATCGCCTTCCTGCCACAATCCTATTTTTTCATAATCATAAATAGCATTGATGTTATAACCTACAAACCAGGCATTTCCTTCGTCTCTGGTTTGTCCAGATGCCAAAGCAACCAGTTTGTTTTTGTTAAGATAGAAGTTAACACCTGCATCCCAAGTAAATCCTCCTTTATTTTGAATAATTGAACCATTGAGGTCTAATTCAATACCTTTGTTTTGAGTTTGTCCAATATTGGCAGTGTAGCTACTAACACCAGATGTTGCAGGTAAACCCACACCTAAAAGAATATCTTTTGTATTGGTAATATAATACTCCAGTTTACCAGTCAAACGATCTTTCAACAAACCAAAATCAAGACCGGCATTCCATGTTTCAGAATATTCCCATCCCAAATTTTTGTTTGGTAGTGTAGAAACATAATAACCAACAGCATAATTTGTAGGTCCAAAATTATATGGTCTTGTAGAAAGACGACCTAAAGTAGCATATGGTGAAATCGCCTGATTGGAAGTTTGACCATAACCTACACGAAGTTTTAATTCAGTAAGCCCTGCAACGGGAACCATAAACGGTTCTTTCATAATGTTCCAACCTAACGAGACTGCCGGATAAGTATGCCATTTGTAACCATCTGCCAATCTTGAAGAACCATCAGAACGTAGAGTCGCTGAAGCCATATAGCGGTCATTGTAAGAATACATAACACGACCCATTCCAGACATTAAGCCCCACATTTGGTAATCTTGATCATTAGGATTTACAGTGATTTCGCCTGTTGCCTGACCAAGGTTATAGTACATAAAGTCATCAGATGGAATGCCCTTTGCAGCCACAGAAGACCTGTTATATTTATTTTGCTCCGCAGAATAAAGAGCTACAACGCTCAAATTATGCTTTTGTGCAAATGTGCGATCATAACTTAGGATATTTTCAACTGTCCAGTGGTAAGTATGAGAGTTACCGATACCTGCGGTTGAAATAGTGGTTGGATTCACGTTATTTATCCCTTCACCTGTGTAGTTTCCACTGGTATTTTGAATAAAATCAAGACCAAGGTTGGTTCTGTATTTCAATCCCTCAATTCTCGGAATATTTACTTCACCATAAAATGAGTTATAAGAAGCGTAACCTTTGTTTTCATTTAACCAAACATCTTTTAGGTCTTCTACAACTCCTCTGGTTACAGTAAATTGTTCGTCCAGTGCCATTTTAAAGGTTCTTTTCAAAGTTCCATCCCCATTATAAGGATTTGAAATAGGAGTTGCACTCAAAATACCACCTACACCTATTTGATTACCATTTGAGAAGTTATAGTTACTATTGGTGTTAAATCCTACTTTTACAAATTTGTTGACTTTTTGTTCAATAGAACCCCTCAATGAATAGCGACCATAATCCTGAGTTGGAATTACACCCTGATTATAATAATATCCACCACCAAAATTGTAATTTCCAGTCTCTGTTCCACCTGATAAGCTCAATGAATGATCGGTCATCACGCCGTCTCTATAAAACAAATCTTGCCAATTGGTATTAATATTGTCAGTCTCATCTATACCATTTGAATATAAACCGGCATCTTTTCTGAATTTAGCAAACGTAGGGCCGTCCATCATTGGATAAGGAGAAAAAACGGACTGTGTTCCGTAATAACCGTTATACGAAATTTTTGGTTTTTTACCTTTCTGACCTTTCTCAGTTGTAATAAGAATAACTCCGTTAGCTCCTCTTGAACCATAAATGGCTGTAGCTGAAGCATCTTTCAAAATGTCAATGCTTTTGATGTCATTAGGGTTAAGGTCAGCCAAAGAACCTGGAAATGGTATTCCATCTAATACGATTAAAGGGTTGTTATCAGCACTCAAAGACCTGGTTCCCCTAATCCTAATCTGCATAGTTGCACCTGGCTTGGTGGAAGTTTGTGACATTTCAACTCCCGGCATTCTACCTTGTAATGCCTGTGAAATATTTGGAGCAGGAATCTCTCTGATTTTATCCCCTGAAACAGAAATAACCGAACCGGTTACTGCTTCTTTCCTTTGTGTACCATAACCTACCACAACTACTTCGCTGAGTTGTGTGAGGTCATCAATAGCAAGAGCAATTTTCAAAGTAGTCTGATTGCCAACTACTACCTCCTGAGTTTTGAAACCAATGTAACTAAACACCAACACATCTGATTTAGCAGCTTCAATTTTGAAATTACCGCTCACATCAGTAGTTGTACCTTTCTGGGTACCTTTTACTCTGATCGTTACACTTGGTAACCCCTCGTTGTTAGAACCATCGAGTACCACGCCACTAATTTGACCCGATTGTGCAAAAAGAGCAATTGGAAAAAGCAGTATTAATGTTAATACGCCCACCCAATGCATCGATTTGATTTTTTTGAAGTAACTTTTTTTCATTTTAAAATCGATTAAGTTTATTAGAATAATACAAAAATTAATAATTCAAACTATAAACAGTGATTAACTGTCATTTATACACTTGAATTCTTAATTCTCGAAGCTATAGGCCTATTTTTGTATAATCAAATTAAAAGTGTCATTTTTACACATTAGGCAAAACGAAAACTATCGGCAACGTTTTAGATTATGATATTTAATAGAATTTGAAAGAGATTTTTTATAACTATTTTAATTAATTTTTTTAAAAACAATGTAACTTTAAGAAAATTTAAGCCTTAACCCTTACTATTTAAACTTGGAAAAATACAATAGATAATATGCAAAAATGTCTAAAATGTGGAAAGGTTGATGGAATTATAAAATCGGGGAAAGTCCGGGGCAAGCAGCGGTATTATTGTAAGTTGTGTGATTTTAGCTTTGTTTTGGAACAAACAATCCCGGAATTATCTAAAAACAAAGGCCTTACAACTATTGTTGACATAGCCAGACATTTGGGTATTTCTGTGTCAACTGTATCCAGGGCATTGAACGATAAATATGACATTAATCCAAATACCAAAAAACTTGTCAACCAGGCAGCAATAGATCTTGATTACAAGCCAAATCTGATAGCCCAAAGTTTGCATAAAGGCAATAGCCATATTATTGGAGTGGTTGTTCCGGAGATTGAACATCCTTATTTTGCAAAAATGCTGGCCGGGATTCATAACATTATTAATCATACTGCTTATAGTATTATTGTATGCCATTCCAATGAATCGGCCGAGTTAGAATTTTTACATATCGAAAAATTATTGAGCTACCGTGTCGATGGTATTTTGATCAGTCATTCTAAAACCGTAAATGATTTCAGTCACATACTGAAAGTAATTAATAAGAAAGTTCCTATTCTAAATATAGACCGAACAGTTGATCTATTTGATATTCCAAAAGTTGCTAATAATGACATAAATGGGAGTAAAGAATTAGTAAAACATTTAATTGCATGTGATTACAAAAGAATAGCAATAGTTTCCGGACCCGAAAATTTGTCAATTACACATAAACGTACCCAAGGGTATGAAGAAGCTATTGTAGAAAGTGGATTTGAAATTGATAGAGAACTAATGGTAAATTCAGACTTCACATCTTCCGGTTTGGTTTCTGCATTCGAATCGCTCATGAATCTGCCCAACCCCCCTGATGCAATATTTTGTATATTTTTCAAAGATGCGATAGACATTATCAAATTGGCTAAAAAAAGAAATTTAAGGATTCCTGAACAACTGGGCGTAGCTGCTTTTGGTGACGATGCGATTTCGGGTAATGTAGAACCCACTTTGACTGCTTATAACCCCAATCCGGTAAAACTTGGGGAAGTATCTGTTGCGATTTTGCTCAATAAAATCAAAACCAAAGAAAACCCAAAAGAAATGAGTACAATAATCCAGGGAGAATTAATTGTACGGGATTCGACCAGGAAAGTGGGGATTTAATTATGGATTAAATTTAAAATTGATTTTTTTTGAAATAAGAGAACCCTAAAAATACCTTTAAAATATGGGAGCCGGGTGAAAGTTTAAGATAAAATTTTCAGGAATCTAAAAGCAATTACTTTAACTAGTTAAACTTCATTCTGAAAATTTAAGTGAATTAAGGTTTTCGTTTTTATGAAAAAAATCAATAATTTTGGATGGAAAAAATAATGATTTAATCACTGAATATCAAAATATTAACAATATGAAAAAGTTACTAACTGTTTTGTTCTTTTTGGGTTTGTCTATTACTTCCTTTTCGCAAAATCTTACCTTAAAAAAAACACTACTTGACCAGATCAGGAGTACACATCATGGTAAAAACTGGTTTGTGTCTATCGATGTGGCACTGCAGGGTGTCACTGCTGAGCAAGCCAACTGGCATGACAACTCAGGCAATCACAGCATCGGGCAGTTGACTTCACATTTGGTTTTCTGGAATGAAAGGATTCTCAGAGGCTTCAGAAATGAGACACCTGAAAAATTCAGTGGCAACAATGAGGAGTCATTTACGAAATTTGAAAAAGAAAGCTGGGAAAAAACCCTGAAAAAACTTTCAGATATAATGCTGGGACTAGAAGCCGAAATCGAAAAAGCTGATGATGAAAAGTTGGTAAAAATCGCTGAAACTGTGGCCAATACCGCTACTCACAATGCCTACCATACCGGTCAAATTATCTTCGCCCGCAAGCTACAGGGAAGCTGGAATCCTGAGAATGGGGTGAAGTAGAAATTATTCATCACTACCAAGGTTCTAAGTTTTACAAAAAATCTGTGTTCTTTGACATCAGTTCCGTGCCAACTGTTTATTATTTTGTGAATAGAGCCCCAGAAAAAATAATCGTAAATGAATAATCGAATCAATCGTAAATCGAATCATCTCGCCATTCTCCGCTCCATCCTTCTGACGCGGGTTTGGTTTTTTCCATCAAGACGCGAAGCTACAGCCCATAGTGCAGCAGGCAACCAGCCTATGATGGTGATTTGAAGTAATAAACACAAAATACCACTGAGAATTTTTCCTCTAAGTAAAAAAGATAACCAGGGCACCAAAACTGCAATCAATAACATAGCTTTTCCATTTTTTGTAAAGATAATTAGTATAAATCGGCTCGTTGAAACCATTTTTTATGAATGGTGATTTTATCTTTTGAGCCTTTCAGAAAATCCTTTAACCTGTATTTCAATTATTTAGAAAGTTTAAAAAAAAATATTAAAAATAATTTTGAGAAACCAAACGGTTGCATATATATTTGCAACTGATTAGTTTCATAATAAAATGAGAAGAGATATTTTTCAGGCAATAGCCGACCCCACCCGCAGAGCCATTATAGCCCTGATAGCCCTGCAGGCTATGACACCCAATGCCCTCGCCGAACATTTCGACAGTACCCGTCAGGCAGTATCGAAACACCTTAAAATACTGACAGAGTGTGAGTTAATACAGCAGGAGCAAAAAGGCCGGGAGATATATTATAAACTGGAAATTGACAAAATGAAAGAAATAGACATTTGGCTGGAGCAGTTTAGGAAAATCTGGGAAAGCCGGTTTAATCAATTGGATGCTTTATTGGAAACGCTTAAACAAATTAAAAAATGAAAAAGCCTTTTATATTTGACTTTGAGCCTTACAAGGCCAGCAACACGCTTACCATCAAACGTGAATTTGCTGCCGGTCGACAGCTGGTTTGGGACTGTTACACCAAAGCCGAATACCTCAGCCGGTGGTTTGCTCCAACACCACTCACCTCAATCACTAAGTCGATGGACTTTAGAGATGGTGGGCACTGGCACTATGCAATGGTGGAGCCAAATGGCACCGAGCATTGGGGTTGGACAGACTTTGTGCATATTCAGCCCATTGATTATTACACTTCCAAAGATGCATTTTGCGATGCAAACGGAAAGGTAAATTCAGACTTACCTACAGCTCATTGGAAAGTTTCTTTTAGTGATTTGGGTAAAAATACGGTTATTGAAACCCTGGTAACCTATAATAGTCAGGCTGATTTAGAAACTGTAATCAATATGGGTATGGAACCGGGAATGATCTCTACTCTGGAAAGACTCGACGATTTACTTTTGGAAATATGCAATTAATTTACTTTAAATTAACATATTATGAAAACCGCTTTGACATTTGATTTTGAGGTTGACAAAGTCAATAACCGAATTTATATAAACAGAGAATTTGCCGCTAATGTCCAGCTGGTTTGGGACGCCTGGACCACCGCCGAGCTTTTAGACCAATGGTGGGCACCCAGACCTTATGAAACCCAAACCCAGTCTATGGATTTTAGAAATGGAGGAAGATGGTATTATGCAATGGTGAGTCCGGAAGGTGAAAAACATTGGTGTGTTGCTGACTACAGCAATATTGAATTCCAAAAGTGTTTTAATCATTTGGACGCTTTTTGCGATGAAAATCAGGTATTAAACAACCAAATGCCAAGAACAAAATGGGCAAGTAATTTTACCGCAAACGGAGACAATACCCTGGTAAATTTGACTTTAGAGTACGAAAAACCAGAAGACCTGGAGAATATTATTAAAATGGGCTTTAAAGAAGGATTCACCATGGCGATGGACAATCTCGATCAATATATTGCAGCACAATTTTACCTTCGAAAACAAAACCAAAAAGACAAACATTCAAGAGTAAGTACCTATCTTAACTTCCCGGGAAATACCGAAGAAGCCTTTGAATTTTATAAGTCGGTGTTTAAAAATGAGTATTCTGGTGCAGGAATACAGCGTTTCGGGGTTTTACCCACAGACCCTACTCAGCCTCCCATAGCCGAAAACGTTAAAAACATGGTACTTCACATTGAGCTCCCAATCATGAACAATCATATTTTAATGGGTACAGATGCTCCCAAAGAAATGGGTTTTAATGTGACTATAGGAAATAATATGCACATCCAACTAGAGCCTGAAACCCGTGAAGAGGCAGATAGAATCTTTGCCGGCCTTTCAGAAGGAGGAACTATTTCTATGCCACTTCAGGAAATGTTTTGGGGAGCATATTTTGGGAGCTTTATCGATAAATTTGGTATTAACTGGATGATAAATTGCCGGAATTAAACAAAGAAGCCGCAGTAAATATTTTAAAAACTGCGGCTTCTTTTACTTTATTTTTTGATTGTTAATTTTCCTATTTCAATGCACCTTTTACCTTATAAACCCATGCATAATCACAAGGAATATTTCCGGGATTAATTGTTGGAGCTGTAATTGTAAGTACACCTTTTTTTATTTCTGTTTTTACTTTTCCTGAATAACCCAACATTTCTACACTCTCAAAAGATTTCAGGTCATTGAGTTTGATTTGCTCTTTCCATTCAGTCGTAATAACAAATAAATCCTCGCCTTTTTTGGTATAAAAAATACTCTTGTCTTCTGAGGCTTTATACTTTCTGGAGCCGTAAATGGCTTCTCCGTTGACTTTTAACCAAGCACCAATCTCTGCTAATCTTTGTTGCATGATTACCGGGATACTTCCATCAGCAGCCGGCCCGATATTTAAAAGCAAATTTCCCCCACGAGAAACGATGTCTATTAATTGATGAACGAGTTGTTTCCCTGATAAATAATCTTCCAGATTTTCGTTTCGGTTGTATCCAAAAGAGTCACCTATTCCCCTGTTTTCTTCCCAGGGGCGGTTATTCATGATAGCGTTTTTTAGATTTTCTCCTCCATGGCCATACTCAGAAGTCAGAAAACTGCCGTGCTCGCTGCGGGTATCATTTCCCCAACGGTCATTGACCACAATACTGTTTTTTACAGGTGACTCGTTAAATAACCAGGCCAAAAACTCCTCACTTCTCCAGGTTTTGGCTGACTGGTCCCACTCTCCGTCGGTCCAGAGAACATCAGGCTTATAAGTAGTAACCAGGTCTTTCATCTGAGGCAGCATTCTTTCAGCCACATACTGATCAGGGCTTTTTTTGTAAACCGGATTAAACCATTCATACAAAGAATAATAATAACCCATTCTTAAATTTTTGGCTTTAACTGATTTTGCCAGATCTCCAACGATATCTCTTTTGGGGCCCAAATCCACCGAATTCCAGTTCCAGCTTTCTTTGCTGGGCCAAAGGGTATATCCTTCATGATGTTTTGAGGTCAAAACCACATATTTTGCTCCAGCTTTATCAAAAATATCTGCCCATTTATCCGGGTTAAAAAGCTCGGCTTTAAAATCTTTTGCAAAATCCTGATAAGGGCGACCGCTATAGTTTTTTTCATGAAAATCTTTAAATTCCTTATGAATCTTAAGATTTGTGGCTTCTAACCGCTGCCAGTACCACTCCGAATAACCACTACCAAAGCCATCGGCATTGGATCTTGTTGCCCAGGAAGGCACAGCATAAAGACCCCAGTGGATAAAAATACCAAATTTGGCATCTTCAAACCAGGCCGGTGTAGGCCTTTTATCCAGGCTTTCCCATTTGGCGTCATATTGTGCCAAAGCACTATTAATCAGGCTTATAAAGCAAAAAAAAAGGAAGAGTTTTCTTTTCATAAGTGAAAAGCGTTTGAAGCGTTTTAAGGTTTTTATATATAGGGTAAAATTACCGATTTTTTATGATAATTTTCACCCAAAATTTTCAAGATTTATAGAATGCCAAGATACCTGATCTTTACCATTCTTTTTTTAAAGCTTAGAAATCAGGAAATCAGCACTTCTTTTCAATGCCACATCAGGGTTAGCTACCATGTCTTGCTCAACAAAGAAATGCTCCACTCCTACTTCTTTGGCTTTTTTCACAATAGCTTCCAGGTCAAGCACGCCATCGCCAGCAGAGGCCATGAGCGGAAACATTGGAATCCAATCGCCCATACTTCCTCCGTCTCCTGCAAACTGCTTTTTTTCTTTCATATCTTTGAGATGCAACATTTTGTATCTATTGGGATATTTATTCAATAGAGCGATAGGGTCAGCCCCTCCACAAGTAGTCCAGAAAATATCCATTTCAAAAATACCAGTTTCGGGTCGGTGTTTTTTAGAATTATTTCCAGAGGTATCACTCCGTTTTGTGGTTTTATGCCATAGCCATGATTGTGATAGCCAAATTTTACTCCATTCTTCCTGGCATTTTCTCCAATTTTATTGAAGGTCTCCGCTATTCTTTTATAATCATCCAAAGTCTTGCGGCGGTCATCGGGAATAGCCGGTAATGTAACATATTTCCAACCCATAATCTGAGCTGCCTCGCACAATGCCCCCATATTGTTTTCAAGCGTATCAAGATCAGTGTGAGTACCAGGAGAGGACAAACCGTTGTCTTTCAACATTTTTTTTACTTCCAAAGCAGATTTTCCAAAATAACCACTTCCAGAAAAGCCAAGCATTTTCCCGGTAGCCTCCCAGCCTTTTTTGGCACTTTCGGCACTAAATGGATAAGGACCAAACAATTCCAACTCTTTATATCCCTGGGTAGCGAGCATTTTAAGGCCACCTTCAAAGTTTTCTGAAAGCATTTTTGGAATAGAAAAAAGCTGAATCCCAAGTTTGTTTTCCTGCTTTAATTGAGCCATAACTTCACCCAAAGAACCCAGGCTCATAGTAGTAGCCAAAGCACCTGCACTTTTCAAAAACTCTCTTCTGTTTTTCATAATATTGAAATAGTATATTTATTATCAGTAAATTAATTTATAAAAAGGTTCAAAACCAGATAAAAAAGAGATGGACAAACCAAACAGCCTAATCCGGTATAAAACGTTGCGGTCACGGTTCCATAAGGAACTAAAGCCGGGTCTGTGGCTGCCAATCCGGCGGCTACGCCACTGTTGGTCCCCATTAGTCCACCATAAGCCATGGCGGCTTCGGGGTTATTGAGGCCAATTTTTGGTGCGAAAACTGGTGTCAAAATGGTTATTCCTATGGCTTTTACAACTCCTGTAGCTATGCTCAAAGCGATAACATCAGAACTAGCATTTAGGGCTGCCCCTGTTACTGGTCCCACAATATAGGTACATGCCCCAGCACCAATTGTACAAAGCGAAACGGCATCGCGATATCCCCAAATGTAAGCTATAGCGACACCGCAAATAAAGAAGAACGTAATACCCACAAACAATGATACCAAACCCAAAATTCCTGCTCTTTTCATAACCAGAAAACTTGCTCCTAAAGCAGAGGCCACAATTGAAAAATCACGAAACATTGCCCCGCCAAGCACGCCAACTCCTTTGAAAATTTCAATATCAGCTAATCCTTTTTCTCCATTTGAAATAAGACCGCCAAAGTACGCCAGCACAAGTCCCATCAATATGGCGAGAGCTGAAGAAGGTATCTTATTTCTAAGAACTTTTCTTGTGAAAAGCTCAGAAAAAAGAATGATTACTGCAACGACAAGAATTCCTGCCACCAAACCGTTTTTATCCAAAAGTTTTTCTAAAATTTTCATTAATTGCGGGGTTTAAGTTTTTGAACAAAATAAGGAAAAAACCAAAAAACCAAGACAGCTGGCACCAGTCCTGCAATAATGGCCAAAAAACCACTCGATACTGCCACTTTAACATTCTGACTTGCCGACATAGCAATTACTACCGGCACATACATCACATTCCAGTAATCAATTCCTTTTTTGAAATCCTCATTTACCAGGTTTTTCTTTTTCAAAAAATCTTTGGCCAAAATCAAAATAATCATTGCAAAGCCTACTCCGCCCACATTGGCTTTTACCCCAAGCCAGACACCAAGCTCTTCACCCAGAAACTGGCCACTTAGAAAAGAAAATGCCAGGAGACCCAGTCCGTACATCAGTGCATTCATACAAATATCTTTTTTACATCGTTTTTAGTAACCTTTCCCATCGCATTCCGGGGCAACTCCTCAACCTTTATATACTTTCGGGGTGTCTTGTAAGCTGGCATATTTTGCCTCATCCAATCATTTAGTTTTTTAAAATCCAAATCACTTTCAGGACTCAAAACAGCCGCCGCTACCACCTCACCCCATTCTTCATCAGGAATACCAACCACACAGCAATCAGAGATTTCGGGATGTTTTCGCAGAACTTCTTCTATTTCCAAAGCCGAAATTTTGTAACCGCCTGATTTTATGATATCGACAGAATCTCTCCCTAAAATGCGATAATAACCGTTTTCGACCACCGCAATGTCTCCCGTCATAAACCATCCATCGTCAGTAAATGATTTTTTGGTAGCCTCCGGTTTATTCCAATATTCTTTAAATACATTGGATCCCTTTACCTGAATTTCACCTGGTTCTGTTTCTTTTTCTACCAGTTTCATATCGTTCACTAGCCTTACTTTAACACCAGGCAAAGGCTTTCCAATATATCCCGCTCTTCTTTCTCCATCATATGGATTACTTATTCCCATACCTATTTCTGTCATACCATATCTTTCCAGCAAATAATGCCCTGAAATTTCGGCCCATTTTTCCATAACCGAAACTGGTAATGCCGCAGAGCCTGATACCATCAATCTGAATTTCTGCATGGCTTCACTAAGTTTTTCCTGCTCAACAATGGGAAGGCTTTCAAAATGGGCTATTAACTTAAAATATATGGTCGGCACAGCCATAAACACATTTAGTTTCCCTTCCAGAAAAATCCTGAAAACTTCCTCTGCACTGAAAGTGGGTAAAAATTGTACTACTGCACCACTCCAAAGTCCGCAGGAAACCACATTTACGATACCATGCACATGGTGTAAGGGTAAAATGCATATGGTGTAATCATCGGCTATCCATTTCCAGGAATCTACCAAAGTACTGATTTGTGATTGAAGAATTGAATGAGTAGTAACTACCCCTTTAGGCTTACTGGTGGTGCCACTAGTATATAATATCATGGCGTTTCGGGACAAATCCACATCAGGAAGTTTTGAAACGGCCGAATCGATTAAATCCTCTACTTTTAAAATCTTTACAGGAAATTTAGTTTTTAATTCCTGCAGATACTCAAAATACGTCGCATCGGCTAGAATGATAGTGGCTTCAGTGTCTTCAATTACATATTCTATTGAAGGAAGCGGATAATTGATGGCAATCGGCACTGCTACTCCACCAGCACGCCAGATTCCCCACTGAGTTGCCACATAATTGATACCCGGATTTACCATGTAAGCAACCCTTTGCTGACAAAGGTCTGGCTTATTTCCTAATAAACCACTGGCTACACTTGCCGAAAACTGTAGTAATTGTGAATAAGAATATTCATTATCAGCATCAACAACGGCTGTTTTGTTTCCAAAACCGGAAGTATTTTTGATTAATTGAAGCATTTATGTTAAGGTTGAGATTCATGATACTTGACAAAAAAATTAAAGTATCAATCAGATACAATAATATTTGAAAAAATGGGTAAAACCGAATTTTGCGATTAAAAATTTAATGTCACAATAATTTATACGAAAATATTGGCAAAATACAATGGTTAATTACTGTATTTATGATTTCAAAATGTATGAAAACATGGTCAAAAATTCGAAATATGAAAATTTCAATATTAATTATTACATCCTGATTTCAACATCCTATACTTTTCTCAGAATACTCCTAAGGGCGTTTTTTGGACAATTTTAAAAAACATTGCACCTTTCTACCCAATCCTTGCACTTTTCTAACAAGTATGGTACTTTTCCAATATTATCATGGCATCCTGTAAAGAACTTTCATGTAAGTACATTTTTACAATTGACACGTATTCAGTATCTTCTGTACATTTGCAGTATCAAAGGTTTTCGAAAAAGGTAAAATTATCTAAGACAAAATCAAGATTTAAATATTTTTCCAAATAAGAAAACAAGAACAAAAAATATTATGAAAAAGCTTACATTAACTTTAGCAGTATTGATGGGAGTATCAGCTGCTAACCTGACAAACGCCGCCAACGGACTTAAAATCGTAGAAATCAAAGCCGAGGCGAATGGACTAACTGTGAAGGCTATCGATGGCCTTAAATTTAGATTGAGTTTGGACAAACTTTCGAAAAAAACATATATCGCTATCAAAAACAACCAGGGTGAAATTTTCCATTCTGAGTATGTAGGAAAACAAGACGCTTTCTCTAAAGTGTATGACTTGAGCAACCTTCCTGATGGAAATTATTATTTCGAAGTTGTAACCGGAAACGAAAAAATGAATAAGCCATTCCAGATCTCAACAAATGTTAAGAGAACTGCAATTGCCAACTAATTAATTATTAAAGACTAAAAAAAATTAAAGAATATTTATGAAAAAGCTTATTATAACATTCGCAGTTTTGATGGGAGTATCAGCTGCAAGCATGGCAACAGCCGCCAATGGACTTAAAATTGTAGAAATCAATGCCGAAACAAATGGACTTACTGTAAAAGCCATCGATGGCCTGAAATTCAAATTAAGTCTTGATAATCTTTCGAAAAAAACATATATTTCTATCAAAAATAACCAGGGTGAAACTTTTCACACTGAGTTTATAGCCAAAAAAGACTCTTTCTCTAAAGTGTTTGATTTGAGCAACTTACCTGATGGAAATTATTATTTCGAGGTAATCACAGGAAGTGAGAAAATGACAAAACCATTTCAGATTTCTACCAATGTAAACAGAACGGCTTCTGCCCTGTAATTTCTAATAGTAGAATTTCTAAAACCTTTGAATGAAAGCCTGAATCTTCGGATTTGGGCTTTTTTTTATTGAGTTTCAATTTTGCTTTTTTCATTAAGATTAAAAGTTTCGTTTTTTCATTTTACAAAAAATCTTAATTTTCAATCCAATTTTCTTAAATTTGCACCTCATTTGAGCAGATATAATCAATTATGTTTCAGAATCTTCAGGATAAACTTAACAGTGCCTTCAAAACCCTCAAAGGAAAAGGAAGGATTACTGATGTAAATATTGCCAGTACCATAAAAGAAATACGTAGGGCACTAATGGATGCCGACGTTAACTACAAGGTAGCCAAAGAAGTAACAGACCGTGTAAAACAAGAGGCCATAGACCGAAAGGTAATGATTGCAGTAGAACCGGGCCAGTTGTTTGTTAAAATTGTACAGGAAGAACTCACCACACTTATGGGCAGCACTGCCCAGGCCATAAACCTTAAAGGCTCGCCTGCTGTGATTTTGATTGCGGGTTTGCAAGGTTCTGGTAAGACTACTTTTTCAGGAAAATTTGCATCTTATCTTAAAAAACAGGGAAAACAAGTGATGTTGGTTGCCTGTGATGTTTACAGACCGGCGGCAATTACCCAGTTACAGGTTTTGGGTGAACAGATTGGCGTGGACGTATATGCAGAACCCGACAACAAAGATGCCGTTTCGATAGCCAAAAATGCAGTAGCCGAGGCTAAAATTAAAGGAAAAAGTATCGTAATCGTCGATACTGCGGGTCGCCTGGCAGTGGATGAGGTCATGATGACTGAGGTCGAAAACATCAAAAAGACCATAGCTCCTTCTGAGATTTTGTTTGTGGTTGACTCCATGACCGGTCAGGATGCGGTAAATACAGCCAAAACTTTTAATGACCGTCTTGATTTTGACGGTGTAGTGCTTACCAAACTCGACGGTGATTCGCGAGGTGGTGCCGCCCTTTCTATTAGAGCTGTGGTAGAAAAGCCTATCAAGTTTATGAGTACAGGCGAAAAGATGGAAGACCTTGACATCTTCCATCCTGATCGTATGGCCAGCCGTATTCTTGGAATGGGTGACGTGATTTCACTCGTTGAGCGTGCACAGCAAGCTTACGATGAAGACGAAGCCCGCAAGCTCAACAAAAAAATGAGGGAGAACAGCTTCGACCTCAACGACTTTCTTGGGCAGCTAGAGCAAATCAAAAAAATGGGTAATATCAAAGATATTATGGGTATGATTCCGGGTATGGGAGGTGCGGTCAAAGATCTGGATATCAGTAATGACTCATTTAAACCGATAGAATCTATCATAAAAAGTATGACACCCAAAGAGCGTGAATTGCCCGATATAATAGATGGCAACCGTCGTAAGCGTATCGCTTCTGGTGCAGGCCGCAGTATTCAGGAAGTCAATAATCTGTTGAAGCAGTTTGAACAGATGAAAAAAATGATGAAGAAATTTAATAAAATGACTCCGGGAGGAAAAGCCAGGATGTTTGGATAATTTACTGATATTTAATAACATAAAAAAAGAATCTTCAAAACTGGAGATTCTTTTTTTATTTTTCCAAAACTATGTAATCCTGTTTTAAAAGAAAAAAGTAATTATATCTCAATTATATTTTTACTATCAAACAGTTTAATATTTTTAACAAAAATAAGCCTCGAATCAACTTTTGATGGTAAATTGTTAAAAATAGAAAAACACCCAATTACATTCTTTGTGTCGGCTGCCGCCTGGGCCTTCATTTTTTTTCGAAAAAAAACGAAGCAAAAAAAACTGCACCCTGCAAACTCACACACTCAAAATTCTCAAAATCATTTATTTATGAATTTTATATTTCTCCAATCGAGAATTTTGATTGTGTTCAAACAGTGCAGGCTGATATAAGGTCACATTTGATATAATTTATCCGTTTAGCAGAATTAGTTTTAAAATTTACTTTTTCGAATAATAATACAATTTCGGAATTTCGGTTTGCGAACTCCGCTCCGACATCGTAAAATATCCCTTTACACCGGCATCCCAACATATAGCCTCACCCTGCGGCTCTGATACATAGGGGGCTCCTACATCTCTGGCCCTGGCTAGAGTTTGAAAAATAGACTCTCCTGAACGGGTTCTCCAATAAAAAACAGCAAAATAAGTTTTTAATAAAATCTCTTTGCCGTCTGCCGAAATATCGCCACCGGTTATTCCCCAAATCGGGATTGAACCCATAAATTCAGCTTCTTTTACACTTTCTAATGACTGAGGATATGCTAACCTAAATATTTTTTCATTAAATTCTCCTTTTGTGACAATATAAATATCCTTAGTCTTGGGATCAATTAAAATGGTTTCTGAGTCGTAGGAAGTATTATTTGGATAGGTAAACCTAATAATTTCCACACTATTTATATTATTGGCATTTTGAGTAGGCTCTTCGAATCTGTAAATTTGATATTCTTTGTAAATTTTAACATTGTCTCCAACATCTGGTGCATAAACATAACTTACACCGGTTTTTGGCCCGGGTCCGACCGCCAGATCTTCCCAGTCTCGGTTAGTTCCGGCCACGGGAATAAATTTTTGGTAAATTCCCTTATCAGAAATAAGGTGAATACCTGCCTGAGCCTCAGAATCTTCAATCAGCCAGAGATACCCCGGATTTTTTTGAGAAGCAGCCATACCGGAGACTTCATTCAGAATTTCAGTAGAAGGCAATATTGTAACCGGACTATCATTAAATTTCGCTACGCTATCTTTGACAACGGGCTTTGGATCATCTCCTCCATCTCCAAACAAAAAACAAGCGTTTAGTCCAAAACTCAACGCCACAAACAACAAAGCTCTTTTCAAAATTCCGATTTTTTTATTTCACAACGCAAAAACTATCCCAATTAGTCCGTAAAAATAATAATTAATTTTTGGCTTTGTTTTCTAAAACCAGGTCATGAAGTAATTCTATCCAAACATTCTGATCATTGAGACTCGGAACCAAATCCCATTTTTGACCGCCATGTTCTTCAAAAAGCTCACGATACTCTTCTCCTACTTCGATGGTAGTTTCGAGACAATCGGAAACAAATGCCGGCGAAAACGCAAGCACACTTTTAATTCCTTTTCCTGCTAATTCTTTTACCAAATCTTCACTGTAAGGCTTAATCCAGGGATCACGGCCCAATCTGGATTGAAAACTGGTAGTATAGGTACCTTCCTTTAAACCCAGCGAAGTTACCAACAAACGGGTGGTAGCAAAACACTGAGCACGGTAACAAAATTGATTTTTCTCGTTAATTTCAGCACAACATTCGCCCAATTTACAAACACCATAATCATCTCCTTTTCTGATCTGACGCTCAGGCAATCCGTGATAACTAAACACAAAATGCTCATAATTGTGATTGGCCATCATTTCACGGGCATTATTTACAAAACCCTGAAAAAATTTTGGGTATTGGTAGAAATAATTGACAAATTTTAACTGGGGAATTATCTGCCATTTCAACATTAATTCCATCACTTTCTGATATACCGAACCACTGGTTGCGGAAGCATATTGCGGAAAAAGTGGAATAACTATCAGTTCAGTAATTCCGGAAGTCTTAAATTCCGACAATTTTTCTTCAATTGAAGGGCTCTGATATCTCATCGCGATTTTTACGATATAATCTTCTCCCAATTTTTCCTGAAGCTGTTTCTGATTTGACAGACCGAATATTTTTAATGGCGAGCCTTCCTTTGTCCATAGTTTTTTATAAATCTTTGCTGATTTTGGAGCTCTGAAAGGTGCAATTATGAAGTTTACCAATAAAAACCTGGCAATATTCGAAATATCGATCACTCTGCCATCCATCAAAAACTCCCTCAGATATTTTCGTACATCAGGCACTTTCGGGGAATCAGGGGTACCCAGATTTACCAATAAAACTCCTGTCTTCTTATTTTTTACCACTTTTCTTTAATTATTTTTATAAATTTTTCCGTAAAATAAATATTCAGAAATTTTTTAGCGAAAATTCACAAAAAACTGTAATTTGTCATATTATTTATAACAAAAATCCTTAAAATTTACATTTCAAATCTTCCGGATTACCGCTTTTCTTTTTTAGATTAGAAATACCGGAAGTTTTATTTTTCTAAAAACCAAAACTTTATCAATAATGGCAACTTCAGTTTCAACTCATGAAAACATTGGTAATCAAATTATTAGTATCAAAGATTGCCTAAGAATTATTGGTATCGAAGAGATCGCCAACAATGTCTATGCTCTGCCTCATTTTGTGAAAGAGAAATCGTTAAAAAAGGCAAATAAGAAATAATTTCTTACTTGCCTTAAAACCATATTTTCTTAACAGTAATATTTCCGATTTTGTTTAATATGCTCTTACGGTTTTACCTTCCATAAAATTGATAAAAGCCGTGTTCACTACTTTATTCCCTCCCGGAGTTGGATAGTTTCCAGTGAAATACCAATCTCCAAGATGTTTTTGACAAGCTTTATTTAAGTTTTCTACTGTCTGATATACCACTGAAACCTCGGCATTAAGTCCTTCCGGCTTCACTATTTCGGCAATTTTATCAGAAATATCCTGATCACTGAAAGGTTCGAAGAGTGTCTTAACGAGATTCTGTTCACTCAACCGGCCTTCTGTTCTTAAAGCCAGTGCTTTTCGATAGACCTCTTCCTTTTTAAACTCCAATCCACGGTCTTTTAAGAGTCCTAGCATAGCTCTGAAAGCTACAAATTCTTTAACTTTAGACATATCTATGCCATAGCAATCAGGGTAGCGGATTTGCGGTGCCGACGAAACTATCAGGATTTTCTTTGGCCCCAATCGATCTAACAAAGTCAAAATACTCTTTTCAAGGGTTGTACCCCTTACTATGGAATCATCTATTACCACCAGTGTATCAACTTTTTTCCTGATAACACCGTGCGTCATTTCATATACATGCGTGACCATGTCGGAGCGGTCGTCGTCATTGGTGATGAATGTCCGGATTTTAACGTCTTTCGACACTAATTTTTCAAATCTTGGCTTAAAATCCAGAAGTTTGTCGAGTTCTTCTTCAGATAAATTTCCGGATTTGATTTTACTTTTTCTCCATTGAGCCAGATAGTCTTCTATGCCCTCAACCATGCCGTAAAAGGCAGCCTCGGCGGTATTAGGAATATACGAAAAAACTGTGTTTTCCAAATCATAATCTACTTCCTTCAAAATCTGAGGTATCAAAAGCCTTCCAAGAGTTTTTCTTTCCTGATAAATATCCGGATCTGAGCCTCTCGAAAAATATATACGCTCAAAGCTGCAGGAAAGTTTTTGAGTGGGTGGCATAATATTAAATTCGCCAAACTCCCCATGCTTGTCAATGATAAGAGCGTTGCCAGGTGTAAGCTCCTTAATATCAATATAATCAGCTCCAAAAGCCGCTTTAATGGGTGGCCTTTCAGAAGCTACTACTATCACCTCATCATTTGACCAATAATATGCCGGCCTGATTCCTGCCGGGTCTCTCACAACAAATGAAGCCCCGAAACCCGTAATGCCGGCCAGTGCATAGCCTCCATCAAAATCACGACATGCTCTATGCAATACACGCTGAAGATCCATATTGTCTTCAATGATATCGCTTAAAGCCGGATTTTCGTAAATACCTTTAAACCTCTCAAAAACCCGCTGATTTTCTTCATCAAGAAAATGCCCGATTTTTTCTAAAACAGTAATCGTATCGCCCAGGTCTTTTGGATGTTGACCCAATTTCACCAATTTTCCAAAAAGCTCATCGGCATTGGTCATATTGAAGTTGCCCGCACAAACCAGATTACGGCTACGCCAGTTGCTTTGACGAAGCAAGGGATGGCAATTTTCAATCTCATTTTTACCATGAGTACCATATCGAAGATGACCCAACCACACTTCACCCGAAAACGCCACATTTTTTTGTAACCAATCGGCATCCTTCAGTTTCTGAGGGTCGGTTTTCTTTACTTCAATATATTTTTCATTGATTTTTTTGAAAATATCAACCACCGCTCTGTTTTCTACAGACCTGTACCGGCTTATGTACCGGCTTCCGGGTGGCACTTCAATTTTCACATTGGCAACACCGGCACCATCCTGGCCACGGTTGATTTGCTTTTCCATCAACACATAGAGGCGGTTGATAGCATAGAGGGGCGTTCCGTACTTCGCGATGTAATAATCGAGAGGTTTTCTTAGTCGAATGAGGGCAATGCCACATTCGTGTTTGATAGCGTCACTCATATTTGATTTGAGAGGTATGCAGACCTGAAATTCTGCATTTTATTTTTTAGAATACAAAAATCGGCATATTAAAATTCCATTCCAAAAGATTGAATTATTTTTTCAAATTTAAAAAAAATCTCCCGCCCGAAATCCAAAACACCAAAACTTTCGTAAGTGCATGGGAAGCCGAACCAGAGAGTATTTCTTACAAAATATTCCTCTTTTTACCCGGTATTCTGAAAAAATAATTGATACAAATTTTTCGGATTTTAAAAAAAATTAAACCGAAGATTTGAAATAAACGATTGGAATTTTATGAAAAAACTAATTAAAATCAGCGTTTTCTCCTTAACAGGAATTTTTGTAGCCTTTTTGGTTTATGCCAATGCCGAATCCAAGCCCATGCATGCCTACGCACCCAAAACCGGAATTCTATTTTATGAATTGGAGACTGATCAGGCAGAAGCTTTCTCTCTGGAAACAAAAATCGAAAAAATGAAAGGAGTAACTGCTTGCTCGTATTCTCCTGAAACCAATAGGATGAGTATTCTTTTTAATCCTGAAAACTGTACAGAAGAACAGTTAAATAGTTTAATCAAAAAAGAAAATATAAAATATAAATCTCCTGAAATTCAGGGTGAATCAGGCCCCGAATGCCCGATTCCGCATGGATATATCCAGAAGTTTGAGCAGTTAAAATATGCCCTCAACTTCAGATAATTTTTACCAGCGTATTGTAAAAAACTGTTTAACAAAATCAAATCGTAAATTTTATTCAAAATGAAAAAGCTAAAAATCAGTGTTTTAATGGCGGCGTTTGTATTGTCTTTATCAGCTTGCCAGAAAGAAGAAGAAATGACTACTCCGACCTTGTATGATCGCCTCGGAGGTGTGAATGCCATTTCGGCAGTAGTAGATGAATTTATCGGAAGAGTGGCCGTAAACCCCGATATGGTAAGAACATTTAAGCCACTGCTTGATGATGTAACCAAAAACGGTGCAAGTTCGGCCAGACTGGCGAGTTTAAGAAACAACCTCATCGACCAGATTGGCGAAGCCGCCGGAGGACCTCAAAAATACAAAGGGAAAGACATGGTTACCGCCCACAAAGGCATGATGATTACTGAAAAGGAGTTTAATTCACTGGCGGGTGATTTATCGGGGGCATTAGACAAATTTAATGTTCCGGCAACTGAGAAAGGTGAATTGTTGACAGTCATAGGTAGCCTGAAACCTCAAATTGTAGGACAGTAATGGTTATTTTGGGATAAATGTAAGTAGTTTAGCAAAACGAAACACTCCTGATTATTTTTGGGAGTGTTTTTTTTATTTATGCATAATTAATGTCACGAATCCTCTAAAAATGACCCTTATAAAATAAAACCTAATAAATATCATAAATTAAGGACCCCTTCGGAGCTAATTTTAGAAATTATTCCGTTGTTATGTATATTTACGGAATTGTTTTGTTGATTTAAACCAAAAAAGTATCCTTTAACCCACTTCGGTGGGCAATGATTGGAAATTGCCAAACTTCATTTTTTTATGCTAGCTCATTCATTTCATATACCGGTCATGGGACTCGGCTACACCATTGACACTCCTGCAAGAGTTGCAAGATATGGTATCAGTTCAGTAGTCTCTATCGTCGAAGACAACCTCATCGAAAAAATGAGGAAGTTTTATTCTGAAAAAATTGGTGTTAATTACAAAGAGATCACTCTCAAAGACGAAGATTATCGTGCCCGCAGGATTACGGAATACCTCAATCTCATCAAGAAAATTGTTGATGAGCAATTTGACTCCTTAAAAAAAGAAGCTTTCGAAATTGGTACCGAAATTCATAAATATTTCGATTTACTTCCTGATACCGCTGAGCTTAAGAAAATGTACCATGATTTTCTGACAGCAGTTGGACAAGAAAAAGACAGAATAGAAAAGCAAATCAGAGAATCTCTGGTAAAAGGCTCAATAGATGTCAACATCATGACTAAGCTTGATAAGTTTAATTATGATAAAAACGGAGAGCAATTGCCGCCCGAATTCTGTGACGCTATGGCTGCACTGCGTGGATTTGCCAACTCTGACCTTGAATCTGGCATTGTGTTTTCGGCTGGTTTGAACCCAAGGCTATTTAGCTATTGTGCATCATTCTCAGACTTTTTCCCTAATGCCGAAGGTAAAATAAAAAAACAAATCATCCTGAAAGTAAGCGACTATCGCTCAGCTTTGATTCAGGGTAAGTTTTTGGCCAAAAAAGGACTTTGGGTTTCTGAGTTCAGAGTAGAATCAGGCCTCAACTGCGGTGGCCATGCTTTTGCCTCAGGTGGCTCATTGGTAGGTCCTATTCTTGAAGATTTCAAGAACAAAAGAGAAGAACTTCGTGCCGAATTACAGCAAATGTGCCAAAAGACCTGGACTGAAATGGGAATAGCAGAAACTAATCCTGAGCTAAAAATTACCGTTCAGGGGGGTGTCGGTACTGCACATGAGCACGAATTTTTGCTAGACTTTTATAAAGTTGACAGTGTTGGCTGGGGTAGCCCGTTTTTGATGGTACCCGAAGCCGTAAGTATTGATGATGACTCAATGAACCTGCTCATCAACGCCAAAAAAGATGATTATTTCTTAAGCGATGCCTCGCCATTGGGTGTACCATTTAACAATGTAAAAAATACCAGCTCGGTGGCTTTGATCAATAGAAATATTGAGAAAAACCGCCCGGGATCGGCATGTTACAAGAAATTTTTGCAGTTTAATACTGAGTTTACGAAAATTCCGATATGTACAGCTTCCAGAGAATATCAAAACAATAAAATCAAACAGATGGCATTGCCGGAAACTCCTCAGAAGGAGATAGAAAGGGGCAATGAAATAATAAAAGTGAAAGAATGTCTTTGTGAAGGCCTGGCATCTTCTGCTTTACTTAGCCATGGTATCATGCCTGACCGTAATCTCGATGCGGTATCGCTCTGTCCGGGTCCAAACCTGGCTTATTTTTCGGGTAGGTTTTCATTAAAAGAAATGATTGGCCATATCTATGGTCATAATAATTTACTCAACCAGGCTGTTCACAGACCGCATGTGTTTGTAAACGAAATCGAATTGAATATCAAATATTTGAAAAATCATATTCAGAAGTTTACCGAGGAAACCATTGAGCAGAAAAATAAATTTGTGGATGGTTATAAATCAACTTTAAACGAAGGAATAGCCTACTACAAAAATCTGTTGAATTCCATTAAAAACGAATCAGTAGAATTTTTGGAAAACATGCAAAAAGATCTTTTCAGATTGGAAGAAGAAATTGCTGAAATAGCTGTGACTGAAGAAGTGATGGCTTAAGTTTCATAAAATAGATTAATAAAATCCCTTTTGATTATTTTCGAAAGGGATTTTTTATTTGAAATTATCCACAAATCTGCTATCGTTTTTATTTAAAAATCAAAACCTAATATTTGTCATTTTTTGAATTGGTAAATATCATATTTCATATATAAAGAATAAAAGACTTTTATGTCTTCTTTTATTAAACAAATATTATATGATTAAAGACCTTTTACCAATTCAATAAAAAATGTTATCAAAAAACCAAGCCCGACTGTTTTTCCTGGGAGGAACGATAGTCACATTTGCCATTTTCCTGGCACTCTCCTGGACAACCCTGAGTAAAGAAGTCCCTAAAAATACCCATTCTGAAAACATAAGCCCTGAAGTAGTAAGGGGAAAGGAAATATGGGAATCAAACAACTGTATGGGATGTCATTCCATTTTGGGAGAGGGAGCATATTACGCTCCGGAACTCACAAAAGTTGTAGATAGAAGGCCTCCGGAATATATCAAAGCTGTTTTAATGTCTGAAATCCCCTGGTCGCCAAGAGGTAGAAAAATGGTAGCATATAACCTTTCAGAAGCACAGGCCAATGATGTATTGGCATTCCTGACCTGGATTGGTAAAGTTGACCTTAATGGCTTCCCGGCGAAACCTCAATACGAAAAAACTAATAAAGTAGTAAACCCATAATCATCATGAAATATAAATCACAAAAAGTAGCCTATTGGTTTTTTGCACTATCAATGCTACTTCTCTCTCTCCAAATCGTTTACGGATTCATTATGGGTTTTGCCCACATGGGATATGACAACCTTCACAGTGTAATCCCTTTTAATACTGCCCGGGCCGTACATACCAATCTGTTAGTGGTTTGGCTGTTGTCGGGCTTCATGGGAGCTGCATATTATATTATCCCTGAGGAAGCTGAACATGAGCTGGTTTCTGTAAAATGGGCATACATTCAGTTAATCTCCTTTGCTATAGTTGGGGTGGTAGCTGTAATCGGTTATCACTTAAACTACTGGGAAGGTCGGAAGTTTCTGGAAATCCCCCGCCCACTTGACTGGCTAGTAGTTGTCAATGTTTTAACCTTTCTGGGTTTAATATTGGCTACATTATATAAAGGTAAAAAAAGAACAACCACCTCATTGGTTCTCACCATGGGACTGGTATTTGCCGCACTGTTGTATTTACCGGGTATGATATGGTTTGACAACCAAACCATGGATTCATTTTTCCGGTGGTGGGTTGTACATCTTTGGGTAGAGGGTGTGTGGGAGCTTATCATGGGTGGAATTCTTGCTTTCTTGTTGATAAAAATTACTGGAGTTGACCGGGAAGTTATCGAAAAATGGTTGTATGTAATTGTTGGACTTACATTCATTTCGGGAATATTAGGAACAGGACACCATTATTACTATATCGGTGCAGGAAAAATGTGGCTAATAATAGGAGGTATATTCTCAGCCCTTGAGCCTTTGGCATTTTTGGGAATGGCACTATTTGCAATAGCAATGTATAGAAAAGGTGAAAAAAGACATCCCAATAAAACGGCACTTAACTGGACACTTGGCACTGCCATTGTTTCATTTGTAGGAGCCGGTTTACTTGGCCTCGCTCATACTTTACCACAGGTCAATCTTTACACCCATGGCACACTGGTTACAGCCATGCATGGTCACCTGGCTTTCTGGGGAGCATATGCCATGATTGTCCTGGCTATTATAAGCTATGCCTTACCTAATCTTACAGGCAGAAAACTCTATGATACAACACACGGTCAACTGGCATTTTGGCTGAGTAACATAGGTATGCTGGGTATGACAGTGGCCTTTGGCGTAGCAGGTGTATCGCAGGTTTATATGGAACGCATCATAGGCATTGAGTTTGGCGAAGTACAACAGGAAATCCAGGTTCATTTTCTGATATTGGTATTATGTGCCACCATGTTTACAGCCGGAATATCTTATTATATATATGAATTCCTGAAATATGGCACTCCAAATGACGAAGCTTTAGTTTCTAATTGATTGTTTAATAAATTTTTTTAACAGCATTTGAGTCTAAAACTCAAAGGCCATCTTAATCACATTACCCGCAGAGTGTTTTCTGCGGGTAATTTTTCAAGAAAATACTAATGATTGCAAAAAGTCCTTATTATCTCCCGATTGATAAAGAAGAAGATGTGTTCAGGCATGCTTTTTCAAACAAAATTCCGATACTCCTGAAAGGACCAACAGGTACCGGTAAGTCAAGATTTATCGAGTATATGGCTCATAGTTTGAGCAAAGAACTGATTACGGTAAGTTGCCATGAAGAAACCTCCTCTACTGACCTTATAGGTAGATTTATCATAAAAGGCTCTGAAACCATCTGGATGGATGGCCCGCTTACAAAAGCCGTTAAAGAAGGTACTGTTTTGTATCTTGACGAAATCGCTGAAGCCCGACCTGATGTAATAGTAGCTATCCATTCTCTTACCGACCACCGAAGAGAATTATATATTGACAAACTAGGTCAAACTGTAAAAGCACACGAAGATTTTATGTTAGTTGCTTCCTTTAATCCCGGCTATCAGAGGGGTTTTAAAGAATTAAAACCTTCTACCCGACAAAGATTTGTGGCACTTACATTTGGCTACCCTGAAGCAAAAATTGAAACTGAGATCCTTAGGAATGAGACGGCTATTGATGAAGCCACAGCCACGAAACTTGTCAATATTGGAAACAAAATCAGAAACCTGACAGAATTGGGGCTTGCCGAAACTGTTTCGACCCGACTTTTAGTCGATGCAGCCAAACTTATACACTCAGGATTACCCAAAAGACTATCGGTAAAAGTAGCAGTAGTAGAACCCCTAAGCGATGAACCACAAGTAAATGAAGCTCTGACCGACCTTTGTAATCTGATGATCTGATGGAACTCGATGAGCTGATATACAGTAAAGTCCTGAGTTTTTTCAAAAAAGTCAGGAAAAACAAAGAAGAAGCCAATCCAAATTTGGTAAGGTTAGATATGATTTCGCCCAAACTTACGATTATTGCTCGTGCCATTACAGGAAAAGCCATTGAGATATTTCCGGCTGAAAGTGAAGGAGGCTATCGAAATAATAATTTCTTCTTACCTCAAAAGGTTTCGTTTTTTGAAAAATTTGAGATGAACCTTTCATTTTACTTTTTTAGGGTAATATACCTTTCTACCCAGCAAAAACTAGGCTTAAACTGGCAAACAAACCATAATGAAGAGCTGATGGCATCCAGAGAAAATGCCAGAGCGACATCTGGATTAGTTTTGAAAAAAATGTTTGAAGAATTTGAATTAACGCAGGCCCTTCACCAAAGTTTTTTGGGACACTTTAATTCCGCTGAGGAACCAGACCTAAGCTGGCTCTATGGCAAATGGATGAGGAACGACCCGGAAACCGAAACTGAAAAAAAACTTGAAAATTTTGGGGTAGAAACAAAGTCTGCCGACGACAAACAGGTTTTAACCACCATAAAAACCAGGGCTATTGAAGAAGTAATAAGCGTAGAAATTGACAAAAAACAGCAGGAAGATTATGTGCTCACACACAATTTTGAAAAAGTGGAAACCGCTGAAGAATTTGATGGCACCTGGCGTGATTTTGATGGGGATGATGAACTGGAAAAACATCAGGAAGCACTGGAAGAACTCAAAATGAAATATACTGTAAGAGTTGATGACATGGCTCATTCAGTATATCAGGCTGATTTTATAGAGAATACAACAGTATCTGAAAGTGCGGAAACCGACCATACAGGGTACCATTTGCTCTATGATGAATGGGATTTCAGCACGCGGAGATACAAAACCGACTTTTGTAAAGTATATCCTTTTACCCAATTAAAAACCGATAAAGAATACTATCACCAAACCCTGAAAAGCAAAGGAACAGTGCTCACAGGGCTCAGAAAAATGCTGGCCAATGTAAACAATAAAATGATGCAACACCGCAGGCAAAATCAGGGAGATGAGTTTGATATCGACGCAACTACCGACATGATAGTGGACATTTTCTCAAAAAAAACACCTTCCGAAAATATATATCTGGCCAACAGGAAAAAAGAAAAAGATATTTCAATTCTGCTTTTGCTGGATGTAAGCCTTTCGAGCGATTCTTATGCCGCCGGCAACAGGGTAATTGATGTAGAAAAACAGGTTTCAATACTTTTTGGCGAAATACTCAACGAATTTAACATTGATTTCTCGATAGATTGCTTTTACTCCAAAACACGTAACTACACTACCTATATTTCATTGAAAGACTTTGATGAAAGCTGGGATGCTTCAAAACATAGAATAGGAGCTGCTGAGCCTCAGGGATATACCCGAATAGGGGCAGCATTGAGACATTCAGGGCAATTATTGAAAAAAAGAAAAACCAAGAATAAATGGATCATCTTAATATCAGATGGAAAACCCAATGACTATGATAAATATGAGGGTAAATATGGCATTAATGATGTAAAACAAGCATTAAGAGAGCTTCATGAGCAGCAGATAAACTCCTATGCACTGGCCATTGAAGCACAGGCCAAATACTATCTGCCACAAATGTTTGGACAAAACCACTACCAGATTCTCACGACGCCGGAAGAATTGCTGGAATCATTGATTTTGTTATTCGAAAAAATAAAATATAAAAGCTAAAATATGGAAAAGGTGAAATATGACATTTTTAACCCTCCCGGTGGATTGTTGATATGGATAGTGATAGTACTGGAGTTGCTTACATTTGGGATAGCCCTGCTGGTAATGCAAAATTTCGAACTTGCAGAGCCACAGATTTTTGCCGAAAGCCGACAACACCTGAGTTCACGCCTGGGAACGCTCAACACTGTAATTCTATTGACCAGTGGTCTCTTTGTGGTTTTGAGCCTCAATAATTATAAAATACTGAAGCACAGCACTGCAAGGATACAATTAAATTTTTCCGTGATTTTGGGTCTGGTGTTTTTAATCGTAAAATTTACCGAATATCAATTAAAGTTGAGCAGTGGCATTACTTTAAGTACAAATACCTTTTTCACATTTTACTTTCTGATTACCGGATTTCATGCGGTGCATGTGGCATTAGGTATTCTGATTTTTGTGATTTTCATCCAAAAAATAAAAAGTCAAAAGCTAAAACCCGAAGACTTTGAGGCCGGGGCCGCTTTCTGGCACATGTGTGACCTGATTTGGTTAATTATTTTTCCCTTTATTTATCTGAAATGAAACCAATTATAGCATATACCCTACTCCTATTTCTGACTGTGAATGCAGCCATATTATCTCATTTCAAGTTGCCATTCCAGTTTATTTTGCCTCTGTTTTTGGCAAAATTTCTCATTGTATTTTGGATATTTATGGAAATGAAGCACAGCCATGCCTTTTGGAAAGCAGCCGCTATATTTTATGCAATTATCATAGGAGTAAGCTTTTGGCTTTTCTGACTTCATTCTTATCCAACCTTTTTAAAGCAAATCAATTATTCAGAACTATAAAATGATAAACCTTAACGAAAACTAACAATGAAAAAAAGTATCGATTATCTGATGGAAACCAAAAACTGGAGTAAGCCACTCTGGTTTATCCTCATTATTAGCATTTTGGGAGTGGGTATGATTGGTTTCCAAACCTATACCGACGCCCCGCCGATGTCCGGCTTTAAAGATGAAACCGGAAAGATCATCATCAGTCAGGAAGATATAGAACATGGACAGGAAGTATTTCATAAATATGCTTTGATGGAATACGGAAGCTTTCTTGGTGATGGAGCCCAACGTGGCCCCGATTTTTCGGCAGAAGCCTTGCACCAGATAAATCTTGCTATGATTGAGTACTATACCAACCAAAGTAAAACAAAAGGACAAAACCCGGAAATATATGGCATATTAGAAAATGTAAAACGGGAACTAAAAGTCAACAGGTTTGATAAGGAAGATGAAAAAGTGACGCTTAGCATGGCTCAGACCTATGCATTTGAACAACTCATTGGTTTTTACGAAAAACGGTTTCTTACTTCTTCCCAGGAAAATCATAAAAGCTTAAAAAATTACATCAAAGACAAGACAGAAATCAAAAACCTGAGTGCATTCTTTTATTGGGGTGCCTGGGTGTGCGTAGCCCAGAGGCCCGGTTCCGACTTTAGTTACACGCATAACTGGCCCTATGATCCACAGGCAGGCAATACCCCTACTTCGCCCGTTATACTCTGGAGTGTACTGGGCTTACTGGCATTTGTTCTTGCTTGTGGCATAGTGCTGTACTACATCGGTCAATACAATCAGTTGCCCAATAAGTTTTTTAAGCCCGCTGTTAATCAATTGTTTTCTATCGACAGAGTCGCTGATTATCAACCTTCCGCTACTCAAAAAGCCACATTTAAGTTTTTTTGGGTGGCTATACTGTTGTTTTTTATTCAGGTAAGCAGTGGTCTGGTGACCATCAATGACTTCACCAACTGGCTGGGATATCTTGGAATCGACATCTCATCTGTACCGGTAACCATACCCCGAAGCTGGCATTTGATGCTTTCACTTTACTGGATATCTACTTGCTGGATAGCCTCTTCTATTTTTATTCTTCCTTTATTATCTAAAAAAGAAATTGCAGGGCAACTGCCAATGATAAACACGCTTTTTGTACTACTTTTTATTTTGGTGGTTGGCTCACTGGCAGGCATGATTATGGGCCCGCTGGGCATCCTCGGCAAATGGTGGTATTGGCTGGGGCATCAGGGCTGGGAGTTTGTTGATTTAGGCAAAATCTATCAGGTGCTATTAATGATCATTTTTATTCTGTGGGCGGTAATTATTTATAGAGGTATAAAGCCCGCACTGGTCAAAAATGAATCCTGGAATCTTCCCAACTGGATTCTTTACTCCGTGATTGGTATTCCATTGCTATTTATCTCAGGATTTGTGGCCAAACCTGAGACCAATTTCGTGATTGCAGACTTTTGGAGGTGGATGGTGATTCACATGTGGGTAGAAGCATTTTTTGAAGTATTTATCACCGTGATCGTTAGCTATCTGATGGTATTGATGGGGCTGGTAAGCAAGCAGGCTGCTATCAGAGTGGTGTATTTTGCTACAATTTTATTTCTTGGAACCGGTCTTCTGGGTATTTCTCATAATTTTTACTGGAACGCCAAACCTGTAGCCACCATGGCTTTGGGTAGTGTATTTTCTACTTTGCAGTTTGTACCCCTGATACTCCTTACAGTCGAAGCCTGGAGGTTTAAGAATATGCCAAAATTTGCTGTGGGTGATGTGGAGTACAATCAACTTTCAGGTTTTGGTTTTCCTGAAGTTTTCAAATATCTGGTGGCGGTCAATTTTTGGAATTTCTTCGGAGCGGGTGTGATGGGAATTATCATCAATCTGCCAATCATGAACTATTTCGAGCATGGTACCTATCTTACTGTCAATCATGCTCATGCGGCTTTGATGGGTGTTTATGGCAATATTTCGGTAGCCGCCTGTCTTTTTGCTTCAAAACTTATTCTAAAACCTGAAAAATGGAATGATAAACTTATGAACACCGTGTTTTGGTCAATTAATGCCGGGCTTATGCTGATGGTAATCCTTGATTTGTTTCCGGCGGGTTCATTGCAATTTAAAGCCGTAGTGGAGAAAGGCCTGTGGTATGGTCGTTCAGCAGAATTTATCGATCAGGGTATATTCCATCAACTCACCTGGCTCAGAGGTGTGGGGGCTATGGTGTTTTTCCTTGGTGGGGTAAGCCCGCTCACCTGGTTTATGGTGACCCGCATCAGAGGGTTGAAAAAATAAAATCAGTTTTTTCTAAAACTACAAAAAATGAAGTTTTGAGTAGTGTCAAATGGCGTTTCATGAGTTTCTTCTATACATTTGATTCTCTCAAAACTTCTCTCAAATCTCACCGACATAGAGGCCTCCGAGTATTGTTTGATTTCCAGACCGCTGCATTTTGTCGGGCCTGACTCTGAAAAAGTACCCAATACCAGATATCCATCTGCACTAATGCCCTGCTCGGCTATGCTTACGTATTTGTTGATTCGGGCATCGGTGGTAAGGAAGTGAAAAGCCGCCCTATCATGCCAAAAGTCAAATTTTACAGGAGGCACAAAATCTATCACATCAGATACGATCCAATTTACCCGGTTTGCCTTTTCTCCCAGTCGCAGCTTTGCCCTTTCCAGAGCCATTGCTGAAATATCAAGTACATAAATGTTTTGATAACCCTTTTCAAGCATCACATCGACCAGATAGCTGTCGCCTCCGCCAATATCAATGATATGGGCATCGAGGGGTAAATTAAATAGTTCGAGAAATTCGACTGAGGTTTTGGGATAGGGCTGAAACCAGCTTACTTCGTTTTCGGCCTTGGTAGAGAACACATTTTCCCAATGCTGTCGGGTATCGGTCATATTTAAGGTTTTTATATTTGGAACAACATATCTTTGGGTATTTTGATTCTATTATTTTGGAGAAACTTAATACAATAAAACAATCTAGATATTTCATTTTTTGTATTCCAAACCTTAAAATGCATTGGTCAAAATTTAACATTCAAGTTAAAATAGAATTAAGAATTAATCTTATTTTTTAATTACATTTGTGTAAAAAGCAATATTCAAAAAGGCACTATTTTGAATTTCTAAAATTGCTTTATTATTCAATAAATTAAACATTTGAAAAAGTGAAAAGAGAACATTTCTTAAAGACCGGAGCCTTGACAAGCTTAGCTGCCGTAATTGGAACTAATAACGCATTTGGTGAGAATTTAACAAATAATAATATTGATAAACTCGTTGATGCAAACGGGAATTTTGTTTTACAACCATTGCCATATTCAGAAAGTTTTTTGGAACCATATATGGACTCCGAGACATTGCATCTTCACTACACTTTTCATCATGGTGGAGCAACTAAAGCCGCCAATAATGATATGAAAAAAATTAAAGAAGCTATTGAATCTAACAATTTCGAAACTATAGATTACTGGACCAAAAAGCTTTCTTTTCATCTTTCATCACATATTCTTCACTCTATATTTTGGACCAATCTGGGCAATAAAACAACAACACCAAATGGTGATTTACTTAAAAGAATTGAGAAAGATTTTGGCAGTTATGAAAAATTAAAGATTTATCTCGCCCAAACTTCCAAGAATTTAGATGGCAATGGCTGGGGAATATTAGGTTATCAACCATATACCGATAAACTCACAATTCTGCAATGCGAAAATCATGAAAAACTTACCCAATGGGGTGTAATTCCTTTAATGGTTATTGATGTTTGGGAACATTCTTATTATCTCAAATACAAAAATAAAAGAGCCGATTTTGTTGATGCTTTGTTTAACATTTTAGACTGGGACAATGCCGCTCAAAGATTAAATAATGCATTAAAGCTTGTTAAATGAAAGGCCCTCTGATTTTAACCTTTATCTTGATTTCATTTTTATGTAAATCTCAAAATAACATTTCCGGAAAACTAATTGACAATGCTGGAAATCCAATCGAATTTGTTAATGTTTTACTTTTTAAAAAACCTGATACAATAAATATTTTTCAGGGACTAACCTGCGACTCCTCAGGAATCTTTGATTTTATCAATATTGCTAAAGGCCAATATATTCTAAAATTTCATGGCATAGGTTATAAAAAACAAAGTATCGCTATTGAAAAACGGCACTCCGAAAATTTAATAATTGGGCCATATATTTTAGAAAGTGAAATTATTGAACTAAAAGATGTAACGATAACCAGAAAAAAAGAGTTAATTCAACAAACCAAAACCGGATTTATTATATCTACTGATGCTTCACTATTTACACAATCAGGAAATGCACTGGATCTACTTAGAAGCACTCCAATGATTTTTATTGATGCAGAGGGAGCTATTAATCTCAGGGGAAAATCACCCTTAGTACTCATTAATGGAAGAAACTCAAAGTTTGACAATTTAAATAATCTTCCTGCAAACAGTATTGAAAAAATCGAGATTATAACTTCTCCGGGGGCTTCATACGATGCTGAGTCTGAAAACGGCATAATAAACATAATTTTGAAAAAAGGTAAGGCTGAGGGAATAAATGGTGCTTTTTCGATAGCCGGTGGTTTGGGTTATAGCTGGAGATTAAATAATTCTTTTTTGGTCAATTATAAAAAAAACAAATGGAATTTAGGGCTGGGATACGATAATAGACTTGCTGAAAGAAATAGAAAGGCTGAAGGTGACAGAACAAATTTTAATCTTCCGTCCCAATATTACCTAAAGCAAAGACGAAATGATGAGCGAAAGGAAGAAATCCACAACATTAGATCAAATATTGACTTTAAAGGTGAAAAAAAATCTTTTGGAGCTGAAATGGTTATAGGGATAGAGAAAGAAACCAATTTTGAGACACTTTACAATACAATTTACAATCAGGAATATGTGTTCCAAAATAAAAGCAGGCGATATTCTGATGAAAGAAGAAAGGGATATTCTGCCGAGATAGCTATAAAATATGAGCTTGAAATTAGCAAAGATAAATCAAGAATTAGTACAAACCTTAGTACATCATTTGGCGATGGTCTGGAAAAAACTCCAATTATTTCACAAGATTTGTCTTCCGAAAATATTGAAACAGGGGTTCCGTTCATGCAAAAAACGAGTTTTTCTGATTTTGGATCAAATAATATTTTTAAACTCGACTATTTTCAAAAAATTAGTAATGCAACATTTGAAACCGGCTTTAAAACGCTATTCAGGAAGTTTGCCAATGATTTTAGCCGTGAAGACCAAATAGATAATAATTACGTATTGGTTCCTAACCGCACAGGCTCGCTAACATTTGAGGAATGGGTACCTGCTATATACACCCAATTAAAAAATGAAATTGGAAAATGGAGCTATGAAATAGGCCTCAGAATGGAGCAAACCCATAATTCCGGCACTGTAAAATCACTTTCGATTGATTTTAATAATAACTATATCAATTTGTTTCCCAACGCCAACCTCAGCTATCAAATCTCTGATATTCAAAATATTAGATTTATTTATGGAAGGCGAATAAACAGACCATCTCTTGGGCAACTTAACCCTTTTACTGACATTACTGACTCTTTGACTCAAAGAAGTGGAAATCCAACTCTTTTGCCGGAAATTGCACAAAATGCCGAGTTGAATTATGACCATGAATTTAACAAAGGTAGCTTTTCTGTAAAACCTTACTATCGAAATAGCCATAATAGCATTTTGCCATTTACAAAACTAATGCCCAATGGAGTATTATTCACCCAACCATTAAATGCGGGCTCTACAACAACTTTGGGTTTGGAGACTCTTTTTTCATTTGAAGTAAATAAGGCATGGAAAACAAACCTAAGTTCATCAATATTTAATCAAAATATCAATGCCCAAAATATTAAATCCGATATACTCAATCAAGTTACAAGTTGGAATGCTAAGTGGACAAATGATATAATTGTTAAGAAAAACTCCAGATTTCAAATCAACGCATTTTATAACTCCCCTACGGCTACTATACAGGGAAGAAGAATAGCTATTTATAATGTAGATTTTGCGTTTCAACAGAAAATAATAAGAGAAAAAGGCCGTTTGGGGTTGATAATTACTGATGTATTCAATACTCAGAAAAACGGCTTTATTTGGGAAACCAAAGACTTTTACTTCAGTAGAATTTTTAAAGTTGATTCGAGAGCTATCCTAATAACTTTTGCCTATACATTTGGTACTTCTTTTAAGGAGAAGTTAATGGATAATAAATTTTCAAATGATTAATTAAGAACTCCACCCTACACCACCCCCACCAAATCAATCTCCTTCATCAATCTATCTGTCTCAGTGAGGGCGACGATGATTTTTTGGTAATGTTGGATATCTTCGAAGCTGAGTTCACGGTCTTTGCGGTCTTTTAGCCATTTTTGGGCGGGTTGATAGCCACCGATATAAAACTCCCAGGCTGTAAGCGGTACCTGGTCGAAGTATTGCGTATCGTTGATATACACTTTGCCTTCTTTAAAGACCGGTTTGGCTACTACGTTGCTGCCATCTATCGGATATTTGGTGATGAATTTATTGACGGCAGCACTTTCCAGTAAATGCAGCTGTCGTATTTCGCCACCTAGCTTTACCAATTGCCAGAACTTAGCTGCATCCTCAGGATATGGCACCCGTGGGAAATCGATTTTTAGAAATTCTTTATACTTTTCACGATAAGCAGGAGAATGTAATACGGCATAGATATAGTCCAGCAAATCAATGGGAGCAAACACCGACTTAAACTCATCTCTGAGTTCATCGTTATTGTTGGCAAAACATACATTGCCATCTTCTCTCTCCGCCACAAAAGTCAAACCTAACTTTTCGACAATTTGATTTAGAATTTCTTTGTTGAAGTTTGGGATACGGTTGACTGTATTTTCAAATATTTCATTACTTTTAAAATTACTAAAATAATATAAGGGAAAATTTATCGGCCCACCTCTTCTAAACATATTAGTATCGGCAAAACAATCTGTCAAAAATACACAATCAAAAAAAGCCAAATTTGCGGCCTGTGGTTGATTAACTAAAATTAAACCGAGATTATTTTTTTCAAGATGGTAAATAGTTTTTTCTCTCGCTCTACCTAAGATTTTGGAGTCATAATATATATAACCTTTGTCAAAAGGTCTATATAAATATTTCTTAACTTTAATTTTTTGATATTCGTAGCCTAATTTAATGATATTGGATTTTAAAGTTTCTTGATTATCTGTAACAAGGTCCTGATCATTGTGTGTTTTTATACCACTCGATTTAAATGGAAATAAATCAGGTAAATAAACACCGTTTTGGTAAGTTTCCTGTTCTGTAAAATTTTTGGGAACAAAGAAAAAATTCGAATCATTTATTTTTATTTCGGAAAAATCAATGGATTTTAAATTGTTATTAGATAAAAAATTATATTTAAATTCACGTTTTCCAAATACATCATAGTGGTAAACTTTGCCAAGTTCATTTTGTTTTTTATTTCCATTTTTTACAAAAATATTTATTGAAACTCCTTGTTGAATATCAAAGACATTAACATCTATTGTGCCATCAATATTTGTCTCTTTCTTCTTAGCATTTCCATGCAGATCTATAGTATAAATTTTATCATAGGTTTTCAATAAGTTCCACCTCATCCCCCTGTATGTCGGATTGTCTAAATAGCCATGAGGATTTATAAAAGCTAATATTCCAGATTCATTTTTTTCTATGAAGTATTGTCCATATCTTAAAAACTTTACATAATCATCATTAATAGATTTCGAGTTTTTCTCTTTCAATTTTTCTAACCCGCCAGGTTCTTTTTTATAATCTTCCATCAGATTCATTATCCATTCACCTTTATTTGCACTTTCACCGCTATAGGGAGGGTTACCTATCACACACATCACAGGGGTATCCCGCTTGATATGGTTGGCTTCGTTGGCTTCGGTACTCAGCCAGTTGGCAAACAGTGAGCCGGTTTCGGGGTGGTGCTCTTCGAGGCTGTTGGTCAGATACACTCTAAACCGCTGGTTTTTGGTGGGTCGGTAGCCGGTCTCGGTCAGTAGCAAATCAAGCTTAAGGTGAGCCATGGCATAAGAGGCCATCAAGAGCTCAAAGCCATTGAGCCGGGGAATGAGATGGTTTTCTACATAGTTGCTCCACACTCCCTGCTGCCCTTCAAACTGCTGGTATATCTGCTGCACTACCTCCGCCAAAAACGTACCTGTGCCAGTGGCCGGGTCAAGTATTTGTACCCGGTGTACTTCCTGCTCTATTTCTTTGGCCTGACCCTGGGGTCTTACTTTTATTTTGGTTTTGCTGGTGTCGGCCAGTCCCATCGGTAAGCCAAACTCGGTCTTTAGGATGTCGTCCACTGCTCGCACGATAAAGTTTACCACCGGCTCAGGCGTGTACCATACCCCCCGGGCTTTGCGTAGTGCGGGGTCATACTCACTCAGGAATGTCTCATAAAAATGTATGATGGGATCCTGCATAGCGGTGCTGCGGCCATAGTTTTTGAGAAGTTCTTCCACATTACAAGCCAGAAATATCTCCACGAGGTCGTCCACTATCCACAGGATACGGTCGTCAATGTCAGGCCCGGCAATATATCCAAAAAGTTTTCTCAGAAAAGGATTAGACTTGGGTATCAGCTCGGCGGCTTCCTGTCGGCTAAAGGTCGGTAGTGTGGGGTCATGGAGCCGGGCGGCAAACATACCGTAGGCTATGGTCTGAGCATACACATCGGCAAAGGCCTTGGGCGTAATGTCATGAATCAGGATATCTTTGAAGCCCTGCATTTGTTCTTTCAGGGAGCTGTCTTCATTGTGTTTTTCATCAGAGACCAGTGCCTTGTTGATTACGTCAGCGAGCATCCGGGCTTTTCCTGCCATCATTTCTGCAAGGCGTTTGGAACTGCGGATGGTCTGGGTTTTCTGCTGACAGAAATCCTTTATGAGGTTTTCAAAAGTGCCAAAGTTTTCTTTCAGTGGCTCTATGCCGTGGTCGGTGAGTTTTCCTACCGACACTTTATCTATAAATACGCCCTCTCTATAAAGCAGGAAGTCGAGGTAGTCAGTAAATAGGAGATTGCCCAATGAGCCTTTGTAGCGGTCAAACTGCTCTTTATTAACAGCCTTCTTATTGCCTTCAAGGTCTTTGTCGCCAATATCCTTGGCCTCGATAAAGCCCACCGGTATTTCCTTTTTGGTGATGATGTAGTCAGGAGCACCGCATTTCTGGCGTTTGGGTTCGTTGGTAGCTTTCACGGTAGGCACCAGGCTTTCAATAAGCTGCTGCAAGTCGCCGCGGTAAGTATGTTCGGTGGCGTTTCCCGATTTATATCGTGTGTTTATACTGGCTATGTATTGGTCGAGGGTCATTGGATAAGAGCTGTTTCTTTTTTCAAAAATAGTAAATAATGTGATAATGTGCTAATGAGTTAATGTGCTAATTATAGGTTATAGGCAACAGGGAGTAGGCAACAGTGTTTTAAGTTAGTAAGTTGGAAAGGTGGAAAGTTAGAAAGTTGGAAAGTTCGGGGTTGCGAGGGGCGGGTACTGGGTATGAAATGTTCAGAGGGTTAAATCTTCATGCCTTAATTCCTTCATGGTTAAGAAAAGAACCCGGCATTCTTTGTGCATTTTGTGGCTTCTTTGTGGCTTTTGCGTAACTTAGGTAACAGGGAGTAGGAAGTAGTTTCCTTTTAGTTGGAAAGGTGGTAAGTTGGTAAGTTGGTAAGTTCCGGGTGGCGGGTTGCGAGTACTGAGTTTGATATGTTCTAAGACTATAATCTTCATGCCCTTAATTCCTTAATGATCTTAATGTTTAAAAAAATGGACAAGTATTTCTTTGTGCATTTTGTGGCTCCTTTGTGGCTTTTGCGTAACTTAGGTAACAGGGAGTAGGAAGTAGTTTCCTTTTAGTTGGAAAGGTGGTAAGTTGGTAAGTTGGTAAGTACCGGGTGGCGGGTTGCGAGTACTGAGTTTGATATGTTCTAAGACTATAATCTTCATGCCCTTAATTCCTTAATGATCTTAATGTTTAAAAAAATGGACAAGTATTTCTTTGTGCATTTTGTGGCTTCTTTGTGGCTTTTGCGTAACTTAGGTAACAGGGAGTAGGAAGTAGTTTCCTTTTAGTTGGAAAGGTGGTAAGTTGGTAAGTTGGTAAGTTCCGGGTGGCGGGTTGCGAGTACTGAGTTTGATATGTTCTAAGACTATAATCTTCATGCCCTTAATTCCTTAATGATCTTAATGTTTAAAAAAATGGACAAGTATTTCTTTGTGCATTTTGTGGCTCCTTTGTGGCTTTTGTGTAACTTTCTAAATGTATAGTTTTGGTAGAAATACCTCCATGATAATAAAATACAAATTTATTTCCTTTTTAATCGCCTGCAACCGGACTAAATATAAAAGCAAGAACTCCTGATACCATAGCCACACTGCCCGCAATGAGCCAATCCTGACTATAATACCAATGTAACCCGCCTGTCATAAGGATAATTTCGGTGATAAAAAAACCAGAAATCAAAAGTACACTGCCCGTTTTAGTCCAAAGACTGTGACCCAGATAGCCCAATTCAAACAACCAGGCTATCAGCAAAAACGAGATAGTGCCAATCAGGCTCAGATGCAGATATGCCAGCACGATATTCTTCTCAAAAAAAGCGAGTTCCCACATTGATGGAAAAACCGACAGCCCCTGTACCGTTACCTTGAGCACAAACGAAATTAGGAAAAGGTAAAGAAACACTTTGCTCAAATAGCTTTTTGATTTCAATTTGAAAGGCATTTGTTTGATAATCAATAAAAAACAAATTAAACCTGCAATCTGAAAAACTGTGGCAAAAATAGCAAAGAAAAGCAAGTGGGAAGAAAAGCTCATGCCTAAAAGTGAAAGAGCAGTAGCCGGAATAAATGCTAAGGTAAAGAACCAATAAAAACACCAAATATATGTTGAGTTTACTGCCGGTGCATGGGTTTCTAAAAATCTAAAAAACAAACCTATGACGATAAACAAAAACCAACCGTTGTATTGAAAATGCAAAAAAGTATATATCAAAGATTGATAGAGCTCGGTGCCATTGAGTCCTTTTGCTGAGGTGATGCCAATTGCATAAGGCAAAAGCGTAGAAATCAAGCCAAAGTACAAGCCGGTTTTGATGAATTTCAGGGAGTATTGGGTTGATAGCGTATCGGTGGTATCTTTCAGGAAACGATATATAAACCAATAATTGAGCACTTGAAACAAGGTCGAAAAAACTATGGAATACAAACCATAACCTTGTAAGGAAAACGACACCAGAACCCCCGCCAATACCAAAAGCGTAAGCTTGAACTGTAAAGAATATTTGCCTTTCTTTAGTTTTTCCGGGCTGATATATATGCTGGTAATGATAAGGAACATGATGGTATATACCCAGCCCTGAAACCCGGTATGAGAGTGTGCATGCACCAGGTTGCGATAGCCCAGCGGAATATTAAAATACCCGGCAGCCCGTAAAGTGGTACCTATCACGGCCACCATCAAAAAGAAAAACAGACTGGCTTTACTCCAGCTTTTATTGATCATGATTCCAAATTATTGTGGCAATATAATCAACATCCCTAATTTCCCAATTCTCGGTTTGGTAATTTCTAAATATCTTAATCGTTTACCGGGAATCGAAAAATATTTGAAATTTTAATTATATATTTCATTGTTGACCGATTACCAAACTTGATTTGACATTCACCAAACTTGATTCAACATTCGCCAAACTTGATTAGACATTCACCAAACTTGATTCAACATTCACCAAACTTGATTCAACATTCACCAAACTTGATTTGACATTCACCAAACTTGATTTGACATTCACCAAACTTGATTAGGCATTCACCAAACTTGATTCAACATTCGCCAAACTTGATTCAACATTCACCAAACTTTATTCAACATTCACTATACTTGATTAGACACTCCCATTTTACCTTCAAATAAGTCCCAGAGAAAGAGGCAATTCTGAGAAAAAATCAAAGGTTTTTGATAAGATTTTTAGATATTTTACCTGTTTTCCAGCGTTATCCACATAATTCGGGCTAAAAGTAAATATAGTCAACAATTCAAGTTTCTGATTTTCAAATAGTTGTTGTATTGAATTTTTAATTTTTCCTCAAATTTCAAAATTTATAAACAAAATCATCAATTTTTCCTCAATTATTTTCTCAATTTACTGATTTTCAAAGCTTTTTAAAAAAGCAAATAATTTGTGAAATTTTTCATAGAATTTTTTTTTATATGTTTGCGGTATAGTTAAATTTTATTTGTATGAAAGACGGAAACTTCATCAAATAAGAAAAAAATAGGGTTAATCCCCTATTGAACAGCCGGGTATCAAAACCTTTTCGGATCATGGGCGAAGGTAGGTTATGGGTACCAAACGTAGGTTTCTGATTAATCAGAAGCCGGTAAAAGAAAGTGTAGTTAATTTAATTTTTTAATTTTTAATTTTTGTTTTTAGTTTTTCACCGCCCGATTCCACAAAAAATCAGAAGGCCGCTTCCATAAAAAGAAGCAGCCCCCCGACATAGTTTTTAATTAGCGTTTAAATATATGTCATTGGGGATTGATTTTAAAAAAAAAGGGCATAATTATTTAAAAAAATATGAGATATATCTCTAGTATTTCAATCCAAAACGCCACTTCGAGACTTGCGGGCGTTAAAGCAATTGCCACTGATTTGGATCTGGGCAATGGTCTCAATATAGAAAGTTATCAGGCTGCAATCAAAGAAGTGGACGACCTGATTAATTCTTACAATACCCAATTGAGCTCCATGGGAGAGGTCAGAAACCGCATTCGGGAAAAAGAGAAAGCGTTAAAAGACCTTAACGAACGGATTCTCATTGGTGTGGGTGCCAGATATGGTAAAGATTCCAATCAATACCAGATGGCGGGCGGCACTAAAAAATCGATGCGTAAAAGGCGTCGAAAGGTAGCAGTGCCAGCCAAAACAGAAGCGTAAGATCAAAAGGGGCTATTCCATGATATGGCCCCTTTATTTTTTCCCTTGAATAAATCTTCTAAAACTAATTTACCCAGTCTTTTTTTCCTGCGTCTCAACCTTTTTTATGTTTTTGTTTGAATAGATTTCGAGTTTTTATAACCAAAAGCGACCTATCAGAAATAGATTTTTCTCCTTTTTGCATATATAATAAAAAAAAATCAAATAAAACTTGACTTATTGATAATTAGAATTACATTTGTGAAGTGAATATTCACTAACATAAAACATTATGGTTATGAATGGGAAAGTTAATCTATCGGTAGGGTTTTTAATCATGGGCTTATTTATGGCCTATGGATTTTTATTGATCTATCTTCGTGATTTTGCACCTGACAAGGAGGTCTGGGTTAATTCTTACAGCATTGGAAAGCACTTTGAGGCACGTCTGGCACACGTTCATGGCAATTTATTTGCTTTCTTAAATATTTTGATGGGATATTTACTATTTCATTTCAATGGTCGGTTGAAAAACGTTAAAATTATTTCGTGGCTGGCACTTATTGGGATTTTAATGCCTTTAGGGATTCTGGCAGAAATATATTTGGGCATGTCGCCGGTGTTTGTTCTAATCGGAGCCATAAGTATGACCACATCAGTGTTATGGATGGGATTTGCTTTTTTTAATTTAAAAAATATATAAACAATGGTAAGTGAAATCTCTGAAAGGCAATTGGAAATAATAGAAGCAGCAGGGAAAATTTTGACAAATTCTGGCGTTAGTGGCCTGACCATAAAAAATCTGGCTAAAGAAATGAAGTTTTCGGAAAGTGCCATTTACAGGCATTTTACCAGCAAAGAGGAGATTATTGTGGAATTACTTGAATATCTGGCTGATAGTATGGATCAAAGATATCAGAAAGTAATCAAAAGCTCCAGTTCAGCCAGGGATAACTTCATCAATATCTTTCACAATCAATTTGAATTCTTTAGCAGTCATCCTCATTTTGTGGTGGCGGTATTCTCTGATGGCCTTATGGAAGAAAGCCTGAGGGTAAACCAAACTATCTTTAAGATTATGCAAATTAAAATGAAACATCTATTGCCAATAATCATGCAAGGTCAGGCCGAGGGTACTTTTACCAAAGCCATCAGTGCTGAGGAGGTTGCACATATTATTATGGGGGCTATAAGGCTACAGATGTTTAAATGGAGAATCGCAAATTTTGAATTTGATTTAGTTAGATCGGGAAATAATATACTGGAAAGTTTAATAACCATATTAGAAGTAAAACATAAGTAATGAAAAATCTGAGTATAATATTAGTAGCAGCAATTTTTGTAATGAGCTGCAAATCAGTAAAACCAATAAACAATAATACAATGCATTTAAAAAATAATCATACCGAAATCAAAGATGTTTCAACCCATCTGGTCTTTAATACCCAGGAAAACAAGGTCGTTTCTTTGCAAATATTAAAAGACAAACAGCTCAAAGAACACACCACAAAGGTTCCCGCATTTTTGGTATGTGTTACAGGTCATGCCCGGTACTCCGACGAAAAAGGTCAGTCGATCGATTTATTGCCTGGAAATTATGTCAATATTGAACCAAATGTTAAACATTGGGTCGATGCACTGGAGACCAGTAATCTTTTGCTTGTAAAATAAAAAAATTTGTATGAAAAAGTTAGTGAATATTTACATACTTGCTCTTGTAATAATTGGCTCCCCGGCATACAGCCAAACTTACAGCCTGGAGCAATGTTTAAATATAGCAAGTGAACATAATAAAACACTTCAGATTGCTGCCAACAATCAACACATAAGTGAACTTAGGCATAATGAAGCCAATGCCAATCTGTGGCCAAAGCTCACATTTGGTTCAGATTATAAGTATTTTAGTGAATTACCCACGCAGCTATTACCGGCTGCGGTGTTTGGCGGTCAGCCTGGACAATTTAAAGAGGCACAGTTTGGAGTGCCGCATAATATTTCGGCTCAGATACAGTTTGCAATGCCGCTTTATCAACCTCAGGTGATAGGAGCATCTAAAATGACCTCAATTGGAGCTGAAATAAGTGGATTACAGTTCCAAAAAAGTCAGCAACAGCTCATTTACGATATTTCCAGCTTATATTTTTCTCTCCAATTGATAGGTCACCAGCTCACGCTTATTGATAAAAATACTGAAAATACCGGCAAACTGCTATCTAACCTCCAGCTGCTGCAAACACAGCAAATGGCCAAAGGAACAGATGTGGAAAAAGTAAGGCTGCAAATGCAGCAATTGACAACCCAAAAGAGGTATTGATTTCCAGAAAAATTCAGCTCCACAATAATCTTATCCTAATGATGGGAAAGCCTCAGGAGCAAAATATTGAAATTGACCCAACTATTTCTCTAAAGGAGGAAGCCTTGGATGATGAAAACCAAAATATAGATTATCAGATAGTTATGATGCAAAACAAACTATTGAAAAGAGAATTGAAAACCTTAAAAACACTCACTTTACCATCATTGAATCTTGTTGGAGCTTACGGCACTACGGGGTTTGGTTATGATACAGCTCCCAACGACTTTTTGAGGTTTTACCCGGTGAGTTTTGCAGGTTTGCAGTTATCATTGCCGATTTTTTCCGGTGGAAGCAATTTTCAAAAAATAAAACAAAAGAAACTGGAGATTATAAATAGCCATCTCCAGGCAGATTTAGTCAGAGACCAAACCACTATCCAGATAAAAAACCTTAGGTCGCAGATTAGTACCAGCTTACAGCAGATTGAATTGACACAAAAACAGAAAGAACTGGCTCAAACCATATATGATCAGACTCTTTTGCAACAAAAACAAGGACTGGCAGCACTTACCGAAGTTTTACTCGCCGACAACGCCATGAGAGATGCTCAGCAATCACATCTCAATGCACTGGTTGATTACCTGAAATCAATAGCCGAGTTCAGAAAAATTTCGGGAAATGTAAATGTAAAAAAGTGATAATAACATCAAAAAAATATAATACAATTTACTGATTATAATTATGAAAAAATACAACAAAACAAGCATATTTATCCATTGGGTTTCATTCATTTTGATACTTCTGATGGTCATAAGTGGAAAATATTATCAGCAAATAAAAGGTACCTCATTTGGTGCTCTCAAAGTACATGCAGTGGTCGGCCTCACAGTGGCTTTACTTACTATCATAAGAGTTTTTATTCATTTCACTCAAAAAAGACCGGAACCACTGAAAACCAATTCTTTACTACGGAACAAGGTGATAGTTTGGGTGCAGTACCTGTTTTATATCGCCATATTTATATTATCAATGACTGGTGTCCTGATGATGCTGAAAAGCGGGTATCTGGAAGCAATCACCACCAATGACCTTACCTTCAAACTTGATGAAGAAGCCTGTCACGGAATTCATATTCATAGGGCAATGGTAAATGTATTTATGGTCTTATTTTTTGCACACCTGGCAGGTATTTTTTCCTATATCCTGAAATTCCGCCATAATATCTTCAAAAGAATACTCTAAGGGCAGGATGCGAACCCATTAATTAAATTTAAAAATTTACTGAGATGAAAAATATAACATTAAAAAAACTGATCATAATTCTGATTCCCATTGTATTGATAGCATTGGTTGTAGTCAAATTGAAAAAAAACAAATCGGTAGCTAACGAAAAAATTTATACATACGATAAAAATACAGCCTTGCCGGTAAAAACAATGAAAATTTCTGAGGAAGAATACCAAAAGGAAATGGCTTATAGCGGGGTATTTGAAGCTAATCGCGAAACCCGCATAAGTGCCGAAGTACAAGGGAAATTAAATGCCATATTAGTAGATGCGGGTTCGCAGGTTAGACAAGGGCAATTGCTGATTAAGCTTGATGATGCTCTGCTTAAACAACAATTAAAAACCGCAGAAGTGATGATTCAAAATCTTAGTGCTGAAACTGAAATCCAATTGCAAAACAATGCAGTACAACTGGCGGGCCTGGAAGCAGATGTAAGAAGATACAATATTTTGGCTGCTTCTGATGCTATTCAAGGTGTGCAGTTGGAAAAAGCTGAGATTCAACTCAAAAACGCTCAAAATCAACGCCGGACATTGCAGCAACAATCGGCCATAAAAAATTCGGAAGCTCAAAAAGCCGGAATAGTGGAGCAAATTAAAAAAACATCAATACTAGCTCCATTTTCAGGAATAGTAACGGCTAAACTTTCGGAGATTGGATCATTTTCGGCTCCCGGTGTTCCTCTTTTACAAATTACTGAGCTGAGTACATTGAAGTTTACTATCAATGTTCCCGAATCAGACCTAAAATATTTCAAACCGGGTCAATCCTTCCGTGTAATCCCTGATGCCTACAGTGATGTAACATTTAGCGGAAAGGTCAGTATGGTGGGCAGCAAAGGCAATGCAGGCAACAGTTTCCCGGTACAACTGAGCCTCAGCAATACTTCCGATCAAAAGATTAAAGCCGGTATGATGGGCAAAGTATTTCAAAACTCAGTAACTCAACAAAAAGGGCTCCCGATTCCGGCATCAGCATTACAAGGTAGTGCCGAAAAACCTATGGTATATCTGGTAAAAAATGGCAAAGCTCAATTGCAAGAGATAAAAATAGCAGAAAGAACCAGTGATAAGGTGTTAATCAAAAGTGGTCTAAACCCTGGAGATGAAATTGTTGTGAGCGGTTTTATCAATCTGTTTGATGGTGCCAATATTAAAGTAACCCATTAAAATCCCAGTAAAATGAATATTACCGAAATTGCAATAAAAAGACCCTCTCTTATCATCGTACTTTTCAGTGTTTTTACCTTGCTGGGAGTGATAGGCTTCAAAAACCTAAGCTACGAATTGATGCCTGATTTTAATCAACCGGTTGTTGTAATCAAAACTGTATATCCCGGTGCTGAACCAGCAGAGGTAGAGACTTCGGTTTCACGAAAAATTGAAGACGCACTCGCTAACCTTGAAGGAGTGGACTATCTGGTTACAAAATCACTTCCAAACGCCTCAGTGGTCATTGCAAATCTAAAGTATGGCACTGACCTTGATAAAACCATGCAGGATGCCCAGCGTTATATTGACAACATAAGAAAAGATTTACCTGCTGATATTCAAAGCCCGGTAATGAGTAAGGTATCACCCAATGATCTCCCGATTATGTCAATAAGTGCTACGGGAGATATGCCACCTACAGTTTTTTATCAAAAAATGAAAGATGAATATTTACCCCAGATCCAGCAGGTAAGGGGTGTGGCTGAACTTACGCTTCTTGGTGGTGAAGAGAGAGAGATTGAAGTTAAAACTGATAAAGATAAATTAAAATATTACAGAGTAGCCTTAAGTCAGGTGATTGAAGCCATCAATAGATCTGGTATTGATTTGCCTGCAGGAAAAATCCAGACTAAAACTGAAAGTAATGCGGTACGCTTTTCAGGCAAATTCCAGACACTGGAAGATATCAAAAATGTACAGATAGCTATGCCTGTGGCAGGAAGTCCGGTATATGTTAAAGATGTGGCGACAGTAAGCGATGGCGTAAGAGAAATAAACTCAGTGAGCCGATTCAATGGGAAAAATGGAATCGGGTTACTTTTGAAAAAACAAGGTGATGCCAATGCCGTTGAGGTTTCAAAAGCAGTAAGAGCGGTTTTTAAAAACATTGAAAGTAAAGAAGCACTCCATAATGTGAAATTTGTAATCGCCGACGACAGCACTGACAATACCATTGCAGCGGTAAACTCAGTAGTAGTTGACCTTATACTTGCTGTAATACTGGTTTCCTTGGTAATGCTTTTATTTCTTAGAAGCTATCGGAACAGCCTCATAGTGATTGTGGCTATACCCACTTCTCTTGTCACTGCTTTTGCTGTTATGTGGCTGCTAGGTTATACACTCAATCTAATGACTTTACTGGCCATGTCGCTAATTATTGGAATTTTGGTTGACGATGCTGTAGTAGTATTGGAAAATATTCAAAAACATCTTGACCACGGAAAAGATAAGGCCGAAGCTGCCATGGACGGTAGAATGGAAATTGGTTTCTCAGCTTTGTCTATCACCTTGGTTGATGTGGTAGTTTTTCTTCCTATATTATTTATTCAGGTATTTGTAGCCGATATGCTGAAACAATTTTCCGTTGTGGTGATTACCTCTACTCTAACCAGTTTGTTGGTTGGCTTTACGTTAACACCCTGGTTGGCCTCAAGAATTGGAAAAAAAGAAGATCTCAGACCTACCAATGCAATAAACAAATTCCTGCTTTGGTTTGAACACCAGCTTGATGTATTTACCAACTGGTATGGAAAGCAATTGGAGTGGGTTCTTAATCATAAAATAATCTTTACATTATTTATTCTTTTTCTCTTTGCCTTAACGCTAGGCGTAATGAAACAAGGAATAATTGGCAAAGAACTCATTTCTACCGGGGATCAGGGGAAATTCAGAATGGCTTTGGAGTTTGATAAAAGTACTTCTATCCAAAAAAATAATGATGTATCGTCAGAAATAGAAAAATACATTATTGCTCAAAAAGAAGTAGCAACGGTTTTCAGCAATATCGGTGGTCCAAGCACAGGAATCGGAAGTCTTGGAGTTGGAAGTGTCAATAAAACGGAGTTTACAATTCAACTTAAACCCAAAACAGAAAGGGCTAATCAGGCTACTGAGGAATACATGAAGGGCTTGAGAACATCACTACAGCAAAAGTTTCCCGGAATCAATTATTCTATGGCAGCTTTGGGCTTAATTCCACGTTCAGCACCCATAGAAATTACTTTAAGTGGCTCTGACCTTGACTCGGTGATGGCAGCTGGAAAACATTTAAAAGAGATAATAGCAGAAATTCCCGGTGCTGATAATGTGAGGCTATCGGTTGAAGAAGGGAGTCCAGAGTATAAAATTGAGCCTGATAAAGATAAAATGCAAAGGCTCGGGCTTAATTCAGCTTATGTTGGGCAGAATCTCCGGGCGGCGTTTTCGGGAAATGACGATGCTACATTGACCGAAAACGGTGTAGAATATCCGGTAAGAATTTGGGTTGAAGACTTTAACCGCCAAAATTACGAAGACGTAAACAAGTATGCGGTAGTCAATCCTATGGGTTTACCCATTGAGGTTAATCAGTTTGCAAAAGTCACCCAAGACAAAACCTCCTCACTATTGGAAAGAAAAGACAGACAGCCCGCAGTAACAATTACAGCTGATGCATTAGGCAGACCTTCCGGCACGGTGGCCGACGAAGTGGTGTCTTATGTTAAATCTAATCCACTTCCCGCAAACATTCAAATGGCCTGGGGTAGTGATATTAAACGCCAGAATGATAGCTTTGGGGCTTTGGGTTCAGTTTTGATGATTTCCTTTATCTTAATTTATCTCATCATGGTGGCCCTTTATGATAGCTACATATATCCTTTTATAGTGCTGTTTTCAATTCCTTTGGCAGCTATTGGTGCTTTCTTCGCACTTAATCTGGCCATGAGTAACCTTAGTCTATTTGCATTGCTGGGTTTGATTATGTTAATGGGTTTAGTTGTAAAAAATGCTATTCTGATTGTAGATTTTACGAATCAACTTAAGGCACAAGGCAAAAATTTTAAAGAGGCATTGATTATGGCAGGCAAAGGAAGAATGCGACCCATTTTGATGACCACTTTGTCAATGGTTGTAGGCATGCTTCCTATCGCATTGGCAAAAGGTACAGCCAGCGAATGGAAAAACGGTCTCGCCTGGGTAATCATTGGTGGTCTGTTATCGTCATTGGTTTTAACTGTATATCTCATACCTATGATATATTATGTGGTAGATTCGATTAAATACAAAAAGAATGAAAACCGAAAATAAGATATTGAAAGCTGCGGTAGAAACATTTTTGCAATATGGTTTTCATGGAACCCGTATTCAGAAAATTGCAGAAATAGCCAGTGTAAATAAAGCAGAGATATTCTACTATTTCAAAAATAAGGAATTGCTTTACAAAGCAGTACTCAAGCTAATCAACTCATCCGATTCAAACTTGTTTTTCAATATCCCGGATTTACAGAAAAAAGTGGCTCTCTTTATTGTAGCAGAAGTAATCACAAACAAAAAATTACTTTTAAAAAACTCTGAGGAAATATCGAATAAAATATCTCAAGGATTTTCAACTGATGATCTTTTTAGTGACTCGGGAATAATATTAAATGTAAAAACCACATAATATCAAATGTTTAGCAAACAAAAAAACCGGTTCATTGAGCCGGTTTTTTGTAATTCAAAATCATATTTAATTACCCTATTAAAACACTCTCTCCCAAATCAACACTTGACACCAGATCAGCAATGGTTTTGCTTGCAAAAACTTTAAAAATAGCTGTACGACAACCATCAAAATCGTCATGCATGGGGCAGGGATTTATGGCAGAACATTCGTCACGCCCTAAAAAGCATTTTTTTAATATACCCAGGCCGTCAACTGCCTCTATCACCTCAATCAATTGTAATTCTTGAGTATGGTTGTTGCAATAAAACCCACCATGCGGTCCCTTTATTGAGCCTATCAAACCACGCTTGGAAAGATCCTGGAGGATTTTCCCCATAAAATGCTGGGGAACCGAAAGTTCTTCTGCTATTTCCTGAATCCCGATTTTTTTCTCCTGATTTTGTTCTAAAGAGAGCAAAACCATGCCTCTGATGGCATATCCGCAAGTTTTTGAAATCATGCTATAGCATTTTTAAAATATTCCTCCTCCAAAAGTACTACTTTCGGAAATAAAATATTGTTTTCGATGTGAATATGTTGTACCAAATCAGCATCCATCTCTTTTAGTTTGCTGATCATCACCAGATGTGAGTTACAGGCATTTTCGGGTGCAGTATAATTGTTTGTGATTTTTCGTAAACGGTGCAAAATCTCCCCCGCCTCATCATGTTCAGCATGCATCACTGAGATTGGGTTTTGTATGGTTCCGAAAAATGGTTTCTCTGATTTTTCCTTTAGTTTCAATTCATTTATCATTTTCTTTATATAAGGAAACAGGATATTCTCCTCTTTAGGCAAGTGCCCCAATAAATCACCCTCCAATGCAAGATATAAATCATGCAATTCCGGAAGATAATCAAACCTTTCTCCATGTTTATTAAATACCTTTTCAACGTAAAACCTGACTTCAGGCAGATTTTTGTAAAGATAATTATGGTGAACATTGGTTACATAATCGGCTAAAAAGTCAAGCTCAAACTGATCAAAATCCAGACTTGAAGGTTGCTTTTCTTCAAATGTTTTTTCTATCTTTTGACTTATTTCCTCAAAATTAATTTCCTGCTTCTCACATACCTCACTCAGCATCACATTGCCTCCACAACAATAATCTATTCCATATTCGTTGAATACATCCGCAGCTTTAGGGTTTTTTCTTACAATTTGCCCCACTTTCAGTTCACTTATTAATTCCATTTCTTGTTAATTTAATTGAGATATAAAGATATAAAGGTCTTTTTTTATGCTAAATGATTAATATCATATTCTATCCTTGGTATTAATCATAATTCATTAAGCCAATCAAACAATACTTTTGTTAAAAAGATAAGAAGGTCTTATATTCGTAATTATTTTACTTACTTCTATTTTCAAATAAATTATTTAAACGTAATGAAAAACAAAATTCTGGGTTTAATAACCTTAACATTAATCATTTGGGGCTGCGGGGGAGCAGAAAAAAGGGCAGAAAGTCCGGAAACAAGTGATTCAGTACTTCTAAAACAAGAGGAAGTTCATGGCACCGAAGTAAAAGAGATTGCTCTCAGTACCCCGCTTGATCAGGCGATGGTAAAAGAAGGACAAGGAATTTATGACATGAAATGTGGCTCTTGCCATAAACTTACCCAGGAACGCCTGGTTGGACCGGGTTGGTCTGGCGTAACCAAAAAACGTAAACCGGAATGGATTATCAACATGATAACCAATGTGGACATGATGCTGGAAAGCGACCCTGAAGCCCAAAAAATGCTGGAGGAATGTCTGATCAGAATGCCAAATCAAAATATCTCTGAAAAAGAGGCCAGAGGGGTTTTGGAATTCATGAGACAAAATGACGGCGAAAAATAAGCCCGAAAAATCATATCTAAATAAAAATAAAATAATGAAAATCAATTATTTACGCATTGTGGCTCTTGGAGCCACAATAGTCAGCATGGCTGCATGTAAACCAGCAAATGAAAAAGCCTCGAGCGATTCTTTTCTGGCAGGTGACGCAGCAGAAAGAGCTTATGTAAAACCAGGCGAATATGACGAGTTTTACAATATAGTTTCCGGCGGATTCAACGGGCAACTATCAGTGGTAGGATTGCCTTCGGGTCGTACTTTAAAAATTATCCCTGTATTTTCTCAATTTGCTGAAAATGGCTGGGGGTATTCTGAAGAAACCAAACCTATGCTCAACACTTCTCATGGTTTTGTTCCCTGGGATGACTCTCACCACGTGGCACTTTCGACAACCAACTCAGAGCACGATGGAAAGTGGGCTTTTATCAATGGTAACAATACACCGCGTATTGCCAGAGTAAGCCTTTCGACTTTCAGAACAGAAGAAATCATCGAACTACCCAATTCGGGCGGTAACCACTCCTCCCCTTTTATTACTGCCAACACGGAGTATGCAGTAGCAGGAACACGTTTTTCAGTACCACCAGACGCCAAAGCCGATGTACCCATCAGCTCTTTTAAACAAAACTTTAAGGGTTATATAAGCTTTGTAAGTATTGATAAAAACACAGGAAGAATGGGAATCAAATTCCAGCTAAAAACCCCTGGAGTGAGCTTTGACCTGGCACGTGCCGGTAAAGCCAAATCTGCAGGCTGGTTCTTTTTCTCCACCTACAATACAGAGCAGGCCAACAGCTTGCTGGAAGTAAATGCTTCGCAAAAAGACAAAGACTTTATTTTGGCTGTAAACTGGAAGAAAGCCGAAGAATATCTTGCTCAGGGCAAAGGCAAAAAAGAAGCTGCAAAATATGCTCATAATGTATATAGTGATGAAACCCACAGTGCCACTTCTACTATTATGAACGAGGTAATGACCCTCGATCCGAAAGAATGCCCGGGTATGCTCTATTTTATGCCATGCCCTAAGTCGCCTCATGGTTGTGATGTAGATCCTACAGGTCAATATATTGTGGGTTCCGGAAAATTAGCAGCTGTGATTCCGGTGTTCTCATTTGATAAAATGATCAAAGCCATTGAAAGCAAAACTTTTGACGGAGATTTTGACGGTATCCCGGTATTAAAATATGATGCGGTATTACACGGCGAAGTTAAAAAGCCGGGCTTAGGACCATTGCATACTGAATTTGACGGAAGAGGAAATGCCATCACCTCATTCTTTGTGTCTTCAGAATTGGTAAAATGGAACATCGAAAAACTGGAAGTGGTTGACCGTGTACCTACTTTCTATTCGGTGGGTCACCTGAGTATCCCCGGTGGACCAACTGCCAAGCCGCATGGAAAATACGTAGTTGCCTACAACAAAATCACAAAAGACCGCTACCTTCCTACAGGACCTGAACTGGCTCAATCGGCTCAGCTGTATGATATTTCCGGTGATAAAATGAAGCTTATTCTTGACTTCCCAACAACAGGAGAACCTCACTATGCTGAATCAATCCCGGCTGCTTTGGTGGAGAAAAACGTGAAGAAAATCTTTAAACTGGAGGAAAACAAACACCCTTATGCAGCCAAAGGTGAAAAGGAGACCAAAGTGGTACGCAAAGGCAACGAGGTTCATGTTTATATGACAGCCATACGGTCGCACTTCGCTCCTGACAATATTGAAGGTGTGAAAATGGGTGATGTGGTTTATTTCCATGTCACTAATCTGGAACAAGACTGGGATGTACCTCATGGCTTTGCCGTAAGAGGAAATCAAAATGCTGAGGTTTTGGTAATGCCAGGCGAAACTTCTACACTTAAATGGATTCCAACCAAAGTGGGAGTTACGCCGATTTATTGCACTGATTTTTGCTCGGCACTGCATCAGGAAATGCAGGGCTATGTGAGGGTATCGCCTGCGGGCAGCAATGTTCCGCTCACTTGGGGACTTGGTAAAAACCCAACAGCAGAGGCTGAAAAGAAAGTAGCAAAAAAATAATATTTAAATAAAAAAAAAGGCGGGTGTAACATTCGCTCGCCTTTTTTTCATCAAAAAAACAATGAAACCTTTAAAGAAAATATCCTGGATAAGCCTTTTGGTAAGTTCCTTATTATTGACCATCACCTATTTTGTTCCTATCTGGAAAATCGATCTGTGGGCACCTCAATATCCTGAAGGTCTTTCGATGAGTATCTGGTTGTATAAACTTAGTGGTCAGGTGGATATCATCAATGGTCTCAACCATTACATAGGCATGGCACACATCAAAGAAGAGATGTTTCCTGAGTTTAAAATCCTGCCCTATGCCGTAGGAGTAATCATCGCTTTGGGTGTTTTAACTGCACTTTCAAAAAACCGAAAAATGGTTTTTGGATTTCTGGCATTACTGATTGTATCAGGTATTGTAGCCATGTATGATTTCTGGAAATGGGGCTACGAATATGGACATAACCTCAGCGATGACGCAGCCATAAAAGTACCGGGCATGGCCTATCAACCTCCATTGATTGGCTACAAAGAACTCCTCAATTTCGGAGCTTATTCGATTCCGGATATTGGCGGTTGGCTGTTTGTGCTTTTAGGTGTAGTAACCATTGGCGTGGTGATATTTGAAACAAAAACAAATAAGTAAAATGCTTAATATCCTGAAAATCACCCTTTTCCTTTTGGTAATATCTGTGGTCACTTCATGTAGTAGCGGTCCTGAAACTATCAATTATGGAAAAGAGAACTGTGAGTTTTGCAAAATGACCATCATGGACAAAAAGTTTGGAACCGAACTCGTAAGCCAAAAAGGAAAGGTTTTTAAGTTTGACGACGCCGCCTGCATGGTTAAATACATGCAAGTGAGCAATCAGGAGGACGCTCAGTTTAAATTCATAGTATTTAATGGCGTGGATGCTCCCGGCGAATTATTGGGAGTTGAAGAAGCCACTTTTGTTTATTCAGGTGAAATGAGGAGTCCGATGTTGGGCAATGTTGGGGCATTTAAAGACCCAAAGAAAGCCAATGACTACCTCAAAAGCGATACCACTGCTCAAATGATGAGCTGGGAAGAGGTAAAATCAAAACTCGAATGAATAAACTAATTCTGATATTACTTGCATTGATTCCGGGCTTATTGCCGGCCAAAACATGGCAGGTAAACAATCCCTCGGAGCTTAAAGCAGCACTGAAATTATCTCAGGCCAATGACCAGATAATTATCAATAAGGGCAATTACAAAGTCCTAAATCTGGAAATCACAAAGCCACTGAGCATAAAAGGGCTTGGTTTCCCGGTCCTTGATGCTGAACTGAAAGGTGAGATTTTCATTGTAAAAGCCAATGATGTAAAAATATCAGGAATAAGATTTGTCAATATTGGAGAAACCAGCATGATCGATTGGGCTGCAGTGAAAGTGCTGGAATCAGAAAATGTAAAGGTGACAGGCAACGAGTTCAGAAATTGCTACTTTGCAGTATATCTTTCCTCTTCTAACAAATGTCAGGTCTCAAAAAACAACATCAAAGGGACTCCAAAAGAAGAACAAACCACCGGTAATGGCATACATGCATGGAAATGCGATGAAATTGAAATTTCTGACAACTATGTGGAGGGACATCGCGACGGCATTTATTTCGAATTTGTAACCAACTCCCGTATCTTCAGGAATTACTCTACAAAAAATATCAGATATGGCCTTCACTTTATGTTTTCACACCAGGACGAATATTACAAAAACAATTTTGTAAACAATGGTGCAGGGGTAGCCGTCATGTATTCGAAAAGAGTAAAAATGCATGAAAACATTTTCAATAAAAACTGGGGAGGATCGGCTTACGGGATTTTATTGAAAGACATAACAGACAGTGATATCATTCACAATCATTTTCTTGACAATACTGTAGGCATCTATATGGAAGGATGCAGCCGCATGAACATAAAAGAATGTATCATAGAGCAAAACGGAATAGGATTAAGAATACAGGCCAATTGCGACGAAAATCACATTAAAAACAATAATTTTCAAGCAAATACTTTTGATCTTGCTACCAATGGTTCAGTGGTTTTTAATTATCTGGAAAACAACTATTGGGACAAGTATCAGGGTTATGACCTCAACAAGGACGGCCATGGCGATGTAGCCTACAGACCGGTGAGTATGTTTTCTACCCTCGTGGAGCGTATGCCCCAGGTTATGATATTGCTGAGAAGTTTTACCGTAACGCTTTTGGACAAAATCGAAAGGATAATCCCAAGTTTTACGCCTGAAAATCTGAAAGATGATAGCCCGCAAATGAAACCCAACAGCATAAAAACAATAGAATTAAAGGCATAAATTGATGATAGTTTTTGAAAATATAGGAAAGTCATTTGGCAAACTGGAGGTATTGAAAGATATCAATCTAAAGTTTGAACTCGGTCAGTGCATTGCCATTTTGGGACCAAATGGCTCAGGAAAAACCACGCTCATCAAGTCATTGCTGGGAATGGTAATTCCTGACAAAGGTGAAATCAGATTTCAAAATATTTCCATAAAAAATGCTTTTGATTATAGGAATCAGATCGGCTATATGCCTCAAATCGGTAACTATCCACCGAATTTGAAGATCAGTCAACTTATTGACATGATGGTGGATATTCGCAATTTGAAAGAATATGAACTTGACGAGGAAATAATAGAGGCCTTTAAGCTTCGTGAAATATACCAGAAACCACTTGGGACACTTTCAGGAGGAACCAAGCAAAAAGTAAGTGCTGCACTGGCATTTTTATTTAATCCAAAAGTGCTGATCCTCGATGAGCCCACAGCAGGTCTTGACCCGGTTTCGAGTGAAATTTTAAAAGCAAAAATTCAAAAAGAAAAAACAAAAGGCAAACTCATTTTGATTACTTCCCATATCATGTCAGACCTCGAAGAGCTGGCAACGCATGTGGTTTATTTGCAGGATGGTCAGTTGAAAATATTCAAAGAATTAGAAGTATTACAAAGCGAATTTGGCGAGAACCGACTAAGCAGGATCATTGCCCAGATCATGCAAATGAGCAAAAAAATGTTGTGTTTTTGATGAAGTCTCCATTTTTATATATTATTCCTTTTGCTTTAATCTCGCTCATATTGGGAGTGATGGGTGGCTGGATTCGTTTGGGTTGGGGCTTTACAATTCCATCACCTGTACCCGTAAGCCAGCATGGTGTTTTTATGGTCGGTGGTTTTCTGGGAACATTAGTAAGTCTTGAGCGGGTAGTAACACTACATAAAAAAGTTTTATTCCTTATTCCTTTATCATTTGGTATTAGCGTGCTTTTCTTTTTATTGGGTTTTCCTAAAATAAGCAATATTCTTTTGATGAGCGGCAGTCTGGCATATCTGGGGGTTTGTATTTATATTTTCAAAAAATATAAAAACGAAGGTGACCTCCTTTTGAGTTTTGGAGCCATTTTTCAGCTCGTGGGTCATTATACTTTGTTCCAGACCCAATCCTACCCAATGACCTTTGCGGCATGGATGTTATTTTTCTTGTTTACAATTATTGGTGAAAGGCTCGAGCTGACCCGATTTTTACCCAAAAAAAAATTCCAGAAAACCGAATTGTATTTCTGGCTTCTGGTATTAACGTTAGCTGCAGCTTTTTATCATAACGGATCTTCTGGGATTCTTAATATCAGTATGATTGGCCTGGCTCAATGGCTCATCAGAAATGATATTTCACTGATTAACTTAAAGAAAAAAGGATCATATAAATTTTTGGGCATTAGCCTTTTCTCAGCTTTTATTTGGCTGATAATTACTGGGCTACTGGGATTTCTTAAGGGTTTTTTACTTTACGATGCATTACTTCATGCTTTTTTTATTGGTTTTGTGTTGAACATGATACTTGCCCATGCTCCTATCATATTCCCAGCATTGTTAAAAATCAATCACAAGCCATTCCATCCCGTTTTCTATTTGTGGCTTACTGCACTAAATCTAAGCCTTTTTATGAGGATTCTAGGAGACATTTTTATAATTAATTCATTAAAAATGACCGGCGGATTACTCAACGGATTATCATTTTTAGGCTATTTACTCACTGTGGGTACACTCATTATTAAACATCAGATTTATGAAAAAAACTATAAAATACGTAGTATATGACATCATTCGCAACAGGTTTGTCATGGGCTACACCCTGTTGCTTTTGGTATTGAGTATCAGTTTCTTTTTGTTTGAATCAGATTCCAATAAAGGGATTTTGAGCCTCCTCAATATCAACATCATGGTTATTCCGTTGGTGAGTGTGATTTTTTCGACCATTCATTTTTATAATTCCTACGAATTTATCGAGCTCATGGCGGCTCAACCCATTAGCCGAAAAACTATTTTCTTCAGCCAGTTTTTAGGGCTAAGTATCTCTTTAAGTCTGGCGTTTCTGATTGGTATTGGTTTGCCTACATTGATATTTGATGGTTCAGCCAAAGGTCTTACCTTGATTGGAAGTGGTCTTTTAATAACGCTTGTTTTTGTTTCTGTGGCTTTTCTGGCTTCAGTCATTACCCGAGACAAAGCAAAGGGTATAGGCATTGCTCTCGGTTTATGGTTTTATCTGTGCATCTTGTATGACGGTCTGGTGCTCTCAGTTTTGGTCAATATGAGTGATTATCCCATGGAAACCGCTTCTTTGGTTCTCTCAGCACTTAACCCCGCAGATTTGGCCCGTATTTTAGTTTTGATGCAGCTTGATGTTTCAGCATTGATGGGTATCACCGGTGCTGTTTTTCACAATTTTTTCTCGGCCAATTGGGGTATCGTACTTTCATTTATTTTACTGATCCTCTGGGTCTTAGTTCCGCTAGTATTCAGTTATCGTATATTCAATAAAAAAGATTTATAATCAAATTTTAAATTTTCAAACCTTATGAAAACAATTATTATTTCTATCGGTCTGTTATCATCAATCTGTTTTTCATGTAAAAGTACCGGTTCTGAAAGTACTTCTACAGAGCAAACTGCCACAATGGGTGGGCAGGAAGCAGTTAAAGACGATGAGTCTGAAAAAGATGTAGTAAAGGTAGCCGTTGCATCGCCAGACCATACTACACTGGTAAAAGCTGTTGCTGCAGCCGACCTGGTTACTTCACTTTCCAATGCCGGCCCGTTTACAGTATTTGCTCCGGTAAATGCAGCATTTGAAAAACTCCCTGCCGGAACTGTTGATGATCTTTTGAAAACTGAAAACAAGGAAAAACTGGTAAATATCCTTCAACATCATGTGATGACCTCGGCTCTGGCGGCTGACTTTTTTCAGGATGGACAAACCATGGGTATGGTTGATGGCACCAATGTGACGTTTACTGTAAAAGATGGAGCCACTTATGTAGATGGCAACAAAATATTGGGCTCAGTAAAAGCTTCTAATGGTTGGGTACATGTAATAGATACTGTATTGCTGCCAAAATAACCAATAAAAAAGGAACACATTTTATTCCTAATAAAATGTGTTCCTAAAACAATTTCTCAAAACAAAATAGTACATTGTTAATTAATGGAAAAATCTAAAAAAATATTGAGCATTACCCTATTGATAGCTTTGGCAATAAAGCTATTGATGGCTCCTGTTATATTTTTAGATTATCAACTTCGCAAAGACTTCATTGTCAGGAATTATTGCATTAACAAAAACCGTCCGGAGATGCATTGCAATGGCAAATGTTATCTTGCCAGACAAATCAAAAAAGCTCAGGAAAATGATGAAAAACAAGCCACTGACAGCTTTTTATCAAAGCTTTTGTTGACAGAAAGTGAAGTAAAGACCTCTGCTTTCTCAGATTTTTTCTCTTTAAAATCTTTTATTTCAAAACAAAAACCACAATTCTACTACATAGAATCCATTTCTTCAAAATTTGTAATTTCCTTTTTAAAACCTCCAAGGATATAATTTTTTCAATAAGGATTTCTATCTGCTTCAAATAAAATGCTTGCAATTTCAAGTTATTTTATCTGAATACAAGATTCACTTTGTCAAGTTTTTACAAAAAACCTGACCCCGAATTTCTTTTCCAAAAAAAATTAATATTACAAAAAAAATGAAGAAATATATTTTTTTTATAGCAATGCTTGTCTTTAGCCAAAAAGCACTTTATGCTCAAATAAAGGGCAAAATTTATGATGCTATAAGCAAAGAGGCAGTAATTGGGGCAACCATAAAAAACTTATATGGTCCTGAAGGTACATTTACGGATCAAAATGGTGTGTTCGAGCTAAAGGCATCTAACATCTCAAAAATCAGTATTCAATCTATTGGATATTCACCGCAAGAACTAACAGTAATAAAAGAAAATGAAATTATTATTGGGCTCGAGCCGTCAATGGAAAACCTCCAACAAATGGTAGTAACAGGAAACAGAGAAGCAGCCCTTCGTACACAAACTCCCATTGCGATATCAAAACTAACTCCAAAACAAATAGATGAAGCCAAGGCTACTTCTATATACGAAGTAATAAACAAAACACCGGGAGTAATGATGGTAAACCTCAACAACGAGCAACATTCCATGTCAATCAGACAACCCATGACTACCAATGCCTACTATCTGTATATGGAAGATGGTGTGCCGATTCGTCCGATGGGGGTTTTTAATCATAATGCACTCCTGGAGATGAACCAGTTTACGGTAAGTTCTGTAGAGGTTGTAAAAGGGCCTGTGTCGTCTATTTACGGGCCAGAGGCAGTGGGTGGGGCTATTAATTTTATTTCACAAAGGCCTACCTCTGTGCCAACGGCACGTATAGGTGTTCAGTTTGACCAATGGGGATACAAGCGTGTACAATATGGAGCTGGTGGCATGATCGGAAAATTTGGTTTTTACCTTGGGGGACTTGTTGCTGACCAAAAAGATGCATGGATGAACAGTTCAGACTATTCTAAAAATGCCCAATATGCCCGCCTGGAATATCACTTTTCTCCTAAAGCCAGATTGGTTTCTACGATTTCTTATAGTAAATATGACTCTCAAACAAGTGGCAGTGTGGATAGTATCGCATTTTATAACCGGCAATATGTGAGCACCACAGGTTTTACCTATCGAAAGGCATATTCTTTGAGAACAAGGCTAACATTTGAAAAAGATTGGGCCAATGGCTCCCAGTCATTTATTACTGCATTTGGCCGGGACAACAAACACGGACAAAATCCCAGTTACCAGATAAGGTGGACATCTGGGTCATCGGTAGCGACTGGTCAAATAAACTCCAATGACTTTCAAAGCCTTGGCATCATAGCACAGCACACCCAAAAATTAAAATTTCTGAATTCAAAAGCTGTGGTAGGAACTACTATTGATTACTCTCCTAATGACTATTGGGCCTACCAGATTGATCTGGCAGCTCAGCTTAGAGCCGACAAAAAATCAGTTGAAAAATATACCATTACTAAAGAAAGACCAGAAATCAAACTTGCTGACTATAATGCCAACATACATAATACGGCGATTTATGCTCAATATGATTTTGAACCGATAAAAAATCTAAGAATTTCAGCCGGGCTTAGGTTTGACAACATGGCTTTTGACTATACTAATAATCTTGATATTGATAAAACCACAGGTAAAGCAATCGGAGGATCAAAAGCCTATAGCCAAACTACCCCAAAACTAGGATTGACTTATGATTTTGGCAAAAACAAAGGAATCTATGCCAATTATTCAAAAGGTTTTGCTCCAAGTGGTTTAACCGCAATATTCAGAAAAAGACCTAAAGCTGCCGAAAATGGAGATATGTTTTATTACAATCTGGTTCCGGCTACTTTTAAAAACACTGAAATCGGGGGTTGGATATCTTTACTAAATAATAAAATATATCTTGATGGATCTTTATATCAACTCATTGGCACCAATGAACTTTTGAGTATTCGCCAGCCAGACAATTCAACTGATTATCAGGCAGCAGGAAGAACAATGCATAAAGGAATCGAAATGGGACTTACCTTTAAACCTTCGAAACAAGTATTTTTCAGATATGGTGGTACGTATGCTATCCATAAATTTGATGAGTTTGTTTTGAGTCAAAAAACTTCTGATGCTTTGAAAAATGTAAATGGTAAATTGATGCCTTCAGCTCCAAAATGGCTTTGGAATACTGAATTAACCTATTACCCGTCCAGGGTCAAAAATCTTAGATCCTCAATAGAATGGCAGCATGTAGGAAGCTGGTATCAAAACCAAATAAACACCATTGAATACAAAGGCTATGATATCCTGAATTTTAGAATTGGCTATAAATGGAAAGGAATTGAACTGTATTCCAATATTATTAATCTTACAGATGCCCTCTATGCCACCAATGCCACAAGAGGCAATGCAGCGAACGACAGAACTACCTTTACTCCTGCAGCACCCAGAACCTTAGTATTTGGTATTCAATATAATATTTCTGGAAAAAAATAAATAACTGGCACCTTTAGTAAAATGTCTAAAGGTGCCCAACAATTCTAAATATGAAAAATTTCATTTTTTTTACCTTCGCTATATTGCTTTTTTCAAAAGTTCTGGCACAGGATTCAGTTATTTCCGATTCCAAAAATCAAGGCTTTAACCCATCTTTTACAGAAACCCATAATGGAGAAATCCTTTTGAGTTTTGTGGAAAAAGACTCTGAAAAAAAAGTGAGATTTTATTATTGCAAGTTTGATGGAAAAACTTTCGGCCCTAAAAATTACGTTCCTATCACTGATTCGGCAGCCACTCATGCAGAAGGGATGCCTCGAATGGCAGTAAAAAAAGATGGGAGTATGATTGTAACTTTTGAAATAAAAAAATATAATCCCACTTCAAGATTTGGATCCGATCTATGCTATGTTTACTCTCAAGATGGAATTCAATGGTCTAAACCGCAGTTTGTAATTAAAGACAGAAAACCGACCAAGAGCAGCTCGTTTAGCAGACCTGTAAGGTTGGCTGATGGCGAAATAGGAGTAATATGGTTAGATGAAAAACTTACCAGTAAAGGGAGAAGTGTAAAGTTTGCAAAAACAATTCCAGGTAAAGCCTTAGGCGAACCTGTGGTTATTGATGATCAGGCTTGTGAATGTTGCAGAATTGAGGCGATCACCGATTCCAAAGGAATTACACACATTTTCTACAGAGACATGTATCCTGATGGCTCAAGAGATATGAGTTATATCTTTACTAAGGATAGTGGCAAAACTTTTTCAAAATCAAGAAATGCCTATCCAGATAAATGGAAAATTGATGGATGCCCTCATGCTGGCCCTACCGCAACTGAGACTCCGGAAGGAATATGCATTAGTTGGTTTACCGGAAAGGAAAATGCAACAGGAATTAAAGTAGTAAACATAATGACCGGTGAAATATTAAAATCAATCGTTAAACCCACTGTTAAAGCACCACAATTAACAACCAATTCTAAAGGAGAGACTTTCTGGGTTTATACCTCTGTAAAAAATATAGATGATGAGTATTTTAGCACAATAGAACTCCAAAAGTTAAATTCGAAAAAAACTGAAATGACATTGAGTAAGGATTTCGAAATCTGCAATTACCCGGCAATTATAACAACTTCCGAGAACAAAATAATTGTGGTATATGAAAGAACTGCAAAAAACACTAACCAGGAGATAGTTTGTAGAGTTTTACAAGAACAAAACTCTTTAACTACTGATTAAAAAGCATTTAAATGTCTTTTAAATAATTGAAAAACAAAAAACCTGAACAAATTAATATTAAAAAATATCATCAAAAATTTCATCTACAGATTATATTTGCAGGATAATGGAAAGTTCTAAAAAAATATTAAGCATTACTTTATTGATAGCTTTGGCAATAAAGCTGTTGATGGCTCCTGCTATTTTTTTAGATTATCAACTTCGTAAAGACTTCATTGTCAAGAATTATTGTGTAAACAAAAACCGTCCGGAGATGCATTGCGACGGTAAATGTTATCTTGCCAAACAACTCAAAAAAGCTCAGGAAAAAGAAGAAAAGGAAGCCACTAACAATTTCCTGACTAAGTTTTTTGGTGTTGAGGGTTTTACCAAAACCGAAAATTTCAGAAACTTTTTTGGACAGCAGGCTTACTTTGCTCAATCAATCAAGAATTATTTTTATTTAGATAAAGCTATCTCCACAGACCACACTTCTATTTTCCATCCTCCAAAATTTTGATTTCGAAGACTTTTTAACAAAAACTTTTTAACAAATCTCAGGTTTCGCTTTGCGGTACCTGAAAATAGAAATGACCAAACATTTGGGCAATTCAGCTTATGGTTTGGGCTAATTGCTCATTTTGGTCATTTCTATTGAAATTTTTTTATAATATATTCTTAATCAAAAAATAAGTAGCATTCTTAAAAATGAAAAAAATTGGAATTTTATTTCTGGCAATATTGTCTGTTTCTATCTATTCATGTGAAAAAGCCGACGAAATCGGCCTCAATGACAAAAATTCACTTTCTTTGAATTTTGACAATATGGTTGGTACTGAAGATTTGGTAATGGGAACAAAAACCTACACCAATACCTCGGGAGAAAAATTCACTGTTACTACTCTGAACTATTTTGTAAGCAATATTGAATTAAAAAAAGCCGATGGCACAGTTCTGAAATTTGCTGATCAGTATTTTTTGGTTAAAGAATCAGACAAAGCAAGTCAGACAGTTAAACTGAACGATGTTCCTGCAGCAGATTACGTTTCATTGACCTATACTGTGGGTGTTGACAGTGCCAAAAGCGTAGCTGATGTTTCGAAAAGAACGGGAGTATTAGACCCGGCTTCGTATGGTACCGATAATATGTATTGGTCATGGAATTCGGGGTACATTTTCTTCAAAATGGAAGGAAATTCTGACAATATTACAGCAGCTAACAAAAAATACCAGTTCCACATTGGTGGATTTGGCGGAATGTCGGCCCCAACAGCCAATAATTTGAAGAAAATCACCGTTGATTTAAGTACTGACAAAGCTACTGTTAGAAAAAATATTGCCCCTGAGGTGCATATTTCGGTGGATGTACAGAAAGTATTTGGTGCAAATATTAAACTGGCCACAAGTGCAGTAATCATGAACCCTACACTTGGGGTTCCGGTTTCAGCCAATTACAAAAATAGCTTTGCTTTGGAACACGTTCATAACGACGCAATGTAAAAAAACTTCAGCTGCCGGCTATTCAATTTCCGGCAGCTGTTTTTCAAAAAATGAAAATTTCGATAAAAATCGTTTCGCTATTTTTGGTGTCAGGTCTTTTTTCTTGCGAAAAAAAGGACTCGCTGGATATTGACCCCAATGAACCCCTGTTTACTATACCTGAGGGTTTTCCTGAACCGAAATACAAAATGGAGTCAAATCCAATTACCGCTGATGGTTTTCTATTAGGGAAAAAATTATTTTTTGATGGACGTCTTTCCCGTGATGGTACAATAAGTTGTGCCGAATGCCATAGTCAACCTTATGCATTTACGCACCACAGCCATGCCGTAAGTCATGGTATCGACGACCGTGTTGGTATCAGAAATGCCCCGGGTCTAATGAATCTGGCCTGGCAGGATAAGTTTTTTTGGGATGGAGGGGTATTTGACCTGGATCTTTTTTCTATCGCCCCCATTCAAAATCCCAATGAAATGGACGAAACGGTTACCAACGTTATCGAAAAGCTCAAAAAAGACAAGGAATATCCTGCCTTATTTAAAAAGGCATTTGGTACTGAAGAAGTTACTACTCAGCGATTTCTGAAAGCACTGTCGCAATATATGCTGACATTGGTTACAGCAAACTCGAAATATGATCAATACAAGGCCGGTAAAACTACTTTTTCCAATGATGAAAAAGAAGGTTTGAGACTTTTTACCGAGAAAGGATGTGCCGGATGCCATCCCGCCCCTCTCTTTACCGATCATTCGTTCAGATCTACAGGCCTCGACACAGGATATTTCAGAGATACCCTCGATACCGGCAGAGGCAGGATTACTGAACAAAAAGAAGACGACTTCAAATTCAAAGTACCAACACTCAGGAATATTGCCTACACTTTTCCTTACATGCATGATGGTCGGTTTCAGACTTTGGAAGAAGCACTGGAACATTACAACAGCGGGGTAGTAAACCTACCCAATCTGGACCCGGCATTTAAGAAAAATACCAAATTGGGTATTCAGATGACTCCAACAGAAAAAAAACAATTGGTAGTATTTCTGAATACACTTACTGATGAAGATTTCTTAAAAAATAAACGATTCTCTTACTAAAAAATGAAAATCTCAAGAAAACAGGCATTAAAGACCGCCCTGGCAGGTTTGGTGAGTATTCCGGCGGTGGCCCGTAACCATCATTCAAATAAATCACAAGATTTTATAAATGAATTTTCGGAAGCCTGGAAAAGTTCAAGAGATTACACTTTGAAGGTATTTAACCAAATGCCCGAAGAAAAATTTGAATATAAATATACTCCTGAATCATTTTCATTCAGAACGCAGTTTGTGCATTGCATCACTTTTAACGCTGCTCAATTGTGCGGAAGGCTTAACCTGAAAAACCCAAACGAAACAAAAAAGAAAGAATATTGGTCAAAACTCACCAAGGTAGAGCTCGAGGCTGAGTTAAATAATTTTTATGATTGGGTTGAAAAAACTCTGAAAGATCTGCCTGAAAAAACTTTGGAAAAAGAGGAAGCTTATGCAGGTGGAAATATCCCGGTTTGGAGATTATTTTATGCTTTGGAAAATCATATTATTCATCATCGGGGGCAAGCTATTTGTTATCTAAGACTCAATGGCATTACCCCCATTGGATATATTGGTTGGTAAAAATCAGCTTTTTTTTAATGTAGAAATAAAATATTCTTTTAATTTCAAACAATTTTTAAATTTTAAACCAAATAAATACTTCAATGAAAAAAGTACTTTTTGTCCTTGTTATCAGTTTATTATCCCTTAACTCTTTTGCTCAGGATGCCAAATGGGCCCAATTAGATGATTATCACGCAATTATGTCAAAAACTTTTCACCCAGCCGAAGAAGGTAATCTTAAGCCGGTTCTTGAAAATGCCGCCTCTTTAGCCAAAGCAGCTACTGTTTTGAAAATGTCTGAAGTTCCTGCCGGTTTTCAAAAACCAGGTGTGAAAGAAGTTTTGAAAAAGTTGGAAAAAGAATCAAAAGGCCTTGCCAAAATGGTTACTAAAGGCAAATCAGAAGAAGAATTGAAAAAAGCTATTTATGCTTTGCATGACCGGTTCCATGAAGTAATGGAAGTTTGTCATCATTAATATTTTTGCTTTCGGCATTTTGCCCTCGGCATTCAGAAAAGAAAAAATTTTAAAATTAAAAAGATGAAAAAAATAATTTTAACCGCTATGATTTTTGCCTCTGTGGCAAGCTTAGCAACCTGGGCCCAACAGGAACCCACCAAAAAATCAAAAAAGAAAGCTAAAGCTGAAACAGCTGTTTTAAAAGAAGATGGTATCGACCCGGTATGTAAAATGAAAGTTAAAAAAGGAAGTACCATTACACATACTCATGAAGGTGTTCAATATGGTTTTTGCAATCCAATGTGTAAGGATAATTTTGTAAAAAGCCCTGAGAAGTTTTTGAAAAAATAGCATCTTGTTTAGTAAACCTGCTTTGCGTTTGACCTATAAAGTCCATAAGTGGCTTGGACTTTTCTCAGGCTTTTTTCTGCTGATTTATGGGCTCAGTGGGTCAATCCTCGTTTATAAGGATTCACTGGAAGACTATTTCTATCAAAAAGAAATTAAGCCTGAAGGTCAAAAGCAAAGTTTGGATACTATTTATAAAAAAATAACGCAATTATACCCTAATCTTGATGGGCTGGCATGGGTCAATCCCTCCGGTGAAACTACAAAGCCCTATAGATTCAGATTGTACATCAACGACGCCAGACTGATTTCTTATGATTTAGGTGCTTTAGACATTAACCAATATACAGGTGAAATCATCAGACATGGCCGCGGCGATGATCTGGAGGTCGGCTGGATCGAGTGGATATTTCAGTTGCATTTTTCGCTGCATCTGGGTATGCCGGGAGCGGCACTTACTGCCATTTTTGGGCTAACTATGCTCATTTCGATACTTACTGGCCTGATAGTTTACCGAAAAAACATCTTGAAAGTGTTGACTTTCAGAAACAAAATCAGAAACCAAAACTGGCGGATACTATCTTCAGACCTGCATCGGGTGGTGGGTGTGTGGTCATTGATTTTTAACATCATAATCTTTTTTACCGGCTTCTGGATGAATCTTTTTGCTTTTGAAAAAGAAACCTGGGAAAAAGAAACTATCCCTACTCCCAAAAACACACCGGCAGGCATATCATTTGACAAACTTTATGCCCAAGCCCGGCAAATCAGGCCCGAAATGCAGGCAGAGTATGTGTATTTTCCTACACAGCCGAAAAGAAAATTCAGCATCAGAGGAAAGCTGGGGGCACAAAACGAGCTGTTTGCCGGTGGAAATTCCATAGTTTTTGATGCTCAAACCGGAAAATTATTAAAAATCGGCACCTTCGAAAATCTGAGTTTCCCGGATAAACTGGAAGCTCTGATGTTCCCACTTCATGTGGGCAATTTCGGCGGGCATTTTCTCAAAATCCTTTTTATCATCATAGGTCTTACCCCCGGTTTGTTGTCTGTAACCGGCTTCCTGCTTTGGTGGAGAAGAAAATCAAAACCTTCATTTTTATGAAAAAATTATTTACGATACTCCTCGTTTCGATAAATCTTTCGGCCACTGCATGTGATGTGTGTGGATGCGGAAACGGCTCCTCATTTTTTGGCATCTTGCCTCAATCACATTTTAAATTTGGAGGAATAAGATTTCAGAATAAACTATATGAATCACACTTTACAAGTAAGCTGCTCCGCACTGAAGAAAGCTTCCATTCTATTGAGCCATGGCTAAGGTTTTATCCAGTAAAAAAGACTCAATTGGTTTTGATGGGTTCTTACCAATACAATGCCCAAACCATGGTAGCATCGGGAGATAAAAAGACGCTGGAAGGATTTGGAGATGTGGCGGCTTTGGCTCACTATAATGTAATCAATACCTTTATGGACAGCACTGCTCACACTTTTGACCACATTTGGCTCCTGGGTGGAGGCATAAAACTCCCCACCGGAAAATATGACTATGCTATGAACTCCGATGAAGTAGCCAATCCCAACTTTCAGCTCGGTACAGGCTCGGTGGACTACACCCTTAGCAGTATTTATACCATTAGAAAAGGCTCTTACGGCCTCAACACCGACCTGAGCTACAAAATCAACGGCACCAACAAAAATCATTATAAGTTTGCCAACAAAAGCCGGGCAATTGTCAACGCCTTCGGGCAGTATTATCTGGGAGACTTCACGCTTTTACCCAATGTAGGTGCTCTGGCAGAATACGCCACTTTTGACAAGCAAAACGGCATCAACAACCTGTTTTCGGGTGGGTACATGGTCAATGCCATGATAGGCTCAGAGATTTATTACAAAAAAATCACGGCGGGTTTCTCGATGCAGTTGCCCCTTGCCGGCAACCTTTCCGACGGCCAGCTACGCATGAATCATAGTTTTATGGGGCATCTGACGTTGTTGTTTTAACAATTCTTTTCAAGCCATAATTAGTGATTTGGGGCAAGCTAACACGTTAATTTGTAATTGATTAGCTGTTTCTATTTTTATGACCTATCTGCTGATATCATTCTAGTAAGCATGGCTCCCTTTTCAAAAGCATTCAATCTAAACAAAAATCAAAATTTGATTTGAATACTCAGTTGGACACATTTTTTGTAACTTAGACTCAAATTTTATTTTATGAAAAAACTTTTGTGGCTGGTATTGCTTGCATTCAATTGTTTCGCTCAGGCTCCTTCAAATTATTCCTCCTCAGCCATCGAAGCATCCAAATCCTGGATCGATGTCGATTATGTGGGAGATGGAATCATAGGACATAAGTTGGACATTTTTCTACCCAAAAAAGGGAAAGGACCTTTTCCTGTTGTTGTAATGGTATATGGCAGTGCTTTTTTCTCAAATTCTTCAAAAGCAAGCTGTTTTTCAGGCAATAATGGACAGTCACTCCTAAAAAAAGGCTTTGCTGTGGTAACGATTAACCACCGGTCAAGCCGTGATGCCATTTGGCCGGCACAGATTCATGATGTAAAAGCCGCCATAAGGTTTATTAGAGCCAATGCCAGCCAGTTTTCTTTAGATAACTCATTTATCGGTATCACAGGATTTTCCTCAGGCGGTCACCTTTCTACCATGGCCGGGGTAACTTCTCATTCTAAAAACGAGAAAATCAATGGCTTAGAGATTGATCTGGAAGGCAATCTGGGTAAATACAAAGAAACTTCAAGTCACGTTGATGCCGTTGTTGATTTTTTTGGACCTACAGATTTTCTGTTGATGGATTCTTGCGGGAGTAGCATGAAACACGATGACCCTAATTCTCCGGAATCTACACTCGTAGGAGGGCCGATTCAGGAAAATAAAGACAAAGTTGCATTGGCCAATCCGCTCTCTTACGTTTCGGCTGGTGATCCTCCTTTTTTAATATTTCATGGAAACAAAGACCCGCTGGTGCCGCATTGTCAAAGTGAAATACTTTATAAAAAATTGCAGGAAAATGACATAGAAAGCGAATTGGTGATTGTTGATGGTGGTGGGCATGGTCCCGGTGTTATGATTGATAAATATTTAGACAAAATGGTTGATTTTTTTAAATCAAAAATAAAAACTAAATAGTATTAACTTATTGTACAGCAATTAGAAAATAAAAAATATTAGCCAAAAAAATTGAAGCTTCATAAGTATTACTCAGATATCAAACCTTAAATTATCATGAAAAAACTAATCTTTCTTACTTTAATTTCCATTTCCACATTTGCCCAGACCATTATCAAAACAACTAACGGAAAGGTTGAAGGATACTCAAAGGAAAATCTGAGAATTTTTAAAGGAATACCATTTGCTGCACCTCCAATAGGTGAGCTGCGTTGGAAAGCACCCCAACCCGTGAAAAACTGGACAGGAGTGAAAAAGTGTACCGGGTTTTCATCGAGCCCGATTCAGAATAAACCGGCACCATTTTATTGCTGGTCAGAGGAGTTTATCGCCAAACCGGAGCCTTTGAGCGAGGATTGTTTGTATCTCAATGTATGGACAACCGCTAAAAAATCCGGAGAGAAACAACCGGTAATGCTTTGGATTTATGGTGGAGGTCTAAATAGCGGTTCAGCCAATTGCGATATATATGATGGAGAAGAATTGGCCAAAAAAGGGGTGGTTTTTGTCAGTATCAATTATCGGGTGGGTGTATTGGGTTTCATGGTTCATCCCGATTTAAGTAAAGAATCAGGGTATAATTCGTCCGGAAATTATGGGTTTCTTGATCAGATTGCTGCTTTGAAATGGGTTCAGAAAAATATTGCGGCTTTTGGTGGCGACCCAAATAATGTCACCATATTAGGTCAATCTGCCGGAGCATTTAGTGTAAATGCCCTGATCGCTTCGCCATTGGCCAAAGGATTGTTCCAAAAAGCGATTCCGCAAAGCGGAGGACTGTTGGCCAGAATGACGGGGCAAACCTTAAATATTGCCGAAAAACAAGGTTTGAAATTTATGGAATATGCCAAATGCAATTCTATTTCTGATTTAAGAAAAATTTCTGCGGAGGAGTTGCAACAACTTAGTAACAGCAATGCCTCGGGTCGATTTGGAGTAACTTTGGATGGATATGTGCTCCCAAGCAATATTTTGGAACATTTTCAAAATAAAAAGCATAATCAGGTACCCATAATGACTGGTTGGGTAACGGGTGACGGCAGTTTTTTGGGAGAAAACAAAATGACCGCCGAAGAATATATAAAGGAGGCTCAAACAAAATATGAAGACAAAGCAGAGGAATTCCTGAGCATTTTTCCGGCATCGACCAACGATGAAGTAAAGGCCATGAAACAAAAGCAAACACTTATGGGCTTTGCCGGACTACCTTCCCATTTACTTGCGATTTTAACCGACAAACCTGCTTATCTTTATCAGTTTAGTCATGTACCGCCTGATAAACCCGACTTTCCCAATTACGGGGCATTTCATACTTCAGAAGTGCCTTATGCTTTACATACCTTACACACCTGGCAGCGTCCATGGCAGCAGCTTGATAAAGAAATTGAAAATACGATGTCGAGCTATTGGGTGAATTTTGCCAAAACAGGAAATCCCAATGGCCCCGGCTTGCCGGAATGGAAAGTTTATGATAAAAATGTGGGAAATATTATGAGTTTAGGGGATAAAATAGAAACCCGGGCCGGGATGTTTAAGAAAGAATTTGATTTTTTGGAAGCCAATCAAAAATAAAGAACTGCCAATTACCTTTTTGAAAAATTTAGAATTTAAACTAAAATGAAAAAATTACTTTTTACTTTTTCCTTGTCGCTTATTGCCATTCTTGGATTTGCTCAAAAGCAGGATAAACTATTGTTCGGCGTTGCCTATTACGACGAATACATGCCTTATGACCGCCTCGATAAGGATATTGAGATGATGAAAGATGCGGGCATCAATGTGGTCAGAATAGCCGAGTCAACCTGGAGTACGGTGGAACCGCAAGACAATGTCTGGGATTTTAAAAGTATTGACCGCGTGCTGAATGCCATGCACAAAGCCGGCATAAAAGTGATTGTGGGCACACCTACTTATGCTTTCCCAACATGGCTGGCCAAAAAATACCCTGAAATTCTCGCCACCACTGCAAGAGGCAAAAATCTCTATGGTACAAGACAAAATATGGACATCACCAATGAACATTTCAGATTCCATGCCGAGAGGGTGATCAGGAAAATCATGGAGCATGTAAAGGATCATCCGGCCATCATTGGGTATCAGGTTGACAACGAAACTAAGCATTATGGCACGGCAGGTGAAAATGTACAAAAGGCATTTGTAGCTTATATGAAAGAAAAATATAAGACTTTAGATGCTGTAAACAAGGCTTTTGGTTTAGATTATTGGAGTAACAGAATCAACAATTGGGACGATTTCCCGACAGTAAATGGTACTTACAGTGCTTCAATAAATGCAAGTTTGAATTCCGAATTTTCAAAATTTCAACGTCAGATTGTCACTGATTATCTGGCATGGCAAACCAAAATCGTAAAAGAATATGCCAGGTCCGGACAGTTTGTAACCCAAAATTTTGACCTTGACTGGCATAGATATTCTAATTCTTACGGAATCCAAACCGATGTAGATCATTTTGCCGCTGCAAAAGCTCTGGATATAGCTGGGATTGACATTTATCATCCTACTCAGGATAATCTCACAGGAATAGAAATATCATTAGGTGGCGATTTGGCCCGCTCAATGAAAAACAAAAATTATTTAGTAATCGAAACCGAAGCACAGGGTTTTCCTCAGTGGGTGCCCTATCCCGGTCAGTTAAGGTTGCAAGCATTTAGTCACCTGGCTTCTGGAGCCAACATTCTCGAATATTGGCACTGGCATTCGATTCACAATTCGGCAGAAACCTATTGGAAAGGGCTTTTAAGCCATGATTTTGAACCCAATCCCACCTATATCGAGGCTAAAACCATCGGAAAAGATTTTGCCCGAATGAGTGACAAACTTATCAATCTCAAAAAAACCAACGAAGTAGCCATACTTTTCAGTAACGAGGCACAGACCGCATTCAATGCTTTCAGTTTTAGATGGGGGGCAAATGAAACCTACAATGATATTCTCAGACCGTATTATGATGCATTGTACAAAATGAATGTGGGGACTGATTTTATTGATGGCACTAAGAACCCCGATTTAAGTAAATACAAACTCATCATTGTTCCGGTTCTTTATGCCGCTTCTGATGATATTCTGAAAAAACTCAATCAATACGTAAAAGATGGCGGTCATGTGCTTTACACTTTCAAAAGTGGTTTTTCTGATGAAAATGTGAAAGTAAGAAGCACCCTGCAGCCGGGACACATCAATGAAGCCTGCGGGATTTCATACAGTCAATTTACTGTTCCTGAGCATGTTGTTTTGAAAAATGATCCATTTGGAGTAGGAAAAGACAATCAGGTAAATACCTGGATGGAACTCATAACACCTACCACAGCCAAAGTACTGGCATACTACGATCACCCGGCTTGGAGCAATTATGCGGCCATCACCCGAAATCAGTTTGGAAAAGGTTCGGCCACTTATGTAGGCTGTATTACCCCACAGATTTTGACCGAAAAAATTGTTAAAAATACAATAGAAAATGCAGGTCTTTGGAAAACTGAGCAGCAATTTGCTTTTCCGGTTATTTTGAAAACCGGGGTTAATCAATCGGGTAAAAGGATTCGATATGTTTTTAATTATTCGGCAGTGCCTCAGAAAATTAACTATGTTTTTGGAAGTGGTACCGAGCTACTTTCAAATCAACCTGTATCAAAAGATTCTGAATTGAATATCGAACCCTGGGGAGTGAGGATTGTGGAGGAAAATTAAATTTTTAAAAATTATTAAACTATTAATTATGAAACGGTTATTGATTGGTTGTGTTCTGATTTTAAGTTCATTGAGTGTTTTTTCGCAAACTTCAAAACAAGTCTATGAGCTTCGTACTTATGAACTTCGTTTCGGAGGATCCCGAGCTGTTTTAGAGAATTATTTCAAAAATGCACTTTTTCCTACTTTAAATAAATACGGTATAAAAAATATCGGAGCCTTTGAGGAAATATCAAAGGAAGATCCTGCAAAACTCTATTTATTAATTCCTTATGAGTCAATGGAAAGTTTTGCCGGTATGATTCAAAAAATTGATAATGATTCTGATTTTAAGGCATTGAGTAAGGAGTATGATCAAACTCCGGCAGAAAAAACCCCTTATGCAAGATATACATCGTCATTGATGCTGGCATTTGATGGATTCCCTAAAATTCAGAAACTTACCTCTACCCAGAAACTACTGGAAGTGAGAATTTATGAGAGTCATAACGAAGGTACGGCGGCCAACAAAAGGAGTATGTTTAATGATGAAGAATTGAAAATATTTCAGGCGACCAACCTGCATACTATATTTTTTGGTCAAAATATTATTGGTGAATATTTGCCTTGCCTGACCTATATGCTTGCATTTGACAATATGCAAGAAAGAGACGCCAACTGGAAATTATTTGGCAATCATCCCGATTGGAAACGAATCTCAAACGATCCAAAGTATTCAGGAAATATGAATAAAATTCGGAGAATATTCCTTAACCCATTGCCGTATTCTCAATTATAGATGATATTTCAAAATGATGAAAATAAGAAAGCTTTTTATCATATTTATGCTATCATTTCCATTTCAATAGGTGATGGCAGGCACTCCTAATTTTTCATTTTTCAATGAGCAGGATGGGAAAGCATTAAAAAAGCTGTTTGCTGACCCAACGCTCATTCCAACTCTCCAAAGGATTAAATCCGAAGTGCGGATGGGTATTCTGGATTTTAGTCCTGAAAGAGTTGAAGTAGTAAAGCAACTCAATGCAGCCGGAATTCCGTTAGTGGCCTGGTTGCTTTTACCCAAAGAAAAAGGATATTGGTTTCACGGACGCAACGCCAAAAATGCATTTGCCCGATACGCGGAAATTAAAAACTGGGCTGATAAATCAGGATTGAAATTTAGCGGCATCGGGATCGATTTGGAATTGGATTTCAATGACATAGACCTGGCAAAAAATCACAAAATCGAGCTTTTGGGAAAAATAATTAAAAGAATGTATGATAACGAAGGTTTTGCTAAATCCAAAAAAGACTACGAATCATTGGTAAATCTCATCAGAAAAGATGGTTATAAAGTGGAAAGTTATTATGTGCCCATGATTAAGCTGGAAACAAAAGAGGGTAGATCGTCTATTCAGCAGGTAAGTGGCTTTTTAGACCTTACCACTGACAAAGACATTCCAATGCTTTACACCTCATTTATGGGAAATGCCTATGGAATGATTGAACGGATGGCCGTAGAAGAAAAGCTAAGATTTGTGGCATTGGGAAGTACAGGGGGTGGTATTGACCCCACCTTGAAAAGTATGACCTGGGATGATTTAGCATTCGATTTACGTCATGTAGCCGGTACTGCTCAAGAGATTCACATTTTCAGTCTGGAAGGTGCGGTTGAAAAGGGTTTCTTGCCCAAATTAATTGATTTTGACTTTTCTGTTCCGATAAAGAAATATCCTGAGCAATTGAAAGAGGTTGATTCTCTTAAATCTGCAGTGGCCATGATTTCAAAACTAATGAGTTATCCCACCTTGTTGATTATTGGCACCTTTTTAATAGTTTCCGGATTTATTTATTTGATATACAGAATATTAAAATTTTTGTTGTCATTTTCAAAATCTTGACGCTGGTTTTTGCCCTGGTAATTTTTAATATTTTTCAAAATAAGATTCGAATGAAAAAACTACTCATATTAATCACCCTCCACTTATCACTCATCTCATTCGCCCAAACCGGCAAGGTGGTAAGTTTTACAATTAATTCAAAAGCCTTGCAGAATAAAGGTGGTGAAGATCCGAATCGAAAAGTTTCCGTTTATCTGCCTCCTAATTATGATGCTTCCACACAGCGTTACCCGGTTATATATTATTTGCATGGTTTTATGGGGAAAGACAACATTTTTCCTCAGATGCAAAAAGTTTTAGATGAAGGTATATCCCGACAAAAAATTAAACCTTTCATCTTCGTTCAGGCTGACCAATATACACTATTTGAAGGAAGCTTTTATTCAAATTCTTCTCTGACAGGTAATTGGGATGAGTTTGAAAGCAAAGAATTAGTAGAATACTTGGATAAAAACTACAGGACTATTCCCACCAGAGATAGCAGAGGTATTGCCGGGCATTCGATGGGAGGATATGGGGCTTTCAAAATCGGAATGCTTCATCCTGAGGTTTTTAGCAGCATTTATGCCTTGAGTCCCGGATTATTGGCGATGGTGAAAGAGTTTGGGCCCAATAGCTCTTCATTCAAAGAAGTTCAAAATGTTAAAACTATCGAAGATTTAAAGAAAACTTATTATCCAAAAGTGTTGGTAGCAGTTGGACGTGCATGGTCACCAAACCCAAATAAACCGCCATTTTTCTGTGATTTTCCTTTTAGTTATGAAGGTGACAAAATGATTGTAAATCAGGCAATTTTGGAAAAATGGGAAGCCAATATGCCAGTTTATATAGTCGATAAATATGCTGATAACCTGCGTAAAATGTCGGCAATTAAACTGGATTGGGGACGAAATGATTCACCTCGATTTCCGTTACAAATTGGTATGCTAAGTCAGCGTCTGGAAAATCTCGGCATCAATCATTTTGCGGAAGAATATATTGGAGATCATGGCAACAAGATTTGGACATTGGACGGCAGGGTTTTAAATGACATGTTGCCTTTTTTTAATGATTATTTGAAATTTTAACCTTAATATATTATGAAAAAACTCATCTATTTAATCCTTATTTTATTTGCATTTTCCGCAAAAGCTGCAACTGTTGATACCCTTGATGTGCCGAGTGCTGTCATGAAAAAAGCCTACAAAGCGGCAGTTGTTTTACCTCTTTCATACACAAAAAATCAGGCATCATATCCTGTGCTATATTTACTCCATGGTGGTGGAGGTCATTTTCGCGATTGGCTTACCTCCACACCCGATAAAAACCTTGTAAAAAACCTGGCAGATCAATACAATCTTATCATTGTAATGCCCGAAGGTGAAACTTTTGGTTGGTACATGGATAGCCCTTTCGACCCAAATAATAAGTTTGAAACATACATCACAAAAGAGGTTATTCAGAAAATCGATGCAACTTATCGTACGGTTAAGAGTAACAAGGGGCGTGTAATCACCGGACTGTCGATGGGTGGTCATGGAGCCATGTATCTATCTGCACGACATCCTGAGCTTTTTGCTGCTGCCGGAACCATGAGTGGAGCCATGGATTTGAACTACACTAAATTTAACATCAATCCTGATTTTGCAAAAACACTAAAGGACCTTTTCGAAAAGCTTTTGGGCACTTCTGATGTTTCAAATGAAGTTTATGTAAAAAATTCAGTAGTCAATATGGTTGATGCCATAAAGAAAAATGCGATGCCCATTACCATAGATTGTGGAGTAGATGATTTTCTGATTGGAGGTAACAGGGAGCTGCACAACAGACTTCTTTATGCAGGAGTTGCTCATGATTATACAGAACGACCCGGAGCCCATACCTGGCCTTATTGGGAAAATTCATTGCCATTCCATGTGCTATTTTTTCATAATGTATTGAAAAAGAACGGAGTGGCGTTAAGTGAATGAAGTTTAAGCAAGTTTTCACTAATATCATTTCGGCTATTTCTAGGATTATTTGATTAAAATATTGCATTTTTAAATGATATTGTTTTGATTTGATTAGCCTTTTACTGTAATGCAATAGAATAAACCCTAATTGATTGATAAAATGAATAGTCGTCTGTCGTTCCCCGACTACCTGGTTTTTATTGTGTATTTTATAATAGTGTCGGCCTATGGATACTATATTTTTCACAAGAAAAAATCCAAAGTAAGTGACTCCAAAGACTTCTTTTTGGCCGAAGGCTCTCTCACTTGGTGGGCGATTGGTGCTTCCTTGATTGCCTCCAATATCTCGGCTGAGCATTTTATTGGCATGTCGGGTTCAGGCTTTGCAATGGGTCTGGCGATTTCTTCTTATGAATGGTTGTCTGCAGTTACTCTCATTATTGTTGCCATATTTTTCATTCCGATTTATTTGAAAAACAAGATTTACACCATGCCGCAGTTTCTGGCTCAGCGGTACAATGGCACAGTAGCGACAATTATGGCGGTATTTTGGCTTTTGCTGTATGTATTTGTTAACCTTACCTCCATATTATATTTGGGGGCTTTGGCGGTGGAGAGTATTTCAGGTGTCGCATTTGAATATTGTATGTTTGGGCTAGCTATTTTTGCCATTTTCATAACTCTTGGTGGCATGAAAGTGATTGGCTATACTGATATTATCCAAGTGGTGGTTTTAATTCTAGGTGGTTTGGTGGTGACATATCTGGCTCTGGATATGGTTTCAGAAAAATTCAATGGAAGTGGCGTATTAAGTGCATTACCTATACTTAAAAGGGAATCAAATGACCATTTTCACATGATTTTCTCTGAAGGCCATAAATACTATTATGAATTACCCGGTCTTGCAGTGCTTTTTGGTGGAATGTGGATCAATAACCTCAACTATTGGGGTTGTAATCAATACATTGTTCAGCGGGCCTTAGGGGCAGACCTGAAAACAGCTCGAAACGGAATATTATTTGCTGCAGCACTGAAATTATTGATACCCTTAATCTGTGCTGTCCCGGGAATTGCGGTTTATGTTTTGTACCAAAACGGTTTTTTTCAGCACGAAATGGTTGACGCTGCCGGAATCGTGAAACCTGACAGAGCTTACCCTACGTTAATGAATCTGTTGCCTCAAGGTTTGAAAGGTCTTTCTTTTGCAGCACTTACTGCGGCAATTGTGGCTTCATTGGCCGGGAAATGTAACTCCATTGCCACGATTTTTAGTCTCGACATTTATCAGAAATTTTTCGATAAAAAAGCATCAGAAAAAAAACTGGTCAGAGTAGGTCGATGGTCTATCCTTGGAGCATTTGCAATTGCATTGATAATTACTCCGCAATTAAAACAGTTGGAACAGGCCTATCAGTTTGTTCAGGAATATTCCAATTACCTCACTCCGGGGGCTTTTGCTTTGTTTTTCCTGGGTTTATTCTGGAAAAGAACCACCACCTTGTCGGCAGTAGTAGCTGCAACACTTTCCATTCCATTGGCGGTGGCTTTCAAAATTGTTCCAGAAGTTCCCATGCCATTTTTACACCGCACCGGTTGGGTTTTTCTGATTCTTACCGTGTTGATGATAGTAATTTCTCTTTTGGACAAAAACAGTAAAAACAACCCCAAAGGACTCGATATTGATTCGAAATGGTTTAAGGTCACTTCATCTTTTGCAATTCTTTCAATTTTAGTTTCCGGAATTGTTGTGGCTCTTTATACCGTTTTTTGGTGATAAATATTTGAATAAAATTCCATATTTTTATAAAAATTCTGTCTCAATGCGAAAAAAAATAGCCTTTTCTTTGATTTTATTGATTCCTGTTATCGGATTCATAGCATTTAAATCAGGGAAGAAAAAGCGACCCAACATCGTTTTTATTATGTCTGATGACCATGCTTATCAGGCTATTTCGGCTTATGATACCAGGCTGATGCAGACCCCCAACATTGACAGAATCGCAAAAGAGGGAATGCTTTTTACCAATGCCTGTGTTACCAATTCAATCTGTGCTCCATCAAGGGCAGTGATTTTAACCGGAAAACACAGCCATATCAATGGAAAAATCGACAACTATTTTCCATTTGATACCACAAACATGACATTTCCTCAATTACTCCAACAAAGTGGTTATCAGACGGCTATGTTTGGAAAATTGCATTTTGGCAATAATCCAAAAGGTTTTGATGAATTTCAAATTCTACCTGACCAGGGCAACTATTATAACCCTGATATCATTACAAAAAAAGAAGGCACTAAAAAGTTGACCGGCTATGTGACAGACCTCATTACGGACCTGACTCTGAACTGGTTAAAAAATGAGAGAGACGATGACAAGCCTTTCTTTCTGGCCTATTTGCATAAGGCACCACACCGCGAGTGGTTACCCGCTGAGAGGCATTATAAAGAATATATTAACAAGACTTTTCCGGAGCCGGAAACACTTTTTGATAACTATGAAGGTCGTGGAAGGGCTGCACATGAACAAGAAATGAATCTGTTAACCCATATGAACTGGGCAGGAGATTCAAAGATTTTTCCTGAAAATATGGATAAATTGGGTATCAAAGAATCTCACAACTATGATAAACGCCTATATAACATGACCGTAGAACGAATGAATTCTGAGCAGAGGAAAGTTTGGGATGAAACTTATGGCAAAATGAATCAGGAATTTATCAAAAAATATCCCCAAATGGCCGATGTTGATAAAATGAAATGGCGTTATCAGAGATACATGCAGGATTATCTGGGATGTATTGCTTCTGTTGATGAGGGAGTAGGTAAAGTCCTGGATTTTTTGAGAGAAAGCGGTCTGGACGAAAATACTATTGTGATTTATACCTCAGATCAGGGTTTTTATCTGGGAGAGCACGGATGGTTTGATAAACGTTTCATTTTTGATCAGTCATTTAAAACACCACTTTTGGTAAAATGGCCGGGTGTAATTAAGCCAGGATCCAAAAACACGCAAATGGTACAAAATCTGGATTATGCTCAGACATTTTTAGAAGCTGCCGGTATCAAACCTCCTGCTGATATGCAGGGTGAAAGTTTAATTCCAATTTTCAAAGGGAAGGGCAGGAATTTCCGTGATGCAGCATATTATCATTATTATGAATACCCAAGTGTACACATGGTGAAGCGGCACTATGCAGTGGTGACTGAGAAATATAAACTGGTGCATTTTTACTACGACGTGGACGAATGGGAGCTTTATGATAGAAAAAATGATCCTAACGAAATGAAGAACGTTTACAATGACCCAAAATACAAATCAGTAAAAGCAGAATTGCATAAAAAACTGGCCGATTTGAGAATAAAATATAAAGATTCTGAAACCCTTGATAAAATGTATATCAACAAATATGATGAATTATTGAAAAAAGGTCAGATTTTTAGATAATTGATTACGCCCCTAGAGGATTATGTTAAAATAGTCAAAATTTAAAATAAACTTATTCCATTAATTCTTGATCTTCTCACATCAAGATAGGTACTTGTAAATTTATTTTTCACAATTTCATTAGCCTTTTATGGCACTAATAATTATTTGAAAAAATGAGGAATTGATTCAAATGTTAGAATTTTGAAATTATTTTAAATGAAAATTGACAAAAAATAATTTACCATAATACTTCATTTCACATACAATTGAAGGCTATTTTTTGCTAAAATCGAAATAATATTTTCCAAAAAATAAAAAATAAGAAGAAAATTCTTTTGCATTTTTTTGTTATTTACCAATAAAAAATATTAATTTTCGCAGAATTCTTTTTAACCCTAACCTAAAACCTTAAATTATTATGGAACAAATCATCGGTCCGTTGACCAAAATTGGTCGTTTTCTACTGGCCATTCCAATGGCTGTTTTCGGAGTTTTACACTTTATGGCTGCGGACAACATGGCTCCAATGGTTCCAATTCCCGGAGGAGTGATTTGGGTGTATGTTACCGGTGTTGCTTTGATTGCTGCTGCGGTGAGTATTATCATGCAAAAGAAAGCCCGGTTGGCCTCTACCTTATTAGCAATTTTGCTTTTGATCTTTGTTTTCGCAGTTCATCTGCCAGGCGTAATGGCGGGTGGTGAAGGAGCACAAATGTCAATGATGTCCTTGCTGAAAGATGTTGCAATTGCAGGTGGTGCTTTGGTTTATGCAGGTACTCAACCCATTGAATAAAAGACTTTTTACCCCTAAACCCTAAAAAACCCATCGTCCCGGAATTAATTTTTCGGGGCGATTTTTTTTAACCAAACAACCTCTCCGCGATTTCTGGCCCAGATTTTATTCACTTCTCCTGAATCGTCTCTGATAAAAAGTACATCGAGGTACATAGAAGAAAAGTAATCTTTGTCATCCCGAAAAAGCGGGAAGAAATTTCTCAGATCCCGGCCATTTAAAATGTATTCCAGTCGATTTTCCTGCTGGCTGATTACCAGCTCCAGACCACTTTTCTCATTTTTATAAATTCCTTCATATTCAGCATATTCTGTTTTTCTATCCACCATTTTTGGCAACTCAATCTGAGCCATCATGTCAATTTCGTTGATCAGTTCGTTGGCAAATGCTTCCATATTTTTCATACCTTTTTCCGCACTTCCTAAAGCTGCGTAACCATTAATGCCACTCTGATTAAGATTGCCGTTCTCAACGGGTATCGGGGTCATAGCTCCCATTTTCCCCTTCATTGAGGAATCATTTACTGCAACTTTCATATTGACAAGGTCCGGTCTTACACTCAGTACATTCGAAGTTTCGATTTCATCGGCATGACCACTATATGATTTAGTACGAAACTGGGCCTCAGCTTTTTCAAATGCCGGCTTATCATAACGACTAAAAACCATCAAAATGCCTTCTTCGGCTAGCGTTTTTGATGCTATATAAAGGGTTGGAGAGGTACTTACGCCAATGTTGATGACATAAAACTTCTTTGGCCCATACGCTGCCAGGCTCCTGACCACCTGAATAACAGTCTCTGCTGCTGTATAAAAAGTGGTGCTTGTAGAGCCGGGGTATTTAAGAAATGCCGGATAAAAACCGTAATTCACTGTGGGAGCAATGACTACATTTCGTTTTTCCGAAATTCTCTTTGTCAGGGCTGTTGCCTGCAAAAAGTCCGTGGAAAGCGGCAAATGAGGTCCATGCTCTTTGGAGCCTGCTCCAAGCGGAATCACGACAATGTTCTTTTCATTTAATACCTCTCTGGCGGTAGTCCAGCTGATATCCTCCAGAAAAATTGCTTTTTGTTCAGGAGTTCTTTTTTGTGAAAAAGCAGAATACCCGATTAAACAAAAAAATAAAAAACACTTGCTCATTGCGACTTATTTTACTGTATTACAATATGTTATAAAAACACTTAAATCCAACATCTGCCATGACTTAACCCTTCTCAGTGCAAACCATGACTTTATTATTTTGAACCCAAAAAATCCACTTACCAAATACTCTCTTTCCACCTTTCCAACTATAATACTATTACCTCATTATCAAATTGCCTTCTCAAAACTTTCTACCAACTCATCCATCTCAAGGTTAAGGATTGACTCATTTGTCAATAGATTTATGGTTTTTTCATTTCTGGGTGTTAGCAGGATATTTTTTTTCAAAAGTTTTTGGGCAAAATTCTCAGCAGAGGTTCCTGAAATTTCAATCTGAGAAATATTAGTACCGTTTTCAATTCTTTTTACTTTAAAACGCTCTTTTTCTGATAGTCTCTTTAAAAAGGCCTCGCTTTTTTTAACCGATTTTGCATATCTTTCTTCAAATCCATCAAAATAATGCAAAGCTACAGCAGCAAACGGCCAGGACTGATGCAAGCCCGAGCCAAACATTCTCCTGACATGAAAAAGCGGTTCGATCAGTGATTTTTCACCTGCGAGTATTGCCCCTGAAGCGGCATTGAAATATTTGTAAAGTGAAACGTACACCGTATCAAAAAGTGAAGAATATTCTTTCACACCGATGCCCGAGTAGGCCGAGGCCAGGTATATTCTCGCTCCATCCAGATGGGTTTTTATTCCATTTTCATGTGCAAATGCAGTAATTTTTCTCATTTCGGCAAAATCAAAAACCTGACCGGTCTTACGCCTGACCGGTGATTCTATCGAAATAGCCCCAATTTGGGTTGCCACTCTACCTGATTTTGTTCTATCAAGCGTTTCCTGCACTTCTTTTAGTGAAAAAGTGGCATTTGTTCCGCCAAGTGGAATAAGGTTGATATTGCTCAGTGTCTGAACCGCATCGCCGGAATCATTGTAGATATGGCTTTCCAATTGCACCAGGGCTTTTTGTTTGGTACCACAAAGCGTCCTGATGGCTACCTGGTTGGCAAGGGTTCCGGTAGGCATAAAGATGGCTGACTCTTTGCCCAGGGCCCGGGCAAATTTCTCTTCCAACTCAGCAACTACTCCTTTTTGAGAATAATAATCATCTTTTATGCCTTTCTTTTCAATGATGTCGAGCAAAAGCTGGGTATAATGCAGCGGAGAAAGATTCAAACCATCAGAATTGAAATTGACTGGTGGAGCACCATTTGTTGATTTCCCTTTTGCAAAATTATTTCCCGAAAATATCATCGGACTAATGGCCGACATTTTCAGGAAACCCCTTCTGTCCAATTCATTCATAAGTTTCCATTTTTTCCACAATTTACTAAATTCATGAATGCCCAAAAGGAATTTTGATTACAATTTCAGTGGAATAAAGTATTTCGGTTTAAGTTTTAAGAATACCTTAATAATTAAATTTTTTTATTAATAGATAAAATGTTTAGCTTTGATTTATCAACCTAATAAAATTTCAAAATGAAAAGAAGAGACTTTATCAGCAGCATCGGAACGGTGGCGGCTTTTTCGGGAGTGAGTAATGCTGCTCCTTTTAATATTATCAAAAGCCTGAAAAACAGCCCAAATGATACCATCAGAATCGCAACCATCGGGATGGGAATACAGGGTCATTATGATACAAAAGCAGCACTTAAAAATCCCGGCGTAGAGTTTGTGGCTGCGGCTGATCTTTACACAGGCAGGCTTGAAAGAGTTAAAGCTGATTTTGGTCAAAATATTTTCACAACCCGTGATTACAGGGAAATATTAAACCGGAAAGATATCGATGCGGTTTTGATTGCTACTCCCGACCACTGGCATGACAAAATTACGATTGATGCCCTCAATGCAGGAAAGCATGTATATTGCGAAAAACCTATGGTTCAGGCCATCAATGAAGGTCACCCCGTAATCAATGCCTGGAAAAAATCGGGTAAAACTATGCAGGTCGGTAGCCAGAGGATTTCAGGAAGTGTTTTTCAGGAAGCAAAAAAACTGATTGCGGCCGGTGAAATAGGCCAGGTAAACTATGTGGAATCCAACAATGACCGTTTCAGTGCAATCGGAGCCTGGAATTATAGCATTCCTACCGATGCCTCGCCGGAAACAGTCGATTGGGATACTTTTTTGAAAGATACGGCCAAAATGCCTTTTGATGCCAACAGGTTTTTCCGATGGAGAAATTACAAAAATTATGGTACGGGTGTGGCAGGCGACCTATTTGTACATCTGATAACTGGTGTGCATTATGTGATGGACTCCAAAGGCCCCAACCGCATTTATGCTTCAGGGGGGTTAAGATACTGGAAAGAAGGCCGCGATGTGCCTGACGTGATGGTGGCTATTTTGGATTATCCCAAATCAGGCAACCTGGATCCCTTCCAGATGGTGCTAAGAGTAAACTTTGCCAATGCCGGAGCCATCAACAACAATACCCGCATCATCGGTTCAGAGGGGCAGATAGATTTTGGCTGGGATGGTCTTACACTTACCAAAAAGAAATTGCCTAAAGCTCCGGGCTATGGCAATTACGACAGCTATTTCACTTTTTCAGAACCTCAGCAAAAAGATTTTGAAAAATGGTATAATGAAAAATACTCAGAAGCAGACAGAAAAGGAGAACCGGTAAAAGAAATAAAAATCAAAGGCAAAGAAGGGGAAGACGAGCATGCCAATCACTTTGGTAATTTCTTTGAAAATATCAGAAAAGGTAGTCAGGAAACTATCGAAGACCCGATTTTCGGTTTCCGTGCTGCAGCACCGGTGCTGGCTTGCAATGATTCTTATTTCCAGAAAAAACCTATCAGCTGGGATCCTGTGGCGATGAAGTTGGTTTAAAAAAACAGAATAAAATTTCACTCAAAAAAGCAAAATGGATATAATTCATTTTGCTTTTTTGTAATACCGAAACTAAATTATTTTAAGAACACCGTTTTCCCTGTTTTTGAAGACTTTACAGCTGCATCGAGTATTTCCATCGCTATCATATTGACTTTCAGAGAGCCTAAATCATTTTCAGGATTTATATTACCTCTCACCACTGCGGCAAAATAACTAAAAGCATCATTTCTGGGATTCAACAAAGGTTTTGGTACAATAACCTCCTCTTTTGAAGCATTTCTTTCACCTGACCTCACCCGCATTTGTGGCTCACGATTGGCAAATATGTAACCTTTTTGACCATATATTTCAGTATCTTTTCTGTCAAAAGGCCAGTTCCATGAAGCCTGAAAAATTCCCTGAGCTTTTGGGTATTGGACCAAAATAGTGGCCTCATCGTCAACATTCGGATAAATTTTGGGTTTGTTGGTCTGGGCAATAGCCGAAACAGAAACCGGCCTTTCGCCTTTCATCAGCCAGGTCATGAGGTCGGCTCCATAGCATCCAAAATCCATGATGGCACCTCCTCCATTTTTTACGGGGTCGGTAAGCCAGTTCAAAAAAGTTTCTGAACAGCCGATTTCTTTTGGTCCACCGTGCCCATCCATTATTACTACCTTTCTGATTTCTCCAATTTTATCCTTAGTATTTATTAATTCAAAAGCCTCATGGTGGCTTGCATACCAGGTGGTTTCGTAGTTGGTTATGAGTGAAATCCCGTATTTTTTTGCAAGTGCTTCCATTTCTTTTGCGGCTTTCAGGTTTACAGCCAGAGGTTTTTCCACCATTACATGTATTTTTTGGGGAGCACATTTCTGAACTGTTTCCAGATGCTCAATCGTGCTTCTGAAATCACAAACTGCTTCTGGTCTGGCCTTTTCAATCATTTCTTCCAGAGAAGCAAACCACAGATTTTCAGGCAAATTTGCTCTTTTTAGGTAAGACAAGGCCAACTCTTTATTGGGTTCGGCAAAACCAACCAATTCCATTCCTTCATGCTGCGGAGCATTCAGAATTTGCCAAACATGATCATGGGTCATACCCACAATACCCATTCTGACCGGCTTTTGTGAATAAACCGAAAATGCATTGATCAGGATATAAATCAGAAGAAATAGTTTTTTCATTTTTTAAAAAGGCTGAATATAAATATTTTAGTAATTGAATCTAAAGTTACACAAAAATCATTTTTGAGAAATTATAAACTACCATACTTTTGAAAATTAACACAACAATGCCAATATATTCAACGATATCGTTTTTGAAAGACCAAATGAGCTATTTTTTGGGATAAAATTTGAATTACATTAAAATGAGACAATACTTATAAATGAATTTATTCTATCTAATAATGCATTTTTTAGCTTATTTTTGTACTTTATATATACAAAGTTCCAAATAATTGCAATTCAACGAACTCAACATACACCCTGACCTTCTCGATGCCATCGAGGCCATGAATTTCAGACAAGCCTCCGCTATTCAGGAGCAAGCCATTCCGGTAATCATGGAAGGCAAGGACTTGCTGGCTTCGGCACAAACCGGTACTGGTAAAACTGCGGCATTTTTAATTCCGCTGCTTGACAGCATCGCCCGCGACAACAATCACCATATTTCGGTGTTGATACTGGTCCCAACCCGCGAGCTCGCCAAGCAAATCGACGAGCAAATCGAAGGGCTGGGATATTTTGTAGGAGCTAATAGTCTGGCAATATATGGAGGAGGAAAAGGTGAAAACTGGGATCAACAACGCAATGCCCTCACCGAAGGTGCCGATATCATTATAGCCACACCGGGAAGGTTGATGGCACACATGCAAAGTGGAAAGGTAAAATTTGACCACTTAAAATGTCTGGTACTCGACGAAGCCGACAAAATGCTGGATATGGGTTTTATGGATGATATACTATATGTAATCAAACATCTTCCTGCTAAACGTCAAAATCTGATGTTTTCGGCAACTATGCCCACTAAAATCAGGACATTTGCTCATAAAATCTTAAACAATGCGGTTGAAATTAACCTCGCTGTTTCAAAACCAGCAGAAGGAATTGACCAAAATTTCTATCTGGCTACTGACACGCAGAAAATTCCGCTTCTGGTGCACCTTCTGAAAGAAAAGAAAGATCAAACTGCCATCATATTTACTTCTCAAAAAGCAAAAATTAACCTGATAATCAGAGCATTGGGCAAAGAAAAACTCAAAGCTATGGGTGTCTCTTCTGATATTGAACAAGAGCAAAGAGAAGAGACTTTGAGAGGATTTAAAAATAAAAATTATAATATTCTGGTGGCAACCGATGTACTTTCTAGAGGAATTGACATCAACAATCTGAATTTGGTTGTCAACTTCGACGTACCTCGTGACCCGGAAGATTATATTCACCGAATAGGCCGTACCGCAAGAGCCGAGACCACCGGCGTTTCGATGACTTTTATCAATGAAGCCGACCAAAAAAAGGTGCTTTTTATTGAGCGTTTACTAGAAAAAGAAGTAGAAAAGCAAAATATCACTGAGGCCTTGGGACTTGGTAAAGCTCCTGAATTCAGAGCTACTTTGCGTTCAGGCTCGCCCAAACCACAAAATGGCGGAAAAAAGAGATTTTTCAAGAAAAAAAGCCCCAGGCCTAACTCATAAATATTTTTTACAGAAGATTTCTTAGTTTTATCTGCCGATTAAACTGTTCACATTGTGACACTTGGAGCCATTGAAGCAAAAAAACAAAAATCGAATCAATAGTAAATCCACTCAATCGTAAATCCCAAATCGTCAATGGTAAATTGATTCAATCGTAAATCCACTCAATCGTAATTCCCAAATCGTCAATCGCAAATCGTCAATCGCAAATCGTGTCAAACTTAGCAAACTTTTGTAGCTTTATTTTTTCCTGGAAAACCTTCAACCTATTTTTAAAAAATGAAAGGACAGGGAGCCATATCCAATGTAAAAAGCCGGTTTGATAAAACCGAAACCACCGCTTTTTGGGAAGAAGAATGGTTGGATGAAGAGCCCTCTAAACAAAAAACCATAATAAGGCCGGTTTACCCAAAAACCATTGTGAACCCAGTAAAAAGTCTTGATTTACCTTTTGTGTGGTCGCTAAACCCCTATCAGGGATGCGAACACGGTTGCAGTTATTGTTACGCTCGCCCAACCCACGAATACTGGTCGCTCAACTCAGGTATAGATTTTGAAAGACATATTCTTTACAAACCCAATGCCCCGGAACTGTTGGAAAAACATTTCCAGAAAAAAAATCTAAAAGTAAGCCCGATCTCAATTTCCGGGAATACAGATGCCTATCAGCCGATTGAAAAAGGCCTAAAAATAACCAGGAAACTATTGGAAGTATTTCTGAAATACAAACATCCGGTTACGATAATCACCAAAAATTCATTGATTTTAAGGGACTTAGATTTACTTATTGCTCTCAACCAAGAACGATTGATAGGCGTTGCAATTAGTATCACCACCCTGAATGAAGACCTCAGAAGAAGGCTGGAGCCCCGCACTTCAACCGCTGCTAATCGCCTGAAAACCATCAGGATATTGAATGAAAATAAGATTCCGGTATTTGGCATGATGGCTCCTCTGATACCGTCATTGAATAGCCATGAAATTTTTGATATGGCAAAGGCACTGCATGAAAATGGTGCCCTGGGGATGGGTTACAGCGTGGTAAGACTCAACGATGCAGTAGAGCCGATATTTATGCAATGGGCTAATAAACATTACCCCGACAGAGCCGAAAAATTATTAAACCAAATCAGGAGCCTGCATGAGGGAAATCTTGGAAGCAGAAAATTTAAAGAAAGAATGCGGGGAAGCGGGCATTTGGCTGACAGTATCAGACAAACCGCTCAACTGGCCAGAGGCAAATTTTTCCCGGATTTTAAATATCCTGAACTCAACACAAAAGTTTTTTGCCCGCCAGGACAATTGAATTTATTTAACTGACCTTAATCATATTTTACAAAATATCATTTTCCCAATATTTAATTTGGCTTATTTAACAATTTGATGGTTTTGTATTAAGTAAAATTTTGCTCAAGCTACTTTCATTTCTCATTTCTTATATTTGTCTTGGGAAATTGGAACCTGCAAAACCATGACAAAACAAAACCTGGAAACGCTTTTTACTCAGGAAGTTCACAATAAGTATTTGGTATTCAATACTTTGTTTTCGAGACTTCCTTATGACAAAATGACCAATATCGGTCAACTAATGCCTTTTTTGCATGACAATGCCGAACTGGGCTTTGAAGACGGCAAAACACCAAAGGAAATCATAGATGGCTTCTTTGAAAGATATACATCTATAAAAACTGAGAAGGAAAAAATCGATTTGCTTTTCAGATTTATCACTTATATCGAGCGTCAGGTTGTACTTTTTGATAGTGTGGAAGATTCCGCTTTTGAGAAGCTCCGACCCTTAAACAATCTTGGTTCAGTCCAGGCCATTGTTGCTTTGGCAAAACAAGAAGGTAAAATCGAAGAGGTAAAAGAAAAACTTCGGAATTTTAAGGTCAGGATGGTTTTTACGGCCCACCCTACCCAGTTTTATCCCAACAGTGTGCTTCGAATCATTCAGGATTTGGAAGAATGTATCAAAATCAATGATATCAATGCTATTGATTCACTTTTACAGCAGTTGGGAAAAACTCCATTTATCAATGAATTGCAACCAACTCCGGTAGAAGAAGCCCAGAGTATCATTTTCTTTCTGAGACATGTATATTACGATGCCCTGGGAATGCTTCATGATAAAATTTATGGTGACCTGATGGACAACGGTGAGAATTTCAAGCCAATCGTTGAACTGGGTTTCTGGCCGGGAGGTGATCGTGATGGGAATCCTTTCGTAACAGCTGAAATTACAAAAAAAGTGTCTCAAGAGCTCAGAACTAATATTTTGAAATGCTATTATAATCATTTCAAAGATATCAGACGAAGGTTTACATTTAAGGGTATAATCCCGATGCTGGAAAAAATCAATGCAAAGATTTATACCAATATGTTTGGTCTTAACAATGACCTTACGGCCGATGAGCTGCTCAACGATATGCTCTCCGTAAGAGAAAAAATGGTGACCAACCATAAGTCAATGTTTATTGATGAAATGGATCGTTTTATTCATCGAATCAAACTTTTCGGGCTACATTTTGCCAGTCTGGATATAAGACAGGATAGTAGTATCCACGAAAAAGTGATGGAGGCTGTGAATCAGAAATTTAAAATTTCAGAGAAAAATTATGCTGATTGGACTGAAGCCGAAAAAATCGATTTTCTAATTCATTCTGATATTACCATAAATGACGATGAATTTGAAGATCCACTCGTAAATGATACTTTCAAAACGATTAAAGCTGTAGCTGAAATTCAAGAAAAAAATGGTGAAAAAGCTTGTCATCGTTACATAATTTCCAATTCTACTTCAGCTTGTTCGGTTTTAGAAGTATTGGCAATGTTTAGGTTCTGTGGAATATCCGGAAAGGATTTAAATGTGGATATTGTTCCCCTTTTTGAGACAATAGAAGGCCTAGACAGTGCAAGTGATTCTATGGACAAACTCTATCGGATGCCACATTATGAGCAACATTTGCACCATCGTCTGCATTTCCAGACGATTATGCTTGGTTTTTCTGATGGCACCAAAGATGGAGGCTATATCAAAGCCAACTGGGAAATATATAAAGCGAAGGAAAAATTGACAGCCATTTCGGCACAGCATGGCGTTAATGTAATTTTCTTTGATGGTCGCGGGGGGCCACCTGCACGTGGGGGTGGAAAAACACATCAGTTTTATGCATCGCAAGGGCCTACCATCGCAAACAATGAGATTCAGATTACGATTCAGGGGCAAACCATCTCATCGATGTATGGTTCGGTGCCGCAAGCGGTTTTCAACTTTGAGCAATTACTCTCTGCGGGGGTTATCAACGATGTATTTACCGATAACAAATCTTTGCTGGATATTAACGAGAAAAAACTCATAGAAGAATTGGCGGAGTTAGGTGGAGAGAAGTATCTGGAACTTAAAAACCATCCGCTTTTTGTTTCATATCTAGAAAATAAAAGTCCGCTGAAATATTATGGAAAAACCAATATTGGTTCAAGACCAAGTAAAAGAAGCTCGGGGGCTAAGCTCAAACTTTCGGATTTGAGAGCCATACCCTTTGTAGGTTCATGGAGTCAGTTGAAGCAAAATGTACCGGGATTTTTTGGTTTCGGAACTGCCCTGCAAAAGAAAATAGACCAGGGAAAACTGCATGAGTTGAGATCACTTTTTGAAAATTCATTGTATTTCAAAACCTTGATGCAAAACTCCATGATGGCCCTTTCGAAGACGTACTTCCCATTGACTTCATACATGAAAAATGACCTTGTTTACGGGGAGTTTTGGAATATTCTATATGAGGAAAGTCAACGCAGTATTCAAAATATGCTATTGGTTTCTGACCAAAAAGAGCTAATGGAAACCGACCCAATAAGCATGTTATCAGTAAATTACAGGGAACACATTGTGTTGCCACTTTTAGCAATTCAACAATATGCACTGCAAAAATTAGAAGAGACTGAAGATGAATCGGAGAAAATGGTTTTTGAGAAAATGGTAACCCGTTCTTTATTCGGAAATATTAATGCAAGTCGTAATTCGGCGTAAGAAGCATTAAAACCATAAAAGCCTTCTGAGAAATCAGAGGGCTTTTTATTTTCTCGAAAACTCCATTACCTCAAAATCATACTCATTCTTTTCATTTTTCAGAAAAGTAGTTTTGGAAATAAGATTCCAGGAAAGGTATGGTTCATAATCAAAAAATGCGTCCGCATCAGGAGAAACTTCAACCATGGTAAGATATATTTTGTCGGCATATTTTCCGGCTAAACGATATATTTCTGCTCCTCCCAAAATAAATATTTCTTCATCGGTTTTTTCAAATAATTCTAAAGCTGACTCCAGGCTATTTACTATTTCTACAACTTCAATTTTTAAGTCTTTTTGTCTGGTAATTACGACATTTCTGCGGTTGGGAAGAGGTTTTCCAAGAGAATCAAAAGTTTTTCTGCCCATAATAACGGCATGGCCTGAGGTAATCCTTTTGAAGTTCTTTAGGTCTTCAGAAAGTCGCCAAAGTAATTTGTTATCTTTTCCAATCGCTTTATTTTTTGCCACCGCAACTATTATCGAAACCGTCATTTCAGAGTTTTTTTTTGCAAATATCATGGTTTTAAAGAATAAATGAGAAAATTGAATCAATTTCATCTGAAATTTGGTTTTAATAAAAAAGTGAATAATGAGTAAAACAGCAATAATAACCGGGGGATCGAAAGGAATTGGTCTCGGCGTAGCAGAAGCTATGCTAAAAGAGGGCATCAATGTAGTAATAACGGGACGAGATATAGAAGCATTGGGAAGGGCAGAAATCCAGCTTAATGCCCTTAGTCAGGGAAAAACTTTGGTGTTAGAAGCTGATGTCAGAAATATGGCAGATATGAAAAACGTAGTTGCCTCCACTCTGGAGAAATTTGGAGGAGTAGATTACCTTATTGCCAACGCCGGTGTTGGGCATTTTGCCAATATCATTGACCTGTCCGAAGAACAATGGAACGATACTATTGATATTAATCTAACCGGAGTTTTCAATAGCGTAAAGGCAACATTAGAAGCTTTGATTAAAAGTCAGGGATATGTCATCACCATTGCCAGCCTGGCTGGAACTAATTTCTTTGCCAATGGCTCGGCTTACAATGCCTCGAAATTTGGTTTGGTTGGCTTTTCACAGGCTATTATGCTCGACTTGAGAGACAAGGGCATAAAAGTGAGTACGATAATGCCGGGTTCGGTTGCAACTTTTTTCAACGGTCATGAACCCACCGGAAAAGACGACTGGAAGATTCAGCCGGAAGACATAGGCCAGATTGTAGTAGATCTGATCAAAATGCCGGCAAGAACATTGCCTTCAAAAGTAGAAGTGAGACCGTCGCAGACAAAATGATGGGTTTTCTTGTTTGTGTGGACACAAACATGGGTGGACACAAAACAAGGGCGGATAAATAGATCTTGTTTGTGGGGACACAAACAAGGGCGGACACAAACAAGGGCAGACACAAACAAGGCGGACACAAACAAATTAACTGAATCCTAAAACCATCAATTATTTACAATATTTTTCATAAAGTGTTTTGGCTTTTTTCTGTTCCAGGAAAATCAATTGCTCATAGTCTTTACAGGCTTCTTCCTTTTTCCTGAGAAATATATTAGCTGCGGCATGTTGGTAATAAGCATTGACATTCAAAGGGTTATAATCAATGGCCTTTTGATAATACCTTTCAGCTTGCCTGTAAGAGCCACGCTCAAACAACTCATTTCCATAATCATAATATGTAACTGAATATGCCAGAGAATCCACTCCAGCATCGGCTGGTTGCTCGGTATAACCCAAATTGAAATCGTATTCTACCTCAATATTAACTTTTTCTCCCCTAAACTCCCCTGGAATCCATTTCCCTTCGGTTTTTTTAACTGCGTCAATAAGTTTCTGATTATAACGATCATTTGAACTGGCCAAAACTTTGATACCTTTCAAAGCACCGGTTTTGGTGATCACAAAACGCACTACAAAACCCGCTTTTTTATATTCTGGAAAACCAAATTTCTCGAAAATAAAATTCATGGGCGTACGGTTTATATCATTGAAATGGGGTTCCAATTTGCCAAAAACTACTTTATAGACCTGTTCGCCTTTATTAGCAATGTATGATTCGGGTGAATAAGTGAGATCATGAAGGTTTTTTGGTTCAAATATTAGTTTTATCGCTTTGATTGGATCGTCTTCATTGGCTTGATCGAGTATCATTTGGGTTTCAGAAAGAGCCTTCAATTTTAAAACCATTTGCTTGAAAACCAACAAACTATCTTTGTATTTATAAGCATATTTTACTGCCCGATTTTCAGAAAATAGCCATAAGGAATCCTCGCTAATAATTTTTATATCAAATAAGGCGTTTTGAAAAGCTTCGTTATAAATTTTACTGCCATCTTTGGTAGTAATTTCGACTTTCTTCCAATAATTTTTCATTAATGGCGGCAAGCTGTTTTGAGCGAAAACATTTACAGAAAAGAAAAACAAAAATATATAAAGCAGGTTTTTCATCAGGATTTCAAAATTTGTTACCAAATAAAACTTTTTTCAGTAAAAAACCGCAGATTTAACAAATTATTATGATTTGATGCTTTTCATTTTTTGAAAGAAAAAAATTTATATAGGGATTGAACATTGTAAAAATGATTATAACCCCGAAGATATTTTCCACAGAGTTTGTAGCAATATATGATGCAACAGCTGACGAATAAGGCCACAATTAAGTGTTTACTGTTACTCAATAATATTAAAATACAATTGCTATAAAATTGAAAAGGCCACCCTCTCGGATAGCCCTTCCAGCTTTTTCATATAACCAGAATCCTATTTGGTACTATTTAAATATTTGACGGCATACGCCACCCAGTCGGCCTCAGCGTCAGGAATAGCCACATCGGGTTTGATTCCCACAAATTCGATAGGGTTGGCTGGCAGCCGGTGACTGTAACCCAATGGCAGGGCGAGTCTCCATCCAAAACAAGGTAGTCCCCAGTCACGCACTTCGGTGTAGTCGGCCAATCCTTTGGTGTTGGTACCCATTGTAATCACTTTTGAGCTCTGTTTTGACTCCAGAATAAGGCTTTCTGACGAACTCGCAGTGTTTTTGTTCATCAAAATGACTACTTTCTGCGGGTTGCCGGGGTTAGGTTTGAAATCAAACTTTTTGTCAGAAACCTGAACCAACTGACCCGGATTCCTTTGCATTTTACGGATCATATCGCGTAGCTTGGGATCGAGGTATTCGCCATACTGTGGAAAATCCTGGATGGCCTTCAACTCATGATTGAGCAAAATGAGGTTTTCCACTGATGATCTCACCGTAGAGCCTTTTCTGACAATCGGCCCATTGGCAATGAATGGAAAAACGGCGTCATAACAGGTTTCGTCACCACCGGGATTGTTTCTGAAATCAATAATAAGATTTTTACTGGAGCGTATTAATTCAGCGTTTTGATTGACCAATTCACGCACATAGGTGGGTGCATTGGGAATTGTAAATGGCGGAAGCACCAATAAAGTGTTGTTTTCGTCAATTTTTTCAATTCTGTAATCCGGCAATTTATGTATCAGGTCATCCTGCGAAGCTGTTTCTGTAGGAATTGGGCTGATTTTGTAAAATTTATAGATATTGTCCATTTTCAGGACATTTTTTACTTGTTTTGTAAAAGTGGCTTCAGTGGTAAAGTCGGCATAATAATAAGTTGTTTTATAACTATTTTCACTCACTTCTTCAAGCAAAAACTTATCCTTACCTGCTACCCAGAGATTATCACGTTTATTTAGCAAAAATCCGGTGTATTTTTTATCAGCAATTTTGATTACACCTATTCGATAAGCCTTGTCGTCGCTTTCCCATACTCCTTCTACCGGCGAAAGGCCCGAAAGGTTGGATTTTAGATAAGATTCAAACTTGGGTTCTGAAGTAAATTTTTGAACTCCCACTTTCGCAGCTCTTGCTTCCACCTCTTCCTTGGTTTCAGTTTCTGTAAACGAGGTTTGAGTATTAATAAACAAATGGCCGTCTTTGAAAAACTCCGTCCATTCTTTCAAAATATAATAACAAGTACGTGGGTCAGTTACGCCTTTAACTTTGGCACTTATTTTTTTATTCAATTCGTCAAATTTCACCTTAGTGGCCGGTGTAATTTTCATTGAATAAGCAGCATAATTGTCTTTGATTTTCTGAGAAATCTCTTCGTAGTTTTTATTACAATCGCAATCTCCTTGGCTATAAGATGCTGAATACGATGCAATTAGGAAAAATAAAATTAGTCTTTTCATTTAGTTTCGCACTGATGTTAATACCAATATACCAAGATTCGTGCCTAAAATGCATTGAGAATCTCAGAACCTTCGAAACTTACATGAAAAACTCACTCTTCGCCTTCAGGCAACTCAAGATATTGAATCGGTGCGATAGCATTTCCGGCGATGCCTTTGATACTACCATACATATCGATAGTATTGGTGATTACTTTTTCGATCTGTATCTCCCGCTCCTTCCATATTCTTTGCATTGAGCGTTTTTCTTTGTCCAACTCCACTTTTAGGTTACTGAATCCCTCCACTATGGCTTCAATCTGTTGTCTAAACTGATTGCTGGTCAAAAAATTGTACAGAATACTCATTTTGTCGGCTTTGTTATCGTTGACAGATCGGGCCATCTGGGTCCGAAGCAATATTTCTCTTAAAACAAAAACCAGACTTTTAACTTCATGAAATCCACAAACCCATACTCCTTCTTTCTCCCCAAACTTGTCCATGTCTTTCGGCATAACCTGAGTTACGAGAACGGCAATTTCGGCACCTGTTTCACGTTGGTCAGTTTTTAGTTTTTCAATCCAATCCCCTCCAAAAGCCTGTGTACGCTTGCTTTCAAAAATGATTTTGCCACAAATCTGCCCAAACTCGTTGATGACTGTCTGCACGGCATCGGCACCACGTTGCCCTTTTTTTATTTCTTCGATCAGATCATAAGGAAAAGCCTGTGCGAGCATACTTTCGAGAGCCAGCTCCTGCACTTCACCTTGCAACTGCATAGAGCCTTGCTCGGCCTTGCGTTTCATCTCATTGACGAGGTTCATCTGGGTCTCGAGCTTTTTCTCATATTCTTTTTTCACCATTTCAAACTCCTCGTCTTTCTTCTTTTTGGCGTTTTCTTCTATTTCTTTGGATCGTTCTATAAGTTGTTTTTCGAGCTGAATTTTCAACATATCCTGCTGATTTTTAAGCTCTTGTTCTTTCTTAAGAAGTTCGAGTTCTTTTTGCTGGCTCAACAAAATTTGTTTTTGTTTAGCTTCGTTATCTTCTTTAAGAGCTTGTAGTTGGGCTGCATTCTGGGATTCGGCACGTTTTTGGGCTTCAGATTGAGCTATTGCCCACATTTTTTTCTTTTCTTCCTGTTCAAAAATCCGTTTTTCCTCCGCCATTTGTTTTTTGAGCTCTTCCAATTTCAGGGCATTAGCTTTTTCCTGAGCTTCAAAGTTTTTTTTGAGCTCAATTTCCAGATGCTTTTGCATGGCTTCTCCTGCATCAAACTGATGACCGCAGTTGGGACAGGTAGTGAGGTTTGGTGACATAAGAAAAGAATTTTTTACAAAAATATTGAAAATTTGGTGGTGTTTGGGTGAAAAATTTGGCAATAGGATTGAAAGAAGGATATTGTTTTCAACAAAATTTTAATTTATTCCCTTAAATAGTCTCAATTATTGGAATGTATTTTTATTAAAATTAGGCAAATTGAGGCTTATTCATCCTCATTTATGAGATTTACAGAATTTAATCTAAATCAAAATACTTCAAGTTCAGATGAATTTTTACTAAGTATATTTGGTAAAGATGTGAATAAATTTAAATACCTATTTATTCTTCATTCCTAATCACATAACCTTTGGGGTATTTCACAGAATAGCTGAAAGTCAATTTCTTATCCGAAAGAGGTTTCAATGTTAAATCAAATTTAATTTTTCCATCTTTTTCATCGAAACCTCCTTCCGATAACTTTTTGGCGAAGACATCTATTTCCTTATTTCCAGAAATCGGAAACTGATCTATAACCAAAACTTTAACTTCCTGATTTTTAGAATTTTTTAAGGTGATTTCATATGTAAAATCATCCTGTCGGTTAGAACCAAATGTTTGTTTTTTGGAAAAAGTTTTTACATGTTTTCTTTCGATTTTTAAAGATGGATCCCGACCCATTGATATTGACAATGTATCGGAATTTTGGTTGAGTAGCTTAGTTTTCCCAACAAAAGTGCCTTCAAAATAAAGATTTACCTCACCTTCTATGAAATTAAATTTTTCATAATCCAAAATATTGGCTTTCAAAAAAACAGCTTCATCCACTTTTGGAACAGACACATACTGATAATCTACGGGAATACTTAATTCTTTCATATCCAATGTTTTATCTTTTCCGTCAGAAAGCAAAGTGACTTTCTCCTGAAAAGTAAAATCTACAGAAATAGGTTTCTCCTTTTCTTCAATTAGAGTTGTAATTTCCTCACTCTTAACTGACACTCCGGCAGCTTTCCCCGAAAATACTGAGACAGCTGCAACTGCATTATTTCTTTTTTGAGGGGCATAACCAACAACCACTACCTCATCTAAATGCTGAGAATCTTCTTTAAGTATTACATTAATAGGGTTATTTCCGGCAATTCGACTTTCAGAAATAAATCCAATAAAACTAAAAATAAGTTCGTTGGTCTTGCCAATTCTATCTGGTGGAATAGCCATTCTATAATTACCACTTTGGTCAGAAGCAACGCCGAAAGATGTCCCCTTCAATGAAATCGTAACACCCGGAATTCCAACCCCCTCTTTATCTTTTACTTTCCCCCAAACTTCTCCATCCTTTGCAACTGTTACAAGATTTTCAAAGTAGGTAGAATAATCGTTGGGTTGACCCCAATACCATGGAAGTATTTCGGGGGCTGTTGAGTTTTTCTGTGGAAGGCTGTTGCTTAGTGTCAATTTAACATCTTTCCAGTCTTCCCCTGAATACTGATATATTTTACTTTTATAGACAACTTTAAGCGGCTTATTTAGTTCGGTGGCAATAAAATCATAATTAGGCAGCCAGCCAGCATTCTTAACAAAGTATGAAATGATCACTTTGCTTTTAGGAAGGAAATTTTCACTTTTTATGGTAAAAATTATTTCTGAAAACTTATTTTCACCAGCCTGTTGAATCGCATTGATTTCCTTATTGTACTCTTTAATAACTTTATCCAGTGAGTCAATTGAAGTTTTTATCTGATATTGTTGATTTAATATTTTCTTCATTTTAGTCTCAAAGTAATCAAATGTTTTTATCAAATCTTCCGACTTCATACCTACACTAGCACCCCCAACCTTTTGATTTTCAAGCAATAACTTTTCCTGCCTTTCTAAAAGAGTCCTTTCAATTTCGAATTTTCTTTTTTGAAAAGTGATATTTTCTGACTTTTTACCTATTTCAATTATCTTATCATTCGATTCTTCATCGGAAAAAACACTTGATTGATGATTAAATCCAGTAACTAAAGCTTTCTCGTCAAAGGTTTTTATTCTAATGCTATTAATATCAATTTCGGGTGAAATACCTTTAATAACTAAATTATTTTCATCCTTTTTTAAATCGACAGTAACTTCCCTGGTTACCTGAGCACCGGAATTATAAATTGTAACTTCTTTTACAATAGAAGAAATTTTGGTTTGAGCTAGTGAAGCAAATGAAAGAAATAAAAAAGCAAAAAATGTGGTCTTTTTCATGATTGTAGAATTTAATGAGTGAAATTAATGATAAGATTTAATAGATTTATAAATACAAATAAATAATTGCTTAGGTTCTTACATAAGATTTATTTTTAAGATCAAAAATGTTTCTAAACCTGCTTGCGTTTTTAGAATAAATTCCCCCATATTTGCCTCCAAACCCAATTGAACCCATGAGAATTACCCTATTCATTTTTGCAACCATTACTCTTTTTGCTTGTTCTCAAAAAGACAATAAAAAAGAAATTCAATACGCCGGAATACAGGAAATGAGCATCGACAGCCTTGGTCTGGAGAAGATTTTTGCTGATTCTAGTCTTTCATCCATTTCACCAGCTGAAATGAATTTCCTTGCGGAAAAACTACCTGACACCAGTCTGTTTGCAGGATTAAATCTTAGTTACAGTAAAATCGACTCCCTTAAAAAAGTAGGTGGCTACGAAAATTATATTTCGAAACTCGACATTGGAATGATTAAAGACATCCGGGTTTTTAGAGTAAAAACTGACACCGTTTCGGCGGATAAAATCCTGACATTCTGGGGGATTGGCTACAATTCTTACGAAGCCTGCCCCTACTCCAACGCCAAAGTTATCCTGGTAACCATTAACGAAAAGGGTAAAAACACAGCCTGTCATCCTGTAGCATATTTTTACGACTGGGCCGATGCTCCTTTTTATGAAAACTATATTGCTACTGCCAAAATCTCTAAAGAGGGTCAATTGGAAATTGTGGAAGAGCATATCAGTGGCGGTGTTGATGATAATGACAAGGAATATGCTGATAATAAGACGAATACAATCATTATCAAACTTTGAAATATCAAAGTTTAATAGAGTATTTCTTAAAACTTAACAGAACAAAGAATTTGACTATAAATAGCAGGATATTTCAAAATTGCAATGGACTCATTTTGATCACCTGAATCACTTATTTTAAATGATGTCATATTGGCTCTTCCGGCAATTGACCATTTGTTGTTACCAAAACCAAATTCAGGTATTACTTTGATTAAAGTATAAAATTGGGTCTGAAAATTTGTGGTTTTTGAAATGGTACTCATAGCCAAATCACCCATTACGTAACCCGAACCAATGCCAAAGAAAGGATAAACCTCCAGATAAACGTTTGTTTTTCTTCTATAAAATACAGAAAACTGAATTTCTTTAGATTTAAATATATTGGAAGTTACCACTGGCTCAAACTTACTTAAGCTGGTATTTATTTCAGCCAAAATTTCACTGGTATTTTTACTTTTATCAGGTATAATGATTCCACTTATTCCAAATGTTGAAGCAAATTGCATTTGAGTCATTTGGTAACTGGTCTTTTCTTTGAAGTCATTTAAAATGAGTTTTGCTGAACCAAATGTGCTACCAAAATTAAGTCCAATTTTGAAACCGGCCTTTATGTCTTTTTTTAAATAATAATTTTGAGGAATATCCCCTATACACTGATTTAGTTCTTTAAAAGATTGAACCAAAGACTCTTTTTCAAACTTTATTTGCTCAAAATCAATTTGTTGGTCGCATTTTTTAAATAGCTGCCCTATTTGAGTTTGATAATGTTTTAAACTTACTTCATATAATCGCTCCCGCTTTTCTTTTAAATGGTGAATATTAATAAGTTCACGGGTAATTCCTGAGTCAGAATAAAAGAAATGATCTTTAAATTTTTTATCTGACAAATAGTATAAACTTTTTTCTCCACCAATTAAGACCCTCAATGCCAGCGTAGTATCTTTTTTGATGAAAGTCCTGGGTAAGGTTCTGATGCTGTTTTGAGAGTATGGTGTTTCATCTAAATCGACTTTTTCAACACGATAATGCAACTTACCTGTAATTCCAAAGCCTGAGAGCTCATTTATTTTATATTTCCTATCAACTGTAATTGAACTATTAAAGGAAACTTCCATTGGATTAATCCTCCATCTTTTTTTCTCAATCGTTCCTTTAATTGTATCAGTTTGATTTTTAAAAATTATGTATCCGGGTGCTAATTGTGTCTGTGCTAAGGATATTCTTACGATTAACAGCAGTGGTATTATAAAATATTTCATTTTAAAAATTATGCCCTTTATCTAAAATTTGGTATTTACTAAAATACTTTATAAAAATTTAGGTATCTAATAATAGTATTAGAGGGTTAAAAAAAATAGAGATCTCAAAAAATAAATTCAAATCTACTTTTACCAATTCTCCACCATATTATTGATTTTATCAAGCAATGACTGTGTTTTAGGGCCAATTTTTCCCGAGCCGATGAAATGGTCATCTATTCGGGAAATAGGCAAAACTCTTTTTGTTGTACTGGTAGTGAAAACTTCCTCGGCATCAAGCGTTTCCTGAAATCCCACCGGCCTGATCTCAATTTCAAAATCATTTTTAGCCAATTCCAGCACTGTTCTGCGGGTGATGCCTTCCAGAATATTTTTGTCAGGGGTTATGAGCTTGTTCCCGTTGATCAGAAATACATTGCTGCGGCTTAGTTCGCTTATTTCTCCATTTTTATGATACAAAACATCTGCTGCTTTTTGAGCTTTAAATTCATCTTGCAATATCATAAAATGCTTGTAATCAATACTTTTTATAGCAGGCAAATCTCTTACAAATTCATAACTAATTACTTTGATACCATTGATATAATCGTCAGGAGCTGCAAAGTGGATACCTTCGGAAATAATCAAAAGATTTGATTTTGCTGCCGTTACAGAGTCATAAGAATATCCGCCTGTAAGCACAAATCTGATTGCCAAATCACCTTTTCCATGCATAGCAATAAGTTGTGTTACCACCTCATAAGCTTCCTGCTTGGTAATAGGATTTTGTATTTTCAGTAATTTTGCCGACCGCTCATATCTTTCCCAGTACCAGTCCCACTGAAACGGCCGCTTGTTGTAAGTTCTGAAATAGTCAAAAAGTCCATATCCCCGCAATAAGCCCAGGTCATTGATGTTTATTTGAGTTTTCGAGGCTTCAGTGATATTTCCGTTAAACCAACAGTGATGCATAGCTTAATTTGTTATTGAAGTTTTCTGTATTTTATTCTTTTGGGTGTAAGGTCATTGCCCATTCTTTTGCGGTGGTTTTCTTCATATTCTGAGAAGTTCCCTTCAAACCACACCACATTGGAATCTCCCTCAAAGGCAAGTATATGAGTAGCAACCCTGTCCAAAAACCACCTGTCGTGTGAAATCACTACTGCACAACCTGCAAAGTTTTCAAGGCCTTCCTCCAGTGCCCGCAAGGTATTTACGTCCAGGTCGTTGGTAGGCTCATCGAGCAACAGTAAGTTTCCTCCTTCTTTGAGCATCATGGCCAGGTGAACGCGGTTACGCTCGCCGCCCGAAAGAACTCCTATTTTCTTTTCCTGATCGGAGCCGGCAAAGTTAAACTTACTCACATAAGCCCGGGCGTTCATTTGCTTATTTCCAAGCTGTATCCACTCATTGCCTCCGGAAATTAATTCATACACCGACTTTCCGGCATCCAGGCTACTATGTTCCTGATCTACATAAGAGAGTTGAACTGTATCACCGACTTCAAATTCCCCACTCAAAGGTTTCAATGCACCGGTAATAAGTTTGAAAAGCGTGGTTTTACCTGCACCATTTGGCCCGATTATTCCCACAATACCGGCTGGTGGAAGGCTGAAGCTCAAATCTTCATAAAGCAGTCTGTCACCAAAACCCATTTTTATGTTTTTGGCTTCTATTACTTTATTTCCAAGCCTTGGTCCCGGTGGGATATAAAGCTCCAGTTTTTCTTCTCTTTCTTTGGTGTCCTGATTGAGTAGGTTATCATAGGCTGTCAAACGAGCTTTCGCTTTTGCAGTACGGCCTTTGGGCGACATACGCACCCATTCCAACTCCCTCTGCAGAGTTTTCTGACGTTTTGATTCCGTTTTCTCTTCTTTGGCAAGGCGATTTTGTTTTTGTTCTAACCATGAAGAATAATTTCCTTTCCATGGAATACCCTCACCCCTATCCAGTTCCAGAATCCATCCTGCTACATTATCAAGAAAATAACGATCATGGGTCACGGCAATTACAGTGCCTTTGTATTGATTGAGATGCTGCTCCAGCCACAAAACAGACTCTGCATCCAAATGATTGGTAGGTTCATCTAATAATAATACATCGGGTTCCTGAAGAAGCAATCGGCAAAGGGCAACCCGGCGTTTTTCACCACCAGAAAGCGTACTTACCAAAGCCTCAGATGGCGGGCAACGAAGTGCATCCATGGCTCTTTCCAGACGACTGTCAAGTTCCCAGGCATCATGGGCATCTAACTTTTCCTGTACTTCACCCTGGCGTTCCATCAACTTATCAAAATCGGCATCAGGATCAGCAAAGGCTTCGTTTATTTCATCAAATTCTTTCAGAAGATTAACTATTTCCTGTACACCTTCCTCCACTATTTCCTTTACAGTTTTGGAGCCATCAAGCTGAGGTTCCTGCTCGAGCATACCCACTGAGTAACCCGGAGAAAATACAACTTCACCCTGAATATTCTTGTCAATACCCGCAATAACTCTTAATAATGTGGACTTACCGGAGCCATTCAATCCCAATACTCCTATTTTTGCTCCATAGAAAAATGACAGATAAATATTTTTTAAAACTTGACGACTGGGAGGAATAATTTTGCTTACACCGGCCATCGAAAAGATGATTTGTTCGCTCATAAAATAAAAAAGTGATTAGAATTGTTATTTTTCGCACAAATATCGACAGCATTCTTTGTAATCTTCAAAAAAAAACCGATTTTTACAGCTCAAAAACCATTTAAATACTTATTTAACAAATTTAGTAGCCACTCCGTAAATTATGAAAGGCGTTACACTAGAAAACGAATACGCTTACATCGCTGATAGTAAGGTATTTCTAAAGGGCTATATGGGTATGCCCGACCGACAGATTGGAGAAGTAAAAAGAACTGAGGAAGAAGCCTTCCAGTACTTCGTCAATAGATACGACATTGCCGTATCTAAGGTAAATCAGCTCGAGTCCGAAATTTTAGAGGCTCAAAACAAAGGTTCATACCTTACAAAACTGATTCAGTTACGCAAGCGATTGCTGAACTTTGATGGTATCGGGAATTTTATTCCTCTACTTGAAAAACTGGACGTTTTGGAAGATGAACTGTCAAGTCTTATTCAAGATAATCAAGCTTCAAATCTTGAAATCAAAAAAGCCTTGATTGAAGAAGCTCGGCCTTATGCCGACAGCACCGATTGGAAAGACACTGCAGACGTACTTCAGGAGATCCGCACCAAGTGGATACGTACCGGACCGGTAGAGAAAGAACTCAACGACCAGATCGAAGAAGAGTTTAAAGTTATTCTTGACCAGTTTTATCAGACCAGAAAAACTCATTTTGAAGAGCAAAATCGTATTATTGATGAGAAAATCAATAAGTACAATGATTTGATCAGCAAAGCTGAGGAATTGTCTTCGAGAGAAGATTGGGATGAGGCATTTGTGGAATTGAAAAACTTGCAGACCGAGTGGAAAATCATTGGTGATATTCCGCCTAAAGTCCTAAAAGCTCTTTACAAAAACTTCAAAAAACACACCAGTTATTTCTACGAAAAATATTGTAGAGCTAAAGGGATTGTTCCGAAAAGAAGAGTTGATCCGAGAATTGAAGCTCAGATGAAAATGGTTCGTGAAGTTGAAAAACTTGCTGAAGCTGAAGACATGATGGCTGCTACCAACAGAGCTAAATACCTGTTGAACGAGTGGAAAACTATCAGAGTACCTTCGCATTTGGCTGACCGTAACCTTGCTGAAAGATTCCGTGGAGCTTGTGATAAGATTTTTGAATTGTCTTACCTGCACAAAGTAATCTCGAGGAAATATCCAACTTTCAACTTCCTGAGCGACAGACAAAAAGACCTTACCAAATATCGTGAAATGGACAATATCGTGAAAAGAGCGAGAACTGACCTTGACGATTTGGTACAATCTTATGAAAGTCAAAGTGCAGGTTATGAAATGGATCAGATGATGCAGTCAAACCTAAAAACTCAGAAGCGTAAGCTTTTGATGAAAGAGGTGATACTTGAAGAATTGAGACAAAAGGAAGCAAGCCTTTAAGTTTGAAATATTTCATTAAAAGGTGATGAATTTGAGCTCCTCAAGTTTGTCACCTTTTATATTTAAAACAAAACACAAGACCAAAAAATGAAGAAAGTTGCCATCATGCAACCCTACTTCTTGCCATATATCGGGTATTTTCAGTTAATAGCCGCTGTAGATGAGTTTGTAATCTACGACAACATACAGTTTAGCAAAAAAGGATGGATTCACCGCAACCGCATGCTGCAGAACGGGAAAGACGAATATTTTTCACTTCCCCTGAAAAAAGATTCTGATTATCTGGATGTTAACCAAAGGTTTCTGAGTGAAGGTTGGAGCGAGGAAAGAGAGAAAATACTAAGAAAAATAAGAGAAAACTACAGAAAAGCTCCTCATTTTGAGCAAATTTTTCCGGTAATAGAAGAAATTTTTAGAAATGAGCAAACCAACCTTTTCGATTTTATTTTTTCTTCTTTAAAGAAAATATGCGATCTTCTGGATATAAAAACGCCTTTAATAGTTTCTTCAGAAATTGATTGTGATCATGCCTTAAAAAGTCAGGAAAGGGTAATGGCTATCTGCTCAGCATTGGGAGCGACAGACTATCTCAATCCAATTGGTGGTTGGGAATTGTACAATACAGCTGATTTTGAACAAAAAAACATAAATCTTCATTTTCAGAAAATCAGAAATATAGAATACCAGCAGATGCCCGGAAAAGAATTTGTGCCCTGGCTTTCTATTTTGGATGTTTTGATGTTTAACGACTTGCACACTATCAAAAACTGGCTGGGCGAATTTGACCATTTAAGAAAAGAATCATGAATAAATTAACCAACGTCCTCGTATATCCATGCGGTGCCGAAAGCGGCCTAGAAATACACCTGGCTCTGAAAGACATCATAAATATAAGAGTTGTAGGTGCTTCGGGAAAACAGGACCATGGACGCATGGTGTACAAAAACTATTACAGAGATTTCCCTTATGTTGGCAGCCCTGAATTTATTGATACACTCAATCAACTCATTGAAAAAGAAGCCATTGACATAATACTTCCTACACACGATTCCGTTCTTTTGTTCCTGGCCAGAAATGCAGCAAAAATCAATACCCGAATAGCATTTCCAAGCCTTGAGGCCACGGAGATTTGCAGAAGTAAAAAGAAAATTTATGACCTTTTCCAGGAATATGATTTCTGTCCGGAAGTCTATGATGATATCGAAAAAATAGAAAACTTCCCCGTATATGCCAAGCTTGATGAGGGGCAAGGCAGCAAGGGAGCTTTTATTGTAAAAGTCAAAAAACAGCTAACCGACCTGGAAGATATAGAAAACTTTGTGGTCATGGAGCTGCTTCCAGGTGAAGAACTGACCATTGATTGCTTCACCGACCGCCATGGCAGAGTGCAGTTTGTAGGTCCCAGAAACCGCAAAAGAGTATCTGATGGAATAAGTGTAAACAGTAACTCAGTACCGGCAACAGATGAAATCAGAACTATCGCTAAAATTGTTTCAGATGAAATCGGTATTCGTGGATCCTGGTATTTTCAGTTGAAGAAAGATGTCAAAGGGAAATTTAAACTGCTTGAAGCCTCGGTAAAAGTGGCCGGAAACTCCAATACATTCAGAGGCATTGGGGTTAATCTGCCCTTACTGATGGTATATGACTACCTCGACTATGATGTGGAGGTATTTCACAACGATTATGGCATAGAAGTGGACCGCTGTTTACAGAGTCGATACAATATTGAGTTGGAATACGATACCATCTACATCGATTTTGATGATACTATTACCAAAAATAAGGAGGTAAATCCTAATGTGATGATGTTTTTGTATCATCAAAAACAAAAAAAACGCACGATAAAACTCATCACCAAGCATATTCATGATTTGGACCAAACACTTGAAAACCTTGCAATACACAAAGGGATTTTTGATGAAATCATCCACCTGAAAATGGAAGATGAGAAATACCGCTATATAAAGGAAAAAGAGAAGGTGATTTTTATCGACAATGCTTACGGTGAAAGAGCCAAAGTCAAAAAAGAATTGAATATTCCGGTTTTTGATGTGGACACCATACCGACATTGATTGACTGGAGAGAATAAAAAAAAGGGAAGCGTCGGCTTCCCTTTTTGGCTATAAAGGCAATATTATCAGTCTTTTGTGAACTCACCACCTACTTTGAAAGTAACGTCGTCGCTCAAAGTAGCACCTGAAGTTCCTACTCCGAAAGCCACACGGTTAACTGTTCCTGTAGCGTTGATACCCATCATCAATTTTTTGCTTCTTGGGTTTTCAACTGGTCCTTTGATAGTAGCCGCCAAAGTGATTGGCTTTGTTACGCCATGCATCGTAAGGTTTCCTACTATAGTGTAGCTTTGACCTTTACCTTTCTTCACTGAAGTGCTCTTGAAAGTGATAGTACCTGTTTTGGCAGCATCAAAGAAATCAGGGCTTTTCAAATGACCGTCTCTCATATCGTTTCCGGTGTTGATAGAGTTAACATCAGCCGAAAATTCGAAAACTGCATCGGTGAAATCAGCTTTTGAAGAAGTCAATTTAGCATCAAAAGCTTTGAAACTTCCGTCAACTTCAGAGATCATCATGTGCGTGATAGAGAAGTTTACACCAGCGTGAGCTTTGTCAAGAGTCCAGGTTTGGGCGAAAGAAGCTACTGAAACCAAAGCAGCAACAAGAGATAAAAATGTTTTTTTCATGCGATAAAAATTTAAATAAGTTTTAACAATTAATGTATATACATATATCAAATACTTAAAGTTCATTTAGGTAAAAAAAAGTTTAATTCTTTCCTTATTAAGCTTATTAAATTTCAAATCCCGTCGAATCCTCGACAAAAAATTACACGATTTCAAAAAAATACCTAATTACATGATTTTCTGATGTTATTGGTTTTCAGAATTTTGAGCCATCAAATCAATTCTGACCATGAAACATTATTATTTATTATTATCGTTTATCATTTTATCATTTGGCCTGAAAGCTCAGCAGACCATTCAGGACCAAACCAAAAGTTTCACCATAACACCTTCAGGTATTACCTCAGGGAGAATTCTAAACAATGACACCACCAACCTTGCCCTTGGAAAAGACGCCTTAAAAAACAACGTAGATTCCAAAAACAACACTGCGGTAGGGAAAAATGCATTAAAAAATCACAACGGTAATGGCACCCCCTCAGAAGAAGCAGACTACAGCCGAAGTGCCAACTCGGCCTTTGGGGCGAGTGCCATGGAGTTTGACTCAGCAGGGACTGAAAATAGTGCATTTGGCTTTAGAGCCATGAGAAATAACAAAACGGGCTTTTCTAATGCGTCCTTTGGATCTCATGCTTTAAGTTCCAATGTGTCTGGAAAGTGGAATTCTGCCTTCGGAGCCAGTTCTATGACTTCCAATCAAACAGGTGACAATAATCAGGCATTTGGAAATAGTGCTTTGAGGGCATTGATTTCTGGTACAAGAAACAATGCATTTGGTTTTTCGGCCTTGAGTGACGGCACTGTATTTTCAGACAACAATGCATTTGGAAGTAATGCTTTGGAAAAAAATGAGACAGGTCAATACAATGTTGCAATGGGAAATGCCGCTTTGCTTTTAAATATCTCAGGTTCTAGAAATATCGCTATCGGCCATGCTGCACTTTGGAGTAACAATAATAATGGTAACGTGGCAATTGGTGATTCTGCAATGTACACCAACACAGGAGGAGCTGAAAACGTTGCCATTGGAAATTTTTCTATGCATGAAAACACATCAGGAAGATATAATGTGGCCGTTGGAGCTTTGACTTTGGATAGAAATTCTATCGGGAGTGAAAATGTTGCAATGGGCTATGGAAGTCTTGGCTTTAACTTAACAGGTAATAATAATGTTGCTATTGGAAGCTATTCCCTTTCAAATAATATTGATGGAAATAATAATATAGTCATCGGAAATAGTGCAATGAGTATCAATACTTCTGCCCAAAATAATATCATAATCGGAAATAATGCAGGCTCTTATTTGACCGGAAATAATCAATTAATAATTGAAAACTCAGATAGCCTAAATTCACTCATTCAGGGAGATTTTATTGGAAATAAAGTAGGTATAAACAGAGCGAAAGCTGATCTGGATACTAATCCGGCTACTTTTCAGGTAAATGGAAATGCTTCAAAAAACACTGCAGGCAATTGGCTTTCCCACTCTGACCAAAGACTCAAAAAAGAAATAGTTTCGCTGGAAAGTGAGTCAACGCTTGATAAGGTATTGAATATGAGAGGGGTAACTTACTACTGGAACGATTCCAAAACAGGCACTGACCGCCCCAAAGAATTACAGTATGGTTTTGTAGCACAGGAACTGCAAAAAGTGTTTCCTGAAAAAGTAAAAACTGATGGAAAGGGATATCTGATGGCAGCTTATGGCGACTTTGATCCTATGCTGGTGGAAGCCATTAAAGCATTGAATGCTAAAATTGAAAGGCTCCAGTCTGAACGGGATGGACTTCAAAGCAGATTGGAGAAAATTGAGGCTGTTTTGTCAATTGTAAAACCAGAAAATTAAAAATCAAATACATGAAAGCTTACAGATTTAAATATGCCGGAAGGCCAAGGAATGTATTTCCATTCGAAATTCTGAAAATTGAAGCGGCCGAAAATTATTCGATTATACATTTGAAAGAAGGCAAGTCTATGATAATTGCCAAAACGCTGAAAAGGTTTGAGGAAGAGCTGGAAAACGCTTTTTTCAGGATTAATCGTAAGCTTCTGATCAATATCGATTCGATAGATTCACAAGAGGGCAATCAATTGAAACTAAACAACGGGCAGAGTCACAAAATATCCAGAAGAAGGGTAATTGGATTTGAAAATTTTATAAAAAAAAGCAGTTTAACCATTTAAATATCAGTAATCAATGAGAAAACAAATTTTAGTACTCGGGTTAATGTTGACCATGTGCCAAATAAGTTTTGGACAAATCAACAAACGTCAGCAAAAACAAGATAAGCGGGTAGATCAGGGCGTAAAATCGGGTGAAATAACCAAAAAAGAAAAGGCCCAAATCGAAATGAAACAGGCAAAAATCCAACACATGGAAAACCAGGCTCGTGCCGATGGTAAAGTTACAAAAAAAGAAAAGGCGGCAATCACGAAAGAACAAAACGAAGCCAACAGGCAGATTAACCGCAAAAAGACAAATAAAAAAGATAGAAACTAAAACAAACTAGCCATGAAAACATTTCTGAAAATATTCATAATGGTAATATCTGTACAACTTGCCTCTGGCCAGGCCATTACTGATTTGTTTTACAAAATTCCGGAGCAATATTTTGGCGATTTCAAAGAATTGGTTCCTGAGGAATTTAATCAGAAAATGAGGGAAAAGTTAATATCAAGTAAAGAAACGGAAAACTTTGAACTTGAGTCGATTGACCCTAAAAACGGATACATGTCTTTCTTTACAAAAACCGATGGAGAAAGCATGACCGCACAATTAACGTATTGGAAATTTGGGAAGTCGATTCTGCTTGGTTTGGTGATTGACCGAAACGCCAACTGTACCGATTACTCCGAACGAGTGACTTTTTTTGAATATACCAATGGAAAACTGGTGGATGTAAGTAAAACATTTTCACCAAAGCTCACACTGAAAAGTTTCGAGAACGACACGCCCGAAAACGTGAAAAACTTTTCCCAAATGTTTTCAACCATCTGGAAACTTCCCAAAGTTGGGAAAAAAATAAAAATCACCGCCTTTCATTATGACTGTGGTGGTGAATTCTGGTACCCAGCCAATGGCGTTTATTTTGAAATGGAACCTACATCAATCAAAACTTATAAAATCGATAAAAAACATGGAGAAAACCCTAATGAGTAAGGCAATATTGTTGGTTGCAGTATGCTTTGCATGTCAAAATTCACCTAAAACCGAGGCTCCGACTGACTTGGCCGTAGGAGAAGGAATATCCCAAACTTCTGAAAAATTTATCAGCGAAATCGAATCTGCCATAACAGATGGCGACTCTATGGTGAATATTCTGGATGAAAATCAGGAATCACTGGAAGGGGGAGAAGAAGTGGCATTTTTTACACCAAATCTTGATCTTACAAAAATCAGAAAGGTCAATTTTGGTGAAACCTACCAAAACATAGAAAGTTTCTATTTCAAAAATGGGAAACTATTGGCTTTAACTTCTGAAAATCTGAAATACAATAAGAGCACATATGACGAGAGCCCGGAGCCATTGGTTATGAAATCGGAGGGAAAATTCCTGATTAGCTTTAATGAAAATGGCGAAAAATCTGATTATAAAAAAATTAATGACAAAAGAAGGTTTGAAGAAAAATATACTGAAAGTCAGGAAATTGCATTTTGGAAAAATAGAGCAAATGAGTTATTTGGAAAATATGATGCTCATAAAGATGAGTTCTTCTTTTCTCATTATGAAGCCGCTCAGTATGATGAAATGGGCGTAACCCCAAGCCTGGTTTTTAAACTTAAAAATCAAATGTATTCGTTTATCGATCAATCGGTTGAGCCATCAGAAAAAGGAAGATTGATGAATTTTGACGGACCAATGTTCGGTGTTTCGAAACTCATTTATGACCCCAAAACTGAAAAATGGAAGCATTCACAAAAGGCTACGATTCTTAACTTACCGGAAGGAAAAATGGAAGTAAACGAAGGTATAAAAAATGTAATGATTGATGGCCGGTCGTTTCTATTTATTTCTTTTACCACTTCAGAAAAAGGCACCAATTCAAGTTATTATACCTTGGTGGACGCCATTGATTTATCGACTATTTCCCTCATAAAAACCAAAGGAAAAGATAACTCGTCCACGATTTCTTCTGAACCTATCCGGACATTTTTACTTGAAAATTCGAAATGAAATATTTCTGGTTATTATTGATTTCAACCGGCCTTTACTCTCAATCTGGCGTGTATGATGGATTAAATGTAGGCTTTGATGAAGATTCAAATACGCTTACTGCTGTCTTTGACTTGTCGGATTATCACGCCAACGGCACAGTGGACCGTTGCCAATTGTATGTGGTAGCATCAAAAAATACAAGTGAAAAGCACTTTACGGCTTCGATTTACAATTTTAATTATCAATTGCTTGGCTATGGAAGTCTCACCTATTTCCCGGATATGTACAAATACAATTTTAAGTTGGAAAAGGAAATTCAACAATGTAACCGTATCATGACAGGATTTGAGGGAACAGGCATAGATTTTTATCAGAAATACGCCATGGATTGGAAAAGGGTGAATCTTGTGAAATCACCCAGAGCTTATTTTTATTCAAAACCCGGAACAGAATTTAAAACCAAATCATATATCACCCATGGCGAATGGATGGGGGTATTAGACTACAAAAGTTCCTGGCTGAAAGTGGATTACATCACACCTAACACCAAAAAATTTACCAGAACCTGGGTTAGAAAACAGGATATGGTGGCAGAATAAATTTTTATTTTTTGAAAATAACCTCAAATTCCGAGCCCTTACCCAATTCACTGGTACAAGTGATTTTTCCTCCAAGTTCATCCAGAAGTCGTTTTACAATATGCAGCCCAAGGCCTGTCGAAGTTTCATTTTCGGTAGGTTTTGAGCTGGTTTGGCCATATTTTGAGAAAAGATTTCGCTGATCTTCCTGGGTCATACCTACACCGAAATCCTTTATTTTTACTTTTATTTCTTCAACCCCTTTCTCCAGATTAATCAATACTTTTCCATTCCGATGTGAATATTTGAGGGAATTTGAAATCAGATTCTCCAGTATTCGGGTCAAATATTGTTTGTCTGTCAGATAATCAACTGTTTCTTTTTCTGAATTAAATTCTATCTGAATACCTTTGCCATTTGCCGCCGGTCCAAAATCCTCTATTACTTCTTTGATGGTGGAAACGATATTTAATTTTTCAAGGTTTAGACTCCTGCCCTGGGTTTCATCTTTCTCTATATTCAAGATCTGTTGCACCATTTTTTGACCATACTCCGCCATTTTTTGGATATTGCTAACGGCTTCTTTGGCTTCTGAATCCAACTTTTCATTTTTACCCAAAATATTGCTCCATAGATTTATCCCTGAAAAAGGGCTTCCCAAATCATGCGAAACAATGCTGATGAGGTTATTTTTCTCCTGATTGAGTTCGGCCAGTTTTTTATTTTGAGACTGAATAAAATAGTTCTTTTCAGTCAGAATCTTATTCTTTTTTCGATTTTGCCACAATGCCCAGCCTATAGCAGCTGCTGCTAATGCCACCGCAATACTCAATGCCGCCCACAAAATATTTCTTTGTTTTTGGGTTTCCAATTCCTGCGTTAAAAGCTTGTTTTCAGCAGTTTTCTTTTCAGTTTCGTATTTGGTTTCCAGCTCTTCTATCGCACTATTGGTTTCGGTATTGATGAGTTCTTTGTCTAATTCGTGATATTTAGCATAGTTTTTATAGGCTTGCTCAAAATCTCCAGTTTGTTCAAATAATATAGAATAGTACTGATACGTTTCTGCGATTTTTGATTGAGAATTTAACTTTTTAGCTAATTCCATACCTATATCCAAATGTTCTTTGGACTTCTTAATGTTACCTGTCAATCTATAAACAGTTGATAAATTCAAATTATCATGCCACAAATCATCTAATTCTTGTTTTCTGGTATGGTAATCCAAATTATAATCCAATAATTCTTTTGCTTCAGAATACTTCTTTTGTTGAACCAAAAGCGAGCTCATATTAATGCCCAAAGTTGCGATACCTGCAGAATCTCCGATTTGCCTTTTAATTTTCAAAGATTCAGAATAATAAAATAAGGCAGAGTCGATCTGATTTAGATTTTTGTAGCAAATGCCTAAATTGGAATAAATAGACGAGAACCTTTTGGGTTTTGGTGTTGGTATCTGACTTTTAGTAATTTCTAGTGATTTCAGGAAATGTTCTTTCGCCTTTTTGTATTGTTTCAAAGAGATACTCAAAGCCCCTAGGTCACTAATCATCATTAATTTTGCAGCTTTGTCCTTCTTTGATTCACTTATTTTAAGACCTGAATGATATTCTTTTGAAGCCTCCTGATACTTCCCTTCCAATTCAAAGGCAATCCCCCGAAGTCTGTACCCATAACACTCTCCTTCGGTATAATTGATTGATTTAGAGTCTTTTTCTATCTGATTTGCATATATTCTTAAAGAGTCAATCTTTGTTTCATCAAATTCTATTACTTTCAAATACAAATCTTTAATTGCCTCCTGAGTTTTTTGAGCAAAAGAAATATTTGAAAGGATAATAAACAGGAAAACAAATCTTTGTTTCATTTTAACAATTGATGTTTTAAGGCATATTTAACCAAACCCACCGTATTACTTACACCTAGTTTTATCAAAATATTCTTTCGGTGTGTATCCACGGTACTCACGCTTAGGAAAAGCTTTGCGGCTATCTCGCTGCTGCTCATTTCCTCGCAAACCAATTTCAAAATTTCTACTTCTCTCGGCGATAGAATATCTTCCACTTTGTTGTCAGGAAAAGTGAGCGTATTTTTCAGATCGTCATCATTGTTGATGGAGTCGATTTCCTTAGAGAAATAGGTTTGACCATTCGCAACTGTTTTTATTCCCTTCAAAAGCTCTTCTGTAGGTGCATTTTTCATAACATAGCCCTGTATTCCAAACTTTTGAAGTTTTTGAATCATCCTAGTTCCTCTCAGAAGAGTAAGATAAATAATCTTTTGATTGGGAAAATCAGCCCTTATTCTTTGAAGCAGATCTTCTGCGGAAATTTCGGGCAACTGTACATCCAAAACCAATACTTCTACAGGCTTTGATCTCAAAGCTTGCAATAGATCTTCAGACCTGGTAAAACTACCTTCGATTTCAAAAGAATCTTCCAGAAGTTTTACGAGACCATTCAGAAAAATCTCATGATCGTCAAGAATGAAAATTTTAGTTTTCAAAAAGGTTTGGGGTTTCAGTCACAATTTATTAAGATTTTGACAAAATTCAGAAAATGCATAAATTTTTTTCACAAACTAAAAATCAGAAAGTTTCAAAAAATCCTTTAATTGCAATGTTTTTATCAACAAACCAAACCCTAAACCAAAATATATGTCTGGATTTAAGAGAGAAATCAAACTTTATGATGCGGTAATGCTGGTGTCCGGCTCCATGATTGGCTCCGGTATTTTTGTAGTTAGTGCCGATGTGGCCCGACAAACCGGTGCTTCCGGCTGGCTGCTTGCCTCATGGCTTTTGGCGGGAATCCTAACGCTCATAGGTGCATTATCTTACGGAGAACTCACCTCCATGTATCCACATGCGGGTGGTCAATATGTATTTTTGCAAAAGGCTTACGGAAAACTCCTGGCATTTCTTTATGGTTGGTCATTTTTTGCGGTAATACAAACCGGGACTATCGCAGCGGTAGCGGTAGCTTTTTCAAAATACACCGGTGTACTATTTCCGGGTTTAATCAATGATACCAACGAATGGTTTGCATTGGGCGATACGTCATTTAAATTAACTTCCCAACGTTTTCTTGCAATTTTAAGTATCTTATTATTAACATGGCTCAATACCAAGGGAGTAAAAGAGGGCAAACTGATCCAAAATGTATTTTCCACCACCAAAATCGGGGCAATACTTTTATTGATAGTATTGGGATTTGCTCTTGGAAGTAACACCGAAGTTATCAAAGCCAATTTCACTGATATGTTTGAGGCATCCAAAAGCACGGTTGATAATGGAATTTTAAACACCACCTCACTCACATTCTTTGGAATAATTCTGGCTTTGGGAGTGACTCAGGTAGGTACTTTGTTTTCATCAGATGCCTGGAATGGCCTCACATTTGCCGGTGACGAGGTGGTAAACCCCACCAAAACAATCCCCAGAGGCATGGCTATTGGCACTTTACTCGTGGTGGGATTATACTTTATCATGAACCTCTCTTACCTTTTTATTCTACCACTGAAAGGTGATCCCAATGGGGTAGATGTGATGTCTCGCGGGATTCAATTTGCTTCTGAAGACAGAGTCGCTGCCGCCACAGCTATAGTCATTGGTGGAGCAAAATTTGCCATATTTACAGCTTTGCTGATTATGATTTCCACATTTGGATGTAATAATGGCCTAATTCTTTCTGGTGCCAGGGTGTATTATACAATGGCGAAAGATGGCTTGTTTTTTAAGAATTTCGGAAAACTCAATAAAAACGGAGTACCCCAAAATGCACTTTGGTGGCAGGGAATATGGGCCAGCGTGCTCTGTTTGACCGGAAAATATGGCGATTTACTTGACTATTTTATGGGTGTAGTAATCCTCTTTTATGCATTTACCATTCTTGGTATTTTTATTTTGAGAAAAAAAGAACCCAATCTGGAAAGACCGGTAAAGGCTCCACTTTTCCCATTTTTGCCTGCTTTTTATATATTTTTAGCTTTCGGCTTAGTGATTATTCTATTCAAAGAAAAACCCCAGTTTACTATTCCGGGATTGATTATTGTGGCTTTGGGAATTCCGGTTTTTTATTGGTTTAAAAAGAAGTCAACAGAATAAGTTTTATTTTTGGGCTAACCAATAATTGATTTTATGGGTCAAAAAAGCTGTTCCTGAGCCTATTATTGCACCTGCAAGCACATCACCAGGATAATGCACACCCAGGTGCATACGGGAATAGCCGATTGCAGAGGCGTAAGTGTATGCTGGAACCGCCACATACCATTTGGGATATGCAATAGTCAGAGAGGTAGCCATAGAAAATGCGTCAGTGGTATGACCCGAAGGAAATGACTCACTTCCGGCTTTGGTGAGTTTCTGTATTTCAGGGTAAGTCACAAACGGACGGGGTTCTTTAACAGTTTTTTTAATTATTCCAGAAATTGCCGCTGATAATAGCAATGATGAGCCTACATAAATTGCTTTTCTTTTCCCCAACGAATCATGTCTGATGGAAGCGACCGTAAACAAAATAGCAGGAGTGCCGATGTCGGTATAGGTAATTGAATTGGTGAGTTTCCTTAATCCGTCATCAAATGAAGGATTTCTTTCCAGATTAATCTTACGAAGTAATTCTATATTCCAGTTTTGAGAAAATGAAAGGTGATATAAAAAAATAAAGTATAAAAAAAACAGTGTCCGGAATTTCATCAAAAGTCATTTTGAAAACTCAATATAAAACGAAAAAACATTCAAATGTGTATTTGAATTTGATTGGATAAAATTTTTACAGAATATCATCTATTTTTGCATTACCATAAACCAAATCTCTTGAAAATAACCCATAAAGCTGTACTTCTATTTTTGCTAATCATAGCAATCTGTTCTTGTGAAGATGAGGTAGTTATCAATAAAGGTACTCCCACCAAATTTCCTGAAATTTCATTTTCTGAAAAAACGATTAATTTAGGCGATATTAAGTCCAACACCTCCGGACTTTTTACTTTTAAAAAGCAAGGCTATGGTAAAGTAAAATATACTATAAGTAGTGATAAATCCTGGCTTACTATCAACAAAACTGACGGAAAACTGTATTTCTACGCTACTGACACCATAAAATATGCCGTAAAAATGCCTTTTACCGATCTTATTGAAGGTGAAAATATTGCAACTTTGACCTTTACACCAACCGTTCAATTTGCTCAGGAAGAGCCTATTAAGATACAGGTAAAAGGGAATTTCATAGTTCCTCGACTCGAAATTGATAAAACCGAGATTGATTTGGGAACAATAAGGTCAGCCGTTAAAACAAAAGTAGTAATTACAAAAAAAGGTTATGAATTGACACGGTATGATGCAGAAAGCGACAAACCATGGATAAAGTTAGATCATAATTCGAAAACTGTTGAATCTACCGATACGCTTACACTATCAATAGACCCTACAAACCTTCCTGGGGGTGCATTTTCTGGAAAATTGAAGATTTATCCCACGGCCATGGGAATAAAAGGTAGTCTGTTAGAAATAAATTTGAAAGGAAACTACGATGATACCATTTTTGGCGATGTTACTGGTCATACACTTACAAAAAACGAAGTGTGGAGAGATCAAATCAACCTAAAAGGCTCAGTGACTATTCCGAAAGGTTTAACACTGACTATCAAACCCGGAACGAAAATCCTGGTTGATAAAAATACAACTCCTGTAAGTCTTAACGTTAATGGTAAATTGATAATGAATGGTGACAAGGAAAACATTATCGAGATAAAATCAGTGACTAACACCTCCAATCTAGACTGGACAGGTATTATTGTCACCGGTGACCTGGAGGTTTCTTATGCAATGATAAAAAATGCGGGAAATGCACTCAGTTTTGAATATTTGACCACCAACCTGAGTACCGTAGCACCAAAAATTCACCATGTCCTGTTTGATTTTAACCGAATCGCCATTTTTGGTTTTAAGTCAAATTCTGCCCTTTCGCTGAATAATTTAACCTTCCGGAAAGGTGACCTCTTCAGTATTCATTTCAACGAAACGAGTAATACCACGTTGGAGTCTTGTGAGTTTTTGACTGAAAACTGTTATATCGACATAAATATTTCAGCAAATAATGGAAAACTCAACCTTTCTAACTGCAATTTCATAAAGAAAAACTTTGATTTTCAGAGTCAACTGGAAGTAATTGATGGGTTTAGATCTAATAATGTCAGCGTAAACAATACCTATGCACTTTTTACCAAAAATGGTTTTGGGAAAAATGGAAATTCGATATCGATTGCAAATGAACGATCAACGGCCTTGCAAGGAATTGGATGCGGATTTTCCAATAAATACTCTTCTGCCAGAAAAAAAACCGAAAATTAAATCTCCGGCTTGATTTTATTTCACATATTTCGAAAATGCCTCAAGAAACTTGTCAGCGTCGGTTTTTGTCAAAGCCAGACTCGGTAATAGCCTGATGGTATTGGCACCGGCAACACCGGTAAAAATATGGTCTTCAAACAACAATTTATTTCTTATTTCAGAAACTGACTTATCCAATTCGATTCCTATCATTAAGCCCTTGCCTCTCAGGTCTTTCAACTCTTTGAAAGTTGATAATTGCTCTAAAAGATAAGTGCCCACGGTAGCGGCATTTTCAACCAATTTTTCTTTCTTAATTATATCCAAAACCGAAATTGCTGCCACACAAGCCAGGTGGTTGCCACCAAAAGTAGTACCTAACAGTCCGTGCTTTGCATGAAATTTTGGAGAAATCAGTATCCCACCCACAGGAAAACCATTCCCCATGCCTTTGGCCACCGAAATAATATCTGGTTTTACTTTGTAATATTGATACGAAAAAAATTTGCCTGAGCGACCATATCCACACTGCACCGAATCATGAATAAACACTGCTCCGGTTTTGTCGCACGCGGCTCTGATGGTTTTTAAAAACTCCTCAGTCGCAACCTGAATGCCACCTACACCTTGTATTCCTTCCACTATTACAGCACAGGTTTCATTGTCTATGGCTTTTTTAGTAGCCTCCACATCATTAAACGGCACAAACTGCACATGCCCGGCAAAGTTAATCGGGGCCTTGATAGAAGGGTTGTCTGTCACGGCTACCGCAGCAGAAGTACGGCCATGGAAACTTTTGGTAAATGCCACTATTTTGGTGCGACCAGTATGAAAAGATGCCAACTTTAAAGCGTTTTCGTTGGCTTCGGCACCCGAATTAGCCAAAAACAAAGTAAAATCTTTTAATCCTGAAATTTTTCCAAGTTTTTCAGCCAGTTCATCTTGCAGAGAAATCTTTACTGAATTGGAATAAAACCCAAGATTTTTGATCTGTTTTGTAAGTCTCTTAACATAATAAGGATGAGAATGACCTACAGAGATTACTGCATGACCACCGTATAAATCTAAATATTCCTGGCCTTTTTCGTCCCAAATTTTACTTCCTGAAGCCTTTACAGGCTCAATATCGTTAATTGGATATACATCAAATAATTTCATCTTTGTATTTTCTACTGAAGGTTTTTAACCTACAGCTTTTTTTTATTAATCAAAATTTTAATTCTCGTTACACTTGACTCCGTATTTAATTCTTAAAATCCGGCTAATTTTAGATTTAAGCCTGCTTTTTCATCAATTTCGAAGGCAAGATTCATGTTTTGAACTGCTCGCCCCGAGGCCCCTTTAACCAGGTTGTCAATGATAGAAGTTACCAATAGTCTTTTGCCATGTTTTTGGATTTGCAAAATACATTTATTGGAATTCACCACCATTTTCAGATCAATCTCCTGGCGAGCAATTACTGTAAAAGGGTGTCCTTGGTAATATTTCTGAAATAATTCAATAGCAGCATTTTCTTCCAAATCACAGTCAAAATAGACATTGGACATTATTCCCCTGGTGAAATTTCCCCGATATGGAATAAAGTTAATATCCTCTGAAAAATCGTTTTGCAGTTGTTTCAGGCTTTGACCAATTTCAGCCAAATGCTGATGTGTAAATGCCTTGTAAATAGACACATTGTTATTTCTCCAACTAAAATGAGTACTTGCACTCAAAGACTGGCCCGCCCCGGTGGAGCCCGTAATCGCACTCACATGAACTTCACTTTTCAATAGCCCGGCAGCAGCCACCGGCAACATTGCCAATTGAATAGAAGTAGCAAAACAGCCCGGATTGGCAATTTTTGTTGCTGACTTGATACGATTGCGGTTAAGTTCAGGCAAACCATACACAAATCCCTCCGACTCATCACGGTAGTCGGTACTGAGGTCAATAATTCTTACTGACGACGGAATAGCATTTTCAGCCAGAAATTTTCGGCTTTGTCCATGTCCTGAGCAAAGGAAAATCACATCTACCGCACTGAAATCCAGAGAATCAGAAAACAAAAGTTCGGTTTCTCCCAAAAGATCAGTGTGTGTTTTATAAACTGGTTTTCCGGCCTGGCTTTGAGAATTGACAAATACCACCTCTGCCTGAGGATGATTTATTAAAATTCGTAGAAGCTCCCCACCGGTGTAGCCTGCTCCACCGATGATTCCTACTTTTATTTTTTCCATGAAATTGATAAGAAATTGAATATGAAAGAATTAAAAAAATATTACTTAAAAACTATCGTCGGATAGCATTGCGGATTGGGCTGTTTTGCTCTAATATTTTTTTAAAAAACATCTTTCAGATAAAGAATTTTTGAGTCGTAAAAATAGTTAATAAATCATAATATGCCTTAATATTTTTTTGTTTTGAGGGAATAGGCTTAATTTTACTACCGTAAATAAAACAGCAGAGATGACAATAGCACAGATAGTTTGGGATGTTTCGCCCACCATTGTAAAGTTGGGGAGTTTTGAAATCAGGTGGTACGGTTTACTATTTGCTCTTGGCTTTGTTTTTGGTTATCAGAACATTGCCCGAATTTTCAAAATAGAAAACCAGCCAGAAAAAGATCTTGACACTTTGCTTTTGACCATGATTCTTTCGATTGTTTTGGGTGCCAGGATTGGTCATTATGTTTTCTATGAAGGTCACACTTTCTTAAATAACCCGGGGTTGTTTATTTGGGACATGCTTATTCCTCCATATTCCGGATTAGCCAGCCATGGTGCTGCTTTTGGTGTTTTAATCGGACTATTTATTTTCAAAAACCGTCATAAACAATACGATTATCTTTGGTTAACCGACCGTATGGTGATTGTTTCAGCTCTTGGTGGAACATTTATTCGTTTCGGGAATTTCATGAATTCCGAGATTGTTGGAAAAGCTACCAACAAACCCTGGGGGGTAATTTTTAAACAAAACTTTGAATTTGAACAAGTTGCACGCCACCCGGCTCAATTGTATGAATCAATAAGCTGCCTGATTCTGTTTGTTATTCTATTCTTTTTGTATGAAAAATGGAAAGCTAACACTCCAAAAGGTGCTTTGACCGGCATTTTCTTTATCTGGATATTTGGATTGAGGTTTTTCTATGAATTCCTGAAAGAAAATCAGGAGGCATTTGAAAATGGTATGGCATTAAACATGGGGCAGATTTTAAGTATTCCGGTGGTGTTATTTGGGGTTTATGTTTTGGTAAAGTCTTTCAAGAATCGCTCATTAAATATTTAATATTGAATAAGTTAAAAAAATAGTCTGAATTAATTTCAGCCTATTTTTTTTATCCCGCATAACCAAATAATCTTTTGATTGTTCGCTTAATATTAAGTATCCAAAGTGGAATAACATGATTACTGAGCAATATTTTGATATTTGGAATATCCGGATACATAAGACTAATGTATTTCGCCACCAATCCCAATTTTGCCCAATATTTTTCACTGTATTGCTTTGAATTGATCAATAAATAATACCAGCCTCCCAGGTTACGTTTAAATCTACCATGAAACTTAAAATCTGTGTCCTTATCTAAATTGGAATACATCAAAATCCTGTTTTCCAAAAATACTGCATCGTCTTTATGATCTGAATTACTGGCCCCGGCGGCATGCCGGCGATATGCTGCGGTAGTATCTGGCAAAAACTTGATTTTCCCAAATCTGGCCGCAAGCATTATCATAGGTATATCGCCACTTTTAACTTTCGGGAACCAGGGACGGGTAGGAAATATTGCGTCAAACCTAAAAAATAAGGAAGCCGTACCCATAAACCAAACTTCATGCTCAGCGATGAGGTCGTCAATAGTGAAAACGTCTTTCTCCAGATTTTGATTTAATAAATAGGCAGGTTGATCTTCTTCAAAATACTCAACCCGGCAGTTGGTAAAACATACCGCAAATTCCGGATTAGCCTCCATAAAATCGGCCTGTTTCTGGAGCTTCAGCGGGTCAATCCAATAATCATCCCCTTCCAGTGCTGCCATATACTTTCCCCGGCAGTTTTCAAGAATCCTGATTGAATTGGGTTGTGGTCCTCCATTTTTTTCACCTCTTACAACTTTTATTTTTTCAGGAAAACGAGCCTGGTATTCGTCTGCAATCTGGCTTGTACCGTCTTTAGAACAGTCATCTCCGATAATAATTTCGAAGTCAAAAGTAGTCTTTTGAGCCAACACACTTTCGACTGACTGGCGGAAAAATTTTGCATGATTATAGGTAAGCAGGTGAACACTTACCAGGGGTTTCAATGATGCAAACGTCGGGTTTATTTCCATATAAAAAAATATGCAGGACTATCACCCTGCATTTTTCAGAATTCTTTTACAAAAATATATAAAAGCCTAATATCAAGATATCATTGCTTCTTTAATATCCGAAATTATCTTATCGGCCAGATTGTCGGCTTTGGTTTCAAACTCACTTTCAGCATATATTCTGATGATAGGCTCGGTGTTTGATTTTCTCAAATGCACCCATTCTTTGTCGAAATATATTTTTACACCATCTCTCAAATCAATATCATATTTGGCATATTTTTTCTGAATTTTTGCCAAAATCCCATCCACATCGGTGCCTTGACTCAATTCTATTTTCTTTTTTGCAATGAAATAGTTGGGATATTTTTTCCGGAGAAAACCTACCGGCTTACCAAATTTTGCTAAATGTGTTAAAAATAAAGCAATACCCACTAAAGCGTCTCTTCCGTAATGCAGCTCAGGAAAAATAATTCCTCCGTTTCCTTCGCCACCAATAATGGAGCCCTTTTCTTTCATTTTTTCCACCACATTAACCTCCCCCACGGCAGCGGAAAAATATTCACCGCCATGATTGATTGTTACATCTTTCAAAGCCATTGTACTCGAAAGATTAGATACTGTAGTGTTTTTCTGTTTCTTATTGATACTTAAAATATAATCAGCTACAGCCACCAAAGTGTATTCTTCGCCGAAGGGTTCGCCATCTTCACAAATCAAAGCAAGACGGTCAACATCGGGGTCAACCACAATCCCAAGATCATAATCACCTTTTTGCATTTCGCCCGAAATCTCCCTCAGGTTTTCGGGAAGTGGCTCAGGATTATGTGCAAAATGCCCTGTTGGGTCACAGTTAATTTCTTTGATTTCGGTTATACCTAAAGCTTTTAATAGCATCGGAACGGCAATTCCTCCCGATGAGTTGACAGCATCTACAGCTATTTTGAAACCGGCATTTTTGATTAATTCTATATCAACCGAAGGTAAAGCGAGTATCTGATCAATATGTTTTTGAAGATAGCTATCGTCTTTTGTAACTTTCCCAAGATGTTTCACATCTGCAAAAGCAAAGTCTTCCGATTCAGCAATATCTAATAAATGTTGTCCATCAGCACCAGAAATAAATTCGCCTTTTTCGTTGAGGAGTTTCAAGGCATTCCATTGAACCGGATTATGACTTGCAGTAAGAATAATACCACCGGCAGCATTTTCTAAGGGTACGGCTATTTCAACAGTTGGAGTAGTAGAAAGTCCCAAATCAAGGACATCAATTCCCATGCCTACTAAAGTGGCAATCACCAAATCGTTAACCATAGGTCCGGAAGGCCGGGCATCACGTCCAACTATGACTTTTTTACTTAATCCTTCTTTTTTTAAAATTATTGAAGCAAAGGCGGCTGTAAATTTGACTATATCAATTGGGGTAAGATTATCTCCCGTCTTGCCTCCAATTGTACCTCTAATACCTGATATTGACTTAATTAATGACACGAAGTATGACTTTTTGTTTAATAATTTGACTACAATTTTATATGAAAATAGTTTTGGGCTTGTAAAATTAACTGTTTTTAAAGGAAATTATTCTTTCACAGCTTTAATTATTACCTGAGTGTCGAGCATAGAATCAACATTAAAAGAAGACCTATAAGTTCCACGGATGGGAGTCAATCCCCGATCTTCGATAGAAGAGGCAATGGCAATATAGTTGTGATCTACTACTCTTCCTTCAGTTGGATCAAATCCTCTCCAACCACCACCAGGCAAAAGCACTTCAACCCAGGCATGCAAATCATGCTGGTGCAATTCGCTTCCATATAGGTATCCGCTAACAAATCTTGATAATAATCCCATGGCAGCACAAACCTCCATCATTAAAACCGAGAAGTCTCTGCAGGAGCCTTGTAATGTTTTTAAAGTAATACCTCCTGAGTTTGCATCGCCACGTTCGCGGGAAACGTACTCAAATTTCCCATGAATTTCGGTGGTTAATTCCATCAAAAAATCGATGGTATCATATTTTGCCTTTTCGGCTATTTGTTTTGCAAATTCTCTTACAACTTCATCAATTTTCTTATTTCCTAAAATTGCCTCAAAATTTGAAGCTAATTTCCCGGGATACCGAAATGGAATTTTGGCAGTTTCGAATGGAAAAAAAACGAAATTCAAAGCCTGGAATGAATCAGTCTTTATTTTAAATTTTGAAAATACCTCAAAACTTTTTAGAAGCTGATTGATGTAGCATAATTGTTGAATATTTCCCTCCTGATCAATATTTTTTACCAATAAGTCGGGCTTGGGTAAAATCGTCAAATTACTTTCAATGATCTGCTGAAAAGGCGTAGGTCTTGGATTCAGATAGAAATAGTGAGGATTTAGACCCACATAATCTGAATACGTATATTTTAACCTATGCTCAATTTCGAGTATCATCTTGAGAGTTTTCTTAATAATGGGTCTATCCAATCATTGGGTAATTTCTGTACTGAGGCATTCAAAAGGGCATTCCATTGATAAGAAATATGCTCCAGATCCTGCTTGTCAAAAGTATGTTCAACGATATTGAAAGAATTTTTTTCGTATAAAATTACATCTAAAGGAAAATCGACGTCGTTGGCACTTACCCGGGTTGAGTCAAAAGCCAAAAAACCCAATTTTAATACTTCTTCAATAGGGGTATGGTACTTGATATTACGGTATAATATTGGCTTGCCGTATCCCGAATTCCCGATTATAATAAAAGGGGAGCCTTCGGTTACTTCAATCCAGTTGCCTTCAGGATAAATCAGGAACAGTTTATGCTCTTTATCATTCTGAAGCTGACCGCCAACTATAGCCGAAAGGTTAAATCTCAGACCGGCATTGGTCAGCGAATGGCTGTCTTCTGTTGCCACTCTTTTGATCTGATCACCAAAAGCGTTGGCAGCTTTGTACAACTTATCAAATTTATCGTCTTCATTTTCAAGCACTTCTTCAAAATATGTTATTGCTTTATCCCGAACCGATCTTAAGCCGGCAGTCATCACAAACAGGCAGTGATTGTTTACCTGGTGTGTTGATACTTTTCTTTCACTTGAAACCTCACTTCCTGAAGTTATTCTGCGGTCGGCAATTCCTACTATTCCCTGGGCGGTCTTTACCCCTAAACAAAAGGTCATTGGTTGTTATATTTTTTTAAGGTGCAAATTTAATCATAATGCCGTCTAAAATTTGGCATCAAGGTCAAAATATACTTTAAATATTTGGCTGTCTATATTATTGTTTTTTATCTGGAATTCATTTAAAAAATGATGCAATCCCTGATCTATAATTTCCTGAGTTTCAGTAAAATCTATCATATTTTTCAACAATGTCATACTTTTTTCAGCAGGATTGGTATAGCTGTCCTGTGGCCTGGCACCCGAAAGTCGATACAAAGCGTATTCTGCTTTTTTGATAGAATGATGAATAGCCCTGGGAAAATCCCGGTCTTTTATCAAAAATTCTATGATGTTATCTTGCCTGAGACTTTTGTATTTCTGCCTGTACATATTAAATGCACTCACTGACTTTAATACCGATGACCATATCAATAAATCCTGTGGATTGACTTGCTTTTCGTCAGACACAGCACTGAAATTAAAATATCCGATATCCAGAAAGCGGGAAGTTTTGTCGGCCCGCTCAATAAATTTTCCCAGATTGGCAAAATAGTGGGCTTCATTTCGGCTCAAAGTGCCATCCATCATACCATTAAATAGCTGGCATTTTTGTTTTATTTTTCATAATACTGGGGAAGATTATCAAAACTAGGCTTTTTGCTTTTGTTAAATTCAAGATAAAAGCCGTTGAGATGTTCCCAAACTTCCTTTGGCAAAGTTTCTTTTACGGTACGGGCATTTTCTCTTGCATATGCCAGCAGATTAAAGATTGAGTTGGGATTGAGTTGATCGAAAGTTATAAAATCGATTATTTTGTTTTGATCATCCACATCGCCATACATACTCAGGTAATTGTCTCTATCATGGGTGGCTTCCAGTAAAAGAGTCCATTGTTGGGAAATCATTCCCGGTAAATCATAAGAAAGGTTGATATTTACACTTACAAATCGAGAGTAATTTTCGACTCTTTCCAAATATCTACTCATCCAATAGATAGAATTGGCTACTCTACTTAACATTTTCTTTGGTTTTATTTATTTCAAATTTATGAAAAACAACATAAAATCCAAGTTTCAGACAAAATGCTTTTCAAATCAGGAATACTTTCTATGTTTTTCTTGAAAAAATATAATAAAACCTTAATTTTTCTTTTAACTTATTCTTTTTGCCAAATGTCAGATATCGACGGAATCATAAACATTGACCTTTTCCCATAAATAGGAATAATCCTCCACAAATTTCAGATGAATAAGGTGCTTTTGATAGATTTCTTCTTCCTCAAGATTTTCAAAAAAACACATCCATGAAACCGAGTAATCCCTCACAATCACTGATCGATTGGTACTTGCAGGTAGCCCGATATGAAAAGATTTAATTGTAGGAACTTTAGAAAGTTTCGTTAACCCTTCAATCAATTTTTCCCGGTTTACCTGATTATTCTCTTTCAAATAAAAATATACATGATGTATAAATGCTTTTTCAGTTTTTTTATTTCCAATTCCAACAACGGGTATTGCAGCCAGGACCGCTGATTTTTGTAAAAACGCTCTTCTGTTTTGATTTTTCATTTTTAATAAGTGATTGAATTTCAAAATTGGTCAAAAAAAAATCCCGAACAAAATGAACGGGATTTTTGATAAGAATATTAAATCTTAATACAATCCTTCGCAACGATTGATACAATTCAAATCTTCGAACGCAACTTTTAGGCGTGCAATCATAGATTCTTCGCCTTTACGCAACCATACACGCGGGTCATAATATTTTTTATTTGGCGAATCGGCACCCTCAGGATTTCCCAATTGTGACTGAAGATAGCCTTCTTTGTCTTTGTAATATTTAAGGATTCCTTCCCAGGTGCTCCACTGCATATCGGTATCGATATTCATTTTTACTGCACCGTAAGTAATCGCTTCACGAATCTCCTCGCGACTTGAACCAGAACCACCGTGGAATACAAAATTTACGGGTAATTCACCTGTTCCATATTTTTTCTGGATATAATCCTGAGAATTTTTCAAAATGACAGGCTTCAATGACACGTTGCCCGGCTTATATACACCATGAACGTTACCAAAAGCAGCAGCAATCGTAAAGTTTGGAGAAATACTTCCCAATTCTTCATAGGCAAAAGCTACTTCCTCAGGCTGAGTATATAGTTTTGAGCTGTCAACATCAGAATTATCAACACCATCTTCCTCTCCACCGGTTACACCCAATTCAATCTCAAGTGTCATGCCCATTTTAGCCATTCTTTCCAGATATTTCTTCGAGATTTCGATGTTTTCGGCGATTGGCTCTTCAGAAAGGTCAATCATGTGTGAGCTGAAAAGTGGAGAACCCGTTGCAGCAAAATGTTTTTCGCCGGCATCCAAAAGTCCGTCAATCCAGGGTAAAAGTTTTTTAGCACAGTGGTCGGTGTGTAAAACAACAGGCACACCATAAAACTGGGCCATTTGATGTACATGCAGTGCTCCTGAGATAGATCCGGCAACGGCTGCTTTCTGACCTTCATTGGAAAGGCTTTTTCCTGCATAAAATATACCGCCCCCGTTAGAAAACTGAATCATCACCGGTGAATTCACGGCTTTGGCAGTTTCAAGAACAGCATTTATTGAATTTGTACCGACAACATTTACGGCAGGAAGTGCATAGTTATTTTCATTAGCATGTCTCAACAATTGGTTAAGTGCTTCACCGGTTACTACGCCCGGTTTGATCAAAGATTGGCTCATAAAATATACTTTTAGTATTTAAAAAAGATTTTTTTTTATTTTAGCCTGATGAAGAAGGTTAACGTAAAAATGTAGTGCAAATTTACAAAAAAAGCCCTTTCGACTTTCATTTTAATGTTAAATAATATTTCCTTTTTTCCTCGGGAAGTTTCTCAATAGCATATCTTAAAGTTGTACGTGGAATAAGCTGTATATGCTTTTTTAAAAAATCTTCAACAATCACATTTCCGCCTTTGTGCCATATTTCTCTCAGTACCCATCCGTTGGCTTTATGCATGAGATCGTGTTTGTGGAAAAGCAACATTTCAATTAGCATCATCGGAAACTCAAATGATTTATTTTTCACAAAATACAACATTGCAATTATTGCGATTCTCTCTGACCAAAGGTGGCCACTTTGGGCGAGTTTTATTAGTATCGTTCTGTCTGTTTCATCAAAAAAATATGGACCAATAATAAAGTGAGTGGAACAATCAACCAAATCCCAATTGTTGATATAAGGAATATGCCCGATGTAAAATTCGACTAATTCTTTCTTTAATTTCCTATCTTTCAGCTTATTATATTTTAAAACAAGCACACTTAAAGCCGTAAATCTTACTTCGTGGATTTCACTTTTCAATAGCTGATCTATATCGATATATTCAAGTGTTTTGAAATACTCTTTTGCAATTTTATGAACCTCAGGGTTTGTTAAGCCCCAAAATGTATCACCAGCACCATATTGGCCTTCGGCTACTTTAAAATATTTTGATTTTTGAAGTGCTTTTTCTGGATTTTTAAGTGATTCCAGTTGTTTTAATACTTTTTCCCACATAATTACCGAATTTTGAAACCAAATATCGTGTTTATAAATTTTAAACCAGAATTTTTTAAATGATAGGTATAATCATCGGCACCAACCGGGAGGGCTCACTTTCAGAAGAAATAGCTATTTATTACAAAAAAGAATTAGAAATACTAAATCAAAAAACCATTTTGATTGATTTAAAAGAGCTTCCCAAAGACTTTCAGTTTACGGCTCTTTATGGCAAAAAAAATCCGGCTTTTGAAAAATTTCAAGACCTGATTGATAGATGTGAAAAACTGATCTTTGTGGCACCAGAATATAATAATTCATATCCCGGAATTTTAAAATCGTTTATCGAAGGGCTAAGACATCCCGACAGCCTGAGTTCCAAAAAGGTATGTCTTGTGGGTGTGTCAACAGGAGTATTGGGAAATGCAATCGGATTGAGCCATCTAAATGACATTTTGAGTTATCTAAATGCCAACGTGCTCGGTCTTAGAGTAAAACTTGGCTCACTTGATTTGCATTTTAAAGAGGGTCAAATTACCAGTGAAACGTACAAATCGTTCATTAATCGACAAATTCACTCTTTTTTGGCTTTTTAATTTATATTTTGGTCAATCCTTTTAGGGATTTATATATTTTTGGAAAAAATTAATCAACCTTTCAAATATGAAAAAATCATTCAATACTTTATTGGTGACATTTTTAGGTATTAGCAGTTTAGCCACAGCTCAATATCCTAACACCCCGCCTGAAGTTTCTCCAATGCCAATGAAACCCGAAATGACTGAAATCTGGGAACCACAGGTAAAAGTAGTAACTGCGGCCAAAAAACTTGGTGATGCACCTTCAGATGCAATCATTCTATTTGACGGTAAAAACCTTGACCAATGGGTTAGCCAAAGGGACATTACAAAACCAGCACCCTGGAAAATCGTTGACAATGATCATATAGAAGTTGTACCTAACAGTGGAGGGATTCAAACCAAAATGAAATTTGGTGACTGCCAGCTCCACATCGAGTTTAGTGCTCCTGATGTAGTAGAAAGCCAGGGACAAGGTCGTGGGAATAGCGGCGTTTTTCTTCAAAACAGATATGAATTGCAGGTTTTGGACTCTTATAACAGCCGTACTTATAGCAATGGCCAGGCTGCGAGTATTTACAAAGACGTGCCGCCATTGGTAAATGCCATGCGTAGCCCGCTCGAGTGGAATACCTATGATATTATTTACACTGCGGTTAGGTTTAAAGCCGACGGAAGAGTGGATGCTCCGGCTCGTATCACAGTTTTGCACAATGGGGTTTTAGTTCAAAATAATACCACTATTGCAGGGTTGACTAACTATATCGGCCTTCATACTTATCCGGCGGCCCATGGTGATGATGTGATTTCCTTACAAGATCATGGAAATAAGACCCAATTCAGAAATATCTGGATAAGAAAACTGTAAAAAGCTTTATTAGTAATAATTTTGAGGGGGCATAGTCCCCTTTTTTTATGGAAAAAATAAGATTAAAAGAGCATTTTGAGGAAATATTATCTTCAATACTGTTTTATGAGCCTACCGAAGCCAGAGAAATATTATTTTTGGTTTTTGAGAAAATTTATGGCGTTAAAAAAAATGATTTTGTTATAAATGATTTTTTTCTCCCTTTAAAAGATAATGAGATTGACCAAATTATTAAAAGATTAAACCAAAATGAACCAATTCAATATATTTTAGGTGAAGCCTGGTTTTGTGAATATAAATTTTATGTAAATGAAAATGTATTAATTCCCAGACCGGAAACCGAAGAATTGATTAGCCATATTGTAAACTACAAGCCTAAATCAATTCTGGATCTGGGAACTGGAAGTGGATGTATTGCAATAAGTTGTGCGAAAATTCTTAAAAACACAGAAGTGTATGCCGTCGATATTTCTGAAAAAGCATTGGAAATAGCTAAAAAAAATAATTTAAATTTAGAAGCAAAAGTAAAATTATCTATTGCTGACATCTTAGACTTTCATAACCCTTTTGGAAAGATAAAGTTTGACATGATTGTTAGTAATCCTCCCTATGTCAAAGACAGTGAACAAAAAGAGATGAGAAAAAATGTTCTGGATTTTGAGCCATTTCTTGCCCTCTTTGTTGCAGACAATGACCCTTTGATTTTTTACAGAAAAATTGCGGAAATTGGCCTTACCCATTTAAAACCTAAAGGAAAAATTATAGTTGAGATTAACTCGGCATTGGGAATTGAGACCTGCCAAATATTTGAAAATTATGGTTATCAAAACGTAATTCTAATAAATGACTTTTTAGGAAGAAACAGGTTTGTTTTTGGAGAATTTTTGGGTTAAACTAAAAATATGCCGTAATTTACTTCTTGAAATTGAAAAATATTCGTGGAAAATACAGAAGCAATATACACAAAAATAGATGCCATCTTTTCTGAAATGGGAAAAGTGCTTGTAGGGCAGGAGTACCTTGTTAACAGGTTATTGATAGGTCTTTTTACCGAAGGGCATATTTTGCTTGAAGGCGTTCCAGGGCTGGCCAAAACCAAAACTATCAATACTTTATCAAAAGTTTTGCATCTTAATTTTAAAAGAGTCCAATTTACTCCAGACTTACTGCCTTCCGACTTAATTGGAACAATGATTTTCAATCAGAAATCCGGAAATTTTGAAGTAAAAAAAGGGCCTATTTTCTCAAATTTGATTCTGGCGGATGAAGTAAACCGGGCACCGGCAAAAGTTCAATCGGCTTTACTTGAAGCCATGGCAGAAAAACAAATCACATTGGGTGACGAATCTTATAAACTTGACAGACCTTTTTTGGTTTTGGCTACTCAAAACCCCGTCGAACAGGAAGGCACTTATCCACTACCTGAAGCACAAGTTGACCGATTTATGATGAAAGTTTTTGTGAGCTATCTTGATAAAAAATCAGAACTGAATATGCTCAGAAAAATTGCGAATCAAAATGAAGACCCGGAAGTTAATCAAGTATTGACAAAGTCTGATATTGAGGCAATAAAAGAACTTATTTCCAAAGTTTCAATTTCTGATATGCTTGAAAGATACATCATTGAACTCGTTTTTGCTACCCGAAACCCTGAAGAATACGGTCTCAAAGATGAGGCTAAATATATACAATTTGGAGTTTCGCCCCGAGCAGGAATTGCCCTGCATAAAGCCGCAAAAGTTCTTGCATTTTTTGATAAAAGAGATTACGTTTTGCCGGAAGATATCAAAGCACTGGTTTCGGATGTGTTTAATCACCGCATAATTCTCAACTACGAGGCCGAAGCCGATGGAGTAAATACCAGAGAAATCATTACAAATATTCTTAAAAAAGTAGCAATTGGGGGATAATTATTAAAAAAATAATGGGAAGATTCAATATTTAAAAAAATATGACTATTTTTGTCATGTTTATTTTAGTCATATTATGAATTTTGGATCCTATATCAAAAACTGGAGAGCAAAAAACAATGTAACTATGCAAGAGCTATCTGCTCTTTCGGGTATAGATCAGGCTCTTATCTCCAAATATGAATCCGGGAATAGAATCCCATCTGAAAAACACCTGTTGTATCTTTCAACCGGTATGAATGTGCCATTGATTACTATCAGAAGAGAGTATTTGGCTGATAAAATAGCAGAACTACTCAGATATGAAGAAGGTGCTGGTGAAATATTGGCCATGGCCGAACCCAGAATCCAATATTTGAGTAGTAAGCAAGTTTTGCAGTTTCAGGGTATTTCAGAAAAAATCAACCAAAAATTGGCAGAAATAGACAATTTAAAAAAACGTTGGGCTGCCCAAAAGCCTCTTTCCCAGATTCAGCTACAAAAAATGAATGAGTTTTTTGATGTAAATTACACTTTCGACAGCAATCGAATTGAAGGAAACACATTAACTCTTCAAGAAACCCATTTGGTGGTAAATGAAGGAATTACTATCGGTGGAAAAAGCATGAGGGAGCATCTGGAAGCCATAAATCATTACGAAGCTGTATCATTTATTAAAGATATGGTAACCGGAAATGAGGACATCTCAAAAAGAAGTCTGCTGGATATCCACAGATTGGTTTTGAAATCAATTGATAGTCAATCGGCCGGCACATACAGGAAAGTAGGCGTTAGGATTTCCGGAAGCAAGCACATTCCACCTGATGCCCTACAGTTGGATGAATTAATGGATGATTATTTTCTTTTTTATCAAAAAAATAAATTGAGGATGCATCCAGTAATTTTAGCAGCTGAGATGCATGAAAGGCTGGTAAGTATTCACCCCTTTATTGATGGGAATGGTCGTACAGCCAGATTGTTAATGAATTTTATTTTACTAAAAAATGGTTTTACAATAGCTATTTTGAAAGGTGATTGGGATTCAAGAATGGCTTATTACCGCTCCTTGGAAGAAGTTCAGATAAATAACAATCCTGAACCTTTTTATGAAATGATAACTTCAAAAGTAGAAGAATCACTCAGTGAACACCTCAGTATGGTATAAAAAGAGTTTCTGTAAACCGAAACTCCTTTTTTTATTTCTGTAACAAAGTAGCCACTTCTTTTGCAAAATAACTTAATATTATATCTGCCCCGGCTCTTTTCATACTTATTAGCATTTCCATCATTGCTTTTTCACCGTCAATCCAGCCATTTTGGGCGGCAGCTTTTATCATTGCATATTCCCCGGAAACATTATAAGCAGAAATCGGAACATTGAAATTTTCTTTCAGACTTTTTATAACATCAAGATAACTAAATGCTGGCTTAACCATCATAATATCAGCACCTTCGGCAAAGTCTAGTTCTGCCTCCAACAAGGCTTCTTTTACATTTGCAGGGTTCATCTGGTATGTTTTTTTGTCACCAAACTTTGGAGCAGAATCCAATGCATCTCGGAATGGTCCATAAAAAGCACTGGCATATTTTGCAGTATATGACATAATACTTACTTCGGTATATCCTTCTGCATCTAAACCTTTCCTGATGGCTCCTACCCTACCGTCCATCATGTCGGATGGTCCAATGATATCTGCACCTGCTTTAGCCTGTGCCACTGCCATTTTTACAAGGATATCAACAGTAATATCATTCAGGATTTTGCCATTTTCCACTACACCGTCATGTCCGTCAGAGCTATAAGGATCTAAAGCCACATCAGTCATAATGGCAAGATTAGGGAAGTTTTCTTTTATAGAAGACAAACATCTCAAATAAAGAGTCTCCGGCAATATACTCTCTGAGCCGAACTTGTCTTTTTTACTTTCAGGATAATTAGGAAAAAGACAAATTGACTTAATTCCTAAATCTGTAACTTCTTTTAATTCTTCTAATAAGGTATCCTGGCTAAATCTGTAAATGCCCGGCATGGATTTTATTTCAACTTTAACACCAGAACCCTCCTGCACAAACATTGGGAATATGAAATCATTTACAGAAAGTGTGGTTTCTTCAACCATGGTTCTAATAGCCGACGATTGTCGGTTTCTTCTGGGACGATGTGTCAAAATTTGCATTATTAGTAATTTTTACAAAAATAACGAAATAAAAAACGCCTCAGATGTAATCTAAGGCGTTTTAAAATATTGATTTTTTATTAAGCTCCTTTTAAGGCTTCTGCACCACCAACAATCTCAAGGATTTCCTTGGTAATAGCCGCCTGACGTGACCGGTTATACTCGATTTTAAGAGCTTTTAGCAAATCTCCTCCATTTTCGGTTGCTTTATCCATGGCAGTCATTCGAGCACCATGTTCAGAAGCATTGGAATCAAGCAAAGATTTGAACAACTGCATTTTTATTGATTTTGGAATCAATTCGAGCAAAATCTCTTCTTCTGTTGGTTCAAAAATATAATCAACATTTGAAGTCTTGGAATCTTTCTCTACATTATTAACCAGAGGAAGTAATTTCTCTGTACGAATAATCTGAGTGGCAACGTTTTTGAATTCATTAAATATCAAAACCACTTCATCAAATTTTGCACCTGCGAAATCAGTCATAACTTCCTCAGCAACTTCTTTTGCTGCATCAAAAGTCAAATTATGAAAAATCTCGATGTGTTTTTGATTGACATTGAGTCCACGACGAATAAAAGCCTCTCCTCCTTTTTTACCTAAAGGCAAGATTGTAACATTTTTATCAGCAAAATTTTCCTGAATATGAGATATTGCTGCTTTTATTACATTAGAATTAAATGCACCGCAAAGTCCCCGATCAGAAGTTACCAAAATCACCAAAACATTGTTTACTTCTCTTACCTGAGTAAATGGACTGTTTTCACCAACTTCAGTACCCTCAGAAACCTGTGCAATTAGCTCATTAAGTTTTTTTGCATAAGGTCGCATTTGTATAATACGATCCTGTGCTTTTCTCAATTTTGCGGCCGCAACCATTTTCATGGCTTTGGTAATCTGCATGGTAGAGTTTACAGATGTGATTCTATTTCTTACTTCTTTTAATGAAGCCATTTCAATTTACAATTTTTGATTTCAGATTTTAGATTGAAAATAATTCAAATCTTTATCAAGCGTATTTCTGAGCCAATTCTTTACCGAATTTCATAATATAATCAGTATCCTCTTTCTCGAGTTTACCTTTTGACAAATTATCCAAAATTTCAGGCTTGGTTGATTTAAGGATAGTCAGGAATTCGTGCTCATATTCTTTCACTTTGGCAACAGGCACCAAGTCCATAATACCATTGATTGAACCATAGATGATAGAAACCTGCTCACCAACTGTACTTGGTTGATATTGACCTTGTTTCAAGATCTCCTGATTTCGACGACCACGCTCAATAACTAGCTTAGTTGCTGCATCCAAATCAGAACCAAACTTAGCAAAGGCTTCCAATTCACGGAACTGAGCCTGATCAAGTTTCAGTGTTCCGGCTACTTTCTTCATTGATTTTATCTGTGCGTTACCACCCACACGTGATACCGAAATACCTACGTTGATCGCTGGACGAATACCGGCATTAAACAGATTGGACTCAAGGAATATCTGACCATCGGTAATTGAGATTACGTTGGTAGGAATATAAGCTGACACGTCTCCAGCCTGAGTTTCGATGATTGGAAGGGCTGTTAATGAACCACCACCTTTAACTTTTCCAGCCAATGAAGGAGGAAGGTCGTTCATAGCCTGAGCAATTGCATCAGATTGATTGATTTTTGCGGCACGCTCCAACAAACGAGAGTGAAGATAGAAAACGTCACCAGGGTAAGCCTCACGACCCGGTGGACGACGAAGCAACAATGATACTTCACGATAAGCAACTGCTTGTTTTGAAAGGTCATCATATATTACTAAGGCCGGACGACCGGTATCTCTGAAATACTCGCCAATAGCAGCCCCTGTAAATGGAGCAAAAAACTGCATAGGTGAAGGATCTGAAGCACCGGCTGCTACGATAACGGTATAGTCCATAGCACCGTAACGACGGAGTGTTTGCTCAACTTGCTTAACTGTGGAGGCTTTTTGACCGCAGGCTACATAAATACAATATACAGGCTCACCTTTATCGAAGAATTCTTTTTGGTTGATTATGGTATCTATACAAACTGCTGTTTTACCTGTCTGACGGTCACCAATTACCAACTCACGCTGACCACGGCCAATCGGAATCATCGCATCGATAGCTTTGATACCTGTTTGAAGTGGCTCAGTCACTGGCTGACGATAAATAACACCTGGTGCTTTTCTTTCGAGTGGCATCTCAAAAGTTTCTCCTAAAATCGGGCCATGGCCGTCGATTGGCTCAGCAAGTGTGTTTACTACACGGCCAACAATACCTTCACCTACTTTTACCGAGGCTATCAGTCCTGTTCTTTTGGCAATAGCTCCTTCTTTTATTTCTGAAGACTCACCCAACAATACTGCACCCACATTGTCTTCTTCAAGGTTAAGAGCCAAGCCTTTCAGGCCGTTTTCAAATTCTATAAGTTCTCCTTGTTGTACTTTAGAAAGTCCGTAAATACGTGCTACCCCGTCACCAATCTGGAGTACGGTACCTACTTCTTCTAGTTCTGCTTCGGTTTTTGCACCGGCTAATTGCTCACGCAAAATCGCCGAAACCTCGTCTGGTCTTACTGATGCCATGCTTTTTATTATTCAAATAATTAATTTATGAAGCTAATCTGAAAACCCTCTGTTGTCAGAATTTTCGGGTGCGAAATAACAAAAAAAATTTCATTAATCCGATAAAAAAGCAAAAAAAAGACTAAAATTCTTGTATTATTCTCAGAATGGGCTGGTAATTTTTTTGTAAAATAAAAACAGTAATCAAAATTTTGCTTTTCCTGTCCAAATCACACAGTTTTCAGGACTAAATTTCTCAGGTAAATTCTCGAAAATACCATAAACTGTGGAGCCACTTCCGGTCATCGAAGCATAAAGGGCTCCGACAGAATAAAGTTCCTGTTTTACTTCAGAAATTTTCGGGTGATTTAATTGTATTTTTTCTTCGAAATCATTCACAAGCAATTCTTTCCACTGCGAAACAGGCATTTTTAAAATCTCTTTTATTGAAATCTCAGGAATATGAGGAATAACACCTGAGTAGGCTTCAGCCGTAGAAATATGGATCTGAGGATTGGCCAGAACAAGACTGTAACCTTTTAAGGAAAAGTCTATTTCCTCGAAATCTGTACCTCTACCAAAACAGAATTTAGGACGATTTTGAATAAAAAACGGACAATCGCTGCCAAGTTGGGAAGCAAAGTCTTCGAGCTGTAAATCTGAAAGATTTAATTCAAAAATTTCATTTAGCATTTTCAAAGCAAAGGCTCCGTCTGCCGAACCTCCACCGATGCCAGCACCCATTGGGATGACTTTGTGAAGGTGAATATTTACAGAATTTTCGAAAACTAAACCTGCACCAACAAGGATTTTGTAAGCTTTAATTATCAGATTATTAGCAGTTTCTCCAGGAATTTCTAAACCACTGGATTTGAAAGAAAACTCGTCGGCTTTTATGATTTCCAGAGCATCGGTCCATTCTACAGGATAGAATACCGACTCAATGTTATGGTAACCATCGGGTCGTTTCCCGATAACATTTAGTCCAAGATTTATTTTTGCATTTGGAAAAGTGAGCATTCTATAAATAAAATTGAGTTCAAAATTCCCGAAAGATTTTGCTAATACCAAATGAAATACTAATTTTGCACCTCAATTTTCGGTCTTCGGAGTAAATGGTTCTTTCGGAGACTTATTTTTCACCAAAATAAATTTGAACCAATGTCTCAAAAAATCAGAATCAAATTGAAGTCGTTTGACCATTCATTGGTTGACAACTCTTCAGAAAAAATCGTTAAAGCCGTTAAGTCAACAGGAGCAACCGTTAGCGGTCCAATTCCATTGCCTACACGTGTTGAGAAATTCACAGTATTGCGTTCACCGCACGTATCAAAAAAATCAAGAGAGCAGTTTCAGCTTTGTACTTACAAGAGATTGATCGATATTTTCTCTGCAAGTCCAAAAACTGTTGATGCCTTGATGAAACTTGAACTTCCTGCAGGTGTTGACGTAGAAATCAAAGTTTAACAGATTTACTGACCGACATTTCAGATGCCTTTTTTCGGATAACGGAAAAAGGCATTTTTTTTTGAACCTATCGAAATTTAAGTTTAAATAAAAAGACCTAAAACTCAGGTTTCATTAATTGAGCAAAATTTATATTTTTGTAAAAAACTAAAAATCATGCTTGTTTTATCAGAGAGCAATTCGATAGTAAAAAATTTTATTGGGGAACTCAGAGATGTGGAAATACAAAAAGACACCATGCGGTTCAGGAAAAATCTGGAGCGGATAGGTGAGATTTTTGCTTACGAGATATCGAAAACCATGACTTTTAGTAATCAAAAAATAACCACTGTGTTGGGAGAAAAAAATACACAGGTATTGACTGACTTCCCGATAATTGCCACTGTCCTACGTGCGGCCATGCCCCTTCATATTGGTTTACTGAATTTTTTCGACAAATCTGACAGTGCTTTTATAGGTGCGTATCGTGGAGTTCATGACAAATCTGAGCATTTTAATATTGAAATGGACTATATAAGCAGCCCTGATCTGACCGGCAAAACGCTGATAATTTGCGACCCAATGCTTGCCACCGGAAAATCACTTGAAAAAGCCTATCATGGCTTATTGAGGTTTGGAATACCCGCCAAAACGCACATCGTTTCGGTAATAGCCAGTGACCGTGGGGCAAGATTTGTCAAAGCCCGCATGCCTGAATGTAAACTTTGGATTGGAGATATAGACGAAGAGCTAAATGACAAGTCGTACATTGTGCCCGGGCTGGGTGATGCCGGCGACCTGGCATTTGGTGTGAAAATATAAACCCTTTTTAAAAACAGAACCCTAACCATGAAATCGCAAAAGACTGACCTTCAGCATCTTTTCAGTATGCCTGTAATTGTAGCTGCCCTTGGCTACTTTGTTGACATTTATGATTTACAACTTTTTGGTATTGTAAGGATTCCTAGTCTTGAAAGTCTGGGTTTGTCAAAAGCAGAAATAGACTCGGTAGGCTCCTCAATTATAAATTCTCAAATGATTGGTCTTTTAATTGGTGGAATCCTTTGGGGAACGCTGGGCGATAAAAGAGGAAGACTTTCTGTGCTTTTTGGTTCAATTATTACTTATTCACTTGCCAATATTTTTTGTGGTTTGATACCTCAGATTGATTTTGTTGACAAAGTTGAGGCTTACAAATGGCTCCGTTTTTTAGCCGGAATAGGTCTCGCCGGCGAATTAGGTGCCGGTATCACTCTTGTCTCAGAGGTTTTGCCTAAACATTTAAGAGCAAAAGGTACTTCTCTGGTTGCAGGAGTAGGCCTTTTGGGTGCTGTTGTGGCTACTTTTACCGTAAAACTTTCGGGCGACTGGACCATTGCATACTTTATTGGTGGAGGAATGGGCTTTTTATTGTTATTACTAAGAGTGGGTGTGATAGAATCAGGAATGTATAAAAATATCAAACATACATCCAGTGTCACTAAAGGCAACTTCTTCGCTTTTTTTACCGATTGGGACCGGTTTGTGAAATATCTCAAATGTATCGGTATTGGCCTACCAACCTGGTTTTGTATTGGAATTTTGATATATCTGAGCAATCAATTTGGAGAAGCCCTCGGAATCACAGAAAAAGTTGAACCCGGACTTGCAATTATGTGGGCTTATGTGGGAATTTCTGCAGGGGATTTCTTAAGCGGTTTTTTAAGTCATTGGCTGGCTTCCCGAAAAAAAGCTATCGCATTTATGATGGGCATGTCGTTACTGGGAGTTTTGTTTTTCTTATTTGGTGGAATGAAAACAGCCAATACGCTTTATGCTACCGCAGTTTGGTTAGGTTTCTGGACAGGTTACTGGGCGATGTTTGTGACAGTAGGTGCCGAGCAGTTTGGAACCAATCTGAGAGCTACAGCTGCTACTACCGTACCCAATATGGTTAGAGGAGCATTGGCCGGTATGATTGTAATTTTCAATTTTTTAAAACCGAGCCAGGGTGTCGTATGGTCCGCAGCAATATTGGGAATTGTGATTTACCTCCTTGGCTTTTATTCAACGCTTTCTATAGCAGAAACCCACAATAAAGATCTGGACTATCTGGAACATTAATTTGGAAAATAAACTTATGAAGCCCGTGACAATGAGAGTTGCGGACTTTTTTTTGCAAAATACCAGGTCAAAATTGTGGCTGTAATTCCATATAGTATCAAAATGATTTTCAAATTTTCTGATATAATTGGAGACCAAAATGAAAATACCAAAAGCCCCGTGATTAGATAAAGGTTTTTAATGATTTCGAAAAAAATGGCATTGGGGTTTTTATCCATAAATTCGGTATAACTGTAAACATGCAGAAAAATTAACACCCCGAATGTGAGCATTCCTACCAAATCAAGTTTTGAAATATTTAAAAACAATAAAACCAAAAAGCCCAAAGTGGCCAAAAACTGCACCCAAACCCACACCAGGCTTTGCTGACTCAGCTGAATGTCATATTTCTTAAAATGGTATGGGTCGCTTATTTTTTTGATTGGATATTTTTCATCAAAACCCTCCGGACGCCAGCCCGTGGGCATAAACCAAATTCTGAACTTATCCCGGATATTTGGAGCACGCCATGCATCTTTTATCAAAATCCAGAGATGCATGAAATTAATTTTTACCGGATTCCAGGTACTTACGGGGCGGGTGATGCCATAAACCGGTGGTATATCGGGTAGTTCTTCCTGAAACGTACCAAAAAGTTTATCCCAAATGATGAATATCTGACTGTGGTTTTTGTCCATGTACTCAGGGTTGATAGAATGATGAACTCTGTGATGCGATGGAGTCACAATGATTTTCTCGAGAAAACCCATTTTCCCAATATAAACTGTATGATACCAAAACTGGGCAAAAAGATGAAGCGGAGCCACTGTGGCAATCACAATGGGTGGCACTCCAAAAATGGCTGCCGGAATAAGGAAGAAAGTCCAGATATTGACAAAGCTCGAAATACTTTGACGCAAAGCACAAGCCAGATTGTACTCTTCAGAACTATGATGAATGGCGTGTTTGTTCCAAAAAAGGTTTACTTCGTGTGAAAGCCTGTGCACCCAATAGCCCATAAAATCAAGGGCAATAAAAGCGATAATATAGGTAGCGATGGTATTTTCAATCTTGAAAAAGGCAAAATGGGTCATAAACCAATCATATGAAATAATTGTGATACTGAGCCCCAAAACATCCTTTAGCACATTGGTGTAGCCCGAACTTAAGCTCGAAATGGTATCCAAAGCCCGAAATGGATCTTTGCGTTTACGATAGCCGTACCATTTTTCGAATAAAACCAAAAACAAAAAAGCCGGCATGGCTATGAGCAAAATTCGGGCGTAAGTTTCCATTGGTATGCAAGCAGAGTAATTTTTTGCAAATATATAAATTTCTGCTATTTATAAATATTTAGATATATTATTTGATTAAAAATAGATTTTGAATACCATAACTGGAACACATATTTCATAGATGAGACCTCGTTTTTAATTAAAAAATGAACAACACTTACCAACTCTAAAAACTGTTGCCTACTTCCTGTTACCTAAAAATCTTACAAATGCTTTTCAAAACAAATACTATTTTCAACACCCATGTACTGTCCAAAATTCTCGATGACTTTGTAGCCCACTTTATGATAAAAAGCCACAGCTGCTTCTTGCCGTTTCCCGGTTTCGAGAATTAGGCGTTCTACTCCCAATTCTTTGGCCCATTGTTCAAGTTCAGTTATCAAAAAAACTGCTGCACCACTGCCTCTCTGTTCAGGTACAACATACATACGCTTGAGCTCCCACACGCCGTCCTCATACTTTTTGATGGCTCCACATGCATTGGGCTGTTCACCATTATAAACTACCACAACATGCTGAATATGAGTAATCTTATTGAATTGGTCATAAAACGCATGCTCATCCCCATCCGTAATGGTCAGATATTCGTCCAGAGCTTTTACTAATGACTGGAAGTCGGTATTGGAGGAATTGGTACGGAGTGAGTGCATAGTTACAAATCAGGCAATCGACTTTTATTTGAATTATAAATTATTGGATTAGTCTTCAAAACCTCTATTTTCTAAGATGAAAATTTCAAGGACATTAAATTGTTAATCAAAATTTCATACTCAAGTATAAACCAAGTTCATCAAGAAATTTAACCCATTTCTTAATTACAAAAACCAATTTTGTATTGATATTTTTACAAAATCAATACAACTCCGGAAACTTGTCTGGCTTAGCTTCATGCAAGAGTTTATAGGTGGCCTCAAAAATGGTCTCAGTATTTGGTTTAGAGAAATAATCACCATCAGAGCCATAAGCAGGTCTGTGAGCCTGGGCACTGATCGCCAAAGGTTTGGAATCAAGATAGTGATAGGCATCATGTTGGTCAAGAACCTGCTGCATCATGTAAGCAGTACCTCCACCCGGCATATCTTCGTCAGCAAATATTACCCGATTGGTCTTTTTGACAGATTTTAAAATAATCTTATCTATGTCAAATGGCAATAAGGTCTGAACATCGATTACTTCGGCATCAATACCTACTTTTTGCAAATCATCGGCGGCTTCCATCACTATCCTGCACATGGAACCATAAGTGACTATGGTGACATCGGTACCTTCACGAAGAATTTCAGGCACACCAAGAGGTTCACAGATTTCGGAGAGATTGTCAGGTAATTGTTCTTTAATACGATATCCGTTAAGGCTTTCTATAATTAATGCAGGGTCGTCGCCTTTAAGTAAAGTATTGTAAAAACCGGCTGCTTTGACAAAGTTTCGGGGAGTAACCACATGCATTCCACGTAAAGCATGAATCATTACGGCCATTGGGGAACCTGAATGCCAGATACCTTCCAGTCTATGACCACGGGTCCTAACGATAAGTGGGGCACATTGTCTGCCAACGGTGCGATAACGAAGTGACGCCAGGTCGTCGGTCAATGTAGCCAAAGTATAATAGATGTAATCAAAATACTGAACTTCAACAATCGGACGTAAACCTCTCATGGCGGCACCAATACCTTGACCGATGATGGTTGTCTCTCTTATTCCTGTATCATTGATCCTTAGTTTTCCGTATTTTTCCTGTAACCCGGCAAAACCCTGGTTTACATCACCTATTTTCCCTACATCCTCACCTAAAGCAAACACCAGTGGATTACTGGCAAAAAGCATATCAAAATAATTATTGATGACTTCGCGACCATCAACCATTGGGCTTTTAGGTGAATATAAAGGCTTTACGGGGGTAACTTTTAAAGGCGATGTTGGATACTCACTATAGAGGTGGGTATTGTATCTATCAGCATTTTTTGTCTCTAGAGAATTTAGAAGTTTGGCGATTTCTTTTCTAAATTTTTCAACATTAACTATCCTAAGAGCCTTTTTCAGTGCTTTGACTCCGTCTTTTTTTAAGAGATTATTATTGCTGTCAATTGATTTTATTAAACCAGAAAGTTCAACATTTTCTTTTTGACTTTCTGAAATCTCTTTCAAAAGACTAATAACCTGTTTATTTTCTTTATTTATTGCATCTCTGGCAGCATCCCAGGCTTTTTTTCTCGCATTTTTTGCTATTTCATCTGCTTCGGCTTCAATTATAGCAAGGTCGGCCTCATCGCTGATTCCGTTTTCAAGAATCCACTGTTTTAGTTTTAGGTTACAATCAAAAGCATGTTCCCAGTCGAGTCTTTCCTTTGACTTATATCTTTCATGTGAGCCTGATGCAGAGTGGCCCTGAGGTTGAGTTACTTCATATACATGAACCAACACAGGCACATGTTCATCTCTGGCTATCCTGGCAGCTTTCTGATAAGCTTCAAGCAGAGCCGGGTAGTCCCAACCTTTAACTTTTATGATTTCAATTCCCTCTTTTTCTCCTCTTTCAAAACCTTTCAAGGCTTCCGAAATACTTGCCTTTGTAGTTTGATATTCAATAGGTACCGAAATCCCATAGCCATCGTCCCAAACCGATACAACCAAAGGAATTTGCAAAACTCCGGCAGCATTAATAGTTTCAAAAAACATGCCCTGAGAAGTCGATGCATCGCCAATAGTTGCGAAACACACCTCATTGCCATGGTTTGAGAAGTTTTTTTGGTTTTTAAGTGCGGGATTATGCCGATAAAGTTTTGAAGCAAATGCTAAACCTACGCTTCGAGGCATCTGTCCTGCAGTAGATGATACATCCACTACCCCATTATACATTTCGGTCTGATTGAGCCAATTCCCATTTTCATCTACCCAATGATTGCCATAATGTGAATTCATAGAGCGACCTCCTGAAAAAATATCATGTTTTGGATCAGCGTGAGCATACAGCTGTGCAAAAAATTGCTGCCATGTAAGACCCTCAGTGGCCGCTACTAAAGTCTGATCCCGATAATACCCGGAACGGAAATCACCTTTTCTGAAAACTTTGGAGAGGGCAATTTGTGCAAGTTCTTTACCATCACCAAAAATTCCAAACTTTGCTCTGCCCATAAAAACGTCCTTCCTTCCAAGCAAACTTGCAGACCGACTTTCACATGCAAGCTTATAGTCCTCGAGTATTTCTTTTTTCGAAAGGATTATGTCATTTATTGTATAATAACCATTCAAAAGGTCACTCATAAGCAAATTCCGGTTTAGAATCTCGTATTTTTACATGTTTTTTTGTAAAATTCAAGATTTATAGTGTAAAATTAAGGGATTTTTTTTAAAAACCAATCAGCAAATAATTATACAAAAGTATTGTTAACGCATTGTTAAAAAATTTTGGTTTTTAAAACCTTGGTATTTACTTTGCATATAAGATTAGTATCAGAATTATTTATAACAATTAATATTAAAGAGAATGAAAAAATTATTTTTTACGCTTGTAAGTGTGCTTTTGTTTGCGGCGGCTACTCAAGCTCAGGGAGTTTTAAAGTTTAATAAAGAAACTCATGATTTTGGAAAAATCGCTGAAGGTCCTTTGGCAACGTATTCTTTTGAGGTAACCAATACAGGTACTGCTCCGGTAATTATCACTAATGCTCAAGCTTCATGTGGTTGTACTACTCCGGAATGGTCAAAAGAACCAATTATGCCAGGAGCAAAAAGTGTAATTAAAGTAGGATATAATACATCAGGTCGCCCTAATGCATTTACAAAAACTATCACAGTTGTAAGTAATGCAGAAAATGGCACAATCATTTTGACTATCAAAGGGAATGTGATACCAAAAAGTGCTGCCGGCAGCAAATAATTTCTTAATAAAGATATTCTTTTAAGGTCATCGGAATCGATGACCTTTTTTTGTAATTGTTTTAAATTCTAACCTAAATTTTTTATATTTAGAAAAAAATCGGGTTGTATGACCATTCTTTGTATTTGTACATATTTTAAAGGTGCTGAATTTCTCAAAGCTGCAAAAGCTGAGGGAAACATAGTTTTTTTGCTTACTCACAAAGATTTAGAACATAAACCATGGCCTAGAGAGAGTATTGATCAGTTTTTTTATCTCGAAAACAATGAAAATACTTTTGAAACCTACAAAACTATCATTCAGGGGACATCCTCTTTGATGCAAAAAAACAAAATTGATTTGGTTGTAGCACTTGATGACTTTGATGTTGAAAAAGCCGCCCTGGTAAGGGAGCATTTCAGGATCCCTGGAATGGGACAAACTACTGCCCGGTATTTCAGAGATAAGCTGGCCATGCGGGTACAAGCCGATGATTATCAGATTCCAGTACCTGACTTCAGTTCACTTTTTACCGATATTGATATTACAGAATTTTTAGAAAAAACTACCGGACCCTGGTTGGTAAAACCACGATCAGAGGCTTCGGCTGCCGGAATTAAGAAGGTGTATTCAAAAGACGAAGCATGGTCTCATATTCATTCACTGGGTGAAGACCGACACCAGTTTTTGATCGAATGCTTTAAACCGGGAGATGTATATCACATTGATTCACTGATTATTGACAGCAAAGTAGTTTTTGAAAGATGCAGCCAATATCTTAGTCCTCCTTTTGACGTAGCACATGGTGGAGGTATTTTCAGGTCTGTAACTGTGGAGCATGGCTCTTTCGACGAAGAAGCCCTTTCACTTATCAATCATCAGGTAATGAAAGCCTTTGGGATGCGTTTTAGTGCTACCCACACTGAAGTGATAAAATGCCACGAAGACGGCAATTATTATTTTCTAGAAACCGCCTCAAGAGTAGGTGGAGCTCATCTGGCCGAAATGGTGGAGGCCTCCTCAGGAATAAATCTATGGAAGGAATGGGCAAAAATTGAAACCGCTGTAGCTGAAAAGAAAAAATATATTTTGCCCAAAGTTGAAAAATCCTATTCCGGAATTATCATAAGTTTATCTTCACACCAATGGCCTGATATGACCCCATTTAATGATCCTGAGGTAGTTTGGGTCATGAATGAAGAATATCATGTGGGATTAATTGTAAAATCTGCTGATAGAAAAAGAGTTTTGGAATTGCTCGATAAATACGCCAAAATGATTGTGGAAATGGGTTATCATGCTTCAGCCCCGGCTCCCGACAAACCTACTCATTAAAACAAAATGAACAAGAAAAATCTGGTATCTGCCGTAGTGGATATCCTCGAAAATAAAATAGCCGAAATCGAAAAAGCCATTGAGAATGTACAGGCTTCTGTCAATGAAGAAACTAAAAGCTCAATGGGCGACAAATACGAAGTAGGGCGGGTAATGGCCCAAAATGAACGTGAAATGCTGGAAGTCCAGCTGGGCGAACACAAGCGTGAAATGGAGATTTTAAATACTGTAAATTTCTTTCAAAAGTTTGACGAAGTGCGGCTTGGTGCTTTGGCCGATACCAGCATGGGTAAATTTTTAATTGGGGTTAGTCTCGGGAAAATTACTCACGAAGGTGATGCAATTATGCTGATTTCTTCAAATTCACCAATCGGAAAAGATTTGATGGGCAAAACCATAGGACAAAGCTTTGATTTTAAAGGAAAATCAGTAAAAATTATTTCCATCATTTAAAAGCTGTCACAAGCCCAGGTTTAACCCAAATGTACCGTTGTAGCGTATCAAACTTAGATACTCTCAGGTAGCCCTCATGATTTTGTTTCAGAAATTCTCGGGAGGAGGGGTTTTCCATGTCTAATCTGAAAAGACAAATGATGTCGGCATTGTGCTTTTTTGCCAATGAATCTATATTATCTTTTTCCGGTGTCCAGTTGAATCTGCGATAATTGGTTTTGTAATAATTAAAGCCAAAATCATCGTGGGAGAGCAATACCAAGGTATTTCCTTGACCCAATTCTTTCATTTTTTTGTAAAAATCCACATTGTTGGGGTGCTGAGATTTGAAAGGAAATCCCATAGTCAATCCAATCAAAAGAACTACTGAAATGAAATAAGGACTTAGCTTTAGCTGTTTTCTCCATACTAAAAACTCAGTCAAAAAGCCTATTGCCAACAAAACCAGAGGCATTAAAAGCAATACAAAGTGTTGACGTGGGAATACAATCAGTATCAAAAGTAAAGCCGGCAAGAATATTAAAACCAGGTAGCCATCTGGTTTTGGAAGCCGGATTTTTTTTATAGAAGCCTTAAAGTCAATTGCTAACAGAAAATAAAAGACAAAAGCAGCTGCAAAATATTTGGTTTTTTCTTTAAAAACTGAAAGGAAAACATCGTAAAATATCGATTTCAGAAAAATCAAAATTTCTTTTGACAGCCCTTCCATATTGCTCAGTACATGTTTCAGAAACATAGTGGGGTTAGAGGTAAGAAGCTGAACCTCATAGTTAACTTTTCCAAAAAGGTTTTCAAATTGGATGAATTCATCGTTCAGGTCAAGATGTTTGCCGGTCCATTTTTCATAATTATCAAAAAAATGCATGATAAAATTGGCTTTGAGCATGCCTTTGGGATAAATGCCACCTGCCGCAATGAACAACAAGACCAGCAGACCTGCCAGGTAAAACACAGTGTTGTGTTTCTTCTCTTTTTTTGCAAAAAATACAAAAGCCAAAAATACAAAAGGAAAAATCCAAAGGTATTCGGGGCGACTTACATAAATATTTAATAAAAATCCAAGAGCAAGTAAGGCCAGATTTATACTTTTTTTCCTTTTTGAGTCAATTAAAATGATTGTAGATAGAATTATTACCAGATTAAGAAAAGTGATTTTTGGAAAAATAGAAATCTGAATGCCTGAAAAAAGGAATAAAAGGCTGATATAGAAGGAGGTGTAAAAGCTTTTTAGATATTTATTGAGGAAAAATATTAACAAAACAAAAACAATTACTGACAGTAAAAAGAAATTTGTGAAAATGAGTTTTAATGGATCAGAAATGAAAAAAGACAAGATTTTTATCCAGGACAGATACAGCAGATTTCCCATGTTTGCCATAGGAAGTATGAGATTTATGCCATCATTCAGAAAAACATCTTCATCAGTGGTGGGTAAATCATACCGACCAAAGGAATAGAAATAGTAGGCCAAAATACTCAGAAAGATTATAATTGCCTTAAAGTAAGCTCGCTGAGTAAAATTCTGTTTTTGGTATGAAAACATAAAATATTTCTTGAATCAATAATTGATATCTTTTTTATGGCAATTTAACCCTAAACCCGGCAGAAAAATGAAATGTTGAACACCTTTTCATTTTTGGATAAAATCCAAATTCAGATTATTTTGAAATTCCTCAAGAAACTTTCCAACATGAATACCATCCACCAAGGCATGATTGACGTGTACCGCAACCGGCATCAGGAGTTTATTTCCTTCTTCGAAGGTCTTTCCAAAGGTGATTTTGGGGCAACTGTCAGGGAAAGAAAACGCCCGGGCATGCGAAACGGAGGTAAATTTAATCCAGGGCAGACTGCTGTAATGAATCACATTTTGTCCGGCTCCAGCAGGAACAAGTCCTGTAGCGTTTTGAACTCTTTCTATTTCTTTTTGAGCTTCGGTTTTAAAGATTTGGTAGTCAGAATGATAATCAAAATAGGCAAATCCAAATGTACCATCAGGGCGATTGATGGTAGGCGAGGCGTGAATGGCATCATACAAGTAAACCTCCCCGTTATCGATTCTCAACCTGAAATTTTCGATACTGTTCGCCGCTTTTAAAGAAGCATAAAGATAATATAGGAAGAAGGATTCACCTGTCTCTTTGGCATTTTTATAGGCCAAAGTACAATCTACTTCAGCAGTGATTCCAAAAAATGGTTCTTCAAATTTTGAGAAAAATTCAAAATGATCTTTTCGCAGCCAAGTGGCAATATCAAGAGCCGTTTTTAGCATTTTTCTGCTTTGATTTTTCCTTTTTTAAAATTAAAAAAGCCTTCAAAACTTAGGTCTTCGTCCAGTACCGGCCAATGTATTCCCATGGGAGAGATTTCGAAATTCTCCAGTTCTTTTTGTGAAGCACTTTTTAGTCTTGGAAACCAATCTAAAGGCATTTTCCCTTCTTCTCCCTTTTCAGTGAGAATGAAAATATCTCTGTCCTTAAACCAAACTTTCACCATGAAACTCTTTCCATTTTCTAATTAATAATTCCTGATTTTCTTCAATAATTGACTCTGCTAATTTTAAATCTTTTGGTTTTAATCCTTTATTATTAACCATTCTTACAGGTTTTATTTCAAATTTTGCTTCACCTTCTGCATTCCTTATATGAACGTGCATGGGAAGATGCTCATTTGAGTAAAAAAAGAACTTTAGACCGAAAACTATAAAAATTGTTGGCATAGTATTGAAATGAAAATCAAATGCAATTTTCAAAAAAATATTTGAAAATTTAGTTTTTATGTAAAAAACCTAAAACGTCATCCAGTTTTTCAACTTGCTTAAATTGTTCATTTTCAATCTCAACATCCACTAGCTCATGTGCCCAGGTGGTATGGTAAGGCACGTGCACTCCCCAGCCACCGAGCTCCAGCACCGGCAGAATGTCTGATTTTACCGAATTCCCAATCATCATAAACTCACTTGGTTTGATATCAAGATGTTTAATAAGTTTTTGATAGTCGGCGGTGCGTTTTTCAGACATAATTTCGATATGATGAAAATATTCCTCCAACCCCGACTTCCTTAATTTTCGTTCCTGATCCAGCAAGTCACCTTTGGTAGCCACTACTAAGCGGTATTTGCCTTTCAGGGCTTTCAATGTGTCTTCTACACCCTCGAGCAATTCAATGGGTTTTTCCAGCATTTCTTTGCCCAGCTTGATGGTTTCTTCAACCAGTTTTAGGCTGCCTTTTGATTCCGTAATGACCGAAATTGTCTCAATCATACTCAGCATAAAAGCCTTGATGCCATAGCCATACAGCTCAAGGTTTTGCATTTCTATTTTAAAAAGCTCCTTGGCTGACGAATGCATGGGCAAATAGTCTTCCAATAGTGCACAAAAAAGGTCTTCAACTTCACGGAAATACGGCTCATTGACCCAAAGCGTATCATCGGCATCAAAAGCAATTACTTTAAGGTTGTTCATTTTATAAAACCAAAATTTATATTTCTAAAAAAATTTAAAATTGGCGGATTTAAATGTTTGATATTTCAAATAAATATATCTTTATACAAAAAAAGGACATTTCAACCTTATAATTAATGAAAAGAAGAGATTTTATTGCAAAAAGTGCTTTCGCATTTGCCGGAAGCAGCCTGCTCACTACTGATGTTTTTGCTGCAAAAAAAGCAAAACATTTGGTGGGAGTTCAACTATATTCTGTCAGAGATGACATGAGTAAAGACCCACTTGGAACTCTGAAAAAAGTTGCTGAAATGGGCTACAAAAACGTAGAACATGCCAATTATGTCAACCAGAAATTTTACGGATGGACTGCAAAAGAGTTCAGGAAAGTTTTGGATGATTTGGGACTGATAATGCCTTCGGGTCATACCGTTTTTGGCAAAGGGCATTGGGACGAATCGAAAAAAGACTTTACGGATGGTTGGAAAAAAACTGTAGAAGATGCGGCGATTTGCGGCCAAAAATATGTGGTTAGCCCCTGGCTTGATATTTCTTATCGCCGGGACTTTGAACAGCTAAAAGCTTTCATGGATATTTTTAATAAAAACGGAGAACTCTGCAAAGCAAGCGGAATGAAATTTGGCTATCATAACCATGACTTTGAATTCAGTCTGAAACTAAGTTCAGTCAAAGTTTATGACATTATGCTACAGAATACAGACCCTAATTTGGTGGCTCAGCAGCTCGACATCGGTAATATGTATGGTGGTGGAGGCCGTGCAGTTGAACTTTTAAACCAATATCCGGGCAGGTTTGAGTTAATGCACGTGAAAGATGAGATTAAGGCAAATTCCGAAGGAAATACTTATGAAAGTACTATACTGGGTGCAGGTGTGATAGGAGTTAAAGAGGTAATTGATTTAGGTAAAAAAATCGGAGGTACCACTCAGTTTATAATTGAGCAGGAATCATATCAAGGTAAAGCACCCATTGATTGCATAAAAGAAGACCTTAAAATCATGAAAAAATGGAAATATTAAACTTTTAAAAAACTTGAAAATGGCGGTCAATTTTGGTCGCCATTTTTTTATTGGAATTTTCCGGCAAAATAATTTTGGATATTTAACTTCAACCGTTTACCTTTATTATTCGTAACTTACTCATGAATAGGTAAATATACGCTAGGATTACAAACATTTTTTCTCCCATTATGAAGCCCAAGGCCGCCACTTTAAAAGTCATTGCCGACAAACTAGGTTTGTCGATTTCAACTGTATCCCGTGCTCTCAGGGGCATGCCCGAAATCAATACCGAAACCCGCGAGGCGGTTTTGGAATTTTCAAAAAAACTCAATTACAAGTTGCCATCGGTGGCCAACGCAGGAGCAGTGGATCAGGCATTTCTGATCGCAGTAATTGTACCTGAGCTCAATTATTTTTTTCAACAAGTAATAAAAGGAATTGAAGAAAATGCATTGGTTGCCGGGTTTTCGGTAGTCTATGTCATTAGTAATGAATCTTATGGTAGAGAGTTGACACTCGTCAACCGGCTGATTAACCATAAAGTTGACGGATTTTTGGTATGCAAAACCCAGGAAAGCACTAGCGAAGAACACTTTAAACATATCGTAAAGCTAAACAAACCGCTGATTTTTCTTGATCGAAAAAGTCATAAAGTACCCGGAGCTTCTTTTTTGATAAACCATAAATTGGCTGGAAAAAAAGTAGTGGAGCATCTTTTGGAAAAAGGCTATAAGAAAATTTACTTTTTAGGCACCGAAACTAACTACAATAAAGAGAGTAGCCTTGAGCAGGGAGTTCTGGAAGCTATGGAATCAAATCGAAAAGACGACTATTCAAGGAATTTCGTTTTCGGGGATTTTGATCTGGAATCAGCCTACGAAAAAGCCATGGAAATCCTCAATTCCAATGACCGCCCCGATGCCTTTATTGCTTCGAGTGATTCGGCCGCAGCTGGTATCCTGAAAGCCGTGAGAGACCAGGGGTACAACATTCCCAAAGACATTGGTATTATTGGATATTACGACAAGCCCATATCAAGTGCTTTAACACCGACTTTAAGTTCGGTGAGCATTCCTGCCACTGAACTTGGAAAACGAGCGGTAAATATGCTCATTGAGCAAGTACATCTTGGGTTTGAAACCAGCGATGCAACCATTTTGTTGGAGCCCGAGGTGGTACCTCGTGAATCAACAAATTTACAAAGAAGGTTTTTTGGCCTTTAATCTAAGTAATTCATTATTTGTCTTTTGACAAAGCTGCAATTGTTGCATTTACTTTTTTAGCCTCTTCGGCACTTGCTACAACTATCTGAAGTTCTGCTGCAAAACTCGATTTGCCATTTTCACTTACTTTGATAACTTTCTCTTTCCCCTTAGTCTGCAAAGTAATAGCCATGTTTTGGCCATCAACTTCAAAGCTATTTTTGGATGCATCAATATCCTTGATATTAAACTCAAATGTTTTTTCTATGGTTTTTTTGCCTGAAGCGGTTGTAACCACCAGCTCCCACTTATTTTCTGAGGCACTTAGTTCCTGTGTAATACCACCCAGCTCTTCATTTCCAAGTGTTTTTACCAACCACTGAAAATTTTCAGGTTTAATACTTTGCTGACATTTTTTTGCAATGCCGGGCAAACTTGCTATGAGCGTGCGGGCAGATTCCAAGTCCGGAATATAAAAGTCAATTTCCTTTTCAAAGGATTTTTTACTATCGCTTTTTTCTAATGATATAAACTTTTGACCATCAATTGTTTTTGCCGAAATTACAGGATAGTTTTTGTCAATTTTCATTTTAAAATCGGTTAAATCTCCGAAGTTAAAACTATATTTTTCTTCTTTTGATTTGCCTTTGGTTTCTATCTCCCTGCTGTATTCACACATACAGTTTTTTTCTATTTTCTGTTCGATTTTATCTTCTCCCAATTCAATAGTAGAGATTTTCGATAAAGCTTCCAAACCTGGCGACCCCCCGGTTTTCAGCCTGTTTTGAAGCTCTTTTTTTGCCATTGGTAAAAATTTCTTCAAAGTCATGGCCAGAATCTTGGTTTCTTTAGGCTTAGCAACATAAAACTTCAGGCTGTTGCCATATTCTACCTTACTTTTCAAATTATCAGTTATTTTTATAAAGTCGTCTTTGTCGTTGGTTTGAATTTCCACTTCAAAAATACTTCCCTGGGCTTTAGTTTCAACAGCTTTGTCATTGAGGTCACCCCAAGAAAAATCATAGCTCATGTCGGTTTCTTTTTTATTGGCGGCAAATTTGGAATCCAATTTTACTCTGTCTTTCAGGCTTCCGGCCCTTTGAGTACCTTGTGTAACTTCTATTCCCTGTTCTTCAAAACTAGTGATTGTTCCTTCTACCATTTTCTGGAGTTCTGAAAAAGAATCCGTTAGTTTTATACTGGATTCAAACTTGCTTTTTGCGGCAGAAATTGCGGCTTTTATGCCTTTTTCGAACTCTTTGGCATTAGTTACGTCATCAAATCTGAAAATCATTTTGTTGACATATTTTTCAAACTTTTCGGCTTTAGAATATTTAATAGCATCAAAACCTTCAGCAGTAGCAAGTTCAACAGTTATTAACTTTTTAGAGGCTTCTCTTTGTACCAAAACCGGGCTAAAAAATATCAGATCAAACACGAATTCCTCCTCCGTGCTTTTTCCTTTGGAGTCAGTATAAGTAAGTCGGAAAATTGCCTCCGTACTATTTTTTTCTGCAGATACCAACTCCTGTCCGAAAATCTCCTTTTCGAGCTGAACTTCTTTAATGTACTTGTTTAAGTCATTTAAATTCTGAGCATAAGATTGTGATGCAAAAAATAATATGCCTATTATTATTGATAAAAAAAGTCTTTTCATAGATAAAATTAAATTTTGACCCAATGTAAATTTTCAAAACCGTAATTGCTATGATAATAATTAGTTTCTCAAAAAATTTTATTTAAAGGATTTGATAAAGGCAAGAGATAATTTTAAAATAGAAAATGAATTTAGAAATTTAAAAAAGTATATTTTTACGCTCAAATAAAATTAAAACTATGAAATCATCAGTTAAACTCATAGCATTTGTATTACTACCAATATTAACAATGGCTCAATTAAAATATCCTGAAACCAAAAAAACAGAACAAATCGACAACTACCATGGCACTGAGGTAAAAGACACTTATCGCTGGTTGGAAGACGATAAGTCGGAAGAAACCGCCTCATGGGTGAAAGCCCAGAACGAGGTCACTTTTGATTACCTTTCCATGATTCCCTATCGTAAGCAGATTCAGGATCGCCTCGAAAAAGTTTATAATTATCCCAAATATTCGGCTCCATCAAAAAAGCACGAATGGTTTTATTTTTACAAAAATGATGGCCTGCAAAATCAGTCGGTTTTGTATCGTCAACAAGGACTCGAAGGCACACCTGAAGTTGTGATGGATGCCAATAAACTATCGCCTGATGGCACTACTAGGCTGATGCAGTTTAATATTTCTAAAGATGGAAATTACGCAGCCTATGCCCTTTCAAAAGGCGGCTCTGACTGGATGGAAGTTTTTATTATGGATTTGAAAACTTTAAAAACTCTTGACGATAAGCTCGAATGGGTGAAAATTTCGGGCCTTGCCTGGCAGGGGAAAGGTTTTTATTATAGCCGATATCCCAAGCCTGAAGGCAGTGCTCTTGCGGCCAAAAACGAGAACCATCAGGTGTGGTTTCATACAGTAGGCACTACTCAGGAAAAAGACGAGCTGATGTATCAGGATCCGGCTAACGGACAGCGTTTTCATACTTTGAGTACTTCTGAAGATGAGCAGTTTGCGTTTTTGTACGTAAGCGATCGTGGGAAAGGACTTGACGGCAATGCACTTTTTTATAAATCCAAAGATCAAAAAGAATTTAGCCCGGTTGTTAAGGAAATCACAAATTCTTCTTTTTCTTTTATTGAAAATGTGAATGGGAAATTCATAGTTCAAACCAACGACAAAGCACCGAACGAAAAGCTACTTTTGTTTGATCCCAAAACCAGTAAATTCTCTGATTTTATTGCTGAAAAACCTGAGCCATTGCAAGGTGCTGGCACGGCTGGTGGCAAGCTTTTCCTCAATTATCTGAAAGATGTAACCACGAGAATTTATGTTTATAATCTGAATGGAAAACTTGAAAACGAAGTAAAACTACCGGGCCTAGGCACCGCAGGAGGTTTTGGTGGTGAGAAAACCGATAAGTTTGTGTTTTATTCGTTTACTTCTTTTACATTTCCGCCAACAATTTACCGGTATGACATCGCAACAAAGAAAAGCTCGGTATTCCGTAATCCTGAAGTAGATTTTAAGGCCGATGATTTTGAAACCAAACAAGTTTTTTATACTTCGAAAGATGGTACAAATGTGCCCATGTTTATTACCTACAAAAAAGGGGTTAAACTCAATGGAAAAAACCCAACTTTGCTATACGGCTATGGTGGGTTTAATGTGAGTTTGAATCCTGCATTCAGTCCGCTTTTGATTCCTTTTCTTGAGTACGGGGGCGTATATGCTCAAGCCAACCTGCGTGGTGGTTCGGAATATGGCGAAAAATGGCATGAACAAGGCATGAAGCTCAAAAAGCAGAATGTTTTTGATGATTTTATAGCTGCCGGCGAATATCTGATTGCCAACAAATATTGTGATTCGGAGCATTTAGCTCTTCGTGGAGGCTCCAATGGTGGGCTGCTCGTTGGGGCGGTTATCAATCAAAGGCCCGATTTGGCCAAAGTAGCAATCCCACAAGTGGGCGTAATGGACATGTTGCGTTTCCACAAATTTACCATCGGTTGGAACTGGATTGCCGACTATGGCTCTGCCGACAATGCCGAAGAATTCAAAGTGCTTTATGGCTATTCGCCTTTGCACAATATCAAATCAGGTGTAAACTATCCGGCTACTTTGGTAACTACCGCCGACCACGACGACCGTGTAGTGCCAGCCCACTCGTTTAAATACACCGCCGAGCTGCAAGCCAAAGCTGCCGAAAGCACCAAAAATCCTTTGTTAATACGCATTGATACCAACTCAGGCCACGGTGCTTCCAACACCAAGAAAAACCTCGAAACCATGGCTGACATCTATGGATTTATCTTTTGGAATATGGGGGTGCGGGAGTTGAGGTAAAACACTTTTTTTAAATAATTGTAAAAGCAGTCTCTTTTTTTATGAAATGAAGACTGTTTTTGCTTTTTAAAGCATCTTTGTGTACCGATATAAATTCTATTATATTTGAATTTAGTAATTCCAGTAAAATTAAAAATGAAAAAATTCTTTACACTTTTTTTTCTTCTTCCTTTCTTTTTAAATGCACAACAAGTTGCGAAATACTCCAAAATTTTACCCGAAAATGAGCTTGGCCTTAGAAAAGTGGAGCTTTTTAATGGCAGATATGGGTATATTAATCAAAAAGAAAAGGAGGTAATTCCCCCGGTTTACATAAGTATTAGTGATTTTAATAATGGAGTGATTTGGGCTCAAAGTGAGGATCGGAAATTTCATGTTTTGGATTCCAAAAATACCGAGTTGGTGCCTGGTAATCTAACATATTGCTACTTTGATGGTTTGAAAAGTGATAATCTGATATTAAATTCCGATAAACTCTATGGTCGTTTTGATACTAAAAAGAAATCAGTCATTATTCCAATAGAATTTCAAAGTATTTATAGCCTCAAGGATTCAAAAGAGATAACTTATTTTAGGGCTTATAAAAATCAGTTTTTTGGAGTGTTTGATACTGATGGAAAAGAAATTATCCCTTTCAAATACTCAAAATTAGATCAAATTTATGGCTCAGACTTATTAATAGCTCAATCAGGTGAGAATTTTGGTGTAATTAATTTGGAAAATAAAACTCTGATCCCTTTTCAGTATAAAGACTTACAAATAATAAACAATGATAATTCAAAAAATCATAAATTTATCGTAAAAAAAGTGACAAAAAGCGGTGTGGTAAATAATCAAAATGAAATCATAATACCATTCAAATATGATAATTTGTCGTATGTCAATTTGGGGTATATCGCCACTGTAAATTTAAAAAAAGGTCTAATAAATGCTAGTCAGGAGTGGCTGATCGATCCTATTTATGAAGATTTGTCTGTCAGTTATTTAACTTCTGATGAGTTTTCGGCAAAAATGCCAACGGGTTGGGGTTGGACCAACTTCGAAAAGAAAACAATAGTGCCATTTGTGTACAATCAACCGGTTGAAGGTTTTGAAAACGGTTATGCCAGAGTGATAAAAAACAATAAATATGGACTGGTAGATAGAGATGGGAAGGAAATTATTAAACCCCAGTATGAATATTTAAGATCATTTAATGATGATGGGTTGGCAATATTTCAGATAAATAAAAAATTTGGCTTAATTGACAAAACTAATAAAATAGTAGCTCCTCCAAAATATTCTGATATAGATCAATTAGGTAGATTTGGATTGAACAAAGTGGCTATAATTGATAAAACAGATGGCTATGGGGCAAGAAAATTTGGAATGATTGACTCAAAAGGGAAAGAAATCATCAAGCCAATTTATCAGACAATCGGGTATGTTGATGACAAAGGAAACTTTACCGCAGAGACGTTTGATAACCAGATTATTACATTTAATTATAAAGGAGAAAAAGTTGAGAGTAAGGCTTACGAAATTATTGAAAATTTAGGAAGCCTGAAGATTGCCAAAAGCAATTTAAAATACGGATTGATAGATGAAAATGAAAAGGTTATTATTCCATTTCAATACCTCAATCTGTCCATAATAGATTATGGACATCAGTACTTTAAGTACCTCTCTTTTCAGGATCAATCGGGCAAGTGGGGAATAGTTGGTTATAACGGAGAAGTAAAACTTCCCGCAATTTACGATGGGGCTTTTAGCTTGGCTGGTATGGGAAAATATCTTATAACCAATAAAAATGGTTTTTTTGGTGTATTAGATCTCAATTTTAAAGAAAAAATACCGTTTGTATATTCCTATGTTGGAGTCCTTAATGATGAATTTCTTAGAGCCTCTAAAAGTAACAAAACTGGCATTATTGACTTACTGGGGAATGAAGTTTTACCTTTAAAGTATGATGAAGTTTATGATTTATATAAAGGTACATTTATGATAAAAATTGGAGAAATGACTGGTTTTTATAATTCAAAAACTAAATACACATCTGCAATTGAATTTAAAAATGTTTATAGTATTAACAAAGGTTGGATTGCGTCCAAAGATTCTAAATATGGAGTACTTTCAATAAAAATGGAGACTGTGATCCCCTTTGAATATGAAAAACTGGAATCGTTAGAAATTCCAAACTTCCTTGTATTTCTCAAAAATCAAAAAAAAGGCATTTTAGGTATTGAAAATTCGGTTTTGCTTGATGCCAATTATGATGATATAAAATATTTATCTGAGACATTTATTTCTATCGGTATTAATGGTAAATATGGGCTTTTCAATATAAAAACTAAAAAGAAATGGGATCTGGAGTATGATAAAATCGAAAAAATGTATTTAAACGACAAGGAGGTATTTAAGGTTTCAAAAAATGCAAAAATAGGCTTGATTGATGCTGATAATAAAGAAGTTGTTGCTAAAATATACGATGAAGTCAGAAGTTATAATTCTCAATACTTTCAGGTCAGATCTGGCACAAAATGGGGCTTACTTGATCTCGGTGGTAAAGAAATCTTAAAACCAAAATATTCGCTTATTAGCTCCGTTTCCAACAACAGATGCGTAATTAAAGAAAATAGTAAATTTGGAGTGGTTGATTTTTTAGATAAAATAATAATTCAGCCTACTTATGACCAGATTGAGATCACTTCAAACTATAACATTAAATACAAAAAAGGTTCAAAATGGGGACTCTGTGACCAAAATGGGAAAGTTTTAACAGATCCCAAATATGATGAAATCGGATATTTTTCAAATACAAATCGTGCCAGAATAAACATGGATGGCAAATTTGGTTTAATAGATCATACCGGAATGGAGCTTATTTCACCAATTTATGAAGACTTACAGGAAGACAATAGCTCAAATATCACACGTGTAAAGTCAAATGGTAAATGGGGTATCATAGATAACGCTTGCAGGCAGCCTATTCCCCCTGATTTTGAAGAGATTACCTCTTTCCATCAAGATAGAGCAAGGTATAAAAAAAACGGAAAGTATGGACTTGTTAATAAATACGGAATTATTCTTACTGATAAACTATATGACAAAATTGACTTTGGTGAATCGGGCTATGACTACACTGGGTTTTATGTAGTATCTCTAAATAATAAAATGGGCTACATTAATACGGAAGGTAAGGAGACCATTCCGGTGCAATTTGAAAATGCCTACAAGTTTGAAAATAATTATGCTATCATTGCAAATGAAAAAAAGTTTGGCTTGATCAATTCCAAAGGAAAATTGGTAGTCCCTTCAAAATATGACCAATTGGGCTCCAATACCGAAGGATTCCTGAGCTTCAGATTAGATAATCAATGGGGTGTAGTTGATTTGCATGGAAATGAAATCCTTTCAGCAAAATATGATGAAGTCAACGGATATCAAAATGGGAAAGCAATAGTAAGAAAGGGTTCAAAAGTAGGTCTGATTGATATATCAGGAAAGGAAATTTTTCCAACAATATATTCAAATTTGAGTATGATTTCATTTGGTTTGTATGTTGCCCGGAAAGATTCAGTATTTGGCTTGCTCAGTCAGCAGGGTGAAACAATTCTTGATTTTAACTTTCAAAATATAATTGCTGACGTCGATTACCTAGGTAATATATCTATCCAAAAAAACGACAAATGGTCTGTTTATAATCTTGTTACAGGTAAAATACTATTTGACTATAAATATGATGACCAACTGTATTTCAGGGAAGGGTTTTCAAAAATTAAACTAAATGGGTATTATGGTGTAATTGATTTAAGTGGAAAAATAATATTACCTCCAAAATTTGATTCGATAGACGAAATCTATGGTGATACCATAAGAGCAGTGGAAAATGGAGTACAGATTGAATTTGATAAAACTGGAAAGAAATTAAACTAAAAACATGAAATTAAGGTACGTGTTATTAATATTTTGCCTTTTTGCAGGCATTGATTCTTTTGCCCAAAAGAAAAAGAAAAAAGAAAAAACAATTATTTTTTCGGCTCCAATCCCAAAAAATGATGGAGAAGTAATGATGGAGGAGCCACCCCCGCCATCCGAAGTAATAGTAGAGAGGGCTGTTATTTCCAGAGCTGTTGATCTGGAAGATTATAAACAGAAGCAACTCCGGCGACAACAAGAATCAAGAAAATTAAGATATGCGAGTTATCCGGGTGGTGAAGAAACATTCAATGAATTGGCATTGGCACGTGTTGAATTGCCGGAATCCGCAAAAGAGTTCGAAGGCTATTTAACCGTCTCGTTTTTAGTGTCAAAAGATGGGGAATTATCTGATTTTAAGACCAATGGCATATTTAATAAAGATTGTGACACCGAAGCTGAGAGGGTAATCAGGTCACTTGGCAATTGGGATCCAGCAATTGATACCGAAAGCCAGCCTTTTGATTCCAGAGTTGCTGTAGAAATCCCCTTTGGTGTTGAACCAGCTCCTGAAATAACAAATGAAAGACAAAACCAGGCTTTTTTAGCACCTCCGCCACCACCTGCTGAAGGAACTGGTAGCGAAATACCAGCCCCAATGCTTGTTGAAACCCCCGTTATGGAAAGCAAAATTTTAAAAATTCAGGTATCAGATGATGTTTTCGAAAAAAATCCTGACAAAAAAGCCACATTTATCGACGATGATAGTGAGCTACTTAGATTTTTACAAAAAGAGATGATTTTTTCTGTAGCTGCTTCAAATGCCAATATCAATGAAATGGTAGAAATAAAAGCTATGGCCGAAAAAGATGGAAATATTAGAATCCTGGAGATTGTTAAAGATCCGGGCTTTGGCTGTGGTGAGAACGCAATAAAAGCTGTTGAAAGTTTGCCCGGATTTATTCCGGCAATGAAAAACAGGAAATTTGTGGATTCAATTATACAGATTTCTGTTCCTTGCAAAAAATTTGAGTAAGTACAGATTGAAAATTCAAATTCTTATCTCAAAATTAGTTATTATTAGCTGTAATTTTTTAGGACGTTTTAAATTTTATCACGGGATTAATATTTATTTAATTGGGGGATTATTCTAAAACAAAATATCGTTTAAAGGCATTTTTATACATGAAAAAATCATATTTTGAAACTTACTCTTTCCCTTTTATATTTTTTTCCCTCGGTAAAATACCTAAATTTGATTCAAAATAATTTTCTCATTTTATGAAAGATTTCATCGCTTCAAACAAACAAAGATACCTTAACGAACTTTTCGATTTCTTAAGAATACCCTCAGTTAGTGCCGATTCAAAGCACAAAGACGACATGCTCACCGCAGCCGAATATATTAAAGGAAAATTGCTTGAAGCAGGGCTCGACCATGCTGAAATTTGCCCAACTGACGGTCATCCGATTGTTTATGCAGAAAAAATAATTGACCCTTCTCTTCCCACAATCCTTACTTACGGTCACTATGATGTGCAACCGGCTGATCCGGTAGAGCTTTGGAATACACCGCCATTTGAGCCTACCATAAAAATCACACCTGTTCACCCTGATGGTGCCATTTTCGCCCGTGGATCATGTGATGACAAAGGTCAAATATACATGCATGTAAAAGCCATAGAAGCTATGAACTTGCATGAAGGTCTTCCATGTAATGTAAAAATAATGTTTGAAGGGGAGGAAGAAGTTGGCTCTGAAAACCTGGGGACTTTTGTAAAAAATAATAAAGAAAAACTAAAAGCCGATTTAATTCTGATTTCAGATACTTCTATCATAGCCAATGACATACCTTCGGTTGAAACCGGCCTGAGAGGACTTGCGTACATGGAAGTTGAAGTCACTGCTGCCAACAGAGACCTTCATTCAGGAGTTTATGGCGGAGCAGTTGCCAATCCTATCAATGTTTTGGCCCAGATGATAGCCTCCATGCATGACGAAAACGGTAAAATCACTGTTGAGGGTTTTTATGATAAAGTAGTAGAACTGACAACCGAAGAAAGAGATGCACTTGAATCTGCTCCGTTTGATCTGGAGGCTTACAAAAAAGACCTTGAAATCGACGAAGTAACCGGAGAAAAAGGCTATACAACCCGTGAGCGGGCATCCATACGTCCGACATTGGATGTAAACGGAATATGGGGAGGATATACAGGTGAAGGATCAAAGACTGTGTTACCTTCAAAAGCATTTGCCAAAATATCTATGAGATTGGTACCAGATCAGGATTGGGAAGAAATTTCTGAGCTCTTTACCAAACATTTTAATAAAATAGCTTCTCCAACGGTAAAAGTAAAGGTAAAAAAACATCACGGAGGTCAACCTTATGTTACTCCTACAGATTCTATCGGGTACAAAGCTGCATATTTAGCACTTGAAGAAGGTTTTGGTAAAACACCGGTTCCAACACGTGGAGGAGGAAGTATCCCAATTGTGGCACTATTTGAGCAAGAATTGGGGTTAAAGTCAATCCTTTTTGGTTTTGGTCTGGACTCTGATGCACTACATTCGCCAAATGAACACTACGGTGTTTTTAATTTTATGAAAGGTATTGAGACCATTCCGTTGTTTTATAAGTACTATTCTCAGTTGTTAAATGAGCAAAAATCTTAATTTGGAGGGGCTTTCAACCGAGGCCCCTTCCAATCATAATAATCTCGAAAAAAAGAGTCTATCCGAAATACTTCAAGGTATCAATCAGGAAGATAAAACTATTCCTTTTGCTGTGGAAAAAGCTATACCTCAAATTGAGGCTTTAGTTTCAGAAATAGTAGAAAGAATGAAAAATGGAGGGCGATTATTCTACATTGGTGCGGGTACAAGTGGTCGTCTGGGTATTTTAGATGCATCTGAATGCCCACCTACTTATGGTGTACCTCCCACTATGGTGGTGGGTATTATCGCCGGCGGAGATTTCGCCATAAGAAATGCTGTCGAAAATGCTGAAGATGATCCGCAACAAGCCTGGAAAGACCTTTCTGAGTACAATATTGGGCCAAATGACTCTGTAGTAGGTATTGCTGCCTCTGGCCGTACCCCCTATGTTGAAGGTGGTCTCAATGACGCTAACAAAAACGGACTACTTACTGGATGCATTGTTTGCAATGAAAACAGCCCGGTAGCCACTGAAGCTCAGTATCCTGTCGAAGTAGTTGTAGGTCCTGAATATGTGACAGGTTCTACCAGAATGAAATCTGGAACAGCCCAAAAATTGGTTTTGAATATGATTTCAACTTCCATCATGATTAAATTGGGAAAAGTGAAAGGTAATATTATGGTGGACATGCAACTTTCCAATGATAAACTGGTTGAAAGAGGTACCCGAATGATAATGAAAGAAAGCGGTGTAGATTACAATACAGCCAAAAATCTACTGCTTAAATATGGTAATGTCCGAAAAGCTTTGGCACAAATTCAACTTTCAGCCACCTGATGAACTGGTTTTCATTAAACTGGTTTAGTCCTGACACTTTAAGGACTTTTGAGTGGGCAAGGCCTTATTATTTTTGGCTCCTTTTGCTGATCCCCCTATTATTTTTTCTGAAATGGGTCTTCAAATCTCACCGTTTACCCAAACTAATATTATCAATTTCCGAAATTTCAATACAGTCGTCAATTTTTGTTTGGATGAGGTATTTGGTTCCGTTGTTTTTTATGTTAGGTTTGATAAATCTGATATTTGCACTAGCCAGACCACAATTAGAAGACCAAAGCACCGAAAAATATGCAGAAGGGATAGACATAGCCCTGGCAGTTGACGTATCGGAGTCTATGCTGGCAAATGACCTTCAGCCAAACCGCCTCGAAGCAGCCAAAAAAATCGCTGTCGATTTTGTAAGTGGCCGATCCAATGACCGCATTGCATTGGTAGCATTTGCTGGGGAAACTACCACATTAAGTCCTTTAACGACAGATTACGATCAACTCAGGGATGAACTTTCAAAACTAAATACCAATCTTGTAAAAACCTCAGGTACTGCCATTGGGCTGGCTTTAGCCTCAAGTATCAACAAACTCAGAGATGTTCCCGGAAAATCAAAAGTGACAATAATTATTAGTGATGGTGATAATACAACCGGAAGTATTGATCCTGCAATCGCTCTTGAATTGGCCAAAACTTTTGGAATCAGGATCTATACTATAGCTATAGGAAAGGATGGTACATCAGAAAAGATTGATGAAAAAACGTTAAAAATGTTGGCAAACAATGGAAATGGACAGTTTTTCAGAGCAACCGACAACCGTACCCTGGGAAGGATTTTTGAACAAATAAACACCCTCGAAAAAAGCCGGTTTAAAGATCAGGGAATTAAAAATGTAAGTGATTATTATTATATATATCTCAATTGGGCTATTCTATTTCTTTTGATTTCATTACTCCTAAAACATACTTTTTTAGGAAATATATTGGAAGATTAATTTTACTTTAATAATATTTTGATAATAATTTTTTACAAAACGTCAAAATAGTATTGCTTTTTAAAGATTATTAAATTAACAGACCTATTGAATTTTAGTAGGTTTGCAGTATTCAATCTTCAAAAATATGAAAAAAACTTTATTGCTTTTTTTACCATTTTTTTTCATGATGCTTTCAGAAAATTTTGGGCAAAAACAAATTCTGATCTTTTCTAAAAACGCTAAATGGGCTTATCGCCATCAATCTATAGAACACGCCAATAATGCAATTAAAAATTATTGCATAAAAAATGGCCTTTATGCCAATGTTTCTGAAGATGCAAACCTTTTTAATGATGATACGCTAAAAAAATACTCTGCCTTAGTATTTGTTAGTGCCAATCAGGACATCCTCGATGCCGATCAGGAAGCTGCTTTACAACGCTACATTAGGGCAGGAGGTGGCTTCGTGGGTATTCACTCCACTTCAGGGGTTGAAAGAAACTGGACTTGGTTTAACCGCATGCTGGGAGCTACTTTCAAGTGGCATCCACCTCAGCAATCTGGTAATGTAAAAGTGGTTGATAGAAAACATATTTCTACCAGGCACCTTCCCAAGAACTGGGAACGCTGGGACGAATGGTATCTATTCGGCCCAATTCAACCATATGTAAATGTATTGATGGTACTGGATTCCACTTCTTTTCAATCGGGTCGTCATCCTCAAAACTACCCCAATGCCTGGTACCATGAGTTTGAAGGTGGCAGGATATTTTATACAGCCGGTGGGCATAATGAAAAGGATTTTGATGACCCCCGATTTTTAGAACATGTTTTTGGTGGAATTAAATATGCCATGGGAAAGAAAACCAAACTTGATTATAGTAAAAATTTGAAATTTGAAAAACCTGCAGCCAGGTTAATAACTCTGGATCCCGGACATTTTCATGCTGCATTGGTTCAAAAAACCTCTCTTCCAGGACTAAATCCAAATGTAAATGTCTATGCCCCTGAGGGTCCTGATTTGAAGCAACATTTGCAAAGAATCGAAGCCTATAATAACCGGAAAGATAACCCAACCCACTGGCAGGAAAATGTTTATGCCGGAGATGATTTTTTTGAAAAAATGATTTCTGAGAAAAAAGGTGACATCGTGGTTATGGCCGGAAACAATGCCAAAAAGACCGATATGATACTCAAGAGTATTTCTTCAGGTTTAAATGTTTTAGCCGACAAACCCATGTGCATAGATTCAGAAGGTTTTCTTAAACTCAAAAAAGCATTTGAAATAGCAAAAGAAAAGGAGGTATTGCTTTATGATATTATGACAGAAAGGAGTGAAATCACCACTGTTTTGCAAAGAGAATTATCTTTTTCTCCCGAAGTTTTTGGTAAAATTCTTCCCGGTAGTCCGGAAAACCCTTCCATCATAAAAGAAAGCGTTCATTATTTTTTCAAATATGTGTCCGGAAGCCCGCTCATTCGGCCACAATGGTTTATGGATACCAAACAACAAGGCGAAGGAATTGTGGATGTAACTACTCATCTAGTAGATTTGGTACAGTGGGCGGCATTTCCTGATACTCCTTTACAACTTACCGATGCCGAATTAATTGCAGCAAAAAGGTGGCCCACTACCATGACTTTGTCTGAATTCTCAAAAATCACGGGAGCCAATCAATTTCCTGATTTCCTTAAGAATAATCTGAAAAATGACAATTCTCTGGAAGTATTTGCCAATGGTGAGATTGATTTTAAACTGAAAGAAATCCATGCAAAAGTCAAAGTTCTATGGAACTACAGTGCAGAAAAAGGTGGTGATACTCATTATTCCATCATGAAAGGCACCCAATCGGACCTTGAAATAAGACAAGGTGAAAAAGAAGGCTTTGTGCCTCAGCTTTATATCAAAAATGCCAGATGTTCAGAGTCTCAAATAAAAAATACAGTTGATTTTCTGGCAAAAAAATATTTCGGAGTTTCAGTTCAAAAACAAGGAGAAGAATACAAAATAATAATTCCGGAAAGCTTTCGAACAGGTCATGAGGCTCATTTTGGAGAGGTTATGGAAAGATTTTTGAAATATTACAAAGTAAATAACCTACCTGACTGGGAAGTGCCAAATATGTTATTAAAATATTCAATTACCACTCAAGCTTTGGATTTAGCAAAAAAACAATAATTTATTCAATTTAAAATACAATGAACAATCCGTTTTCCCTTGAGGGGAATTTAGCCGTCGTTACAGGTGGCGGAACAGGCATAGGGCTGGCAATCAGCCAATGTCTCGTTAATGCAGGGGCCAGAGTGGTTATTACCGGCCGTAGAGAAGAAGTTTTAAAAGAAGCGGTATCTATTTTGGGTATTAATGCTTTTTATCTTGTAAATGACGTCACTGATCTTAGTCAGACTATACAATTGGTGGAAGATATTGAAAGTAAATTTGGCCCGATAAATACTTTGGTAAACAATGCCGGTATTAATATGAAAAAACCTTCGGTAGAAGTAACCGATGGAGAGTTCGCCAATATTATACAAACTAACCTTCAGGCTGTATTTTCTTTGACTCGGGAGGTCGCTAAAAAAATGATTGGACGCCAATCTGGCTCAATAATCAATATTTCATCCATGGCAGGCTATTATGGCATCGACCGTGTGCCTGCCTATACTGCATCAAAAAGCGGGATCGAAGGACTAACCAAAGCTTTGGCTACTGATTGGGGGAAATTTAACGTTAGAGTCAACGCTGTAGCCCCTGGTTTTATCGAAACTGCTATGATGAAAACCGCCATGAACTCTGACCCTGACCGCATGAATAAAGCTCTTGGTCGCACTCCTATGGAAAAATTTGGTAAACCAGAAGATATTGGAAATGCCGTTGTGTTTCTGGCATCTCCGGCTGCTGATTACATTACCGGAGTATCATTAAGAGTCGATGGAGGAAACGCAATCGGTTTTTAATTTAATTTCCCAAAAAGAAGAAGAAACCAGTTTTTGAAAATTAATTTTATGTAATTAAACACAAACAGGCCTAAATAGCCTGTTTTTTTTATTTTCCGATTCTGATTAGTATCATTTAAAATATCAATAAAAAAGTAAATTTTTGTATTATATTGAAATTGAATTTATAAAACCTTAAAATTTGAATTGATTAAATCTATTATGAAAAAACTACTTGCTATTCTATTGGTTTTAGCCGGGTATTCAGTTTTTGCCCAAAACGTAAAAATATATACTACTGCCAACCAAACTGACCAAAAATTAAGTCTAACCGGAAATGCCAATCTTGTACCTACCGGTCAGCCTGTCGAAACACAGATTTGCATTTTTGTAAATCCAAAAAAATCTTTCCAAACTGTGGTTGGTATTGGTGGAGCGATAACTGATGCTAGTGCGGAGGTTTTTTACAAATTACCTGCAGAAAAACAAAAAGAAATTTTGAATGCCTATTACGATAAAAAATCCGGAATAGGATATAACCTAATCAGAACAAATATTAATAGCTGCGATTTCAGCTCTGATTCTTATACCTATGTGCAGGAAGGTGATGCAGCCTTAAAAACCTGGGATATTTCGCATGACCTAAAATTTAAAGTCCCATTAATTAAAGAAGCATTTAAAAAAGCCGGAGAAACTCCTACGTTCTACGTTAGCCCATGGAGTCCTCCTGCATTTATGAAAACCAACAATAATATGCTTCGCGGAGGAAAATTGTTGCCGGAATTTGCACAATCCTGGGCCAATTATTATGTAAAATTTATCAAAAATTATGAAAAAATAGGTCTTCCTGTTTGGGGAATAACCATTCAAAATGAACCAATGGCCACTCAATCCTGGGAATCTTGCATTTATTCTGCTGAAGATGAAAGAGATTTTCTAAAAAAATACCTGGGGCCTACGCTTAAGAAGTCTGGTTTGGGAACTAAAAAAATCATTGTGTGGGATCATAACCGTGACCTGTTGACTCAAAGGGCTTCAACCATACTCGATGACCCTGATGCTGCTCAATATGTTTATGGTGTCGGATTCCATTGGTATGAAAACTGGAGTGGTGGAGATCCAATGTTTGAAAACGTAGATAAAGTACAGGAAATGTATCCCGATAAAAAGCTTCTTTTCACTGAAGGTTGTGTGGAAAGATTTAATCCGGCCAATTATCAGCTTTGGGCCAATGGTGAAAGATATGGAAAATCGCTCATTAATGACTTTAACAATGGTGTTGTAGCCTGGACCGACTGGAATATTCTTTTAGACGAAAAAGGTGGCCCTAATCATGTTGGAAATTTCTGTTTTGCCCCCATTCATGCCGATCTCAATACCAATGAAATCATTTACACGCCTTCTTACTATGTGATAGGTCATTTTTCCAAATTCATAAAAAAAGGTGCTCATCGTATAGCCACATCAGCGAGCCGCAGTCAATTGTTAAGCACATCGTTTAAAAATCCCGACGGTCAATTAGTAACCATTGTTCTTAATCTCAGTGAGAATGAAGTTCAGTACAAATATTATGTAGGTCAAAAAGCCACTGACATTATGATACCGGCAAAAGCCATTCAAACTTTGGTTTTTTAAAATAGTTTATATACAAAAAAGGCTTTGAAGATATTTCAAAGCCTTTTTTATGTACTATAAAGAATCAAAATCAATTATAAGCAGAAGCCATTTGCCTTTGAGTGCCAAGGCCTTCAATTCCTAGTTCAACCACATCCCCCGGTTTGAGATAAGTGGGAGGATTCAACCCCAACCCTACACCCGCTGGCGTACCTGTAGAAATCACATCACCAGGCAAAAGCGTCATAAATTGGCTCAGATAACTAATAATTGTAGGAATATCAAAAATTAGGTCATTGGTATTAGAATCCTGGAGTCTTTTTCCATTCAAATCGAGCCATAAATTAAGATTATGGGGATCCTCAATTTCATCTTTGGTTGCAAGAAATGGTCCCAAAGGTGCGAAAGTATCTGCAGATTTTCCCTTAACCCATTGTCCACCTCTTTCCAATTGAAACTCTCTTTCAGAGTAGTCATTGTGCAGGCAATATCCGGCAACATATTCCATCGCCTCTTCTTTTGAGATATATGATGCCTTTTTGCCGATTACAACTGCCAGCTCAACCTCCCAGTCAGTTTTAACCGAATTCTTAGGGATTACCACATTATCATTGGGGCCACAAAGAGCGGTAGAAGCTTTGAAAAAAACCACAGGTTCTTTCGGAACTTCCATCTTTGATTCAGCCGCATGTTTAGCATAATTTAAGCCTATGCATACAATCTTTGATGGGCGGCCAACACATGAGCCCAATCTTACACTTTTATCAATTTCTGGGCAATTTTTCTCGTTTTCCTGTAACCATTCTGCAAAACGGCTTAAACCATTTGTAGTAAAAAAAAATTCATTAAAATCTTCTCCAAAACTACTCGCATCATAATATTTCCCATTTTGGGAAATAAATCCGGGTTTTTCAAATTCAAAATCTCCAAATCGTATAAGTTTCATAAAAATGGTTGAATATTTATTAATTATTAAGTTTAACAAAGCCACCATCAATTACATAGTCACAACCAGTAATAAAGGAAGCTTCATCTGAGGCAAGGTAAACCGCCATTGCAGCTATCTCCTCAGGCTTGGCCATTCTGCCAATGGGTTGAGTTTTGGAAAGTTTTTCAAATACTTCCTGCTCCTGTCCCGGATAATTCTTTTTGATAAACCCATCTACAAAAGGAGTATGCACCCTTGCAGGTGAAATACTGTTACAACGAATATTTTCATGAACATAATCGCGTGCAACCTGGGTAGTCATCGCAAAAATTGCCCCTTTGGTCATAGAATAAGCAAATCTGTCCGGTATGCCAACTGTAGCTGCAATACTCGCAATATTAATTATTATTCCGCCACCGTTTGATTTAAACAACGGAATCACACAATGCATACAATTATAAAAACCCTTGATATTGACATTATATAATCGGTCCAAATCATCTTCAGTAGTAGATTCTACCGTTCCAACATGGGCAATTCCGGCATTATTGACCAAAATATTAACAGGCAGTAAAGCCTGAATCTTTTGAAGTTTTTTGTTTACATTTTCCTGATTAGAAACATCTACTTTGTGGCAATAAGCCTTTCCACCATTAGCATTAATTAAGTCAGCTTCTCTCTCAGCTTTATCAATATTCGTTTCAAAAATATGAACAATTGCCCCTTGCTTTGCAAATGCCCTGGATATTTCCAAACCTATGCCACTGGCTCCACCAGTAACTACAGCTACTTTTTTTGTAAGTTTAAACATAAATTCCTGCTAATATTTCCAACAAAGTTATATTAGAATATGGTAAACAAAAACCAAAACGAAAAATAAGGTATAAAAGAGTGATCAGTAAAAAAAGCGTTAAATTTTCCGCGGATATTCTTTTCAAAATCTAAACTTTTCGATACCTTTGCAGTCCCAAATCAAGATGGAGGTTATAGCTCAGTCGGTTAGAGCACCAGATTGTGGTTCTGGGGGTCGTGGGTTCGAACCCCATTAGCCTCCCCATCAGGGTAAAGCGAGTCGTAAGGCTCGCTTTTTTTTGTTCCAAAATATTTGTCAAAAAAATATAGATTGTGGTTCTGGGGGTCGTGGCTGTGCGGCGATCCGATTCGAACCCCATTAGCCTTCCCATCAGGGTAAATCGAGTCGCAAGGCTCGCTTTTTTTTATTCCAAAATATCTATCCAAAAATACAGATTGTTTTTCTTGGAGCCGTGGCGGTGCGGCGTTCCGATTCGAACCCCATTAGCCTCCCCAACAGGGCAAAGCGAGTCGTAAGGCTCGCTTTTTTTTCAAAATTTTCATCCAAAAAATACCGATTGTGGTTATGGGGGTCGTGGCGGTGCGGCGATCCGATTCGAACCCCATTAGCCTCCCCATCAGGGTAAAGCGAGTCGTAAGGCTCGTTTTTTTTGTTCCAAAATATTTATCAAAAAAAATACAGATTGTGGTTCTGAGGGTCGTGGCGGTGCGGCGATCCGATTCGAACCCCATTAGCCTCCCCAACAGGGCAAAGCGTGTCGAAACACAAAAAGAGAGTAAAAAAACTAAAGAATTATATTTACTTGTTGTATTATAAAAAATAATCTCTTTTGGCGGCCTCACGCCAAAAGCGTGACCGGGCTATCCACTACAAGTCCGATTTCCGCACATTCCAGCCGCACTTCGGGCTTTCCGTTGCTATCCCTGGCCGGGTGGTATTCTATCTTTTTTATGACTAAATAAGCTATTAAAGAATAATAAAGGCAGGGTGAGATTAATGTAATGTTAATTTTTCAGATCTTCTATCAAATCCCTAAAACACAAAAACCCCAGTCATATGACTAGGGCTTAGTAATTAACTGGCATCTACCTACTCTCCCGGGTTTGATCCAAGTACCATCGGCGGTGCGGGGCTTAACTGCTCTGTTCGAAATGGGAAGAGGTGTTCACCCGCCCTATTAACACCATGAAGGTCCTTAAGCTTTAATCTCTCGAATTTGCTTTATCTCTTTATGGCTGTTGCTTTCAGCTTTTGCTGTCGGCTCCGGCGTTTTGTTTTCTTTTTGACATTTATGTCTTTAATCGCTACTCGTAACTCATTACTCGCAACTCATATAACATTGTGATAAGGAAAGACTGTGAAGAATAAGTTTTTTTTTAAATATAAAGAGCTCAGTCGGTTCATTAGTACTACTCGGCTGCATACGTTACCGCACTTTCACCTGTAGCCTATCTACGTCGTAATCTCCAACGTTCCTCTAGGGAAGTCTCATCTTGAGGCGGGTTTCACACTTAGATGCTTTCAGCGTTTATCCCATCCATACTTAGCTACTCTGCCGTGCCCTTGGCAAGACAACAGATACACCAGCGGTATGTCCAATTCGGTCCTCTCGTACTAAAATCAGAACCCCTCAAACTTCCTACGCCCACCACAGATAGGGACCGAACTGTCTCACGACGTTCTGAACCCAGCTCGCGTGCCACTTTAATCGGCGAACAGCCGAACCCTTGGGACCTTCTCCAGCCCCAGGATGTGACGAGCCGACATCGAGGTGCCAAACCTCCCCGTCGATATGAGCTCTTGGGGAGATCAGCCTGTTATCCCCGGAGTACCTTTTATCCTTTGAGCGATGGCCCTTCCATGCAGAACCACCGGATCACTATATCCTACTTTCGTACCTGTTCGACTTGTTTGTCTCGCAGTCAAGCTCCCTTTTGCTATTGCACTCATCGCACGGTTACCAAGCGTGCTGAGGGAACCTTTGAAAGCCTCCGTTACTCTTTTGGAGGCGACCACCCCAGTCAAACTACCCACCAAGCGGTGTCCCCCATTCCAGGGTTAGAAACCAAATATCCAAAGGGTGGTATTTCAACGTTGACTAAACGACGCCTGGCGACGCCGCATCTCAGTCTCCCACCTATCCTACACATCAGATACCCAGTCACAACGCTAAGCTATAGTAAAGGTTCACGGGGTCTTTCCGTCCCGTGGCGGGTAGACGGCATCTTCACCGTCACTACAATTTCGCCGAGCTCACGGCTGAGACAGTGCCCAGATCGTTACACCATTCGTGCAGGTCGGAACTTACCCGACAAGGAATTTCGCTACCTTAGGACCGTTATAGTTACGGCCGCCGTTTACCGGGGCTTCGATTCAATGCTTCTCTTGCGATGACATCCCCTCTTAACCTTCCGGCACCGGGCAGGTGTCAGGCCATATACGTCGACATTAATCTTCGCATAGCCATGTGTTTTTGTTAAACAGTCGCCTGGGCCATTTCTCTGCGACCACCATTGCTGATGGTTCCCTTTATCCCGAAGTTACAGGGTTAATTTGCCTAGTTCCTTAGCCGTGATTCACTCGAGCACCTTAGGCTTCTCGCCTCGACTACCTGTGTCGGTTTACGGTACGGTCACTGTATATCCATAACTTATCGGCTTTTCTTGGAACTCTATCCCCTAATTCGATTCGTCCGAAGACTCCTCTCAACGAACATTTCCGTCGGTTCGTATTAAGCTCTAGCGTCCGTCCCCGCTTCGTAATATACACTGGTACAGGATTCTTAACCTGTTTCCCATCGGCTTCTGCTCTCGCATTATCCTTAGGATCCGACTTACCCTCCGTTGATTGACATAGCGGAGGAATCCTTAGTCTTTCGGTGTGAATGGTTCTCACATTCATTATCGCTACTTATTCCTACATTTGCTTTTCTAATCACTCCAATGACCCTCAAAGATCACCTTCACCGTAATTAGAATGCTCCCCTACCCAAGACTTACGTCTTGACTAAGCTTCGGTACTATACTTTATGCCCGCTTATTATCGATGCCCGCCCCGCTCGACCAGTGAGCTGTTACGCACTCTTTAAATGATTGCTGCTTCCAAGCAAACATCCTGGCTGTCTCGGCAGTCAGACTTCCTTTGTTCAACTTAGTATAGATTTGGAGACCTTAGCTGTAGTTCTGGGTTCTTTCCCTCTCGGACTCTGACCTTAGCACCCTGAGCCCTCACTGCAGAGTATATATTATCGCATTCGGAGTTCGTCTGAATTTGGTAGGATGTGACTCCCCCGCATCCAATCGGTAGCTCTACCTCAATAATACTTACCTCCACGCTGTACCTAAATACATTTCGGGGAGTACGAGCTATTTCCCAGTTTGATTAGCCTTTCACCCCTACCCACAGTTCATCCGAACACTTTTCAACGTATACCGGTGCGGTCCTCCAGTTGGTCTTACCCAACCTTCAACCTGACCATGGGTAGATCACTAGGTTTCGCGTCTACAGCCACCAACTTAACGCCCTTTTCAGACTCGCTTTCGCTTCGGCTCCCTTCCTTAAAAAGTTAACCTCGCCGGTGACCGTAACTCGTAGGATCATTATGCAAAAGGCACGCCGTCACCATATCGCATGGCTCCGACCGCTTGTAGGCGTACGGTTTCAGGTTCTTTTCACCCGGGTACTCCCCGTGCTTTTCACCTTTCCTTCACAGTACTTGTTCACTATCGGTGTCTCAGGAGTATTTAGCCTTGGCAGATGGTACTGCCGAATTCAAAGGGAATTCCTCTGGTTCCCCCCTACTCAGGATACTGCTCGTCCAGTTTCATTTACTCTTACGTGGCTATCACACTCTGTGGCTGACCTTCCCATGTCATTCAAATTTAAAAACTTTCCTAAATGCAGTCCTATAACCCCGAAATTGCCGTAACAATTCCGGTTTGGGCTAATCCGATTTCGCTCGCCACTACTCTCGGAATCACTGTTGTTTTCTTCTCCTATGGGTACTTAGATGTTTCAGTTCCCCACGTTCGCTCCACACTTATCGTGCGGTTCCAGGCCTTCAGCCTGGAGGGTTGCCCCATTCGGATACCTACGGATTAACAGATATGTGCTCCTCCCCGTAGCTTTTCGCAGCTTATCACGTCCTTCTTCGCCTCTGAGACCCTAGGCATCCCCCGTACGCCCTTCTCTTGCTCTCTCTTTTTCTTCTCAGTCTTTCCCATCATGTCAATGTACTCTTACGCAGAATAAATTCTACTAAGTGGAGAATATCGGAGTCGAACCGATGACCCCTTGCTTGCAAAGCAAGTGCTCTAGCCAGCTGAGCTAATCCCCCATAATAACTTGTCGGTGGGGATAAAATCTTACTCACAATTGTTGTTTGTCGTCTTTCCTTGTTTATGTTTCTTCTGATTTTATCAGAATATCTCTAAAAAGGAGGTGTTCCAGCCACACCTTCCGGTACGGCTACCTTGTTACGACTTAGCCCCAGTCACTGGTTCTACCCTAACGAAGTCTTTTACCTTCCGCTTCAGGTCTACCCAACTCCCATGGCTTGACGGGCGGTGTGTACAAGGTCCGGGAACGTATTCACCGCATCATGGCTGATATGCGATTACTAGCGATTCCAGCTTCATAGGGTCGAGTTGCAGACCCCAATCCGAACTGTGACAGGCTTTTTGTGATTCGCTTACTCTTACAAGCTCGCTGCACTCTGTACCTGCCATTGTAGCACGTGTGTCGCCCTGGGCGTAAGGGCCATGATGACCTGACGTCGTCCCCTCCTTCCTCTCTACTTGCGTAGGCAGTCTCGACTGAGTCCCCACCTTTACGTGCTGGCAACAGTCTATAGGGGTTGCGTTCGTTGCGGGACTTAACCCAACACCTCACGGCACGAACTGACGACGGCCATGCAGCACCTTGTTTCGCGTCATTGCTGACTGATCCATCTCTGAATCATTCGCTCACATTCTAGCCCAGGTAAGGTTCCTCGCGTATCATCGAATTAAACCACATGCTCCACCGCTTGTGCGGACCCCCGTCAATTCCTTTGAGTTTCACCGTTGCCGGCGTACTCCCCAGGTGGATTACTTATCGGTTTCCCTTGGACACTGATATCGCTACCAACATCTAGTAATCATCGTTTACTGCGTGGACTACCAGGGTATCTAATCCTGTTTGATCCCCACGCTTTCGTGCATCAGCGTCAGTATATTCGTAGCAACCTGCCTTCGCAATCGGTATTCCTTCCGGTATCTATGCATTTCACCGCTACACCGGAAATTCTAGCTGCCTCCAAATAACTCAAGCTCAACAGTATCGATGGCATGTAAAACAGTTAAGCTGCTACCTTTTACCACCGACTTATTAAGCCGCCTACGCACCCTTTAAACCCAATAAATCCGGATAACGCTCGCCACCTACGTATTACCGCGGCTGCTGGCACGTAGTTAGCCGTGGCTTATTCTAATGGTACCGTCATTATAGCTCGCAAGCCACACATTCTTCCCATTCAAAAGCAGTTTACAACCCAGAGGGCCGTCTTCCTGCACGCGGCATGGCTGGGTCAGAGTTGCCTCCATTGCCCAATATTCCCTACTGCTGCCTCCCGTAGGAGTCTGGCCCGTATCTCAGTGCCAGTGTGGGGATACTCCTCTCAGAGCCCCTAAAGATCGTACCCTTGGTAAGCCGTTACCTTACCAACTAGCTAATCTTACGCATGCCCATCTACTTCCTATAAATATTTCAATTATCAATGATGCCATTAATAATATTATGCGGTGTTAATCCCAGTTTCCTAGGGCTATCCCCCTGATGTAGGTAGGTTGCATACGCGTTACGCACCCGTCCGCCGGTGTCATTGCTGACCCCTCGACTTGCATGTATTAAGCCTGCCGCTAGCGTTCATCCTGAGCCAGGATCAAACTCTCCATAGTAATTTCTTATTACGAAAAGATCCCAACTTTTTTTCAATCGTTTTCTTATCCTATCCCCAACAAGTTAATGAACTTTATCCCACTTTTTTCGTGAGCTCGTTTAGCACTCCTCTATCGCTAATTCTTCCCGATTCCCTATCCCTTTACTCTCAATCGGGGTGCAAAAGTAGTAAGCCGTTTTCCTAAATCCAAATTTTTGCAAGAAAAAATTTTATTTTTTTTGAACCCGCTTCCTGTCCCCAATTCGCCTCCCCCGTTTTGGGACTGCAAAGATAATACCCTCTATCCCCCTTTTCCAAATTTATTTTTACCTTATTTTTTTACCCCAACATCACCTCCTCTGTAAACCAGGTACTTATTATTCTTTAACTCCTTTTTATTTATAACCTTTCTTGATTTTTTTATATGTATTGTTTCCAGCCTAATTCTATTGTTTTGCCCTAATTGTTTTCATCTTAATATTTTTGATGTGAAAAATAACAATTCCTTCCAATCCCTTTTTGGGGTTTATGAGTTTAAAACGGATCTTGGGTGGGGCTAATGACCCAGTTAATCTTTCCGAATTTTTCTTCAAGGGGCTAAAGCCCCTTCCTATTTATATGTCTTGGGGTGGATGGACAAAAAGTACGTTTTCTCTTCAAACTTAAACTTTATAATAAGCTTAAAACTCATTCCCTGCGAGAGGGATAGTAGTGTAAAGCCCGTAGTGTGGCTGGATGGTGCGTGGACGGACTTGTAACGAATAGCCCGACCCCTGACCGACCTTAGAAGGGAAAGGGGGCTCGCCCAGATCTTTCTTCGTTTGTCGATAATTCAAATTTTTCGGTTTCCATTTATCGGTAATATCGACCGGTTTATCGGTTTTTTGGTTTCTGCTCATCGAAATGTGCTGTGCCATCGGTGCAGAATGCCCCAATTTTGGATCACAATTATGAAAAAGAGGGGATGGTTCATCCTTCTGACTTAAAGCAAATTAAATATTATGAAAAAGCTATTTACTATTTTTTTAATGTGTGTGGGGATGGCGGTGCAGGCTCAAACCCGGGTGTCAGGTACTGTTTCTGACGATAAAGGGGAGCCGCTGCCATTTGCCAATGTGGCATTGGAGGGTACTTATGACGGAGCCTCGGCGGATGTAAACGGGAAGTATGAGTTTACGACTGACGAAAAAGGGCAGAAGGTGCTGAGTGTGACGATGGTGGGTTTTGAAGCGGTAAAAAAGAGCGTAACGCTGGAAAGAAAGTCCATAGAAGTTAATATCAAGCTGAAAGAGTTGATAAACACCCTGAATGCTGTGGTGGTGTCGGCGGGGATGTTTGAGGCGTCGGACGAGAAAAAAGCCGTGATGCTGAAGCCGATGGACATCGTGACTACCGCTGGGGGAAATGCGGACATTACCTCGGTAATGCAATTGCTACCTGGCTCAAACCGGGTGGGCGAACGCGAGGGGCTTTTTGTGAGAGGAGGTTCATCGAGCGAAACCAAGACGGTGATTGACGGTATGATTGTACAGAATCCGTATTTCAGCAGCACACCTGATGTGCCACAGCGGGGCCGGTTTGACCCGTTTATGTTTAAAGGAACGGCCTTTAGTACCGGGGGATATTCGGCACAATATGGACAGGCTTTGTCGTCGGTGCTATTGCTAAATACACAGGACAAACAAGGAACCAATAGCTCTACCACATTGAGTGCAAATCTGGTAAGTGGGGCGATTACACACACACACAAGGGCTGGCTGACTGGGAGTTTGTATTACACCAATATCAGTCCTCTGCTGAAAGTAGCGACCAATTCTTTTAATTTTGATAAGGTTCCACAAGGCTTGGGTGCAGTGATTTCGGTAAATGAGGTGTTGAAAAATAAGGCGACATTAAAGGTTTTCGGGACACTTTCAGATAATAAATCGGCGATTTGGCTGCCGACTTATGACGAAGCAAATAGTAAGTATCTATTTGACAATAAGAATTTTAACACCTTTAATCATGCCCATTATAGTCAGACTTACAAGGATGGGATTTGGGTACTGCAGGCGGGGGCATCGTATAGCAAAAACAATGACAATCTGGCTCTGAGTGGTGCGGGTTTTGAAAGAAAAGACGAACGTACGCAAGGCAGGCTGGTGATGAGCCGCTTGTATGGCAACAATAACAGCAGCACGCTTAATTTTGGTACTGAAGTGCACCATATCAACGTAAGCAACCGCTACAATGAATTTGAAATGAAGATGACAGACAACTATTCGGCGGTTTTTGTAGAGTCAGAAACTTATGTTTCGAAAGATCTGGCCTTGAGAATCGGAGCTCGGGGCGAGTACACGAGTGTGCTTGACAGATATAATGTGAGCCCAAGAATTTCGATGGCTTATAAAACAGGGGAATATTCGCAGGTTTCAGTGGCGGGTGGAAGGTTTTATCAAAACCCCGAGAAAGAGTATCTGTATATAAACAAGGCCCTGGACTTTGAGATTGCGGATCATTATATTGCTAATTTTCAGAGAATTAAATCGGGTAAAACCTTTAGAACTGAGATTTTTTACAAAAAATATGACAAATTGGTAACCGAAAAAACGGAAACTTTTGATCCTAATCCTTACAGATTTCCAACAGGAATGACCAGCAACAAGGGATACGGCTATGCCAGAGGATTTGATGTGTTTTTGAGGGATCAGAAAAGCCTGAAAAATGGTGATGTGTGGGTGAGTTATTCGTTTTTGGATACTGAAAGGTATTTCCGGAATTATTCAAAATCAGTGATGCCGTATTTTGCTTCAAAACATAATATGAGCTTGGTATATAAGCAATTTTTAACCTCAATAACCACCAATGTGGGTCTTACCTACAGTTATTCGTCGCCAAGACCGGTGTATGCACCCGGCAATGATTTGCAGGAGCCAGTATTCACAAAGCCTTATCACAATGTGAGTTTTATGGCCAGTAAAATCAGACAAAGACCGAATAACTTCCTGGTTTTTTATGTGATTGTGGATAATATTCTGAACAGAAACAATGTGTTTGGTTACAGATTTTCGCAGGATGGCTCACAAAAATATGCTGTGAATGCACCGATGCGGAGGATGCTGCTTTTTGGAGCCACATTTACGTTTGGCAAGCTGAACGGCAGATCTAAAGAAGCGGAGTTGGATTTTTAAAAAGTTCTGAGTACCGGGTTGCGAGTACCGAGGATCAGGTTTAAAGTTGGAAAAATAACTTTTGCCTGTTTCCTGTTGCAGTTCCCTGAAAAAAATTAAACAAAATAAAACAAATACAAAAAATGAAAAAGCAAATTTTGACCCTTTCTCTTATTGCCGGCATGGCATTTAGCTCTATGGCACAAACCGAAAAATATGTAAGTGCCATGACCGAGATCACTTCTGGAATTCAGCAGGTACAAGGAAAAGGCTTCCTGCCTTTTGCCAACAAAATGGAGCGAATTGCAGCCGCTGAAGCCAACGAGTGGTTACCTAATTACTGGGCTGCGTATTGCTATATCAATGAGAGTTTTACGACAGAAAAAACTGCCGACAAAGATTTGTTGCTCGATAAAGCCGAAGGTTTTCTTGTAAAAGCTGAGTCACTGGCCAAAGATAACGACGAGTTGGAGGTGGTAAAAGCACAATATGCCATGGCAAGGGTAAGTGTAGATCCAATGAGCCGTTGGCAGAAATATGGAGCTGATTTCCAGACAGCTTTGGCTAAAGCCGAAAAGCTCAATCCGGGCAATCCGAGGATATTTTATACATTGGGTCTGAATACTTTTTATACACCGGAAGGTTTTGGTGGTGGGAAATCAAAAGCAAAACCACTTTTTGAAAAAGCTGCCGGCCTTTTCGAAAAACAAAGTCCCGTAACAGCATATTCACCGGCCTGGGGTAAAGGTGAAACCCAATATTTTTTACAGCAGTGTAACTAATATAATTTATAGCAATTTCAAGCCGCATCTCTATAAACGAGGTGCGGTTTTTTTATTAATTTGGCAGAAAAAATCAGACCGCAGACAAAATGATTGGAGTCTTTGATTCGGGAATCGGAGGATTAACACTTTTGAAGGAGCTGGTAAAAACCCTCCCAAAAGAAGATTTTCTTTATTATGCCGATACCGAAAATGTGCCCTATTCTTACAAAACCAGAGAGCAAATACTTGAATTTGTGGAGAATGCCGTTATTTTTCTTCGAAGAGAAGGCTGCAAAGCCATTGTGCTGGCCTGTAATACCGCCACCAATGTGAGCATTGAGTATTTGAGAGAAAAATATGATTTTCCGATTATTGCCATTCAGCCAGCTGTGAAGGTAGCTTTTGACAATAATGAACCAGAAAAGCGTATTCTGGCTTGTGCCACACCGGTTACACTTTCGGCTGATAGATTTGAAAATCTTATTAATTCATTGGATATCAATCATATAGTTGATAGGCTTCCCCTGCCTGGATTAGTGGAATTTGCTGAAAATGAAATTTTTGAAGATGAAAAAGTTTTGGAATACCTGAAAACTGAATTTTCGAAATTTGACCTCTATCATTATAAATATATCGTCTTGGGCTGTACACATTTTACTTATTATGAAGATTTTATAAAGCAAAACTTTCCATCACTTACGCCGGTTGATGGCAACGAAGGCACTGCCCGTCATCTCAAAAATACTCTTGAAGCTTTGGGTTTACTCTCAGTTAATGGAACTGGAAATGTGAGATTTGTGGAATCAGGTCAATATGTAAAAGATGAAAGCAGGTTTTTGAGGTATTTAGGAAGATAGTTTTTGTCATTCGTTAGAAATTATTACTTTTGATTATATCTATTGATATAGGTTGAAATTAAATGTCCATAAAATAGATTACATTTTTATTTAATCAGCTTAAAAATGACAATTGCATCAATTAAAATATCGAAAATTGGAGGCAATCAAACCCTTTCTATACCTGAAGAGATGAAATTTTCAGATGATAAGGTATTTTTAAAGAAAGTAGGTAATACAATATTGATTATTCCATACCATGATGCCTGGAAAAACCTGATTGAAGGTGTAAATGGTTTTTCAGACGATTTTATGAATTTACGTGATCAACTTGAAAGTCAAAACAGAGAAAATCTAGAGTAATGGAATATTTACTTGACACTAATATTTGCATTTACATTATAAAAAAGAAGCCAATTCAAGTTTTCGAGAAACTTATTTCTCTCAATCCAGGTCAGGTTGGTATTTCTTCTATAACTTTAGCTGAACTGCAATATGGGGTTGCCAAAAGCACAAATTCCAAATCCAACTCCGAAGCATTGGAAAAGTTTTTGGTTCCTTTAGAGATTCTTGAATTTGATTCATTAGCTGCTGTAGAATATGGTAGAATCAGAACAAATTTAGAAAAAAATGGAACCCCAATCGGCCCAATGGATTTGTTGATTGCGGCAAACGCAATAGCTGAAAATTTAGTTTTGGTTACCAACAATGAAAGAGAATTTGAAAGGGTTGAAGGGCTTAAAATAGAGAATTGGACAAATTAATCACCCCTTTCTGTATTTCTTCGTCCACTCCATAGCTCCGAAGGTGGCGATCACACAAAAAGCTGCATACAACAAAGAATAAAGTTTGACATCTTTAACAAAATACATGTAGGTGCTGATCAGGTCAATGGCCAGCCACATCCACCAGGCTTCCACTTTCTTTTTCATGAGCATAAAAGTAGCCACAATGCTCATCACGGTTGTGAAACTGTCCATATATGGAAATGCACTGGGCAGGCTAAATAATTTCGGAAAAAATTCGTGAAGGTTTTTGGAAAATGTACCCATCAAAGCAGTAGTAATCAAGCCTCCTACAATGAGAAACAAAGCATTTTTTTGTGTCAATCTTGTGATTTTAAGCTCCTGTTTTTGGTTGGCCTCTGATTCTTTTGGAAACTTCCACAACCAGAACCCAATTATGTTGGTTATAAAGAAAAAGCCTTGTAAAAACATATCGGGGTAGAGCTGAATCTGATAAAACATGATAGCTGCCAGCACTACATTTATTAGCCCGACCATCCAGCTCCAGACATTTTCTTTTGCAGAAAGCCAAACCGCATATCCACCGGTCAAAGTAGCCCAAAACTCCAGGTGACTCATGGGATAGCCCCAGAATGTGAAGAATATGTTTTTTATATCGAAAAATTGAATCATTTCTTTTTGGTTCCGGGTAACGAGTTATGAGTTCCGAGATTTTTTCAAAAAGACTCTCGAATTTATTTTATAAACAATTAAATATCAAAAGTGTCCAGCCTTGAAAATTTTACTCATTCACCCTCACAACTCGGCACTAAAACTTTATGATTAATTACTTTTCTTCTTAAATAGCGGTACAGTACTGCATGGTTCACCAAACATCAGGCTGCGGGCAAGGGGTTTGAGGATTCTGGTCAGTTCTACATAAACTTCCACTGGAATTGAAGCATTACTACAGCCTTTTACCACTATGCGTTGATCCTGAAATTCCTCCCAATTTATTTTTCGGAAAATCTCTTCGAAAATTTTTATTTCCAATTGTTCCAGATTGCCGAAAACCACCAATTCTGCCACCTCGCTCATATGGCCGGCCAAAAGCATATATGCCCAGGTAGGCACTATGGCATCTGCAGTGCAAACTATTCCCACATATTTTCCCCGATATTGCTCCCAATCATGTGTTTTCAAAAACTCCCTGAAGTCTTTTTCTTTCAGGATCAACTCCATGAAAAGATTCTGCTTCAGGTCATATAGTGCCCTTTCTCCTTTAGGATAGTATTCTTCCAGGTCAAAAGTTATTAACCCGCTCTGCGTCACACGATTTACGATTGTTTCTTCCATTTTGGTTTTTAACTATTCCACCCTTACCACCGAATCATCCTCTAAATCAGAATTAGTCTCCAATTTTACTCTTTTTTCCAAACTGATTGGGTTGGCATCAAAAAACGCCCTGGCAAGTGTAAGATTAAAGATTTTTAAAAAAGTTCTTGCCAAAACCGAAACTTGCTGAACCAAAAACATCATAAAAATAGTAATGCTGGTGCTCATTTGTGTCAGGCTGTCGATTCCCAAATACACCAATAGCAACAAAAAACCAACAAAAAGAACTCCCCAAAACAGCAAAAATGTCACAGGTCTTTTCATAGTGTAGCCAAAAGCCTTTCCAAAAGCTTCCCAGGGACCTAAATCGTCCTTTTGGCTCATCATGACTTTTGCATACATATTTTGCACTATTACCACACTAAAAAAGTACGTTAAAATTGCAATCGGTGGCAGCATCACAAAAAAATAGGTTTTCTCGCTTCCACCTTCGCCTATCGAAGCAAAAATAAAGAAAAACATACCTGAAAACGCTACCAAAACCAACAGGAAAATCAAAGAATACAGCAGCAACATCAAGAATTTTCCAAACAGCTTACTGCCTCCTGCAAAAAAATCGGCAAAAGTAAATTCCTTATTTTTAATCACTTGCAGAATTCCACCATCGAAAAAATTGCTCAAAAATAAGTACACAATTCCTATTACAAATATCAATGAAAACAGCGGCTTGAAAGCATCTCCGCTTTGGTTGATAAAATCACTGAAAATCATAAAGTCGAAGTCTTTCAGCAAAGCATCCAATGCTACCGAGGTATCAGCCTCATTGAGAAAAGTAACATAAAATGGTCTCGCCACCAGCATTGCCAGTACAAATCCAACTCCATATATCAAAAACAACATCTTTGGTCTGCTCCAGACCGCCGAAAACGCCGATTTAATCATAATTTCTTTTAATTGCACAAATATACCATCAAAAGTCATTTCAACTTCGGATTATTCTTATGCCTTTCGGCATCTCGTATTGACTTTTTCTCCAGATTTTTCTCCAGAGCATCTGTTAAGTTCACACCAGTTTGGTTGGCAAGACTTACCAGCACAAAAAGCACATCAGCCATCTCATCGCCAAGATCTTTGCCTTTGTCAGATTCTTTTTCTGATTGCTCGCCGTATCTTCTGGCCATTATTCGGGCTACCTCACCTACCTCTTCCATCAAAATCGCCGTATTCGTAAGTTCATTGAAATACCTTACACCGGTTGTGTTAATCCACTTATCTACAGTATTTTGTAATTCATTTATTGTCATATTCTTTACATATTTTTGAGGGCGATCCCCACCTCTTGCCCTTTGATATGGGCAAGAAGTGGGGCCGGGCTTTCGCCTTTACTCCTCCCACGCCACGCCATTCGGCTAAGGCGTGGTGCGGGGTATCGGCTCTATCCCTATCGCATTAATTGTCTTCTTTTACAGTGCTAATTTAATCATCCAATAGCAATAATTACTAAAAATCCCTGACAAGACAATTACCATTAAGTAAAAACCCCTTTCAAAATCCAATCTCATCCATAAATTTTCGTTTCTTTGAAAATAAACAAACCCTCTATTGACATGGAAAAAAACATTGACCGCCGGAAATTTACCCAGAATCTCGGCATAGGCCTTGGAACTTTTATGCTCCCATTGACCGGAATCAGCCAACCGGTTATGATTCTCGACGAAAACAACCTCAACCACATTGGTCCCCGTTCGGGCTTTACACCCCAAATTGGCACCTTGATTTCGATGCTTGACTGGCTGAGCAATTCGGTGATTCAATATAATAGAAAATTATCCGTCGAGCAGTTGGACTTCCTGTTTGACAAGGAATCTAATACCATTGGCTCATTGATGATGCATTTGGCCGCCACCGAGGTTATTTATCAGGATCTTACGTTTCATAATTTGGAAGAATTCACCCCTGAAAACAAGAAGAAATGGAACATTGCTATGGAACTGGGGGATGACGCCCGGAAAGAAATCAAAGGCAACCCGCTGAGTTATTACAAGGATATGTTTGATGAGGTGCGGGCTACGACCAAAGCCGAAATGAAAAAACGAGATGACAAATGGCTTTTAAGCGGCGAAACCAAAGAATGGGACTGGAACAACTACTGTAAATGGTTTCATGTGGCCGAGCATTATGCCAATCATCGGGGTCAAATGACCTGGTATGCCAAAAGATTGCCAAAATAAGATTCGATTTCAAACCTTTTCTAAAGTATATTTTGGTCTAATGATTTTTACTTTTAGTCTCATTGCTCTAATCAAAATAAGGGCAATAGGCTTTTTTTTGTAATTTTGAGAAATCAAAAAAACATCAAACAAAAAACCATTAGCATGAAGCGTTCCGGACTTTTTCTCCTGGCTTGCATATTTACTATTTTTTTGGGTTCCTGGGGGATGTGGGGGCATTACGCCATCAATCAATCAGCCATTTTTGCCTTGCCGCAGCCTTTGAGTCAGTTTTTTTACAATCACATCGATTTTGTTTCTGAAGGTGGTAACCTGCCTGATGTGAGGAAATACAGCCACCTAAAAGACAAGACTGAAGGACCTCGCCATTATATTGATATTGAAGACTTTGGGGATATAGCATTTGACAGTATCCGCACCAAAAAGTGGGATGAAAAAAGCCTTCAAAAATGGGGTTCTCTGCCCTGGTTTATGAGCGATACTTACAAAAGTTTGGTGGCTTCGATGAAAGGCGGTCGCCGCACAGAAACACTCTTTACTGCAGCTGAGTTGGGCCACTATATTGCCGACGCTCACATGCCATTGCATACTTCGTCTAACCATGACGGCCAGCTAACCAATCAACGAGGAATTCATGCTCATTGGGAAGCCTTGTTGGTGGAACGTTATGGTAAAGGGTATAATTTGAAAGTTAACAATGCAACATATATCAAGGATTTAGATGCCGAAATCTGGAAAATTGTCAAGGAAACCCATAGTCTTGTAGATACACTTTTGGCTGTTGACAGAAAACTTAGAAGTGAATTCCCTGCAGATAATCTTTATGAAAAAGACGCTGAAGGAAAAGTTAGAAAGAATAAATTTGGTCAATGGGTTTTTTCAAAAGAATATTCGGAACTGCTTCATAATGCCCTGAATGGCATGGTTGAAAAACAAATGAGAAAATCGGTGCAGGATGTGGCAAACTTCTGGTACACTGCATGGGTTGATGCCGGAAAGCCAGATTTGGTTTCAATGGATCAGCCTGATGTGACCAAAAGAGCTCAAAAACAATATAAAAAGGACTTGAAAATCTGGAATAAAGGAACGGTACCTTATCAATATCTGGAAAAAGAATATTGACATATTAGACTTTGAATAAAAAAAACTCCCGGCCTATGATTTTGAGGTCGGGAGTTTTTTTGTAAAAATGCTACTAAAGATAATATTATTGCCACATTTCAAAAAGCGTGGCTATTCTGAATATAATGAGGTTTTCAAAAGATTTACAATTCATTTTGATTGAAATTCTGCTTTACCTTTATCAAGGAATTCAATGAATTGTTCTGCACTGCAATATCCCTGCGGTTTTACTACCATTTCTCCTTTTGTATCAACAATGATATAAAAAGGTTGAGCGTTATTGTTGTATTTGCTGATTTCGAGATCTATATTTTTGTCTCCGATGGTAACTTTTAACTTATTGTCATATTTGGAAACGTATTGTTTTTCTTTAGGTAGCTCTTCTTTATCATCAACATAAAGTGAGGCAATTATAAAATTATCACGAAGACGACTGTTGACAGCAGGGTCGGACCAAACGTTTTCTTCCATTTTGCGGCAATTGGCACAAGCATGGCCGGTAAAATCAATCAAGATGGGTTTATTTACTGATTGTGCATAAGGAAGGGCGTCGTCAAAGTCTTTGAAGCCTTTGAGGTTATAGGGTAATTTACGAAGTTTAGGATCGAAGATTTCATCAGAATGTTCACCTACGGGCATGGGAGGCAAAATACCTGAAAGTAGGCTAAGTGGTTTATTAGCAACACCCGGTGTCATATATATAGCTAACGCAAAAAATATTATGGCAAAAATGGATCTTGATGGTGTAAGTTTTTCGATTTTATCATCTTTGGGCATACGCATATAGCCTAGAATGTAAATGCCTATGATTACTGCTATGACGATCCAGATTACCAGAAATATGTTTCGATGAATTAAATGCCAGTTGTATGCAAGGTCAATGTTACTAAGAAATTTAAGGGCGAGGGCAAATTCGAGAAAACCAAAGACAGCTTTGAGTTCATTAAGCCAGCCGCCACTTTTAGGCATCTTTTTGAGAAATTGGGGAAACATTGCCAAACCAGAAAAAACCATGGCAAATGGTAATCCAAAAGCGAGCATCCCATAAACCGGACGCATGACTTCGCCCTGAGCCGCTGCTATAAGCAAGGTACCTACAAATGGCACCGTACAACTGAACGACACTACGACCAAGGTAAGAGCCATAAAGAAAATACCTATAAGACCTCCTTTGTCGCCTAAACGATCGATTTTATTGACAGTTTCATGCGGTAGAACGATTTCAAATGCTCCTAACAGGGAAACTCCAAACAATATAAATACTATAAAAAATATGAGATTGGGGATCCAATGGGTGCTGAGCCAGTTGAGAAATGGAGCACCCAGCAACATAGTAATAAGACCCATGATTGCGAAAATGACCATAATAGAAATGCCATAAAATACTGCTTTGGATTTACCGTCTTTTTGTTTAGTAAAAAAGCTGACAGTCATAGGCATAATAGGGTAAATGCAAGGCATGAAAATACTAGCGAAGCCTGCTCCAAAAGCAATCAATAGAAATTTCCAAAGGCTGCTGTCTGGTTCTGTGCCGGTTGGAGGTGTATTGGTTGTTGATTTTCCAACTCCTGATTCTTTCACTTCAGGAATAGCAGAGCCTGTTCCTGAGGGGGTATCAACGGGTGTAATGCTGCTTTCGGAGCTGTCCTTTTCAATTGCCTTTTCACCAGGTATTGCTTTGATTTTTATTTCAATATCTTCTTTTCCGTTGACACATCTGCCGTCGACATCGGTACATGACTGGAACTCGATGTGAGTGTTTACAACTGTGTTTTCATTTAGAATTTTTATCTTCTGAATAAACGTAGCCGATTTTTTATGAATCAAAACATCAGATTCCCAGATTTCCTCATAAACCTTTGCAGGGGATGGATTTTCGGTTATACCTCCCACTAATCTAAAATCCGAGGAATTTTTGAAACTGATTACTGTAATTAGTGGACCGATATCGGGACTCATTTTTGATGAATACAACTTCCAGTCTTTTTGTATGTTAGCTTTCAATTTCACTTCCACGACATCGCCTATTTTGGGATTTTTCGGAGATGTTTCATATGACCAGGTAGTTGGTTTTTCAATTTGGCCAAAGGCCTGAATTGTGGAAAATAGAAAAACTATTATTTTGATAAATTTCATACAATTTTTTTTAATGTATTAAGATATACGAAAATGTAATATCTATTGTTAACAAAAAGCCCTGCAAAAATATTTCATTTTGTAGGGCTAAAATGTTATTTATGTCACAAAGCCTAAAATTTAGGGCAAGACAATTCTTTTTTACGCTGCCTGATATATGGAGTACGTTCACTTTCGAATTTATCTAACTGATAAGAAAACGATATCTCATGAGAACCTCCGGAGCCGGCACCTAAGCCCGAGATAGTAAGGTCATAACTATATCCTATTGAGAAATTGTCCATTCTGAAGCCGACAAGTGCCGCTACAGCGTCCTGATTAGGAAACTTATTAAAGACCTTTCTGAGTGGAATACCTCTGTAGGACAAACCTAAAGTAAGAGGTGTATATGTAGCGTACATTGAAACATCAAACTGTGAAAACTGACCTTGTTTTTTATATAAAAAGGTTGGAGTGATGGTGAATTCTCTGTCTGCATTGCCAGCGGCAGTCAGAAGATGACTTAAGTTAATATTAAAACCCCCGTTTACCATAATTTTTCTCGGAAGACAGTCTCCGTTTTCACAACCCGAAACGGTACTGATTGAACTACTTTCTGCAAATGAATTAGATGGTTCGGTCAGATGGTAGGCCGAAACGCCAAGAAATAGTTTTGGATTATAAAATAAAAAACCGGTTCCAACATCCAAAAAGTCAACATAATTCAGCAGTTCACTTAAAATGGGGTCACTCGAACTTCCAGACACCCCCGAATTGGTCAACTGATCTCCAAAGATTAAACCTGACGGGTCAAAACCTCTTTTAGAATAACTACCTTGAAGTCCCATTCTCAATGAGTTTTTCCCTCCAAGTGCCATTTGATATGAATATAATAAGCCTATTTCGCGATTTGAAATTCTCGGACCTTGTGCATCGTCAACCATCATAATACCGACACCGGAATTTGCCTTGTCAATAAAATGATCCACAGAAACAACTGTAGTAACGAAATTGGCTCCAAGTGAAGGCCATTGATTCCGATAATTGAATATTAGTCTGGGTGCATAACCAGAGCCGGTAAATGCCGGATTGTGATACAGAGGTGCTGCATAAAACTGCGTAAACTGCGGATCTTGACCCATAGCCAACGTGGTGATACACGAGAGTAATATTACTTTAAAAAATCTTTTCATAAGCGAAATTAACGAACATCAAACTAGGTTATGCAAAATCCGTTCCAATTAATTTTAGGTAATTTTTTTTGAAAAATCAATTACTTAGTTATAAAAACTTTAATTCTCTGAATCAGACATAAACAATAATTAAATACGATAAAACAATCAGAATGTTGTACAATGTGATTTTTTGATATACTCTTGGAGCATTTATTAGTAATATTACGTAAAATAGTACGTTTTTTGTAGTGATTTTGATAAAGCCTTAATCTTGGATGTTTAAAAAATGCCCAAAATATTATTTTCTTACTTTCTTGCTTTTAGCAGGAATGGTGGAAGGCTTTGCTCAATTCTACGTAGGAAAGGCATGTGTTATAGCAGACCCAGCAGCTCAACCTGTCTCCGGCCAATCCACTTGTTACCCAATGACCGATTTTTTTGATTTGGATCGCAGTTCGGTTTTATCAGAATGGGACTTTGGCGATGGCAACTTAATGACCGGTAGGAGTGTATATAATGGATTTACAATGCCTGGAAACTATATGGTTAATCTAAGAAAAACATATGCTGACGGGACAATCTCCAATTATTCTGAAAATGTTATTGTTGGCACATTTCCACAACAGCCAATGTTTAACGACAAACTTGAAACAGATACTACTGTATGTGAAGATGTAAAACTTAAGTTGGATCCTTTTAAAGGTTTTTCTCCGGGAAATATTAGTTACCTATGGTTCCCCGGAGGAGAAACAACTTCGACCCTTGAGGTCACCGAAAATGGTTGCTATAGTGTAGAAGTAAAAGATAATGTAAGCGGATGCAGCAGATCGGCCAGGATAAAAGTAAAGTTCTGTTTGAAAGAAAGTCAACAACAACAAGGTAGCGAAAAGTGGTATTTTGGAGATGGGGGTAGTTTAGAATTTTCATTTTATGCTGATTCCACGCTACAAGATTCTTTGGAAACAGACGGAAGCCTTAGCCCGGAGCCAGATTATACCGAGCCGGGTTATAATCCAAGTGAAAACAATCCGGCAAGCCCAATAAATAGCAATGAGGCCGTAGCTATGGTATTTGATCAAAGCACCAACATGGTTTTATATACTGATGGTAAAAAAATATATTCCGGCCTTGATGATACCGAAATACCCAATCAAGATGGAAGTACTTTTGCTCTAAACTTGCCACAGACGTCTCAAGGATTATTAATTATGCCTAAAGGCAGTTGTAATTCCTGTAAATTTGACCAATACTATGTTTATTATGTAAATCCAACTGACCAAACACTGTATTATTCAATCGTTGATATGCGGTACAATAATAAAAAAGGTGCTGTTACAGAATCTAACATTCCTCTTTTATACCCTGTTAGTGAAAAAATGGTGGGTTTCAGGACCCAGGATGACTCCACCTATGCATTCTTTTCATATGATCAGAAAAAAGATAAAATTAATACCGTAAGAATCTCAGACACTGGATTCACTATTACAGAAACCGGTTTAGGAATTGGGGCATCGCCCGAAAGTGCTTCGGGATATATTTCAATCTCTGAAAATCAGAGAAAAATTGCATTTGGGTATGTAAACGGCGGAAGAAATCATGTTTTGATTTATGATGTAAATCCTGGCACCTTAGCTCTTTCTAATCCGGTTGATGTAGATCTTGGAATAAATTCTCCTCCCCAGGTCTATGGACTGGCGTTTTCGTCAACAGGAAATATACTATATGTAACTTTAAAAGGCGACCTTACCAATGGTACACCCTCATATTTATACCAACTGCCCATTTTGGGAAATGATGCCGCTCAAATTAATGCTCAAAAAATTTTAATTAGCCAATCGACTTCTGACTTATTCGGAGCCCTGATGTTAGGACCTGTATTAGAACCAGGCACAAAGTATTTATATATGAGCATAGAAGGAAAAAACTATGTGGCATATATACAGGACCCCGATGAAATTGGAAATGCAAATACGATTGGGTTTTCATTAAGGCCCGGAAGTGCAGAGCCCGGAGCAGAAATAGATGGAACTGCAAAACTAGGCTTCCCTAATATCGTTGGAGCCGCAAAAGAACAGGATGGTGAAGGTTTATCGGCCAATTATAGTGGAAATTGCCAAAATAGCCCTACCATATTGACTTCTCAAGGAATTTGTTCTCCCATGAAAAATGAATATACATGGTTCCTTGCAGATGGCACAAAACTATCAGGCCAAAATGTTAGTCATGTATTTACCGAACCGGGATGGCAGGAGGTAAAATTGGTAGTAAAAGTAATAAATGAGTCTAAAATAAAAGTTCCGGGTGTGGGGGGGCAGCTAGTTGACCAAATAACTGAAACAGATTGTAAAGAAATAGAATATAACGGGAGATTTTATATAAAACCCGCACCAATTACCAATTTTCGAGATCCTATATTTATTTGCATGAATCAGGGCGAAACGGAAAGAGTAAATGCTAATGCCACCGGAGGAAACACCTTTTCTTACCGATGGATGACCAGCCAAAGTACCTTTCTTAGTTCTGCCTCTTACCGTGATTTCAATATTGCAAATTCTGACCCTAACGACCCTTTGATTTATAAAATTGAGGTTGTAAACGACTACGGTTGTACATCATTGAGAGACTTTAAAGTACTTCCAGGTTGTGACCCCATACTATTTATTCCGGAAGTTTTTACACCGAATGGGGATAATTTCAACCCAGATTTTGAAATAAGTATAGATAATTATAGTGACTATGACCTGAAAATTTATAACCGCTGGGGAGAAATAGTTTTTGAATCAAAAGACCCAAATGAAAAATGGGATGGTAAAGTAAGAGGTAAAATTTATGGCAACCAACTTTATCCTTATGTCCTAAATTACCGACCAAAATATGATATCGCAGGCAAAATATTAACTAAAAAAGGGACAGTGATTGTTCTCAAATAAGCAGTATGCCAGCTTTTTTTTAAACCCAAGTTACACTCTTTTTTCTTATCCAATTACTAAATCAAAATCCTGAAAAAAAATTCTGAAAAACAATTCGTACTTTTGGATAGAATTCAAAAAAGAAAATAATTTTTAATGCGTCAAGACTTTTTAACAGGTGATACCGATGGAATGAGTCCGGTGGATAAAGATATTGAGAAGGCTCTCAGACCGATATCTTTTGAAGATTTTGCCGGTCAGGACAAAATTTTGGAAAACCTGAAGATATTTGTTCAAGCTGCAAAAATGCGTAATGAAGCACTCGACCATGTATTGCTTCATGGACCTCCGGGATTGGGGAAAACCACCTTGTCGCATATTGTTGCCAACGAACTTGGAGCAAATCTTAAGATTACCTCCGGACCGGTTTTGGATAAACCCAGCGATTTAGCGGGTCTTTTGACTTCATTAGAGTCAAACGATGTGCTTTTTATTGATGAGATACACAGGCTCAACCCCATAGTGGAAGAATATCTGTATTCAGCTATGGAAGATTACAAGATCGACATCATGCTCGATAGCGGACCCAATGCCCGAAGTGTTCAGATTGGGCTCAATCCCTTTACATTGGTGGGTGCTACTACCCGATCCGGCTTATTGACGTCACCATTGAGGGCAAGATTTGGAATAAATGCACGACTGGAGTATTATGACGCAGTATTATTGTCAAAAATAATAAAACGATCATCCGAAATTCTGAACACTCCCATAGACGAAAACGGGGCGTTCGAAATTGCCCGCCGAAGCCGTGGTACTCCTCGTATTGCCAACAATCTTTTACGTAGGACACGTGATTTTGCCCAGGTTAAAGGCAAGGGAATAATCACTGTAGAGATTGCACAAATGGCACTGACCGCATTGGAAGTAGATGAAGACGGTCTGGATGAAATGGACAATAAGATTTTGATGACCATTGTAGAAAAATATAAAGGTGGCCCGGTAGGTTTATCCACCATTGCCACAGCAGTAGGTGAAGAAGCCGAAACTATCGAAGAGGTTTATGAGCCATTTTTGATCAAAGAAGGTTTTCTGAAACGTACCGCAAGAGGCAGAGAAGCAACAGAAAAGGCATACAAACATCTCAACATTGTTCCAAAATATAGGGCCGGTGAGTTATTTTGAAGGATAAAATATTGTTTTTCCAATAATATTTTTATTTTTATCACTGTGTTGAGAATTGATCATTTTCGATACGGTGATTTTTTTTGTACAAAATTTCAGAATAAAATAAAAGACTGAAAATCAAATTTTTAGATAGATGGCAATTCCAAAACTAAAAAAAGAACAACAAGAGACCATAAAAGTTGAAAAAAAGGAAACCCAAAAACCGATACTTTTTGAAGTGGCATGGGAAGTCTGTAATCAGGTAGGTGGCATATACACTGTAATACGATCGAAAGTACCGGCTATGGTAGAAGAATGGGGTGATAATTATTGCCTTATTGGACCATATTTTCCTCAAACTGCTGCGATAGAATTTGAACGCCAGGATGATGACGACTCAGTTTTTTCAAATGCCGCCCAAGATTTACGTGAACAGGGTTTTGATGTTTTTTATGGCCGCTGGCTGGTAACCGGCAATCCCAGAATAATACTGGTGGATTTTAATAATATCCTACCCACTGTTGACGCTTTAAAGTTTAATCTTTGGGAAAGACATAAAATATCGACCATCAATTGCGAAGAGCTTGTCAATAAAGTAATTGCCTTTGGCGAAATGATTCGAAAATATATAAGTCATTTTGTGGGCTCTTATGCCAAAAAACAAGAATGCGTGGCTCATTTTCATGAATGGATGGCTTCTACGGCATTGATCGACTTAAGGAAAGACAAGGTCCCTGTTGCCACTGTTTTTACAACTCACGCCACTATGTTAGGTAGGTATATTGCCGGTAACGTGAGTGATTTTTACGAACAACTTCCTCGATATAATTGGGAGGCTGAAGCCAAAAGTTATGGCATTGAAGCCCAGGCAGGAATTGAAAGGCAGTCGGCCCAACTATGCCATGTGTTGACTACTGTAAGTGATGTGACAGCCAAAGAATGTGAAGTGTTTTTTGGAAGAAGTTGCGATATAATATTACCAAATGGTCTCAACATCACTCGTTTTGCGGCAACACATGAATTTCAAAACCTACACCTCAAATACAAACAAAAAATCAATCAGTTTGTGATGGGGCATTTTTTCCAAAGTTATTCCTGGGATTTAGATAATACTTTATATTTCTTTACTTCGGGCCGATATGAATTTAAAAACAAAGGCTACGATCTTACGCTGGAAGCACTAAAAAGACTAAACTTTAAAATAGTTCAAGCTGGTCTTGACACTACAGTAGTTATGTTTTTGATAACCAAAAATCCGGTGTATTCCATTGATCCTCAGGTATTACAATCAAGAGCAGTGATGGAAGAAATAAGGCAGACCTGCGAGTCAATTGAAAAAGAAATCGGGGAACATTTGTTCTATGAATCTGCATCGAATGAAGACCCACACATGCCCGATTTAAACAAGTTTGTTAGTGAATACTGGCAGTTGCGATTAAGAAGAACTATTCAAACCTGGAGAACAAAAACTCTTCCACATACTGTCACTCACCTTTTAAAACAGCCAGATGAGATTTCTGAATTCTTCAAAAAAACCAATTTGATGAATCACCAGCAGGACAGGGTCAAATTTGTTTATCATCCTGACTTTATTTCACCCACCAACCCTCTGTTTGGTCTTGAATACAGCCAGTTTGTAAGGGGCTGCCATTTGGGAGTTTTTCCTAGTTATTATGAGCCTTGGGGATATACGCCACTTGAATGTGTGGTTCGTGGAATACCCACCGTAACCAGTGACCTTTCGGGCTTTGGAGACTTTATGATGCAGCTAATGGACGACCACGAAAACGTAGGTGTTTATGTGGTTAACCGCAAAGACAAAAACTTTGACAAAGCCGCCGACCAGCTTGCAAATATCATGTTTAAGTTTGTAACTATGAGCCGCAGAGAGCGTATCATGCAACGTAATAAAGTTGAAAACATTTCCGATGTATTTGACTGGACCAATCTGCGAGCCTATTACGACACCGCTCATGATTTGGCATTGAAGAAAAAATCAGTAGGAAAAAATTAAATTCTATAAATCATTCAATTGCTTAATTTATAGTACTTTATTTAGTTTATTTGTGCGACTTATATAAAAATCGTACAATTTTTGTAAATTGCGGGCTGATTCCTGTAATTGATGATTTCAACAATTGGTTTATTTATACTGGCTTATCTTTTAGGTTCAATTCCTACTGCTGTTTGGTATGCAAAATACTTTCATAATGTTGATATAAGAGAGCATGGAAGCAAAAACGCCGGAGCCACCAATTCGTTAAGGGTATTAGGTAAAAAAGCCGGCATTATTGTACTTCTTATAGATGCCATGAAAGGCTTGATTCCGGTTTTAGTTTCAAAATACCTGGAAATGCCAGATACAACCGCATTTTTAATTGGCTTAACTAGTGTATTCGGACATTTATTCCCCATTTTTTCAGGCTTTAAAGGAGGAAAAGGCGTTGCAACATCACTTGGTGTAATAATAGCGGTGTCGCCATTTGGTGCATTAATCAGCCTGATAGCTTTTGTTGTGGTTGTATTTCTTACTGGTTATGTTTCGTTAAGTTCTTTAGTGGCTGCCCTTGTATTTGTAGTATATTTCCTGATACTTTCTCACAATTTACTAATGTCAGCAATTGCATTTGCATTATTTATGTTATTGATATACACGCACCGTGCCAATATAAAAAGATTGATAGATGGTACAGAAAACAAGTTCACAAGAAAAAAATCTTCTTAATCCAATACTTCTTTCAAAATATTTAGTGATTTCATGTCGCCGAAACCATCTAAATGAATCTTATAAAAAAACAATAAATACTCTAAAACCTTAGACCTCTGTTGGCGGTTTATTTTGACTTCATCCCCAAAATTAATAAAGTCAAATCTTCCGATAATTTCTCTTTCTTCAGACTTAACCGGCACGCCCTGCTCCAGTAATTGAGCTGCAATTTCTGAGGCATTTTCTGGCCCAAATCCCAAGTAATTACAATATTTATACAAAAAAACCAGATGGAAATTTTCAACATGAAGTTCCTGATGATCAAGATATTTTAAGGTATTTTCCAAAAAGCTAAAAAGAGAAGGATTTGCCTCGTGTTCTTTCAGACTATGGCTCAAAACCTCATTCATAAAAATCCCTATAGTGGTCTTAATAATTTCAGTTGAAAGAGTCTGAAAAGGGTAATTGCATTTTATTTCGGCAATTCTGTGAATCTCCTTTTTATGATCATGGTAAACCACTAATTCAAGCAAGGTCAAGGGTTGAAATAAAGCGATTCTGTTCTTGCCCTTAGCACTTCTGACGCCGTTTTCAATATAGGTTTGAATCCCAAATGCCTCAGTGTATATTTTTACAATGATACTCGTTTCACGGTATGGAATAAAGCTGATTACTATCCCTTTGGTTTTAAATAGCATGATATACTATAAATGAAAAAATAATTATCCAGAGAATCGCCAGAAAATACCAGAACTTGCTCATCAGGCTTAGATTGAGTACATTGGGAGGATTGACACTATAAACCAATGAATCTTCAAATCTTTTGTTTTTAAACACTTTTCTCAAAACAAGGCTAAAAGCTATCAATCCTATTCCGGTATGAACAACATGCAATAATGACAACACAAACATAATCGCATTGCTGGAATTTAGATTAAGTTCTAAACGACTGTTATATAGCAATTTATACCAACCAATTATTTGCGAAAAAATAAAAAAATATCCAAGCAAATAGCTAAAAGTAAGCGACTGCCTGAAGGCAGTGAAATCTTGTTTTTCAATATGTTTTATAGAAAAATACATCGCAATACTACTAAGGACAATTACCAAAGTACTCAGCCACATAGCTCCCGGCACTATAACTTTAAAATCAAAACTATTAATTTCATTCCTGAAAAAAATTAAAAAGACACCTGAAAAAAGCAAAATACTACCTCCAATACCCAGATAAAGCATGAAAATAAATGGCTCCCTTCGTTTTGAAAAAATGTTTTCTGTCATATTTAACTTCAGATTCCTGAATTGGTCATTTTTTTGCGAATCAATTTATTATTGAAAAAATGTAATAATAGACAAAAATTGAAAAAACTAAATCGCTAAGCAGTAATTTTGCTCCAACAAAATCATTTTTTTTTAAGTTTTGATAAAAATTTTCAAAATATCAGTAATAGTGATGGGATTCGGTTTTTTTATCCCGGATTCCCAAGCCCAGGGCTTATGTATTGACCCTGCTTATGAAGCTGGTAATTTTGATTTAAACTCAACTACGGTTTGTCTTCCCGGCATTGTGAGTATCACTGACCAGTCAGGAGGTACCGATATCAAATATATTTTTGACTATCAAAACCAAAACCTCGAAGAAGCTCTATCTCAGGCACAGGCAAGCACGACATTTGATTATTCATCCATTGCAGTAAAACCTAAAACCTTTACTGTTATGCAAATAGGCAAAAAAAATGGAAAAACTATGATTGCGTGTAAAAAGATAAATGCTAAAAAAGGAAATAGTGTAGTTTATGGTTATTCTATCTGCAATATAGGTAATTTAGAAATTAATATCCCGGTTGACCCCATAAATGACTATGACAAATATAAGGTGACAATTTTCAATCCATTTACCGTGATTGATTTTCAAAAAAATGATATTCCGAAAAAATTGAATTTCGTGATTGGATTAAACACAAGATTTAAAATTGAAGGAATTTATAATGACGCCTCTAAAAACTGCAATGGAAATATAGATGAAGAAATTTTGCCATTCCCAAATTTCACCGGGATGGACTACCCTTTTAATCCAAATATTGATGAAATCGAGCTAACCAGCCTTGACAAAGCCAGGTTAACTTTTTCAGGCCCAACCATTAATGATAACGACCCAGATAAATTATTTAATTTGTATAAGTATGTAAAAGGAAGCCCAATTACATATACACCAGCAATTAAAGATATAAAGCCCGGGAATTATGAGATTACCATAGATAATAATAGTCTTTCCTATTGTTTTTTTGTTCAGAGAGAAAAGAATAGCTGTAATTTAAAGGAAAGGTCAGCGGAGATTTGTACTAATCCAATTAATCCTGTAACTGGTATTTCATTCACCCCTCCTTCAAGAATAAATCTTTCCTGGGAAAAGTACCCTAACACAATTTTTGGTCAGGTAAGTACACCGCCTTACAGTTTCAACCACACCCAGAAAATTCAAAAAATTGAAAGAAAAATACAGCAAAACAATATTCCAGTTGGTGCCTTCAGTACACAATATTCTGATCTGTCTGTCAATTGTAAAAATGAATATTGTTACAGAATTGTTAGAGAAGTTTCAGGTTTTTACAACCCACAAACTTCCGGCAATTTTTTCCCTTTAAAGTTCAAAAGCAAAAGTATTTCTAATCAGGTATGTTTTGATGGCTCGAAACAAAAACCAGTGCCAATAACTGACCTTTGGGTAGATACTGAGCCAACAAATCAAAACCGTATTTTTTTTAAAAGTAATACTACCTGGCCTCTGGCGAAATCCAAATTTTATTTGTTAAAACAAAATAATGGAAACTATAAGATTATAGATAGCACACTTAATAATAGTATCTTTAACATTCAGGATGATGAGCTTGTAACAAAATCTGAATCCTATAAAATCCAATACAAGGATATATGTAATGCCCTTTCTGATGAGTCACCAGAAGTGGCCTCAATCTTTCTCAAATCAGAAGACAATCAGGAAATTGAGTGGACAAATACCATTCCTTTCAGCCAGAATAATATCCAAAACTATAATATTTTATTTTTAGACGAAAACACTTTAAATATCACTGACTCAGTATCTCAGCCATCTAATTTGCAAACTTATGTGCCTGATATTTCCAGATATGAGTCAAAAGCTCCACTGAGGCTTTCAGCTGTTTCGGGTACCGTACCCCCAAGATATTCCCATACCAACACAATCACAATTCCCATTTTTCAAAGGATCTCGCTACCAAATGTCTTTACCCCAAATGGAGATGGAAAAAATGACACCCTTAAAATTATTGGGGGGATATATAATAAAAATGTAATTTCTTTTAAAATGGAAATCTTTGATCGATTTGGATCGACAATTTATTCTTTTGACGAAAATAACCCAATTTGGGATGGACGAGTAAACAAAAAAATCCTCACTATCGGTATTTATTTTTACCGCATTTATGCAAAATTTAAAAACGGTGAAATCATGACAAAAAACGGAATGCTCGAAATATTGCACTAAGCACCCTAAGTTTATCCCCTAATTCTAATCAAAATTTACGACCTTTGTGCCCGGAATAATTAGAATATGAAAGCAAAAGGCAATAAAAAATCGAAAATCAATATAGTTACTTTGGGGTGTTCCAAAAATTTGGTTGACTCTGAAGTACTTTTTACCCAACTCAAAGGCAACGGAATGGACGTAAGCCATGAGTCAGAAAAAGATGATTCTCAGATTGTAGTAATCAATACTTGCGGATTTATCGATAACGCCAAGCAGGAAAGCATTGACACCATCCTTCGATATGTTGAAGCCAAAGAAGCCGGCCATGTTGAGAAGGTTTACGTTACCGGCTGTCTTTCGCATCGTTACAAAGACGACCTCGAAAAAGAAATACCTCAAGTTGACTCCTGGTTTGGCACAAATGAGCTTCCAAGATTGCTTAAAACACTTAAAGCAGACTATAAACATGAACTTGTAGGCGAAAGACTTTTAACCACACCTTCTCATTTTGCTTATCTTAAAATCGCTGAAGGATGTGACCGTCCTTGTAGCTTCTGTGCCATACCTCTCATGCGTGGAAAGCACGAATCACGTCCGATGGATGAATTGGTGCTAACTGCAAAAAATTTGGCAGCAAAAGGCACTAAAGAACTAATTTTGATAGCTCAGGATCTCACTTATTATGGTCTGGATATTTACAAAAAAAGAAATCTTTCAGAGCTTCTGGATAAACTCTCAGATGTAGAAGGCATTGATTGGATCAGACTACAATACGCCTACCCTTCCGGTTTCCCGATGGACATTTTGGATATAATGGCCAAAAAACCTAATATCTGCAATTACCTTGACATGCCCCTTCAACATGGCTCCAGCGAAATGTTGAAATTAATGCGAAGAGGGATAGACCGCCCGAAAACCGAAGATTTATTAGCAAAAATCAGGGACAAAGTTCCTGAAATTGCCATCCGTACTACTTTGATAACAGGGCATCCTGGCGAAACTGAGGAGATGTTTGAAGAGATGTATGATTTTGTGCAAAAACAAAGGTTTGACCGTCTGGGAGTTTTCCAATACAGCCACGAAGAACAAACCCACTCCTACACTATGCCTGACGATATTTCAGACGAAATAAAACAAGAACGTACCGACATAATCATGGAACTTCAACAGGGGATATCGGAAGAACTCAACCAGAAAAAAATCGGGAACACATTCAAAGTGCTTTTTGATCGTAAAGAAAGCGGACATTTTATTGGCCGTACTGAATTTGACTCTCCCGAAGTTGACAACGAAGTGCTCATACCAGCTTCACAATATGTAAGAGTTGGGGACTTTGCAAATGTAAAAATCACTTCAGCTACTGAATTTGACCTGTTTGGCGAACTCGTCTAATTGTTTTTAGGCCGAAAGTTTTTCCATCATTTTGATAAAATAACCATTTGATACATTCAAAAATTTGAATTTTGGAATGTAACTTGTGCCTAAAACTCATCATTACATGAAAAAACTTCTCCTTTTTATCTTTCTTCTTCTCTTTTTTCAAAATGTTAATGCCCAATTAAGTGAAAAAGAGATTGATGATCTTGTAAACAAAACTCTTAATGCATTTGATGTTCCCGGAATCGAAGTCGGAATTGTAAAAGACGGAAAACTGATTCACGCCAAAGGTTATGGGCTGAGATCGCTCAAAACCAGGCAAAAAGTGGATGAAAACACCCTATATGGTATCGCATCCAATTCAAAGGCATTTACTGCTGCGGCCCTAGGAATGTTAATTGAAGAGAACAAACTCACCTGGGATACCCCTGTTTCGGATATTATTCCCGAATTCAAAATGCATGATCCTTATGTAACAGCCCAGTTTACAGTTCGTGACCTTTTGACCCATCGTAGTGGCCTTGGTTTAGGTGCAGGTGACCTTATGTTTTGGCCTGATTCCAATACTTTCACTAAAAAAGAAATCATACATAACCTGAGGTTTCTGAAACCCGTGAGTTCATTCCGCACAAAATATGACTATGATAATCTTATGTATATTGTAGCCGGAGAGATTGTTGCCAGAGTAAGCGGAATAAGTTGGGAAGAGTTTATCCAAAAAAGAATTTTTGACCCTCTGGAAATCAAAAATTCGGCACCATCATATCATTTATTAAAAAACAAAACCAATGTGATAGACCCTCATGCTGTAGTAAATGGCAAAGTTCAGGTTATCAGGCGTGACTGGAGCCAAAACGCCAATGCTGCAGGCGGAATATATGCTTCAGTAAGCGATATGAGCAAATGGATGCAGGTACTTCTAACTAAAGGAAAATATGGCTCAAACCTTGAAAAGAAATTATTTTCTGAAAAAACTCTGGATGAATTATGGACACCCCAAACCATTATTCCTGTTAAAAATCCCGGTACTTACAATACTCATTTCAGTGCTTATGGCCTGGGCTGGTTCCTTTCTGATGTAAAAGGGTACAAACAGGCAACTCATACTGGTGGATTGGCAGGAATTGTAACCCAGACTACCCTTATTCCTGAACTTAATCTGGCCATAATGGTTTATACGAACCAACAGGTGGGAGCTGCTTTTAATGCAATAACTAACACAATAAAAGACAGTTATTTGGGCGTAAAAGGTATAGATAGGCTTTCAGAGCAACTCAAACGATATCAGGATGCTGTAAAAGAAGCTGACCAGATTACATCAGAAGTTGCAAACAGTATTAAAACTAATACATTAAACCCTGAGGCAAATAAAGCAATTTTAGGAACTTACTCCGACAATTGGTTTGGAGATGCCGTGATTTCAGAAAAAAACGGGCAACTGTATTTTGAATCCCAAAAGTCATTGATGCTTCATGGGCCTGTATATCATTTAAAAAGCAATACTTACATAGTAAAATGGGTTGAACGCAGCTTTGACGCGGATGCTTATCTTATGTTTACTTTAGACAAAGATGGAAAAGGACAATCATTCAGGATGAAGGCTATCTCGCCAATGACCGACTTTAGTTTTGATTTTCAGGATCTTGATTTTAATCGGATTCCATAGAAAAAGGGGCATTCCGCCCCTTTTTCTTTATTTTTCCTAAAATTTTCTTATCGCAAATACATTGGAAAACGTGTAAACCTTAAACCTATTCCAAAATCAAGACGGTTAAGATTAATATGATTATTTTTTTCAAGAGTCTTTACTCCATTTGCATCCCCCAAATTAAGCTTAGTTATCTGCCCGTAATTGTAACCTGCCTCAAGGCTCAAAATTATATCTCTTCCAAAAATATCATTTCCCAACAAAAAGTCAAGACCCAACGTAGCTGCACCGCCAAAACTATTTCCGGTAAACTTAAAATTGGACTTGTTGGTCATTCCCTTATCAGAATAAAAATACATACCCGGACTAGCCGTTAACACCACAAATGTTTTGAAGTCAATACTTTTTCTTACCAAGAAAGTTGGTCCAATAAATTTGTGCGAAACCTTATTTGAAAGTTCCCCTTTAGTAATAGCCTCTCCAGTAAATAGATTTGGATAATCGAGGCCATCAGATGAATTGTTTGAATTGTAGTTTGTAAAAGTTAAACCTAATCCAACATTATCTTTAAAAAAATAGGCAGCATCTGCTCCGTACATATATCCCCTTAGTAGTTTTTCTTTGTATAAATCATAAGGGTCTGTTCCTGATTTACCCATTATATTCCCTAATCCACCTTTTATTCCTATTCTGAAGTTCATGAAATTTTTAAACTCCGATTCCGGTGCGGGTTCATTGAAAACTGTACTTTCTCTGGGTTTAATTTCTCTTTTTGACAAGTCCTTACTGGAAACTTCTACTTTTTTTGATTCTGCTTTCTTTTCTACAGTCCTAGTATCAGCTATTTTGTCAGATTGGTTTTTTTCAACCTCTTTAGTTTCTTTCTTTTTTTCGGGCTCTTGATTTGCGACTTCAGTAGGCTTAATTTCGTTCGCTGTAGGGTTGTTAGTTTTTGGAGGATTAATGTTTTTGTTATTTACCTTTTCTGGTTCCGGTTTTGTCTCTTGTTTTTTTTCAGGTTCTTTTTTTTCTGTTACAACCTGTTTTTTGGCGGGCTCAACTTTGGGCTATTCCTTTTGCCTTGTGTCAATTCTGGGACCAGTTTCTGCACCAGTAGGTTTAGTAATCATTTTATCATTTTTCAATACATCTGTCGAATAGTAATTGTACTTAAACGAACTAACCAGATTCTTGAAAATCTCATTTCTTAAAATTTTATTTTTTGCACCGAGATAGGCATAAATAAATCTGGTGGGTGTTTCATCTAAAATTTTACACCTAATTTCCTCTCCTGCCTGCGTAACAATGAGGTCACGTTGCCCGTAACTTTTTGAAAAGCTAAGTACAAAAATAAAAACCGTAATAATCCCTTTTAAATATTTTGCCATTATAAAATTGCGTACGTTAATGAAAAATAATTTCACTCAAATTTTATACAAAATTATGCATTTTATCCCAATCAGATTCTTAAAATACTAGTGCAATGAAGCCAAAACCCATAATTTTAATATAACTGTGCAAAAATTATACCGATATGACCCGATTTAAATAAAAAATAATAAATGTGAACCATGATACCTGCATGCCCGAATCAGGAATTCATTCCACTTTCTGGAACGATTTTTGCTGTATTTCATTATGAAAATCAACATAATAGTATTTCAATTTTCATAATTCTATTAAAAAAAATACTGATTTTCAATAATTTTTAAAATAAAATTTGACAATTCAATTTTTATTGTTTTATATTTCGGAAAATTTATTTCTTCTAATTAAAACCCCGGTAATTACAATATGGTATAAAACTCTACGTTAACTAATTTGAAAATACAAAATGGAAAAAATCCTAGTTAACGAAAGTGAGCTTATATCAGCGTATTTGCATGGTGATGAAAAGGCGTTCGCCACTCTCGTAAACCGTTACAAGTCTAAAGTTTATACCACTATCTATTTGGTAGTAAAAGATAGTTATGTAGCCGAAGATTTAACGCAAGACACTTTTATTAAAGCTATCAAGACCCTGAAAGAAGGAAGGTACAATGAGGAAGGCAAGTTTTTGCCCTGGATTCTTAGAATCGCCCATAACCTTTCCATTGACTATTTTCGTAGAGCTAAACGTTATCCTAACGTGGTGTTTGAAGATGGAAACAGCGTTTTTAACTCGCTCAATTTTGCCGAAGACTCTGTTGAGTCTGCACAGATTCAGAAAGAATCTCATGAGCACCTGAGGAGCCTGATTAAAAAATTGCCGCAGCAACAACGCGAAGTACTGGTTATGAGACATTATGAAGATCTCAGTTTTCAGGAAATCGCCGAAGCTACGGGTGTGAGTATCAACACTGCTCTGGGACGTATGCGTTATGCTCTTATCAATCTGAGAAAATTGATGAGTAAAACAAAATATGCCTATGACACAAACCTGTACATCAACGCAGAATGAGATTTTACGTTACATTTATGGCGAAACCTCAAGTTCTGAAAATGTTTTTATCGAGCAATCTTTGCTAAACGACAACGAGCTTTTGGATTATTATCTTGACAGTCTTGAGCTGAAAGAAGATATGGACAAAATTAGCCTCAGTCCGAAAGAAAACACGATACAAAACATCATGAATTTCTCAAAATCTTACAGGCCTGTGATTTAATCACAGGCTTTTTTTTTATTTAGAAAATCATATTTCTTCTTGCCATGTTTAACCTCAAAGCCACGTAAAATATTGTTTCGGGTTTGGATTGATAAACATCTTTTCTTCTTTGATATACAAAATCAAAAAACAGATTATGGTATGGCATGAAACTCAGAGCTACTTCATGGTGTTTTAATTGGTTTTTCAATCCCTGTCCAATAAAGTTGTTATAGTCACTACCCCTTCCCACTCGATTACTTGTCAAAAGGTTACTTCCATAATTGACAGAGTCTTTGTCATCACCCCGCATAGCATACATGGCTGTAGCAGAAAAAAACAGTTTGGATAATGGTTGATATTTAATTGTCATTATGGATTCTTTAAAATTGGCTCCCAATGGATGGGCCAATGGTGTACTATAATTGACATAATTGGTGTAGGTCGTGAAATGAGAGTAAATATATGGTCTGGCTCTGTTATGCTCAAACTGAAAATCAAGATTTTCTATGGTAAAAACATCGATATACTTTCCTCCAAGCTGCCAGGAATATTTTTTGGCCCACCACCCCTCTTTCTTAAATTCTTTTGAATTATACTCATCCAAAAAATATTGTCCGTAAAAGCTAAGCGTTTTAAGTGCGTTTAATTTAAAATCGGCTCCTACAAATGCATTGTCTGAGCTCCCTATATTTCCTTCGATCCAGCGGTAAAAAATAACAGGATTGAGGTAATTAAATTCAAATCCAAAATCACGCTTTCCATACATCACTGATTCAAAAAGCCCCAGGTTTAGATTTTTCCCAATATTAAAATTCAGATGATGAAAAGCAAGGTATTTCGGAGGATATGTCAAAAGGCTGTTCAATGGGTTAGGTATTTGTGTATTGGTCATTTGTCCCAAAATCGACAAATATTGCATTTTACCCAGTTTTAGTTCCGATTTCAATTGTAAATAGGGCGAGCTGAAATCACTCAATACCATTGACCTTATACCTGATCCAATAAAGTTACGGTCATGACCAAAACTCATGGTCAGGCTTTTCATTGGTTTAAACGTTATGTAGCCTATAGCTGAAAAAAAGTCAACCTGCAAATTTCTAGTATCTTCGTCTTTTGGCTTTACCAAAGACTGATATGGGTATCCTTTATACAATTTATAGAAATTTACGATGTAATTAGGGCTGGCCATTTGATTTTCTGTAATCATGGTATAAAAACCCAGCTTTTTATTTACCCTGCCTCTGATTTCGACCCCTCGGGTGTTTATAAATAAGTCCTTGGATTTCAGATCGCCTACCTGACTGTCAGAACCATACATAAAATGAAAAATTGGATTGACATGAACGTCAAAGTCATCATTTTTATAATAGTAAAAATCTGATTTTTCTTTAAAAAAATGTTTAAATAATCGCCGCTTATTGTTAAAAGTGTCTGCTTCTGCTTCAGGAATATGTTCCCAACTATCTGCCAATAAATATCTGATATTGGCCAGGTCGACTTTCGAAATATGATTGGTAAAAGATGTATCGTGGCCGGAAAAATATTTCACAATAGCTTCCCTCGAAAATGGTTTGGCATTATCATGAAACGTATTGCTCAATACTCCCCTTTTCACCTCAAGTCTTTCTATTATTGCAGCCTGATGCGAATCGTTATTCAAAAAAACACTTTGTGAGAAAGAACGGTTTGAAATCCAAAAACCGGTGAGTAGAATAAATCCAGAGAGTAGTTTTCGCACTTTTTATTTTTTTGTTAAAAGAAAGGCAAAAGTAAATATTATTTTTCTTTTGAAGGTATTAATTGATAATTTTGGAACAATACTACATAGCATAAGGTTAAAAATACATGTATGTGGTTAAATAATAAAATATGAAAAGTTTTGATATCCCCGAAATATATAAGAGCAATCTGATCACAACAATCAAACAGGTAAGGAGAGCTAATGATAAACTAAAGAAAGACTTTAGCCCAACCGAACTTGATTTTGGAAATATTAAAATACTGCTTTCCAGACATTTCGGATTTTGTTATGGTGTTGAAAATGCAGTTGAAATAGCATATAAGACTCTGGCAGAACACCCTCAGAAAAGGATATTTCTTCTTAGCGAAATGATTCACAATCCAGAAGTAAATGCCGACTTATTATCAAGAGGTGTAAAGTTTTTGATGGATACCAGAGGCAACAAACTTATTGATTTTGATACATTACAGAAAGAGGATATTGTGATTGTCCCGGCTTTTGGCACCACAGTAGAACTTCAAAAAGAACTTTCAGAAAAAGGCATAAATCCTTATCAATACGATACTACCTGCCCATTTGTCGAAAAAGTTTGGAACAGGGCTGCACAGATTGGCGAAAGAGGCTATTCTATTATCGTGCATGGAAAGCCCGAACATGAAGAAACCAGAGCTACGTTTTCACATAGTAAAGAAAATACACCCACTGTAGTGGTTAAAGATATGGCTGATGCCCAAAAACTAGCCTTTTATATCAGAAAAGAAAAAACATCAGAACAGTTTTTTGAAGAGTTTTCCGGAAAATATTCTGTGAATTTTGACCCTCAGAAAGACCTTGAAAGGATTGGAGTAGTAAACCAAACAACTATGCTGGCCACTGAAACTCAAGCCATAGCTGACTACCTGAAAGAACAGATAATTGCTTACCGGAATATTTCTGAGCTTGAATCGCAGGCATATTTTGCTAATACACGCGACACGCTGTGTTATGCGACCAATGACAACCAGGAAGCAACCTACGGTCTTATGCAAACACCTGCCGATATTGCTGTCGTAGTTGGGGGATACAATAGCTCCAATACTACCCACCTTGTTGAGCTTTTAGTACAAAAAATGCCAACTTACTTTATAAGAAATGCAGACTGTCTGAATTCGAAAACTTCAGTTTCATCATTTGACATCCATAAAAAATCAGAAATTTTCGAAACTACCTTTCTACCAGAAAAATCACAGATTACCGTTTCTTTAACCTGTGGGGCATCATGCCCAGACTCAATTTTTGAAGAAGTAATGGTAAAGCTTCTATCATTTTTTGAAATATCTAATGAAATGATTTCTCAAAAAATCCTGGAACTGAAGTAATTATTTTTTTATCTTGTAAAAAACCAAATTGGGCGACAGTTTCTGGTTTTTTGTAAAAAAAATGATTCGTTTTAATTTGATAATTCAATAATTATTCATAGTTTTCGTTAGAAAAGTACATAAACTGTTACGCCCATGAATATGTTGGAATACGTTAAAATGATACTGGAAAAAGTAAGTTTCGACAAAAAATTGTTTGAAAAAGAGTTAAAAAAAGGTATAAAAGAATTGCTTCCTATAGAAATAAAAGAATTAAAAAATTGGTGTTACGAGAAATTTGGCAAAATATACAATGCTATTCTGAACAAAGTTTTTAGGAGAAAACAGTTGGCAATTGCCTGAATATTTCAATCCTGATTTACCTGTCAAATTGTAGCCTTTTTCCTGATTTTTTAGGCAGGAATTGTCCTTCGTCAAAAAGTAGTTCACCTGATACTATTGTTTTAGAAATCGAGCTACCAAACATGACCCCTTCTAACGGAGACCAGCCGCATTTGTAAAGGATGTTGTCTTTGTCAACGGTGTATGATTTATTTAAATCAACCAGAACAAGGTCAGCCCAATATCCTTCTCTTATATATCCCCGACGGTTAACTTTGAAGCATTCAGCCGGAGCATGACACATTTTCTCAACTATTTTTTCAAGCGAGATTTTTCCTTTTTGGTAAAAATCAAGCATAATTTGCAAACTGTGTTGCACCAAAGGTAATCCCGAGGGTGCCGACCAGTAGTCCTGAGATTTCTCCTCCCAGGTGTGTGGAGCATGGTCGGTAGCAATGATATCTAGATGATTGTCAAGCAGACCTTCCAATAAGGACTCCCGATGGTTGTGTTTAATAGCAGGATTACATTTGATGTTTACGCCTTGCTTTTTATAATCTTCGGCATCAAAAAATAGATGGTGAACGCATACTTCAGAAGTAAGATGCTTTTGAGATAGTGGAATATCGTTTGAAAAAAGTTCTAATTCTTCAGTTGTTGAAATATGTAGAATGTGTAATCTGGTGTCATATTTTTTGGCCAAATTTACAGCCATAGAAGATGATTTGTAGCAAGCCTCCTCATTTCTGATCAAAGCATGAATATCATAGGGTATGTCTTTGTTTTGGTATTTTTCTTTATAAAATTCTAAATTGGCCTTCACAGTGGCTTCGTCTTCACAATGGGTAGCAATCAAACCGGCGAAATTAGAGAAAATTTTATCTAGGGTATTGGGATTATCAACGAGCATATTGCCAGTAGAGCTACCCATAAATAATTTCAGTCCACATACATTTTTCAGGTCGGTTTTCATTGCTTCATCGTAGTTGTTGTTGGAGCCACCCATAAAAAACGAATAATTGACCCAGGAATTTTCAGCTGCAATCTGGTATTTTTCCTCCAATAGTCCTTGTGTGAGTGTATTGGGTACGGTGTTAGGCATCTCCATAAAGCTAGTTGTACCTCCAGCCAAAGCAGCCTTTGATTCGGTGGCGATATTTGCTTTATGTGTCAATCCCGGCTCTCTGAAGTGCACCTGATCATCAATAACTCCTGGAAACAAGTATTTTCCCATGGCATCGATAACCTGATCTGCACTAAGATCCAGGTCGCCTATTTTTTCAATAAAACCATTTTTAATAAATAAGTCAGAAGGGAAAATTTTTCCTTCATTTACAATATTTGCATTTTTTATTAATATCGTACTCATAATTCCAACTAGAGGCTTTTTAATTCAATATTAGCTGCTTTTTTAATCCAATTGTAGCCTGTGTTTTTCAGGCATTCTTTATAGAACAATTTAGCTTTTGCAGGGTTATTTTGGGCTTTAAATATTCTTGCCATCCCAAGATAGGCCATACTTCGGTATTCTTTTGTAAAACGCTCTTCAGGGCTAAACTTCAAAACCCTGGCATAGCTACTCAAAGCCAGATTGAGATTTTGGTAATGATGTTCCTGTAAAAAGCCTTCAAAAGTTGTTTGTGATAATTCTACTATTTCCAGATTTTTTTTAAAGTACTTTTTATTGACCTCTATTGCCTCTTCATACTGATGGTTGAGCAAAAGGCATTCAACATATTTTATTCTGTAAATATCATTTTGGGGATATTTTAAACTCAAAGCTTTTGATATTTGCAGAGCCCTTTTAAAGTTTGATTCATAATTAATATAGATATTGGCCAGATATAAGTTGGATTCTACTTTACTAAAAAGCGATGTCCTGATGGAAGTCTCAAGATCATTTAAACCTTGTTTTTTGTTTCCATTTTCAAAGAACACTAATAATGGCTTTGTAATAGGGTGGTCTTCGGGATATTGAATCCGGTAATAATTATAAAGACCCAGAGGAAAAAGAAATTCGGGGTTATCGTCGCGGTATTTTTTACTTTCTACAAAATAAGAATATGCTTTTTGAGCCACTTTTGCAGAAGCAATGTAATCACTTCTGTAATTATAAATGAGTGCAGTAAAACCGTAAGCAGCCAAAAGAAAAAAAGTGGCTTCTTTCTTGTATTCGGGTATTTTATATAAGTTTCTTGCTGCAGTTATGCTCTTTTCGAGCTCAGATAAATATCTTTTTTGTTGTTCTGGATTTTTGTCAATTGGCAGGTATCTCCATTCTATTTCTAGTGCACTTATCAAGTGCTTCACCGGATGATACGGATAGCGGTTTTTCACAGTCTGAAAAACAATAGCAGCATCTTCAAACTCTTGATTATATAGTAAATCGAGGCCTTTTTGAGCAATTTCTTTACTTTTTATATCTTCAAAAAACTGGGCTTCAGCAGAACATATAAAAGTTAGAAAAACTAGCAGAAGTAGGACTTTCCGATTTCTCATTTTAAAAAAAAGCCCCTCTCGTTGGAGAAGGGCTAAAAATATTATTTAACTACTAAATTATAAGCTACGGTTAAGAAAATTCATAACTGCATCATAATCTTTCATATTTACACCACTTTTTTCAAGGGCACCCTGAATAGTCTTCTCAGTACAAACTACTTCGAAAGTTAGATCAGTAGTTGGTGCGAAAACTGCAGTACCTCCAAAGAATTGACTCTGATATCTGTAATAAATTTCAGCTTGTCCGGTTTTGTAACCATAATCAAGACGCTCAAGTGAGTTGTCCATATCTTTAGTATAAGTAATAGGAAGTGCTTTGAATAATTCGCCTTGTTTCACAAATATCATTACAAATTTGTCAGCAGCAATCAACTCATTTTTAATAGTAGCACCACCCCATTTGCTGGTAACACCACTACCGATACCCGTAACATCAACCTCTTTCCATTCTGAGGCTTTTATGGTAGCAGTAAAGCTTTTTACATTAGCATTTCCATCTTTACCATTTGTACCATTTGTACCATTTGTACCATCTTTACCCGCAGCACCAGTGGTTCCAGTTGCACCAGTATCACCTTTCTCACCTTTTGCACCATCTATACCATTTACGCCGGGATCGCCTTTACAAGACCACATAGAAACAGATACCGCTATTGTTAAAATAGAAAGTAGCTTGAATAATTTGTTCATAATTTTAAAATTAAGATTTATTGACTTCTAGATTTGTAGCAATATTATTCAAAATTGAACAACTTTGCAAGATATTTCTAATGAATATTTATTTTACGGTTAATTATTTTTTCATTCAAAAACTTATAATTTAATGGAAGCTCTAGATTGCCTGAACCAAGTGGCTGATTTTCATACTACTTTTCATCATCCTATAGAAAAAAAACCAATCATTCCTGCTCCAAAGCGTTGCGAACTTAGAGTTGAATTATTATCGGAAGAACTTAAAGAACTGCAGCAAGCCATCGAAGACAATGACATTGTAGAAATAGCCGATGCCCTATGTGATATCCAATATGTGTTGTCAGGGGCGGTTCTGGAATTTGGTCTGGGCGAAAAATTCAGAGAGTTATTTGATGAGGTGCAAAGATCAAATATGAGTAAAGCATGTGCCACAATTGAAGAAGCAGAAGCTACTGTGAAGCATTATGAAGCCAAAGGAACCGAATGCTATTACAAACAAGACGGCGACAGATATTTAGTTTATAGAAAAGGGGATAACAAAACCCTTAAAAATGTGAATTACTCACCTGCTGACCTGAAATCTATCATTGAAAAATGAAAAATCTGAAAGAATCTTTGACCGAAAGATTTCTAAAATACGTACAAATTGATACGCAGTCAGATCAATTTTCTGAAACTTATCCCAGCACCAATAAACAGTTTGATCTGGCAAAAGTCTTGATCCGAGAATTGCAGGATTTGGGGGTAAATGAAGTCGAACTTGATGAGTATTGCTACATATATGCCACTATTAAAGGCAATTCAGAGAAAAAAAATATCCCAAAAATCATGTTTTGCAGTCATATGGATACCGCACCTGACTGCTCAGGTACCGGTGTTAAGCCGATTATCCATGAAAATTACAAGGGAAATGATATAGTGTTGCCCGATGACCCCACACAGATAATAAAACCCGGTGAACATCCCGACCTGAAAGACCAAATCGGCAACGATATCATCACCGCAAGCGGAACCACGCTTTTAGGAGCCGATAATAAAGCCGGTCTGGCAGCTATAATGACCGCTGTAGAATTTCTGATAAAAAATCCCGAAATCAAGCATGGAGATATAAAAATTCTGTTTACCCCTGATGAAGAAATTGGTCGTGGAACTGATAAAGTGGACCTCAAAAAATTAGGAGCAGATTTTGGTTATACCATTGATGGTGAAACACTTGGATCGCTGGAAAACGAAACTTTTTCGGCGGATGGTGTGGAAATCACTATTCATGGCGTGAGTGCACATCCGGGTTTTGGAAAAAACAAACTGGTCAACGCCATCAAGATTGCCTGTGAAATTATAGCTGAGCTTCCCAAAGATAGCCTTTCACCCGAAACCACCGAAGGTAAAGAAGGCTTTATCCATCCTACTGATCTAAAAGGCGGCCAGGAAACTTGCTCTTTGCATTTTATCATCAGAGATTTTGATGAAAAAGGACTTTTGGAAAAAGAAGATTTTTTAAAAAATATTACTGAAAAGGTATTGAAAAAATATCCCGAAGCCAAAATGGACTTTGTGGTTAAGCAACAATACCGCAATATGAAGGTAATTCTGGACCAGTATCCTGATGTGACCGAAAACGCACTGGAAGCAATAAAAAGGTCGGGCTTAAATCCAAAATTGCAAAGTATCAGAGGTGGTACAGATGGCTCAAGACTTTCATTTATGGGTCTCCCCTGCCCCAATATTTTTGCCGGAGAACACGCTTTCCATTCCAAACTGGAGTGGGTTTCGGTGCAGGATATGCTTAAAGCGGCTGAAGTGATAGTGAATATTTGTAAAATATACGAAGAAAAAGCATGAGTGAAGTAGCAGAAAACACACGAAAAATCCAAAATCAATTGCCCGAAAATGTTACCCTGGTGGCGGTATCCAAATTAAAGCCAGCTGCTCTTCTTAAGGAAGTCTATGATAGCGGACACAAGATTTTCGGGGAAAATTATGTACAGGAAATGGTCGAAAAGGCGGAAATACTACCAAAAGACATTGAGTGGAATTTTATCGGTCATTTGCAAAGCAACAAAGTGAAGTACATCGCCCCGATTGTAAGTTTGATTCATTCGGTGGATAGTTTTAAACTTTTGAAAGAAATCAATAAGCAAGCCCTTAAAAATCAAAGAATAATACCGTGTTTGCTGCAAATACATATCGCTCAGGAAGATACCAAAACTGGCATGGACGAAGAGGAGCTTTCAGAAATATTGAAAAGCAATGAATTGAAAGACCTGAAAAATATTGACCTTAGAGGATTGATGGGAATGAGTACTTTTACGGATGATATGAGCGTGGTGAGAGCTGAATTCAAATCTTTGAAAAATATTTTTGAAAAATATAAAGATGAATTCCAAAAAGCTGGTTTTGAGCATTTTACCGAGATTTCGATGGGTATGAGCGGTGATTGGAAAATAGCGATAGAGGAAGGCTCTACTATGGTCAGAATAGGGAGCTCGATTTTTGGGAGCAGAGGGTGATTTATATTTGCAAATAAAATTCTGATTTTCAACAAACTAATAATATATCATGAACAATACATTAATAAAAATAGGGGCGATTTTGGGGGCGATTGGCGTAAGTTTTGGAGCATTTGGAGCTCATGCTTTAAAGTCATTTTTGGAAGATTCGGGCCGAACCGATACTTTTGAAACTGCCGTTAAATACCTTTTTTATCATGCTTTGGGCATTATTCTCATTGGGATAATTCAGGAAAAATATTCTAACAAATGGCTAAAATATGCAGGTAGTGGTATGACAGCCGGAGTCATCATTTTCGCAGGAAGCATTTTTACCATCTGTTTTACAGGAATAAAGGCATTTGGAGCTGTGGCTCCCATAGGTGGCACTTTAATGATACTTTCCTGGTTATCACTGTTTTGGGGTGTGGGTAAAAAATGATTTTATTTTTCTTTTATTTCCATCACAAAAATGAAAATTCTAAAAATCATATTGATATTTCTCCTTCCATTAAATTCCTTTTGCCAAGAAATTGTAAGTGGAATAGTCATTTCTAAATCCGACAAATTGCCCATTCCTGGGGTAATAATACAGGAGAAAGGCACTCAAAATGGTTGTTTAACAAATATGTCAGGTGAATTTATTTTGTCAGTAAAGGATTTAAATTCAACAATTGTTTTTTCATTCGTTGGATTTGAACCAAAAGAAATTGAACTTAAGGGGAGAGATAGAATAGAGGTTATCTTGAGAGAAAGTTGTAATATAGATTGGTTTGATTATAGCCAATGGAGCTTTTCTTTAATGTCCGGTATATTTTCTACACCAATTGGTGGACAAATTGATTTACCTCCTCCTCCAATCAAAAGTTTTCCAGTTTTAAAATCATCTATAGGATATCAAAGTAATTTTAAAAAGAATAGCTTACTAGTTGGAAATATTGGTTTATACCATCTTTTTGAATCTTGTGATTTTAATTCAGACATAATATTTTCATTAAAAAATCTAAAATTTCAAGATGAATTTAAGTCAACTACTGCTGGTTTGGAAACCAATTTAAACTTTAATAAATTAGGTTTAATAGTCGGAATTAGTAGATTAAAAATTGAAAAAAACGACCTTCAATATCGATTAGGACCTACATTAGGATTTAGATTATATCCAAAAAAACCTTTATGGTTAGGTTTAAGTGGTAAAATTTCATTTTATAAAAATTACAAAGAAATTAATTTTAATCTTGAAAGGGATTTTAAAAAATTTGGCTCATTTATAAGATTTAATAACATTAGTACTTTTAACGAATTAACTTTTGGTTTGTCTAAAACTTTTAATCATCATGAAAAAAAGAATAATTCTAGAAAATAAAAATGAAAAAAGAGAAAATAGGCAAAAATCCTTTAAAAAAATGAACAAAAACGGTGATGACAAACTCTTAATTCCAGATATTTTTATTGATGAAAAAAATATTTAGTATCCCTCCTATTGTATCTCCTGCATACTTACCAATTTCTTGTAATAACCGCCATCAAGGGCAATCAAGTCGGCGTGTGAACCTTGCTCGACTACTTGTCCGTTTTGAACAACATATATCACATCGGCGGCCTGAATAGTACTAAGACGATGGGCAATAACTAGGCTGGTTCGGTCTTTCATTAGTTGCGTAAGTGCCTCTTGCACAAGCCTTTCCGACTCGGTATCCAGGGCCGATGTGGCCTCATCCAAAATCAAAATTGGCGGATTTTTCAAAATAGCTCTGGCAATCGATATCCTCTGTCTTTGTCCGCCGCTGAGCTTGGAGCCACGGTCGCCCACCGAAGTATTAAACCCTTCAGGCATGGCTTCGATAAATTCCAAAGCATTGGCGATTTTGGCCGCATTTTTCACTTCCTCCATCGTCGTTTTTCGGCCAAAAGCAATGTTGTTATACACTGTATCATTATACAAAATGGCCTCTTGAGTCACCACCCCAATATGCCCCCGGAGGTCAGCTTTCGAAATATCTTTCATAGAAACACCATCCAGACTTACCTTTCCATTGATAGGATCAAAAAATCGTATAGCCAAATCGGCCAGAGTCGATTTTCCGCTTCCCGAGGCCCCAACCAAAGCCACCATTTTCCCTTTTTTGATTTCGATTTTTATGTTTTTCAAAACCTCTGTAGATTTATCATAACTAAAATCCACATTTTCAAAGGCTATTTTATCAGAAAAACTCACTTCTGATTTTGAAACCGCCACATTCTCTATATCAGATTTTTGCTCAAGTAAATCCAAAACTCTTTTCCCGGAAGCCAAACCACGCTGTGCCGTGCTTATAGCCTGAGAAATCTCTTTTGCGGGCCTCACCACCTGTGAAAAAAGTGCGATATATGCAATAAAAGTAGAAGCTGAAAGAGCACTTTCATGGCTCAAAATCAAACTTCCCCCAAAATACAGCAAAGAAGCCACCATGCTGATCCCGATGAATTCTGAAAACGGATTGGCCATTTCGCGTTTGGTGGCATAGCGATACATTGACCTACGGTAGGCGTCATTTTCTTCAAAAAACTTACCTGAAATATATTTTTCAGCCAAAAAAGCCTTTACCACTCGCATACTCCCAAAAGCCTCGTCCATGATACTCATCAGATTGCTGAGCCGCTGCTGACTGTCACCTGCATTGTGTCGCATTCTTTTCAGAATTATACCCAAAAACGCCCCGGTTACCGGAATAACAATCAAAGAAAATAGGGTAAGTTTCCAGGAAATAACAAATAAAGCCACAAGATAAGCCACAAGTAAAATGAGTTCTTTAATGGCTGCTGAAAATGAATTGGCGATAGAATTTTCGACTTCCTGCACATCGGTCGTAATTCTGGAAATGAGCTCCCCTTTTTTTTCATTGGTAAAAAAACCCAGATGTAGCCTTAAAGTATGCTCGAAAACTGTTTGTCGGAGATTGGCCACCATACCGGTTTTAAATTTTTCCAAAACCCTCATACTCAGGTATCTGGCTGAATTCCCGATCAGACTTACCACCAAAATAGTAAGTACCACAAGTTTGAGTCCACCCATTTTGCCCTCTTCAAGTACAGTCTGGGCGAAAAAACGCTCAAATTGGTCCACCAACTGAAAATCCTGAGCGGGTTTCTGAGCCATTTCCTGTAAAACTTCCCTCGAAACCTGCCCAAAAAGTACATCCAACAAGGGCTTGAGCAGAACGAGATTTAATACTCCGAAAACACCCGCGATAAGCGAAGCAATGATAAATGGAAGTAAAAATCCGCGAATGTTCCCGGCAAATTTTAGTATTTTAAAATATATATTCATTTTGACAAAATTAGCGAATTTTGGATTAGGTTTGCCGATAATTTCGATTGGAGAAAATACCTTAAATGAAATCAAAACGTTTTTTTCTCATTTTTCTTCTTTTTATCCTTTTTTCTTGTCAGGAAAATAAAAAAGTCAAATTGTCTGAGGGTGGTTTTTATTTCTGGAAGACTACTTTCCAGCTTGATAGTTCAGAAAAAAAAGCTCTTGAAAATACCCCAAATTCACAACTTTATATCAGAGAATTTGATGTAGATTTCAGAAATGGTAAACCTGAACCTGTTAAGATTATCACCTGGAAAGACCAACGCCCCAAAGATTATGTTCCGGTAATTTTTATCACCAATAGAACCTTTCAATTTGCTGATTTTAAACAAATTGATAGACTTACAATTAATATTTTTGATTATTTTAATAAAAGAAAACTTCCCGAAGAAATTCAGCTGGATTGCGATTGGACAGAAGGTACAAGAGCAAAATATTTTTATTTTTTGCAAAAAATCAAAGAAAAAACGGGTCGGAAAATTTCGGCAACCATACGACTACATCAAATTAAGTTTTTTGAAAAGACCGGCATACCCCCGGCAGATGAGGGAAGTCTGATGGTTTACAATACCGGCGACTGGCGAAAGTACTCTGAAATCAATTCCGTATTTGATGCCCACACAGTTTCGGCCTATTTGGACCGACTAAATAAATACCCTTTGGCATTAAAAATCGCTCTGCCGATATTTTCTCAAACCATAGTTTACAGAAGCGGAATTTTTCATGCATTTTTACCGAAAATCTCTTTAAATATTCTTAAGAATGCTTCGTTTTTGTCAGAAACAAAAAATGACTTAATTTTCGAATGCAAATCATCAGGGCAAATCGGTGGAGTACATCTCAGAAAAGGAGATGTTCTGAAATTTGAACAACCTGAGTTTGACGAAGTTTTAAAAATTAAAAAACTAATATTAAGCAAATTAAACCAAAAAAGTACTGCAATTATCCTTTTTCATCTTGATAAAACCTGCCTGAAAAATTATGAAACTAAAACCCTGTTTGAGTAGAATTAAAAAAGCCCATGTCATTTTAGGAACATTGGTGATATTGGCTTGTGGTCCTTCACCTTACGATTATGCTGAGTATTTTTCCCTGTTTTATCCTGAAAATGCCAATACACCTGCTGAGACCAAACCTTATTATTATTCCAGCATGTTTCTCAACGAGGAGCCGTACTTTTATTCTGAGCAACCTCAACCTAAAAAAGAAACTACCGAAGAGACTGCAAATACCGATGCCTGGTATAATTATTTAGGAAAAAAAATTGACCGTAAGACAGTATTTGATGCACTTTATGGCAACACCCGCACTTCTGCTTTGGCCCAAAGCATCAAAGGATTCAAGCCGGAAGCCTCTGATTACCTGATATTTGCAGAAAAAACCGATAAACTTATTCCTGTTAAAGAAAATTATTGGGATGAAGACCCTGTAGTTGATACTGTCGCCATCAAAACTGAGGCCGATGCGGCTTTTAGAAGTTTCAAGTCGGCAAAAGACGATTTCCTGAAAGAAAGATATTTGTTTCAGCATGTTAAACTTTTGCACCGCTCAGGATACCATAAAATGGCCATCGAAGCATACAACAAATACAGTCTGACCCTCAAAACCAAAACTTTTATTAGCGACTGGGCTCTCAGCAGAGTGGCGGGTAGCTATAAAAGAACCGGCGACACCGCAAGGGCTGTACTGCTTTTCGCTCAGGTATTTGCCAACGCTCCTTCAAAAAGATATCAGGCAGATTTGAGCGTAAGAGGTATTAATGCATCACATTTTGAAAATGCCCTAAAACTAGCGAAAACCGACAAAGAAAAAGCAAATGTACTCGCACTGAGAGGCGTTCAACCTTATCAGGACGGGCTCGAGACCATCAAAGAACTTTATAAAATCGACCCGAAAAACGAGCTGTTGGAGTTGATTTTTACCCGGGAAATCAATAAAAATGAAATGGTATTTTTTGCTGATAAAAATGCCAGTTTATATTCCAACACAATAAATTTTTATGATGAAAACTACAATATTGACCCAAAAAAAGTAAAAGAGGCTGAAGAAGAAGGCAAAACTTATCTCGAAAAAATGCTGGAATTCTCAGAAGATGTGTCGTCAGAAGGAAAAGTTACTAATCCCGATTTCTGGAAAATATCTTCGGCATATTTTTATTATCTGAAAAACGACTCTGAAAAATCTCAAAAACTTCTCGAGGAATTGGCCAATACAAAAAATCCGGTTACCAAAAAGCAAGCTGAGTTTTTGAAATTTGAACTGAGTGACCTGCCAAGTACACCCGAAAACGAAACGAAATTACTGGCCAGCCTGGAGGGTTTTACTAAAACCGAAACCTTCAGAGACAACAATATGCTAGTAAAAATGAGTAATAAACTGGCCAATTATTACAATCAAACTACCGAAACAAATTCAGGAGGCTGGTTTAGTTCTTGTTCTAAACCAAAAAAATCCGTTGGTGATAACCTGAAGGCATTTTTAGCGGCTAATGTAGCTACTTCTGGGCAATATTATGATTTGGGAATCAATCCGGAAAACTTGATTGACACTTGTTCAGCACCATTTTTAGAGAAAGTCGTGGCTTTTCTAAACAAAAAAGACCTCAGTGCCAACGATAAAAAACTTTTGACTTTGTCAGGCATTAAAGCTGATTTTGTAAATCTAGCTCTCGTGCGAGCATATGTGAAGAAGGAGGACTTTATAAATGCTGCCAAAACCAGCCGGAATATCTCTGAAAAATATAAAGAAGAACAATCCCTGGCGGAGTATTTTGACACCAAAGCCAAAGATCTGTTTTTGGAGCAAAATAACAAACTTACCCGATTGGACGAATATCTCGACTATCTGGCCCATTTGAAAGCCCGAGCCAATGCTTCAACAGCAACAGCTGCCGATTTGTATGAATATGGCAATCATTTGTATAATCTCAGTTATTTTGGACAGGCCTGGATCCTGAGCCACCGCGATAAAAGCATGATGGAACTGGAGTACAGCAAGGAACTTTCGGGCGATTATTACACTACCGAAAATGCACTTAAATATTACGAAAAAGCCCTCCAGAAAAACCCTGACACTGAATTGGGAGCCAAAATATGTTATGCCGGAGCACTGTGTGAGCGGAACAACTATTGGGTGAAATTCTACAAAAATCGACCTACCGATTATAATCAGGAAGAGGCATATCTTGCTAAAATGTCAGCGGAAGAATTGCCCAAATTCCGTAAGTTTTTCGGTATCCTGAAAAGCAAATATCAAAATGCTAAATACGAGGATATGATACTGAAGGAGTGTATCACTTATGCCAATTATATGAAGTAAAAAAATGTCACACTGAGCTAGTCGAAGTGTTAAACTTGAAGGGCCTAAGACAGGCTCAGGCTGACAAAAAATCCCAATTATGATCTATCTGATATTAAGTATTTTATTCTCGGTTCTGTTACTGGTAAATTTCAGAATATTTCCGAAATACGGCATCAACACCGCCCAGGCAATTGCCCTAAATTATCCGGTATGTTTTATTTCAGGATATATACTAATGCCCGCCGGACAGAAATTCAGTATGCCTTTGGCTGAAAACTGGGTATGGTTTTCGCTTCTTTTGGGATTTGGATTTATCATAACTTTCATTCTGAGTGGTGCATCTACCCAAAAAATCGGGATGACGATCACTTCCTTGGCCAATAATATTTCTTTGGTAATCCCGGTATTATTCAGTCTTTTGGTATTCAATACCGGCGAAATTCAATTTAGTGGGCTTAACTATTTCGGGTTGATTCTGGCCATATTGGCCATCGGTATTGCCACATTTAAAAGTGGTGATACCGGTCAACAACAAGCAAACTGGCTCACCACCGGCGGGCTGGCCTTAGCGGTATTTTTGATGTATGGAATCACCAACACTGCCATCAACTATCTCAATATCAAATATATCGCTGATCCTTCCCGTACTATTCCGGTTACTTTAGTGATGATTTTTGGTGCTATAATGGGAGGTCTTTTTCTTTTGCTCTACAATTATTTTGCAAAAAAAGAAAAACTTGAGCTTAAAAACCTGATTGCAGCAATTTCACTCGGAATTCCCAATTTCCTTTCTTTCTATTTTCTGATTTTGACATTAGGACATTTCGGAAATAGCGGGGCCTTTGTTTATCCCGTTTATAATATTGGAGTGATAGCAGTTTCTGCCTTGTTTTCAATTATTTTTTTCAAAGAAAAAATTTCCAAACTAAATACCATTGGCATTGCTTTAGCGATTTTAGCTATTGCCTTGATTTCATGGGAGAAATTGTTTTAAAAAATCCAAATTCAGTAAGAAACCAGATTGTTTTGGCTAAAAATTATAAGGTTATTTCCTTCGGAAAACAAAGAGATAATTGATTGTATATTAAGCTCTAATAAATCAACTAATTCGTTGTTCTTAATATTTCCAAATTGGAGTTGGAGTATTTTTGGTGGAAATCCTTTTGTGAAAAAGCAATCTACAAAGTCTTTATCTTTGGTTACAATTATAAGATTGTTTTCAATAGCGTAAGAAATTATTTCGGAATCTGACATAAACTCTCCACCTTCCTTTACCCTAGAAGTATGGATGGCAACAAATCCCTTTCTTTTAAAAAATGCAGCTAAAACAGGAGGGAGTTGTGTATCAATCAAAAAATTCAAAGAATCAAGCTGCATTGGACGAAGGCGTCAATGTTTTTGCATTGGCAATTTTTGCAGCATATTGAAGACTTGCTTTGATATCTCCTTCCTCAATAAATGGATAATCTTCTAAAATCTCAGCAGAAGACATTCCGGATGCAAGCAATTCCAGCATTTGACTTACAGTAAACCTCATTTTTCTTATGGTAGGTTTACCACCGCAAACCTCTTTGTCCAATGTAATTCTTTCCAGATAATTTTCCATAATTAATTGTTTTTCAATGCAAAAATAAACGAAAAAAAAACATCTATAATGTTTCACTAATCAATTGTCAATCTTTATTTCTGCTATTTTTTTTAAAACTGAAAAAAAACAATACTAAAAATATACCTAACCTACTGATATTCAAAAACAATTTTATAATTTCAGACAAAATGCCTATATTTGCACCCCTTTTCAGAAATAGAAAAAGCTGATATAGAATAATTTAAAGAAAAAACTGCATCAAAAATGTCAAATATAGTAGCCATAGTAGGAAGACCCAACGTAGGCAAATCAACCCTCTTTAACCGATTAATAGAGGAAAGAGTGGCTATAACCGATAACCAATCAGGCGTAACCCGCGACCGCCATTATGGAAATGCCTTTTGGTTAAAAAAGAATTTTACTGTAATAGACACAGGTGGATATGTGGTCGGGTCTGACGACACTTTCGAAGAAGCCATACGTCGTCAGGTAGAACTCGCCCTTGAAGAATCTACCATCATATTGTTTGTAGTGGATACAAAAGCCGGTCTTACCGAACTCGATGAAGAGTTTGCCAACGTACTCAGAAGGTCCAAAAAACCAGTTTTCATTGTAGCCAATAAAGCCGAAACTTTCGAAAGAGCCCAATTGGTAGCTTCTGAATTTTACAGTATGGGACTCGACTCTGAGATTTATCCTATTTCGGCAGCTGATGGCTCCGGCACTGGGGACCTGCTCGACGCCATGTCAAAATATCTGGAAGATGACAGGCCCGAAAATCCTAATGAAGGCGTACCGAGAATCTCGATTTTGGGAAGACCAAATGTCGGAAAGTCATCCTATCTTAATGCCCTGCTTGGCAAAGAACGCTCCATTGTGACTGACATAGCCGGTACCACCCGTGATTCCATTGACACCCGCTATACACTCTACGGAAAAGATTTTGTGATAACCGACACCGCCGGCATAAGAAAAAAAGCCAAAGTAAATGAAGACATCGAGTTTTATTCGGTCTTGAGGTCAATAAAGGCACTGGACAATTCCGATGTTTGTATAGTTCTGCTTGATGCCACACTTGGCCTTGAGTCACAGGATATAAGTATCATAGCTCAGGCTCATAATGCCAAAAAAGGTATTGTGCTGATGGTAAACAAATGGGATGCTCTGGAAAAAGACTCCAAAACTGCCGATACCTTGAAAAAAGAGTTTTTGGAACGTTTAGCTCCAATGAACTATATGCCGGTAATATTTGCATCTGCTTTGGAAAAGACCCGTATTTTCCAGGTCATTGAAAAAGCTATGGAAGTATATGAAATCCGCAAAACGGTGTATCCAACTTCCAAAATTAATGATATTCTATTACCGATTATCGAACGTACTCCACCTCCATCAATCAAAGGCAAAATGGTGAAAATCAAATATATAGTTCAGATCCCTACGCCTTCACCAACATTTGTTTTCTTCTGCAATTTGCCACAATATGTAAAAGAGTCTTACCAAAGATTTTTGCAAAATCAGATCAGAGAACACTTTGGCTTTGAGGGAGTTGTGATTACGACTTTCTTTAGGAAAAAATGAAACGATTGACGATTGATTCGATTGACGATTGATGATTTTTTCGAATGAGAATTTTTGTTTGATTATTTAAACTACGCCACAAAATTAAATTATCTAATGACAGAGGAACTTTTCAAAAAAAGAACAAAAAATCTGGCATTGATTTGCGGTGAATTTGTGGATGGATTGCCAAGTAGAAAAAGCTTAGATATTTATGGAAGACATCTAATTAGGTCGTCGTCTTCTGTAGGTGCAAATTATAGGGCGGTTTGCAGAGCAAAATCTCAGGCCGATATGATTAATAAATTGAAGATTGTAGAAGAAGAAACTGATGAGACCCTTTACTGGTTAGAGTTAATAGAAGAATCTTCACATATCACTAATAATGAGCCATTAAATTTCCTCAAAAAAGAAGCCGACGAAATTTTATCTATGATTATTTCGTCTTTAAAACTTTGAGAGCAAAAAATAAAAATTTATAAATTCGTAATCGCAAATCGATTCAATCGTAAATCGCAAATCGAACCATGTCAAAACATATCCTATTGATGGAAGGTCCTGATGCAAAGGGACTTATATTTCATGTAACCAGCGTTTTGTACAAAAACGAATGCAATATTTTCAAACAAGACGAATATGTGAGCCCTAATGGCTGGTTTTATATGCGGACCGAGTTTGAAAGTACTAATGGGTATGAGCCGGAAAAGGTTTTGCTGGATTTGAGGAAAGTTATCCCGAATGAAGAGATAAAATTTAAACTTCACCAACAAAAAAAGAAAGATATCGTGCTTTTATGCACAAAAGAGCATCATTGTCTTTCTGAAATTCTGATAAGATACGCCTTTGAAGAGTTAAATGCCAATGTACTGGCGGTTGTGAGTAACTACAATTCACTTCAGCCATTTGTGGGAAAATTTGGCATTCCTTTCCATTACATCTCGGCTGAAGATAAATCCCGGGAAGAGCACGAGGAAGCAGTTTTGAAAACATTGGATATCTACAAACCGGAATTTTTAGTTTTGGCAAAATATATGAGAATCCTTTCTCCTGGTTTTGTATCTAATTATTCCAATAGGATCATCAATATCCATCACTCCTTTTTGCCTGCATTTATAGGAGCTAACCCTTACAAGCAAGCTTATGAAAGAGGTGTAAAAATCATTGGTGCTACTGCACACTTCGTGAATGATAATCTAGATGAAGGACCAATCATTGCCCAAGATACCAAAGAAGTAGATCACCGGTATTCGGCCCAGGATATGGCCCGGGATGGTCGTGACGTGGAAAAAATGGTATTAATAAAAGCTTTGAAACTAGTCCTGGATGACAGAGTTTTTATTTTCGGAAACCGAACCGTAATTCTCTAAAAGAAATATCCGATTCTTATCACAAAAGGGGACCCATTTCCCCCTAATGATTGCGGACTCACAAATCCAAATGAAGGAGAACCCAAATTGTACATAATTGAAATAAAACTTCCGTTCTGGCTTCGGGTGCGATTTTGATACATTCCAATACCTAATAACGGCGAACCTCCCCACTTTCTTTCAGTACCATCATCTTTCCAATTGTAAAAATAATTAACATTGTTGGGAGCATTCATCATTTCAAATTCCCCCTGAGCAAAGAAATTACGCCAAACCGCCTGTCTTGCAAACAAACGGCCTCCATAAGCCAGATTTCCACTTTGCTTATAAGCTCCCTGATAAATAAAAGATGCTCCAAGGCCAACAACAGTACCTTTTCCTGTCACATCGTATCCGGCCATGGGAGAGGCATCAATATAAAAAGCTCCCCAAAAGCCCAGCCAGATATTCCCGCCATAATGCAGATTTTGTCTCCAGGCTGGTTTTGGTTTTTCAAATAACACCTGTGGTTCCTTTTCATCTTCTTCAGGCTCCTCAATGGGCTCAGCCGGAGGAATAACCTGGGCAGACAATCTTAAACTTAAAAACAAAAACAACAGAAGTATTCTGGACATTATAGGTTCGATATTTTTAATACACAAAACGCTAAATTAACTCATTTATTCAATTTTTGCTTTCAAAAATATCCCTCCATGTATTTTTTAATTTTTTCTTTTGCAAAAAAATCCAAATTGCCAGTAGCTGCGTATTTGAGAGAAATTAAAAATAAATTTTTGTAAAAATTATGAAAAAGCAATTCAAAACTCTCGGAATCGTAGCATTATTAGCAATTTCAAGCCTCAACGGTTTTGCTCAAAAAGGAACAGTATGGGTAGGCGGAGAAGCCATGTACCCTACCAAAAACATTGTCGAAAACGCGGTGAACTCCAAAGATCACACCACGTTGGTAGCAGCTGTGAAAGCTGCGGGATTGGTTGATGCCCTCATGGGCCCTGGTCCTTTCACGGTATTTGCTCCCGTGAACACTGCATTCGACAAACTCCCTAAAGGCACTGTAGAAATGGTTTTAAAACCTGAAAACAAAGCAACGCTCACCAAAGTTTTAACCTATCATGTGGTGGCAGGTAAATTGGATGCAAAAGAGCTGATGAAACAAATCGAAAAAGGTAAAGGTGAAGCCAAACTCAAAACGCTTGCAGGCAACACGCTTACGGCTAAAATGAATGGCGACATGAATGTGATTTTACAGGACGAAAATGGCATGATGGCCAACATTTCGACTTACAATGTGTACCAATCCAACGGCGTGATACATGCTATTGACACCGTCTTGATGCCAAAATAATAGGATTAATATAAAATTAGAAAATCCGGTATTCCTCCAAACTACCGGATTTTCTCAAAATTCGGATTAGATTTACATAATTTTAATTCGATTGATGGAATCAAAAAATCACCTCTAAACATTAATATTTTGACAGCACTAAAAAAACTCTCCGAAGAAGAATTAGTACAGTCATTGAAAGCCAATCAGCGGCAAGCATACGATTATTTATATGATAATTATGCCGGAGCACTGATGGGAATTATCACCAGAATCGTGAAAGACAGCGAAAAATCAGAAGATCTGCTTCAGGATGTATTTCTCAAAATCTGGAAAAAAATCAATGACTATGACCCTTCAAAAGGTCGCCTGTTTACCTGGATGGTCAACATCGCCCGTAATACCGCTATTGATGCCTACCGAAAAGACAAAAATGTGTTTCTGGAAGACATCGACACAAAAATCAATACGATTGACACTACATTTGTGGCTGATAGTGTCAACTATAATTTTGATGTAAAAGCCATCACTGAAAACCTGAAAAGCGACCGTAAAGTACTGATTGATATGGTTTATTTTCAGGGATATACACAGGAGGAAGCCGCGGAGATTTTACAGATTCCGCTCGGAACGGCCAAGTCACGTATCAGAACAGCATTACAGGACCTAAAAGCTTATTTTAGAATATGAATACGAAAGAATATATAGCGTCAGGCATACTCGAGGCTTACGTTTTGGGCGAAACTACCGACCAGGAGCGTAGAGAAGTAGCGTGTCTTTCCAAAATCTATCCGGAGGTAAAAGAAGAACTTACCCGGCTTGAACTAACGATGGAGGCCTATGCTAAAGCACATGCCATGCCAGTTAATCAAGATCTCAAAGAGAGGATTTTTGCAGGAATGGATTTCGAAAAAACTGAAATTCCGGAAGTTTTGGAGCCGAAAATCATCAGTCTTTGGCCAAAAGTTTCTATAGCCGCAGCCGTAATACTGGGAGTGCTTGCATTGGGCTTGTTTTACCAAAACAACACCATGAAACAACAAATGGCTATCGTTAAGGATGAAAATCAGAAAATGGCGGATGAAATGTCAAAAGACCAGAAACTGATTGCTCTTTTCAAAGAAACCAAAATGATAAAACTCAAAGGCGTTGAGAAATCACCAGAAAGCCTGGCCATGGTATTTTATGATGAAAAAAATGCCTCTGCAAGTATAATGGTAGAGTCATTACCAAAGGCACCCACTGGAATGCAATATCAACTTTGGGGAATTGTCGATGGCGTTCCGGTGGATATGGGAATAATTGATAATCAGCACGAAAGTAAGGTTTTGGCCATGAAAAACATTAAAGGGAAACCTGCAGCTTTTGCAATGACCCTCGAAAAGCAAGGGGGAAGTCCTACGCCTACATTGGAGGAAATGTATGTGATAGGGAATGTTTAGAGGTAAGCGTGAAGCCTTCCCGGCACCGGCTTCTGATGAGGTCGGTGTCTTTTCTTATTTAAAATCAACCATTTGAAAGTTCAAAATATCCATTCAACAATATTTATTGAAAGTTGAAGTTTTTTATCGTTGTTTTGTATCATAAACTTTAAAAATTTCAAAAATGAAAAAATTAATTTTACCTGTTTTACTTCTGGTGGGCCTTTCCACTTATGCACAACAGCCTACTCCCAAAGAAATAGTTGAAAATTATCTGAATAAAATTGGTGGACAGGAAGCATTGAAAGGAATCAAAGACATCACAATGGAATTCTCCGGTGAGGTCCAGGGTCAGTCAATTTCTAATACAACTATGAAAAAACTTCCCAACAAGTTTTATTCAGTAGTCAATATCGACGGTATGGGGGAAGTAAACAAAACTATTTTTGATGGTCAGAAAGGTAGTATATCGGCTATGGGTCAGGAACAAAAAATTGAAGGCGAAGCTGCCAATTCTTTAAAAGCACAATCTAATATCGTAGGGGAATTGGAATATCTGACAGATCCCGAAAAAATGAGTTTTTCGGGTGTCGAGAAAATAAATGGTGCCGATTGTAATGTTATCATTGTAAAAAATGCAACAGGTGAAAGTAAAGAATTTTATGAAGTTGCATCCGGCTTAAAAGTTCGTCAATTGGTTGAGGGTGAAGTTCCAGGAATGGGTAAAACAACAATCACAATTGATTATAGTGACTATAAGGATGTTGGTGGTGGAATAAAATTTCCGCATTTACTGAAACAAGATATGGGTATGATTGCCTTTGAATTGAAAGCAAGTTCTATCAAAATCAATCAAAACCTTGATGATAAGCTTTTCGAAGTGAAATAATTTTCCAAATATTTGATTCAGAGAAAGCAGCCATTTCGGGCTGCTTTTTTTATTTTTACATAAAAAAACTATGAAAGCCCTTTTACTTACAGGTCCCAATACCTGGGAAATCGCCGAGATTCCGACTCCAACACCCGCCAAAGGACAGGTTTTGGTAAAAATGGCCTTCGCTCCGGTTAATCCCTCCGATCTGTCGTTTCTTACAGGTAATTATGGATTAAAAAAGCCCTTTCCTGTGGTTCCGGGTCTCGAAGGAAGCGGCACAGTAGTGGCCTCTGGTGGGGGCTTTTTGGCCAATAGGCTCTTAAATAAACGTGTGGCATGCACAGCTGGATCTGGCAATGGTACCTGGGCAGAATACATGCTTACCGATGCCGGAAAATGCATAGATATTCCCGATAGTATTGACCAACAACAAGCTTCTATGCTTTTTGTAAACCCACTTACAGCGATTTCTTTTATCAAACAAGCCAAAAATTTTGGAGCCAATGCCATCGTAATTTCAGCAGCAGGAAGTGCACTGGGCAAAATGGTGATTTACCACGCTCAAAAAGCCGGAATTCCGGTTATTGGCGTAATCAGAAATATTTCGGGTAAGACTAAACTTAAAAGTGCCGGTTTTGAGGAAATTTTTGCCCTTTCTGAAGATAATGTTTTTGACCAGCTCAAAGAATTTTCAAAAAAATATAAGAAAATAATATACTTCGATGCAGTAAGCGGTGGTGATATTCCCTACAAGATCCTTAATGCCCTGCCTGATAACTCAAAAATGGTGATCTACGGACGGCTTGACCTCAATCCTACAGAAATGCAGCCTCAAAATCTGCTTTTCAAACAAAATATCATTGAGGGTTATTGGCTAAGTAAAGAACTGAAAGACAAGTCAATACTAAATGTTCTTCTGGATATTTCGAAAATAAAAAAGATGCTTAGAAGTGGTTTTGAAACTCAAATTCAGGGTGTTTTTGATTTAGAAAATGCTCAAAAAGCCATTGATGCCTATACCCAAAATATGTCTGCCGGAAAAGTATTACTGAAGTTTATTTAATTTTTTTTCAATTCTTTTTCATTATTATTTTTCCATTTTTACCGAAAAAATCTCTTCTTTGTTTTACTTGAAAAAGAAGTTTTTATAAGTATTTATCTTACCTTTATATTATATTTTCAAATGCTTCCCACATTTTAATTAACTGAATATCAGATATTTTTATATTTTATTTATTCGAAAATATCCTCTTCAAAAAACATTCAAAAAAATGACAGACGAAAAATTAGCCGTATTAATTGATGCCGACAATGTACCTTATGCCAACGTGAAAGAAATGTTGGAAGAGATTTCGAAAAACGGCACACCTACAATCAAACGTATCTATGCCGACTGGACCAAGCCCACCGTCTCTGGCTGGAAAAACGTACTTCTCGAAAACGCCATAACCCCCATACAACAATACAGCTACACCACTGGCAAAAACTCGAGCGACAGTGCCCTAATCATCGATGCCATGGACATATTGTATTCGGGCAAGGTTAGTGGCTTTTGCATCGTTTCGAGTGACAGTGACTTTACCAGATTGGCCACCAGGCTCCGGGAAGCGGGTATGATAGTGATTGGTTTCGGAGAAAAGAAAACTCCAAAACCGTTTATTTCAGCTTGTGACAAGTTTATTTATTTGGAAATCCTGAAAATAGCTGAGGAAGAGCTATCAAATCCTGAAAAAACTACACAAAAACCTGAAGTTAAAGAAGAACCACTGAGAAAGATCGATAAAGGCACTATAAGGCTCATCACCGAAAGCGTAAACGACCTTGCCGACGAAACCGGCTGGACTTTTCTGGCCAACCTTGGCAATTTTATTCTGAAAAAGAAACCTGATTTTGATCCCCGTAATTACGGATTCCCAAAATTACTCCCTCTGATTAAGCACCTCAATAAATTCGAAATCGATGAAAGAGTAACGGGTATCAACAATATCAGACATATCTATTTGAAACAGAAATAAGGGTTGTATTGCTTATATCAAATTATAATATTGACCACAATGTAAATGTTATTTTGCACATTCATTTATGCATTTTTTCATTTTATTGCATTTTCATTTGTGCAATAAATATCATAATTGAATAATTATAAATAAAATATTTACTATATTTGCATAAACACTTATGCATTATGGAAGATTTATTAGATAATTCAAACAGAAAAATTTCGGGAACAGACCTGAAATTCAAGAGATATCTTCATTCCGAAATCTCCTGGAAAAACCCTTTGATAGGAATCAAAGGAGCACGAGGCATTGGAAAAACTACGTTATTGCTTCAATATCTCAAAACTTCAGACTTACCCATAAGCAAAAAAGCTTACATTTCTCTGGACGAACTATATTTTACCCAAAACAGTCTGCTGGCATTTGGAAAAACTTTTTTTGAAATCGGAGGACGCCTTTTGGTCCTGGATGAAGTGCACAAATACCCAACCTGGTCTCAGGAAATTAAAAATCTGTATGACCGGTACCCCGAAATGCAGATAGTTTTTACAGGTTCTTCAATTCTAGACATTACAAAAAAGGAAGGTGATTTGAGTAGAAGAGCTTTATTTTACGAAATGCAGGGGCTTTCATTTAGAGAATTTCTGGAATTAGAGTATGATATTATATTTCCAACTATTTCTATCCAAAATATAATATCTGAGGATTTTTCATATTCAGTGTTTTTCCCTGATGACTTCAGACCCTATCAATATTTCAGAGAATATTTAAAATCAGGATATTATCCTTTCAAAAAAGCCAATGAAGCAGACTACAGGCTTCAACTGAGGCAAATGACCCGGGCAATTGTAGAATATGACATGGCCGAAATCAAGGGATTTGATGTAAGACAAGCTAAAAAAATCTTACAACTGCTTTATATTATCTCACAACAAGTACCATTCAAGCCTAATTTAAGTGATTTAGCCGAAAAAACCGGAATTCACAGAAACTCACTGAATTCTTATTTGTTTTATTTGGAAGAGGCCCGCTTGATTTCAATGCTTCAGTCCAAGCCCTTTAGTGTGTCGGCATTGCAAAAACCAGAGAAGATTTTTCTCGAAAACACCAATCTACTCTATGCTTTATCAGAGGAAAACCCCAATCAAGGCACTGTGAGAGAAGTTTTTGTACAGAATCAGCTCAGAAAAAGCCACGAAGTAAACCAATCCAAAACCGCTGATTTTCTGGTTGATGGAAAATACACCTTTGAAGTAGGTGGAAAAACCAAAAAGCCAAAACAAATCACTGAAACCCCTGATGCCTGGATCATCAAAGACGATATAGAGCAACCAGTTGGCCGTTCAATTCCTATTTGGATATTGGGTCTTTTGTATTAAAAATTTGTTTATTTATTCTTTATTATTTACATTTGTAAATAAAATGCGAAATTATGAATTTAAACTTAAACAATTTTCAAAGTGATTTGGATAAAATTGAGAAGAAACATTATAAAATTTTAGAAAAAAATCATTTCAAACGATTAAACATGATTTTTGTAGAACATTCGAACCCTTCAAGAAGTCCAAATCATATATTAGAACCGGCATTTTACAAAAATAACTCAGAGTTATTTAAAATATATGAAGAGGTTGAGGAAGTGTATCAAAAATACTTCCCGGTTAATGCTACAATTTAAATATTTTAAAATCAATAAAACAAATTATAATTATGACTGAATGTGGAAAGGATTTAATTATTGAAGGTATCCGAAAATTAATTAAGAATACTGAAAATCAAGAATGTTTTTCTTCCTTTATCGGAGAAGTTTTGGTAGGAATTTTACCAGCTGGAAAAAGTGATTTTGATGTAGAATCAACAAAAATTATAACTGAGATACTTACCCCAATTTATAATAAATCAGAAAAAACACCTCAGGACATTGAAATATTAAAAACCAATATTATTAAAATAGTTGAAAAGGTATTGAAATAATTTTTTTGAATGGATTTTTATAGTAGCCTCATTAGATTTTTTGAAAAGTTCAATACTTAATTTATTGTATGGAATTCTCCTACTATGTTCAAAGTCAAGTTTAAAATAATCAATATCTTTCTTTCTAAAACTTTTGCAGGAATTCAAAGAAAATATTAGCAAAAAAGTCAAAATGAATTTCAATATTTCCATAATAAACCAAAAAACAGACTGCATGAAAAAATTAATTTTAACAAATTTAAAAAACAAAAGAAGGTAGGCAAATTATTGTTGACACCCAATCACCTCAACCTATCCGCAATCTTACGGTCATTGGCCAGCCGTGGAACCTTAATCTGACCGCCCAGTTTGCCGACAGACCTAATGTAATCATTGAAAGCCTTAGGTTTTACTACTGTAATAATTAATGGCCTGAGTACGCCTCCTTCAATCAAATCTTTATAATAAACATTCAAATCGGTCATTTTTTTATTCAAATCAGCTGCAAAACCCGGCAGATTATGGGGTGGCCTTGTAAATTCAATCAGCCATTCATGGAAAGGAAGTCCTTCGGAGGGGCTAACCTGAGGGGCTACAGTAAATTCTACAACTTCCGTTCCTGGGTGCTTATTCAGAGCGTATTTCATGGCTTTTTGTATCTCCTCAGCTATCACATGCTCACCAAAAATCGAAATAAAATGTTGGATTTGACCACTAACTACTATTCTATGTGGATGAAGCGAAACAAATTTCACAGTGTCTCCATTAGAGTACCCCCATAACCCTGCATTGGAGTTAATAATGAGTGCATAATTTTTATTTAACTCTACCCTACTGATGTCAATTCGGTTTGGATTTTCATTGAAATATTCATCGGCAGGAATAAATTCAAAAAATAAACCTGTATCAAGCAGTAGCAACATTCCCTCCTCTTTTTGAGAATCCTGATAAGCAATAAAACCTTCTGATGTTGTGTACAACTCAATGGAATCGATTTTTTTTCCAATGGTTTCAAAAAGCCTGGATTTATTGAGCTCAAAATTTACTCCTCCGTAAATAAGCAGCTCCAAATCAGGAAATATGTCTTTAATATTTTTACCCGTTCTCTCTGTTATGCGGTCAAAATACATCTGTACCCATGATGGGAAACCCGAAATCAATGATACAGACTGGTCGATAGTCTCGTCAGTTATTTTATCAAGCTTGGTTTCCCAGTTTTCGATACAATTGGTTTTGTAACTTGGCAACAGGTTGGTTCGAAGATAACCAGGGACATGATGAATGAAAATACCTGAAAGACTTCCGGTTAATATCCCGGCTTTTTTCTCCGTTTCAGGACTTCCTGACATAAAAATTAGTTTTTTATCCAAAAATTCCGATTTACCGGTCTCATGAATATAAGCCAGAATCGCATTTTTGGCCGAATTGATGTAGTTATGAATTGATTGCTTCGTAATCGGAATATATTTTACCCCAGTAGTTGAGCCGGAGGTCTTTGCCAGATAAAGTGGTTTTCCCGGCCACAACACATCTTCATCACCTTTGAGTATTTTATTAATGTACGGCTTAAGCTCCTCATAGTCCCGAACAGGGATAGATTTCTTAAAATCCTCATAGTTTTTAATGTTTTCAAACTCATGATCCAGGCCAAAATCAGTTCTGGAAGCTTCTTTTACAAGCTTAAGCATCCATTTCCTCTGTACACTTTCAGGATTTGCCAACCATTTCCGTGTTTTCCAATGCTCAAATGCCGCAAGAGGCTTACTAGCTATCGACCTGATTCCCATTTTTACAAAGTTTTAAGTAAAACAAATCAAAACACTTCCCCATCGATTTTATTACCATAATAAATAGGTAATAATAGTAAGAATCTTAAATGAAATTTTCTATGAAGTAGGTCATAAAATCCTATTTTTTTTAAACAAAATATATCCAACATAAAATATGACTATTCAAATAAAATACAAATGTATTATACTGTTTATCAGCTATTTAATAATATTTTATTGTACTTTAACAAATAATGAATGTTATCATTGTATATGAAAATTCTTAGACCTAGTTTTACATAAAAATTAAGCAATACTATGTCAAATAATTTTAATCTAAGTCAATACGAAATCAACCCAAAAGAGGTGATTCGTAACGCCTCTCCGGCCAAACTTTATGCTCTCGCTCTTAAATACGAACACGAAGCCGAAATCACCTCAACTGGTGCTTTGGCATTGAAATCAGGTATTAAAACCGGTAGAAGTCCTAAAGACAAAAGGATTATCGAAAGACCTGAAAGTGTTAACGATATCTGGTGGGGAAATGTGAACATCAAAATGGATGAACATACCTTTGATATTAACAAACAAAGAGCTCTTGATTACTTAAACACCAGGACTCGTATTTATGTAGTGGATGGTTATGCAGGTTGGGATCCAAAATACCAAATCAAAGTAAGAGTAATATGTACTCGTCCTTACCATGCATTGTTTATGCACAACATGCTTATCAGACCTACTCAGGAGCAACTAGCTACTTTTGGAGAGCCTGATTACGTTATCTACAATGCCGGTGAATTCCCAGCAAATGCTTTTACTTCTTACATGGGTGGACGTACAAGCGTTGACCTTTGTTTTGAGCGTAAAGAATTCGTGATTTTAGGTACTGAATACGCAGGTGAAATGAAAAAAGGTGTGTTTACTGTGATGAACTACATCATGCCTAAACAAGGTATCATGAGTATGCACTGCTCAGCTAATGCAAGTGAAGAGGGTGATGTATCATTGTTCTTTGGATTGAGCGGTACTGGTAAAACTACTCTTTCAGCTGACCCAAGCCGTAAGCTAATCGGTGATGACGAACATTGCTGGAGCGACGACGGTGTGTTTAACATCGAAGGTGGATGTTATGCAAAAGCTATCGATCTTTCTGCAGAAAAAGAACCCGAAATCTTTTCAGCTATCAAGTTTGGTACAGTGTTAGAAAACGTAGTTTTGGATCCGGTTACTCAGGAAGTTGATTATACCAACGACAGTATCACCGAAAACACTCGTGCTGCTTATCCGATTGAGTATATTCCAAATGCAGCTATTCCTTGTGTAGGTGGTCACCCTGAAAACATCATATTCCTTACTGCTGATGCTTACGGTGTATTGCCTCCGGTATCAAAACTGAGCCCAGAGCAAGCCATGTATCACTTTATCAGTGGTTACACTGCCAAAGTTGCCGGTACCGAAGTGGGAGTTACCGAGCCTCAGGCTACATTCTCAGCTTGTTTTGGAGCCGCCTTTATGGTATGGCACCCAAGCAAATATGCCGAACTTTTGGCTGAAAAAATCAAAAAACATGGCACAAAAGTGTGGTTGGTTAATACCGGCTGGATTGGTGGTGGATACGGTGTAGGTAGTCGTATCAAGCTTAAATATACAAGAGCAATTATCGATGCAATCCACAACGGTAGTCTAGAAAAAGCAACTTATACTAAAGACCCGTTATTTGGTTTCGACGTTCCAACAGAATGTGCTGAAGTACCGGCTGAAATCCTGATTCCTCGCAACGCCTGGGCTGACAAAGCATCTTATGATGCCACAGCCCAAAAACTGGCAGGCTTGTTTATCGCAAACTTCAAAAAATATGAAGAAGGTAGCTCGGCAGCCATAATTAATGCAGGACCAAAAGTGTAAATTTTAGGTTAATAATCGTTTGAATGGGTATCTTTGCGGGTACCCATTTTTTTGCTATGAATTTTTTCGAAATGAAAAATCAAAAGCCATTTCAAAAAAATTGTATATTTCAAAAAAAGAATTTTATGACCATCGAGAGGACAAAAAATGAAATTATAGTCAGACTATCACCAAAAGTAGATTTGGTTGATTTGCAAAATATGTTGGACTTTTTGAAGTATAAAGAACTCACGGCAAATACCAATGCCAACCAAAAAGATGTTGATGAATTATCTAAGATTGCAAATAAGTCTATGATGTCAAAAATTTCTTTGCGTCAACAAATAAAATGAAAATTATAGTTGACTCAAATATAGTTTTTAGTGCTATCCTAAATACCAAAAGTAAGATTGGACAATTAATAATCAATGGTTCGAAGTATTTCAAATTTTTCACTATTGGACTACTAAAAGAAGAAATTTTAAATCATGTCGATAAAATCATATCCATTACTGGCTTTTCTGACGAACAATTTAATGAAACATTTCAATTAATCACTAAAAGAATTACTTTTGCCGAAGATATCCTACTGAATGACAGTGATTTACAGAAAGCTAAACATCTTGTTAATGAAATTGACCCGGATGATATGTTATTTGTTGCCTTAACGAATCATCTCTCAGGAATTTTATGGACAGGAGACAAAAAACTAATCACTGGACTAAGAAGAAAAGGTTATTCAAAAGTAATAAATACAGACGAGCTATTTGAAGTTTATATTACTAACCAAATTAACCTTCCGAGAAAAAACAAAAGGTAATTCTAGTTTTTTATAAATACCAAAATTTGTTTTTAAGTTGAAATTTTCAAGCGAATTACTTCTTATTATATTTTATTAATTTATCGTAAATGGCATATTCTCAAAATATCCTTCTCCCCCTTTTCGAAGATTTCAAATTGGAAAACCTGCTGGCGAATATTCCTCCAGCATATCTTGAAAACTTTTCAGGAAAAGCCAAAGAGACCGTAACCTATTTTTCTACTGACAATCAAAAAATTATCGTTTTAGGCTTAGGTAAAAAAGATGATTTCAAGGCAGTAAAAAGCACTTTCAGGAGTTTTTTCTATCATAACAAATCGAAATTAAAAGGTGATATTTCGATTCTGTTCTCTGAAAAAGTAAGCTCAGAAATTTCATCGGCAGTGGCCCAGGGCATTGCATTGGCAGAATATGAAATAGGGCATCTGAAATCGGACAAATCAAAAACAGAAAGCTGGTTTTCAGGAAATTACAATATTTCTTTAAATGATAATATTGATATTGAAACTTTTGAAAAAGGAAAAAAAATAGCAGCTACTCAGTCACAGATTATGAAATGGGTCGATACCCCAGCCAATTTTAAAACACCAACCGTAATGGCGGAATGGATTTTGGAATCAGGGCAAAAACATGGATTTGAAACCCAAATTTTTGATACTGAAAAATGCGAAGCACTCGGCATGAAAGCTTTACTAGCCGTGGGAAGGGGAAGTGTGGAAAATCCTCGGCAAATGGTGATTCTGAAATACACTCATCCTGAAGCCACAAAGACCGTTGGATTGGTAGGAAAAGGTGTCACTTTTGATACTGGTGGTGTATCCCTTAAACCCGGTGACAACATGAACTACATGAAGTCTGACATGGGAGGTGCGGCTGCAGTTGCGGGTACATTTGAAGCTGCCGCACGATTAAAACTAAAAATAAATCTTATCGGGGCCATTCCACTTACTGAAAACTGCATCGACTCTCTGGCTGTAAAACCCGGCGATGTGATCGGCTCTTATTTGGGTAAAACTATAGAAGTAATCAATACAGATGCAGAAGGACGCCTTATCCTGGCAGACGCACTTGCTTATGTAGTTAAAAATCACCCTACCGACTATCTGATCGACTTGGCTACGCTAACCGGAAACTGCATACAGGCATTGGGTTATGCAGCTGCAGCCATGCTCACGCACAATGATGCACTCGCAGATTCCCTAAGCTCATCAGGAACCAAAACTGGTGAAAAAGTATGGCGGATGCCCCTATGGGACGACTACAAAGACATGATGAAGTCCGATATCGCCGATATCAAAAACCTGAGCACAGCACCTATTGCCGGAGCCATTACCGCAGCGAAATTTCTCGAAGAATTTGTTGAAAATCATCCGGCTTGGGCACATCTTGATATTGCCGGTGTGGCTTTTGGTGATTCTGAGTTTGGAAGTATGAAATCGGCTACCGGCTATGGGGTTAACTTATTGATTGATTGGCTGGAAAATAATTCCTAAATTTGGCTTTTACCCTAAGCCTTATGAACAGAATTGAGAAAATAGACATTGTCAGAGGGATTGTTATGGTCATAATGGCACTGGATCATGTGCGAGATATTTTGCATGTAGATGCACTCACTCAAAATCCTACAAATCTCAACTATACTACCCCGATTTTGTTTTTTACCCGGTGGATTACGCATTTATGTGCCCCTACATTTGTTTTTCTGGCCGGCACATCTGCATTTTTATATTTTTCAAAAACCAAAAGTGTTGCGGTAACCAGATCATACCTTATAAAAAGAGGCCTGATTTTGATTCTTTTGGAATTCACCATCATCAACTTCGGATTATTTTTTGATGCCGGATTTCATTCGCTGGTATTTCAGGTAATAGCCACCATTGGCTTTGGAATGATTATTTTGGGAATATTAATTTCTTTAAACCCCAAAACGATAGGTATAATCGGCCTTATTATTTTAGTTTTTCATAACCTTACACCCCTTATACCATTTGCCGAAAGCTCGGTTTTAAAAACTATTTTTACACCTTTGTTTGCACCTACAGCTTTCCCGCTTTTTAGTGGCATTACTTTTATCATGGGCTATCCTCCTGTTCCATGGTTAGGGATATTATTGGTAGGATTTGCCTCCGGAAAATTTTTCCTGGAATCCTCCAACAAACCTTTTCTAAAACTAGCTCTTGTTTCAATAAGTCTATTTTTCCTGTTGAGATTTATAAATATTTATGGTGATCCGGTTCCCTGGTCAACCCAGAAAAGTTTTGTTTTCACCCTATTATCATTTTTCAATTTAACCAAATATCCACCTTCCTTACTCTTTAGTCTGATTACTCTTGGTATTATGTTTTTATTGATTACAATTACACCTAAAATCAATGAAAAAGTCAAAAAAATCCTGATCATATTCGGTAAAGTACCACTTTTCTATTTCATTGTCCATTTTTATCTGATTCACCTCATCACTTTGGTTGTTTTGTTTGCCCAGGGCTTTCACTGGGACCAATTTTCATTTGCCAGCGGTACTTTCGGCCGCCCACAAAATACAGAAAGTGGTCTTACACTTGGATGGGTTTATATAGTTTGGCTATTGGTTATTTTTCTGATGTATTTCCCATCAAAATGGTATGCCGGATATAAGGCTAAACACAAGTATTTTTGGCTAAAATACATTTAATATTTTGTTGGTTTTCAATAATTTACATTTATTAGAATATACTTTTGAATAAAATTCTCGCTATCATTTTTCTTTTGAGCAATTCAGTTTTTGCCCAAAAAGTCCATTCTCATAATGATTATGTTCATAAAAGGCCATTTTGGGAAGGGTATGAAGCCGGTGCCAATTCGATTGAGGTAGATGTATATTTAATTGAAAATCAGCTTTTTGTTGCTCATGAAAGAAAAGAAATCAAGACGGAAAATACATTTATTAAACTTTATCTCGAACCCCTTTCTAAAGTCTTGAAAACTAAAAAAAGAAAGGACTTGCAAATATTAGTAGATTTAAAAACTCCTGCGGAGCATACCCTTGAAAAATTGATGGAGGATTTGAAAAAATATCCAAAACTGACCCGGGCTTACAAAAGGAAGAAAGGAAAAATTAAGTTTGTGATTTCGGGCAACCGGCCAAAGCCAGATGAGTATTCTAAATATCCTGAATATATTTTTTTTGACCACCAATCTTTGGATGATCTGGCAAAAGCCCAAAAAGAAAAAATCGCTTTAGTTAGCTTTCCTTTTTACAAATTTTCACTTTGGAATGGTAAAACTGAACTTCCTGAAAATGATCGAAAAAAAATAATTGAAACCATTGAAAAAGTTCATAAATCCGGATTCCCTATTCGTTTTTGGGCAACACCAGATACACCACTTGCATGGAAAACCCTACACAGCTTAGGTGTCGATTTCATAAACACAGACAATCCGGAAGATTGCGTTAATTTTTTCCGGAAAAAATAATTGCTTTTAAACCGAAGCAGGCGTCTGCTCTTCCCTTATTTTCTCATAAAATATTGCCGAAGCCACATACAAAATGGGCAGAACATAGAATATACCTACTATAAAAACCAATAAGCCCAGCACAGAAAAAACAATGCACAACAAACCATAAATAAAATAATCCATTTTATGGCCTTTCATCATTTCCCAGCTCGCCTTCATTACATCTACAGCTCCCATTTGAGGATTATCAGCTAAAATGTAGTATGCCATAGATAGCCCTAATGCCAGAATAATTCCAGGAATAATCAGCAAAAGAAACCCAAATCCTACCACAATTGCCATCAGTAAAGTTACGACCAATGAAGGAATGAAATTTTTAAATCCATCAAAAATCTGTTCAATTCTCACTTCCTTTCCTCTTACAATATTCAGGAAAAAAATTGCTATACCAAGATTAAATGGGGCCGATATTATCAAGGTTAAAACGCCAAATTTAGGGTCAACGCTTGTAGGAATCCCGGAAATCATAGAAATGATAAATACGGCAGCAATAGTAATCAAAAACTTACCTTCGAGTTTTTGTTTGCTTTCTTTGAAAAGATCGATTATGCTCATAGCTAGTTTATTTTATTGCTAAAACTATAAATACTTTTTGACTTCTGAAATTACTTTTCCATTTTTCTAAAACTATTCTAAATTTAATTTTCTGATATTCTGTATTTTGAGAGGCAAACATCCATCTTCTAAGCTTTTAAAACATCATTGTTTAAAAAATTCAAGCCTAATTTTTCTTTCTTTCATTAAATAAAAAATCAAAATATTATAAATATATATAAGTACTTATATATATTTGTTTATGAATTTCTATCAAAAACTCGGTCCGCTGGTATTCGGAAGCAGGTTAAGAAGGCTCAGCGAGGGCTTTCTTTCCGAAGTCAATAAAGTGTATGCAGACCTCGGAATCGACTTTGAAGCCTCATGGTTTGGAGTATTTTATCTTTTAGACAAAAATGGAGAACTCTCTATCCATGAAATATCAGAGGTGTTAGAAATTTCACACTCGGCAGTGAGCCAAATGGTAAAAACCTTAAACGAAAACAATCTGGTAGCTCTTAGCCCTTCGAAACATGATGCTAGAAAAAAAATAGTGGTGCTGACCGATTCCGGAAAAGAGTTGCTAAATCAAATAAAGCCCGTTTGGGAAGCATTGGAAAAAACCATAACCGAAATGACTGTAGGTATGGAGATTTTTGAGCATCTAATGAAAATAGAAAATGATTTTTTGAAGAAAAGTCTGAGTCAACGTATAAAAAACCAAATGAATGTTTAGCTACGGAAAAGATTATTTAACCATAAGTAAAGCCCTGGCTCTGGTAAATGGCAGCCTAAAAGGTCAAATAGAACCCGAAACTGCTGAAAAAATCAGACAAAGCACTGCCTGGGTCGAAGAAATTGTGGCCAGTGAAGAGGTGGTTTACGGTATCAACACGGGTTTCGGGCCATTGTGTGATACAATAATTTCGGACGAACAAACCAGCCAGTTACAGCATAACCTCCTCATCAGCCATAGCGTGGGAGTAGGAGAACCTATTTCCATGGAAATGGCCAAAATGATGCTCGTTTGCAAGGTACATTCGCTGAGTATGGCGTATTCGGGTATCAGAATGAGCACAATTGAAAGGATACTTTGGCATATAGAAAATAATGTGATTCCTGTGGTTCCCTCAAAAGGCTCGGTAGGTGCATCAGGCGACCTTGCTCCTTTGTCGCATCTTTTTCTGCCCTTGATAGGAATGGGGAAGGTGATTTTCGAAGGAAATGAATTTGAAGCACTGGAAATTTTGTCAAAATTTGGTCTTTCACCACTTTCTCTGGGTCCCAAAGAAGGTCTGGCACTGATCAACGGTACCCAATTTATTCTGGCACATGCGGTTTTTGGAGCAAAAAGACTCTTTGATGCTTTACAAATGGCCGATGTAGTAGGAGCTTTGTCTCTCGAAGCTCTAATGGGCTCTGCCAAGCCATTTGACAAACGACTGCACGATATCCGAAATTTTGAAGGGAACCAATGGGTGGCCCAAAGATTAAGATCATTGCTCGAAGGCTCGGAAATTTTGGTGGCTCATCATGACTGCGACCGCGTGCAGGATCCCTATTCACTCCGTTGTATGCCGCAGGTGCATGGGGCCTCGAGGAATGCCTACATTCACCTGAAAAATCTTGTGGAAACTGAGCTGAATTCAGTTACAGACAATCCGATAATAATGGGTTCACACAACAGTATCAGCGGAGGAAATTTTCATGGTCAGCCACTCGCTTTGCCCCTGGACTATAGCACGCTTGCAGCCGCAGAAATCGGAAATATTGCCGACAGAAGATGTTACCTTATGTTGGAAGGTCGATATGGTTTACCGAGGTTACTCCTTGAAGACACCGGACTAAATTCCGGATTTATGATTCCGCAATACACAACAGCTGCTCTGGTTTCAGAAAACAAAACCTTGTGTTTCCCTGCCTCTGCGGACAGTATTCCTACTTCACTGGGTCAGGAAGATCATGTGTCCATGGGTTCCATCAGTGGCCGGAAACTGCATCAGGTATTGGATAATCTGGAATACATTCAGGCCATCGAGATGCTTTATGCTGCTCAGGCTCTCGAATTCAGGAGACCTTTGAAATCGAGCCGGATTATTGAGGAAATTCAATCTGAAATACGAAAATTAGTGCCTTTTGCAAAAGAAGACCGTAGTTTTTCTAAAGATATTAATACACTTCATCAATTGATACGGTCGGGAAGGATACTCGAAATCACCCAACCACTAAAAACCTTAGATTATGGATACGAAGACCATTGCATTTCTTGAAAAATATGCCAGTCATCCGGCCTATCATGCACCCAGAGGAACTGAACTCAATGCCAAAAGCTGGCAAACAGAGGCCCCGCTACGGATGATGCTCAATAACCTGGACAAAGAAGTAGCCGAAAATCCTGCTGAATTTGTAGTATATGGAGGAATAGGCCAGGCCGTTAGAAACAGAGAAAGTCTGGAGAAAATCATAGAAATATTGCTTGAACTCGATGAAAACCATTCACTGTTGGTGCAATCGGGCAAACCGGTGGGTATTGTACGCACCCATCCACAAGCCCCGAGGGTATTGATAGCCAACAGCAATCTGGTACCTGCCTGGGCTACCTGGGAGCATTTCAATGAACTCAAAGAAAAAAACCTGATGATGTATGGCCAGATGACGGCCGGAAGTTGGATTTATATAGGCTCGCAGGGCATATTGCAGGGTACGTATGAGACCTTTATGGAATGTGGTCGCCAACATTTTGAAGGCGACCTGCGGGGAAAACTTATCGTTTCGGGTGGATTGGGCGGCATGGGTGGTGCACAGCCTTTGGCAGCCACTATGGCCGGAGCAACGTTCTTAGGAGTGGATGTGGATCTGGAAAGGATTAAAAAACGTCTGGAAACCCGTTACATCGACCGCATGACAGATTCTTTTGAGGAAGCCATAAATTGGATAAATGAAGCAAAAAACAAGGGTGAAAATCTTTCGGTTGGTTTGGTAGGCGACATTGGAGATGTTTTGGAAAAAATGTTGGAAATCAACATGGTACCAGAGGTTCTTACTGATCAGACATCCGCCCATGACCCTATCAATGGCTATGTGCCTAATGGATTAAGTTTAACTGAAGCCCTAAATTTACGAAAAGCTGATTCGAAAAAATATCATGAATTGTCGCTGAAAAGCATGGCCAGACATGTGGGCTTTATGCTCCAATTTCAAAAACGTGGCTCGGTAGTATTTGACTATGGCAACAATTTGAGAGAATTTGCCCGTCAAGGTGGCGAGCCCAATGCATTTAATTTTCCGGGGTTTACACCTGCGTTTATCCGTCAGCTTTTTTGTGAGGGCAAAGGGCCGTTTCGGTGGGTTGCACTTTCGGGTAATCCGGAGGATATTTTCACTACTGATAAAGCCTTAATAGAGGCTTTCCCCGAAAACACCGGAATGATAAACTGGCTGAAACAAGCCAGGGAAAAAATAGCATTTCAAGGTTTGCCATCGAGGATATGTTGGCTAGGAATGGGCGAAAGGGAAAAGGCAGGACTGATTTTTAATGAGCTGGTCAAAACCGGAAAAGTGAAAGCTCCGATTGTGATTGGCCGGGATCATCTGGACTGCGGCTCAGTGGCATCGCCCAACCGCGAAACCGAGGCCATGCTCGACGGCTCTGATGCAGTATCGGACTGGCCACTGCTCAACCTGATGTCAAATGCTACGGGTGGTGCTACGTGGATATCGTTCCATCATGGTGGTGGTGTGGGCATGGGGTATTCGCAACACGCAGGTATGGTGGTATTGGCAGACGGCACCGAGCGGGCTGAGGAGTGTCTCAAGCGGGTTTTGTTCAATGACCCTGCTATGGGGATTTTCCGACATGCTGATGCCGGATACGACAAAGCCAAAGCCTGGGGAGAGAAATTTGGCTTGAACGTGTGGTAATTTGCAGCAGGGATTGAGCGTTTGTCTGAGCTACCACGCATTTGCGTGGAGCGAGAACCACGCTAAGGCATGGCCGCCCGGCTGCCCAAAAAATAATAATAAATGAAACTCATCGGTCCGTTTTCACAAATTCTGACATTAGATAATATTCCACTCAAAGGGGCGGTAAAAGATGAGGCTTTGGAAATATTGCCCGAGGCTGGTGTACTCGTAGAGCATGGAATGATCATAAAAACTGGGGATTTCAATTCGTTGAGAAAAGAATACAAAGAAGCTGAAATAGAGGAAGTTGATCAAAAAAATGTCTTGCTGCCTGGTTTTGTGGATTGCCATACGCACAGCTGCTTTGCAGGTTCCCGGGCTATGGATTTTGCAGAAAGGAATGCAGGGAGCAGCTACCTCGAAATCGCCCAACAAGGCGGTGGAATATGGAGTACGGTGACTGCAACGAGGAAGTCTTCGGCCATTGAATTGAAGCAATTAACAGAAAGTCGGGTCAACGGTTTTTTGAAAAATGGGATTACCACCATAGAAATAAAATCTGGCTATGGGCTGTCGGTGGAAGAGGAAATCAAGATTTTGAAAGTAATAAACCAGTTGGATACCAGTGCCGATGTGGTAACTACCTGCCTTGCTGCACATGTAAAACCACGTGATTTTGATGGCTCTACTGAAGAATACCTTGATTATTTGATCAAAAAACTACTCCCGGAAATCAAAAATTTAACTCAGAGAATTGATATTTTCACTGAAAAATCGGCTTTCGGGATTGAGGAATCGACCAGATATCTGCAACAGGCCAAAGAGATGGGTTTTAAAATAACCGTACATGCCGACCAGTTTACAGCGGGTTCGGCACAGATGGCCGTAAAACTGGGGGCACTATCCGCCGACCACCTGGAAGCGAGCACCGACGAAGATATAAAGATATTGGCGAACTCAGAAACGGTCGCTGTGGCTTTGCCCGGTGCATCAATAGGCTTGGGGGAACCCTTTGCTCCTGCAAGAAAACTACTGGATGCAGGTGCTTGTGTGGCCATAGCCTCAGACTACAACCCCGGGTCAGCACCTATGGGCGATTTGTTGACACAGGCATCGATTCTGGCAACTTATCAAAAACTCAGCACGGCAGAAGTGTTGGCAGGATTGACTTTCAGGGCAGCAAAAGCACTTGATTTATATAATATTGGTAAAATATCATCTGGCTTTCAGGCTGATTTTCAAGCTTACTCCTGTGTTGACTATCGCGAGATTCTGTATCATCAGGGAAGTTTAAAGCCTGAAGCAGTTTGGAAAAAGGGGAAGAAAATTTGAGTCTTATGAAGGGAAATTCATTAATTTGGACCGGAAGAACTGATGGCGATGGGGAAGAGCATTTGCGGTGGCACCAAGTGATGCAATATGAGATAAATCCTGAAACGCAAATGGTGATTCTGGGATTTGCCTGTGACGAAGGGGTAAGGCGTAACAAAGGAAGAATTGGTGCCAAAAGTGGCCCGGACGCACTCAGGAATGCCTGTTCAAATTTTCCGGTTCATAAAAAACTGAATGTTGCAGATCTGGGCGATATCATCTGTGAAAATCAAAACCTCGAAAAAGCTCAGGAAGAATTGGCGACTCATGTGGCTGAAATACAAAATCAAAATTTGAAAAGTATAGTTTTTGGGGGTGGACACGAGGTAATGTACGGGCATTTTTCTGGCCTTAGAAAGGCTTACCCGGGTCAGAAAATTGGTATCATAAATTTCGATGCACATTTTGACAACCGATCAATAATACCCAAAACCGGCCCTACCTCAGGCACCGGATTCTGGCAAATTGCACAAACCGACCCAAACCATGCCTATCTGGCTATCGGAATTCAGGAAAACTCCAATACCCGGGCACTTTTTGATTTTGCCGATCAATCAGGTATGCAATATCTTTTAGGCAAGGATTTTCATTTAAAAAACGAAGAGAGAATTTTGGCGGTAATTCACCAATTTATTGCAGATATTGATGTGCTTTATGTGACGGTTTGTATGGATGTTTTCTCGGCTGCATTTGCTCCGGGTGTGAGTGCGACCGCATACAATGGGTTGATTCCTGATACATTTTTTCAGGATATTTTCAGAAAAATTATTTGGGATCAAAAACTCAAAGCTTTTGATATTGCTGAGCTAAACCCGGTTTTTGATTTCGACCACCGCACAGCCAAATTAGGTGCATCGCTGGTTTTTGAAGTAATAAATGCCAAAAATTGACAGAAAAAATCGTGCTCTAAATCGTTGGAAATAAAATACTAAGAAAATCAAGGACAATAAATTTGATTTTTTTTCGGCAAAAGATTTGACAAGATTAGAAAAACGCACTACTTTTGCACCACGATTCCCGAATAGCTCACAGGACCGCCTGCCGGTCGCTTAGAGAATCTGCCTGTTAATCAGAGGGAAAAATTAACAAAAAACCGACATATTCCCGAATAGCTCAGTCGGTTAGAGCATCTGACTGTTAATCAGAGGGTCGCTGGTTCGAGCCCAGCTTCGGGAGCTAAGCCCCAGAGAAATCTGGGGCTTTTTCGTTTTTAAACTATTTTAAGTTCCCTTCCAAAAATCATTTTTGCCCGGTTTTTTCCAAAATCAAAACCCAATCTTGTCCATAGCCTGAGGTTGGGGGTGTAAATTTTTGTTTGCCCTGGTTTTTATAATCGCCAGCTTCTTTTATTTCTCCATTCCTGGGGTTGAGCCATTTGGCCTTCAGGCTATTACCTGATATTTTACCCAAAACTACCGTAAAAGGCTTTCCAACAGCACTGTAAACCCATATATAATCTTTTCCACGAGCTGCCTGTATGCGGTCGTGGGCTGAGAGATTGTTTTCAAAAATCAAAGATTGATCAGGAACTCTTTCCAAAAGAGGCTGTGATTCCAATAATTTTCTTAAAAATTTCACCTGATTGGCTGCAGGCAATTCCATGGCTTGTTTCCAATAAAAATGGGGCCCATTGACCGGACTAGCCCCAGGCCGATGAAATTGCCAGATATCATGACAGCCATAGGTATAGCCAAAAGCACCTGCGAATACATCCAGATACAATGCCTTCCTCACATCAAAAGCATTAGTTGTGCCCAGTTCTTTGGCGTTAAAACATACGGGATGATCTTCGTAAATGGGCTCACCGTCAATCACAGGTTTTGTAGGTTGTCTTTTGTAGGATTTACCTATCAAATCATATACTTCGGTATCGCGGCAATGCCCGGTCTGAAACATATTAAAGTCAAACCAGGACTCATTATGAAACCATTCTGAGGCACCTTCTTTATTGGGCTGGGGGTGATAGCCTATTAAAACCTTATCATTTCCACCATAAGCTTCCGCTAAACCGGCTGCCATTGCATTCCAGATTTCCTTGTCTTGAGTGCCGGACCTTGGATTTCGGTCTCCTCCTAATATCCAGATGATATTTTTTCGATTTTTGTACCTATTTCCTATCCAAAAGCCATATTTTCTGGCATTTTCAGGATTAAAAATTTCAGGCCCTGCTCCCCATTTATCCTTAAATATTTTATCTCCCCATGTGGGTAGCAAGCCGATATTCAGTCCAAATTCTGCCGCCTTGTCAATCACAAAATCAACATGTTCAAAATACGCCTCATTGGGAGAAGTAGGATCGTCGTTGAGCAAAGGCGTATGTCCATGAGCATTGGGAGCGTGAATGCCATCGAGTTCGGCCAAAACTACTGCCTGAATCACAGTAAAGCCTTGCTCAGCCCGTCGTTTGAGGTAATAAGTTGCCGAGTCGCGGTCAAGTGCATGAAACAGCTCCCAGGCGGTATCCCCTACCCACAAAAAGGGCTGTTTGTCTTTTATAATAAACCGGCCGTTTTGACTTACTTCAAAACCTTGAGCATAGGTACTATTAACACCTAAAAAAAGCAGCAAGGCCCAAGCGAAATGTTTCATGATGATAATTTTAAATTAGAAATCTTTATTTGACTTTAAAATCAGGATTGAAAATAATCCCGAGAACATTACCCCAGGGGTCTTTCACGGTCGCCACCATGATTTCGCCACCCACATTTTCGGGTTTTTCAAAAGAAAAAGCACCCGTGTCAACAGTCGGTCAAACTCTTTTTGGATGTCATCTACACCCCAATATACCAACACATTGGACGATTTTATGGTTACGGGCTCGTCGTCAGGCACAAGTCCCAGTTCATAACCCTCCACATCAAATCCTACATAAAATGGCTGGTCGAAATAAGGCTTATTGTTGAAAACTTTGGTGTACCATTCTTTGGCGGCATTCAGGTCACCTACTTTGTAAATTGCCGTTCTTAATCCTTTCATAGTTAATTTTTTTGCCAAATTAACAAAATATAAATAAAATTGATGCTCAATATCTTAGCATCCATTTTTGTTAAAAATTTCCTGCTTTTTAGTTTTTCATTGCCATAGCCCTGTCGGGAGTATTATATAGCGTTTCAGGTATTTCAGCAAGTGTAGAGTAATTTATCTTTTCTCCCAAAGTGTAAAACTCCTGAAAACTCATAATCAAAGGCTTCCATTTGTCGGGATCAACCCGATCAGGATTTTCATTTAGCAGAATGTCTTTTTCAAGGTACACCCTATTGATTTTTAGCTCAAAAATCAGAATTTTACCTTTTTGGATTTCATCATTTGCTGCCAGTGAGTAGGATGATTCTACAGTCGCCTCCAACTGAACCGCACATTCTTTTACCCTTAATGGCTCAACCGTTTCTGAAAATTCCGAAGAAAAACCCGCATGTTCAAATTTATTCTCTACAAAAAAATACCCCTTTTGAATTTTAGCTTCCGGAACAGGGTATCTTCCTGTAGTTTTAGCCAATTTATTAACTGAATCCACTAAATCGGCAGAAGGAAGATTAAGTACACATTGCCCGGTTCTGAGTAGATTTTTGGAAGTTTGAGAACCGGCACCAAGACCAATTACACATCGCCACCCCAGCCAAAAAATGGAAGATGCCGGGGCCAGGTTGTCTGAATTATTGGGGTTTTTTGAACTGATTAACACTACGGGAGTTCCGAAATAAAGAATTGAAGGATAACTTTTGATTTTCATACTTTTTTTTTATTTCAAAAGTATTGCCGGAAATGATTGAGAAAAATCTGATTCTTGCTGAAAATTATAAGTTAAATTTCCTGGTATTCTCTGGCAGATTCCCAGCCGATAATTGCAGTTTTTCGTGGGGTACCCCATCGGTATCCTCCAAACGACCCGGTTGACTGAATAACCCGGTGGCAAGGAATTAAAAATGCAACAGGATTGCTGCCAATAGCGGTACCAACTGCCCTGGAGGCTCCAATGTGGCCGATATTTTCAGCTACTCTTCCATAGGTCGATAGTTTGCCTGAAGGTATTTTCAAAAGTGATTCCCAAACTTTCAACTGAAACTCGGTGCCATGGAGATGCAATTTGATTTTAGGTAAATTGCTCCAATCATTCCTGAAAACAAATAGTGCATCTTGTTGGATTAAATCAAGTTTTCTTTGAAAAACAGCATTCGGAAATCTGTAAATGAGGTTTTGTAAAGCAGCGGATTCATCTTCTTCAAAAGCCATGTGACATATACCTTTAGAAGTAGAGGCTACTATAAGATTTCCAAACAGGCTTTCAGCAAAACTGTAGTTAATCATGAGATTTTTTCCCCCGTTTTTATATTCAGCAGGCGTCATCCCTTCAATATTAACAAAAAGATCATGCAGCCGGCTCGTGCCTGAAAAGCCAGTTTGAAATGCAACATCAAAAATTGAATTTTGATCTGCTAAGAGATTTTTAGCATGTTCCAGGCTTATATATTGCAAAAATCGCTTTGGGCTAACCCCGGCCCATTCTTTGAAAAGTCTCTGAAAATGAAATGGACTCAAATGTACCCTTTCGGCGATTTCATAGAGGTTAGGCTGTGACTTAAACGCTGTCTCAATATAACCAATTGCTTTGCTTATCCTCTCGAAGTTGAACTGATGTTTTGCGTCCATTATTTCTGGTTTTTAGACAAAAATGACAAGAGTTATTTTACAAAAAAATCTGAAACTTGCTAATTTTAGATTTTGAATAAAAATTCATTCAAACTCAGCACCTCCACTTTATGCTTCGCAGGGCTGAGCCAATTCCAGATGTTGTTATAATGCGTGACCAGCGTTTCGGCAGTAGCCCAGGGCTTATCGCTGGTGGTGTGGGCATCAGAAATTACCGTAATTTTATAGTCCCTCACCAAAGCCCCTTTTATGGTGGCATCCACACAAAAGTCTGTGGAAGCTCCGGCGATAATCAATTCCTCAATATCCAGATCTTTCAAAACAGCTTCAAGTTCACTTTTATAAAAGGCGTCATTGATGGTTTTTACCACTATTTTATTTGTGGCTTCCACAGTGATTTCATCGATAATCTCAAAACCTGTAGTTCCTGGCAAATAATCTCCCTCCGCGGTGCCATCGTGCTGAATATGTATTACAGGCCAGCCTTTATCTCTGAATTTTTCGGAAAGATGATTGATTCTCTCAATCACTCCCAAGGCATCATATTTCGATGTCAAAGGTGTAAAAGAGTCTTTTTGCATGTCGATGATGAGGAGAGTGGGCATGATGGTTTCTATTTACAACATAAATTTATTTAACTGTGTATAGCCTGCAGCATGGCCTTCATATTATTTCTTTATTCGAATCATAAAAGCCTAAATCTCCTTCATTATTCATTATTTCAATCAAATGTCTCTTCTGCACTTCTTTCAATTCTTGTTTATATTTCAAAACCTCCTTCCCGCTTTCCCCATCTCATACACCAAACTCCCGCCGGCAGCAAGCTCAGCGTAGGTCAGATAGGTGCGGTTGATGGGTTTGCCGTTTAGGATGATTTTTTGAATATAAATATTGTCTTTCCCGAAGTTTTTGGCTGTAATGTTGAGGGTTTTGCTACCCACTTTCATTTTTAAATTGCTGAAATGCGGCGTGCCCACATAGAACCTGCCATCCGCCGGATGCACCTGATAAAAACCCATCGCCGAAGCTACGTACCAGGCACTCATCTGGCCGCAATCATCATTACCACAGATACCATCGGGCTTGTCGGTGTAAAACTTCGAAGTGATTTCCTTCACTTTTTCAGCGGTTTTGTCGGGTCTTCCCAATGCACTGTAGAGATAAGGCACGTGGTGCTCGGGCTCGTTGCCTTGTGCATACATACCTATGAGCCCCGACACGTCGGGTGAAGCCTCGGCACCCAGGTCACCCGATACCACAAAAAGGCTGTCGAGTTTTTGCAGAAAAGCCTCCTTGCCCCCAAACAAAGCCGTATAGTTTTCCAGATCCTGCGGCACCATAAATGTATATTGCCAGGCATTCCCTTCGGTAAAATCACTCTTCATGTGTACAATATTGAAAGGATCAAACGGCTCCCTGAAGTTTCCATCAGACATCACTCCACGCACAAAACGGGAATTTTTGTCAAAATATCTCTTATAATAACCTGCTCTTTCTTCAAAATATTTACGGTCTTCTTGGTGGCCCAATTTTGCAGCCACCATGGCGATACATTTATCTCCAATGGCATATTCCATAGCTTTGGAAACCGACTCTACTTCCTGCTCTGCCGGTATAAAACCCGTCTTTTTCAGGTATTGAAGCCCAAACTCATCACCCATGGCCGTGGTTTTCATGGCCTGAAAAGCCTTTTCATAATCAAAACCTTTGAAGCCTTTCAAAATGGCATCGGCCAAAACAGGCACTGCACTGTAACCGACCATACAGTTGGTTTCTGACCCTACCAAAGGCCACACCGGCAACTTACCCTGCTGGTCATAAATATCGAGCATACTTTTTACAAAATCAGGCACTTTCTTCGGAGCCAAAAGGGTCATTAAAGGATGCCACTGACGGTAAGTATCCCACAAACTAAACACGGTATAGTGGTCATAACCCGGTTGAGTATAAACTTTCTTATCGGTGCCGCGGTAGGTTTGGTCGTGGTCGTTAAACAATATCGGGGCAATCATGCTATGGTAAAGAGCGGTGTAAAAAGTCCTTTTTTCCGAAATAATATTGGTGGTAACGGTGGCAACCGAAAGAGCCTTGTTCCATTTTTGCTGGGCCTGCAATTTGATGTTTTCAAAATTCCAGCCCGGGATCTCATCCTGTATGTTTTTCAGAGCATTTTCAGAACTCACCGGTGAGATACCCACTTTTATTTCGACCTTTCCAGTGCCTATCCCAAAATCTATTTGCCCTACCAGGCGGCGACCTTGTTTTTCATTTACATCGACAAAAACACTATCAGATACAATTCCGAAGTTTTTGACCGGAACGGAAGTTTTTATAGCAAACCACAATCTTTGATCTACCGCCCAACCTGAAGACATCCTGTACCCGACGAAAGTATTGGCATCCACTTGCTTGATAAAGGTATCGGTAGGTCTATCCCAGCCAATGCCCGTAAAAAGGTCAACGGCTACCCGGCGATTCTCATTTTTTTTGTATTGATATTGATGATAGCCTACTCTTTCGCTTGCTGTAAGCCTGACTTTCACTTCGGGCAGATTTACTTCGTAATAACCCGCCTCGGCCTTTTCATTTTTATGAGAAAAAATTGCCCCAAAACCCCCATTATCACGATTTTGATGACGATGTTCGAGCTTTAGTTTGCCCGAATACGGCATCAACATCACATCGCCGAGGTCGCCGATACCCGTACCGCTGAGGTGAGTTTGTGAAAAACCAATGATGAGGGAGTCGGAATAATGATACCCCGAGCACCAGTCCCATCCTTTTACGATTTGGGCTGGGCCGACCTGCACCGCTCCAAATGGCACATTTGCCCCCACAAATACATGGCCATGACCGTCGGAACCAATAATAGGGTCAACAAATTTTACAGGTTTTTCCTGAGCATGTAGCTGAGCAGCCACCATCAAGCCAAAAAGTATTTTTTTCATGGAGAAGGACGATTTTAAACTCAAAAATACTTGATGTTTTTGGGGGATTTTCAGGAATTAATAAATTTTTTTAATAAATATTTTATCAGACAAAAACTTGCTTATAAAGAAGGCCCAGCGTATCGCAAAAACCGCAAAGGAGCCACAAAATGCACAAAGAGTTTTTTTAGTCTAAAGAGAAACTCACTCCACCGCACTTTCCAAAAACTGAATCGTACCTGCATCGGCATTGATTTCGGCTTCTATGCCTATGGGAATCGTGAATTTATTAGTAATGTGGCCAATCATAGCCCCTGTAAAAGCCGGTTTTTTGGTAGGTTTAATGTGATCTTCCCAAAGGTCTTCTAAAGTAAGCGAACCGTAACTGCCGGAGCCGGGCTCACACTTGGTGCATTTTCCAAAAACAAAGCCACTCATAGCCTCAAATGCCCCAACAAGCCGCAGATGGTTTATCATGCGATCCACGCTGTATGGCTGCTCCTCCACATCTTCACAAAAAAGGATTGCATTTTTGAAGTCAGGAGTATATTTAGAGCCCAAAATATGACACAAAACGGTCAAATTTCCCCCAATCACCTTTCCATGGGCAGTTCCGGAATTAATAGTGGCGATACGATCTTCTACCTGTGTGAGGTTGTCGCCTTTGGTTTTAGGGTTTTCATATTTTACTTTTTCGGCATTCATCAAAACTGCTTTGAAGTACTTCACTGAAAATTCATTCCAGGTAGAACCACCCACCGGGCCATGAAAAGTAACCAGCCCGGTCATGGCATGTATTCCCAACAATAATGCCGTAACATCAGAATATCCCACAATGACTTTTGGGTTTCTGCGGATGGAATCATAATCCAATAGTGGCAAAATACGGGCACAACCCCAGCCTCCATGTACACACAGAATACCTTTCACCGAGCTATTGGCAAACATTTCATTGACATCCGATGCCCGCTCCTCGTCGGTTCCGGCAAGATACCCGTAGCGTTTCCAGAGGTTTTTTCCCAGCTTAACCTTGAAACCCAGTGCTTCCATCGACTCTACCACCACCTGCACCTGTTCTTTGCTGTATGCCGGTGCAGCCGGGCACACCAGTCCGATAGTATCCCCCGCAATTAGCCTTTTAGGTTTGATGACTTTGGATTGAGTCAAAGGTATAATGGCAGCAGGAGCAATCGCCAGATTCTGAATGAAGTTTCTTCGGTTCATAGTTTTTGGGGAGAAAAAAGCAATTTACAATAATGGCCCCTATTTTCAGCGTAAAAGACCGAATTATTCCTCAAAATCTTAACCCAAATATTACCTCCAAAGCAATAATATTAATTTAGAATTGTTTTTTGTTGAGTATTTTTGAAAAAACCTGACCTGATGTTTATTATATTAAATAACTCTTTAAAAGTACTTGCCCTTTCTTTTGTCCTTTATTCCTGCGGCTTAACAGATATTCTCGAGTCGTAAAAGATCAAAAAGATAGCAGCTACGGCGATATTTCGGTATTTATAAGAGCGGGTAACAGCAAAGGATGGATTGGGGAGGTGGTGAAGTGAAAACCTAATTCATAAATAGTTTTTTTTAAAATAGAAAGTTATATAAATTTCGAGCAGTTAATTATAAGAAATTAAAGTATTTTTTAATTCTTTTTGGTATAATGATTAGTATGATTTATTAATTTTAAGTATTATAACTTTTAGTAAATTAGTTAATGGATAAAATACTTAGGAAATTAGAAGCGTTTTATAAAGTTGAAAAAGAAAGAGAAATTTTCTTAAATATTCTTGAATTTTTTGTTGCCATTTTAGCAGGTGGTTTTATAGAGGCATGGATTGGAGAAGGATCCAGATTTGATAACAAATCAATAACCTTCATATTTTGTCTGATTGCAATATTTTTTCTTTTTTTTAGAATAAAGCGTCAATTCTTCTTGCCTGAATCTACCATAAGTTATATTGAAAATAAGCTTGAATATGATAAAAAGGTTAGGGAACTTAGCAGAAAAGAAACAATTGATACTTACATCGACAATGCAATAAAAACTTTAAATGAAAATACTTGTCCCTTAGGTTATAATAATGAGCATTTCTGTGATTTGAATTTGGATGATGGGTTGAGGAAAGTATTAATTAATATTACCCAAAATACTAACCATGTTTTAGATTGTTCAAGTTCAAAATTTACTATAGTTTTATTCCTTGAAAACTACCCGAATCACAATAACGATTACTCCTTAACATTCGAAAATAAATCACTTATATTAAGAGATGATTTTGAAATAAAAGATGAATTTCCAAGTGACATTATTAAAAACCAACACTATTCAGACCCTAATAGGTCGATAAAAACTTGGACACAAAACTAAGTTAACAATTAATTAGATTTGTGTATGTCAAAACATCAAAAAACATGGTCATCAGATGAGAAGGAGAAAATAGTTCTTCATTCTATCCAGCATGGCGTTAGTAAAACATCAAGGGAGTTTGGGGTTTCTACAGTGAGTATTTACAGTTGGAAAGAGAAGTTTGAGCAACTGGGTAAAAATGGTTTGCAATCAGGAGCAATGACCGACTCTGAGCGAGAACTTAAATTATTGCGTCGTGAAAACGAAGCTCTGAAAAGGATTGTGGCCGAGAAAGAATTAGCCATTCAGATTAAAGATTCCCTTTTAAAAAAAAGCCAGTCAATAAAGAAATGAAGATCATGGTTGTTGATGAATTTCTGGAGCAAGGCAAACCCAAAAACATAGTATTAAAACATGTTGGACTGTCGAGAAGTAGCTATTATTACACTTCTACCGGCACAAAAGCCAGGAAAAAAGCATCTCGAGTTGTTTATGACATAGACGACAACCGACATGATTTAGACTATGTTTTACAAGAAGTTAAGACACTTTTAGAAGGTGAGTTTGTTGATTATGGCTATTATAAAACTTATCGCTATTTAAACCAGGAAAAGGGTTTAAAGATTGGTGCATATAGAACCTATAATCTTATGAAGGAGCATAATTTATTGAAGTTTCAACGTAATAAGACCAAAAGAACAAGCAGAAATTGGGTAAAAGAACTCGTGCCAAATGTACAAAGTGAATTTAGTTTCTTGGAATTTGATATTAAGTATGTTTATGTACAAGGAACTCATTCAAATGCACAAGTATTGACTATTTTAGATGTTTATTCAAGGTGGCAACTGGCTCAATATATCGCAAATTCTATTAAATCCGAAGACGTAATAAATCTCTTTGAACAGGTTTTTCAGACCTATCCTATGCCAAAACAATTCATCGTCAGAAATGATAATGGATCGCAATTTGAAGCAACAATCGTTCAGGAATATTTAAGAAAAAGGGTGTAAATCAGGAATTTACCAAGCCTGCTACCCCCGAGCAAAACGCACATATTGAGGCGTATCACTCTATAATGGAAAGTGCTGTATGTCAAAGACTTGAGTTTGAAAATTTAGAAGATTTCAAACAAATAATGACAAGGTGGAAGAAATTTTATAACTTCGAGAGAATTCATGGTGGATTAGGATACAAGTCACCTAAAAAATTCCTGGAATCAATAGGTGTCAAAATTGACCCAAAATGGGTAATGTAAATTAATTATCGTGTCCAAGTAATTGCGTTTAAGACAAGACTTTAAATTTGATTTGCATGCAAGCGGACTTTCAGCGATAAATAATAAAACTCAAATTGAATTTGAAGATGCCCAGAAAAAACTAAAAGTAATAGTATGTCCAATTCCAGCAGTTTGTGAGAATTCATTCATTGGGGTTATATATATAATTGCTGAGAGATTTGTCGAAACTCCTAAAGATTTAGAAAATACTCTTTTTATTTTTGGGAGAATATTATCAAATTGGATTTCAAAATATGAAAGTTGTGTTCATGATAGAAATCAGGCCCAACAAAACAACGAATTAATTTCTCATATAAATTGCCCTGATTGTAATGGAAATGCACATACTATGACTATTAATACTTTACCACCAATCAAACTTTAGAAAAATTTTATATATTAAAATGACCGAAAAAATCATCCCTAGATTTGAAATTTTATTAAATGATTTAAGAAATCACAAAATAGGTGATTTCTTAGTCTCAAGATTTTTTAAAATTGAGTTATCAAAACTTGACCTTTACCATCTATGGCAAATTTATTTTGATAATGCTAAAAAAAACAGAACTTATATTGCCCCAGGATTTAATCATGAAAAAGGTGACAATATTAATGCTTTAATAATCGTATTAAACTCCTTTGACACCAATAAAAACCTAGAACTTTTTATCATAATAATATTAAGATTATTCATTATTTATACAAAAACAAATACTGATTTTTCAGATGTTATTGAGGCTTTAAAAGTTGCTAAATTCTCAGAAGAATCACTGAATGAAATAGAAATAGAATTTGAAAAACACAAGAGCCGAAAACTTCCAAACTCCTCCGATTTAAAATCCGATTCCTATAAACACAAAATTAATGAACTTTCAAAAACTGACATTTTTATTGTACATGGACATAACATAGAAATAAAAGAGAAAGTCGCAAGAACAATCGAAAAACTTAAATTAAATCCAATTATTCTACATGAAAAAAGTAATGACGGTTTAACAATTATTGAAAAGTTAGAAAAATATTCAAATGTTAATTTTGCGGTGGTGCTGTTAACATTTGACGATTTAGGAAACGAGAAAAATAAACCCTCGAAAAATAATAGAGCTAGACAAAATGTAATTCTTGAATTAGGTTACTTCATAGGAAAAATTGGAAGGAAAAATGTAATGCCACTTTATGAAATTGGTGTTGAACTCCCAAGCGACATTTCAGGAATACTATATACTCCATTAGATGATACTGAAAGTTGGAAAATTAAATTGTTAAAAGAATTGAAGTCAGCAGGTTTCAATGTAGATGCAAACGACATTTTATAGAAATAGTATTTTTTATTTACAATATTTATCAACTTTTTTTTAAATATTCTTAAGTTATTTCAAGTACTTTAATTACTCCCTTCCCCCAGCTCCTCCGAAGTCGCAGAAATCTCAAATTTACCAGACTCGGAATGGATGATGACCATTGCCTTGCCGTTAAAAAGTGGGATGCTTTCACTGCGAAATGACTGGAAATTCTGGGGATTCCCGTTGTCAATACCTGCAATGGTGGCGTCACCTTTCAGGCTGATTTTGATTACATTGGCAGCTGTCGGGCACTCCCGACCGGCCTGGTCGGTAACGCTTAACTCAAAGAAATAATAATCTGCTTTTTCTTTCAGGGTGTTGTCTTTCGTGATTTTCACTTTTACAGGTGCAGTGGTGGTGGCGATGGTTTTTTCGGCCACACGCACCCCATTTTTATAGGCTACCACTTTGAGTTCGCCCGGTTGGTAGGTCACATTTTCCCACATCAACCTAAACCGCTCCACGGAATTGTCGGACTTAGGATTCTTGCATTTTTTGCCTTGCGATACGCCATTGACAAACAACTCGGCACAGTCACCTGAAGTATATACAAATACCGGCACGTTTTGGCCCAGTCTCTCCGGCCAGTTCCAGTGTGGCAACACATGCAGGGTGGTATCGGTGGTGTTCCAGTAGCTTTTGTATAGAAAATAGCGGTCTTTGGGCATGCCGCACAAGTCCACAATACCAAAATAGGAACTACGAGAAGATGCAGTGACCGGCAGGCCATTTTCTTTGGTCCAGTCGTTGGTATAGGGCGTTGGCTCACCCAGATAATCGATGCCAGTCCACACAAACTCGCCGGCGATGTAGGGTTCGTCTTGCTGCCACATAAAATCGTCGTCAGAAATCTCAGCCCAATACGGGGCGTTGAAGTCATAAGAACTCATCTGCAAGGCACTGGAAACCTGGGTTTTATCTTTTGGAAGCGGGAATTCATAATACCCTCTGCTGCTGATGGTTGAAGCCGACTCGCTTACTATTACGCTTTTGTTAGGTTCCATCTGCCGGGCAAGGCCATATCGCCTGCCGTAATTCCAGCTGTGAACGTCATAAAAGTCAAAATGACGTGTTTTGGTCGCAGGAAAAATATCGCAAGCCATGGTGATGGGTCGGGTGGGATCGTATTTTTTAACGTAGTTTATCATCGTTTGCAACTTGTCAAAACCTCCGTTGAGGTTGAGTTGCTGATCGGCCATCTCATTACCCACGCTCCAGATAAACACCGAAGGGTGGTTGCGGTCGCGGCGAACAAAGTTGCCAATATTGCGTTTGGCGAAAGCATCAAAATCAGTGGTGTCGGTGATATCGGCCTTGGCGTCGTATTTGTCAAAAGCCTCATTGAAAACCAAAAAACCCATGCGGTCGCAAAGCTCCAACAGCTCAGGTGCGGGTACATTATGGCTGGTACGAATGGCATTGCAACCCATGTTTTTCATAATCAAAAGCTGACGTTTGAAAACTTTTTCGTCAAAAGCCATACCCAATGGTCCCAGGTCGGCATGAAGGTTAACCCCTTTGAGCTGCACCCGCTGGTCGTTGAGAAACAGGCCGTTATCAGGCGTGATTCTGATATCTCTTATTCCGAAATCAGTCCGGGTTACATCTAAAAGTGTGTTGCCTTCGAAAATGGAAGTCTCAACTTCATACAATTCGGGGTGCTCCAGTGACCATCTTGCCGGATTGGGAAGGGTAAGTGTATTTTCGGCATTTTTACTCTGACCTGCTTTTATTTCCATCTCAACCCAGAAATCGACCCCGGTAAATTTTCCGTCTTTGTAGATTTTTTGAATGACTTTCAATTTTTTATCTGAAAGCGACTCGTTTTTTATGGCTGATCTTACCAATATATCGGCATAGTGCGGCTTCAGAATGGCGGTTTGGACCTGCGTACCCCAGATATTGGTATGTACAGGATTAAGGGCAATCAGAGTTACTTTGCGATAAATGCCCGCTCCCGGATACCATCGGCTGTCATGCTGGCGGGTATCGGCGTGTACTGACAGCAGATTTTCGCCTTTTTTCTTTAAAAATGAGGTAATATCTATATAAAATGAATTGTATCCATAGTCCCAACCCCCTGCTTTTTGTCCATTCACAAAAACCTGAGGCTGAGCCATAACGCCATCAAAAAGCAGGATGTATTTTTTCTCAGTTTCGGATGCGGGCACGTTAAATTTCAGTCTGTACCAACCCTCTCCTTTCCAGGGAAGTTTTCCCGTGTTTCCATCACCGTCTGGGATAAACGGCCCAGCGATAGCCCAGTCGTGCGGCACGGTAACTGAAGCCCATTTGGAATCGTCGAGTTTTTCGGTTTGAGCATTGACAACGGCTCCTTTTTGGAATTTCCAACCATTTTTTAGAATAGTAAGGGTGCGTTCCTGAGCTGAAACCAATCCAGAGAACAGTAGAATGATGGCGAGTGTTTTTTTCATGATATCGTTTGACCTCACCCCCGACCCCTCTCCAGAGGAGAGGGGAGTTTGGATTGGGGATTTTATTTATGGCAAAATTATATATTCACTTTTTCAAAAAAAATGAGATTGGGTGGGTTTTGGTGTGAGATTTTTTGGGGGTGGAAAATTGTAAAATATAAGAAGTGGAATATTTTCTTTTAAATGTTGGAATATTTTCCTATTTTTACGTGATTAATATTTCAGACTATGACACTTTCGATGTTAGATAAACGACAAAACGATATTATTGGGAAGATTCCTGCTATACATGATTCAACCAAATTTTTTCTTTTTGTAGCAAATAGTTCTCAAGATTCAGATTATGTAAGTATTCTAAATAAGTTATTTACTTTAAATGATAACCTTTTGGCTGATTGGCTAAATATATCCTCAAGAACATTTAGAAATTACCGCAAAAATCCTGAGCTCTCCCTTAAAGAAAACACAAAAGAGCATATTTTGGTATTGCTATCCCTTTATAAGCACGGTATTGAGACTTTCGGAAATAAAGACGATTTTGAGAAATGGCTTTCTTTACCCAATATATTGCTCGACAGCAAACCACCTGTAAGTTTTTTGGATACTATCATGGGAATCAAATTCATAGATAACCGCCTCACAGCCATCGAATATGGGGAAAATGCATAATTATGATTGTTTTTAATATCAGAAAAGCAAAATTTGCAAGGGAGTTAAGTGCATCAGGGATAGAAAACCGATGGAATAAAGAAGATGAATTTGTAATATATACTGGAAGTTCTGTTTCACTTGCGACTCTGGAAATGGTGGCACACCGCAGTGCGATAAACACGCATAGTGACTATAAATTGCTCAATATCAAACTTGAAATAGATGAAAAGTTTGATGTTACTAAAGTCAATCCCGAAGATTTGCACAAAAACTGGAGATCGATAAATGCATATCCCTTACTACAAGAAATAGGCTCAGAATGGTACCGAAGTAAAAAAAGCCTTATTCTAAAAGTCCCTTCAGCACTAGTGCCTAGGGAGTATAATTTCCTGATTAATACCCACCACCCGGATTTCGAAAAGAAAGTGACCCTCCTGCAGTCCGAAGATTTTGAATGGGATGGGAGATTGCTTTGACACAAGAATTTCGCAGCAGTGATTGAGCTATTGTTGGAGCTCCTTTTTTTTGAAGCGATAGCTTAAAAAAAGAGCGACTAGCGAAAGCACGCCCGGCTGCCAAAAAAAATTAAGCCAAACTACTAATGATTAGCATTTGGCTTAATATTACCATAATTTTTAATTCTCACCTCCCCCCCGGCGGGCAATGTTCTTTCAGATATTTTGTGAAAAGCGTATTGAGATGCCTGCGGGTGCCTTCGCCTTCAAAAATTCCGTGGCTACGGTTAGGATAAGGCATAAACTGAAACTGCTTGTTGTATTTAATCAACTCATTGACAAGCATTTCGGCGTTCTGGTAGTGTACATTGTCGTCACCGGTACCATGGATATACAGCAGGTTACCTTCAAGATTTTTGGCGTGAGTCACTGGTGAGCCTTCCACAAATCCGGTCAGGTCGCCGGGAGGCACTCCCATGTAGCGTTCCTGATAGATATTGTCATAGGTCAGCTGGTTGCCCACTGCTGCTACCGCTATGCCTGTTTGATAAACTTTGGGATATTTAAAAAGCAGATTGAGTGTAGAGCTACCTCCACCGCTCCAGCCATGTACAGCTATGCGTTCCTGATCGATGAAAGGGTATTTGGCAAACAAAGCCTGAGCCCCTTCCGCCTGATCTTTGATATTGACGATTCCGATATTGCGATAGATGGCTTTCCGCCATGCGGCTCCTTTAGGTGCTGGTGAGCCACGGCCATCAATAGAGACATAGATATAACCATCTTCTGCCATATTGCCCATATAGAGGCTATTTTTCCCTGCTGACCAATTGTCTTTCGAGGTCATAGCTGCAGGCTCACCATAAACCATAAATACGGTGGCGTATTTTTTATTAGGATCAAAGTTTTTGGGCAATGCCATCCAGCCTTCCATCGGGATACCGCTGACTGTTACCACTTCCACCATTTTTACATTCGAAGCTGCTTTTTTAGCAGGGTCAATTTTGGTATCCACCCCTTTTGAAGGGTCGAGAGGCTTATGGTCAGGCAAGGTAATCCACTCGGTACTGTTTGGTGTATAATAATTGCTGAACCGATGCTGGGCATATTTGAAATTGTCGGAAAGTGTATAGCTATGTGATCCCTCCTGATTCATTGGCGATATTCTCACGGCTTCTCCGGGGGTTTTTACCGATATTTTATAAAGATAAAGCTGGCGGCTATCTGAGGGCGAAGCTGTATAGTAAAGCAAATCGGCCTCCTGGTCATATCCTAGGGGGTCAACCACGTCATAGTTTCCTTTGGTCACCAAAGTCTCGTTTTTACCATCTTTTGAGATTTTGTATACATGATTCCAGCCGTCTTTTTCGGTTACCCACAAAAACTCATTGCCACCTTTAATCCATTCCCAGCCGGCAGGCTGATCTTCATGCCAGGTGATGCGTACATCGACCCATGCATTGGGGTCTGATTCTTCATATATTTTAGTCGCTGATCCGGTTTTACTGTCAGCATAAAATAATTTTGAAACCTGCTGTTTGCGGTCAAGTTGTTGCACCATGATTTTACCCGCTTCTACCCATTCCATACGAGGAATGTAATGTTGCTTGCTATCTCCCGGCACATCCATCCACTTGGTTTTGGCGGTTTTTACATCCACCACTCCAATTCTGCAAGATGAAGGATCCTGACCTACTTTAGGATATTCCAAAGGAATCACTTTAGCATAAATGTCGTCAGTATTGTTGATCATATTGAAATACTTGATTCCCGAAGCGTCCAATTGCCAATAAGCTATCTGTTTGCTGTCCGGCGACCAACGGAAACCATCGTAAATGCCAAATTCCTCTTCATAAGCCCAGTCAAAGGTGCCGTTAATGAGTTTTGGGTTGCCGTCGGTCTTGGTCAAAGCTTTTATTGTACCCGTTTTCAGATCCTCCACATAGATATTACGGTTGCTCACATAGGCTGCTTTGCTGCCATCGGGTGATATTTTGGCAAACATCGTGGTTGATGCCGGCATTGTTGCTCCGATTCTTTGAAGTTTTTGTGCCGGAAGGTCATACACATAGTAGTCGCCTTTGGTATTGTATCGCCAAACTCTGCTGGTATTGGCAAAAATCACAAGTTTCTTTTCGTCGGGAGTAAATTTAAAATTATCAATATCCAAAGGTTGGCCATTGAATGCGAGTTTATTGGCATCAATAATTGTTTCTGAAGCTTTGGTTTCAAGATTCGTTTTTACCAACGCCCCACTTTTTAGTTCAAAATAACTTTTGCCGTCATTGGCCCAGTGTGTAGGTTGTGCAAAAGAAATTTCACAAACAAAATACAGGATAAGAATGATGAGAAGTTTTTTCATATTTAGAAAATTACGGTTTAGGCAAAAATAATCTATTTTTTTTCAACAAAATTAATCAAAGTGCCTTTATTGCTCTCAAAAGTAAAATCTTGCAGACTTTTACTTTCATATTTTTGCCAATCACCCACTATAACGAGTTTCATTTTGAAATTGCTGAATTTCTGTAAAATTTCACCGGCCAATTTTGTTTTCAAATCAAAAAAATCGTGGCATATATTCTGTTCCTCCAAAATGATTTTGTCAAAACCCTGGTAATAAAAGTCCCCTAATAACTGCGTGGCATCGTCGAGATTATTAATCAAAATAGCTTCAGATTTTATTTTTGCCACTCTTATTTCGCCCTCTATTTGTTCGATTATTTCCATTTAAAAATCAAATTATTCCACCAATTGCCGGATCAGTGAAACTTTCTTTTCCCGTATCTACATGACCTGCGTACCGCACTTCAAATCCCTGAAATTCATCGGCTGTGACAGAAAAAACGGAGAAATTACTGTCTATTTTACAAAAACATAATGTGGAATGGAACTGTGTGATATCTTTTACTACTTGTTTTTTTGAAAATTCCATTAAGGTAAATAAAATCAGCATTTGACCTTTCTAATCAAGATTTCTTCATTTTTTAAATTATAATCCAGCGTTTTATGGTCCTCATAATTCAGTACCCCTCCTTCTTCTCTTACTTTTTCCAGCAGTGAAAAATCAAACTCCTGGAAGTGCCAAAGCGGTTTTTGATGTTCTGAAACAGAAAAGATACCTTCCTCGGGTAAACCCAAATCGGGCGTAGAATAGGCCCCACAATAGCCATAGTTATAATCGGCGGCAGGAGTCCAAAGTGCCTCACCGGTCGTCTGTGAAACCAAGGTGTAACATTGATTTTCCAATGCCCGTGCTCGTGCCCCTACATGTACACGGGTGGCTCCTCGGATGGTTTCGGTGCAGCTGGGATGCAGTATTAGTTGAGCCCCATTTTGTGCCAGATGATATGATCCGACAGCAAACTCACCATCGTAACAAATCTGAATCCCGAAACTCCCCTTTTCAGTTTCAAAAACTGTAAGAATTTTCTCTGAGGAGCTCACGCTCCATTCATTTTTTTCAAAAGGCGTCATAAAAAATTTATCCTGGTATCCCGCCAAACCTTTTGGGGTAAAGACCCATGCCCTGTTGATAATCTTGCTTGAAACCTCCAGCGGAAAACTCGGAGCAACTATCAAAACATCGTATTTCTTGGCCAATTCGGTGTACCAATTCTGAAAACCCTCCACTAAAATCTGCATTTCTCTAATCTGCCGGTAGGCATCGCTCTGTATTGCTTTTGGGAGCAAACTCACCAACTCTATGGACCCATATTCGGGAAAGACCAGCCAGTCGGCTTTTTTAGAGGCCGCCCTTTTCACCCAACCTTCCACATATTCCTGCCAGGCTTCCCATGAGGTATGATAGGCAATTGGGTAAGCCGCCGCTGCTACTTTTGTCATAATTTTTTCATCCAATATACCATCGTCTTGGGGCTGGAAACCTGCTCGTCGATGTCTTGCCACTCAAACCAACTCTTCAAATTTTCCTGCTTTTCATAGCCTCTCTCCTTCCAAAATTCATCCAATGGCACATAATCTTTTGGTCTTAAAGGGTGATTCTCAGGCCTAACGACGCCGCAAAAACATGTAAACTCAAATGTATTAAAAGAACGGGCATGAGCCTCTCTTTCCTCAAAAAATCGCTTCCCAAGCCCTCTTCCCCGGTATTGGGGCAATAAAATGCTTTCACCAAAATAAAAAATATTTTCCTTGTTCAAGCCGGCTATATCAAAAGCCTCATGTACTTCTTCACTCTCATCCATCAAGGGAATACAGGTTGTAGCCCCCACCATTTTGCCATCCTCCCACACCGAAAACAAAAACGATTTTTCCGAGGCCGTATATACTTTCAGATATTCCTTTTCATACTCCAGGCTGCCTTCATACAAATACGGAAACGCCCGAAACACCGCTATCCGAAGCCTCCCAAGCTCCTCTATCACACTTTCGATTTCTTTTCCTATGAATGTTTTAAAAATCATATATTCAGGAGGTAGGCTATTGGCTGTAAGCCCATTCAATTAACACATTATCACATTAATAATTAGCACATTACCCCAACACCATCTTCTCCCACAGCGGCAAATTGTAGTAGGTCGTCACCCTGCTGATTTTTCCATCTTTCACATCCAGGAAAGCCCCCGCCGGAAGTACATATTTTTGACCGGTAGCCTCAGGCAGGCCTTCGTCGGAACTTTTATAAGTGCCATTGACTACAAACTCTACAGCCACTCTTTGGTCAGTAGGTTCAGCAAAAAACACCATTTCAGTCAGTGTCTCATCATAGCAACGATCCATGTGGGCCAAAAACTCCCTGAAAAGCTCCTTCCCCACTCTGCTGTCGCCCTGATTGGCATCATGCCGGATATCCTCACTCAGCAAGTCAAGCATGCCCTGCCAGTTTTTGTCATTAAAATTCTGATAATACGCTTTTACGATTTCTACTGAAGTCATTTGTTTTTATTTTTTAAATCAATAATTCCCATAAAGGAAGTAATTCATAAATATTGCAGATTAAAAAAATAAACCTAAACCCAACCCAATTAAAATTGAATTTTCCAAATCCCAGTAGCTATTTTGCTTAAATGTTCTTGCCTTGCTTTTACACTCTTGGGATTCCATGAATTATAATCAATAGTATTAGTAATCTGATATTTACTTGAAGAAAACACTTCCTTTTTTTCTTCAAATCCTTTATCTGAAGCGTCTTTATTGTTTTTTGACATTTCTAATAACGTCAAATTTCCTAAAAGGTAAACATTTTTATAAAATTCATCTTCGCTAAATTCTTCTTGCCATGCTTCTGAATAACTTTCTGGAAGAATATGCTCAATTGTACCATTATCCAATTCAAAATCAAAGTTATGCCCTCCCGAAATTTGACTTTCAAGTTTATATAAGATGTATCTTAAGATTTTTTTTTCAGTTGAGTTATTTGTAATAAACTGTTTAAATGAAAAATTATATCTAAAATTTTCATCATCTACATAAATTGCTTTCAAATCATTCAGAACACTTTTCAAATTTGGATTTTCGGAAAAGTAAAGATTTATCGAGGCTTTACTATAAACTTTTTCCATTTCATTCGTTTGCAATTTTGATATTACACTATATCTAAATGAAATTGTTACAATTGAATTAATGAGTCGCTTTACTGATGATTCGTCAAATTTTTTCAGAGCAACCATCAAAAGAGGCTTCCATTGTGTAACTTTAAAAGCCTTAAGGATAGTTATATTACTTTTGTTTTCTTTATCCAAACTCCATAATTCGTCATCTGGAGAACTAAGGGCAACATAATAATACGCATTAGACTCAAGCTCTTCCAATAATTTGAACACATCCTCTCCACTTCTTACAAAACTTTTTATTTCTTTAAATAAATATTCTTTTGTAATTTGTTTTCTAGTTCCTAAAAGAAAATACCTTAGAAAATTGGGGAATTCTTTTAATCCAATTGTGTCAATTATTTTTTTCCATTGATGCTTTATTTGTTTTAAATCTGAGTTACTTTTCGCAACTAATGAAAAAAGATAATTTTTCAATAAATCTGTTGAAGTAAGTTCCACTCCACGAGAATTTAAAGTTTCGAAGACAGTATATGCATTTAATTCATCCTTTACTGTGATTTGGATAAACATCATCAATTCACCAGCGATATTATTGATAAAGGACGCCAATTTCGACCCATCTTCATCTTTAAATTTATTCTTAATTTTTTCTTGAAAAAATAAATAACCTTCCCAAAGTAGTTTTTCAGAGTCTGACAATTTTTTTACATTTATAGGCTCTTTGAATGCAATTAATCTTGTCTGGAAAAAACCATCATTATTTTCATTTAAAAACAATTTACTTGAATATGTTAAAGAACTCGGATCCTTTTGTCCAATATATTGACGCATTAGAATTTCCTTTCTTTCAAAATTTTCGTCAACATTATTTTTTCCGTTTTCCGCAATTTTACTTATGGCATCGATTACGGCTAATGTTAATAAGGACAAAGTGGTAAATCTTTGTTGCCCATCTATTATAGAAAATTCTTTCCCATTTGAACTCTGAAGCACAACTGATCCCATGTAGTGCGGGCTATTGTTCTTTTCAGCGATTTCAATATCATTCCATAAATCTTCCCAATTGTCTAATTCCCAAGAATAATCTCTTTGAAATTGAGGAACTTTATAAATTTTACCATTTCCTAAAATGTCATTGAAGGATACGGTTTTAGTATCTAATAAATGTCCTGTTCCCATTTGGTTTTTTTAATTTCAAAAATAACAATTTCTCTTCACCCCGCCCAACTTTCTCTGTCCAGACTTCTGTATTGGATCGCTTCCGCAAGGTGCTCGATTCTGATTTCTTCGGTACCGGCCAGGTCGGCGATGGTGCGGGAAACCTTCAAAATGCGGTCATAAGCCCGTGCTGAAAGCCCCAGCCTTTCCATGGCTTTTTTGAGCAAAGCACGTCCGGCATCTCCAATTTCACAGATATTTTTTACCATTTCGGCAGGCATCATGGCATTGGAATGTATCTCCGGGAATTCCTTGAACCTATCAATCTGTATCTCTCTGGCTTTTACTACTCTTTCTCTTATTTCTCCGGATGATTCATTTTTTCGGGTGCTGGATATCTCATCAAAGCTCACCGGAGTCACCTCTACGTGCAGGTCAATGCGGTCGAGCAAGGGTCCCGAGATCTTATTCAGATATTTTTCTACCGCTCCGGGCGGACAAGTACAGTCTTTCTCCGGGTGATTATAATACCCACATGGACAGGGGTTCATACTCGCTATCAACATAAAACTACTTGGAAACTCCACCGCCAAACGCGTTCTGGATATCACCACTTTCCGCTCTTCCAGCGGTTGTCGCATCACTTCCAGCACGGTACGTTTAAATTCGGGCAATTCATCAAGGAAAAGCACCCCATTATGTGCCAACGAAATCTCGCCCGGCTGAGGAAAACTACCACCACCCACCAATGCCGCATCAGAAATGGTATGATGGGGATTTCGAAATGGCCTGCGGGCAATCAAAGAAGAATTGGTATCCAGCTTTCCTGCAACGGAATGTATCTTGGTGGTTTCGAGAGCCTCCGAAAGCGTCAAAGGTGGCAAAATAGAAGGCAGCCGTTTTGCAAGCATGGTTTTACCGGCACCGGGAGGGCCAATCATGATGGCATTATGCCCACCGGCAGCGGCAATCTCCAGTGCCCGTTTGATATTTTCCTGGCCTTGCACATGCGAAAAATCGGCCTCGTATTCGTTGAGGGTGTGATAAAATATGTCGCGGGTATCGGTAACCAACGGTTTAATGTCAATTTCGCCGGTCAAAAAATCAACTGCTTCCTGCAAGGTTTCTACGCCAATCACATCCAGATTATTGACGATTGAAGCCTCCAATGCATTTTCTTTGGGTAAAATAAATCCTTTCAGTTTATTGGTCCGGGCTTCTATCGCAATAGGAAGTACCCCTTTGATAGGTCTGAGTTTTCCGTCCAAAGCCAACTCACCCAAAATCACATATTCTTTGATTTCCTTTTCATAAATCAGGTTTCCACCTGATGAAAGCAGACAAATCGCAATGGGTAAATCATAGGCCGAACCTTCTTTTCTGATATCTGCCGGGGCCAGATTCACAATCGTTTTGTAGCGTGAAACTTCATAACCGCCATTTTTCAGAGCGGCATCAATTCTTTGCAGACTTTCTCTTACGGCATTGTCGGGCAGCCCGACCACACTCAGACCAAAACCGCCTTTCAAAACACTCACTTCAACTGTAATGAGCGTGGCACTCACCCCATAAACTGCGGCACCATTTGTAGTGGATAACATATCAATTTTAAATTTTTATTATTCTTCCCAATGCCAGTCCTTGCCTATGACCAGCTCTTTTTTAAGGTCTTGTTTGATCAGAAAATCCCTGGTTTCTTCACTGTTACGAAACTTCACCGGCAACTCATCCATATTGGCCAGTGCATAGAGCATCATGGCCGTAAACCTCACATTGTTGTTAATCTGATCTTTGTCTATGAGGTCTATTCGGTCACAATTGGCATGGTAGCAACCATAAGCTTTCACCGGAAAACTACCCGATGGATTACACACCGGAACCCCTTTCAACATAAACGGCTGATGGTCGCTGTGCAATCCTGCCCGGTTATGATTCATGTTTTTGTAAGAGGCATCTATTTTTTGAATATAGGCTCCCAGTTCTTCCAGTTTTAAATTTAGGGCATCATTTCCCGAAGCATTAAAACCCATTGTATTATTTACCATATCAAGGTTCATCATCAATTTAACATTATTGATTTCACCGGTTTCAACATATTTGTTGGCCATCGATTTTGAGCCCAAAAGTCCCTGCTCTTCGCCCATAAACATCACAAATTCTATTGAGCGTTTGGTTTTCAATTTCAATGCTTTAAAAACTCTTGCAATATCAAGTACCGAAAACGACCCTATTCCGTTGTCCATAGCACCTGTGGCCAGGTCCCAGGAGTCAAGGTGACCACCAATTACGATTTTTTCTGTTTTTAGTTTTTTAGAAGACCCCAAATGGGTAGCCACTACGTTTCTGGCATTGATAGGCCTGCTGTAATTTAGCATGTCAATTACGGCCAAAATATTGTGCTCATCTTTTATCCACCTTCTCATACTTTTTCCTGTCTCTTTCGAAACACATACGGCAGGAATCGGAATAAGGTCACCAGTAACTGAGGCCGTTCCGGTAAGCAAAACCTCACCGTCAACCGAATTGGCTATGATTACTCCCACCGCACCAAATTTTATGGCCAGAGCCGTTTTTTCTGAACGGTGCAGATTTTTTTGTCCTTTATTTACTTCTTTCTGAATATTTATATTCATTAAGGCCACTTTCCCATTTAATTCTCCCTTTACTTTTTCAAAATCAGACTCAAGGCCATCACCACAATCCACAATTTTGGCCGTAATATGGGATGAGACCGGCGAATGAGCCAGAGCTACCACCGGAAAATCAACAAAATTGTCGCTTTCTTCGGGTACTAAGGAAAGACTCACGGTATCTCGTGACCATGAATCCACTTGAAATGGCATGTATCTGGTGCTGGCATACCCATATTTCTTTAAAAGATTAAAGGCATATTCTTCAGCTTTTTTCCCATTGCTACTCCCGGTTAGCCTGTGGCCAATGGTATTTGTGGCATATTTTAGGGTTTCATAAGATTGCCCATTTTCTAATACGTCTTTATTTATTCTAAAAAAAGTATTTAACATTTCATCTTTTTCAGGTGAAAATGCCGTTATTACCAATACAATTGCGAAAATTAATATTCTTAATTTACTCATTTAGGGTTTGATGTGAGTTTTATTTAGTAAATATTCAATTTTAAAAGTGTAAAAATAAAATTTCTTAGGTTTTTTTTTATTCAATTCTCAATTACTTATCTGTATGAAAAAAATTATACTGCTACTTTTGCATTTTACAGTAACCAATTTCTCAATGGCTCAAAAAATATCCAATAAAGGAATAACTGCCCCGGTGGCAACAAAAATACCTCATATTATCACAACACATAACCACTCCCGTACCGACAATTATTATTGGTTAAACCAAAGAGAGGATCCTGAGGTAATAAAATATCTCACTGCCGAAAACCAATACCTTGAAGACGTAATGAAGCCCATTTCAGCTCAGAAGGATGCTCTTTTTGAAGAAATGAAAGGCCGAATCAAAGAAAAAGATGAATCGGTTCCATATAAAGACGGCAGTTATTTTTATTATTCAAAATATGTTGAGGGAGGAGAATATCCCGTTTTTTGCAGAAAAAAAAGTAACCTTGATGCAGCCGAGGAAATAATTTTGGATGGCAATTTGTTGGGCCAGGGTAAAGAATATTTTCAGATTGGCGGTTTTGAAATATCTGACAATGAAGAGATTATGGCTTATGGGATAGATACTATCAGCCGCAGAAACTATGACCTGATTTTTAAAAATCTTAAAACTGGCGAACTTTACCCCGAAACAATAAAAAATACAGAAGGGGGCAGCTATGCCTGGGGTGCCGACAATAAAACTATTTTTTATATCATCAGAGACCAGCAAACGCTCCTGGGAAACAAAATTTTCCGGCATATTTTAGGCACAGACCCCGGTTCTGACCAATTGGTTTATGAAGAAAAAGACAATCAGTTTTATACTGGTTTGTACCGGATGAAATCAAAAAAATACGTGGCAATTATCTCGGAGCAAAACGGCGTAGCTACTGAATATCAGCTATTAGAAGCATCTAAGCCTATGGGCAATTTCAAGACATTTTTGCCAAGAAAAAATGGCCATGAGTATTATGTTGAACATTTTGAAAATAGATTTTTTGTAAAAACTAACCTCAACAAAGCCATTAATTTTAAATTGGTTGAAGTAGATGAAAAAAACGCGGCAAATACTAAATTTTGGAAAGAAAAAATTGCCCATCGAAAAGATGTCTTACTAGAAGGCTTAGAAGTATTCAAAAACCATCTGGTGATTCAGGAAAGAAAAGAAGGCTTGATTAAACTCAGAATAATTAATCAAAAAAATAATTCCGAACATTATGTTGATTTTGGAGAGCCAACCTATGATGCTTACATAGGAACCAATCCCGACTTTAATACCGAATTGCTTCGATTTGGATACAATTCACTCACTACTCCCTCCTCGACATTTGATTATAACATGGATAATCAGGAAAAAACTTTGAAAAAAGAACAGGAGATTTTGGGAGGTTTCGACAAAAACAATTATAAATCAGAAAGGTTGTACATCAAATCACGGGATGGAGTTAATATTCCGGTTTCGCTGGTTTATCATAAAAATACTAAAATTGATGGCACTCCACCACTTCTTCAATATTCTTATGGTTCTTATGGATATACTACCGATGCATCGTTTAGCTCTAGTCGGTTAAGCTTACTGGATCGTGGTTTTATTTTTGCCATTAGCCATATTAGGGGTGGACAGGAAATGGGTCGTCAATGGTACGAGGATGGTAAAATGTTTAAAAAAATCAATACTTTTAATGATTTTGTAGATTGTTCAAGAGGCTTGATTGAAAAAAAATATACGAGCACAGATGGTCTTTTTGCAATGGGCGGCAGTGCAGGCGGCTTACTTATGGGAGCCATCATAAATCAGGCTCCGAAACTTTACAAAGGTGTAGTTGCCGCAGTGCCTTTTGTTGATGTAGTAACCACTATGCTAGATGAGTCAATTCCACTGACTACAGGTGAATTTGAAGAATGGGGCAATCCGAAAAATAAAGATTCTTACGAATACATGCTATCATATTCACCTTATGATCAGGTAGAAAGGAAAAATTACCCTAACCTTTTAGTGACCGCAGGGCTACACGACAGTCAGGTACAATATTGGGAGCCGGCAAAATGGGTTGCGAAATTGAGAGATTATAAAACAGATAAAAATATTTTGATTTTACATACAAATATGAGTGCCGGTCATGGTGGTGCATCTGGCAGATTTTCAGCGTTAAAAGAAACCGCATTAAATTTCAGTTTCATATTGGAATTGGCTAAAAAATTGTAGTATAAGATTAAATTTCGCTTAAATTGTTTTAAATTTATGCTAAATAGCATATTTTTGTCTCTATATACGTGCAATAAATTTGTCAATTACGAATTTTTTTCGTAATTTCATTAAGTAAATTAATCATTCAATAAAATGAAGAAGTTATTATTTATTCTATTTACCTTCTTTGCTTTTGGATCCATAACAACCAAAGCACAAGATTCTTGTTCGGTTTGTAAGCCATATCCCTGGGAAATTGGGGCTTTGGTTGGTGTTAACCAATATTTTGGTGATATGCACTGCAGCGAACCGTATTCATCTCAAAATAATTTAATGGGAGGTTTGTTTCTCAGAAAACACATCAATGATTTTTTCACTATCAGACCTCAGGTGCTTGTTGGAAAATTGGAAGGTCGCGATCTGGACAATCCAAATGGCTTGTGGGACTATAGAAGATTAAAATTTTCTTCAACTCCTTTTATTGAAGCTGCCGTTCTGGGCGAATACTACCCTTTTAGAGAAAGAAGATTTACTTGCGATGGTTTTATGAAAAAAACTATCTCCCCCTATTTATTTGGAGGTTTAGGAGCTACCTACAGCAACCCTACGGTATATCAGGAAGCAGGAGCCACATTTCCTGTCAGAGCTTCTGATCTTAATGCAGACATTGCCAAAATGGATAAATTCAGCAACCGTATAGCTGCTGTAATTCCTGTAGGTTTAGGTTTTAAATATAATGCTTCAAGAAGAGTAACTTTAGGTGCAGAGGCAGGTTATAGGTTCTCAACTTCTGACTACCTCGATGGCCTTAGCCTTGCGGGTAATTCGGGTCGTAAAGACGGTTATTTTTTGGCCAATGTACTTGGTTCATACAGATTCGGAGATAAAGATTCAGATAAAGACGGAGTTGTTGACAAATGTGATGTTTGTACCAACGAAGCCGGCTTACCCAAATTTCAGGGCTGCCCTGATACCGATGGCGACGGCGTTCCTGATAAAGATGACGAATGCCCTACTGTGGTTGGCCCTTTTGGTCTAAAAGGTTGTCCTGACTCTGACGGTGACGGCATAGCCGACAAAAACGATGCTTGTCCTACAGTAGTGGGTAGTGCTTTGCTTAATGGCTGCCCCGACAGAGACCATGACGGCGTAGCCGACAAAGACGACGCTTGTCCTGATGTAGCCGGTATAAAAGAACTAAAAGGTTGCCCTGATACCGACGGTGATGGTATTGCCGACCAGGACGACGCTTGCCCTAATATGGCCGGTCCTGCTTCTCTTAACGGTTGTCCTGACACCGATGGTGACGGTATTGCCGATGCCAACGACGATTGTCTAAATGTCAAAGGTTTGGCCTCAGCCAATGGTTGCCCTGATTCAGATGGTGACGGTGTGCCTGATAATAAAGACAAATGCCCGTCTGTTGCCGGTTTAATGAGCAACGGTGGTTGTCCTGAAGGCTATGTAAACGGACTGGCTCCTATGAGAGGATTTAAGTCTTCAAGTGGCTGCGTTATTACCAGTGATGAATTAAGCAAATTGAGTTTTGTTTCGCAAAGTATAGAATTCTATCCCGGTACCAACAAAATCAAACCAACATCCTTTAAAGCTCTTCAGCAAGTATGCGATGTATTGGGAAGATGTAAAGATGCACAGTTGACTATAAACACTTATAACGATGGTGGCAACGATGCTCAAAATGTGAGACTCGCCAAATTAAGAGCTTGTGCTGTGTATTCATATTTTATGAAAAAGAAATGTATTTCCAAATCAAGAATGATTTATAATGGATTTGGCGACGAAGACCCTAATAGTTTTTACACCACTCCAAACGGTGTAAAATCAGGTTCAAGAACTGAATTCCTTCTTAAATAATTGATTTTTAAAGAATCTAAAAAAGCGGTCAAATGACCGCTTTTTTTATGAATAATGGTTTTAAAAAATCTTTAATATCTGAAATCTAATCAATTATTGAATTTTTTTAATTTATAGCCTAGAACTATTTCCCAAACACCTCTTTTATTCTGGCCTCACTTTCAAGTCTTTCTTTAAGTTCTTTTTTCCCATATTTAAACCAAAGGAATATCAATACACCAATAGATAGATAAGGTATTATTAAAAGATATAAAATACCAAAATTTAAACCGGTGCCGATTACACCTCTACCTTCGCTAAGATTACTTTCAACCGTGGCACGACACATTGCACATTGAGCATAAGAATTCAATTGTAGCAAAAGAAAAAACACAAAAAACAACCATTTTTTCATATACCGTAAAGAAAAAAATCTGGCTAATATTTTAAAAATTATAATAAGGTGAAATCATAAGGTAAGCAATTACTCCGCTTACAGAAACATACAACCAAATAGGGAATGCAATTTTTACAATTTTCCTATGTTTTGAATCCATCCTAAACCAACCAAAGTAATAAGCCCTCAATACGAAAGGTAAAACCAACAGAGAAGCAAGTATATGAGAAATTAAAACAAAATAATATATATATCTCACTATACCCTCACCACCAAAGGGCGTTGAAGGATTGCTAATATGATATAATACATAAAATACCAGAAATAAGCCACCAAATGAGAACGCTAGAGAAAGAAATAGCTTGTGTAAAACAACTTCCCCTCTTTTAATAAAATAAAGCCCTATAAGTAAAAAAATGGCGGTCAAAGAATTAATTATAGCATTTAGAAACGGCAGTTCTTTCGTCCAGTCACCAAATTCCAGTTTAGTTCTGATTCCCAGCATTACAGCCACTACAATAGGTATCGCAACCGATATAATATTTATTACCAATAAAGATTCCTTTTTCTTTTCCACAAAAAATCTAATTATGAGTTAGTAAAACTTTTGTTTCAACAACAAGTCTGTCTATATCAGAAGTGCTGGTTCCATCATAAATACCTCTAATATAGCCTTGATCGTCTATCAATAAAAACTTTTCTGAGTGGATAAAGGTTTCATCAATGTTCTCAATATTCTTATCGTATTCCGAAGCATCAGAAACAGGTAACTTGAACCCACCTATCGCCAGTTCATAAATGTACTTCTTGTCTCCGGTTAGTAAATCCCAATTTTTGTTTTTATACAAAAACTTATTCTTGTAGGCTTTCAAAATCTCTGCCTGGTCATATTTAGGATCCACAGATATTGATACGAATTTTACTGACTTATCTTTAAACTTTTCAGAAAGTCTATTAATATTTTTGTTGGTAACAGGACAAATTGTACCACACCGCGAAAAAAAGAAATTTACTACTTTGACTTGAGAGGAATCTTTATCAAAAACATACTTCTGACCATCCTGATTTTTAAGAATGAATTTTGGCACCTGATTGAAAACTGTGTCTCCTTTGACTATAATTACTTCTCCCATCTCATTGATTTTTGGAAAATAATAGGGTAAATCAAATTTATTTTTTCCAAAAAACTTAAGAAACAGGAAAACAAAAGCCGGAATACCCAAAGTTATTATGAGTATTCCGGCCTTAATATTTTTATTTGACATTAATTTCTAACTAAACCAATATAACCACCTTCAATAATTAATGCCACCAGAAGCCAAACCACAAAAAGTGCTGGTAAAATAATAGACCAAATCATGGTTTTAACTTCGTCTTTCAAGTGCATAAATGTACCCACTATATAATAGGCCTTTACTATTGTCATGATAATAAATATCAGGATTTTTGTCCATTTAAACGTATCAGCATCTAACCCAAATGCAACAGCAAATTCGAAAGCTGTAATGACTAGAAGAATCCAAAAAACCTTCCAAAGAGCTTTGGTCTGAGGTTTTTGTCTTTCATTATTAATGCTATGACTTTCCATTTTTATATCTTATTTTAAAAAATTATACCAAATAAAAGAATGTAAATACAAATACCCAAACCAAGTCAACGAAGTGCCAGTAAAGTCCTACTTTTTCAATCATTTCATAATGTCCTCTTTTTTCATAAACTCCATTTGAGGCATTATAAAAAACTACGATATTCAAAATAACCCCTGACAATACGTGAGTACCATGAAAACCAGTTATAAAAAAGAATAAGTCGGCAAAAGGTACAGGGCCATACTCATTTTTGGCAAGATTGGCTCCAAAAAACCTGGTTCCGTCAGCCAAAACTAAACCGTGCTCTGTTCCATGTATAAAATGTGACCACTCCCATGCCTGAGATCCAAGGAATGTAATTCCACCCAATATTGTCCACAACATCCATTTTTCAACATCAGCTTTGTCTCTTCTATGCCCGGCCTCTACTGCCAAAACCATAGTAACTGAGCTAAAAATCAATATAAAGGTCATGATTCCTACAAATACCAATGGCAGAGAAACTCCATGTAAAAATGGAACAGCTTCAAACACTTTTTCTGGAACCGGCCAGTATTTATATGATAATTCAAAAGTTTTATGAGTCATTTCGGGAACTATGTCCTTGAAACTCGGTGAACCAAACCTGATTAAACCATAAGAAATCAATAAAGCTGAAAATGTAAATGTATCGGACAATAAAAATATCCACATCATTATCTTTCCATAACCAACTTTAAGTGGTTGGGTACCTCCTTGCCAGGTTAAATGTTCAGGGTTTAAAGATGTTTTAGCAACTGCCATAAAAACAATTTTTTAAGATTTTGGACAAATATAAAAAAAATGATTTGGGAAAAACCCAAAATAATATTTCGAATTTAAATATTATCTAAAAAATAATAAAAACAAAAACAAATAAACCCAAAGAATATCAAGGAAATGCCAATAAGTGGCACATACTTCTATTTGGGTCATGTTTTTTGAATGCAAAGCTATTTTTATTGATGCAATAAATGAATACAACAATACGCCCAGGCCAGTAATCAAGTGAAAACCGTGAAGTCCGGTAAGAACATAATAAAACGATCCTGAAGGATTTCCTTTCAAAAATATTCCCTGGGATTGCAAATCAAGCCAACCTAAATATTGCATAACTAAAAAAAGTAGCCCAAACCCAAAGGTTAGAGAGATAAACATTTTTAGTTTTACAAAATCATCCTTTTTTGTTGCCAGATATGATAAATGCATAAAAACACTACTGAGTATTAATATACCCGTACTATAATAAAAAATCACAGGTATCTGAAATTCAACCCAATTTCCTTCTGCTCTTCTAACCAGATAAGCACTGGTAAATGCCGCAAAAAACATTATTATCGTCACAATAAACAGCCAAATGATAAACTTCCATTTGTTAACTGTTAAAATTGGTTTGGGCTCCTGCAGAGCTATATTTTTCATATTTTATCCATTAAATAAGCTATCTGCACTATTGGCAAATATAAAAATGACCCGAACATTAACCTCGTTGCTGCTTTTTTGCTTCTTTCACGCATCAAATGGAGCGTTTGAGCAGTAAAAAATATTCCGCAAACCATGGCTACAAATGCGGAGTTGATGCCAGTCATTCCAAGATAATAAGGCACCCAACATAAAGGCAGTAAAAATAAAGTATAAATCGTTATTTGAATAGCTGAATTTAAATCCTGACCGCCCTTTGATGGTAAAAGTTTAAATCCGGCTTTTTTATAATCATCATCTAAAACCCAGGCAATAGCCCAAAAATGCGGAAATTGCCAAAAAAATTGAATAGCGAACAATATCCCGGGCTCTAAACCAAAAGTGCCGGATGATGCTACCCATCCAATCATTGGAGGAAAAGCCCCGGGCAATGCTCCAACTGCTACAGCAATAGGCCCAACCCTTTTTAGTGGTGTATAAATAAACCCATAAAGAATCAAAGAAATCAAAGATAAAATGCCGGCTTTTATATTGAACCCAAATACTATTATTGACAAGCCGGAAATTCCAAAAATAAATGACACTAAAATCGCCTCATTTACACTAATCCTCCCATCTGGAAGAGGTCTGTGATAAGTACGACTCATCAATTTATCTAGCTCAATTTCTTTTATTTGGTTTATAATATTTGCTGAAGCTGTTATTAGAAATGCACCAATTGCAAAAAATACAAGCTTCAACCAGTCAATCTGATTTGCAGCCAAACTAAACCCTATACAGCTTGAGAATACCACAGTACTACTAAGCCTGAACTTTGTAAGCTCAAAAATAGCTTTCGCTTTTAAAAAATATGCAACACTAAAAGATTGCGATTCCATCAATTGTTTTTTGTGTTAAAAAGAAATAAGCTCACAAACTGTAAACTAATTATAATCACTGAGAGTGTTAGATGAAATGGCTGAATTAATGCAGGAAAACCTGCAAATGTCAAAACCAATCCAGAAAAAATAATTAATAGAACAGCAATTAGAGTATTTAAAGATACAAGCCTTGCAAAACGGTTAAAATTATTTTTAATTTTTATAAACAAAATACTTTGTATAAGTAAAATTGAAAAACCTAAACCAGAATGAAACCAAACTTTCCCTATTACATGATCAATCCATTGTTCTCTACCAGTCTCACCTAATGTTTTTTGTGCAATGTCAATTCCTTCTCTGATCTGCGTTCCAAATATTATCTGACCACAAGTAAGTAATATCCCAATTCCAACCAGAAAACTTAATTCTCTGTTTTTCTTCAAACCTTTTAAATGTCCTTTTTGCTGAAAAGAAAATAGTACTGCAAACAAAAGTAAACCAAGAATAATAATTGACAATAACATATGAACTGTAACCATCGTTGGATGCAGTTCCGATGAAACCACTTTTGCTCCTAACCAACCTTCAAAAAGAACCAAAACGAAAGCTGAAAAACTTAGATAGAAAATTACAGGTTTCGTTTTAAAATACGCTTTAAATGAGAAAAAAACAGATATTATTATAAATATTCCGGTTAATACCCCAAATAACCTGTTTATATATTCAATCCAGGTTTTAGTTGGATTAAAAATAATTTCTCCCTTTAGTTTTTCACCATAAATCTCAGCGTAATTTATAGGTAATTGTTCAACTGAGGTCGGTGGTATCCACAAACCAAAGCATTTGGGCCAGTCTGGGCAGCCCATACCTGAACCCGACGCCCTGACAAATCCGCCAACGAATATCAGACCGATTACAGTAACCACTGTTAAAAGACCAAACCTCCTAAACAAATTGGCCATTATATAAAAAGTACAACGGGTACTACCCCATTGTACATTTGTATTTTGTTAATTTTTAATCGTGAATTGAAGTATCAAACTTGATACCCTCGATTTCTTTTTCAGATTTAATCAATTCTGCCTCTTCAGGAAGATTTGATTCATGTGTTGCCGAAAAAGGAACATTTTGAGGAATAAAGTCATCAGAGGCCCCTGGTTTTGAATAATCATATGGCCACCTATAAACGGTAGGCAATTCTCCAGGCCAGTTGCCGTGAATTGGTTCAACCGGAGTAGTCCACTCGAGTGTATTTGATTTCCAAGGGTTTTCAGTTGCCTTTTTACCTTTGAAAATTGAATATACAAAGTTATAAATAAAAATACCCTGAGCCATAAATGTAAGAATAGCGGCAATTGTAATAACTGCGTTCAAATCAGCATATGAATTGAATGCGTCAAATCCCGACCATTGATAATAACGACGCGGGAAACCGGCAATTCCAATATAGTGCATCGGAAAGAATACAAAATATACCCCGGCAAAAGTAATCCAGAAGTGAATATAACCCAGCGTATTGTTCATCATACGGCCATACATTTTAGGAAACCAATGATAAACACCGGCAATCATACCAAAAAATGCAGCTGAACCCATCACAAGGTGAAAGTGTGCAACTACAAAATATGTATCATGTAGTTGAATATCCAAAGCACTGTTTCCAAGTATAATACCTGTCAATCCACCAGAAACAAAGAATGAAACCAAACCAATAGCAAAAAGCATTGCAGGGGTAAAAATGATATTTCCTTTCCAAAGAGTAGTAATATAGTTAAACCCTTTAACTGCGGAAGGAACGGCAATAATCAAAGTCAATAGCATAAATACTGATCCAAGAAATGGATTCATACCGGTCACAAACATATGGTGAGCCCAAACTATAAATGCAAGGAACATGATACCTGCCATTGAGAAAATCATGGCTTTGTAACCAAAAATTGGTTTTCTTGAGTTCGTAGCAATGATTTCGGAAGTCAAACCTAATGCTGGCAAAATTACAATATAAACCTCAGGGTGACCCAAAAACCAGAAAAGGTGCTGAAATAAAATAGGGCTTCCACCTTGATTAGGCAATGCCTGTCCATTGATATAAATATCAGACAAGAAGAAACTAGTACCAAAACTACGGTCAAAAATTAATAATAACGCAGCTGACAATAACACAGGGAATGACAAAATTCCCAAAATGGCTGTGAAAGTAAAGGCCCATATCGTCAATGGTAACTTATCCATCGACATGCCCTTGGTACGAAGATTAATTACAGTTGTAACGTAATTAATACCACCTAATAAGCTTGAAACGATAAACAATGCCATGGCTACTAACCAAAGTGTCATACCATCTCCGGAACCGGGATTAGCCTCTTTTAATGCACTTAAAGGCGGATAAATTACCCAGCTTCCTCCGGCAGGTCCACTCTTTAAAAACAAAGAAATGAACATTATCACACTGGAAGCAAAAAAGAACCAGTAAGAGAGCATATTCATAAAACCAGAAGCCATATCACGGGCACCAATCTGAAGCGGAATTAGAAAATTGGAAAATGTTCCGCTTAGTCCTGCAGTCAATACAAAGAACACCATAATAGTTCCATGCATAGTAACCAATGCAAGATAAAAATTTGGGTCAAGTTTCCCGGACTCATTTATCCAATCACCTAAAAATGGTCTCATCCAGGACATATCCAAATCAGGAAATCCTAATTGCAACCTGAAAATCAAAGACAATAATCCTCCGATTACAGCCCATACAATTCCGGAAATCAGATATTGTTTGGCAATAATTTTATGATCCTCAGAAAAAATATATTTTCTGATAAAACCTAATTCATGATGTTCGCCGTGGGCATGCTCATCATGAGTATGTACATTTTCTACTGATACAGCTGACATCTCTTTAATTATTTAATTACATTATTTGAATTACTTAAACTTGCATCGGCAACCACCTCAGCCACCTCTGTTTCTTCAACCGGAAGATATTTTTGAGCTTTTGCCTTTAAATTGGCGGGCACCAATTCCATCAATTTGGGATTCTCTGCCAAAAGAGTCTTTTGACTTCTCTTCCATTTTTCGTATTCAGCAGGTTCGTCAACAACCAGCAACAATTTCATTCCAAAATGAGACCTTCCACAAATCTCAGTGCATGCTATTTCGTAATTGAAATTTTCTTTACCCAGATCTTTTCTCATCTCATCAGTGGATTTTTCTGCAACAAACCAAAACTTTGTTGGCATTCCTGGCACAGCATCCATCTTTACTCTCATATGGGGAATAAATACACTATGAAGTACATCTCTGGCTCTAATTTTTAACAAAACCGGCTTCCCCTTTGGTATATGCAACTCTGATGAATTTGAAAAATCGTCAAATGATTTTTCATCAGCAAAATCAACACCCATAGGATTACCATTGGCATCATCCATTAATTTAAAATTATATCCCCCCAATTGATTGTCATCAACTCCGGGGTATCTAACAGACCATGCAAATTGCTTTCCCATAATCTCCACAACTTCCGCGTCCTGTGGGGCATCGGCTGTGATTTTTGTCCAAACTCTGAGGCCAGAAAATACTAAACCTGCCATAACAATCGCCGGAACCGAAGTCCAAATGATTTCCAGATTATTATTATGGGTATAAAATGAAACTTTCCGATCTTTCGAATATCGGTATCTATAGGCAAAAAAGAAAAGTACTGAATTAACCAATACAAAAGCAAGAGAAATTACTGACATCGAAACCCAAAACCAGAAGTCAGTTTGTTTGCCATGAATTGAGGAAGCTTCCGGAAGGAAATTCTCTTTTGCAGAAAAAAATGACCAGAAAACACCAATTAAACTTAGAATCCAAAAAACCAACAATGCCAGACCGTTAGCATTATTAAATTTTCCTGGTTTTCCAAGATAATCATCATTTTCTTCAGTCTTATTATCCTGAATTCCTTTTGCGATTGATAATGTTTTTGAAACGACCAAAAAGGTCAAAATCACAAAAACTATCGCCAAAATTGCAATTACAATTGTCATTTTACTTGTTTATTTAATCAATAAGGCCTAAAACTATAAAAAACGATTCAATTCACAAAGTCCTTTACTTTATTACACAATTAAATCCCTCTCTTTTGGAAAGGGATTTAAGAATCCGGAAAATTATTTCCAGAATTAAAGTCTTTGTTTCAAAATTTATATATCATGATGTAAACTTTCTTCAAGGAACGGATGATTTTTGGCAATCAAATTAGCTTTAGAAAGTTGATTCATAATAAAATAGATAAATAAAGATGCGAATGTAAGTGTAGTGCCGATTTCCATCAAACCTATCCCACCCTGGTCTTTAGCAATACCCGGCATATGCATTTGATAAAAATCAAACCAATGACCTATCAATATAGAAACAGTTGCCAATTTTAAAAAAGTCACATTTCTTTTTGAATCACGAGCCATCAAAATAAGAAACGGAAAAACAAAATTCAACACAATATTTATCATAAAAGGCCAAAAATATCTGCCACCATATCCACTTAACCTTTCCTGAAAGTAAATTGTTTCTTCCGGAAGATTGGCATAATAAATTAAAAGATACTGGCTAAACCAAACATAGGCCCAAAAAACTGAAAAACCAAACATCAATTTTCCCAAATCATGAATTGCACTGAAATTTACTGCTTTCAAATAACCATGGTCTTTTAACAATAAAATTGTTAGCATCATAGCTGCTATACCAGCAACATGCCATGACGCCAAATGATACCAGCCAAACATAGTTGAAAACCAATGTGTATCAATTGATAACGAAAAGTCCCAGGCAGCTGTTGAGGAGGTTACAGCAAAGAAAATAAGAAATAGTTTAGAATAATTACGGCTTTTGGTGTAATAAGCCAAATCATTATATTCATCCTCCAATAAAGAATTCTTGCGAATTTGTAGCCATAAATAATACCAAACTGCAAAATAGGCTATCATTCTTACCAGGAAAAATCCAAAATTTAAATACCATGATTTGCCCGCAATTATTTTATCGTAATTTTCACTGGCCGGATCCATGATTCCGTGATGTGTCCAGTGGAATATTGCGTTTCTTGATTCGGGATAAATAAATAAGGCCAACATAATTAATGCCGGTACAATGATAAAAGCTGGAAAAGCCTCAGGAACTCTTTTAAAAGAGGTGTACCACCCGGCTTTGGCTACATAGTTGTAGCTTAAGAAAAATACTCCTACTACAGAAATCCCAACAAAATACACGCTGTTCATCCAAAGATTGGCTATCAATCTTGAAAAAACCGTTGCACCATGATGGTCTCCTCCGTGAGCGTCTGCCCCATGTGCAGCCTCATGATGACCAAATTTTGCTACCAAAAAATAACCCAATATTACCAAAGCCACACCAATAATAGCGGAGATGACCAGCTTTCTTTTCGACGAAGATGAAAAATCAAATGTTTCGTCTAATGAAGGTATTTCGTGCTTGTGAGCCATTATTTTAAATTTTTCTTTTCTATTATTTTCAATAAATATTTTTAACCGCCAATCTGTAATCTTCCAACATAATGAGCTATTTTCCAACGTTCTATTGGAGTAACCTGAGCAGAATGTGGCCACATACGTCCTTTACCAAAGGTAATAACATGGTAAATATGTCCGGCAGATATACTTTTTAAAGCATCAGAGCTATAATTAGGAACACCTTTGTATTTGGCAGCGACTTTACCATCACCTGCACCTTTTTCACCATGACAATGCATACAGTTTCTTTCATACAGCACTTTACCTTCTTCTTCTACCGTCTCAGACCATTGAATAGGATTCTTAACATTTTGAGCAATTGCCAAATCATCTTTCCCAAAATCATAAACCAAAAGATCTTCCACTACGGTACCATCTTCCTGGGTAAATTTCGTATTAAAATTTCTTCTTGCAACTGTACCCTCCACCGGTTTACGCATATTAAGACCACCTGGGTTGATTGAATTGGAATTAATTTGGGTTAATGGCTCATAAGCTCTGGAGTTATACATATTGGGAGCAAACTCCCATCCTGTATCTTCATGTTTATTACAAGATACCAAACTTATTCCAGCAACAAAGCTGAAAACTAATATTATATATGACTTTCTGTTTTTCATTTTAAATGAATTAAACTATCAAATTTCTTTTACACTTACTTCTGAAGCCCCTGATTCTTTTAATATTGATTGTATTTCAGAATCACTTAAAGTATTCTTACTTAAATCAATTGCCATAGCAAATTTATCGTCAGTACTTCTAATGTCAAAAATCAAAGGTTTTGAAGTTGGACCTAAACCTTCCATAAAAAAGAATGTAAATGCCATACCAAATGCTGCTAATAAAACCGTAAGCTCAAATACAATAGGAATATTTGTTGGAAATGGAAAGAAGTTTTTACCTCCAATATTCATAGGCCAATCAATACCCATAGTCCAAAAAGTAAGTAAAAAAGCCAAAGTAGTACCTGTAATTCCAAATAAAAAGGCAGGAACACCCATTCTAGGTCTGTCATATCCTAAAACAGAATCAAGACCATGCACCGGATAAGGGCAAAATACTTCATGTATTTTCACTTTGCTTCCCCTGATTTTGCCGACAGCGTTTTTGACAACGTCCTCGTCATCAAAAATGCCTACAATATATTTTTTATTTGCCATTTTAAGAATTTTCGAATTTAATTTTTATTCAGTAAATCAATGGTTAGATGTTTTTTCCGATGAAGATTTTAAAACTGCCTTTACCTCTGCCATGTTTATAACAGGCAAAAATTTAGAGAATAAAAAGAATAATGTTCCAAACAACCCAAAAGAGAACATATAATCACCGATATCAGCCATTCGAGGGGTAAAATATGTCCAGCTTGAAGGTAAATAATCTCTATGAAGTGATGTCACAATGATTACAAATCTTTCAAACCACATACCTATGTTTACTACCACAGCAATAACAAATGAAACTACAATATTTTCTCTTAAACTTTTAAACCAGAATACCTGCGGCGACAAAACATTACATGTCATCATGGCAGCATAGGACCACCATAGAGGACCAGTTGCACGATTAAGAAATGCATATTTTTCATATTCCACACCTGAATAGGCTGCAATAAAAAATTCGGTAATATAAGCAACACCTACTATTGAACCAGTTAAAGTAATGATTTTATTCATTAAACTAATATGCTCAATTGTAATATAATCCTCAAGTTTGTAAACAACTCTTGTAATAAGCATTAGGTTTTGAACCATTGCAAATCCAGAGAAAATTGCACCTGCAACGAAATAAGGAGGAAAAATAGTGGTATGCCACCCTGGAATTACGGAAGTTGCAAAGTCAAAAGATACAATAGTATGTACCGAAAGAACAAGTGGAGTAGATAAACCTGCCAATATTAAGGAAACATCTTCATATCTGGCCCAGGTTTTGGCTCCTCCCGTCCAACCTAAAGACAAGGCTCCATAAATAGTTTTTCTGATACCTGTTGCTCTATCTCTGATTGTGGCAAGGTCAGGAATTAATCCAATAAACCAAAATAGCAAAGAAACTGAAAAATACGTTGATATTGCAAACACGTCCCAAACAAGCGGAGAGTTGAAGTTTACCCAGAGTGATCCGAAAGTATTTGGTAGTGGTAATGCCCATAATGCCAACCATGGACGACCCATGTGCATTACAATGAATGAGGCCGCACAAATAACCGCAAAAATTGTCATTGCTTCTGCAGCACGGTTAACAGATGTTCTCCACTTTTGACGAAAAAGCAAAAGTATGGCCGAAATCAATGTACCTGCATGACCTATACCCACCCACCAAACAAAGTTTGTGATGTCCCATGCCCAACCTACGGTTTTATTAAGACCCCATACACCCAGACCTTCCCACCATGTCCAAAGTACCCAACCAGTACCATAAAGAAGTACAAGGATAGAAATAGTTAAAGCTATTTTCCATTCTTTGGTAGGTTTGGCTTCTACATGTCTGCAAATATCTTCAGTAACATCGTGGTGAGTTTTTCCTCCGGTTACTAGATGTTCTCTAATTGGTGAAACTACTGACATAATTATATCCTAGAATTTTCAGGAACTTTATTTATTTAAAAATCTATTTTATAAAATCAATGAGCATGCTCTTCAGTGTGCTTAACAGATGCAACTGTATCAGAACTTTTCTGCTCATCTTTATTTCTAACTTTAGAAAGGTAACTAATTTGAGGTATCACGTTTAATTCTTCTAGTACATGATAAGCCCTACCCTCAGCTTCCTCAGTTAATAATTTTGAAATTTTGGTATTTGGATCCAACATATCTCCAAAAACAATTGCTCCGGTTGGACAAGATTGAGAACAAGCAGTTTCAATTTCGCCATCAAAAGGACGACGTTTCTCACTTTTTGCAGTAAGTTTACCAGCCTGAATCCTCTGAACACACATAGAGCATTTTTCAATAACCCCTCTTGATCTGATAGTTACATCAGGATTAAGAACCATTTTACCTAAATCATTATTCAGGTTATAATCAAAATTATCGTTTTCAAAATATTTGAACCAGTTAAATCTACGCACTTTATAAGGGCAGTTATTGGCACAATATCTCGTACCAACACAACGGTTATAAGTCATTTGATTTAAACCTTCCGAACTATGAGTGGTAGCTAAAACAGGACAAACAGTTTCGCATGGAGCATTTGAACAATGTTGACACATCATTGGTTGAAAAACAACCTCCGGATTTTCTGAAGCGATTTCCATTGCCTTGAATCCACCAACGCTATAGCCTTGCTCATGAGGAGCATCTGAGCTGTAATACCTGTCAATTCTTATCCAATGCATTTCTCTGGCTCTGGCAACTTCAACTTTCCCAACAACAGGAACGTTGTTTTCAGCTTGACAACTCACCAAACATGCAGAACAACCCGTACAAGTATTAAGGTCGATTACCATTCCCCAGCTGTGATTTTTCTTGGAATGACCATTCCACATGGAGATTGAGTATGGTCTTTGCAAACCTTCAGATGTACTGATTTTTGGTTCGTATCTGCCTGCTTTTACGTCTTTTACGTATTTACTAAGAATAGTCTCCTGTACTACTGCCTCACGACCCATATAGGTTTCGTGAGTTTGGGTTTGTGGCAAAGTATAACCACTTTTAGTTTTTTCAATTTTTACATCTCCCACCCACAGGTTAGAGGCTGAAGGAGCACCGGCAAGAAAACTTAAAACTTCGGTTCCTGTATTTCCTGCTTTGCCGGCAGATGTCCTGCCAAAACCCATTGCAATTGACACAGTATCATTGGCCTGACCAGGCTGAATAACCAAAGGAAGTTCTTTTGTCACTTTTCCCACAGTTACATTTACCCAATCTCCGGCAGTTAATCCCAAATCAGCTGCAGTTTTTTGAGATACAGAAGCAGTATTTTCCCAGGTAACTTTTGTGATAGGATCCGGAGTCTCCAATAACCATGGGTTATTGGCCTGAATTCCTGTTCCAACAGTTACACTTTCAAAAACCGAAAGTTCTATTCCTTTTCCTGATTTAAGAGAAGCCACAGCACCTGCAAGGTTACCAGTAAAATTGGCTCCAGAAACTACTGATAGTGGTGACTCTAAAACACCATCATGAAGTGCTTTGGTCCATGAAACTCCACCAAGAATATTGGCTTTCCAATTTGATTTCAGATAAGCATGAAAATCAGACGATTGGCCAGCCCATGTCAGTAAACTGGATTCAGCCTGACGAGAATTAAATATATTTGAAATACAAGGTTGTATCAAAGAATAAAATCCCGTTTTAGGATTTGCATCACCCCAGGATTCAAGAAAATGAGTACTTGTTGCTATAAATTTACAAAGTTTGGCAGTTTCAGTTTCAGTTTCAGAAATTGAAACACTCAACTTAGCTTTTTTCAAACCTTCAGCTATATCAGTACCCTTTAATGTATCATACACTGGATTAGCACCTAGGAAAATCACTGCATCAACGACACCGGATTTTAATTCAGAAGCAAATTGAGTCAACTGAGCATCACTTCCTTGACGATAGTTGACAGTAGTTCCAAAATCAATGGTATTTCCAACATTTCCAAGCAGGCTGTTGATACCATTTACAAGTGTCTGAACTGCAACATCATTTGAACCACTTACCACCAAACCTGCTCCTTTTGCGGCGGCAAGGTCTTTAGCACATTTATCCAAATACTGTGAATCAAACTTAGCTACAGAGAGTGCTGTACCGGCTCCAAGAATTCCAACTAGCTTATTAAAAAGGTTAGCCAAAAATAATCCTTCCTGAGATGGCTTAATAGCTCCTCTGTAATCTGCATTGGCTCCTGTTATTGTCATCCCGGTTTCGAACTGGTAATGACGTGACATCGACTTTTTACCACCTTTAGCACTACTTACTTTTCTACCTTCTGCCCAAAGAGCTGAGTATTCTATTGGACTAATCCAGGTTCCTAAGAAGTCACAATTAACACCAACTATTACATTGGCTTTATTGAAAAGAAAGGATGGAATTACAGCTTTTCCAAAACTTGAAGCATTGGCCTCTATTAAACCTGACGCTGAATTTGCATCATAGGTAATATGTTTTGTAGAAGGATATTTCTTTGCAAAATCAGCAATTACGGCTTTTGTGGTAGGCGATAAAATAGTATTAGATACAATTCTAACGTTTTGAGAAGTAGCTAAAGCGTTAGAAATATCTTTATCAAGCTCTTCCCAGGTTGTCTTTTTACCTTCTTTTTTAGGATCTTTTAATTTTTGAGAATCATAAAGTGAAAGAACAGAGGCATGTACCTGAGCATTGACACCACCTTTTGTAACTCCAGATAACTTATTACCTTCAATTTTTATAGGTCTTCCTTCTCTGGTTTTTACCAAAACACTGGCATAATTACCTCCTACATTGTAGGAAGATGCATAGTAATTAGGAATACCAGGCTCTACATCTTCAGGTTTATTTAAGTATGGAATTGATTTCCTAACCGGTGCATCACATGCCGCAAGCGAAACCGCAGCAACTCCAAAACCCAACATTTTAAGAAAATCTCTTCGATACGTTCCAGACTCCAAGCCTTCAAGATTAAACTCTCTTTCAGAATTCTTTACGAGTTCTATATCGTTTTTTAACTCTTCAACACCTTTCCAATACCTTTTATTAGTATTCTCCATGAGTTATTCTATATAAATGATTTTGTATTTCTTTAAATTAATAATGACATTTGGCACACTCAAGTCCACCAATGTCTTCAACTTTCATAGTTTCTTTGGAGGTCTTATTATGTGCTGTCAATATGGCATCATAATATGCATTCCCTTTTGCATTTACATCTGTTTTCCTATGGCAATCAATACACCAGCCCATAGTAAGGGTCGTACGTTGCTCTACAACTTCCATTTTGGCGATATCACCATGACAGTTGGCACAATCTAATCCAGCAACCTGGGTGTGTTGAGAGTGATTGAAGTATGCTAAATCCGGTAAATTGTGAACCCTAACCCATTCAACTGGCTGATTTTTTTCTATTGCCGCATATATTTTCTGAATCTCAGGAGATTCTTTTTTAATGGTATTGTGGCAGTTCATACAAATACTTGAAGAAGGAATGCCAGATTGTTTCCCTTTATAAACACCGGTATGACAATACGCACAATTGATAGCCATATCCCCCGCATGAAGCTTATGCGAGAAATTTATCGGTTGTTGAGGTGCATAACCCTGATGAACTCCTATCTTAAACATTCCATCTAAAGATGCCTTTGTGGCAAGAATTATAAATAACCATACTGCTGCTGTGCGAATGGTATTGTCAGAAGCCAGTCCTTTAAGATTAGCTTTCAGAGCATCCATAGGGCTCTTATATTCTTCGCCACCTTCCGGAGTGGAAAGACGGGTAAGGAGATTTAATACAGCCAAAAGAGCCACCAAAACCAAGGCCATAATGACAAGTAAAACTACCAATACAATATTGAAGAATTGACCTCCTCCGGTATCTTGTGCTTCAACTGCTGCTCCACCTTCGGCAGCTGGTGCGGCAACGGGAGCCGAATTAGCTTGTTTGATGTATGCCAAAATGTTTTTCACCTCAGCGTCACCAAATGCAGGGAAGGCTGTCATTTGAGTTTTGTTATATTTTTCATATAACTCAACGGCGTACTTGTCCCCACTTGAGATAACAGCGGCGGGATTGTTTATCCATGTTTTAATCCATGCAAAATCTCTCCTGTCTTCAATGCCTGACATACCAGGACCCACAATAACTGAGGCATCAGTAGCATGACATTGAGCACAATTATTCTTAAAAAGAGTTTCGCCTGCAGCAGCATCGCCATCTTGAGCCATAAGGCTCACCTGGAAGGAAGAAAATACGATGATGAAGGATAGTAATTTTTTCGAAATATTATTAATCATTTTAAAATATAATATTGCAATTTTTCAAGATGCAAAGCTAATGTAGGAATATTTTCTTTCAAAGTATGTATTATTATTTTTCTGACATAAAAATAAATTTAGAAAGATTTTAAATAACAATACAACTACCTAAAAATCAATTATTTGCAATAAAAAAATACCATCTGAAAGAACTATTTCCTAGTTTATTCAAATGGTATTAATTTAAGTTTTGGAACTTATTTTTTGGAGGTCCCGAGCGGATTCGAACCGCTGTACAAGCTTTTGCAGAGCTCTGCCTAGCCACTCGGCCACAGGACCTTTTTTTAAAAGGAATGCAAATTTACGACCAAATTAGCTTGCAGCCAAAAATAATTTTACAAAATATGGCTTCAAAATCACTTTTCATTTTTTTTGATTTTTTTAGAAAACTAATGTTTTTAAAGAATTTAATGATAATCCTGTAAATATCAAGTCCTTAAAAAAAATGATCACTCTTTTGAAGTGACCATTTTTTTAATAGAAATAATCTTTAGAATTAAGCTTCGTCGGCTTTTTTCTTAGGAGCTGATTTCTTTTTTGGAGAAGCTTCTTCGTTTTCCAATTGATCTTTCAAAGCAGCTAATGCTGAGATATCACCAAGTGTTGATTTTTCAGCTTCAGGCATTTTTGCTTTTTCTCCACCTTTAGCTGGTTTTTTCTTTTCAGACTTAGCGTCTTCTTTAGGAGCTTCCCAGGTTTTGGTATGTGAGAGTACGATTTTCTTCTCTTCTTTGTTAAATTCTATTACTTCGAAAGACAACCTTTCTCCGATTTCTGCCACGGTACCATCTTGCTTGCCAATGCCTTTTAATAAAGCCTGACCTTCGATACCATATGGAAGTTCAAGAGTAACTTGTTTGTCATTTTTGCCTACGATGGTACATTCATGAACAGTACCTGATTCGAACATAGACTCAAATGTATCCCAAGGATTTTCTTCAAGGTGTTTATGACTAAGAGCCAATCTGCGGTTTTCTACATCTAATTCCAGAACGATAACCTCAAGCTCATCACCGATTTTTACAAAATCAGATGGATGTTTGATTTTCTTGGTCCATGAAAGATCAGAAACGTGCACTAGCCCATCGATACCTTCTTCCAGTTCAAGGAACAAACCAAAGTTAGTAAGGTTTCTAACAGTTCCTTTGTGTTTGGTTCCGATTGCATATTTGGCTAAAAGATCTTGTTTTGTCCAAGGATCTTCGGTCAATTGTTTGATACCCAAGGACATTTTTCTTTCGTCTTTGTCAAGAGTCAATACAACTGCAGAGATATCGTCACCGATTTGCAAGAAATCTGATGGGTTTCTCAAGTGTTGTGACCATGACATTTCAGAAACGTGGATCAGACCTTCAACACCCGGTTTAAGTTCAAGGAATGCACCGTAGTCGGCGATGTTTACGATTTTACCACTTACTTTAGAACCTACTTCAAGGGTTTCGGCCAATGAATCCCAAGGATGGGCTTCAAGTTGCTTCATACCCAAAGAGATACGTTTTTTGTCATCATCAAAGTCAAGTACAACCACTTTGATTTTGTCGTCAAGGTTAAGTACTTCGTTTGGATGATTAACACGACCCCACGAAATATCTGTAATATGTAACAGACCGTCAACGCCACCAAGGTCAATGAATACACCGAAGTTGGTAATGTTTTTAACCACACCTTCCAATACCTGTCCTTTTTCAAGGTTAGTCAGGATCAATTGACGTTGTGATTCAAGGTCTTTTTCAATCAATATTTTATGTGAAACTACAACGTTGTCGTTAGTATGGTTGATTTTTACAACTTTTACCTCCATACGTTTTCCAACGAATACGTCGAAATCACGAATTGGTTTAACGTCGATTTGAGAACCTGGCAAGAAGGCTTCGATTCCATAGATGTCAACGATAAGACCACCTTTGGTACGACGCTTGATAAGGGCATCAACGATGATGTCGGTTTCAAGAGCAGCTTCGATTTTGGTCCAGGCTGTAAGGATTCTTGCTTTTTTGCGTGAAATAACTAGTTGCCCAAGTGAATCTTCTTGTTTTTCGATAAACACTTCAACTTTGTCACCTACTTTAAGATCAGGCAGATCACGGAATTCGGAACGAGACACGATACCATCAGATTTGAAGCCGATGTTTAACAACACCTCTCTGTCAGTGATACCAACGATAAGGGCATCAACTACGTCTTTTTCTTCGATAGCAGAGAAAGTTTCACCATAAACTTTTTCCAAATCAGCTTTTTCTGCAGCTGTATAACCGCCACCGATACCTTTTTTTGTTACTTTTTCCCAATCAAAATCGGGGAATGTATAATTTGCCATAAATAAATATAAGATGCTCATTATTACATCGATAGGCCGAGCTTTCCTATCGAAAAATGTTTAAAAAAATATTTTACCTTTGTAAAAGGAGTGCAAAGGTAGCCGAAATCAATTGAATTTCAAATATTTATAGAAAAAAAATGGGTGCTTTTTTCATTTAAGTTCAGAAAAACAAAAATGAAATTTAGGGTAGCAGTTTTAAGTATTTTTTTTTGAAAAGAATAATTGATGGATTTATGAATTAAAATTCATCCCGCAGAGCTAAATTCCTGTTGTTTTCGTTTGCCTAAAAAAGGCAACCAGTTTTCTTCCAAATGACCGGAACAATCTCTTACAAACATAACGAATGAGGGTTTAAATGGCTTTATTTTCAAAATCATCCCTGCTTCTTCAGGAGTGAGGTCTCCTTTTGTGGAATTACATTTTTTACAGGCAGTGACCAGATTTTCCCAGTGGGTTTTGCCTCCACGTGATTTTGGCATTACATGATCAAGTGTTAAATCGTGTTTACTCCCACAATAAATGCATGAATTATTGTCCCTTTTAAAAATATTGTGCCTGTTCATCACTACACTTTTATAGGGAACTGTCACATACTTGTTCAGTTTGATTATAGATGGCATAGGATAGGTGGATGAAACCGTCCTGAGCTTAAACATCTGGGATTCTGCAACGAGCTCGGCTTTTTTGAGATAAACCAGAAGAAAGGCTTTTGGTGCTGAGCAAATACTTATAGCACTGTAGTCTGCATTTAAAATTAAAACGTGCCGCCCCATATACAATTAGCTTTTGGTTTAATAATCTAATTGTCAGGCAATTTATCTAAAAAAAATTAAATAAGGAAGTACGAATTAAAAAATCACAAATTCTTGATTTTAGTCCAAACGGGATTTCTCTCTTTGCAAGTCTTTTTCTTTGATTGAATCACGTTTGTCAAATAGTTTTTTACCCTTTGCCAGGGCAATATCTAGTTTGGCCAAACCTTTTTCATTGATGTAAATACGGGTTGGAATAATGGTAAGACCTTTGTCTGTGAGTTTTGCTGTTAATTTTTTAATTTCCTTTTTTTGTAAAAGTAGTTTTCTCTCTCTTAATGGCTCATGGTTGTAATGCGTCCCGAATTCATATTTTGAAATATTAAGATTCTTAACCACCATTTCACCTTTATCGACAAGGCAGTAGGCGTCGGCCATACTTACTTTTCCTTCTCTGATTGATTTGATTTCGGTACCGGTCAATACCATACCTGCCGAATACACGTCTATGAAAAAGTACTCAAAAGAGGCTTTTTTATTTTTAATATCGGTATGTTTTTGAAATCTTGACATATTTGAATCTGAAAAATCAGGCTGCAAATGTACAAAAAAAATCCCCGCCTCAATGATAGTGACAGGGATTCCGACTTACGTGCTTTCCTAATAATCCATGTGATGGCCGTTAGGCCTAACGAAGGATTAAATCTTTATGAGTATATTCTCAAATATTTTTATTCATCTTATAAAAGTCAGCAAATTTAAATATTGAAAAACAATTTTCCAATCAAATCGCCTTTTTTTCACTTTTAGACTAAATCTGGCTTGTATTTGTAACCGTTTAATCAATTGCTCTGTATTGTCTATTCAGTTAGCTAAATCTGTGCCAAAACTATCATGTGATTTTTAAAAAAATAATTTCAAAAAAATATTATTTATTTTAAATATTGCTAATCAACCTTTTACAGATTGAAAGTTTTATTTAACGGAAAATTAATAAAAAATAAATGGCTTGACGGCATGGCATGTTTAAAATAGAAATAAGAGAATTTTGGCACCATGGTTTATAAACTTTTCCAAATATCAGAATAGATAGGTTTTAAAATTTGATGTTTATATATCTGATCCTTTGGGTAATTTTATCACAAATTATATTATTATTGTACTGTATTTTCATAAAAAATTAAGTTTTGATAAACGCCCCGTTAATTTCTACTGAAAAAGTCCAGGAAACTGCCATTTTGGTTGGTTTGATTTCTCAAAAGCAAAATGCAGAAAAAACTAAAGAATATTTGGACGAACTTGCATTTCTGGCAACTACTTCAGGCATAAAAACTGTGAAGGTTTTTGTTCAAAGATTACAATATCCTGATCAAAAAACATTTGTGGGAAAAGGTAAATTGGAGGAAATCCAGACCTGGATGACCATAAATCCTGTGGATACTGTGATTTTTGACGATGAACTGAGCCCTTCGCAGGTAAGGAATCTGGAAAAAGCATTTGAAGACAAAAGAGTCCTGGATCGTAGTCTGCTGATACTGAATATTTTTGCACTCAGAGCCCAGACTGACCAAGCCAAAAGACAGGTAGAACTGGCTCAGTATAAATATCTCCTTCCCCGCCTAACCCGAATGTGGACTCACCTAAGTAAGCAAAAAGGTGGAAATGCCAATATGCGTGGTCCGGGAGAAAAAGAACTTGAAACTGACAAAAGGATTGTGCAGGATAGAATATCGTTTTTAAAAGATAAGCTTGAAAAGATTGATAAACAGGCCATGACCCGCCGTAAGGAAAGAGACCGGCTGGTGAGGGTATCGTTGGTGGGTTATACCAATGTAGGAAAATCTACACTTATGAAAAGGCTTGCCAAAGCCGAAGTTTTTGCTGAAGATAAGTTATTTGCAACCATTGACTCTACCGTAAGGAAAGTGGTGATTGGTCAGATTCCATTTTTATTGACAGACACCGTTGGTTTTATTAGAAAACTTCCCACTATGCTCGTTGAATCTTTCAAATCAACACTAGATGAAATAAGGGAAGCCGACATTTTACTTCATGTGGTGGATATTTCTCACCCGTCTTTCGAAGAACAAATAGATATCGTAAATACGACCCTGGCTGACATTGGTGCGGTAGATAAACCGACGGTCCTGGTTTTCAACAAACTTGATAGTTTTGAACCCGAATCAGAAGAAGGGCTTGACAAACACCTGGCAACTGAAGATGATTTGGTAAAAAATCTGGCAAGACTTAAAGAGAGTTATCTGAAGAAAAATTCAAACGTAGTATTTATTTCTGCCCAAAATAATGAAAACATTGGCGAGTTGAGAAAAGTGATTTTCAATTTAATAAAAGAAAAGCATTTTATGATTTATCCAAATTGGGATGCCTCAAAAAACACCTTATATGAATGGCAGGAACTGGAAAACGCCTGAAATGAAATTTAATATTAAAATATTTTAAAAAAAGAAGACTTCTTTCCCTAAATTTGAAAATCTAAAAAACCTGACAGAATGAATAATAATGTAAAAACAAATTGGTCGCAATTCGGTACACTTGTGACTGTCTTTTTCTTTTGGGGCTTTGTTGCCGCAAGTAATGATATTTTAATTCCGGTATTTAGAAAAGCTTTTGACCTTTCGCAAGCCGAAAGTCAACTGGTTTCTGTGGCCTTTTATGTTGCTTACACGGTAGGCTCATTAATCTACACTGGTATTTCGGCCGGAATTGGCGGAGATATTTTGAATAAAATTGGTTATAAAAATGGTATCGCTCTTGGTCTTCTGATTTCAGCATTGGGTACATTACTGTTTTATCCTGCTGCTAATCAAGGTTCATTTCCTTTGATGATATCAGGACTGTTTATTGTTGGACTTGGTTTTTCATTACAACAGATTGCTGCCAATCCACTGGCAATAGTGATGGGAGATCCTAAAACAGGCTCACAGAGATTGACAATGGCTGGCGGGATTAACAATTTTGGTACCACTATCGGGCCTTTGTTGGTAAGCTTTGCGATATTTGGGAGCGTAGCTTCAGGGAATACCGAAGCTAGTATAGAAAGTGTAAAAGTGCCCTATTTGATTTTAGGTCTTGCCTTTGTATTGGTAGCTGTTTTTATTAAATTTTCGTCTGTTCCTAATAAAATCGATCTGGATAAAGTAACTGAAAGTGAAGCGGAAAGCAATGACAAAATTTTACATAAATCGTCGGCTTTTGGTTATCCTCAGTTGGTGATGGGTATGATAGCAATATTCCTTTATGTGGGTGTTGAGGTGTCAACAGCGAGCAATTTACCAGCATATATGGAAAAATATCTGGGCGTAGCCACAAAAGATATCGCACCATATATATCATTGTATTGGGCCAGTTTGATGATTGGCCGTTGGTCAGGTGCCGTGGGTGCCTTTGATATAAGTTCTGACTGGAAAAAGAAATTAAAATTTGTGATGCCTTATGTTGCGTTTGGAATCTTCCTTTTGGTGAATTCTATAGCACAACATGACGTTACGAAATTCTATATTTATGCAATTGTGATAGCAGTGATGATTGTGGCGGATATTGCCAGTAAGGGTAATCCTGCCAAAATGTTGCTTTATTTTTCAATAGCTGGAGTAATCGCTACGGCCATAGGAATGTTTACATCAGGCATGGTAAGTGTTTACGCATTTATAAGCGTTGGTTTATTCTGTAGCACTCTTTGGCCTTGTATTTTTACTTTGGGAATAACCGGACTTGGAAAACATACCAATCAGGGAAGTAGCTTGTTGATCATGATGATTATGGGTGGTGGAATTGTTAGTTACTTACAAGGTGTTTTGGGAGATAGTATCGGGATACAAGAAAGTTACATTGTAGGTATACTATGTTTTGCATATCTTGCTTTTTATGCTGTAAGTGCATCAAAATCACTTAAAAATCAAGGAATAGATTTGGATAAATTGACAGCCGAAGGCGGACATTGATTGATTGTAGATTGATTCTATTTTAGATTGACGATTGTTATAGATTTAAATTTCAAGACCTCATTTGGATTTATCTGAATGAGGTCTTTTCTTTTTTGATGCCTGAGCTTTGGGATTATATTCCAAACAAAGGTCAACCCAACGGTCAAATTCTGCCTGATTTCTCATTCCGGTTTCATCCACTAAAACAAAACCTTTCAGCGGTCTGCCGGTAAACATCATTTCGCTGCAACCGGTCTTTTCGAGCAAATCTGCCTTGATATCCGGATCGACTCTACACATGAGATCATCTTTTATGATTCCAACACACATTTTATCGTTGAGCATAAAACACAAGCCTCCCATCATTTCCATTTCACGAAGGTTTGCCTGGTCTTTTAATTTTTCACGAATACGTTTGGCGAGAATTTCGGAGTATGCCATAATTAATGAATATTTACAAGGTTATTTTTTATTGCAAAAAGTACCAGCCCGACCCTTGATTTTACTTCGAGTTTAAGGAAAAGAGACTCCCGATAGCCATCAATAGTTCTTGGGGAAAGACACATTTGGTCAGCGATTTCTTTATAAGTCATTTCGGTACAGGCCAATTTAATAAATTCTTCTTCACGTGCCTGAAACTGAGACTGAATCTTATTTTTTACTTCGGCAGGTTTATGCAAAGACTTAAGCAGCGTATTGGAAACAAGATCGGAATGATAATATCCTTTATCACGAATTTCGGAAAGAGCCAAAATAAATTGTGAGGTATCGGTATCTTTCAAAAGATACCCTTTGGCACCAAGCCTTAGCATTTTTATGATTGATTCTTCATTATCTTCGACGCTGAGAGCCACACACTTTATATCCGGAAATTGCCGGGCTAAATATTCCGTAGTTTCGAATCCATCCATTACAGGCATGTTAATATCAATAAGGGCAATATCTGGTGGCCCAAAAGACTGGATACCATCAATAAACTCTTTACCGTTTGAAGTGTCAAAAATCACTTTGAAGCCGGGGAAACGATTGATAAGCTCGACGAGAGCATTGCGGATGAGTAGATGGTCATCCGCCAAAGCGATAGTTGTCATAGTGTTTTTTTAAAAAGGAATGGTTAAATGGGCTCTGGTGCCTTTGGGGATTCCTTTTTCAAAGCTTAAAGTGCCATTCATCAAATGGGCACGGTGAATCAGATTACTCAAACCTGCCCCACTCTTATAGCCACTTTGCTGAATTTTTGTCTGAAAATCGAAACCAATACCATCGTCAACCACCTCCAAATTAAGGCATTGCGGGGATTCTACCAAATTTACGGTAATATTTTTTGCCTGTGCGTGCTTGAGACAATTCTGGAGTAATTCCTGAAAAATTCTAAAAATCAGAATTTCATTTTTGGGATTAATGGCTGTTTCACCTTTGTCAAAATTAAACTCCAAATTGTATATTCCGAGGTATTTGACCCTTTCGAGCTCAAAATTTATTGCCGATACCAGACCTTCCTGCAATAAGTTATCACTATTGAGGCTTTTAGAGAGGGCCCTGATATCGGTAAGAACATTGGCAACAAAAGACCTTGCATCTGATATTTTTTTATTATTCGGTATCTCTTCAGTGAGATTATTGAGCTGAATTTTCACTAAAGTGAGCATCTGCCCCACGTTGTCGTGCAGCTCACGGCTGATGTGTTTCATGGTGCTATCCTGAATCTCGTTTTCGGCGTTGAGGATTTCCTGTTCAAATTGTGCCTGGAGTGCGGCTTTTTCGAGTTTGTGTTTTTGGAGGCGGTTTTGATGGACAAAGAAAAAGGAGATGATGAAGATCACCAGAAGTATTACTATCAAAATGATTGCAACAACAGTAACAAATAGCTCACTATAGTATTCTCCTTTCATCTAGAACATTTTTCCCAAGAAATAAACTAAAAATAAATGAAATATATAAAACATCATTTGAAAGAAACCTGAATATAGAGAATGTGCCATCTATACTTTTGTATTTAGAATTGAGAAAATTATAGGATCCCAAAAGAAGAATATTTATTGAGCAAAAAAATATTAATCCAATACTTATCGAGAAAAGTCTGTAGTTGTAAAATGTAACCTTTTCATTTGGATTCTCTAATATTTTAAAAAGGTATAAACTCGCAAGGAAAACTTGGGTAAGACAAAAAATCACAAAACTATTTGTCCCAAAATCGATATCGTATTTTTGGATAAAAAAACTATTTAAAATCATCAAAATTGTTTCGAAAATAATTAAATTTAAAATCCATTTCTTCTTCAATTCTTGATAAAAAATTAAACTAAAAAGAATATTTTCGAAAGGCATGAAAATATGAAATATGAAGATATTTGACTTATTAATTTTGAAAAGCTGATAAGATGCTGTTTCAACTACTATCGTTAAAAGTAAAATTAATAATATAGGCCAATTTGCGATTTTAAATTTAATCGCACCAAGGATAAGACCCAAAAATAATATCAAATAATATGTTTGATACATACCAACCTATTTACATGGAGGCTTACAAGGTTGAACGTATTCTATTACATAATTATCATTGGCGATGTTAGAATAGTCAGTATTTATAACTTTTCCTATTTCGATATTCTTTTTGGTCTTTATTTTGTATTTATATTCATTTCTACTAGTATTAATAGTATCCACTCCAAAAATCATTATCGTCATTGATTTCCTCTTTGTTATAGTATCTTCTCTTTCTCCAAGTCTAAACCAAACTTCCTCAATTGGATTGTCTAATTTAGAAATTTCATTTTGTTTAATTATTACGTCTTCTAAAAGTTTCGCATTAACTTGCCATCCACCAATATTATTATTCCACCACATAGCCTTTAATGAATCCCATTTTATGGGTCGTTCCAATTTTTGAACAAAATTTTGAGTAAATTTCTTTTCATCTAAAGAATCAATAACTTTCCCAGGTTCAGTAATTCCATTTCCTGCAATAGGATAAAAAACCATTGTATTATTCTCTGGGAAAAAAATGAATTCTTTTAATCCGGGAACAAAAACCAACCCTATAATAATTATTAATAATGAAAATAAGATTCCAGGAATAAGCTTTTTAATTTCTCTCACTAACAATTGTTTCATAATTTGAAAGTAATTTATTTTTATCTAAATAATTCTTAATTTTTATATTCCCCCCGTGAAAAACACCCTTTTTTAATGCAAAAATAATTTCTTACCTTTTCGGTTTTGTTTTGTAAATCGCATATTATGAATACATTCCGGGCTAAATCACTTCTGGTTATATTGCTGTGGCTATTTGGAGCAAATACTTCCTTTGCTCAAAATGTGCCTGTCCTCAACCTCAATACCGAAAATATAGAAATAAAATCTACCGAATGGCTTCTGAGCAAAAATGATGAGGTTACCATTCCCCATTCCGGGAAGTTTACACCAGCCACCAAGGAAGTCAACTTTGGCCTGGATACTTCGGTGCTATGGCTTAAGGTAATAGTCTTCAATCCAACCCATTTGGAACAAAAAGCCGTTTTCTCCTCCGACCAGGTCATACTCGAAGACGTACGTTTTTACAAAAAAACTGCCGGAAAATGGACACAGGAAAAATCGGGCTGGGGTATTCCGGTAGCACAAAAATCCTATCCTTACACTTTTCACTCTTTTGATTTTACGCTGAAACCTCTTCAAACTGACACCTTTTTTTTCAGAGTAAAAAACCAGTATCAGGTGCTCAAACTCCCCTTGACGGCCTTCACGCCTTCTGCCCATATTCATCATACACACCAATACCTGTTACTTGACGGGATGGTCACCATGGCATTGATTACGGCCATATTGTATTGCCTTTATAACTTACTTTTCTCAGGTAAAGACCATCGAACACTCTGGTCGTATCTTTTGTATGCGGTCAATTTTCTGTTGTTTTTCACGATTCGTATTTCCGGTCCCAACTTCGTGTCTGAGGCCATAAATCCTTTGGTCAATTATTATGTCAATATTTTAATCTTCATCAGCACCTATACATTTTTCAGGTTTGGAATCCTTTTCATTGACCCTGACCGCAAGTGGCTTAACAAATCTATTTTGCTTATTATCAATATTTTGTTCATAATCACTATCTTTATTTCCATCCCTCCTACCTGGTCTAATATCCCGGTTTTGATCATGATAAAGGAAGCTTTTTTCATTTTTACCATCGCTTACCTTATATTTTATTTGCTCAGGGCGTTTCGGCATTCGGTTATTGCCCGAGTGTATTTTTTCATGGCCATGCCGCTGATAGTTTCCGGCTTGCTGGAAGGTCTCACCAATACTTTTGGATTATTTTCTTTACCTTCTTCTTTTTTCTCGGCTTTTAGAGTAGCGATTTGCGTAGAGATGCTGTACATATTTTTTGCCTTAATATTCAGAGAAAGAGAATTAAACAGAAACATACAAGGCAAGCTGGTGCAAAGTGAGCTCGCCCTGCTCAATGCCGAAATCAATGCCCAGGAAAATGAGCGACGAAGAATAGCCGGCGACCTCCACGATGACCTTGGAGGTACCCTTTCCACTTTGAAAAGAATGATTTTGGATCAGTTGGAGCCCATCACACAGTCAAAAGCCCTCAGCCCGATTAGAACTTTGATGGAAAAAGCTGCAGGAGACCTGAGAAGAATCACCCATGACCTCATGCCACCTGATTTCGAAAGAACCCGGCTTTCAGATGCTGTCATGGCATTGGTAAATTTTAATAATCAACCCGAAAGACCCGCTGAATTTATCCTTTCAGGAAACTATATACCCCTAAAAAAAGAAACCGAAATACAAATTTACAGAATTATAAGCGAGGCCATCCAAAACATTAATAAGCACAGCGAAGCAAAAAGTTTTACGGTACAACTTATCTATAGTACTGATGAGCTGACAGTTATGATTGAAGATAATGGGAAAGGATTTTCTGAAAATGTACAAAAAGCAGGGCTCGGCTTAAAAAATATGCAGCTGCGTGCACAAAAATCGGGAGCAATTATTACTTTTGATAGTAACCCTAACGGTACCACTGTAATATTAGAACAACCTATAAATGAAGTCGCGGATTCTGATAGCTGACGATCATCAACTGTTTGGCAATGGTTTGAAAGAACTGTTGAGTAAAGAGAGCTATCTGCAGGTTTTTGGCCCGGAAAAAACACCTCAAAGCATCATTCATGCTGTAAAGCTGCATCACCCCAGCATTCTTTTGCTCGATGTCAACCTCGATGGCATCAATGGTATTGAGCTTGGGGAAATTTTGAAAAAAGATTATCCCGAAATGGCCATTATCATCATCACGATGTATAATCAGGCTCATCTTATTGAGAAAAGTAAAAATGCCGGACTGGATGGTTATCTGCTCAAAGACTGCGAAACCGATGTGCTGCTTCAAAGTATCAACCGGATACTTAACGGAGAGAAGATTTTTGTTACCCAAAAAGATTACGATGTTACACCAGTAGTAAAAGACGACTTCCTGCTACAATATCAGCTTACCGAAAGAGAAAAGGAAATCATAAAGCTTCTGACTCAGGGCAAAAGCAATACCGAGATTGGCGAAAGCCTTTTCCTGAGTTTTCATACCATTAAAACCCACAGGAAAAACATCTATAACAAGTTGGGAATCAGTAATCTTATAGAGCTGGTAGAAATAGCTCAAAAGATGCATTTATAATTCACACCGTAAAAATACCCTTCCATTTTACCTGAAAAATACCCAGTGATTTGGGGTGTTTTAATAATGTAATCTTCAAAAAAACAGACCCAATTTTGGCTATCAAACTTTATACAAAATGATAGCAAAAGAAATCAGTACTTTTAATGTCCTTCTGGGAAAGAAGGTGGACGAAGCCAATGTATTGTTTGAGAGAAAACTCAAAAAGTACCTCTCCGGAGGCCTGAAAAAAGAACAGTACATCAGGTATTTGCAGATGCAGTATCACCTGACCAAAGGAGTGCAGCAAAGTTTTATGGCTGTGGCAGCCAGCCCGGAAGTGAGAAGCTACAAAAAACTCCGGCAGTTTTTGGTGCGGTTTGCCTGGGAAGAAGAAATGCATTACAAACTGGCCGAAAAAGACCTTAAGAACTTAGGAGGCGAAACGGGCGAAATGCCTTTTATCGTGCAATTGTGGTGGGCATACCAAAAAGAGGCTATCGCCCAGAGACCGCTGGAGAGGCTCGGTGCAGCATCAATTCTTGAAAATGTGGGCAACTATGCCGCCCCACTGATCAAAGATTTATTTGCCAATGCTGATTTTATCAATAATCAGAACACCACCTTCACCCGTGTACACATGCATGAGGAACTGCCGCACGGCGACCAGATAATGGAAGTGTTGGGCAATGAAGACTTCACGGCTTTACATCAGAGGCAGATCCTCGAAGGAGCCGAAAAGGCCACCTGGCTCTATGCCGACCAGATTTACAATTGGATTATCACCGGAAAACTCACCTCAAGTCTCTGCTCATGGAAGTGCGAATAGCCCAAACCGCCCGGGAGCTCTCAGAAATTCATCAAATGTTGATAGAAGTAAATCTGATGGAGCTCCACAAGTCTTACATACAATGGGAAGTAAAAAATGACCCCGGTACCATCTGGCTGGCGGCCATTCATGAAAACAAAACCGTTGGCTGTGTGAGGCTGCGATATGGCTGCGATGCCCAATATCTAAAAGAATACTGGGGGCTTAGCCCGGCAATGATTCTCAAAAACATTGCGATATGCGACCGTCTGGTGGTTTCGGCTGCTCACAGGCATTCAAGAGCAGCATACTTGCTCACCACCAATATCTATCAGGTGGCCCTGAAAAATAAGACCGAGCTCACTTTTATGGAGGCCGAAGAGCACCTATTGCCTTTTTACAGAAAGTTGGGTTTTGAAGTGTACCGAAAAGTAAACCATTCTTATGGCACACGTTTTCAGCTTTTTATCAACCCCAACGATGGTCTGAGGCTGGATTTGTTGAGGAGTCCGTTTAGTTCCCATTATTATCAATTAAGAAATCAAACAACTGTTTGAAAATACCCCGATTGGGGTATTGAACCGGGTTATCAATTACTGTTGATTTGAAGTCCAAAGATGAAAGCAATGGCTTAGTTCTTCGGGCTACCAGGTTTCCCATTATTAAAATTAAAAATGCCATGAACAAATTAGCCTTCCCGCCACCTCATAACATTGTACATCTCGAAGCAGATGTCAATTATACCATCATCCATTTGGTTGATGGTAATAAGGAAATGACCAGCTATACGCTGAAAAAATATGCCCAAATGCCGGAGCTGGAAGGCTTCAAACGTATCAACCGCAAATACCTTGTGAACCCCTCGGTGATAAGGGAAATCAGAAAAGACAAAAAGAAACACTACGTAATACTCACCAGCGGCCTGGAGCTGAAGGTGAGTAGGAGGAGGAATAATAGGTATTAAACAATCAGCCGGATTATCCCGAAAAAGCGGCTTAATTACGGAGAGTAGGGGGAATATCTTACAAATTATTTTATGAAAATTTTTAAAATTTTATTATTAATCTTTATTGCCGGATTTACATTTTATTCATGTAATGAAAAAGAAATTGAATTTGAAGAAGTTTCTGATAATGAAGTTTCTGAATTTAATTCGAAAGAATCGACAAATAATATTGGAGTTGGATTATTAAGTAAAGGGGCTGCATGGAAAGAGTGGAATAAATATTTTAAAGATTGTATGCAATCCTCAACATTGCAGAAAGCCCAATTTGCAGGATATTCCAACAGTATTAGATTAGGTGATTTAAGATTAAAAGGCGGGGTGCCTAGCTATTCATTAGATGATTTAGACACTACGGTATTAAAAAAACTAGTAAAGCCTATTGGCAATTTAGCAAATGGGTGTTCGAGAAATCAGAAAAGGAACAATGATTTATTTGCAGAAATAGGGGCGTCTTTTATAAATGTAGCTGACCCTACTCTTAATGCGGCATTTTCTTGGAATGACTCAATCTCCTTAAATACCATTAATTTTGTTCAATACGAAATTAATGTATCATTGCTAAAAAGAGAGTTAAATGAAAATGAAAGATTGAAAGACTTTAAGAAGGAATTAAAAGAAAAAGGCAGTAGAGTTGTTGCCCAATTGATGAAATGTAAAAATGCAACATTTACAATTAACTTAAACAGAGAGCTTGCAGATACATTAGGGGTAAAATTAGATAAAGGATTACTTGAAAAAGTCAAACTGGGTGATGCGAATATTGATGTTAATTTCAAAAGAATAAATAAAAAGCAAATACAAGGAAGTGTAACGGATGAATTTGTTATATTTATGAATATGATAAAAATTAAATGAATTAAATAATATGAAGAAAAAGAATGCAATAAATAAACTATTGCTTCTAGTAACGGTGTTTTGTACCATCGGATGTACTTTAAAAGACAATGAGTATAAAACACTGTTTATCTGTTATCTTACCAAAACAGAAATAGAGACTTCTAAAGCAGAAGAAATTATTAGCTCTTATGAGAATGATACGTTAAAAAGAAAAAATTTAAATAGAGAACTTAATTTTCTAACAAACAAAATAGGTCTAGGTAGTAATAATGAAATATATAGTTTTATCGACGATAAAGCAGGAATGAATGCTTTTTACTTTTCAAATGATAAGACTAATTTTATCGTATTAGGGAGCCAACTCTTAAATAAGCTGAAAAGTACATCTGAAACTAATATACCAACTGCAAATCAGTTATTTACATTATTGCATGAGTTAGGACATTTCGTTAAAAAGCATAAGGAGAGTAATTATGCTAATGAATTAGCTGCTGACGCCTATGCGGGAGAAAAGTTAGCTATTTTTTATAAAAATAAAATAGGCGAAATAGAAGTCATAAGTAAACTATTTGATGTAAAAGAAACAGATAGCCACCCTTCAAAAGAAAAAAGAATGAGTGCTATTTTGGATGCTTATAAAAAGGCAAACGAACAAAATGTAAATGTCATTGATATTATACCAAGTCCCAATGAACAATTTGAAGCAGAATATCCAATGTTAAAAATCAAAGGGGAATATTATTGTATGGGGAGCCGCAATGGGAATAGTGACCCTGATGCAGATTTGAATATTGAAAGACCACAGCATAAAGTAAAAGTATTAGATTTTAAGATTGGGAAGTTTGAAGTTTCCCAAGAACTTTGGAAGAAATATATGGGGAATCAGAACAACCCTTCAAATAATTCAGATTGTGACCTGTGTCCAGTAGAAGGAATTACTTTAGCAGCTGCGAAAAAGTTTGCCGAAAAAGTTTCAGATGCTACACAAAATTATTATCGTTTACCAACGGAAGAAGAATGGGAATTTGCGGCTCAATATAAAATGAGTGAAGAAGAAATAATAAGTTTACATAAAAACAACATAAATGAGATAAGCTGGAATGTATTTAATTCTGAGAAGTTGACAAAGCCAATAGGCAGGAAAAGACACAACAAAAATATAGAATTATATGATATGATTGGAAATGTATATGAATGGACAACTTCTAAATATGTGAAGTATGACGAAACTGATGGATCAGAGTCTAATCAATTTGTAATTAGAGGCGGTGGAGTATATAATTCAGAAAATGATTTGAAAGGGTATCGGATTAGGCATAGAAATAAACAAATGTATACAGGTAGATTTCAAGGTACTGGATTTAGATTAGTTCAAGAATTTACAAAGTAATATTATTTTAATCGTACATTAAAACCAATTATCCAAAATACAATATTTTCTACAGATTTTTGGTTCCATATTACTATTTGTTTTAAACACATTATAAATCTCAATTCCTCCACAGTTGGAAATCCGAAGTCTTCACAGAAGAATTAGCAATAAGAATTACAAAACAAAAAAAGCACACAAACCTCAAAAAGGCATGTGTGCTTTTTCAATTTATAAAATAAATATCAACTCACCCCAATCTCGCCAAAGACTCCTCAATTGCTTTAATCTTAGCCTCTGCATCTGCGAGTTTGTCTTTTTCACGCTGTACCAACTCGGGTTTGGCGTTGGCTACGAAACGTTCGTTGGCGAGTTTGGCTTCTACTGATTTTTTGAAGCCCTGGGTATATTCCAATTCTTTCTGTAAATTTTCTCTTTCGGCCTCAATATCAAGATTTTCGCCCAAATCAATGCCGAATTCATCCCCTTTTATTACTAAACTCATGCCTTTAGCAGAAGATGTCACGAAAGTGATTTCTGAAAGGTTGGCCATTTTTTTCATCAAATCCGTCAGATGTGCATATTTGGTGGCTTCCTGGGTATTGATGCTCAATGGCAAGGCTTCTTTTGGCGATATTTGTTTCGACTGGCGGGTGTTACGTACCCATGAAACCAACTCGAATAGGATTTCGAAGTCCGCCAATATTTTGGAATCTACCTCCTCTCCTACCGGGAATTCCTGAATACAGATAGAATCATTTTCGGCTCTTTCCTGAATGTTTTGCCAGATTTCTTCTGATATAAACGGTGTCCATGGATGAACCAAACGCATCAATTCTTCGAAAAACCCGAGTGTTGCATCGTACGTTTCCTGATCTATCGGCAAGCTTTGTCCATCCACATAAGCAGGCTTAATCATTTCGAGATATTGCGAACAGAAATCATTCCAAATCAAATTGTAAGTCACCAGAAGGGCATCTGACATACGGAATTTGTCGTAGTGATCAAGGGCTTCAACAACGGCGGCGTTCAGTTTGGCCCTAAACCAATCAACAGCAACTTTATTTCCTTGATTGGCCGAAGCTTCCGAGGAAACATTCCAACCTTTCACCAATCTGAAGGCATTCCAAATTTTATTGGAGAAGTTACGGCCTTGTTCTACTAGTTTTTCGTCGTAAGGTAGGTCGTTTCCAGCTGGTGAGCTGAATAGCATACCTGTACGAACGCCATCGGCTCCGAATTTATCAATCAAGTCTAATGGGTCAGGCGAATTGCCCAGTGATTTGGACATTTTTCGACCTAATTTATCCCTGACTATTCCCGTCAGATAGACGTTTTTGAACGGATAAGTTCCTTTGTACTCGTAACCGGCGATAATCATTCTGGCTACCCAGAAGAAAAGGATTTCCGGAGCGGTTACGAGGTCGTTGGTCGGGTAATAATAATTGATGTCTTCGTTATCGGGATTTTTGAAACCGTCAAAAACCGAAATCGGCCATAGCCACGAGCTAAACCATGTGTCAAGTACGTCTTCGTCTTGGGTGAAATCTTCCGCTTTTACGTTTTTGCCTTGTTGCGTATTGGCAATTTCAACTGCTGATTCTAAAGATTTAGCTACTATGCAAGTCCCATCAGCTAAATAATAGGCTGGAATACGGTGACCCCACCACAATTGACGACTGATACACCAGTCGCGAACGTTTTCCATCCAGTGGTTGTAGGTATTTTTGAATTTCGGTGGAATCAATTGGATAGTGTCGTCCATTACGTTTTCATGAGCTGGTTTGCTCAAACGTTCCATTTTCAAGAACCATTGCAAAGAGATTTTAGGTTCAATTACAGCACCCGTTCTTTCTGAAGTCCCAACATTGGATTTGTAATCTTCTACTTTCACCAAATTGCCAGATTCTTCCAGCATTTTGATGATTTTTTTTCTGGCAACAAATCTGTCTTCACCGACCAAAATCTGAGCTTTTTCGTTGAGTTTACCGTCATCCGTAAGAATATCGATAACTTCGAGCTTGTGTTTTTCGCCCAAAGCAAAGTCATTTTGATCGTGAGCTGGAGTTACTTTCAAGCAACCAGTTCCAAATTCCATCTCCACATATTCGTCTGCAATGATGCTGATTTCTCTATCAATAAGTGGAATCCTCACTTTTTTGCCAACCAGGTTTTTGTATCGTTCGTCTTCCGGATGCACACAAATGGCGGCATCTGCCATTATTGTTTCTGGACGGGTAGTTGCTATAATTACCTCTGCATCATATCCAATATACTTGATATGCACCAATTTGGAAGGCATTTCTTTGGTGATTACCTCCTCGTCTGAAACTGTGGTTTTGGCTTGAGGATCCCAGTTTACCATGCGGTAACCACGATAGATGTCGCCTTTTTGATGTAAGTCCACGAATACGTCAATTACCGCATCATAAAGACTTTCTTCCATCGTGAAACGGGTACGATCCCAGTCGCACGAAGCCCCCAATTTTCGTAATTGTTTCAGGATAATTCCGCCATATTTTTCAGTCCATTCCCAGCAATATTTCAAAAACTCATCTCTTGTCAAATCTGCTTTATTGATGCCTTGTTCTTTTAGCATGGCCACTACTTTGGCCTCCGTGGCTATAGAAGCGTGGTCTGTTCCTGGAACCCAGCATGCTTCTTTACCTTGCATACGAGCCTTACGGATAAGGACGTCCTGAATAGTGTTGTTGAGCATGTGGCCCATGTGCAAAACACCAGTTACATTAGGTGGTGGAATGACGATGGTGTAAGGTTCTTTGTCTCTATTGGGTGTGGACTTGAAGAATTTATTTTTTTCCCAATAAGCATACCACTTATCTTCTATTTCTTTCGGACTATATGTTTTTGAAATTTCCATTTGTTGAATCCCGCTTTTTTGCCTGATTTTGAATTAAAATGCAAAAATAAGGAATTAGTAGCAGAAAATTGATGTGGGTAAATTGGAAGTTTGTGGGGATATCAGCTGAGACGAATAATAATATATAAGGACTCAAAACTGAGGGTCAGAAAATTATTTTTCTTTATGTAAAGAATAAACCTATGGAAAAACTTTAAGTAGGGATAAAGTACTTCATCAATCTTTTATAAAATGCCAATTCCAAATAAAAAATTACCTCACATCAAGAAATGAAGTTTGTTTATACTTTTCAGTACATATTTTTTATAAAAAGAAAAACTAATCGTTTACAATTTTGATTGAATACTTGGTTAAAAATCTATAAAACAATTGCTTAAGGAGAACATCCCCCAGTTTGAGCTAAAAAGATAGTTCCGTTTTCGGCTTTGAATCCAGCGTTAAGTTCTATTGCTTTTGCTGAGTAATTAACTCTTGAATTGCCTGATATTATGTTTGTTGCTGTTATTTTTCCATTTGTACTTGAAGCTGTTTTTGTAACATTAACAGAAGCAAAGTTATCTGTTGGGTTAAGCAAAGTGACAGATGAAGCATTTGATAAATTTCTTACCTGTACTGGTATCGAATTTACAATACAACCAAGACCATTTGTAAATGATGCGGTATAATCACCCGGGGCTGTTGCTAATATTTGAGGTGATGTAACATTGAGTATAGACCAAAAAACCGAATTTATTGGAGACGAAGATGGAACTACCCAATTCGGCCCATTTACCAAGGTACCATGATTGTTGTTAGGCGTAGCATCAGCCGTAGTAATTCCAGTGCCTTCATCAAATTTATAATATGCAACAAGGCCCAAAGTGTTGTTTGCCACAGAATTGTTTTTGTTTACCAGAATTTCTTCCTGGGTTCTGGCAATATTCCATAGTCTGAGCTCATCCAAAGTGCCATTAAAATGATTGCATTGACATAACGAAGGTTGTTGTCTTCCTATGTTCATTTCCCCTGTATCTTGCATTATTGTCATAGAAGCCGAACCAGACGGAAGCCCGTTAATATAAAAAGTGATGATACCCCCACTAAGTGTAATAGCCACATGGGTCCAGGTATTTTGAGGCACGGGGTCATTTGAATAAACCCAAATACTGGAAGTTTTATTATAAAAACCCATTTTGTTGGCATTGCCGTTTGCATTTAATGACCACAAAAAATCATAGTCCCCTTTGTCTATAATTGTGGAATTGGTTCCAGAATATTTTACCCAGGCTTCAAATGTAGCTGAGGTAGTGAGATTTAGGCTAGCACTATGAGGAACAGTAACATATTGGCTATTTACACCAGAAAAATCTAGTGCGTTATTTTGTGAAATATTTGTTGATAAAGACACCGAAGCACCAGGACAAAATTCCAGGGGTCCCCCTGCAACAATAGTTGGTGGAATTGTGGTGGATTGAACACTAAAAACCGCTGGAGTACGGCAAGATAGCAAATGTTCGTCAGCAACATAAAAAGTAACTGACAAAGGATTAGATATATTGGAAATACCGGATCCAACTGCACCAACAGGATTAAAGACTGCCCCCGTTCCTATCTCGGTTCCACCCAATAGACTGGTAAACCATTTATTATTGTCACTTATTATTCCATCTTTTGAACTTTTTAGAGTAAAAGTGCCTGTGGTATTACTATCATAAGTACTTACCACTATAATATAAGTTTGACCTTGGGTAAGTGTATGTACCAACCGTGATTGCGAACCAAAACCGTTATCGTCATCACCTCTCAAAAAATTAACTGAAGGAGCGGCAGGATTGAAAGTCGTTTGATATAAAGACAAATAGGTGTCGTCAGAAGAAAAACTTGACAAATTTGCTAAAAATACCTCAAATACAGTTGATCCTGTAACCGGTGCCACAAAAGAATAACTTTTGAAATAAACGCTGGTTCCACTTGAAGTATAGTTTGTGGTATTGTTTCCGCTACCTCTTACGTAAGTTGGTCCAGCCTGTATGCTTCCGTTAATTACCTTGGTTTTTATGGTTGCCACCAGACCTTGCCCAGGAGATAAAGTACCACTCGAACATGTGGCTGCATAACCACTAGTAGAAATTGATTGAGGTGCTACTATTACACTTACGGGTTGGAAATTGTTGCAAATAGAAGAAGGACTAAGGCTGAAATAATATTTTACTGTTACAGGTATATTAGTAGTATTGATAAGGGTTTCACTTATTGAGGCGGTATTCCCGCTACCAGCTGCATTACTTATACCAGCCACCACAGGACGAACCCAGGCAAAACTTACACCCCCGGTTGCACTGGAAGCAGTGTATGTAAACAATGTATTGGAACAAATGCTTGTATTTATTGGTGAAGAAAGACTAGGCGAAGCGATAGGCGTAAAGTCTTCAACTACTTCACGGTCGTTATTTGAGATACCGGTAGATGCATTCATGCCTAAGCCCCTTCTGGCAAATGCCCTGCTAATGGCACATTTGTAGAGTCCATTAAATAATGCCTGGTCTGCAGCTATAATTGCATCTCTTGCCTGGATAAAACTTGGACTGCAAGGCTGCAAACGTAATCCCTCATTTACGAGTTTCATTGCAGCTACATTGCCAACCAGATTTGTGGTATTGTAAATATCAGGGACCAATTGATTGTCTTGCAAAATAATTTCCCATGTCATATCCCAGAGCATGGTGGCCCAAATTGACCCCACACCATGAGGTATTGAAAAAGCAACGTCTCCCACTTTACCATATGTTACCTGGCTGTTAACATTCGCCATATCATAAGAATAAGGGTATAATCTAATTCCCAAATCATTGGTCGCCTGACCTAAAGCATAAGTACCAATGCCTCGCGAAAGGTTGGCACTTGCCAGACTAGGAGTAAGAGCGGACCAATTGGTTGTGAGCATAAGGGCAAGATAATCACTCCAACCTTCTCCTCCTTGTTCGGCATTTTGTAAACAGCTCGAATTTCCAGGTCCCCCTGTTAATCTTGTTGACCAACCATGACCATACTCATGTGCTATAATGGCATTGTCGAAGTCTCCATCCGGTTGATATCCTCCAGCATCGTTCCAAAGAAACATTTGCATTCTACCTGATGTACCATCTATGGGTGTTAAAAAATTTGCATTATTCGACCCGGATCCATCCTGGGCGTCGGCAAATACATAATCATTTCCATTGCCTCCTCTTCCCATATTATTATTCTGAAAATTGCCACTTGGCTCATTAAATCCATATCTATAAAGCACATCATGGGTGAGGTTATTCCAATAAAACAAATTAGTGATGGCGGCGTTACGATTGGCAACTGAAGTAGAAATATCCTGTGTATAAGAAAAATCAAATTCAAGAGTTGCAGATATAGGGCTTGCACCTGTTCCATTGTTGCCATTATTATCTTCTTGAGCCCACACATTGTTGCCTCTGGTGGTTGTATAGTCAGTAGCTCCATCATTATGCCAGCCGTTGGTACCTCCGGGACCGGTGGTGGCAGGCACAAACCTGGTATAGGGTTTTTCCACAACAGACCTTGCACCATGATTTGGGCTTTCTAAAGGAATATCAAATACATTGTAGCTGCTATCTACCAACGCCAAAGGATTATCAGCTACATTCAGAGTTCGGTGTTGTTTTTCCGCAAAAGCATGCTTATGAGGATATCCAAAATCACAATGTATCACTTCGTCATTAGATCCTAATATTTCACCAGTGCTAGCATCAACATGGATATTCCAGCTATTCTGATAATCTAATGTGGAAAATCTCACATTCCATACCAAATTCACCGATGGTTTATTTTTACCTTCTCCATGTTCATTATGTAGCCAAAAGAGCTTTACTTCAATTTTTTCGTTGGATAGTTTTTTATCAGTAAAAATAGTTTTATTAATAATTCCTGAGCTCAACATTGTAGTACCAACAGTTGCTATTTCTTCTAAATCACTTACTGCCAGTTCCTTGAAAATTGCCGCTTTTTGAAGAGCTTCTACAGGTTTCAGCCTAACTTTGGAATCCGAAGTAATTCTTGATGGCAAATTTTCTACAAAACTGTTTCCTACATGAATTACATTCTCCCCTTTCAATGTAACATTCAGTAAACCATTGTAAACTTCTATTTCCTGGTAAGTTTGATTAAAATAAATATGATACCAACCGGTTGTTGATGAAAAATACCTGCTCGAAACTTGCATCTCCTGCAAGTCTTGATCGGATAATTTTTCTTGGGAGGCATTTTTCTTAAAATAATTTTTAACTAATTCTTCCTCATTTTGGGCAAAAGTTGTGAAGGTCAATAAGCTTAAAAAACAGCAATACAATAGCTTAGCCTTTAAGGTTATTATTATTCTCATGGCGATAGTTTTGATAAATTAAGGTAAGACAGCGATAATACTTCAAAAAAATTTACTTACTAAAATCTGTATGCAAATTTTATGTCCGAAAACTATCAAAAAAATATCTCATTGCAATGTTTTGATTTTTTTGATTTGTCTTTTAATAACCAAAAAAACAAAAATCAACCCCTAAAATCGCCCTTAAATGTAGAATTGAAGGCCTTTTTAGATAGATTAACCGCTTAATAGAAATTCCCCCAGAAGTAATTGTATTTTCTATTAAAGAACAAACTCAACAAAATTTCTTTCCATTTTACAATTATTTAAAAACCTGAAATCTTACTTTCAAAAAACAAAAAATGAAGCCTGGAAAGGGCAATTTATTTTAAAAGCTAAGCATTAAAAAATCGTAGGTAATTTTTTCACCAAAATTATAAAACGAACAAAGCCACCTGAGCATGACCAAAGGTGGCTTTTTAAAATTTCCCTTCTCAGAAGGGTTTCATAATCGGAGCAAACTATAAATGTTCCTCCACAAATACATTAAATTCTTTTTTCATTTCCTCAAAAAGGCTAACGAAAGTTTCTCTTCTTTCTTTTAAGGCCTCTTCTTCTTCGAGGGTGCGTTCCACAGATACAATTGGGGCTGTTTGTTCTTCTAATTCTAATTCGTTTTCTTGTTGTTTGATGTCATGACGGAAATAATCAATCTCGTTTCTTTGAATCAAAAATCTGTTTTGAAATTTTTCTACCTGAATCTTCACTTCTTTATCAGGATTTTTTGCACTGATGTGAGCCAATCGCTCTTCAAATTTTTTGAGTTGATCTTTGTAAAACTTCAAATCATTCAACCATTTGGTGTGCTCATCATGCAGCTCGAAGATATACGCTTTATTGTCCATTGTTTTACTGAATTTTATATACCAAAGCAAAACATTTGTATTGAAAAATAATATGATGACTGTCAACAAATGGAATGTAAAAAATCAACATAGCCTTTCCATCCTGTCTTAGATGTTTACAAAATAATGTTGGATTTGTTATTTTTTTCAGGTAAAAAACCATGCTCACTGCCCTTCATTCCACACAAAATGTGAACTTGGAAGCGATATTATTCGCCAATTTTTTATTTAATTTGAAAAAAAGCCACGGAAAATTCCCCCGTGGCTTTCTGCATTTATATAGAAAAGTTTACTTAACTCCAAACTTATAGATAGTAGTAGTAGAATAGGTTTCGCCCGGTTTCAACAAAGTAGTCGGAAATGCACTTTGGTTAGGCGAATCAGGAAAATGTTGGGTTTCCAGACAAAAACCGTAACGGTACTCATATTTTTTACCAGATTTACCAGTTGCCTTTCCATCCAGGAAGTTTCCGGTATAAAACTGTACAGCAGGCTCAGTAGTAATCACTTCCATTGTGCGGCCAGATACCGGTTCATGCACCATTGCCACAGATTTCAGACTATTTTTGGCATCATCAAACACCCAGCAATGATCATACCCTCCTCCCAATTTTATCTGTGTATCAGTAGTTTCATTGATTTTATCTCCTATTTTATGAGAAGTAAGAAAATCAAATGGTGTACCTTTCACATCCTTAAGCTCTCCGGTGGGAATTAATCCACCATCTACCGGTAAAAACTTACTGGCAGAAAGTTGTAGTTCATGATCAAGAATATCACCATTGCCTTCACCTTGCAGATTAAAATAAGCATGATTTGTCATGTTTATTACTGTATTTTTATCTGTAGTTGCTTTATATGCAATTTTCAAAGAATTGTCTTTGTTGAGCGTATAAACTACCTCTACATTAAGATTTCCCGGATATCCCTCTTCACCATCTTTTGAAAGAAGACTTAATTTAAGTGATGGCTCTGATCCGTCTTTTGGCTCAACTTTCCAAATTTTGGCGTTAAAACCTACCCGACCTCCATGAAGGGAATTAGGGCCATTATTTTTAGCCAGAGTATATTCTGTACCGTCAATAGAAAATTTCCCTTTGGCTATACGGTTACCAAATCTCCCAATAAGAGCTCCAAGGTATCTCGCAGGCCCCAGATATACTTTGGGATCATTAACACCCAATGTGATATCTTCGAATTTCCCGTTTTTATCAGGGGCAGTCCATCTTACAATGGTTCCACCCAGATTAATTATTTCAACTTCCATTCCATTGGAATTTTTAAGCGTGTATGATGTCACGCTATCGCCGTTTGCCAATATTCCAAAAGGCTTAACATCAATTTTACTGTACGACATATTATTATCATCATTTTTATTGCCTCCACACGCCCAAGTTGCAAGTGATATTATGGCAATTATTAGTTTATCCATTTTTCAAATTTTTTATTTTAACCTGCAAAACTTATCATAACATAAATCACAATCAATATCACACCGATTGAGGTAACAATATCAACCCAGTTATAGCTGACTTCACTTGCAGCTTTTTGTTCAGGAGGAATGGTAGAAAATGTCAATCCTTCAAGCTGCTCATTGGTTTGTGCAGGTGTAAGTAAACTAACTACAACAGCAACAGCCACCGAGAAAAGGAAAAACAATGAACCAAAAGTAAGGAAGTTGGTTTGACCAAATATATACAAGAAACTATCTGGATCAAGATTTTTGCCTCCCAACTCAAGTGAAAGCCTTAAAACCATCACAATAAGACCGGTAACTAATGTAGCCAGAGCACCCTGTGAGTTGATTCTTTTAAAGAAAATTCCCAATAAAAATACAGCTGCGATCGGAGGAGCTATATACGATTGTACCGATTGCAGGTATTCGTAAAGTACACCGGAAATATTCTGCATAATAGGTATCCAAAGAATACCAACCAAAACAACAAATCCGGTTGCTAACCTACCAATTTTTATCAAATTCTTTTCAGTAGCCTCTGGTCTGAGTTTTTTATAGATATCTACTGTAAACAAAGTTGAGCAAGAGTTAAATACAGATGCCAATGAGCTCATCAATGCTGCTAGCAGACCAGCAGCCACTAATCCACGTAATCCGGAAGGCATTGTATTCATTAATAAAGTAGCAAAAGCCTGGTCAGCAGATTCCCATTGAAGTTTTCCCATATTTTTAAGTGCCAAAGCCACCACTCCAGGAATAAGGAAAAGGAAAACAGGCAGAAGTTTCAAAAAACCACCGAATATCGCCCCTCTTCTACCCTCTTTTAAACCATCGGCAGCAAGTGCTCGCTGAATAATATACTGGTCGGTACACCAATACCAGGTACCAACAATAGTACTGGTCATTACTAATGATGGCCAGGGAAAGTTAGGATCTGTTGCCGGTCTCCACATATTTAGGTAACCTGCCGGTAATGCGGCTTTAGTAGCTTCCCAGCCACCAGCTGCACTAAGTCCAAAATAAGTAAGAGTACCCGCACCAATCACCAAAACTATTGTCTGTAGGGTCTCCGTATAAACCACGGCTTTCATTCCTCCCAAAATCGTGTATAGACCGGTTAGAATTACTGTCGCAAGGGCTCCTGTCCAAAAATCAATGTGCAAAAGTGAGGCAATTACAATACCTCCGGCGTAAACCGTTACTGAAACTTTTGTTAATACGTACGCTAAAAGAGAAAAAACTGATAAAAACCAGCGGCTTCGGGCATCAAATCTTCTTTCCAGAAACTCAGGCATAGTAAAAACCCTGCTTCTGAGATAAAATGGTAGAAAAACCCATCCCATCATAACTACTATCCAGGCATGGAGCTCATAAATCAATAAGGGTATCTTTCCTCCCGCCCCTGAGCCTGCTAAACCCACCACGTGTTCCGATCCAATATTGGATGCAAATATTGAGGATCCTACTACAAACCAACCCATATTTCGGCCGGCAAGAAAGTAGTCCTCTGAAGTATTGGCTTTTTGAGAAACCACCCACCAGGCGAGTCCCAACAAAACTGCGAAGTAAAGCCCGATCACGAGCCAGTCTGCAAAATCAAATGATTGTATCATATTGTTTTTTTAAAGGTTGATTTTCGATTTTGTTATACTATACAAAAATATAAATTTATTTTAAATGTTAAATATACACTTCTAATTATTAATCCATTTTACCAGTTATTAATCCATTTTACCAGAAAATACTGTAAATCAAAACAAAAAATCCGATAAGCATCACTGCACCTACCTTAAACTCGTTTGTCACATTAAACCATTTCTTATCTACCTCAAAAGCGGTCTCGCTGTCTTTTCCTTTTGACTCAATCAGGCTGATAACAACCAAAACTAAAGAACAAACCCAGAACACCACACCCATTCTGTTTAGAAATGGTAAATCTGGCCATTGGAATTTCAACAAAGCCGAAAGCGGAATACTCAATACAGCAGCGGCAGTTGCACCCTTGGCCGTAGTTTTTTTCCAGAAAAATCCAAACAAGAATATCGCGGTGATACCAGGACTAATAAACCCGGTGTATTCCTGAATATACTCAAAACCCTGACCAAAGTTTTTCAACAAGGGACTGATTAACAACGCAATCATAAAAGAAATCACGATAGCAATACGACCGTATCGCACCGTTTGTTTTTCTGACATCGTTTTATTGAAATATTTCTGATGGATATCCAAAATATAGATGGTCGATATACTATTGGCTTTCCCTGCTAAAGAAGCCACAATAGCAGCTGTCAGTGCCGCAAAGGCAAGTCCTTTCAAGCCGGTAGGCAATATATTCAAAAGTACCGGATAGGCATTGTCAGGTTTCACAATCCCACTTTCTGAAATTCCGTTAACAATACCTGCATCGGCATTTTCCTGAAACAACACATAGGCAGCCAACCCCGGAAGAACTACTATAAAAGGCATCAAAAACTTTAAAAAAGCAGCAAAAAGCACCCCATTTCTGGCTGTCTTCAAGTCAGCACCCAAAGCCCGCTGAGTCATGTACTGGTTACATCCAAAATAGTTAAGATTAACCACAAACATTCCGCCCATTATAAACATCAGCAAACCTGGCAATTGCTTATAAGCATCGATAAAACCACCCTTGCCGTCATGCACCTGATACTGTCCCGGACTAAAAACCATGTGCAGGTGGCTGTCGGCCTTGGATCTAATCAGGCCTAGCCCCTCCATCACTCCGGCACCGGTTCCCACTTTGTCAGAAAGCAAGCTCAAAGCAAGATAAGTAGTTGCCAGACCTCCTACCACAAGGAAAAACACCTGGATTACATCAGTATAACCGATAACCTTCATCCCGCCTAAAGTAATAATGATAGCGAAAACTGTCAAAAACAAAGCACTGGTCATAAACCCAAAGCCCGTCATCTTTTCCAGACTCAAGGCACCAAGGTAAATAATCGAAGAAAGGTTAACCAATACATACAAAAACAACCAGAAAACGGCCATTATCAAAGCCAGATTCTTGTTATAACGTACCTGCAAAAACTGCGGCATCGTAAAAATCCCGTTGTTGATATACATCGGTAGAAAATACACTGCAATCAGCACCAGCGTAAGACCGCCCACCAGCTCATAAACCGATATCGCGATTCCCAACTGAAACGCCTGCCCGCTCATTCCGATAAACTGCTCAGCAGAGATATTTGAAGCAATAATTGACGCCCCGATCGCCCACCAGGTCAGTGACCCTTCGGCCAGAAAAAAGTCTTTGGAATCGGCAGACTGCTTGCCTTTGTGCTTATAGATCCAGTAGCCATACACAGCCACAATCACAAAATACACCAAAAAAATCAGATAATCCAGTGTTTCTAAACCGAGTTTCATAAGGTTATTTTTAGAAGTAAAAATCAAAAAAACCTCCACCCGGAGGCTTCACATATTCAAAATTATTATTTTATCTTTTTGAGCGTATCCCCACTCCCGCTTTGGCGTGACCGGGGTCGGGCTGTTCGCTACTACTCCTCCCACGCCTTTTGGGCGTGGTGCGGGGTAACCGCTTCCATCCCTTACGCAATTTTTAGTTCCGAGTTATTTGTAGCGAGTAACGAATCAATTGGTTGTCTTCTTTCTGAATTTGGCACTCGGTACTCGCAACCCTGAACTCAGCACTTTAACACCCCTGCCCATAGTAGGCATTCTTTCCATGCTTACGCTCGTAATGCTTCATCCTTAGCGTATCTTTTATCCGGGGAGTATTAGGATTAATCTGCAAAGTCAGGAAAGCCATCCTGGCCACTTCTTCTAATACCGCTGCGTTGTAAACGCTCTTTGCGGCATCTTTACCCCAGGTAAAAGGCCCATGATTTTGCAACAAAACCATTTCAACCTCTTTATACGACAAACCTTTTCCCGCAAATACCCCGAAAATCTGATTTCCCGACTCATATTCATAATCTCCCTCTATCATCTTATCTGAAAGTACTGGTGCACATGGAATATCCTGATGCGTATGGTCGGCATGAGTGGTGCCCATGATTGGTATGTCCATTCCTGCCTGTGCCCATGCTACTGCGTAGGTACTGTGCGTATGTGTAATTCCGCCTATATCGTCCCAGGTTTTATAAAGCAAAGCATGGGTTTTGGTGTCAGATGATGGCCTCATTGTCCCCTCCACCACTTTGGCATCATAATCCATGATTACAATATCCTCTGGTTTCAGAAACTCATAGGGCACTCCACTAGGCTTAATTGCAAAAACCCCCTTTTCCCGGTCAACTGCACTTACATTTCCAAATGTAAACAATACCAGCCCCAATTTTGGCAACTGCATATTGGCTTCGAAGCATTCTTGTTTGAGTTCTTTATACATATAATTTTAGTTGGTAAGGTGGAAAGTTAGAAAGTTGGTAAGTTTTTTTAGCCCTTTGCTTTTATTTTACTTACTAAAGAATTCATCATTTTTTCTAACTCAACACAGCTTTCCATTAGATATTTATAATTTTCAGTATTTAGGTATTCCAAGTTTTGAGATATTTCTATTTGAGTTTGTAATTCATAAGTTGACCCTAATGATATATTCAAAAACCTTTTAAAATCCCCCTGGGATTTCCTGCCGAATCCTTCAACAATGTTGGAAGGAATAGATATGGCACACCTTCGCATTTGAGAGGTAATTCCAAATAGCTCTTCTTTCGGAAAATCTCTTGTTAGTTTATAAATATTGGTAACCACCAGAATTGATTTTTGCCAAATAAGTAGCTCACGGTAAGATTTAATTTTAGATGTTTCCATAATTAATAAAAGTTAAAAGTGTTTAAAAATTAATTCAAGTAATTCAAAACTTACCACCTTTCCATCTTTCTCTCTTACCAACTTTTATAATCTAAATCAAAACCTCAACTGCCCCCTCAAATCCCTAATCTTAGTATCCGCATCAATCACCACCAATTCCAAATCAAACATCTCAGCAAAATCTTCCAGATATTCGGTTGTAAGGTTTTGGCTATAAACGGTATGGTGTGCTCCACCTGCCATCAGCCAACCCTGTAAGCCTACTTCAATACTTGGTTGCGGTTTCCAGAGTGCACGGGCAGTGGGTAGTTTAGGAAACTTCTCGGTTACTTCTACCGCCTCTACTTCGTTGACCAAAAGTCTGAATTTACTTCCCAAATCAATCAAGCTCACATTTAGAGCTGGACCTGCTCCTGCATTGAAAACCAACCTTACCGGATCTTCTTTACCACCTATCCCAAGCGGATGCACCTCACAATTCACTTTTCCGGCAGCTATGGTCGGACAAATCTCCAGCATATGTGAGCCCAGAACCATCGGATTGGCCGGGTCAAAATGATAGGTGTAATCTTCCATAAAAGAGTTACCACCTTCCAAACCTGTCGCCATAACTTTCATTACTCTCACCATAGCTGAGGTTTTCCAGTCACCTTCACCGCCATATCCATAACCTGCAGCCATCATACGCTGCGAACCTATTCCCGGTAATTGTCTCATGCCATGTAGGTCCTCGAAAGTATTGGTATATGCTCCAAAATCCCCATCTTCAAGGAATGCTTTGATTCCGAGCTCAATACGGGCAGCTTCGACAAGTGAAGATCTCATCACTCCGTCAGATTTCAGTGAAGCCATCATTTCATAGCTAGCCTCATATTCTTTTATCAATGCGGCAATTTCTGCATCAGAAATCTGATTTATAACTTTTACCAAATCACCTACTGCAAAGGTATTAACAGCCAATCCAAACTTTTCTTCAGCCGATACCTTGTTGCCCTCAGTCACAGCCACCTGACGCATATTGTCACCAAAACGGGCCAGTTTAAGGTTTTTCATTTCATTTCTACCCAATGCTACTCGTGACCAAATGCCAATTTGTGCCTGCACGCGAGCATCTTGCCAGTGACCCACCACTATTTTGCGGTTGATTTTCATTTTTGTCAATATAAATCCATGCTCACGGTCGCCATGTGCCGACTGATTGAGGTTCATGAAATCCATATCGATTTCGTCAAAAGGAATATCTCTGTTAAATTGGGTATGCAGGTGAAGTAAAGGCTTTTGAAGGGCTGTCAAACCTTTGATCCACATTTTTGATGGTGAAAAAGTGTGCATCCAGGTGATGATACCAATACAGCTTTTCGAATAGTTGGCTTCATTGCAAATCGTTAAAATCTCTTCCGGAGTCTTAACTACCGGCTTAAACACCACTTTGACAGGGATTGAAGTGGAAGCATCAAAAGCTTCGGCTATGATTTTTGAATGTTCATCTACTTTTCGAAGTGTTTCTTCTCCATATAAATGTTGGCTTCCGGTTATAAACCAAACTTCGTAATTTTTTAAATCTATCATTTTAATTTGTTTTAAGGCTTTCGATTTATTTGCATCTATGATTAGTTGCCAAATTCTACATATTCACCAAAAGCTAAATATTTTTTATATAGGATATTATACGTTACAACTTTATTTTTGTCAGGAAAATACTCGACATCAAAACCTGAACCCATGGCATCCTGTGCCTCTTTAATGGTACCATAAAGCCCACTGGCCACAGCCGAATTCATAGCCGCACCCAATGCACATGCCTGATCTGATGATACCACTTTGATGGGCATATTTAAAACATCTGACAAAGTTTGCATTACAAAAGCCGATTTTTTGGCCACTCCACCAATCGCAATCACTTGTTTGATTGGAATTCCTTCATAAACAAAACGATCTACAATGGCTTTTGAGCCAAAAGCGGTTGCCTCTACAAGTGCTTTAAAAACTACTGCTGCATCACTTCCTAAATTCAATCCACTAATCGCTCCTTTCAAAGTATGGTTAGCATCCGGAGTACGGCGACCATTGAACCAATCTAATGCTATCGGGTCATTTTCGGTTAAAGGAAGAGATGCTGCTTTTTCACTCAAATGAGGTATTAGTTTATCAGCTAGTTTTTGCTTTTCGGATTCATCAGAAATCAAATCATTTACAGGTCCCAAAATCAATCTCTGAAACCAGGCATACACATCTCCAAAAGCCGACTGACCGGCTTCTAAACCCAGCATTCCGGGAACTATCGAGCCATCTACCTGCCCGCAAATACCTTTCACGAGTTTTCCTGAAACCTCTTCATTAGGAGCGATAAGCATATCACATGTTGAAGTACCCATTACCCTTACCAAAGAATAAGCTTCGATTTCGGCACCGACACCACCCATGTGGGCATCAAAAGCACCCACGCCGATGGTTACATTCTCTGGCAATCCAAGTTTTTGAGCCCATTCTTTAGAAATAGTACCCATTGCCTGGTCTGAAGTATAGGTTTCAGAGAAAAGTCTGTCTCTGATTCCCGCCAAAAGCGGATCAAGGGCAACCAGGAAATCTTCCGCCGGTAAGCCACCGAATTCTTCGTGCCACATGGCTTTATGCCCTGCCGCACAACGACTCCTTTTAAGAGTTTTGGGATCTGTATTACCTGTCAAAAGAGCCGAAACCCAGTCACAATGCTCAACCCAAGAAAATGCAGCTTCTCTTACTTTTTCGTCAACCCTTATAGTTCTGAGGATTTTTGCCCAATACCATTCTGAAGAATAGATACCTCCAACATACTTGGTGTAGTCTATTTTCCAGCTATGAGCAAGGGTGTTGATTTCTTCTGCTTCCTGGTTGGCAGTATGATCTTTCCAAAGAATAAACATTCCGTTGGGGTTCTCGGAAAATTCCGGCAAAAGAGAAAGTGGGGTCCCTGCTTTATCAACAGCTACCGGTGTAGAGCCCGTGGTATCGACCGAGATACCGACTACGTTTTTACTTACATCTTCTCCGGCAACTTTTAGAGCTTGAATTACTGAGTTCTCTAACCCTTCAATGTAATCTAAGGGATGCTGACGAAACTGCGATTCTGCAGGCTTACAATATTTTCCTTCTTTCCATCGCTGATAATAATGAACATGCGATGCTACTTCTTTCCCGTTTTGGTCTACTACCAGTGCTCTTACTGAGTCGGTACCGTAATCCAGACCAATGGTATATTTCATAATTTAATCAGATTTTAATATTGTGTATTTTTGACACAATATTAATTTATTTTTAAAAATTTTAATAATATTTTCAATTATTTCCTCATTCTAAATACATAAAATGCATTCGGTTCAAGTCTGGCACTTAACTTTCCTTTTTCAATCGTAAGTTCTGACTCAATAGGAAAAATATTTTGTGGATTTTGGAGCGAATTATATCCGTTAAGGTCATTGGCTTTCAATGTCCATAACTTCCCTGAAGTTTTCTTCGGCATCCCTTTGATATTTAGCTCATAAATACTCTCTTTTTCGGATGTATTAACGATTTTAACAATCACTTCTCTGGATTTTTCATCCAATGATGCATTGGCATAAATTCCATTTTCCCCTGCAAGATTTTCTCCACCTGACTGAATCGGTAAAGTTTTACTTCCCGGGTTATTGGCATATAATTTTTGAACATAATAACTTGGAGTTCCGAAAGCTTTGAGATTGTCAAACCAAATCAGGTCAGGATTCCATTGCCATTTATTGATATGTGCAAAAAGTGGGGCATAAGAGCACATGTAAACCACATCCGCATTTCTTTCCAATCCGGTCATAAATGCGGCCTCAGCCAATGCTCCCTCCCAATTATTGCGACTTTCGGGCTGATCTGTACCTTTGGGATGTGCGGCGTATTCTCCGGCAAATATTTTATATCGCTCCCTGTCATATTTATCATAGCGGGAAGCATTTTCTAAAAACCATTTTGGTGGCTTATAGTAATGTTCGTCAACGAGATTGGGCTTAAGTTTCGTAAGAGCTTTTTCGGCTTGTTCAAACATTTCCCCCTCGGCAAAAGGACCGGTCCCCGAAATGATTTTTACATCGGGGTATTTTGCCCTGATGGCAGCAGCAATTATTTCATATCTTTCAAAATATTCTTCTCCCCATTGTTCATTTCCTACTCCTATCATTTTTAGGTTAAAAGGCTCAGGATGGCCCATTTCAGCCCTTAATCCGCCCCATTTCGTACTTACGGGGTCATTGGCAAATGAAATAAGATCGATGGCGTCTTGCACATAAGGGTCAATCTCATCAAGTGGCTGCATTTCTGAGGAATTAAACTGACAGGCTAAACCACATGAAAGAATTGGCACAGGTTCTGCACCTATGTCTTCACAAAGCTGGAAATACTCAAAGAAACCCAAACCAAAAGTCTGGAAATAATCAGGGGCTGAACGATGGCTGAATTCTTTGTTCCAACGATTGATGAGCAATTCCCGTTCTTCCACTTTTCCAACCGTTTTTTTCCATTGATATCTTTCGGCTAAGGTTCGGCCTTCTACTATACATCCACCGGGAAACCTTACAAATCCGGGTTTCATCTCAGCGAGTAATTGAACCAAATCTTTTCTCAAACCTCCTTTTCTTCCTTTCCAGGTATCCTGAGGAAAAAGAGAAATTAAATCAATATCTAACTGTCCTTGTCCTAAAAACAAAATATTGACTTTACCCTTCTGAACAGTCTCTGAAGAAGTGATAACTCCTTCGATTTTCCCCCAATTCATCGGAATTTTATCGATAATCGTAGTGCCAATTACCTGATCTTTTTCATTAAGTAATTGGACTTCAATTGAAATATATCCTTTGTTGGACCTCACCATTGCCGAAAAATCATATTTTGCTCCACTTTTCAGACCTACACCGTCAAAACCTTCATTTTGAATCCCAATAAACTGTGAAGCATCTCTTTTTTCAACCCTAACTACTTTGGGGTTGGTTGGAGAAACTTTCGAATTGTTGTAAATGGTTAATTCATTGGTGTTACTGAAACGAGTTTCAGCATTAGGAAGATGCTTCCATCCCATCCATGGATATTCAAATTCAAACGACCGGTTTTTAATCAATTCGGCATATAAGCCCCCATCGGCTGCAAAATTGATATCTTCAAAAAATACACCATACATGGTAGATTGAATGGGCACCAAAGGCCTGGTGGCATCAATTTCGATTTTGGGAGGGGCCTGAGCAATTACGCCCAGGCTTATGATCATTCCCGATAATATCTGAAATGTTTTTCTCATTTATTAAGGTTTTTTACCAATCAAAGAAAAGTAAAAATTATGACTTTCTTACTTTTTGACATTTAATACCACTACAGCATAAGCCGGAATAGTAAGCTTCAAAACTCCTTTTTCGATTTTGGCACCGGTAAAGTTTTTCACATTTACTTTATTTGGGCTTTCAAAAGCATTGTGATCTGTGATTTTTTCAGAAGATAAAATCTGACCTGTCACTTTTGTAAAGTCCTCGCCTCTGAGGTTTATTGTAACTTCCTGAGTTTTGGCATAATCAATATTAGTCAATGAGATATTTAAGGCTCCCGTTGCATCTTTTGATGCTGAAACAGACACTGCCGTCAGTTTTTTTCCATCAAATTCGTATTTCGGAGATTCTATATTTATCGGAATTAAAGTTGCATCCTGATGTACATTGTACATTTTCATGACATGATATGTGGGGGTAAGCAACATTTTTTCCTCATTGGTAAGAATAACTGCTTGCAAAACATTTACAATCTGAGCCAGGTTGGCACCACGTACCCTGTCGGCGTGATTATTAAAAATATTGAGTGTAAGTCCGGCAATCATGGCATCTCGCATGGTATTTTGTTGATACAAGGCTCCTTTTCCTTCCGGATCAGTTTCGTACCAGCCACCCCACTCGTCAACGATAAGATCGATTTTTTTAGCCGGATCATATTTGTCCATGATGGTACTGTGCTTGGTAACGAATTCTTCCATTTTCCAGGCTTCTTCCATAGTTTTGAAATATTGGGCTTCGGTAAAACCAACAGCCGGGCCTTTGGTATCTCTCCAACTCAAAACGGAATAATGGTGTAAAGCCAATGCCGACATCATATTGTGCGGAATATTTTTCATCAATGTCTCTGTCCAGGCAAAATCATCACTACTCGCACCCGAAGCTACTTTATACAGTTTTGATTCGGGCGTAATATCTTTCATAAAAGTCGCATATTGGCGGTATATATTGGCGTAATAATCCGCGGTCATGTTTCCTCCACAACCCCAGGCTTCATTACCTACTCCCCAAAATTTAACGTTCCAGGGTTGCTTACGACCATTTTGAATACGAAGGTCAGACATCGGACTACCAGTAGGTTGATTCACATAACTTACCCAGTCTGACAAATCCTGCACAGTACCACTACCTACATTTCCGGCGAGGTAAGGCTCGGCTCCTATTTTTTCACATAAATCAAGGAAATCATGCGTACCAAAGCTGTTGTCTTCGGTTACACCACCCCACCAAACGTTTACCATTTTTGGACGTTTTTCTTTTGGCCCAATACCATCTTTCCATTGGTAAGCATCGGCAAAACAACCGCCTGGCCATCTGAGGTTAGGTACTTTCAATTCTCTGAGAGCCTGAATCACATCATTTCTTACGCCGGCAGTATTAGGGATTTTGGTGTTGGCTTCACCCACATACATGCCACCATAAATACACCTACCCAGGTGTTCTGCAAAATGACCATAAATGTGTCTGCTAATCTGGGTCTTACCCAAATCAGTATTGATTGTTATTTTGGTCTGAGCAAAAGAAAATGCCGCGACCAAAACCAACATAAAAGAGATAAGCGATTTTTTCACAATATAATTATTTAGGTTGAACAATTGCTTTAATTGTGTTATTTTGACACAAATATATTTAAATATTTTTTAATTACAAGAAACTCAGATTTTTTTTAATTTTTCCAAGTCCCTGAAAATTATTTTTGTCTTTTACGGAAAACCCTGAGCGAAAGGTTATTTCATACTCATAAAATAATGAAATGCATTAAACTGCTTTTCATATTTTTCCTTGTCAAGAGAAAACAAAATGGCTTTTTTAGTGGACGAATTTTCGTTTTTCTCACCGGTGTCTTTCAATATGCCGGTAGAAAGAATCTTTCTGCTGAAATTTCTGCGATCCAGAGGCATATCGTAAATGGCCTCATAGAGTTTCTGCAGCTGTGGAATAGTAAATTTTTCGGGAAGTAACTCAAAACCAATCGGGTGTAATGCCGCCTTATATTGAATTTGATGTAAGGCTTTTTTTACCATTTCACTATGATCAAAAATCAAATCAGGCATTTCGTTCATCGAAAACCAATAGCCATTTTTTGATTTCGCAAGCTCATGGTCGTGGTCGTTGATATTAATCAGGGCAAAAAAACAAATAGATAATGTACGCTCCACAGGGTCACGGTCAACTTTCCCATAGCTGAAAAGTTGTTCCATATACACATTGTCCAGACCGGTAAGTTCATTCAAAATGCGTTTTGCTCCGTTTTCAAGATCTTCATTGGTCCGCATAAAGCCCCCCATTAGTGACCACTTGCCTTTTTCGGGTTCAAAATTTCTTTTAATCAACAAAATCTTGAGATTTTCACCGTCAAAACCGAAAATGCAACAGTCAATTGCCAGCATTATTCTGGACTCCTGAGGATACAACATTGAAAGGGCTTATTTATTTTAAATACAAATTTATATTTTTATTCTATTTAATTGTATGAAATTAAGTGGATACTCCAATATTTTTGAAAAAATTTTAATAATTACCCATGAAGATTGCCTTGGCTACCTGTGGACGCCTTCCCGAAATGTCGGATTCTGACAAAAAACTAATCCCGGAATTTGCAAAATATAATATTCAAGCCGTCCCAACTATCTGGGATGACCAGGAAATTTTCTGGGAAAATTTTGATGCGGTGATTATCAGAAATACATGGGATTATTATACCAAATTCCCCCAGTTTGTTAAATGGCTGGATACTCTTGAAGCCAAAGAAGTAAAAGTGCTGAATGACCTGAAAATCATTAGAAAAAACAGCCATAAGTTTTACCTGAAAGATATTATTGAAAAGGGATACAGGGTTATTCCATCGATATTCTTGAATAATAATTCTGAAATTCCTAACCATGATTTGTTGAAATATCAAAAAATGGTTTTGAAACCGGCTGTTTCGGCAGGGTCATATAAAACTGAAATCATTACTGAAGGAGATTTAAATTCTGAGAATATCAGATCAAAAACCTTAGATGGCGACTGGCTTTTGCAACCATTTTTACCGGAAATACAGACAGAAGGCGAGATTTCAATGATATTTTTTGGAAATGAATATTCTCATTCTATCATAAAAAAACCTATTGAGGGGGATTTTAGAGTACAAAAACAATTTGGCGGGAAATACCTCCCCTATTCGCCGGGTTGGGAATTATTGAAAGAATTGAATCCTGTTTTCAAAGTCTTTGGAGAAGAATTTCTTTTTGGTCGCATCGATGGCGTAATGTTAGGCGGCAAATTTCATATCATGGAAATAGAGATGTTGGAGCCCGACTTATATTTCGATTTTTTTCCTGAAAAAGTTGCACTCTTTTGCGAAAAAGCTGTGGAAATGATTAAATTTTAAAAATTTATATTCATCTTAAATTTTCTTTTACCGACCAATAAAATTACTTTAATGAAACTCATAAAAACTGAAGTCCTCGCCGGTTTCTCGTCTTTTCTGGCCACAGTATATATTTTTGCGTTGAATCCCGCCATTTTATCTCAGGCCGGTATGCCCTTCGGTGCAGTGGTGACCTCCACGGTGCTGGTTTCGTTTTTGGGTAGCCTCATGATGGGCTGGTATGCCAAAAACCCAATAATTGTGGCTCCGGGCATGGGAATGAATGCCTTCTTTACTTTCACAGCAGTAAAATACATGGGTCTCTCCTACCAGGAAGCATTGGGTGCGGTATTCTGGTCGGGTGTTTTTTTTATGTTCATTTCAGCATTTAACCTTAGAGAAGCTGTTTTGAAAGCCATACCTGATAATGTAAGAAAAGGCGTATCAGTAGGTATCGGCCTGTTTATTTGTTTTGTGGGATTACAAAATGCCCACATTGTAGTGGATAATCCTGCCACTTTGGTGAGCTTGAGAAGTTTAAAAGACCCATTAACTATTACATTTTTTGTGGGATTGTTTGTAACTGCTATTTTGGTAGTAAAGAAACAATCGGGGGCACTTATCGCCGGAATAGCCCTCACGACTCTGCTGTGTATCCCTATTGGCCGCTGGTGGGGCGATGCCTCGGCTGTAAATTTCGGGAATCCTACGCTGGTCAATTATACAGGCCTATTTGCCTGGCCTGATTTCAGTTTGGTTTTTCAGGCAGATTTTCTCGGTAGCCTGAAATTCAGTTACATCCCCATCATTTTTGCTTTTGCATTCACTGATATGTTTGACGGCATCTCGACCCTCGTTGGGCTAACCGAAGCTGCTGACCTCAAAGACGCCGACGGTAACCCAAGAAATCTGAAACAATCGCTCATGACCGAAGCATTCTCCACACTGGTTGCGGGCCTTACAGGTAGCAGTCCCGGTACGGCTTACATTGAATCGGCTGTAGGAATCCAACAAGGCGGTCGCACCGGACAAACGGCCATTGTTGCCGCATTTTTGTTTTTACCGCTCATGTTTTTGTCACCTTTGGTTTCGTTGGTTCCGGCTACGGCAAGCTCAATAGCTCTGGTTTTGGTGGGAGCCTTTATGATGGACCCGGTAAAAGACATAAAATGGCACAATCTGGAGGAAGCCTTGCCGGCATTTATTGCATTAAGCTTTATTCCGTTTAGCTACAGTATCACCCAGGGGATAGTTTTTGGCCTTTTGAGTTATACCATTATTAAAATACTTTTGGGCAAAATAAAAGAAGCTTCTCCTGTTTTAATCATCATCAACATCTTGTCAATCATAGCTTTATGTCTGTAAGAATCTTATTTATAATCCTGTTTTTAAGTTTGAAAATTGCTGCACAAAAGATTGCTATCATCGGAGCTATGCCCGAGGAGATTGAGCTTTTGAAAGAAAATATGCAGAAAATGAAAGTGAAAACCCATCACGATCTCACTTTCTATGAAGGCAAAATCGAAGGTCAAAAAGTAGTGGTAATGAAAGGCGGGATTGGGAAGGTAAATGCGGCGTATTCCACAGCACTTTTGCTGGAAAAATATCCGATAGAAAAAATAATCTTTACCGGAGTAGCTGGCGGACTGCACCCTGATGCCCGGCCGGGTGACATTGTAATAGCCGATTCGATTTTTCATCATGATTATGTGAGATATCTTCCTGACAACAAAGTGGTAAGCTGGCCTACCAGAAACATAATCGAAGGTAAACCTAACCCGTTTGCTTTTGCTTGTGATACTATTTTGACCAAAAAAGCGATAACAGAAGCTGCTTTTGTAAAATTTCAGCCTATCGAAGGCCATATGCCACAAATATTTAAAGGTAAAATTGCAACCGGCGATGCATTTGTGTCGAGTCATGAAAAAGCTGCTGAACTTTATCAAAAACATCACACTCTTGCTACCGAAATGGAAGGGGCGGCCGTGGCTCAAATTGCCTATCAAAGGGGAGTTAGATTTCTGATTATCAGATCTTGCTCCGACAACGCCAACAATAACGCTAGTGTGGATTTCAGAACCTTTGTAAAGCCTGCCGCCGAAAACGCCATCAGATTGGTTTTGAGGATTTTGGCGGAGTGATTTTAGTTTTTCACAAAACTCCAATAACTATACGCCAGTCCATTGGCCACTGAGTGGAAATTATCGCCTGATTTAAGTTTGTCCTTTCCAAATTTTTCGGAAAAGGCATCATGAAGTGTTTTAAGTAGGGACGTTCCGCCTGTCATAAAAACGGCATCAATATCTCCAGGTTTTATATTTTTATCTTCCAGAAAACTCTCAAGGTAATTCATGATTTTTTGAAGATTCTCCGAAATAATGGTTTCCGAAAATTCCCGGTATTCTATTGTTTCATTTAAAACGATGCCGCTTTGCTCAAATCTAAAATCGGTCATCGGATCGTTCGAAATATTGATTTTTGCCTTCTCTATTTCTTTGAAAAGCGAATATCCTAAATTTTCCTCAATCAAAATCTGTAGATTCCTGACCCTGTAATCTTTTCCTGAAAAGTTATACGATTTCTGAATGCTGAGCTTCATCCTTAGTGTATCGAGAAAGTTCATTTTCTCCCATGAACAGATATTCTGAAAATAAGAAAGTGGCAAATCGAGAGGCTTGCCAGGCGTGAATTCCTCTTTTACACCTCGCCCAAAATGCGGCGTACCCTTGTGCCACATGATGTCGGAGTCAAAACTGTCGCCACCGATATAAATCCCGCCCTGCCCGATCATATCTTTTCTTCGGTCTCTGAGTTCAGCGGCACCCGGGTTGAGTTTCATCAAAGAAAAATCAGAAGTCCCTCCTCCAAAATCGGCCACTAAAACCAATTGATGGCTCACTGACTCCCGTTCGTAAGCATACGCTGCCCCCACGGGCTCAAACTGAAAGTGTATTTCCTCAAAACCCACCAGCCGGGCCGCATTTTCCAACCTATTTTGGGCCAATGCATCACGCTCAGGGTTTTCATCAAACACCACCGGGCGACCCATTACAGCCGTTTTCACTTCCTGACCTACATATTCGTCGGCCATGGTCTTCAATTTTTTAAGAATCAAAGCCACCAGATCCTCCGCTTTGTAAAGTTTGGCTCCGATACGGGTATCGATAAAGCTCTTGTTGGGCAGCACTTTTTTGATAGACTTCATAAAGCGGCCATCCATGCGGTTTTTGACATAAAGCTCAATCGCTTCGGTGCCCACGGCTATTTGGGTCATTTCTCCCCGGACTTTGGGTTCCTTAAAAAACAATAATGAAGGTATTGTAAAAAGCTTTACGACCTGTTTGGACTCGAGGTCGAGTATGGCCAATGCCGAGTTGGAAGTGCCAAAATCAACCCCGTAAATATATTTCTGCATGCTCTGAAAAGATTCCTGCCCGATTTGGGAGGACAAAGATAGGGAGGAAAATTTGGGAGAAAAAAATAGCTGTATTTAAATTTGAAATGAATAAGAAACAATCCAAAAATTCTTAAAAAACAATACCCATCCCCTATTTTTGAAAAAATTTTAATAATTGCCTTATGTGCCGCAAAATTTCTCTTAGCATACTTTTTCTGGTTTCAGTTTTTACACAGGTTTTTGCCCAAAATCTACCTGATTATAAAAACTCAAAGCTCTCGGTTGAACTAAGAACACAGGATTTGATAAACCGAATGACTATTGACGAAAAAGTGGGTCAGTTGCTCTGTCCCATGGGCTGGGAAATGTATGAGAAAAACGGCAATGAGGTAGATATTTCTGCCACCTTTAAAAACCTGATTGATACCAAACATATTGGTATGTTTTGGGGAGTATATCGGGCAGACCCCTGGACCAAAAAGACCCTTGAAAATGGCCTCAACCCCGAGCTGGCCGCAAAAGCCGGGAATGCTCTGCAAAAATATGTGATGGAAAACACCCGACTGGGTATTCCGCTTTTTCTGGCCGAAGAATCGCCTCACGGGCACATGGCGATAGGTACTACAGTGTTTCCGACGGGCATAGGGTTGGCCTCCAGTTGGAATCCTGACCTGGTAGAAAAAGTCTCGGCAGCAATGGCCAAGGAACTCCGGCTGCAAGGTGGTCACATCAGCTACGGCCCTGTGATGGACCTCTCACGTGAGCCACGTTGGTCGCGTGTAGAGGAAAGTTTTGGCGAAGATCCGGTACTAACTGCTGCCATAGGTGTTGCAGTAGTGAAAGGTGGCGGGGCTGGCAATCTGGGCAATCCTTTTGGGGTGGTTTCTACACTCAAGCATTTTATCGCTTATGGTATTCCGGAGGGTGGACACAACGGCAACCCGAGCGTAATCGGACAGCGTGAACTTACACAGGTTTTCCTGCCGCCGTTTGAAGCTGCTGTAAAAGCCGGGGCTTTGTCGATTATGACCGCCTACAACTCCATCGACGGCATACCCAATACTGCCAATGGACATCTTTACAATGAACTTTTGAAAAAATCCTGGAGTTTCAGGGGCTTTGTGGTGTCTGATCTTTTTAGCATCAATGGTCTCGAAGGCAGTCATCATGTGGCAAAAGACCTTAAAGAAGCTGGAGAAATCTCTCTCAATGCCGGTGTAGATGTTGACCTGGGTGCGAGTGGATTTGCGGCACTCAAAAAATCAGTAGAAGAAGGCAAAGTGGGTAGGGCTACGTTAGATTCAGCTGTTGCGAGGGTTCTGAAATTAAAATTTGAGATGGGACTTTTTGAAAACCCTTATGTAAACCCAGAAACTGCAAAAAAGAAGTTAGAAATACCGAGCATATTAAGCTTGCAAAAGAAGTGGCGGCAGAGTCAATAGTTTTGTTGGAAAACAAAAAAGGCATTCTTCCACTTTCTAAAGACCTAAGGAAAATCGCTGTAATCGGACCAAACGCCGACAACATTTATAACCAACTCGGCGACTATACGGCTCCGCAGGAGGAAAGCAATATTGTGACGGTTTTGGAAGGTATTAAAGCGAAATATCCGAAAGCCAAAGTAGAATATGTAAAAGGCTGTGCGATAAGGGATGAAAAAGACGTAAACATACAGGCTGCAGTAAAAGCCGCCCATAATGCTGAAGTAGTTATAGTGGTAGTAGGCGGCTCAAGTGCCCGGGATTTTAAAACCAAATACATCGAAACGGGAGCAGCAGTAACTTCCAGTGCTGCTATCAGTGACATGGAAAGCGGCGAAGGTTACGACAGGGCATCGTTGAGCTTATTGGGGAAACAACAAAAATTGCTCGAAGCCATCAAAGCGACAGGAAAACCCATGATTGTGGTTTACATTCAGGGCAGACCTCTGGAAATGAACTGGGCAGCACAAAACGCCAATGCCTTGCTTTGTGCGTGGTACCCCGGTCAGGAGGGAGGCAGTGCCATAGCCGATGTTTTGATGGGTGATGTGAATCCTTCAGGGAAAATGCCGATTTCTGTTCCAAAAAACGTTGGTCAATTGCCTGTTTATTACAACAAAAAGACCCCGACTGGTCATGAATATGTAGAAATGAGCCAGTTGCCGCTTTATACTTTTGGGTATGGTTTAAGCTATACCACTTTTCAATTTTCTGATTTAGTGATAAACAAAAAAGGAAAAGTGGGCTTCGAGATTTCATGCAAAATCAAAAACACCGGAAAAGTAGCCGGAAAAGAAGTGGTGCAACTTTATCTGAGGGATGAAGTGGCATCGGTAGTGCAACCGGTAAAGCAATTAAAACATTTTCAGAAAATCATGCTGAATCCAGGCGAAGAAAAAAGGGTGACTTTCGATATTGCTTCTGATGATTTGTCTCTGATCAATATCGATATGCAAAAAGTCGTTGAACCGGGTGCATTTAAAGTGATGGTGGGTGCCAGTTCAGTGGATATTAGGTTGGAAGGGAAAGTGGTGGTGGAGTGAAATTGAAACTATAGTTTATCGGTAATGGATTTTGTAATATATTCCTGCGTAGATCTTGAAATTTTACTTTTTATTTCCTCCCAAGTAACCCCTTTTAATCCAATTGGATCTTCATTTTGAACCTCGGCATCTGCAAAGTATGTCAATGAAAGGACGATATAACCAAAGTCGGTATCGGGATATTTATTCTCATGAAATACCCTCATTTCATTAATATTGTAATGATGTAATAATTCATAAATATCCCAAAAGTCCTTTTTTACACCCCTTCCTGCAAGTGCTTGAAGTTTCATTGGGATTATATCTTGTACACTTAGCATTCTGATTCCATCAATTATTTCAATTTTTTTGATATATCTGTATTGATGTAATATAAAATCCACTTTAATCCCATTAATAACAAACCACAAGGACTGTTTTTTTTCTCCTAAAAGTATTTTGTTATCAAATTTTGATGCAATGGCAGCTTTAACTTCTTCAATCTCAAAAGGTTCATTGGTAAATAAATCAATATCAACAGAGATTCGATGGCCAAATCGAAGTGCTAAATTTGTGCCCCCAACCAATACGAAGTTATCCAATTCAGGAATCTGCATCAATTCCTTCAATAATTGAAGTGTATTGTTTTCTAAGGTTTGGTAATTCAACATATTAAAATTGCCAGGTTGAATTTGCCCGATTCCACTTTTCAAAGTTTTTAAAATCTGTCTCTTTTAATTTCAAAATAAGACAAAAAAAAGAAAGGGCTTCTTTACGAAGATAGGCAGAATTGACTATTTCTTTTCTCATTGTTTTCAGACCATAAAATCTCAAAACTTCAATCATTTCATCATGTAAGCCATAATTAAATACCTGACTTGATACATAGGCACAGCTATTTTGAAAATCAATTTTTTCAAAATCGACATCCCAAAAAGCAAGATTTGAAATTTTAGGTTTACTCATTGGCAGGATAAAATTATGTCTCCGAATCCAGTGAACAAGAAATATAATTAAAGAAAAACCCTAATCTTTTGAAGAAATTACTTTGAATTCCTCACTAATATCTCCAACAGGCTGGAAAGCTTATCTTTGAGGTCTTTGCGGTCTACGATAAAGTCAAGAAAACCGTGCTCCAGCACGAACTCAGCCGTTTGAAATCCTTTAGGCAGGTCTTTACCGATAGTTTCTTTAATAACTCTCGGGCCGGCAAAACCAATCAATGAACCAGGTTCTGCAATATTGAAGTCGCCCAACATAGCAAAAGAGGCGGTAACTCCACCTGTGGTTGGGTCGGTTAAAAGCGAAATGTAAGGTATTTTGGCCTCTTCGAGAAGAGCCAGTTTGGCTGAAGTTTTGGCCATTTGCATCAACGAATAGCCCGCTTCCATCATTCTGGCACCACCTGATTTTGAAATCATCAGAAAAGGTGTCCTGGTTTTGATAGAATGGTCAATCCCCCGGGCGATTTTTTCACCTACCACAGAGCCCATTGAGCCCCCGATAAACCCGAAATCCATGCTCGAAATGGTGATTTTCTTGCCATTCATTTCGCCAAAAGCGGTGCGACATGCATCTTTAAGGCCTGTTTTGGCTACTGTTGTTTTGATTCTGTCGGGATAAGCCTTGGTATCAACAAAATTAAGCGGATCGGCCGAAATCATATCTTTGTCAAGTTCAACATAGTTCCCTTCGTCAAACAATAGCTGAAAATAAGCCTCAGACCCTATTTTTTCATGATAATTACAATGAATACAGGTAAATGCATTGTTTTTGTGCTCACGAGTATGCATTATATTCTTGCATTCGGGGCACTGGTACCAAAGACCGTCAGGAGTCTCTTTTTTCAACTCCGTAGGTGTATTTATTCCTTTTTCAGTTCTTCTAAACCAAGACATATATGGTAGGTTTTGGGGCAGCAAATATACAGGAATAATTTCAAAACAAAATCAATTCGGCTTTTTTGAAATTATAGTATTTAATTTTATTTCAAAAAACAAAATTCCAATCGGCATCACAAGTTAATAAATAAAAATGAGCCAAAATCAGTAGATTGGCTCATTCTATTTATTTTAAAAAAATATAAAAATCAGGCTTTTGCCAAATTCTCTTTATAAACGTAAGAAACCACTAAAACTACCAAAAATATCAGTGGGAAAAATGACTGCCCAATTGCACCGTCAACAGCAACCAAACTAACAGTTGCTCCGATAAAGTCTATCGCAAAACCCACATAAGCCCACTCTTTCACCTTTGCCGGTACTTGTGGAATCAACAAAGCCAATCCTCCCAAAATTTTCAGGACATTCAGTGTATTTAGAAAATAAAGTGGATATCCCAAATGCTTGGTAATCATTTCAATACTCTGAGGGTCTTTCCAGGTCAAAATCGGAGTTAGTCCAACCAAAACAGCAATAAATGCCGTGCTAATCCAAAAAATGATTTTATTCTTTTTCATAATTTTAATTGGTTTTTGGGTTGATTTTGTGATAATAGAAGTACGAAACAATCATGATTGCGAAAACCACCAATGGGAAAATAGACATCCCGTTTAGGCCATCCATAACTACATGACCAACAAAGGCATACATAAACACAAAACCAAAACCAGCATAAGCCCATTCTTTAATTCTGGCTGGCACTTGTGGCACTATCAAAGCCAAAGCTCCTAAAACCTTAAAAACTACCAACATTGACCCGAAATAAGATGGATAACCCAGATGGGCAATACTTTGTTTGGCCATTTCGGTGTGGGAGGTCAATGCCGGCATAACACCTTCAAACAAAAAGATGAATCCGGTGCTGACCCAATAAATAATCTTGTCTTTTTTCATAAATACAATAATAGGGTTAAAACTCTTAAATAAAATTCCCAATCAGAAAGTTCAAAATTAACAGGTAAGTAACGCATTTTTGACCTCCAATCGTGACAATTGTGGGGTTGTAAAACGACAATTCTTATTTATTTCAATCAAAAAGACGCTCCAAATCAACATTTTCTTTGATTGGGCCCACGGTAGTCAGCTTTATCCGGGCCATGTTGGCTCCTGCCGTGGCACATATTTCCGGTGATTTTCCGGCTAAATAGGCTGCCAAAAATCCTGACCAGAACGAATCCCCTGCTCCGGTAGCATCTACCACATTCACTGCTTTGGGTTGGTTTTCTATTCTGTTTTTGCCTTTATTCCACAAAACTACACTTCCTTTACTTCCTTTTGTAAAACATATCAATTCCGCTCCCCAACTAAAAAAATCCTCAAAAATCCGATCTTCCGCCACCTCTTCGCCATAAAATCGTTCTGCATCATCTTCACTCAGTTTTATCAATGCTCCATGTGATAAATACTCTTTTATCACCCGATGGGCTTCCGCACGGTCGGGCCAGACTCTCTCAGCATAGTTCAGGTCGGCACTCAGCACACATCCTGCTGCTTTCGCTCTTTTTGCAGCATCAAGCACAGCAGCCTGCGACGGTTGCATACTCAAGGGCCAGCATGTGGTATGAAACACCGCTGCTTTTTTCAATAATTCATCAGGAATATCTTCAGGTTTAATCATGCGGTCAGCCGTGCGATACGGAATAAAATCAGGAGTACCGGTAGTCCTTGATACCAACACTATACTACTGGGTTCGTTTTTATCATAAATCACTAGACTCGTATCTACACCTGCCTCCTGCACTTTTTCCACCAAATATTTTCCGAGATTATCGGTTCCCACCGCCGAAATGATAGCTGTTTTGAAGCCCAGTCGGGCCATATTCGAAGCCAGATTGGCCGGGCTACCCCCCTGAAAGCGGTCAAATTTCGCCGCATCATATAAATTGTTGCTGATTTCGCTGCCAATAAAATCTCCCAGCAGCTCGCCCACCGCCACGAGACCATATTCTCTTTTATTCATAGGTTAATTTTTTCCAAAACAAAAAACCTCAAAAAAAACAGCTAATACAAGTATTGTTTCAATAATTTTGTCCGATAATCTTTTGAAATAATTGGCAGAATCTTTTGGGCAGCCGGCCACGCACCGGCGTAGTACTCTCCGTCAGCTGACGGATCAAACAATCGCTCAATCCCTGCTGCAAAATACTAACTCAATATAAAATGGCTGAAAACTTATTCTTACCTGAAACAAAAAATCGCAAAGACCTGTATGAGGCCCTTGTTCCTCAAATACAAGCACTCATAGCCCCGGAATCTGATTTGATTGCCAATTTGGCCAATATTTCTGCGGCATTGAGGCAGGCATTTAACTTTTTTTGGGTAGGGTTTTATTTAGATAATCAGCAAGGAGAGCTCGTTTTGGGGCCGTTTCAAGGGCCTATCGCATGTACTCGCATCAGGTATGAAAGAGGCGTATGCGGGCATTGTTTTTCTACCCAACAAACTGTAATCGTTGCTGATGTTGAGGCCTTTCCCGGCCATATCGCCTGTAGCTCTGATTCAAAATCGGAAATTGTGGTGCCACTTTTTGATTCAAAGGGAAAAATCAGAGGGGTTCTGGATGTAGATTCTGACCAACTGAATGATTTTTCTGAAATTGATCAGGTCTATTTGGAGCAAATCATGGGTATGCTTTCTGATAAAATTTAAATCTATTTAGCATTAACATTTCCCTTAACACACATTATCAGCGAGTTATAATTTTATTAAATCTAATCAAAATTTTTCAGCAAACTTTCAACCAACCATTAGCATCTAAGGGATATATCTCAGTAAAAAGAATTATTCACTTTAATATTTATGGTTATGAAAAAGCTATTTTTTATCGGACTATTTATTTCGGCAGGTTTAATGCAATCTTGTAATTATACCGAAACACCCCAACCCATCAACAATGAACTTTTGGCGGAAGTTTTTGAAGTAAAAGCCGACTTTACGCCCAACAACGAGTTCAGAAATTTCTATAATCTTAATCCTGTAATTTTTGACTCTGATGTGCTTTTGGTGTATGAATTGACCGGAACTGACAAAACCGGTGCTGATATCTGGAAGCCGTTACCACAGATTTATACTATCAGTGAGGGTATTTTCCAGTATAATTTCGACTTTACCAAACATGATTTCAGCATTTTCCTCGATGCTACCTTTGACCCTATGAAGCTCAACAACAGCATGCGTTTGGCCAAAGTGTTCAGAGTGGTGATTGTTCCCGGAAAATTTGCCAAAATGGTGGATAAAAACAATTTGCAAAATGTGATGAAAACCTTGAATCTGACTGAAAAATCGGTTGTAGGATTGGCGAATTAATCGGTAACTCTAATATTAAACAAGCCCGCTGGAAAGTATAATCCGGCGGGCTTGATTTTTTTTAAAGCTACTTATCTCAACTTTACCAACTCCCCTTTTACAAAATCCATCAACTCTGCAATATACTCTTTGGAAAAATCAAACTTAATACCAGCGGCTTCGTAGATTTCTTTGATGGTTTTGGTGTAACCCAATTTTAATGCTGCCAGATAACCCTCCAAGCCTTTTTTGGGGTCGTTTTTATAATTTCTCCAAACACTGATGGCACCCAACTGAGCCATACCGTATTCGATATAATAAAACGGTACTTCGTAAATGTGTAGCTGCCTCTGCCAGGAATATGATCTGAAATGTTCAAAACCCGTCCAATCGGTTACGTCATCAGAGAATTCTCCATTAATTCGGTTCCAGGCCGATTTCCTCTCATTCACGGTATGGGTCGGATTTTCGTAAATCCAATGCTGGAATTTATCTACCGTGGCTATCCAGGGTAAAGCGGCCAAAATATCTTCCAAATGCTCAATTTTGGCCCTTTTTAGTTCTTTTTCATCGGTAAAAAAAGTATCCCAGTGCTCCATCGAAATCAGTTCCATGCTCATTGAGGCCAATTCAGCCACTTCCATGGTTGGATTACGGAAAGCATTGATGGGCAACTCACGTACTTCAAACGAATGAATTGCATGCCCACCCTCATGCACCATGGTCACAAGGTCACGCACACTATCGGTGGCGTTCATAAAGATAAATGGTACGCCTATTTCTTCCAAAGGATAATTGTAACCGCCAGGAGCCTTTCCTTTCCTTGATTCCACATCAAAATGCCCCATAGCTCTCATTATTTTGATATATTCTGAAAGTTTCGAATCAATTTTTTCGAAACAGACTTCGGTTTTAACTAAAAGTTCTTTGCCGTTTTGAAAAGGCTTCAGTGCAGGTCTGCCTTCGGCATCTACTTTCAAATCCCAGGGCTTCAATTCTCCCAATCCCAATTTTTCTTTGCGTTCTGCCGTCATTTGGTTTACTATGGGCACCACGGTTTGGGCTATAGACTCATGAAAAGCAAAGCAATCAGCAGGTGTATAATCAAACCTTCCCATGGCTGCAAACATATAATCCCGGAAGTTTTCGAAGTCGGCATTGCGGGCTTCCTGGTGGCGAAGGTCACGCAGTTCATTGAAAATCACATCTAACTTATCTCTTTCAGTATATCTTCTTTCCGAAATTTTTCGCCAGGCATCTTCCCGGGTTTGGCGTTTTACGGCCTGAAGAAGTGTGGCTGCCTTGGGCATGGTCATTTCCTCACCATTTATTTCGACGGTCATTCCTCCTGTAATTCCCTGACATTCTGTTTGTTTGAGCTGAATTTTGGTATCCAGCTCTATGTTTTCCTCACGAAAAATCTCAACTGATTTACGCAAACCACGTAACATAATATCATAGCCACCACCCGATAATCCAAATTTTTCGGCCAAAGCCAGAGATTTTTTGTTTAGTTCATCCGAAAAAACTGCGGTATTAGGTGCTATTTGTTCCACAAAAAACTGATAAGCTTTCTGGTTTTCTTCATCGGAAGTGTCACAAGTCATTTTTATGTATCTCCAGGCCATATTTTCTGACAAATACGACTCCAACTCGCTTCTGTCTTTTAACCATTTTTCCAATTCTTCTTTAGAATTAATGTCTCTATTTTTGAGGTTTTCGTAAAAAGGCTTAACTAATTCCCAAGATTCCAATTTAAAATCTTCCCCTAAAAATTCTCTTTTTCTACGTTCTAATATTCTATTGCTCATATTTCAATAATTGAGGCTACAATTTAGCCATGGATTGGCGGATGAAATATATCTTTTTGTAAAATTTGATTTATATTTCTGAAAATAATCATCAAACATGTTCCGGATTCTACCATTTATATTTTTATTTATTTTCCAAAATAGTTTTTCACAAAAAAATCCGGAATTACCGGATTGGACTAAAGCATCATTTCAAAAAGAGAGATTGAAAAAAGGTCTGACACACAAAACATACCGGTTTTGGAACAAAGACTGCCTGGGTTTAAACGAAAATATCAATATTTTGGAGGTCAGTTTGAAAACAAAAAAGCTAAAATTTGGATTGGCATCGGCCGACAGTTATTCCGACCCCAATCCTTTTGGAGGCACTCTAAAACCCACCAGCGAAATTGCCCAATCTGTGGGTGCCGTTGCAGCTGTGAATGCAGGATTTTTTGATATGAAGAATGGTGGAGCGGTGGATTATATCAAAATCAATGGCCAGGTGTATGATACTTCGAGGGTTTATGCCAAACAAAGATTACCATTTAAACAGGCCATTTCGGCGTTCACCATTAAGGACAATCAGGTGAAAATAATTAAAGGCGAACAAGATAAAGGCTGGGAAGATAAGCTTGACGCAGCGTATGTACTGCTGACTGGCCCACTTTTGTTATTCGATAAGGAAGCTCAACCTTTAGCAAAAACTGCCTTTAACGACAACCGCCATCCGCGTACCTGTGCGTGTGTCACCTCAGACCAAAAGCTCCTGATAGTAACCGTAGATGGCCGGGCTGCAGAGTCAGAAGGAGTGAGTTTGAACGAACTTACTATTCTACTCCAAAGTTTAAAATGCAAAGATGCCATCAATTTTGATGGCGGGGGCTCCACTACCATGTATATCAAGGGCCAACCCGAAAACGGAGTGGTCAATTATCCTTCTGACAATAAAAAATTTGATCATCATGGGGAGCGATCGGTAAGCAATATTTTCTATATCAGGTGATTATCCCCGGCAAATACTTTGGTGGCAGAATTGAAAGTCAAGCAAATATTTGGATCTGATTAGACATAATTAGTAATATTTCAAAAAAAAATTTAGACCAAAATGAAACTAATTTTTAATTGTAAAAATTAATTGATGTATATACATATATTGTTAATACATTAAACAAAAAATATAATGGCAATCTGGAAAATCGACCCAATGCACTCGGAAGTGCAATTTAAAGTAAAACACCTGATGATCAGCACCGTAACGGGTGACTTCAAAGTTTATGACGCCTCAGCAGAAACAGCTGGTGACGACTCATTTGAGAATGTGAAAATCAGCTTTTCAGCCCAAATCGACTCAATTTCTACAGGAAATGAGCAACGTGACGGTCACCTGAAGTCTCCAGAATTTTTTGATGCCGAAAAATTCCCTGCATTGAATTTTGAATCAACTTCCTATGATGGAAATACTCTGAAAGGTAATCTTACGATTAAAGATGTAACCAAAGAAATTAGCCTTGAGGCAGAATTTGGTGGATTAATGACCGATTTTTATGGTCAAACCAAAGCCGGTTTTGAGATTTCAGGAAAAATCAACCGTCAGGATTTTGGACTTACCTGGTCAGCAGTAACCGAAGCCGGTGGCGTAGTGGTAAGCGACGAAGTGAAATTGATTCTGAATGTGCAGTTGACAAAACAAGGGTAAATTGATTTAGGATTTGATGTTAAAAAAAAGGCATTTTCAGAAATTGAAAATGCCTTTTACAATAATTAAATTCCTTTTCAATCCATCATCAAATATGCCTTGATAAAATCGTCGAGGTCGCCATCCATCACCGACTGTATATCGGAGGTTTCATGTCCCGAGCGGGCGTCTTTTACTAATTTATAAGGATGGAATACGTAGTTTCTGATCTGCGAACCCCACTCGATATTTTTCTTCGATGACTCAATATCGGCACGGGCAGCATTGCGTTTTTCTACTTCAATTTGATACAGCTTAGACTTCAGCATGTTCATGGCGTGCTCTTTGTTGGCCAACTGGCTACGCTCAATCTGGCAAACAATCACGATTCCCGATGGCTTGTGTGTCAACTGTACCTTGGTTTCTACCTTGTTAACGTTCTGACCACCAGCACCACCCGAACGGGAGGTTTGCCATTCGATATCTCCCAGGTTTACCTCAATTTCGATGGTATCGTCAACCAATGGATAGGCATAAACCGAGGCAAACGAAGTATGGCGGCGGGCATTGGAGTCAAAAGGCGAAATACGCACCAAACGATGTACACCGTTTTCTGACTTCAAAAAACCATAGGCCATCGGACCGTCTATCTGCATTGAGGCAGATTTTATTCCGGCTCCGTCACCGTCTGTCCAGTCGATTTGGCTAACTTTATAATTGTGTTTTTGAGCCCACATCAGATACATACGATACAGCATGCTGGCCCAGTCCTGGCTTTCGGTACCACCGGCACCGGAGTTGATTTCGATAATGGCAGAAAACTGGTCTTCTTCCGAAGAAAGCATCTTTTTGAGCTCAAGCTCTTCTATGATGGCCTCTGTTTTTTTGCCTTCGGCTTTGATTTCCTCTTCCGACACTTCATCCATTTGATAGAACTCGTGCAGGGTTTCGAGGTCGCTCATGGCGTTTTCGGCTTCTTCGTAAGCCTCTGTCCAGTTTTTAAGGGTCTGGATTTCCTTAACAACTTTTTGTGCATGCTCCGAATCATTCCAGAATTCGGGTTGGGCCTGTTGATTTTCTAAATCCCCAAGCTTCTCTTTACGGTTATCGTAGTCAAAGATACCTCCTCAAAGCCGACACTCTGGCTCTCAAATCTTTCAACGCTTCTGTTGTCATGATTTCCTTAAATGGTTAAACATTAAATAAAAAAGTCTGCAAAGGTAGGGAGAAACGGGGGAAAATGGAAGTATGGAATTGAAGAAATATAGAATTTGAGTTTTTCTATTTAAATTTAGATTTTAAAAACTCAATATGGAGAACAAGAAAAGAAAGAATACAAAAAAGAACCTAAAAGAACATGAAGAAAGAATGAAGTTGATCCTTTATAGAGGAAAAGTTAATCTGAATATCGACTTGGATGTTTTGAGAGGTAGAAATAAAAATTTTATTGAGGGTAAATAAATGGATAAGAAAACAAAAGTATTTTCAATTGTTTCAACAATAATCTTCTTCACAATATATTTTGGCAGAAAACATTTGGCTGAAAACATGTTGGTAGGAAAGTGGGCAACAAAAAGCACTGTTTCTGAAACCTTTTCTTTGAATTTTATGGATAATGATTCAGTTGTTATTAGTAAGAATTCTGAAAAATTAAGTAAGAAATATCTTATTTTGGAGAATAATAGACTTGTTTTAGAAAATGAAACAGACATTAAAGAATATAACTATTTGATTCAAAATCAAAAATTATTCTTGATTGAAAAAGGTGACACTTTGACTTTTTTAAGAAAATAAATAAAGAATTCTCATTAACAAAAATAACTCAACTTATCACTTGAATTTAATTCTAACTAAAAACTTTCAACACACCAACTTAAACCCTTCGCCGTGTAAATTCATGATCTGCAATTCGGGATTAGGCTTAAGGTATTTTCTGAGCTTGGTTATATACACATCCATGCTGCGGGCATTAAAATAAGAATCATCACCCCAGATGAGTTTCAGAGCATAAGAGCGGCTCACCGGTTTATTGAGATTTTGGCAGAAAAGCTTCAAAAGATCTGACTCTTTGGAGGTAAGTTTGGTGAGATTGCCTTCATGTGTGAGCGTATGCTTATGCGAGTCAAAAAGAATGTTTCCAAGTGCAAATTGGTCGGCTTCAGGGTTTTTCTCTTCTTTTTTTACTCTTTTCAATATGGCCTTAATTCTGACCAATAGCTCTTCCATGCTAAATGGCTTGGTCATGTAGTCGTCGGCCCCTACTTCAAAGCCTTTAAGGGTGTCTTCGGGCATTGATTTCGCTGTAAGAAATAATATCGGAATTCCCGGATTCTTGATTCTGATTTCTTTTGCCAGCGAAAAACCGTCTTTTTTGGGCATCATCACATCCAGAATACAGAAATCATACTCATTCTGAATAAACATATCCAGACCCTGGTTGCCATCTCGTGCCAGATCCACCTCAAATTCTTTGGCTTGTAAGTATTCCTGCAATAAGCTGCCCAGATTAGGGTCGTCTTCGGTCAAAAGTATTTTTATCATGATTTTTGTAGGGGTAATAATACCGTAAATTCGCTTCCTTCACCCGGTTTGCTGCTGACTTCTATGGTGCCGTGGTGTAGTTCCACCATATTTTTTACATAACTTAATCCCAAACCAAAACCTTTTACATCATGCAGGTTGCCTTTGGGTACTCTATAAAACTTATCAAAGATCTTGTTGAGGTGCTCTTTTGGAATGCCCATTCCCTTATCTACAATTTTTACAGACAATTGATTTTCAGTATTTGAAGTGGAGATGGTTATCCGGGGTTTTTCTGAAGAATACTTGATGGCGTTATCGAGCAAATTATAGAATATATTGGTTAAGTGTACCTTGTCGGCCAATACATTGGTTTCTTCAGCATGCAGGTCAAGGTCGAGAGTGGCATCAAATTTCTCAATTTGTACAGCATGATTTTTCACTACCTGATCAAGGATTTCATTGATTTCAAGCAACTCATTTCGTAAATTTATATCACCTTTTTCGAGTTTGGCGATTTGCAATACAGTTTCAATCTGTGAGCCCAGCCTTCGGTTTTCCTGCTCAATGATGTTGAGATATTTTTCAGTTTTTTCTGAATTGGTACTTACTGTTTTATCTTTGATAAACTCCAGGGCCAGGCTGATGGTCGAAACCGGTGTTTTAAGCTCGTGTGTCATGTTATTGATAAAATCATTTTTGATATTGGCCAGTTTTTTCTGATTGAGCATTGTATTTACTGAATAATAAAACACAGTACCAATCAGCCCTATCAACAAAAATGAGCTCCCGAAAATACTCCACAGGTTACGAATGATATAATTATCCCGATTTGGAAATCCTACTTCGATGAATTGCTGGTGCTGGAGGGCGTCGTTGGGGAATAATTTTACCTGATAATTTTTGATTTCAGGATTAGGATTAAACTTATTGAAATTGGCAAAAACCACCTTGCTGTTGTCATTGACTTTGTAATAAAAAGGTAAGCTAATGCCATTTTCAGCAAATGATTTTTTCAAAAGGGTATCGAGCATCACATGACCCAAACGCTCACTTACAGACCGCTTACCTATCGTAAACTCTTTAAATACATCTTTTAAAAGTTCGGTTTTTTGTTCATTGTTTTGAGACCAGTTTATTTTTACCCTGGTTTTTTCTTCCGGTTCTGACTTGATTTCATAAGAATTAAAATTGTCGGAAACCAAATGTTCCGTTTTTTGACCAGGATATCTGCTTTCATTTTCAAGGTCTCTGAACAAAACTTCAAACTTTTCATTCAGTTTTGACATTCTGAGAATTTTCTGATTAAGGTTTTCAAAATCAGCGAATTCTTCTTCCAGAAAACCTCCAAAAAACTCTTTCTGAAGATCGGGTTCTATAAGGTATTTTGTACTTACATAATCGTTTTTGGGGAAATTATTGGAATGAATATCAATGGTAATTACCTGCTTGGGATCCAGCCTGAGGGCATTGCCGTCATGGTAAGCAAATACCATAGAATCAGATTTGATTGCTGGTTTTTCTGCCACAGTAATCTTCTGCGGAACCCTGTTTTTTGATTTTTTTCCTTTTGCGATTTCCAAAAGTCTCTTCTTATCTTCCAACTCTATCCGCTTTTTGGTCAGGTACATTATTTCCTGCTTTTCCAGCTTTAGGACAGTTTCTTTGAGCACTTCATTGACTTTACGATCAAACTCAGCATTTTTTATCTCATAGGCATTTTGAATCCAGTACCATTGGAAGGCAATCAGACCCAATAGCCCCAGCAACATAAAACCGATTAAAATATTAATTTTTTTCAACCCAAAAAAATGATTTCGTATGCTAATTCTTTTAATTCAAAACAAAAATATCAATAATACCGAGGCAATTGACAGCTTTAACACTTTTTAACTTTGAAAAACCTACCCTCAAAAGCATAAAAAACTAGCCAGAAGTACCCAAAAAACCATGCTCTGAAAAATATTGACTAACTTCGTGCAGTTTTTTAGAAAACAAATTAAAGCATGTCAGTTTCGGTAAATCAGCTCACAAAAATTTACGGTAGCCAAATAGCCGTTAATAATGTGAGTTTTACAGTCAATAAAGGTGAAATAGTGGGTTTTCTTGGGCCAAATGGAGCCGGGAAATCAACCACAATGAAAATCCTAACCGGATATATTCAGGCAAATAGTGGTTCGGCTCATCTCGACGAAGATGAAATCAGGATTGATAACGTCAACACGAAAAAGAAAATCGGGTATTTGCCCGAGCATAATCCATTGTACCCTGAAATGTATATCAAAGAATACCTTCAGTTTGTGGGTTCTTTGTATGGCTTGAAAAAAGGAGATTTAAAAGACAGAATCGAAGAAATAATTGAAAAAGTGGGGCTTTCTCCTGAAAAAAATAAAAAAATAGAACAACTATCCAAAGGATATCGCCAGCGTGTAGGACTAGCTCAGGCTTTGATTCACGACCCCGAAGTACTGATTCTGGATGAGCCTACCACAGGCCTGGACCCTAATCAATTGGTCGAAATAAGAAATCTGATAAAGGAGGTTGGAAAAAATAAGACCATTATTTTGAGTACTCACATCATGCAGGAAGTCGAAGCCATCTGCGACAGGGTTATCATTATCAACAAAGGGTCTATCGTTGCCGATGATAAACTGGAAAAACTGACCAAAGAACAAGGCTCGTTGGAGCAAATTTTTAGAAAACTGACAAACGTTTAAGATATGGATATTTTTGTAGGAAGTCTTCCTTTCAAATACACTGAAAAAGACCTGATTGGGATATTTGAGGTCTATGGTAAAGTGAGCTCTGCCACTATTGTTATTGACAAAAGAACACGCCAAAACAAGGGCTTTGGATTTGTGGAAATGCCCATCGCCAAAGAAGCAATGAAAGCTATCAAGGCACTTGACGGCTCAGACCAGCTGGGAAGAGCTATTATAGTGAGCGAAGCACAAAAAAACAAAGAAGGAGAAAGGATTGATAAGGCCCCCAAAGACTGGTTTAAGAAAAGTAAGAAAAAAGATACTATCATCACTTTCGGCGACAAAAAATGAAATTTGATGATTACCGTATTTCGCCTCATATAAAAAGAAGTCTGACTGAAATGGGCTTTAAAAAGCCTACTGACATTCAGTTTAAGGCTATAAAAAATATTCTCAATGGCGAAGATGTGCTGGCTATAGCCCAAACAGGCACAGGAAAAACTGCCGCCTTTGCCATTCCGGTGATAGAAATGTTGATGCTAAACCGCCCAAAAGGTCCATCAGGAAAGTCGGTAGGAGCATTGGTATTGGTGCCTACACATGAGCTCGCACAACAGATAGCCGAGGTATTTCAGAAAATAGCAAAATATACTCCTCTTCGTATTTTAGCACTTTTTGGCTCTACTGAACAAGAACCACAGATAAAATTTCTTGAGCGGGGAGTTGATATTCTGGTCGCCACTCCGGGTAGGATGTTTGATCTGAGGGCTCAGGGATACATAGACTTCAGGTTGACTAATATGCTGGTACTCGACGAAGCCGACCGCATGCTCGACATGGGTTTTTATGATGATATTGAAGATGTGATCAGATTTTTGCCTAAAAACCGCCAGACTTTGTTTTTTTCTGCAACGATTGATGACAAGATTAAAAAACTGGCTTATTCTATCGTAAAAAACCCCATCAGGATTCAGATTTCGCCAGATGATCCAGTTTCAAAAAACATTGTGCATTCGGTGGTGATGATAGAAATGGACGACAAAAGGTTCTTTCTGGAAAGAATGATAAAGGAAAATCCTGAACAGAAAATGGTGGTTTTTGTGAGAACCAAAGTGCGTGCCGACAGAGTGCAGGCGGCCATGGAAAGAGCCGGAATAAAATCAGAAACTATTCACAGCGGAAAAACCCACCAGGAAAGAAAAACCACTATGAACAGGTTTAGCTCAGCGAAAAATCTAGTACTGATTGCCACCGACATTAGTGCCAGAGGTGTAGATATCCCGAATGTAGATCTGGTAATAAACTATGATTTGCCTGAAGAAACCGAGAATTATGTACACCGAATTGGTCGAACAGGCCGAGGTACATTAAAAGGGAAAGCGGTTTCATTTTGTAGTTCTGAAGAGGCCGAAACATTACTTAAAATCGAAGAATTACTGGGATACTCTATAGCACAGCAGGATTTCTCCAATTTGGATTATAACGAAACCCTCATGTTTTCTGATGCCGAAAACCGTACATTTAAAGATGTAATGAAAGAGATTTCGGAATTTGAAAATATTCAGAAAAGTCGCAAAAAAAAGAAATAATTATCTTCTTATTTTGCCACTTACGTCACCGCTCACCAGATTCTCGATTTCAAATATCTCTACAAGATTTTGGTCGCCTGAAATAGTATGTTTTAGGGCACTCGCTGCATTTCCAAATTCGATAGATTTCAGGTCATCGTTTAATACCATTTGGCCATAAACAAAGCCTCCCAAAAAGGCATCGCCGGTACCTACCCTATCAACAATATGGGTCACGTCAAGTGTTTGAGTTTTAAGATATTCTGTTCCGTTCCACATGCGGGCCGAAAGGCGGTTATGAGAAGCACTGATTTGGGTTCTTTCGGTATCTATTATTTTTTTTATGTTGGGATAAAGCTCCATCAATTTCTGTGCTGCTATCTGAAACTTTCCTTTGTCTTCTTCCACCGTGACCCCAAATAACTCTTCCATGTTTTTTCGGCTCGCCAAAATTATCTCAGAATATGAAGCAAGTTCAGGAAGAATTTGTTGAGGGGTTTTGCCATAATTCCACATATTTGACCTGTAATAAATATCCGAAGAAACTCTTACACCCAGCTTTTTGGCAACTTTTAATGCCTCCAGCAAAGCTGTAGCGGGCCTTTCTCCAGATGCGGGGGTAATTCCGCACCAGTGAAACCAATCAGCCCCTTCCAAAATTTCTTCCCAATTATAACCTGCGGGTTCGAAATTTACAAAAGCAGAGTTGATACGATCATATACTATCTGGCTGGCACGGCTCACTGCACCTTTTTCGAGAAAATACAGGCCTGTTCTTTCCCCTTTCAAAAAAATATATTTATCAGAAATGCCCAATTTCCTTATAAATGCTTTAGCTTTTTTTCCAAGAGCATTATCCGGAAAAACTCCGACATGGTAAACTTCAAAACCAAAACGTGCCAGTGATGCACCTACATTCATTTCTGTACCTGCAAAAGTCACTTCAAAAGTTTCTGCCTGTTCAATTTTTTGAAATCCTGGGGTAGAAAGCCTGAGTAAGACTTCACCAAATGTTACGATTTTGGGCATTTTACAGATTATTTAATGTTTTTTTAGGAAAAAATAGTTTCGAAATATTCAGTGCTTTTCAAAGTTTACAAATATGAATTTAACCTTTTTGATACAATAATATCAATCTGAAAGCAGTAAAAAAATGAAAAATGCCTGAAAATCAAAATCCAAGATTTTTCCTGATTCCCAATTCAAGCCCACGTAATTCCGCCAATCCCCTTAGTCTTCCAATGGCAGTATAACCTGGGTTTGTCTTTTTGGCAGGATTGAGATCATCCAACATTTTGTGGCCGTGGTCAGGTCTGAAAGGCAATCGGTAGTCCTCCCGGCTGGTTTTTATTCTTTTTTGTTGTTCCAAAACCAGAGCATGCATTACTCCAAACATATCTACATCACCATCCAGGTGATCGGCTTCATGGAAGTTGCCCACTGCATCTCTTTTGGTAGCTCTTAGGTGAATAAAATTGATTCTGTCACCCAATCTTTCAACCATACCGATGAGGTTGTTGTCAGCCCTTACTCCATAGCTTCCTGTACAAAAACACAAGCCATTGTATTTACTGGGATAAGCGTCCAGCAGTGCTTTGGCATCATTTTCGGTACTTACAACCCTTGGAAGACCCAAAATCGTGTACGGTGGGTCATCAGGATGTATCGCCAGCAAAACCCCTGCTTGCTCTGCGGTTGGACCAATAGCCGAAATAAACTCATACAAATGATTTCTTAGCTTTTGATCATCGATATTTTTGTATTGATCTAAAACTTCTCTGAACTGCTCAATGGTAAAGCTTTCTTCGCTACCCGGTAAACCTGCTATAATATTTCTCGTTAATTTCTCCTTTTGAGATTCATCAGCATACTTAAACCAGCGTTCAGCCTGACTCAAAATATCTTCAGAATAATCATTTTCTGCACCTTTTCTTTTCAAAATATAAACTTCGAAAGCACAAAATTCAGCTTTATCAAATCTTAGTGCTGTAGAGCCATCGGGCAAAGGGTAATCAAGATCGGTGCGTGTCCAGTCAAGCACGGGCATAAAATTGTAGCAAACCGTGTCGATACCACATTTAGCCAGATTTTGAATCGAAAGTTTGTAGTTCTCGATATATTTTTTGTAATCACCGGTTTTCTTTTTGATGTCTTCGTGTACAGGAATACTTTCCACCACAGACCAACTTAATCCTGCAGCCTCGATTATAGTTTTTCTTTTATTTATCTCCTCCACAGTCCAAATCTCTCCGTTTTTGATGTGATGAAGTGCCGAAACCACGCCGGTAGCTCCTGCTTGTCTTACATCGGCCAAACTAACGGGGTCATTGGGTCCATACCATCTCCAGGTTTGCTCTAATGCCATTATCTATAATATTATTTTTCCAAAATTATGCTTTAAAAAAGCCAAATACCACCATTTTGTACGCCTTTTGTTGTATTTTTTTGTCAAAAAATTTCAATGTTTCTGTCGAATAAAAAAAAATGTGATTTTTTTTGGGAAAGTTTTGGAAATAAAAAATCAGTCATGCATCTTTGCAGTCCCAAAGCAAAAGGGAAAAGGGAGTTTAGCTCAGTTGGTTCAGAGCATCTGCCTTACAAGCAGAGGGTCGGGGGTTCGAATCCCTCAACTCCCACGAAATCAAAAGCCTCATAATCAATAGATTGTGAGGCTTTTTTCTTTAAAAACAAATTTTCAAAAATTTTTGGTTTAAACATAGTTTAAACATTTTGTTTTTTTAACAACTGAATACCAATAGTTTAATAATTCCTCCCTCTACTTCAAAAAATAAAAAAATAAAAAAACCATTCGTATCGAATGGTTTTCCAGGCTCAATTTGATTTTTTTTATTCCAAAACGAGTTCTTCTTTGATTTCAGTTGGAAAAAATGGTTTGAATGTCCTTTTGAGATATGCATCAATCTCCTCTTTCTTATAGTAATAAATAAAAATCAAGACCCCAGCAATCGGAAACAACCACAACCACCAATAAGATTTCTCTTTAGGCTCAGGTCTATCGTAATGGCTTTGCAGAGGCGAACCCAAACTGTTCAATGGGTAGTAACCGGAATAGTTATAATTTGGACTTAAATGAACGTTTCTGTTCATTGGCTCAAAAGAAGGACGTGTAGCTGAATAGGCGGCTGGTGAATTCTGATACTCAACTGACTTTGAAGCATCATGAAACTCTGCAAAAGGTTCAAAATTAAATTCTAACATTTTTAATTAAATTTTACGGCATTTAAAAGATAATAATATATGTGATGAGGTTGGTCAATTAATAAGTCAGATTCTTTTCCCATCTGATCCTTAAAATGAAAGGTTTGGCCTTTATATTTATTGAAAAATTTGTATAGAAGGTCGTTCTCGTAAAGGGTTAACCGTCTTTTAAGTTGCTCTATTACTGATTTTAACTCTGATTCAGGACCATTTTCATGTCTTCGGGCAACTAGTACTTCTACATACTCAGAAAGGCTCATTCCGAACCTTTCTGCTTCGAGGGCGAGATCCATTTTTAACACTGGTTCACATTTGAAACCTAGCGTAACTTTGGTTTTTGAAGTTGCCAGAGCATTTACGTCTAACATCCTTCCTGTGCGAATTTGATTTTGCATATATAAATATTTTAATTAATAATATCCAAATATTATACATTCTAAAAAATCACTTTCTTGATAATGCAGGTAAATGGAAGTTAATTGGAGATAATTCGGGTTAATTTTTAATTTCCAGATGGATCTCCTAAATTTTCGACAATTATCTGAACCTGTTTGGGCGACAAAATCCTTTTTTTGGGATCAAGCTTTAAGTCCTCAATTTCCATTAGCCACTTATTAAATGTAACTAAGGAAACCTCATATAAGGAAGCCATGGCTGTTCTGTTTGTTGCTTTTATCTTCATGATATTTTTTGTTTTACCTGCTTACTTGCTTAATCAAGTAAGCAGGTTGGATTTAGATTTTTTTTATTCTTGTTCCGATTGATATACAAGATTTACATAATACCCATGTTTGCTATTAAGCTGCGTTTGTTCGTATCCCAATTTGGTAAGAACCTTACCGAGCTGTACCGGTTTAGGGATTACTTTAGAATGGAAATGTTCACACAAATAAGCAATAATGTCTGTTGCACTCATAAATCTGTCGTGATCTTCTTTTGAGGCCGGCCTTAATGCCGATACAAGCATATCCTGCTCAGGAGAGATGTATTGAAACTTCTCATTTTCAATTTCATTTTCTTTAATCTCTTCAGATGTAAGTTGATATTCGAAACCATTTAGATAAAGATTGTATGCCTGGGACCAAACATGGTCAATGTTGACCTCATTTTTATAATTCCAGTCTATCTGTTCAATCTTGAAGCAAAGCCACCGTACAGAGCCTGTTTCGTCGTTTAAAAAATTAAATTGGTTAATGGAACCGATAAAGTTGGCTCTTCGGGGCATTCTAATTGACTTTGTACCGTATGGAGGTCGAACCTTTACATGATCTCTGGAAAAAGCACTCTTTAGGGTGTTCAATTCGATTTTGCTCAAAGAGGAAAGTTCGTCAAGGTTGATAATGTAATTCTCAGTAAGAGCAATCAGGCCGTCTTTATCCATAGTAATGTTTTCAGTATAGTATGAATTGAGTTTTGGAGGACAAAGCCATCTACAAAAGGTTGTTTTGCCACTGTTCTGTTTTTTCTGAACTAATACAAAAGCTTGTTTATTAAAAACATTGTCATCGAGGCTACATGCGATACATCTTACAAGCATTTTTTTAAATTGAGTCCTAAATCGGCTTTGATTTTCTGCATTCACATAATTGGAAAGTTTATCTATATAATCAATCGATTCTTGCGGATTATAGAGTTCTTTAATACTTTCAAAATATTCAAAAAGTGGGTTATATTTATTAACATAACTTGACTTTAGAATTGCCATTAGAAACGACATTGAAATACCTTTATAGTTTTTGTGGAGGTCCCTAAAAATGTCATTTTCATTCAAATCATGGAAGGGTTCATTTGAGCCAAATTCACGAACCTCTAATTGAAAGTTGACTTCATTGAGTCGGATCTCATAATTTGCATTCAGGAAATCCTCGACCTCCTGAATGCTGGTTCTATTTTTACTCATTGTGAAATTAGATTTAGTTTTTCAGCAATTTCTTTTTTGGATGCTTTCTTGTTTAAACTCAGCCAGGAATCAAGATCCATTTTTCTGAATCTTAATGATCGTCCGACTTTGTTAAAACTAATCTCACGCCTATGGGTGAGTTGATAGATAGTACCTTTAGGTACTTGTAGATAATCCGATGCCTGATCTAATGTTAGAATGGCATCTGACTGATGGCTGCTTTCCGTTTTTGAAGTTAATAAATCGGAAAGTATCTGCTCAATTATGGCCTTGAGCTCCGGCTGGGTGGTTAAAATTATTTTTTCCATTGTTAGGCGGATTTGGTTTAACAATGGTGCAATATTACGGGGAGAAAAGCCTTACGGGTAAAGTAACTCTACCCCGTAATTTTCAATTTTTATTGATATTTGTAAAATAGCTCCTCAAGACCGATGCTTTTTAATTGATTTTTTACAAATTCTTTATCTGCATTGTTTACATTTTCATTTAATATATTTTTATATAATTCAGAATGATGAATTTTTGGGACTCCAAGACATCTCTTAGTAAGAAATTGACAAAATCTTGCAATTTTTGTTTGGTCTATAGTTTTTGAAGTTGCTCCTAATTCTTTCAAAATAATTTTTAATGCATAGATTTGACGTTCAATTTTGAATTCTGAACCTGAATATTCGTCGTCCACCGAATTATAATTCGAAATAATATCTAGATATTTTTTAAATTCGACTGTTTTTAAAATTCTATATCCATATTTTTCAATGAATGACTTTTGCCTCTCAACTTCCTTGTTATCAATTGGTAAATTTATTGCAAAAAGCAATTCCTCGATTGTTGAATCTTCATTAAGTTCAATCAAATTACTATTAATATAAGGTTTATTTGAAATATCATTTGTTTTTATCTCTAAATCATTTAATGCACTATTTAGAATTATAGAATATTTTGGAATATCTGACATAATTTCTATAAAAGGAGTATTTGCCACTTTAAGAAAACTATCACCACCTATTTTCTCATATTCTTTAAATTCTGCCAACAATAAATCTGAGTGATTTTTTTCATTACCTTTTGATACTTTTTTAAGTTGTGCTCTTTTAATTAAAAAAGAATCAATTTTAATATTTATTTCCTCAGACAAGTATGTATATATGTCACCAAAATACATTTTACAGAATTCAAAAATTGTTTTTCCAAACAAAATTTCCATCAAGATTTTATAGGCGGTTCGATTATTATTAAAAATATCAGTTTGATCTTTAGCAATTGTTCTTAATCCGTCTTTTATTGTATTTTTATCAGAGATTTCATTATTAAGCAATTTATTTCTAAAGTTTTTATACTCCTGATAATCAAGAAAATATTGATCAACTAAAGCTTTTTCTTCAACAGGAAGAGATTCAGTATCCTGATCAGTTAATAACATTATTATTTTAGAATCAAGGAGATGTTTCATTTTGATAAAATTAAATAGTTAATGTAGTCAATTCTTATTTCCTCACCCCACCCCTGCATTCGCATTAATGGTATCAATTATCCTCACCAGCTGAATAACCTCAGTTTCCTTTTTAAAGACACCAGTAAGACCTTCAAAGTGGTCGTTGGTAAATGGGGACTCAAATAACATTAGCTTGTCTATTGTGCCGTTTTTACTTAGATATGTGATGATATTTTTGATAAAAGTGATTTGATCGGCAGAGAGTGTGCCTACATTGATAAAGTCGGCAAAAGCATCTTGTGCGGCTTTAATATCTAAACCAACAATGCTACGTATGAAAACTCCTAAAGGTTGGTCACCATACTCTTTTTCAAACTGTTGTTTGTTTTGTGCGGCTTCATTTGTAAAAAGAATGTCTTCCAGAGCTTTCAGATCTGCTTCGGTAATAGGGATGTTTTTATTGAGTTTATCAATACTGAAATGGTGACGGTTTTTGCGGATATAGCTTTCCACACGGTCTTTGTAGGATTGTAAATTACCGTAAGTACTCATTGGTTCTTTCACCACTATGCCATCCAAATTGAGGTCGTCTTCAAAATGGGTATAAACAGGTGTTTGATTTTGCTTATCCAAAAACCTTATCAAGCCACGTAATGAAAGTCTAACATTTTCTATGCTTTTGGTATTAGCATTCTCCCAAAAAACATCCTTCTGAATATCTTTTAATAGAGGAAGGTTTTCTACTATTTCAGGTATGGTGGTTTTCCTCTGCAAAACCTGAGCCGTGCCAATGATATTGATAATCATGTTCCGAGCAGATTGGCTGTTCCTCAATCTTGCGATTTGAAGGTTTAATACCAAAATATCGAATCGTCTAGCAAGTTCCTCATCGCCAGAAGCACCAGATTCCAAGTGTGACAAATGACTTTTAATATCATTGATGTATGTCGAGTTTAAATTTTGCCAAACTTCTGATTTGCTAAATCTTTCGACGAATCTGAGTTCTTTTCTGACCACAAAACGCTTACGTTCCAAATTTGAAACAGTTTGGTTTAGCTGATTTAGATAGTTTTCTCGTGTTTCTGCGTCATCTGGTGAGATTTCATGAAGGTTGCCAACGAGCATGGCAATGTCAAGCTTGGCTTCGAATATTTGTTGTTGAAGAGGTTTTGCAATACTTTGGATTAAGCCATCAGGATTTTCATCAAAAAACTCAAAGTTTTGACAATAGTCCAGTATCAGGAATTCTTTTTTATGGTCTCCTGGCCCAAACAAATCGGGACAAAGTCTGGTACCACGGCCTATCATTTGCCAAAACTTAGTAGGGCTTTTTACTGGCTTAAAAAACACCAGATTGACCACTCTTGGGGCATCCACGCCAGTATCCATCATATCAACCGATACTGCTATTTGTGGATCTACTTCTTTTATCTCATCTACAAACTTTTCCAGTAAAGCTTGTGCTTTGCTTTCATAATTGTCAATAACTCTCAAAAACTTGCCACCGTATTCGGGATAGTTTTTGTTAAACCTGTCTTCTATAAAAAGTGCATGTTGGTGATTTTTGGCAAATATGATGGTCTTGCCTAATTTGTCGCCACCCGAAACCTTAATTCCCACTTCCATCAGGTGAGCCAATACTTTATCGACGGTACCAGTGTTAAACAGCCATTTATTTAGTGCGGAGCTGCCTATTTCGTCTGGGGCTTCTTCCTTAGTTGGGTCTCCAAATTTTTCTTCGTATTCTAGCTTTTCGGCTTCACTTAGTTCATGGTATTTGATTCCCTCTCTTTGAAACTTGAGTGGCACACTAAGTGACTTCATGGGTACCAAAAAGCCTTCTTCCACTGCCCTTGTTAGCTCATAAGCAAAAGTGGGGTTGTTGTCCTCGATATGGAAAAGGTCATACGTGTTTTTTTCGATATCGGTTTTAGGTGTAGCCGTAAGTCCGATAAGCATGGAATCAAAATATTCAAATATGGCTCTGTAGCTTTGATAGACGGAGCGGTGGGCTTCGTCTATTATTATCAAGTCAAAATTTCCTACCCCGTAAAACCTCCCATCGCCACTTTTGATTGCGTCTATGCGGTTCATGATGGTGGGATAGGTAGAAAACACGATTCTGGCTTCGCCGTCGTCATTTTCTTGGGTAAGGTCTATGGTGGTAAGGTCAGGCAAGTATTCCTTAAACGCATTTTTTGCTTGCGTCACCAGTGCATTTCTATCTGCCAGAAAAAGTATCCGCTTTGCCCAATTACATTTAGTGAGCATATCTACCAATGCAGCCGATGTTCGGGTTTTGCCGCTTCCTGTGGCCATTACCAGTAGGCTATGCCTCCTTGCTTCCCTAAGTTTTCCGTCTTTTCCAGTAATTGCTATGTTTTCAGCCACTCTTTTGATGGCTTCAAGTTGATAGGCTCTACCTGCAATTTTAGTATTGGGCTGAAAAAGCCTCGGGTCTTTTCGGTCACGGCGACGGTCAACGCTGCGTTGGAGTTCATCTTGTGTATAAAAACCCTGTACTGGACGATTTATGCCAAAGGAATCATCCCAGATATTGGTTTCGAAACCGTTAGAATAAAATATAATTGGACGTTGACCATGCATTTTTTCGAGACAATCTGCATATAATTCCGCTTGGTATCTTCCCTTCTTTTCATCCACCATGGTGTGTTTGGCCTCTATTACTGCCAATGGCTTGCCGTTTTTACCCCAAATTACATAGTCGGCATATCCTTTGCCTGATGGATTGGTGCTGATCGGCATGCCTTTTACTTCATATTCCAGCTCAAAGCCTTTACGAAGATTTTCCCACCCCGCATCTTTTAATAAAACATCTATATACAGCTTACGAGTGGTTGCCTCAGGCAATAAAACGGGAACAACTTCCTCCAACACGTAGGTTTGTTCTCGTAATTCTCGACGTTCGGTAGTTTCCTTTTGAATTTTTATGAATTGTTCTTTGAGTTCTTTTGCAGATTCCTGCTCTATTTCTCTTTCGGCTCTTTCTTTTCTAAGTTGTTCGTTTTGGGCCTCCAGCCTTGCTACCAACTCCTGCATTTGAGCTTTGCTTCGTTTTAGCTCTTCGCCATCAGGAATCAGGCTTTCGTTAAATGGCTGGGATTTTAGCTGAGGGTTTCCGTAGTAAAAACCGAGAAATGCCAGAAATCTAAACAGATTTTTCAGAGAGGCCATGGCCTCTACCTGGCTAATACTTTTGCCATGGGCACCGTTGTTGCCGATGTCTTTCACTAATTTGATTTCCTGAAAAAGCCGATAGTCAACTATGGACTTGAAATCATGCTGGAAAAGTAATGAGGCAAGGTTTCTGTCATAAGGGAAACGCAGCCTGTTGTCGTTTTCATACATCCAAAAAACAGCCTTTTCCAAGGCACTGCGAGAAAAGACTGCACAGGATTTTGGGGAAATTTGAGCGAGCGATTCAGCCTCCATGGCCTCACGGGCTATTTCGGGGAATTGGGATGCCAGAAAACTAAAGTTGCTCATAAAATTTAGCCAGCGATTTGGTGAAAAATTATGTTCACAAACTAAAATAAGAGTTTTTATATTTTAGGTGGTAGAAAGTAACATAAGATAGGATGATTATCAAAATTGTTTCATTTTGAAAATGATTATTTTATACTACCATTATCCTTTAGCATTTCTACATACATCTGATGAGACATAGGGCAGTCAAAAAAGTCTTCGGCTTTATTGGAGTCACTAAATTTTAACTCCTTTTTGATAAGTCCCATAAGATGTGAGTTATATTCTTTTTTACCATGTGAGAAATAGGTTCTTATGGCTTGTTTTTTACCATCAATAAATAAAACATAGTATTGATGATGGTCTTTCTCAGGAATAATACTAAATCCTTTCTTTTTTAATACCCGTTGTATATCTTTAGTTTTTCTTGCTTTCATCAAAAATTGCGTTTACGATGCTCTTGATCTTATTTTTCAATAAAATGGCTTCTTCAGACAGATATTGATCTTCCTCGAAAACATAATTAATATAGGTAGAATGAAACGAAAAATTAAAGGCTTCTTCTGCCTCCTCTCTTGATTCTCCCCAAACAGTAATATCGAGAAAGTCATTATGTATTATATACTGATTTTCTTCAAAATTTACATCACAGTCTAGCTTAACATTAAGACTATAAATTTTTTTATCAAACTTTATTAAATCTGGCTTATAGGGGTATGTCTCGTGTTCAAGTTCTTCAAAATACAATAACTTGGAAATATCACTTTTTTTCAAATTTGAAATATCTTCCCCCTTTTTAGCTTTAACAAATACCTGATAGGTGCCGTAATCTTTTTCGACAACTGTTTTTTCGATTTTTGGAGTATAATATCTTACTTTTTCTTTTTGTGGCTGATGAAAGGTTTTAATCGTATTACCCACATTATTCTTAAAATTCACTTTAAAATCTTTGGAGTTCCCCAAACTTGAGAATAGTGGTTGATAAATTTTAAGACGTTCTTTTTCAGTATATCGTTTCGTTATTTTTTTGATGTAATTGGGGTTTTCAAAATCTGCCAGAATAATTTCATCTTTAAATTCTGCAAAAGAGGTATTCTTCCAAGAGTCTATATGATTATCAAACAATGAGGCCTGCACATCCAACAAATTAGGAGCCAATGCGGCCTCAAAACTACTAAACTTAAGATCAACTATTAATAGGTCTAAGTCTTTGATTAATGGCTTAAGAACATGAGGATTAGACTGGTATGCTTTCTTGAATTCAGGTTCTTTCATGAATTCTATTTGAAGAAAGTTGATAAACGACTCATTGATTTTTGTGAGGACTTTTACAACTGACTCCAACTTGGCAGCATGACCAATGGTATCTTCAGGGTCGATTTGAAATCGAATGGCTATGTCACGAAGTTGGTCTAACATGTTTTTTGAAGTTCGGGAATTGTTCAAATAGGCTGATTATAATGCAAATATGGTATAATTATCTAAAAATTGCTAAAATTTCATGCCAATATTGATTTCCTTTTTCTGATTCATTTTCTCTCATAACTCTCCTTTAAATGCCTTTTGCAAAAGGCTTTGAAACAATTCCTCAGCTTTTTGAAGACTTTTCTCAGCTTGGCAGATTTGGCTTTCTATCATTATACTATTTTCAGAATACAAATTTTGTAAATCTATTGGAGGTAAAATTATCTCAAACTTTTTAATGTCTTTAATGTTTACATGTCCAACAGTTGAACCTGCATTTACTTTTTGAGCTTGTTTATAAACACCTTTTGACCTTATTACAGCAAGTAAAAATTGAGATTTTACAATTTCATTTTTAGGTCGAAAAAGCACTACTCTTTGACCTAAACTCATTTTTATTTTTGGCGGTATTAATATGGCATCTCCATATGAACCTTCTCTTCCGTAGACAATATCTCCACTATTTGGGATAAATCTTTTTGTCCGTTTTTTATAGTTTTCGTAATCCAAAAATTTCATTTTGGACCATTCTATTTTCCCATTTTTTATTTCAGTTGTTCTAATACAAGGATATTCTGTAACCTCATTAACATAAGTCGGAGTGCTATGAGGGCAATCAATTATGTCAGAACATATTTCATATAATTGAACCGTTTCCCATTTCTTATTATTGATAAATGTATCCCCAAACATATCCAAAAACAAGGCCTGAGCGAGTTCGTCGTATTTGTCTAAGAGGGCTTTGGTTTTTTGGCGGTGCAGGTCGGCAGCATCGAGAATAGCTGCAATACGTTTTTGGTCCTCCAATGGTGGGAGGGGGATTTGGAAGTTAGAGTATTTTGAAATCCAATATCTTTTATGCTGTTCTGGTATAAAATCTATTGTCTGCATGCAATAGAATAAAAATCTTAAATCTGCCACTCCTTTTTCCTCTTTAAGTATCTTCATGGCAGAGGATTTAACTTTAAAAGGGAAATCCACATATTTAAAGGCAGTTGTAAAATCATCAAAAATAATTACTGGATAATCTTTGAAAATTCCTTCTGTTTCATCAGTGTAGCCTAAAATAAATGATTGTCCCGCCGTTAAAACTGGCGTTGCAAATTTGGAATCATAATTGGTTGATTCCACAATATACTTTGTTGGTTGTTCATAATTTAAAACATTTCCAAGTTCAACAAATTTCCAATCCTTCATGATAACATAGCCTTTAAAGTTTCCAAAATCTGTTTCTTTATTTTAGTTGATCAATTTCTTTTAATAAAAATGCCTCAATATCTTCTTTGCTTGGTAGTTGCAATAAATATTTAGATACGAAAAGTTGATTGTCCATACCCGCAGTGGCATATTCTACCAGTTTTTTGCCTTTTTCGGTACAAAGCAATATTCCCACCGCCGGGTTATCGTCTGTTCGTTTTACTTCAGCATTGTAATAAGCTACATAAGTGTTTAGCTGAGATAAATGCTCGTGTTTGAAGGCATCCACTTTTAGCTCCACTATTACGTGGCATTTGAGTATGCGGTGGTAAAACACCAAGTCTGCAAAATAGTATTCGTTGTCTATCAAGATGCGTTTTTGCCTTTGCTCAAAACAAAAACCATTGCCCAGCTCCAATATAAATGTTTGCACATGGTCTATCAAGGCTTTTTCCAAATCTGCTTCCTCAATAAGGGCATCATTCCTTAGTCCTAAAAAATCAAAAAAGTAGATGTTCTTAATGGCTTCGGTGGGTTTTTCGGGTTCTATCAGTCTTGATATTTCGTCAAAGGCCAAATCTGTATTTTTTGATAAGCCTGTTCTTTCAAACGCCAGTGTACTTATTTGTCTTTTAAGCTCTCTTATCGAAGGGGTAGTTTTGATAATAAGTATTTCATAAAACCTCCTTTTGGTGGCATCTTCAATTTTTATAAGTTCTGTAAAATGCGTAAATGAGACCCGCTCTAATAATTTTATTTGAAATCCGGCATGGATATTTCCCAATTCGTCATTTGTTGACTGACTGATTTTAAGTTCTTCGCTATCAGTATTTTGTAATTGTGTAGGCAGCGACTGCACAATTTGAGAATCAATAAATGGAGATTGTGCAGGCAGCGACTGCACAATTGTAGAACCCTTGAGAAGTTCAAAAATAGAATGTTTGAGTGCTTTGTATGAAAAGTAGAATTGTCTGAATAAATTAAGGTTTCTGGAGCTTAAGCCTTTCTGAGAAATTCTAAGAGCAAGTTTATCAATTAATGATTCGCCATAGGCTGCACGGTCTTCGCCGTTTTGCTCATATTCGGCTATGTAATAACCTATTAACCAGTTTCTTACTGTATGATTAATGTTTACTGCTTTTATGGCAGATTGCCTGAAGTGTTCGTTGGTTGAAACAATACTTTGAACCAAATTCTCAAATATCAGCATAACATCGCCTTTAAAGTTTCCAAAGCCTGTAATCTCTCTTTATCCAGTTCTTCAATGGCCGCAATGATATCAGCAGGAGCTTTATATTGGGTTTCCACATATTCCGTTTCTTTGTATCGGTTTATGCTCAAGTCGTAGTCATTGGCAACAATTTCGGACTTAGGCACCAAAAAACTTGGGTCGGTACGTTTACGGTCTTTTTCGGCTTCCAGGTTTTTATACCTGGCCAAAATATCGGGCAGGTCGTTGGCATTGGGGGTTTCGCTGCGTTTGTCGTCCAGGGTATAGCCATCGGCTTTCATGTCATAAAACCACACGCTTTTGGTGCCACCTGTTCCGGTTTTTGTAAAAAACAATATGGCAGTACTCACCCCGGCATAGGGCTTAAATACGCCACTTGGCATAGATATTACTGCATCTAGCTTGTGGTTTTCGATAATCTCTTGCCTGATTTGCTTGTGGGCATTGGAGCTGCCAAACAGCACACCATCAGGCACAATTACCGCACAGCGGCCACCTTTGGTGAGCATGCGAAGCATAAGCCCCAAAAACAACAACTCAGTTTTTTTGGATTTCACGGTGTTCAAAACACTACTTTCCACAGCATCATAGTCCAGACTACCCTTAAACGGTGGATTGGCCAAAATCAATGAGTATTTTTCTCTGATATTCTTTACGTTTTCGTCGCTACTGAGCGAATCGTTCTTTTGAAGTTTGGGGTTTTCAATACCATGCAATTGCATGTTCATGGCTCCAATACGCACCATAGTGGCGTCGTTTTCGATGGCATGAAACATCTCAATGTTAAAATGCTCTCTAAAGTCAGCCTCGTGAAACCAGTCGGGGTGGTTATCTCTAAAATATTCGCCCGCTGCCACCAGAAAGCCCGCTGTACCTGCCGCAGGGTCACAGATAATGTCGTCTTTTTTGGGCTCCACCATGTCCACCATGAGCTTGATGATGTGGCGGGGTGTACGAAACTGCCCGTTGGTACCGGCGGATGCTATTTTAGAAAGCATGTATTCATACAAGTCGCCCTTGGTGTCACGATCGTCCATGTTGATTTTATCAATGAGCTGCACCACCTGGTCGAGCAATCGTGGCGTACCGATGATAAAAGTGGCGTTTTGCATATATTCGGCAAATACGCCCTCGCCCACGTTTTTCATGTGGTCAAATACCGAGAGACCATCCACCAATGGCTTGGTGAAAAGGTCAAACATTTCCTGCGGACTTTTGTCTTTAAATGAGCTCCAACGAAGCTCCCTCTGGGCAGGGGTATATATCACTTTTTTGACAGGAATACCTACCAGGGCAGCCTTTTTCTCTTCTTTGAGCTGCTCCTCGTCGAGCCTACGAATAAACAGCAGATAGGTAAACTGCTCTATCACTGCGATAGGATTGGAGATACCTCCAGTCCAAAACGCCTCCCAAATTTTATCTACTTGTTGTTTTAGTTCTCCGGTGATCATGCGGTGGGTTATTTACGAATTATTTTATTTTTAAAATATTTTTGTTTGTTTAATAATTTCTGTACAAATAAGTGATGCCCGTTGCATTTCCTTATCTGTTAATAAACCGTCTCTGCTATGTGATTCTGGATTGCGGATTCTTTTAGCAATGAATTCTAGATTATTGATCCAATATTCGCTTGTTCCATCAAAAACATCTTGATAAAAATCATCCCAATGTAAATCAATAAGTGGAGCATAATGCCTAGGATATAGTTGGTCTATTAAGTTATTTGATGCTTTGTTTCCAAATAGATTTCTTTCTTGTTTTCTTCTTCTTCTAAGAGATTCTATAAAATTAAAATCCTCTGGACTACTAAACTTTGGTAAATCATCTTCAATTAACTGTTCCCAATCATCACCATATATTTCGTTAACACATTCTGTGATTATTGATTTTAAACATTTTTCTGCTTCTGGCCATACTAATTTAAAGGGAGATTCCCTCCATTTTAAGGTTATGTACATGTTAAAAAACTCTGAAAAAGGTTTATTGTAGCCTCTTTCATCTTTAACAAAGAGGCCATAATTCATGATATATTCTTCTTCAGTTTTAGATACGCCTTCGTAAATTCCACTGTAAATACGGATTAACTTTTCTGCTAAGTCATCTTTATCAAGTACTTTATAAACGTCATCAAAGTATTGTAAAATATCTGATTTCACATTATCTAAAATAAAATCGATTTCGCCAGCACTTTCAAGATATTTATACAAAACCATTGAAACTAAGTATGGATGATTTCCTGTGTAATACCGTATTTTATCTATTAACTTATTGTCTTCAATCTTTGCCTGAGCAAATAGTTCCCTAGCTTCCGAATTGCTAAAACCTCCTAGTCTTATGTTTTCAAAGGTTCCAAAGAAATTCGAACCTTGACCAGAATACCTTTCAATATCGAATATACTTCTTCTTGAAGTAGTGATAAATGCAATCTGATGGTCAGGCTCATAACTAAGTGTCCTTAGCATTTGATAATCTACTTCTCCGAGAATTTCTTTTACATAATCAAATTCATCGAGTATAACCAAGACTCTAATATTATTGGAAACAATCTCGCTAAAAAAGGAAAGTAGATAGTGTTCAAGTTCAACAAAAGAGGTATCGGGATTTTTTATGTATTGATAATTATCTTCAAGAATTTCTAAAAGTGCAGTATTTGATGGCTCAACCTTTGAGATTTTGTCTTTGATAGATAGGGTTAGCTTATGATAAAGCTCTTTAGATGAATTGTAACTCTTCAATGATATCCACTCAATAAGAAACCTGTTTTCTGTCCAAAATCTTTCTTTTTGAAAAAGTAGACTATGATAGGCAAATGAAGACTTGCCTATTTTAGGAAGTCCAACAATGCTTAAATTCCCAAACTCCTTAGAAAAAAGTCTTTGTTGAATTTTTTTTATCTCCGTATCCCTACCGATAAAATTTGCACCATACACTGTTTTGCCATAACCGGCAAAGAAATTATCTTCCATACTAGTTGTTGTTAAAATTTAACCAATCCTTAAAAAGTTGCACTCTGATTTTGTATCTATTTGATACTAAGCTTTCTTCCTCTAAAACAGCTCTTTCTATCAAGTCTTTTATGATTTCACTATCTTTATTTATAGAGTAAACAGAGATGTCCTCTCTTCTGGCAAAATTTAGAGTTTTAGTAAGTTTTGCCATTTCAGAAAGAATTGCAAATGCTTCATCAGGTTTGATATGGTCAAGTTGTTTATCACCTGCTGATAATAGATTCTCAAAATCAAACTCAGTTAAGCTATTTTGACCTTTACATAGTGAAATCACCACATCTTCAACGTCACGAGGTGTTAATACAGGTTTTTTCTTTTCATTCATGAATCGGACGAGTTCGTTACAAATTATTTGAATGTAAAATGGACTACGAGCAGTCAAGCTTATAATTTTGTCAATACTATCTCTTGTATATCTTGATCTGTTATTGACTTTATCCCAAATAGGTTCATCAATCAATTCTTTAGCAGGTTTCACATCAAGATATGTAAGCCTTTCAGGTTTAAACATTCCAAACTCATTCTGAAATTCTAACATAAATTGTTTCATCGTATCTTGACCAGAGACGACAACAGAAAAACCTCCATCTTCTATGAATGCTTTCCAGTTTTGCATAAAAGTCTGTGAAATTGTCCCCTTTTTAATTTGATAGTATATATAAGTGAACTCATCAATTATTAGAACAAGTTTTTTATCACGCCACTCATCATGCTCACTAAAAGCCAATTTAATTTCATTTAATCTGTCATAGAACACAATTGGTGGATTCAGCATTAACTCCTTCAAATTTGTTTTGCCAATTTCGGGTACAATTTCACCTAATGATTTAAGTCTGTTTATTTTCCTTTCAATGGTAGTCAGTATTCGATAATAGAAATTGGCTTCAACATTACTATCTTGAGCGATAGCCAAACCCACTTGATAATAAACAGCAAAGGCTTTTAAACTTGTATTAAATTTGTTTTCCAAATGCCACAAAACACTTGACTTACCAGACCTTTTTTGACCATATAGGACATAACCTTTAGACTTTGTACTCATTACAGTATCATAGATCCTATTTATCAGTTCTGTTCTACCTTTAAACATTTCAGGATTTTCTACAATATTACTTTTGGCGTGTTCTGCATAAGGATTTTGAACTTCAACAAAATTCTTTGAATCATAAAATGCTATACTCAATGTTTTGGACTGAGCCTTTTCTTCGCCAGTCGTAAGTACTCTGAATTTATAAGCAAAAGTTAAATCAGCAGCACCTTGTTTAATTACAGATTCAGGGAAGTTAATGGAAAATTTTCCTATAATTGGTTCACCACCTCCACGAAGTGTGGTAGAGAAAGATTCATATGAATTTTTGATTTGAAAATCATTTGTATCAATTACACTTATAACTATGTCACTTATTGGTGAACAGTTAGGTGAATTAGAAATTGAAACCTGAATATCACAATTATTATTTTCATTTAATATACAATCACCTTCAATATTTATATCAACATTAGGGAGAGTTGCATTTATAAACTCATTGTATTTATATCTCGTAAGTTTGTTTAACTGACTAATAATTTGAAGTAAAAGAGATAGGCTTAGATTTGTTGGATAGCTTCTAATTTCAGTTATTAAAATATTGTATTTATTGTCGAAGTCCGTGTAGTAAATCTCTTTGTCATCAAATTTCGATGAACTCAAGAAACTTTCTGCACTCGAAATCATTTTGCTAATTGCTTCAAATCTAAATTTATCAACAGGCAAAAGTAAGCTATCTAAGACTTGATTTTTGATACTATGAAAATAATTTATAACATCATTTATATTTTCTCTTTGAAGAATATTATTTGTTCTTGAATACGTTTCTTGCAGTTTTTCTTCTAATGATAGATGATAATTATTCCAATTTTGATTTTGTGTCAATTTTGAATCGTAACTATTAACAGAAACAAGATATTTCGTTATATATTCATTGTTTAATGAGTTCTTACTTAAAGAATCGATCAATATATTACCAGCAATATTTGAACTATTAATTAATAAAAGAATGTAATTCCAGTAACTTACATCAAGCTTTAGTGCAATTTCAAGTTGCTGAGTTAAAACCTTAGGATCGTAATCTTCTGTAATTTCTTGACCATCTTTAAAGTGAATTAGTGTTTGAACAAATCTCCAAACTTGCTGAAGAATCCTATCCTTATTTCTTTCCTGTCTGAAACCATTATAGAACCATTCCAAACAATAATCTAGTTCTAACCTTTCAACTATTGCAACTCTGGCCATAGAAAAGCAGTAAATAGCTAATGAATCATAAAAGGAATCTTCCTCTGCAATTTCTAGGTCTTTCATTAATCTTGCTAGCGTCAGATAAAGTGCCGCTTTCGACTTCGGTAATTTATAAGTGTAAGTCTTTGAGTTCTGCTGTATCTTGTTTTGGAGATTAGTTAGAGTCTTTTCACTGAAATCTCTTTTCTCCTTTGATTTTAAGGAAATACCTTCATAGTCACAATTTTCAAGTGCTAATTCAAGAAATGGTGTAACTCCGTATATTAGTCTAGATAAATAAGTTTGATTCTTATCGTTTGATTTAATGATATTCTTTGGCTTCCCTATTATTTTCTTCGAGGTATTTGGCAGTAGTTTGTTGTCTGGAAAAAGTTCATATGATTTTTGAAAGTATTTTTCAGCTACTTCGTCTTGACCATTTTTTAGAAAAAGTGCACCTAATCTAGCAAGTACTTTTCCTCGACTTCTTACTTCAATTTTATTAGAATTATCAATTGGTGTATCTACAATTTTTAGAAGTACATTTTTTGCTTTTTCCAAATTACCAGTATTAACATATAAATCGTACAAAAAATTATTGGCAGGTAGAGGCTTCTCAAAAAAATCAAGATGACTCTCTATTAACTGAATGGCTTCATTAATTCTCCCTTGTTCTCTGTATTGATCTGCCAAATCTTTAGCGGCTGAATCCAATTGAAACTTATTTTTAATGAGTATTTTAAATTGCTTTTCAGCTTCATCAAAATTCTTTTTTAACCTAAGTTTTCTTGCTTTTTCATATATCTGAGAAAAATTATATTTTTCATCCAGAGGTACTGTGATACTATTTTGAAGTTCTTTTATTTCTAAAATATCTGGAAGAATAGATATTCTATTGCTTAATTCAGAAATTTCTTTGACATTAATTTCCAATGATTGAAGATATGCTAAAAGAGAGGATGCTCTTTTTTTATCGTTTATTTTAATTAACTCCTCAATTTTCCAAATAAGTTCCTCTACTGTGCATGGCTTGAATATTATTTGAGCTATTGCATTTTTCCCTATTTTTGTATAACTGCAAACTATAGGAATTAACTCTTCCCATTTATAATTTTTCAACTCATTAATTAGCTCGAGATCACAAACAACGTCATTTTTAAACAAAATTCTATCCAAGTCTTCATTTTTTGCCGAGCCATTTGAATATTTAAAAAAATATCTATTAATCTCAGCATTAGGTGATAGAAAAGTTTCTAGGTGTTTATCATTAAATTTAAAAATTTTGTCGAAACCTGATATTAACTCGTCTGAAATATTATTATCAATTTTTGAACGTCTATTAAAGTATTCAAGATAGCCCAAGTTTTTTCTAGTCTCAATTATTCTATTTGGTTTAATTACTTTTCCTGTTTTTTGGGCATACAATTTCCAAAGTTTTGAATCTGAGATTGGATTGTTATTGTCTTCATTTTTTATTTCGTTTTCAATAAAGTTTTCAAGGTCTAAATTATTTGATGGTTGCCCAAGCTTTGATAATTCCAATTTTACTTTTTCAAAATCTTCATTAGACAATTTTACGTTCGGATTAACATCAACTCGAATTTCTTGTGTTTCTAATATCCCTACTAATTCCTGTATCGAAATTTCAAATTCACGAGCAATTCTTGATAGTCTGATTCCTTTTTCTTTATGATTATCTAGTTTCTTTTTTAATACTAAATCCCAACCTCCAATCAGTTTGTCAAAAAATTTATTTTGGGTCAAATCTTCCGATTGAAGCAATACGAAATTTTCACCAATACCTAAAACTATCCCTTCTGGTTCCTTTCCAGTCATTAAATATAGCTTTATATGATCACCAATCTGTATGTCTTTTTTAAATATATCGAACATATTTATTCTGTTTAAACTTAATTAAAACCACCAACTAAAAACCTCATTTCTTGCTCTTGTAACCGCTGAGTACATCCAGGCATGGTCTGTCGAATGTAATTTATCTGGGGTAAAAAGGACTCTTTTCCACTCACTTCCCTGGGCTTTGTAGCCAGTGAGGGCGTATCCGAAGCTAAGTCGCATGGCGTTCATGTAAGGGTCGTCTTTGGCCCGTTGTGTCTGCCTGTAAACTGAGTTTTTGGCCATTCTGTCATTTTTCAGATATTTAATAGATTCAGTATCCATTTTTGCCGTCGGATTATCAAGCGAATCTAAGAAAACTTTTGTATTTATTTTAATATTCTCTGTTCCTTTTTTAAAAACGATTTCAGCGTTTTTGAATCTTATCCCAGCTATTTCCTCGGTATGGTCCGATAGTGATATGATAATACCCATGTCGCCATTAACCATTTGGTGGGTGCTGTCCATCCATGCACTGCGAAGCATTATTACATCCCCAACACAAAGCGAATAATGCCCAAATCCAAGTTTTTCTCTGATTCTCTGATTCCAATGCTGCACCTGGTCGTTGGACTTGCAAATCATGATGATTTCGTCCAATGATTGGTTGTCAAAAAACGTCATGTAATAGTCCAGAGCCAGGTCGGCACTTGCCAACCTGGGAGGTTTTATGGAATATAAACTCAGACCGTTGTCTTTAGCTGCTTTTATTTGATTGGCCAATATCAAAATAGGAGAGTCTCCTGCTTGCCGGGTGATCTCGGTCAATTGTACTTGTTTTACCGGTAGTTCAAACAGCTCAAAAATACGTTTTGCCGATAATGCCACGGACTCGCTTTCATTTACGGGCGTTAACTGATAACTATCTCCTAAAAAAATCAGTTGGTTTAGAGCATGACCAGAGAATACAAATCGCATTAAATCAAGCAAGAGTGGATTTTGAGCAATAAACTCATTATCTGTTGGTTTTTGGGCTGAAATCATTGAAGCCTCATCAACAATATAGATGGTTCTGACTTCCGATGAATTCCCTTTAAAATTGAATTTTACCCTGCCGTCTTCCAGCTGTTCGGGATGATAAATCAATTGATGAATGGTCTGGGTCTCGATGCCAGACTTTGCTTTTAATATGGAAGCCGCTTTACCCGTAGGGGCATTTAAAATAACAGGTAGCTGCAATTGATTCAGATAATCTACCACCACCTTAGTCAAGGTGGTTTTACCTGTACCGGCAGACCCACTAAGCACAAAAACCCTTTCATCGGAAGCATTTTCGATAAACTCCTCCAATTCATAGAGAGCTTTAGCCTGCGAATGGGTCGGCTTAAAACTGATATTATCAAATATTGAGACCGAAGTAGAAGTTTTTGACATATTTTCTAATGATTTTTGATACAAAATTGCGTGTGAATTGGAGGACAAGCAAATATCAACTACCTTTATAGTGTAGTTGAAAATAGAATTATGGCAAAGAAAAGTGATAGTGTGTTGAGGATCAAAAGAATTTTTGAGGTTCATAAAATTCTAAGGAATAAAGATGGTATTTCAGCAAATGAAATTGTCGAATTCCTTAGTGGTAAAGGTTTTGAAACCAATGAGAGAATGGTAGCATCAGATGTGGCTGACCTTCGACTTCTGGGAGCTGATATATCGGCGAATAGGCACAAGGGTTATTGGTATGCTAAACCTTTTTCAATGTTGGAGACACTTGAAGGAGTAGATAGTGGTAATATGAATGAGATTTTGGCTTTTGTAAGGCAAAAGACCAACGATGAGTTATTCAAAGGTAATCTAGCAAAACTTCTAATTAACCTTGAGCAAGAAGTCAGGAATCCTGATATGGAAGAAAATCCATACATACAGTTTGAGAAGGTGGAACTAAAAAACATTGAAAAACTGGACTTGTATTATAGGTATATCACCGAAAGAAGAGTTTTGGACATAGACTACCATTATTTTGGAAGTAAGGAGCCAACAAATATTACTATTGTTCCCATACAACTAAGAGAATACAATAATAGATGGACGCTTATAGCGTATTCGAAAGAGAAAAACGAATATCAAAATTTTGCTTTAGACAGGATAATTAATGAGAGGTTTAGTCCGGATAACCTATCAGGTGAAAGCACATTTGATGCTCGGAATTACTATAAAGACGTGATTGGTAATAGTGTTGATAAAAAAATAAAGATAGAAACCATAAGATTTAAAGTTAAGAAAAATAGGGCCTATTATGTTGCTACCAAAAAATGGCATCATTCCCAAACCAATCTTGCGGAATTAGAGGACTCTACTTCCATGACCTTTTCTCTGCGAGTAATTCCAAATCGTGAATTTTGGGCAAAAGTTATGGAGCATGTTGAGGATATCGAAATTTTGGGGCCTAAAGAGATGGTGAAGGAGTTTAGGGAAAGGGTTAGGAGGGTGTGGGAGAGGATAGGTGAGTAATAGGGTATTTGTCCAGTTTTTTTATAAAAAAACTGGACAAATACCCCTAGTTTTCGATTGGTTTTTTGCTGCCTATGTATTTGATAATGTTTATTTTATTTGGTTTTATTAGTCATATTTGTATTTGTCACCTATATGTGTTAATACCCAATGCTTAATAATAATGAATTGTGTTTTCTATTAATTAATTGGGTTTATTTATGGATAATTTTTTGATTAATGCATGATTAAAAACTACCAGATAATTTGAATTAATCGTGGTTTACAAGGATTAATTTGGGTTAAGAAGAATTGGTAAGAAGAAGAAATTTTTATTTCCTATAGACTAAGAAATATTCAGCATTTGTACCAATAATTTGTAAAAAAGCACTCAAAAAAATATAATTATTCCAAGAAAATCAGATTTTGTTTGATTTTTCGTTGTTCAATTTAGAATTTTAATGGTTTTTAATACACATAAAATAAGTGTTTTAAGCTTTTTTTCCTTGAAATATAAACACATAAACCTTACTTCTTACCGCTTATCCTGATTTTGAATATTGATTCCCTTAATCGTTTTACCACTCATAAAAACCAGGTTGGTTTCGTATTGCAAAATTCCATTACATTCGCAAAACTTAAAACAAACTGCTTTATGATTTTGCAACTGTTAAACATCTCAAATCGAAGCCCATAAATATGAAAGTTTACCACATATTTTTTCGCATTCAAAAGATTTATTTCAATTAATTATTAGCAAAAATTTACTCACAAAAACATGGAAAATTTATCTGAAAATGATGATGAGGCACATAGTTGTACCTCACTAAAATCAAAAATTCTCAAAACCCCAGAAGAACTCGAACAATTCAATAAATTCTACACCTCTAAAAGTGATACGGTTCCCATTCCATTTCAATACCTTTATTTAGCTGACAAAGTAAAAGTTTTTATTGATGAGGAAGGTACCTGGGTAGCTGGCTACGTGATAAACTCAACCAACAACCTTCGCTACCTAGATCCATTTGATAACATTGTCAGAAATACCATTTACCGTGACAAAAACATAAAGGTTGGTGAATCTTCAGAGATAACTTGCATCAAAATAGAGCCTTCTCTTACGAAAAAGGATAAAATGGCAAGACTTAGAATATATGCCGAAGCCGTAAACGATGCCTATGAAACCAATAAAAAGTATATTTTAGGGGGCTCAAAGATATTCATGGTCTGGAAGACTTTTGAGCAAATACTTCCCAATACGCTCTATTTTGGCCTAGTACCATTCGAAGGTGGAATGGAAATGGGTAAAATAGTATACAACGATGCCAAAGCTTCGAAAGAGGCTATGGATGAGTATTTGAGAGGGGCGGCGTAATGGTGAATAGTAAAGCCCTAAATAATGGGCTTTACTCAATTACATCCCCCAATTTTTACCTGAAAAATTACGCCTTGTTCCGTCCCAAATCCAGGCTCTAATGTAATTGAGGGTGCTTCATAAAACATTTTTGTCCCCACGCCTTTTATTTTCTCTGTTGATTTTATCGATTGTCCAGCGAGCTCTGTATTTGAACCAGTAATTGTCTCACCGGATTTAATAACGTTCGTTACACACAAGTATTTATTAATAATTATTGGTTCTGAATCTGCACTGCTACATGCTGTATTTGTACAAACGGCCTTATAAACTCCACTTTCTGTTGGTGAAATGGTAATACTATACCCAGTTTGCCCAGTACTCCATTTGATGGTACTTGAACATCCCGTCGCCGAAAGCGTGACTGTTTCTCCTAACTTGAACTCTGTTTTATTGACTGAAACTGTCGGAGGGCTTGCAAATATGCTTACACTTAAACTTGATTGAGAGGTATTGCCCAAAACGGGAACGTCTGTAGAAACCACTCGGATTTTATAACCTGTACCAACTTTAATATTATTTGGTATTCTGACTAAAGCAGGACTACCCAAGCCAATCCTTTCTAAATTATTAAAACTAAAACCATTGTCAGTTGAAATTTGTACCAAAAATTTATTTGATGGGTCATAGGTGCCCGAAAAAGTATACGGGACAGATATCAAACCACCAGTGCAAACAGAGGTTTGGGAAATGCTTGCTGTTGTTATTTGATTAGAGTAAGAATCTCCACCGCCGTCAATACTAAAATATAAAGTATCCTTTAAAGTGCTATTATAGGTTAAATAAGCAATTGCCTCCCCTTTCTTAAGTCCTCTAAACTTCCCCAATGAAGGGTAATAACTTAAATTTTGCGTGTTAGAAATGCTAACATTAAGTTTTGTTAAATCAATTTTATCTGTAACTAAATGAGGGTAAATCAATTGGTAATTAGGTAAAGATACCTCATCTAATTTTAAACTATTGACCAACGGTGATGCTTTGAATTTTATGGGTTCTTCATTAATTTGTAAGTCAATGGAAACCGTGTCCATTTTAAGATAAACTACATCATTAATAACATACCTAGCTTCTGCAATAATGTAGTTTTTGATATTCCAAATATAATTAACTGGTACTACGAAACTATAAATTTGATTACTTCCAAGGTTTTTCCTTTTTGACACAAAAGTGTCCTGAAAAGTGGCACTCACTTGATAAAGATTTGCAGTATCTTTTATTTGAACTTGGATATTTATGGTGTTGTTCAAATCAAAACTAGAACCATTATTTGGAGTTAAGATTTCTATTTTGGTTTTATCTATACTAAATTTAGAAGTAGTGGCTGTCAATGCTTTATTGCTGGTCTCTTGATTTTTAAGAGTTAAAGTGGATGTAGACGTTTGTTTTGGTGGCCTATTCAAGTTTTTACTGGCAGGTATCGAACTGAATTTTGAAGTTTTAATTGAAGAATTTAATAATTCCTTTATTTTTTCTGAAACTAAGGTATTGTCCGTAGATGAAATATGAAACATCGAATTGGTTACACTAAAAACCCCACCACTATTAATAATACTAACATTCGAGCCAGTAATATTTCCAGCAGCTTGGCTTTTCAAAGGAACAATGAAATCGCCATTTTCAAAAAAGTCAGCATAATTACCCAAAAACAATCCAAGTGCCTTTACTATAAATAGGGTCTGTTTGATTTTCTCAAGCCTATCAAAATATTTTTCAGCACCCGTATCTGGCCCAGTTGATTTAATGGATTTTAACAATAAATCGTGAAACTCTGCGGGGTAGTTCTTTTTTACAAAATGATAAAAATCCCACAACCAAATATTATTATCAGTTGGCATTTCTTCAAATGCGGCAAAATCTATTACCTTATCTAAAAAATCAAAAAACTTATAATATTTCGGACTTTGAATGATTTCTTCACCTGTAAGATTAAATATGGAGGATGTCCCTGGAAACATATCGCCTAAAATCATGTGACTTTTGATGTTGGTTTCCCCGAATCGTTCTCCGTTCCCTCCGTTTAAAACTTCTAAGTTCTTTACGGCAGGTGTAGTTTCAAAAGCATAGGGAATAAGGGGAACAATAAGACCTGCTCTTAAAATTTCAGTTAATCTTCCATCATATTCTGGGTTTACCCTAATAAAATTACTCCACCATGTGTAGTCTTTTTCAGCAACTAAGTAAGAGAAATTAGTTACGCCAGACATAATATAAAGTGCTTTTATAGGAATAAAATTAACAAAACCACCTAGTAAATCTGCAATAGGTGATCCATCGTGGGGTGTAGCAAGTGTTATGAACTTATTCACATATCCTTTGCCATAATTTTTGAATTTTTTGGTAGAATTCCCACCAACATAGTAAAGTGAGCCTTGTGTTTCCGCTTTTCTTAATACATTGCCACCCATACTATGTGCAACATACTCTACCCTATTGCAGACATAACCTTTAAGCCGCATTCTGGTAATAATATCTGGGAAGTTACTAACTCCACCACCATAGTCTATTGCCTCACCGACACCTATCTCACCTAATAGTATCCTCGCATTCACTGCAAAAGACTCTTTAGGACTGATGTGAGCAAATTCAATTTCTTTGAATAAATCTTTATACACATTTGTAGTTCCGAATAGCGATTTTGACCAAGATGTCTCGCTACCATTCAGACCATGAACTAACATCAGAGGGGGTCTCACAATTGTAATCCATTTAATGAATTGTTCTGAGGTACCATCATCAAAAGTTACAGTAAACTTTGCCGCAACATATCTTTCGCTCTCGTTATTATAATACCCATCACCTTGTGGTAGGCCAGGTTTCGTAAAATCGTCTGGTGCAACATACCAAAACCAATATTGGCCATTAGCATTTGGAGTAGTTTTTTCTCCTCCTAATAAAGTTACTCCCGTTGCTTCCTCAGAATACGTACTATTATTTTGTAAAGTAGCATATTTTACCCTCCCCAACCATGCATCATCAAGAAATGTCGAATTTTGAGTACTTTCGTAAGAAGACATGATGACAGAAACTGATTTTATTGGGCTACCTGAGGCATTAATTTTCTCAACCACCATATACATTCTTGCAGTTCCATCGGCAGCTATTCCAGAGGGTTCACTCACAGGAACAATCGGATAACTTCTATCCCATTTAAGGGTTGCCTTACAAATTTGATTGACCACCACAATGTTCACAATTGGGCTTTCAGCTATTCTCTGATTATTAAATTTGTCTTTAATCACGAATTTTACAGGCATTCCGGTAGCACTCGTAACTCCAATCAAAAGGCTACTAATTGGCACTTGAACTGCCTTAGTAATCAAGTCTTCATATGTACCATATTCAAGTGGCGTAGTTATTAAAGGTTGAAAAGCTGTACCACCTGAAAACACAAGCCCGATTTCATATTGATAAGCTCGAGAAGCATCACCTCTTACTGGATATGCACTTCCTTTTTTTATTAAATCAGTAAATTCAACCAAAACATTTCCATCTTTAATAATTGTAATTGTTTTATTTAACGTAGCGGGATTAATTATTTTCAATTCAGCAACAGTTTCTGGTTGGGTAACGGCAATTAAATTGGCCGGAGAATTACCCTCTACATCTAAACCATATATTCCTAATAATTCTTCTTTGAAGTTGATTGGAATAGTGAAAACAGTTGAAAAGCTGCCATCCGGGCCAATATTTGCAATTGGGTAAACTGCCCCAGAAATATCAGGCATAGAACCAATAGTTACTGAAGTATTGGGTTTAAAGTTTCCACCACTTACTTTTATCGTTTCACCAGGAATAGCCTCTGCTTTATACAAACTAATAAACGGCTCCCTCACCACAGGCTCTTGCAACGGAGCTATGATATCTATTAGCACAGGGTTCTTAGCACCATTGATAACCCCAAGACTCTCGTAGGTACTGCTGCCTGATTTTTTAAAGAAAAGCTCTATGGGTACTTTGCTACCAATTTGGGCGGCAGTAGGGGTAAACATACCACTAAGCCCTGTAGTAGCACCTGCATTGTAGGTATTAATTGGGGTAATGAGTGTATATGTACCTGCCGTACCTACACGCATATATACCTCACCTGTTAAGGCTTCAGTGCTTGTATTTTTTACTTCAAAATTGTATGAATAGGCTTTATTTTGCTCTAAGGTGGTCAGACCTCCTGCGAATTTGAGATTGGAAGAAAGTGAAATAGTAATTAAAGGAGTCGTTGTTCCTCCTAATTTAACTATCCAATAGTCTGATCCCCCTTTTGATACTTCTGATTTATCTCCTAGAGCTTCTGACGAATAAGAATGGCCAACAATTCCAAGGCCACCATCGGAGGTTTGAATTATTGAATTAGGGAAATCAGAATAACTTCCACCAACAGATTTATCCCAAATTTTCTGCCCAAAATCATTTATTTTTACTATCCAATAATCGTAAGTGCCTTTCGATGGGTCAGACTTATCTCCATGAACAACTGAATTTGAACTTCCTGCAATCACAAAATCACCATCTGATAATTGAATAATTGAATAAGGTTTATCATTTTCACCACCACCTATCGTTTTATCCCAAACTTTTTGTCCTTGTGAATTTAATTTCACAATCCAATAATCTTCAAAACCTTTTGATGCCTCAGTCTTATCCCCAGAAACTTCAGAAGTCTGTGAAAATCCAACCATTATTGTACCCCCATCTGATGAAGGAGCAATTGAAATACCATAATCACTTAATCTTGTACCAATCGTTTTGTCCCAAATTTTTTGTCCTTGTGAATTTAATTTAACGATCCAATAATCTTCAAAACCTTTTGATGCCTCTGTCTTATCCCCAGAAGCTGAAGATCTCGTATATCCAAAAATAACAAGTCCCCCATCTGATGTTTGAATAATAGACTTAGCTTGTTCATCAGAATCTCCTCCAATTGTTTTATCCCAAATTTTTTGTCCTTGAGCGTTTAATTTTACGATCCAATAATCAAACCCGCCTCTTGATATTTCAGATTTATCTCCAGAACTATTTGAGTAAGATATTCCAGCTACTACAAATCCTCCGTCTGATGTTTGAATTATAGATTCAGCAATATCCTCAGAATTTCCTCCAATCGTTTTATCCCAAATTTTTTGACCTTGGGCATTTAATTTTACAATCCAATAATCAAAAGTCGTACTTGCTTCTGACTTATCTACTGAAATACCTGATCTTGACCAACCTGCAATTACAAAACCTCCATCAGATGTTTGAAGTATTGATTTTGCATAATCATAATCAGGACCCCCTATCGTTTTATCCCAAACTTTTTGGCCTTGTGCATTTATTTTCACAATCCAATAGTCAAAAGACCCTTTACTTGCTTCTGACTTATCTTCTGAAATTCCTGAAGAAGAGTTTCCAGCAATCACAAATCCACCATCTGATGTAGAAATTATTACTGGATCATTAGAGTCATCAAGAGTAGTACCAATAGTTTTATCCCAGACAATACTTGGGGCAGTCTGAAGAATTGCAACTTTTTCAGAATTATAAACATTCTGTGTTTCGGAGTCTGATAAAAAACGATTATAAATTCTAAATTCATCCAATTTTCCTGTCATTTTAGATAAACCAATTACAGAACTTGGGTGGTCGCCAATCATCGTTTTACCATATTGTTTAGTAATGGAAGTACTTGTTCGGGTATTATCCAAAGCCCCATCAATATAAATTTTGGCAGTGGTGGCAGTGATATCGTAGGTAATGCCCACATGATGCCAAGTATCATCAGCTATGTTTTGGTTGCTGGCAAAACCTGCCATCGAGCTACCATTGCCAAAGCCAAAATATATCTTACCAGTGTTTAAAAGGCTCACATAAAAATTTTTGTTACTATTTAGGTTTGATATTATAGCTCTGGAGAGTGTGGTAGAACTGGGGGCTTTTATCCAAAAAGTAATTGAAAAAGGGGAGTTAGTTATTAACTCGGTTACATTGCCCAAATCAATGTTTTGAGAGCCATTAAAGCTGTAAGCGTTATTGGTGGAACCGTATCGGTCAGTAGTGAGTGTAGCCGTGGCGGTACCATTATAGTTAGTTCCTGCCACATTGTTGGCATTTCCACTAAAGGTATAGTGGGCTATAAGGCCATTGGTGGGGGCTTGGGCGTAAATATTGAAATATGCAATGATCAATAATAAAAAATAGGAGTATTTATTTTTCATAATTATATAGATTCAAGACTTCTGTATCAGAAAGTGTACGGTTAAAGATTTTAAGGTCATCAGCGGCTCCATTGAAAGGATACCAGGAATTGTTTAGGGCAAACATTCGCCCTATATTCAAATTTTTTGTGTTTGCGGCAGCAAAATTGGGCACTATTCCAGCGGTTTCAGAGACTTTAGTTCCATTTATGTACATTTTCATGGTGTTGCTACTAAAGGTTATCAATAAGTGATTCCATATATTAAGATTATCGGCAGCTAAACCAGCTGGTTTTCCAATGAGGAAAAAATTTTGCGTGCCATTTGCATCTACGTTAGCGTAGGTAATTCGTTGTCTATCGTTCTGAGTGTCGTTTGATATAGCAAGATAAAATCCAGCCCTATCTCCTTCTTTGGCAAGTAAAGCATGTGTACCGTTGGCTACATTTTGCCTGAATCCATCCATACCGAAATAAGACTTAAGGTTATACCAAACAGAGTAAGTGAAATTTGTTCCCAAAGCAAGCTGCGATTGATTTGGAACAACCATATAAGCATTGTTGGTTACTCCATTGAAGTCATGGCAATAATACGTGTTACTCCTACTAAGCATTAAATTAGTTGTACCATACATGTTACCATTATTTTGAAATCGTGTATCGTCAATCACACCTTGATTGTATTTTAAATTGTATTTCGCTACTAAATTGCTATTGGGAACTATATTGCTGTTGCATCCTTCAATTTTTGCTGTAAATACTTTATGGCCACTGCTTTCAAATCCTGGGTTGAGTGTAATACTAGTTCCTGCATTTAATGTGGTTTGTATCGCTAAAGAAGAAGTTGTAATGACTATTTCCTTTGAAGTTTTATAGATGTCTGGATATAAATTTTTATGAAAATCCAATGATTCAAAACAAGGGATATTTTTGTTTTCAATATAAATACTACCATGGCCAACTCCCTGGCTAAAAGCCAAAGAGGTAGTACCAGTAGCATCAAACAGTTGTAAATAGGTATCAATATTACTATTAGACCCATTAATTGTCTTGATTTCTAGATAATTACCAAAATAAGTCAATACAATTTTATATTTTCCTAAAGTTGAGTTGTTTTCTAAAACGATTTTCAAGAAATAAATTTTTTCGAAAGCAATTAATTTGAACCAATCTTGATCTGTTGCTAGCTCAAAGCATAAATCAGGTGATGTATATGGAGCAGAAGGCAGTAAGTAACTAGAAATATTTTGATTATTGGGTTCGAATGGGTCACAAATCGGAGGGTTAACAGTAACAGTTGCATTGCCACTAACCGAACCTTGTCCGCAAGCGTTACTTACCCCAGTTAACGAATATAAGGTGGTCATTTCAGGAACTGCTCCAATTATAAAAGGATTTGATGATATATTTTCATATGTAATTGCATCATTAATTGTGAAACTATAAGGAGGCAAGCCTGTAAATGAAATAGTTAAATTTGCTATTTGACCACTTATTATTGTTTGAGTACCGCTTAAAGTAGCAGTGGGAGCCGTGCAAGCATTTACTGTAACAGTACCACTTCCACGGCTATTACTCACACAGTTGTTTTCAGCACAAGAAGCATAATAAATAGTAGTCGTGTTGATTGATGGAGTTGTAAACGAATTGCCTGTTCCTAATGAACTTTCACCCGAAGCCGCACTATACCAGTTAATTGTACCAGAGCATCCCGAAGCTGTTAAAGTAGCCGTTTGACCCGAATTAATGGTACTATTAGAAATTGTAGGAGTAGCTGGAATGGCATTTATGGTTACCGTAACAGCACTTCTACTTGTACTTACACAAGTTCCGACAGAACAGTTTACATAATAAGTAGTCGAAGTACTTAATGATAGCGTAGTATAATAACTTCCAGTATGAAAAGCAGTTCCCCCTGTTGTACTATTAAACCATTGAATAGTTCCGCTGCAATTTAAGGCAGATAAATTTACTGTCCCGCTGCCACAACGGCTTGCGGAAATGGCTGTAGGTGCTGATGGAGGTAAACAAGTTACAGTAAAGTTCTTGGTTACTGTTTCACCATTATATGTAAATTCCATTTGCCATGTTCCTAATGGGGCATTTGATGGTAAAACATAAATGCCAGATATAAAATAATCGTAAGGTTCGTCAATATTTTGAGTGCCTGCCCAATTCTCGACAACTACTCCAGATGGATTTTTAAACTTTAAAGAATAGGCTTGTCCAGTTTTCATAGCCCTTACATAACCAAAACTCAAAACCGTTTCACCAACTTGAAACGATGTTTTTTCATTTTCAACTTCGGGGTTTGGGCAAGTTGGATAGACCGCTTGAGCACTATTGGTGGTAACTTTCAATATTCCTGTTGGTAAATATGGTTTTTGAGCAAGCCATCTGCTTCCACCCGTATTGCAAGTGCCTGTAAAAGGATCGAAAGGGTCGCCATTTGAATCATTGCATTCAAAATGAAGATGAGGTCCGTTTGAAGAACCAGAACTACCCACTTTGCCCAGAAACTCCCCTTTTAATACAGTCGAACCGATTGATTTTGTTGTTAAACTATTTGTTTTAAGGTGGCCATAGGTTGTTGTTGTACCATCGGAATGTTGAAGTACAACGACGTTCCAATTCGGGTTAGAAAAATCACAATTTCGGTCGAAATTACTACCTTCTTTGTAAATTATTACCCCATCAGCAGCTGCAATCACATCTACCTGACCCGCATCCATCATTTTCCAACCAAAAGGTGCAGCATAAATGTCAGTACCAGAGTGATTATAACCACTTACGTCATATGTATGTGTTCCACAATTATAATCTTGTGTTTGTCCATAGGAGGGGTTGTGATCAAAATAGGCAGAAATTCCCCAAACACTTGGATCATTAAATCCTGTTGCTTGTTGAACAGGCCAGTCAAAAAGAACCGGATTGGTAGAAAAATTTGGTTTGGATTTTGAAGATTATAAGCGGTTATAGCTTCTCTAATTACTTTAGAGAAATCTTTAGGGGGAATACAAATAAGCTGACCTTTAGAGTTTTGTGAAAAACTTAAAAATGGTAATAATAAAAAAAATAAAAGTTTTTGCATCAGTAAAAAATCAATGTTGTACTAAAAATAGGTTTGTAGTTTTTATATCTAACTGATGGCTATTTCGCAGAATAACAAACCTAATGAAAATAAAGTATGAAATGAAAAATATTTATTATTCGGTGTTAGGTTCAAAAGACCTCCTCCTAGACACAGGTAACCTTTTACCATTTTGAAGCAAAACTTCAAATTCAGTGTAAGAAATTACATGCCTTCGATTTACCAAATAGCGACGGTGTATGCGGGAAAAAGCTTTATGAGTTTGTAATATTTTTTCAAAATGTTTTAGTGTGTATGATTGCATTTGTTTTCTCCCATCATTGAAATGAAAAATGGTATAATTTGCTGAAGCTTCTAGATACTGTATTTCTGAGCAGTTCATTTAGATTTTTTGTTGTTTCTTCAAAAATATATACACTTATATATTAAATTTGACTGCCAATCAGTCAAATCCAAATAATAATGGAAAATAAATCCTTTTTACAAATTGCACTAGAGCAATTAGAAAAACTATATCCCCAAAATGCTGATTATAAGCCTTTGGTGGATGAAAGAACTCAAGTTTCAGAGATTCAAAACTTAAAATTCACTGTCAAGTATGAACAATTTTTTTTCGTATTAAATCTCGTAAGTAGAAAAATTGAACATGCTAACGGTCTTTCTGAATGGATGGGATATGCTGACGGCCAGTTTGGACTTTTTGATTATTTTAAAATCATCCACCCCAGACATTTGCAAACTCTCAATTTGAACGCTACTTCAGCATTTGACACTGCAAATTCTGAGGAGTTTGATTTGAAATTCATGCACCAGAAAATTGTTATTCAGCTGCCACTTTTGCACCAAAATGGCAAATATTATTTAACCAAAAGAACACTTTATCCTTTTCAGATAGATAAAAGTGGCAAAGTATTATCCTATCTGAATCACTTTGTGTTACTTAAAGAATATCAGGAATTTGACGTATTAGATATTAGAGTTGGAAAAGAAAATCAAATCATCGCTCAATCGGAAGAAAATGCCTTAAAGAAAAATCAGAGCGAAAACCTTGATAAAATAATACAGGATTTAGGTTTAAATGAGCGTGAGTATTCTATACTTAAACTATTAGCAAATAATCCAAAACTTAAACACAAAGAAATTGCAAATATTTTAGGTGAAAATATTATTACTATTCAAAAAACTGATAGCAAAAGAATTTTAAATAAGGTGAGGGAGTATTTTCAGATTGAAGCATTTTCAAACCTTAAAGAAGTTGCCCTGTTTATGAAACGAGAAGGTATTTTGTGACACTAATTTCACAAATTCAAACTAGCCTCATATTTAACAGAATCATCAAATGAGTCCAAATAAACCTGAGTTATAGCTTCAGATTTATGCCCCATCATTTCGCTAATTATGGCAGTACTTACGTTTGATTTTTTCAAAGCAGTGGCGAAGCTGTGTCGGGCAACGTATGTGGTTACATTGAGGTTTTCGTCTAAGCCAGCCATTTTGCAGAGGTCTTTCAACTTAGCATTTACCATCCTTTGGGTTTTCTTCAGTCTATTAGCAACAGTCATGGGTTTAATATGAACATTTTTGTCAAGAAAGGGGAAAATAAAGTTTTCATTTCCATGTGTAAGACATTTATATTTTTCAACTATTTCGACAGCCTTTGGAGGTAATGAGATTGTCATTTTTTTCCCTGTTTTACTTCTTACGTAGTCCATTATTAATCCATTGGGACCAACCCTTAGGTTTTTCCATTTTAACAAGGCTACATCCTTGAAATTGGTTCCGGAACTATAATAGCTGAACATAAAGAAGTCTTGTGCTAGGGATATAGGCGAGTTGAAAATTGTATTAATTTCTTCTATCTTCCTTACATCATCTTTGGAAATTGCCCTTTTTTCAGTTTCATTTTTTAGGTGTGAAATTGAATATTCTTCAAAAGGATTATCCTCTTTGGGGAATACTTCAGCCTCAATAGCTTTATTAATAGTTGCCCTGAGTGTCCTAAAGTAAACACTCATACTATTAGGATTAAGACCCTCAGATCTTAAATGAAGCTCAAATTTGGTGAGAAAAGATTTTTTGATGTCTGTAAACTGTAATTTCTTTTCACCCATGTATTTCTTTAAAACTCTTTTTAAATCATAATAAACCCTTGAATTGCCAATCTTACCATTTGCTTTTAAATCATTAATTATTTGGTCCAGAAAATCAAAAACAGATAGTTTATTAACTTGCTTTACAAGTTTTGTTTTTACATCCTGGGAAGAAAAGCTTTTGTTTTCATTTTCGACCTTTATAAGTGCTTTATTGGCTTCCATCTTTTTTGAGTCAATCAAAACACAAAGTTCCGCATACAAAGGATGCTTTCTCTTTGGTAATTCTTTTTTGATATCCCAAAGCTCTTTACTACAACTATGCCCTATCGAAATGTATTTAGTTTTCCTGTCTTTGATAATTCTTACCATTATTGGATGCTCACCATTTTTGAGAGTTTTCGAAGTAAATAATACGATGTTAGTTGACGCCATTTTATATTTTGTTTATTTCTGGTTTAAACATAGTTTAAACAAATGTATAAAAAATTGAAATACACTTCAAAATATTGCAAAAAATAAAATTATAAAATACTTATTTTCAATATTTTACAAAATTTCAAAAAATATTAAAAAATAATGTATTACTGCCTTACAAGCAGAGGGTCGGGGGTTCGAATCCCTCAACTCCCACGAAAGTCTTCGAGAAATCGAAGACTTTTTTTATGTTCCAAAATTAGATTTACATTTTTTTCTAAAAAAAACCACCTAATAAAAATCATTTTAAAAAAATTGACGTTTAAATTAAAATAAGGTTTTAAGCCAAATATTTTTCTCAACAAAACGTACATTTTTTTTTAATCAATGAAAAAAACAATTTTATCCGCAATTTTTATTCTGCTTTCAACTTTTTCCTTTGCACAAAAAGATTGGAAATTTGTAAAAAATACTGAAGGGATTAAAGTTTATAACAAAAAGGTGGGCAGCCTTAAAGATGTCAAAATTGAACTGACTTTTGATTGTGAAATGAGTACTTTGATAGAAGTATTGATGGATATCCCTAATTTTCCGAAATGGATTTACAAAGTAAATTATTCAAAATTTATAAAAAATGTCGGTCACAATCAGCGATTGTATTATAATCAGATCGATATGCCATGGCCTGTCAAAGACCGTGATTTGGTAGGGATGAGTAAAATAACCCAAAACCCTGTTACTAAAGAGGTAATTTTGGAAGATATTGGACAAAATAAAGGAATGCCCCTCAATCCGGATTATTTGAGAGTCACTGATTTTCATGCAAAATGGGTCTTTACGCCAACTTCAAACGGCATCAAAGGTGTTTACACCCTTCACTCTGACCCGGCAGGAGAACTACCGGACGTGGTTATTAACATGTTTGTAGATGAGGGCCCTGTCAACTCAATGAAGGCCTTGAAGAAAATGATTAAAGAAAAAAAATATATCCAATCCAGCAGCCATGGAATAATAAATTGAGCTGTAATTGGTTTTACAATTCAATCCCCTCTCCTTGTGCAGGAATCACTACATTTTTAAAGCCCTCTGCTTCCAGTTTTTTCTTGAATTCGGTCTGGGTTTCTATTTCGCCATGTACCAAAAACAGTTTTTTCACTTTCTGTGGATCCTGACATTTGAGTAACCCAATCATTTCAGAATAATCGGCGTGTGCTGAAAAAGAATCCATAATGGCAATTTCGGCTTTTACAAATTTCTCCTCACCAAAAATCTTCACTATAGGTTCTCCGGATTTGAGTTGTTGGCCAAGTGAATTTGGCGAGCAATAACCCACCATAAGTATTGTGTTTCTGGCATTTTCCACATTATTGGCAATATGATGTTTAATTCTGCCCGCCTCTGCCATTCCGGATGCCGAAATAATAATGCAAGGTTTGTCATAATTGTTTAGAGCCTTTGAATCATTTACTTCTGTGATATAATGGAGATTATTGAACCCAAAAGCATCACCATCACGCTCAATATATTTCAGTATTTCCGGGTTAAAATCTTCTCTGTGACGTTTCATGACCATCGTGGCCTGTACTGCGAGCGGGCTATCAACATAAACCGGTATGTGCGGTAATTTACCTTCGTTTTCCAATTGATCTAAGGCATATACCAGCTCCTGGGTGCGGTCAACCGCAAATGCCGGGATAATAAGTTTGCCTCTTTTTTTTACACATGTTTTATGCACAATTTCGAGTAGGTGTGCCTTCATGTCAACTTCGGGTTCGTGAAGGCGATTCCCATAAGTGGACTCACAAATAATATAATCTGCTTGAGGGAATTCGGCTGGGCTAGAAAGAATTTTATCATTTGGCCTGCCAATATCTCCGGTAAAATATAGCTTTTTGGTGTGATGGTCTTCTTCAAAATCAATCATGATACCTGCACTTCCTAAAATATGCCCGGCATTGTAATATTCTACTTTTATGCCTTCTTCAAGATAAAAAGGTATGTTGAGATGTATTTCCTGAAAAAGCGACATGGCCTTTTCTACGTCCTCTTCTTCATAGAGTAGTTCAAGAGTTTCTTCACCTCTTTTTTTTCTTCTTTTATTCACACGCTCCAAATCTCTTTCCTGAATACGGGCCGAATCAAGCAACATTATCTGGCAAAGACTTTTGGTGGCTTCGGTACAGAAGATTTGCCCCGAAAAGCCCAGTTTTACCAGTCGGGGGATCAATCCGGAATGGTCGATATGAGCATGTGAAAGCAAAAGATAATCTATTTCTTTGGGATTGAATCCAAATTTCAGGTTGAGCTCACTGGTATTAATACCCTGAAACATGCCACAATCCAGCAGGATTTTAGTGCCTTTTTGGGTTGTAATGAGATGTTTACTTCCTGTTACTCTTTGTGCTGCTCCGTAGAATTGGACTTTCATATATTAATATTTTTTTTGAATCTAAGATTTCTTTGCAAAATAATCATTTGTAACAAAAATTGAATATAAAAATAGTAAAGACGTCACTCTATTTAAAAAATTCAAAATAATACACATAAAAAAGCAGAAACCTCGGGAGGAGATTTCTGCCAATATTTAAAACTAAACTTTTATTAATGTAGAAAGTGCCTCACTCCTGTCATAACCATTGCCATATTGTGCTGATTACAATAATCAATTGACAATTGATCTTTGATAGAGCCACCGGGCTGAACAACCGCTTTAATACCGGCCAGGTCAGCGATTTCAACACAGTCGGGGAAAGGGAAAAATGCTTCTGAGGCCATAACGGCACCATTTAGATCAAATCCAAATTCTTTAGCTTTATCAATAGCTTGTTTAAGAGCATCTACACGGGAGGTTTGTCCAACCCCACTTGCAAGCAGTTGCCCATCTTTTGCCAAAACCACATTATTTGACTTCAAATGCTTACATATTTTCAATGCAAATTCCAGAGCCAGATTTTCAGAATCAGTCGGTATCCTATCTGTAACTACCTTAAAATCTTCTGTTTTTTCGGTTGACAGGTCCTTGTCTTGTTCCAAAACTCCATTTAAAAGTGTTCTAAACTGCTTTTTGGATGTTTTAACTTCTTTCCTGAGCAATAACCGACGGTCTTTTTTCTTTTTCAAAACAGCAAGTGCTTCTTCATCTATAGAAGGTGCTATCAAAATCTCGAAGAAAAGCTTGTGTAATTCCTCTGCTGTAGCCAAATCCACGTTTTCATTGGTGATTATCACACCCCCAAACGCTGAAACAGGGTCACAGGCGAGAGCATTGAGATAAGCTTCCTTCGAAGTATCAGCAGTAGCAACCCCACAAGCATTGTTATGTTTTACGATAACATAGGTTAGTTTTTCAAATTCGTCAATCAACCTTACGCAAGCGTCAACATCCATGAGGTTGTTGTACGAAAGCTCTTTACCGTGCAATTGAGTGAACATTTCATCGAGGTTTCCGTAAAAAGTGGCCGCCTGATGTGGGTTTTCACCATAACGCAATGGTGTTTGGTGAGCCGCACGGAAATTGCCACCATCGTCAATTCCGGCAAAATAGGCATGGATGGCCGAATCATAATGTGAACTGGTACCAAAAGCTAGTTTAGCATATCTTTTTCTGTCTTCCAGGTCGGTGCTGCAGTTTTTTGCAGAAAGAATTTCGAAAACATCGTCATATTGAGTTCTTGAAGAAACGATCAGCACGTCGTTGAAGTTTTTGGCGGCTCCCCTTATCAAAGCTATGCCTCCAATATCGATTTTTTCAATGATGTCGTCTTCCGATGCTCCTGAAGCTACGGTTTCTTCGAAAGGATATAAATCTACTATCACCAAATCAATAGCCGGAATCTCTAACTCAGCTGCTGTTTTTACGTCATCTTCATTATCTCTGCGGTGCAATATTCCACCAAATACTTTTGGGTGTAGGGTTTTAACTCTTCCTCCAAAAATTGAAGGATAAGAAGTCAGGTCTTCAACGGCAGTTACCGGAATGCCCATTTCTTCGATGAAGGTCTGAGTTCCACCTGTAGAATAGATTTTTACGTCATTTTTATGAAGCAACTCTACGATTTTGCCGAGACCATCTTTGTAAAAAACCGAAATGAGAGCCGATTGAATTTTCTTTGACATGCTGTATTTTGAAATTTTCTGCAAAAGTACTTATTAAAAAAGCAATCGCAATTTTGAATTCTTTTTTTTCGAAAAAAAATAACTGATATCAATATTAGAATTGGATATTCAAAGCCTAAACTGAAAAGGTTGGGCGGTGTTAAAAATTTAACTCTCAAAACAGGATCTATCTCTGATTTTGGAGGAAATAAATATACGCCTTAATTTTTTTAGAAATAATCAAATTATTGATTTTAAACCCGATTTCCCAACAAAGGAATATCGGGTTTTTTGTTTTCGTAGAATTTTTTATGAAATATTTTAAAATAATTCTATCAAAAAAACTATCCAGGGGAAATCTCCTGCTACTTTTTTAATGTTTTTTTCAAAAAAATTGATGGACTGTGAAATTTTGATAATTTTACATGATTATCACAAACCCTAAACCCAATTGATATGTCATTATCATTATTTAGAAGGAAAAATATCTCTCAGGCGATAAAAGATGCGGAAGTAGAAAATGGAGAAAATTCCCTGGCCAAAATTTTGACAGTTAAAGATTTGACATTTTTTGGGATTGCTGCTATTATTGGTGCCGGGATATTCAGCACAATAGGCCGGGCAAGCTTCAATGGAGGCCCAGCTGTTTCACTTTTATTTATTTTCACTGCTGTTGCTTGCGTTTTTACTGCTCTCAGTTATGCCCAGTTTGCCTCTACTGTTCCGGTTAGTGGCAGTGCTTATACTTATGCCTACGTTACATTTGGTGAGTTGTTTGCCTGGATTATCGGTTGGGCTCTGGTTTTGGAATATGCCGTTTCAAATATGGTTGTGGCTATTTCATGGTCCGAATATTTTGTTAGTATGCTGGAAAACATCTTCCGGATACATTTTCCACGTTGGTTGGCAATTGATTTTGGTACAGCAAGATCTGCTTTTTTTGAATTAGAAAAAGCAATGCAAAACGGGACTTTGGCAGAGGTTACTCCTAATGTTAAAATCCTCGCTCAGGCATTTTCAGATGCTCCAGAAATTTTAGGCCTTAAAATTTTATTTAATCTTCCTGCCGGATTAATAACCGTACTTATTACATGGTTGATTTATATAGGCATTAAAGAATCAAGAAACGCTTCAAATATTTTAGTGATAATAAAACTTGCCGTAATTTTCCTCGTGATTATTGGGGGTGTATTTTATGTAAAAACCGAAAACTGGATTCCTTTTGCACCTAATGGTTCAAAAGGAGTATTGTTGAGCGTAGCTTCCGTATTTTTTGCTTTTATTGGCTTTGATTCCATTTCTACAACTGCAGAAGAATGCAAAGATCCTCAAAAGGATTTGCCAAGAGCGATGATCATTACTTTGATAATTGTTACGATTCTTTATGTAGCAATAACACTGGTACTTACCGGAATGGTAAATTATACTGAATTACAAGTTAATGATCCGCTTGCTTATGTATTCGAAAAAGTAAACTTAAACTGGTTTGCAGGAATCATATCTGTAAGTGCCGTGGTTGCAATAACGAGTGCCCTTTTGGCATATCAGGTGGGTCAACCCAGAATCTGGATGGTGATGAGTCGGGATGGTTTGCTACCAAAAAAGTTTTCCAAGATTCACCCAAAATACAAGACACCAGCGTTTGCCACCATTGTTACCGGATTTTTTGTGGGAGTCCCTTCTATGTTTATGAATATGCAGTTTTTTATTGACCTTACAAGCGTGGGTACTTTTTTCGCCTTTATTTTGGTAAGTGGGGGCATCTTATACATGGACCACAACGGCCTCAGTAAAACGTCTAAATTTAAAGTACCTTATGTAAATGGAAAGTACATAATTCTTCCGGCATTGATTATTGGCTTGTGGTGGACTCATCAAAATACTGACGGAATATTTGCTCATTTTGCAGACAAACCTTTAATAGTAGTATTTTGGCTTGCATGGCTGGGGCTGGGGCTAGGTTCGTTGAAATTCAATTTCTCTCTTTTGCCTATTTTAGGAATTCTCACTAATTTATATCTGATGTCAGAATTGGGTTGGACCAACTGGGCCATGTTTTTGGGTTGGCTGGCTATTGGCTCAGTAATTTATTTTCTATACGGTTATAAACATTCGAAATTGGCAAAATCAAAACCATGAAATTTACATTTATACCCATTCTAATAATATTGGCTTCATTGTTTACAGAATCTTTTTCTCAGGATTTTGAGAATATTTCTTTAATTAAAAAAGGAGCAAATCTTAACAAAATTTCCAACCAATTTAAATTTACCGAAGGTCCGGCAACTGATAAAAAAGGAAATGTTTATTTTACTGATCAACCCAACAATACGATCTGGAAATACGATACCAAAGGGAATCTTTCTTTATTTCTTGAAAATTCAGGAAGATCAAATGGGCTATATTTTGATAAAAATGGAGTTTTGCATTCCTGTGCTGATGAAAAAAATCAGATTTGGGCAATAGATGCAAAAGGAAATCATACTGTTTTGTTAGAAAATTTTGAAGGAAAACTTCTCAATGGTCCCAATGACCTCTGGATTGATGCAAACGGAGGTATTTATTTTACAGACCCCTTTTATCCAAGAGAATATTGGAAAAGAAAAAATCAGGAAATCGAAGGAAAAAGATTGTATTATTTACCCAAAAACTCAAAAACCGCTATTATTCTGGATGCCGACTATAATCAACCCAATGGAATTGTTGGTAGTGGTGACGGAAAATATCTTTATGTCGCTGATATCGGTGCCAGTAAAACCTACCGCTATGACATTACCGGAATCGGGCAAATCACAAACAGACAACTGTTTGCCGAAATGGGCTCAGACGGCATGACAACCGATACTGGAGGGAATCTGTATTTGACCGGAAAAGGGGTTACAATTTTTGATAAAACCGGAAAAAAAATAGGAAATATTCCGGTTCCCGCCGGTTGGACAGCTAACGTAACTTTCGGAGGCAAAAAACGTAATTTGCTTTTTATTACCGCTCTGGAATCAGTTTATACTCTGGAAATGAATGTAAAAGGGGCGAATTAAATCACCTCCCAAAATCATCCTGAACTCTCACGATATCGTCCTCGTTTGACGGGTTTTCTTTGTCGGTATGTTGCCATATCTCGGCTACCACGCCGTATCCGTCGGCACCAAGTAAACGATGACGCTCACCGCATTTAAGATTTATTACTTGTCCTACACTCAGGGGAAGAGGAATCGTCTCTTTGTCAGTATCAGAAATCACCACACCTGCTACGCCCGCAATCAGCTTCCATATTTCGGCTCTGCGGTGGTGATATTGCCAGGACAGTCTTTTTTGAGGTGCTACTACCAAAATTTTGGGGCTAAGTTTTTCAAATCCGGCAAAATCTTCGAGACTCAAATGGCTGAAAAATTTCGCGATAAATGCCGGTGCCTGCGATTCGTCAATTACAAAAAAACCACCCCAGGGTCTCTGGTGGTCGGTGGACACAACCTTGAATCCTTCTGTATCTAAAAATGCCTGAATTGACTCAAAGACTTCCGACTTATCAATATTTGCTGCTGTTTTCATTTTCTAATTTTGCACTTTTTCAGTGCTTTTTTGCTATTTTTTTTACAAATAAATGAAAATATTATTATACAAAAAACGGTAATTATTTCTATTCACCCAAATTATGAATCAGCGGGCACATTGGTCTATTTTTGACCGTAAATAATTCCTCAGGAATTTTATTCCACATTAATGAATAATTCAATTCAGGGCCTTTCAATACCCAAATCTCTCCAATTTTTGCTTTTTTTGCCTCCAGTTGGGTTCTACTTTGATGTATTGTTCCAGAAAAACTTTTTTTCCAAAAAATTGCTCCATTTCCTGACGGGCTTCAATCCCGACTTTTTTGATTCTCTCACCTTTATGCCCCAGTAAAATTGCCCTTTGGGTGGCTCGTTCCACATATATTTCAGAGTATATTTTGATGAGATCATAAGTTTCCTTAAACTCCGTTACCACCACTTCACAACTATACGGCACTTCTTTTTTATAATTCAAAAATATCTTTTCCCGTACAATTTCGGCAGCAAAAAACCGCTCTGGTTTATCTGTAAGTTCATCTTTAGGGAAATATGGCGGATGCTCAGGCAAAAAATCCAATACCTGATTTAATAATAAATCGATACCAACATTATTGAGTGCCGAAATCTTCAGGATTTTTGTGGGATTGAGTATAGTTTTCCAATGCTCTTCTTTTTCTGTAATAGCCTCCTCGCTCGCCAAATCAATTTTATTGATAATCAAAATTATTGGGCTCTCGCATTTCTGAAGCTTCTGTATCACGTCTTCTTCATCGTATTTTTCATAGATATCGGTCACAAAAAGCACCACATCGGCATCTTCAATACTTCCATGCACAAACTCCATCATGGCAGTATGCAGCTCATATTGTGGTTTTATAATACCCGGGGTATCACTGTACACCAATTGAAAATCAAAATCCGGAGTTTCACCGTTTACAATTCCCATTATCCGGTGGCGTGTGGTCTGAGCTTTGGAGGTGATGATACTGAGTTTTTCACCCACCAACTGGTTCATCAGGGTTGATTTCCCTACATTTGGCTTTCCGATAATACTTATAAATCCCGCCCGGTGTTGCTTCATTTTGCTTTAAGTTTGTTTTCGATGAGCCTGTTATTGTATTGTTGCAAAAAACCTTTCATATGCTTCTCCATACTAATCAATTGATTTTTCTCTTTTGCAGAGAGATCTTTTTTTAGATCAAAATCATTTGCAAAATTATACAATCCCATTGGTTTTTCTTTATTAAACACGAGTAATCTGTGGTTTTCAAGCCAATGATAATTTCCAAAATGAAAAACAGAAAAATTGGGTTTGTCATTTTTTAACAGATTTTTTCCAAAAGAAATATTTTCTGTATTCATACCCAGAAACCCAAGAATTGTGGGTGAGATATCGGTTTGTTGAAAAAGCTTTTCTGATTTTTGTGCAGAAATTATTCCGGGCGAATAAAAGAATATCGGAATTCTGAATCTCCCCACCCCTGATTTAAACTTTTTACTCCCTGAAAATGATGAAGTGTGGTCGGCAGTAATTACGAATAGCGTATTATTATACCACGATTGCGTTTTTGCATATTCAAAAAACTTTCTCAACGCATTATCAGTATAAGAAAGCGTTTCAAATATGGGATGTGGGCCTTTCTTAAACTTTCCATTGTATTGCTCAGGAATTCTAAACGGATCATGAGATGAAAGTGTGAAAACCGTGCTAAAAAAAGGAGTTTTGAAAGTACTCAATTTCCTCCCAAAATATTGCAGATACGGCTCGTCCCAAACTCCCCAAATGCCATCAAAGTCTTCAGGCAGGGGATATTCATTTTTCCCGTAATATTGCTCAATCCCGGCAGTTTTGGCAAATGCATCAAATCCCATTGAGCCATTGGGTGCTCCATGAAAAAATGATGTATGATATCCAGCTTGTTTGAGCATTTCGGGTAAGGCGTCAATCTTATTTCCGGAAAATTCCGACAAAACATAAGGATGCTCAAAACTTGGTACACCTGCCCATATTGCCGGCAATGCCTCAATTGATTTTTTCCCGTTGGCAAAACTGTATTCTGAATAAAATGATTTCTGTCTTAAGGAATCAAGAAAAGGGGTAAATCCGCCAGTTTTCCACTCCTGATTAAACAAACCCGAAGCCTCCTCGCTGTAGCTTTCAACGATTATAATCACCACATTCAAAGGTTTTGGGAATTCCTTTTTCTGGATAATTATTGGGTCGAACGCATTTTTCAGACTTTCTTCATCAGAAAAATAATTCATCCGTCCAATTGCATTGCTTTTTATGGTTTTAATAATCGAAAATGGCGTATTTAAAACCAAAGCCACTTGTTGAGGATTACTCACATATTCGCCTACTTGATTAAAATTGAGCGGCCGTGACGAATGGGCCAGGTCACCGCCTCTAAGGATAGCCACAAGTGGGAACAACGATACAATAAATATGTCAACTCTTCGGTGAAAGCTTTTTACGAAAGTTCCCTTTTGTATTTTTTTGAACAGGAATACAAATGAAAGAATCAGAAAAATTCCGGCAAATATTGCTTCGGGATATCCTTTGATAAAACCCGGTATCAATCTGAAAAAATTGTTTATTTCACCCGTCTCCGTGATGTTGGCCCAGGCGCTTCTTCTCAGGTTAAATTTGAAATAGGCGATATCGATACTATTTGCCAATAGCCCCAAAATATTCCCTGCCAAAAAAAGAAAATCAGAGAAAATTTTAACAATCTTATTTCTTAAATTAAAAACTGGAAATATCTGAATAAAAATATAGGGGAGATTGAGAAATGCTATGGTTGTGAGATCAAATCGCAGTCCGCCTTTTAAAATTGGAATTAAATCCGATTTCATTAAAGCTCCAATGGCATCCTGATTAAAATAATAAAAAATCCATCTTGAAATCTGGAACAAAATCAATACTGCCAAAAGCCTGTAAAAAGCCTTAACATAAGTAGTTTGGGAAATACTCTTTAACAGGTTTTTAATCAAATGCAATTTTAATATTATCCCAAAATTAAGTATTTATTATTCTTTCTAAAAATCCGGTAGAAATGATTAAAACTCTTCGGATAATTTTCATAAAACTATATTTTGAAAAAATATTCTTGCAAAAAGAAAAAATTATTGTACCTTTGCAGTCCAATATCGCGGGATGGAGCAGTTGGCAGCTCGTCGGGCTCATAACCCGAAGGTCACAGGTTCGAGTCCTGTTCCCGCTACTAAGGAGGTCAAATGACCTCCTTTTTTTATTTTTAGTCTAAACCCGAAGGTCACTGGTTCGACCGGGGTGGCGTACCACTCCTAAAGTTGGAATATACTTTATTATTTTATAGTATTTAGTTTACCCTTTTAGTTCTATTCAAAAAAGAATTTAATTTCTAACTACAAATCTCTCAACTAATTTGTTTTTACCATCATAATATGTAATGAAATAGATTCCATCTTGAAGATTCGAAATATCTAATATAACTTCTTCCCTATTCTTGGAATTTGGAATTAAATCTAATGCTTGCCCGATAGAATTAGAAATCGAAAAATTCTCCAAATTAAATACTCCTGTCATTTTGATTTTTATAAACTTTTCTGCCGGATTTGGATAAGCTAAAAAATTATTAGGGTTCTCGTTTTCAGATGCCATCAGTAAATCTAATTTCAAAAAATTTGGCCCATTAAAAATGGCTGGTCCACATGAATTGAGGGCATAGAATTTTAGTATTGTTGGACTTGAAATATTCAAAAGTAGTTTTTGCGGACTTGTATTAATGTAAGTATTTGACAAAGTCTTTTTTGAAATGGAGTCAATCACATAAAATGCAAACCCGGAATTAGTGGCTGATTCCACATTTAATTCAACTGCCTTATTAGATTCCAAGTATTTTGGTCCAGTTACTTTAACAATAATTTTTTCAATAATATTTATGAAGTTTGTACTTGTACTACTTTGAACACCTACATCAGAAGAAATCACCCGAAAACGATAATTGTTACCGGACGAAATATTTGTTGGCAAAATGAATTTTATTGGGCTTTGAGTTGAAATAGCACCTGGAATGTCTTTGAAATCAGCTCCTTCTTTATCTGAAATTTGACCGTAAAAAGTGACATTCGGAACAAAGTCACCTGTGTATTTAAAGGGTAAACTAACCGAAGCCCCAGGGCAAAAAGTATAATTCGACATTTCTGGAATATCAATTTTTTTGATAGATGGTTCATTGACCCGAACAATAGATTGGCCAGAAAAAATTGCAGACCCACATTCATTTTTTGCTGAAATAATTTTGTATTCAAAATTATAATTTGGAATAACCTTAATTGAATTTAAGCCAGAACTGTTTAGGACTCCTTTTGAACCGTCGTTTAGTTCATAAGAAACCGGTGTTGAACCTGAAACAACTGCACTTATTAAAGTTGAATTTCCGTTGTTCACTGTGGCATTTCCTGCAAGATTTATATTTGCTTGCGACATAAGTACAAATCCTAATACTGAGGACTGTGAATTATTTTGATACTTTTCAAAATCGGCGGAAATTCCGTAAGACCCTATTTCAAATTCTTCCGGAAAAATAACATCTAATGATTTATTTTCTTTTGCCTTAAATTTTATTAATTCTTTAACAGTAAGGTAGGTATTGGAAACTAATTTTTTTAATTTTACTATGATTATATCCTCATCAGAATAATCACCATTGAGTCCAATGCTGAGAGTTACTTTTTCGCTTTTACAAACCTTATTTTTACTTAATTTAATCGAACTTACATAAGGAGTAACTGACACTGTTACGTTTCCGGAGACTTTTCCAAATCCACAAAAATTATTCAACTGTTGGATTGAATATGTGGTTTTTTTTGTAGGATTAACATTTATATTTGAAATATAATCATAATATCTAATTGACGGGTCTAAAGTTGAATTTATATTGTAAGTATTTGAAATAATAGTTTGGAAGGTGGGAGAACCTGTAAATTCCAGCTTCAAATTAACTGGCTCATAACCGTTTTTTTCAATTATGTCTTTTCCCTCTTTCGTAGAAATTTTCCCAGTTGCCGGTTCAAAAACATTAATAGAACGTTCTTCAGAATAGAATGTGTCTTCCGGATTTTTTGCGACTAATCGGATCTTATATTTATTTGAAGTTTTTAAATCTTTTGGAATTTGAACAATCATCTCATTGCCATCCTGATAAGTTGTTATTTCTTTGAAATTCAAACCGTTTAAATCAGTTAACTCTGCGTAAATTTTGGTGTTTTTTCGAATATAAATTCCTTTGAACGGAATTCTTAACAGTTCTCCTGTACAAACCCCTGAATTAATAGAAGTACTATACTCATCAAAGTAAAGAATTGTAGTAAATGCCTCAATTTTAATTTCACTTTTTAGAGATTGATCCATGTACCCACAAGAGTTGTTTACAGATTCAATCTTAAGAGTTAAATTTTCTTTTGGATATAGCGTAAACCTCTCATATTTATTAATATCACTAAATGAACCGTGAGGTATAGTTCTCACTTCATTATTTAATTTATAATAAATTGGATAACTACCGGATGACCTAAGCTCCAAGTTAAGAGGTTGATTTTTAATTACTTGTTTAAATTTTGTGTTCGAACCGACCCATGGCTTACTATTTATTGTTAAGCTTTTCTCGTCGCTGGCTATTTCTGTATTGCTTATTTTTAAAAAAAATTGATTTGAAACAAATCTGGTACTTGGAGATATATTTAATACAATAGGGCTAGTTTTTCCTTCGGTTAGTTTTATTGTATTATATCCATTTCCGCCAACATTGTATAGTTCTACAACTTCATTTGAACTTAATTCACCTTCTATTGTAAAAGGAATCTTAATGTCTTCCCCTATACAATAGTTTGATTTTTCGATTTGACCGATAATAATATTTCTGTTTTGAGTGCCTTGGAATTTGAAGGAAACAGATTTTGCTGATGGGTTTATTTGCGAAGCCCCACATTCATTTTTAACCTCGGCAAGGCTAAATACCCGATTTTTTTTTGGATTTATCTTAAACTCGTAGGTTCTCAAATTTTTTGAAAAATTCTGATAGTTCAACAAATGTTCCTTGTCGTCAATAATTAATTTCACAGTTGAAGGTTCAAATCCTACACCAGGATTTAATACCAGCCAGCTGCCAAGTGGGTTTGTCCTTATTGAAAGCGAGGATGTGGAAGGTTGGTTAATTTTTATCCTCCTATTAAATGCAATGTGTTCAGTGGTTGGATTTTCTGTAGTAATCATTATTGAATAATATCCACCCTGCATTGGTGGAATCTTAGCAACTAATTTATTATCAATTAATTTTGCTTCAAATTTTGGCTGAACAACATAGCTTTCTTCCCATAAATAGAAATAAATTTTTGATTTGCTATTAAAGGTCATGTTGGTTGTAACTGGTACTTCCAGTGTTTCGCCGACACAATAATTCTTAGATGGAATTGAATCAATGGTTATAAAAGAAGGTAAAGATACATTGACACTATCAATTGTACTTTTTATCGAATTACACTGATCTTTTATTGAAACAAATGAGTTTTTTGCATTTAAATTTATCAAAGGAATTTCAGAATAGTTCTTAGTAAGATAATGACTTTGACCATTTTCAAGAGAAACAACATAAGGTGGCAAACCTTGATTAATATTAACTAATAAGGAAGGAATTATACCGTATTGAGAGTTACCTGTACTAACATTTCCAATAATTGCTTTAGGAGGAATTGAGAACATAATCAGATCACTATAAATTTCTGGATTTGAACCAATTAATTGTAATGAAAATGATTTGCCATATTCGAGATTTTGAGGTAGTGTTGACTCTAAAAACCCTTTTTCATTGAGTTTTGATTCTATCTCTTCCTGATATGTCCCAACAGCTGATTTTATTCTTAATTTGAAAGAATTGGTTTCACCTAAAGTTCCATTTAAGCTATATGAGTAGTGTATTTTTTTCCCAGGACAAGTATAATATAAATTGCTTAACCCTGTAACTAGTAAACCATAGGGATTTGTTTTGATATTTGCTTCACCGGCGGAAATACCCACTCCACATAAGTTTTCGATTTTTTCAATTCTATAATTGAAGGATTTAACTATTAGTTTAGAAACAGTATAAGTTGAGTCATAGGAGCTTGGATAAATAGTATTTAATTTTGTACTATCATTTAAAACCAGGTTAAAACTTCCACCACCAATAATTTTTATTTTTAAATCAACCTTACTAAATGGATTTATCTGAGAAGCACCAACATAACTCAATTTTGCTATAGGTTTTGTGAATATTTTGAAACGATTGGAAGGAATTCCAGTAACTGCAGGGGATGTTGAATTAGCCCTAATCATATAATTCTCTCCAAATGGTAATTCCAATGGAATGATTAAATCAGTTGAAGTTGAATTTATCCGTTTTAATTCCTTAAAATTTTTTCCAAATGCATCTGAAATTTCTATAACAAATTTATTGTCTTCGTTAAAATTGCCTGAAGTCTTTAATTTCAAAGATATAGAAGTTCCTGTACAATATTGGTTTAGAAAGGTTTCTACCAAAACAGAATTTTGCTGAGCATGAGTACAAATTGATATTAAAAGTGCTAAGATAATTTGCAATTTTTTCATCCGTTCTATATTTATAATTTAACGATTTTAAAGTTTGTGTGATTGATAGTTAGATAATAAGTGCCAGATGGAAGATGGGAAATATTTAATTCCTTGCTTTCATAGAAATCTTTTTCAATGATCACTTTACCCAAAGTATTGGTTAGTTTTAGTAAGAATATATTTTCCTTGGCATTAATTTTTAAGATTTCCTGTACAGGATTGGGGAAAACCTCAATGTAGTTGATGAAATGAGGTTCGACTTCTGTTAATAATTCAATTTGTAATTTATTATTCCCAATAACGATTCCAACACCACAATCGGAATTTGAAACTTTAAATAACTTATATACACTTACCCCATTCGGGAACGTGGGTTTAAAGGCAAAATTATACAAGCTGTCTTTTGCCTGAAAAGTTGGAGCTTTAAGGCTATCATTTCCAAATGAAAAGTAAATAGGAAAAGTGCCGGAAAACTTAAGGTTTGCAACAGCATCTTTGGCAGGTTCATATATAAGCTTATTTATTTGAAGTTGCCCAACTGCGGCTATTTTAATAGGTATTGAGGAGTGAAACGCTGAACCAGCAGAAGGTACATTTGATACAACTCTAACTCTGTAATAATCGCCCTGAACTAAATTTGAAGGCAATTCTGCCGTAATCGGACTTGAATTTCCTTTGGTTGGTATATTTATGAAATTGTTTCCATTCAAATCAGATATTTGAACTGAAAAAGCTTCATTTCCTTTAAGAGGCCCTGTGGTCGAAAAATTTACCAAAATGTTCTTTCCAGCACAAATTTTACCATTAACTGGCTGAACGTTAGTAGTTGTAATTAAAAGCGGTTGGGGTTCATTAACAGTAACTGTTATTTGCTTATCTGATTTTGAAGTTCCACAGCTATTAATAAGCTCTTTAATAAAATAATTTGTAGATAACTTTGGTGTTACCGGAATAGAATAGGAATTTGAAGCTTCCATATACTGTACCTTACCTTTTGTACCATCAGAAAGTTCGTAAATAATAGGGAGAGTTCCACTTGATAACTTTAGTACAAGGTTTACTTTTTCCCCGGGATTTGAAATGGTATTTCCCTGAAGATTGCCTAATGGCGGAGCTTCTACCTTAAGTATTTTTCCTAAAAAATTTGAGTTGCTTGCTAAAGCGGGGGCACTAGATTTAATATTGACATAATAATTTCCTGAAGCGAGATCGTTAGGAATCAAAAATTCTTTTGTGAGGCCAGTTAGTTTGGTTTCACCTATTTTTGTAAATACATTATTACTCAGGTTTTGTAATTCAACAGTAATTATATTGTTAGATTCAAAATCACCTGTTGCAGAAAAATCAATTTTAATTTTAGTACCCAAACAAGCCAATTGAGGTATATTATTGAGAACTAAGCTTGCAGCGGCTTTTACATTTACACTTCCCTGGAACTTCCCATACCCACATTCATTATAGGCATATCTAATTGAATAAATAGTACTTGTGTCAGGTGACACGCGTGGATCAGTATAAGAATAGCTGGTGCTGACATTTGTTGCAGGGAATAATCCATACTTAAATCCGAATGCACCATTTAAGTTGATTATTTTGAGCTGAGCTCCTTGTGATTTCTTAGAATAAATAGCAATATCGGAATTATCCTGTGCCACTAATTTGATTTCGGGTTTTTTGTTTATTGAAATTAATATCGGGGTAGATGGGTAACCTGTTTCATTGTTCTCTTTAATTCTTAAATAGAATTTCGGCGAATTTTTAAGGAGACCAACAGGGATTGTTGCCACTAAAAATTCACCTTCAACTTTAGTGGGTAAATCACCATAATTTTGATTATATGATTCTGATATTTGTACTTGAGCATTGAAATTTTGTGGAATATTCCCTTCAAAACCATATCTGATATGAATATTCTCCCCTTCACAGTAATTCAAGTTTGACAAATTCTCTATTATAAATTTGTAAGGTTTTGTATCAATTTTTATTTCACCGGTAGAATTACCTACACCGCACCTGTTAGATATTTTTGAAATGGAAAATATAGTACTTTGTTTGATGAATTTTGAAAAATTATATTCCCCAGACCCGGAGTTGAATACGCTTTGACTTATTTTTTCTCCTGTTGAGAATTCAATGGCCATCTCTGAATAACTCTTAGCTTTAAATTGTAAAATAATTGGAGTTCCCAATATTACTTCTCTTTCGGCTGCACCGAAAAAATTTGCTTTGGGTACATCATCCAAATAAAGAAATAAATCTGGTGAAGAAATTTTCCGTTTTTTATTTGTAACCCTTATTGGCAGTGAGTTATACTCAGAAAAAACTTCCGGAATGCTTATATTAATCTGAAACTTTTTTGATGATCCAAGTTCAATATAATTGGCAACACTATTTTCATATTTTATGGCCTCAACTGTATATACATCACTTGTATCAGACTCTCCATTTACTACAAATGGTACATCAATTGGTTTATTTTTGCAATAAATGGGTTGGTATCCCATATTTAAGGATATAGATTGCTTAAGATTTTGAGGATTTGAAACTTGGACTTTGATTGATTTATTTACTAAAATAGATTTTCCGCAAGCATTTGAAATTTCTTTTATATTATAAGTTGTAGAGCTAATTGGAAATACCCCTGTATTTATAAGACTAAAATCATTTTTGCCATCATTTATTAACAGACTATATGGGATATTTGATGAACCATTAACAACTACTGGAAGATCAAACCTTTTTCCAGCTTCGGAATTGTAAACAGGGTTATTTGGATTAGACAGCGTAAGAGTTGGAGTGGAATTAATGGTTATACTTAAAAACTTTAAACTCTTAATGTTGGGGTTTGTGCTAATTACCCATAAATTTCCAGATGCTGTTTTTCCAGGAAACGGGCTATTTATATGATCAACTCTGAGAGTAGTGTCATTAATAAAATACGCATCAAAGAATAACGAATTGGTAGAAGAATATGAAAATTCAAATTTGAATTTATTATCTGCCGGAAAAGTGCCGAGTTTTTTTATAATTATATCAACCTGACCATTTTCACAAACAGAAATTGGCTTATTGTTCTCACTAATATTGAAGCCCGAAGTAACATTTATATTTGTTTTTCCTTCTACTATAGACGATCTGGTACAGTTTCGGTAAGCGGCACTTGTTATTTTGTAAACATCAGAAAATAAAGGCTCTACGGTGTATTTCTTTATTTTTTCGTCATAGATATTTTCAATATTCGTTATTGGAACCTTATTGGCTTTTTCTGCAACCCAATCAAAATAAGTATTATGATCGGCATTACCACCATATTGAACATTAATTGTTCCTTTTACTCCATAAGGAATATCCAATTTCTCTGTTAATATTTTTACTTTGTAGTTTTGCTCAACACTAAAGGCAAAGTTATTTGTTGATTTACAATATGGGGCTGTTGATTCTAATACTGCATGGAAGTTTTTCCCTTCCATTTCAGGGAGCAACTTATAAGAGTAGGTGTTGTCAGAAACATATTCAAGTGGGAGCCGGATTTCATTGATTTTAGTATTGTTATTTCCGTTTGAATACACATAAAGAAAAAACTTATTTTCTTTGTCAAATGGCCTATCCATATTAAAAGTAACAAAACCTTTGTCTCCCACACAGGCAGGGGATGTAAAATTCAGCCCCATCAATCGAAGATTTATCGGATTAACTTTGACTAATTGCTCGCCCGTAATTTTTCCAATACCACATTCATTTGTAACCTCTTTAACAGAATAAGAGGTGGTCTTTTCAGGATTTAGAATATATGTGTCACCATAAAACGATGATGGGTCTTTGATAACACCTGTGGAGTCATTGAATTTCAAAATAAAGGGCCGTGCTCCCTTCAATAGAGAAATATTTAGAGGAACTTGTTCAAATGAATTGGTTAAAAATTCTCCTAACAAATTCCCGCTAATTAAAAACTTAAAATATACATTAGCACTCCAGGGGCTTTGGACTATAGGGTCTGTAGAAACCACTCTTAATTTGCCGAATGTATTAGAAATGGTGTCAGGGATTATAATTGGTATTTGGTTCAAGCCTGACTCCTCTGAAACTGTAATTATTTTGGTTTCGGTGTTAGAGCTTCCTGATTTTTTATAATTATATGAAAGCTCTATTTTAAATTTATTATTCGATCCAAATGCACCAGTGGAAGTGAAGTTTATGACGTTTTTTTTAGAAGTACAGAGGTCTCCTGAAGGATTTTGAATACTTAATGTTTGTGAAAATGTTATTGTTGGAATTACCAGAATAAATAATATAAATAATCTATGCATTTGTGAGAAAAATTAAAGTTTGATAATTGAGGATTTTTTTAAAGATTTTTCCTTGGTAAGAATTTCTACTATGTATTTACCTGATGGTAAATCAGAAATATTTAATTTTGGTGATTTTTCGGAAAATGAATTAAAGATTTTAAGAATTCTTCCCTGAGGGCTTAGAATTTTCACAACAATTGGGTTTAAAAATTCACTGAATTCAAAATAATCTACAGCGGGATTAGGATAAATCAGAGTTTCAATTTCATATGGATTTTCTGTAGCTGTTAATATCTCAATTGTTAAAGGATTCAATCCTTTAACAAGTCCCATTGAACATAGGTTATTGCTTAATTGAAACACCTTATAATTTCCTGGTTTTCTTATTGATAAACTATATTGATTATTTTGAATATAATAATTTGATTTATAGATGGCTGATGAGTCGTCATAAATCAGGTAAAAGGGGGGTGTGCCATTAAATTCAAAATTTACTGTGGCGGGAGACTCTGTTGTAAAATAGGGTTTACTTGACGATACATAAACTGAAATTCCCTGGATAACTTCAAACGGTAAAATTGATGTCGAACCTGAAACGCTTGGGTCATCTGACAATATTTTGACTCTATAATCTGTTCCTGTAGGTAAATTTTCAGGTACTGTAAAAACAAAACTATTTCCAATAATTGAAAAAGGCATCTTGTTAAAATTCAGTCCATTTTTATCTGATATTTCAAGCTTCAAACTATTTATATCTAAACCAGAAGAGGTAAATGTCACATTAACTTTTTCACCAGGACAGGTTTTTTGTTTATTGAGGATTACTTCATTTATTTCTTTTTCTGTTTTGGTATTTACAATTACAGTAGCCTCGCCAGAAGCCTGGCCTTTTCCGCAAAGATTTGTGATAGAGATTATTTTATAAGTAGTAGTTTGCTTGGGTGAAACTTTTACATAGGTAATTCTTGAGCCTGATTTCCCCAATATCCCGTCAGATAAAGAATAATTAAAAAATGGGTTTTCGAGATCAGAAACAATAGTAAGATAGGTTGATTTCCCATTGTTTATAGTCGCATTACCAGTGATACTGGCAGAGGGGCGATCCAAAATTTGAATTATTTCAGAGCTTCCTAAAACAATTCCATCAGATTTTATGTATAACTTATAAAAACCTGTTTTTAAGCTTGAGGGTAAATTTAAATTGTAATTAGTGTCCTCTAATTTTTCAGTTTTTCCAAGATTATAAATGTCCTGATTGTTATTATAATTTTCGATAAAGAATTCAAAAAAAGAGTTTGGATTAAAGTCACCTTTAATTTTATAGTTAACAGACATTTTTCCACCTATACAATAGCTAGTCGTATTTGTGGTTATTTTGGCTGATTTTGGGATTCTAACCAGTATTTGACTATTGGAGTTAAAATATCCGCAAGCTGTGGATACTTTTGCCACTTTATATGTTGTGCTTACTTTTGGTGAAACTCTTACACAATTATTTGCAGTTACTTCCCCAATTCCTTCAATCCACACAGTATGAAAATGTTGCATTGTACTTTTGATATTTATACAGCTACTTGATCCATCAGAATCACTCAAGATTATCTCATTTGCACTTCCATTTTGACCAGTTAAAGTAATTTTTGGAGAGGTGTAAAATGTCGATTGGATTGTATTTGATTTGAAATCAATTGTTTTATCAATTACCCTTATATCAATTAAAGAACTGGATTGGAAAAAACCTTCCGGAACCTGAACCCACATTGGGTTGCCGGGTTTTACAATTTGTATTTCTTTAAAATTATTTTGTCCGTATAGAGAAACCTCTACTTTTAAATCAGCTTTCATAATATCTCCTTGTGACATAAAGCTTATAGGGATAATTGAGTGTTTTCCTTCGCAAAATGGAATATTTGAGTTATTTATTAGTGTGATATTATACGGTATAATTTTAAGTCCTTCGCCTGTAACCTCGCCAACTCCACATTCATTTTGAATGCTTTTCAAATTATAATAACCTGAATTTAAGGGAATATAGGGATTATTATATTTAGATAACGAGAATTTGTGATTATAATTTAGAATGTACTCTTCCTCTGGTAGCTCATCAAATTGGTATTTTATTAAACTTCCACCACCAGTTATGTAAACACTATATGAAAATGGTTCATTTAGAATTAATTTTTTATTGTAAGTGTAGTCGTAGTCGGCTATGTATGCTTTAGGCTTTGAAAAAACCTTTAATTCAATGGCGTTGCTAACAATCGACCCATCTGGACCGAGAATACGTATCGCCTGATTAAATGCAGTTTCGGGGCTGTTTCCCAAAAGTTTTGGATCATTTGGTATATTGGCATCTATAACACCTAATGTACCTTGTCCAATAATGTTTTTTGAACTTGAATTATATATCTCAACTTTATAAACCTGATCTTTAGGGAGATTCCCAATGCCTTCCAGGTCGATTTTGAAGCTTTCCCCTAAACAAAACCCAGCCTTTTCTGGTATTTTTATTTTTACTTTATATTCTAATGGTCTCGAAACAGTGATTTTTAAGCTATCTCTATAAAAACTTGAGGTATAAATTGTTTTTGGGTTATCAATTGTACCGCACACATTTGAGATCTTTTTTACCTTATACGTGGTTGTTTGATTGGGGAAAACTGAAAACTCAATAGGGGAATTACTTAGACCTCCAAAACTTTTTTCCGAATTGTCGTTAAGTATTACCGTAGTTCTTGCTCTTGAGTTGGTATATTCTAACCTAATTAATACATTTTCAGGTTTGTCCAGGATTGTATTTGAGGCCACAATATTTACAAGAGTAGGAATGTCAAAAAATCGAACCTCTTTTATAGGGCTTTCAATATTTGGGTTGGCAACCAGAATTTTAAACCTTAAACCGGTTTCTTTCACGTTTGCCAGGGCATCAGATGGAATATTTACAAGTAACATTTTATTGTTTTCTGTTAATGTGGCATCAAACTCTCTGGTTTTATAAACCTCCCCATAAAAATTTAGATATAATAAACTAAATTTAATTCCAAGGGAGTTTTTGAGGTTAGGTATATTTGAAACAATTGGAATTTCAAATTTACCAGTATTAATACAAATTCCGGGAGGGTGTTCCAATGCATCAATATCAATAAATATTTTTTTTTCATTTGGAATTTTTATGCTTAGGCCACCCTCAGGTATAGGTAAATTTCCACAGGAACTTTGAGCAGACACTATTTCGTATGATTCCAAATTATCTGTAAATGGAATTATTTTGGATGCCCATGTTTCATTTCCTGCTATATAGCTAGAACTAATAACCAAACCATTTTTAAATTTTGCTTCAAATGGCCCAATACCTTTAAATTTAACATTTAAGTAAATATTTTTTGAAAATTGGTTAATCGAGGGGGTTGCTGAAAGGCTTACAGATTTGTCAACCAAACTTATTCTTTTTTCGAGGATTTCTCCATTCGCCTCAGGAGAAGATGCAGTAACCCGAAATGAGGAAATATTATTAACATTGAAATCTTTTGGAATTGAAACTTTTAATATAGAGTCAGATTCAGCAAATGTTGGTAAATTTATAAACGAGGAGGAACTGTTATCACGAACCTGAACCTGAAATTTATTATTATGATTAAATTGACCAGTCTTGGCTACTGTAATATAAAAATCACTTCCTTTGCAGTAGGAATAATCCATGCCTAAAGAGATTATTTTGAGAGCAATTGGGTTTATTTTTAAATTAAAAGAGCCCTTAAATTCTCCTTCACCGCATTTGTTGTTTACGGACATTATTTTATATTCTTTCGAAATGCCTGATTGCAACAAAAGAGATGGATTAAAAAAATTGTCAAAACTAACCGAAGAGTTGTCATCAAGTACAATGTTTGAGGGCCAACTTCCTTGTCCTGACAAAGGTACCGCCACCTTTGAATAAGGGTTCACCAGTGCCTGACCGGCTAATATGACATTTGGTAGAGTGGTTATTGTAATTGGTATAACATTGCTTGTTAGCTCCGGCTCTGATGATTTTATCTTTATTAAATAATCAAATGGGGTTGATTTAAATGGCAAATTGTTTATTTTCGGAATTTTTATTATTAAAGTCTTCTCCTTCAATTTTGATTCGACCTCCAGGAAATTATTATCTAATTGATTTGCTATAAAAACTTTAAAGATGTTTGAGTTTCCAAACTTTACATTTGAGCTAAAAGTTAATACTACATCTTGATTTTCGCAGAATGAATTTATAGAAAATTCATCCAATTTTAAACTATTTGATTGGCTTTTTACAATAAGTGAATTTAATAAAAGTAGTTGTAAAAGGAATAACTTCTTAAACATTGTGTCTATAAAATTGTTTAACTTAATTTTAACAAAATTTAAGCCAAATCAAGCAAATAGAAAGATTGATTTTTAAGAAATATTCATTTAAAAAGATTTAAGCGGAAATTTTAAATAATTCAAGATTTCATAAAAATTACTTTATTAAAAATTTTCAAACATCCTTAAAAATTTATTCTAGAGATCATTTCTAATTTTTTGAAATACTTTATACTTTCTTTTTCACTGCACCCTCGTAAACTTTGCAACAATATCAGTACTAACACCTGAAATATCCAATTTGGTATTCCAGGTAATCTTATCACTTTCAACCACCACATTTCCTTCTAAAGTCTGCCCTCCTGATTCTTTCAAAATAAGTTTGTTATCAGTACCCAATGTAAAGGTGCCTATTTTCCCAATAGGTAAAAACGAATCGCCGTTGTCGTCAACACAACCAGCGGGCTCAAATACTGAAAAATTGCTTTTGGTATCAAAACTAATGGTAATGTCTTTAGTGCAAGGATAAAACTGATTATAAAATGTCCAATAATCAATAGTATTTCCTCCAAGTGTTACATTTAAATTGAGAATTTTCCAGGTTCCATCAATGGTTACAGGTTCAACTGTATCACTATCTTTTTTACATGAAATTATAAAAACACCCACAAAAAGCACCAACAAGAGATTTTTCAAGAAAGACTTTCCCATTTTTCAATTAGTTTTTGGTTTAAAATTTACTCAACGCAAAAATATGTTTTACATTTTCGAATTTATCTCTTTATCCCGATTTTTTTATCCTTTAAGGCCCTTTCTTTAGTAAAAAACTACATTTTTAATTCTAATATTCAAGTTTTGAATACAAAAAATACTTTGAATTTGCTCTTTCTATAATTACATATTCAAATTTCTCCAAAATTTGTATTCTGCCTTTTTTACAAATAAGAATATTGAATTTTCTAAATTCCTCAATCCCGGGTTATTCAACCTCAGTTTAGCTATTCATTTTACCGTAAAAAAAAATTAGAGCCTAAAAAAGATATTTATCCTGATTTTTCATTGTTTTAAAGTTACTTATATCTATTTTTGTGTCGTTTTTTAGATAATATACTAAGTTAAACAATATTAATATAGATAAAATAGCTTTTTTATGAGCAAAAGTAACACTTTCATTCCGTTTAAAGTAAAAGATATCGCCCTTGCAGACTGGGGTCGTAAAGAAATTCAATTGGCTGAAGCCGAAATGCCGGGTTTGATGGAAATCCGTAAAGAATATGGCCCAAGCAAGCCTCTGAAAGGAGCTAGAATTGCCGGATGTCTTCACATGACAATCCAAACCGCTGTTTTGATAGAAACTCTGGTAGAACTTGGAGCTGAAGTAACCTGGTCTTCATGTAATATTTTCTCTACACAAGATCACGCTGCCGCTGCCATCGCTGCTGCCGGCATTTCGGTTTATGCATGGAAAGGCATGACTGCTGAAGAGTTTGACTGGTGTATCGAGCAGACATTGTTTTTTGGAGAAGAACAACAACCACTTAATATGATTCTTGATGATGGTGGTGATTTGACCAACATGGTTTTTGATGTATATCCTGAACTCGTAGCCGGAATCAAAGGACTTTCTGAAGAAACTACCACAGGTGTTCACCGTCTTTATGAAAGAATGAAAAACGGCACACTTTTACTCCCTGCAATCAATGTTAACGATTCAGTAACTAAGTCTAAATTTGACAACAAATACGGCTGTAAAGAGTCATTGGTTGATGCCATCCGTCGTGCTACTGACTTGATGTTGGCTGGAAAAGTTGCTGCAGTTGCCGGTTATGGCGATGTAGGTAAAGGTTCAGCCGAGTCGTTGAGAGGTGCCGGTTGCAGAGTGTTGGTTACTGAAATTGACCCAATATGTGCCCTTCAGGCCGCAATGGATGGCTACGAAGTAGTAACTATGGACGAAGCTGCCACGAGAGCCCAGATTTTCGTTACTGCTACAGGTAACTATAAGATAATCAGAAAAGAGCATTTCCTGAAAATGCGTGACAAAGCTATAGTTTGTAACATCGGACACTTTGATAACGAAATTGACATGGCCTGGTTAAACCAAAACTATGGTCATACCAAAAACGTAATCAAGCCTCAGGTGGATATGTACAATGTAGAAGGAAAAGACATAATCATATTGGCTGAAGGAAGATTGGTTAACCTGGGTTGTGCTATGGGACACCCTTCATTTGTAATGTCATGTTCTTTCTCTAACCAAACCTTGGCCCAGTTGGAACTTTGGAACAATACAGCTGCCTATGAGAAAAAAGTGTATGTATTGCCTAAAGCCCTTGATGAAAAAGTAGCTGCATTCCATTTGGCTCATGTGGGTGCAAAATTGGATAAACTGTCAACTGAGCAAGCGGAATACATCGGCGTAAGCGTTGATGGGCCTTTTAAAGCTGAAATGTACAGATACTAATATTATTTAGAATTGTTTATTGAAAGCCGTTCATTTGAAAAAATGGGCGGTTTTTTTTATTTCCAAAAAATTATAAGTGCTTTTATTTATTTCTTGGGCTTTGCTTTTTTCTTATCAATGACTGTCTCAAAACTGCTAACCCTGGAAACGATAAATGCACCTAAAGCGGTGTTTTCAGACTTGGGATTAATGTTGAAAATATTTGTGGGAATATTGCTTGAAGGTGTGGCAAATATCCCTCCATTTTGAGATTCCTGTCGTAATTGAAGAATATAATAATACGCCTCAATCGGAATTGATAATAGTTCGACTTTTAGTTTGTCTTTATCCTGGAACAAAACAGGATTTATAGATTGCCTGATGGGCAAAATAAACATTAGTCCGTCAGTTTTTGAACCCGCCGAAAAACCGGCATCATAGGCCAAAGTAATATTTTCAGGCTTAAACCTTAGTGAGTCATTTTTATAAGATCTGATAAGATAAGTGTCACCCTCTCCCGGTAAATCATTTGCATAAAACTCCGCCAGAAAACCATCTTTCGGGCCTGCATCCGGAATTTCTACAGGAAAAGAAAATTCCTCGTAAGCCACTGAATCAATCCTCGGTACACGTTTAAGAGCTGAAAATGATTGGTATTGTTCGTCCCCCAGCTTGACCAATAGCCTGACCTGTTTTGCATCTCCCATGTAATCGCCATCTAAGGGCGTAAAAGTGTAAACTCCATCGCGGTTTTCGTCGGAAAATTTTAATGTCAGGCTATTGTCCAATATCACAGTTACCTCCGCACCCAATGCTGGTATAAGGTCTGTATCATCAAAATAAGGCTGAGAATAAGTCAACACAATTTTTTGCTCTTTAGCTTCATTGGTTAGCCAGGCATCGACAACCAGCTGCTGTTTACCATCTTTAACCTCTATTTTAACTACATCCTCACAAGAAGAGAGTAAAAACAAGAATCCAACCCATCCAAATACTATTAACTTTTTTAAATTATAATATTTCATTTCTTAGAATTTAAAATTATAGGTTACTGCCGGAATAAAAGAGGCAAAAACAGAATAACTCACTGCTTCGGTTTTGGAAGGATCATCAGGATTTTGTCTTACATACACCGAAAACGGATTTCTCCTGTCATAAACATTATATACTGAAAACACCCATTCACTTTCTCCTCTTTTAAACATCGCATGCTTGTTTTTTCTGGTGGCAGAAATATCAGCCCGATGCGAAGCCGGAATACGATAGATATTACGCTCATCAGTATAATTATGAGGCAGAGCCATACCTTGCCATAAATACTTATTGGTAGGAAAACTTGCAGGTGTACCTGTAGCAAAGCTAAAGGTGGATCCCAGCGACCATCTTTTGGAAAGATCATAAATCAAAACCGCCGAAATATTATGTAATTTATCGATGCGGTTAAGAAAATATTGGTTGTTGTTGAGCCCGCTCACTTTTTTCTCAGTTCTTGACAAGGTATAACTTATCCATCCATTAAACTTTCCTTTATTTTTTTTAAGAAAAAATTCTGCACCATAAGCCCGCCCATTTCCAAAAAGCAAGTCGCCTTCCACTGCCGGATTAAGCAACAAATCGGCATTTCTAACATAATCAATCTGATTCTGAAGTTTTTTATAATATACTTCCACAGACGATTCATATATGTTATTGCTGAAATTATGAAAATACCCAAGGGCAATCTGGTCAGAAATCTGTGGTTTAATATTGTTTGAACTTGGTGTCCAAACATCCAAAGGCGAAGATGCACTTGTGTTGGAAAGTAAATGGATATATTGGGCCAACCGGTTATAACTTAATTTTAAAGAAGATGAATTAGCCAGACCAAAATTTACGGCTATCCTTGGTTCCAGATTGCCATAAGAACTCATTCTTTCATTTTTTTCAAATTCCTTCTGGCCTAAAATCTCTTTTCTGCTATTAGATTCTTCAGGTTTAAGAGTGTATTCAATACCGGGCCCGAGCCTCATAAAATTTGAATATCTCAATCCGTAATTTAGGGTGATCCGCTCATTTATTTTTTGTTCATTTGAAGCATAAATTGCGTTTTCCAATCCAAATTTTTTATCCAAACCAATTTCCCGGCTGATCCCTCCTGAAGTCGCAACGGCTTTCCCGGGATTAAATGTATAATAAATCATCTGTCCTCCAAAGGAGATGGTATTTTTGGAATTTAGATAATAATTAAAATCCGGTTTGAGACTATAATTTATGATGTCAGAATTCCACTCAAACGAATCCTGATTATTTTCATCTTTAAGGTCTGAGTCCAGAGAATAGTCATAATTGGAATAAAAGACGGTGGTATTAAGAAAGAGTTTCTTAGAAAAAACATGGTTCCATCTGAATGTCGTGGTAGTATTTCCCCAATTAAATCCAAAGTCAGCACCGAAAATATCTCGGCCGAAATACCCCGATGCATACACAGTGTTATTTTCATTAATCCTGAAATTGGTCTTAGCTGTAAAATCATAAAAGTAAAACCGGGAATTTTTCAGGTCATTGTTTAAAAAAGGTTTGGCAAGTATATCAATGTATGACCTTCTCAAAGCGACTACGAAAGAGCCTTTTTCTTTTAAATACGGTCTTTCATAAGTAAATCTTGAAAAAATAGTGCCGATGCCGCCCGAAAACTCCGGCTTTTTCGAATTCCCTTCTTTCATTCTAACATCCAGAATCGAAGAAACCCTTCCGCCATAGTTTGCCGGTATTCCTCCTTTGATTAGTTTGACATCTTTGACCACATCAGGGTTAAACACAGAGAAAAATCCAAATAAATGCGAGGAATTATACACAGGTGCTTCATCCAGCAAAACCAGGTTTTGATCAATTGCCCCACCTCTTACATTGAAACCAGAAGCCCCCTCTCCTACCGAACTCACTCCCGGCAAAAACTGAATACTACGGATTACATCCACCTCACCCAACAAAGCAGGCATTTTTTTGATGGTTTTCATTTCCACCTTATTGACCGACATCTCAATATTCCTTACATTCTGATCCTCTCGCTCAGATCGCACCACCAGCTCTTCCAGATTATTGTCCGCCTCTATTAATTCGAGATTTATCGTCAAATCTTTTGAAGCATTTATCTTTTGAGTGATGCCGGTGTACCCCAATGAAGATACCGATATTGAATATCCTCCTTCAGGTACTGATATAGAATAAAAGCCGTAAAGGTTGGTTTGTGTCCCAATTTTAAGTTCTTTTACAAAAACAGTAACACCTATCAATCCTTCACCATTTTTAACATCTGTAATTTTCCCACTAATAGTGCGTTTAGTTTGAGAAAATACCTCATGGTTTTTCCCAAAAAATACCACGACCAGAAAAATCAAAAGTTTGATTCCGGTAAATTTTTTTAACACAATAAAAATTTTATAATTAAAAAAAATATTTCGACTATCTATTTAACCAACAATTCGATTTGAAAATTGTTCTAAATTTCGCCATTTACTAACCTTTTTTTGATTTGTTTATGATAAGAGGTGTTATTAGACTTTAATTGTATTTTTAAAAAATTTTAATAATTGTAATTTTTATTTAAATATTTGATATACTTTTGTTTGAAAATTAAGCTCAAAACCATTTTATGAACAACCTTTTATTCAAAGAACCAATTGCTTACGAAAAAATACCAACAAGGATTTTTTCAGACCCTAAAGAAGCTTCTATTTCGGTTGCCCGAGAAATTGCGGACCTGATTAAATCGAAAGCTAAAGAAGGGAAAAACTGTATTCTGGGTCTTGCTACGGGGTCATCTCCTAAAACTGTGTATGCCGAACTGATCAGGATGCACCGGGAAGAAGGCCTCAGTTTCAAAAATGTAATTTCATTTAACCTTGACGAATATTATCCCATGGAACAGGATGCTATTCAAAGTTACTGGAGGTTTATGCGTGAACAGTTATTTGATCATGTGGATATTCCAAAAGAGAATTATTTTGTGCCATTTGGAAATATTCCACAAAATCAGATTGAAGAATTCTGCCGGAATTATGAATCAAAAATAGAAAAATTGGGTGGTCTTGATTTCCAACTTTTGGGAATTGGGGGCAACGGTCATATAGGTTTTAACGAACCGGGCTCTTTGATGAATTCAAAAACCCGCCTAATGATGCTTGACCACTCAACCCGAGCTGCAGCCGTGTCTGACTTTGGCGAGCTAGCAAAAGTACCAAAAAAAGCCATTACGATGGGTGTTTCAAAAATATTACAAGCCAAAAGAGTAGTATTACTTGCCTGGGGCGAAAGAAAAGCGGGTATGATTGCCGACGCCGTAGAAGGCTCGGTGACTGAGCAAAACCCCTCGTCTTACCTTCAAACTCACCCAAATGTGCTTTTTGTGGTTGATGAATCTGCCGCTTCAGATCTGAAACGGATTAAAACGCCTTGGTTGGTAGAAGATGTAATCTGGGATAATAAATTGACCAAAAAGGCGGTTTGTGGTCTTTCTTTGGAACTCAAGAAGCCAATTTTGAAGCTTACTAATAAGGATTATAATGATAATGGTTTGTCTGACTTGCTGGCTCGCCATGGTCAAGCTTATGAAATAAATATAGAAGTATTTAATCAATTACAGCATTCAATTACCGGGTGGCCGGGGGGAAAACCAAATGCCGATGATACTAACAGACCCGAAAGAGCTCTTCCGGAGAAAAAACGAGTTATTATTTTCAGTCCGCACCCCGACGACGACATCATCTCGATGGGAGGTACATTCCAGCGTTTAGTTGATCAGGGACACGATGTGCATGTTGCCTATCAAACCTCGGGCAATATTGCTGTATCTGACGACGAAGCATTAAGATTTATTGATTTTGTTGTTGATTTTAATGAACAATTTGGAATAAAAAGTGACGATACGACGAGGATTTTTGCCGAAGCAAAAGCCTTCCTGAATAATAAAAAAGATAGCGAACTCGATACCCCGCAGGTTAGATACGTTAAAGGATTAATCAGAAAAGGGGAAGCTAAAAATACTTGTAGATTTGTGGGTATTCCGGTCGAAAATGCACATTTTCTAAATATGCCATTTTATGAAACCGGGCAAGTACAGAAAAATAAACTGAGCCGGGAAGATATTGAAGTTATAAAAAATCTGATTGAAGAGGTTAAACCCCATCAAATATACGCTGCTGGTGACCTGGCTGACCCGCATGGCACACATAAAGTATGTCTCGATGCCATAATGAATGCTGCTATTGAGCTAAAGCATAAGAACTTCATGAAGGACTGCTGGGTATGGTTATACAGAGGAGCATGGGCTGAATGGGAAATCCATGAAATAGAAATGGCTGTTCCAATGAGCCCTGACCAGGTGATTCAGAAAAGATTGGGGATCTTTAAACATCAGTCTCAAAAAGACGGCGTGGTATTCCAGGGAAGTGATGCACGGGAGTTTTGGCAAAGAGCCGAAGAACGAAATCAGGCAACTGCCGAATTATACAATAAACTGGGCTTGGCAGAATACGAAGCCATGGAGGCATTTGTGAGATGGAATTATTAAAACCATAGGTTATTATATAAGTATTAGAGGTAATCACTATGTGGTTGCCTCTTTTTATTTGCTCTAAAAATCAAGCTTTTAATATTTTGAAAATAAAAAATAAAAAAAATAATATACGTTTTTGTATTATTTAAATAAAAATTTTAACTTTAGAGCAAAATGGTACGTTTTTTGGACAGAAAGTATTGTGCAAGGATTTTAACGTATCAAACTATACCATTATGAAAAGAATAAACTTTTTTATGACCGTACAATGGCTCGTTTTTATGCCATTGATATTGCCTTTAGGTATCATCACAGGTGCTTTCGAAGGAATCAAGAAAATTTTTGAGCAAGCTTCATCTGATATTTTTGAAAATCAGGAGGTAATTTCTCAATAAAGAAATTTCAGGTTTTCTTCTTTTATTTCTTCAGTCTCTAATGATAGGAATTCTTCCCAAAAAGAAGTTTCCGGAACTGCCGCTTTACACAATACGGGTTCGTTTTTGATTGGATGAATAAAGTATATTCTTCTTGCGTGTAAATGAATAGAGCCATCTTCATTACCTCTCGGAAAGCCATATTTTACATCTCCCCGTATCGGACAACCCATAGATGCCAGCTGAACCCTTATCTGATGAGGCCTTCCGGTGATTGGATTTACTTCTATCAAATGATATTTATTGATATTCCCGATGTAACGGTAATTTAATTCGGCTTTCTGGCTATTTTCTACCTCATGGTCATACGCTTTTACAGTATTGGCTTTTGAGTCTTTTACCAACCAATGTACAAGCCTACCCGATTTTTTCTCAGGCTTTCTTGAGGTAATTGCCCAGTAAGTTTTTTGCACATCCCTTTTTCTGAAGATTTCATTCATGCGTGTGAGTGCTTTGGATGTTCTGGCAAAAACCACTACCCCACTTACCGGACGGTCAAGCCTATGCACTGTCCCCAGAAACACATCCCCCGGCTTTTCGTATTTTATTTTGATGTACTCCTTTACGTAATCTTCAAGTGTTTTGTCTTGAGTGATATCCTCGTGAACAAGTATTCCGGCGGCTTTATTGACAATAATCAGGTGATTGTCTTCATATATGACATCGAATGGCTTTCCTTTTTTCATGACTTTCAAATTAGTTCTTTTGCGATATTCCTCGTGTGTTCGTTGGTATTAATTAAATCTTCTAACGTTGGATTCTGTATAAAAGTTGCTTTTTGAAGGCAATCAAGTATCAAATCAGACATATTCAGGAATCCAATTTTATCATGAAGAAATGCCTCAACGGCGATTTCATTGGCCGCGTTCAGGATGCACGGGGCATTTCCTCCCCGATTCAGGGCTTCGAAAGCCAAACCAAGGTTTTTAAATGTTTCTAAATCTGGTTTTTCGAAAGTAAGATTAGGAAAATTTAAGAAATCAAACCGGGGAAAATCTGAATGTAAGCGTTGCGGATAGCCCAATGCGTATTGGATCGGCAATTTCATATCTGGCAGTCCCATCTGTGCTTTTATGCTTCCGTCTTCAAACTGCACCAAAGAATGTATGATACTTTGTGGATGAACAATTACGTCAATTTGACTGGCATCAACACCAAAAAGCCATTTTGCTTCTATCACTTCCAGTCCTTTATTCATGAGGCTGGCAGAATCGATGGTTATTTTGGCTCCCATTTCCCAATTGGGGTGTTTCAATGCTTCTTTTTTTGTAACCTTCAGCAACTCTTCCTTTTTTCTCCCCCTGAAAGGTCCGCCCGAAGCGGTTAAAATGATTTTTTCTATAGGATTGATGTATTCACCAGAAAGACATTGAAATATTGCTGAATGTTCGGAATCTACCGGAAGAATATTTACTTTGTGCTCAATGGCTAGCTTTGTTACCAAATCTCCTGCCACCACCAAGGTTTCTTTATTTGCGAGTGCTATGGTTTTCCCCGCTTTTATGGCGGAGATAGTTGGCAAAAGCCCTGCATAACCTACCAAAGCGGTTAATACAATATCAATGTTTTCGTTTTCTACAACCGAACTGAGTGCTTTCTGACCACAATATACTTTGATATCCAGTGGGTCCAGTGCGGCATGCACCTTGTCATATTCTGATTCCAGTCCTATTACAACCACATTTGGCTTAAATTCCGCAGCCTGACTTATAAGTAGCCCGGCATTGGATTGGGCAGTCAAAACTTCAACTTCAAATGCATCAGAATTGGCCGAGATTACTTCCAGTGCCTGTGTACCTATGGAGCCAGTTGAGCCTAAAATGGCAACTCGTTTTTTCATCAAAAAAGTGACGGTTTGTTGTAAATAGGCCACAAAATTAAGGCTTTATCAGGAATTTTTTCTTTTTAATTAAATTATAGATAGGAAAATGTGTACTTAAATGAAAATCTGTACTAGAATTTATATCAAAAATTTATAGGAAAATTCCTGAAAATAATTTCCCGGTTTCAAATAATAGTAAAATTATTAGGAATTTATTTTCTTATTTCGCCCTAACTGATCAAACTGAAAAGCAAAGTTTCCATGAAAATTCACTAAAGAAAGTAAATAATCCCGCCATTATTTCTGCAATTGACCTTTCATCCATTCCCGCTGACGATCCATCTGAATATCAAAAACCCAGTGGGCTGATTCCAGAGCCAGAAAAGTGGTTTTACTGGAATTTATTGCATTGTAAGCTGCATAAACTGATGTAGGCGGGCAAACGTTGTCGTTGTATCCAAAACTAAACCACATTGGGATTTTGATAAATCTCGCAAAATTTGCTGCATCAAAATATGAGAGTGCATTTATCATTTCATTTTGAATCGCAGAATTTGCCTTTGATTTATCGGCAAATGGTTGTGGCCAGCCACCTGCTCTGCCATACAAACTGCCGGTCATGTCGCACATAGCAGGGTGAACAGGTGCCGCAGCGGTAACACGGGAATCTAATCCGGCTGTGATTATCGACAATGCACCACCCTGGCTCGAGCCCATCACACCCAGGTTTTTACCATCCCATTGTGGCAATTGACACAGAAAATCGTTGGCTTTCAGACATCCCAGTATCACTCTTTTATAAAAATACCGGTCACGGTCGTGGGCGTTATTGAGCCAGTATTGGTTGTTCCAACCACTGAGCAGGTCATCATAGTTTTGTTGCGGCATTATCACCGAAATACCATGGATACCAATTTCGAATGTAATAAATCCCTCTGCTGCCAAAGCCACATCTCCGTAGTAGGGTCTTATGCCTGCACCGGGCACTTTAAGTACAGCCGGAAATTTTCCGGAAATTTTCGGAACACTTAGAATACCATATAATCTTGCCCCCGGTTTCCAGTTTTGCAAGCTTACTTGATACACATCCACCTTATCGGTGCATCTTTCGGGAAGGAGGGTCATTCGGGTGTCCATGGGGAGCTTATTGTTTTCGGAAATGGCATTTTTCCAGAAATCAGCAAAGTCAGTAGGTAAACTCACAGTTGGTTTGATATCCAGAGGTGCGTATGCTACATTAGCCCACTCTTTATAGGTTTTACCTTCGAACTTTACAGATACCGTACAGGTTAAAAATCCCGGTGTTTTGAGCCCAGAGTGTTCTAAAATAGTTGTTCCTGAAGTCAATATTTGATTTTGGGAGTTGCCGGTTTCCTGCTTTTCCTGGGCTATCTCAAATTCAATGGAAGCATCTTTTAACAATACATTGTTTTTAAAAACTGAAACCGTAAATTTTACTTTTTCACCTAGCTTATAATTCCAGTCGGCATGATTGGGCGAGACCATTATTTTGATCCATTTCTCCGATGGAGGAGGCTGGGAAATAGCAATTTTCCCAAGAAAAATAAGGAAGAAGACTAATTTTAATTTCATGATTTAATGGTTTTTATTCTTTTCAATATTTCCAAACAAGCCCTTACATTGTGATATGGACATTTCCAAAAACTAACCTTGCCCTCATTTCCTTTCCGGTAAGCGTCATCAACACCCCAAAACCACTCGCCATTTTGTAAATCAAGGAGGTGTTTTTTGATAAAATCCCAAAAACCTTCTACCCTATGCAGATACTCCTGATTATTGTTGATCTGAAATGCATTGAGGTAACCAACCATACCCTCTGCACTTACCCACCATTCCCGGTGGGTATCTGTATGTTTCGTTTCGGGGTCATATTCATGCAGGAGACTTCCATCAGGCTGACAGCCATCGCTGGTAGCATCCGCCATTTTTATGGCTATTTCCGACCATTTTTCTTGCAAAATAGCATCTTCAATAATTTCAGCCGATTCATAAAGCAGCCATGATGCTTCAATATTGTGACCATAGCTATATGCAGCACTCTGACTTAGCCATTGGGCATCAAAAAATAACTGTAGCTGCCAGGTTTTGGGGTTAATAATATGTTTTTCAAAAACTTCCAAAAGATGGATAATCCGTTTTTTCAATAATGCATCGGGCCAAATCTGGTAAAGATTGGCATAAGCTTCAATTATATGCAGGTGGGTATTCATGGTTTTGGGGTCATTTCGATCTTTTTCACTGAGCCTTACATCATCCAATTTTTCCCAATTCTGCGAAAAAGCCTCCCAATATCCACCATTTTTCGGGTCAAAAGCATGCTCTTCCAATTCAAAAAATAGTTTCTGAGCCTGCTCCAAAACCTCATTTTCAGAGGTGATTTTAAAATATTCAGCAAAAGCATAAAGTGTAAATGCCAGACCATAAGTTTGTTTTCTGCCGTCTAAAACGGTTCCTTCGGCATTTAATGACCAATAAGTACCGCCTGATTCCTGATCAAGAAAATACCTGCAAATGTATTCATAGGCCCTTTGAGCCAGGTTTTTATGTACAGGATTTTGGGTAAATGCATAAGCAGCCGAAAAAGACCAAAGGATGCGAGCATTGAGCACTCCGCCTTTGGGAGCATTATAATCTGGTTGGTTAAGAATATCTACTTCTCCCAAAAATCCTCCGTTTCTGGTATCAGGGCTAAACTTTTCCCAATAGTCCAAAATTCGGTTGAGTTCTACGTTTATTTCTTTTTCAAACTGAGGGAGGTTCATTTTTTGATAATTTTGAAAGAATAATATTTTTTATCCTGAAAAATCCTGATGAAAAAAATCGGTGGAAAACCAGGAAATATAGCAATTTGTGTCTCTTTCTTCTCCAGTTTTTGTATTGGCTGAATCAACCGGCCATCGGTAGAAATTATGGCGAAATTATCGACATCAGTGGGTTGTTTGCCCAACTTTATTATGACTTTTTCGGCACCAGGATTGGGAAAAACCAAAACCGAAGGAGTCTCAAAAGTAGATAGAATGTTGTTGGTAAGGAGTTTTAGTGTGTCTGACTTAGGGATATTGAATTTATCAGCGTATTTTAAAACCACCTGATATTCCCCATGTTTGTCGGCATATAATCGTGCATTGACCTTTGATACTGTGCTGATGGTACTTTGACTACCTTCGGGCTTCGAAGCCAAACTCCAGGTGATGTTAACGTCGTCATTTTCCATATCAGATATATCGCTGATGTACAGGTCATTGTAGCTGCCGGGGCTTAACAAGGGCAACTCAGACATTTTTACCGACGGCCTGGCATTAACATATATTTTTACAGAATCCTTCAAAACTATTTCACCGGTTTTCATTTCAAGATATACCAAAAATTTACCCGGCTGGTCAGAGCTGAATTCAGCCTTAAGTGGTGAGCTGGTTTGTTCTTTAATACTAGGATTCCCCTGCCCGGCCGCTTTCCAGATATTGATGGTTTTTTCAGGAGTATAAATTGAAGACCTGCTTGCATCAATGGTAAGTTTTTGTCCTTGCCCGGTTACTGAGTCGGCGGAAATTCTGGGTATCGAAAAATCTATTTTTTTTTTGTATTGCCAGGTTAAGATTTTTCCAAGATTAAAATCTTTTATCGGAAGTGGGAAATCTCTTTCCAGGGCAATATTTGTAAAACTTTCACTTAGACCTGTTTCGATATCTGTCAATGAAATATCGTAAACGCCGTTTTGCACTAACAAATCACGGTCTAAAGGCAGGTTTAATTTGTCTATCCTTTGACCTTCGCGGTAGTTTAAAAATATGTGTTCAACCTCGTATCTTGTACTCAAAACATTAAAGGAATAGTTGTCTGCCTGTAAATTGTAGCGATTGGTTGCCTGGTAGGTTGCCGCCAGCCCCGGTATTTTATTCCGATATGAAAATGAAACAGGCAATTTGAAAACCTCTGCCCATTTTTTATCTTTGTACACATCCCAAATCCACATGAAAGATGGGGTGCCTCCGAAAATAGTTTTCCAAACGAAAATCTTTTGGTTATCAATTGGAGTATTGGCAGTAGCAACATCCAAACCAAATTCACCACATAAAACCGGCTTTTTGTAATTTATTGCAGACTTAATTTCATCCGATTTTTCTTCGAGTTTCTGTGCGAGTTTGGTATCATAAATATGAAACTGAAGTACATCAAGAGCCTCGAGGTCGCCCATTTGTTTGAGTTGTTCGTCCGATGCCGAAGTGGTGGTGACATGCTGAAAAGGGTCAATGCTTTTGAGATATTTGCTCATTTCATCATGCCAGGAAATCACCGCTTTCTTCCATTGAGCAGACTGGTTGGGGTGATTGCCCGTAAACTGCACCTCATTAAAAAGCTCCCACGCGAAAAGGTTGTTGCTATATCCCCAGCGGGCGACAATGTATCTCAACAAATTTTTTGTGTATTTTTTGGCGGTTTCGTTGTAAAAAAATTCTTCAGGCTTGGTCAATGGGCCACCCAAAGAGGCATTGTAAGGATTATCAGACCAGTTGGAATTTACATTTTCTGAAAACATACCATGCTGGAACAATACCGGCTGGAGAAACATTTTCAGATTTTTTGCAATGTCAAAAATAGAATCATTCAAAGCAGCAGCAGCCTGGGAATACCTCATCAATCCTTGAGTATAGCCATCGTTTTTCCATTCGAGAGCCTGGCGGTTAAATGGCACCTGCCAGTAGCGTATGGTATTGGCTCCAGACGCTGAAAGGTTGGTCATGATCTGGGTATAGTCACCAATACTCGCCCAGCCAAGATTGATTCCCAGAGGGGTGTAAACATTGTCCTGATCTTTAAACCGAAAATATTGCATGGGATTTTTTTTATCAAAAACCTCAATCGCATTTACAAAAGTGGGAAAATAATGAGGGGAAAACTCTGAAATGTCTTTCACTTTTTTATTTAAAATACCTTCAGAATCATGGATTTCGACGTTCATTGAAAAAGGCTCTTCGGTATCAAGGGTAAACCTAAACATCCAATACGACCTTGTGGTGTCGGCCACCCAGTTGCTATTTTGAAAAGAAGCTGGCTGATAAAAAAAGCAGGGAACGCTTAGTTCTTTTCCAGTACCGTAAAATTTGATTTTGAGATTGGATGTTATTTCGGCAGCATCATAGGGGTTTTTGTAGTTTTTGTTGATTTTAAAAACACCTTCTATTTTTTCAAATCTTCTTATTTCCCGATTTTTTATAATAATTTCAGATATCTTTTCTGTTGCATTTAATACAAAAAGAAAGTCTTCCAAAATGCTGCATTTACCTTCATTATCAGTAATTTTCAAAACAATTTTTCCTGAAAAAGGCTTTTCGAAAATATTGGAAAAAACGCCTGTATTGTTTTTAAGAATAAGCCCATTGCCAAAATCCAATTCATAGGATTTGATTTCTCCGTCGGGATCAAAGCTTCCCGATGCATCAAAATTGAGGGTATTTCCTGTAAAAGAAATATCCGGAAATTTCAGATTGGCTACCGGGCTGCCATTTAACGACAAGGAATTGTACAGCCTGAAATCATCAAAATATATTTTGGCTTCGGCTTGATTGTCCACTGAGGCCGAAATCTCAATTTTGTCAAACTGCTTTCCGGTTAGACTGCTCAGATCAAAGGTGGTGTTGGTCCATTGATTGGGTTCTGGCTGAAAATTGTACTCGGGTGCCCAGGCTTCACGAAGCAGCGTACCCTTGTGCCATAGTTTAAGATAAACACGCCCCTTTGTGGTGGAATTTATCATAAAACCGAGGGTATTGTTTTTCTTGATTTCGACAGCACCTGAAAACTGAAAACTTATTGCTTGCCAATTGCCCGCAGATTTAAGATAGTAGGCTACTTTATTGGAATTATTCCCAGTCTTTTGGGAGTTATCTACCACCCCGGCTGACTTCCCCGACAAAGTTATGGCCTGATTTTCAGTTTCAAAATCGACAAATACCTGAGCATTTGATTTTTGAAAATATAAAAAAACAGAAAAAAATAAGAGACATTTTAAACTTCCGGAAAATCTCATATTTTTTAGTTTAATAAACCTGGAACAAGTTCAAACTCGCGGTTTTTATCGATTATTTCATGCAATTTTTTAACTGACTCAAACGGACTGAACCCATCTTCGGGTGTATTGATACAATAATCAAGAAGCTGGTCAAGGCTACTGGTGGCTACATGCATGCGGGTGTCGGAGGAAGCATAATAAATAAAAACGCTACCGTCGTCATCCAGAATCCAACCATTAGAAAAAGCCACGTTACTCACATCACCGATTCTTTCGTCGCCTTCGGGTGCAATAAAGTACCCTGCTGGTTTGTGAATTACCCGTGTGAGGTCTTTGAGATCAGTCATAAATACATACAAAACATATCGAAGGCCTGCCGCTGTATTTCTTACGCCATGTGCCAGATGTAGCCATCCTTTTTCTGTTTTTATTGGTGCCGGACCCTGACCATTTTTTACTTCATATACGGTATGATACCGTTTTTCGTCCAAAATATACTCTTTATCAATTTCAGGACAAAGCATATTTTTCACAAAACCAAAGCCGATTCCTCCACCGCTACCGGCTTCAATAAAACCGTCCTGCGGGCGAGTGTAGAAAGCATATTGGCCATTCACAAATTCAGGATGCAACACGGCATTTCTTTGCTGTGGCGAAGGGGTTTTGAGGTCAGGCAACCTTTCCCAGCTTCTGAGGTCTTTGGTACGGGCGATACCGCACTGAGCCACAGCCGATGACTGGTCGCCATGCGGTGCTTTGGGGTCTTTTCTTTCAGTGCAAAACAAACCGTAAATCCAACCGTCTTCATGAGCCACCAATCGCATATCATAAATATTGCCATCTGGTTCATCAGTTTCAGGCATAAGGATTGGATAATCCCAGAATCTGAAATTATCGATACCATTGGGGCTTTCGGCAATGGCAAAAAATGACTTCCTGTCTGCCCCTTCAACCCTTACTACCATGAGGTACTTTCCATCAAATTTTATAGCTCCGGCATTAAAAGTAGCATTTATCGGAAACCTTTTCATGAGATAAGGGTTGGTTTCAGGATTGAGGTCATATTCCCACTCCAGTGGAACATGGGCCGCTGTAATTACGGGATTTTTGTATCTTTTATATATTCCGTTTCCCAGAAACTCAGGCTCATTTTTTTTGCCTAAAATTTCCTCTTTCTCTTCTTTTAACAACCTAAATCTTTCTTCAAAAATCATTACTATCTTATTTTAAAAATGGCCTATTAGTTTTCAAGATAAATGTTTATACCAGGTTTTATACAAAATAAAAACACAAATTGCCAATATGCAGAAAGTCAATACAGCCTGAAATGGCATGAGCAAGACAACAAAAACGGGAAGGGCGGTTATTGAAGTTTGAGCAATTATTCCAACAAAAACATTGAAAACATCATACTTAAAACGATTATTTGCAACAAAACCGGGGTTTTCTTTTGTCACTTTTTCCTTTATTGGTCCCCAAAAACCCCAGGGATTTACTGTCTTATAAAAATTCTTCAATACAGGTTCTTCAGTTGGTGAGCTTAACAAGGAACCAAAAATGGCCCCTGCAAAAGATAATACGAGGATTATCGGAAAATAGTACAGCGGTAGAGTGTCAGGGAAAACATAGGGCAAAACCATTGCCGAAACGATACCCAAAAGCATCCCGGCAAAGAAACCGTTGGCATTGAATCTCCACCAGTGCCATTTGAGCACATTGGAAGCCACATACCCGCCGTAAAGTGCACCCACAATCCATTGGAGAACAGAGTTTACGTCTTTGGCATAAATTCCCAGAGCAATACTTATTATCACCACGACAACCCCACTGAGGTAGTTCATGCGGCTGATTTGACCATTGCTGGCTTTGGGGTTTATATCTTTTAAATAAATATCATTGACCAGATAAGCCTGGGCTGCATTGAGGGTACCTGCAAAAGTACCCATGAAAGCAGCCATTAGCTCAACCAGAAATAGCCCTAAAAGTCCGGCAGGTGCAAATTTCACGATAGAGGCTGGCAAAATCCGCTCAAAATCCAGAGCACCGGATGCCGTTTGTATGTTTAATTCAGAAAAATATAATAAGCCCAACACAGTAAAACCGATAATCATAAAATAACGGGTGGGGAGCAAAACGATATTGACAAACATGCTCATTAAGGAGGCTTCTTTAGGTGATCTTGTCGACAGAGTCTTTTGCATATCATAGTTAGGTGCAGGTCCCGCCACAGATGACAGAATTCCTTTGGCCAGCATCAGTGAAAAGAACAAACCAAATGGCTCATATTTGTCTTCAATAATTTTCTGGTTTACCTCAGGCAAAATCCCACTCCAGTCGAGGTTGAGATTCCAGCCAAAAAATATATTGCTCCAATCGGCTGGAACAGGCAACGAATGTCCCCACAAATGATACATTGCGATGCCCCCAATCGACACCGACCCAATAGCCATGAGTGAATACTGGATTAAATCGGCCCAGACGATGCTTTTCATTCCACCCAAAATGGAATAAAAAACCGCAAAAATGGTGAAAATAATTCCATAAAAATGAGGGACGAATTCAGGACTAATATTAAAAGGAACAAATGAGGAAATAGATGAAAAAGGAATGAAAATCTCTATGAATTTGCCCAGACCAATAAACCCGTAAGCCATAAATCCAAAGCAGCTCAAAAGGGCAAAAGCGATAATAATTTTATGACTCCTAAGGGCGTCTTTCCCCTGCCCAAAACGAAATAATATCCACTCAGCACCCGTACTTACATTTGATTTTCGGAGCCAGGATGCCAGATACACAAACATAAACACCTGATTAAATACCGGCCACAACCATACCAACCACAAACTTTTTAATCCATATATGAACATGATCGAGACCATCCAGATAGTACCGGAGATATCAAACATACCCGAAGCGTTGGAAATACCCAACATCCAAAACGGCAGGTTATTCCCGCCCAACATATAGTCATTCTTTGATTTGTTGGCTTTGTTTTTCATGATTATACCTACTGCAGAAACCACAATAAGATATAAAACAATAACTGCCGCATCAAGGCTATGTATTTTCATTCAGGTTAAGGTTTTATTTTAAAATCATTTCCAAACAACAACATTCCATTTTGAGCCATATTTTTAAAGTCATCGGCGGACTCCTGACCCAAATAAGGAGCGTAAAAATGGTCAGGCCGCCCATTTCTCCACACTAAAACATAGCTTAACCCCGAATCTGAAATAATCGGACCGAGAATTTGAGTCCACCAGTTTTTTTCAGTTACCCTTTCCAGCCCAGTTTCGGTTATTGCAAATAGTTTCTGGTTGTCTTTAGATAATTTTTCTATCGTTTTTACCATTCTTTTTGTATTCACAATAAAATCCTGATTGGATTGAGGGGCGTTTCGATGATAGGTGTCAAATCCCAGAATATCAACATAATCATAACCCGGAAAACGCTCCAGATAATGGGACTCATCACGAAAATTATCGGTAGAGTAAGCCCAAAGCAGGTTTTTTACTTTTTTCTTTTGGGTGAAATAATTGTAGGTCATTTTCCAGAAATCTTTGTATTGCTGCGGTGTACAGTGGTCAGCTCCCCACCAAAACCAGCTGCCGGTGTGTTCATGGTAAGGTCTGAATATTACTGGTACCAAATCGCCTTTTTCTGTTTTAAGAGACAGGAAATAATCCGCCAGCTTATCCAGCGTTTTTTGATATTTTTTCAGGTTATCAGGATTATTTAAAATTTTGCCTATCGTATTTTCCATTTTATCCCAGGTAGATTTCGAAAAATCCAGAGGGTTGTTAGGGTGCCAGCTATAAGTACTAATTATCCCGTTCTGATAGGCCAAAATGGTCGTTTTCTTCATAAAATCAAACGGTACGCCATCGAGGTTAGCCGGGTGGTCTAGTTCCAGATGTCCCAGGTCCCAGCCCAATAGCCCCGGATGTTTTCCTGAAATATTTTTTATGTCAGACTGAAGTGGTTTATCTGCAATCCAACGTGAACCATCAGGATTTAGACCATAAGCCATGGCATCCTGATGCCCGAAAATGACTCCTTTTCCCCGAATCTTAAAAAGTGATTGATATAACTGCCGGGTTGATTTACCGGCTTTTTTATTGACTTGACCAAAACTAACACTTTCAAATACCAAAAATACAAGTACCAAAATCATTTTTTGGGGAAAATACATTTTCATAGCTCAGGTATTTTTTAAATATTAGAATTATTTGAAATAATATTATTTTACAAATATCAAAAATTGAAATGCAGGGATATCAAAATACAAATTTTTTTTGAAAACATCTGTCGTTATTCTAGATGCCAATTTTTAGAAAAAATATTTGCTTATAGAATTTTTGACGTAATTTTTGCATAAGAATTCCGAATATGGAAGGCTCATTACGAGCCCTCCAACATCGAAAAATTATTTAAGATAACCAGTGATTACTCAAGAACGGGGGCGGGTACAATTCGGAAATTATCCCAATACACTTCCATTTCCTGTTTTGTGCCGCCATGTAAATAAATCCGGGTTTCAATCCACTCTTTCAAATGGGCATCTTCCAAGGTTTTTACGTTGGTGCCTTTGTTGGCTCCGGCATCATCTTCAGAATAAATGAAATCAGAAAGCGGAATTGTGACGGTTTGCCATCCGGAGGTTTTAAAAGCAGTGCCCGAGAAATTTCCACCGCCAAACGGGAAATTGTAATTCATGGTGCCTTTCGGGCTTTTGTACCAAATTCTAATCGGATTTGAATCCCAGGCTTTGGGTACGTTTACTTCAAATTTCACCAAAATTTTCTTTGCATCTCCCCCTTTTACTCCATAATCGGCCAAAGGTTTGTTGTCGGCAATATGGAAGTTTTCGTCCCAAGCCCAATCACCGTATAAACCCTTTACTACGGCATAATTACCTGAAAGCGGTGCAGGGGAAGGACCCGAAGATACTTTCATAGAAGTCCATCCTTGCTTTGCAGGGTCATTGGTAAATATCAGACCTCTGGCATCTTTGTATCTTTCAGCAACCACTTTTGTACTCGCACCATTGGTAATGGTAACTTCTGTATTTTCAACTGCACCATTTGGAACTACTACATGAACCTCTTCAGCTGTCACTTTAGTTGGCTTGGCTTCGATGGTTCCAAAAAGTACTTTCGTATTTTGAACTGTAAAGCCATAGAGGTCGAGATTCTTGGTTTTAATTACCATATTCTGTCCAATAGGCGTAAATCCTTCTGTCTGGCCACCATATCCATAAGCCAGAAGTGGAGCCATGTAAACAGTAAACCCAAACTCGGCATTTCCTGCGGGAGTAGTGAGAATGATTTTATTATTGATGGTTTTTGGAACGGTTTTAGGCACTTTAAAAGTGATTTCAGTGGGTGTAATATAAACCTCCTTTAAATCAACTTCCACGTCATTGATCATTATTTTGCTTACACCGCATAGATTGCTTCCCTGCAAAACCACCCATTCGTCAAGCTTGGCACCGGGAATGGTGATTGTTCTGGCAGTAGGGGTTGTTGCAGAAGTCACAGCTGGCAAGCCATCGCAAACTGCCACCTTTTCAACCTCAATTTTTTGGCAGGCACCAAATAGTATTGCCATTGAGGTAAAAACCGTCAAAGATTTTAAAACGCTATAATTAAAAATTCTTTTCATCTTTATAAATATTTTGAATTACCAACCCGGATTCTGAGGACCAAAGTTTTTGTTAGTATTTAATTCCTGTACTGGAACCGGGAACAACAGGTTTCTTTCTTCCCTACGTTTAACTACGTTATTTTCATCAACATCAATTGCATTCATTACCGGAATATAAATTCCCCAACGAACCAAATCCCAACGACGGTTCATTTCCAATGCTAGTTCACGTGCTCTTTCCTCAAGAACAAATGACCTGAAACCTTGCTGGTCTAAACCTGAAATAGTACTTGCTTTGCTTCTGGTTCTAATACTGTTCAGAGCGGCATAGGCTGCGGGCGTTGGGCTTCCATTAACTTCATTGTCGGCTTCAGCAAACATCAATACTACATCTGCGTATCTTAACAATGGAAAATGGAAGTCTCCTCTTTCCAGTTTAATATTGGTAACAGCCGCAAACTTGGTTAATCCGGCATAATAAAACTCCTGATTGCCCCAATTGACCTCTCCACCTGTGTAGCTGTAAAGCGGATCTTTTGCAGTTACTTTGGCAGCATGTTTTGGCGGATAATAATGGGTAGCACCCCATTGTTTCCAGGTATGCATTACACCTTTCACTACCCTATCGTCTTTATCATCTTCAAAAAGATCATACCAGTGATTGCGTTGACCGGCCCAACGTCCATTGGCGATTTCACCGGCGTCATTCTGGAAACCCAGCATCCAGGTATGAATACCCAAACCTAAAGCGTTGCTACCGTTAATGGCCTGAAGCATCCAGATGTGCTCTCCACGGTTACGATTGGCTATACTCCAAACTTCACTGTAAGTAGGAAATAGACTAAACTCACCACTATCCATCACTTCTTTGGCTTTGTCCCGGGCCAATTTGAAATACTCAGCCGAATTAAAACCTTCATAACCTTTAACCACTGACTTGGTATAGGTAGTTTTTTCAGGTGACGACAAACTAGGTTTACCCCCTGAAACGGTAATTTTTGCACCTGAAAGTGATGAAGACGCAATAGTCAGATATACTTTGGCCAATAAGGAACTAGCCCCGGCTTTACTTATTCTTCCGGTTTTGAAATTCGGGTCTTTGTTAGTCAAAAGGTTACTTTCAGCTTCTTTTAGTAATTTTATTATTTCTGCATATACCTTGCTGATTTCCTGACGTGGCTGCTGTGCTTCAGCTCCGGCCCCTAGAGATTTGTCCATCATTGGAATGGCTCCAAACATTCTGACAAGCCAGAAATATGAATAAGCTTTCAAAAACTGAAACTGCCCTTTGTAATCATTCCTGATTTTAGCAACAAAGGTCATTTTGTCCATGGTTTCTATTCCAACGTTGGCCCTGTGTACAATTTTATAATATCCACCCCAGGTACCTTCAAACATCCAGGTGTCACGGTTATAGTTTCCGGAACCCAATGATCCAAATGCCCAGCTTGGTCCTGTAGAATAGTCATCATCGAAATTACCCATTCTAGGCCACACATCATACCGATAGAGGCTTTCATTTAGTGTTGTATATGCCCCGGTAAGCAATAAATCGGCACCGGTTGGGCTGTCTTCGAGGCTGCTTGGAGAAAGGAAGTCATAGACCTCTTCCTGAAGGGCGTCTTCGCAGGAAGTACTCAGAAGCAGTCCGGATGCAAATATTAAACTGAAAAATATTTTTCTCATTTTCTTAAATTTTTACAAAAGATTAAAGACTAAGTTTGAAACCTATTGAATAGGTACGGGCATTGGGATATGAGTTGAAATCTACCCCATTACGACCACCATTACCACCCAAACCATTTACATCAGGATCATACCAGCTGTAGTTGGTTAAAGTCCAGAGATTGGAGGCATTTACATAAACATTGATATTGTCAAGCCCTTTAATTGGATTATTAAACGTATATCCAATATTTACGTTTTTGAGTCTTGCGTAGCTTCCGTCTTCAATATCCCGGTCAGAAATCCGTCTGTCTCTTCTTTGAGTTTCCCATGCTTTAGGATATTTAGCCGCCGAAGGGTTTTCAGGAGTCCACCTATAGGTATAAGCATCAGCCAAACCATTTCTGATATCGCCTATGTGCAGGTCAAATAAGTTGGCGTTCAGGATGTCATTTCCATATACTCCCTGAATAAATACACTTGCGTTCCAGTTGCCGTATTTGAAAGTATTGTTGATACCATAAATGAATCTCGGATTGGTGTTTCCAATAATCGTTCTGTCACCTTCATTGATTACAGTATTATTGTCATCCAGATTTTTGTATTTGATTTCGCCAATAAGCTCCCTTTGTGAAGCTTCGGTAAGTGATGCTTTCGAAGGATCGGCTTTAACTTCAGCCAGATTGTCATAAAAACCATCTGTTACATATCCGTAAATCACACCAATCGGCTGTCCGTCTCTTCTCAGGAACACCTCTCTTACGTTGTAATAAAGGTTAGCTGCATATTGGTCGCTTCCAAGCCCACCAATTCGGTTTTGATTATGGCTGATATTTCCAGAAATCTCCCACTGATGTTTTGAAGTAGGTTGAAATACTTTATAACTCAAACTCGCCTCTATACCTTTATTGGTTACGAAAGCTGAGTTAATAGTTTTTTCATTAAATCCCGAGCTTGGAGGTGTTTGTTCGAAAGTCAACAAATCCACTGTTTTTTTAGAATAAACATCCAATGTAAAATTGAGTCGGTTATTCAAAATGGTCATATCGATACCTGCATTGGCCTGATTGGTAGTTTCCCAAAGCAAATTAGGGTTACCGGGTCTGTAACCTTCAACCAAACCAGGTACCTGACTGCCATTGAGTACACCATTAAGGGGTTCCAGTCTATCAAGTGTAGTATATGAGCCTATCGATTGGTTACCGGTTTGTCCCCAACCTATTCTTAGTTTCAGTTCATCAAAGAAATTTAATTTTTGAATAAATTGCTCGTCAGATAATCTCCATGCCAAAGCTCCGGAGAAAAAGTCACCAAATTTATGGTTAGCTGCAAAAGCAGTGGTTCCATCACGTCGATAGGAAGCAGTGGCCAGGTATTTTCCTTTGTAACCATAATTGGCTCTGGCCAAAAACGACATTAATCCTCCTGAAGATTTTCCGTTTTCGATGATATAAGTTGACTGGTCACCTCTTTTGAAGTTATAATCAGCGGTTAGGTCATCAGGAAAATTTGAAGCTCCCAGATTTAAATAGGTTGAATTCCACTTTTCACGGGTAAAACCAGTTACGGCACCGACAGAATGATCACCGAAATTCTGGTTATAATTTAATAAAGACTCCAAAGTGATGGCAGACCATTCATTGTTGTTTTTACCTGCCAAACCATTTTTAGGAGAACGGCCTTCACTCAAAAATCTTCCATAATAAATACCTCTTTCCCCTGAACTGTAGTTATATCCAAAATTCTGACGGAACTTCAGGTTCTCAGTAATCTTAACTTCCAGATAATTTGAAGAGAAAATATTGGTTTGATTGAGTTGGTTCTTCATGTTTCTTGTATAGAAATATGGATTGGCCATCAACCATGAAAGCTGGTCGTTTTGTTGTGTATTTTGTGAAGGGTCAAAAACCGGCAATGTGGGTAAATAAACTAAAGCCGTTCTGAGAATACCCTGCAATCCTGCACCTGAGCCATTTCCGGAACTGGTGGGAACCGAATTGTTCTCAGATTTTGAAATACTGTTATTGGTACCTACGGTAAGGAAATTTTTGAATGTACGATAAACATTAGACCTTACTGTATATCTTTTATAATTGGAGTTTACAATTACCCCATCCTGATTTAGGTAGTTTCCTGATACTGAATAACCTCCATCTTTTGAAAATCCATTAAGGCTCAATGAATAATCCTGAGAAGGTGCGGTTTGAAATATCTGATTTTGCCAATCTGTACCTGTAAAATTGGTTACAGCTATATTGTTGTATAACGTGTTGGTAAATCCTTTTTGGAAATCTTCAGGACTTGGATTGTAAAATGGGGTAATTTTTTCTATCTGAAGTCTGGTCACAGGATCAACCCACGTGGTATCGGCGTCCATCATTCCCGGATAAGGAAGCTCCTGATAAGTCCTTCCTTCATAAGCTAACGCATTTTTTACGGCTTCATTTCTATATGAAGCATATTGGTAAGCATTCATCATAGGAATAGTCTTCGATACCTGCGACATACTAAAATTGGAAACAAACTCTATATTATGCTTCCCTTCGTTGTTCCCTTTTTTGGTTGTGACCAATACCACTCCGTTGGCTCCTCTGGAACCATAAATAGCTGTTGCTGAGGCATCTTTTAGTACTTCAACAGATTCAATATCCTGTGGGTTAAGAAATGAAAGAGGGTTTAAGTTCTGTTGGGTTTCGTCTGTTCCACCTCCTGCCACACTGTTACTGGCTCCTCCTCCGCTGGTAAATGGTATTCCATCGATTACGTACAAAGGTTGTGTATTACTTGAAAAGGAGTTGGCACCCCTAACTTGTATATTTACACCACCTCCAGGTGCACCGTCATTTTTTTGAACCATCACGCCGGCCATTCGCCCTTGCAAACCCTGAGAGATATTATTTGGAATAGCCTGCAACATTTCTTTGGTATTCACTGAGGCTACGGAGCCGGTAATGTCGCGTTTTTTTACCTGACCATATCCTACAGCCACCACTTCATCGAGCATTTTGTCATCATACGACAACTTTACATCAACTACCGATTGGTTACCAACTGCAATTTCTTTGGTAATCATTCCTACAAAACTAAAAACCATAGTTTGGTTTCCCGTCGGAACGTTCAACGAATACTGCCCCTGATTGTTGGTAGTAGTTCCCTTACTTGTTCCTTTCACGATCACACTTACTCCTGGTAAAAAATCTCCTCCGTCGTCTGTAACTGTACCGGTGATGAGTCTGCCCTGAGCATAAGCATTCACTTGTACAACTACAAGGAAGAGAATCGAGATAAAGATTCTTAACATAATTAAACAAAGTTTAAATTGTACTTTTTACAAGCACAAATTAAGCTGATACAGACACAATTAGAATTGAACTATTTTATCACATTATTCACTTTTTTTTACAAAATCATTACTTTTGATGAAATTTTTTCAATAATATTTTTAAAAAATTTTAAGAACATTGGTTTAAACATATCATTATTAGTGCTTTAAACTAAAATTAAATGCTTTGTAGCCACCAGACGATAATTAAAAAACATTCTTGCACTATTTAAACAATTTGTAACACAAAAATTACATATTTAAAAAAATGAGTGATATAACCAGAGAAATAACTCCCCTGACGCCTTTTGACTGTTTTACTATTTTTAAAAGGGAAAAAACCGAATTTGACTTTCCCTTACATTTTCATGAGGAATTCGAACTGAATTTTATTCTCAACGGAAAAGGTGTTAAAAGAACAATTGGCGATCACTCTGAAGAAATCGGCTGTATAGAACTTGTGCTTATCGGGTCAAATTTGCCGCATTTCTGGCAAACCAATAATTTTGAACCCAAAGACCAAAATGATAAAATAACCGAGGTTACGATTCAATTTCATAAAGATTTACTGGAAGAAAAATTCCTTCAACGAAATCAACTATTTTTTATAAATAATTTATTCCAAAAAGCTTCAAAAGGGATATTGTTTTCGGAAGAAACTGCCAATAACCTTAAAGAAAAGATAATTAACTTGCCCAATAAAACTGGTTTTCACTCAGTTTTGGATTTCTTTTCAATTTTACATGAACTATCTACCGCACCTAGTATGAGGCTGCTTTCAAGTGCAACTTTTGTCGAAAACCCTATCAATTATCATAGCCGAAGGCTGGAGAAAACTTTTGATTATATCAGGAAAAACTTCCATAAAGAGATTACTTTGGATGAAATTTCTAAACTGAACGGCATGACGCCGGTGTCTTTTAGCAGGTTTATCAAAAAAAGAACAGGAAAAACATTTATCGACAGTCTGAACGACATCAGAATGGGGTATGCGACCCGACTTTTGATCGATTCTACTGAATCTATTTCAGAGATTGCCTATAAATGCGGTTATAACAATATATCCTATTTTAACAGATTATTTAAGTCTAAAAAGAAACTTACACCCAAAGAATTCCGGGATAATTATTCAGGATCAAGAACTTTCGTGTAAAAGTCAAAAAAAAAGTCCGGATTTCGTATAAACCCGGACTTTTGAATTAAACAGCATTTTTAATCCAGTTTAAACCAAATAGGCATTGTGTAGTAAACCCTCACATTTTGCCCGTTTTGTTTTCCAGGATTCCATCTTGGCATACTTTTGATTACTCGTACCGCTTCTTCATCACAGCCAAATCCGACACCTTTCATGATTTCAATCTGACCAATAGAACCATCTTTTTCTACCACAAATTTCACAAAAACTTTGCCCTCCACATTTGCCCTGGATGCCTGTGGTGGATAGTTCAGGTTTTTACTTAAAAATTTGTACATGGCATTTATACCTCCTACGAAAGAAGGGTCAATTTCGGCTTTCTCAAAGGTTTTATCCGGCTCTGCAGGTTTGGGAGGTTCAGCTGTGCCTGTTCCAGAATTGCTTGAAGGTTGAGTCAGCATGCCTAAGCCATCTGTGGGAGGAATACCTGCTACATCTACTGTCCCAATCAGGTAATCGTCCAGATTGGTCATATCAGGAAGGGGTGCGTCCTGAGTACGGGTGTTGTCAGCTACAGCGACCGGCGGAAGTACTGCTTTTTGCTGAAACTGAGGCACTTTTGCTGATTTTTTTGATGACGGAATTATTTCGGGTTTTTTCTGAAAATAATCTGTAACATCTATAATCACTCCTGTATTTTCAAGAGGCAAACCCATCGCCGGTCCCTGAATTTTGAGATAATAATATAAAAAAGCAAATAACAAAAGCACCACAGATGTGCCATAAAAAAAGGCTTTGAAGAGATGCTCTTCGTAGTGAGTTCTTAAATAATAAGCACCGTATTCTTTGTTGCGATTTTCAAATACGATGTCGTCCAGTGTGATTTTCTCGGTTTTCATTTTGATTAATTGGTTTGGTTTGGATAATAAATTTCCATGCGACAATATGTCACTTCATTCAAAAGAGCCTGAAAGGGTAAATCAGTAATCGTAGAGCAGTGCCAGTAACAAAAGCCGGTTTTTTGTTTTTCCCTGAGTTATATTTTTATAAAACTAAATTAATAGTTATAATAATACAAAACAAGCATTTTGTGATATTATTTTTATTTATTAATAATGGCTTTTATTTTAAAAATTATTAATAAATGGATTACTTGAAGAAAAATATTAAAAAATGAAACCATAAATAAACAAACATTCATTTATATTTGTGTCTATTATGAGATTGAGAGACGAAAATAAGCAGGCACTTGTAAAAGAAAAGGCAATCGAAATGTTCGTAAATGAAGGTTTTGATGGATTTAGTATGCAAAAACTTGCCAAAGCGGCAGGAGTATCACCTGCTACACTATATATCTATTATAAAGACAAGGAAGATCTGATCATTCAGCTGGGAATCGAAACCGGAAAGGAAATGCTGGATTTTACGATGCGAAATTTTGACCCGGAAATGAATTTTGCAGTAGGGATGCGAATTCAATGGGAAAACCGGGCTGCTTTTCATCTCAAAAATGATTTGAAGACAGATTTTTATGAAATGATAAAAATGAGTCCTTTCAGAGACAAAGTTTCAGAAAAACTCAAAAATGACTTCAGAGAAATTATGAGCCGGTTTATCTCTAATGCAATAAAAAATGGTGAGACAAAATCGCTGCCAATAGAAGTTTACTGGTCAGTGGCGTTTGCTCCACTATATAATTTGCTTCGTTTTCATGCCGACGGACAAAGTATTGGCGGACGGCCGTTTGAATGGAAAGATGAATATATGTATCAAGCCCTGGATTTGGTTTTGAAAGCTTTAAAGCCTTAAAATATTTGGAATCGCTAATTTTTTAAAAATGAAAAAAGAAAAAAAATTTACCCCCTATCAGTCATTTGTAGTGGCCGTTCTGGCCTTCTTACAGTTTACTATTATCCTTGACTTTATGGTGCTTTCGCCATTGGGTGCCATTTTGATGCCCACTTTGAAAATCACCACCTCACAGTTTGGTTTTGTGGTATCTGCCTATGCTTTCAGTGCAGGAGCATCGGGCTTGTTAGCAGCCGGCTTTGCTGATAGATATGACCGCAAAAAGTTTCTATTGTTTTTTTACACAGGCTTTTTGATTGGCACTATGCTCTGTGCTATGGCTCCAACATATCATTTACTACTAATTGCCCGCATAGTAACCGGAATATTTGGAGGAGTAATTGGCTCCGTGAGTTTTGCTATCATAACCGATCTTTTTCCAATAGATAAGCGAGGCCGGGTGATGGGCTTTGTACAAATGGCATTTGGAGCAAGCCAAATTTTGGGACTACCAATCGGGCTTTATCTTGCCAATAAAATGGGATGGCACTCCCCATTTTGGATGATTGTGATTATAGGAGCATTGGTTGGAATATTAATTTTTATCAAATTGAAACCTGTAAATGAGCACCTCAATATACAGGAAAAGAAAAATGCTTTGCAGCATTTGAGAAAAACCCTTTCTACCCCACTCTATATTCGTGGGTTTTTGAGTACAGTATTATTGGCTACCGGTGGTTTTATGATGATGCCTTTTGGCAGTGCGTTTGGAACAAATAACCTTGGACTAACTTTGGACCAACTTCCTGTCTTATATATGATTACAGGAGTATTTACGATAATTTTTGGCCCATTAATTGGCAAATTCAGTGATCGTATCGGAAAATTTAAAATGTTTGCAATAGGCACATTAGTAGCAATTGCCATGGTCTTAATCTATACAAACATGGGAATAACCCCACTTTGGATAATAATAACATTGAACGTTATTTTATTTTTGGGAATTAACGCCCGAATGATTTCATCTTCGGCCTTGACATCGGCCATTCCATCCCCGCAAGACCGTGGTGCATATATGAGTATCAACTCTTCAATTCAGCAGATTTCAGGAGGAGTAGCGTCGTTTGTAGCAGGATTAATCGTGATTCAGACACCTTCCGGGTTTATTGAGAGATATGATATACTGGGTTATGTTGTAGTTGGAAGTATGATCATAGCCGGATTTATGATAGGGTGGCTGGATAAACATTTGAGAATGAAAAAGATGATTTAACCCGTAGTGCATTTAGGAGATAGAGATTTTGATGTTATTAATATTTCTTCCATTTAAGTGGTTTATAAATTGAATAACGGTTAAAGATGTTAATTTCGTCAACAGTCTTGTTTTGAAACCTTGGAATGTTTTTGCGTAATTTCTTCTTATCATGAACTGGTCACAAAGTTGCGATAAAAGGGTTTCAATTCTCTTTCTTGATTTTTTAAAAATATAACTTTGGGGCTTATAATTTTCTTGGTTTTGCCTCATTGGTACCTCCAATGTAATATTTCTTGTTTCAAACAAATCCAATTGATAATCAGCACTTAAGTATCCTTTATCACCTATTATTGTACAATTTTCAAACTCTTGTTTTATGTTTTTCAAATAATGTATATCATGCACTGAGGCTTTAGTAATTTCGAAACTTTTAAAGACTCCCTTAAGTGTAGAAACGGCATGTAATTTATATCCATAAAAATGCATTTTTTGAGAAGCACAATAACCTTTATCCGGTGCCGATTCGTAATTTTCCGTACAAATCTTAGATCTGGTAGCCCTACTCAGTTTGCAAACTTCCAATGGCATCGAATCTACAATCATATAATTTTCAAAAGGAACAAGTTCATTGGCAATGCTATTTCTTATCCTATCAATTATTCCAAACAAATTTCTTTTTCTTCTGTTAAAAACAGACCTCTCAATTTTTGTAAAAATATCATCTGGCAACATTCTAAATAATTGATATTCAGAATCTATACTCAAATATTCAGCTGTTAAAACCAACGCAATAAGCTCAATATCAGATAGTTTTGGCCTCCTAATTTGATTTAAAAAATTATCTTGAACTTCAAATTTTCTTAAAACTGTTAAAATTACTTCGTAACTTTGCTTAAGGTTATTCATTTATATTTAATCGATTGATAGTCAGTTAAATATACGACTTTTTTGTCAAAATGAATAGCCTTTTTTTATTTTTCCTCTAAATGCACTACAGGTTGATTTAATACCATTTATCATTTCTTTGCAGGAAAAATTTCCAATTCCATTTATTTTTAGAAATTAAAAATCTAAAAAAATGGAATCGAGAAGGGAATTTCTGAAAAAATCAACATTAGGACTGGGAGCTTTGGCTTTCCCAAATATCCTGATTTCAAATAATGACAGAAAACTCAGAGTAGCCCTGGTCGGTCTTGGGCGGTATGCCGGCTATATGGCTGATGGCATATTGGAATCGAAATATTGTACGGTTGCGGGTTTGGTGACCGGAACTCCCTCAAAAAAAGAGATTTGGGGTAAAAAATATGGTGTTCCTTCAAAAAATATTTATGATTATCAGAATTTCGATGAAATAGCCCAGAATCCGGATATAGATGCAGTGTACATTATCCTACCAAATGCACTTCATAAAGAGTATGCCATCAGAGCTGCAAATGCCAAAAAGCAAGTTATTGTGGAAAAACCCATGGGTATTTCGGCAAAAGAATGTGAAGAAATTATCGCAGCTTGCGAGAAAAATAAAGTTCAACTCGCTGTGGGTTACCGCCTGCATTTTGAACCTTACAATAAGGAAATGATGCGTTTGGGCCAAAACAAAATTTACGGCAAAGTTAACCTGATTGAGGCTTCTCTGGGATACAAAGTAAATCCTGATCCCGACGACTGGCATTACAAAAAAGCACTTTCGGGAGGTGGTCCTTTGCAAAATCTGGGTGTGTATTGTGTACAGGCAGCCCGATATATTACCGGAGAAGAGCCGGAAAGTGTGACTGCACAATTCGGCCCGGTTACCAATCCCAATTTCAAAGAAGTAGAAGAGTCCATCACCTGGCAACTACTTTTCGCTTCTGGTACGGTGGCGACTTCTTCCACCACCTACAATTCCGGCATTGACCGTCTTTTTGCCTCGGCCGACAATGGTAATTTTGAACTGAGTCCTGCCATAAGTTACGGGCCATTCAAAGGTCGTTCGCCGGCTGGTGAGTTTAATTTCCCGGAAATCAACCAGCAACAAACCCAGATGGACGAACTGGCGAAATTTATTCTGAATGAAAAACCTATTCCATCCCATATTTGTGGCTATGAAGGCCTAAAAGATATGCGGGTGATTGATGCCATTTACAAAGCCGCAGCAAGTGGAAAGCGGGAGAAAATAGCAATTTGAAAATTGGAACAAATTGAAAATGGTAACATAAAAAGGTAACACCATGCTTCCGTAAAACAAAAAAACCTCCGGATGGAGGTTTTTTTTGACAAATATTTACAAAATTTATTTTTCCTTATTGAATCTCAATCTTGCTTTTTCATTGATATAATACATACAAGGTACTATTAACAAAGTAAGTAAGGTTGAGAAGGTTAATCCGAAAATGATAGTCCAGGCCAAAATGTTCCAGAAAACAGCACTGTCGCCACCGATATGAACCACTGGTCTGAGATGTACAAAAAGTGCTTCAAAGTCAAAAGTTAAACCCAGAGCTAAAGGAATCAATCCTAAAACTGCAGATGCAGCAGTAAGTAAAACCGGTGTAAGACGCGTGGCTCCTGCTTCTACAATGGCTTCTTTTAAGCCAAATCCACGTGCTATGAGCTCATCAGTAAATTCAATCAGCAAGATACCGTTTTTCACAACTATACCAGCCAATGCAATGATACCTACTCCTGACATGATTACCGAGAAGGTTTTGCCAAACAACATAAAGCCCAGTAACACTCCAATTAAACTCAAAAGGATGGTCACAAAAATAATGAACGGCTTCACGATAGAGTTAAACTGAGTAGCCAGAATCAAGTAAATCAACATTAATGAGATACCAAAAGCAATCGAAAGGAAAGTCATTGACTCTTTTTGTTCTTCCTGCTCTCCACCCTGACGAATCGTGTAACCCGGCTCAAGTTGAATATCACCAATTGCTGCAAATATCTCTTTGTTTATTTGGTTTGCATTATATGGTTCTATTACGTCTGATGAAAGCGTGATGGTACGCTCGTTGTCTTTTCGGTTGATTTGAGAAAATGTAGAAGTATATGAAATATCGGCGATTGAAGAAAGTGGAACATTACGAAGTACCCCTCCCATATTCATATCCCTATAAGTAATGTTCATACTAAGTAATTTCTCAATCTGATCGCGGTCTTCCTGCTTTAATCTCAACTGGATTGGATATTCGTCTTCAGCATCCCGGAATTTAGATATTTCAGCACCAAATAAGGCCGTTCTGATCGACATAGCTACCTGAGCAGAGCTAATTCCTTCTCTCGAAGCTTTTTCTCTATTTACGTTTACAATAATTTCAGGTTTATTGGTAACCAAATCAGACTTTAATTCCTCAATGCCTTTTATTCCTGAAGCTTCAATTTTGCCTTTAATTTGCTTTTCAATTTTAAGCATTTCGTCAAAGTCCTTGCCTACAATTTCGATAGCAATAGGTTTACCCGTAGGCGGTCCGTTTCTTTCCTTTTGTACTGAAATTTCGGTTCCGGGGATTCCTTTCATTTTATCCCTAACCTGATTCAATAATTTTTCAGACGAAACATCACCACGTTTTGATTTACTAACAAAAGCCACTGTAACTTTTGATTTATGAGGAGTATTACTCCGATCGGGGTTCATAGGGTCTCCGGCATTTTTTCCCACATTGGAAATCACCGAATTCACTACACTTTCCGCCTTATTTTCTTTGATAACCTCAAAAACTCTTTTCTCAATCTCACGTGTTACTTTATCAGTTTTTAACGCATCAGTTCCAAATGGCATCACATTATATACATATATGTAGTTGGGTTCTGAATTTGGGAAAAATACCACGCTGGGTTTTACAATACCCATCATTACCACTGTAAACACCAACAACAAAAATGTACTTATAACAGCATATATCGGCCTTCTGCCTACAATCAGCCAGCTAATAATATTCCTGTAATTTTGTTTTAATTTGGGCAAAAGATTATCCTGAAAAGGCAAAATCAGTTTTGGAGTAAGTACGAAATGATTAAATACATAAAGAATAATCATCAAAACCGAGAAGTTCCCTAATCCTCTGAATCCTTCGCTACCCCAAAATGAAATCAAATAACTTATGATGGCGATTCCACCAAGTACGTAAATTGGTTTTTTGAGGTGATCCCATCTATTGTCAGATTTGTGTTCCTCATCGTCACGTTTCATGAAAGAAATCGCAAAGATTGGGTTCATTACATAAGCTACAATCAACGAAGCAATGAGAGTAAATATCAAAGTAAACGGAAGATACTTCATAAATTCACCTACAATCCCCCCCCAGAACAATAATGGGAAGAAAGGAGCTATAGTCGTCAAAGTACCGGAAAGTACCGGAACAAATACTTCCGTAGCAGCAAGTTTTACTGCCTCGGTAATTGTGAGTTCTTTGTGGTGATTAAAAATCCTGTGTGCATTTTCAATTACAACGATGGCATCATCTACCACGATTCCTAATCCAAGTAAGAATGCAAATAGCACCATGGTGTTCAGCGTAAAGCCCATCATCAATAATGGATAAAAAGCCAATAATGCCGAAAGAGGAACCGAAAGTCCGACAAATATTGCATCACGAACACCCATGAAGAACATCAAAACAAGTACAACGAAAATAAAACCAAGAACTACGGTGTTAATTAAATCTTCGATCGATGACTTGGTACGCTCACTTTGATCGGCTGTGATTGTAATTTTCAGCCCGTCTGGTATATTTCCTTTTTTAAATTCTGCTAAAGTTGCTTCAATTTTTTCAGAAGCAGCAACCAGGTTTTCACCTGATCTTTTAATGACATTCAGTGTTACCACCGAATTGTTGTCTAATCTCGCAAAATCTTGTCTTTCAGCAAAACTATCAACCACATCAGCCACATCACCAAGTTTAACCGTGGCTCCCTGACCTGACCTGATTATTACATTTCTTATCTGGTCGATAGATTTAAATTCCCCGGCAACTCTCAAAGAACGCCTAACATCCATTACACTCAAATCACCACCTGAAATATTAACGTTTTCTCCCTGAATAGCCGACTGGATATCATAAAATGTAATGCCATAAGCTTTCATTTTATTAATATCCAAATTAATTTGTACTTCCCGGCTAAGGGCTCCTACAATATCTACGCGTGTGATTTCGGGCATTGCTTCAATTTTATCCTGAAGCTGCTCTCCATATTCTTTGAGTTTTTTCAAAGGAAAATTACCCGAAATATTAATGTTCATTATAGGGAATTCAGAGAAGTTTACTTCGACGGCAGACGGATCCTGTGTCAAATCCTTAGGAAGGTCTCTTTTTGCCCTTTCAATTGCACTTTTGCATCGCTCTTTGGCCTCAGTTACACTAACTTTTGTGTCAAATTCAACCAAAATTACCGACACATCCTGCAAGGCATTTGATTTGATTCTCTTAACCCCCTTTTCAGCCTTGATTTGTTTTTCAATTGGCTTGTTGATAAGGTTCTCAATGTCAACAGGAGATGTACCCGCATATACTGTTTGTACATACACCTGAGGTATTACGATATCCGGAAATTGCTCTTTGGGTAGATTGGTAAAAATAAAATACCCGGCAACTGTAACCAGAAAAGTAAGCAGATAAACGGTAGTTTTGTTTCTTGCCAAAACTCCGATCATATTATAAATAAAGCCCTTTGCCTCCGGCAAATTGGAGCTGTGAATATCTTTTTCGCTCATATTTTTTTTAATAATTGATCAATTGACCATCAACAATTTCCTGATAACCTTCTGTGATTAGCATGTCCCCTGATAATAGACCTGACTTAACCTCCACTTTTCCATCATAAGTTAGGCCGGTTGTAACCTGACGTGCTTTTGCTACTTTTTTGTTACCCTCAACAACGGCTACATATACAATATTTCCCTGATCGGTATTTTGCACAAAACTCTGTGGAATCACGATTGCACCAGTTTTAGACTGGTCATTGATATTGATAATTGCAGTTAAGTTAGGTTTTAACGATTTATCAATGTTTGGCACCTTGGCTTCAACTACAAATGTCCGGGAAACCTGATTGATAGTTTGACTTACGAAAGTGAGTCTTGCAGAAATTTCTTTTTGCAAATCAGGAAATTTGATTTTAACCATATCCCCTTTTGCGATTGTACCAGCATAAGTATCAGGCACATTGGCTACTACTTTAAGATCTGAAAAATTCACGATTCTTACGATTCCAACACCTGGAGCTGCCATTTCGCCGGCTTTAAATCTTACCTCATCCACAACACCTGATATCGGAGCAGTAACGATATTCATTCCATCCTGCGATTTCAGGGTAGTAATCCTGCGTTGCAAGGCTTCCACCTGAGTTTTGGCCTGAATAAATTGAACTTCAGTACCGATTTTCTGATCCCAAAGATTTTTCTGTCTTTCGTAAATAGTTTTGGCAGTTTCCAGCTGAATCTCAATTTCCTGTATTGAATTTCTTAAAACCGAATTATCAATAGTAACTATTTTTTGACCTTTAGTGACAAAATCCCCTGCTTTTACATAAACATGAGTAATCGCTCCACCCATTTGGGGGCTCACAAATACATTGTTTTCTGCTTCGAGTCTACCGGTAGACTCCACATAGTGATCGAAAGTGGCAGGAATGATAGGACTTACTGCAACAGTTTTCGATTTTTCAATTTTATTTGGCTCCAGTTTGTCAATTTCAGCCTGTAATTTCTGAATTTTCTCATCAATTGTTGTGGCTTCTTTTTGTAATTGAGCCAGCTGATCTTTTTTACCTTTCAGAGAATTGTCCTCTTTCTTGCCACAAGCTACCACTACTGTTGCAAGGGCTACGATTACCAATGTTTTGAGTATGTTAAAATTTGCCTTCATTATTTGTAAAGTTTTTTCTGTTTTCTTATTTGATTAATTTACCCTGAGATTTATCCAGGTCAACTTTTGCGATTAATACGTCATACAATGCACTGAAATAGTTGTTTTGAGCTTGTTTTAAATCTGATTCGGCATTGACAACCTCCATGTTTGAGCCTACACCTTGCTGATATTTGATTTTAGATACTCTCAATACTTCTTTGGCCAGATCCATATTTCTTGTCATGGCATCAAGTGATTCAAAACCATTTTTAAGGTTGATTTTAGCCTGGGTATTTTCAAGTTTAAATGACTCTTTGAGCATTTCAACAGTGTTGTCAATCTTGATAATATTGAGTTTCTGTCTTTCAATTTGTACCTTTTTTAAACCAGAATCATAAATTGGCACTCTCACTCCCAATGTAATGGCTGATGACCCAAACCATCTTTCGAATGGATTAAACTGAGGATTACTATGACCAGCACCTAAAGAAGCACTCAGATTTACAGATGGTAAGTATGATTTTTGATAACGTTCCTGATTAAGTTCAATCAGTTTTCTATTGGTAGCTAATTGACGAAACTCAATTCTGTTGGCAGGATTCACATCTTCGGCAATAACGCTCCTGATAAGTTTAACGTTAGCCTCATCAAGTTTATCTTTTAAAACCAATGTCGCCTCCTGAGGATATGACATTTGAAATTTCAGCAATTGAAGTGTTAGCCCAATCAGATTAGATAATTTTTGTTTTTCGGCAACCAGATTATTCCGTTGAACATTCAACCTATCTACATCAATTTTTTCTACAAAACCTTGTTTTACAAACTGTTCTGTTTGTGCTATTACCGAATCCAGCCTACTGATGTTCAAATCCAGTGTCAAAGAACGTTGCTCGGCGACAAGCACTGAATAATAAGCTTTGCGAACACTCTCTGAAATGGTATTTTTTGATTTTTCCATTTCCTGACTGGCCATCAGCCTGTATGTATCAGCTGCCCTCAATCCAACTAACCATGTCGCATCAAAAATCAACTGATTGAGACCGATACCAGCCTGACCACCCCAGGGCACACCAAACTTAAACTTAACTACTTCTCCTTCTGCAGCTTGTGGATTAAAGTTTTTTGCATCAAGTAATTGCGTCGGGACGATGGCATTGTAGGTATATCCAAACTGCCCGTTTATTTGAGGCATACCCGAATACTTGATTTCCTTGATTTGCCATTCGGCATCTTCAATTCCCACCTGAGCATTTTTTATGCTAGAGTGGTTTTTAATTGCGTAATCTACTGCTTCTTCAATCGTAAAGGCACTTTGAGCTGTTGCCACCTGTACCCAAAGCAGTGTAATAGCACCTATCCAGTAGGTTTTTACTTTTTTCATATTGCAAATTTTGTTTTTTCGTAAATTTCTAATCCCAGAGGTGTTACTATCCCTCTCACAAAGTGGTCGGTAAGCTCCAGTTGGGTATCTGTTAGTTTAAATTTGTCGGGGGGAAAAACCGAGGCATTGAATAGCATATCTACAGTTTCCAATCTATATTTTACCAACACTTCAACGTTCATTTCGGCTCTGTAAAGCTTCATCGAAATACCTTGCTGAAGGTTTTGCCTAATCAAATCCGAAAAATTTGACTTAAAAGCCTTATATTTTTCAAATGCCGCCGGGTGGTATTTTTCCAGATCATAAAACAGCACCACATTAACTTTATCCAGCATATCCTTCATCAGTTTTACACTCAAGATGATTTCCTCAATGGGATTTTTAGACTGTTTTTTTAAATCTTTTGACCTGCATATTTCATCACATACCGATTGATCAACAACTTTGGTTACCAACTCATCTTTGTCCTTAAAAAACTGATAAATTGTTTTTTTCGAAATTCCCAGTTCTTTGGCAATATCATCCAGTGTTACACTTCTGATACCATATCGGAAGTACAATTCTCTGGCGGTATTGATGATTCTATGCTCCATATGATGACAAAACTTTGGAAACTTTAAAAAGGTTCAAAGTTTTTATCACTTTTTTAAGAAATTTTCGAGAACAAATTTACCCCCGCTAATTTTTAACTACTATACCAAATATTTAAAAGGCTTATTTTCACCGATGAATGGAGGAGTTTTGCCGTTAAATGCATTTTTTTAAAAAAAATAAAAAATATAATTTTTCCACTATTAATTTAGACAAATAAAATATTTGTTGGGATTTCTAAGTTAAAAAAATCACCAAAAATTCTAAATTTGGCTTTACGCAGTTTGTAGAGTAATTTTGTTGACCATTAGACATCAATTTCAAATTGGATCTTTACAAAAACCTGATTTTCCCGGTACTCTCTCAATTTGACCCTGAGAAGATTCACTATTTCGCAATGAATTCACTGCGATTGCTTCTGAAAATTCCGGGAACAAAATATATCTTAAAATCATCACTTGATGTAAGTAATCCACAACTTGCCAAAAAGGTAATGGGTCTTTCATTCAAAAACCCGATAGGACTAGCTGCAGGATTTGACAAAAATGCCCAATGGATTGATGAGTTGGATTGTCTGGGCTTTGGATTTATAGAAATAGGTACTATCACTCCAAAACCTCAGGATGGTAATCCAAAACCAAGGCTTTTCAGACTTAAAAAAGACCTGGCACTGATAAACCGAATGGGGTTTAATAATTTGGGAATTGAAGAGGCAGTAAAAAATCTAAAAAAAAGAAACTCTGACATAATTGTTGGCGGGAATATCGGCAAAAACAAAATAACTGACAACGCCGATGCTCTCAATGATTATCTGCTGACCTTTAATGGCCTTAAAGACTGGGTTGATTATTTTGTAGTCAATGTTTCATCGCCCAATACACCTGGCCTGAGGGAACTACAGGAAAAAGAACCACTTAAGAAAATTTTAGTAGCTTTGCAGGCTGAAAATCAGGTAGCCCGGAAACCTATTTTGCTCAAAATTGCTCCTGATCTTACTGACTCCCAACTTGATGATATAGTGGATATTGTACTTGAATCAGGTATTGACGGAGTAATAGCAACAAATACCACCTTATCGAGAGAAGGATTAAACACTGATAAATCTGTAGTGGACAATATTGGAGCCGGGGGACTTTCTGGAAAACCATTAACACAAAGGTCAACTGAAGTGATTAGGTATCTGAACAAAAAAGGAGAAGGAAAGTTTGTGATAATAGGTGTTGGTGGAATTTATAATGCCAAAGACGCAAAAGAAAAACTGGAAGCCGGAGCCAGTTTGGTGCAGGTTTACAGTGGGTTTATATATGAAGGTATGGCCATAGCAAAAAAAATTAACGACGGATTACTAAAAGAAGGAATATGAGTGTAGTTCCCTACAAAGAAAGCGACAGCAGTAAAAAAGAGCAGATAGCCGAAATGTTTGACAACGTTTCGCACAAATACGATTTCCTGAATCACCTGCTCAGCGGTGGTGTGGATTTTTACTGGAGAAAAAAAGCTCTGAATAAGATTAAAGACCGTAAAAACGATTTGGTTCTTGATATCGCTACGGGTACCGGTGACCTTGCAGTTGAAGCCTGGAAAACGCTTAAACCTAAGAAAATAATCGGGGTTGATATTTCTGAAGGTATGTTGAAAGTAGGCAGGGAGAAAATGCAAAAGCTAGGACTCGCAGATAAAATCGACATGCAGCTGGGCGACAGTGAAAAACTGGGCTTTGATGACAATACTTTTGACACGGTTATCGTTTCATTTGGCGTAAGGAATTTCGAAAACCTGCTCAAAGGTCTCACAGATATGTGCCGGGTTACCAAATCAGGCGGTACTTGTTTGGTTATAGAGTTTTCGAACCCAAAAGGATTTCCATTTAAACATTTATATTGGTTTTACTCTACTAAAATTTTGCCTGTAATCGGGAGGCTTTTTTCAAATGACAGCTCGGCTTATACCTATTTGCCTGAGTCAGTAAAAGCATTCCCTGATGGCAATAAATTTCTGGAAATATTTGAGAAAGCGGGCTACACCGAAACTTCGGCTACACCCCTAACCTTTGGCATATGCTCAGTTTACATAGGAAAAAAACCCTGATATCGACACTTTTGTTTTTTATCACTGTAATTGGATATTCACAAAACGATGTCCAGTTTCAGCCTGATTATGATGCAAAAAAAGTGCATTTCGGGTATTTTTTGGGTGTTGCCACTACGCATTACCTTTTCAAGTTTAACAGCACTATGTTATCGGCGTCCAACAGTGGCAAGGTAAAATCTATTACTTCGCCCAGTACAACCGGCATCAAAGCTGGAGGAGTCATTAATGTTCACCTCAATGATTATTTCGATTTCAGGTTTTCTCCCTTGTCAATTTCAATATTTAATAGAAAAATTCTGGAGTCAGATTCGATTTCATCAACTCAGCAGGATAAGGCCTGGTTTGAGATTCCAATGTTGTTGAAATACAAATCAGAAAGGCGAAACAACAGCCGGATGTTCTTTTTTGGAGGTTTAAAATATGGTTTTGAAACCAATATCATCAATAAAAGAGGTAAAGCATTTACCAACAGTGCACTTTATACCAAATCCTCAGACCTAACTTTGGATTATGGAATGGGTCTGGAAATCTTCAGGGAATATTTCAAAGTAACGCCTGAAGTACATTTTTCTCATGGATTAAAAAACATGAAAGAACCTGGCGTTCCCGCGGATAGTTATTTAAGGTTGGTTGATAAAATCAGAACCCACACTGTTACATTTTATCTAGTTTTTCAATAACACTTTTGGCGGCTTTTATTAGTCCCAGGTCGGCTTCCTGCAACAAATACTCATTGGCATTTTGGTCTCCCATTTTTACATTAGGATTTCTGTAAACCATTTTGCCTTCAAAAATTTTGCTTGCCGAAAAATGAAAAGCATCTACCCCCGATTTATTAATTTCAGGGATATTATCGGGATTAACCCCACTTCCTGCCATAATCTGAAGCCGATTTCCTACAATTTCTTTATACTTTTTCAAATTTTCTATTCCGTCAAAAGCTTTATCTCTTTGTCCGGAAGTTAGAAGATTATTTATCCCCAAATCAATCAGTTGTTCCAGAGCTATTTCCGGATTTTTGCACATGTCATATGCCCTGTGAAAAGTGACAGGAAAACTCCCGGCTGCATCCTTAAGCATTTTTATGGTATTTATATCGATATCGCCCGCAGGTGTAAGGCCACCAAAAACAAATCCACCAGGGTTTAGATTTCTGAATTGCTCAATATCGAGAAGCATAGTTTTTATTTCAGACTCTGAATAACAAAAATCACCTCCCCGGGGCCGGATCATTAAAAAAACCGGGATATCAACTTCCTCAATCAGTGCCCTGGCCATACCATAAGAAGGTGTGGTGCCTCCTTCGGGTCTGCCTCCACAAAGCTCGATTCTATCAGCACCCCCATAAAAAGCATTTTTGCCGGATTGAACCGAATAACAACATATTTCGAGGAGTTTCTTTGACATTATTTTGTAAAAAACAGAATGATTAATGGACTAAAAATCAAGTATTTAACCCGATTTTGAAAAATTTTCCACAAAATATCACATTTTTTTTTACTAAAATCGTTAAACTCACAAAGTTTTTTTACTTTTGCAGCCAATTTAAAAAAGGATGTTTAACTAAAACGGGTGAAACTATGTATTGGACACTAGAACTTGTATCTTATTTGGAGGATGCACCCTGGCCAGCAACTAAAGACGAATTGATCGATTTTTCAATAAGGTCAGGAGCTCCAAACGAGGTAATCGAAAACTTGTCTGAACTGGAGGACGATGGCCAACCTTATGAAAATATCGAGGAGATCTGGCCGGATTATCCAACAAAAGAAGATTTCTTTTTCAACGAAGACGAATATTAATATATCGCCGGGAAAAATTTTATTCATTGAAAACACTCCAGTTTTTGGGGTGTTTTTTTTTACCAAAAAAGTTTGACCGAAATCCGCAAATTATAGATGATAATGAAACTTTTCAACATACTTCCTTATTTTTAGAATATGGAACTTAAAGACCTGAAATCACTCGTAAAAAAAGGTGAAGGTTACAATTTGGAATTCAAATTAAAAACCAACCACCCCGAAAAAATAGCAAAAGAAATTGCTGCCTTTGCAAATTCGGGTGGTGGAAAATTGCTTTTGGGAATCTCTGATGATTTGATGCTCAAAGGTCTCAAATATCCTGATGAAGACGAGTATCTCATTGAAAAAAGTATTAGGAAACATATCTCTCCCAGCCCTGAATATGACATTGAGCGAATCAAGCTGGATAATGAGCGGGAAATTGTAGTTTTTGATATAAAAGAAAGTACCGAAAAGCCACTCTTTTATCAAACTGATACAGAAGAAAAGAAGATTTTTGTCAGAAATGAAGATAAGTCCATCCAGGCTTCTAAAGAGGTAAGAGAAATTCTGAAAGGGCAGTCAAAAGACCGGAGTTTTAGATTTGAATACGGAGAAAAAGAAAGGGTATTGATGAGTTTTTTAGAGAAAAATAAAGAAATCACAGTTTCAGGTTTTTCCGAAATTGCAAATATCTCAAAGAAAAATGCCAGCCGAACACTGATACTTTTGGTATTGGCCGGAGTATTGAAGGTTTCGCCAAACGAGTCCGAGGACCTTTTTATGAGCAAAGAATCAGAAACTTAACAATTTCATAACATTAGAATTTATCACACATAAAACAAAAATCCCAACTTGCGGAAATTTTTTCGGAGAGCTTTGAATTCACCCGAAAAAATTTAAAAAAATCAGGTTATAAGACCTGAAAAACATTTACCAATATGAAATTTAGAAAAATAATTTTAAGCATGGCTACCATGCTTTGTGTATCCATATTTACTTTTGGTCAGGAAAGCGGTTCACTTCTTAGTGTAGACACCACCCATCTAAAAAAAATCCTAAACACTTATAAAAAGCTCGAATATGTTGGCTTTTCAGGTTATATACAGCCTCAATTTCAAATTGCCCAGGAAAAGGGAATCAAAAGTTTTAACGGAGGAGATTTTGGTACTCAAGTCGATAACAGATTTATGCTTCGTCGTGGTCGATTTCGTATAGATTATGCCAGATTTTCCGCCGAAAATATGCCAAAACTCAACTTTGTTTTTCAGTTTGATGGTACAGAAAGGGGATTTTTTATACGAGATTTCTGGGGAAGAATTTATGAAAACAAACTCAATTATTTCTCGATAGTAACAGGAATGTTTGCCCGCCCAATGGGATTTGAAGTAAACTTAAGTTCATCAGACCGGGAATCGTTGGAAAGGGGCCGAATGTCACAACTATTGATGAAAACCGAAAGAGACCTGGGTGCCATGATTTCTTTTGAACCGAAAGGCCAAAAAGACTGGAGGAATCATATTAAATACGACATTGGACTTTTTAATGGACAAGGACTTGCTGCATCTGCCGATTTTGATAGCCATAAAGATTTGATAAGTCGATTGGTATTGAGGAATGTAAAAATCCATAAAATGATACTTTCCGCAAGCGTATCAGGGTTGTTTGGAAAAATCGCTAATCCATCCGGTCAGGAATACAGAATTAATGAAAATGGAAAATTTACTCTGAACACTTCTGATGCTATTGCACCCAGAATATACAAAGGTGCCGATATTCAGCTAAAAATTCCGAACAAAAATAAAATGTTTACCGAGCTACGTGCCGAATATATGAAGGGACTGCAACCAGGCTTGGTTTCCTCCACAGAGACACCTACATCATTACCCGTTTTAAATGGAGTAGCAACTCCGTTTTATGTCAGAAATTTCAATGGTGCTTATTTTTATTTCCTTCAAAATATTGTCTCTACAAAAAACCAGATAATCTTAAAATATGACTGGTATGACCCTAACACCAAACTATCAGGAAAAGAGATAACCACTGAGTTTAACGATGCCGAAATAAAGTACAACACGCTTGGATTAGGATATATCAGATATGTAAATGAAAACCTAAAAGTGGTATTTTATTATGATATGCCCAAAAATGAATTTACATCTAAAGAAAGTTCAAAATCTGATATTAAAGACAATACTTTATCTTGTCGGGTACAATACAGGTTTTAAAATCAATCCACACCAGGAGGTAAAAGTTTATACATCACCGGAGTTACAATTCTGGTTAAAATCAATGATGAGAGCAATCCTCCTATAATAACCAATGCAAGAGGTGAATACAAGGGCGAATGCTCCAATACCAAAGGTATAAGTCCTCCGATGGCGGTCATCGTAGTCAATACAATTGGAATAAACCTCGTTTTTCCGGCTTTTTCTATGGCTTGATTTACAGTGAGACCTTCTTCTTTCCTCAAATAATTGGTATAATCAACCAGCAAAATTGAGTTTTTGACCTCGATTCCAGCCAAGGCGATCAATCCTACAATAGCTGTGAATGAAAGGGAATTGCCCGAAAGAAACAAAATACTTACCCCACCAATTACTCCCAATGGAATAACTGAAAGCACAATAAATGAGCTTTTGAATGTTTTGAATTCCAATATCAAAATTGCCAAAATACCAAAAATGGTAATAAGAATTATTGTTCCTAATCCGCCGAAGGTTTCTTTTTTCTGTTCTTCCTCACCTGCAAATTCTATATGATAGCCTTCCGGCAATTTATATTTACTCAGTTTTTCTTTAAATCTATCCTGTACATCAGGTGTGAGAAAACCATTGGCTATAAATGCCGTTACGCTGGTGTACCTTTCCTGGTCATAATGCTGAATGCGGTTAGGTGATGCCTCAAACTCAACTGTGGCCAGTTGTGACAGTGGAATTTGGGAGCCCAAAGCCGTAGGAATAAAAATCTTTTCAAAAACATCCATTCCTACTTTTTTCCCCCGTGGTAACGTAATATTTATTTCATAATCGTCTCCGTTTTTGTCCTGATATGTACCAACTGAAAGGCCTGAAATAGCCAATCTAACAAGTCGGTCGATTTCTGCAGTGGCAATACCATACATCCCGGCTTTGTCTTTGTTGATTTTCACCCTAAAATCAGTTTTCGAAGATGCAATTGGGTTATTGACATACATGGTGCCTTGGGTTGATTTGTAAAGATTCTCAACTTTTGCAGAAATATTCTTAAGTGAGTCAAGATTTTCCCCAAAAATCCTGACCGCCAGAGGAGCCTCAACCGGAGCACCCTGCTCAAACTCTATGGCCCGGATTTTTGCTCCGGGGTAGTTTTCAAATTTCAACCGCAAACGGTCAATTAGTTCCGTGCGATCGGGCACTTCGGTACCATCATGAAGTTGCACAAAAATTTGGGCAATATTACTTTGAGCACCCCCTTTGGGCAAAATATTATAGTAAATTCTGGGGTTGTCTTTTCCAATATTAGATGAATAGTTTTTGACCAAACTATCTTGTTTCAAAGCATTTTCTACAAATCTTACTGCTTTGTCGGTAGTATTAAGTGAAGTACCCAGCGGAGTTTCGATATTTATCAAAAACATGGGTTTCTCTGATTTTGGAAAAACACTTACACCTATTACAGGTATTAAAGCAAGACTTCCCAAAAACAATGCAAAGGCAATTATCAAAGTTTTGTATGGATTAGACAAAGACCAACTCAATACTATCTTGTAGCTACCGTCAATGGCTTTATTAAGATATTGCAAAAACATATTGCCCTCCTCATGCTCTTCTTTGGGCATAATGAGTGAAGCCATAAATGGTACGATGGTCATTGAAACGAACAAAGAAGCTAAAACAGTGGTAATAACCGCCATAGGGAGACTTCGTATAAAGTCTCCCGGAGACTCAGGAAGCTGGGTCAAAGGCAAAAAGGCAAATATTAAGGTGGCCGTACAGCCCAAAACCGCCAGACTGATTTGCTTGGTTGCTTGTATTGCGGCTTCTTTCCGGCTATGGCCCATCCGTAAATACCTGGCGATATTTTCCACCACTACAATGGAGTCATCAACCAATAAACCAAGAGATATAACTAGCCCAACAACTGATAGTTGATTGATTCCGAATCCCAAAAAATCTAAACCAGCCAAGCCAATAGCCAGGGAGAGAGGAATTGAAATCATCACAATAAAAGCTGCCCTGAAACCAAGTGGAATCAGCGTAATTAATACAAGCAAAATTGCGATTCCAAAATCTCTGGCCAAGCCCATGAGGCGTTTCGAAACGCTTTTGGCCTGATCAAAACTCTTTTCAAATACGATATGAGCAGGTAGTTTTTTTACAAAATCATCAATAATTGGGTTTAACTGATTGTTTACTTCAAATATATTGGTGTTTTTTTTCTGAGAAGCCGTAATAAATATACCCCTTTTACCATTTAATCTGGCCAAATAGCTGTCATCTTCATAATCAAAATAAACATCTGCTATATCTTTAAGATGTAGCGTTTGCGTTCCCGAAGTATTAATTACAGTGTTTTCGATTTCGGTTACTGAATCATAAGATCCTGAGGTTTTTACGTTAATTTTCCTGTCCCCAATTTCGATGGAACCCGCGGGAATATTTAAATTTTCAGATTGCAAAATCTGCATAATTCTGGAAATAGGAATTCGGAATTGAGCCAGCTTGTCGGTGTTCAATGCTATTCTCAGAAGTCGGTTTGGTGCGGCATGAATCTGTACTTCTTTTAGGTCTTTGATTTTCAAAAGCTTCTTTTTCAGATCTTCGGCATGCTCTTTTAATTCTGAATATGAGGCTGTTTCAGATAAAAATGCTGCCTGTACTATATTTACAGTTTCAGGTGTATATTTGAATACATCAATTGAAAAAATATCCTGAGGAAGCTTATTTCTCAAACCATTGAGCTCTCTTAAAACTTCGTTGTTTTTCTCATCTTCATCAACATTATGCTCAAATTCAATGATTACTGAGGCCACTCCATCGTTGGAATAGGATATCATTTTTTTGATATCTGCAATGGCACTCATTTTTTCTTCTATTGGATTTACTATCAGGTTTTCCATGTCCTCGGGACTTGTACCCGGATACACTACTACGATAGAGTTAAAAGTTGCCTTCAGCACCGGATCTTCTGACTTGGGCATAGTCAAAAGTGAGTTGATACCTAATGCCATGATCATCAGAAAAACAACTATGGTAAACTGGTGGTTTTTTACTGAAAATTCGGTTAATTTCATTTTTCAACAGGTTTTATTATTGCATTGAATTTCAGACCCAACTATTTCACCATTTTTACTTTTTCGCCATCGCTCAGAAAACCGCCTCCCTGAACTACAACCTGGTCATTTGGTGAAATGCCCGATTTTAATTCAATAAAATCATTTCCTATTTTCCCGATAATCACTTCTTTTCGACTGACGGTTTGAGTTTGGGCATCATAGAGATATACTACAGCCTTTGGACCGTCAGATTCAACTACTGCCGATACTGGTAAAACCAAGCCACTGGTGCCAATTCCAGCATGAATTATCCCTTTTGCCACAAAACCCGAAATAAGTTTTTTATTAGTGGATGATAGCGTAAGCTGAACTTCAAATGTACCAGAAGCGGGATTTACAGTTTGAGCTATCTGGCTTACAGTGGCGTAAAATTTTTCTCCGGGATAGGCATCCAGTTCGACTGTGGCTTTATTTCCGGTTTTGATTTTCACAATGTCTTTATCGGTCAATCCCAATTCTACAATATATGCCGAAGAACCGGTACCTAAAATCAAGGCTGGAGCAAAAGGGGTGATTAATTCTCCCTGATCCGAGATTTTTCTCAAAATCCTTCCTGCAGCCGGGGCGAATATTTTGGATAGTTTCTGATTAAATTGTGCGGCCGTCACCTGTTGTTGGGCAGCTTCGAGAGCACTGGTTACATCCTGAAACTGTGTTTGGGTAGCCGCCTGATCGTTGAGCAGATTTTTCACCCTGTCATAATCACGCTGGGCTTTTTGCAAACCTATTTTGGCCTGATTGACCTGAGCGTCAATTTCCACCATTTCTAACTCGGCCAAAAGTTGACCGGCTGACACTTGCTGTCCTTCATTAACATACATTCGCTTAATCATCCCGCCTGTTTTGAAGGCCAGTTTAAGTTCAGACTTCGAGCTCAGAATGCCGGAGGCGACGATGTCGTCAGAAATACTTCTGGTTTCGAGTGTAGCGACTCTTACGGTATTCAATTGCTCCGTGTTGGAGTTTTCTGCTTTATTTTCTGATTTACATGCAACAAAAAAAACAGGTAACAGAATTAAGATTTTTAGTTTTTTCATGAAAATAAATTTTTCGTAAATATTTAAATGCCGCTGGCTTTTTTCAAGTCTGCATATTTCGTCCAAAGAGCGTATCGGGCGATGGAAGCGGTTAGTCTGGCAATCAAAACTTCGTTTTGTGCCGTGTTAACTTCAATTACCAAAGCATTCCCGTTTTTATATCTGCTTTCGGTGAGTTCCAGTATTTTTTCAGTTTTTTGAATCGCCTCCTCTACAGGTTTCAGATTACTCTGGGCAGTTTCTGTTTCCAGATATTTTTGCTTTACCTGCAATTCAATCATTTGCCTGACCTGTTTTTGTTTTTCATCCAAAATATTTCCTTCGATTTTGGTCTGGGCAATTTTATGTTTCTTTTCATAACCATGAAAAAGATCCCAATTAAGGCCAATTTGGGCAATGAGGTAGGCCTGATTGTTAAATTTATATCCATACCCCTGAAAACCTGTGTTTCCGCCTAAAAACACCTGCGGAAGCTTTTCGTTTTTTTGCTGAAGATGCAAAACTGCCAGATTCACCAGTTTGCCAGAATTTATCTGGTCAAACTCGGGTCTATTTCCTTGAGCCCAGTTTTGATAAAATTCGATTATGCCGACTGCCGGTAGAGACTTAATAATGGTAGAATCGATTAATATTTCGGCATTCAAATCTTTATTAAGTAAAAAATTAAAATATGATCTTGCCAATTCCCTGTTTTTCTGTGCTTCAAGATATTGCTGTTCCAGTTTGGAAAGTTCGTATTGGGCCGAAAGAACGGCATCTTTCAGTGCAACCTGATTTTTAACCAATTTTTCGTTTAAATCCACAAATTCTTTCCTGACAACAATAGAATTTTCGAATATCTCCAAAGCCTCGGTGGCTTGTAAATACTGATAATAAGCGGCTTCGATGTTTGATTTTAATTCAAACATCAGAAATTTCTTTTTTGACTGCTCGGTGGTCAAAATCTGTTTTTGCAAGGCTATATTGTTGCGAATATCAGCATTGAAAACCGGCATTTGGAAAGTGATACGGGTGTCATGAAAATTATGCGGTGCCAACAGCTCGCTTACGTTTTCTACCTGCGGAAAATTATTGGTTTTAGTAAGGGCATTCAATGTAGAATACACCGGATTTAATAGATCACCGATAGGAAATTCCAGTCTGCGACCACCAGCAGCAAGGGTATAATTTGGATTGAAAGCAATTTTGGGAAAAAGATTACTTTTAGCCAGATCAATTGATTTTAGTGCCTTTTGTAATTCCAGATCTTGCTGCCTTAAAGATGAATTGCTTTCGATTCCTGCCTTGATGTAGTTATCCAAAATGGCCGACTGAGCCCCGGCTTTTCCAAAAAACGAAATAAATAAAATTGGAAGAATAAGCTTTTTCATAAACTATCAGAAATTTACTATGGCCAGATTTGATGCCGCTTTGGCCATAAGTTTACCTTCCTGGTTAAATATCCGGCATTCGGCATGAGCCATTGATTTCCCGTCTCTTACGATTTCGGTCTCCGCTCTGATCGTTTCTCCCTTTTTTCCCGGTCTTAAAAAATCCACATTGAGATTAACCGCCACATAAAAGCCTTTTTTGCCTAAAGAAAAAGTGGTCATCCCGATGATCTCGTCGATGATGGCAGCTATAGCACCTCCATGCATTATTCCGGCAGGATTGGTCATTTCATCACGAACCACAAACTCAGCCACCAGTTTTCCCTGCTCAGCTGATATGAGTTTCCCGTTTAACCACCTGCCAAATGGCGATGGGCTGCTGTCTTTGGCTTCTTTTCCAATAAAATCTTTTAGCATAAAATGTTTTTATTTTAATTTTCCTAAATGTGTATTTTTAAAACTATCTGGGTATTTTAATCCAAATCCGAAAACCCTGTCCATGGCAGAATGAGAAAGCAGAATCGCACCGGCAAGACTGAGTGGATTGTTTATCAATACATAACCAAAAATGATGCTCAAAATTGCCAAAGCCTTGTGATGGAAAAAATTATATACTACAGCACCTAATTTGGGGTTAACCAAATACCCGATCATTGACAAGTCTGGCACAAATAATAGCACCGGAAACCACCACCAATTGTAGTGTAAAACACTAAAAAAGAATAATCCCAGAATAAATTCGGCGAGTTCTTCGAGTTTTAAAATCGTTTTCATTTATTTCATTTTTTTGCCTAATTCAAAAACCTTTTCAAGATATTTTTTACGATACTCTTCTGTAGAATTTCTAATTGGGCCTATTGAAGTCGTACTCACCGGTGAAACACCACAAAATTCCAAAACCATCTTTTTTAATGACCGGATTACCGGAGCCCAGTTGACCAGATAATGGTAAAATGGAGGCTGATCCATCGTAATAATGAGCCTTCCTGAACGCCCTTTGAGCAGTTTATCCCACCAAACCGAATTTTCACGGTAACTGAAAGCCATTCCCGGTAAAAACAAACGGTCAAAAAAACCTTTGAGCAATGCCGGCATGTTGCCCCACCACATCGGAAAAATTATGACCAGGTGATCCGCCTTTTTTATTTTTTCCCATGCATCCATCAGGTCGGGTTCAAGATCCATTCTTTTTGAATAACCATATCTCAAAATTGGATCAAATTGCATTTTGTTCAAAATCACTTCTTCTACATTGGCACCGCCAATCAATGCCCCATTTTTATAACTTTCACCTAGAGCCATACAATAGCTTGCTGGATTGGGATGACCGTTAATAATCAGTATATTTTTCATGTTCTAAATTCTTTTGTGAAAAAAAGATTTTTTATCTAAACCAAATGCCCAACATAATACTCAGACCCACTATTAAGGTTAGGGGAGTAAATAACCACGAATCCCAGTAAGAAAACAGGGTATTATTATATTTCCGGAAAAAACCGAAAAATTTGAAATCGCCTATGCTTCTGGCAAAAAACACCAATCCAATAGCATAGGAAAGGTATTTTAGAATTTTTTGCAAAAACCCATCTGCCCAATTATTGGCAAAAACAAATAGTATAAGAGACATTATTAAAAAAGCCAGAGCCACCAAAAATGTAAGTGATTGAGGCGGGTCAAACGCTCTTGTGGTGTTTCGTTTGGTGGGTATCACTGCTTTGACACCCCATTGGCCTCCCATTCCCCAATAAAAATGTATCAACGAAACCATCAATATTATAAAAGAATCAGTCAGGAGGATAATCTGGTATGTTTTCATAGATTTTTTAGCATGGGAGTTAATAAATCAAAAGCTCTGTAAAGTCTTGGTAGCCGTTCTTCTTCAGAGAAAATCATTGTACGGCGACGTAAATGAATTGAAGCTAACCCATGTACTGCACTCCAAATGATAAGTGAAAGATCATCGATGTCTTTTCCTGCAAAATAACCGGCCTGTTGACATTCGGTTACTATTATTTTGAGTAGATCGTAGGATCTTCGACCGTCTTCCCATACTTCATTGCAGCATTCAAGGGCTTCCATAGGAGCAATGAGCAAAAACATCAGTTCATACATTTCCGGATTTTCGAATGCAAACTTTAAATATTGATGCCCAAGGGCTATGAGTCTTTCAAAAGGATCTTCAACAGTGGCTACATTCATGAATGATTCCATCAAGCCTCCAAATGCCTGTTGATGAAGGGCAAACAACAAGTCATTTTTATCCTTAAAATATAGATATATGGTGCCGGGGCTATATTCGATTTCTTCTGCAATATTCCTGATACTGGTTTTCTCAAAGCCATTTTCAAGAAACAGCTTTTTGGCTGCATCCAGTATCCTGGCTTTCATTTCTTCTTTTTCCCTTTCCTTTCTGTCTGCTACGCTCATTTTTATTTAATGGTACCATTTTATAAACACCACAAATAAAATGAACGGTGTTCATTTTTGCAAAATATTTTAATGATTTTTGAAAAAATAATTTTTTCTTAACATTGAGTTGATTTCTTTAAATTTGCATTAAACCATTAACAAAATATGCTATACCTGCTCATTTTCAATATTTTAATGTTTTTGCAAACCAACCTGGAGTCAACAGTTGTGGGAATAATGGATGGTGATACGATTGAATTGAGAATGGTGGGTACCAATCCTAAAACCAAAACCAGACTTGGGAAAAACCTTAGAATCAGGTTGGCACATGTTGATTGTCCCGAAAGAGGATTTCCGTATTATCAAAAAGCCAAAGATTTTACCTCCAAAGCATGCTTTAAGAAAACTGTCAAGGTGATTCATAACTTTGAATATGACCGATATGGAAGGCTAATTGGTGAGGTGGTACTGCCTGATGGAAAAATCCTGAATCAGGAGCTGGTTAAAAATGGCCTTGCGATTCATTTTAAAAAATATTCGAAATCAAGCTTTTATGCCAAACTCGAAATAGAGGCTAAAAAAAATAAAAAAGGAATGTGGGCGGAGTAAATATCTATTTTCTGGCAAAAACCAAAAATTCAAAATCGTCGGAGCTCAGAATTAGAATATCCCCGCTTTGATCAGTGGATTTAGTTTTTATTTCGACCTTATTGGCGGTTTCTAAAAATGTTTTGACTTTACTGTCGGCTTCAGTTTCGTAAGGTTTATTCAAAATTTCCATATTAATATTTTCAAAACCTGCCGTAAAACCCTTTTCAGTGTTTTTGATGTCAGAAAGCACGTATTCACCTTTTATTAATAACAGATTAACTCTTCCGGAATAATTACTTTCTGTCAGAAAATTTATTGAATAAATTGAAGCTGAAGGTTCAAATCCTTCACATACATAACATTTGTAGGATTGCCGGCTATCAAATGTCCCTGCATAAACCCATTCTCCCAACAGGGTTTTTTCCGGTGTAGTGGCCGTTTTTTCGCAGGCAATAAATGCCAGAAATAATATTAAAAACAAACCCTTTCTAAGCATTTAAATTCAATTTTTTTATAAAACGAATTTGAGTTTTGAAAAAATATGAAAATTTAAAATTTCTCAAAAAAATCAAGAATCAGGCTATTTGCATCAATTACATGAGAAGGCTCATCGGCTGCTTGTCGGACCCACTCAGCCCCAGGCCAGGAGTGCCCGCCGTCACGGGTTAGATAATATACTATTTCAGAGGAGTTTCGGCAATTGTTCCAGACCGTAAGCTTATATTTTTGATCATCAACCAAAATATTCGGGGTTTTATTACAGCCGTTCAGATTGGCAAAGGTGTTCAGTCCACTCATAACCGGTGCAAAAGTGATTCCATTGATGCCAATGCCCCCAAGATGTGGTACATTTTCGTCTTTTACCGAATGTAAATGCATTACAGGAACGGGTCTGGTGGCCTTACAATCCCCAATTACACTCAAGGGGCCACTCACTGCCGCAATGGCGGTAATTTTGCCTGATAATTCACATGCGAGTCGGTAACTCATAATTGCCCCATTTGACATCCCTGTGAAATATACTTTTCGGGGGTTTACTTTGTAATCTTTGACCACCTGGTCGATAAGTGCACTGAAAAATCCCACATCATCAATTTGCTTTTCCATAGCATAGTCACAGCAAGTACCACCATTCCAGGTTCTGACCCTGAGAATGCCATCGGATTGAACGCCGTCAGGGTAAACCACAACATACCCTCTTTTCAAAGCAAGTGGTGAAAAATTGTAATGGTTTTCAAATTGCGAGCCGCTTCCGCCACCTCCATGCAGGCCAAAAACAACCGGAAAATCCTTTTCCTCATAGAAATTTTCAGGTAAAACAACCGTATAAGTGCGGGTTAGATTGCCAACCATAATTTGTTTTTCAAACCTAAATTTCTTCTCAATCGGTTCATCTTTACGGTTAAAACAAGTATTGGCAGACAAAACTATGGCCAGGTAAATAAACGATTTCATAATTTTCTTTCTTTCATTCTAAAAAAATTGAATGGAAATGTGGCTATATATTTTCTGAAAAACTTTGACTATTTCAAATAAAATCAGTCTTAATTCATAGCTAATTTAAAAAACCGATATTATTTTTATTGGATACTTATTTGTTCAGAAAGTTTAATCCCCAATATGAAAAATTTATCAATCATTATTTTATTCATCACAAACCAGGCCTTTTCTCAATTTTCTATTAAAAATATTACTGTGAATCCTTATCTGGGTTACGGAATTTCGATCCCCGGCAGAAATCAGGTGGTTGGGAGTGAGCGATTGACCAATGAATGGCAGCCTGGAATAGTTACAGGAAAACTCAAAGATGGCTTAATAAGATCAACCAACACTTATGGCCTAGACTTCAAATACCCAATCAGTGAAAAATTCAATATCAGTTTTGATTTGGCAAGAAATTCTCATTTGCTGTATTACAAAACTTCGATGCCGTACAATGTCAAAAATTATGAAATAGTGGGCTATTATTTTGACTATAAATATTTCAGCACAGGTCTTGGATTTTGGTATGAAACACCCCAAACCGAATTTTTCTTCAAAACACATTTTATCCCAAATATTTATAATTACGCCGAGAAAAAAAGCCTTATCGGGGATTCTGATGATACAGATTTTGTTTCGGGAACCGGACTCAAACAAGAACTGGTTTGGTCAAATGAAATTAAAGCCAAGTTTTCTCTGGGTTTTTACAAAAAAGTGGAGCTATTGGATAATCATTTAAAACTTGGGGTGGTTCTTGACGTTTCACCTCAGGTTTTTTTTACAGAGAAATTCTCGTTTTATCAAAATAATCGTTATTTGTCAGAAAACACCATCAATTTCTTCATAAATTCCGTATCGGGGGTGGTTTCGATACCCATAAAAAGAAATGAAACCATCAAAAATCTGAAACCTGAAAACCCTGTTTTCCTGCCTGAAGAAGTGGAATATGACGGCCAAGTGATTGAAGAGGGCAAAAGCATAGTGTTGGAAAATATAAAATTTAAGCAAACCAAGTTTGTTCTCAGCCCGGCAGGAATGAATGAACTTGACATCGTTTATGATTTTTTGCTTGAAAATCCCAGGGCCAGAATCGAGCTCACCGGGCACACCTCATCTGAAGGCTCAAAAGCACAAAACATGGAGTTATCAAAGAAAAGGGCCGAAATGTGTAAAGATTACCTGGTAAAAAAAGGCATCAAATCCACACGAATCAGGGCTTATGGACTCGGTTCGGAAAGGCCAATTTCATCAGGCAATCAGGAACTTAACCGACGAGTAGAAATGAGAATATATGTTTCCGTAAAATAAAATTACCAAACTTTGATCTCATTCAAAACCGGCTCAGCCTTTGAATCTTTTATCGTAATTCTGATTTTATCAGTTTCTGTAGGTGTAATTTTCAAAATTCGTTTATAACCTATGGTTGTCCCTTCTGCTTTTTTTACCCACTGATTATTTTCGGATAACTCCACATCAAATGTCTTTACTCTTTGACCCAAGGCTATATTCTCCTGGATCTCAACATACGAAACCAAATACTTTCCGGATAATTTTATCGTGATATCGACACTTTGACTTCCTTTTTTGGCAGCCCAATAGCTATCGGTATTTCCATCTGTCAAATGACTTGGAAGAAGTTTTTTGCTAAAATTCGAACTTGTATTTACTACAGCATTTTGAGCCAGATTTTTTGAAAATCTTTCATTAAGCAGTTTTCTCCATCCTAAAAGAGCATTAACGTCGTTTTCATGAATGAGTCCCCGACGATCGGGTGGAATATTGAGCAACAGGTTAGAACCCCGCCCCACAGAAGTAAGATAAATATCAAAAAGCTGTTCAGGAGTTTTTACTTTTTCGTCTTCCTCTTTATGGTAAAACCAACCGGGTCTTATACTTACATCTACCTCGGCAGGTACCCAGTTTGCCCCTGACTCATTGCCAGTGTTCAGTAGTTTTTCAATTCCAGATTTACCAGCGTAAAGCGTATCACGGCTTATATTGTTCCAATTTGTGCTTCCGGCTACACCCCTTTCGTTTCCAACCCAGCGGATATCGGGACCTGCATCACTGAAAAAGAGAATGTTGGGCTCAAGGCCTCTCACTAATTCGATGGTTTTTGGCCAATCATAAAAAGTTTTCCCATCGATTTTTCTTTTTTCATTTTTACCTCCATAAAAACCATCCCCGCCATTGGCTCCATCAAACCACATCTCAAATACAGGCCCGTAATTTTCAAACAATTCCTGTAATTGCATTCTGTAGTAATCCACGTAGGAAGGTGTTCCATAGTCACCACGGTTCCGATCCCATGGTGAGAGGTAAATTCCAAACTTCAATCCATATTTTTTACAAGCTTCTGAAACTTCTTTTACGATATCCCCCTTCCCATTTTTGTAAGGACTGGCAGCTACTGAATGTGGGGTATATTTACTTGGCCACAAAACAAAGCCATCATGATGCTTGCAGGTAAGAATAACCGCTTTCAATCCGGCATCTTTTATGGTTTTTACCCATTGTTCTGCATCTAGTTCCGAAGGATTAAATATTTCCGGACTTTCATCACCAAAGCCCCATTCTTTCCCGGTAAATGTATTTGTAGTGAAATGAATGAAAGCGTAAGTTTCCAGCTTATGCCAGTCTAACTGTTGTTGGGTTGGAATCGGATAAACTGGTTCCGGAGCTGAAATTTTTGCGTTTTTACAAGAAAAAATACCAGTTATCAAAAAAAGAATAATCCAAAGATTAATTTTCCTCATTTTTATATTTTGAAATTTGCCTTAAATTGTAAAAAAAATCTCAAATGGCTAAATTATTTTCTCAGGAATCGGTTTTAAATCTTGTCAATTCTTTCCGTAAATCGGTTTCACGATTTCCAGTCACTATTTTGGTGGCGGTTGCAGCCACAGGGGTATTCATAATGATGGTCAAACAAAGCGACGGTCCAAATGAAGACGGTCTGCTTAGAATCGCATTGTCTTTGATTTTAGCTATCCCTTTAACTTTCAGTGCCGAAATTTTTGAAGAAAGAAAACGCCTTCCCCGGTTTCTTGTGGTTGGCTTATGCCTGGTTTATATTTTAGGGTTTTACTATTTTTCCACAAAAAATGAGGCTCTTTTTGAAAATCAAATATTTGTAATCAAATATTTTGTTCTGCTCATAACGGCACATCTGATGGCTGCAGTTGCACCTTATTTATTAGAAAAAAACATACCTGCATTCTGGCAATACAACAAAAACCTTTTCCTTGGAATTTTTATTTCTTTGCTGTATTCGGTTACGCTTGCCATTGGTCTTACATTGGCATTTTTAGGGGTAAAAGAACTTTTCGAATTGAATTTTTCGGAACACTGGATTGGATATATTTGGGTATTTTGCATCGGAACCGTAAACACCCTTATTTTTCTTTCTAAGATCCCCGCTCTGACAGAAATTGACAAAGAAAGTAGTTTTCCGCTGGCTTTAAAATATTTTACACAATACGTATTGCTTCCTTTGGTGGCAGTGTACCTATTAATATTGCTGGCCTATGCCGGAAAAATTCTGGGAATGTGGTCGCTACCCAAAGGCTACGTGAGCATAATGGTGCTGGCAAGTGCTGTGTTTGGAATTCTGGCTTTTTTACTGATTTATCCACTCAAAGATTCCAACAATTGGGTTAGGAATTTCACCCGTTACTATTACATCACCTTACTCCCATTGGTGATATTGATGGCCGTTTCGATTTATGTCAGAATTTCTCAATATGGTGTAACAGTACCCCGCTATTATGTGGCAACATTGACTTTCTGGTTGCTAGGGATAAGTCTTTATTTTGTTCTCTCCAAAAAAGACAATATTCTTTACATCCCACTCTCCTTGATAATTATAGGAATATTTACGGTCTATGCTCCATTTAATGCCTCTCATAGTGCGGGATTAAATCAAAAAAACCGTTTAACGAAAGTTTTGGAATCTCACGAATTTTTAAAGGATGGGAAACCTACAAATGTAGATTTTAAGAAACTTTCAGAAAAAGAGATTGACAAAGTTTATGCTTCGGTAGATTATCTTACTCAAAATCAGCCTGAAAAGCTTAAAGATTGGTTTTCAGATGTGGACTTTAAAAAGATTTCAACTGAAAAATCAATGATTGGCCGTAAAAATGCTTTTTATGCTTTGACAAAATGGCCACAAAATGAGGTATCGGTATCTTCATATTATGTTGATGCTAAAAATAATGATTATATAAGCCTCGAAAATGCCGACCTGATGCTCGATTCCTACCATTTATATTCAGAATTAACTGTAAATGGTTCTAAATTTTTGGCAAAAAATAAGGATAACACTTTAAAAATTAGTGAAAATGATAAGGAAATTCTGAGTTTTGACCTTTCGAAAATCACTCAAAAAAAATATGAGCAGGCTCCACAAGATTCTTTGATATTCAGAAGCGAAAATGAGAAATATAAAGGAAAATTGCTTCTTGAAAGTGGATATATCAAAGATCACAAAATTGAAAACATAGTCTGGAGGTTATTGTTAACAAAAAAATAGGAATGCTAACGTGATTATTCTTGATCTATTATTACTACCGCTTTCCCGATAACTTTCCGGTTTTGCAAATCTTCTAATCCTGAAATCGCATTTAGCAGCGAGTATTCTTTGAAAATTTGCGGTTTTATTTTCCCTTTTTGAAACCAATCTAATATCTGTGAGAAGTTTTTCCTATTCTCTTCCGGCTCTTTTTTGGAAAAATTGCTCCAAATTACACCTACCAGCGATGCTCCTTTCAGTAGTGGCAAATTGAATGGCATAACCGGAATGATTCCGCTTGCAAAACCCACCACCAAATATCGGCCTTGCCAACCAAGACTTCTAAAGGCCTTTTCAGCAATTTCACCACCAACTACATCAAAAACCAAATCAACGCCTTTGTTTCCTGTATATTCATTGATTTTTTCTCTAAGATTGTCCGAAGAATAATTTATTACAAAATCGGCACCTTGTTTTTTGCAAATTTCGAGCTTCTCAAAATTGGAGGCTGCAGCAATTACTTTGGCACCCATGACTTTAGCCAGATTAACTGCCGCCAAACCGACTCCACCGGCTGCCCCTAATATCAGAATAGATTCCCCACCTTTCAGATTGCCCCTTTGATTAAGTGCATAAAAGGCTGTAGAATAATTATAAGCGATTGCAGCGGCGTCCTTAAAATTCATTTCGTCTGGAATCTCAAAAACTCTGTCCCTGTTTACAACAAGATATTCAGCAAATCCTCCCCAGCCACATAAGGCAACTACCCTTTGACCCGGTAAAAAATTCTTTACTTCAGACCCAACTTCCACCACAACCCCCGAAACTTCTCCACCGGGAATAAATGGCAAGCCGGGTTTTACCTGATATTTGTCTTCAATCATCAATAAATCAGGGAAATTAATTCCACATGCAGAAACTTTAATCAAAATTTGTTCCGGAGAAATGACTGGTACCGGAATCTCATCCAAGCTTAGATTTTCATTGATTTTTCCATACTGGTGGCAAACCAAAGCTTTCATTTGTCAAATATTAAGTTTCCAAATCTAACAAATCTTTCCATTTATATTAATTTTGAAAAAAATACCTTTCTGAAACCAGCAATTTTTTGCCGTTTGGAGCGTATTTCGAGAAAAATATTATGATAAAAGTATTAAACCGTCCGAAAGGAATAGCATTAAAAATTTTCATTTTGATATTTTTTGTTTTCTTTTTGGGTAAAACTTCAAAAGCACAGACCTACAAAGTAGGAGATGAGATAAAGGATTTTTCATTAAGAAATATCAATGGAAAACTATATTCCCTGAGTTCATTTCCATCAGCAAAGGGCTTTATTTTGGTTTTTACAAGTAATTATTGTCCTTTTTCGAAAAGTTATGAAGACAGACTGGTGGCTACAGAAAGGCGTTTTACTTCACAGTCCTATCCAATGATATTAATCAATCCAAATGATCCTGAAGCTTATCAGGAAGACAATCAGGAGAATATTTCGGCCCGGGCAAAGGAGAAAGGCTGGGTTTTCCCTATACTCAGAGATGAAAAACAAGCGATGGCCAGGGCTTTCGGAGTAACCCGGCTTCCACAGGTTTTTGTGATTCAAAAAACAGGAAATAAATATTTTTTGAAATATTCGGGAGCCATAGACGACAATCCACAGGATGCAGCCGGAATCTCTTCCACATATCTTGACGATGCCGTAAATAGTCTTTTAGATAACAAACCCATAATAGTAAGTCAAACCAAGCCTGTTGGTTGTGCCATCAGATGGAAACCTCAATGATATGTCAGTAATACTACCTTTGCCCATTTCAGATTCAAGAACAGATGCTTTGCTGGCATTTAACCGCTTGCTTGACATTATGGATGATCTCCGCGAAAAGTGTCCTTGGGATAGAAAACAGACATTTGAAACTTTACGACATCTTACCATTGAGGAAACCTATGAGTTGTCTGATGCAATTATTGAAAATGACCTGAAGGAAATAAAGAAAGAAGTGGGCGATTTGATGCTCCATCTGGTTTTTTATGCAAAAATAGGCTCTGAAACCGATGATTTTGACATTGTAAGTGTGCTCAATGGAATCTGCGAAAAACTGATTCACCGGCATCCTCACATCTATGGCGATACCGTGGTAAATAATGAGGAAGATGTGAAAAAAAACTGGGAACAGCTTAAGCTCAAAGAGGGCAATAAATCGGTACTTGGCGGTGTTCCAAAATCACTTCCTGCCTTGGTCAAAGCCATGCGAATACAAGAAAAAGCAAGAGGCGTAGGTTTTGATTGGGAGGAAAAAAGTCAGGTCTGGGCAAAAGTGGAGGAAGAAATGCAGGAATTTAAGGAGCATTTTAATGCCGAAACACAGGAAACAATCGATAATGAAAAGGCCGAGGCAGAATTTGGAGATGTATTGTTTTCGCTGGTAAACTATGCCAGATTTATAGACATAAATCCTGAAACCGCTCTGGAAAGAACCAATAAAAAGTTTATAAAAAGATTTCAATATCTTGAAACCAAGGCCTCTGCATCAGGAAAGAAATTATCAGAGATGACGCTCGCTGAGATGGATGTTTTTTGGGAAGAAGCGAAAAGCTTGTGATTGAAAAAATAGGATTATTACTTTCGCTCCCCCCTTCAATTTGTCTACCTGATTTCTTTATCATTTTTATAAAAGGCGGTACCTTCTACCCCACCGTAATATATTATTTTGGCTTTTCCTTCTTTTTTTCCGTTGATATAATCAACGATTACCCTGTCTCCGTTTCGATATGAAAAAGTAGATTTTTGTCCATGCATGATTCCGTTCACAAAACTCCCTGAATACTTTTCACCATTTTTAAAAAAATATTTCCCCTGACCTGAATACACCCCATTCACAAAGTTGCCCTCAAATTTGATTTTGCCATCTTTATAATACTCTTTTCCTTTCCCGGACCTTTTTCCCATGTGCCATTCTCCGGCATATTTTTCATTGGTTTTGGAGTTAATGGCTTCTCCATAACCCTCAAAACAAGTCCCCTCTATGCAACCTTTGGTTCGTTTTGGAGCATCAACTACCTCGGTTTCAATAACAATGTTCTCTGTTTTATTTGCAATAGTCTCCTCTTGTTTTTCATTCCTGAGATCTGATTTTATTCCGGGATAAAGTTCTTTCGCACTTTTGTAACCTCTTGCAATAGCTTTCAGCCTTTGACCCCTTGCCGGATGGGTGCTGGTGGTGTATTCTGTGGTCAAAGTCGAAATAGCTGACTGAGCCTCCTTCAAAGTTGCTCCGAGCTGATACATGACAAAACCTGCAAATTCGTCGGCTTCCAATTCTTTTTCATGCTCCGACCCACCAGATTTTATGGTGTGACCCTGCAAATGATGTCCGATTTCATGAGCTAAAATGCTCATTGCCGCCCAATCTGTTCGGGTAGCATCAGAAAGTTTTCCAATAAAATCCGGATCATAAACAATCAGCCTTTCACCATTTCTTGTTGCAGCAAAACAATTTTCAGTATTTGGGCATTCCATCACATAAAAGTTCTGTTTCAAGCCCGACCTTTTTACAATTTTTTCTACCGCCATGCTCACCTCAGGCCGACTGGAAAATGCCACCAAATCGCAAATTTCTCGTTCGTTTATAGTATTTCCATAATAGCTTTTTCCAATAATCAGGTTTGAATTTTGCTGTGCAAAACCATTCAAATTAAATATTATCAGGAAATAGAAAAGCAGGTTTCTGGGCATTTTGCAAAATTTTGTTTTCGATATTCCAAACGTTAATTCTCCTGAAATTATTGGATAAGCTTAAAAAATAAGATCCCAAACCCGGTCTAAATCATTCCAAATAATGTTTTTTTCAAAATTTTTAATAAGTTTGCTCCCTTAAGAACCTATGATTACAAATTTTCTCAAATGAACTCTCCGGATCAAAGCCCGTTTGATGTGTGGAGGAATAGCCATTTTGATTTAAAAATGGACTATACCGGCCATAAATCTTCTTTTGTGCATAACCTTATTCCGGAAATTGCAGTAAATCTTGGCGTTTTTGATATTCTGCAGATTTTTGCTCAAAAATTTGGCTCGGAAAACCTTAACCGGGCTCTGGACCCCAACCATAAAATCGAAAGTCCCGTAAAAAACAACGCTGATGGCTCCTGGTTGAAAACCTCAAACATGGTCGGGGTTAATATCAGGACAATAGGAAACTTTTTTAATCTTATAAAGTACCTCTTAACCATCGGCAGCAACCAGGATTCTGTACACATTTTGCCCATCTGGGAGCCCGGAGTAGTAGCGAGTTTATACGGAAAAATCAGTTGGAACATCAATCCTGAATTTTTCAGTCAGGAACTAAAAAATGCCATTCCGCACCTGGATACCCCTGCCAAACAGCTCAAAGTGGTTGTAAATCTCGTGCATTTAATGGGAAAAACTATCGGAATGGATGTGATTCCACATACCGACAGGTTTTCGGAGCTGGTCTTTCTTTATCCTGAAATTTTTGAATGGGCCGAAAGAAGCGGAGCTAAACTCCTGAATATAAGCTATGAAAATGCCGGAAAAGTTGAAAATGTAGTTTGGAAGTTTCTGGAAAAGAACGGCACAGCCAATGGCAGTTTTATTTCTTATTCAAAAGAATTCTTTTTTGATTTCAATAATCCATTACTCTCTGATGCCCAAAAACTGGAAGTCCTTTTTGGAAGAATAGAATACACAAATGGTCGCTTGCAAAGGAGACTTCAACTGATGCAGCAGGTTCTGTATGCTGGCTTTGAAACTTTGCCTGTCACCATGGCTCCTCCTTACAGATGTTTGCATCTGGTCGAAAACGACTATATCATGGATCAAATGGGTAATAAATGGTACAACTACCAGTTTGAAGAACCTGAAGGCATGTCGAGGGTCTTTGGCCCATTGACACGCTATAAATTTTACCATACCATAAGCGATACCGACCAAAATCTTGATTTTTCGAAACCAAATATTCCTGCATGGGAATACGTTTGCCGACAATATCTGGCTTGTCAACAGGAGTTTAATTTCGACTTTATGCGGGGTGATATGGCCCATGTGCAGCCCCGAAAAGATGGAGTTCCGAAGGAAATCGGGGAATATTATGATCCTTTAAAGGCAATCAAAAAATATGTTCAGAAAAACGGGGTGCCCTATTTTGGTTTCTTTGCCGAGACTTTTATCGCCCCGCCTGATAGTATGGGCTATGGGGTGGAAGAAGACCATCTGGAGGCAATCGAAGCTGACAGTACTCTAGGTGATTTACAGGCATCACCAGTTGGCTCAGAACTTTTCATGAAAAATCTTGAAAAATATCTGGAAATGGCTGAAACTCGGAAATTTGCTCCAAATTTCACGATGATAACTGCCGACAAAGACGATCCCCGTTTTGATGAGTTTTATAAAAAAGGTAATCATTTGAGGTATTTTGTGGGCACGTTTTTTCCTGAAATGCCATCCTATATGTCATTAGGCTTTGAAGTCAGAAATCCACATTTGGAGCGATCGATCAACGAAGAATATACCAAGCTGTATGTTTTCCAGATTACTGATGATGCCGAGACAGATAAGGTGACTCACGGCCCATTTGTCTGGGGGAAAAATTATGCATTTTTTCAGGAGATTGAAAAAATGAAAATGGTATTTGAAAAGCATTTTTTACAACAAAACCAAAATGATTTTGCCTGGATTAGCAAACCAAATAAAGAAAACTTTCTTATGAGCTGGAGTGTAGGTAATCTGATATTTGAAGCCGCTTTAAAACCTGACCTCCAACTTTTTTCGGTAGATAGTTCAACAATAATTTATTCCAGTCAGGATTTTTCTAAAGAACATTGGTGTAGGGTGAGCATTAATTCTGATTTATCCGGAAATTATTCATGATATTTTTATAATTATCTTGTGCTGTAAGACAAGTATCAACCAGATATTCTTTTACGTTTTGCCATTCCTGCAAGCCCCTGTAATAGAAAAATTTCAAGTCTTCAGTAATGATAAATGGAATAATATTATTTGCCAGGCATTCTTTGAATAGAATTAATCTTCCAACTCTACGGTTTCCATCCTGAAAGGGGTGTATCAGTTCAAATTTATGGTGAAAATCAATAATGTCAGTTAAAGTCTTTTCTCGTTTTTGATGATATTCTGAAAGTAACTCTTTCATTTTCACGTCAACTAATTCGGGTAAGCATGTTTCATTTCCACCTACTTCGTTGGGTAATTTTTTGTACCCGCCGACATTAAACCAATCTTTTCTTGCATCCGAAGTGCCTGATTTTAGAATATAGTGAAGATCTTTAATCATTGTCTCCGAAAGCTTAAAATTGGCCTTTTCTAAGATTAAGTCCACACATCGAAAATGGTTCGATGTTTCTATCACATCATCTACATTGGTGCTTTCAACCGTTGGACCAAGTGTATTGGTTTCAAAAATAAAACGGGTTTGATCATGGCTGAGCATACTCCCTTCTATGCGATTGGATGAGTAGGTGAGGTCAATTTGTGTGCGGTGATAAATACCTCCTTTGAGCTTCATTTCTTTTTGCTCTTTCAGGATTTTGAGCAAATGATTCTCTGATTTGTTTTGTCTAATTGTTTTGTCCGGCCATTCATAATCTTCTGGAATATTCCAAGTCTTTCCAGTCAAAAAAGCACCTTCTATTTTTCCTTTGACACAATTATATCTAACTGTTCTCTCCGGAACATTCCATTTTTTTGCAAAATCACTTACAGAGATATATTTCATTGGTAAACAGAAATAGCCATTTCCGGCAATATTTTTTCTAAAAATCCAATGTAAATATAGATTTTTTTGCCGGTATCGGCAAAATATTTAATTCGTCATTTCTAAAATATCTCCAGGCTGACACTCCAAAACATTGCAGATTAATGCCAGAGTTTCAAATCTTACTCCCTTTGCTTTTTGATTTTTTAGAATTGAAAGATTAACATTAGTCATTCCGGTTCTTTCTGCCAATTCATTTAATGACATTTTCCTCTTAGCCATCATAACATCAAGATTTACAACTATTTTCATATTCAAATGATGTTATCTAATTCGGATTTTATTTTAGATGATTTTGGCAAAAAGTCAATTATCATAAAAATTAAAAGACTGCAAAAAAGAAAAGCCGGTGAATTATAAATTGTTTTAAGAAAGAAATTAATAATGATAATCTCAGAATTTGAATTATTAACCAAAATGTCATTTAGTATCTCAACTAAACCTCTTAAGGGAATGATTACCAATAAAGCAATTGCAATAAACCGAAAATCTTTGATTTGACTTTCCTCAAAAAAACTCTCTTTTAAGTACACTTTCCTTAATTTTAGGACTTTGAAGGCTACTAAGAGGTAAATGCCAAAAATTAGGAGGTTTATGGCATAAAGTAAAAAAACGAAAAGACTAGATGTTCTAAATGCCACTTCAATGTTATAAATATGCAATCCAAGAATGGTTAGCACAAATACCGAAACAAAAAGTATAAGTAAATTAGTTAAAACAATATTTCTGTTCATAATCCATTTATTTAGGATACAAACATAAAATAGAATTAAAATAAAAACAAAGTTATTTAAAATATTATTTTAATTTTTTAAAATAAAAAATAAAAAAGTGTAGATCTCCTCAGACCTGCACTTTTCGTTTATTCCAATTTAAGAAATCAAATATACCTTTTCTCGATATCCTCCAGACTCAGGCCTTTGGTTTCGAAGACTACAAATTTTGCAAAGAATAAGCCCAAAAGAACTACAACCATGTAAATGAAGAAGATTCCACCGTTAGAACCCAATGAAGAAACACGCATTAAGGGAAATGAATAGGCTACCATGGCATCGAATATCCAGTGGTTAAAACTACCCATACTCGACGCAAAACCCCTGATTTTCAACGGGTAAATTTCAGAAATCAACAACCAGCCCAATGGACCAAGGCTGATGGCAAAGAAAATAATATAAGTATAAATACCACCAACCAACATGATTTGTCTTAACCCTTCAGGCAGATTGTCTTTCATCAAAAATGCCAGACCCACAGTGCCTAAACATACCGCTGTACCAATCAAACCTGTGTAAAGAATAGGCTTACGGCCCCATTTGTCGAGATAACGCATCCCGATGATGGTAGCCAATGAATTAATTACACCCACACCTACTGTAGCCAATGTGGCCTGAGAACTACTAAACATACCCTTGAAGATATCTGTAGAATAATAAATGATGGCATTGATACCCGAAAACTGCTGAATGGCAAAAATACCGACACCGATAAAAAGTGGAATTCTGAGGCGTTTTGAGAAAAATTCCTTCCATCCCCCTTTGTTTTTCTTCTCTTCTTCGATAATATCTCTGGTTTCCTGAAGCTCTTTTTGAGCGTCATCTGAGCTTCTCAATTTTTTCAATACCTCAATGGCCTCCGACTCCCTTCCTTTTGACAACAACCATCTCGGACTTTCGGGAATAAAAAACATCCCCACTAAAAGTAATATTGCAGGTATAAAACCCGCCCAAAACATCAACCTCCAGGAATTTTCGGCACCTTCAAAAATATATCCGACCAAATATGAGAGCAAAATACCCAATGTGATAGCCAGCTGAAAATAGGTAACCATCTGCCCTCTTTTTTCTTTGGGGGAAAGCTCAGCCAAATACAATGGAACTGTGGCCGCCACGATACCGATGGCTAAACCTAGCAACAACCGACCGAAAATGAGCATTCCCGGCGAAGTGGCGATTGCCGCTACGATAGAACCCAGCACAAACACGATTGATGCAATAATGTTGATTTTTTTTCGGCCTAAAATATCCGTCAAAAAACCAGAAAGAAATGGACCGAACATAGCACCGAAAAGTACTGCACTTACGACGTTGCTTTCCTGAGAAGGTGTTAAGGCAAACTGCTCTCTTATGGCCGGAAGTGCTACATTGATAACTCCGGTATCAAAACCAAACAGCAAACCGCCTGTGGCTGCAACCGAAGCAATGAAAATTAATAGTGAGTTTTTATTCATAGGTAAAATATTAAGTGTTAGTGAGGCAAATTAAGGATTTTTTGAAATATTTTAAGACTAAATCTGCTTTATTGCTCTCAATACTTCTCTTTTATGTGGTGGGCCGGGGTGTTTCTCAATCCTGAATCCTGACGCTTTGAGATTCCTTTGCACATAAGCTTTGGAACAATAGGTGGTAAGAATTCCATCGGGCACTAAAGAATCAAAAAGTTTTTTGAAAATTTTTTCAGTCCAAAGCTCGGGTTGAGCCTCAGGGGCAAAAGCATCATAATAAATCAGGTTGAAATCACTTCCTAAATCGACTTCTTCAAGGGATATTTTTTGCTTTTTAAAAATGAAAAAATCATTAATTTGTACTTCTACATTCCAGACTGATTGGTGAAATAACTTCAAATCATCTGGGAATTTTTCAAAAATATTGGCCTCAACCGGAAATTTCTCAATGCCAAAATAGCTCGTTTTTATTTTAAATTTTTCGGCAGAAAGAGCACTCAACCAGGAATTTAGTCCGGTACCAAAACCCATCTCGAAGATTTTTATATTTTCAAATTTTTCTGCTGCATAAGCAAAGCCTAATTCTAAAAAAATATGGTCAGATTCGGTCTTTGCACCAAACTTAGAGTGATAATGTTGGTTAAATTGCTCAGAAAAGAGTGTGATTGAGCCATCATCAGTTATTTTTACTTCCATTTCAAAATATTTGATTCAAATATAGTTTTTGAAACTCATTGAAATACCTTGGTGTTTCTATTATTTAAAGTAAAATCTCAAAAATATTGAATACTCAAAACTCCAGAATTGCATTAGCAAAAGTAGGAGGCTTTCCGAAGCTTTTTACCGACTATATTAGTAAACAACATCCAGAATTAATTGACTTTTATGATAATTTCCCTGATGTAGCAGGTTTCAGAAATCAAATAGCCGAAACGCATTTTCATTACAGAAAAGAACTCTCTGACGCCCTAAAACACCAATATTCAGGCACCGAAAACCCACCAGCAACTGATATTTTTCTAGATGAAAAAACATTTTGTGTAACCACAGGCCATCAACTCAATATCTTTACGGGTCCGCTGTATGTGATTTTTAAAATCATAAGCACTATCAATCTGGCTAAAAAACTCAAGGAGAATTTCCCTGATTACAACTTCGTGCCGGTATATTGGATGGCCACCGAAGATCATGATTTTGCAGAAATCTCAGGCTTTAACCTTTTCGGGCAAAAGCATATCTGGGAAACTACCCAGAAAGGTGCCGTAGGGCGTTTTGAATTGAATGGAATCAAAGACATATTGAATAAATTACCAGATTTGCCTGAAATATTCAAAAAGGCTTATTCCGAAAAAAGCAATTTGTCAGTAGCTGTAAGATATTATTTTCATGAGCTATTTGGCCATGAAGGTTTGGTTTGTATAGATGGTGATGACCCCGCACTGAAAAAGCTATTTATTCCCGTAATAAAAAAAGATATCCTCGAAAATGTTTCAGAAAATATTGTAAAAACTACTTCGGATAAATTGGAATTTTGGGGTTACAAAACCCAGATTCATGCCCGGAATATCAATTTTTTCTATTTGAAAGAAAATCTCCGCGAGCGAATTGAAAAAGATGGAGATATGTATAAAATTTTAAATTCTGATATTTCATTTTCAGAATCAGAAATTAATATCGAAATCGAAAACCATCCTGAACGCTTCAGCCCAAATGTGGTTTTGAGACCTGTGTATCAAGAGGTAATTTTGCCCAATCTCGCCTACCTGGGCGGCCCTTCTGAAGTGGCTTATTGGTTGCAGCTGGGTGATTTGTTCCATCACTTTGAGCAGCCATTCCCCATTGTTATGCCACGAAATTTTGGATTGGTAGTTAATCCTGCATCCCAAAAACGTATCGATAAGCTGGGTCTTACAGTTGAAGAGCTTTTTGAATCTGAAAATACATTGAAGGCCGATTATGTTAAAAAAAACTCAGAAAATACACTTGATTTTACGGAAGAAAACAATGCATTCTCCGAAATTTTTGAAAAAATATCAGAAAAGGCTGTAAAAGTTGACCCAACTCTGAAAGCGGTTGTAGAAGGTGAAAAAACCAAACTACTCAATGCTATTGGAAACATTGAAAAACGCCTTAAAAAATCGGAAGAGCGGAATTTTGAAACCGGTATCAATCAGATACTAGGATTAAAAGAAAAACTTTTCCCTGGTGGCGGATTACAGGAAAGAACCGAGAATTTCCTCAATTATTACATCAATGACCCTGAGTTTCTGGACAAAGTGAAAACGGCATTTGATCCGCTTAATTTTGAATTCAACATCATAAAAACGTAAAGGTATTGCCCTGGTTTTTATACTTTTGTAAAACTATTTTTCATAAAAATTGGAAAAAAATCTCAATAACCCCTGGCGAAAAACCGCATCTACTATTTACAAAAAACCTGTTGATTCTAAAATCCTCGGTTCGGTAGAGATTGATGTGACCGACGTGGAAGCATATATTTCACAAAAAAGAAAAGAGGGCCTGAAGATAACCTTGACTCATTTTTTTCTCCTTGCCACTGCCAGAGCCGTAAAAACCGAAGTTCCTGAGCTAAACACTTATGTAAAACGCGGTAACATTTACAGCTATCCGAGCCTGGACGCTACTGTCAGCGTTTTATTGCCTGATGGAGAAATGAGCTCCATAAAAGTGCATGCTATCGATACCTTTAACCTCAGAGAATCAGTGGATTTACTATCTGAAGCTATAAAAAACACCCGGAAAGGCTCAGAAAACAAAACCATGAAAATGAAACACAAGCTGGCAGAATTTCCATGGCCAATCAGAGGCTGGATTTATAAAACAATAAAAACCATTCTAACAGATTGGGGAATTTCGTTACCTTTTTTAGGTATGACCAATAATACTTTCGGCTCTTTTATATTTTCTAATATCGGGACATTAGGGCTCGACAATGGTTACCCTGCTCTTATGCCCACCGCAAATGTGTCTTTTGTGATGATAATGGGTGGGGTGAGAAAAAAACCTTGGGTGGTTAATGATGAGATTGTTCCCCGAAAAATAATTACCCTTGGAGCTGCTCTTGACCATCGTGTAGTTGATGCCTCCCATGCCGGAAAGCTTTTTAAAGTACTGAAATATTACGTTGCTCATCCGGAAAAACTGGAAGAGCATCTCTGATTATTTCATTTCCAGATATTTTTGAAAAATCAAAGCAATCATGGCTGTCGTATAGGCGTCTGACTCCCAAAACAATATATTCTTGATTACGCTCCCCCCGGAAAAGAAAACTCCACCATCCCAGTGTAAGCCTTCAAGTGTGTTTTTTTTGTTTTTCAAAAGAAAATTCATTGCCCTGTCAATGTTCTCCTTCGGGATGTCAAATCCTTTATTTCTGAGGACAATCATTGCATAAAGGGCATTCGCGGTAGATTGTATTTTATCAAAATGGTTAATATAACTCCTGCTTACAAAGCTTCCATCTGCCTGTTGTTTTTTGATAATATCTTCTTCCAAAATTTTACAAGCTGGTCGTAGCCCTTCAATACCATCTTCAAATGCCCTGGCAATTGCAAAATGTGTATGAAAAGCATTGGAATAATATACCGATGTGTTTTGCCAATTGCTTATTTTTAATCTTTTTTCAATCATTTTTATGGCATCTTTTGCCGATTGGCTTTCAATATCTTGTCCTGATTTTTTGAGATAATGCAGCACATTGGCATTTACTACTATATCAATGTCATTGGCTCCAAACGGCACCCAGGGTTTATATGCTTTGGGCCCGGCTGAACTTCCGGGAACAAAAATCAGCAATACATTGAATGCGGTTTTTACTACTGACCACTGCCCATATTCATGTTCAGGATGCAACCAGGTCATGAAAGCACCAGAATTTTTGTCATTATGAAAAACAAAATTAAACCAGTTAATATTATACCGGTCTTTGTCCAGGTGGTCTTCGAAAACATCAATTTTAGTTAATTTATTTTTTGACCCAAAAATTTCGTTTTGATATAATTTGGCAAGATTTCCCAGTGAAGTATCATCTGCATCAGCGGGTACGTTGGCGAGTTTATTGATAAATCTGTTTTTTAGCCTGAAAGTCGTTGGTCTTCTTACCAGAGGTTGTGGAGATGGTTCCAAAAATAGTTTGATTTTTCTGTTTGGAGGAAGATTTTTCCAAAAGTAATAAAGGCCATCTTCTTCATATGACTGAATTTCTGAAAATGCAGATTTTAATATCGGCAAAATATCCTTTCTGGTAGTATCAGCAAGATAGATTTCACTCAAAAAGTCATGTATTGATGCCACGGTAAATCCATTGGAATCACGGGCTTTTTGTTTATTACCCATAAAAAAATAAGGAGATGTCATATCCATATAAACAGGCCATTCTCCACGATACTTTTGGGCAAATACAGTTTCTCTTTCTTGGTTATTTTGTAGAAAGACTATTGCTGAATCTATTTGATTTTTTACAAAAAGTGTATCAATCTGGACGTTTTGTCCAAATGATTGAATAGAAATAATGAAAATTAACCATCTCATTATTTGCCGAGATGAAATATTTACTACCCTCTAAGTTGTTTTAGAGCCTGATTTGAAAAAACAAATTCATCCAGCTCTTTGATATCAGATTTTAAAATGCTTTTGCTATCTCCTTCCCAGAGTTTTTTCCCTTTGTATAGAAACATAATCTTATCGCCGATAGTAAGCACCGAGTTCATATCGTGTGTAATTACGACAGTTGTAATGTCAAAATCGTCGGTGATTTCCTTTATCAACTCATCAATTTTTATAGAGGTCAAAGGATCCAGTCCACTGTTTGGCTCATCACAAAACAGGTATTTGGGATTCAAAACAATCGCACGTGCTATTCCCACTCTTTTTTTCATTCCTCCCGAAATCTCTGATGGCATTTTGGGTCCAACACCGTCCAGACCAACTTTGTGCAGGCAGAATTCCACCCTGTCCCGTTTTTCTGATTCAGGCATATTGGTGAGCATGTCCAAAGGAAACTTCACATTATCCTGAACATTTTTTGAATCGAAAAGTGCCCCACCCTGAAACAACACGCCCATTTCACGCCGAAGGTCTTTTCTTTCTTTTTCTTCCATGCCCAAAAACTCCCTGCCATCATATATCACCTCGCCTTTTTCCGGCTCCACAAGATCAAGCATGCATTTCAGCAACACACTTTTCCCTGTTCCACTCGCACCAATCACCAATGAGGTTTCTCCTTTTTTAAATACTCCGGAAATGTCGTCCAGGACAACCTTCCCTTTAAAAGCTTTGCTTATATTTTTTATCTCGATCATGTCAGAAGTTCAGCTAGTAAATAATCGGCTACCAAAACCGCAATACAACTGTTGGTAACCGCTGCAGTGGACGACTGCCCCACTTCAAGAGCCCCGCCGGAAGTATGATAACCCTTGTAGGCCGCAATTGTGGCAATCAGAAATCCAAATACTGCGGATTTTATAATCGAAATCACCACGTTAAAGGGCATAAAAGAGTACCTGATTCCGTAAATATATTGTTCTGGGGTTAAAATTCCCGTAAGCGTACCCGCAAGGTATCCCCCAAAAATGCCAAGAAAACCTGAAAACACAGCTAAAATTGGGAATGTAAGCACCGCTGCAGCCACTTTGGGTAAAACCAGGTAGGACACGGAATTTATCCCCATTACTTCCAGTGCATCAATTTGTTCGGTTATTTTCATGGTTCCCAATTCTCCGGCGATATTGCTACCGACTTTCCCGGCCAAAACCACGCACATAAGTGTAGAGGAAAGCTCCAACAATGTCATGTCTCTCACAATATTACTTACCACATATTTGGGAATTATCGGACTTACCAGGTTGGCATAAGTCTGCACGCAGGTAACAGCTCCAATAAACAGGGCTACAATTGAAATAATTACCAATGAGCCAACGCCCAATGAAACGCACTCATCCAAAAACCTGTTCCAATAAACTTTGGCAGCTTCCCGGCGGGTAAACATCTCAGACAGAAACAAGAAAAATTTTCCTAATATCTTTAACATGCTCTCTCCTCTTATTTTCTTTTTTTACAAAGGTAACGAATCAAACCTTATTTATTTTTTTCATAAATGAAATTTAGTGTTACATTTTTTTGTAATTTATTTATCTAAAATCATGTTGTTTTAAAATAAACTTCATCTAAGACAATTTATCAAAAAAAACAGAAATGGAAAAATTGGCGGTTGTAAGCGGCGGAAGCAGGGGGATAGGAAAGGCTATTGTCAGAAAACTAGCAGAAAATGGCTTTGATGTGGCGGTTTGTGGCAGAATTGCCGATTCCCTTTCAGCACTTAAATATGAAATCTATGAAGATTTTGGTACTGAGGTATTTGAATTTGTTGCAGATGTTTCTCAAAAAGCTGAGGTAAAAGCATTTGGAGATTTTGTTCTTAATCTAAAAATCCCTCCTACAATACTGGTTAATAATGCAGGTGTTTTTATTCCGGGAAAAATTTTGGAAGAACCTGACGAAAATCTCGAAAATATGCTTTCAACAAATCTTTTGAGTGCGTATTATCTTTCAAAAGCTATAGTGCCAGTTATGATAGATCTACCTTTGGCACATATTTTTAATATATCATCTATTGCTGGAATCGAAGCCTATGCATCAAGTGGATCGTATTCAATTTCGAAATTTGCCATGATGGGGCTGGGAAAAAGCCTGAGGGAAGAATTAAAGACCAGCAATGTTAGAGTTACTTCAATATTGCCTGGTGCCACATTAACTGACAGCTGGGCAGGAGTCGAGCTACCTGACAGCCGCTTTATGAAAGGAAGTGACATTGCAGAGGTACTATGGTCGGCTTTTAGTCTTTCTGCAAGTGCTACTGTCGAAGAAATTATTTTAAGACCACAACCCGGTGATATTTAAACAGAATTTTTTGAGTGGTCAATTTTCTTTAAATTGCATCGTTTTTATAAAAATTGAATTTTAAAATTATAAATGGAATTATTACAGGAAGTAGCTAATATCTCGGGAAAACCAGGTCTGTTCAGAATCTTGAAACCCGGCCGTGGCGGCGTTATTGTTGAGTCACTAGACGCATTGAAGAAAAAAGAAATGATCAATGCCAATTCAAAAGTGTCGGTTTTGAAAGAAATTTCGGTTTATACTGAAGACATCAATAAGTCAACACCGCTTTCCGAAATCTTTATGAGTATTAAAGAGAATTTTAAAGATGGAATCGATATCAATCCCAAAGAAGCCAGCAATTCTGCCCTTTTTGATTTTATGGGAAAAGTAATGCCTGACTTTGACAGAGAAAGAGTATATGCTACCGATGTCAAAAAAATCATCAATTGGTTTAATATTCTAAACCAATACCTGCCCGAAGCCTTCGAGGCACCGAAAGAAGAAGAAGAGAAAAAATAAAATTTAGCCTAATCTTCACCGATTAGGCTTTTTTATAATATGTCATCACATCATATCGTAAGAGAAAAACAAGAACCGGCATTGATAATAGCCAATGGTGAGGCATGCTCAATGGAGCTCCTAAATCAGTTACTCGAATGGAGTCCATTTGTAGTAGTGCTCGACGGTGCTTATGAAAGAGTACATAATCTTGGAATCAAAATCGATGTAATACTTGGAGACTTTGACAGGATAGATTTTCAGAAAGAGTATCTTGGAAAAATACAATTTCCAATAGAAGTGATCCATACCCCTGACCAGGATAAAACCGACCTTGAAAAAGCCATAGATTTTTTAATTGACAGGGGATTCCCTGCTGCCAATATTGTATGGGCAACAGGACGCAGGGCCGACCATACTTTTGCCAATATTTCTATCCTTCCAAAATACTTAAAAACTATTAAACTAACTATTCTGGACGACTACTCAACTATATATCCTGTTGGTCCGCTGCCGGCCGTTTTCCGCAAGTGGTTTAAAGCTCAAACTCCCCTCTCATTAATCCCGATTTCCAGGGTATCTCACTTATCCACATCCAATCTAAAATATGAGCTAAAAAATGAAGAGTTAATTCTTGGAATACGCAATGGGAATAGCAATGAGGCACTTTCTGACGGAATTGTAGAGATTTCTTATCAGTCGGGGGATTTGTTGATAATGGAATGTAACGATTAATAATGAGACTATTAAATGTGGAAAACTGGAAAATTATTTTTTTCAGTTAAAAAAAAATTATACTTTTGCTAAACCAGATACCAAAAAGTAAATACTTCTTTAAAAAAAATAAATATCTATTTATTTCGCAAAAAAAATGTGGATAACTTTAAAAATAGCATTTTTTGAGGATTCATATTTTGCAAAATATTGATAATAAGACACAATAAATTTTTCCTGTTTTAAATCAATTGGATAATTCATTTTTCCAAATGTTTATGGGATTTTTTTTGTGCTTTTTTTAACCTAGTTTTGAATGATGGAATATTACCAATACTATTATTAAAATTAATTAAACTTTTACGCTAAAATTATTCGCCACTACTATGTACGTTATAAAAAGAGACGGAAGAAGAGAGTCAGTAAAATTTGACAAAGTAACAGCTAGAATCGAGAGGCTTTGCTATGGTCTTGACCCCGCTTTTGTACAACCTGTAGAAGTTGCTATGAAGGTCGTTTCCGGTATTTATGATGGTGTAACAACTTCGGAATTGGACAACCTTGCTGCGGAAACTGCAGCATCGATGACTACCAAACATCCCGATTACGCTACATTGGCTGCAAGAATAGCAATTTCAAATTTGCATAAGAATACTCAGAAGTCTTTTTCGGGTACAATGAAACAAATGTACCAGTACACTGACCCAAAAACTGGTGAAAACGCTTCATTGATTTCTAAAGAAACATGGAAGGTAATTAAAGACAATGCGGCATTGCTTGATTCATCAATAATCTATGACCGTGATTTTGGTTTTGATTATTTTGGATACAAAACCCTTGAGAAATCCTACCTGATGAAACTGAACGGTAAGATTGTTGAACGTCCTCAGCACATGCTCATGAGGGTTTCGGTAGGTATTCATGGTGAAAACATCGAAAAAGCCATTGAGACGTACAACTTACTGTCAGAAAGGTGGTTCACTCATGCTACGCCAACCCTATTTAATGCAGGTACACCAAAACCTCAGCTATCATCCTGTTTCCTTTTAACAATGAAAGATGATAGCATAGAAGGAATATATGATACATTAAAACAAACCGCCAAAATTTCTCAGTCAGCCGGTGGAATTGGTCTATCAATTCACAACGTAAGAGCTACTGGTAGCTATATTAAAGGCACTAATGGCACATCTAACGGTATAGTGCCGATGTTAAGGGTATTTAATGATACTGCAAGATACGTGGATCAGGGGGGGGGTAAAAGAAAAGGGTCTTTCGCCATTTATCTTGAACCATGGCATTCTGATATTTTTGAGTTTCTTGACCTAAAACGTAATCATGGAAAAGAGGAATTAAGAGCCAGAGATTTGTTTTTTGCTATGTGGATTCCCGATTTGTTTATGAAACGCGTGGAAGCCAACCAACAGTGGTCTTTGTTTTGCCCTCATGAATGTCCTGGTATGTCAGATACATACGGAGATGATTTTGAGAGACTTTATGAAAAATATGAATCGGAAGGTAAAGCAAGAAAGACCATTCAGGCTCAGGAATTATGGTTCCAGATATTAGAGTCTCAGGTGGAAACCGGTACACCATACATTTTGTATAAAGATTCAGCCAACAAAAAATCGAATCAAAAAAACCTGGGTACTATTAAGTCATCAAACCTTTGTACCGAGATCATCGAATATACAGCCCCTGATGAGGTAGCTGTTTGTAATCTGGCTTCAATTGCACTTCCAAAATTTGTCAAAAACGTTGACGGCGATGGACCATTAGGGTTTGATTTTCAAAAACTTTATGAAATCACTAAGGTAATCACTCGAAACTTAAACCGGGTTATTGATATCAACTATTATCCCGTTCCGGAAGCTGAAAAAAGCAATAAGCGTCATCGTCCGATAGGAATCGGAATTCAAGGATTGGCTGATGCGTTTATTATGCTGAAGTTTCCATTTGATAGTCAGCCGGCTCAAAAACTTAACAGAGACATTTTTGAGACTATATATTATGCTGCAATGGAAACCTCAATGGAGTTGGCCATTGAAGAAGGACCGTATGAAACCTGGGAAGGGTCACCAATTTCACAAGGTATATTCCAGTTTGATATGTGGGGCGTTACACCAGATTCCGGACTTTGGAATTGGGAAGAATTGCGTGAAAAAGTAATAAAAAATGGAGTTAGAAATTCATTGTTACTGGCACCCATGCCAACTGCTTCGACTAGTCAGATATTAGGCAATAACGAATGCTTTGAGCCTTATACGTCAAATATTTACACTCGTAGGGTATTGTCTGGTGAATTTGTGGTAGTAAACAAGCACCTGCTCCGCGACCTGGTGAAAATTGGGATGTGGAACGACACCATGAAAAACAAACTGATTGCAGCCAATGGGTCTGTGCAAAATATTAATGAAATTCCTGATAATTTAAAAGAACTCTATAAAACTGCCTGGGAAATCAAACAGAAAACCCTTATCGATATGTCGGCTGACCGTGGTGCATTTATATGCCAAAGCCAGTCGCTTAATATCTTTATGATGGATCCCAACTTCGCCAAACTTACTTCTATGCACTTCTATTCGTGGAAGGCCGGTCTAAAAACCGGAATGTACTACTTACGTACTAAAGCAGCAGTTGACGCCGTTAAGTTTACTGTGGACCGTCAGGCAATTGCCGAAACCACACCAGTAGTGGAGAAAATGGAAGAAAAACCATTGGACTACAACACGTATGCCAAAGAAAACGAGGCTAAAGTAAAAGCCGCCGCTTCATTTAAAATGAGCGAAGAAGAACAGAAATACGCAGCTATGCAGTGCTCATTAGATGATCCCGAAGGTTGTGTTATGTGTGGTTCTTGAGGGTTCCGACTTACAAATTTTGCTCTTTCTAAAATAAAAGACCGCCTGTAAGGCGGTTTTTTTTCAATAATCTTAATAAAGGATTTCTTTTTTATAAATTAATAATGATTCTTCTTTTATAAGATACTTAGTTTACTGAAGATAAGAGTTCAACAAGATCACAGCACTTATTTTATCAATATTGCCTTTCTCTCTCCTTTGTTTTTTGGTATGACCCGAATCTATCATACTTTGGAGGGCCATTTTAGAAGTAAATCTTTCGTCATGAAGAATTATTGAAATATCCGGAAATTTGGTTTTCAATTTTTCAAAAAAGTCTTTAACAAACTGAGTGGCATCTGTTTCTCTGGATTTGAGATCAGTGGGATATCCCAAAACGATTTTTTCAACAGGCTCTTTGCTGCAATACAGCTCCAAATAGCCCATAAGCTCTGATGTGGCGACGAAATCGAGTGCAGTGGCAATTATCTTCAATGGATCAGTTACAGCTAATCCTGTGCGTTTTTTCCCTAAATCCAAAGCAAGTATTCTCCCCATTTTAACCTACGATTACAGTTGAGAAGTTTTCAAAATACTTATTCGCAATTTCCAAAACATCCCTCTCTGTTACAGACCTGATTTCCTCAATTAAATTTCCATAGAAATTAATATCCAAATTTTCGAAAATCAAGGCTTTATGCTTATCCATAACATCAAAAACGGTATTCATGCTATTCAAAATTGAACCATTCATATAGCTTTTCACCAAATCCAGTTCCTCATTCACCGTTCCGGATTCTTTCAGTTTATTTATCTCCTTTCCGATTTCGAAAACCGCCAAATCAAGATTTTCTTTATTTACATCAGCACCTATGTACCATATTCCATCTGCTCCCATCGGAGTCAAAACCGAAGAAATACCATAGGTAAGCCCTTTTTCTTCTCTTATGTTTTTCATCAATCTGCTACCGAAGTATCCGCCCAGAATAGTATTGGTAACCATAAATTTATAAAAATCAGGATGCTTTCGGTTAATCATCCTTTTACCGATTCTTATAGAACATTGTATATTTCCTTCTTTTTCAATTCTATTTTCAAATGCCGGAAATAGTCTTGGTGTTATAACTTCCCGTTTAACATTCTTTACAGTTAAAGATTGCAATTGATCTGAAAGAAAATCAAGATCAGATTCGTCGAAATTGCCGGAGAGGAATACTTCAAAATCAGAATTTTTAATGTTCTCTTCAAAAAAACTAAGCAAATCATTTCTTTCAGTATCTTCAATATCCTGATAATCCATCGATTTTCCAAAAACATGATTACCATATAAACCAGCTCTGAAAACCCTGTTGGATTCAAACGAAGTTTTCTCAAGATTAACTAATAGACTTTGTTTGGTAATGTTTTTTTGAATCTCTAATTCTGTTTCGGGGAAAACCGGGGAATTAATAATTTCAAATAGATTGTTAGTTTGCTTTTTAAAAAAACTCGATAATCCATGAAGTGTAATATTCAGTCGTTCAACATTTTGATTAATTTCCAGAAAACCACCTAGCTTTTCAAACTCTTCAGCAACTTCTTTAGCCGACATGTTGCTAGTCCCAAGATTTAGGGTTTTGGAGGTAAAAAAAGATTGTCCGAATTTTTCTCCAAAATATGACCCGGCAGCAAATATGATTTCCAGCCTGAATACTTGTAATTGATTGTTTTTTATGGAGTGAATTTTTAACCCGTTTGAAAGAGTTGTTGTTAACAACGGGGGTAACTTAATGTTAGAAATAGATGAAAAAAAAGGAGGAATACTTCGATTTAGCATAAATTAAAATAAACCACTATGGACTAAAAGTCCATAGTTTTCTTACAGACTGAAAGTCTGCCTACTCAACTATGAAATTTGTATTGTCATTAGAATCAGGATTTCTATGATGTTCCAAATATTCATTTACCATCTCATCTGTAATATTACCTGTACTCCAACAACCAAATCCTATGGCCCAAAAGTGACGCCCCCAATATCTTTTCTTTAACTCCGGAAATTCCATTTGCAATTTCCTAGATGAACGCCCCTTTAATAACTTTACAAGTGTACTCAAATCTTGCGATGGCCTATATTCTATATGCATATGAATATGATTCTTTGATACAACTCCTTCAAAATCTGTACTCCTTCTGCCTCACAGATTTGTATCAAAATTGTTCGACAACGTATCTTAATATCTCCTTCCAAAACTGAATATCTATACTTTGTTGACCATACAATATGTGCAGTCAATCGGGATACTGTATGTCCGCCGATTCTTTGAAATTCCATAACTTAAAGTTACAAAATTTTTAGAAACTAAAGTGAGATGCAATAAATTGCATAGTTTTAACTTTATTTGTGACCAATAAAAAAAAGCCTTATCGTAAAGATAAGGCTTAATTTCTTGTTGTTCGCAAAAATTATTTTGCAACTGAATCAACAGCAGCAGCAGCTGAATCAACAACAGCAGTAGCAGCTGAATCAACAGTAGCAGCAGCTGAATCAACAACAGCAGCAGCTTCTTCAGTAGCCTCAGTAGCTGAAGTACATGAAGCAAAAGCTACCATACCAGCAACGAACAAAATTCCAAATACTTTTTTCATCTCTATTAGATTGTTTATTGTTATAAGACATTACAAATTTAAGTGCATTTTAAGAATCTAAGCAAATTTTCTTAAAAAATTCTTAAAATTTAATTTAAAATTATTTGATTACTTATATACATTATTTAAAATATACAATTTAAATCGTCAAATTGTCAAAAATTAGCCAAAAACAGTTTAAATTTTTCTTAAAACAGACCTCTGAAAATATTCGGAAAGACACCTAATATGATAGAAAGAAGTGCAGTGGTCAACAAGATTATCTTAGGAAAAGAATTAACTTCAATAATCTCATGGTGATTAGGATTAGGGTCTTTAAAGACAGCTCTAATTGGTTTAAAATAAAAATAAACCGAGATTGCCGACATAATGATTCCGAAAACAAGAAGCCAACTATAACCTCTGCCTGCAGCGTCATTTAAAACGAAGAATTTACTCCAAAAACCTGAAGTTAGCGGAATACCGGAGAGCGAAAGCATGGAAACTATCAATACTGTTGCCAATACAGGTTGCTTTTTCATGAGACCATTAAAAATATCGAAATCCTCTTTGGGTCGTCCATTTTCCAAAACATTCGACGAAATAATCATTAAAACACCAAAAGATCCAACTGTGGCCAAAGCATAACTTAAAGAGTAATAGGCTAAATTTCCATAGCTTAAACCGTTTAAACCCAATAAGCTTAACAACATAAAACCTGCCTGAGAAATACTCGAAAAGGCAAGCATTCTTTTCATATTGCTTTGATATACTGCAGCTATATTGCCTACAAATAAACTTAAGGCAACTACTACTACCAATATTTTTGACCAAAAAGGATACTCTCCAGAAAAAGAACTCATGGTTAATTTAAGCAATGCAAAAATTCCGGCAGTTTTTACAACAGTAGCCATGTAGGCTGTAAATATCGTTGGAGAACCCTGATAAACATCTGCAGTCCAGAAATGAAAAGGAACAGCAGAAATTTTGAATAGCATTCCCACCAGAATAAACGTAATGCCGATATAAAAGAAAATTTTACCTTCGGGTAACCTTCCGGCCACATTTAAGCCACCATCAATATCAAAAGTGCCTGTTGCACCATAATACATGGCTATTCCAAAAAGCAGAATTCCAGTTGCGAATGAACCCATTAAAAAATACTTTAATGCAGCCTCATTGCCTCTTAAATTTCGTTTATCGACCCCCGCCAAGATATATAATCCCACGGAAAGAATTTCCAGGCCAACAAAAAGCATTATAAAATTTTTAAACGCTACCATCAACAATGCCCCTATAACAGTGAATTGAATTAAGGCATAATACTCCGCAGGACTTGAGTGTTCATCTTTAAAAAGCCCGTCACTAATGCTAATAATCAAAAAAGACGAAAATAAAATAATGCTTTGAACCAACAACACAAAGTTGTCAATGGCAATCATATCACCGAAATAAAGGCCTGGCTTGCCCCAATCAAAAAAATTACTCACCAGAGCAACAATGATTGATAGTAATGAAAAAGGTAGCAAAGCTTTTCGATAAGAAGTAAGACCCAAAAACAGTGTCAGAAGACCGGTTATCGATAATGTAATAATTGGATACATATTTATATTTTTCTTTAGAAAAAAACCGGAAATTATTTAATTTGAGTTAAAGTATTTGTAAAAAACTGGCTGATTTCCAATATAGTATTTGGCATAATTCCCATAAAAAATACCAGCACTACCATAGGAATCAACACTATCAGATGTTTATTCTCAATATCTTTTAAGTCATAAAACCCTGGATATTCAAACATAGACTTCTGATAAACTCTCAACATATAAACAGCTCCCAAAATAATACTTAGACCTGCTATTATTCCCAAAACAGGCATAAAGTCAAATACAGATTTCAATAATAAAAATTCACCAACAAACCCATTAGTCAAGGGCAAAGCTATACTTCCCAAAAGAAATATCATAAAAATCACAGCCAATTTCGGTGCATTTTTAGCTAAGCCTCCGAGTCCGCTCAATTCCCGGCTTTGGGTTTTTTCATAAATGATTTTGCTAATGTAAAACAACCCAACAACGTTTATACCATGGGCAAGCATTTGAAAAATCGCTCCTTGAATGCCTGTCGAAGAAAGTGTAAGTACTCCGGAGGCCATTAAGCCCATATGTGCAAAAGAAGAATAAGCTATTACTTTTTTGACTTCATTTTGTTTGATTGCAATTATGGACCCATATATAAGGCCTACCACACCTAAAAATATTGCTATTATTCCAAATTCCTTTACACCTGTGTACCCAAATGGAATCAGAATTCTGATCAAACCATATACCCCCATTTTTGAAAGTAAACCTGATAGCATCATACTTACCGGAGTTGGACTTTCGGTATATACATCAGGTTGCCAGGTGTGAAATGGAAAAATTGGCATTTTTATAGCAAAAGCAAGCAAAAACCCCCAAAACAAAAATGCCTTTAAGCCTTCAGGAAGCAAAGCAACTGTTTCTTTTAGTGCAGAAATATCGGCAGTCTGTCCTCTCATAAACAAAAAGACAAAACCTATTAACATAAATAAACTTCCAAAAACAGTATAAATAAACATTTTGAAAGTAATAGCTGAAGAATTTTTGCCTCCCCAAATATTTGCCATAAAATAAATGGGTATCAATGCCAACTCAAAAAAGAAGTAAAAAACAAAAATATCTTTGGCCATAAATAAGCCCAATAATGCACTCTCAGTAAAGAATATCAGGCCTGAAAACAATGATAGCTTTCCATAATTCATGGTAGAAGTAAAATACAATACTATTGCAGATAAAACCACCGTCAAGCCTGCCATCAGAATTGAAAGGCCATCCAACCCCAAATGAAACCTGATATCAAAATCACTCAACCATTTGTAATCATAACTAAACTGAGATTGAAAGTCAGGATTATTGAAATTGATGAATATATATATGTACAAAAAGATTTGTAAAACTGAGACTATCCCAGAAAACATTTTGGCAGATTTCTGACTTTTCAGGTTAATGACTAATAACCCTCCAATCAATGGTATCAAAAATAAAAATAGCGTTAACATAAAGTTCTTTAATTATTTAAATACGATTTTCATGGACTCTAAAAGCTGAGGCACTAGACCAAGGCTCAATACTAATATAATTCCCAATACCATGAACAGTACATAGATTCCTGTAGTACCTACCTGAATAGCCCTTATTTTTTCACTTGCAGAAAGTATACTTTTCCCAATATTATTAACTATCCCATCAATAACTTTTATTTCAAATACATTCCCTAAAAATGATGAGCTTTTTTCAATTGGCTTTACAATTAACTTATTGTAAATCTGATCAATATAGTATTTATTATACACAAGTTTTTTAATCCCAGAAATTTCGGCGTCTGGTTCGGGTACTTTACTATTTTTCACAAAAATAAAATATGCTGAAACCAAGCCCGCAAAGGCTACCGCAACAGAAATTGCAATGAGTGTCCATTCCATTTCATGAGAAATCGTCACTAATCCAAATTCCGGATTTATAACTTTACTTCCTTCAAATATTGGTGTCAGATATTGATTTAAAAAATGAGGAAAATGCAACACTTTCGGTAAACCAATATAGCCCCCAATGACAGACAATACAGCCAAAATTATTAATGGAAAGGTCATGGTTACGGGGGATTCGTGCAAATGGCTCATTTGTTCTGAAGTGCCTCTAAACTTTCCTCTGAAGGTTACAAAAAACAATCTGAACATATAAAAAGAAGTCATGAGTGAGCCCAATACTGCCAATCCCCACATTATTTTGTTATGCTCAAAAACATGAGCCAGGATTTCATCTTTGGAGAAAAAGCCTGCAAATGGAGGAAAACCACTGATGGCAATAGTTCCAATTAGGAAAGTGAAGGCGGTTATTCTGATTTTTGGCCAAAGTCCACCCATTTTTCTGATGTCTTGCTCACCCCCCATAGCGTGAATTACACTTCCTGCTCCTAAAAATAATAAAGCCTTAAAAAATGCATGCGTTATTACATGAAATAACCCTGAACTATAGGCCATTACACCTAATGCAATAAACATATAACCCAGCTGACTCACTGTGGAGTAAGCCAGAACTTTTTTGATATCATTTTGAAATAAACCAATGGTTGCCCCCAATAATGCTGTGGCAAGACCAATCCAGGCAATAAATTCTAATGTAAATGGAGAAAGGGAATAGAGCACATTGGACCGTACTACCATATAAATACCCGAAGTTACCATTGTGGCTGCGTGTATCAAAGCAGAAACAGGAGTCGGACCTGCCATAGCATCAGGTAACCAGGTAAAAAGTGGAATTTGGGCCGATTTACCCATTGCACCAATAAATAATGCGAAGGTTATTGCAGTTATCGTTGAGTCCCCAATCTGGTAATTGCCCGCCTGTCCAAATACTTGTGTAAACTCTAATGTACCAAAGTTTTGAATAATTAAAAATATCCCAACTAAAAACCCCAGGTCTCCTATTCTGTTCATAATAAAGGCTTTGCGGGCAGCATTGGAATAGTCAACATTTTGATTCCAGAAACCAATTAGCAAATATGAACACAATCCTACACCTTCCCATCCAATAAACATCATCAAATAGTTGCCTCCAATAACAAGTAAAATCATCGAAAACAAAAACAGGTTAAGGTAAGCCATAAATCGGCCAAAGCCTTCATCGTGCTCCATATAACCTATCGAATAGAAATGAATCACCGTGCCCACTCCAGTAACAACCAATAACATGATGAGACTTAATTGATCAATCTGAAAAGAAAAATCAATTTTGAAATCCTGTACAGTAATCCATTCAAAAAAGTGAATGATTTGTGGTTCAGTAGAATCAAAATTAAGAAAAGTATAAACCACCAAAACAAACGATAACAATGAAGCTCCGGTTGCCACATTTGATATAACAGATTTTGGAAGATTTTTAAAACCAAAACCATTAATCAGAAAACCTAAAAATGGTAATAAAGGAATTAAAGCAATAATTGCCATAAATGTATTGTTATTTTAACCTCTCAATTTGTTTAAAAGTCCGATATCAATGGTTTTGATATTTCTAAAAATCATAACAATAATAGCCAGACCCACTGCTACTTCTGCGGCTGCAACTGCCATAATAAAAAAAACAAAAATCTGACCATTGGGATCAGAATTGTAAGAAGAAAATGTAACCAATAGCAGATTTACAGCATTAAGCATTAACTCAATTGACATGAAAATTATGATTGCATTGCGTCTGATTAATACTCCGAAAATTCCAATTAAAAATAATATGGTAGCCAAAAGAACAAAATTTACCATCGGAACCTGCAAAAAAACATCAGGTATCTTGTTGATACTATTCTCTAACATTCAATAAGGGCGTTTAATAAAAATTATGACAAAATTAATACTTACAACCTAAATAATTCGAAAAAGTTATTTTTTCATACTAAGTTTAATTTCAGTAAGCTTCCTTTTTGTATCAAGAGGAAAGTCATTATTGATAATCCAATCATAATATTGTGGCTCTTTTGCCAGTATTTCGGTTACTTTTTTGCCGGCATTTTTCCCAAAATTAAATACGATTTCACCTTTATTGTTCAAAATCATTCTTTGGGCAAAATCCACGAGTTTATCAGAAGTTAACTGGTGCAAAACTGATACATCATTTTGAACAGGTTCATATTCTTCTCCCTTATCGTTTTTAATTTTTACACCTTCATACATTTCTATCTGGGCACAAACTACTTCAAGCGTTGCCAAAGTGTCTGCCTCGGCACTATGAGCATTTTCGAGAGACTTTTTACAATAAAACTTATAAGCAGCACCTAGTGTTCGAGGTTCCATCAGGTGAAAAATCCTCTGAGCATCTACAAATTTCCGGTTTTTAATTTCAAAAATTCCAGTGTCAATCCGTAAAAACTCTTCTACCAACATAGGAATATCAAATCTGTTGCTATTAAAACCTGCAAGGTCACAGCCATCCAAAAACTGAGAAAGTGATTTGGCCAACTGCTTGAAAGTGGGCTCATCTTTTATATCTTCATCATAAATACCATGAATCAAACTTGATTCCAGCGGAACCGGAATAGTGGGATTTATTCGTTTGGTTTTAACATCAACAGTACCGTCAATATTGGCTTTGGCAATCGAAATTTCTACAATCCGGTCTTTAGAAATATTAATTCCAGTGGTTTCTAAATCAATAAATGCCAAAGGTTTTTTGAGTTTCAAAGTATGTTTTCCCATCTAAATTCCGGTTTTTGTAAATTATCACGCAAAAGTAGAAAATCATTTCGGGATATCGAAAATAACATTCAACTAAAGGATTTTATAAATTGCAGGAAAGAATTATTTTCTAAAAAATAATGTTTCAATTCAAATTCTAATAATGTATGTATATAGATTTTGAAAAATTGCCAGACTCATCAAGAATCTGGATTTATCAGGCTCAAAGGGATTTAAACCCATTGGAGATTTCAAAAATTACTGACTTTCTTCAATCTTCAGTCCATAACTGGGAATCTCACGGCAAAAGCATAAAAGGCTCATTCAAAATATTTTATAATCGTATTCTGGTTATTGGGGCAGTCAATGGTTTTGATGAAGTTTCGGGCTGTTCCATCGATTCCTCTACGAGGTGGTTAAAACAAATTGGCTCAGAAGCCGGGATTGACTTTTTTGACCGTTCAGTACCCTATTTTACTGCTGATGAAATCAAGTATTTCCCTATTTTTCAAATCAGAAAATATATCAATGAAAATATCATTTCTGCTGATACTTATCTGCTTAATCATCAAGTAGATACTATGGGAGGCTTAACGAAACATTGGAAAGTAAAAGCTTCTGATTCTCCTTTCGCAAGATATTTTGTTTCTGAGCCGGCTTGAATTCAATCATTTATATAAAATAATTACCCCAACTGAAAATATTTCAAAAAAGGTATGCTTGCATACCTTTTTGATTTTCTATAACTTTGATGAAAACTTCAATCAATAATGGAAAATCAGATTTTACCAACGATTCAACTTACAGAAGAGCACCTTGCAGTAAAAGAAGCAGCCAGGGATTTTGCACAAAACGAACTACTTCCAGGCGTAATCGACCGGGATATTGAGTCCAAATTCCCTAAAGAAATGGTCAAAAAAATGGCCGAGATGGGTTTTATGGGCATGATGGTGCCTACAGAATACGGCGGAAGTGGCATGGACACGCTCAGTTACGTACTCGCAATGGAAGAAATCAGCAAAGTTGACGCATCGGCAGGAGTAATTATGTCTGTTAACAACTCATTGGTTTGTTATGGCCTGTTAAAATATGGTACTGAAGAACAAAAACAAAAGTATCTTATACCTTTGGCTAGTGGTCAAAAATTGGGGGCTTTTTGTCTTTCTGAGCCAGAGGCGGGTTCCGACGCCACTTCACAGCACACCCTGGCCGAAGATAAAGGTGATTTTTATCTGGTAAATGGAACTAAAAACTGGATAACCAACGGCAACAGTTCCGATATCTGTCTGGTAATAGCTCAAACTCATCCAGAATTAAAACATAAAGGTATTAATTGCCTGATAATTGAAAAGGGCGTTCAGGGTTTTGAAATTGGAAAGAAAGAAGACAAAATGGGAATCAGGGCTTCTGACACGCATTCATTGATGTTTAATGATGCAAAAGTCCCTAAAAATCAACGAATTGGAGAAGATGGATTTGGTTTTAAATTTGCCATGAAAACTTTGAATGGGGGAAGGATTGGTATTGCGGCTCAAGCTCTGGGTATTGCAGCAGGTGCTTTTGAGTTTGCCTTAAAATATTCAAAAGAAAGGAAAACCTTCGGAAGGCCTATCTCTGATCATCAGGCGATTCAGTTTAAACTTGCCGAAATGCATACCAAAATTCAGGCTGCAAGACTATTGGTTTACAAAGCAGCATGTGACAAAGACCAGGGACTTGACTATGTGGAATCAGCGGCTATGGCCAAACTTTATGCATCAGAGGTCGCAATGTGGGTAACAACTGAGGCCGTACAAATCCACGGTGGATATGGGTACGTAAGGGAGTTTCATGTTGAAAGATTAATGAGAGATGCAAAAATTACTCAGATTTATGAAGGCACATCAGAAATTCAGAAGCTGGTAATTGCCAGAGAAATATTGAAATAAAATCGAAAAGTGATAAAATTATCAGAAAAGAGTCTTTATGGCTCTTTTTTTGTTTCTATGTTTTACACAAGATTTTTTTATAAATTTTATACTTGAAAAAATATACGAAATTTGAACAATTTTTAGAATTTATCAGAAAAAATCTAAGAAATATATAATTTATTGAACAGTTTTTAGTTACACTAGTGCTTGTATCTTAGATAATAATTATTAGTTTTGTACAAACTATGTTTTGAAATTGTGGTAAATGGCCAAAATAATTGTATAAACAGCCAATACCCGTAAAAATCCGTGAAATGGAAGACTATAATAAAATCATTGAATCTTTAGGGGTGAAGTTTGGAAAAGCTCGCCATATTAATATTTTACAACCCATTAGAATCAAAAATTTCTACGATGTAGAAAATACGCTTTTGGTTCTTTATAATGGAGATGTTCAGATAGAAGGTGTAGATGGAAAAATAGAAGCCGGTGACATACTTTTTATTCCCGGAGGAAAGGCAGCAACTATTACCTATGGTGTGGGCGAACCCAAACCCATCACTTATGAAGAGTTTATGACCAAAAGAGAACACTATTTTGAAGCCATGACTGATCCTTCGGAAATTGGTATTGTAAAAAACTCTTTCGGTTTAATCGCATTTGAAGCAAAAGTTTTTGACTCAGTCAACTTCTTTACTTCCCTTGACATCCCTCCTTTCTTTATTTACAAAGATTCAAAGCTTGCGTCGCTTATCAAAGATATTTTAATTGAAGATTTTACCGACGAAGCCGGAAGAGGAAGGGTGATTGCCAACAAAACTGAAGAAGCAGTAATTGAAGTCATCAGATATATCTTAAGAAACAGGATGTTTGTAGAGCAGTTGGCTACCAACAGCACCTACTTCAAAGATCCAAGATTGATTGACATCTTTACTTATATCAAAAACAATATTTCGGGTGACTTGTCAAACAAACAACTCGCCAATGTTGCCAACGTATCTGAAGATTATGTAGGGCAATATTTCAAAATGTTGACAGGTATCAATCCGCAGGATTATATAGAATACCAGAGAATGGAAGAAGCCGTGAATCTGCTTCGTACTTCGAAAAAAAGTATCAGGGCCATAGGTGGTGAAGTTGGATACAAAGACACTGCTTATTTCTGCCGCAGATTTAAAATGATGTTTGGTATTCCTGCCGGTAAAATGAGAAGACGTGAGTCTCTGATGATAGGAAACTAATTATTAAAGAATTAGAATAAGAAAGGGGATGAATTTACAAAAATTCATCCCCTTTTGTTTGTATGTTTCTGATCCGTTATTTTACTTTTTTATAAGTAGTTTTATAATCAAATTTTAGAACATCTGCTGACAATTCTTCAATTACCATATCAACTGTAAGTCCATAAGCAGCCAAAAGTGTTTTTTGAGTTTCTAACTCCACTTTAATCATATCAAGATAAATGGCTTTGTTCATTTCAATCCAAAATGTGTCATCTGACTGAAAAGTAATCTTGAATTTTGATTTCTGAGATTTATTATTCTGATCTTTTGAATTAATCGTAAAAACTCCGTTTTCTATAGTATAAGTACCTCCAGAAGTCAAAGAATAATCTGCAATTTCAACATTTTGTTGTTTTAATTTTAATAATACTGCTTCGTTGGATTTTGTAGTGAATGTCCCATCTTCTTTAAAACTAATTGTGGATTGATATTCTGATAAATCCAGATCAAATTTTACCGGTTTTTCATCAACAATGTTAATATCAACCGAAGTGGATTGCAATTGCCAGTCACCCAATATCTGATTTAATTCAACATCCTCTGCTTCGCAACCAAAAAACAATACGGATATTAATACAACAATAAAAGAATTAATAATTTTCATATAACTGATTTTAAGTTTTTAGGAATCAGGCAAAAATTATACCATTCAAAAAATCAATGATTTATATCTTTTCTCAGGAATGTAAAACGGCTTCTTTTCCTAAAGCTTTAACAAAAATGCAGTTTTGATTAGTGATACTTTCAGGCACAAAAATAAACTTTCGGTCGTACAGCTTTCCCTCAATCCAATAGCTAACCCAATATTCATTGTGCAAACCAAAAACAGAAGGGTCAATTTTTTCAACCAATTGAATAGAATTTGCCTCTATTTCATCAAAAAAATGACGTAATGTGCTGGTGCTAATTTTGTTCCCGACTTTGTCAAAACCATAACCGGTTGTGGCTGCCAAAACATTTTTCAAAATCTGGTCTCCGTTATTGATTAAAAACACATCCCATTGGTCCAATTCTGTAGGGGCAATGGCCATAGTCACTTTGGTGTTTTCCGGAAATTCAATATCTTTTTTCATACCTTAATTCGGGATAAAAGCAAATTTTAAACTTTACAAAATAATTTACTTTACTGCTTTTAAACTTAGATCAAGGCTTTTTACGGAATGGGTAAGATAACCCATCGAAACATAATCTACACCGGTTTCGGCATATTCTCTTATGGTGTCGGGGTTGATTCCGCCTGAAGCCTCGACAGGGAATCTTCCATCAATCATTTTAAGGGCTTCTTTTATGTTTTCAAAAGAAAAATTATCGAGCATTATTCTTATTACCCCTCCTACCTCAAGAACTTCGGCCAGTTCGTCCAGGTTTCGAACTTCAATTTCAATTGGTAAGGTAAGGTTTTTTTCTTTCAAATATTTCTGGGAGGCAAAAAGTGCATTTTTTACCCCTCCGGCATAATCTACATGGTTGTCTTTTATTAAAATCATATCAAAAAGGCCGAAACGATGGTTTACCCCTCCCCCAATTTTAACAGCCCATTTTTCCAATAATCTAAAACCAGGTGTAGTTTTTCTGGTGTCCAAAACTTTGCATTGAGTACCCTTTAGCTTCTCAACCATTTCGTGCGTTACGGTTGCTATTCCGCTCATGCGTTGCATACAATTAAGTACCAGCCGCTCGGCGGTCAGAATAGAACGGTCACGACCGGTAACATACAAAACTATATCCCCTTTTTTAATTTCTTCGCCATCTTTAATGAGTATTTCTACTTTCAAATCGTGGTCAACTTCGTCAAATATCAATTTGGCAAGCTCTACTCCCGCTACAATTCCATCGTCTTTTACCAGCAATTTTGCTTTTCCTGAGGCATTTTCAGGAATCGTAGATGCAGAGGTATGATCACCATCACGAACGTCCTCATGCAATGCATTTTTTATAAAGTCACGCAGTTCTTTTTCTGAAATTTCCATAAATTATTTTTTTGCAAAATTAACAAAAATCAGACGGATAAATTAATGAAATCAATCCTCTTCGAATCTTCCACCAGCCATACCATTGCTAAAGAATAGGGCATTAAGAAATAGCTTGTTGGTACCATACCAAAAAGCCCTGAAATTGGGGTTATCTGAAATGCAAACTACTTTACCTCCTCCAACATTTTGAACAATTACAGCCGGAGAGTTCTTAATTCTTTCCTGATTTTTAACATGAATATAACCTGAAATAAGAGGTTTTGAACTAAAAATCAATGGGGTATTATATGGGTTACCCGTATCTTCAAACACCACATTGTTGACTTTAAAAATCGGCAGGGTTTTCTGGGTATAACCATAACCCATTGGATGAGAGATGTCAATTTGAGTCTCAACTATTGCTCCACTGGTAACCAAAGCACCTTCGATATTCGATTTTTGATCAAATGGTTTTTTTGATTTACTGTCAGCAGAAGCTTCCAGTTTAAGATTTATGGAAGCCAGTTTTTTCTGAGAAATCCATCCGGCTCCGTCGCCAAGAGTAATCACAGTACCCCCTTGAGCCAAATAGCTTTTTATTTTTTCCTCACTTAACTCATTGTATCTGCCCTGATTGATGATCAGGTGAGTGTATTTGGCTAAATCCAATTTGTTGACCTGGCTTAAATCAGCCATGTTCAATACTATATCCATTCTCTGGTCAAGCAAATGCCAAACTTCGCCGGCATCGTTGTAATCAACACCTTCTCCTACTATCATTAGAGGATTAATTTTTTCAACATTTCTGAATTTTTCACTTCCAAGATTGATTCCCGATACTGTCAGGCCGCTTTCGATGCCATAAAAATCAATACCATTTTGTATTGCAAGAGTATTCAATTCATCTGAAATATCTTTCCCCCCACAAATAACCTGAACAGTACCATAGGTAAATCTTTTCTTATCATTTCCAACCATTACTTCGAAAGGCTGAGTGGCATATTTTAACTTATACCCCTTGTTTATCAAATAATTGGCAACTTTGGGAGCATAATAACCCGACCATTCAAAAATATAAGAATAGTTACTTTTTCCGATAACTTTTCCCGGAGAAAAATCCGGTATTTCTATGGGTTTTCCCTGAGCAATAGCAATTTTGGATTCGGCAAAAGGCACATTCATACAAAGGGGTAATGTCCAGGATGAAATATCATAAAAAGCACTGTCGGCAAAAGTAGTTCTTCTCTCAAAAAGCGACTTTACGAGCCGGTGACGAGGTTGAGTGGCGGGAACAACAAAAGAATTGTCAGCAATAAAGACCTGCCCGTTAATGTTTTCATTTTTTGATAATGCAAAAACTTCAATTTTATTTCTTTTCAAAACATTCAACATCTCATAAACAGCCACTTTATCGCCATTTCCCCCAAACACATATGATTTAATGTCATCCGTTGGTTTTTCGGTATAAAAATCTTTCATATAAGCGAGCAACTCTGCCCTCATATTTTGTGCCGCTTTTAGTGTTGAAAGCGTGGCTGAAAACTGATTTCGAATTGTAAACGGAAAGCTCAGCAAGCCATTGGTAGTTTGCTGCAAATGCCCACGTGACGAAGCCTGCTCAAACAAAATGCCTATTGAACCGTTGGCATCGGGCAAAGTAGAGCCTTTGCCATAATAAAAATCATCATAGTTTTCTTTGGTGTAATAGTATGAACCTATACTGTCTAGTCCGGCTGCATGAAATTGCCCGATTTTTGATGTCAAATCTATGTTTTTCTGAGGAGTGAGGGGGTGAGTTCTCTCTGGAATACCAGGTTGAAAGAAAAATGTGGAATTGCTTCCCATTTCATGGTGGTCAGTAAGGATATTGGGCAACCAATCATAAAATTTAATCATTCTTCCCTTGCTTTCCGGGAGTTGCTGATACAACCAGTCCCGGTTCATGTCAAACCAATAGTGATTTGAACGCCCACCGGGCCATGTTTCTTTAAATTCGCGGTTGTTGGCGTCTGTTGCCAGGTTTTTGCTTTTGTTATGATTTACCCATGTTGCAAACCTGTTCCCGCCATCGGGATTAATGCAAGGGTCCACCAAAATCACATTACTTTTTAAAAGTTCCTCAATTTTTGGACCTTGAGCAGCAGCCAGATAATAAATGGTCAACAAAGCAGAATTGACACCACTGGCTTCATTGCCGTGAACAGAATACCCCAACCAAACCACCAAGGGCATTTTTTCCAATTTCAATTGACCTGACTGCCCCGGATCTGAAAGTTTTTGATGCTCTTTTTTGATGATTTCAATATTCTGGAGGTTTTCGGGATTGCTAACTGTGGCTAAAATCAATTCCCTGTTTTCAAAACTACGTGCATAAGTCTCAATTTTTATACGGTCAGAAAGTCTGGCAACTTCACGAAAATAACCATACACTTCATAGGGAGAGGCATGTTGTTCACCGACTTCATAACCCAAATATTGTTTCGGGGTAGGTATTTTGGCAGAATAAGTTACGTCTTTGGGAAGATAGTAATCAAGGCTAGTTTGACCGAAAGAACTAAAATTGAAAAATAACAATGAAAAAACAATGAGAAATCGCATAAGGCAGGGTTTTAATTTTAGCCCTAAATTACCGAAATCCTGTCGGGAGAAGAAATTAATCAGAAAATATTATGGGTTTCAAAGACCAAATCATGTATTCAATCCAAAACCAGTTTATTTCCGTAGATTTACAGAAATGGATGATAACAATTATTTCCTTTTAAAGCTTTTGAAAAGGCTCCAGATTTTCATCATAACTACCCCAAAAACAGCCTCTTTAAATATCTTGGATGACATTTTTGATTGTCCAAGAGTACGATCGGTGAAAATAATGGGCACTTCTTTTATCTTAAATCCAAAAAGATAAGCGTTAAATTTCATCTCGATCTGAAATGCATAACCCACAAACCGGATTTTGTTCAATGGAATAGTTTGCAGTACTTCTCTGGAATAACAAATAAACCCTCCAGTGGGGTCCATGATAGGCATTCGGGTAACAAATCTGACATATACACCAGCAAAATAAGACATCAGCACACGTCCCATCGGCCAGTTGACTACATTTACACCCTTAATATACCTTGATCCAATAGCCACGTCGTTTCGTTCGTCGCGACAGGCATAAAACAATCTTACAAGATCATCGGGATTGTGTGAAAAGTCGGCATCCATTTCGTAGATGTAATCAAAATTGTGCTCCAAAGCCCACTTGAATCCATGGATATATGCTGTGCCTAATCCCAGTTTACCTTTTCTTTCTTGAATAAAAAGCATATTGGGAAATTCTCCCATCAACTCTTTTACCTTTTCGGCAGTACCATCGGGCGAACCGTCGTCAACCACTAAAACATGAAATATTTCTGACAAATGAAAAACCTTACGGATTATTGCCTCAATATTCTCAATCTCGTTGTATGTGGGGATAATTACCAGGTTTTTCATTTTTCTTTTTTATTTTTTTCTTCTCCAAGTATTTTTCTGCAGCTTCATATATCTCTTTCATTTCTGATTTATTTTTTGAATACAAATCATAGTTTTTATTAAATGTAGCAGAATCGGTTTTGTGTTTTTTGTAAATTTCTTTTTCCAATTCCCGGAAAGCTACCTTGGTTGAATCCTGATTTCGGAAATTAAACCTGCTAACTTTTGCCTCAATCCAATGTAAATCACCTATAATTTGAGCTATTTTGACTTTTTCAATCGTCTTTGTATCCTCAGTTTTACAGGAAATAAAACTTAACAACCAAATAAATGCTATTTTTATGCCAATATTGTTCATTTTCGGATTTTCAGTATTTTGAAACACAAAAATATCAATAAAATAAAGGGGAATAAGTTATAAATTCTTAATTTTTCCAAAAACTGCATTGTAGTGAGAGAGATAATAAATAAACTCAATAAATATGAAATAAAAATCAGGAAGGCTGTGAACTCCCACCTTAATGGTAATTTCAGTTCTATTTTTAAAGGAACAGGGCTTGAGTTTAGTGATTTGAGGACTTATCAATATGGTGATGATGTTAGAGCTATAGACTGGATAACTACTGCAAAAGGACATGGTGCCTATGTGAAAATATTTAAAGAGGAAAAAGAACAGACAGTATTTTTTATGCTTGATGTAAGTGGTTCTCAGGACATAGGAAAAGAAGGTTCCCTAAAAATTGATACAGCCAAAGAGCTTTGTGGTGTTCTAACCCTTTCGGCAATAAAAGAAGCAAGCCAGGTGGGTTTGTATTGCTTTTCTGACCAAAAAGAACTTTACATAAAACCGGAATCAGGAATGAAACAAGCCTATAAAATTATATCCGGGATATTCAGGCTGAAACCGGTTTCTTTAAAAACTCATTTGGCGGATGCAATTTCATTTACATTGAATATTTTGAAAAGAAAAAGTGTTATTATTTTGATTTCAGACTTTCTGGATCAGGATTATGAACATGGAATTAAAGCACTTGCACGAAAACACGACCTTGTGGTTTTGCATATTTTTGACAAAAGAGAAGTGAGCTTGCCAAGCTTGGGAATAGTACCAGTTTATGACAAAGAGGCCGGAAAGACACAGTGGATAAATACGTATTCGGGAATATTTAAACGCGAAATGAAAGATTTGTTTGAAGAAAACAGATCAAAACTAGAGAAACTTTGCAAGCAAAATAAAGCAAATTATCTTTCAGTCGAGTCTGGGTCTGACTATGTTAATAGTTTAATCTCTTTGTTTAGATACAGAAAATAAAAATCAAATTTTATAATAGAAAGATTCATTAAAATAATGAAATTATTATTCCGCTTTTTATTATTAATGCTAATTCTACCAGGATTGGGTTATGGACAAAAGCCAAAAGGGAGATTTCTGAGTGACACACTGGAAGTGGGTAGAAATATTAAATTTGCCCTTTCGTTGACCCACAATAGTAAACATCCTGTTACTTTTCCTGACTCAACACATAACTATAAACCATTTGAGCTAATTGAAATTGAGTATTTCCCTACCCAAACATTGGGAGGTGTAAGCTTAGATAGTGCAGTATATACCCTATTGAGTTTTTCAACGGATAGTATTCTATCATTAAGTTTACCTGTTAATTACTTAAAAACTGGTAAAAATCAATTTAGTGACAAAGAATTTGTTCGACTTCATTCAGCAATTAGCCAAAAAACAATCTCCGGGTATCAACCAGAAGCGTCAACTGGTTTTTTTGAGGTTCCCATTGATTTTAATTATCCAAAAATTTTGTACTTTTTGGGCTTATTAATAGCCATTTCAGCGGTTATCTGGCTAATATTTGGGAAATTTTTTATCAGAACTTATAAAATCTGGAGATACAAAAACAAGCACCGGGGATTTTTATCCATTTATAAAAGACTCGGCAGAAATATTGAAAATCAAAAAATTGTTTCTGAAGTCCTTTTGGTTTGGAAAAAACACATGGCCTGGCTCATAAGAAAACCAATTGAATCAATGAGCACAAAGGAAATATCCGAAACTATTCCAAATGATAGACTTACTGAAGCCCTGAAAGAATTTGATTTAGCAATTTACGGTGGAAAAATTTCTTCTCATTTATCCATCGCAATGATAATAATGCAGGATGCCGCAACAGAAGCATTCAAATCCGGTTTTAAATCTTATAAAACCAAATTGAAGTCTTCATAATCATTCATTAGATTCACTTTTTGAATAAGGTTGCCTGAAATAATTCCATTCTTGTTTTTCATAAACACCATCTTTAAGGTGTATCCATACTTTCTGAAATCCAAAAATTTCTCTTTTCCCTTCGGGGGTAAGTTCAACCGAAACCAGTGAGTTTTCATAACCGATTGAAAAGCGAATCAGTGAAATTGAGAAACCGTAGTCAATTTTTGAGGCAAATATTTTATCAATTATATCCTGACCATATTTAATTTTCAAACCCGGGATTTCATTTTTCGAAATCATCAAATCACTTAACTCTTCAAAAACCAAAATCTTCTTACCTTTTGAGCTTTCAAGCAACAATACCGGAACAGTAGATTCTTCAAGGATATGTATGTTTTTTACTTTCCAGAAAATATCCAATCCAAAGTCAGACTCAGTCAATCTGGTGTTAGACGTGAGTTCGAGGTCATATAAAAGATTTCTTTGTTTAAGCTTAAAGTCCTTAATATTATTTTTAAGTTTCTGGAAATTATTCTTCATCATCATGTAACCAAACATCCCATAAAATCCATAACCACTATAAAGACTATACAATATTAGACCATTTGTATTTATTTTATTTTGGTTGCTTTTGCTATTCTCCAGCATCTTCAATGAGTTGGGATCAGAGGCATTTTCGGGGTAATTAATTTCTGAACTATTTCTGTATTTAAGCAAATACTCATTGCCTTGATATTTTGAAAGCAAAAAATCGAGGTATTCTTTCGTGATTAATCCCAAATCAGCCATACTTCCAACCTTGGTTTGTGTATTGGCAATAAAATCTTTTGGAGAAAAATAAACCACAGGAAATTTTTCATCATTTAATTTTTTCAATTCCAAAAACACAACCTCATTGGTCTCTCTATTTATTTCGACTCTTAATACTTTAAAAATATTTGGAGTTTGATTAACTATATATTTTGATTTGTTACTATTAATTATAACCTCCGATTTTAAGTCAGGTTTCTTATAAAAACCGTAAAGTCTATCTTGCAAAAGACTATTTGGGTTAAATATTATATGATTTCCCTGCAATGAATTCAACAATCCGTAATTTATGTAATAAAACTTTTTTTCCTTGAAGCCACCCGAAAATTCTTCTTTTTCATAGAAATAAATATTTTGAAACACATTTCCCAACGAGTCATTAAACTGGGTCAAAGATGTTGGTGGTGGAATCGTATAGTCTGAATTGTAAATCGTAGGTAAATAAGGAGTGTTTTGAGCATTTGTAGTAATTACCCGAAAAACGAGGGATAAAAAAAGTGGAATAAAGAGTTTTTTCATCTGAAATAATATTTTGTGAGATAATAATAAGTTTTAGTCTTCAAATACCAAAAGGCTTTTGAAAAAGAAAGTTAAAAAATATATATTTTGGTATCAAAAAATATACCTAAAACCTAAAATCAGAATAAATTAAAAATAACTAATTTTGCATAAAAAAAGATTAATGGAAAATCCGGTAGTAATTTTTGGAGCAGGAAACATTGGAAGACTGGCACTAGATATATTCAATAGCAACGAAGTCTTGGTGTATGGATTTCTTGACGAAAACTCAAAACTCCACGGCACTGAAATTTCAGAGACTGTGATTTTGGGAGATCCCAATGATGATGGTTTCTTAAAAATAATTGGGAACAAAACTAAAGCATTTGTGGCTTTTGAAACTAAAACTCACAAAGAAAAAACAGTAAAAATGCTTCTTGACCGAAGAAAGACCATGCCGGTTAATGCGATTCATGCCCGTGCAATAGTTTCAGAAGATTCTGAAATCGGCCATGGCATTTTGATTGGGCCGGGTGCAATTATCAATCAGGGCGTTAAACTTGGAAGTCACTCCGTAATACATTCAGGAGCCATAGTTGATGTAAAGGCAACTGTCGGCGAATATGTAGAGATTGGCCCTGGGGCTGTTATAAGTTCAGATGTTACTTTGGAAAATGGAGCCTTCGTTGGTGCCGGAGCCACAATAGTTTCAGGTATTAAAATAGGCAAAAACGCACGAGTTGGTGCTGGTTCTCTAGTGATTGAGGATGTGAAAGACAAGACCACAGTTTTTGGAAATCCCGCCAAAAGTATTGATTGAGCCTAATAGTTTAAAGGGCTTCCAAAATCTTTTTTAATGCAGCCTGCACCGACCACACCCTATTCCCGGCTTGCTGAATTACGGCCGATTGGGGTGAGTCCAGAACCTCGTCTGCGACTTTCAATCCACGCCTTACAGGCAAACAGTGCATAAAGTTAGCGTTATGCGTGAGTGCCATTTTTTCAGGAGTGATTCTCCACTCTGGATCTTGCGACAAAACTTGTCCATATTGGTTGTACGATGACCAGTTTTTTGCATAAATAAAATCGGCATCGGCAAAAGCTTCTTCCTGATTGTTAGTAACCCTCGCATTTTTGACAAATTCAGAGGCGAGATCGTAACCTTCGGGATGTGTAATCACAAAATCGTAGTCGGTTTCGTTAACCCATTCAGCAAAAGAATTTGCAACTGCATGTGGCAAGGCTTTGAAATGAGGCACCCAGGTAAGCACCACTTTGGGTCTGGTGCGGGTTTTTAGTTCTTCAATCGTAATTAAGTCAGCCAACGACTGACAAGGGTGTCTCGTAGCGGACTCAAGGTTTACAATAGGCACACCGGCATATTTCCTGAAACTTTCCAAAACTATTTCCCGATAATCGTCATCCCTGCTCTTAAATTCGGCAAACGCCCTCACACCAATTACATCACAATATTGACCTAAAACTGCAGCGGCTTCTTTGATATGTTCAGCTTTGCCCTGATCCATTATTACCCCATCTTCAAATTCCAATTGCCAGCTATCAGAACCCACGTTCATCACAATTACATCCATTCCCAGGTTAATGGCGGCCTTTTGGGTACTTATACGTGTTCGCAAACTGCTGTTAAAGAAAATCAAACCTATGGTTTTGTTTTTCCCTAAATTTTGATTGGCCAGAGGGTTGGCTTTTTGATATAGCCCTTCCAATACCAATTCTTTTACATCACTTACGTCGTTGAGGTTAATAAAATGCTTCATTTTTAAATGCCAGGCTCTTTATAAAAAAATCGAAACCACAAATGTAGGATTTTAAGAGGTCTTATTGGCTGTATTTACATAATTTTATGCCAAAAAACTCCCTGATGCTTCAGCTGACCAATCTTTATATTGTAAAAAATGATTACGAAATTTTAAAAGAGATAAATCTTGAACTTTTTCCAGGACAAAACTGGCTGGTGGTTGGTGAAAGTGGAAGCGGAAAAAGCACCTTGTTAGATGTGCTTGGCTCAAAAGTTTTTCCTACCAAAGGAAAATTTGAAAAAGATTCTGGAATAAAAATAGTGCCGGTCGGAAGAGATTATAGCTTTCACAAAATTGTGGGACAGGCGTACCAATATTATCAGCAAAGATATAATTCTCAGGATGCAGAAGTTGGGCCTTCAGTTAGAGAAACGTTGCAAAATCAGGTGGTACCCCTTGGCACGGTTGATTTGGAATCAGTAGAGCTAAACCCGCCAAAATACGAAACGGACTGGCTGAATGAGATAGCAAAAAAAATGCATATCAAACATTTATTGGACCGCAAACTCACTTCCCTATCCAACGGAGAAACCCGTCGAACGCTAATTGCCTACGCTTTATTACAAAAACCTGATGTCTTATTGCTCGACAACCCTTTTACTGGTCTTGATATTGAAAGCCGGGCTACATTAAAAACGATTTTAGGAAATCTGAAAAACACCCAGGTTGTATTGGCAGCAAACCCAGCTGATTTCCCTGAAAATTTTGAAAATATCATTTGGTTGGATGCCGGAAAGATAAAGTTCGAGGGATTATTATCCCGTTTTTCAGCAAATGAATATATTCAAAAAAAGGATATAAAAATTCCTGAGGGTATATATGATTTACACAACACAACAGAGAATTTTGATTTTGTAATTAAGTTGGTTTCAGGAAAAGTAAAATATGGCGAAAAAATCGTACTTGATCAAATAAATTGGGAAGTAAAAAAAGGAGATAAATGGGCTTTAACAGGGCCAAATGGTTCAGGTAAAAGTTCGCTCTTAAGTTTAATCAATGCGGATAATCCTCAAGGCTATCAAAATGAATTATATCTTTTTGATAAAAGAAGAGGAACCGGTGAAAGCATATGGGAATTAAAGCAGAAAATAGGATTTGTTTCTCCCGAACTACAGCAATATTTCAACAAACAAACGCTGGTTTGGAAAGTAGTTGCCTCCGGATTTTTCGATGCTGCAGGCTTGTTTAGAAAAATATCCGGTGAGCAATCTACCCTTGTGGATACTTACCTGAATCTCATGGGAATTGGTCATCTAAAGGATCGTCCGCTACAACAATTATCAAATGGCCAGCAGAGATTGGTTTTTTTGGCCAGAGCATTGGTTAAAAACCCTCCCCTACTGATCCTCGATGAACCATGTCAGGGGCTGGACTATAATCAAATGGTATTTTTCAGGGAGTTACTCAATGAGATATGTGTCCGCCTCGAAAAAACCCTGATTTTCGTAACCCATTATGAAGATGAAATCCCTGCATGTGTGAACAAAAGATTGAAATTAGACAATGGGAAAGTGATAAACCTTTGAGTCATAGTTGAAATCCATTCCTCTAAAAAATAAAAAACACATGAGTACTTCTGTGTTAACTAAGATATTATTGGGGTTATTATTTTCAAATTTGATTTTATAAATATTTGAAAAATAATGGTTTAAAAATCAAAAAAAGGAATTATTTTCGGTTTTTAATCAAAAAAGAATATTGTATTTCTTTAGAAATTCGTTCAATCTTTTTTAATTTTGTTTTGCTTTCCAAAAAATAAAAAGTATTAAAGATGTCAAACTCCTTCAGGAACAAGAAGAAGGCCGTCAAGCCTGCCGAAAAACCCGTAGAACCTTCCGTTTTTTCTAAGACCACGTTGTCAAATGATGGACAATACTCTTTTTTGACCGGTGTATTTCTAATCCTACTTTCGGTTTTTTTTCTTTTTGCTTTTTCTTCTTTTTTATTTTCAGGGAACTCCGATCAGGACTTGCTCCAGCATAATGTAGGTGAAATTGTAGGTCATAAAAGTGGGAAAGCTGCCAACATTTTGGGTTGGCTGGGTGCAAATACCTCACATTGGTTTATAGATATCTGGTTTGGATTGTCATCATTTTTAATTATACCTGTTTTGTTCTTAATAGGTTTCAGGCTTATTTTTAAAGAAGACCTGTTCAAATTTTCGCTTAACAGATTTATTATTGGCAGTGTATTTTATTTGTTTTTTGTTTCTGTATTCCTGGGCTTTTTCGTTTTTGTATTTAAACTCAAAACCACACTTTTATCAGGAAATCTGGGTTTTGTTGCCAACGATTTATTGTTTACAATTTTTGGATATGGCAGCATTTTAGTAATTCTATTGGGATTATTGATCTGGTTGATTTTCTTTCATGGGCTTACTTCGGTTGACGACTACATTTTTACAAAATATTTTCCTGGAAAAAAGAAATTTCTATATCGCGATATTGAAAAATATGACTTTACTGAAGACGATTCTGACTTTGAAGATAGCGATTCAAAAGAGGATAATCCTTTGAAAAAACCTTCGATAAAACCAAAAGTAGAATTTGAAAATCCTTTGACTGTAGAGAGAGAAGTAAAATTTGAACCCAATAGCCTTGCAAAAGAACCCTTTAAGGGTGGGAAGATTGAGTTTACTGTTGAAAAACCCGAAGAAAAATCTGAACCTGCGAACCCAAAGCCGGAATTCCTCAAAGATGAAGAAGCGGAGGGAGATAGTCTTTTGGCACAATTTGGAGAATTTGACCCTAAACTAGAACTTTCGGGATACAGATATCCCAATCTTGGACTTTTGCTGGAATATTCAAATAGTGGCTCAAAAGTTAGTAGTGAAGAACTGGAAAGCAACAAGAATAAGATTGTTGAGACAATCAACAATTTTCAGATTGGAATTTCATCAATCAAAGCCACTATAGGACCTACAGTAACCTTGTATGAAATTGTGCCTGAAGCCGGAGTGAGAATTTCAAAAATCAAAAACCTGGAAGATGATATTGCTTTGAGCCTGGCTGCTTTGGGTATCAGGATTATTGCTCCAATGCCTGGAAAAGGAACAATTGGAATTGAGGTTCCGAACAAAAACAGGGAAATGGTTTCTATGAAATCGGTGCTTTCGTCCGAAAAATTTCAGAATTCTAAATATGAATTACCAATAATTCTAGGAAAAACCATATCCAACGAAATATTCATTACTGATCTTGCCAAAATGCCTCACCTCTTGATGGCGGGTGCCACCGGCCAGGGTAAATCGGTAGGATTGAATGTAGTTCTCACTTCACTTTTGTATAAAAAACACCCTTCGGAAGTGAAGTTCATCTTAGTGGATCCCAAAAAAGTGGAATTGACCCTTTTTAACAAAATTGAAAGGCATTTCCTGGCGATGTTACCCAATTCCGAAGAAGCGATAATCACCGATAACAAAAAGGTGATCCATACGCTCAATTCACTTTGTATCGAGATGGACAACCGATATAATCTGCTAAAAGACGCGGGAGTCAGAAATATTAAAGAATATAACGCAAAATTTGTAAAACGAAGATTAAATCCTGAGAAAGGCCACAGATTCCTTCCTTATATCGTATTGGTAGTTGATGAGTTGGCCGATCTGATGATGACCGCCGGCAAGGAGGTTGAGCAACCTATTGCCCGTTTGGCACAGTTGGCAAGGGCAATAGGAATACATCTGATTTTAGCGACCCAGCGACCTTCGGTTAACGTAATTACCGGATTGATAAAAGCCAATTTTCCGGCGAGGCTATCATTTAAAGTGACGGCAAAAGTCGATTCGAGGACAATTATGGACACTGGTGGAGCTGAACAGCTCGTTGGAAATGGTGATATGTTGTTGTCAATGGGCTCAGAAATGGTGCGATTACAGTGCCCATTTGTGGACACTCCGGAAGTAGAGAACATTTGTGAGTTTATTGGTGAACAAAGAGCCTTTGATACTCCATACTTGTTGCCGGAATATTATGGTGACGATGAGCCAGATAATTCTGATTTTGACCCAAGAGAACTGGATCCCTTGTTTGATGATGCCGCCAGACTGTTGGTTATTAATCAGCAGGGAAGTACTTCTCTCATTCAAAGAAAAATGAAACTGGGGTATAATCGCTCAGGACGGATCATTGATCAACTGGAAGGAGCAGGTATTGTAGGCCCTTCGGAAGGTAGCAAGGCACGGGAAGTTTTAGTGAAAGATTTGGAACATTTAGAAGAAATTTTACGAAATTTGAAACGAACTTAAGCTTCATATTAATTTTGAATTAAAATTCCGCTGTTTTTTCGGCATAGACTTAAACTTTTTAAATAAAAAAAACGTCTAAATACAAAAACTAAGAAAATGATTAATTTTTTGAGAGTATTAGCTTTTACAGTTATTCTTTCTCCTGCTTTATCACAGGATAAAAAAGCTGAAGGCATACTTGATGCTATGAGTGCAAAATATAAAGCTTTGAAAACTTTTAATGCCAATTTCACATACGGTGTGGAAGGTGCCGGTGGAAAGCTTTCCAATGTTTTTACAGGAAATGTAACCGTAAAAGGTAATAAGTTTAAATTAAAAACTGCGGGACAGGAGATTTTCAATAATGGAAAAGAAGTGTACACTTTTGTAAAAGAAACCAACGAAGTCAACATATCAGATTACAACGCTAATGATGACAGTGATTTCTCTCCATCAAAAATTTATACGATTTACAAAAAAGGCTATAAATATAAATTCAAAGAAGAAAATGCAGTTGCCGGTGTGTCTTACGAGGTTGTGGAATTATCACCAACCAATGGTAAATCAAACGTGAAGATGATTCAAATTACCGTTAACAAAAAAGATAAAAGTATAAAAAACTGGAAAGTTTGGGACAAGTCAGGTAAAAAAACAGTATTCAGAATTGACAAATTTGTGCCTAACGTGCCCGCCGCCGATGCCATGTTTATTTTTGATAAATCAAAATATCCGGGTGTGGAAGTGGTTGATTTGAGATAAAACTTATTGATTCAAAAAGTATAACAATACCCCCAAAGCCCCATCAATTCTTTTAGATTGTTGGGGTTTTGTTTTTTTTGTCTTTTCAAAATAATCGGACTGTATGCTTCCGAATTTTTTTGCATGATTTAGATTTACTAACAACCATTTTTTTCTGATTTTATCGGCCAGATCTTGTTTACCGGCATTTTTCAAAGCCAAATAACTGATAAATTGATTTTCAGATGAAAAAGTATTTCCGGTAGCATATTCTGAATAAAAATCTACCACACCTTCTTCTTTCAATAAACGATTTTCCACAAAATCTATGACCTTTTGGATTTGACTTTCATCTGCTATTCCTAGTAAAACCGGCCATAGACCCGCATGTGTGTAAGCATTAGATTGGATTTGTGATTTGAAATTATAATCTGTGAAAAAACCGGTCTTTTCATTCCAAAAGTATTTGTTGATTGCCATTTTTCGTTTCTCCGCCAATAATCTAAAGCTTTTTGCATATTCGGGATTCCCTTTTGCATTATACGATTCGGCAAGGGTTTTTTCCATAAAAAACAATAAAGAATTCAAATCTACCGCAAGAAAACTCTGGGGAGATTTATCTCCAGAATAAATGTCGGTCTTCCACCTCATCCCATCAAAATCAAGTGATTCCTCAGAGGTCAAAATACTCTGAAGCTCCTTTGGTGATGAAACTTTAGGGTTGCGTTTTGATATTCCTTTATTAGTCACAAAATAACGGTTAAGCAGGTTTTTATCCGGCATTAAGACTGCATTTTTATAAGCATAAACTTTATTGCCATTTAAGCCACTCAGAATATTTGATTCCTCCTTAGATTGGGCGGCCATCCAGTATTGGTATTCTTTTGTAAGCAATGAGGCATATTGAGGCAAAACTTCGGGTTTATGCTTTGCCATCTCTGATACCAATAATGCAAAAACCGGCGGATTGCTTCTTCCAAGAAGATAGCTTCTGTTTCCTGCGGGCACGTATCCGTAGTCTTGAACAAACTGGGCGGCATTAAGCAAAAAGTTTTCGGCTTCTTCTATTTGATTATTTTCAAGAAAAGCCTTCATTAAAATGAAAGAATTGAAATAATTATACTCTTCATGAGAAGGACCTCCGGAGTAATATTCTTTTCGTGTTGGAATCAGTGAACTTGAATCATCCTTTGGATATCTTTTCAGGCTTTTCAAGGCATTTTCAGTATACTTTTTTAAATCTTCTTTTGAGTTGATCTTTTGTGTGTAAATTTTTGCACTTGAATTCTCTCTAAAATTCTGTTTGAAAAAATCATTGAAATTGAATCCTTTTAGGCCTTTCAGTTTTTTAAAATTTTGGTTGATTTCATCAGGTTTATATAATGCTGTCGCATCTAAAAATACTTCAATATTTAAACCTGAATTTTGTACTTCCCTAAAAATCTCTGGAAACAGTATATCTGGTGAAACATACTCTTTTTTCCTTACAGCCTCACCACATGCAAGCAATAATAAAAAGGAGCAAAATATGAGGAAATTTCGCATTGAAATTAATTTGAATTATAAAAAAAGAAAAGCATCAGGAATAACTCATGATGCTTTATTGAAAATGAATCTTAAAAGGCAAAAATCAATATCTTTCTGTTTCACTAAAGAAAAACGAGCTTTCAATAGCTGCGTTTTCGTCAGAATCAGAACCATGAACGGCATTTTCGCTTTTTGAATTGGCAAATGCTTTTCTGATAGTGCCTTCTGCCGCCTCTGCAGGATCGGTAGAGCCAATTAAGGCCCTGAAATCAGCCACTGCATCTTCTTTTTCCAATATCATCGCAACTATAGGACCGACAGACATCATTTGGCACAAATCGTTATAAAAAGGCCTTTCGGCATGAACAGCATAAAATTTCCCGGCCTGTTCGGGGCTAAGTTTGGTTTTTTTCAAAGCCACAATTCTGAAGCCTGCCTCTTCAATCATTTTTAATATACCACCAATATGGCCATCGGCCACAGCGTGTGGTTTTACCATAGAGTATGTTCTGTTATTCGCCATAAATTGTATTTTTTTCACAAAATTAATATAAAATTCCGTAGCATAAAGATTTTTAAAAATAGCTTAAAGCACTGATAAACCGATAGTACTTTGTAACTTGCAGGCCATTTTCCGATTTATGACTGATTTTTTCACAAAAGATAAAGAGAAATTAAGCCTTTTTAATAATTGGCTAAAAAATGCCGGTAATGTGGTAGTAACCAGCCACCAAAACCCTGATGGTGATGCTTTTGGTTCTACTTTAGGATTATATTGTTTTCTCCAAAAACTTGGAATCGAGCAAATTACCTTTATTAGTCCTACTGACTTTGCTGATTTTATCGCCTGGATGCCTAATGCCGATAAAATATTGGTTTATAATCAGGAAAATAAGGCGATTGCAGATGAAATAATAAGTACTGCCGACCTTATTTTTTGTCTTGATTATTCATCTGTTTCCAGGATGAAAGAAATGAAAGATGCGGTATTGGGGTCAAAGGCTAAAAAGATAGTAATAGACCACCATGAACTGCCCGAAGACTTTGGAGACTTGTATTATTGGGATCAACACGCTTCATCGGCTTCTGAATTGGTTTATAATATGATAGTCGAACTGGGTCAAGAGGATAAAATTGACCTTGATGCCGCCACTTGCATCTATACCGGAATGCTTACCGACACCGGATCATTCAGATTTCCTTCAACCAGCCCTTCAGTTCACCGTATTGCCGCCAGGTTATTGGAGCTTGGAGTTGTGCCAAGTGAAATAAACCGGAATCTTTTTGATAAAAATCCTGAAGCCAAACTTCAGTTTTTGGGTTATGTTTTGAACAAAAAAATGACCCACTTGCCCGAATTCAGAACTTGCTTTTTTAGTGTCACTGAAAAAGAACTTAAAAAATATGATTCCAGAACCGGAGATACAGAAGGCATAGTAAATTACGGTTTGCAAATAGAAGGAGTGGTTATGGCTGCAATTTTTATTGAAAAAGAAGGTATGATAAAAATATCTTTCAGGTCTGTTCACGATTTTTCTGTTGCAGATATTGCCCGCGATTATTTTGAAGGTGGGGGACATAAAAATGCTGCCGGAGGGAAATCGTATCTTTCTTTGGAACAAACTGTTGAGAAATTCGTAAATTTGCTGCCGTTTTACAAAAAAACGTTGGCCTTACAACCAAAATAAATTTTTTCTAATCTTAATATAAAATCGTAATGAAATTAAAAACTAGTATAATGGTGTTGGTAGCTACTGCCGCCATTTGGGGATGTGATAAGTTTAAAGTTACCACCACAAAAGACGGTGACAGATTGCTGGTACATGAAAAAGGAAAATCAGGAAAAGTTGGAAAGGATGGCGATATCTTAACATTTGACCTCGTGATAAAATCAGATAAAGATTCAGTAATCAAAGACAGCTATAAAGAAGGGCAAGCTTTTATTATGCCAATACAAAAAGGACAATTTAAGGGTTCATTTGAAAGTGCTCTTTATCATATTGGTGAAGGAGACAGCACTACGGTTTTAGTAAGCTCAGATTCATTGTTTAAGCTTATGAACCAACCACTTGCTCCGGGAATCACGAAAGGTTCAGATTTGAAATTTACAGTGAAAATGCATAAGGTACAGACCAGAGCCGAATTTGACAAAGATCTCTTGGATAAGAAAAACAATGAACCAAAAGAAATTGAAGCTTATGTGGCAAAAAATCTGAAAAATGCTCAAAAAACAGTTGATGGAATTTATTATGTTGAAAATACAGTAGGTACCGGGGCAACGCCCGTAGTAGGTAATCTCGTAAATGTTCAATATGTAGGTAAGTTTTTAAACGGAAAGGTATTTGACAAATCGACTCCTGAAAACCCATTTGAGTTTCCGGTTGGTGAAGGTCGAGTTATTGCCGGTTGGGACAAAATCCTGATGACAATGAAAAAAGGCGGAAAAACTACAGTTGTAATTCCTTCGGTATTAGCCTATGGAGAACAGGGTGTAGGCCCGATTCAGCCAAATACACCTTTGGTTTTTGAAATTACCCTGAATGATGTAAAACAGAAATAATATTCTCTTTTCATTATTGTTCTGATTCTTTCAAAAAGGAAATTTGTTGTAGAAAATACAAATAAACATGAATAAATTTAAGTTAACAGGATTAATTGCTATTGTGGCATTTTCGCTTACTTCTTGTCTCAACAAATTCGTTGAGTCGGATTTGGATGCACTTTATGAAGAAGAAGCAACTAAAATTTTACAATACGGTTTGGATAATTCTATTACCTTAACAAAAGATAACAGTTCTGGTATTTACTACAGAATTACGAAGCCTAATGCAACAGGGCTGTTGCCTTCATCAGCCTATGAGTTTCATATCGCCTATTCACTTAAAAATTTGGCAGGCACACTTATTGGTCAGAAAGAAGCTAAAGATTCGGTGATTGTCAATTATTACAGAAGCAATGTATTTACCGGTTTTCTATTTTCAATGTTTTTATTGAAAGAAGGTGAAAAAGGTCAGTTTTTTATCCCAAGTCAACTCGCTTATGGTGATAATCCACCGTCGGGAGTTGCAAAAAATGAGATAATTGTTGCTGAAATTGAAATGATAAATATGTTGACTGAGGATGAAAGGATTGAAAGTTTTATCAAAAAGAAAAACTATACAGTTACTTATAAATCAGATCAGGGTTTAAGAGTTATTAAACTTTCGGAAAACCCTACAGCTGACACCGTAAAAACTGGTGATTTGGTTCAGGTAAAATACAAAGGGATGTTTTTAAATGAAACTGCTTTTGATAATGGAGCCACCCCTTTTAGCTTTACGATTGGTTCAAATTCTTCTATTAAAGGTTTCGAAGCCGGAATTCTAAAATTGAGAAAAGGAGAAAAAGCTAAATTAGTGTTTCCATCGTCACTCGGATATGGTACAACCGGAAGCGGATCATCAATTCCGCCATATACACCTTTACTTTTCGATGTAGAATTGTCAAAAATTAATGGAAATTAATTTTATTTGACTTTTGATATAAAAAATGCCGTCTTCGAAAGAGGACGGCATTTTTTTTAAAATCTCAAATCGATTACTTTATTTGAGCAGCTAACCAATCACCTACTTCACTTGTACCATAGGCTTTGTCTTTGCCGGCAATGTCTTCTGTAACAATTCCTTCAGCTAGCGATTTGTTTACTACTTCTTTTATTTCATTTGCTTCATCCATTAATTTAAAGGCATATTCAAACATCATTGCTGCCGAAAGCACTGTGCCGATAGGGTTGGCTATGTTTAAACCTGTTGCCTGAGGGTATGAACCATGAATGGGCTCAAACACAGATGTGTGTAAACCGATTGAAGCAGAAGGCATCAAACCCATTGAACCTGAGATAACTGAAGCCTCATCAGTCAAAATATCGCCAAACATGTTTTCAGTCACCATTACGTCAAAACCATCAGGCCATTGGATGATACGCATAGCTGCTGCATCAACCAATAAATATTCGGTTTTTACTTCAGGATATTCTTTTTCCAATTGTTGGCCTACTTCTCTCCAAAGTCTGGAAGTTTCCAGAACGTTGGCTTTATCAACAATGGTAAGTTTCTTTTTACGGGCCATAGCATAGCTATATGCCAATCTGATGATACGTTCAACTTCTTCACGGGTATATTCACATACATCCCATGCTCTGTCTCGGGTTTCGTTGCGGCCTTTATCACCAAAGTATATCCCACCGGTAAGCTCTCTGATACAAACAAAATCCACTTTCTCAATCAATTCTTGTTTCAGAGGTGATTTATGTAAAAGCGACGGAAATACCAGAGTAGGGCGAATATTGGCATATAATCCAAGTTTTTTACGCATAGCCAATAAGCCCTGCTCAGGTCTAACAGGATTGGATGGGTCATTATCAAAACGAGGCAAACCAATTGCTCCGAAAAGCACGGCGTCTGCTTTCATGCAGATTTCATGGGTTTCGTCGGGGTATGGATTACCTACTGCATCAATTGCTGCAGCACCGGTAAGTGCCGATGTCCAATTGATGGTGTGATTATATTTTTTTGCTATGGCATTACATACTTTTTCTGCCTGTGCAACTACTTCCGGGCCGATTCCGTCACCGGCCAATTTTGCAATGTTTAAGTTCATATTTATTTTCTTTTAGCATTCAGCAATCAGCCTTCAGCTTTTTTTTAAATTAATTTTAATTGTAACCAATAGACATTTTCTGAAAACCACTAAATCAAATTGAGCATTTTTACTGTAGCCTCTATTGCAGATACCGTTTGGTCGGAATCCAGCCCCCGGGTTTTCATTTCACGGGTTTCAGTTTTCCAGGTTATTATGGTTTCACAAAGGGCGTCTGTCCGACCACCAGGAGGGATACGCACCATATAATCAATTAGATCAGGTAGAGTACGGTTTTTTGTTTTAAAAACTTTTTTAAGGGCATTCATAAAGGCATCATATTGGCCATCACCAAATGAGTTTTCTTCAAAAATCTCCCCTTCAAAATCCACCAGAACACTTGCCGTGGGCTTTAGTCCTCTGGAATGTGTAAGCACATAGTTCAGGATTTTGATTTTCTCTTCTACCTGCTGATTGTTAAGTACATCGGCAATTATATAAGGAAGGTCTTCGCGGGTAACTGATTCTTTTTTGTCGCCAAGAGCGATAATCCTGTTAGTAACTTTTTTAAGGTCTTCATCTGGTAAAGTTATACCTAACATTTTGAGATTTTGCTCAATGTTGGCTTTACCTGATGATTTTCCCAATGCGTAGAGCGTTTTTCTGCCAAATCTATCGGGGCTAAGATTGCTTACGTAAAGGTTGTTTTTCTTATCGCCATCGGCATGAATCCCGGCGGTCTGGGTAAAAACACTTTCCCCTACGATAGGTTTATTGGGCGGAATCCTGATACCGGCATAACCTTCTATGACCCTACTGATACGGTACAATGACTTTTCATCTACATTGAACGTTATTTCAGGCATAAAATCTTTCAAAACCGCCACAGAGCTCGATAGAGGTGCATTTCCGGCTCTTTCTCCCAAACCATTGACGGTAAGATGCAATCCATGAGCACCAGCCCTCACGGCTTGCATCACATTGGCGACACTGAGGTCATAGTCATTGTGAGCATGAAAATCAAAATGTATTCCCGGATATCGATCAACAACTTTTTTTACAAAATCATAGCTTTCTTTGGGTGTCAAAATTCCTAAGGTATCAGGAAGAAGAATTCTTTCAATCGGAAGTTTGATGCAATAGTCGAGATGTTGAAAAACATAATCTTCGGAGTGCCGCATGCCATTGCTCCAGTCTTCCAGGTAAATATTTACCTTGATTCCCTTTTCTTTGGCTTTCAATACAACTTCTTTTATTTCTGAAAAATGTTGTTCCGGCGATTTCTTAAGCTGGTGTGTAAGGTGATTGAGTGAGCCTTTGGTTAAAAGATTCATTACCCTTGCACCTGCCCTTTCCATCCAATTGATAGAGGCGTCGCCATCAACAAAAGTCAAAACTTCGATTTTTTCAAGATACCCCTTGGTTTTGGCCCAATCAGTAATCTTTTTGACTGCTTCCAATTCACCATCGGAAACTTTTGCCGATGCCACTTCGAGACGATCTACCTTCACTTCCTCTAAAAGAAGCTGAGCAGCAGTAAGTTTTTCTATTGCAGAAAAAGATACTCCGCTGGTTTGCTCCCCATCACGGAGCGTAGTGTCCATTATTTCGATGTGTCTGTTCATAAGCTGTCGGCTACCGGCTATCGACTTTCAGCCAAATGCTGATTGCCGAAAAGCCGAAAGCCATTATTAAAATGGTCTTGTTGTTTCAAATACTCCGATTTCTGATTTCAGGGATTGAAGATAGTCTATATCATCAAAACCATTTATCATATTGTGCTTTTTATAGCCATTAATGTCAAAGCTTTCGCTCTCACCGGTAGCCACAATCGTCACTTTTTGAGCGGGCAAATCTACCGTTACCTCGGCATTGGAGTCGGCCTCGATGGCTTGGAAGATCTTATCTAGAAATTCGGCAGAAACAGTGACCGGCAAAATTCCGATGTTAAGTGCGTTTCCTTTGAAAATATCAGCAAAGAAAGAGCTGATAACACAACGGAAGCCATAATCATAAATAGCCCAGGCAGCATGTTCACGGCTTGAACCGGAACCAAAGTTACGACCCGCTACTAGGATTTTCCCAGAGTAGGTGGAATTGTTAAGAACAAAATCAGCCTTGGGAGAATCATCATTGTTGTATCTCCAGTCACGGAAGAGGTTGTCACCAAATCCTTCGCGTTTGGTCGCTTTCAGAAAGCGAGCCGGGATTATCTGGTCGGTGTCCACGTTTTCAAGTGGAAGTGGTACGCATGATGACTGCAATACCGTAAATTTATCGTATGCCATATTTTTGTTGTTTTGAAACCGCTAAGAAACAAAGGTTTTAAGTTTTTTTTTCTTTGTAAATATTTTGATAATCATTTACAAATCTCTTGAATCAATATACTTGGCGACTTCGCAGTAATTAAATTAATAAGTCACTAAACCAATTATAAAAACTCCCTTGGATCTGTCACTTTACCAGTCACTGCAGCTGCTGCAGCTACTAAAGGAGACGCCAGCATGGTACGGCTATTGGGTCCCTGACGGCCTTCGAAGTTTCGGTTTGAAGTCGAAACAGCTAGCTTTCCTGCAGGAATTTTATCGTCGTTCATAGCCAAACATGCCGAGCAACCCGGTTGACGCAATGCAAAACCGGCATCTGTCAGAATGTCAAGAATCCCTTCTTCTTTGATTTGAGCCTCCACAATGTGTGAGCCCGGAACCAACCACGCTGTAACATTATCGGCTTTTTTCTTACCTTTTACAATTGAAGCAAAAGCCCGGAAGTCTTCGATACGGCCGTTGGTACAGCTTCCTAAAAACACATAATCTACGTGGGTGCCAATCAGGCTATCGCCTTCATTGAAGCCCATATAGTTTAACGATTTTTTGTAAGATGCTTCACCATCAATCACTTCTGAGGCTTTTGGTACCGACTTAGAAATACCGGTTCCCAGACCTGGATTAGTACCATAAGTTATCTGAGGCTCAATATTGGCAGCATCATAAACTAATTCAAGGTCAAATTCAGCACCCTCTTCGGTTTTCAGGGTTTTCCAATAATCCACCAATTTGTCCCAGGCTTCACCTTTTGGAGATAGTTCCCGGCCTTTAAGGTAGGCGAAAGTTGTCTCATCCGGAGCTATCATTCCTCCCCGAGCTCCCATTTCTATCGACATATTACAAACAGTCATACGACCCTCCATGCTCATGTTATCAAAAACCTCCCCGGCGTATTCGGCAAAATAACCCGTAGCCCCTGCAGCAGATATTTGTGCGATAATGTACAGCGTTACATCTTTTGGAGTTACGGCTTTGCCTAGTTTACCATTAACGGTGATTCTCATTTTTTTAGGCTTAGGCTGCATGATACACTGAGACGAAAGCACCATTTCAACTTCAGAAGTACCAATACCAAAGGCAATGGCACCAAACGCACCATGCGTAGAGGTGTGTGAGTCACCACAAACAATAGTCATTCCCGGTAAGGTGATGCCGTTTTCAGGCCCAACTACGTGAACGATACCGTTTTTCTCATGACCAAGACCCCAATGAGAAATTCCAAATTTGGCAGAATTAGATTCGAGAGCATTCAGCTGATTGGCCGAAAGTGGATCCGCTACCGGTAGGTGCTGATTAATTGTTGGTGTATTATGGTCGGCAGTAGCAAAAGTGCGATTTGGGTATTTCACCCCAATTCCTCTGCTTTCAAGACCCAAAAATGCTACCGGACTGGTCACTTCATGAATAAAATGACGGTCGATAAACACTACATCGGGACCATCTTCAATTTTTTTGACTACGTGGGCATCCCACACTTTGTCGAACAATGTTTTTGACATATTTCTTTTATTGTAAATTCCAATGCAAAAATGGAAATAAACTCAAAGAAAGCATTCATGGAATTCGACCAAAAAATAGCGTTTTTGGCTCAATTGTAGGTTTGGGCTAAAAATGGAATTAGATAAGACCGTTTTTATAAAGATTTTAAAATTTTTCCACTCGATTTCACTCTAGCAAACAATTTTTACTCTCATAATGACAATATTTTACCTTATTCCACAGCAAAAGCAACATATTTATTCCCCTTCGGAGTACCCAACTTTGTGCCACCACAGGCGATTGCGATGTATTGCTTACCGTTGATCATATAAGTAGCCGGAGTAGCGAAGGCTGCGGCCGGGAGAGGTTTCTTGAGAAGCAACTTACCGGTTTTTGCTTCAAAAACTCTCAGATTGGCATCTTTTGTTGCTGCTATTATGAGTAAGCCAGATGCGGTTATTACAGGCCCACCGTAGTTTTCGGTACCTGTATTGTAAATTCCTTCTTTCATCAAAAGTGGCTCGTCACCAAACGGTATTTTCCAAAGCTTTTTACCTGTATTGAGATCTATGGCATTAAGAGTACCCCATGGCGGTGCGATGGCTGGTAAACCACGGTTATCCAGAAATTTATTATAACCAGTCATCCTAAATTTAATACCCGCTTTTTTACTGAGTTGTTGCGTTGCGTTTCCAACCTCTTTCTTTTCTTCATTATACAAAAATGCAACCAATGCATCTTTCTCTTGTTTGGTAACAAAACCAAAACCCGGCATCATGCCTTTACCCGAATTGATAAGGTTGATTATGGCTTTTTTATCATATTTGCTTGAAATTTTTATCAAAGAAGGGTATCCACTTTCCACATTCCCTTCCATATCCTGTTCATGGCAACTTTGGCAATAGGTTTTATAAGTTTTTTCTCCCATTGGTAAACCTGAAGTATTTTCAACCGGTTTCATTACTTGAATCCAGGCCATTTCGTTGGAGTTTACATACATCACACCCTTGGGGTCAACAGCCGCTCCACCCCATTCTCCTCCTCCATCATATCCCGGAAATATCACGTTTCCCTCACGGCTTGGAGCATCAAACCAGCCTTTTTTATAAGATTTAAAAAGTGATACCAGCTCTTTGCGGTTTTCGGCATATGGCGAAATATCTTTTTCGGTAAGAATATTGGATTGCCTCGCAAATGGCAAAGGCAAAGTTGGTCTTGGCTGAGTAGGCCAGGCTTTTTCTCCTGGAAGTTTTGAGGCAGCTACAGGAATTTCTTTTATCGGAAAAAGCGATTTTCCAGTAATTCGGTCAAATACATAAACAAAACCCTGCTTGGTTATCTGAGCTACGGCATCGATTTTTTTGCCATTTTTTGTTAATGTGATGAGATTAGGGGGAGCAGGAAGATCCCGATCCCAAAGATCGTGATGTACGAACTGAAAATGCCAAAGCAGCTTTCCGGTGCGGGCTTCCAGGGCCAAAAGACAATTGGAATACAGGTTTTTGCCGTGCCTGTTTCCACCATAAAAGTCATAAGAAGCCGAACCGGTTGGAACAAAAAGAATCCCCCTCTCTTTGTCAACAGCCATACCTGCCCAGTTGTTTACCCCGCCAATACCCTCATTTTTGTATGCATTTTTAGGGAAAGTCTCATATCCTATTTCTCCCGGATACGGAATAGTATGGAAGGTCCAAACCAATTTTCCGGAAACCACATCAAAAGCCCGAATATCCCCCGGAGCTGCATCCGGATCTTCAGACACTCGTGTTGGCATGAAAATCAGGTTCTCGAAAACTGTACCAGGGGTATTGGAGATCAAAAACTTATCTTTGGCGATTTCAGGCAAGCCGGTGTGCAGGTCAACTTTTCCCTGGTCTCCAAAACTATCTATTGGTTTACCGGTAATTGCATCCAGGGCCCAGAGATTGGGTCCGGCGGTGTAAAGTATTCTTTTGTCTTTCCCTTTTTGCCAAAAAGCCACTCCCCGACTTGTGCTGGCCCAATTTTTCAGCGGATCACCAAACCGCCAAATTTGCTTTCCGGTAGCAGCGTCCAGAGCAAAAGCCTGTACAGAAGAAGTTACACCGTACAAAACACCATCAATTATTAATGGATTGGCCTGAATTTGCCCTGAGTCAGGCATAGAATATTCCCATGCGACTTTGAGGTTTTTGACATTTTCCTGATTGATCTGGGTTAAATGCGAATAATGATTTCGGTCAGGACCTCCCAGGTAATCAGCCCAGTTTTCATTTGAACCAAATACAGGGTCAGAATTTTGGAATCCAAAGATCACAACCAAAGAAATGATTGCAGTTGCAAATAAAATTTTTTTCATATTAGGTTGAATAAAAATGGTTTTTTCGTCAACAAAAAAGACTAATAATTAAAGAAAAAAATCAATCTTCGATGCCTTCAGATTTCTTGAAAGCTCCGGTTATTTCATTCATTTTTTTTACTTTATATTCAAAATCTCCTTTAAGCTTATTTCTGATGCTTTGAAGATTATCCAGGATTTCCTGAATGTTTTCAGGTAAGATTTCTTCCAGCATTTCTCTGATTCTCTTAGCAAAAGTGGGCGATTTTCCATTGGTAGAAATCGCGATTTTCAGGTCGCCTTTACTCACCACCGAGCTCAAATAAAAATCGCAAAGGTCTGGAGTATCGGCCACATTGACTAAAATTCCGGCACTTTTACAGTCATTTTGTACCTGAAGATTAACGTTTTTGTCGTCAGTCCCAACTATCACTAAATCCTTTCCTTCCAAAAAATTGGGATGGTATTTTTCAAAAATCAAACTCAAATTATGGTTTTCACACAAATTCTTGATTTCATCTTTTATTTGTGGAGCTACCATCGTAATATTTGCTCCAGGCGAATTTTTTATTAGTGACTCAAGTTTCTCCAACCCAACATTCCCACCACCAACAATGAGGAATCTTAAATTTTCGGCTTTTAAAAAAATTGGGTAAAGGCTGTTCATGACTCAAAATTAGTAAACTTTTAAACTAAAATTCTAATCTATAAATTTTTAAAATAAATACTGTTTTACCAAAAAGGCTATTTGATAAACAATAAAAAATAAAACAATTCTTATATTTTATTGAAAAAAAACATAATCTTAAAATTAATTCTTCATCATTTTAATCCTTAATAAACATTTCATAATAAATTACTTACAATTTCTATGGTTGAAAAAATATAAAATCTCCTATAAAATGGCATTAATCGACGACTATTTACCTTGTAAAGCATATCAAGGACATGAAATGGATCCAAAAAATGAAGGATTTGTGACATTTCAAGACAAAAAAACACTTAAGTATTATTTTGCATTAGTAGATTCAAAAGGTGACGTTCTACTCAAAAGTGAAGGTTATAAAGACAGTAAATCAAGAAAAAACGGCATTGATTCAGTCATTAAAAATCTTCCTGTTGCGGGTAGGCTTTCAGTTGAAAAAGAGAAAAGCAAGTTTGTAATCATCCTGAAAGCAGGAAACAATAAAGAGATTGCCCGGTCGTGTGATTTCAAATCACAGGCTGAAGCAAATACAGTAATAACAGGTTTTGCAGGAGAAAAAACAGAAGGGGTGGCAGACAAAACTGAAACAAAAACAATCACACCAAAAGCAACTAAAGCTAAAAAAGTAATTGAAAAAACTGAAACTTTAGTAACTGAAGACAGTATTTTGAAATCTCTTGATAATTTTCTTGAAGAAAGTTTTTATCTGGAAAAAGAAAGGATTTGGGATTCATATGGAATGACAGGTTTTGTGAAATTCAGGAATGAAAACGGAAAACATTATTTCGGAGTATATAATCCTGACGCCACGCTTTATTTAAGATCAGAAGGCTTTAAAACCGAAGATGAGCGTGACAATGCATTCGATGTAATGGAAAGTGCTATCTTGCTGGAAGAAAATTATAAGGTAGAAAATCTTGGCGGTAAGTTTTATGCGGTGCTATTTGAGGAACACGAAGTGCTCGCAATTTCACCATCATTTGATTCATTTATTGAGGCGTTTGTAACTACCCCAGGTGGCCGTCCTAAGGAATATGTAGGTACTATGTATTAATTTTTTAATAGTTTTAGCTCTGAAAACCGGACATTTTTAATTCGTCCGGTTTTTTTATGTGTTTTTTTCAAAAAACTTCAATTTTTAGGGTAAAATTTACGGCATCTTAAAATTTTGATTTATGAAAAAAATAATATTTCTGCTTTTAATTTCCTTTATTTCCAAAGCCCAAAACCTCAATTTGATGACTTATAACATCAGATACAGCACCAAGTCCGACGGCGTCAATCAATGGGACAATCGTAAAGACCATGTAGCGGAAATCCTGAAATATTATGAAGTTGATATTTGTGGAATGCAGGAAGCCCTTTTTTCACAAATAACCGATCTGAAAGAAAGGCTCCCAAATCATAATTACATCGGAAAAGGCAGAGATGACGGCAAAGAAAAAGGTGAATTTTCTCCAATTTTTTTCGATAAAACGAAATTAGAACTTTTAAAATCTGAAACCTTCTGGCTATCAGAAACGCCTGAAGTACGCGGTAAAAGCTGGGACGCTGCCTTCCCGAGAGTGGTGACCTGGGCTTATTTCAAAGACAAAAAATCGAGAAAGAAATTTTATGTTTTCAATACCCATTTTGACCATATGGGTCAGGTGGCCCGCAAGGAAAGTGCAAAGCTCATTTTGAAAAAAATAAAAGAAATTGCAGCTGATAAGCCGGTTTTCCTGATTGGAGATTTTAATGGTACGCCTGACTCAGAGCCTATTCAAATCATCAAAAATGAATTAATAGACAGCGAAATAATTAGTACATTGCCACATTTTGGACCTGTGGATACATTTACGGGTTTTGAAGCCAAAGAACGGGAAAACTCCAGGATTGATTTTATTTTTCTTAACAACAAAAATATTATCGTGAAAAAACACGCCACACTGAGCAATACCTGGGGCGGGCTCTTCGGATCAGACCACCATGCGGTGCTGGTTAATCTGAAATTATAACGCTTTTTTTCTTCATAGTAAAGGATCTGATTTAGTAAAATATCCGATATTTTTATATATGTACTTTGTAAATTATCGGTATTTCAAAACCATAATTTTTCTTTTTCCATTTAAGAAAAAGAGGTACTGCTCTGATTTAATTTAAAAAAAGGTTAGTTTTTAAAAAATTTTAATAATTTTACAACTTAACCTTAAATAACGATTCTCTATGAAAAAATTCATTCTGAATTTAATGTGTTTGCTAAGCACAGTCGCTTCTATTGCTCAGCACAATATTATTCCGGCACCGGTAAGTTTTCAATCAACTGAGGGCATGTTTATGCTGGATAATCAAACCTCTCTAGATGTAAAAACCACTAACCCGGAAGTAAAGAAATATGCCGGGCAGTTTGTGACCCTGTTAGGAAACTCAGGAATTACGATTCAACAAAAATCTGTGGCTGTGCCATCGCAAAGTGACAAAGCAATTGTAATAAATCTTAATGCAAAACCGGTTGCCGAACTTGGTAGTGAGGGTTATTCTCTGGAAGTAAGTGACACAAAAATTGAATTAATAGCCAATGCTCCGGGCGGTATTTTTAACGGTTTTCAAACAATAAGGCAGTTGCTGCCTGCTCAGTTTGAGTCTAAAGAATACCCAATGGGCTTGGGAATGATAATGGGCTGTAAAATCAAAGATTATCCACGTTTTGGCTGGAGAGGGTTGATGTTTGATGTAAGCCGCCATTTCTTCAGTGTTGAGGATGTAAAAGACTATATCGACAAAATGGCTCAATACAAATTCAATGTATTTCACTGGCACCTAACCGACGACGAAGGCTGGAGAGTAGAAATCAAATCTCTGCCAAAACTCACTGAAGTGGGTGCCTGGCGTGTAGAACGCTACGGACGCTTTGGCGACACCCGTCCTGCACCCAAAGAAGGCGAAAAAGCTACTTATGGTGGTTTTTATACTCAGGAACAAATCAAAGATGTGGTCAAATACGCTGCTGACCGCAATATCACGATTGTACCGGAAGTTGACATTCCGGGCCACAGTATGGCTGTTTTGGCGGCTTATCCCGAGCTTTCGACTCAGAAAAAACCTACAACAGTTAACCCCGGTTCTAAATTTGCCGAGTGGTACGGCAACGGAAAATTTGAGATGCTGATTGAAAACACTCTTAACCCTGCCGATGAAAAAGTATATCAGTTTGTCGATAAAGTGATGACCGAGCTGGCTGCCCTTTTCCCGGGACAATACATACACATGGGTGGCGATGAGTGCTATCATGGCTATTGGGAAAAAGATGCAACTGTGCAGGAATTTATGAAGAAAAACAAAATCAAAGACACGCATGAGTTGCAAAGCTATTTTGTAAAAAGAGTAGAAAAAATCGTGAGTAGCAAAGGCAAAAAGCTGATTGGCTGGGACGAAATCCTGGAAGGCGGACTGGCTCCGGGTGCTGCCGTTATGAGCTGGAGAGGCATGAAAGGAGGAATAGAAGCTGCCAAAATGGGAGTGCCTGTCGTAATGTCGCCAACTACTTATGCTTATATAGACTACACTCAGGGTGATAAAAGTGTAGAAAACCCTATTTACGCCGATTTGAGCCTACGAAAAGCCTACGAATTTGAACCCGTACCTGCCGATGTAGATCCGAAATTTATACTGGGCGGACAGGCCAACCTTTGGACGGAGGTGGTTCCCAATCTTCAATTTGCTTACTATATGACTTATCCGAGAGCTTTTGCCACGATAGAAAGTGTTTGGAGCCCGGCAACTATTAAGAACTTTGATAATTTTGTAAATCGGGTAGAATCCCAATTTCCAAGATTTGATGCTGCAAAAACTAATATTTCAAAAGCGGTTCTTGAGCCAGTAGTAAATGTAAGAAAAGATGCAGAAGGGAAAATCTGGGTAAAATTAGCTTCAGAAATTGCCAATAGCGAGGTTTATTATAGCATTGACAATACGTATCCGGTCAATTATGCCAAAAAGTATGAAGGCGAATTCTGGGTACCGGAAGGAAACCTTAGCCTCAGATCTCAGACATTTAGAAATGGACAGCCGACCGGACGTGAATTAATCATTCCGTTTGCCGACCTGAGCAAAAGAGCAAAATAGTTTTTTAATAAATACTTATGGAAAACCACCTGATTTTAGGTGGTTTTTTTGTTTAAAATCATCCTTAAAACATTAAAACCAAAGCTTTCCTGAAAATAAAAATGGGCTCAATTTAGTTGTCAGAATAGAAATTTTTTCTAAAAAAAGAATCCTAAGGCACAATATTTGCTAGAAAAAACATGTTTATCCCATTATTTAAAGTTTACTTATTGAGTATAATGTTCTTAAATATTCCTTTTGTCATTTCTGTTTTATTACATTCCATCACTAGTTTTTTAGGCCTTAATTATATTCATATCACCCGTCAATATGAAATACATGGTATCGATGTTTCACATCACCAACGGTTTATTGATTGGGAAAAAGTGGCGGAACACAGCCAGTTTAAAGTAAGTTTCACTTTTTTAAAGGCTACCGAAGGCACCACTATCAGAGATACAAGATTTGATACCAACTGGAAAGAGTCAAAAGAAGCTGGTTTGGTAAGGGGAGCTTACCATTTTTTTAGTTCAACCAGCAGTCCATACACTCAGGCTCAAAATTATATCCGAACGGTTGACCTTGCAGGAGGAGATCTGGCTCCGGTTCTTGATTTTGAAATCCACGACAATAGCAAATCTCCGGCTTTGATGAGAAAAAATGTAGAAAAGTGGATTTCAATAGTTGAAAAACATTACGGCTGCAAAGTAATCATCTATACCAACACCCATATCTACAACAAATACCTGAGAGGATATTTTAAAAATAATCCACTTTGGATTGCCGATTATAATTTCTCAAATGTTTCAAATCTGGTGGGTCACCCAAAACTTAAATTCTGGCAGTATACCGAAAAAGGCCATATAATGGGAATCAACGGAAATGTGGACATTAATGCCTTTTTGGGAGACACCAAAGAATTTGATGCCTTGAAAATCCCGGAAGAAAATTATGAAATCGAGCTGGAAGTAGAGAGTGTTTCATCTAAATAATCCTTTTTTTAAATTCAGAAAGCCATAAAATTCTCTTCAAATTGAATTTAGGAGTATTTTTGTGGAAAATTTTCTGATTTAAATGAAAAACATCGACGTTTGCCTTACTCCTGACCTCCTGCATTTGCATAAATTAAACAATTCGATTGTCGTTGTTACTGATATTTTCAGAGCAACATCTTGTATGGTTACCGGCTTTGCTTATGGTGTAAGAAGTATAATTCCGGTTGCATCAGTTGAAGAGTGTAAAGACTTGCAAAACCGAGGTTATGTGGCAGCTGCTGAGAGAAATGCACAAAAAGTCGATGGATTTGACCTTGACAATTCGCCTTTCAGCTATATGGATGAAAGACTCATCGGTGCAAAAATAGCTATGACCACCACCAACGGCACGCTTTCAATTTCAAAAGCGAAATCAGAAGCTGTAAAAGTAATGGTGGGAGCTTTTCTCAATCTCTCTGCTGTAGTTAATCATTTAAAAAACCAACCTTACGATGTGCTGGTGCTATGTGCAGGTTGGAAAGGAAAACCCAATCTGGAAGATACACTCTTTGCGGGTGCAGTGGTTTCAGCCCTTAAAGATGAATTCTTTGTAGCAGAAGACTCAGCTATATTGGCCATGCGTACCTATGAGCAAGCTAAAGGCAACCTTTCTGCATATTTATCAAATTCATCGCATATTCGCCGTCTTCAGGGATTGGGAATACACAAAGACATCAATTATTGCCTTCAAAATGACCTTTATGATGTATTGCCAGTATTGAGAGGCAACGAACTGGTAAATGTCGAATAATTATTGAATTATTTTATTTCAAAAAATTCCGACATTTCAATATTGTTAATTTTCAGATACACTTCGTATTTGCCTTTTTCAAATTTCCGTATGGGGACGTATTTTATCTGAGTACCCAGGTTTTCCTGATAATTTTCCATCAGGGTAACCACGGTTTCAGTCCCTTTATTTTTCCTGATTTTTAAAAGTACAAAACCGGGTTCGTTGAGCCTGAAAACTATTTTTTTCATAGTAATATCCTGATCTTCCACTGAAAAATCCTTGCCATTGACCTGAGTTTTCAATTCATTGGTCATAAACTGTTGCTGGATACAATCAGCAATAGTGGCTGAAAAAACACCCTGGTTTTTCACTTCAAATCCGGGAAGTAAAACAATGCTATTCCCGGCAGTAAAACTGATATTTTGGGTGTTTGGAACTATACTGGCTGCCTCCACTCGTTTTTTCGCAGCAAACAAACTGTCATCCAAATTAAATTTTCCTAACAACAAAGTATCGGTTCCACAACTGATATCCACACCTCGGCAATTACAATTGTTGTCAAATTTATCATAAGAAGTAAGTGGATCTCCATCATCACAAGGGGTGTCTTTAGGGTTACACATTGAAGCGTCAAAGGTTATTTTTGCAAAACCCGAACACGATGGATCTCCGTAATTGTTTAAAGCTGAAATTAGAATATATTTTGCTTTGACATCATTAAAATTTGGCCCTATAAAACCACCATAATCAGCCACTCCAGGTGCCTGAGGCCAATTATAGATGCCTCCCAGGGCTGACCAGGTAGTACCATCCAAAGAATAATCTACCACAACTTGTCTGAATCCTTTGGTAGTTTGGCTCTGAACATTGTAATTCCAAACCCTTGAGTTTTTGAATTTAAAGATATCCGAAAAATTGTATTTTATCCAATGTGTACTGGCACTCCTTGCCGGATTAGGATTTGGAGCTGCTGTACATGACTGCCAGGTAGCTTCTTCGATAGGATTGAGATTATTGGTAGGACTGCAATCTTCGTAAAGCTGATATTTGGCTCCCAGGTCATCGCAATCTGGTCCGGAGCAAGGCGTACCGACGCAGTTGCAATTAGCATCAATTTTGTCATTATTAGTAAAAGGATTGCCATCATCACAAGGGGTATTTTCAGCTATACACGATACTTCGCAATCATAATCATAAATATAAAATTCAGGAATCCTTTTCCAGGTTTTTTGAGGATGAAAGGGTGTTTTCCAGAAAAGATTAAAATGATCACGCCAGGTATTTTGTTTATGCCTGAATTCGAAATAATAATACTTTCCTTTTTCCATATAAATAGGGCCCGAATTCTGCAAAACCGAACTGTTGTGTTCATATTCCCCTACCCCATAAAAGGAAAAAATCTGATGATTTTGCTTATATTGAATAGAATCATTTTTACTTAAAAAGAAGAATGTCTGATTGTCTCCTGTTAAGTTAAACTCATAATTGCCGGAAACCGGTACAGTAAGATAACCCTGCACAAGAGTACCGTAATATTCTTTTACATAAGATTGAAGCGGCCCGTAGGCTCCTTTTAGTTTTTCCATCCGGTCGGGCAATAATGGAAACTTTGGTGCATTTATCAAATCATTTTCAACATAAGACCCTGGAATATTGTCATAATAATAGGCTTGCAAAACGCCCTTTTCGCCTACACAAGCTGAGGGTTTGGGGGTAGTTCCTACACAATTACAAAATCCATCCTGCACATCGTTGGTTGTACTGGGATTATTGTCATTACAAACAGTTCCCCGAGGTGGGCAATTAGAATTACAGGCATATTCATAAATGTAATTGTAATCAACTACAGACCATGACGTATCGGTAGATTTTTTCCACCATAGCGTGGCATGATCGGAATAACCGCCTTCAAATTGAAGTAATTCAAAATAATAATATTGCCCGGCAACCAATTGAATAGCCTGAGAAGTCTGAAGGGGAGACTTATCGTGTTGGTCGATATCAGTGTATTCCGGAGCCTCGGCACGCTTGATTTTTGAAGCTGGTGATTGATTGGGACTTAGAAAAAATATGGCCTCATCGTCGCCGGTTACATTAAAATAATAGGTAGCTGTTACAGGAACTTTGATAAAACCTCGCATCATTCCGGCAAAATATTCAGTGTAATTTCTAGGAGCTGCCAATGTCGGGAGCATCTGGAAACCATCTGGAGTCTCGGGATAATATTCTCTTGCAAAAAGTGAATTTGAATCAGGTGAAAGTTCAAAGTTTTCCCAATATGACCATTTTACCTGTCCGGCAGATCCTACACATCCTTGTGAAAAGGATTTGACGGTCATCAAAATAAATATTCCAAAAAATAAAAATCTTTTCATAGGTATCAATAAGTAAGACAATCCAATGGGTGATTGATGTTAGAAATAGGGCTCTGACTGAAATTCATAAATCCTACGGGCATATTGTTGGCCGAATAGGAATAAAAATTCCCCAGGTTTGGCAAAATATAACAGAGGTCAGAAGGACTCACGCCATACCAAAGGGCCAGCTCGGCATACATTTCATCAGTTGAAACAGCCGGAATAAAATTGCCTCTGAATGAAACATTTAATGCGTTGTTGTTGCTTACATCCATCTTTGGATAGGCTCCAAAAATCCTCCCGCCATTTACAGCTCCTCCCATTATCATATTGTTGCCACCCCAGGCATGGTCAGAGCCATTTCCATTGGAAGTAAGGGTACGTGCAAAGTCAGAAATTGTAAAGGTGGTCACGTTTTCAGCAATACCCAATTCCACTGTGCTGTCATAAAAAGCCTTCATGGCCTGGCTTACAACCGGTAGCATATTGTTTAAACCACCCATCAGACCATCATGCATGTCCCAACCACCAATATTTACAAAAAATATTTGTCGCTTTGTTCCTAATTGTTGCCTTACGCTCATTACTTTCGTAATTGCCTGTAAGTCTCGTGCCAAACTGGTATTAGGGAAGGTGGTCTGTATAGTGGGTACTCTTTTTAATGCTTCTTTAAATATTTCAAAAGAAGCCATACTGTTTTTCGCAGTGGAAGAATATGTTTTCTGCAATAAATTAGCATATGTTTTGGAAACCAGACTATCAATTGCATTGGTCCGCATGTCGTTTAATAATCCGGAATTCCCCCACCAGGTTGGAAAAGATTGTAAACCCACATTATTAGGGTCCACATTATCACTAATAGAATATTCAGTAACAAATTGCCCTCTTTGAAAAACATTTTTACCTGCCAAAGAAATATTCATCGAAATCCCATTGTTGGAATTGTTGGCGTTCAGTATATCGGCCATACGTCCACCTACACCCAAAGCATCGCGACTTTGCGGAACAGAGGTTTGCCACTGCATTATTTGGTCTGAATGAGAATAAATACCCAGTGGTACTTTTTTTTGTGAATTATAAAATTCCGACTCATTCATTAAGGGCTCAACCAGGGTGCCTATATTCGAGATGAAAGAAAGTTTTCCTGAATTGAACAAGTCCCTCACTCCTGTCATGGCTGGATGTACTCCATAAGAACTATATGCACAATTAAAACCTCTGAAACTACCACATTGAGGGTTATTTAAACTCAGCAAGGTACCTGCACTGCTCAAGGCCAGATCAGTTCGGAGAGTACGGTATTCATTAAACCCATTGTCGCCTCCTACTGTCGTCCCGGAAGGAACTAGCACATTGAAGGTATCCATTCCACCTGAAAACAATATACAAACCAAGGCTTTGTAATCTTCTCCGGGGGCATTATTACCTGTACCAATCTTTGTCAGGCCGTTTAACGCTCCCAGACTGGTGAGTGAGCTCATCAGCGTGGTGGTACCCATGGCACCACATGAAATATTTCTTATAAAGTCTCTTCTTTTCATGGCATTAACGGTTGATTAAATAGTCAGGAGATATTAAAATTAAAAAAATACCCATTCTTAGCTTTCTATCGGCAAGTGTAGGGTCAGGATCACCGTTAGTTTCATAATCCATTGGCATAGCTTTCAATACATTTTCAATAATTGACATATTCTCTGCCTTAATTCTCCCTTGTGCCAAAATCAAATTATATTTATCCAAAAACTCTCTGAGGCGGTTGGTTTTTGCAAGAGGATATTCCAATGTCAAATCAAATCTTGGTTCCTGATCAGGTTTGTAGGTTTCATTTGAAAACAATCCCCAAAACTCCAAAGGGTCGTTTGATATTACCCAACGATGAACAGCATTCATATAATTGGCAAATGAAAGCGAATTCAACATCTGGAATTCAGGAGCTACTTTTCCTGCTGCCTGCACAGGTCCATCAGGAACATACCCTGGCTGATAATAATTAAACACCGACGGTGAATTCAGTGGCTTTTGCTCAATTCTGTCATATAAATCATACATCACATTTCTATAAACCCCATTTGTAGCATGGAGATTTAATCCATTTACAATATTCATGTATCTTAAAAATGGGGATCTTAGATGGCCATAAACATTGGTTTCTTTTTCAGCACAGCAATCCCGGGCTTCAGGATCTAATAATATCGCCCTAATTACTGCTTTCAAATCTCCTCTTATACTTTGCCCATTGTTGTTGAAAACGGCAGCCACCCTGTCAATAAACTCAGGGGAAGGATTGGAAGTAACTAAATGCTGAATCAACCGCCTCGAAATAAATGGCCCTACATTGGGATGGTTAAAAATTATGTTAAGGGCATCCTGGATATCTTGTTCTCCCTGTTGAACAGGTCTGGAAGGAATAGTCTGACCCAAAAATGTTTTTGTACCTGGCTCATGACCATTTACTATTCGCCAGTTGGCCGGATTGGTAATCCATGTCCTGATGTATTTATCACTCGAGTCCATCGGAAAAAACTTTAGCCTTTTGGTATAACTCAGGTCATTTACATTGCTGTTTTCACCTAAATATCGGCTGTGTGACCAGGAAAGTCCGGTAAATACTTTGGCTAAACCTGCAATGTCGGTGTTGTTATAAGTTGGTATCAAATGATTGTTGGCATCTCTCATTTCGGTGCCATTGTTGTTTAACTTATATAATCCAATCGAAAATAGCTGCATTATTTCCCTTGCGTAATTTTCATCCGGAAAAACCTGCTTTTTGGTTGGGCTACCCGGATATGTGGCCAAGGTATCGGTGGCATGATTGTTCATGTAAGTAAGATAAACTGCCATCGCCGGATGATATGAAATGCTATCAATCAGAGAACGATAATTTCCGAAAGCATTATTGTTTAGCATATCATAATAACTTGCCAATGCATAAGGATTATTGTCAAACGCCGAAATTCGGGAAGTTACAAATATTTCGCTTAAGGCAAGGCTGACACGCCATCTAAGCCTATCCGCTGAAGTCATATTTGCCTGAAACCACGCCACATCAAATACCCAGTCATCAACAAAAACATCCTCAATGGAAGGATAATCAATTGGATTAACAGCATGAAGTGAGTCAAACGCATATTGGTGAAGACTTCTGACATATTGAGTAAGATTAAACTGACGGGGTAATGCCAGCTGTGCATCGAGCCATGCTTCTATTCCCTGATTTTGCAAATTCCCAATTTCCTGAAACGTAGGACCCAAAGTTGCCTGTGATAAAAACCTGGATGCTGCTTTGGGATTAGGAAGAAATCCCGTGCCCAACAAAGTTTTAATGCCATTGGTGCTATTAGAGCTGGCGTTTACTGAAACACCTTTGGTGTATCCTTTTCCAAAAGTTTTTAATTCTTGTGAAAAAGTAAGATTAGAAAACAATAAGGCTAAAAATAGTAGAATTTTAGTTTTCATTTAGGTAAAGGTTTTTAGCTTAAAACTTTAAAAACACAAGCAATTTCGTTGCCAAAAACCTAAAATTAAACATTTTAGACTTAAATTTTCCTTAAAAAAAAGCATCTTCAAAATGAACCAACTCAAATTTCGGATATTCGATTATTGAAATAAAATCAAACCTTGCCTCTCCATCCCAGGGATGTAATAATAAATAAGCCTCTGCACCTCTTTTTATAGCATTCATTTTACTTTTTGACATTGTACTTTCTGGATAACCATAATCTGAAGTGGCTTTCATTCTTACTTCCACAAAAACAAGCATTTCATCCTTTTTACATATAATGTCAATTTCCGAATTACGCGAAGTAAAATTGCGGTCGATTATTTCAAAACCTTTTTTTATGAGAAAATTTACAGCATATTCCTCACCTTCCTTGCCTTTATCGATTTTTTCAGCCATTTTATTTATAATTTTGAAGTCTGGTTGTATTTCTTTTTAAAAATAAGGTTTTGGAACAGAACAAAAAAGTAAAACTCATAGAATTAGGTCTGATTGACTACAAAGAGGCCTGGGATTTTCAGGAAAAAATATTCAATGAAATCATTGAATTAAAAATTCAAAACCGAAATTCAGAACAACCAAAACCTACTCCAAACTATCTTGTTACCTGCCAGCACCCGCACGTTTATACCCTCGGCAAAAGTGGGAAGGAAGACCATTTGCTGATTGGTGATGAAGAGCTGGAAAACAAAGAAGCAAAATTTTATAAAATCAACCGAGGAGGTGACATAACGTATCATGGTCCGGGACAATTAGTGGTTTATCCTATAATTGATCTCGACAATTTTTTCACAGATATACATCTTTATATGAGGTATCTGGAAGAAGCCGTCATAAAAACTTGTACTGACTATGGCCTAAATGCCGGAAGAATCGAGGGCCTTACAGGAGTCTGGCTTTCAGAACCTTATCCAAGAAAAATATGTGCTATGGGTGTAAAATCAAGCCATTGGGTAACCATGCACGGCCTGGCACTAAATGTAAATACTGACCTTAATTATTTTGGAAATATTGTTCCTTGTGGAATAGATGATAAGGCCGTTACGTCTATCCAAAAAGAAAAAGGGATAGAAATAGACCTGAAAGAAGTGGAAAAAACATTGGTTTCACATTTGACCGATGTGTTTGGAATGCAAATTTTGTAAATAATCATCAATGAACTTAAAAACACATATTTTCACTCTTAAAAGCCGATATCCGTTTAAAATTGCACACGGAACCCGGCTCGAAACCAAAACTTTCGTTGTGGAAATCTCTGAAAACGGCATTTCGGGACTTGGTGAAGCCACTCCTGTTCCATATTACGGAATCAGCACTGACGACCTTCTGGAATTGACGAAAATCCACCGAAATGCTATTTGCCAAACAGAATGGAATCATCCGGCCGAATTATGGGAAAAACTGAATCCACTAATTGGCCAAAATCACTTTCTTCAATGTGCTTTGGACATCGCTGCATATGACCTCTGGGCCAAAAAACAAAATTTGCCACTTTATAAGGCTCTTGGATTGAATATTTCAAAAATCCCGTTTTCCGACTATACAATTGGAATTGATGAGATTTCGGTCATGATTAAGAAAATGAAGGAATATGATTTCCCGATTTATAAAATAAAACTTGGAACCCCTGACGATATTGAAATAATTAAAGCTCTGCGAAAAGAAACCGACGCTGTATTCAGAGTAGATGCCAATACCGGTTGGGAAGTGGCGGAGACCATCAGAAATTCTGAAGAATTGGCAAAATTGGGTGTAGAATTTATTGAACAACCTTTAAAAGCAGATAGGTTAGAAGAAATGATTGAAGTTAAAAAAGCTTCAAAACTCCCCATCGTTGCCGACGAAAGTTGCATTATAGAAAGTGATGTAGAAAAATGCACTCCATATTTTGATGGTGTAAATATCAAACTCGCAAAATGTGGAGGTATCACTCCTGCACTGAGGATGATAAAAATTGCACGCAAAAATAATTTGAAAGTTATGATGGGTTGTATGACCGAAACCAGTATCGGAATTTCGGCTATCGCTCATTTACTTCCATTGCTCGACTATGTTGACATGGACGGTGCCATGCTGATTGCCAATGACCCTGCAGAAGGTGTAAAGGTTGAAAAAGGAAAAGCGATTTTCAAAAACCTGCCAGGTTTAGGAGTAGTTCTAAAATAAATGCCCCATAAAATAAAATTTTGGGTTCAATTCCAACCTTTGACCCCATTTTTGTATCTAAGTTTTAGAATTAAAAATAACCATGGTAAAATATTTCTCTCTTTTATTGTTTTTTTCCCTCTTCAAAATAGACTCCTGTACAGAAATGGAAATACAATCATCGGTAAATTCCAATGAAATTCTTGGTGACTGGATTTACAAAAACAGATTCCTGGGTGATGCCATCGATACGCCTTGTGGGTATGCTGTAACTAATGTGAGGGAATTAACTTTGAAAGTTGAAGAAAACACTGAAAATAAAGAAAATCTCAAACTAACGGGAAATTCGGCAGTAAATATGCTCTTTGCCGACTTGAAAATCCTGACATTTGACAAGGCTACCGGAATTGGAACATTGAAAATCGAGCATTTGGGAAGTACAAAAATGGCAGGCCCGCCGGATTTGATGCAGTGTGAGCAGGGGTATTTTGAAATGCTCAACGATGCAGCTGATTTTAAAATTGAAAACAATAAACTTATGATAGGCCATTTCAAAAAAGATAACACACCTTCACGTGACGGTGGTACTTATATGATTTTTGAAAAGGCTAAATAGGAAATCTTAAAATATTTTCAAACAATGGAATGGTCAACAGACTGTTCCATTTTTTTTGAACAAATTCTAAAAAACAAGCTCAAAAGATAGTCTGACATAGTTTTTGTTTTAATTTTACTGCTTATTTTCAAGCAAATGTTTACTTGCATTTATTTAGAAAAAATAAACAAAATAGAAATCTTTGATAATCAATAGGAATATTCCTATTTTTGCACCTCAAAAAATACACATATATTACATAATTAAGTATTTTATTTAAAAAAATGGCACTAGTAAACAAAATCAGAGAGAGATCAGGGATAGCCGTTACCGTTATCGCAATTGCCTTATTGTTATTCATTGTAGGCGGTGATATTTTTTCAAACAGATATGGTAGCTTATTCGGAAACTCTAACAATAAAGTAGGTGAAATCAATGGCACTTCCGTTGATTATCAGGAATTTGTTAAACTTGTAGAAGCTCAAAGACAACAATTTGAAACTTCAACCGGCAGATCAGCTTCCGAGCAAGATTTGGCTCAAATCAGAGAACAAGTTTGGGAAAAACTTATTTTTGAAAACGTATATGTAGAAGAGTTCGAAAAATTGGGAATTTCAGTTTCAGATGACGAGCTAAGAGAGTTGATTCAAGGAGCAAAAAATATGCACCCATATGTAAAACAACAATTTTCTGATGCTTCAGGAAATTTTAACGCTGCTCAGCACGCAGAATTTATAAAAGCATATACCAATAACACAATGCCCGCAGCCCAAAAAGAGATGTGGGATAATTTCAAAAGGGAATTGAAAACAATCAGAATGAGAGAGAAATACTCTAATCTGCTTAACAAGGCCTCATTTGTTACACAAGCCGAAGCCAAAGCTGAATATATTGCTCAGACAGAAAAAGCAAGTGGAAAATTCCTTTATGTTCCGTTCTTTTCGATTCAGGATTCAACCATTAAAGTGGAGGAAAGTGAAATAAATAGTTACTATTCTGAGCATAAAGATGAGTTCACTCCTTTTGATAGCCGATCAATTTCTTATGTTGCGTTTCAATTATCTCCAACAAAAGAAGATAGTGCAGCACTAAATACAGAAATCAGAAACCTTGCAAAAGGTCTTGCATCTGCACCAAATGCTCAGGCTTATGCTTCATCAAATACAGATATTAGAACCCCATATCTTAAATCTGCCAACCAGATAAGTCCTGACTTGAAAGGTGCTCTTGCAACAGCCATTGTTGGTTCTACAATCGGACCATTCAAGGAAGGGAATACCTATAGCATTCATAAATACGAAGGAACAGAAACTGATTCTTTGTATACTATCAGAGCAAGTCATATCTTGTTCAGAGCTGACTCTACCATGTCAGATAGTGCCAGAGCAACTGCCCGTAACAAAGCAATGGAAGTTTTAGCTCAAGCAAAATCCGGTACTGATTTCGCCACTTTAGCTGGTCAGTATGGTTCTGATGGAACAGCCCAAAATGGAGGAGATTTAGGAACCTTCCAAAATAACGGTTCAATGGTGAAACCATTTGAAACGGCTGTTTTTGGATATTCCGGATCTGGTATTATCCCAAATCTTGTCACTACTGATTTTGGATACCATATTGTTAAAATTACAGACCCTAAAAGTAACCTGAAATACAAACTAGCTACTATCAGCAAAGAACTTCAGGTAGGAGAAATGGCCTCAAATGAAATTTATCAAAAAGCTGAAAACCTAAGAGCAAATGCTAAAACTGTAAAAGAGTTTGAAGCGGCGGTGAAAAAAGATAATTCTATGCTGCTTCTTTCAGCTGAAAACGTAATGCCAAACAGTGCCAATCTTAATACTATACAAAATGCAAGAGAGGTAATATTGTGGTCATATGGGAATGATATCAAAGAAGGTGATGTAGCAGACAGAGTATTTGTCTTGGGAGAAACCTACGTGATTGCTGCTTTAAAATCAGCCTCAGATAAAAACGATCCAAAAGCTTCTGATTTTAAAGATATAATTACTGCAAAAATCAGAAATGAGAAAAAAGCTGAGAAAATCATTGCAAAATTGGGTGATGGAAAAGGAGATTTAACTGCTCTTTCGCAAAAATATGGTGCCGGTGCATTGGTAGAAGAAGTTACAGACATCAATTTCTTTAGTGGAATGCTTAACTCGGCCGGTTTTGATGCAATTGCTCTTGGTAAATTATTTGGTTTGAAAGTAGGTCAGCGTTCAAAACCATTTGCAGGAGAAACTGGTGTTTTCGTGATGGAAACAAAAGCAAAAACCTCTGCTCCTGCCATTGCTGATTACTCTATCTATAAACAACAAGTTGCTCAAAGAACCAATCAGGGACGTATGGGCTTCATTGGTGAGCAAATTCTTAGAGACAATGCCAAAATAGAAGACAATAGAGCTAAGATGTTCAATTAATATTGAAATATTAATTCATAAAAAATCCCGCTTTCTTTTGAGAGCGGGATTTTTTTTATCCTGATTTTCAAAGCTCTGTTAAACTTTCCTGTAGTCTGGATGTTCCCATGGCGAGCGATAACTCCTGCTTAACCTCAAAGTAGCCTCCTGGTCATTTTTTACCACTTTGTTTTCAGGATCATATACAAGTGGTCTTCCCAAATCCATCGAAATGTTGGCCAAAATACAGGCGGTTGTTGAAATATACCCTTGCTCAATATCTGAAACAGGTCTTTTATTACCTTCAATAGCTGCTACGAAATCTAGCATGTGGGCTCTGGTTGCCGGAGCTGCATGCAGTTCAATTCCTGGTTCTTTGAGGTCTTCGGGATATTTTTCTCTTTCGTAAACTACATCTTTTCTCACAGGCTTCCCGTTTAACGGAACCCAATCATACCTTGTTGTACTCATTTTGAGCGTACCATTTTCACCATAAATAAACAATGCCCAGGGATAGTCGGGGTCGGGCGAAGTACCCCAACTCCGGTGTTGCCAAACGCAATTAAGCTCACCATGTTCAAAAACTGCAGTCTGTGTATCTGAAATATTAGATTTGCTTTCCTTTTGTAAGTAAATACCCCCAACTGAAGTAATTTTGGTAGGCCATCCCAGATCAAGCATCCATCGAGCCGCATCATACATGTGTACACACATATCTCCAACTATGCCGTTACTATATTCTCGAAATGCTCTCCACCAGCCTCGGTGAGGTAAATTATCGTATGGTCTAAGAGGGGCCGGACCAGTCCACATTTCATAATCCAAAAAATCTGGAACCGGCTGAAGAGGTGGGTTGGTGTTATTTCTCATTGGGTAATAGCAACACATTTCCACATGCTGAATGCGACCTATCAATCCACTTTCGATATAGTTTTTCTTAGCCTCAATAAAAATAGGCGTAGATCTTCTTTGCATGCCAACCTGCACGGTCTTATCGTATTTTCTAGCAGCGGCTAACATGGCTTCACCTTCCATCACATCTACACTTATGGGTTTTTGCACATAAACATTTGCCCCTTTTTTAACCGCATCAATCATGTTAAGAGCGTGCCAGTGATCAGGAGTGCCTATGAGCACGATATCCAACTCATTCTCAGCTAGTAGTTTTCTGTAATCTCCATAAAGTTTGGGTATCTTTCCGGATTTTTGCCTTTTCGACACCATCTCTGCGGCACCCTTAAGAATATTTTTATCGACATCACAAAGGGCAACCACCTCTACCGGTACAACCTGGATCAATTTGAAAAGATCACTTTTCCCGTACCAGCCAGCACCTATTAAGCCCACCCGATAGGGTTTTGATGGATTAATCAAGTCCATACCATAGGCTCCAAACTGGCTCATCGCAAGTGTTGCCATTGCTCCCTTTAGAAAATTCCGGCGATTGATATTAAAAGTATTCATTGTATAAGGTTGAATTGTTTTGTGTAAAAATATAAAAAAACTTCTTCCAATACTTTTAATATGAAAATTTAAAATAAACTTGAAACCTAAATAAACATTTTGATACTTTTGTAAAATAAAATCTTTATTAATGTCTGATATTAAACCAATTCTGGTTTCCTTCAAAAAAGAAGTGCAAAATATTCTGGGCGAAAACCTTCAGGATGTGATTCTTTTTGGCTCCTATGCCAGAGGAGAAAATTCTTCTGAGTCGGATATTGATTTATTAATGGTTTTAAAAAATCAGGAAAAAAGTAAAGTAGAGTATTGGAATATTTTAGGAGACACAATATTAAAATATGATTTGCTTTACAATAAATTATTTTCCGTAAAATTTGCCTCAAAAAAACAATATTTGAATTCACAAATGCCCTTCTATTCTGAGTTACGGAAAGATGGAATATTGATATGAAAAACAAAGTACATTTAGCCCTTGAAAGGGCCATAGATTGCTTGTCCGACACCGATATAATAATCAAAAATGAATTGAATTTCGCCTCTGTTAACAGAGCTTATTACTCAGTATTTTACGCCATATCCGCTTTATTATATTCTAAAGACATTTTCGTTAAGACTCATTCAGGGGCTATTTCGAAATTCAATGAATTATTCATCAAAGAGAGTGTTTTTGATTTGGAAACTGCAAAATCAGTAAGCCTTATTTTTGAAATGAGACAAGGTGCTGATTATGACCTTGAGTATGAACTAGGTGATAAAGAAGCAGAATTAGCAGTTAAAATAGCACATAATTTTATTAATCAGGTTGTTCAATATTTCCAGAAAAACCCTATTAACTAATTCTGCTCCAACTCAGATCCTTATTCTTGATTTTTTCGATGTGCTGTTTTATTGGGAAATTATCAGGGTGTTCAAATTCCGGGTCTTTTCCAAGAATTTCGAAAGCATTTTCTCTGGCTATCTTTAGTATTTCTTCGTCTTTGGCCAAATTAGCAATTTTTAGGTCAATTAATCCACTCTGTTGGGTTCCGGCCATATCTCCGGGACCTCTGAGTTGTAAATCTACTTTGGATATCTCAAAACCGTTTTCAGTGCTTACCATGGTTTCAATGCGTTTTTGGGTATCTTTAGATATTTTATAACCTGTCATCAAAATACAATAGGACTGCTCGGCTCCCCTACCCACCCTACCTCGTAGCTGGTGCAATTGCGACAATCCGAAACGTTCCGCATTTTCGATAATCATCACCGAGGCATTGGGTACATCTACCCCCACTTCTATCACGGTGGTAGCAACCAGAATTTTGGTTTCTCCTTTTTTGAAGCGATTCATTTCAAAATTTTTGTCTTTGGGCTTCATTTTTCCATGGACAATACTCAAAGGCACCTCAGGAAATGCCCTCTGAATAGATTCATAACCGTCATAAAGGTTTTTTAAATCTAGTTTTTCCGATTCTTCAATCAAAGGATATACAATATAAATCTGTCTTCCAAAAGCTATTTCATCTCTTATAAACTGAAAAACGGTAAGCCTGTTGGCATCATAGCGATGTACTGTTTTAATGGGCTTTCTCCCTGGTGGCATTTCGTCAATCTCTGAAATATCCAAATCACCAAACAATGTCATGGCCAGGGTGCGGGGTATAGGGGTAGCCGTCATGACCATGATATGCGGATGAATGTGCTTATTTTTCTCCCAAAGTCTTGCTCTTTGAGCGACTCCGAAGCGATGCTGCTCGTCAATAACGCACATGCCGAGGTTATAAAACTGGACCACATCCTCCAGCAAAGCGTGCGTGCCTATAATAATTTTCACTACATTATTTCGAAGGCCCTCATGTATAACAGCCCTTTCACTTTTTTTGGTTGAACCCGTAAGCAGCTCGACTCTCAATCCCAGTAAATCACCATATTTTTTCAAGTTGGCGTAATGCTGTTGTGCCAAAATCTCTGTTGGTGCCATCATGCAGGCTTGTGCTCCACCATCAATAGCCATAAGCATACTAATGAACGCCACAATGGTCTTTCCACTTCCAACATCTCCCTGCACAAGTCGATTCATTTGTTTCCCCGACTTCATATCAGTAAATATCTCTCTGATTACCCGTTTCTGAGCCCCAGTCAGATCAAATGGTAAGTGATTTTTGTAAAAATCGGTGATTAGGGTAGTTTTTTGAAAAATCTGGCCTTCATAGTCATGCTTTCTTACGAGGCTAAGTTTGAGTAATCTTAGCTGATTATAAAACAGCTCTTCAAATTTTAGTCTCCGATGGGAATGAGTGAGTTCGTTAAGATTTTGTGGAGCATGAAGGTACCTCAAAGCATATTTCTTGGCTACCAACTTATATTTTACCAAAATACTTTGAGGCAAAGTCTCGCTGATATAGGAATCAGATTGATCGAGTAAGGTTTTCATCCAGGAGCCGATCAATTTGCTGTCTATGTACTTTTTCCGAAGTTTTTCAGTAAGAGGATAAATCGGTTGAAAATAACCCGAATTAGTATTTTTTGCTGTAGCCAGCTCAATTTCCGGATGCGTAATGCTGAAAATACCTCCAAACATGGTGGGTTTTCCATAAATCACATATTCGGCATTGACTTTCAGATATTTTTCAAAATAAGCAATACTTTGAAACCAAAGTAATTCCATATAGCCAGAATTGTCTCTTAACGTCACTACCAGCCGGCCTTTACCCTTGCCTTCAATTTTTTCTATCGCTGTTACCTTCCCTATAATCTGGGCAGCAAACATATCCTCTGATAGCTGCGAAATTTTATGAAATTGGGTGCGGTCTTCATGACGAAAAGGGTAATGTTCCAATAATTCCCCATAGGTAAATATCCCCAGCTCTTTGTTCAAAAGCTCCGCCCTTTGGGCTCCCACGCCCTTCAGATATTCGATTTTGGTGTCAAAAAAGGATGCCATTGAACAAATTTAGGCAAAATATAAGAAATCCCTGTGGGACAATTACCAACGAATGGCCATATAGTATGCCCCAACCGTATTAATATATACCGAAATGATTAGTAGAATTAAAAAAGTGGCTTTGAAAATTTTATTTTCCTGATATTTTTGAAAAACGAAAACCAAAAGAAACATTATCGATATGTAATAATCCAACGAATACCTGGCACCAAACTGCACCCCGCGACCCATAATCATGGTAATCAAAGTGAGTACGATTCCGATATTTAGGAGGTTGAGAACGTTAAATATTTTGTATTCTGTTTTTTCTGATTTTCTGAAATTAAAAACTAAAAGAACTAATAAAACCAAAACCGAAGAAGCCCAGAACATCCCAAAACCCTTGAGGTCAATAAAACCAATGAAAGGAAATTTATTTATAAAATCAGGCATCCTAAACCACTCATAATATAGGTTGTTAGGAATAAAATGTGTGTTAAAATATCCGTACTTTTCATACCCAGCCCTATACCACCAACCCATGTTGTGTTTGGCAAGACCATTGTCGAAAGCATTGTCAAAACGGGCATAATTGTACCAGAGGTAAAGTAATGACCCTGCGATGAACATACTTCCAAATTTTAATGCTGATATAATGCTCTTTTTCCAATCAGATTTTTGCTGTAAAAAGATTATATACAAATACAACAAACCGGTAAACACCATGGTGTTGCGAGTGTAAACTGCCAGCGTAAAAAAGAATCCGGAAAGTAGATATTTCGGATTTTTTGCCAGAAAAAAATATAAACTCGTAATCAAAAATGTCAGAGAAAACACCTGAGAGATATACCAAACACTACCTTCAAAACCCACACTGAAATTTACTGTTCCAAAACCCCAGAATACTCCTAGTAAAATAACTGCCCAGGTTTTTAAGCCAAATCCCAACAAATCAGACAACCGCCTGATTACAAACATCATGAGTGTGACATTTAAAGCAGAAAGTGAGATGGATATCAGTCTATCAGGCAGGTTCATTCCGAAAAGAAAAACAAATGGAGTAAGTACAACTGCCGGTGCAGGCGGCCAGTAAAGATAGTATTTCTCCTTATAATTGCTAAGATCATGTATTACGCCATTGACAGGAGTAACGTCAAGTCTTCCTTCTAAAAATGATGAAGCCAGCCAGGAAAAATAATTGAAAGGGGAATGGGTAAAGATATAACTGCCGTTTTTACCGTTGATTTTTAGAAAAAAGACCAACAAAACAAAAAATACTAAAAATGAAATCAAGCCCAATAACCAGAATATTTGCGATTCTTTAAGGTTGATTTTCTTCATTTTTTTTGAATAAAATTATTTGAAAATCTCGTACTTGGCCAATCCTTTTCTTTGAAGCCAATATTGCACTGAAGCTTTCAGACAGCCCAAACCATAAATTGTACTTCTTTTGAAATTGATTGAAGATGCCTCTTCGAAGTATTTGGTCGGACAAGTAATTTCTGCAATCTCGAAGTTTTTATAAAAAATCTGACAGAGCATCTGATTATCAAACACAAAGTCATCAGAATTGGCCATAAAATTTATACTCCTCAAAACCTCTCCCGAAAACGCACGATAACCTGTATGGTATTCTGATAGTTTCTGGTTGATGATGAGGTTTTGTGTAAAAGTCAAAAACCTATTGGCAATATACTTATACATTGGCATACCACCTTTCAAGGCACCTTTACCCAAAATTCTTGATGCAATAACTACCGGATACAGACCCTCTCCCATGATGGAAACTATTGACCTGATTAATTTTGGTGTATATTGATAATCTGGGTGTAACATTATAACAATATCCCCGCCCAGTTCAAGGGCCTTATTGTAGCAGCTTTTTTGGTTACCCCCGTAACCCTGGTTATTTTCATGCGATATAATATGCTTAATCCCCAATTTCTTTCCTACTTCCACGGTTGAGTCTTTAGAGGCATCGTCAACTAAAACTACCTCATCAACAATATCAAATGGAATTTCATTATATGTGATTTCTAGTGTGGCTGAAGCATTATAAGCTGGCAATACTACTACTACTTTTTTGTTGAGGTACATCCTTATTTGCAATAAAATTTCGTAAAATTAGCTAAAAAAGACAATATCTGAAAGGAAAAACTGCATCAGAGCCATTCAATTTAACAAAAAAAGGCTTTTAAATTAAAGAATTTCTTAGATGAAATAGCTTCCTTTAAAATTGATATTAATTCGGACAATAAAGAAAAAAGAAACTTTCAACCTCAGACCAATTAAGGATTTTATGACTCTTCTCATAATTCTTGTTCTTTGTAACAATTGTCCCAATTAAAGAAAATCTTGCACTTTACCTTTATATCGAAATTTTTAATTAATATGGCAAAAATCGTCGTTTTGGGTGCGGGTATTGCAGGACATGTTGCTGCGTCCCATTTAAGAAGAAAATTAAACAAACAACATCAGGTAGTTGTAGTTTCTCCAAATTCTAACTACCAATGGATTCCATCCAATATTTGGGTAGGGGTTGGTAGAATGAAACCGGAGGATGTGTATTTCCCATTGGCACCTCTTTATGCCAGAAAAAACATAGATTTTATCCAGGCAAAAGTTGTTGACTTCTATCCCGAAGGCGATAAGGATTCAGAAAAACCTTTTGTTACTGCGGAATATGTCTTAGGAGAAAAAAAAGGACAGGTTATCAAAGTTAACTATGACTATCTGATCAATGCAACAGGCCCAAAACTCAATTTTGAAGGTACCGAAGGTCTTAATCCTGGCACCAACAGAGCTTATTCTGTATGTACCTATTCACATGCTGCACATGCCTGGGAAGGTTTGGAAGCTCTTATAGCCAGAATGAAAAAAGGTGAGAAAACCAAAATTTTGATTGGTACAGGACATGCGAGAGCTACCTGCCAGGGTGCTGCATTTGAATACATTCTGAATGTTGAACAGGATCTGAGAATGCATAAAGTAAGAGATATGGCCGAAATAACCTGGATTTCGAATGAATACAAATTGGGCGATTTCGGTATTGACGGTATGACAATGGGCACAGGTAAAAATCAAATGACCTCCCACGAGATGATAGAGATGTTTTTTGAAGACCGGGGAATAAAATGGATACTTGGGGCCGGAATCAATAAAGTTGAAGATGGAGTTGCTCATTATGAAACACTTGACGGAGATTATAAATCTGAAAATTTTGATTTTGGCATGTTGATTCCTGCATTTGCAGGTCATGGTTTTAAAGCCTACGATAAAACCGGAATTGATGTCACTGATAAACTTTTCAAGGGTTTTATGATAGTTGATGCGGACTATACTCCGAAACCATATGAAGAATGGACAGTACAAGACTGGCCGGAAACCTACCAAAACCCTTCCTATAAAAATATTTTCGCTCCGGGAATTGCATTTGCACCGCCTCATGCAATTTCTAAGCCACGAAAAAGCAAAAATGGTACTGAAATTTATCCTTCTCCACCCCGAACCGGTATGCCATCGGGTATTACTGCCAAGCTGGTTGCCGATAATATTATAGATTTGATAAATCATGGCGATAAAGAGCTGCACCATAAAGGCTCACTTGGGCACATGGGGGCGGCATGTATCGCTTCGGCAGGCTTTGGAATTTTTGATGGAAGTGCCGTTAGTATTACCACTTATCCAATCGTTCCTGATTATAAAAAATATCCTGAAACTGGTCGGGTTCAGTCAAAAACCTTCGGGGAAATTGGACTGGCAGGGCACTGGCTCAAACTAGCATTACACTACGCGTTTTTATACAAAGCTAAAATGAAACCTTTCTGGTGGTTAATCCCTGAATAATATGGCAAAAAAATTTACCGGGACTCAAAAATTTTTGATGAGAAACCCAATAATTCAATTTATAAGATTTATAGTACTGAGTTTAAAAATCATGATCATCGTGGCTGGTGAACATGGAGGAACACGTCCTTAAAATTTATTTTTATTGCTTTTTCTTTTTTTAAGGAAACAAACTTCGTTTTTCCTTATGACAAAAATCATCGTTTGATATCTACAAATGTATGATTATTGCAAATGAACGATTTTCCATAATGCTGAATATCGGTCTAAAATATAAAAGATGGGTGGCTATCTGCTTGCTGACGTTGCTCAGTTGGCAAATAGTTTTTCAGTTCTCTTATATAGTTTATTGGAAAATCAACCAAAAAGCCATCACAAATTTGTTTTGTGAAAACAAAAACAAACCTATGTTGCATTGTGATGGCAATTGCTACCTGAAAAAACAACTCGAAAAAGCGGAAAGTAACAAAAATAAGCTTCCTCCTGTCCTAAAAAAGCTTAGGTTTGAAACTGAAACTACCCTTGAAGACTATTTTGTTTTTGAAAAGAAACCACAAAATGTAATTGGTAATTCTTCAGAAAAACTACCTTTTAATTCATTTATATTTTTACCCAAATCCTGCCGAAACCAGGTATTTCACCCTCCTTGTGATATAGTGTAATCTTCTTATTTGGATTTTAAAATTCCAATCATTTACATTTTTATGGATTTTTTATAAAAATCAAATTATAAACCTATTAATAATAGTTTTGTGAAAAAGATTTTTTGAAAAATCCACAATTTATCTATATCATAAATCATGAGAAAAATATTTATTTTCCTGATAGCTATGGCTATTGGAACTATTGCCAATGCACAAACCTTGACACTTACTATACTAGATAAAACCACTGGTAAACCTGTTGAAAAAGTATCTTATTACGCTGATAACCAATCTGGAGTATCTAACGAAAAAGGTGAGATTATACTTCCGGCGACTGATATTAAGTTTTTGAAACTTTCACACATCAGCTATGGTAATCATACTTTTACCGGAAAAGTACTAAAAGAAATGCTTTCATCCGGAAAAATCCTTTTCACCGAAAACGTTTTAACTACCTTGAATTCGATTTCGGTTTATGCCTTAAAAGAACGCAATCCCAAAGCATCCATCAGTCTTCAAAATGCCGACTGGGTGCATCACGATGCAGGATCGGTTCTGAAACAAATCCCGGGATTTGATGCCATCAAAAAAAGTCCGGCATTTGGTTTTGACCCTACTTTCAGGGGCTTCAAACTCGACCAGCTCAATATCGTTAACGATGGCTGTATGTGTGCTACTGCGGCTTGTCCCAATCGCATGGATCCACCTACCAGTCAAATTGCCATCAACCAAATTCAGGAAATTGAAGTCATAAAAGGGCCTCATTCTTTCCGTTTTGGCCCGGGAATGGGTGCGGTTGTAAATTTCAAAATGCTTGACCCGGAGTTTTCATCTGGCTTAACTCAATTCGGCAGGATTACTGGTGGCTATGAATCCAACGGTGGTGTGTATAGGACTGAAGGCCAAATTGGCTTGAGAGGGAAAAGAATTTCTACTTCACTCAATGGCTCCTACTCAAAAGGCGGTGATTATAAAGCCGGAAACGACTCTCTGGTGCAAGCTGACTTCTCCCGAGGCACATTTGGTATCATCACAGATATTGAAACAGCTAAAAATCAAGTGCTCAGCATCAATGTAAACCGCAATTTTGCAAGAAATACAGACTTCCCGGTTTTGATGATGGACCTGCTCACCGATGACACCTGGATGACTCAGGGTAAATACAAAATTAGCCGTGATAACCATTGGTTTAAAGAATGGACCACCCAGGTTTCTGCAGGAATTGTGGATCACCTTATGGGAAATAAACTACGTAATAATGCAAGTATGCTGGCTCAAACCGATGCCAATACCAAAACCATTAATGCCCGTACAGAATTTCTGATTGAAAAAGCAAAGTCTAAATTCTTTGTTGGAGCCGATACCAAATATGAAACCATTTCAGGAAATCGTACCCGTGAAATGCTGATGGGGCCAAATAAAGGTAAAACTTTTACGGACTATATTTGGCAAGATGGTGAAGTAAGCCGTTATGGAGTATTTGCTGACTCCTACCATCAATTTGGCAAAAACACCTTGAGTGTAGCTGCACGTGTTGATCAGGTAACCGGAAATGCCCGTACCCCTGCAGAGACTTTTATGAAAAACTACACTACGCTAAAAAATTCTGATATTAATGTGAGTGCAAGTATAGGTATCAGTACCAAACTTACAGAAACCCTGACCGCAGGTGCATGGTTGGGCAGAGGAGTAAGGTCAGCAAATATTTCAGAAAGGTTCATAAATTATCTGGCTATAGGTAAAGACCCCTATGAAATGTTGGGAAATCCTGATTTAAAACCTGAAAATAATAATCAGCTGGACTTAAATCTTACTTACAAAACTGTTTCAACGATTCTTTCTTTTTCCGGGTATTATTCTATTGTTAGTGATTTTATTTCTTCGAAAATAGAACCTACGCTTAAACCTTTAATGACCGCTCCGGGAGTAAGAAGATATATCAATATCGACAAAGCAACTCTTTATGGCTTTGAGGCCAACTGGAGCCAGAGGTATGCCAAACTTTTGACACAGCAATTTACACTTGCTTATACTTATGGAGAAAATCATACCGACAAAATGCCTCTTCCCGAAATCTCTCCAATGAATCTGAGATATACACTGGAAGCCGATCTGTTGAATAGCAGACTTCAGCCTTATGCTTCTTTGAGATATTCATTTAAGCAGGACAGAATCGCAACCAATTTCGGTGAAGTAGCAACAGATGCATTTAAAGTTGTTGATTTCGGTCTTAAAGCAGCACCGATACATAACCTTCAAACCACGCTTTCTCTCACCAACGCTTTCAATGAAAACTACCGTGAGCATTTAAGCCGATTTATTTCTGTGGGTAAACCATTACTTTCACAAGGAAGGTCTTTTGTGGTCAATATTTCTTATTTGTTCTGACAACATAATTTTAATTTGAAGGCGGTAAAACTTACTTTACCGCCTTTTTTATTCAAAAAGCCATTTTACAGTAACATTCGGAAAGAAAATATAATATTAGATAACTCTTTTTCGTGTAAGGTGTAAAATTCCGGTTAAATGAAAAATTACATTTTAATTCTTGTTTGGATTCCCATAATTTTTTCTTGTAAAAAAAAGAATATCCCGGATATTAATCAAAATTGCGAACTAGAAAAATCAATCTTGGAAAACATCCAGTTTTTCCCAAAAACGTATGCCATTAACCAGGATATTTCTGCTCAAAGCTTAGACCCCAATTCTCAAAATATTATTAAATTGATTGGAACGCCTGGTCTGCATCCCGACTTTGGCAGTGGACTTTATGAAGGCAATCCCATGGGGATTCCATATGTGGTGGTTTGTGGAACTCAACCTTTGGTGTCCATTGAGTATCGAGGAAATAACTACGATGACAACTACAGAGATGAAAGTGATGCAGGTCCATTCAGAATCCCACTCAATGCTCCTGTCGAAGGAGGAACTGCAGATGGAGACAAACACGTCCTAGCTGTGGACACTGATAATTTGGTACTTTACGAACTTTATAATGCCACTAAAACCAAAACTTCATGGCAAGCCTCTGCCGGAGTAAAATGGGACCTGAAAAGCATCCCCTCACGCCCAAAAGGCTATACCTCTTGCGATGCGGCAGGGATGCCTATTTTTCCGCTTCTGGTTCGATATGAAGAAATCCTGAAAGGTGAAATTGACCATGCCATTCGTTTTACCCTTTCAAAGTCAAAGGTCACCAAAGGCTTTGTAAGCCCAGCAAATCATAAAGTCAACGGCACCAATACCAACTCCAATGCCCCAACACCGATGGGACTGAGGCTTAGACTAAAAGCAGGTTACGATGTTTCGGGTTTTTCGAAAGAAAACCAGATCATTTTGAAAGCCATGAAAAAATATGGCCTCATGCTCACCGACATCGGCTCCGACATGTTTATCACAGGTGCTCCTGATGACAGATGGAACAACGATGATTTACATCAGCTCGCCAATGTAAAAGCCTCCGATTTTGAAGTGGTCAAAATGGGAAATGTTGAATGATAATGAGTAATTTTATTCAAAAAATTGCCCTTGAAAAAATTCTTTCAAATCATATTATTTTGCCTGTTTCCCCTATTGACATTCGGCCAAAAACCTAAAGTCATCGCATTTTTCACAGCCAAAAACGACCAGGCTCATATAAGTTTTGTAAGCGAAGCCAACAAATGGTTTAATAAAATATCCACAAAACGTAGTTTCTCCTATGATACTACCAGCCATTGGGATAATCTCAATACCGAATTCCTTTCAAAATATCAACTCGTAATTTACCTGGATACCCGCCCCGAAGTCCTCGAACAACGGCTGGCATTCCAAAAATATATCGAAGAAGGCGGTGCCTGGATCGGCTTTCATTTTTCAGCCTTTGCACTCAACAATTCCAAATATCCCCAAGATTGGGACTGGTACCACAATAAGTTTCTGGGCTCGGGTCAATACAAAAGCAACACCTGGAGGCCTACCTCGGCCATCCTTAAAATAGAGGACAAAAATCACCCGACCAGCAAAAACATCCCTGAAATCTTCCACTCGTCGCCCAACGAATGGTACCGGTGGGAAAATGACCTCAGACAAAATCCTGACATTAAAGTACTATTGTCCATCGACCCGAAGAGTTTTCCACTGGAACCGGACCCAAACCCCATGAAATCTGGCATTCAGGCGACTATCCGGTAGTTTGGACCAACACCCGCTTCCGAATGGTTTATTTCAACATGGGCCACAATGATATCGACTACGAAAACGGCACAAAACGTGAGCTATCCCATACTTTTGAAATCAAAACCCAAAACCAACTGGTCATTAATACCGTTTCGTGGTTATTAAAATCAGGGAGATAATTTGGCGGCCTCACGCTGGGGCGTGACCGGGCTATTCACTACAAGTCCGACTCTCGCACATCCCAGCCGCACTGCGGGCTTTCCGTTGCTATCCCTTGCCGATGTGTATTTCCGGTTTGGCTTCCTTTTGCTTCCAATATTCCTGTATCGCCAATTGCGAGCAATATTCCTGAAACTGAGCCGGGGTTTCTTTCTGATTGGTGGCAATATGAGCTTGTACGTTATTCATTGCGGTTTCAAATTCGCCCAAAATCCTGCCGGCCATCTGTATTTTATTTTCGGTTAACATATAGGTCAATTCAATTGCCCTGTCAATCCGTCCGGGACGCGACGAAATAAATGTAGGGGTTCCGTCTTCAAGCGTGGTGGGTTGCCCAATGGCCTGGTCAATTTTTGTGATATCATTGGTTGTAATAATCGTAAAAACCCCATTTGATTTATCTACCCCATCGATACAGTTGAGCAGGGTATCAAAGGTCAATGGCGAAAATCTGCCCGAACCTCCCCCATTTTCCTGCCCGTTATCTTTTTCGTCACCGTCAAATAAATGGCTCATCATGGCCGTATTTTGCATAATATTCTTGCGGCCATGAAATACGTTATCAATATCTTCAATAAGTGCAATACAAGGCACATTTAGCTGCATATTTCTCCAGGCGGTAAGCATATCCTGGTTGCTCATCTGCGAAAGTTGATACACATACACCGGCATATTCAGGTCTTCAGCAAAAGCACGGGCAAGAGCAGTCTTTCCTGTGCCGGGAGGGCCATAAAGCAACCAGCCTCGTTTCCAGGGAATATTCTTTTCTTTGTACCAATCTTTACTTTTTACCCATAGTGCAATCACTTCTATGAGTTTTTTAACCTCATCGGGAAAATACAAATTATCCAGAGCACTTCCTTGGGTGGTAAGTTCCCGACCAATTTCATCCGCCGAAACTCCCAGGAGGCGGTATTGGTTCTGGCGATACCATGAATATCCCACGTTATTTTTGTATAAATAAGCATGATTATCGTTTTCCCTGCTTGGCAGATAAAAAATATCAAAACGGTTGGCCGATTCTTCGGCTTCTTCAATCTGCCAGCTGATATTATTTCGTTTTTGAGCAGCTTCTTTTACAATCGCATCAATATCAATCGTACCTCGTAAACAAGTAATCACCGAAAATATTTTGGTGCTGTTGATGCCTGACTGAGTAGTGTCGGTTTGTGGTTTTTCTTTGGGTTGACTAAATAAAAAAGGAATCCTTACAAAGCCAAGATATCTTTTTTTAGAAAGGAAGAAAATGGTGTTCTGTCCAAACTTTTCAAATGCAACCAAACCAAACTTCCCATTTCTGTAAGTCTCATTACTGGCACCATACACTTTATCATAAGTATTGAGTTTCTTGTAGTGGGTCACCAAATAAGCGATAATTGCATCATGAGCATCTTCGGTACTTATCTCTACCCTTTGCACCAAAATGGCCGTAATTCGCCAAAGAATGTCCTTAATTTTGTCCCAAAAACCAATCACAACCCCAATAATCGCCCCACCTTTCAAAAAATCCGGAATCAGCATTTTTGCAATTAAATTTAATTCAATGCATTAGACTGCATTTTTTTAAATTGTTGCGGTTTCATTTGACTGATTTTTGATAATGATTTGTTAAAGGTTTTTCTAAATGTAAAAAGCCAACGTTATAAATTCACAACATTTATTCTTTTTTTTATTAGCATGATTTTTGTATTTTCTTCTGAAAGTCTCTATTTTATATGCTGAAATACACCCTCACAATACTTTTCACTAGTATTCATTTTTTCTGTTTTCCTCAATTAAAAAATAAAGATTATGACTTTTATTCCTTCGATTTAAAACTTGATAAACATGTTTTCAATCTGGTTGAAGTCATTGATAACCGCGATTTTTCACATATCTATGGAAAAGAATATTTCCTTTCAAACGAGTTTAATTTAGTAAACCATACTGATTTTGCCCGAGAAGTTAAAGATTGGTACATTGAAAAATTCCCTGTCAATCCCAAATTACCGAATATTGCAGTCAAGATTCAGGATATTTCTGTTTCTAAAAATCGGATAAATAATGATTTATCCAGTTGTACTGGAATGATTAATGTATATTTAGTTAAGAACGGCAAATATCAGTTAATTGCTGAATATGGAACAAAAATATATGGTAAGCCTGATAATTATCCTTATTCGGTTATGCACGATGTTTTCTCAATAATTAATGATGAATTGATAAATACAGTTGAAGAATATCCTGCTAGTGGGATTAATAACATTGAAACCATTTTTCAAAATGATTTCACAAAACCAGTTCCAGGGATTTATCGTTTTTATGAAGATTTCAAAACCGGGTTTCCCTCAGATTCCTTAACAAAAAAATACTACGATTTTTTGCCAAAAAATGAGAAAATGAATTTTCGATTGGGAAAATTAAAGAAAACCAAAATTTATTGGGAAGAAAAAGAGATTGAAGAAAATTTTTGGGGCTATTCTGACGGAGAAAATATTTTCATGAGGATTGATGGAAACTTCTTTGTAAAAATCATGAAATATAACGATACTTTTTACTTTGACTTAAAAAATATAGACTTAAAAGACAAGAATCTTGCAAAAGCGGATTTAAAGAAACTATTAACAACCGGTTTTTTTATTCACTTTTCACCGGATTTTATTCTTTCGACTGAAAACACTAAAAACTTAAATAATGACCTCTTCTTTACTCTAAACAAAGAAAATGGTACTATTACTAAATTTAATAAAGCCAATAACAAATAAAATATTTCAAATATAGCGTGAGGATCAATTCACTTTTAAAATTATTAATTCCGTAAAAAACCAAATAGAGAAACAAAAATATCTTCTACTTTTAAAAAAAACAGACCATCATAAATTCAAATCAGAGTTTTTATAAAAATCACAAACTTCATTCAGTAAACATTCTCCGCATTTTGGATTCTTAGGACGACAAATTTCTCTACCTAAGAACGAAATTGCCATCCCAACATTCCACATTTCTTTTGAAATAGCCTGCATTAGTTGTTTTTCAATTTTATTCCCATCAACTTTTTCACTTACTACACCAAGTCTTGGAGCAACTCTTATCACATGCAAATCAACAATGATACCTTCCGGCTCCTTACCGATTTCTCTTAAAATCACATTTGCAGATTTTCGCCCAATACCATTCAACTTAATAAGTTCATCAAGTTTTTGCGGAATATTTTCATCCGTCTTTATAGCTTCTACTATGTTTATGATATAGTTAGTCTTAATTCTATTATTTCTAACCTTTAAAAAATAAGAATTAATGACATCTGAATCTATTCCAACCAAACTCTTTAATGTTGGGAAATCGTTAAAAAAAAGTGGGGCAACTTTATTAATGTTGGCATCCGAATCCTGAGCAGAAAGTACAACCATAACCAACAATTCATACAGGTTGTTGTACATTAAAGGATGTTTGGTGTCCTTATACTTAAATAACAACGGCTTTAACAATTCATTCCAATCTTTCATATCTCTTTAATCAAAATACTAAAGTAATAATCAAAATACAAATTCTAAAAAATTGCTAAAATTCAAAGCATCCATAAATAAATATGTTATTACAAAATTTAAAAAATAAGGGAAGTATTATAATTTCGGCTGAAAATGGCTAAAAAAAATAAAACGCAACCCAAAATCATTATCTAAGATTAAATTTTAGCGTCCTCACGCTTAGGGCGTGACCGGGCTATACACTACAAGTCCGATTTCCGCACATTCCAGCCGCACTTCGGGCTTTCCGTTGCTATCCCTGGCCGGGTGGTGTTCTACCTTTTTTATGACTAAATAGTCGTTCCTCAAATACCCAAAAAAGTTGTTTTCAAATAGATTTTTAGCTGTTTTTTAATTTTGAAATATGCAAGGAAAGTGATTAAATTTATAAAACCTTGCAAATTTCGGTATGTTGAAAAAGCCAGAACCCAGTGGTCAGCTCAGTTTTTTTTATTCTTTAGCGGACCAAATTGACACAAAACAACCATTAATTCGTCTCTCTAAAAGTATCAATTGGAGTGTTTTTGAAGATGCGTTTTCAAAACATTATAGCTCAAAAATGGGTAAGCCAGCCAAGCCAATCAGGCTGATGGTTTCTCTTTTAATTTTGAAACAATTAAGGAATTTAAGCGATGAGAATATAGTGCTGGCTTGGTCTGAAAATTTATATTTTCAGTTTTTTTCGGGACAAGAAAGTTTTGTACCCAAAACACCATGTAGTTCAACTGAATTAGTTGAGTTTAGAAAAAGGATCGGAATTGAGGGAGTCGAGTTAATATTCAAAGAAAGTATCCGAGTGAATGGAAAAGATAGTGATGACGATACTTTAAGTGCAGACACCACTGTTCAAGAGAAGAATATTACGTATCCAACTGACACAAAACTTCATAAAAAAATCATCACTAAATGTATCGGAATAGCGAAAGCTGAAAATATTGTTTTGAGACAAAGTTACAAGTTTACTTTGAAGGAGCTCAACACCCTACTTCGTTTCCAGCATAATAAAAATGGAAGCAAACCAGCGAGGAAAGCACGCAAGAGAATAAAGACAATAGCCGGAAGGCTCGTGCGTGAATTAGGAAGGAAAATCAACCCATCCAGTAAGGAACTTTTTGAAAAACAACTAGATACATATCAAAAAATATTAAACCAAAAGCGAGCAGATAGAGACAAAATATATAGCCTTCATGAACCGGAGGTAAAATGCTACACCAAAGGAAAAGAGCACAAGAAGTTTGAGTTTGGAAGCAAAGCCTCTATATTGGTTACGCAAAAAACAGGCGTAATAGTAGGTGCATTAAGTTTTAATGAGAACATCCATGATTAGAAAACTTTACCGGCTGCAATAGAACAATATGAAAGATTAAATGATAAAAAGCCTAAAGCCATATATGCAGACCGAGGATATCGAGACCTCAAAAAGTGTCAGAAGTAGAAATACATGTACCAAAACCAGACAAAAATATTACAAAACAAAAAGTCCATAATCATAAAAGGAGAGCTCCATCGAACCCGTAATTGGACACCTCAAATATGACTATAGGCTCATGAGAAATTACCTCAAAGGAACAATAGGAGATGCAATAAATTTGCTATTAAGTGCATCCGCCATGAACTTTAAACGAGTCATTAACCTCTGGAATACAGAGGCAAATTTCCGTTGGAAACTTATTTACAAGTACATCGTAAATATTTACCAAAATATTTTTGCCCAATTTCTAAAAATGACTTTTTGAGGGACGACTAAATAAGCTATTGAAGAAAAATAAAGACGGTGTGAGATTAATGTAATGTTAATTTTTCAGATCTTCTATCAACTCCCTAAAGCACAAAAACCCCAGTCATATGACTGGGGCTTAGTAATTAACTGGCATCTACCTACTCTCCCGGGTTTGATCCAAGTACCATCGGCGGTGCGGGGCTTAACTGCTCTGTTCGAAATGGGAAGAGGTGTTCACCCGCCCTATTAACACCATGAAGGTCCTTAAGCTTTAATCTCTCGAATTTGCTTTATCTCTTTATGGCTGTTGCTTTCAGCTTTTGCTGTCGGCTCCGGCGTTTTGTTTTCTTTTTGACATTTATGTCTTTAATCGCTACTCGTAACTCATTACTCGCAACTCATATAACATTGTGATAAGGAAAGACTGTGAAGAATAAGTTTTTTTTTAAAAATATAAAGAGCTCAGTCGGTTCATTAGTACTACTCGGCTGCATACGTTACCGCACTTTCACCTGTAGCCTATCTACGTCGTAATCTCCAACGTTCCTCTAGGGAAGTCTCATCTTGAGGCGGGTTTCACACTTAGATGCTTTCAGCGTTTATCCCATCCATACTTAGCTACTCTGCCGTGCCCTTGGCAAGACAACAGATACACCAGCGGTATGTCCAATTCGGTCCTCTCGTACTAAAATCAGAACCCCTCAAACTTCCTACGCCCACCACAGATAGGGACCGAACTGTCTCACGACGTTCTGAACCCAGCTCGCGTGCCACTTTAATCGGCGAACAGCCGAACCCTTGGGACCTTCTCCAGCCCCAGGATGTGACGAGCCGACATCGAGGTGCCAAACCTCCCCGTCGATATGAGCTCTTGGGGGAGATCAGCCTGTTATCCCCGGAGTACCTTTTATCCTTTGAGCGATGGCCCTTCCATGCAGAACCACCGGATCACTATATCCTACTTTCGTACCTGTTCGACTTGTTTGTCTCGCAGTCAAGCTCCCTTTTGCTATTGCACTCATCGCACGGTTACCAAGCGTGCTGAGGGAACCTTTGAAAGCCTCCGTTACTCTTTTGGAGGCGACCACCCCAGTCAAACTACCCACCAAGCGGTGTCCCCATTCCAGGGTTAGAAACCAAATATCCAAAGGGTGGTATTTCAACGTTGACTAAACGACGCCTGGCGACGCCGCATCTCAGTCTCCCACCTATCCTACACATCAGATACCCAGTCACAACGCTAAGCTATAGTAAAGGTTCACGGGGTCTTTCCGTCCCGTGGCGGGTAGACGGCATCTTCACCGTCACTACAATTTCGCCGAGCTCACGGCTGAGACAGTGCCCAGATCGTTACACCATTCGTGCAGGTCGGAACTTACCCGACAAGGAATTTCGCTACCTTAGGACCGTTATAGTTACGGCCGCCGTTTACCGGGGCTTCGATTCAATGCTTCTCTTGCGATGACATCCCCTCTTAACCTTCCGGCACCGGGCAGGTGTCAGGCCATATACGTCGACATTAATCTTCGCATAGCCATGTGTTTTTGTTAAACAGTCGCCTGGGCCATTTCTCTGCGACCACCATTGCTGATGGTTCCCTTTATCCCGAAGTTACAGGGTTAATTTGCCTAGTTCCTTAGCCGTGATTCACTCGAGCACCTTAGGCTTCTCGCCTCGACTACCTGTGTCGGTTTACGGTACGGTCACTGTATATCCATAACTTATCGGCTTTTCTTGGAACTCTATCCCCTAATTCGATTCGTCCGAAGACTCCTCTCAACGAACATTTCCGTCGGTTCGTATTAAGCTCTAGCGTCCGTCCCCGCTTCGTAATATACACTGGTACAGGATTCTTAACCTGTTTCCCATCGGCTTCTGCTCTCGCATTATCCTTAGGATCCGACTTACCCTCCGTTGATTGACATAGCGGAGGAATCCTTAGTCTTTCGGTGTGAATGGTTCTCACATTCATTATCGCTACTTATTCCTACATTTGCTTTTCTAATCACTCCAATGACCCTCAAAGATCACCTTCACCGTAATTAGAATGCTCCCCTACCCAAGACTTACGTCTTGACTAAGCTTCGGTACTATACTTTATGCCCGCTTATTATCGATGCCCGCCCCGCTCGACCAGTGAGCTGTTACGCACTCTTTAAATGATTGCTGCTTCCAAGCAAACATCCTGGCTGTCTCGGCAGTCAGACTTCCTTTGTTCAACTTAGTATAGATTTGGAGACCTTAGCTGTAGTTCTGGGTTCTTTCCCTCTCGGACTCTGACCTTAGCACCCGAGCCCTCACTGCAGAGTATATATTATCGCATTCGGAGTTCGTCTGAATTTGGTAGGATGTGACTCCCCCGCATCCAATCGGTAGCTCTACCTCAATAATACTTACCTCCACGCTGTACCTAAATACATTTCGGGGAGTACGAGCTATTTCCCAGTTTGATTAGCCTTTCACCCCTACCCACAGTTCATCCGAACACTTTTCAACGTATACCGGTGCGGTCCTCCAGTTGGTCTTACCCAACCTTCAACCTGACCATGGGTAGATCACTAGGTTTCGCGTCTACAGCCACCAACTTAACGCCCTTTTCAGACTCGCTTTCGCTTCGGCTCCCTTCCTTAAAAAGTTAACCTCGCCGGTGACCGTAACTCGTAGGATCATTATGCAAAAGGCACGCCGTCACCATATCGCATGGCTCCGACCGCTTGTAGGCGTACGGTTTCAGGTTCTTTTCACCCGGGTACTCCCCGTGCTTTTCACCTTTCCTTCACAGTACTTGTTCACTATCGGTGTCTCAGGAGTATTTAGCCTTGGCAGATGGTACTGCCGAATTCAAAGGGAATTCCTCTGGTTCCCCCTACTCAGGATACTGCTGGTCCAGTTTCATTTACTCTTACGTGGCTATCACACTCTGTGGCTGACCTTCCCATGTCATTCAAATTTAAAAACTTTCCTAAATGCAGTCCTATAACCCCGAAATTGCCGTAACAATTCCGGTTTGGGCTAATCCGATTTCGCTCGCCACTACTCTCGGAATCACTGTTGTTTTCTTCTCCTATGGGTACTTAGATGTTTCAGTTCCCCACGTTCGCTCCACACTTATCGTGCGGTTCCAGGCCTTCAGCCTGGAGGGTTGCCCCATTCGGATACCTACGGATTAACAGATATGTGCTCCTCCCCGTAGCTTTTCGCAGCTTATCACGTCCTTCTTCGCCTCTGAGACCCTAGGCATCCCCCGTACGCCCTTCTCTTGCTCTCTCTTTTTCTTCTCAGTCTTTCCCATCATGTCAATGTACTCTTACGGCTTATCGCTATCTGCTTTACACTTCCTGCTTTCACCTTTGTGGTATATGTCCGTTATCTATACCTCTCTCTATTTTTCTACTTCATAATTAGCACATTATTAATTACTAATTATTCTTAAATTTGTGGGCCTGCCTGGACTCGAACCAGGGACCTTTACATTATCAGTGTAACGCTCTAACCACCTGAGCTACAAGCCCGCTATCAGAAGTAAGCTTCTCAAATGATTGGCTCGCCTCCGAGTCTTTGGTTAACTTGTCGGTGGGGATAAAATCTTACTCACAATTGTTGTTTGTCGTCTTTCCTTGTTTATGTTTCTTCTGATTTTATCAGAATATCTCTAAAAAGGAGGTGTTCCAGCCACACCTTCCGGTACGGCTACCTTGTTACGACTTAGCCCCAGTCACTGGTTCTACCCTAACGAAGTCTTTTACCTTCCGCTTCAGGTCTACCCAACTCCCATGGCTTGACGGGCGGTGTGTACAAGGTCCGGGAACGTATTCACCGCATCATGGCTGATATGCGATTACTAGCGATTCCAGCTTCATAGGGTCGAGTTGCAGACCCCAATCCGAACTGTGACAGGCTTTTTGTGATTCGCTTACTCTTACAAGCTCGCTGCACTCTGTACCTGCCATTGTAGCACGTGTGTCGCCCTGGGCGTAAGGGCCATGATGACCTGACGTCGTCCCCTCCTTCCTCTCTACTTGCGTAGGCAGTCTCGACTGAGTCCCCACCTTTACGTGCTGGCAACAGTCTATAGGGGTTGCGTTCGTTGCGGGACTTAACCCAACACCTCACGGCACGAACTGACGACGGCCATGCAGCACCTTGTTTCGCGTCATTGCTGACTGATCCATCTCTGAATCATTCGCTCACATTCTAGCCCAGGTAAGGTTCCTCGCGTATCATCGAATTAAACCACATGCTCCACCGCTTGTGCGGACCCCCGTCAATTCCTTTGAGTTTCACCGTTGCCGGCGTACTCCCCAGGTGGATTACTTATCGGTTTCCCTTGGACACTGATATCGCTACCAACATCTAGTAATCATCGTTTACTGCGTGGACTACCAGGGTATCTAATCCTGTTTGATCCCCACGCTTTCGTGCATCAGCGTCAGTATATTCGTAGCAACCTGCCTTCGCAATCGGTATTCCTTCCGGTATCTATGCATTTCACCGCTACACCGGAAATTCTAGCTGCCTCCAAATAACTCAAGCTCAACAGTATCGATGGCATGTAAAACAGTTAAGCTGCTACCTTTTACCACCGACTTATTAAGCCGCCTACGCACCCTTTAAACCCAATAAATCCGGATAACGCTCGCCACCTACGTATTACCGCGGCTGCTGGCACGTAGTTAGCCGTGGCTTATTCTAATGGTACCGTCATTATAGCTCGCAAGCCACACATTCTTCCCATTCAAAAGCAGTTTACAACCCAGAGGGCCGTCTTCCTGCACGCGGCATGGCTGGGTCAGAGTTGCCTCCATTGCCCAATATTCCCTACTGCTGCCTCCCGTAGGAGTCTGGCCCGTATCTCAGTGCCAGTGTGGGGGATACTCCTCTCAGAGCCCCTAAAGATCGTAGCCTTGGTAAGCCGTTACCTTACCAACTAGCTAATCTTACGCATGCCCATCTACTTCCTATAAATATTTCAATTATCAATGATGCCATTAATAATATTATGCGGTGTTAATCCCAGTTTCCTAGGGCTATCCCCCTGATGTAGGTAGGTTGCATACGCGTTACGCACCCGTCCGCCGGTGTCATTGCTGACCCCTCGACTTGCATGTATTAAGCCTGCCGCTAGCGTTCATCCTGAGCCAGGATCAAACTCTCCATAGTAATTTCTTATTACGAAAAGATCCCAACTTTTTTTCAATCGTTTTCTTATCCTATCCCCAACAAGTTAATGAACTTTATCCCACTTTTTTCGTGAGCTCGTTTAGCACTCCTCTATCGCTAATTCTTCCCGATTCCCTATCCCTTTACTCTCAATCGGGGTGCAAAAGTAGTAAGCCGTTTTCCTAAATCCAAATTTTTGCAAGAAAAAATTTTATTTTTTTTGAACCCGCTTCCTGTCCCCAATTCGCCTCCCCGTTTTGGGACTGCAAAGATAATACCCTCTATCCCCCTTTTCCAAATTTATTTTTACCTTATTTTTTACCCCAACATCACCTCCTCTGTAAACCAGGTACTTATTATTCTTTAACTCCTTTTTATTTATAACCTTTCTTGATTTTTTTATATGTATTGTTTCCAGCCTAATTCTATTGTTTTGCCCTAATTGTTTTCATCTTAATATTTTTGATGTGAAAAATAACAATTCCTTCCAATCCCTTTTTGGGGTTTAAACGTTTAAAACGGATCTTGGGTGGGGCTAATGACCCAGTTAATCTTTCCGAATTTTTCTTCAAGGGGCTAAAGCCCCTTCCTATTTATATGTCTTGGGGTGGATGGACAAAAAGTACGTTTTCTCTTAAAGCTTAAAACTCATTCCCTGCGAGAGGGATAGTAGTGTAAAGCCCGTAGTGCGGCTGGATGGTGCGTAGACGGACTTGTAACGAATAGCCCGACCCCTTGACCGACCTTAGAAGGGAAAGGGGGCTCGCCATGAAAAAATTAAATACAAAACAGGTTGATATAAATATTTGACGAAAAATTAGGGGAAATTTGTGAGGAATGTCAAGATATGAAATGGCAAAAACCATAGGAAGGACGTTTGGTGGATTTTAGCTTGCGTTGTTGATTGTTTCAACCGGTCAGGGATTGGCCGATTTTTAAACTATAACATTATGTATGTATGAAAATTAGTGGATATTCTAAAGGACAACTGTGGTCGCTGGTGGTTTTGCGGCTTTTTATAGGATGGCATTTTTTGTATGAAGGAGTGGTTAAGCTCTGGAATGACAACTGGTCGGCATCGGGATACCTGGTGGACTCTAAGGGGCTTTTTGCCAAAATGTTTGAGTCGATGGCAGCCAATGCGAGTTTGATGAAGGTGGTAGATACAATGAATATTTGGGGGTTAATTTTGATTGGTTTGGCATTAATAGTTGGTTTTTTGGTTAAACCGGCGATTTGGGGTGGTGTTGTTTTATTGGTTTTTTATTATTTGTCTCACCCACCTATGATAGGGTACACATTTGCTATGCCTAGTGAGGGGAGTTATCTGATTATTAACAAAAATCTGATTGAAGCTGCTGCTTTAGTGGTGTTGGCATTGTTTCCGACAAGTGGTTTGGTTGGACTTGACCAGTTTTTAAAAAGAAAATAAGAGGATTAAAACTAAAAAATGAATTAAAATGAAAGAAGATAATAACGAAATAAATAGACGGGATGTACTGAAAGGGCTGGCTACAGTACCGGTTTTAGGTGCTTTTTGGGGTGTGGCTCAAAGTAAAAAAAATACAGACGCATCAGTTAAAGAACAGATTTTTAAAGAATTAAATATTGAAGCTGCCAAACCACCAGTAAGTGGAGCGATGGATGGACAAGCCCTCAGAATTGGTATTATTGGTTTTGGTATCAGGGGTGAGCAGCTACTCAGGGCAGCTGGTTTTGCAACCAATCAATGGAAAGAAGATATGAAGAAAAACAATCTTGAAAATCCGAAAGATTTGAGATTGAAAGAGTTTTTGGAACAAGAAAAACTAAATATCAAGCTGAATGGTGTTTGTGATGTTTTTGATGTAAGAGCCGAGGCGGCAATTGAGGCGGGATCTGTTGACGGTAACAAGCCAAAGAGGTTTTTGAATTATGAAGAAATGATGGCAAGCCCGGATATAGATGCCGTGATTATTGCGACTCCTGACCATTGGCATGCTCCGATGGCCAAAGCTGCAGCTAAAGCCGGAAAACATGTATATGTAGAAAAATGTATGACTCACAAGGTGGGGGAAACCTATGATTTGAAAAAAACTATTGAAGACACAAAGGTGAAATTCCAGCTTGGTCACCAACACAGACAAACCCAGAGTTTTTTAACTGCTCAGGATATTATCAAGAAAAATGTATTGGGTCACGTATCATTGATTCAGGTTGCTACCAACAGAAACGATGATAATGGTGCCTGGCAGTATGATATACATGAAAAAGCCAGTCCAAAAACCATAGATTGGCAACAATTCTTAGGAAATGCCCCTAAGAGGGAGTTTGATGCAGAGAGGTTTTTCAGATGGAGAAAATGGTGGGATTACGGCACCGGATTATCGGGTGACTTGTTGACACACGATTATGACAGGATTAATACTATTTTGCAAATGGGAATTCCTGATTCAGTGATGGCTTCTGGTGGTGTATATACTCATATTGATGGTAGAGAAGTCCCGGATGTATTACAGGTTGTGATGGAATTTCCGAATTTTACTACAGGAACTTCACAAGAAAAAGGCAAAGAAAAAGGTATGACATTTCTTTATACATCTACTTTGGGTAACCAATACGACAGAGGTACTTTGGTTATGGGTCATGATGCCACTCTTGAATTGGGTGCACAACTGACTATAATGGCTGACCCACGGTCAACCAGATATAAAGAAATGATAGAGTCGGGTTTGGTAAAAACCGACGTTCCAATGTATAGCTATAATCCATCAGCTAAGGGTGTTGATGCTGTGTCTGGTGCTACCGCGAAATATTTTGCCAACAAAGGTATGATGTATACATATCGTGACGGCAAACGCGTAGACTCAACGTTTTTGCATATTAAAGAATGGTTGAGTTGCATCAGACATGGTGGAACCCCAAGCTGTAATATTCAGCAGGGATTTGAAGAAGCGATATCGGCTCATATGGCAACCGCTTCGTTGAGATTGGGTAAAAAAATTATTTGGGATCATGAAAAACAAAGAATGTCCAATGTAAGCGAAGCAGAACTTAGGTCGGTTGGTATGGCCTGACAATAGGTTTTAATGAGAATCCTCTCCTGTTTTAAAATGGGAGGGGATTTTTTTTGAAAAATGGGAAAGCCAATTTTTCATAACTTCACATTACTATAAAACTTGTGATTGAATAGTATTATTGAATTCACTAAAATATTGCTGAAATAGCAGAAATGAACTTTAATTTTGTAGCATTATTTATATCAACTAAAAATACGATGATACATACAATGAGGTGGTTTGGGCCTAATGACCCGGTGAGTTTGATGGATCTTAGACAAGCGGGTTGTGAAGGCGTAGTAAGTGCACTACATCAGATACCTGTAGGGGAAGTATGGACTTGGGAGGCTATAAAAGAGAGAATTGATATCATAGAAGCAGAAAATGACCATTACATACCACTAAAATGGGAAGTAGTGGAGAGTTTGCCGGTTCACGAAGACATCAAAAAAGGACTTCCTTCCAGAAATAAATTTATCGAAAACTATAAAATATCTTTAAAAAATCTGGCAGATGCCGGGATAAAAACGGTGTGTTATAATTTCATGCCTGTACTAGACTGGAGCCGGACAAAACTGGATCATGAAATGCCTGATGGCTCAAAAGCACTGAGGTATGTTTGGAATGATTTTGCTGCTTTTGATTTGTATATTCTAAAAAGACCGGGGGCTGACTCTGACTATACAGAGGAAACAATCTCAAAGTCCAAAGAAAGGTTTGACCAAATGACCTCCGAAGAAAAAGCTGAATTACAAAATACAGTACTTTTGGGACTCCCAGGTAGCATGGAGGCTTTTCATCTGGAAACTTTCCAGAGTTTACTTGATAATTATAAATATATTAGTCAGGAATTGCTTCGAGAAAACCTTCATTTTTTTGTAAAAGAGGTGACTCCTTTTGCAGAAGAACTGGGAATAAAAATGTGTATTCACCCCGACGACCCTCCTTTTCCGCTTCTAGGATTGCCACGAGTTGTAAGTACGGAAGCAGATTTATCAGCTCTAATGAACGCATCAGAGGTAAATGCCAATGGGATTACTTTTTGTACTGGCTCTCTGGGAGTAAGGCCAGACAATGATTTAGCTGGAATTTTAGAGAAATTTGCCGATAGGGTACATTTTTTACATTTCAGAGCTACAAAAAGGGAGTTGACAGACGAAATTTCGGGACGTCCTCTGATATTTCATGAAGCAGACCATCTTACCGGCGATGTCGATATGGTAGAGCTTATCAAAATAGTAGTTAAAGAAGAAAGGAGGCGAAAAAGTCTGGGTTTAAAAAATAACCGAATACCCATGCGTCCTGATCATGGGCACCAGATGCTGGACGACCTGAGTAAAACTACCTATCCTGGGTACTCAGCAATAGGAAGATTAAAAGGGTTGGCCGAATTACGCGGGGTGGAGTTGGCGGTGAACAGGATGTTGTGAAGTTTAAATTATTGGGTTCTGTGAAGTTTTATTTCCCAATGATCAAAACTCCAATTAGCACCAATACAGAACCCAGAATCTCCTGTAAACTTAAAGTTTCACCAAGGAAAATATATCCCAAAATAACCGTTGCCACAGGCCCGATACTTCCAACTATTGAGCCTAGCCCGGCACCGAGCAATTTTATACCCTCCATTACCAAAAAAGTAGGAATCACGGTACTGACAATAGCCAAAGCCAATCCATAGAGGTAAACACCGTCGGGTAGTTCAAATATTGCTACATTTGTAAAGGCTTTAAAGTGGATAATGACGTAAACTGAAGAGAATATCATTGCCAGCGTATTAAAATTAATAGAGCCATATTTTTTGATCATTTCACCCCCGAATGTAAGGTACAAGGCATATGTAACAGAGCTGATTAAAACCAACCCGGCACCTAATGCGAAGTTTTTTGAACTTAAAATTTTAGGATCTAATGCAATAATAGCGATTCCCAGATAGGTGATAACCAATGCGATGACGCCATTCCGGCTGATTTTTTTACCCAAAAAAATACTTGAAAATATAATGACCAGGGTAGGATAACTAAAAAGTATGATTCTTTCCAATCCGGCAGAAATATATTGCAATCCACGAAAGTCAAACCAGCTGGCCCAGTAGTATCCCAATAGGGATAGCAATGCGATTATCCCGAAGTCTTTTCCAGATACTGCCTTGAAATGCCCCTTTTTGTATCTGAAAAGACCAATAATCATAAAAAATGGCAATGACATTCCAAATCGAAGAGTGAGCAAGGTGATGTCATCAATATCAAATTGCTGATAGGTGAGTTTTATAAATATTGCCTTGGCAGAGAAGCAAATCGCCCCAATAGCCATCAGAATTATACCTTTGTGTTTTTGATTCATTTTTGAAAATAAAAAATCCCGCCGGTTTTCCAGCGGGACTTCGTTGATTCATATTGATATTCTGTTTCAGATCAATCCTTTTTTCAACAAATGCTCCGCTATCTGAACGGCATTGGTTGCGGCACCTTTACGCAGGTTGTCAGCTACCACCCACAGGTTGAGCGTTTTGGGTTGTGATTCGTCACGGCGAATACGACCTACAAAAACTTCGTCTTTACCGTGTGCGTTTATCGGCATCGGATACACAAAGTTAGCCGGGTCATCCTGCACAATCACGCCTTCGGTTGCTGCCAATAGCTCACGTACCGTTGCTAAATCAAAATCGTTTTCAAATTCAATGTTTACCGCTTCGGAGTGACCACCAATAGTAGGAATACGTACAGTAGTGGCTGTCACTTTAATACTATCGTCACCCATGATTTTGTTGGTCTCCAATATCATTTTCATTTCTTCTTTTGTATATCCATTTTCAAGGAAAACATCAATATGAGGAAGAACATTGAGGTCAATTTTATGTGGGTAAACTTTAGTCACACTTTCGTCACCGGCTCTTTCTGCAAAAAGCTGATCAACTGCAGCTTTTCCGGTTCCGGTTACTGACTGGTATGTAGAAACTACCACTCTTTTGATTTTATATTTATCGTGCAAAGGCTTCATTACTACGACCATTTGGATGGTTGAGCAGTTAGGATTTGCGATGATTTTGTCTTCTGCGGTAAGCACATCGGCGTTAACTTCGGGTACAACCAATTTCTTGGTGGGGTCCATACGCCATGCCGATGAATTGTCGATAACGGTGATGCCGGCCTCGGCAAACTTAGGAGCAATAGCAGTAGAAGTATCACCTCCTGCTGAGAATATCGCTACATCGGGTTTCATCGAAATAGCAGTATCATAACCTACTACGGTATATTCCTTACCTTTAAATGTGACCTTCTTTCCGATACTTCTTTCTGATGCCACCGGAATAATTTCTGTTACCGGAAAATTTCTTTCCGCCAAAACTTTGAGGATTTCGCTACCAACCAATCCTGTAGCCCCTACAACTGCAACTTTCATTTTGTTTTTGTAATTTGGTACCCCCCGACCCATGGCAGGGTATTTTACTAAAAATCAAAAGGAGAGGTCTATTCCTTTTGTAATTTATTTGTTAGTTTGTATGATGGGTGTAAAAGGACTGCAAAAATAATGGAAAGAGATGAGGAAAGAAAAAATAAAATGAAGAAATGGAATTTAGAAAAAGAAATTCTATTTTTTGATAGTCTGGTTTTAATAAAGAATCTACTTTTACTTTGTAAAAACCTTAAAATGATATGAAATTGAAAGTCTTACTGGTATTTCTTTTTAACAATATATTATTATTTTCTTTAGCTCAAAACCCTCAAATCCCATTCCATAAATTTCAAAAAACCAAAATCAACCCTGTACTGTCGGCTGACTCCTCTTTTGTTTTTGATTGCCCTATGAAAAGCGGGCCGGTAAAATGGCAGAAAGCTGATGTTTTTAACCCGGCGGCAGTGGTAAAAGATGGCAAAATTATGGTATTATTTAGGGCTGAAGATAACCCTAAAGCACATTTGGGAGGCAGAACCAGCCGCATCGGTCTGGCAGAAAGTACCGATGGCGTAAATTTTAAAAAATACCCTACGCCGGTTTTATTTCCTTCAAAAGATGGCTTTGAGCAATGGGATGCACCCGGCGGATGTGAAGACCCAAGGGTAGTAAAAACCAAAGAAGGCCTTTATGTGATGGCGTACACTTCATGGAATTATGACACTCCGCGACTATCCATTGCGTTTTCGAAAGACTTATTGAAATGGGAAAAACAAGGACCGGCTTTTCAGAAGGCCTATGACGAGAAATTTAAAAATATGGCCAGCAAATCGGGTTCTATTTTGACCCGAAAAGAAGGAAATGAATACGTGGCAGCCCAAATCAATGGGAAATACTGGATGTATTGGGGCGAATTGGGAGTAAATCTAGCCTGGTCTGATAATCTGATTGACTGGTACCCCGAACTCGATGAATCAGGAAATCTAAAATATGTGATTACCACCCGCAAAGGGATGTTTGACAGTAACCTCACTGAATGTGGCCCTCCCGCCATCATTACCAAAAAAGGCATTACGCTCATTTACAACGGTAAAAATCATGATAAACCCGAAATGGCAAGCAATGAGCTGCCAACGGGTACGTATTCGGTGGGTTATGTAGTTTTTGACGCAAAAGATATGCACACTGTTAAAAAACGATCAGAAAAACCTTTTCTAAAACCCAGTCTGCCCCATGAGGTAACCGGCCAATATAAAGCAGGGACTACATTTTCAGAAGGCTTGGTTTTTTACAAAAAGAAATGGTATTTGTATTATGGTACGGCTGATTCTTTTGTGGGGTTGGCTGTTACGAAGTAATCTTAGTTACTGTTTCAAATAATTCCGGATTTTTAGAAGTGTGAAATACGGCATAAACGACAACAATATTTTCTATTTTCTTGTATTTGTAATGAATTCCAAAAGGGAACGAGTTCAAAAATGAGATTCTAATTGAATTAAATTTTTGTTCGCAGGAAAGTAGAAATTCTGAAATATGTTTAATTTGAGTTTTATAATCTTGAATAAAGCGATGGCTAATTTTGGATTTATTTTTTTGTACCAAATAAAAGCTTCTTCTAAATCATTTTTAACAAAAGGCAAATATTCAATTTTTGCCTTCATTGTCTAAACTGTTTAAAAAATATTCCATTTCAGCCTCTTTAATAATTGAACTGGGGTTTTCAGAAATAAAATATTCTTTTTTTTTAATTCATCTTTTTGCCACTGAGGCAAATCGTCTGAATATTTTTGCTTTAGAAAAATTACGAAATCATTAACTTGCCCCCAAAGATTATCTGGAAGTGTCAGCAAGTTTTTTTCTATTTCTTTTAAAGTGATTTCCATAAAATCCGAATTTTAACAAATTTAAGAAGGTTTCGATAAAACAAAATTATATTTTCGTTTTAAAAATCTCCTTCTGAAAAATTTCAGGAAAATAAAATCTTAAACGAAAAACGATCAAATAAACCGGCATGAATAAAATAATTACTTTTGCGATATTCTTATTTATCTCATTTTCAGCCATTTCGCAAGAAATCGAAATAAGAGTCAATCTGGCCGGATATTTACCTGATTTACCTAAGAGAGCCCTGATTTTGTGTAAAAATGAAATAAAAAACAGCTCGGTAATCTTAAAAAACACAGCCGGGACTTTTGAAAAGTCATTTCCTGCAAAATTAAAAAATACAAGCCCCTTGCCACCTTTTTCTTTTGAATATGAAATAGATTTTTCTCAGGAAAAACAAACCGGCGAATACTATTTTACAGTAGAAAATAAGAAATCTGAAACTTTCAAAATAGGTCAATATTCTGCCTGGCAGGAAGATGTGGTGCGGTTTATGCAAACCCAACGCTGCGGTTTCAATGCTTATACCGGAAAGCCCTGTCATCAGCAAGATGGACTTGCATTTTATGGACATATAAAAGATTCAACCCAAATTGATGCCCGAGGAGGCTGGCATGATGCGGGCGATCAGCTCAAATATCTAATTACCGGTAGCAATGCAACGGCCAGAATGCTTCAGGCCTACCTTATGTACCCCAAAGGTTTTAAAGACATGGCTGATTCTCTGGCTCAAAGCACCCCTAATGGCACCCCTGACGTACTTGATGAGGCCACTTGGGGACTTGACTGGATTTTCAGGTTACATCCCACCGCCAACTCATTGTATCATCAGGTAGCCGACGACCGTGACCATCGTGGTTTTAAACTTCCTCACGAAGATGAGGCAAATTATGGATGGGGAAAAAATAGTTTCAGACCAGTTTATGGTGCCACGGGCACACCTCAGGGCCTTGGGAAATATAAAAGTAAAGCCACCGGAATCGCCAATGTAGCGGGGCGGTCAGCCGCAGCTATGGCACTGGGTTATCAGGTTTTTAAAGGTTTTTCTGAAAAAAAATCATATTCAGAAAAATGTCTGAAAGCAGCCAAAGAGCTTTATGAAATGGGCAAAAAACAGGAGGGATATCAGCAAGGAAATTCGTTTGGTGCACCATACCGCTATGAAGAAAACACCTGGGCTGACGATATGGAGTGGGCTGCCGCCGAGCTATATAAATGTACCGGTAAAAAACAATATCTTGAAGATGCCCGAAGATATGCCCGGTTAATCAACACTTGGTCGTGGATGGAAAGAGACACTGCTTCACATTATGAAATGTATCCATTTGTAAATATGGGACACTTTGCTCTTTGGCAGGCCGGAAACAAGAATGATAAAAAATTGGCTATAGATTATTATCAAAAAAATCTGGAAAGAATCAGGCAAAAGGCCAATCAGAACGCTTATGGTGTGGGTCATTTGTTTATCTGGTGTTCCAATAACCTCGCAACTGCGGTGGCTACACAAGCTATTTTGCTTAATAAAATGACCGGAAGCCATGATTATGACGACCTTTTACAAAACCATACCAACTGGCTTTTGGGGCTAAACCCATGGGGCACAAGTATGATTACCGAAATACCCGAAGGAAAAGATAGCCCCAAAGACGTACACATGCCTTTTTGGATTTTGGAGAAAAAAAGTATCAAAGGTAGTCTGACAGATGGACCTCTGTGGTCAAAAATTCATGACAAAATGTTGGCTATCAAACTTTCTGAACCTGACGAATATGCCCACTTGCAGCCAGACCATATCAAATATTGGGATGATTACCAGGATTATTCAACCAATGAACCCACTATGGATGGTTCTGCCGATATGATTTTATGGTTAGCTTACATGAATTCTGAGATGAAATAGCCAAGTAGAGGTCTGACCGACGGTCTGACCCTCACAGTTTTCTCACCAATGCCAGATTCTTTCCGGAGTAATGCAGTAACTCAGAGGAAAATCGAATTCGTTGAGGTCCTCAATGAGATCAACCGGCTCAAAAAAGCTGAGTCCGACTGTTGTCATATAATCATCGCCAAATTTTAAAAAACGGTCGTAATAACCCTTTCCATAACCTACCCTATGGCCTTTTTTATCAAAAATCAAAAGTGGGACCAAAACCAGAATGTCTTCATTTTCATATTTCCGGAAGAACTCTTTGGAATTCAAAAAGTCAGAATCCTCTTTTGGCTCTTCTATTCCCCAATTGTTTTTAATTAGCTGCATTCCGGGCACATATAGTGTGTGAATCATTTCGCCATCAGGCAAACTTTTACTGATAAAAATTTCCGGGGCAAAATCTTTTTGTAAAGTATTGATTATTAAATGAGTATCTGGCTCAGCATTTTCATGAATTGGTAAAAAAACATGAATCGGAGAGTAACGGTGAATCATCAGTCTGGAGAAAAGCAGGTCATGGATTTTTTTGCTTTTTTCTGCCACCAATTCCGGGCTTAACTCCAGCCGTTTTGCTTTATATAGCTTTCTTAATTCGTGTTTATACATACAATCAACTGATTTTAAGAAAATCTACAATTTCACCCATTAAATACCGACCTTCTGCTTTGGGAGGAAAAACAATAAAACCATCTGATTTTGAAAGGTTTACAAAGTCTCCTGAGCCGTTGTTTGGAAGGCTTTTTGCCAGCAGATTTCCTGATTCGTTTTTTAATTTTGCCTGCTTAAAAAAAGTAAGGTCAAAGGGATTATTTTCCTCAGATTCCAATTTAACTTTTTGAAATATTTCTGATTTTTCCCCCACATGATTTTGTAGCCAGGGAAGTACATAATGAGCCGTACATAAAAAGGAAGAAACAGGATTTCCGGGAAGAGCAAAAATGATATTTTGTTCAGTACTTCCAAACCACATAGGTTTACCAGGCTTTTGTGAAATCTTATGAAAATGTTTTTTATACCTAATGAGGCTAAAATCTCTGGTAAATAATCCTTTTTCCCCATCGATACACCTCCTGAAAAAATCAAAACATCATATTTTTGAAGCATTTGAAAAATTTCTCTTTCAAGAATTTGGGGCTCATCCTTCAGCAAACACATTTCTGCATCAAAACCTTCTTTTTTCAATATCGAGCTTATCGCCCAAGTATTTGATGCCCTAATCTGATAGTCTTTTGGAGTTTGATTTACTTGCACCAATTCATCACCGGTTGCCAAAATGATAATTCTTGGATTTGAGGTTACTAACAATTCCAACTTACCAATGGTGGCAGCCACTGCCATGATAGCTGCATTAATTTTAGTGCTTTTTTCGACTATAACCTGACCCAAGGTGGCATCAGAACCTTTATAATGAATGTTTTGACCTGGTTTTATTTTTTCGGAAATGACATTCGCAATCCCTCCGAAAATTTTCAAATCTTCATATCTAATAACTGTATCGAAACCATCAGGTAGCATTGCTCCGGTCATAATTTCAATACATCCGGAATTGTTTTTCGCTCCTATTGGGGCTTCACCTGCAGTTTGTATTCCTAAAATTTCAAATTCCCTTTTCCCTTTTTCAAATTCTTGAAAATTGATTGCAATACCATCCATAGTCACTCTGTCAAATGGGGGGAAAGGTCGGTCGGCAATAAGGTCTTCTGCTAGAGTCCTCCCAAATGCATCTTCCAATAGTATTTTCTCAACTTTGTTAGGAAGTATTGTGTTAAGAACGATTTTTAAAGCAGCTTGAGGAGAAATCATTATTGCATTTTCAAATAAATATCTATAAAACTATTCGAAATTAATTTGAAAACATCAAAAGTAAACCAAAAAAGTAATTTTTATAATCCCAATCTATTAATAATCATAACACCCATTTTCCAAAATTGCAAATTGCTTAAATTTTTAAAATATTTTATTTTTTTAAGATTAGAAAAGGATTAATTTCATAAATTGCCTTTATTCATTTAATAAACTATTAACAATATGAAAAAAACTCTCCTATTTGGGTTACTAGTGCTGTTTATGTTTGTTACTCAACATGCATTAGCCCAGGAAAAATTAATCACCGGAAATGTTACATCTTCTGATGATGGCTCTACATTACCAGGCGTGAGTGTCACAGTTAACGGCACAAATCAAGGTACAATAACAGATGCAAATGGTCAATTCAAGATCTCTGCAAAACCCGGGTCAAAGCTTACATTTAGTTTTGTTGGGTATGCTCCACAAAATGTAACAGTTGGAAATAGTTCTGAAATCAATGTTGTATTGATATCTACTATTTCAGACCTAAAAGAAATTGTGGTTGTTGCTCTTGGAACTGAAGTAGAAAAAAGGTCATTGGGTCATGCTGTTCAGGAAGTAAAAGGTAAAGATTTGGCTGATACTCAGCGTGAAAACTTTGCCAATGCACTTCAAGGCCGTGTTGCCGGATTGACAGTAACCGGTACTTCCGGAGCTCCGGGTTCTTCAACCTCAATCATGCTTAGAGGGGTTAACTCATTAAGCGGCAGTAATCAGCCCTTATATATTATTGATGGTTTACCAGTCGATAACAAAACCTTTAACACCGGATATCTTTCATCAGACAGACCAGGAACAGTTACCGGTTCAGTTTTTAATCGTACAAATGATTATACTAACAGGGGTGCGGACATAAATCCAGAGGACATTGAATCAATCACTGTATTGAAAGGGCCAGAAGCTGCTGCTTTGTATGGGATTGATGCTGCCTCAGGTGCAATTATTATTACCACCAAAAAAGGCCAAAAAGGAAGAGGTAAAGTTACCTATAGTAATACTTTTAGATTTGATGAACTTTATCGTTTCCCTGAAATTCAAACTAAATATGCTCAAGGCGTTAATGGTGTAACAGATTTGAATGTTAGAAGACAATTTGGAGCTGCATATCCCGAAGGCACTCAGATGTATGACAATATTGGAAGCTTTTTTCAAACCGGTTCCAAACAAAATCACTCGATTTCAATAGAAGGTGGAAACGATATGACTACTTATCGCTTGGCCACAGCATATTTGACACAAACTGGAGTTGTTCCTAATACAAAATATGATAGGATGAATATAACTCTATCTGGAACCACAAAGTTTAGTGATAAATTTATTTCTGAAGCTTCGATGGCTTATTCTAATTCAAACAACATAAAAGCAGCAAGAGGTACAGGTGGTTATTTGTTGGGGCTTTTAGGTTGGCCTGCCAATGACGACGCAAGTGTATATTTAACCCCTGCAGGTACCAGAAGAAGACTTGTTTCTGATGCGAGTAGTGATGCCGATGTTGATAATCCGTTTTATGATGTAAATAAAAATCAAAATTCAGATAAAAATAACAGGGTTATCACAAATCTTGCATTTAAATATAATCCATTTTCCTGGTTAAATCTGACTGCCAGAGTGGGCTTGGATGTCTCCTCCACTCAGGGTTTATTAAAATATCACCCTGAATCACAAAGGGCCCAAAGCGTGGGTGGTAGTATTGATACTTATGTTGACAATACCAGAAACTTCAACTTCCAGTATTTTGCAACAGGAAAAAAATCATTTGGAAAACTGCATACTTCTTTAATGTTGGGTAGTGCCATTTATGATAACAATTATACAGTTGCTTCGGTTAGGGGTGAGAAATTTATTGACTATGAATTTACATCCATAAACAATACAGATTTAACTACTCACAGGGCATTAAATAATCTGGTTAGAAAAAGACTGGTTGGGGTTTTTGGAAATGCTACCCTAAACTATGATGATATGGTTTATCTGACATTTACTGGTAGAAATGATATTACCTCTACATTACCAAGAGCTAACAATAGCTTCTTCTATCCTTCGGCACAGTTTAGTTTTGTATTTACCGAACTTCCTGCTTTGAAAAATTCAAATGTAATTACTTTTGGAAAGTTAAGAGCTTCTATTGCCCAAGTTGGAAAAGATGCACCGGCTTATAGTCTTTACCCTGGACTAGAAAATAAAACTACTACTGGTGGCGGTTATGGATATGGATTTACAGGACCCAGCCCTGATTTGAAACCAGAATTAACTACTTCAAAAGAGATTGGAACTGAATTGAAGTTTTATAGAGGCCGTTTAGGTCTGGATGTTGCATATTATCATTCAACAAGTAAAGATCAAATTGTAAAAGACCTCAGACTAAGTTATGGAACAGGGTTTGTATTACAAGTATTTAATGGTGGTACTTTGGAAAACAAAGGACTTGAAATTCAACTTTCCGGTATTCCTGTAAAAAGGGACAATTTAACCTGGAATATGTTGGTTAACTTTACAAAAACCAATAGTAAACTATTGAGTTTACCACAAGACCTTCCAGAATATTACGTGTCAGACACATGGGTTTATCAAAATGTTAGGAACGGAGTTAAGCCAGGTTTTCCTTTAACAACTTTAACAGGTACTGCATATACCAGAAATAACGCTGGAGATATTTTAATAAATCCAACTACTGGCCTTCCAATTAGAAACACTGCAGTTTTCGCAAACATTGGTGATCGAAATCCTGATTTTATGATAGGCTTAAGTAATAATATCACTTATAAAGATTTTAATCTTTCATTTTTATTTGATATTAGAAAAGGAGGAGATGTTTTTAATGGAAATGAACTCTATTTATATAACAATGGGATCAGTATTAAAACCCTTGACAGGGAAACTCCTAGAGTTATCAAAGGTGTTTTAAGAGATGGAAAAGAAAATACCGACACGCCTACGCCAAATACTAAAGAAATAGTACCAAATACTTTAAATGACTATTATAGAACTACTTTTATTGAAGAAGATTTTATAGAAAAAGACATCAATTGGCTTCGACTAAAAGATATTACTTTGTCATATAGAATTCCAACTTCTATTATTCAAAAAACCAGAGTATTTCAATCAGCCTCAGTATTTGTAACAGGTACAGATCTATTTATGCTTACCAATTATACAGGTGCAGATCCTTCTGTAAATGGTGTAACTGCTGGTGTTGGAGGAAGTGGCGGATCTGGTATTGATTATGGTGTGATCAGTACCCCGAGAGGTTTAAGTTTTGGTGTGAAAGTAGGACTATAAAAATGAGATTAACAATGAAAAAAATATTAAAATATTTAACTTTTGGATTGGGATTTACCTTGTTGGTATCATGTCAGGAGTTTGTTGACGTAAATACTAATCCCAATTTCCCACAGGTAGTTGAACCCGTAGTGTTGATTCCTGCGATGCAGGCACAAATGGCTCTGGCAGTACAGTTTGATGGAAGGTTTTTAGGTAAATATGTGCAAAACTTTGCTCATAGTACAGCTCAAAATACCTGGGATAGGTATGGATATGACCCTGGTAGTGATAATGGGGGCCAGATTTGGCGTATGGCCTATTGGGATTTAGGCAAAAACTTAAGTCTTATGATGGAAGGTGCAGAAAATGAATCCCGTTGGGATTTACTCGGCTTAGGCAAAGTGATGAGAGCATGGTCCTGGCAAATGACCACCGATATGCATGGAGAAATCATTCTTACTCAAGCTTTCGACCAGACACGTAAAACCTTTGATTATGATTCGCAGGAAGCAGTTTATGCAGAGGTTGTTAAACTTGCAAACGAAGGTATTGGTCTTTTGGCAAAAACCGATGGTGCTGTTTCACAAGCTTATATGACCAGAGGGGATAAAATTTATGCAGGTGATAGGGCAAAATGGACTAAGTTTGCTTACGGTTTACTCGCAAGGAATGCTAATAATTTGATTAATAAATCATCTTACAATCCAGATAAAGTGATAGAATATGCAGACAAAGCTATGGCAAGTATCAATGATGATGCAATGGTAGCTTTTGATGGTACAGTTTCAACTAATTCTAGTTTTTGGGGACCTACTCGTGCCAATATGAATGCCTTCAGGCAAACAAAATTCATAGTAGGGTTAATGGATAGCACTGTTTTTAAAGGAGCCAGAGACCCTCGTATCAGCAGTATTTTGGTTCCTTCAACTGATGGTGTTTACAGAGGACATACTGCAAATACAGCTGAAGTTACTACTGCTGCGGTTCGTATTCCAACGCCATGGGGTATAGTAGGAGCTCCAACTGCAGCTACACCTGGTAAATATTTATTTAGAAATGCCGCACCTTTCCCATTAATGACTTATGCCGAAATGCAGTTCATTAAAGCTGAAGCAGCATTTATTAAAGGTGACAAAGAAATGGCACTTACTGCCTATAAAAATGGCATTTCTGCTAGTATTGATATGGTGAATAAATATACGATTGATCCAACACCTAAAATCGATGCAGCAGCTAAAGCAGCGTTTTTGGCTAAGCCTTCAATTGTCCCGGCCAGTGCTTCTGAGTTATCTCTAAGTCAGATAATGACGCAAAAATATATAGCATTATTTGGTTTTGGATTCCTCGAAACCTGGAATGATATGCGTAAATATCATTATGATGCCAATATTTACAAAGGTTTGACATTTACTTCAAGTTTGTACCCCGACAATGCCGGCAAGTTGGCCTACAGAATTCGTCCAAGATACAATTCTGAATATGTATGGAATCTTGAAACTTTGAAAAAATACGGTGGAGATAAACCTGAGTATCATACCACAGAGTTGTGGTTTAGTCAGAAATAATTTCGATAAAGAGCCGACCAGATTGGTCGGCTCTTTATTTGTTTTTTAAAAGAGTCATCATTTCCAACGGTGTATTCACATTCTTTAAAACTGTCGGATTGGGCAAGTTTATAAGCTGAACATCTGAATTTATCAAAACTTTTCTTGGACAGGAATATCCCTGTGACAGAAATTGTAATAATACCGGATAAGCTTTGGGCTCCCAAATGGTGAAAAGTGGATCAGGAAAATTGGTTTCGGGATTGTAGCATGCGGTTGCAATTTTGGATGGATTACGGTTTTGTATTAAAAAATCAATTTCATTTTTACCGACAAGAGGCATATCGCAGGCAAGAACCAACCAGGCTACATTCGGATTAAATTTGAATGCCGAAAGTATTGCTCCATAAGGTCCCATTTGTAGAAAACTATCAGCAATTTCATTATGTTTATTATGATTTTCCGCAACAGAAAAATAAGTTTCTATTACGGATTCTTCCATTATTTTAAATAGGTAATCCCTTTGGGGAAGATTGTCAAAATAACACAAATCTGCCTTGCTTTCACCCATTCGTTCCGATTTGCCTCCCACCAAAATTAAACCATTCAAGGGTACTGGTTTCAAACTTTTTTCAATAATCGGAATAAGCTCCAAAGTATTTTCTTTTGACAAAACAGGCTGATTTGTCATTTTTAACCAATCAAAAACAGGCGAATCATCGGTTTTAAGTATTGCGATTACATCTGTTAATTGACATTCTCTCTTTTTTAAAGAATCTTCTTTCATTTGATTGATTAATAGAACCTGCTTTTCTGCGGTGAAATGATTACCGTTTACCAGAATTATATCACAATCATTCAACAAGGCTTTTTTACCAAAATCAGAAAGTTCCTTTTTGCTAATATTGAAATGAGAAATTTTATCCTGAAATTTTGTAAAATCAATAGAATCAAAACTTTGGTCGGCTTTGTGATCAGCATCAACAAAAGCAATTTTATATTTTCCTGAAAGTGCAGAAATAATCTCTCCGGCAATTTGATTTATTACCTCACATGGAGCCCCAATTAGTGCAAATTCATTCCTTCCCCAGTTTCCAATATTTGGCTTAGTCAAAAACGGATGTTTTTCGTGTTTTTTCAATAGAAATATTTCTAAAATAATTTTTCACACCTTTTCATTCAAAACAAAATCTTTCTTTCCCCCGGTTTTTTTGATTAATCTGGTTTCTTTAATAACTATATCATGAGAAAGAGCTTTGCACATATCGTAAATTGTTAATGCAGCAACACTAGCCCCTGTCAATGCTTCCATTTCAATGCCTGTTTTGCCATTTACCGATGCCTCACAAATAATTTCAATGGTGTTTTTGCCTGTAACTTTTATTTTAATCTGGCAATTATCCATTCCAATAGGGTGGCAAAGAGGGATCAAATCACCGGTTTTTTTTGCAGCCATAACACCTGCTATAATTGCGGTTTGAAAAACTGGCCCTTTTTGGGTTTGAATCTCGTCATTTTGAAATAATGCCATGATTTCATCCGAAATATGAACTATGCTTCTCGCAACTGCAACACGGTGTGTTACCGTCTTATCGCCAACATCGACCATTGACGGATTGCCCGAAGCATCAAGATGGGTAAAAGAAGCCATTATAATTTTTTCCCAAAAATAAAGGATTTGTTTTTAAATAGAGAATCCAAGTGAAATTCCCGCAATACTACTGGTGTGAGAATCAATAAAATAAGAAAAGTGCTTTTGATAATATTTGGGTGTATATTGAATCTTGAGGAATATTACTTTAGGTTTGGGTGGAATATCAATTACAATTTGTTGTCTGAGTCCTACGATTCCAAAAATATAATTTCGTGGAACTTCATTGGCATATAAAACTGGCGTATAACTCAATCCAAATTCACCGAACCACTCGACTGATACTTTTGATGGAGTCGCTTTACATCTCAATGACACCCTGTGTTTTACCCTCTTTTTCAGATTATTAAGATTAACGTTTTGAGTTACAGCAATTGGTAGTGATAGTCCGCCATCTTTAAGGCCAATCCATGACATAGACCCGGGTACCAAGCCAGCCCCTACTCTAAATGTATTAAAGGATTTCATTTTTCGATTAAATGCTTTTTCATAGTTTATTGATGCAATTGGACTTACACCAAAAACCTCGACAGTCAATGCCTTTTTATATCTTGTACGATAAGAGATTTGACCACTGGAATAAGAGGCAATAAAGAAAAAAAGAGTGAAAGCAATTAATTGGTTTTTCACTTAAAATTATATTTTTTAAAAAGCACGTTTTGATTGGTTATACACTGATAACCAATTTTTTTCCAAAGGTTTTAAATTTTTTAAGAATATTCAAACAATATGAAGGAATTTTCTTTTATGGTCAGTATTAAAACGTTAAATCGATTCTAATATTTGCGAAGAAACATCTTTTTCCATAAACCAATTGCTAGCTTTTTGGTTTTAGAATATTATTTACGACAATTTTTTTCAAAATTTGTGGTTCTAACACTCTAAAAAGATTTTGATGAATCAAAATAGCGACAAAAAAACTGCTTCTATCCCTTTAATAATTTCCGTTTCGGTAGCTTTAGGGATTTTTCTGGGAGCTACGATTTTCGGAAAAAAGACTTTCAATTCTCAAACATTTTCGTCTGGTAAAATTTTTAATGAAGTATTATTAAATATTCAAAAAAGTTATGTTGACGAAGTGGATATAGATTCCCTTTCTCAATTTGGTATTACTAAAATGCTTGAAAAGTTGGATCCACATACTGCCTATTTACCTCCACAGGAGGCTGAATTAGCTAGTTCTGACCTTCATGATGGTTTTGATGGAATTGGAGTAGAGTTTAATATTTTCAATGATTCACTTTACGTGGTCACTGCCCTTAGTGGAGGACCATCTGAAGCCGTAGGTATAAAAACAGGAGATATTATTCTTCAGGCCGATACGATGAATCTTTCCGGGAAAAAACTCAATAATAATTTAGTATTCAAAAGTCTCCGTGGACCCCGAAACTCTATTGTAAAACTTAAAATAAAAAGGAAGGGATTCGGAAAACCGCTATTTTTCAATGTAAAAAGAGATAAGATTCCGACATTCAGCATCGATGCAGCTTATCTGATGGCCGACAAAAAGACGGGCTATATCAAAATTAATCGTTTTGCAGAAACCACCTATGATGAGTTTGTAACTCACCTCAAAAACCTCAAATCTGCCGGAATGCAGCAGCTGATGATTGACCTGAGAGATAACCCTGGCGGTTATATGGACAAAGCAACTGACATTGTGGATGAGTTGGTCGGTGGAAATGGTGTCATCGTATATACCAAAGGAAAAGATAAAGCCAATAACTATGAAGTTAAAGCAGAAAAAGACGGGATTTTTGAAAAAGGTAAAATTGTAGTATTGGTTGACGAAGGCAGTGCCTCTGCTTCAGAGATTGTAAGTGGCTCATTGCAGGACTATGATAGAGCCACTATTGTAGGAAGAAGAACTTTCGGAAAAGGACTCGTACAGGCACCTATCAAACTTTCTGATGGCTCAGAACTACGCCTGACGATTTCGAGATATTACATACCCAGTGGCAGAAGTATCCAGAAACCCTACACGTTGGGTCATGGTGAAGAATACATGGAAGACATGCACAAAAGGTTCAGTCAAAAAGAATTGTTTGTAAAAGATAGCATTAAGTTTAATCAGAAACTGAAATTCAAAACAAAAGGTGGTCGCACCGTGTATGGAGGTGGTGGAATCACTCCAGACGTTTTTGTACCTCAGGACACGAGTTATTATACGCCATACCTTGTTGAACTTTTTGCCCAGAATATTTTCAGGGAGTTTTCTATGAAATATACGCAAGAGCATCAAAATGAGCTTAAAGCTATGGGCTTCCAAAAGTACCTTTCTTCATATAATCTGGACGAAAAAGTATTGGCCGGCCTGAAATTAACGGCTCAACAAAAAGGAATAAAATTCTCAGAAAAAGATTTTGCTTTATCTAAAGATTACATAAAACTTTATACCAAAGCTCTGATTGCCAGGAACATCTGGAAACGAAATGAAAAAGAAGGCCTTACCAATGAGTTTTATCAGGTCTTCAATCAAGATGACCCTATGATCAGAAAAGGCCTCGCAAGTTTCTAATTATCGTAAATATGAAAATCAAACGATTATTTTTCTACCTGTTTCTGGTTTCTTTTTTTGAAATTAAAGCTCAGGAAAAAATAAAAGCTGGGATTGAACTTGACGCCCTTCCCTACATTACCGGAGGATACTTCGGAGCGGGATTTGCCGGGAAAGGTTACTGGAGATTAAGAGTTTTGACAGCTTCAGTCAACAAACCTGACTGGAGTATCAATAAGAATTTTTCTAACAACCATGTGGAGGCATACGCTGTTGTGGTGGATAGATTTTTCAAAAAAAGCTGGTCAGGCTTGTGGTTTGGCGGTGGTTTGGTGTATTGGAAAAGTAAAATCCAAACTCAAGCCAAACAACAAACCGCCAAATTCCAAAATTCATTGCTTAACGGAAGTCTTGGATACAATCTTAAGCTCAACAAACACTTTTACCTTTCACCCTGGGCCGGCATGAGCCTTCGTGTGGGTGGCGACCAAAATGTTCCGGTTGACCAAACTACCTATACGCTGCCAATGCTTTATCCTGAAGCCTCTTTGAAATTAGGCGTGATTTTTTAAATGATCGGGCAACGGAATATCTTTGCTGAATTCATCGGCGATAGGCGTCAGTCTTTTGGGTGGAACGGGAATTAATCCTGACCAAATCGGAAGGCTAAGATCTTCATCATCATCGATGGGCATTCCTTGTCTGATTTTGGCCGAAGCTTCCGAAATATCAAAACTCAAAAGCATAGTTTTGTTAACTTCACCGGCTTTCATAGGGCGTAGATATTCCCAGCTGCTGGGTACAATTTTTTCGGTCAATTCTTTGAAAAAATCCCATTTGGTATCAAAATCATTGATTCTTTCAGCTTTTGAGAAAATTATCACAGAACGATAATTGACTGAATGATGAAATGCCGACTTGGCCACTACCAGATCATCTACAAGCATGACCGAAATACACAGCGGAATCCCTTTTTCTATTTCTCTTAAAAAATGACTTCCGACTGAGCCGTGGATGTATAGTTTATCCTCTTTTCTGACAAAAGCCGTTGGAATCGAAAACGGCTGGTTGTCAACCGAATAGCTGATTGTACAGAACATGGCCTCATCCAATATGGAATTAATTGTGGCTTCGTCATATGAGGCTCTTTTTGCCGAGCGACTGGGGGTGGTTTTGGGAGTTTGCTTTATCATAATATGTAATAAGGTATTTCAAATGAGGGTTTAAAACCAAGTTTTTGTGCCAAATAATAAGACTGAGAGTTGCCTTTTCTACATGACCAAACGGGAATAAACCGGTTATTTTGCAAGAAATCAATTAACTCTGAACACACGATTTTTGCCAGCCCATTTCCCCTGAATTCTTCAGCCGTTTCGATGCCAATCTCAAAATAGGGCTCATGGACAAAAGATGAAAAAGCAATGGAAGCCGGCTTGCCCTTGACTTTCAGACAAAAACCTAGGCCCTTTTGCAAAAAATCTTCAGCATTATTCCAAAAAACATTGGGAACCACAGAGCCTTCGAAACTTTCGAATATTTCTTTATCAATTTTTACAATTTCGCGGTTTCCCGTTTCAGGGAAATATTTATGGAATTCATTGGGCAAGAACTCAAAATTTGCACGGGTTTGAAGCCAGATTTTTTGTTTATTTTCGGTTTCTGACCAAATATTTGAAAACCAAACCTGGAATATTTCGTCCCATGAATCTGGGCTAGCCTGCAAATATTCATGATTGGTTTTTTCGCCCGAAATATATTTCTTAAGCCAATTATTAAAGTTTTCATCATCCGTTTTTCCAAACAATAGAGACATTCCATAAGGATGTTTCACATAAAAAACCTCAGGATTATCGGCATGGTTTACAAAAACCTGCCCATTTACATGATTCCTGATAACTGACATTGCAAAAAAATGATTTATCTGAACTGATTCCAGAGCTTTTTCGCAGAGAAAGTATTTATTTTTTTCCAGTAGAATCATTCTTTTAGGCCTAATCTGAAATGATGATAAACGATTTTCATTTTTTTGTTGAGATACAACCTGTGAGCATCATATCGTTGATGCCCCGAATCGAGATGAACCGCATTGAGACCCTCGGATTTTGCTTTTTCGACTACAAAGTCAAACAAAGCTCCGGCATAACCCTTCCCCCGGAATTCGGGAGCGGTGGTCAGGTCATCAATGTAAATAAACCGACCCTCAAATAGTGTGGTCAAATAACGAAACCCACAAGCTGAGGTCACTTTACCTTTTTCTTCTGCGTAAATGAGTGTGTAAGACTCTTTTTCCATCTCGGTAATAAGGTTCAAAAGAATTTCGGCAGATAGATGAGGACGCAGATGTTTCAAAACTTCCAAACACTTGAGGTAGTCTTGTTCGGAGCGGGCAATTTTTATTTCCATTTGTTTTTTTGAATTCCTGATACAAAAATATATCTTTACCGGATGGGCATTGTCGTCCAGTTTTTAGATAACTAGTAGTCCGGTTTATGTTTCCTTTCAAATCGCATCTTAAAATAGAGAAAGGCCAGAAAGTGCCTGTTTACAGTCAGTTAGGCACTCAAATCATTGGTTTGATAAAATCCGGTTTGCTCCCTCCGGGGTTTAAAATGCCGGGTTCCAGAATTATGAGTGAGTTGCTTTCGGTGCACAGAAAGACCATCACCCAGGTATATAGTGAATTGCAAATGCAGGGTTGGTTGGAAACACTGCCGGGAAGCGGCACTTTTGTGCCCAGGAATATTCCGGTTATAAATCCACAAAAAATTCTGATTGAAACAGGAGAAAGACCTAAAAAAGCCGGATTTTTTTATGCGAAAAGGAATTTCTGATCAGAGAACCCATAAAAGCAACCGACCTCTTACACCTCGATGATGGTTTTCCTGATCCACGACTAGCCCCATTACCTGAACTAGCCCGGGCCTATCGCAGCAATTTATTGTATGGAAACAGCTACCAAAAACTGGGCTACGGAGATACTGCGGGCTTGCTTTGGCTGAGAAAAGAATTATCGTCTTATCTCAATGAAAGCAGGAGCCTGAAAATCAATGAAAACAATATTTTGATAGTAAGGGGTACAATTATGGCCCTATATCTGACCAATCTGGGTTTAGTAAAAACAGGCGACAAAGTAGCTATGGGCTGGCCGGGTTGGCTGAGTGCCCGCATAAGCTTTTTACAAGCCGGTGCCGAAGTAATTGAAATTCCAACCGATGAATATGGTATTGACACCGACGCCCTGGAAATTGTTTGCCAAAAACAAAAAATTAGATTGCTTTACGTTACCCCTCACCACAACTACCCTACCACTTACACTTTGAAAGCCGACAGACGGGTAAAACTGCTTCAGTTAGCCGAAAAATACGATTTTATCATTTTTGAGGATGACTACGATTATGACTTTCATTATCAGAGCCGCCCGCTGTTGCCTCTGGCCAGTGCCGATAGTAATGGAAGGGTGCTCTATTCCGGTTCGTTTACCAAAAGTATTTCACCGGGATTCAGGGTGGGTTATTTGGTGGCTACCGAAGATGTTATTCAGCATTTATCGCATCACCGGCGACTGATTGACCGGCAGGGCGACAATATGCTCGAAAATGCTCTGGCTCAGCTTCTTCATGAGGGAATAATTCAGAAACATCTGCGTAGGTCATTGAAGGAATATAAAACCAGGCGAGATTTTTTCTGCGAAAAACTAAGTAGTGACTTTTCCGGAAAAATTGAATTTCAGATTCCAGAAGGCGGAATGTCGGTCTGGGCTCAGTTTGATCCTAAAATTGATATGAAGAAAACTGCTGAAACGGCACTCAAAAAAGGAATGTATTTCAGTGATGGGGCAACTCATGATACTGATAAAATTAAAAATTGCACCAGATTGGGATTTGCAAGCTCAACCGTTGAAGAATTAGACCGATGTTTGAAGATTTTGAGGGAATCGTTCAGCTAAAAATTAATTTATTCTTTTCTTTGAGAAATTTTTATAATAATGCAAACCGAAATTTTTGAAAATTCTGAGGATCTGGCCATTGCGTTGGCCGGGCATATTATGGGTATTTTGAAAGAAAAACCCAATGCCACCATGGTCTTGACTTCAGGAAATACGCCAATAGCTGCTTACCGGCATATTGCCAAAACGGCCTCGAAAGATCTTTTTAAACATGCGACCATCATTGGTTTGGACGAATGGGTAGGTGTATCAGGCGAAAGCGAAGGGAGTTGTAAATATATTGTAGAGGAAAATTTATTGAAACCACTGGGAATTCCTGCCTCTCAATATACTTTTTTTGACTCCATGACCACAGACCTTCAGGCTGAATGTGAAAGGGTGGACGAGCTGATTTTTTCAAAAGGTGGGCTGGATTTTATTTTAGTAGGATTGGGAGTTAACGGCCACATTGGCCTCAATGAGCCGGGCTCATCTTTTGATTCTTATTGTCAGGTGACAGATCTGGAAGAAATAACGATAACTATCGGCCAAAAATACTTCAATTCGGCCACACCACTTACGCAGGGAATCACAGTGGGATTAAAGCATCTTCTGGAAGCAAAAGAAGCCATGGTTATTGCCACCGGCAAAGCCAAATCGGACATTGTAAGACAAATGAGTACAGAACCGGTATCTGAAATGCTGCCGGCAACGGTTCTGAGAAAGCATTTCAATGGAAAACTGTGGATTGATAAAGCAGCAGCAAAAGGCCTGGAATGAAACCTGAAGAAGTAAAAAATATTGATTTTTGGTCGGAATTAGTGGTAAATACCTCCAGGAGTTCTGGTGCAGGAGGACAGAATGTCAACAAGGTCGAAACCAAAGTGGAGTTGAGATTTAGTATTTCTGAGTCAAAATTTTTGAATGAAGAAGAAAAAGTAGTTTGTAGGCTAAAATTAAAAAATCATATAAACCTGGAAGATGAAATTATAGTTACCTCACAGGAATCCCGCTCGCAACTAAAAAACAAAGAACTGGCCTATAAAAAGTTTTTGGGACTTTTGGAAAAAGCTTTTCAAAAAAACAAACCCAGAAAACCCACAAAACCAAGTCAGGAAAAAATTCTGGAAAGATTAAAAGCCAAGAAAATAGCCGGTGAAAAAAAACAAAATCGGGGCAAAGTGGATTTTTAAATTGATTTTTAACAAAAAATTCTAATATTTTCCGCTTTCTAAATTAGACATTCCCTTATTAAGCCCTTAATTTTCTTATTTTCGTAAAATTCTATCATTAACACTAACCAAAAATGAAAAAAACTCTCCTTATCCTGAGCCTGGCCTGTAGCAGTGTATTTGCCCAGAAAACATACATCCAATGTGGAAATCTGATTGACACACGGTCACAAAAAGTGCTGAAAGAAATGACTGTGGTAGTTGAAGGAAACAAAATAGTAGAAGTCAAAAGTGGCTTTCAGAAAGGCTCTTCCACAGATGTGGTCGTTGATCTGAAAAAGAAATTTGTTCTACCCGGTCTCATTGATATGCATGTGCATCTGGAAAGCCAAACCGCCAAAGATCAGTTTCAGAAAAGAATTCAATATTCTGAAGCCGATGTGGCTTTTGAAGCCCAAAAATATGCCAATATCACTTTGATGGCTGGTTTTACTACCGTTCGTGATTTGGGTGGAAGCGGCGTAAACATATCTCTTCGGGGGGCTATCAATCGGGGTTCGGTTGTTGGTCCAAGAGTATTTACTTCAGGGAAAACCATTGCTACCACCGGAGGCCACGGTGACCCATCAAATGGAATTGGCCCCAATTATATGCTTTCCAATGAAAACCGAATGGATGGGGTTATAAACTCTGCTGACGAGGCTCGCCAGGCAATCAGACAAAGGTATCAGGACGGAGCCGACTGGATTAAAATAACTGCAACCGGAGGAGTGCTGAGTATTGCCAAAAACGGAAAAGGCCCACAGTTTCAGGATGATGAACTCAATGCCCTTATGGCAACGGCCAAAGATTACAGCTTCGGTGTAGCAGCACATGCTCATGGTGCCGAGGGGATAAAAAGAGCAATCAGGGCAGGCGTAATAACTATTGAACATGGATCTTTTTTGGACGACGAATGTATTGCTTTATTCAAAGAAAAAGGAGCTTATCTGGTACCAACGATTATTGCCGGGAAAACTGTTGCCGATTCAGCAAAAATACCCGGATATTATCATCCATTTGTAGTGAAAAAAGCCATTGAAACCGGTGCAATGATTCAGGATGCTTTTGCGAGAGCTTACAAAGCCGGTGTGAAAATTTGTTTCGGTACCGATGCCGGGGTATTTCCTCATGGGTATAATGCCAAGGAGTTTTTATACATGACAGAAGCCGGAATGCCAATTATGGAAGCTCTGAATGCTGCCACTATAACCAACGCCAAAGTGTTAGGCATGGAGAACGAACTGGGAGCCATTGAAGCCGGAAAACTGGCCGATATCATTGCAATTGATGAAGACCCTCAGAAAAATGTACTTTCGCTTATGAATGTAACTTTTGTAATGAAAGACGGAAAAGTTTACAAATCGAAATAAAAAAACCCTCCCGAAATTCAGGAAGGTTTTATGTTTTGAAGTATAATCGCCCTTATTTAAATCATTTCGCTTTCGATATTGTATTGTATCGGATACTGTCGTTCGTATTCGCCCCATACTTTATATCCGCCCGCCAGATTTTTGATATTGGTAAAACCATGCTGTGAAAGTATTTTTGCAGCAATATATCCTCTCAAACCTCTGGCACAATGAACTATCACTGGTTTGTTTCTTTCCACTTTTTCCAGATTTTCCCTCAATTCATCTAAAGGAATATTAACCGAACCTTCAATAAACTTTCCATTAGCTCTCTCGCCTGGATTTCTTATATCCAGAATCTCCATATCTACCCCATTGGAAATCATATCATGCAGTTCTTCAACAGAAATAGGTGAACAACCATGGTTTATTGCATTAGTGGCTGTGTATCCATTTACTACCACCGCATCCTTTGCAGGAGAGTAAGGTGGTGCATAAGCCAAATCAAGCTGCGGAAGGTCTGTAACTTTTAATTTCGCAAAAATCGCTGTACTCAATACATCCACTCTTTTATCAACTCCCACCTGCCCAAATACTTCTGCTCCCAGAAGAGTTAGGTCATTGGCATCGTAATAAGTCTCTACTATTATATCCTTCGGATTAGGAAAATAACTTGGGGTGCTATTGGCAACAATTAAAGACTTTCTGTAGGCTGTTCCGCTTTTTTCCAAATCTCTTGGTCCCAATCCTGTACGACCCATAGTATGATCAAAAAGCTGTACGATAGCGGTTTTATATCCACCACTTAAAGTTTCATTGCCTCCTACTGCATTAAATCCTGCAGCACGGCCACCCTTATTGGAGTGAGTCCCTAAAGGCAAATAATCATGTTGATGTGTTTGTAGATTCAAAATTGAAGCATTGTCACCGGCAGCATAAATATTAGGCAAAGAAGTCTCAAAATGTTCATTTACCACTAAAGCTCCGTTGGGTATAGCTTTGGCTCCCTTAGTAATTAATAAATCGGTGTTAGGTTTGATTCCAACCGACATAATTACATAATCAGTATTCAGATATGTACCATTGCCAAGGTCTATGCTTTTAACTTTTCCGTTTTCTACATTTACTTTTTTTACAAAAGTGTTTTTGATAACGTGAATTCCCTTGTCTTCCAGCACGTTTTGGGCCATTGCCGAGAATTTTGGGGTCCACATCGGCAAAACAGTAGCTCCACCTTCGATTATCGTAACTTTTTTACCCGCTAATGAAAGGTTTTCGGCCACTTCCACACCAATTAGTCCGGCACCCATCACTGTGATATGTTCGGCTTCATCGGATAGTGCATGCTGCATAATATGGTCATAATCACCAAGGCTACGGCATGTTGACCAGTTGTCGGCATCGTTAAGGTTCTCGATAGGAGGTACAAAAGATTTCGCTCCGGTGGCAAAAACAAGCTTTGTGTAAGGATATTCACCTTGCGGGGTTATTACTTTCTGATTTTCTACATCAATGTCGGTCACTTCTTCGTTGAGGTGAACGTCAATCTTAAATCTTTTCCTGAGCAATTCCACATCCGTTACCAGCAGTTTTTCGCGGGTTTTGATATGTTTTGAAAGGGCATAAGGAATACCGCAGGTAGCGTAGGAGATATCTGCGGTTTTCTCAAACATCAATATTTCGGCAAATTCGTCTTCTCTTCTGGCTTTGGCTGCAGCCGATGGACCGGCAGATAACCCGCCTATTATTACAATTCTGTTCATTCTTTTTCTAAATTTTGATACAAACTTAGATACTGGAATTTTAAAAAATTGTAATGATTGTCACGTTACCAAAAGACAATCAAATCAATTGAAATAATTTTTCAAGCAAAAATTTGCTTTACAAACTCTTCAAATACTCAATGCTTTTGGGCACATTTTCAAGTTCCTTATTGCTTTCGTCTTCGATGAAATAGTGCTGTATTCCTATTTTTTTAGAAAGTTTAAATATTTTCTTCCAGTCTGCTTGTCCTGTACCCAAAACCACATCGTTTTCAGCAGGTTCGTGGCCAGATTTATCTCCGACAACTCCTTTTCTGAGGTCTTTAACGTGCATCAGTTTCCAGCGGTTGCCGTAGCGTTTTAACAATTCCTGCGGGTTGGCTGCTCCTCCACCATGGATGGTCCAGAGTACGTCCATTTCAAACGAAACGTATTTGGGGTCGGTGTTTTGGATGATGTAATCCATGTATGTGCCTTTTTCGTGAGGCCTAAACTCGTAGCCATGGTCATGATAGCAGAAAATGAGGCCATTGTCAGCCAGCACTTTGCCACCTTTGTTAAATACCTCCACGGCATTTTTGGTGTCTTCCAGTGTGAAATCGTTGCCTTTGTGAGGTATCCAGGCACACATTACATATTTGGCTCCCAATGCTTTGGCTTTGTCGGCCACTGCCTGTGGGTTGTCACGCAACTCTTCAAAACCGCAACCTGTCGATGGGATGCTGATACCGCGATCATTGCACATTTTCTTAAATTCTTCGGGCGTTTGACCTTTTTGTGGGCCGCCTTCCAGCTCAGTAAAGCCCATATTCTGGATGATATCGAGGGTGTGTTCGGTGCCTTTGGGGAAATGATTACGAAATGTATAAGCCTGTACACCTAGCGGAAAAGTATATAATTTCTTTTGGGCAAAAAGGTTTGTTCCCGAAAAAGACAATAATAGCAATAAAAATAGAGCTGTTTTTTTCATGATAAATTGAGGTTGAAATAAGAATTTTGATAAAATTATTCAATTCCAACCTGAATCAGAAGAAACTAAGGATTTTATTTTGACCAGATCAAACCAAACTCAATTTCTGACCGGTTAATTCGGTGTTTGGAACCGGAAAATGATTCGAAACCCGGGTTTTGATCAGTCCAGATATCAATTCTCCGGTCATAATTATATTGTCTCTTTGAAGGTAAAAAATTTCCTTTTAACTGAAAGCCTAATCCGGAGTTTTGAGCATGAAAAGGGAAAAATGCTATTTGAAATGCGGGTTGAACAAATGGAAATGGAGATAGTTTGGCCGAATAGTCAACATTTATAACTTCAAAACTCTTTGTGCTTTGTCCTCCATAAGTTATAGAATTTTTTAGCAATCCTCCAACTCCGGCTTTCAAAGAAAGATTAAGCATTATCAATTTGTAGCGAAATCTGTAAAAAGGACTGATAAAGCCGGTGATGTTTTTTATGTAAACCATGTCGTCAGAACTCCAGATCAACTCCAGAGTTTTAAATTCTGAAAATTCATTTTCAAAATCAAAAGGATAGCCCCTTTTTGAAGGAATATTGAAAACACTTGCTCCAACTTCCAAACCAATGTTTTTTGTCAAAAATCTTCCGAAAGCAATCTCAAAATTTATAGGAATGATGTCATCATGGGTTGTTCCAAGGATTGAAACGAAGTTTTTATCATTAATTTCTTTTCTTACACCTATACCCAAGTATTGATATGAATTAGTTTTTACGGGGATATAACTAAAAAAATCGGCCCCGGTTATTCGAATCCCGGTGTTCCTGGTCACAAATTTTCTGTTTCCAAACATTAGCTCCACGCTGTTCCCTGCTTTTATTTCTTTTTGGGAAAAAGAATATAATGTGCTGAATATCAATATTATTGTAAAAGCTGTATTTTTCATAATTATTTAAATTCCGGACTTAAAACTATAAATTTCTTTCCTCCAATCAGCGATATTTCAACCCAAAATTGTGCAGGAAGCACAGGCTCCTTTAGTGTGAGATATAAGTTGAAAAACGGTATATAATTATCATTGATATATCCGAGGTTATTAAAATATTGGATACTTTCTGAAAGAGAGGTTTTGAGTACATTGGTGCCGAATACTTGTTCCAATTTATCGCTAACAAAAAGCTCAGTAACATCAGATTTTTGAGGAAAATCTTCTGATAAGTTTTTCACTGTAAATATTTTAATACTTTCGATTTTTTCTTTTAAAATTTTCCTTGAAATACAATCACAGCGGGTCATGGCATTGGCAGCTGGATAAAGTGTAACCGCGTTGGGCGAAAAATATACTTTTGCGGTGCTATCTTCCATTTTCAAGCGGAAAGCAATCCCCTTTATTGAGGCTTTTTGCGGTACAATTTCTTCGATTTTTGCTCTATTGATTTCAATATTCCCAACGGGCTCTTCATCACATTTACAACAAGCAAAAAGCAGATTAAGGAATACAAAGAAAAGATTGATGTAGATAATTTTTCTGATCATTTGGATTAGCAATTTTTATAAAAATAAAACATAAAATTAGAATGAAATATTATATCAAATAAAAACTTATTTTAAGGTAAATTTTTTGTCTATCAGAATTCAATTTTCAATAAAACCCCCATTTTTCCATTCAAATCCTCCGACTTATTTATCTTTGCATCTTAATGTCTCAATATGAAACCCCTTTTAAAAGTCGTTCAGGATTTTTTTGATTCTGCCATCAATGAAACCATCACCAGTACCGAAATCATCCCTCTGAGTGGAGGTGACAGACGATATTTCCGTTTTTATACTTCCAAAAACTCTTACATCGGCTGTTACAACGAAAACATCAAAGAAAATGAGGTTTTCTTCTACTATACCAATCATTTCAGAGCCATTGACGTGCCTTTACCCGAAGTCCTGGCCATTGACACCGACCGGAAAATATATATTCTGGAAGACCTGGGCAAAGCGTCGCTACTCAATAATCTGGAAGCCAAAGGCTTATGTGATGAAGTTTTCGATTTGTACAAAAAAAGCCTGAAAGAGATTGCCAGAATGCAGATTCTGGGTGCCAAAGACCTGGATTTTGAACGTGCCCTCACCGCCAAGGAGTTTGGAAAGCAGGCCATTTTGAGCGACCTGCTGTATTTTAAATATTATTTTGTCGATACACTCAAAATCCCGTACGACAAACAGCAATTGCTCGATGATTTTGATGCTCTTGCCACCTATCTGACCCGCACCGAATACAAGATGTTTATGTTCCGCGACTTCCAGAGCCGCAACATAATCGTGAATGACGGGAAAGTAAGTTTTATCGACTATCAGGGAGGTATGAAAGGGGCATTGCAGTATGACGTTGCCTCCCTGCTCTGGCAAGCCAAGGCCGACCTGCCCGAAAACTGGAAAAATGAACTCCTGGAATATTACATTTCGGTAATCGATGACCTTTTGCCCACTCCTGTCCAAAAAGAGGTCTTTATAAGTCAATATAACGGCTATGTGGTCATCAGGATGCTGCAGGTACTTGGAGCTTATGGTTTCAGGGGTTTGTTTGAGCGAAAAGCACATTTCCTGACGAGCATTCCTCTGGCCTTGAGAAATTTGAAATGGTTTTTGAGTAACCGTAAAGTGGGCCTCATTGTTCCTACCTTGGACGACATCCTCTCACAAATTACTTCCGACGAAGTCATACACAGATTCGAACCAAAAAAAGCAGATGAAAACACCCCTTTGGTGGTGAAAATCAAGAGTTTTAGTTATAAGAAAAGTGGCATTCCCAAAGACGAAACCGGAAATGGTGGCGGTTTTGCATTTGATTGCAGAGGGATTTTGAATCCAGGAAGGTATGAACCCTACAAAACACTGACCGGCAGAGACAAAGAAGTGATAGATTTTCTGGAGCAACAGACCAAAATGCCTGATTTTATGAATAACATCTACAATATCGTGGACATTTCGGTGGAAGACTATATGGCACGCGGGTTTGACAGCCTCGCCATAAACTTTGGCTGCACCGGTGGCCAGCACCGCAGCGTATATGCCGCCGAGCAAACTGCCCGCCACCTCCGCAACAAATACAAAGTAAAAGTGGAGCTGGAGCATGTGGAGCAGGGGATTAAGGAGGTTAAGTATTGAATATGAAGTTGGTAAGTTAGTAGGTAAGAAAGTTGGTAAGAAATTTTTATTAATAACATTCTAAATGGTCGGAAAATACCACATTGTAAATACTTTAAGGTAAAAAAATCAGTTTATGGCAGAAAATATTGCAGGATTTATATTGGCAGCAGGTCTCGGAACGCGTCTGAAACCGTGGACCGACCACCAACCCAAAGCACTCGCGGTGGTCAATGGAAAATCTCTGCTACAACGCAACGTTGAATATCTTCAAAAGTTTGGCATTACGGATGTGGTGGTAAACGTACACCATTTTGCCGACCAAATCATTGAAGCCATAGAAACCCACAAAGGCTGGGGGAGCAATATCAGCATCAGTGACGAAACGGATATGGTATTGGAAACCGGTGGAGGACTTTTGAAAGCCAGAGACTTGCTGGCAGGAAGTGAGAATTTCGTACTCATGAATTGCGACATCCTGACAAACCTCGACCTGAACTTATTGATAAACCAGCACCAGAAAAATCATGCACTCGCTACTCTGGCAGTGGCAAAAAGAGAGACCAGCCGCTATCTGCTATTTAACCCAAACCATGAACTGGTAGGCTGGAAAAACATAAAAACCGAAGAAATAAAACTGCCCGCAAAAGAAAAGCTGGGCAATGCCTCGCCCACTCCCATGGCCTTCAGTGGCATACATGTGATTTCCAGCAGCATTTTTGACAAAATAAACTTTACAGGCAAATTCAGCATGATAGATCTCTATCTTGACCTCTGTGCCGAAAACAAAATCATGGCCTATGACCACAGCAACGATATGGTGCTGGATGTGGGGAAGCCGGAGGCTATTTTGAAGGCGGAAGAGATGTTTTTGTAGAAAAATTCTTAGACAACTTTAACAAGGATTTTTTGGATATAAAAAATTAAGGATTGACTAATAAATCTAATTACTAACTGGAAATATATTCCGTACTAATCCAAAATGTTAAGCTCCCTTTTCTATTTTTGGCAATCTTTTAAGTCAAATTACTGTTTCGATAAAATAATTAATATCTATTTTGCTCACCGACAACCACGGCCGCCCCATAAATTATCTCCGATTGGCAGTGACTGACCGGTGCAACCTGCGTTGTTTTTACTGTATGCCACACGATGGCATCGATTTTTTGCCCAAAAACCACCTGCTCAGCTATGAAGAGATGATCAGGCTGGTGAGCATTCTGGCCAAAATGGGCATTAGCAAGGTAAGGATCACGGGTGGGGAGCCTTTTGTAAGAAAAGATTTGATGGCATTCCTTTGGAAACTTTCTGAAATCCCGGGAATCGAAAAAATCAACCTCACCACCAACGGCGTATTGACCGCCCCACATGTGCCTGAACTTAAACGAATGGGCATTTCAGCCATCAATCTGAGCCTCGATTCCCTCGATCGCAAGCGATTTTTCGAAATGACCCGGCGTGACGAGCTACCCAATGTGTTGAAAACTTACGAGGCTATCCTGGAGCATAACATTCCGCTAAAAATCAACTCGGTAATGATGGCCGGCAAAAATGAAGAAGATATTTTCTCGTTGATTGAACTCTCCAGAAATCAAGCAGTTGATGTTAGGTTTATTGAAGAGATGCCGTTTAATGGTGAAGGAGCAAAGCCAGAATATTTTCTTTCTTTTCAAAAAATTCTTGAAATAATAAAAAGCCGTCACCCATATATAACCAAAATTCAAGACGAACCATTCTCTACCTCATATAACTATTCGATACCGGGCTATAAGGGTAATATCGGGATAATCGCCGCCTATAGCCGTACATTTTGTGGTACTTGTAACCGCATGCGTATCACGCCCATTGGCGATCTCAAAACCTGCCTATATGCCGATGCCGCACTTAATCTCAGGGATTTACTTCGCAATAATGCCGAGGATGAACTTATTTCCAACAAAATTTTGAACGCATTTCAACACCGTGCAAAGGATGGATTTGAAGCGGAAATCCATCGTACCACCACTGTACATGAAAGCATGACTACAATCGGCGGTTAAAATCTTTTCGAAAATTCTGCAACCTTCCCATTTTTATTTACATCTATCTCTAAAAATCAAGCGAAGCGACCGTTTAACATTTTTTAATTGGAAGAGAATTTTCGCTAGAATACTTTTGTATAGCTATTACTTTATAAATCATTGAAAAAATTATTAATTGCCCTCCTGATGGCTTCGTCTGCTTATGCACAGACCAGCCCTAAAAACATTCCTGGACGAAAAACTTCCCAGAAAGTTACGATCGACGGGAAAATTGACGAATTAGCCTGGAAAGATGCCGCCAGATTTGATGAAATGGTAGAGTTCAGACCAGTTATGGGCCGGAAAGAAGAATTTGGAAACCACACCGAAGCCTATTTAATGTACGACGATGAGGGCATTTATTTTGGGGGGATCTGCCATGAGAGAAACGTAGACAGCGTGTCACGAGAGCTCACCGGCCGGGATGGTTTCGGCACCAACGACTACATCGGGATTATTTTTGATACCTATAAAGACAAGCTTAACGGTTTTGAATATTTCGTAACTCCACTTGGCGAACAGTGGGATGCTAAAATGACTTCCGCCCAAAATTCCAATAACGGCGGGGAGGACTTTTCGTGGAATGCCGTGTGGAAAAGTAAAGTTATCCTTCATAACAAAGGCTGGACATTTGAGATTTTCCTGCCGTATTCGGCCATTAGATTTAGTAAAGACAAAATACAGGACTGGGGTATAAATATTACCCGTAGAAAAAGAAAAACTGAGCAACAATATACCTGGAACCCCATCGATATAAACGTAAATGGTTTCCTTACTCAGGAAGGCTTTTGGACGGGAATCACCGACATAAAACCGCCGCTACGTTTGCAATTATTTCCTTATTTTTCGGTGTATCAAAACCACTTCCCCAGCTCTGACCCAAAAATCAAAAGCTGGACAAACCAGTATTCAGGTGGACTTGATTTAAAGTTGGGTATAAGTCAGTCATTTACCCTTGATGCTACATTAATTCCGGATTTTGGACAAGTACAAAGCGATAATCGTGTGCTGAATCTTACCCCGTTCGAAGTTAAATTCAACGAATACCGTAATTTCTTTACCGAAGGTACCGAACTTTTTAACAAAGGTGACCTTTTTTATTCCCGTAGAATTGGTGGCTCACCAATATATGCAGGTAAAGTTTATGATGAGTTGAAAAATAATGAAGAGGTCATAAATAATCCTTCTGAATCAAAACTGATTAATGCTTCAAAGATATCGGGACGTACCCAAGGGGGGCTGGGAATTGGGATTCTAAATGCAATAACACATGCCCAGCACGCCGAAATAAGAAATACTGAAACAGGAGAAATCAGACAGGTAGAAACCGACCCTGCTACCAATTACAGTATTGTGGTTTTGGATCAAAACCTTAAAAACAACTCCAGTGTTACGTTTTTTAATTCAAATGTGACCCGTGCCGGTTCGGCCTATGATGCTAATCTGAGCGTGGCCATGTTTAGTATATTTGACAAAAAGAACACCTATTTTATTACCGGAAAATCAGGAGTAAGCAAGCTCAAATATATTGACGAGAACAAACTTGGTTACGGACACTCATTTGGTATAGGAAAATCGAGCGGAAGGTTTTTGTTTCAATACAATCAGGAGCTCACTGATACTAAGTTTTCAAATAATGACCTTGGATATTTTACCAATAATAACTTTATTGATCATGGGGTATATGTGGGTTATCGCTATACTAAACCCAAGAAATTTTACAACCGGCTGCATTATAACATGAATCTGTCTTTGAGCACTTTATTTTCGCCAATCGGAGCCATCGAAAGCACCTATCAAAACTCCAGGATTCAGACCAGCATAGTGACTCAAACCAAAAAGCTTTTCTGGCTGGGGCTTGTGAATGACTTTATGCCAAAACAACATGACTTTTATGAGCCAAGAATTGAAGGAAAATATTTTGAAAGAGGCAGTAGTGCACTTGTTGGAATCTTTACAGAAGGTAATTCGGCCAAAAAATATTATTTATCATCTGAGATTTTCCTGAGAAAATATTTCAATTTTTATAACCAGACTGCCTTAGATGCAAGTGTAAACCAGACTTATCGTTTTAACCCAAAATTCTCTGTAAGTCACAACTTGTCTTATCAACCAAGATTCAACGGTGTTGGTTTTGCAACCAATCTTGACGGACAATCGCTTTTTGCTCTCAGAGATGTGAAAACATTTGAAAATATTCTGTTCCTGAAATACAATTTTACCAACAAAATGGGAATGACTTTCAGAACACGTCACTACAACAGCCGTGTTAATAACCGACAGTTTTATAATTTAAAATCGGATGGCGAACTCGCCCTACACCATAGTTTGAGTGAAAATTACAATCGAAACGTAAACTTCTTCAATATTGACATGGTGTACACCTGGCAATTCGCACCGGGTAGTTTCCTAAATTTTGTATGGAAAGATGCCGCTTTTGCTCAGGACTCTATTTCTGACCTTACTTATGGCAAAAACCTAAGAAACACACTTAACGGCGACCAGAACAACAACATATCACTCAAGGTTATCTACTTTCTGGATTACCTCACCATGAAAAACTGGATCAGAAAAGGTTGAAAAAGAAATAATTTTAAGATGAATTAGGAGTTTTTTTCGAAAAATTCCTAATTTCATTTTTTATTCAACCTAAAAAAATATGAAAAGAAGGAATGCCCTGAAAAACTTTGGGATTTCAATCCTTACATTCTCTCAATTACCATCCTGGGCCTCTTCGTGGCGTTCAGATCATCTGGAAATAAAGAACTTTTTTCTCTCAAAGGAGAATTCAAATTCCCTTGTTTTACTGGTTGATACCATAATTCCCGGAGGTGAAATACCCGGAGCAAAGGATTTGGAAATCGACAAGTTTATAGAAAAAATGTTGGCCGATTGTTATTCTTCAGAAGTCAGAAAAAGTGTGGAGGAATTTCTTAATGAGGTCAGCAAACAAGATTTTGACAAAAAAACCACATCAGAAAAAATTGGATTAATTGAAACCTGGCAAAAATCGCCCGAAAAATCCTTTCGGGATTCCATGATACTAATCAAAAGCCTGTGCATCCAGGGTTACAGCACTTCTGAGCAGGTAATGACCCAATTTCTCAATTATGAAATGGCACCTGGCCATTTTTACGGATGTGTAACTATTTGATTTAACCCGATTCCAAGATGAATTTCAATATAAAAAGCAATAAAAAGAACACTTTTGACGCCATAGTGATAGGCTCGGGGATCAGTGGAGGTTGGGCGGCAAAAGAACTTTGTGAAAAAGGCCTGAAAACCCTGGTGCTGGAAAGAGGACGCGATGTAAAACACGTTGCAGATTACCCTACTGCCATGATGCACCCATGGGATTTTGAACACAGAGGACAAGTCCCTCTCGAAACCAGAAAACAATATGGCGACATCAGGTCATTTATGAGGGAGGAAACCCTCCACTGGGCCATTAAGCCCGATGAGCAACCATTTATTCAGGAACATCCCTACACCTGGACACGTGGATACCATGTAGGAGGAAAATCTCTGCTATGGGCGAGACAAACTCAAAGATGGTCCGATTTTGACTTTGAGGGTCCGGCTCGTGACGGATTTGCTGTTGACTGGCCCATCAGGTATAAAGACCTCGCTCCCTGGTATAGTTATGTGGAAAAATTTACAGGTATTTCAGGAAATCGAGACGGCCTGCCGCACCTGCCAGATGGAGAGTTTCTTCCGGCTTTTGAGCTGAGTTGTATTGAATCTCATCTGCAATCGGCAGTAGCCAAAAATTATAAAGACCGTCAGGTAATTCAATCAAGATGTGCTCATATCACCGATCCCAAACCAATCCACAATGAACAAGGCAGAACCAAGTGTCAAAACCGAAATCTTTGTGTAAGAGGATGCCCTTATGGAGCGTATTTCAGCAGTAATTCCTCTACCCTGCCCTGGGCTGAAAAATCAGGCAACCTTACGCTCAGGCCATTCTCAGTTGCTCATTCTATTATTTTTGATGATAAAAAAGAAAAAGCCACCGGGGTGAGAATTATCGATGCCAATACAGGTGAAATGATAGACTATTTTGCAAAAATTATCTTTGTAAATGCCTCTACTATCAACTCCAATGCCATTTTGCTAAACTCTGTTTCTAATCGTTTTCCAAACGGCCTTGGAAATGATTCAGGATTGCTTGGAAAATACCTGTCAAGCCACAATTATCGCGGTAAAGCCAATGCATCATTTGATGCTTTAAAAGACAAAAAAACTGACGGAAAAAACCCGGGTTCTGCCTATATGCCTCGGTTCAGAAACGTACAGAAACAAGAAACCGACTTTTTAAGGGGTTATTCTATAGGAATCGGGGGTGGAAGGTCGGCCAACGCTGATCACAGTTTATTGGGCGAAGGTTTAAAAGCTTCTATTCTATTTCCAAAATTGGGTGATTGGCAAATCAGTGCCTGGATGCAGGGAGAATCGGTACCGGTTGAAAAAAATCACATAAGACTTTCAACTGACCAAAAAGACAAATATGGCATTCCAAAAATAATTCTCTCGGCCCGTTGGAATGAAAATGACGATAAAATGACGGAGGATTTCAAACAGCAAATCACCGAAATGTTTACACTTGCGGGTTTCAAAAATATCTCAGCAGTGGATACCGGAGCTAATCCCGGCTCAGATATCCACGAAATGGGTGGTGTAAGGATGGGCAAAGACCCTAAAAATTCTCTGCTTAACGAATGGAATCAATTACACGATTGCAAGAATGTCTTTGTGACCGATGGAGCCTGCATGACCTCAACCAGCACTCAGAACCCTTCGCTCACTTACATGGCACTTACTGCCCGTGCAGCAAACCATGCAGTTGAGCTTTTGAAAAGAAAAGAACTTTAATACTTTTTGATAGCGGGTTCAATCTCAGGAAATTGTCATTGTTGTGCCACTAATGTTTACTGTAAAGCCTGTGGTACTGGCGTTTCCGTCACCTTTTCCTGAAGTCTTGAAATACCAGTTGTGGTCAGTACATCTGAACTCACCGGTCGATTTTTCATAAATCATTTTGTCCTTTTTCTCGTGTGGACATATGCGGGCAATGGCAGCATAGTCTGATGAGGTGCTACCTGATGATATCCGGGCAATTATAACATTATTGATTTTTACATATCCGCCAACAGTCCCAAGGGCGGAATATGCCGATTCAGAAAGATTGATTGAAAAGCTACCTGATGTACTGGGTACTACTGTTGAGTCCTCTGTGGAGCAGGCTGTAAGTACAGCTATCAGAGCTGTGCCACTAAATCCCAGTTTCATCAAAAACTCCTTTCTGCTAATTGCATCTTCTCTTTTCATTTTCATTGTAAATTTTAATGAGGTAGCGTTTTTCAGATAGAAATAGTATTTGGTTTAAAATTACAAACGAGAAAAATAAACCTGTTCGTTGCCCGGGCTCTGTAATTATCAGATTTTTTTTTCTGAATTATTTCTGAAAAAAATAAATATTTCAATAGTACATTCACAAAAAATCATTTATTTGAGCCTAAAAATTACACAAGATGAAAGACCTGACCGGAAAAATACTTATTGCAGAGCCATTTTTGGGTGACCCAAACTTTGAGCGTGCAGTAGTGCTGATATGTGAACACAATGATGCAGGGTCTTTTGGCTTGGTTTTGAATCAACCCATTAAGCAAAAACTTGCGGATGTCATTGATGAAATCTATGCCGATTTTCCACTGGGGATTGGTGGGCCGGTCGAACAAAATACCCTCCATTTTGTACATTCTTCAGGTTCACTGATTGATGAGGCCATTAATATTTCTGACAATTTATACTGGTCGGGAGATTTTGATACTGCCAAAAGCCTGCTCAATACAGGAATTTTAAAGCCTGATTCCATTAAATTCTTTTTGGGTTATTCCGGCTGGGGACCAGGTCAACTTGAGTCAGAAATCGATGAAAAAGCCTGGATGGTGACAGAAATTTCTTCTGAAAAAATATTTGAAAACAAGTCGGTTACTTTCTGGAGAGAAGTGCTTAGGGATATGGGAGGCAATTTTAAAGTTATGGCAAATTACCCCATTGATCCGAGACTAAATTGATTAAATCACTGCTTGTCTGATTCTAACCAAATCAGTCAATAATTTTTCCAGATTATCAAGATGTAACATATTGGCACCGTCAGACTTAGCATTTTGTGGCTCCGGATGGGTTTCAATAAACAGGCCGTCGGCACCCACAGCAATAGCTGCTTTGGCTATGGTACTTATCATTCTGGGATCTCCTCCTGTCACACCTGAGGTCTGATTAGGTTTTTGCAAAGAATGGGTGCAGTCCATTACGACAGGGGCTCCAAAAGCCTTCATTTCAACCAGATTGCGATAATCAACCACTAAATCAGAATAACCAAAGCTATTTCCTCTGTCAGTCAAAACTCCCTGAGCATTAGGGTTGACGGCTTTTATTTTTTCAATCGCAAACTTCATGGATGCTCCAGAAAGAAACTGTCCTTTTTTGATATTTATTACTCTCCCCGTCCTAGCTGCGGCTTCAAGTAAGTCGGTCTGGCGACAAAGAAATGCAGGAATTTGCAAAATATCAACAAAATCGGCAGCCAAAGCAGCTTCGTGAGTTTCATGAATATCTGTAACAGTTGGAATCTGAAAAGTCTCTCCTACTTCTGCTAAAATCTTTAATGCTATTTCGTCTCCAATACCCGTAAAGCTATCGGCTTTGGTTCTGTTTGCTTTTCTAAAACTCCCTTTAAATATGTACGGTATCTCCAATTTTTCGCATATTACCTTTACTTTTTCAGCAATTCTCATAGCCATATCTCTGCTTTCTATTGCACATGGACCGGCCATTAGGAAAAAATTATTGCTGTCATTTTGTGCCAAATTCTTTATTTCTAATTTCATAAAGATTCTTTTTTTGATTTTTTTTACAAATATCCAAACAATATATCATTCAAAAAAACTTAAATCATTTTGTTGGTTTCATTTAAAATATCTTTCTTTGCACTGTTTTTCACCAAAATACATTTTTAAAATGTCTGAAATAGCATCAAAAGTAAAGAAAATCATCGTAGAGAAACTTGGAGTTGACGAATCTGAAGTTACTACCGAAGCCTCATTCACAAACGACCTTGGAGCCGATTCACTTGATACAGTAGAACTAATCATGGAATTCGAAAAAGAATTCAATGTTTCTATTCCTGATGATCAAGCTGAGAATATTCAAACTGTAGGTCAGGCGATTACTTATTTAGAAGAAAACTCAAAGTAATTTTTTCTAATTAATCTAAGTTCAATATTCATTTGTAAAATGTTAACTTGCATTTTCAATCGGATATTGAACTTTTAATTTTATACAAAATGTCAATTAAAAGAGTTGTTGTCACCGGTTTAGGGGCTTTAACCCCAATCGGTAATACTGTAGAGGAATTTTGGAATGGTTTATCAAATGGTGTAAGCGGAGCTGCTCCCATCACAAGATTCGACGCCAGCCAATTTAAAACCCAGTTTGCATGCGAAGTAAAAAACTTTGAAGTAACTGAGTTTATTCCCAGACAAGATGCACGCAAAATGGACCTTTTCGCCCAGTTCGGGGTGGTTATTGCCGATCAGGCCGTCGCCGATGCAGGAATTTCTGAAGACAACTTCGACAAAAATAAAGTTGGTGTAATCTGGGGCTCAGGAATCGGAGGATTAAGAACCTTCGAGGAAGAAGTAACCGGTTTTGCCACAGGCAATGGAATTCCGAGGTTCAACCCATTTTTTATTCCCAAAATGATCGCCGACGGCGTTTCAGGTCAAATATCTATCCGTCATGGATTTCGTGGGCCAAATTACGTAACCGTATCAGCATGCTCCTCGGCAAACAACGCCATCATTGATGCTTTCAACTACATTCGTTTAGGCAGAATGATAGCATGTGTTACTGGTGGATCCGAAGCTACCGTAGCAGCTGCCGGAATCGGTGGTTTCAATGCCCTGAAAGCCCTTTCTGAAAGAAACGACGACCCACAATCTGCTTCCAGACCGTATGACAAAGACCGGGATGGTTTTGTATTGGGAGAAGGAGGCGGTGCAATTGTACTTGAGGAATATGAGCATGCGAAAGCACGTGGTGCAAAAATCTATTGTGAACTTATAGGTGGTGGTTTTTCATCAGATGCATACCATATTACCGCTCCACATCCTGAAGGTTACGGAGCCTATCTTTCGATGAAAGATGCTCTTGAAGATGCCAATATTAGCCCTGAAGAAGTAGATTATATCAATACTCACGGCACATCAACTCCTCTGGGTGACCCACAGGAAATTAAAGCCATAGAGCAATTGTTTGGTGAGCATACTTATAAACTTTCGATCAGCTCCACCAAATCAATGACCGGTCATTTACTCGGAGGTGCAGGGGCAGTAGAATCAGTTGCTTCGGTTCTTTCCATTGTTCATCAAACGGTACCTCCAACCATCAATTTGGTTAATATTGATGAAAGCATTGATCCCCGTATAGACCTGACACCAAACAAAGCCAAACAACGAAAAATTGACGTTGCACTCAGCAATTGTTTCGGATTCGGCGGACATAACGCTACGCTCATATTCCGTAAAATTTCTGATTAAAACATCTTTATTTTGAAGGAAATAGGTAAGTCATTAATAGGTTTTATAAGAAAGGACCCCAAACAAAGGGAGTTTCGTAAATCTATTGAACAAATCATAGGATCAAAACCCACCAATGACTTGCTCTACCAGCTGGCTTTTCGGCATACTTCGGCATCAAAACAAACTTCGTTTAATGGCTTCAAAGAATCCAACGAGCGTCTTGAATTTTTGGGAGATGCTGTTTTGGGTATGGTCATTGCCGAATATCTATTCAAAAAATATCCTTTCAAAGACGAAGGCTTTTTAACCGAAATCCGTTCCCGAATTGTAAACCGCGAGTCATTGAATATTGTGGCTCGCCGCATTGGCCTCGACAACCTTGTCGAATTTGACGGTCAGCGTAATTTCCATCGCACCTCCATGTTTGGCGATGCTATGGAAGCACTCATAGGAGCCATTTATTTGGACAAAGGTTTTGCATTTGCCCGGAAATTTATCGTTTCCAAACTTTTATCCAATCATTATGACCTCAACGAAGTAATTTCCAATAACACTAACTACAAATCAACAATATTGAGCTGGGCTCAAGCCGACGGCCGCAAAGTGGAATTTTTAATTGTTGAAGAAAAAGGTAAAAATCACAGTAAAGAATTCATCGCTCAGGTATTGGTTGATTCTGAAGTAATATCATCGGGAAGTGGCTGGAACAAGAAAAAGGCCGAGCAAGACGCATCCAGACGTGCATGTGAAGCTTTGAAAATCTGATGCTACACTTTTTTGTCTAAAAAAATGAATTAGATTTGTTGGTATAAAATATCAACCTTTTGAAAACTCCAATCCTTACCCTCGTCGGTATATTACTCATATTCAGCCTTAAAGCTCAAACTTATGCCGAGAAACTCGGTTATCCCAAAGATGCCAAAGTCTTAATTTTGCATGTTGATGACGTGGGTATGTCTTACGATTCCAATATCGGTGCCATCAAATCCCTCGATGAAGGAGTTGCCAACTCCCTGAGCCTCATGATGCCCTGTCCCTGGATTCCGGGTTTCATGAAATACCTCAAAGCCCATCCCAAAACCGATGCCGGACTGCACCTCACACTTACATCGGAGTGGGAAAACTACCGATGGGGGCCATTGGCTGGTAAACCCACCGTTCCTGGTCTTGTAGATAAAGAAGGGGCTATCTGGCCGAGTGTTGAAGCTACCGCCATGCACGCTTCAGCCGATGAAGTTGAAAAAGAAATCAGAGCCCAGCTTGATCGTTCCCGCACAATGGGTTGGGAGCCGACTCACTTCGACACCCACATGGGCACCGTTTTCGCCCGGCAGGATTATCTGGAAAGATACCTGAAAGTTGGGATCGAAAACAAAATACCTGTGATGTTTCCAGGCGGCCATAATACCATGATCATGGAGACCACCAAAGCCACCGGTCTTACACTTGATATGACCACTGCCATTGGCAAAAAACTATGGGATGCCGGCCTACCGGTACTAGACGACCTTCACAATATCACTTACGGCTGGGGTTGCCCTGAAGACAAGGCAGATTGTACAGAAGAAGAGCTGAAAATGCATAAAGTTAGAAATTATATTTCATCAATAAATCAATTAAAACCGGGCATTTCTATGCTCATCATGCACTGTACCTGGCCTACAGAGGTGTTTAAGCACATTTCAAGCTCAGGAACCGTCCGGAAAGGTGATACGCTGGTCATGCTTGATCCCGAATTCAAAACTTATCTGAAAAACCAGAACATAATACTGACCACCTGGCGAGAACTAAAAGAAAGAAGAGACAAGATTAAATAGTTTTTGGGTGGCTCACGCTAAGGCGTGACCGGGCTATCCGTTGCAAGTCCGTCCACGCCACAGGCAGCCACACTACGGGCTTTTCACTTCTATCCCTGCCACTGGCGTTTGTCTTCCAAAAAAAATCATAGTGTTAGAGGAAAACACCTGAATTCTTTTATTAAATTTAGACTCTTTCAACCTCAATAAAATGAAAAAAATACTTGCTCTCGTATTGGCTTTTACCCTTAATGGTGCATTTGCTCAATTAAACCTAAGCCACCTCAAAACCAATAACCTCACCAATCCCATTGGAATAGAGCCTTCAGCTCCCCGATTCAACTGGGTGCTGGAAACCTCTCAAAAAAATACAGTTCAGACTTCTTATGAAATCGAAGTAAAGGAAGCGGGAAAATCCACCTGGAGGTCAGGTAAAATCAATGATGCCCAATCGGTTTTTGTAAAATACGCCGGCCCGGCTCTGAAATCAGATACCCGATATAGTTGGACAGTAAAAGTAACCGACAATCACGGGCAAAATGCCTCGGCATCTGCTACATTTCAATCCGGCATCAAAGCAAGCGAAATACAGGCCAAGTGGATTAATTCCGGTCTTAAAAAAGATACCGTGAATGGTATCGTACCGATGTTTAGAAAAACATTTTCAGCTAAAAAAACCATAGTTCAGGCCACTGTATATGTAACTTCCCGAGGTTTATATGAGCTTAATCTCAACGGTAAGCGTGTGGGCGATGCTCAACTCGCTCCCGGCTGGACGACCTACAATAAACACCTACAGGTCAATGCCTATGATGTCACTTCACAGATGCAGTCAGGTCAAAACGTCATAGGAGCCTATCTGGGTAGCGGCTGGTATCGCACCCGCCTGGCTTGGGAAAATCAAAAGAATGTTTATGGAAAAGAAACCGCACTTTTGGCCCAAATCAACATCAAATACAAAGATGGCAGCAGACAAACTATCATTTCAGATGGCTCATGGAAAGTAACCGAAAGTCAGATCATCTATTCCGAAATCTATGATGGCGAAACCATCGATGCTCGTAAGATGCAATCTGAGGCCTTCAGTATTAAATTTGATAATAAAAACTGGCAAAATGCTGTAGAAAAGGATTTCAAAACCGACTATCTAACTTTGGCCATAAACGAGCCTATCAAAAAACATCAGGAATTGAAGCCTATGAAACTGATTATCACTCCAAAAGGTGACAAAGTGCTGGATTTCGGACAGAATATGGTAGGCTGGATTTCTGCAAATATTACAGGTACGGCAGGCAGCAAAGTGACTTTCAGGCATTTCGAAATGCTGGATAAATATGGAAATCCTTATTTCGAAAATAATCGCTCAGCAAAAGCTCAGGCCAATTTTATTCTGAGTGGGAAATCTGACTTTTTTGAGCCTAAATTTACCTTTTTCGGCTTCAGATATGTCAAAATCGAAGGCATCGAAAATATTAACCTTAATGACTTTACCGGGCATGTATTGTATTCCGATATGAATCAAACCGGGACATTTGAATGTTCCAATCCTCTCGTAAATCAGCTTCAAAAAAACATACAATGGGGCCAAAGGGGTAATTTCCTTGATGTACCTACTGATTGTCCGCAAAGAGATGAGCGATTAGGCTGGACCGGTGACGCAGAAGTTTTTAGCCGTACTGCTGCTTACAACTATGGCGTAAATCAGTTTTTTGCAAAATGGCTCAAAGACCTGGCTTTCGACCAGGGAGACAACGGTGCCGTGCCACATGTGATACCCGATGTACTCAGGGGAGACCCCAAAAACCAGCCGCAACAAGCCGCCGGTTGGGGCGATGCAGGCATGATTATCCCCTACAATATGTATGTAGTATATGGTGATCGTAAAATTCTTGAAGAGCAATACCCTAGTATGCAAGCGAGTATTAATTACATCAGGAGTGTTGCGAAAAATGACCTTTGGAACACAGGTTTTCAGTTTGCCGACTGGCTGAGTTATCGTGTGGATGATTCAAAAGGTATGATTGGGCAAAAATCTGCTGTGACGGATAATTACCTCGTTGCTCAGGCATTTTTCGCCTACTGCACTGATATAATGCAAAAAACTGCCACTATTTTAGGCAAATCAGAAGACGCCAAAGAATATTCTCATCTTTTGGAAAGAGTAAAAAAACAATTCCAAAATGAATTTATGACCGCTTCAGGCCGGTTGATTTCCGAAACCCAAACCGCCTACGTACTGGCTCTGGCTTTCGATTTGATTCCAGAAAATCTTCGTGAGCAGGCCGTACAGAGATTGGTTGATAATATTAAATCTTATGATTTTCACCTGACCACCGGTTTTCTGGGAACACCGTTTTTGAATCCGGTTTTATCAAAATTTGGGCAGCATGAAACCGCATACAAGTTGCTTTTGCAAGATACTTACCCCAGTTGGCTGTATCCTATCAAGGCCCATGGAGCCACTACGATATGGGAACGGTGGGATAGTATGAAGCCCGACAGCACTTTTCAGGACCCGGGAATGACCTCCTTTAACCATTATGCTTATGGTGCGGTGGGTGATTGGATGTACCGGAATGTAGCAGGTATCGACACAAAAGATGCCACTGGCTCGGGCTACAAAGAAATCATAATCAAGCCAATTCCCGGCGGAGGATTAACCCAGGCCAAAGGCAATCTTTTGACCAGTTATGGCATAGTATCTTCAGAGTGGAAAATCGAAGGTAAAAAATTCTTTATGACTGTAGAAATACCTGTTAATTCCTCAGCCGAAATCACATTCCCGGCCAAAAATATTAAAGAAAACGGTCAGTCTGTGGTTTTAGAAAAGGGAAAAATGAAAGTGGGTTCAGGGAAATATGTTTTTGAGGGGGAGATGTGAGAAAATAGAAAAATTGAACTAAAATATCAAGGATAGTCAAATCATTTTGGCTATCCTTTATTTTTGCAAAAATTCAAAACATAGATATTAATTAGTCAGGTGTCGATTATATCATACCATCGGTAGATTACTGATAATCAACCCTAAACCATGGGCTTTAGAATTGTGTCAAAGAAACAAATCATTTAATAATTTAAACATTTACATTATGAAAAAGTTTGTTATCTCTACATTAGTTCTTTTAGGAATAAGTTTGTTATCTACTGATTTGATGGCTTCAACGTCTGAAAAAAAGACCCAAAATCCCTGGGAAGAGTTTAAGAGTGTGATTGAGGCCTACCACCATTCCAATGTTGATTTTTATTATACGAGTCAAGATGAACAAAAAGCGTTTCTCGAAGCAGCCGCTAAGATCAAACTACATCTCGAAGAAAAGCAAGACTCACATGCTGAAGCAAAACTCAGGAAAATAGATCAAACTGTTGCAATTTTTACATTTCTCTGGGAAAACCAAATGTCAGGTGATCAGGAAATAATCGAACCGGTGGAAGATATCGAAATTCCGGAATTTGAGTAATCGATTCCCTCATTAAAAATATTCAAGTTTAGGTATCGTTTTTTAAAATTACTGCTCTCATTTTGCCGGGAGCAGTAATTTGAGTTTTTATTTGACATAAAATATTTGAAATTGGTATCTTTGAAAAAAAAACATAATTTGAGAATCTTTAAACTCACCCTTTTCGCTATTCTTTTTGTTTCGTTTTCGTATCCTGTTTTCGCACAGCTCACCCATATCGACCATGTGACGGTGGTGAAGGAATTTATCGAAAAAATAAAAAACAACGACCGGCAGTCCATAGCTGCACAAGTTATTTACCCTTTCAGAAGAGATTATCCTGTAAAAAGGATCAAAAACGAGGCAGAGTTTGTGGCACGTTTTGATGAAGTTTTTGACCAAAACCTTAAAAACATCATCCTAAAATCAAGCCCAAGAAGAGATTGGTCTCAAGTGGGCTGGAGGGGTATTATGCTCAATCAAGGCGATTTGTGGATCGATGAAGCGGGAGATTTGATTAGTGTAAACTACGAAACATCAAAAACCAAATCACTCAAAAAGACCCTCATTGAAAGGGATAAGGGCTGGCTTTTTGAGCCGCTCCGCAATTACGAATTCCCGGTTTACCAGATAAAAACCAAAACACATATCATAAGAATCGATGAAATGAAAGGAGGCGTTTACCGCTATTCGAGCTGGAAAAACGGCCGCAAAATGAGCGAAAAACCCGATCTTTTGATAGAAAAAGGCGAAAAAATAATAGAAGGTACAGCCGGCTCCACCCGCTATGTTTTCAAAAATGATGGCCACGAATTTGAGATCAACTTTGAAGTAGAAGAAGAAGGCATCGATGCCATCCTGACCATCACCAAAGACGAAGAAACCCTCTCTGAGCAGAATGCGGTGTTTTTGAATTATTGAGTATTTTGCTTAAAGAAACTACAATCTTAGTAGTTCAATGTTTTAACTCCAAAAAACCATTTATTAAACTTTTTTATAAAGTCAAAAAGAAAACTAAAAATCTTAATTATAAATGAAAACAAAAATCATTGGCTTTTTATGCATGATTTCTGCCTCCTCAATTGCTCAGGAAAAACATCTTAGTTCCCAATTTAATCTGACATCCGATGTGGTTAAATACGAATCTGTAGAATATAAATACAATAGTGTTTCAAGGAAATTTGAACCCTCAAATTCTAATATTCTGGAGTTTAAAGAAGGGAAACTGACCAGGAAAATCCATAAAGAAAACAGTATGCTTAGTGCATTGTACAATTCGGATAAAACCTATCTTTACAATGCTAAAGGTCAGATATTGAAGATAGAAGAGGTAGGGAAAATCCCTGAAAACTATATTTACGATAAAAATGACCACCTAATCCAAATAAGAAAGGATTTAAAAAATGAAACCCCGATAATCCAGGATTTTGTATATGACACTCGTGGAAATTTGAAAAGCTGGACAAAAAGAAATGGAGAGTTTATTGATGACGAAAAAACAATTTTATCTTTTTCTACTCCCAACGATTATGTGTACGAAAGCCGAAAATTTAATTACAAAAGCAAGGAGTTACTGTTTACAGAAAAAGGAGAATACAAAGAGGGTTTAAATATCTCTTACCAGAAAATAATTACAAAAGATGGTAAAATCACCAACAGTCGATTATTCTATGACAATTACAAAAACCTTATTAAACAAACTTTTGAAGACGGCCACAGCTATGAAACGTCATTGGGTTATGATCAAAAGGGCAATGTAATAAAAGAACGAAGTCAAAGTGCTCAGGAGCTTTTTTCCCAATTTTCAAAAGTCACGTTTCAAAATGGAATAACTTCAGGAAGTACCGATTTCGCTCCGTATTTCTCAGTTGGTGTACAACTTCCTTTGTTGCAGCAGCCATTTAACAAAAACCCAAAAGACAGATATAAGGTTAGAAAAACCGGCTCAAAAACATTTGATGTACAAAACAGAAAGGGCGAAATTGTTTCTTTGAAACCTTCGGAAGGTTTGATTTTGGAGGAAAAAGACTTTATGTTTTTCGATGCAAAAAACAACGAAGTTTCTGTATTATTTAATTTGTATACAAACGAGTATGCTGAAAACCAATGGTACGATCTAATTGCTTACAACTCCCCAACAGGCAAATACATTGTGGTTAACAGTGATTGGCAGTTTTTTGTACTGGAAAAAGCCAAAAGTATTTCCACCGCAGGTTTAACACTTCAAAAAGGAATAGACGATAACACACTGGTAGTTGCAGAAAACAGAAAAGAGAAATATTTTGTGCCTTATCTCAATCAAATTAAACCCTTGGTGATATACCCATTAGAGTTAATTGCAAAATAGTTTTTTTGATAAAAAACTGGAGAACAAAAAGATTGTACAATTGCTTAATTATAAGCGGCTTGGTGCTTTATGGGTAAAATTAATAGTGCGTTTAGTTTAAGAGAAACGATAGTTTTAACTGCTAAAAAAACGTAAACTTAATATTAAGTCATATTATTTTCAAACCAATAAATTATAAGTAAACGACCTACTTATGTTTTTTTTTACAACCAAATTTCTAAAATAAAATGCCTTAGCATTCCAATAAAAAACATTCAAGTATCACACCCCACTCACAACCGCTTTTGATACACCCTAAATTTCTTATAGACCACGCCGCCAAGTTTTTCCATTTCGGCACGCATTTTTAGGTTGTCTTCAAGCTCTAGGTGGCTGTCGATGTGGGTCAAACCGGCCTTTTTGGCTTCCTCGAGCATCTCTACACCCATGATGGTGTCGATGCCCGTGTTGCGATACCTAGGTTTTATGCCACCCAAAAGCAGGTTGAGTTGTTTGGTTTTACGTTGCGACCACAATATCTGCAAAAACCCAAACGGAAACAGCTTCCCTTTGCATTTGATTATGCCTTCACTTATATCGGGCATACCCAGCACAAAGGCCACAATCTCGTCGTTTTCGTTTTTTATTATCTTCAAAAACCGTGGGTCAAGAATCATCAGATAGCGGTCGGCAAACTCATCCATTTCTTTGTCGGTCATGGGCGTAAAGGCGTAGATATCCTTAAAGGTCTCATTTACCAAACTCAATACCGGCCTCACCAACGGCTTTATCGCCCTTTTCGATTTGATTTCGACCACCCTGAGGTTGGGGTTGTTGCGTTGGGCTCTTTCTTTGATTTTATAATAAAACTCAGGCAATTGGTCGGGGATGTCCATTTTATATACTACGAGGTCTGTTTTTTTAGTAAAACCAGCGGCTTCAACAAACCTAACCATATATTCAAAGTTGCCGTTGGTGGCTATCACCTGTGGCTCGTCGAAACCCATAATCATGAGGCCTTGTGGGTCTTTGTCGGAGAATCCCAGCGGACCTACCAGATTTTCGGTTTTATGTGCTCTGGCCCAATTTTCTATATACTCAATCAAAACTTTTGCGATTTCCGGGTTATCATATGTTTCTATAAAACAAAATCTTGCATCATTTTCGCCGTGTTTCTCGTTGTATTTGCGGTTAATGATGCCCATGATTCGGCCCACAGGTTTTTCGCCTTCATATGCCAGGAGCAATATGGTATCAGAAGACTCAAAAAGGTAGTTTTTCTTTGGATCAAAAAAAGCCCGGTCATCGGCATAAATGGGTGGCACCCAATTTTTATGGTTTTTATGAATGGCCGCCGGCAGATTAATAAATTGGTCAAACTGCTTTTTGGTTTTTACTTCCTGAATAGTATAGTTCATATTGGTCAGAGCTTAGTTTGTAGGAAAGAAAACCTTTCCGAGACCGCAATTTAAGTTTTAAGGATTAAATAAATAATGATGAGGGTCAAAAATGAGTTTCTATTTTGTTTCTTATCGAAGTAAATTTATAAAATCATCGATTTTTAAAATATTAACTCTGGGGAATGGAATTGAGGTTAAAGCCTGGATATGGCGGTCATTGGTTACAATATAATCAGCATTTGAAGCTATAGCACAATCGACAAATTTATTATCGTCAGCATCAGCCTTAATTAAATCAAATCGAAAGAATTTCTCAATTAAAATAGTATTAGGTGAATTTTCTATAGCCTTTAAAACTGCATCTGCGGTAATTTGATTTATTAATCTCCCAATGATTTCCTCATATTCAGATAAAATGTCAGTGGTTACGCAGAGTTGAAATTTTCCGTCTATAAAGTTTTTGAAAATGATATGGTATGGAGACCGGTCTGAAATTGAAACCAAAAGTATGTTTGTATCAATTACAATTTTCATTTGACTGATGAGGACTTTCTAAAATTTGATTCTAAAATTTCCTGGACTTTGGCCTCATCCCATTTTTTTTCATCCCAAACTTTATTGGCTTCCTTTATCGCTTTTTCAGCGAAATGCCTGGAAATAAAGGATTTGAAAACTAATAAATCATCATCTGAAATATCTTCAGAATAAAGCTTCAATAGTTCTAATTGAAGGTTCGAAAGTTTATGACCTACTCCCATATTAACTTTTGATTTATACAAATATGTGAAATATTTATAAAATAATTATCCTCACGCCCAGCCTTTTTTCTTTTTTAAAGGCTTTTTCTTTTTGAAAATAGGCTCCTGGACTATGGGTTCCGGTCTGGGCTTTTTTACTAAAATTGGCTTTTTAGGTTTTTTTGTTGGCTCTTCTATTTTGATGGGCTGCTGAGGCTTCATAGGCGATAGTAGCTTGTTGGCAAGCTCTTTCTGGCCTAATTTCAGGAGCCGACTTTTGATCCAGCCTTTCATTTCTGATTTCCACCAAAAGAAATATTTATTCTGATTCTGTTTTTCTTCCTTCGTTTTGGCGGTTTTGATGGGTTGCAATGTGTAAGGATGAACTCCGGTATAGTAAATTACCTCCGCCACAGTCATGGGCGTAGGTGTAAAGTCCTGCACCTGCTCGAGCTGAAAGCCTAAATCCTTAGTTTCTGCTGCAAGATTGGCCATATCCACTTCCTCACAGCCGGGATGTGAGCTGATGAAATACGGAATCAAGGGTTGCTTCAATCCGTACTTTTCCTGAATTTTATCGTATTTCTGTTTGAATTTCCTGAAATATTTAAAGCTTGGCTTACGCATAACTCTCAATGTGGCGTCTGAAGTATGCTCTGGGGCGACCTTCAATCTGCCTGAAACATGCCGGGTGACGAGCTGCTCCATGTATTCATCATGGTTGCCGTCCTGATTGTTTTTATTAAAATCATCCACCAGCAAATCATATCTCACACCAGAGCCCACAAAGGCTTTTTTGATGGCCGGGTGTGCATCCACTTTCCGGTAAATTTCTGTAAGCGGCTTGTGTGAAGTGTCGAGATTGGAGCATATCACCGGATGAATGCAACTTGGAGCCTGGCATCGGGCACAAATACTCTCGTCTTTGCCTTTCATGCGGTACATGTTGGCCGATGGCCCGCCGAGATCAGAGAGATATCCTTTAAATTCGGGATGTTTTGCCAGCTCATCGACTTCTTTAAGAATCGACTTTTCTGATCTTGAGGCGATAAATTTGCCCTGATGTGCCGAGATGGTACAAAAACTACACCCTCCAAAACACCCACGGTGCATGTTAATTGAGAATTTGATCATTTCATAAGCCGGAATAGTGCCGCGTTTGGCATATTTTGGGTGCGGCAAACGGGTATAGGGCAAGTCAAAAGAACGGTCCATTTCTTCCTCGTTCATGGTTACAAAAGGAGGATTTATGACCAATGTGTCCTGACCCACTGCTTGAGTGATGCGGTTGGCCTGCCATTTGTTGGACTCCACCTCTACGATCTTGAAATTGGAGGCATACTTTAATTTGTCGGACAAGCAAACTTCATGGCTGGCCAAGGGTAAGGTTTCCCAGTTTTTGTGGGGCTTAACTTCCTGGCTTTTTTCAATATACGCTATCTGATTTACATCTTTGATACTTCCAAGAGGAACACCTTTTTGCACCAGTTTCAGAATCTCTCTCAAGGGTTGCTCGCCCATGCCATAGACCAGCAAATCGGCTTGAGAATCAACCAGAATGGAAGGCATAAGTTCGTCTTTCCAATAATCATAATGGGTCACACGACGAAGGGAAGCCTCTATGCCTCCGATCAATACCGGGACATCAGGATAGAGCTCTTTCAGGATTTTTGAATATACAGTAGTGGCGTAATCGGGTCTGAAACCTGCTTCTCCACCGGGTGTATAGCTATCGTTAGAGCGTTTTCTTTTATTGGCAGTATAGTGGTTGACCATGGAGTCCATACAGCCTGCTGTAACTCCAAAGAAATATTTTGGTTTTCCAAATTTTTTGAAATCTCTGAGATCATCCTGCCAGTTGGGTTGAGGGATAATCCCCACTTTAAAGCCCTCGCTCTCAATGATACGGGCGATCACAGCTGAACCAAAAGAAGGATGATCCACGTAAGCATCCCCCGACACCAAAATGACATCGAGCTCCTCCCAGCCACGCATTTCCATTTCTTTTTTGGTAATCGGTAGCCAATCTGTAACGGGTCTTTCTTTTCTTATGATCATCTGCCAATCAGGGCTTAATTCAGCTGCAAAGTTCCTTAAATATTTTTATAGAACTGATATTTGGGGGTTTTAGTTTTAAAAAGTTGATAAGTTGGTAAGTTAGAAAGTTGGAAAGTAGTGCAGGGTTGCGAGTTACTAGATCCGAGATTTGTGTAAAGGGTGAAGGGTTAGGAGTAATATATCTTGCGAAGAAAAAAATACTATTGCCTTTTCAATGTTTCCTGCTCACTGTTTCCATACCCACTAATTAGCACATTAGCACATTAAATCTTCATCATCAAATCATTCAGGTTTTCATCTGTGGTGATATTGAGTTTTTTGCGGAGGCGGTAGCGTTTTAGTTCAACACTCCTGACGGTGATGTTAAGTAATTGGGCGATTTCTTTGGTTGAAAGATTCATCCGCAGATATGCCGCCAACTTGAGGTCGCCATGAGAAAGCTGTGGATGCTCCAGTTGTAGCTTTTTCAGAAACTCCTCATGCACCTGATTAAAGTTTGACTCAAATACTTTCCAGTCATGGCTGCTTGAAATATTGCTATCTATGAGGTTTACCAGGCTTTTCTTTTCTTTCGATTCTTTCACCACTTCATCTTTGATTTTGGTGAGCAATTCGTTCTTTTTGATCAAAACCATGGTCGAATTGGCCAACTCTTCTGATTTCCTGATGATATCCTGCTCCAGTTGCTGATTTCTGATTTTTATGATTTCCTGCTGCTGCTTTTCTACCTCTTCGCGGTGTTTGAGTTCTAGTTTTTGCTTTTGTTTTTTGATATTTTTATCCTGCAAAAAGTAAAGCAGCCACACCAGCCCAACCAACAATAAAAGATACAAAATTTTACTCCAAATACTCCAGTACCAGGGTGGCAACACATCGAATTCGAATAAAGTGATCTCATCGGAAAGGTTAGATTTTAGCCAAAATTTATAACTTCCGGCACTTAGGTTGTTGAAGCAGGTTTGCGGAGTAGATTCAAATTCTGACCAGGAATTATTGACCCCATCAAGCAGGTAAGAGAATTTCGCCGAATGTGAAAAGGTGTTGGGTGAAAATTGAATGCAAAAAGAGTTGTTTAAAAAAGGGATTTCCGTTTTTTGGGTTTGAAGTGAGTCAAAACGCAAATTCAACGAACTTCCTTTCTCAAAAAATAATCCGTTGACCGAGGGGGGTGAAAATTTTTTCGAATCTCTTTTTATCATTTCATCCAGATTACCCACAGCAAAGCCATCTTCCAGACAAAGAACCAGTTGTTTGTTTTTGATTATCCTGATATTCTCCGATTCTTCCACCAAGCTTCTGTCAGCCAGCCAGGAATAAATCCTGCCTTTGCCGCCCGTCCAGAGTTTAATATTGCCGTTTTTATTTACTGAAAAAAGATACTTTTCGTAAAAATTGTAGAATCTGGCGTTTTCCCCCGAAAATGGAACATCCTTCGTTTTTACAAATTTTTTATCTTTTTTATCGTACCACATTGTACCTCCGGGGCCAGAAACCCATACTTTTTGATTAAAATAGAAAAGATCAACCGTTCCGGATTCAAAGTTGGCTCCTTTAAACTCTTCCATTACTTTAACCCTGCTCATGTCTTCGGTTAGTCTGACTTGTGCAATACCTCCGGTAGCTTTATTTATCCAAATATTTCCTTTAGCATCCTCAAAAAGTTGCTTAATGCCCTCGTTTATCCCTGAAAGCCGATTTTTTTGAATCCAAAGACCATCCTGATTTTTTTCAAAAAGTACCAATGAAGTATAAGTGCCCTGAATAAATACATTCTTATTGTTTTTTAAAGCCGAAATACACCACCCTCCGGTAATATCTGAGATTTTAGTGAGTTGGTTTTTTGCTAACCTGAAAGTCCCGTCATTGTGGCCTATGATAAGTTGATTATCAATAACTTCAAGCTTCCAAACCTGTCCTTGAGTGCCAGCAACCAAATGAAACCTTTTTGTGGCCTGGTCATATTTAAAAAGTCCATGATTAGAACCAATGAAAAATTGATTTTCAAACTTTACAACATCATATACCGTTCCTATTTCCCCCGAAATATCTTCGAAAAAATTGACAGGATTATTGAGCTGAATCTGACTGATACCATCATCTAAACCAACCCAAAGATTTCCTTCCAAATCAACCAGCATCGATAACACTGTGTTGTTGATTAATCCATTGTTTTTGTTGAAAATATGCTTAATCTCCCCTGCTTTATCGGTAAGAATCACACCTGTTGAAAGTGTTCCAAAAGCAAAGGTGCTGTCATTGACTTTGGCAGATTTGTTGAGTTTATTTTTTTCAAGGAAACTATTAAGAGATAAATTGAAGGGTTTAAATTCCTTATCTTGTTGGGAAAAAACACCTCTCGAAGTTCCATAAAAAACGTTTTTGGCATTTCCTTCCATCACTGTCGCGAAACTGTGATTTTTAAAGAAGGTGTTACTCCCGGGAATTTCAAGGAATTTCCCAGCCGAATACTCATAAATACCTTTTTCGATACTCGGCACAACAGTTCTATTATAAATTTGATTGAAAAAATGAATGTTGGTGGGCACCTTCAGTTTTTCTATTTTATTGTTTTTTTTAAAAATATAAGCCTGTGCAAATGACTGAAACAAAACCCCTTCGGGTACCTCAATTATATTCCAAACCGACTCTGTTAAAAATGCCTGATCATTTATTTGATTTTTTAATGAATGATATTCCAGATTCCCATTTTCCGATTTACTCCATTCACCAAACTCACCTAAAGCCCCTGTAAATATCCTTCCTCTTGAATCAACCAGAACAGACCTCAAAACATGGGGAAAATTAAAAAGACGCCATTTGCTGCCATCATATTCCAGTAAGCCCTTAGAATTGGCAAAATAAATGTACTTGGTTTTGGGAGATTGGGAAATGTCCCAATTTTGACGGCTTCCCTGATAATCGGCTCTTTTAAAGTTTTTAATAAGTGGATTCCCAATAGTTTCAATGTCCTGGGCACGGCTTTCCGCAAAAAAACAAAATACAAGCAAAAACAGCTTTGGGAGTATCAGACGATATTTTTGTTTGTGAAATGCCATGATGTATCCTTTTTCTAATAAAAACAATTATTTAACCCGGTTTTGATGTAGTATTGATGTACGACAAAATTAACCTAAAACCAATTAGAATTTTAAATTTGTGTTAATTTTTGGGTCTGACAAAAAATTGACCGCAATTATTATTTAAAAACCTTAATAAAATGAAAAATAATTATTTACTGATGTTGTTGCTGACATTGGTATTGGGTGGGGCAAAAGCTCAAAACACCAAAAGAGATGCATTCGTAAAAAATCTAATGGCCAAAATGACCATTGAGGAGAAAATTGGTCAGCTTAACTTGTTAACTGGCGGTGAGGCCACAACAGGAACTGCTGTAAGTACTGACGTGGAGTCAAAAATAGTTGCAGGGAAAATAGGCGGACTCTTTAGCATTTCAACTCCTCAAAAAATCAGAAAAGTACAGGAATTGGCCATGAAAAGCAGGTTGAAAATCCCGGTAATCATCGGTATGGATGTAATTCATGGGTACAGAACTACTTTTCCTATTCCGCTGGGTATCTCTGCCACCTGGGATCTTTCTTTAGTTGAAAAATCAGCACGAATCGCTGCTCAGGAAGCCACTGCTGATGGAATTTGTTGGACATTCTCCCCAATGGTCGATATCGCTCGTGACCCACGCTGGGGACGCATAGCCGAAGGCTCAGGTGAAGACGCTTTTTTAGGCTCAAAAATAGCCGCTGCAATGGTAAAAGGATATCAGGGCAAGGACCTCAAGGCCAATAATACTATGATGTCATGTGTGAAGCATTTTGCTCTATATGGTGCAGCCGAAGGAGGTCGTGACTACAACACCACTGACATGAGCCGTATCAGAATGTACAATGAATACCTGCCACCCTACAAAGCGGCTATTGACGCAGGTGCGGGTTCAATCATGGCTTCATTCAACGAAATCGACGGTATCCCGGCCACCGCTAATAAATGGCTTTTAACTGACCTTTTGCGTAAACAATGGGGCTTTAAAGGTTTTGTAGTGACTGATTACACCGGAAACAATGAAATGATTGACCATGGTTTGGGTGATTTGCAGACGGTGACTTATAAAGCACTTACCGCAGGAACTGATATGGATATGGTAGGTGAAGGATTTTTGACCACATTGAAAAAATCTCTGGATGAGAAAAAAGTATCTTTAGCTGAAATCGACAGAGCTTGTAGATTAATTCTCGAAGCTAAATATGATTTGGGTCTTTTTGAAGATCCTTTCAGATATTGTGATGAGAACCGTGCGAAAAATGAGATTTTCACAGTTGAAAACCGTGCTTTTGCCAGAGAAATAGCCGCTAAGTCTTTTGTTTTGCTTAAAAACAAAAACAATGTTTTGCCGCTAATTTCTCCTAAAAGCATCGCCTTGATCGGACCATTGGTTAATAACAAAGAAAATATGGGCGGTACCTGGGCTGTGTCAGAAAACAGAGGGAACAGTCTGACACTTTATGATGGTTTGAAAAATGCTCTGGGCGAATCAACCCAAATAAAAATGGCCAGAGGAACAAATATTTACTCAGATCCTGTGTTGGATGCCAATGCCTCACCTTTTGGAAAATCAACAGGACGTGAAAACCGGTCTGACGAAGTCATGTTAAAAGAAGCTGTTGAGGCTGCTAAAGCTTCTGAAATAATAGTACTCGCCCTGGGAGAATCCGCCGAAATGTCAGGTGAAAGCTCGAGTCGTTCGAAAATAGGTTTGCCAGAGAATCAACAAAAACTTCTTTCAGAGCTTTCAAAACTGGGCAAACCTTTGGTTTTGGTGATTTTTACAGGTCGACCGTTGGTACTTGAAACCGAAAGTCAGCAAGCCGATGCCATCTTGAACGTATGGTTTGCGGGAAGTGAAGCCGGAAATGCAATGGCTGATGTGCTTATAGGTAAAGTTAATCCTTCGGGAAAAATAACGGCTTCTTTCCCGAGAAATGAAGGTCAGATTCCTGTTTATTACAATCACAAAAACACCGGTCGCCCCCACAGTGGCAAGCCGGGATTTGAGAAATTCCGTTCCAATTATATCGATGTACCCAATTCACCGCTCTATCCATTTGGTTATGGCTTGAGCTATACGACTTTCGAATACGGTGACCTGAAGCTTGATAAATCGTCTATAACTGAAAACCAGAAGATTAAAGTTTCGGTTGATGTTAAAAACACCGGAAACTATGATGGTGAAGAAGTGGTGCAATTGTATATCAGAGATTTGGTAGGTTCAGTGGCCAGACCTGTGAAAGAATTGAAAGGTTTCCAGAAAGTTTTAATCAGGAAAGGCGAAACCAAAACGGTAAAATTTGAAATCGGTGTGGAAGAACTCAAGTTTTATAATTCTGATTTGAAATGGGTTGCCGAAAAAGGTGATTTCCAGGTAATGGTAGGTACAAATTCTGATGATGTTAAAAAAGCAAATTTTATATTAAAGTAAGTAGATCATAGGCTATTATTCGGAAATACCCGGCCTGATAGGTCGGGTTATTTTTTTAAAATGAACTTATAACTTCTTTTTTATAGTTTTACATAAAAATAATCCGAAATGAAATTAACTAAAAAACAGATGACTAATATTATCATAATTGTACTGGCCTTAATGGCTTTTTGGGGCTTAAGCAAGCTTAGAAATCCTGCCGTAAATTTTCAGGAAGACCCAGAAGGAGGAATACAATTTCATAAAGGTTCCTGGGCTGAGGCAATTGCACGAGCACAAAAAGAAAACAAGCCGATTTTCATGGATATTTATGCCACCTGGTGCGGTCCGTGCAAGCAACTAAAAAAATATACCTTTGCCGATAAAGAAGCGGGCGATTATTTTAACCAAAATTACATCAATGTTGCCCTGGATGGTGAACAGGCTGAAGGGGCTGAATTGGCTCAGAAATTTGAAGTTATGGCTTATCCAACATTGATTTTTTTGGATAAAAACGGAAATGTTATTCAAAAAAGCCCGGGTTTCAGGTCTTCGGGCGATTTGATAAAACTTGGTAAAACAATCAAAGAGTCGATTAAATAAAACCATTTAAATGAGCAATCTTGGAGTTTTTTTGGAGAAAATAAAATCCAATCTAAAAAGCATTTCATTTGACGAAGTCATTGCATTTATTGATGAGTATTATTTATTTTCACCAACCATGTTTAAAAATGGCGACCAAATAAATGACGCCGGTCAAAACAATGGCTCATGCAAAATTTTTTATTTTTCAAAAATAAATCAGCTTTCAGAAAGTGAAACTTTGGCATGCTTTGGTAAGTATTACCGTATTGATGTTCTGAACAATCCAGAAGGCACAGACCATCAGAATATTCGTAATTTTATGAAATTTGGTTGGGCCGGAATCAGTTTTGATGGGATTGCTCTTTCCTTAAAGTAATATTTCTTTTTGCTGACTTCCACTATTTGAATGGCATTTGCTAACTATTATTCGCAAAATGACCTATAAAAAAATAATTTTCGGATTTAACGATAAAACTCTTCCAAAATCTGAATGGACCCACGAAGCACACTTGGTGGTTGGGCTGTGGCACGCTTTCTCATACTCCAATTTGAAGGCACTGAATTTGATGCGTGAAAAGATTAAAGCCTTCAATGAAACCACAGGCACTGAAAACTCGGAAAATTCGGGATATCATGAAACTATCACCAGATTTTGGCTGGTAATTTCCAGGCATTTTATTGAGCAGAATCCGGATATTATTGATTTTGACGAATTGTGTAATCAATTTTTACTTTCGAAATGGACCAGCCGCCAGTTGGCTCTTGAATATTATTCTCAAAAAAAATTATTTTCGGTCAGAGGGCGTTTAAACTGGCTGGAACCAGACGTTAAAACTTTTCCTATTATCAAAGATCGGGATATATTTTTCGAAATGCACGAAGCCCTTGATGATCAGACTATTCTGGAATCACTGCGAGCTTGTACCCTACATCCTGCCATTTTTACGCATGAGGCACACCTGCGGGTAGCATATATTTTGATTAAAAATCATACTTTGACCGAAGCAAAAGCAAAAATGAATGCACTGCTTATAAACTTTACGAAATTTTTGGGTGTAGAAGATAAATTTGACCAGATACTCACTGAGCGTTCGGTAGAAGTAATGGGAAAAATGATTTTATCTTCAAAAACTGCTGATTTTAAAGAATTTATAATCGAAAATCAGGAATTGAAAAATAACTTTTTAGAGGTTATCCAGCCTTAAATGATTGTGTTATATTTCCATTAAAGTGCCGCCGGCCCAAAGCTGTTTAACCATTGTTTTATTGTATTTTACCTGCGTTTCAAATTTTTTCTGGATTGTCTCCAAAATTTTATTTTCCCTGCTGTTGATTAAAAAAAGACTACTTTCTCCCTGTCTAAATTTCAAATCTTCGTTGTTGAGAAGTATTTCGTTGTTTTCAATCAATTTTTCCAAAAGTTTAAGCTGGTCTGAAAGGCGGTTTCTTTCCAACTCATAAGCCAAAACTTTGGTGTTGATTTCCCATTTTTTCTGGTCTAGAACCGAAACCGACTCTTTAACTTTCAAATCAGCCATGCGGTACTCTCCACGTGCTTCTCGTAGTAATAATGGGACTTTAAATCCTAAGCCGAACTTGTAGTTTTCATTTATACTATTTCCAAAAAAATTCAAAGCACTTGCTTCAGAACTCAGCAGATTGGCTTTGAGGTTGAGTTCTGGCAAAAGACTTTGTTTTTTCAAATTCCGATATACATTCAGACCTTCAATTTTAAATTGATATTCCTTAAGTTCGGGGTGATTATTGAGATCTGTGCCACCGGAAAGTTGGGATTCTAATTTAAGTATATTCCCGGCGGTTGTATCAGGAATTATTTTTTCTGATAAAAAATAAGGCATTCCTTCTTTGTTCCACATAAATCTACCCAAATTGATTCCGGCAGCATAATAGTCAAGCCGTGCCTGATTGAGCAGTAATTGAACATTCTGCAACTGAGTGGCTGCCTCCACGGTATCTATTAACGCCCTGTCACCGTTTTCAAACAAAATTTTTGTAAGGCCCAGCCTCTTCTCTGCATTTTTTTGATAATCAGAAAAATTGGACATAACTCTGAATTTTCCCCACCAGTCCCAATACATTTCTGAGGCTTCCAGAGCCAAATTATTTAGAAACGTCCTTTTTAGTTGCTCGGTTTGGTTGACAAATATTTCCGCGTTTTTCAATTCTGCCCTTTTATAATCAATCAAAAGTCCTTTGAGCAAGGGCATTTCGATGCCAAAATAGCCCAACCGGCCATTAGTAAGCTCAGGGTTAATATAGTTACCGGCTGAATTATCAATTCCTGCTTTTAATTTAACTGCAAACGGGGTTTGATAATTGGCTTGCACGTTAGAGTAATTGTAATACTGTTTGTCTTTCAGGACTTTTTGGTCATGATCAAAAACAATTGCCGGGTCAAATGCACCTTTGGCTGCCATCACGCCTTCTCTTGCCTGCCCTACACGCAAATCTGCTTGCCTTGCCACAGGGTGAAAAGCCATTAATTGCTCCATAAATTGATTATAAGTCAATACTTCCTGTGCAGAGCTATTGTAGCTTAATATCAAAATGAAGAATACCAAAATTGTTATTTTCAAAGATCTCATTTTTGTTTTCAAAATATTCTTAAATCATAACCTAAATTTCATCAAACAGTCATAATGCCCACTTTCACTTCTTTTCTTTTTTGACAGTCTCAGACTTATAAAAATCAGGAGGGAAACCATTGATGTTTCTCCACAATTCATAGAAAATAGGCACATCTTTAAGCAACATTATACCATTTGCCCCACCGCCCATTTTCAGAGCTTTGGGCCAGGGTTTATCATCAGGGTCCTCAGCGATTAGCACCCTGAATTTTCCATTTTCAGCAACTGATGTCTCTATTGCAGACACCTTACCACCGAATGTACCATAAGACCCTTCCGGCCAGCCACTGAAAACAATAGCGGGGAAGCCGTCGAAGACAAATCTAACGTTTTGGCCCTTTGACAACAAAGGAAGGTCTAGTGGCTCAACATATAATTCGACTGCTTTTGTAACTTCCTGCGGTACTATTTCGGCCAAAATTTCGGCCTCCTTGACGATTTCTCCAATACCGGCTTTAGCAACTTTGGTTACCTGACCATCCTGAGGAGCTGTGATATAGTAAAACTGACGTCTTATGTCATAATTTGAAAGCTGATTTTCGAGTTTAAAAACATCAGAACCCGTACTGGTCGCTGCAGAGATACTGCCAAATCTGTCGCCTTCGGTTTTCAGAATTTTATCCCGGTACTCCTGTTCTATCTGGTTTTTTTCAATTTTAAGATTTATCAATTCTTGCTTGCTTTGAAAAAACTTGTTTTCCGTTACATTCAGTTTGGCTTTTCCGTCCTGAAAAGCAACCCGTCTTTTCTCAAAATCAGTCAGAGAAATAGCACCGCTGTCATACAAATTTTGGGCAGATTCAAATTGCCTTTGGTAAGCTAGTTGGGCATTTTTTGCTGCAGAAAAATCAGCACTATCACTTTTAATTTTCAACAATTGCTGGCCTATTTTGTTATCATAAGATTGGAGTTTAAGCTTTAATGAGTTCCCCAAAGCTTCCATTTGAGCCTGAGCGGTTGCCGCTTTTCCCTGATAGGCATCTATGCTTTGATTTTTAGCTTCAATCTGTTGACGGGTTCTGTCTATTAGATTTGGGTCAAAATACTCCACTTTTACTTCACCCAGTCTCAACAATGTATCACCCTTTTTTACAAAATCCCCTTCTTTCACAAACCATTTTTCAACTTTACCCCCAATCACCGCATTGATTTGCTGCGGGCGATCTTGCTGAAACAAAGTAGTTACAAAACCTTTGGCTCTAATATTTTGTGTCCATGGCAAAACCAAAACAAGAGCCGCAACAGCTAAAGAGCCCCAAAACCACCACTTCCTGCCATTATTTTTCCCAATTTTATAAATACCCTTTACTGATTTTAGGTCTGATTTGAAGTTTTCATTTTCCAAATCTATTTCTATATAATTTTTCATTTTTGACTAAATAATTTATAATTCTAAAACCTTGTCAAAATCACCACTCTGATGGTTTCCGGTAACAATAACAGTTGCTCCGGTATTTTTCAAATAATCAATTACTGCCACAGTATTTTTATCTTTCAGGCATCCAAAAGGATCTTCAAGAATATAGAGTTTTGATGGCATTATAAGGGCTCTGCAAAGCAAAATTTGATTTTTTACTATTGCTGGAAGTCGTTTTCCCATTGGGTCAATCATAGCATCAAAACCATACTCCTGATCTTTTACATATTCATCTAAACCCACCATACAGGTCATATCCTTTACTTTTTCCAAATCAATATTCGGATTATCGAGTGTAATGTTTTGCAAGAGTGTTCCTGAGAAAAGGTCAAGTTGCCCAAAAAGCATTCCCATATTAGATCTGAGGTTGTGAAGATCATAATTTTTGATTGGTAGTCCATCCACAAAAATTTTGCCTTTAAAATCGGTGAAAGTACCGGATAATAACCTTAGAATAGTGGATTTCCCGGAACCCGATTTTCCTGTAATCAACATCCATTCACCGGAATTTAATCCGAAATTTAGTTGCTCAAAAACCAATCCGGTGTCGGGATAACTAAAAGAAACGGCATCAAATACCACCGATAGTCCCTGGTTTGCTGAGCTTAACTTCAAGCTACCTCCCTTCTCTAACTCTGACCCTATTACTTTATTGAGTTTTTCCACCGCAGTGAGTGCTTCATACACCTGATCCATATTGCCAATGAGCTTTTCAATAGAAGCCATAATTGCAATTATTACTATATCTGCCGCAATAAACTGTCCGATGTTTATCTGCTGATTAATCAATAACACTACTCCTAAAATCAACATTGCCGCTGTAATCAGTAATTTGAATGCCACCAAACTCCAAAACTGTATTTTCAGAATCTTGAAATGTTTTGTACGGGCATCAATATATTTAGCACTGATACTGTCGGTTCTGTTTATATTAATCATACTTTCGCGTCCAAACTTAAAGGTTTTAATACTGCGGGCAATATCTTCAAGCCAGGAAACCACATTGTATTTGTAGTCACTTGTATATATGGAAGTTTCGAAGCCTTTTGCTGAGGTAGTTTTTAAAACCACTATAACAATAAGTAGTAAAACAATACCAAAAGCGATAAATAGCGGATGGTAAAACGACAAGAGTAAAGTTCCCAGCAATATTTGAAATAAAGCCGCTGGAATATCTACCAATAATTTATGCAAGCTTTTTTGTAAAGTGGGTACATCAAAAAACCGGTTTACAAGCTCTGGTAAGTAATGGCTGTCGAGTTTTTCGATGTTGAGATGAGGCAGTTTACTACCAAATTCCAGGGCATACCTGACAAATATTTTTTGTTCAATTTTCTCAATAAATTCTAGCTGCTTTATTTGCAGGAATCCACTTAAAAATGTACCGATCAACACCAATACAATCAAAATTACGATTGATGTTGATAATGACCCCGCCATTACAAATCCTATGATGGTTTGTATTCCTAGTGGAAGAGATAAGGATACAATACCTGCCAATATTGACAGCAAATAAATACTGTAAACATCTCTTTTGTCTTTTTTGACTAAGTCAAGTAAGCGACTTATTGCTACTGTTATGCTTTTTTCCTGTGCCATAAGTTAGATTTTGATGCAAATGTATAAAATAATTTCAACTATAATAGTATTACTATCATTAAAAAAATATTAACTTTTATTTTTAATATTATTTATATTGTTATTTTTGCAAAAATATTCAGGATGTTATGGCTCTAGAAATTGTTCTTAAACTCGAAAATAATACCTATCTCAAAGACCCTCAAGGTAGCGAAATAGGTAAAAAAATAATAAAAAGCTCCATTTTATTAATAAGTGAACTGGGCTATGAGCATTTTACTTTTAAAAAATTAGCCACCGAGATTAATTCAACAGAGGCTACCATTTACCGTTATTTTGAAAATAAACACAAAATTTTGGTATATATCATGGAACTCTATTGGTCATATATCCACTTTCAAGTTTTGATGGCAATCAGAGAAATAAATGATAGCCGTAAAAAAATCGAAAAAATCATTGATTTGCTTGTATGGGAAGACAACCAGGATGTGTCGTTTGGAGGGTATGATCAAGCTTGTTTATATAAAATATGTATTACCGAAGGAAGCAAAGCATTTTTGTCAAAAGAAGTGGAAGCCATGAATCAACAAAAACTTTTTGAACCCTATAAAGAGCTGGTAGAAATGATAGCCGGAGTTTTTTCAGAATACAAGCCAAATTTCAAATACCCTCGTTCTTTGGCGAGTTCTTTGGTAGAACTTTCGCATTTACAATACTATTTTATGCACCATTTGCCAAGGTTAACTGACCTAAAAGAAAAAACACCTAAAAGTCTCGAGGCGTACCTGGAGCACCTGGTTTTTGGTTCGCTAGAACTAAATCGTAAATAATGGATTGATTTCATGCAGGCCGGTTTTCATTTTTTTTAGCTTGTCTTCATCAAATATTCCTTCATATAATTGATAATAGAGCTGTTCTAGTATAACCTTAATTTCCATTCCCGATATTTTGTCTATTGTTCTGTCCTTTTGAATAATCATTAAAAACTGAAAAGTTGGATTATTCTTTTTTTCCAAATCCGGAAGTTCATAAATGAGATTGTCAATAATTTTTGCACCATATTTCTGATAAAACTTTATCCTGTTTGTATTCTGCAATTCGTTTTCGGAATTATTTGGGTGGTCAACTTCAAGCAAAATACTTTTATTTTTTGCAAAAGAAAACTCCAAAACTTTCTTCAACATTTCTCCACCTAAGCCTTTACTTCTATGATCTTTTTTAATTGCCAGATAGTCCAATAGATAATATTCAGTGTTTTGAAGTTCAAACAATAAGGCGAAGGCAACCAGCTCTACATCAATAAATGCAGCTAGAAGAGTTTCTTTTTTATGGTTTATACGATCGAGTATTACCCGTAGAGGTTGTCTTTCGTTGGCAGGAAAAGCATCAGTATAAACTTCTTCAAATTGCGTCAGAAGGTTTTTGTCCAGTGTATTTATTTCAACTATCTCCATAAAAAAAGGGACATATTTCTATGTCCCTAAAATTTTCTATTCTTCATCCTTATTGAGATTGCTATGTTTTCGGGAATAAGTAAAATAAATTACTATTCCTATGGCCATCCAGGCTATTAGCCTCAGCCAGTTGGTCCAGCCCAAACCATAAATCATTGCAAGACACACAATTATTCCTAAGACAGGTACTAACGGTACCCATGGTGTTTTAAATTGTCTTATCAGATTAGGCTCTGTTTTCCTCAAAACAATTACAGAAGCAGAAACCAGAATAAAGGCAAACAAAGTACCGATACTGGTCATATCGCCCACAATATCTCCTGGAATAAAGGCTGCAAATACCCCTACTAATACCATAATAATCAGGTTGGCTTTGTATGGAGTACGAAACTTGGGATGTAACTCAGCAAAAACTTTTGGCAGAAGGCCGTCTTTACCCATAGAATAAAACACCCGCGATTGGCCCAAAAGCATCACCAAAATAACCGAAGAAAAACCGGCTAAAATTGCTATAGTCACAAAATCACCCAACCAGGAGAAGCCGGTCATGTATTTATTGATTGCAAAAGCCACTGAAGCCTCTTTGCCTCCTGTTCTGAAATCCTCCACAGAGGCCACTCCGGTAAGCACATGAGCAAATAAAATATAAAGAACCGTAGTAACAGCTAAACTACCTAAAATCCCAACCGGAAGGGCTTTTTTAGGGTTAATTGTTTCTTGTGCTGCAGTACTCACGGCGTCAAATCCTATGAAGGCAAAAAATACCGTGCCGGCAGCACCTAATATGCCTCTCCAACTTCCAAAATTATGGCTTATTCCCTGATCATCGATATATTTTGTGGCTTCAGGAATATAAACTTCATGGTTGAGAGGATTGATAAATTGCCAACCAAAAACAATAATCATCAATACGATAGCTACTTTGAGAATCACGATGATTCCATTTACAAAAGCTGACTCCTGAATCCCTTTTATCAAAAGCAAACTAATGGCAGCAACAATAAACAATGCCGGCAAATTGATTATTCCCTGAATTCCATCCGCCGATGTCTGGAAGGGAGAATGTGAAAATTGGTAGGGAATCGGACTGACGTGCAGGACTTCGACCAGCAGGTTGTTGAGATATTCACTCCAGGCAATACCTACGGTAGCGGCTCCTACGGCATATTCCAGCATAAGGTCCCAGCCAATGATCCAGGCAAGAAGCTCTCCCATGGTGGCGTATGTATAGGTATAAGCACTCCCCGAGACCGGTATAGATGATGATAATTCGGCATAACTAAGGCCAGCAAATGCACAACCTATTGCAGCTATTATGAATCCAATGGTTACAGATGGTCCTGCACTATTGGCGGCGGCGGCGGCTGTCCTTACAAATAAACCAGCTCCAATAATAGCCCCAACCCCCAAAGCAACCAAAGACCAGGCGGTCAAAGTTCTTTTCAGACTTTTCTCATTGCCCTCCGCCTCAGAAAGTAGTAGTCTGATAGATTTCTTTCTCCAAATAGACATTTATTAATTATTTAGTTTTTTAAAAAGTTCAAAAATGCATCTTTTTTGCTAAAAATAAAAGCTTTAATTGATTCCTTTGCCTGTGGCAGCCCAATATATTCCTCCATAAATGTGATCGAGAAAGGTTTGGTCAGAAAAAGTTGCCGGAATATGCCCTAAAGCTGTGTAAAATGCTCTTCCTCCGTCATAAGGATGGTACCAACTGATGGGGTGCATTACGCCCATTCCTTTGCCTTCATTTTTCCCCCATTTTACAACTGGATTATAGCTTTTTTCATCAACTGCTACCAAGAATTTTAAGTCGGGAGATAGTTGATCTCTAAATTCATACCATTCATCAGTCCAAAGGAAACGTTTTGGAAACCGCTCCATGCCCGGAAAATTGTTATCTACAACATTGAGATAGGCGGTTTGGTTGGTGGGGTGAATCTTAAACATCATCCCGATCATTTTGGTGTACCATTCCCAGTCGTATTCGGTATCAGATGCACTATGTATTCCGACAAAACCTTTGCCTGATTGCACAAACTTCTCAACGGCTTTTTGCTGCTCGGCATTCAACACATCACCAGTTGTATTTAGAAAAATAATCACCTGATAGTTTTCAAGGTTTTTTTCAGTTACAAAGGCCGGATTTTCCTGCCAGTCCACATCAAAAAAATGACGTTCTCCAAGTTTTCTTATGGCCTCTACGCCTTCATGAATAGACTCATGATGCCAGCCTGCAGTACGTGAAAACAGAAATGCCTTGAATTGTTTTTGGGCGTATCCTCCAATCGATATCAAAAGGAGAATAGCGAGAATAGAAATTTTGTTTTTCATAGAAATAATGATCAAAAGGTTGAATAATGTCAATAAACTCACAAATTAACAAAATCAAATGCAATTTAAACCGAAAATTTGAATTGATTTTAAGATGTGATTTTGTGTAAAAAACAAAAACCCCCGACCTAAAGCAGATCGAGGGTTAATATTATCAGAAAAAATTAAGCAAAAATCATTTTTTGAAGTAAAAACACACCTATTCCGGCAAAATAACCGATAAGTGCTAACCAACTGATTTTTTTCATATACCAGAAAAACTCAATTTTCTCAAGACCCATAGCAGCTACGCCTGCAGCCGAACCGATGATCAGAATACTACCACCTGTACCTGCACAGAATGCCAATAGTTCCCAGAATTCATGGTCAACAGGAAATTGCTCCAGACTGTACATACCCATAGAAGCAGCTACTAATGGCACGTTATCAACTATTGATGATAGAAGACCAATTATCGTAACAACCAGAGTTTGATTAGAAACATGAGCATCAAGCCACTCAGCTGCATGATGTAACGCACCAATATTTTCTAAAGATGAAACTGCCAGTAAAATTCCTAAAAAGAATAAAACACTCGGTAAGTCAATCTTTTCCAGAGCTCTCAGTATATTAAATTTCCTTTGTGTATGCTCGTCTTTATCTTTAATCAAAAACTCACCAATAATCCAAATCACGCTTAATGAAAGCATCATACCCATAAATGGAGGCAAATGGGTGAGCGTTTTAAATACAGGAACAGATAGTAAACCTAGCATACCGGCCCAGAAAATAATGACTTTTCCAAAATGTGCACTTGGAGAATCATGCGAATGTTTGTCTGCAACTATCGGAGGTAATTCACCTTTTAAAGTAAATGTAGTAACGGCCAATGGTACCAATAAGCTTACCATAGATGGCACAAACAACTGCTTCATTATATTTCCGGTTGTGATTTGTCCGCCAATCCAAAGCATGGTGGTGGTTACGTCACCAATGGGTGTCCATGCACCACCGGCGTTTGCAGCTATTACAACAATACCGGCAAACAACAATCTGGTTTTGGAATCAGCAATAAGTTTTCTTAATAAAGCTACAATTACTATAGTGGTAGTAAGGTTGTCTAATACGGCAGACATAAAAAAAGCAATAATTGCGATTATCCACAAAAGTGTAGATTGTTTTCTGGTTTTAATTTTTTCGGTTATTATTTCAAAGCCTCCATAAGTAGCAACAATCTCCACAATAGTCATGGCACCCATCAGAAAAAACAAAATACTTGCGATGTCACTCACGTGGTGGAGCAACTCCTCATTGGTTTTTTCCATATTGGTTGAACTTAGTGCGATAAGTGCCCAGGTTAAAACCCCGGTCAAAAGTGCTGAGGCGGACTTGTTAATTGATAGCTTGTGTTCAAGAACAATAGCCACATAACCGGCGATAAAAATGATAATAATTAATGCTTCCATATAAATTTGTTAAAGTTAAAAATCAAAAATGGTTTAGGTTAGACCTTCCAAAGTTTGTTAAAATATTTCTAAAAATTGCATCTTTTGTTTGATTAAAATTGCTTACGTATCATAGCTAAATATGATAATTATCAAGATGATACAATACTAAAAAAACACAAACAATTAAAAATAAGGCAATTAGTTAATATATTATAAGGGGTTTTTTATTGACTTTTTATGATAAAATTGCCACATAATCTTTATAAATTTTGATTCATTTTTAAAATACAGGTCGTTTCTTGATTAATATTTTTAAATTTTAATGTTGTAAGGGTCGCTTTTTTATTATCCCTCCTTTGGTATCTTTTACACTATGCATTACCACAAATGCATTAGGTTCAATTTTTTCAAGTTCTGTGTTTAATTTATTGATTTCAAGACGAGTGATAACTGTAAAAATTATATCTATTTCTTTGGTTGGGCCATGTTTTCCATAGCCTCCCTTGCCACTATACACAGTTACACCCCTGCCCATTTTGTTGATTATCATGTCTCTTATGGCTTCGCAGTGCCCCGATACTATCGTTACGCCGATGTACTCTTCAATACCTTCGACAAAAAAGTCGAGCGTTTTGGAGGCGGCTAAATAGGTGATCATAGAAAACATGGCGATATCGACACCCAAAAAATAGGCTGCTGCAGAAAATATAATCACATTGATAATTATGATAATATCGCCAATAGTGGTACCCAATTTTCTGCTCAAATAAATAGCCAATACCTCAGTACCATCAATCACCGCTCCTCCTCTGACCGCAAAACCAATTCCGGCACCCAAAAAAAATCCACCAAAAATGGCAACCAGAAGATTATCATCAGTAACATTTGGAAAACTCACCGTTGCCAGAACCAATGAAAGTCCTGCAATGGCCAATGAGGTCTTTATAGCAAAATTGCGACCCATCACATTGTATCCCAAAATTATAAAAGGAATATTAACAGCGATAATCAACCAATAAAGTGGAATGCCACTTAGGGCTGAAATCAATAATGAAATACCGGTAGCTCCGCCATCAATGAAATGATTGGTAAGAAGAAACCCTTTGAAGCCAAAAGAAGCAGAAAAAATTCCGATAGTAATCAAAAAGAAATCCTTAAAGGCATGCTTGGCGGTGATGATTACTTCCCGATTTTCTTTAGCTTTCCGGAAACCTGAAACACCTTCAGAATCTAAAACCGATTTGCGTAAAAATATTTTCTTTATAAATGATTTCATTCTTTAGGTTCTTGGTAAAAAGCTACAAATGAAAGCATTTTTTGTTATTCTCTGCAACAGACCAATCCCGATTCTAATTTCTTTTTTATGTAAATTTTAAATTATTCTTTGCAAGAAAATTTATTAATCATGCTGATTGATCCTTCTAAGCTCTGGAACAGCAATTGGCTGATAAACCAAGGGAATATTCTCGACCTCAACATCACTTTTTTCAAGTCCGAAAAACTTGGCATAGCTCAAACTTATTCTTTTCAGGAAGAAAAATGTATTAAGAATAACCCCATCTTTCAGGGTAAATTCATTTTCTACCGATAAGAATCTTTCAATTACGACAAACTTAAAGTCTGGCTCAGGGTTATATTTTGTACTGCCATCGGGCCTGATATGGAGATTTAGTTCTCTGTTTTCAACCAATTTCTGAATAATCTTTTTAAAATAAACCTCCGTTTTTGGAATAACTCTAAAACCTATGTTGATATTGATTTTGAAAATCTTGTCATTCAATAATTCAAACACCTCATAATCAAGTGTATAGGGTTGATTGGTTCGGTTGATATGCAAAAACCAGTAAACATCGGCTCGTTTAGGTTTTTTGGCCAGTATTGATTTCATGATTTTCTCTTCAATCTGATGATGAGAATTGGCCTTGGTCATGTAAATCAAATGAGTTGAAAACTTGGGTATGCTATCATCCTCACTTAATTCAGAGAAAATATCCTCATATTTTTCAATATCGACAAACTTGGTAAACCTATTACTTATTTTCCTTCCCGAAAAGACTGAAAACATTATAAAGAAGTAGATTCCCGAAATAATCAGGGTGATAAATCCACCATCAGGAAATTTCTTAATATTCGCAACAAAAAAGGCCAATTCTATTGAAAAAAATATTGTTACAAAGGCCGCTACAATGAGCTTGTTCCATTTGAGTTTGAAATGCAGAAAAAAAGAAAGTAAATAGGTGGTAACCAACATCGTAAGTGTGATTGCCAAACCATATGCGGCTTCCATGCGGGCGGAATTTTTAAAAATCAAAACTATCATAATACAGCCTATCCAAAGCATGGTATTAACACTTGGAATAAAAATCTGACCTTTACTTTCAGAGGGTTGCCTTACTCCTACTCTTGGCCAGAAGTTTAAGTTCATGGCTTCGTTGATTAGGGTAAAACTACCAGTAATCAAAGCTTGTGAGGCTATTATTGCTGCCATAGTTGCTATAAAAATGCCCGGTAATAAAAACCAATGTGGCATAACTTCAAAAAATGGATTACGACCGTGGAGATGCAAATCATTTTGGTTCATTAACCATGCTGCCTGACCCAAATAATTGATTACCAGACAGGTCTTTACAAAAAACCAGGTGATACGGATATTTCCAATTCCACAATGGCCCAAATCACTGTAAAGTGCTTCGGCTCCGGTGGTACAAAGAAATACAGCACCTAAAATCCAAAACCCATCACGATAATGAGTTAAAAGGTGATATCCGTAAACCGGGCTGAGTGCTTTAAAAATATTGGGATGCAGGATGATTTGGTTGATGCCAAGAATCAATAACATCAGAAACCATATTACCATAGCGGGCCCAAAAAACTTACCTACTTTCTCGGTGCCAAATCTTTGGAAAAAGAACAAAACCGATAAAATTATTATTACAAGAGGTACAGTTGGCAGATGATCAAGAAAGGGTACCATTTTGAGACCTTCAACTGCAGAAGAAATTGAAATGGGTGGAGTAATTATGCCATCGGCAAGTAGTGTAGTGGCTCCCAAAATAGTAGGAATTACTAAACCTTTACCATATCTTTTTACCAAAGCATAAAGTGAAAAAATCCCTCCTTCACCCTGGTTATCAGCTTGTAATGTTAACCAGATATATTTTATGGATGTTTGGAAAACGAGTGTCCAAAATACAAGAGAAATTCCACCATAAACTAGTTCTTCGGATATTTGTCTATGTTCGATAATGGCTTTCAAAACGTAAAGGGGACTGGTACCAATATCACCATAAATAATACCCAATGCCACTAATAAAGTGCCAGCAGTTATTTTTTTTGAGTGGCTTACGTGAGTAGTAGTCATCTTAGTTTATTTTAGACTACAAAGTTATATCACTTCTGATTTTCATTTTTTAATCTTATTCTAATAAAAAATCAATAAATCAACCTGCTATGTTAAATTCAATATTATTTATTTAAAAAGTACCATTTCGTATGGTGAATTAAAAAAATAGCATTCAAAGATTTTTAAATTAAAGACTATTTTGCCCTTATCAGATTCCACTCTTCCCGGTACGGCCTCCAAAGAAGCTTGTTGGCTTTTTTATTTTTGATAAATCTCTCTGTTTCAGGATTCCATTTCAAAGACTTTCCTAGTCGATAAGAAATCAATCCCAAATGCATGGGCAATGTCATTTTCCGGGCATATTCCAGGTTGCTTTCGGGTTGTTTCCGGCTCTTAACCGAGTCCACAAAGTTTTGCTGATGCCCGGGCGATCTTATGATTGATACCGGCACATCGGGTGCATCGAGCATCGTGACGCCATTAATAGTTATTTCTTTGCTGCTATAATCACAAATCAAAGTTCCTTTTTCACCTTCAAAATATGCCCCAATGCCTCTCGAATCCGCTCCGGGTACATCTGGAGGGGTCGAAGTCCAGAATATTTTGAGGTCATCAAATTCATATTCTATATTTATCGTTTGGGGAGCATCGGCTACGCCTTCCGGTTTTTCTCCATTGGCCGTTATTCTTCTCAGATTTTGCGGGTTAATCGACATCCAGACAATATCAGCGATATGGCACCAAAAATCCTGAAATACGCCCCCGGAATAATCAAGAAAATAGCGATAAGTAAAATGCACTCTTTCGGGAGAATACTCATGATAGGGAGCCGGCCCGAGCCACATGTCGTAATTAAGATTGGCCGGTGGCATTTGATAATTTGATGGCCCCAGTACCGGAGGAAGTCCTGTTTTCCAAAGTCTAACAGTTTTGATTTTCCCCAGAACTCCCGACTGTATAATTTCCTGCACCCGATGGTAATTTTCTCCTGCGTGTATCTGGGTGCCTAACTGAAATATTTTATTATGTTTTTGCTGGGCAGCCAGCATCAGCTGACCTTCCCGGGCACTGTAAGAAAGCGGTTTTTCACCATAAACATCTTTCCCTGCCTCGAAGGCCAAAATCGCCAACTGAGCATGCCAGTGGTCAGGAGTAGCTACGGTAATGGCATCAATATCTTTACGGTCAAGTACCCTTCGGAAATCATTAAAAAGCTCGAGTTTGCGATCAGGATATTTTTCCGCATATTTTTTGGCGGTACCTGAAAGGTGGTCACTGTCCACATCACATATACCCACTACATCGACTTCGGGCAGTGCTGCAAACCAGTTGAGGTGGGCGTTTCCCATACCTCCTACCCCAATGTGGGCTACCCTTAATTTGTCACTGGCTGCTACTTTTCGGGCTAAAGAGGGAAATGCCGCCATTCCCAGGATGGCGAGGGCTGTTTTCTGAAGAAATTCTCTGCGAGAGCTTAGGTTTTTCATATTCGATATAAGGTTGAAATATCTGAATATGAAAGTAATAGGTTTTTGGGAGATTTTTTAAAAAATTATAAATTTTCCGCCAAAAGCTCTGCCAGATCAAATACTTTAACTTCGTGTTCTTTTTCTTTGTTTTTTATACCATCTGACATCATCACCATACAGAAAGGGCAAGCCACAGCCACAGTATTGCTTCCGGTTTCAAGAGCATCTTCAATGCGTTCCACATTAATATCTTTCTTGCCTTTTTCAGGTTCCTTAAACATCTGAGCTCCGCCGGCACCACAACAAAGGCCGTTGGTTTTACAGCGTTTCATTTCTACCAGCTCAGCATCGAGAGCTTTGATCAGGTCTCTGGGTGCTTCATAAATCTCATTGGCCCGACCAAGGTAACAGGAATCATGATACGTGATTTTCTGGCCTTTAAAATTTCCACCTGTAACTTTCAGCTTGCCCTCATTTACCAAAGCCTGCAGATATTCAGAATGATGCAACACTTCGTAATTGCCTCCCAGTTCAGGATATTCGTTTTTCAAAGTATTAAAACAATGCGGACAGGCTGTTACTATTTTCTTTATTTCGTATCCATTCAAAACCTGGATGTTTTGCTGGGCAAGCATTTGAAAGGTAAACTCATTTCCAGCCCTACGTGCAGGATCTCCGGTGCAAGATTCTTCTGTACCCAAAACCGCAAATTTTATGTCCAGATGATTCAGAATTTTAACAAAGGCCCTGGTTACTTTTTTATATCTGTCGTCAAAAGAACCTGCACAACCCACCCAGAAAAGCACGTCGGGGCTTTCTCCATTGGCGGCCATTTCGGCCATTGTTTTTACCTGAAATTCCATAATTCTAACAACCTTTTTAACAAAAATAGTATGCTTGCATAACAAAGCAAAAATATTTCGTTAATTTTATTATACTCAAAAATTTAAGGTTTAATGGATGTGATATGATTTTGACAAAAATGAAATAAAAATTGTCAGAATTTTACAGAACATAGGTATTAAAACACTAAATATTTTCATAGTCTTTTGGTAATTTTGGGGAATTATTCTTTTCAAAATGCTCAACAGAAATACGATAACAACATCTTCAAAAATTTCCGAATATCCCGAACGAGTTTTACAATTTGGAACCGGGGTTCTACTGCGGGGATTGTGTGATTTTTTGATTGATAAAGCTAATAAAAGTGAAATATACAAAGGTAGGATTGTGGTAGTTAAGACTACTGGTCCTGATGTTTCAGAATTTACCAATCAGGATAATCTTTATACGGTTTGCGTAAGAGGCATTGAAAATGGCAAAACCATTGAAGAAAACGTAATAATAGAAAGCATAAGCAGGGTATTAAGTACAAAAACCAATTGGGAAGACGTATTGAAAACCGCTGAAAATCCCGTAATCGACCTGGTGATTTCGAACACCACAGAAGTGGGTCTGAATTATGTAGAAGAAGAAATAATTGACAGATGCCCCGATTCTTTTCCCGGAAAACTCACGGCCTGGCTCTACAGAAGATTTAGTACAGTTAAATCAGAAACTGTGATTATTCCAACTGAACTATTGGTGGATAATGGTAAAATATTGAAAGAGGCAGTTTTAAAGCATTTGAAATTTAATCAGTTGAGTCAGGAATTTGAAAATTGGATTTTGTCAAAAGTGCGGTTCTGCAGCTCATTGGTTGATAGAATTGTGCCCGGTAAGCCACAGAGTGAAGAACTTACCAACCTTTATTCTCAATTGGGATATGAAGACAAATTAATTCTCAAAGCTGAAGTTTACAAGCTTTGGGCTATTGAGGGTGATAATCTGGAAGATGTTCTTGGTTTTGCAAAAGCAGATAAAGGAGTTGTGATTAGCTCAAATATTGAAAAATACCGTGAATTAAAACTACGTATGCTCAATGCCACGCATACACTTTTGAGCGGAATGGCATTTTTAAGTGGTTTTAAACTGGTTAAAGATGCCCTTCATGATGAAATGATGGAAAAGTATTTGACAATTTTGATGTTGACGGAGTTGGGACCCTCTATCCCAATGGAACTCGATATTAAAACCACCCATCGTTATGGCAGAGAAGTAATGGACAGGTTTAGGAATCCTTATCTTGAGCACCAATGGATAAGTATTACTCTTCAATACACCACAAAAATGAAAATGAGGGCCATACCACTTTTGATAAATTATTATAAAACTTTTGAAACCGTTCCACAGTATTTTGCACGATGTTTTGCAGCTTATTTACTGTTTATGAAAGTGAGTCATACTTCAGAAGGAAAATATTTTGGAGAATATGATGGCCAGGAATACCCTATTAATTGTGACGCAGCTCCATATTTTAAAGATTTATGGGACCAATATTCTGCTCAGGAAATTGTCTCTAAAGTATTAAAAAACAAAGAACTTTGGGGATATGATTTGAGTATATTGAAAGATTTTGAAAGCAATGTGGCCAGTCACCTTTCAAATATGATGATGTTGGGAGTAAAAGATGCGATATCGGCCTTAAATGTATATGCCTAATTGGGGAAGACATATAAAAAGCCCTTGATTTTATTGAATCAAGGGCTTTTATTTAACTCTAAAAACAGGGCAAAAAATCCGTTTTCTTTTTTGTTATTTTTGAAAAATGAGAATTGAATAGTTGTCTTCAGAAAAAATTTCAAAAGGTTTTTTCAACTTATTACTAGTTTTAATGGTCTTTAAAACCTCATCATTGATTACAATCCAATACTTATAATCTTCTTCGGGCTCTTTAGTTTCTTTCAGATACTTTTTATAAAACCCCATAAATGAATCGTTAATTGGGCTATCTATTGGAACTCTGGAAATTTGAACAGTGTCCATTTTTGCATTTCCTCTATTTAACATCAACTTTGAATGAAAATAACTCATTAAAGCCCCGGCTTTCTCAAAATCTTCTGTAGGATTGGCTAAAAGGAGTATTTTCTCTGACTCTCTGGTTTTGTTTTTGATTAAACTATAAAACCTCGTTAATCTGATATTTTCATTGGCGTATTCTTTTTGAATCTGAAAAAACTTAAAAGAATGATACGTGAACAAAACCATCGTTATCAAATACAAAAGGTTTTTAATTCTTTGAGAATAAACTTGTTTTAGTAAATAATAAAAGACCAAAAATTGAGGAATAAGCAATGGATACAAATATCTGCCGACATTCAGGCCAGACTTAGAATAAATCAATAAAAAAGGCAAAACTCCTACTATATAGATCAAAATATTAATTTTATTCTCAAACAAAAAGTCATTAAGATTTCTACGGTTATCATAAATTAAATAACCTGATAAAATAAGAAACGGAATTCCATAACCCCGAATCAAGTACTGAACAAATACTTTTAACAAATTATAAAAACTATATGAGGAATTGTCCACACCAACAGTGCCGTAGGTAGTTCCAAGGAAAAATTTCAAATAAATTAATTCAATTAGGAAAATTAAAAATATGCCCCCAAAAGCAATTTTATTCTTTCTAAACAAAATCATTAAAAAAGGTAAAACAAAAATGAAGCTCTCCTTTGAAATACTCATCAAAATAATAGAGATCCAAAAAACAGGCAACCAAATCAAACGCCTGCTTTCAAAGCATTTATGGCCTGAAAACAATACTATTGAGAAAAATAACATTCCATTATATTCTGCAGAATCAAACGACCACCAAATTATCCCTTGCATTCCAAACATTATCAATAATGTGATCACCGTGGCCTCAATTATCTTTAATCCTAATAATTTAAAATAACTATATAGTGTAAATGTGGTTATACCTGCAAGAACAAGATAATAGTATCCGATTAACTGAATATTTGTGCCAAAAAGTTTAGCATAAAATATCCTGTGAATACCTAATAATGGCCGGAATCTGCCTGAGTCATTAATGATTTCTTTGAAATAATTAAAAGTGCCCTGACTATCAAAATAATCCAATGCAGCAATGATGGTGTGGTCATCAATGAGAGTAAAAGATCTATGAATGTTAAGTTGTAATATGAAATCTAATAAAAACCAAAAAAAGAAAGATATCAATAAAGGTTTAAAATTTTTATTCATATAACTCAAAAGAAAGATTAGGATTATAATTGATCAAGCCACCAATTTTACTTCATAAAAAGTCGAATGCTCAAATTTGGTTTGAGCGTATTCTTTAGAAACCACAAATGTTTTGATTGATTTATCAGATGGTAACTCAAACATGGCATCAGTAAGAATGGCTTCGCAAATTGACCGTAAACCACGGGCTCCTAAATTGAAAACAATGGCTTGGTCAACAATATAATCCAGGGCGTCTTCTTCAAAAATGAGCTTGATGCTTTCCATGTCAAACAGTTTTTTATACTGCTTAACCAAAGCATTTTGAGGCTCAGTTAAGATTTTCCTTAGGGTTGATTTATCCAAAGGATTCAAGTAGGTTAATAGTGGAAGCCTTCCGATTAGTTCAGGAATCAAACCAAATGACTTAAGGTCTTGTTGTGTAACAAATCGCAACAAACTGTCTTCGTTATTGAAATCAATTGAGTTTACATCTACTTTAAAACCAATCGGAGCTTTATTGATACGTTTGGCAATATGACGGGCAATTCCGTCAAAAGCACCTCCACAAATAAAAAGTATATTCTCGGTATTAATCTGTACCAGCTGTTGATCCGGATGTTTTCTACCTCCCTGTGGCGGAACACCTACGATAGAGCCTTCTAAGAGTTTTAATAATCCTTGTTGAACTCCCTCTCCACTTACATCTCGTGTAATAGATGGATTATCTGATTTACGTGCGATTTTGTCGATTTCATCAATATATACTATCCCTCTTTCGGCAAGTTCCGGATTAAAATCTGCAGCCTGGAGTAAACGGCTCAAAATGCTCTCAACGTCTTCACCCACATAACCGGCTTCAGTAAGCACAGTTGCATCGGCAATTGCAAAAGGCACCTGAAGCATACGAGCTATGGTACGGGCAAGGTAAGTCTTACCGGTACCAGTCTCACCCACCATTATAATATTTGATTTTTCGATATTTACATCTTCCTCTCCTTTTGGCTGAGACAACCTTTTGTAATGATTATATACCGCTACCGAAAGAACTTTTTTGGCTTCATTTTGACCAATAATATATTTGTCAAGATAATTCTTTAATTCAATGGGTGGTTTTATATCAAATTTGGGTGCTGCACTTTTCTTCTTTTTCCCAGGTTTAAAATTGGAAACGCCAAGCTCTTGTTGTATTAAGTCAAATCCTTGTTCTATACAATTGTTGCATATATGGCCGTCGGTACCTGAAAGCAATATCTCAACTTCATTTTTCTTTCTTCCACAAAAGGAGCAATGGGGCTCTTTATTTGAAGCCATTCTGTTCTTATTTATTTTTTTACAAAATTACATCAAAATATGTTCCGTTTTTAAAATTGCTATGGCTTTTAGCCATTAATAGCCTCCCTTTTTTATTTAGCAAATAATAAAATTCAAAAAAGACCCTCCTCTTCAATAATACGTAGTATCACCAGAACTATCTTTTTTTGAAAAATAAATCTTAAAAAAAATCTTTTTTTTAAATATTTTCCAATTTTCCAATTTTTGGAATGGCGTCCCAAAACCAGAATATAAAAAAAATTTATTAAGTGGCTACAAATCTTGGTTAAGTACAATTGAAAGTTTTAATTGTTTGAAAATTAACATTCTAGGCAATTGATTGTGTTTTCAAAGCCCTAAATATGGCACAATATTGGATAGTACCTTATTTGGAAAAAGGATTGTGAAAAAGTATTTTCTTTTAGGATTGAAATGATTTCACCGATAAGTCCTTTAAAAAATCAGAGTATGAAAATTAGAAAGATATACATGGTATTATTGCTGGCAACTGCCGGATTTCAAGCTACTGCTCAGGAGAAAAATCTTACACTCCTGATTGATAATGCTTTCAATTCGGATTTATTGCTGGATGCCCTGATAGATTCTGCTCAAGCCATTTCTCCAGAAGTAAACAGAATAAGGTCATCACGTGATTTTGTGAGTTCCAATGCTGTCATCGCCAGAAATTCAATTTATAGTTCACTTTCACTAAGGTCGAGCTATATGTATGGCACCAACTATGCTGCTGTAAATAGTGCACAAATCGAAGACCAGGGAAGCCTGATAACCAACACCCAAACGGGTTTTTATAACATTGGAATAGGATTGCAGCTACCATTGAATCAGGTTTTAAACAGAAAACATACCATTAGAGCCGGAAATGCCCAAATAAAAATGGCGGAGTCGGAAATCGATAAGACCAAACTTCTGGTGAAACAGCAAGTGATAGATTACTACATGGAACTGAAGCTATATTATAAGCTGATGCAAAACAGCAGCCTCAATAAAAACTCTGCAGAAATAAACTATACCATGGCTGAAAAAGAATTTCTGAATGGTCAACTCACTTTAGATCAGATTTCCCGGATTCAGGAAATCAGTATCAAAGCACAAAGCGATTATGAAACCAATCTCAACAGATATCAGCAGAGCTTGCTCCAGTTAAAGGCAATCACAGGGGTTGATTTTTATGAATTATTAAATACCTTAAAATGAGCTTTTTACATTTCATAAAATTATTATTTCGAAATTTAATATGGCTGATTTCTATTCCTGTCATTCTGGCGGCTTCGGTATATTTTTTTACCAGAAATGAAAAAAAGGTTTATTCTTCAGAATCAATAATTTATACCGGAATCGCTTCAGGATATAGTCTGAATGGAACCAACAAGGCTGATTTTTATTCTACCAGCAATGCTTTTGACAACCTTATTTCTCTGATTGACTCACGTGAGACTAAAGAAGATGTAAGTATTAGCCTATTGGCCGAACATTTACAAAAAACAAAATCTAATTCGGAAGAAATTGGATATGAAGCACTGGGTGATTTGAATAATTTGATTGACGAAAAAACTAAGAAAAAACTTAAAGGTGCTACCGTAGAGAAAACAAAGGAGAATATATTGAAAATGATGAATTCATCAGATGACAATCTGATAATTGAAATCATCAATTCAACAAATCCTTACTATTCTCTTAAAGCACTCAATACCATCAAAGCTAATAGGATTTCGAATAGTGACTTGATAAAAATAAGTTATGAAACCAATGATCCGGGAATTTGTAAAAGAACATTGGAGCTTCTGGAACATTCCTTTATGCGAAAACACAGGCTGTTAAAAGAGGGCCAAACGGAGTCTGTTGTAAAGTATTTTGAAGAAGAAACCGAAAAGGCTTTCGCAAAACTTGATTCTTCTGAAAGGTTGTTTCTACAGTTTAACAAACAGTACGATATCATCAACTATTACGAACAAACAAAGGCCATCGCAGGTGAAAAAGAGGATTTATATGCTCTGAATCATTCATTGGAAATGGATAAACATGCATCTGATGTTTCATTGAAAAAAGTAAATAGCAGTATCAAGAATCGGGTTTATCAAAATATTTACAATACCCAAATACTTGAAGAAAGAAAGGAACTATCGAAATTATATACCCAGATTACTACCCTTCAGCTAGCCGGAAGTAATGCGACAGAATCACAGAAACATGACTTGGAAAACTATAAGGCACAAGTCGCTGACAAAGAAAAAAATCTGAAAAAATCTTTGGAAAGCCTTTACAAGGAAACCAATACAGTAGAAGGTATTCCAACGAAAGACATTTTGGATGAATGGCTGAAAACCACGCTGACCTTTGAACAAAGCAAAGCTCGCCTGGCTGTAATGGATGAAAGGAAGAAAGAATTTGATCAGGAATATAAAAGATATGCTCCGCTAGGAGCTATGCTCAAAAAAATTGAAAGGCAAATTGAAGTATCGGAAGAGGCTTATCTCGAACTTTTGCATGGATTGAGCATGGCGAGACTTAATCAGCAAAATGCGGAACTCACCACAAAACTTAATGTGGTGGATCCGCCGTATTTACCTGTTCAGGCCAACAGGTCAAAGAGAATGCTTCAGGTTGCTTTGTCTTTTGTGGTGGGGTTTGTAATGGTTCTGGCATTTATTCTTGTTAATGCACTCATTAACAAAACCTTACTGGAGCCACAAAGGGCAGCAAAATTAATCGATATACCATTTTTGGGGCTTTTCCCTTTGACCAGTGAAAGCCCGAGATTTATGAAAATGTCAAAATTAAGATTAGTACAGCAATTGCTTTCAAAAATTGAGTTTTCAGACAATAAAGTAATAAAAATAGGTCTGGCAAGTACTGAAAGAGGAGAAGGAAAATCAACAATTGCAGAAATAATAAAATATGAGCTTGAAAAACTTAGATACGAAATCGAAATAATCCAATGGGAACCCATGAATTCTAAGGATCTAGAAAGTAATAATTCCGCTCAGGTCATTATTTATGAATTACCATCATTTGATAGCTTAATCATTAAACCTGGTACATTCCCTGTTTTGGATCTTACAATTCTTTTAGCAAGGGCCAACAGAGTCTGGACACGGATTGACAAAGAAATGTTGGCAATCTTCAGAAATACTACAGGCACAAAACCTTGGCTTTTACTCAATGGAGTTGAAACCGATTTTGCGGAGGAGTACATTGGCGAAGTACCTAAAAACAGGAATTATTTCAGAAGGATATTAAAACAAATTGTGAAATTCCAATTTGGTCAACGTCGGAAAATTAAATAAACGTGCGATAATCATGTCATCAAAAGTTGTAAAAAATCAGATTCTTGCATTATCAGGGCAAGTATTGCCAGCGGCTCTTGGCATGGTGTCGTTTATGTGGTTGGTGAGAATATTAGATCCTAAAATTTTAGGAGAATATTTGATCTATATGACTTCAGTTGTGCTATTTGAAATGGTTAAGTCGGGAGGTTTACAATCAGCCCTGGTTATGAAGGTTTCAGAAAAAGACTCCGAAAAAAGGAACCGGGTAATCGGTAGTGCTTATTGGTTAGGAAGTATTGTTGTGTTGATTTCCGGAATTGCGTTGGTAGTAACTTATTTTTTGCCTTTTGGTTCTGCTGATTCCGGTTTTAAGGTATTTTGCGTTTGGTATTCTGTTTTAGGAATAATTACCCTACCTCTTCACATTGCAGAAGCTGAGGCAGTTGCCGATCAGAATCTCATTTTTTTGTTATTATTACGAATATTACAAAGTATTAATCCACTGATAGTTGCCTCATTTGCTTTTTTGGGTTTTAATTCATTGCAATGGCTGGCCACGGTACATGTGGGAGTAAATTTTATCCTTCTTTTGTATGTTTTAATTAGTAAAAAAACCAACCCTGCAAATATTTTTAAAAAAACTAAAGAAGAAGTTAAGGGTCTGGTGAATCTAATTAAATATACTTTAGCAACATTAGGAACGACCAATATTCTCAAAAGTGCTGATACATTTTTGATTGGGTCATTTCTGGGACCAACTTTTGTGGCCCTTTATGCGATTCCTCAAAAACTCACCGAATTGTTTGAAATACCATTGCGAACCTTAAGCACCACGGCATTTCCACAATTGGCAGCATATCATAATGCCCGCGAAAAACATAGATTTAACAATGCATTTATTAGTTATTTAACCTGGGCCTATATTTTGTATATCCCCGGGCTGATTCTGGCATTTATTTTGGCACCTACTCTTGTTTTAATTATTGGAGGTGAAAAATATGCCAGTTCGGCAGACATTTTCAGAGTATTTGTATTTTTTGGAGCGTTTCTGCCACTAAACCGTATCACAGGAATTGTTTTGGATGCTATTCAAAAACCTGGATTAAACTTCCTGAAAGTTGCCATGATGGCACTTGTAAATATTGTGGCAGATATAGCCGCCTTATATTTTTCAGGAGACTTGCGTTGGGTTGCATTTGCTTCTGTAATCAATGCAGCAACAGGATGTTTTCTGGGTATTTTATTTATCAAAAAAGCAGGAGTTTTGAATGATGAAAAAATAATGCCTTTAGTTGGCCAAAATTTTCAGGAAATATTGGAAAAGGTTAAAATAAAACTGGCCATTTCGAGATGATTGCGTCATCCTCAAATAGTGAAATAAACATTTATCAAAAATCAATTGTCATATTGATGGTGATTGCTGCTACCATAATGTTCGGATATTTTCTGGCAAATGGCGGAGTGGCTGCAGGAGCCGCAATTATTGTCCTTCCTTTTGCAATAGCATATATTATCTGGGTATTTTACAATCCTAAAGTTGGTTTTATAAGCGTATTGCTCTATGGTTTTTTTATGCCTACGATAGGGAAACACATACCCGGACTACAAGTCGGTCTTTTAGTTGATGGGCTGATGGTTATTACATGGCTGGCAATTTTCTTTTTCAGAACTCACAAATTCAGATTAAGACACCTCAATAATAATTTGGTTTGGTTGGCTGTATTCTGGATGGGTCTTACTGTGCTTCAAATTGCTAATCCATCGAGACCAAGTATTCAGGGATGGTTTCAGGAAATGCGGTCGGCAGCTCTCTATTGGTTTCTGATGACTCCACTCACTATTTTGATTATGAAAAAGAAGTCAGATATGACTTTATTTTTAAATATCATTATCATTATCTCACTGATTGGAGCTCTATATGGTATAAAACAGCTCTATTTTGGTGTGGATGCTGCCGAAAATCGTTGGCTTGAGGCCGGTGCAAGAAAGACCCACATTTTATTTGGTAAACTCAGGGTGTTTTCATTTTATAATGAAGCAGCTCAGTTTGGTGCCTCACAGGCTCATATTGCAGTAATTAGTGGCGTGTTGGCTACAGGTCCATATTCTTTCCGAAGGAAACTATTTTATTGGGTCGCAACAGCATTTATTTTCTATGGTATGCTAATTTCCGGGACAAGAGGAGCTATGGGAGCCTTGTTAGGTGGTGGTTTATTGTTTTTAATCTTAATTAGACAAACCAAACTTCTTGTTATGGGATTGTTGGTTGGCGTGGGGTTTTTCGGAATGCTAAAATTCACCTACATCGGTCAGGGAAATGACCAAATTCGTAGAATGCGAACCTCTCTCGACCCCAACGATGCATCATTGCAAGTGAGGCTCATCAATCAGAGAATATTAAAAGATATGCTGGCCAGTAAGCCTTTTGGTACTGGTGTAGGGACAATCGGTCAATGGGGAACCACGTATAACAAACATATACCCACTGCGAAAATACCACCTGATAGCTTGTATGTAAAAATCTGGGTAATGTACGGCATCATTGGCTTTATACTATGGTTTGGAATCATGATGTTTATAATTGCAAAAGGCTCTGGTATAGCCTGGTACACACGAGATCCCGTCTTAAGAAACCAGGTGATTGCTCTATGTGCAGGGTCGTTTGGAAGTCTTTTCGCAAGCTATGGAAATGAAGTAATGAATGCTCTGCCTTCATCCGTTATTGTATTTATATCCTGGACTTTGGTTTTTATAAGTAGAAAATGGGACACACCACAATCAAAACTGATTCAGTCATGAAAAAACCTTTGGTTTCGATAATTACTGTCAATTATGACACTCCAAAAGTTACGGCAGAGATGCTGACATCCTTAAATACTCAGAATTATGACAATTTTGAGATTATTGTGGTTGATAATGCATCTCCCAAACTTACTTCTGAACATCTGAAGAAAGATTTTCCATTAATAATACACATTTCATCTCCTAAGAATCTTGGTTTTGCGGGAGGGAATAACCTGGGTTTGGCTTTTGCAAAAGGAGAATACATATTTTTGGCCAACAACGACACCGAGTTTACGCCGGATCTTATGGGTACATTAGTTGAATATCTTGAAAACCACCCTGAATGTGGAATTGCCTGCCCCAAAATCAAATATCACTTCATGCCGGATACTATTCAATATGCCGGTGCGGTGGGTCTTAGCCCGCTGACCAGCCGAAGCTATGATATCGGTTATTTGAAAAAAGATGATGGAACATTTGACGATTGTCGTAGGACTGACTTACCCAATGGTGCCGCCATGATGATGCGAAGGTCAGACCTGGAAAAAGTAGGCCAAATGAGCGAAATATTCTTTTTGTATTACGAGGAACTGGATTGGGCTTACAGATTTAAAAAGGCTGGTTTGGAGGTGCATTATGTAGGTACAGCTTCTATTTTTCATAAAGAATCGGTATCGACAGGAAAAAACTCGGCTTTTAAATCTTATTATCTTTTCCGAAACCGCCTTTTGTACATCAGACGGAACTACCCGATTTTACAATTTCTGATGGCAGCAGGATTTTTTACTCTGGTTTCCACACCAGTCCATATGCTCAAACATGCTCTTAAAAAAGAATGGGGACACTCAAAAGCTATTTTCAATGCCTTAAAGTGGAATTTAACTCATTCGGCAAATAAAGAACCTTCCATACATTCATCAAATTTTCTGAGACAATTAAAAATCGACTAAAATGGCTTACAACATGTTTCTGATAATTATTACTATTCTAACCTGCTATGCAGCCATTCAGGTTTTTTATTTGCTGATATTTTCTTTGGCAGGACATATTGGATCAAGGAAAAAATTTACCAAAGCGGATACTTTTCACAAAATCAGAATATTTATTCCGGGTTACAAAGAAGATAAGGTAATAATTGATACTGCCCAAAATGCTTTGTTGCAAGATTATCCCAAAGAAAAATATGAAATGGTGGTAATTGCCGACCAGTTTTCTGACTCAACATTGGCCACGTTGAAATCACTCCCGATTAAAGTGATAGAGGTACATTTTGAAAAGAGTACCAAAGGAAAGGCTCTGCATAATGCCCTTGAACTTACCCAGGATGTCCCAGTGGATCTCGTGCTTATTCTTGATGCTGATAACCATATGGAGCCCGGATTTTTGAAAGAACTCAATAATGCCTATGCGTCTGGTTATAAGGTCGTTCAAGGCCATAGAATTGCAAAAAACATCAATACCCCGTTTGCCTTGCTGGATGCATGTACCGAGGAGATAAACAATCATATCTTCAGACGCGGACATGTGGCTTTAGGATTGCCATCGGCTTTGATTGGAAGCGGCATGGCATTCGACTGGAAACTGTTCAACGAAATCATGCAGAATATCGGTGATACATCCGGTGAAGATAAAGAGCTGGAGTTTAGAATCGTCAGAAAAAGAATTCCTATTGCTTTCCTCGATGATTCACATGTTTTGGATGAAAAAGTAGCCCAAAGTGACGTATTCTCAAAACAAAGAAGCCGATGGCTGGCAACCCAAGTAGAATTTTTTCAGAAATATTTCCTCGAAAGCTGGGTACAGCTCTTTAAAGGAAATGTGGCTTTTTTTAATAAAGTTTTTCAGACTTATCTGCTTCCCAGAGTGCTTTTGGTGGTGGCAGTTTTGGCATTAATCTTTATTAGTTTTTTCATAAGCAAAAACCTGCTTCTTATAAATCTGGTTTTGTGTTTTTTGCTTATGTTTAGTTTGCTGATAGGAATTCCCCGAAACTGGTATAACAGAAACCTTTTGCAGGCATTTCTGGAGATTCCCGGTGCGATTTTAGGCATTCTGAAATCACTAACTCAAATAGGAAAGGCCCGAAAACAATTTATTCATACGCCTCATGGCGATTCCAACCAAAATCATAGTTAATATGCCCTGGAGTGTTATTTTTCCTTTTATCATATTTGCGATTATCTGGGGTTTTAAGTCTGGAAAAAACCACAAAAACAAACCTCGTGCAACGCGTAAAGATTTGCCTTTTTAATCATGATTGATCAAAATATATTCAGAAAACTTCCGGTTTTTATCACCAGCATGTCACGTTGGGATGGTGATGTATCGTCAGCATCGCTTTCTTTGGCGAAGGTATTAAGCCGTGAAAATGAAGTTTACTATATTGATTTTCCTTATTCCTTAGCAGATGTCTGGAGAGAAAGGAAAAGTGAAACCGTGAAAAGTAGAATGAAAGCACTGCTTTGGGGTAAAAATTTCATGCGGAAAGTAACCGGTTATCCTGAAAAATTTACAGCTGTTACTCCCAAAGCAGTAATCCCGAATTACTCTATGGCTGAGGGCAGTTTATATGAATGGACCAGTGATATTAATAATCGCATCCTGGCAGGTATAATTAAGAAAATTTGTAAAAAAAATGGCATAAAAGATTATATTCTTATTAACTCATTCAATCCTCTGTATCTTTCTGAAGTCAACCGTTACCTTGATCCCACATTGAGCGTGTACCATAGTCGCGACGCCATTGAAGAAGTGCCTGGGCATGGTCTAAGAAAGGAAAATATTTGCATCAAAAATTATGACCTTGTAATGGCCACTTCAAAACAGTTGTGCCGGAAAATCGGAGAGCGAAACGAGCGGTTTATAAATTATTTCCCCAATGGCGGTGATGTAAAGTTATTCAGAACTGCGGTCAATGAAAGTCTTGCAAAACCCAGGGAACTGGAAGATATTAAAACCCCAATAATCGGTTATACAGGGGCACTATGCCAAAGAATTGATTATGAATTGCTTGTAAAAATTCTTGAAGAAAACAAGGATAAAACCGTGGTAATGGTAGGTCCAAGGAAGGATAAAGAATTTACCAAAATCAATCTTGATCAGTATCCCAATATCAGGTTTACAGGTCCCAAAAGAATCGAAGAACTGCCTTCATATCTAAAATATTTTGATTGTGCTATAATTCCTTTCAGAAAAAATAATCTGACAGGTGGTATATATCCTTTGAAAATAAACGAATACCTGGCTGCTGGAAGGTCAGTAGTATCAACCGATTTTTCGGAAGACATTAATCAGTTTGGAAAACATATCAAACTGGCAGCCACACATGAAGATTTTTTGAAAGCTATCCCTGAGGCTATTTCAGCAAAAGACGAAAAACTCGAAGGGAGATATCTTGCCTCACAGGAAAATAGTTGGGAAAACCGACTGGAATTGTTCTGGAATCTGGCTTTTAATACCTATTCTGAGAAAAAATCAGTTTGATTTTAAGCTTATCCATTCACCGGATTGGGCATCGTATTGCTTGATAACTCTGGCGGGATTGCCCACGGCTACACTATAAGGAGGAATACTTTTTGTTACAACGGCTCCGGCCGCCACCACTGAATGTTTTCCAATTTTTACTCCGGCTGTGACTACCACATTGGCACCAATCCAACAGTCATCTTCCACTGTGATTTCAGATACGGTTTCACCCTGCAAATAGATAGGAGTGTTAGGATCTTTATAGTTATGATTGAGCCCGCTCATTACAATATTTTGTGCAAAAATCACATTGTCACCAATTGTTACCGGTCCTATGACTACATTTCCGATACCGATTCGGGTATGTTTGCCGATTCTAACCGGGCCTACACCATTGTTTATAGTTGCAAAGTCTTCAATAGTAGAATAGTCTCCCATTTCAAAAGGCTGAAAAGGCAAAACATCCACCCGGGTTCTTCTGCAAATCAGAGTACCTTTCCCTCTTTTATGGAAAAATGGATTGACAAACCACTTGACCCAAACTCTCGGCCTGGCCTGGTGACTCGGAATCAAGCACCAATGTACAAATCGCTTGATGCCGGGATTTGATTTTATTATTGAAACAATACTCATTATCTGGAAAGATATTTCTTAAATCTGATTTTGAACGCATTTACTATACCACCATCTAATTGAATTCGGCGATCGCTGGTCCAGACCTTCGCTTTGCTGTCATGTACCGCTTTTATTTTTCCTCCCGCCTGCATGAGCCTTAGAGCCATCATACCATCTTCAGTAGCATTGGTTTCCAGCTGACCCACCGTTCCTCTGAAAGTTCGCTGTACTTCAATGTCGTAACCATTTACATCCCTGCCTTTTTGAGCTTCAAAACCCATGTAAAAGCCATATACATTGAGATATGGTTCGTTTTTTTCTTTTCTTTTTGAAATAAAACTACTCAGCAACTCATAAATCCCATACATCCACCTTTGGCCCGGATTTTCGGGAATAAATGAATAGGTGCTGTGAACACAATAAACTGGTTTAACATCAGAAGACTGAAATGCGTCAATCACCAAATTAATCCAATGAGGAGGATACAAAGTATCACTATCACCGGTTAAAACATATTTTCCCTGGGCTACGGCAAGACCTGTGGTACGGGCATGGCCAACACCTTGCTTGGTTTCTGAAACAGTCTTTATGCCCAAATCATGCAACAGATTAGATGTGCCATCGGTTGAATTATTGTCAACAATGATTAATTCGGTAGGATATTTTAAATCGGAATTCGCAAGTGACCAAAGGGTGTGTAGAATACCGAATTCTTCATTCCATGCCGGAATCACCATACTCACCAAAGGATTTTCAACTCTGAATCGTGATAATTTTTGTTTTAATTCCTGAATTTCTTCAGAACTATAATCGGCAATATTCAGAGGTTTTTTTAAAAGGTTTTTAACCCAAACCGGCATTCCAAAGTCTGTCATGATTTTGTAAAATTTAAGCGGCTCTATTTACTTTTTCCCAAATTCCCGAACCAATGCCATTCCTGTATCTGAAATATCCCTTAATGGCACAGTAATTCATGAAGCTGAAATAAAATGGAACAAATAGCAGCTTTACTCTGATTTTACGGCTTTCAAGATAGTATCCTAAGACTGAAAGGGCATAAAACAGAAATTGCCCCGCGAGTAATAATTGATAGATTCGGTTATCGAGAAATGTATTTTGATTTATCAAAAGGCTGTTGATTACAACTAACAATGGCAGACAAAAAGGTGTCACTGCCCAACGCATCGCCCTATGCGATACATACTGGAAGGAGAGCCATCCGTATTTGAAAATATTAAGCAGAGGCATTAATCTGGCCATCGCCTGAAATCCTCCGGCAGCGATTCTCACTTTGCGTTTCATCTCGTCGGCTATTGAGAAAGAAGGACGCTCAGAAGCGAAGGCATCGGGTTCATATACAACTCTGAAACCATCGGCAGCTATACGCAGTGAAATTATAAAATCATCAAGCAATGTGTCTTTTTCTACTTCTCCAAAAAGTTCGGTACGTACAGCAAACAATTCTCCGGCTGCTCCTACTACCGTGTGAAGTTCGGTATCAAGTTTTTTCAGGAAAGATTCGTATTTCCAGTAAAGCCCCTCTCCTGCACCAGCTGCTGCTTCAGAGGCATCCATCATTACACGCTTTTCGCCAGCCACGGCTCCTACTTTTTTGTCAATAAAATGCCTTACGATATTCCTGATAACCAATTTGTTGAGGTGTGTTTTGGCATCAGAAAAGATTACTACCGGCGTTGTCACCGTTTTAACAGCAATATTCATCGCTTCTATTTTTCCTCTTCTTACGTTACCGCTAAGCAGACGCAAGTTGGGATATTCGCCTCTTTTACTCTCAAGCCATTCGGTAGTGCCGTCGGTAGAACCTTCTGTCACAAATAACACCTCGAGTTTGTCCTGAGGATAATCAATCGCATAAGTATTACGTAGTTTTTCTTCAATACAAGTCATCTCATTATAAGCCGGAATTACAAGCGTGACCTTGGGTTCATAGGCGTTTTCAATGTATTTAGGTCCCGGTTTTTTAAATAGATTCTTGATTTTTACCAAAACCCAAACCACAATTCCGTAGCCGATATAAGTGTAAAAAACCAAAAAGATTATAAACCAAAATGATATTTCTAAAAATGTATTCATAAGACTTTAATTTTTTAAAATTATGCTGACTGCAAAAGCACCTCTTGATGAGGATTTAATGACATTATTGAATAATATTGTTCCAAATATTTCTTTGCGGTATTTTCCCAACTAAAATGCCCGACTCTTTCAAGTCCTTTTAACCTGAGGTCCTGTCTCAGTGCGTTATTATTCATCAGATTTTCCATGGAAGAAGTGATTTGATCTGGATTATTGGGGTCAATTAAAATGGCCGCTTCTCCCGCAACCTCGGGCATACTCGAAGTGTTGGAGGTGATTACCGGTGTACCCTGGCTCATGGCTTCTAAAATAGGTAACCCGAATCCCTCACGAAGAGAGGGAAACAGGAATACCTTTGCATAGCTATAAAGGAATGTCAGCTCGTCCTGACTTACAAAGCCCGGTGTAATGATTTGTCGTTTCAGAATATTTGAGGTGTTTGGCGGCATATGATCGACGATAAACTTTCGGTTTACGCCCGTTATTACCAACTGAAAATCCGGGTGATTTTGTGCAAAAGCAACAAATGCTTTTAATAGATTGGGAGTGTTTTTTCTGGGTTCTACATTACCTAAAAACAAGGCAAACTCATCGCTAAGTAAAAACTTTTCGGATATTTCAAAAGCCAGTGCTTCGGGTATCTTTTGTCCAAAATTTCTACTTACGCCATTGTGGATAACCTCCAGTTTTGAATTTTCAATTTTTGTCAAGCTTAAAATATTCTCCTTTTCCTGATGTGAAATAGTAATCACTTTGGTCGTGCTTCTGATGATTGCCGGAACAAGCCATTTTCGGTATAAATTGCCAAACTTTTGATACCAGCTCATGGTATTTTTTCCTTTTCTTTTTTCCATAAAAATCACATCATGAAGCGTGAGAATTATCGGACAAGGGCAAAAAAACGGAGCTGTATTAGAAGTGCAATGCAACAAATCAATTTTGTAGTACCAGGCATAAATGGGAAGAATTATTTGTTCCCAAATAATATAAGGATACGATGAGGTTTCAATCACTTTTACGTTTGGAGTAGATTTAAGGCAGCCGCTGTCTTCATCTTTTTTTATGAAAATAAAATATTGATTTTCTGTATCAATATTCTGAATGGCTTTTACCAGCTCCAAAGCCACCACATCCATGCCATGTTTGTGTGGCCGAAAAATCCTTTGAGCTTCAATACCTATCCGCATTTTTGTAAATTATTTATTGAACTTAGCCGGAGGTCGATATCAAACACTAACTTCCCGACATAATATTCTCATTGCTGATAGGTCAATCCAATACTTATGCCAAAAAGACGAAATAAAATCTTTGAAAATAAAATATTGATAATTAGTTATTTAAGTATATAAAAATGATACCGCCCAATAATGTCTTTTCCATTATTTGGAATAAATTCTGAATTTGGAAATCTGATTTTTGCAAATATACCTTTTGGTAAAAATCTATAACCCTCTGCCAGATATGTAAAATTGAAATTTTTCTTTACAATTTTTAGTTTTGTAAAAAACTAACAGGCTATAATTATGAAAGATTTTTTTAATGATAAATTTGAATACACACGCGTTCAAAATCAAAAGTTGACTGATCTTTTCCTTGAGAACCCTCATTTACTTAACGGTTATAATTCCAGGATATTCAGTCATATAATTGACGCACATCACATCTGGAACAACCGTCTAGAGTGTACAGTGCCTGTTTTGAGCGTTTGGGATATTATTGAACCTGTAAATATGAGTAAACTGATAGAAGAAAACCACCTGAATAGCCAGAATTATATTCAAAAATGTGATTTGAATGAAAAGATTAGCTATAAAACTTCCAAAGGAATCCCGATGATTAGTAAGGTAGGAGATATCCTTTTCCATATGGTGAACCATGCAACTCATCACCGGGGACAAGTGCTTTCAGAAATCAGAAGGCTTGGAGGCGAACCACCGGTAACGGATTATATTTTTTTTAAGAGGTGAGATTATTTAAGGCCATTGTATTTTGAGTTTTAGTGGCCTAAAACGTAAAATTACTTCCAGGTTACTTACTAAAGCAAGATAAATCACAATCATAAAAATAAAATTGAAAATTCCCATGTCCTTCTCTGTTCTTATCATGTTTATAATATTAAATGAATTTAGAATTAAGGCATAAAGGGCATTATTCCGCAAAAATATTGCGTGAATTTTCATATTACTCTTTAGTAGTTTCTTACGGTCATCTATATTTGAATTTTTCTTATTAAAAATATTTTTTATAGTAAGTTTCGGAGGTGTTGCTATATAAAGCAAGGCATAAATTCCAAGCATAAGTATTAACAAAACTATAAAATACGGTTTAAAAAGTAGAGGGTTTTGAATCAAAAAAAATACGAAAACTGCCCAAAACAAGATCCTAAAAGTATAAAATTGAAGAAGCACCTGTTTCCAAAATGCCGAGCTATAAGATTTTTCGTAATCATAAATACTTTCCATTTCAAAGGCTTTCAAACCAAAATATTCCACATTTTTTCGTTTGTCGAAAGTTTTTCCCGAAAACTTCCCGGCTGTAATATGAAATGCAGAATAAAAATCTGAGCCGTTGTTCATTTGGCCTTCAATATCTGTCACAAAATGGTCAACCATTTCATCAAAAAACTCACGATATTCTATCTCCCAATCCAGAATATATTTTTCAATTTCAGCGATTTGTGGTTCAGTAAGTTTCATGAAAATGCAATTTTAGGGTTTAAAATATGATTCAGGTTTTCGGCAAAAGCACGTAATTCCGCTATTCTATCTACAGCAACGGCATTGCCTTTGGGTGTAATCTTATAGTATTTTCTAGTTCTTCCATCTACTTTTTCTGACTCAGACGTAAGAACTTCTTCAGACTCAAGCTTGTGAAGTATAGGATATAAGGCACCCTCAGTGATTTGTATATCATCTTGTGTTAATTCTTTTACTTTTTGAGTTATCTCATAGCCATACATTCTGCCGTTGTCGTGCAGAAGTTTTAAGATAATCGTACTCAGGCTGCCCTTTATATGTTGATTCATTGGAATATTTTTCTCAAATATATGCATAGTTTTGTTATGCATAAGTAAATTGGGTATATTTTTTAGATTTAAATTAGACTAGATTTTAAAATTTGGTTGGAATTGACCGGTCTGATCTGTGGTACTGACCTACATTTTCAAATATAACCGGTCTAACCTACGGAAATGACCCTCCTTAGAAATTTTTCGGGAGCTAATATTCAAAAAAAGCTCTCCCAAATGGAAGAGCTTTCTTTCTTATAACAACTAATTTAACTTATCAATTGCGATATAATACTTCGTCAATGAGACCGTAAGTTTTGGCCTCCTCGGCTTTCATCCAGTAGTCACGGTCTGAGTCGGCTTCAATTTGCTCAAATGGCTTTCCGGTATGGATGGCCAATATTTCATAAAGTTCTTTTCTAAGCTCAATGATTTGTTTAACAGTGATTTCCATGTCTCTTGACTGACCCTGTGCTCCGCCACTTGGTTGATGGATCATCACACGGGCGTGAGGAAGAGCGGTACGCTTTCCCGCAGCACCACCTGCTAATAATACAGCACCCATCGAAGCAGCCAAAGAAGTACAGATTGTAGCTACTTCGGGTCTTACATATTGCATGGTATCATACATTCCCAAACCGGCATAAACCGATCCACCCGGGCTATTGATGTACATCAAAATATCTTTTTTGGCATCAACAGATTCGAGAAACAAGAGTTGAGCTACTACTATATTGGCTATCTGGTCGTCGACCCCAGTACCTAAGAAAATGATCCTGTCCATGATTAATCTCGAGAAAACATCAATGGCAGCGAAACGCATCGGACGCTCTTCGATGATATTGGGAGTCATGTTGGTCACATTGTGTTTCATGTAGTCGTCGATGGTGAGACCGCTCATTCCTACATGGTGTACGGCATATTTTCTAAATTCTTCTCCTAAATGCATGATTATTCGGTTTTTTAAATATCTAGAATCAAAACTATGTAAAGTTTTTAAAAGTTCAATATTATAAACCAAAAATCGGGTATCTGAACTAGTCAAATACCCGATTTTTAATATTATTTATACTGAAATTATGCTTTGAACCTTTCGTTGGCAATTTCAGTAAATTCTTCAACCATTACAGTTTTCTGATCTTTTTTGACCTTCTCTTTCAGGAAATTCACCACTTTACGACCAAACGCTTTGTCGGTGTATTTTCTTACATCTTCCTGTTTTTTCTCGGCGAGTTGTTTTTTGGCCATTTGGTCAATGAAGTCTTCCATACCTTCAAAACCCTGACCACCGAAATATCCTCTGATTTCTTCTTTCACCTCTTCCAACACATCGTTGTATTCCAGTTTTAAATCGTGTTGTTTGGCAATTTCGGTTTTAATCAAATCTAATTTCAAACCTTTCGCAATGGCATCAAACTCACGGTCAATGTCTTCCTGGGTAGCTTTTCCTTCGTTAAGATCCAATAACCATCTTTTCAAAAACTCTGTCGGAAGCTCAATGGCCGTATTGCTCACCAAAAGATTGTCTATGTCAAAATCTAAAAGGAAATCTGCCTCTCTGCTGTAGTTTCCTTTTATTATTTGCTTCACTTGTTTTTTAAAATCCGCTTCATCAGTTGCTTTTCCGGCTCCACCCAAAACTTTATCAAAAAACTCCTGATCCAATTCTGAAGGTTGAATTCTTGTAATCTTTTCAACTTCAAACACAAACTCACCACTCAAAGCAGCTGCTTCTTCGTCTGATTTTCCGGTAGCAAAACCTAATTCTTTTACAGTCTCAAAAATTGACTGAATATCAAAAGTTACTTTGCTTCCCTTTTCCAGCCCTTTGAATATAAATTGCGACGCTTCTTTCACTTTATCAGTAGGAATTCCCGATTGGAAAAAGAATTCGGTTGATTCCTGACTCAATTTTCCAAAAACCAAATCTCCCAATTCTACCTCCTCCGGCTCGGTTTCTTTTCCAAAGCGGGTTTTCAAATCTTCTATAGACTTCTCGGTTTGCTCATCTGAAGGTTCTATTTCATAATGAGTTATTGCAGGAAGCGTATCAACATCTACGGTAAAATCTGAAGCAAAACCTACTTCATATTCGAATGTGAAGTCTTTTTGGGCTGCCCAGTCAACTTTGTAAGCATCTTCTTTCGGAAGAGGTTCTCCAACAACTTTCAGACTATTGTCAGCAATGGCTTTGTTAACTTGTTCTGATGCAATTTTTATCACCTCATCAATCAACACGCTTTTTCCATAGATGTTTTTTATGTATTGCAAAGGCACATGTCCAGGTCTGAACCCTTTCACTTGTGCGGTTTTGGCATATTCTTTTAATTTTTTATCTACAGCGGGTGCATAGTCGGCCTCCGAAACTTCCACCGTGAGATTAGCGAAAGTTGAAGATATTTTGTCAAATTTTGTTTGCATCAATTAATCGATTTTTTTTACAGAAGTTCATAAAAATTCAAAAACCCTTCAAACTGGGTATCCGGTTTGAAGGGTTAGAAGTACGGGCGGAGGGAATCGAACCCCCACGCCTTGCGGCACTAGATCCTAAGTCTAGCACGTCTACCAGTTCCGCCACGCCCGCATAGAATAAGACCGTTTCTTATTCGGGCTGCAAAGTTATTTTTATTTTTTTATAATTCAAAAAATCTTTCTCTTTTTTTGAAGAAATACATGTTTTTGATAAAACTATCATACCTGAAACAATACAATTATTCTAATCCGATAAAAATTTATACAAAAATGAATACCCTGGCGAAACCCTAAATCTTTGTTAGGATTTCTTCTGATTAATAATATTAAGGATAATCGGATTCTTATAAAAGTGTTCAATTCTTTTGCACTCTTTATTTTTTGTTTACTTTAGCATATTAACTATGTTTTCCGTTTTCAGCAGTTTTTATGAGTGTAGGGATAAATCAAAATATTGTACCAGAAAAAGAATATTATTCTGAATCTGAAAAGAAAGAGATATCTAAAAGGTATCGTAAAATTCTTATTGGAGCCAAAGAGTATATAAAAGAAGGTGATACCAAATTGATAAGAAAAGCTCTGAATATTTCGATGGATGCTCATAAAGAAATGCGTCGAAAATCAGGGGAGCCTTATATTTATCACCCATTAGAGGTTGCATTGATTTGTGTTGAAGAAATTGGTCTCGGGCCCACGTCGATTATTTGTGCTTTATTGCATGATGTAGTTGAAGACACACATATTACACTCAAAGAAATCGAAAAAGACTTTGGGCCTAAGGTAGCCCAGATTATTGATGGACTCACCAAAATCGCTGAGAATTTTGAGCAAACTCAAAGTGCACAAGCCGAAAACTTTCGAAAAATGCTACTTACACTATCTCAAGATGTAAGGGTGATTTTGATAAAATTAGCTGACAGGCTGCACAACATGCGTACACTTGGTAGCATGGCCAGAAACTCCCAACTGAAGATTGCACACGAAACAATTTATATATATGCACCACTTGCACACAGGCTTGGACTTTATCAGATCAAATCAGAACTGGAAGACCTTTATTTAAAATATACTGAACCGGAAAAGTATAAGGAGATATCGTCAAAATTAAGTTCATCAAAAATCGCAAGAAAGAGATTGATTGATGGATTTATGAAACCACTTAATAAGCGACTTACAGAAGCAGGTTTAAATTTCTATATCAAAGGCAGGCCAAAACATATTTATTCAATCTGGAAAAAGCTCACAACGCAAAACGTTTCATTTGAGAATATTTATGATCTTTTTGCCATTCGTATTATAATCAAAGGTATCCCTCCATCTGAGCACGATAAAGAAAAAGCAGCTTGCTGGCAGGCATATTCTATTGTAACTGATGAATACCGCCCCAATCCTGACCGACTAAAAGACTGGATATCAACACCCAGAGCAAATGGTTATGAATCTCTTCATACAACCGTAATGAGCAATCAAGGGGTGTGGGTTGAAGTTCAGATTCGGACGGAACGTATGGACGAAATTGCAGAAAAAGGCTATGCGGCACACTGGAAATATAAAGGAGCAGACACTTCACTCGATAAGCCTTTAGATCAATGGCTCAATCAGGTTAGGGATACCCTGGCTGACAAAGACAATTCGGCTATTGAATTTCTAGAAGACTTCAGAGGTAATCTTTTTAGTGAAGAAGTTTTTGTATTTACACCAAAAGGAGACCTTAAAGTACTTAGAAAAGGGGCAACCGTGCTCGATTTTGCATTTGACATACATACTGAAATCGGTAAAAAATGTACCGCAGGGAAAGTTAACAGCCATCTGGTACCTATCAGCTATGTTTTACAAAACGGCGATCAGGTTGAGATTTTGACTACAAAAAATCAAAAACCTTCTGAAGACTGGCTAAGGTTTGTTGTTACCTCAAAAGCCAAAGCCAGAATAAAAGACATATTAAAAGAATCAAATAAAACCCATGTTACCGAAGGTAAAGAGATAATATACAAAAAACTCAAAAATCTGGGTATAGAACCTACCCTGGAAGTTCTCAATCAGTTAAGGGCTTTTTTCAATAAAAAAGACTATAATGAACTGTTTTATTTCTTTGGAAAAACTTATATACAACCCGATGAAATAAAGAAATTTAAGCAGGAAAGAGAGGCAATGGCCAATCGTCAGAAAAAAATTGTGATTGACGAAAAGGCTTTTAAAGACGCCAAAAGTTTTGAAAAAGAAATTCAGAAAGTAAAAGGAAATGATACTTTGCTCATTGGTGACGATATGCAGCAAATTGATTTTACTCTGTCTCGTTGTTGTAATCCCATCCCTGGAGACGACGTTTTTGGATTCTTAACCATCAACGAAGGAATAAAAATCCATCGTAATCTATGCCCAAATGCCCAACAATTGTTGTCAAACTATGGAAATAGGGTAATTAAAGCAAGATGGGCAAGCCAATTGGAGAAATCCTACCTCGTGACAATAGAACTAAGTGGCATTGACAGGGTTGGTATGATTCAGGATATATCAAAAGTAATTTCGGGTGAACTCCATATTAACATGCGGGGTTTGTCAGTTGAGACTTTTGATGGTATTTTTGAGGGAAAAATAAAAGTTTACGTATTTGACACAAAACATCTTGATATTCTGATAGGTAAACTGGAAGAGATTGAAGGTGTAAACTCTGTAATAAGAGCGGCCACGGAATAACATTCACCAAATGAAAAAATTCGACAAGATAATTTTTGTTTTCTATCTTTCGGTTGGGATTTCCATTGGAGTTCCCCGGGTATCGTTTTCTCAAAATAGCGACAGCACTAATATTTTAATTGCAAAAAGGGTATTTGTTAACACCAAAATTTATCGGAACGGCATAAAGATTTCAGACAAAAAAGTCACCGAAATGTACCTAGAAAAAGGTATGAAAAAACCCATATCTCTGATTAATCGTTCAAAATATTTTATTCCTTCTGGCTGCGGATTGATGGCTGGAGGTGTTTATATGGCTTATGATGCTATTAAAGGTACCCGAATGGAAGTGGAGATTGATGGAAAAACATATGTGTATTATAAACGACCCATTTTTCAGGTATTGGGAGGAATAGCCGTATTTTCTTTGGGGGTAAGCCTGCTGGAATACGGTAATGAATTCAGGGAAAAATCCGTTAACATCTACAACAATAGTAACAAGAAAAAAACCTCCAAAAACGAATTTGATTTAAACTTGGGATTTACTTCAAATGATAGATTTGGTTTAAAATTGGAGTTTTGATTAAATATTCATACAATTCCTTTTAAAATCTCTTAATTTTGCTTTTTAAAAATACTGAATTGTATTTCTTTGAACTTATCTGATGGAAAACAATAAAAATTTCCTTTCGGCAAAACAAATTTTCACTGCGTATCTCGAAAACAAACAATTGAGAAAAACGCCTGAAAGATATGCTATTCTGGAAGAAATCTACAACCGGACAGACCATTTTGATGTAGAGGACCTTTACATCTCTATGAAAAATAAAAAATATCAGGTAAGTAGGGCTACTGTTTACAATACTCTTGACCTCTTGGTGGAGTGTGACCTCGTTACAAAGCATCAGTTTGGCCGTAATCTTGCTCAGTACGAAAAATCTTTCGGTTTTAAACAGCACGATCACCTGATCTGTATGGACTGCAACAAAGTACTGGAATTTTGTGATCCCAGGGTTCAAAACATTCAGAACATGGTGGGAGATTTTCTGGAATTTGAGGTAATGCACCATTCTTTAATCTTCTATGGCAATTGCAAAAAAGAACATTGCGAAAACAGGGCAGAAAAATAAAATATAACATAAAAAAATAATTTTAAATTAATGATTGATATTCTATTAGGACTTCAATGGGGCGACGAAGGAAAGGGGAAAATTGTGGATGTACTTGCTCCCGATTATAAAGTTGTAGCTAGATTTCAGGGCGGCCCTAATGCCGGTCATACGCTGGAATTTGATGGAAAAAAACATGTACTTCATCAGATTCCATCCGGGATTTTCAGAGAAGATTGCATAAATATTATCGGAAATGGCGTTGTACTCGACCCTATAATTTTCAAGAAAGAAATTTTAGGATTAAAAGATTATAATATTGATTTTTCTAAAAACCTTTTTATTTCGAAAAAAACGGCGGTGATTATCCCAACACACAGGATTCTTGATGCTGCGTACGAAAATTCGAAAGGAAAATCAAAAATTGGTTCTACACTTAAAGGTATCGGACCGGCATATTCTGACAAAATTTCTCGTCAAGGTCTAAGACTTGGAGATATTCTTTCTGATACTTTCAAAGAAAAATATGAAAAACTTGTAAGCAGTCATAAACAGATACTGGCCTTCTATAAGCATGAATATGAACTGGAAGAAGCTGAAAAAGAGTTTTTTGAAGCGGTAGAATTTATCAAAGGGTTTAACCTGGTCGATGGCGAATACCTGCTTAATGAACAACTCAAAGCCGGTACAAAAGTGTTGGCTGAGGGTGCACAAGGCTCATTACTCGATGTTGATTTTGGCTCATATCCTTTTGTAACCTCCTCAAATACCACTGCGGCGGGCGTTTGTTCGGGTCTAGGAGTGTCCCCTTCCAAAATCAGCGAAGTTTATGGCATTTTCAAAGCTTACTGTACCCGCGTTGGATCAGGACCTTTTCCTACCGAACTTTTAGACGATGAAGGTGAAAGAATGAGACAGGAAGGGCGTGAATTTGGAAGTACCACAGGAAGGCCTCGTCGTACCGGATGGCTTGATTTACCTGCATTGAAGTATTCAATTATGCTCAATGGAGTTACACAGCTTATCATGATGAAGGCTGATGTCCTGAATATTTTTGATGAAATTAAGATTTGTACTCACTATAAACTACCCGACGGAACTATCACAGAAGAACTACCTTATGATATTTGTGATATAGAGATTACTCCAGTTTATAAAACTATGAAAGGCTGGGCAAAAAGCCTTGTGGGAATAACTGATTTTGAAAAAATGCCTGTTGAACTACAGGAATATACCTCATATATAGAAAAAGAAGTGGGTGTGCCGGTTACGTATGTTTCGACCAGCCCTGACAGAACAGCCACATTGCAGCGTAAATCAGGTTTATGACAAAGCAGCTTGCAGGATATGTTTTTGCTAACGAAGCGGTTTTTTTGTTAGAATCTGACAAAAACAATCGCTTCGAAGACAATTCTGTTAATTCGGCTGAAAAAACCTATCCTGACAAGTCTGAAATAAGCAATGTTCCTCTAAAACCAATTTCAATATTTGTAAATGATATTTCTGTTGAAGAAACTTCATTTTTGGAAAAAATACTATCTGCTGTAAATCAACCTATTACGAATGTTAGTGTTCATAAAGTACAAGATGTAAGCCACAGTCTCCCGCAACTGGGAAAAGATGTGTTTTTATTTGGAGTAAATCCCAATCAAATACAAATAGTTGTGTCTTCTCAACCCTATACAATCATTCCCTATCTTACACATAGATTAGTGGTAATTGATTCTTTATCTGACATACAAAAAAACCTCCACGACGAAAAACGTAGATTGTGGGGAATATTGAAAAACATGTTTAGTGCCTAACTGAAAGGGTTTTGGGCGGATTTTCTGACAAAAAACACCTGATTTTTCATATAACTTTAAGCTACATTGTTGCATTTGAAAATAATGCCGTCACTTATCTTCGATTACTTACCATTTATCGAATCATACTATGAATAAATATTTTACGGTAGCATTATTGCATCAAAATAATTGATCGCTTTTCTGGAAATACTTAATTAATTATCATGAAACTACTTTATACAAAACCAATGGCAATTAGTACCTCGATGAGGCTTCCTTCGGTGGGTGTGTTATCAACCGAAACCGAAATGCAGATGAGGGTAGCTAGTAAAAGGAACTTAATCGACCTGAATGATATCGTATATCTGAAGAGTTCGAAGAATTACACCATTTTTAAATTAAGAAATGGTAAAGAATTGATTAGCTCTAAAACTCTCGGAATCTTCGAAGATGAGTTAAAAGGAGTATCAAATTTTGTTCGCCCGCATAGATCATATATCGTGAATTTCAATTTTGTAAAAGATTTGAGATTTAATTGCAGAGGTGGAGAATTGTTTATGGAGTCCGAAATTATTAATATTTCACGTAGAAAAGCCGCAGATTTCAGGAGAAAATTCAGAAGATTTTTGACTGCATCAGGTGAAAATGTGAGCTCTACGATAAGGATGAAGACTAAACTGAGAGTGTCTTAATAAGACACTTAGACGTTAATTTTTACTTTTTGGGTTACTAGCAATGAAGTGCTGTTTTGCGGCACTTCATTTTTTTTTATTAATATTAAATTTTAAAGCCCAAATTTTAAAGAATCTGAATCTGAAATGTTGTATCCTCCGGTATCCAAAACGGTTTGGGGAAATTGCGATTTAAGGGTTTTAAATTGCTTTTTGTCAAATTTGGAATCAAACAGGTAGATATTTTTGAGTTTAGGATTTGCTTTCAAATAAGCTACTCCTTTCTCTGTCACACCCGTTTTGCTGAGATTTAAGGATTGCAATTCTTTCAAAGCAGAAAGTTTCTGAACATCGGAATCTCCCAGATCTGCACCAGATAAATTCAGCTTCCTAATGTTATTGAAAAGAGGTAAAATCTGAAAAAAAGCCTTATTTTTCAATCCGCGGGCATCTAAAATCAGAATATTGTTTTTGATTTCTTTAAAAGCAGCTATCTCTTTTTCACTAAAATTATTTTCAAAAATAGTTATCGACAAATAGTTGGTTTCTCCGGAGACTGGTAGAGCTATTACTCCCGATTTTTTCAATATTTCAATTGCATTTTTTGATGGCTCAGAGACTTCCGCTTCGGGAATTATTGATGCCGACTGGCCCCGCTCATGCCCCGACTGAAAAGTCAGTAGCGTTTTTTTGTCTGATTCGGTCTGTTTCAGTTCTTTCGCTTTTTTTTCGAAATCTGACCCGCTTTTGATCCACCAATCAATGATTCTCTTTTCGTCTCCTGTTAATTGTGGTTTGCCCTTGGGTGGCATATGTTCTTCTTCGCCATCAGGCAAATTAAGCCTTTCAAGCAACAAACTTTCTCCTGGGTTTTTAAGATTTAAACATTCCCCATTTTTTCCACCTTTCAACAAAAAATCTTTTTCATCGAGCCTCAATTTGCCTTTTTGTTTTTTAGCCGAATGACACGAGACACATTTTTCTTCAAAAATAGGCTTAATGATATCCTCATAAACCAAGGCCTCCTGCACGTTGACAATTGGTTTTTTTTCTGTTTTATGTGTTTCAAATGATAAGTATTCCTCTCCATGAGTAAGATTTCCCCCTAAATGGCCTGTAAGCACCAATAGTATCAAACCCAAAATCCAAAGATAAAGTGACCATTTTTTATCATTGAAAAAATAAAGCAGTATTGAAAAAACCGTAAATGCTATTCCGGCATTTCGGTGGAATGCGACAGTATCTTTTTCATAATCTCCTCCAGAAAAAAGAATCAAACCTGTAATTACACTCAAAACTGATGAAAAAGTGCTTACCAACAAAACCAGCTTGAAAATTCCGGAATCAATTTCTGACTTTTTATACCATCCGTAAGCCTTCAGGAACAAACCAAACAAATAAATCCCTATGGGAAGGTGGACAAACAATGGGTGAAATTTACCAAAAAACTGTATCATCAAACCTTATTTTTTTCCGTATCGCTCCTGTAAAAGATTCTTCATAAAAACATTGATTTCCCATTGGTCGGCCAGAGGCTGACGGGTATAAGGCAATGCGGGAAGATAGGTTGGCGGGCCAAATTCAGTAAGAAATGTAATTTTCTTTGCACCGGCTTCCAGCCTGTTTTTTACGACCTTATCCCACCAGTCAAGGTGTTTTTCAAGATGGGTTTTCCACTCAGGAGCCCGGGGGTCATTTACTTGCGGGCCTTCTTCGTGCCCAATGCGGGCATGTATATGGGCCGTATGACTCAAGGCCAGACTTACTGTTTCTTTTTGGTCATCAAGCAAAGATTCATGCACATTGCACCAATGCGAAATGTCAAGTGTGAGTTTCATTTCTGGGAATTTTTCTAAAAGATTCCTGGTTGCAACGGTAGAAAAACACATTCTGCTGCGGTGGGTTTCCTGAAGTATTTTTACCCCGGTTTCTTTCATTTTTTTTATACAAAATTCTACGATCTGGCTGTTTTCTTCAAACGAAAAATAGTCTTTCCCGGCATGGCAGTTGACATAAAGTGGCTGAAAATCAGAGGAAAGTAAGGTGTTCAGGCTTTTTGAGAAATCGGAGAAATGGGTTTTAAAATCTGTAGTCCAGGCACCGCATAAAAAGCCCAGTTTCATATCATATTTGGTAATCAGGCTTTTCAACGCTTCCTGATCCTTCTTATCAGCCGGCCACCACAGCTCTACCCCATTATAGCCATCTTTTTGGGCTTTTTTTATAAAATCCTCCAATGAACCTCCAAAGCCCCAGTTGGTGGCAAGGATTATCAGTTCGTAATCCTGAGTAAATTTTTTAATAAATTCCGGTTTAAAGGTCAAAGCCGAGGCTCCTGAAATTGAGTTTTTTATAAAATTTCTACGGTTCATGTTTTTTATATATGCAAAAAATATCTTTAAAAGATCTCGATTTTCAGAGATTTTAACCTAAAATCTCATTGATAACTTTTCCTTCGGTATCGGTCAAACGAAACTGCCTGCCCTGAAAATCATAAGTGAGTTTTTCGTGATTCGTACCCAATTGATTCAAAATTGTGGCCTGAATATCATGAGCATTCACTTTTCCGCTGATGGCACTGTAACCTATCGGATCTGTTTCTCCATGCGTTACTCCTTTGGCTATGCCTCCACCCGCCATAAACATGGTAAAAGCCTCCCCATGATGATCGCGGCCCTTGAAAGCGTTGGGCTTTCCTTCCCGATTTTCGGCCATAGGAGTTCGACCAAATTCTCCTCCCCAAACCACCAGTACATCATCGAGCATGCCACGCTGTTTTAAGTCCATAATTAGTGCTGTGACAGGCCTGTCCATGCTTTTGCATTTGGCTTTCAGTCCAATATCAATGGCCAGGTCGGCATCTGTACCGTGGCTGTCCCAACCCCAATCGTAAATCTGAACAAATCGTACTCCGTTTTCAACAAGTTTGCGAGCCAGTAAAATGTTATTGGCCAGTGAGGTTTTCCCCGGCTCAGTGCCATACATTTTATGAATATATTCGGGCTCATTGTTAATATCCATTACTTCGGGTACAGCAATCTGCATTCTGTAGGCCAGTTCATATTGGCTTATTCTGCTTAAAATCTCAGGGTCCTGATAAGTGCCATATTCTTCCAGATTAATTTTGTTGATTGCATCAATCGAAGCTTTCCTCAAATCACGCGAAATGCCCTTAGGATCTTCAATAAACAATACAGGATCACCTTCAGACCTACATTGAACACCCTGATAAACCGATGGGAGAAAACCACTCCCCCAGATACTTTTACCTGCATCGGGATTGTTTCCGCCCGAAGTAAGCACCACAAATGCGGGAAGATTACTGTTTTCTGTGCCCAGACCATAGGTCACCCATGAGCCCATAGATGGCCTACCAAGCCTTGCACTGCCTGTTTGCATGAGCAATTGTGCCGGTGCGTGGTTAAACTGGTCAGTGGTAACACCTTTCAGAAAACTCAGCTCATCCACTACGTTGGTCAAATGGGGCAGGTAATTACTTAGCCAGGCACCTGATTGACCAAACTGCCCGAATTTTGCCTGCGAGGCCAGCATTTTAGGCACACCGCGAATAAATGCAAATTTTTTTCCCTCTAAAAAGGATTGAGGACAATCCTGCCCGTCAAGTTTATCGAGATCGGGTTTATATTCAAATAATTCCAGCTGCGATGGTGCCCCTGCCATGTGTAAGTATATGACCGCTTTGGCTTTCGGGGCAAAAAGTGGTGATTTCGCCCCTAAGGGATTTATCAAATCGGCGGCCTGATCTTGGTGTCTGTTCTCACATGCCAAAAGACTTCCCAGAGCCAAACCACCCAGTGACAGAAAACTCTGTTTCAGGAAATTCCGTCGGGTGTCGGCTTCCAGTTTTTTAATAAGAGCTTCATTAAATATCTTTTCCATCAGCTTTTGGTGATTACTTCATCAAGATTGAGAATTACATTATTTACCAATACCAAAGCCGCAATTTCCGGTGTTTGGGTACCTTTAGGATAATCTCCGGGGTTTTTCTTTCTAAAATCATTCAACGCTTTCAGATAAAAATCATTGAGTACGGCAAGACTTTTTGCACTGGCTACCTTTCCTGTAGCCAATTTATATGAAAACGGAATACTTTCTTTAAATCTCCCGTTTGCTAACTTAAGGGCTCTTTGGGATAATTTTTCAGCCAAATCGACATACACTGAGTCATTAAGTGTGACTAATGCCTGAAGTGGGGTATTGGTTTTGATACGTCGGGAGGTACAAACTTCTCTGCCCATGGCGTCAAAAGTAATCATGCTGGGATAGGGGCTGGTACGTTTCCAGAAAGTATAAATGGCCCTCCGGTATTGTTGGCCACCTTCTGAACGCTTCCAATAATCCCCACTCCAGGGCGAATTCCAAATTCCTTCGGGCTGATATGGCATCACTGGGGGGCCGTACATTTCAGAATTGATTACCCCACTCACTGCCAAAGCCTGGTCCCGAATTTGTTCAGCGGAAAGCCTTACTCTGGCTCCTCGTGCGAGAAATTTGTTTTGTTGGTCCTTTTCCAATTGTTCCTGAGAAGCCCTTGAGTCCTGTCGGTAGGTAGCTGAAAGAACAATTTCTTTAATAAGTCTCTTAACAGACCAACCATAATCATTCATAAATTTATAAGCCAAATGATCAAGTAAGGGTTGGTTTACAGGTGTGGCACCCTGTGAGCCCATGTCTTCGAGAGTTTCGACCAGGCCGGTCCCAAAAAGCTGTTCCCACACGCGATTAACCATCGTTCTGGCTAATAAAGGGTTGTCGTTCGAGGTCATCCACATTGCCATGCCCAATCGGTTTTGAGGTGCATTTTGAGGCCATTTGCCAATGTATTTGGGTACTCCGGTAGTGACTTCTTTTCCGGGAGACAGCCAGTTTCCTTTAATGAAAATATTAGTTTTGCGGTGAAAATCATCGGGATTTTCTACCATTATAGGGGTGGTTTCGAGTTTGGCAGCTATTAAACTTTTAAATTTATTTCTAAATTTTTCTGACTCATTTCCGGCAGGAAAACCTTCATAAAAATAAAACCAGTCGAAAGAAATCCCTGTTTGATTAGGATCTTTAAGCCCTGGGTTTTGGTAAAGAAAATACAAATCATGGGCTCCCTGAGTAGACTCAACCGGAATTTCAATCTGTGTCCAGCTTTGGGTTGTTTTTAACTGTTTCGACGATAATTGTGCAATGCTCTTACCCGTTGGCTTATCAATTTTAATGGTCCAGGTTCCGCCCGGAATGTAAATGGCAAACTGCATTAATATGCTTTTCTTACCTGAAAGGTTCACATTTTTTAGTCTGGCTATGCCATTATTTCTCATTGCCAGCCATTTTGTGTCATTGAGCTCGGCATTGGCAAATTGATCACATTTAAGCGAATTGTGTGAGGGTTGGAGTGTACGGATAAAACCAACCAATTCCTTCTTTTGTTTTGCAGAAACTTTTTGGGTAAGCCAATGATCCAAAGTACCCAATTCTGCATTTTGCTTTTCATTCAGGTGCCTGAAGACCGGATAATCGTCATAAGTATCTTCGTCACGGGTATTGTTGAAAAATGCAAAAAACTTGTAGTATTCATCCTGTGAAATAGGGTCATAAGGATGACCATGACATTGTACACAAGCAAAAGTAGTACTCATGAGTGTTTCCCAGGTGGTATTTACCCTGTCAATTACTGCAGCCACCCTAAACTCTTCATTATCGGTTCCTCCTTCATCGTTGGTCATGGTGTTACGATGAAAAGCCGTCGCTATAAATAGGTCTTCAGAAGGGTTGGGGAGTAAATCTCCGGCCAATTGTTCTGTTACAAAACGGTCATAGGGTTTGTCTTCATTGAAGGATTTTATAAGCCAGTCGCGGTATCTCCAAATATTCCGGCCTCCATCCCGTTCATAACCTTTGGTGTCGGCGTAACGGGCAAGATCCAGCCACATTCCGGCCCATTTTTCTCCATAAGACTGAGATTGCAGGAGTTCCTCAACCCAATTTTCATAATTTTTGTCTGAAGAGTTTTTCAGAAATTCGCCTTTCAGTTTTGAATCCCGGGGATAGCCCACTATATCAAGTGCAGAACGCCTGAGCAAATCTTCAGAAATGGCTTGTTTTGAAACTTTCAGGCCTTTTTCCTTTGCATTTTTCAGAATAAATCTGTCAATATCATTTTTAATCCAATCGTCTTCTTCATCAGGAATTTCAACTTCTTTCACCGGTTTATAAGCCCAATGTAAATCCCATTTGGCCCCCTGATCAATCCATGATTTAATGGTATTTATTTCTTCTTTAGAAAGAGCGGCTTTTTCATGTGGCATCCGCTCTTCAGTGTCGTCGGTGATTAATCTTTGGTACAACTCACTAGCATCGGCATCACCCGGCACTATTCCAATTTTACCGGATTTCCCTTTTCCAAAAGCTTCTTCCTGAAAAAGCAAACTATAACCACCCTGTTTTTTAACTCCTCCGTGGCAACTGATGCAGTTTTTGTTCAGAATCGGTTTGATCTGTGTATTGTAATCAATTTTCTTTTGGTTATAGGACCAAAGAAAGGGATATAGCGAAACCAAGAAGAAAACATGGAGGTAATTTTTCTTCATTTTTATTTGTTAAGGTTGATATTTAGGTTTAATACCCTTCGAAATATAGAATTATTTTTTGTGGAATAAAAATTGAAATGTTTTTTAATGGCAAAAACTATTTCACTATTGCCTTGTAAATCACGTCATGAACCTTCTTTCGGGTTCTAAATTTGATGAGTTTATTGTTGTCTGCCGAAGGATACACCCTGTTTGAAAGAAAAATATAGATGAGGTTTTTTTGTGGATCGACCCATGCAGCGGTGCCCGTAAACCCTGTATGACCATAAGTATCTTCTGAAGCATTTTCAGAAAGACTGGCTTCTTCGGGTGGTTTATTCCAACCCAATCCACGGTGACTCACGTCTGATTGGTTTTTTGTGAAATAATCGATAGTAGCAGGTAAAAAATACTGTTTTCCATCGTATTTGCCTTTGTTGAGATTCATTTGAAAGAGTTTAGCCAAATCCCAGGCATTACTAAATAGCCCCGCATGGCCTGCCACTCCGCCCAGTAATGCAGCGTTTTGATCATGAACCGTTCCTCTGATCAGACCTTTACGGTAATGATTGTCAATTTCGGTAGGAGCAATTTCTGTAACTTGCAGTTTCTTTAGGATATTGAAACCCGTCCTTTCCATGCCCAGTGGCTGATAAAGTGAGAAATACAAATAATCGTCAAGGTTTCTTTTTGTGATTTTTTCGACCACCCGTTGAAGTAATATCAGCCCCAGGTCGGAATATGCGTATCTTTTGGTAGTTCCTGAACTAATAAGGGTACTATTTTTGATCCAGTTAAGTACCGAATCTTTTATGGCAGGTTTGATAAAAAGACCATTGTAAACCGTCAGAAGCTTGTTTTCGGGGTTGGTTTCAGCGTAAAATTCCGGTGAATATTGCCCTCCGGAAATGGTTTTGGTATAAAAGGGAATAAAAGGCCTTAAACCGGCCTGATGCATAAGCAAATCTTTTATCGGAATATTGCCCTTGTCAGTAGAATCCATTTCGGGCAAATAATATTTTAGTGGTTTCTCAATATCCAGTTTCTTCTGGTTATAAAGCATCATAACAGCCTGGAGTGTCGCCATGACTTTGGTAAGAGATGCCAGGTCGAAATCGGTTTTGAGCGTCACCGGCTCATCAAAACCGTACCGCATGTTTCCGAATGCTTCAAAATAAACTACTTTTCCATTTCTTGCTACCAAAACCTGTGCCCCCGGAAATTCTTCATTCCGGATGGCGTTTAGCATGATTGGGGCTATGGTGGCCAACTGATCGCCATCCATTCCTTCTGACAATGCCGCCCCAAAGCCTATGCGATTTTTGGTAAGTGTTTTCAAACCATCCCCAATTTTTCCGTCAAAAGATAGTGTATTTACAGGAATCTTTCCTTTTGCCGGTTTTACTCCAAAAATCATATTAGCCACGGCTATCGCCGATTGCTTTTCATCTTCAAAACCGCAGATTATAGTATCAAAATCACTGAAGTTTTTCAAAACATAAGGATTCCCAAAAACACAAACTATCACTTTGGTTTGAGATTGTAATTCTCCAATCAAATCGAGGGTTTCGTTGGTTAATCCAAAATTTCTCGATTCCAGATTATGCAGACCATGCACAGTCACAATCACCAGATCATTTTGAGCAGCTTGCTCCACCACGGCCTCCCAATCGTCGGGTTTGGCGGGTTTAAACGGGATGTTGAATGATTTTTTTACCCCATACAAATCAAATATCTGATGGATTGGATGGTTGGCCGGTGCTCCTACCGTGAGCAAAGCATAATTGAGATTGTTAAGATTTTGTATTGGAACCAGACTTTCATTGTCTCTGACCAGCGTGGTGGCCTCGTCAAAAACCTGCTGAATAAGATCTGAAACATGTGGTTTATTCAAGTCTTGCAGGAGATTTGAATAATCGATGGGTTTGTATTGATTCAATCCGGCCTGATATTTTGCCTTTAATATTTTCAAAACTCTTTGGTCGAGATCTGTAACCGAAAGAGTGCTGTCCTGAAAATTTTTCAGGAGCTCATTGTAAGCGGTTTCGATGTTGGCCGTTTGCAGCAAGATATCATTGCCAGCCTTAAAAGCCTCCACTTCGGCTTTGCCGGTAGGAAAATACCTCAACAAACCCCGCATGTTCATGGCGTCGGTGATCACCAATCCTTTGTACCCCAATTGTTTTTTCAGATACTGATTGATTACTTTTTCTGATACGCTTGCAGGCATGTTAGGCGTAGGATCAAGTGCGGGCACCTCCAGGTGACCAACCATCACCGAGGCGATGCTGTCCTGAATCAGTCTGCGAAACGGTACCGATTCTATGTCATCAATGTGTTGTTTGGTGTGTTTTAGCAAAGGCAGAGCATGGTGCGAGTCGGTCTCGGTATCGCCATGACCCGGAAAGTGCTTGGCACTAGCCATTATGCCCGCTTTTTTGAGTCCACGGGCATAGGCCGATGCCAGATTACTCACATTTTGAGGAGCCTCCCCAAACGACCGATAGTTAATTACAGGATTTTTAGGGTTGGAATTGATATCGGCATCAGGGCCAAAATTGATATGAATTCCCATTCTGCGGCATTGCTGGCCTATTTCAAATCCTACTTTTCAACAATCTCCGGATTATAGGTGGCTCCCAAAGTAATAGCTTTCGGGAAGGAAACCGCCTGATCGAGTCTCATTCCAAGGCCCCATTCGCCATCGATACCAATTAACAACGGAATATCGGCCGCAGTCTGATAGCGATTTGTGAGCACGGCCTGTTGCATGGGGTTTCCCTGGAAAAATATGAGACCGCCAATATGATATTTTTTAATCTGGTTTTCGAGGTAATTGTAGTCGGTTTCGTTGCGGTTTGAAAAAGCCGAAATCATAAAAAGTTGCCCGACTTTTTGTTCCAGTGTCATGGTGGCTAAAATGCTGTCAGCCCAGATATTTAGCCTGATTTTTTTTGAATCAACTTTATCAAAGCTAAGCTGTCTGTCAATATTTTGATTTTCGGTAAACCAAAAAGATTGGAACAATGCAACCAAAAGTATTAAAGGTAGAAACAGTATTTTCTGAAAATGATTTGCCAAGTTAATTTGGGTAGTTTTTTTACAAAAAAAGACAATAATAATTGAATTATTAAGATTTATGCATTCAAAATGGCATTGTATCAAGAAATATATTGATTTAAAAATTAGGAGTTTAGATTCTGGGTTTATAATCGTAAATTTGCATTTTGTTTCTATAAAAATTAAGAAAACACTAATAATCAAGTAATTATAAATGTTAACAGTTTCTAATCTTTCGCTGCAGTTTGGAAAGCGAATTTTGTTTGAAGAAGTAAACCTGAAGTTTGTTCCGGGCAACGTATATGGCCTGATTGGTGCCAACGGAGCCGGAAAAACCACTTTTGTGAAAATATTGTCGGGTGAAATTGATGCCACCACCGGAAATATGTCAATGGATCCGGGTGAAAGAATGTCTGTTTTGAAGCAAAATCAAAACGCATTCGATGAGTTTACTGTGCTTGACACCGTAATGCGTGGCAACGAAAAACTGTATCAAATCATGCAGGAAAAAGACGCCATCTATCTGAAACCCGACTTTTCGGAAGAAGATGGTCACCGTGCTGCAGAATTGGAGCATGATTTTGCAGAAATGAACGGCTGGGAAGCCGAGTCTGACGCCGCCTCCCTCCTATCGGGACTGGGCATCACAGAAGATATTCATTACTCTCTGATGGCCGACATCAACCCTTCGGAAAAAGTAAAGGTTCTACTGGCTCAAGCTTTATTTGGTGATCCTGACGTATTGCTCCTCGATGAGCCTACCAATAACCTCGACATCGAGTCGATTTTGTGGCTGGAAAACTTCCTGATGAACTTCAAAAATACCGTGATAGTGGTTTCTCACGACCGTCACTTCCTCGACAACGTGTGTACCTATGTGGCCGATCTTGACTTTAAGAAAATCACACTGTATGGGGGTAACTACTCGTTCTGGTACGAATCAAGCCAGCTAGCAGCCCGCCAAAAGGCTGATCAAAACAAGAAAGCCGAAGAGAAAAAGAAAGAACTGGAGGATTTTATTCGTCGTTTCTCGGCCAACGTGGCCAAATCGAAACAGGCTACTGCCCGCCAGAAAATGATTGAAAAGCTCGATATTGCGGCTATTCAGCCTTCTTCGAGACGATATCCGTTTATCGGGTTTAAACCTGAAAGAGAAGTGGGCGACCAGATATTGATGGTGGAGCACCTGAGCTATAAAAACGAAGAGGGCGAATATGTGTTTAAAGACCTGAGCTTTCAGATTGCTAAAAACGACAAGATTGGCTTCCTGAGTAAAGATGGTCTGGCTGTGACGGCCCTTTTTGATGTTTTGATGGGCCTGAAACAAGCCTCCGCCGGTAGTTTTAAATGGGGCGTAACCATCACGAAGGATTATCTTCCCAATGACAACAGCAATTATTTCGAGGATGCCAGCCTCAACCTGGTGGACTGGCTGAGACAATACAGTACCGACAAAGACGAGACCTTTGTGCGTGGATTCCTGGGACGGATGCTGTTTTCAGGCGAAGAGGCCCTGAAAAAGTGTACGGTGCTATCGGGAGGAGAAAAACAACGTTGTATGTTTTCGAAAATGATGCTCTCCAACTCTAATGTGTTGCTGTTTGACGAGCCTACCAACCACCTTGACCTGGAGTCGATTCAGGCTCTCAACAAAGGCATGGAAGACTACGAAAGTACAATACTCTTTACCTCGCATGACCACCAGCTGACCAACACAGTGGCCAACCGAATCATAGAATTGGGACCAAAAGGCTGCCTCGACAAGCTGATGAGTTTTGATGATTATCTGACCGACGAAAAGATCAAAGAACAACGTAAAGCGATCTATTGATCGTAAGCATATATTTTCAAAAGCCCCTGATCCTCATGGATTTGGGGCTTTTTAGTGGGTTATTTTTTAGAAAAAGTAAATAATTTTTGTAGATTTGATTTTTAGAAATAAAGCTATAATAAGTTTTCAAATCAAAATGCAACGGTCTTCAGAAAAGACGAAAAGAATCTAAGGACTAAAACGAATTTTATGGGTGTTTATGTCTTAATTGCAATTTCCAAAAAATAAATCATGTTAGACCAAGAAGAATTATATCAAAATTTATTGGAGGAAAATTGGGAAACCATTTTGAAAATAATTTATGAAAACAAAAACTTAATAAAAAGCGACACCTTGCTTAAACAAGCATGCAAAGTTTTTGAAACACAATTTGTAGGTAAAATAGACACATTATCAATAGAAAAGGTGAAATTAGTTGAAATTTTAGAAAACCTTTATTTATTACATTGTGGAAATTTTTATTCTCTTGAACAAGAAAATTATAAAGCCATAGTTTTAAGTATTGTGAAAAGAATTGAATTAAAAAATGCATATAATTACGCACTAGAATTCCCCACAGAAATGATTTGTAGGCAGATTATTTCTAATTTCAATATTGAAAAAATCAAGAAAGAGGGTTATAAACTAGAATCTAAAAAAGACTTAACAAAAAATTGGATAGAAATATTCAACCGACTTTTTGAATTAATTAATTTACAAAGTAATTCTGCAACTTATTATTCTGGTCAAAGATTCATTAGTGTTGTTCGTGAATTTGAACCTTATTTCCCAGATTACGCTCAATTTATTGAATTAAGAAATAATGAAGGGAAAAGCACAAGTAGAAAGGTTTTTTACTACGATATTTTATCAGGTGTAAATTTAAATTTGAGAAACAATATTTTAAATAGAATCCTCACTACTATTGAACCCTTCAACAAAGAAAAAGTAGATGAAATAAAACAGCTTATGAATGGTAAAAGTATCAAGACAAATACTGAAGATATTTTATTAAGTAATAAACAACCTAACGTTTTCATTTCATATTCTTGGGATTCTGAAGAACATAAAAATTGGGTATTAGATTTGGCAGATTCACTTTGTGAAGAAGGTATTAACGTAATTTTAGATAGATACTATTTAAAGGCGGGCAAAAGTTTAACTAAGTTTCTAGAAACCAATATTGGTGCTGTTGATAAGGTGCTTATAATTTTTACTGAAAACTACAAGAAAAAAGCAGAAAAAAGGCAAGGTGGGGTTGGTTTTGAATATTCTATTTTGAATCAAGAACTTTATGAAAACCAATCCGAAAGTGAACGTATTATTCCAATTTTAAGAAATGGAAAACCTGTTGATAGTATTCCAACTTATATGAGACAATTAATTCATTTAGACATAACAAAAGATGAAAATTATTCAGTTTGGTTTTCAGAATTGCTTAAAGAAATATATGATGAACCAACAATAAGAAAACCTAAAATAGGGATTAGAAAAACTTACTGAAAGTGAATTACTATTTTTCATGAGTTTAAATTCTTCAATGGAACTTTGAACATTATGCATTTCAAATCCAGAATGAAATTTGTCAGAAATTATGTTAACTAAAAGCTACTTACAGATTCTTAGTATTAACAATCCTGATATTTCCCTATTTTTGCCTGATTGGTAAAACAGTTTTCAACCCTTTAACATAATTAAAATGAGGAATTTGGTCTATTTTATGCATACTTCGCTCGACGGCTTTGTGGGCGGGCCCAATGGCGAAATGAACTGGATAAGTGTGGATGAGGAGATTTTTGACTTTGTGGCTACCCTCACTGCCAATGCCGACACTGCACTCTATGGCCGCACCACTTATGAAATGATGCAGGGCTACTGGCCTACTGCAGGCGACCAACCCAATTCCTCCAAGCATGACAAAGAGCATTCGGTTTGGTACAAAAACATCCCAAAAGTGGTTTTATCCACCTCCCTTAGTCAGAAAGGCCTTGAAAACACGACTGTCATCAACAGCAATCTCGAGGAAAATATCAATCACATAAAAAACAAACCTGGTAAAAACATCCTGATTTTTGGAAGCCCGAGGGCATCGCATTCTCTGCTGGAGGCGGGTTTGGTAGATGAGTTCTGGCTGTTTGTCAATCCTGTTTTGCTCGGGCAAGGGATTCCTCTTTTTAAGGGAGTCAATGAATTGGTAAAACTCAGGCTGATCGCCTCCAAAACGTTTTCGTGTGGTGTAATTGCTCTCCATTATGGGAGAAAAGAAGAGTGAAATCTTTTCCAATAATCCGATGGTAATCAATTTAAAAACTCCATTCTGAACAAACCTCAAATACTTTTTTTACATCAAAATTAAGATTTGAGAAAACTGATTTTATTTTTGTAAAAGGATTGGAATTCCTATTATTCAAACGTTTTTAGCAAAAAACTCAATGACAAATAACGACAAACAAAATGAGCGGGTGGCAAAGATGTCATTTGCATCGGTGTATCCTCATTATGTGGCCAAAGTGGAGAAAAAAGGCCGGACCGTCGCCGAGCTACACGAAGTTATCCAGTGGCTGACAAGATATGATGATGCCCAGCTGATGAAATTGATAGCCGATAAAATGAGTTTTCAGGATTTTTTTGACGGTGCCACCTTGCATCCCAACGCCCGGCTGATTACCGGTCTGATTTGTGGCTACCGTGTGGAAGACATCGAAAACCCATTTATGCAGAAAGTCAGATATCTTGACAAACTGGTCGATGAGTTGGCTAAAGGCAAAAAGATGGAGAAGATTCTGAGAAGTGAGTAATAATAACCGTTATGGAAACAAGTCTGAGAATATGTGAAAAGGGGCATCGGTACTTTAAAAGCAGCGATTGTCCGGTTTGTCCTCAATGCGATTCCGAAAAAAAGCCTGATTCGGGTTTCTTGTCAAAACTTGTGGCTCCGGCCAGAAGGGCCCTTGAAAATGCCGGCCTTAACACTCTGGAAAAACTCTCCGGATATTCTGAAAAAGAAATTTTAAATCTACACGGCATAGGAAAGTCAAGTATTCCGGTGTTAAAACTTGAACTCGAAAAAGCAGGTCTCGGTTTTAAATGAACTCATGATCAATTCGTTAATATTGCTTTTTTCAAAGGCCCATCAGGATACCCAGGTCTGGATTCACTAAATCATCTGACATTTATTTTATTTTTTCATAGATGAGGTGGTTTTTGTATATTCTCTAAAAACATTCGCCATTTCATCCTGTTTCTATAGCTTCAATACTATTTAAACATTTCTTTTTTTCTGTTTCAATTTTTATTATATTTGAATCCCTTAATTTTCAGTCGATTAGGTATTTGAAATTTTTGGCATAGTTTTTTCAAATAAATTATTAGTGTATATAAGTTTTCCTAATAATTTCGTTAATACTATGCTTTTTAAAAATCTTAGGATTTCTGTGAAAAAAAATTATTGGTTAATTGGTTTTATTTTGGTTGGTCTGGAAGTATCCGGCCAGCAAACTGTGCTTAGGTCGCAGTCAATAAGCCATAAAACCACCAGCAGAGTAGCAACTGCTAAAAGTATTCAGAAAAACTACACAGAAAGCCCCAACCTTAGCCCTCAACTCAACTCTGCAGAAGAAGAAGCCAAAGCCGAAAAAGTAATAATTGTTAATAAAAATGCACCTGTAGGTGTTGATGTCAACTTTTTGCCGCTTTTTGGTGGTTTTGAAAAAACTGAAAGTCAGCAAGTTGACGACCAGCTTTTCCTTTCTGACTGTGACAAGAATTTTGCTACCCGTAAAGATGCTGGTGAGTTTTTTGCCAAAATGGGCTGGGATTACCTCTCTGAAGGCGATAAAAATACTGCTATCAATCGCTTTAATTTGGCGTATTTACTTGATAATGAAATCATTGATTCTTATTGGGGGTTGGGAGTGATAGAGTATCAGCAAGAAAATTACTCTTCAGCCATAAAGTTGATGTCAAAAGGCATTGAACTTTCTGATGGTCAGAATTATGTGTTGATGGTGGATCTCGCCACCGTATATATTAAAACTGCTCTGGCCAATACCAATTCGGTGATTGAGATTAATCAGGCCAAAAAGTTACTCGAAAATGCGGTAAAAATACAACCCAACTATTCGCTGGCATATTTGCAACTGGCGGTAGTTTATCTTTTTGAAAATCAACCCGATGAAGCCTGGACTCAATTTCATAAGGGCTATGAACTCAACCCCACAGAACTTAACCGCGAAGTACTTGCCGAGCTACTTACCAGAAAAGATGATCCTAAAGGTTTTTTTAAGAAGTGAGTTATTTACTGATTTCTGCTTTCGGTATAAATAATTTTCTTATTTCACGATATCAAACCAAAATTTTTGGCATTATGATAACCTTTCCAAATCAAAAGATTGCACTAGTGTAATTTCTTTTCAACTTACAAACTTTCCAACTGGTGCCTAACTTCTGTTGCCTGTTCTCTCAAAGCTACACCCCCGGCTTCACAAATGGCATTTTTACTACATGAGCTTTAAGGAGCTTTTCTCTGATTTTTACGAAGATTTCAGTGCCGGTTTTTGAGAATTCGGTTTTTACAAATCCCATCGCGATGCCCTTTCCGAGTGTGGGCGACTGCGTGCCTGAGCTGATTTCGCCAATGGTGTTCCCTTCTGCATCACATATTTCGTAATGGCTGCGAGGAATACCGCGGTCAATCATTTCCAATCCTACCAGTTTGCGTTTGAGCCCGGCAGTTTTTTCAGCCAAAAGACTATCGCTGTTGATAAATTTCTTAGTGAATTTGGTCACCCAACCTAGTCCGGCCTCCAATGGCGAAGTGGTATCGGTGATGTCGTTGCCATATAAACAATAGCCCATTTCTAGTCTTAGCGTATCTCTTGCTCCCAGACCTATCGGTTTGATGTCAAATTCGGCTCCGGCTTCAAATATTTTCTTCCAAACCTCCTCAGCGATTGCATTGGGCAAGTAGATTTCAAATCCGCCTGCTCCGGTGTATCCGGTGGCAGAAATGGTAACGTTTTGATGGCCCGCAAAATCGCCTGTAACAAAGGTATAATAGTCCATTGAGGCTAAGTCTATGCTGGTGAGTTTTTGCAGTGTAGCGGTCGCTTTTGGGCCTTGTATGGCAAACAAACTGGTGTCGTCAGAAAGGTTGGTCATTTCCACCCCAAAGCTATTGTGGCTGCTGATCCAATTCCAGTCTTTTTCAATATTTCCGGCATTTACTACCAACATGTATTCATTATCCTGGATTTTATACACCAGAAGGTCATCTACTACCCCACCCTCAGTATTTGGCAGATATGCATACTGGATTTTTCCATCAAAAAGTACCGAGGCGTCATTGGAGATTACATGTTGAATCAAATCGAGGGCTTTTTCGCCTTTGAGATGAAACTCGCCCATGTGTGACACGTCAAAAACCCCTACGCCTTCACGCACGCAGCGGTGTTCTTCGTTGTCAGATGAATATCTGACCGGCATATAGAAGCCCGCAAATGGCACCATTTTGCCGCCGATGGATTCGTGAAAGTCTGATAGGGTAATTTTTTTAGCGTCCATTTGTTGATAATGTTTTTTTTGCAAAGATAAAGGTTTGAACCGGAATAGTAAATTTTGGAGTCCTTCAGGGCTTTAAATTTAAATTTTTCGAAATAATTAAAATTACTTTATCAATAGTTTTCTCCAAAACCATAAATTTGAAAAAAATTCTACAAAACAATGTGGAGAGCAGTATTCACGACTTACTTTTTTTTATTTTTTGTAAAAATTAATTTCGCACAAAAAAACACTTCAGAGCTTACTGTTGGCCAAAAAGCTTCATTACTGGTAGATGTTCTCAATAAAAAACATTGCCAACCAAGAGAAATCAATGATACATTTTCAGAGGTCTTGTTTGATAGTTTTATTCTCAATATTGATCCTGAAAAAGATATTTTTACTCAAGGAGATTTGAATAAAATCAAAACCCAAAAGCTGCTTCTCGACGATCAAATCAAATCAAAAAACATTGTTTTTATTCCAAAAATTACTCAAATCCTTAAGTCCAGACTGCTTTCAATCGATACACTTTTGGCAAGTTTATCTGAAAAACCAGTCAATTTAAATTCTAAGTTTACCTATTTCCCATTTTATGATTCTTTGTCAGTTGACAATGCCGAACTTAAGACCAGAATTCAAAGAAAATTAAAATACAGAATTTTTAATCAACTGTATTTGAGTGTTTTAGATACAAGCACGAATAGCATTTCCGACCACTTTCTGAATCCTCAGAATCTTGTTTTGGAAGAAAAAAAAGCCAGAAAACGGGTTTTGGATAAATTCCGGAATCAAATTTCAAAGATTATTCAATCTAAAGATGAAGTGTTTTTTAGAAATTATGAAAATCTATTTCTTCAAACCATCGCCAAAATCTACGATCCTCATACCGAATTTTTTGAAAATGAAGAAGTTAAAGATTTTATTGATGCTTTAAGTCCGGAAAACGAGATTTTTGGATTCAGCCTGGACGAAAACAAAAAAGGTGAAATATTAATCAGCGAGCTTTTCCCGGGTGGTCCAGCATGGAAAAGCGGACTGATAAACGAAGGGGACCTTTTACTTAGCTTTTCATTTGAAGATGGAAAAACCATAAATGCAGTAGGTGAAGACTTTGAAGAAATCAATCAGAAAATAGGAGAAGAAAAAAGCAAACTTATCACGCTGACTTTAAGAAAATCGACCAAAGAAATAATTTCTGTAAGCCTTAGAAAAGAACTGATTTTACAGGAAAATGAGATTGTTAGGGGTTTTATTCTGGAAAAAAATGGAAATTACGGATATATCAATCTGCCCGCTTTTTATGGGGATGAAGAGACTGAGAATGAGTCGGGCTGCTCAAATGACGTAGCAAAAGAGCTGGTAAAGATGAAAGATGAGGGTATCAAGGGCTTGATACTGGATTTGAGATTAAATGGTGGCGGGTCAGTAGAAGAAGCCCTAGATCTGGCCGGAATATTTATTGATCAGGGGGTATTTGGTGCTGCAAAGCCTTATAAAGCCAAAAGCTTCCTGATGAAAGATCCCAACCGTGGGGCAGTATATGATGGTCCTATGATGGTTTTGGTAAATGAAGGAAGTGCATCGGCTTCCGAAATATTGGCAGCAATACTACAAGATTATAACCGGGCGATTATTGTGGGTTCTCCAACTTTTGGAAAAGGAGTGGCACAATCGGTGTTTGCACTTGACAGTAATGCCAAGGAACCAAAGTTTTATGCGAAAACAACAATCTGGAGAGTATTCCGACCGTCTGGAAGTGCCATCCAGCACCAAGGCGTCGAGCCAGATATCAAATTGCCCTCAATCTTGAAAAATATAGTGGAATCTGAAAATAAACAACCTTTTTCTCTTTTACCGGTTCCGTTGGAAAGAACATTGCATTTTGAACCAGGCCAAAAAATTGATGTTATGACTCTTGCAAAAAAAAGCAAAACCAGAGTAGAAAATAGCGTGAGTTTCAGGGGAATTGAAGAAATAAGTGATTTTTTGATAAAATATTCTGAAAACGAAAAACTCCCAATTGAACTTAATTGGAATAATTTTTGCGAAATTCAAAAGGTAGAAAACAAAAACTTTCAAAGTCTAAATAAAATATATAATATCAATGGCCCTTTGTTTGGGGTTAACATTCCTTCCCATGACAAAAACCGGACACAATTTGATCAATTTTGGAATGCACTGAATGAGAAACTCACCAAACAGATATCAAAAGATATTTATATAAACGAATCCCTTGAAATTTTAAATAACATAAACGAATAAATCACTCCAATGAAAAAAGTAATTTTTCTCCTCATCCTGTTTTTATCCTTTAATTCTTATGCTCAGGAAAGTTTAGAATATCTCAATCAAATCTCAGACTTACAAAATGATATTTCGAAAAAATATCTAAGCTATATCAGTTCGGTTTCACATGGAAAAAGTGCCAGAAAAGTAGAAAACAAAAGGATGGATTTGATTACTACTGTCAAAATTTCCAAAGCCAAGGCGGTAAATATGCATGCATTTAAAGGTGATTTAAGCCTAAAAGATGCCCTGAAAAGCTATCTGGAAATAGTTAATAATGTTTTGAATGAAGATTATGGAAAAATAGTAAACATGGAAGAAGTGGCGGAGCAATCCTATGATGGAATGGAGGCTCTGTTTTTGGCTCAGGATTTGGCCGATAAAAAATCTAAAGAGGCATTTGATAAATTTGCTAATGGCTATAACCTTTTTGCAAAAAAAAATAATATCAACATTGTGGAATCTAAGTCGACCTTTTCTGAGAAATTGTTGAAAGCATCACAAGTGGAAAAGTATTATCACAACATCTATTTGTTGTTTTTCAAGTCTTTCAAACAGGAAGATTATTTGATTGAAGCCCAAAATAGAAAAAATATCAGCAGTATTGAGCAAAACAAAAATACTCTTGAAAAATACGCAAAACAGGCTATTAGCGTCCTGGATACCAGTAAAGCATTTATGAATGACCGGAGTTTAGTGGTTGTACTGAAAGAACTGATGGCTTTTTATATGGATGAAGCTTCAAAATCAAAAGTGATAACTGATTATTTTCTGAAAGAGGAAAATTTTGCTAAAATGAGCAAGGCATTTAATGCAAAACCAGCCAAATCGCGAACTCAGGCCGATGTGGATAACTACAACAAAACGGTAAATGAACTCAATGCCGCCATGAATGATTTTAATGCATTAAATAACGATTTTAACAAAAAAAGAAGTACACTTATAGAGAAATGGAATAAATCAACTTCGAAATTTCTCGATTATCATATGCCGAAATACTGAAAAAATTATAAAAGCCCGAATTGAAAAATTTCGGGCTTTTATTTTAAATATACATTTACAAAAACCGGAACTGTAATAAGGTGAATTTTGGATTTTGAATAGATTTCATTGATTGAGAGGGTAGGTTTTATATTGATATCTAAAAACCTGCCTAGTTTTTGTCCTATTCCAAAACTAGCGGTCCATATAAAATCATTGGTTGTCTCTTTACCCGAATAATGAATAAAAAAAGAACTTCCTGTACCCATGTTAAAATAGAATTTTCGCTTATAACCCAAAGCCAAATTTCGATCTAAAAACAAATGTAACAATCAAAATTTACGATCCAGGGTAGCATAAGTATAAGCCCCGGGAAGCCAATTGTTGTTTTTTACAGTGAGATCTTTATGTAAATGATTCTCTGAATATCCTACGGATAGTAAAGTACCCCCACCCTGTCATTGAATTTTACACCTATCCCACCTATAAAACTATAGTTGATTTGAGCCAATTGAGGAACCCCTTTCAAAACGGCATCACCCGAAAATAAGGATTGAAGATTGGAGTTTAATTCTACCTTTGGCAAAATTGCAGAATGTGAATTTACTCCTGCCCAGATATAGAGTGCTATCTGGGCAAGAGAAAACTGGATTTTAAGAAACAGTATTATTGCAAAAATGAATTTCAAAACCTTTTTTTCTTGTAAAATTCAGGTCTGCAAATTGTATATTTGGTGATATTAGGTACTTATATATGAAAACCTAAAGTTAATTTCAAATTTTTACCTCTCTGCCAGTAGCCACAGATTTATAAATGGCTTCTACCACTTTGATATCACGCATACCTTCTTCTCCGGGAGCGATAAGAGAAGTGCCATTTATGATGGCCCGACAGTCTTCATCCAATTGTTTGGCTTGTTGATTTTCAATCTGGATTTTGATAATTTTTCCGTCAGAAGTGCTTCCATTGATGCCGTTGTAAGCCGACTGAGGCTCCATTTTAAGCCAGCCTTTTTCATAATTTACCTGTAGATGATTCATGCTTATTCCAAAGCTTGTCTGGCATGCTGCCCTTGCACCTGATGGAAATTCAAGCTGAAACATCATCGTTTCTTCTACTTCTTTATAGATTTCGGGGCGAGTAGTTGAAGCTTGTGCCAACACCGAAATCGGCTCTTCGCCTGTGGCGAGTCTGGCCCCTTGGAGGGCATATACACCCATATCGCCCATTGCACCGCCACCCATTGCTTTGTTTTGCTTCCAATGCGTGGTGCGATTATCGAAATATCCGGCGGCAGAGTTGATCATTTTGGGTTTTCCAAAAGGCCTTTCTTTGGCTATTTTCATCATCTGTTGAATGTTGGGATCGTGCTGACAACGATAGCCAATTGCCAATGAGACTTTGTTTTTATTGCAAGCATCAATCATGGCCTGGCAGTCGGCTACCGAAGGAGCCATGGGTTTTTCACAGAAAATATGCTTACCGGTATTGGCCCCTCTAACTGTAAATTCTCTATGCATTGAAGGGGGTAAAACCACGTAGATTATGTCAATATCAGGATTGTTGGCGATCTGTTCGTAGTTCTGATAGTTGTAAATGTTTTTGTCAGCAATACCATACTTTTGCTGCCACTTTTCAATTTTTGAGGGTGTCCCGGTAACAATCCCCTTAAGTTCACAGTTTTGAGTGAGTTTTAAGGCGGGAGCCAATAAGTCGGTGCTGTAATAACCCAAACCCACCAAAGCAATCCTCAGCTTTTCTTTTTTAGTTCTTGTTGCTGCTAAAAGGGTATTGGGCGAGAAAATTGCCGAAGCAGCCAGAAAACCTCCGGCTTTTAAAAAATCATTTCTTTTCATGATAATAAGGTCTTTCTTTCCCGGAAGATTTTTCAGGAATCGAAAATTTAATGGTTGAATAATTTTATTAATGGTCTCTGTAGATAGAAAACCATTTCTCAAAAATAGTAATTTTTATAATCGAAAAACGGAAATTTTTAAACCCGTGATATTTTACTTTCCTCAAGTATTTCCCGACCATTCATTTTTAAATAAAGCTGAGCAAGTACAACAACATCTTCACGGCAATAAACAGCGATTTTATCCATGTCTTTCTGGTGGTAATAGGTGGTGTTAACTTCGGAGCCATCCATCTGACTTTTACTTCCTGGTATATCAAAGACCGAAGCCAACAAATCAAGCGAAGTATAATTTTTAAAATCCCCAAACTTCCAGAATTCCAGGGTATCAATGTGCATAACCTCCCAAGGCTTTTTACCGGTTATATTTAATACTTCGGGAAGTTTTATTCCGTTTATAAGCATTCTGCGACATAAGTATGGAAAGTCAAATTCGCGGCCATTGTGTGCACAAAGTATCAATTGCTCCTGAGCGGGATGCTCTTCAACCAGCTTTTTAAATTCCAGAAGCAGTGACTTTTCATCTGTACTGACAAGTGTTTTTGCTCTGAATTTTGTATCCTGATCATAAAACCCCCCTACCCCTATACAAATGATTTTGCCAAACTCGGCATAGATTGCCGCCCGGTCAAAATACAGTTGGTCCGGTGAAATGTTTTCATCGTTTTTAATTTTTGAGGCTTTTCTTTTCCAATGATATTGCAGTCTTTCAGGCAATTCATTGTAATCCTCTGTAAGTGAAGCTGTTTCGAGGTCAATAAAGAGTATGTTTTTTAATAAAAGACGGGATTCAGACATAATATTGGTGTTTTTTAATTCATTTATAAACCATGTTTTTCGGATATTTCAAGCATTCTGTCAATAGCTGCACGTGCATCACGGATGGTGTTTTCAGGCAAAATTATCTCCGGAGTTTCAACTTTTAGACAATTATACAATTTCTCCATGGTGTTGAGTTTCATGTGAGGGCAGTCCTGACATGCCTGACAAGCCCGACCGTTTTGTGAAGTTGGTGCCACGTGGAACACTTTATCTGGCGAAGCTTTCTGCATTTGGTGCAAAATGCCCGATTCTGTTGCCACAATAAACTCTTTTTTGGGGCTATTGATGGTATATTTTAGTAAACCTGTAGTAGAACCAATGTACTCTGCCTGATCCAAAACAGGTTTTTCAGATTCCGGATGAGCAATCACTGTGGCGTTAGGATATTGCTCACGCATTTCTTTCAATAATCTTGAAGAAAATGCTTCATGCACCATACAGGCTCCATCCCACAGAATCATGTTTCGGCCAGTAACACGATTTATGTATCCACCCAAATTTTTATCAGGAGCGAAAATGATTTGCTTATCAGCCGGAACACTTTCCACGATCTTGATGGCGTTGGTACTGGTACAAACAATATCGGTAAGGGTTTTTAACTCTGCTGAACAATTGACATAAGAAATTACTACGGCATCGGGATACTGTGCCTTGAAAGCTGCAAATTTGTCGGCGGGAGCCGACTCTTCGAGCGAGCAACCTGCATTCATATCAGGTAAAACTACTTTTTACCCGGCGAAAGTATCTTGGCTGTTTCGGCCATAAATCTTACACCTGCAAAAACTATCAGATCGGCTTTGGTTTTGGCTGCTTGTTGAGAAAGCCCAAGGCTGTCGCCTATATAATCTGCTACGTCCTGAATATCAGCTGTTTGATAATAATGAGCCAGAATTACGGCGTTTTTTTCTTTTTTAAGACGATTGATTTCTGCTACGAAGTCCATGCAATTATTGACAAGAATATTTATAAAAAGTTTCTAATATTATTTGACCTATTTTATCGGTTTGGGTCTCTTTTATGACATTATTTTTTTCGTCATAAGTTTTTGTTTTTTTTCCAACCAGTTCATTTCTGTAAAAGCTGATTTCCTCTATTTCTTTGCCATCAGCATATTGGTATTCGATACGATATTCTTCATTATTTTTTGAGTCTAATTTTGTTCTTTTTAGAATCTTTCCGGCTGAATTGTATAAAATTTTGACAGAGGTAACAAATTTGTCATTTACAAATTCTTCTATTATTTCAGGACTTTTAATCGAATTATAAATGGTTTTAGATGTCATTTTTACACCCGCCAAAATATCGTTATTTTCATTGGTTATCAACAAACCCTCAGGGTTATACACATATTTTTCTTCAGAAATCAGGATATTTTTGGCATTATATTTCGATACAATACTTTTTTTATTGTTATAAAATTTTATCTTTTCCACAGAAGATATCGCCCCTTTTTCGTCAAAGTTGTTTATTGTTTTTTCACCATTTATAATATTTGAAGTCTGAATGGTTTTGCCATTATTGTCAATGCTTGAAAAAGAAAGTTGATTTCCCAGCTCGTCGATTTGATGTGAAACCTCACTGACTAATTTGCCGGCAAAATAGTTTGTGGTTTTAACCAATTGATTTTTAGAATTATATTCATTTTTGACAGAAGAAACTACCGGATTTTCGGAATAATACTGAAAAGTAGAAACTGCTAATAAATTACCAAATTTATCAAATTCCCTGGTTATTTTATTTTGAATTTTGCTTCCTTTCATTGAAACGAGTTCAACCGGAAAACAAGAAACAGAAGATTGTGCAAAAATATTTGTCCCTATAAAAAACAGAATTAATGATAATAATAAGTTCTTCATTGAGGCCTTCAAAATGTTTTCCAAATATACCATTTATTAAAAAAACAAATAATAATAAATACAAATAATATTCAAATATCTATAAATCAATTAATTAAGATAATCTCCTCGTAACTCTCTAAAACGTATTCTGGCCTGAGATGCAAAAATACTTCCGGGGTAATCTTTGAGTAATGTCCTGTAAAGGTTCATTGCTTTTTCTTTATCTCTGAGATTTTCTTCTGTCACTTTGGCCAGTGTAAATAAAGCATCATCGGCAAGAATATCATATTTGTAATTTTCGATAATCTCATTCAAATCTTTTACTGCATCCCCTATTTTATTGATTTTCAATAAGGTATTGGCTTTTAACCATAATATTTCATCGGCTAGGCTGTGAGTTTTATACTTTTGATATAAGCCTGCTAATACCTGAATAGACTGAGTATATTTATTTTGAAATATCAATAAATCAACTGCTGAAAACTCTTTCATAGCTACTTCTGAAGTATCCAGGCCGGTATTGTCCTGAATTAACAGACTTAGCTGCATGGCGTCGTTGGCAATTTCCCGGGTTGTCGCTTTTTTTAATACATCAAGAATTTCTTTGGAAAGCTCAAATTGACCTGTATAATATTGAAGACGGGCATTTTTGAGTTTTGCTGTTTCTGCCAATTGATCTTCTTTTTGAGATTTTTCGACTTGCATATAAAGCAGGGTTGACTCCCAGGGTTCATCTTTTAAAATAAATATATCACCAAGATCCAATTTGCATTCATCTTTAAATTTTTGATTGTTTCCTGCAGCTCTAATAGCTGTTTCAAGTATTTCAATGGCTTTATCATAATCATGCAGATAAAAAGCATGTAATAGTGCCATATTCCGTAATACCTCTACCGATTTATTATTAATTCCAACGTCAGCTAAGAGCAAATTATATTCGGATATTAATTCCTTAATTTGTTCATTATCAATAGGAAACGTATTTTTTACCAGTTCTTCTTTGCTTTGAATCATCCATTTTCTTGCATAAGGATACAGTTCCCCGTCAGGATACTCAGCCATAATGTACTGGTACATTTTAACTGAATTTTTATAATCACCAGCTTTAAAACTTTTCTCGGCCAACTCAAATATTTTGAATCCCTGAAGTTTTTGTCGCTGATCCAAAGATCTGGCTTGTATAAAGGCTCTGGCAAAGTCAGATTTTTGGCTATAATGCCAAATTAAAATTTCAGAATAGTAAGTTTCTTCCGGATTAGCCTGTATTCTGGAGTATAGGGTATTTTCTAGCATTTCAATCTCTTTCTCTGTTTTTATGTTATCCTGAACAGTACCTTGAACATAATCGAAGTTTTTGGCTCTTACACCAAAATTAAGTACTTCTTCAAGCATTTTGTCTTTCAAGTCGAGATATAAATAAGCCCGTGCAAGCTGTGTGTCGAACTTATTTGGGTCTTTACTTCTCTCTCTACCTTTGAGTAGTAGTTTGACCGCCAGATCGAGTTTATTGGCTTTATAGAAGTAGTTTTGAAGTTCATATACCCAGCCATCATTTTTACTGGCCATTTCTATGAGTTCTTCCAGATCTTTCGATGCCTGTTCGGGTTTACCACGCAGCTCGGTTATATTTATTGATTCTGCCCTGTAAACAATGTTATTTTCATTATACTTAATCTGACTTTTAAGAAATTTCTCTGCTGTATCATAGTCTTTCAATCTTGTGAGAGTAGTCAGGTAATTGCTGTGCACAATTCTTGCCTGATCTTTATTGCTTACTATTTTTTTGTAAACTTCTGCAGCTTTTTCATATTCACCTTGTTTAAAGTATAAGCTGGCTACTTCGGTATCCTGAGCGAAAACGCTGCCGAAACCAATCGCCAAAATTATTATTGTTTTAAAGATGAATTTCATAATAATATATAATAAGATATTAATTTAAATTTATTGTTAATATTCTTTATGCCTGTTAATATGTTTATTGTTTTTTAGTTTAGTTTTTAGGGTTGAAAAATAAATTTCTTTGTGGATAACTATATTGTTTATAAACATTTAAATTATTGATTTTAAGTTATTTATATTTTTTGTTTATAAGTTTTTATTAATTAATTTCTTTGTAAAACGTTTTTTTTGGTGTGTATAGATTTTGTTTATAAAAATGATTAAACCCATACTTATACTTAAAAAATTGGATTTGGGTGTTAAGTTTCTTGTTTAAGCTATTTAACTGTGGATTGTTTTTGTGTTTTTCCACACTTATCTATACCAATTAACATAGTTTTCCACAGCTTATTTTATTAACATGTCTTTAATTTCAAAATTAGCTTTGATCTTTATTGGCTCTTTAGAAACTATTATTTTTTCAGGCATTTTTTTGTTGAAAATATTTCCCGGATCCCAAATACCATTTCTATTATCATCAAAAATTATCTTGATAATATATGTTCCTGGAATGATGTCAACAAATGTGAATTTGTCTGTGAATAACTTTTGATCATATATTTTATTATTATCGCTATTGATTAACTGTACAATTTTAGTGCCTGTAGTTTCTTCCGTTCTTCCCTGAAGTTTGGCTGTTTCATTAGGTTGAAGAATGATATTTTTAATACTAATCTGATTGTTTGTATCTCCTTTATAATTTATAAATGTATTGGGTTTAAAAATTAGCTCAGTCTGATTTTTTGCTTTGGTTTTTATTTGAATATTTAGTTCAAATTTATTTATCCATTTTATTTCAGGTTTTTCTGTAATAACTGTATCAGTTTTAAATATTATGCCTGTAGAATCAAATTTTGTAATAGGAGAATCAAATTTTATGTGAAAATTTAGATTTGATGTTTTTTCTTCACCATTTTTTATATTTGATTGTAAAGAAAGAGTTTGAATTTTAATCTTTTGCGTTTTTAAAGGTTTTGTAAAATATATCTTTTGATTTAATGTATCAGACCTGAGTAAGGAGTCAATCAGGATAATTTGAGTATTTAGTGTGTCTTTTGATAAATCTGAAAGTTTAAAAATGTTTATGGTGTTTTGAGTATAAGTGTAAGGCAATTGAGATAATGTGTCCAGGCTTGTTTTAACCGATAAAAATGGTTTGTCTGTTTGTATGATATATTCTGTTTCTCTGCTTGTAGTTTTCCTAATTCTGTTTTTTGTGAAATTTGCTGGATAAATTTCTATTGGTTTTTGTTGATAGTTTTGGAATAATGATATGGTATCGGGTTCGAAACCTATTTTCTCATTTTTTTGATCAAATGTGAGGTTTTGATTTTTATCATTAAATGCAATTATTGAATACTTGTCTTTTTTTATGTTTTCAAAAGTATATTTCCCCAAAGAATCAGTTTTAGTAAAATAGGTAGGTTTTCTTTTTAAAAAGGCTGTAGTATCTTTTTTATAAAGCCCTACAGTTGTTTCATATTCTGGTAGTTTTGTGTTTATATCTACTATTGTTCCTTCGAGTTTCAGAGAGTCAATTATAGGTCCTGTACTGAATACCAGTTTTAGGTTTTTTCCAGGATTTTTCTCTGTTAGGTCTTTTATTCCGTTTCTAAAATTTATTGTATATGTAGTGGAATCTTCAAAGTTTTCATCGAAAATGAGTTTTACTGATTTTCCTTTTGGTTTAACTTGAAAAGTACCTTTTTGTTGAGGAGTAATTATTATTTCCTGTTTTAGTGATGTTACATCTATTAATTCGTCGAAGGTTAGTTGTATTTCTTTTTCTTTAAAGTTTTTTGTATTCGACTTAGGGAAAGTATCCAGTATTTTGGGGCCAACAATATCTTTTGGTCCACCAGTCGGAGGGACAAATTGTGCACAAGAGGTGAGTATAAATAATATTAAGATATATAATTTGTTCATTTTTTATCTTCCCAGGTGAATTAATAAAACTGATATATCAGCAGGAGAAACACCACTTATTCTGGATGCTTGTCCAAGTGTACCTGGTTTTATTTTTAAAAGTTTTTGTCTTGCCTCAATTGAAATTGATTTTAACTGTGAATAATCAAAATCAGGATTGATTTTCATATCATCAAATTTAGAAAGTTTTTCTGCCAACAATAATTCTTTCTCTATGTATTTTTCATATTTCACTCTTATTTCTGCCTGTTCTATTACTTTATCCTGATAGTTTAAAATTATATTTTTAAATGGCTCATAGTTTTCGGCCAGGAGTTTAATATCCAATTCTGGTCTTTTTATTAAACTGGAATATGAATTTTTTTCCTTTAGGGCAGTTGAGTTAAGGTTTTGCAAAGTATCATTTATTTCTAAAGGTGTTACCTTTGAAAGCAAGAGTTCCTGATAAAGTCTTTCTGAATTCTGTATTTTTTGATGTACATCTTTAAGTCTATCATCACTAGCTAATCCTATTTTATTACTTAAAGGAGTAAGTCTGACGTCTGCGTTATCCTGGCGGAGAATAGTTCTGAATTCTGCTCTTGAGGTAAACATTCGGTAAGGCTCTTCAGTACCTTTAGTTACCAGGTCATCTATCAGAACACCTATATACGCTTCATCCCGTTTTAGAATTATTTCGTCCAGTTCATTGATTTTTCTATGAGCATTTATACCCGCCATTAATCCTTGAGCTGCTGCCTCTTCGTATCCGGTAGTACCATTGATCTGACCTGCAAAGTAGAGATTATTTATCAACTGAGTTTCAAGAGTTAATTTTAACTGGGTTGGTGGAAAATAATCGTACTCAATTGCGTAACCTGGTCTTAACATTTTTACATTTTCGAATCCGGGAATTTTTGTCAATGCATTATATTGGACATCTTCGGGTAAGGATGTGGAAAACCCATTCACATACATTTCCATAGTTGTCTTACCTTCTGGTTCCAGGAATATTTGGTGACTGTCTTTATCAGCAAACCGGTTGATTTTATCCTCAACTGATGGACAATACCTTGGACCAATACCTTTTATCCTACCGTTGAACATGGGTGATTTATCGAAACCTTTTCGGAGTTCATCGTGTACGTTTAGGTTAGTAAATGAAATCCAACAACTATTTTGTTCTAGCAATGGGGGTGTATTCGTATAAGAAAACTTACCAGGAATTTCGTCTCCTTTCTGTTCTTCCATAGCCGAGTAGTTAATACTACGACCATCAACTCTAGGTGGAGTTCCGGTTTTCATTCTTCCTGATTCAAAACCAAGTTGAGTTAGTTGTTCGGTAATTCCGAAGGCAGCTGATTCACCAGTCCGGCCTCCACCAAATTTTTTTTCTCCAATATGGATTATTCCGTTAAGAAAAGTCCCGTTTGTAAGGATTACCGATTTTGAAAATATCTCTAGACCGAGTGATGTTTTAATTCCCTCTACCCTATTATCATTTACAATAATACCCACTGCCATTTCCTGCCAGAAATCTACATTAGGATTTTGTTCAAGTTTTTCCCTCCAATTTAATGCAAATTTCATTCTGTCAGATTGACATCTTGGCGACCACATTGCAGGACCTTTTGAACGATTGAGCATTCTAAATTGAATCATTGTTTCGTCAGAAATGATTCCTGACATTCCACCCATCGCATCAATTTCTCTAACAATTTGACCTTTTGCTACCCCGCCCATTGCCGGGTTACATGACATTTGGGCAATAGTTTGTAAGTTCATTGTTACCAATAAAACTTTTGAACCCATCGTTGCTGCTGCATGGGCAGCTTCACAGCCTGCATGCCCAGCTCCTACTACTATAACATCGTATTTTGGAAACATATTTTTTTATGTTTCACGTGAAACTATTTTTTATGTTTCACGTGAAACCCAATATCTAATTTATCTTTTTGAAATAATTATCTGTTTGTTTTTTATAAAAAGGTGTGAAATTTGGAGGAGTGGTACGTAATAATTCCACCTGTTTTTCTTTTTCTTTTTTGAATTTTTCCAGATCAGGCGGACTAACTCTGCTAAAAGTTACTCCTGTGTTTGATTTTCTTTTGGGATCAAGCTCCTGTTCTTTTATTGCTTTCTCTGCTTCAAGAAGTCGGGTTTCTATTTCTTTTTGGCGACGCATCAGTTCAGGAGTAATACGTTTATTTACCAAATCATTTTCAGAAGCATCCATTTTTTTCTGTAAGTCCTGGAGATTATCACCTATCTTTTTACCCAGCTCTGTACCATTCATTTGATCCTGAATATCTTTGATTTGTTTTCTGAGCTTGGCTTGCTCATTGGCAATTTTTGCCAATTCTTCTGACATTTGTTTACCGTTCATCCCTTGAGAACCCAAACCTTGAATTTTCTTATTTAGTTCCTTCTGTTGTTCTCCCATTCCTTCCGAAGGTGCATTTCCATTTTTCCTCCTTTCCCGGAACCTGGCATTGACATGGCCATCATCTGTTGCATTTGTTTAAATGTCTCGCTCAGCATAAGGGCCAGGTTATTCATGGAGGTCATTGAGAATTGTTGTTTTGAAGCAGCCTGAGGAAGTTTTCTTTCTCTGATAAAAGATACTGACTCATCAATATTGTTTTTCATTGAAGTAACCTCTTTGGTTACGAATGCTTCAATTTGCATAACCGTTTTAGCCAGAGAATATAAGCTATCTTCTATTACTTTTGCATCGTCTGATATCTTTAATTGTTCCTGAGATAATGCAATGAACTTAGGGTCAGAAACAGAAATATTTTTAAAGTTTTTCATTACTTTTTCCTGATCCAAAGAAATTTTAACCAGATTTTCAAGAATATCTCTCAGAGCATCCATGTCAATATCCAGCTGTTTCATTTCGGCATCTTGCATGGCTTCTGCCAACTGACCAGCCATATTCCTCATTGATTTAGAAGCTTTTTTCTGAGACTTTGAAGCAGCCTTGTTATCTTTTTGATCCATTTCTTTTTGAGCTTTTTTCTGATCTTCAGATATTTCATCCTGCTTTTCTTTTTGAGTATCCAGATCTTTTTTTAGCTCTTTACTTAATTTTTCTGCGTCTTTGAGTTTCTCTTTTTTATCTTCAAATTCTTTATTGAGTTTTTCCTGCTCTTTTTTAAGGTCACCTGTTTTTTCCTGATTATTTTCTTTTTCAGTTTTATCGGCAAGTTGTTCTTGTTTTTCAGCCAGTTTTTCCAAATCTTTTACTACCTCGTTTACTTTTTGTTTAAGTTGTAGGTTTTTAAAAAGTTTCATGGTCCGATCAATATCCTTATCAAGGTTACGCTGGTTCTTTTTATAGTCGCTCAGTTTATCAATAGTCTTGTCATTATTTTGCTGATCCATTAATTTTTTCAAATCTTCAAGCATTTTGTTGTCTTCAGAATTCATGAGTTCATTGAGCATCTTCTGAAGCATGTCCATTTTTTGTTGCAGTTCAGGACTTTGTTGTTCAAAGCGATTTTGTTTTTCCTGCAAATCCTGTAGCTGTTTTTGTAAATCTTTTATATCATTAAGAAGTTCATCTTTTTTCTTTGTGAGTTCTTCTATTTCTTTTTTATCCTGAAAATCCAGTTCTTTTTTCTTTTTCAATTCGGATTCCAAGTTTTCCAGAGCTTTTTTAAATTGTTTGGATTTTTGATAGATATCTTCAAATTTATCTTCTGTTTTTTCTATTTGTTTTTCAACCTCCTGGTCAAATTCCTTAGCTGTGGGCATCCCAAAACTCATGAGTGTAGTTTTAGTTGATTTATGTCCATTGACTCCATCATTGTCAGTGACTTGAATGTAATATTCCAGGTCATCAGATTTTTCCAATCCCAGAGAATTGATATTTACTTGATAAAAGAATGTTTGCGAAAGAGAGGATTTGTTAAAGGGAATAGGTGTTGAAGAAAAAGTTTTACTCTTAGATTTTACTCTGTAGAAAAATTTAAAATCAGAAATGCCGTAATCGTCAGTTATTGTGCCTCCAATGCCAATGTAATTGTACAGGGTAGTGTCTTTTATTTGTTCGAGATTTATCTGAGGATGTTTATCGGCAATCACATTTATAAAATATGACATAGCCTCAGGATTCACAGCATTTTTGTTTTGAAGCAGCATCTGATAATTGCTCGACGCTTTCATTTTTTTCTGAACACTGAAGTCTGTGAAAATACTTTTTTTGACGTTAAATGGTTTTTCGTCATTGAATTTCATTTTCAGAGAATCCGTATCGGAGGTTTTAAATTTCCACTCTACAGTGGTTCCCTCAGGCACTATGAGGTTACCAACGTTTTCAAATTCTTCAGAGCTTTTATTTAAATAACCTGGATAATCCAGACTTACAGTAAACGAATTTATTACAGGTCTTGAAATTAAACTAATGTCATACGTATCAGAGCCAAATCCTCCGGCTTCAAAATGAAAAAAAGTGCCTTCCTGAATTTTTGAAAAAACATGTTCATAATTTCTAAGATCAGGAGAAGCCATTTTATATTTACGACCATTGGATACCAGAAAAACTTCTTCAGGTAGGGCGTTTCCTGTAAGACTGAGTTTCAAGGCAAAGTCTTCGTTTTTTATAGCTTTTAGATTTTTGTTTACAATTTGAAATTGAAAAGGAGCAGGCTCAGCAAATTTTTTCTGAAAATATACGATGCGTTCAGTGCTTTTGAAAAATGAAGGAGCTATGGCCGAAATGAAAATAATTGCTACCATTGGAGGTAAGGCATATTTCAAATATTTTTTGTTGTCTTTAAAGTTGATGGCATCGGCAAATTTTACCAATTTAAGCTCTTTCGTTTTTTGAGCTATGCTTGCTTCTATTAAGGCATTTGTATTATCAGCATTTCCGGAAGCTAACTGTATGGTATTCAGTAGTTTATCTTTAATGTTTGGAAAAAACTTACCGATTTGAGATGCAGCTTCAGTATCAGAAAGTGGTTCCTGAATTTTAAAAAGATAAAATAGTGGCTTTAAAATCATGAAGAATAGCGTATAAGCCGAAACTGCCAGGAATGAAACTAATAAAATGGCCCGAAACGTGGAACCCAATCTTCCGTAATACTCTATAAAATTTATTACAACAAATACACCCAATACTAATCCAAGACCTATTAATAAGCCTTTGATAAGTAAATTTTTATAATACTTGTTTTTGTATTCAGAAACCTGATCAATTAATTGATTAAATTCCTTTGAGTATATTTTCATATTTAATTGATAATCAATATTTTAAATATTAAAATTCAAAATCAACAGACACCGGACAATGATCAGAAAATACCACATCGGAGTGAATCTTCGCATTCTTAATTTTGTCAGAGGCATCTGTTGTTGTAAAAATGTAATCAATACGCCACCCAAGGTTTTTAGCCCTTGCTCCTGCTCTATACGACCACCAGGTATATTGCTGATTATCAGATACTTTATGTCTAAAGCAGTCCACATATCCACTATCAATAAACTTGCCAACCCAGGCTCTTTCTTCAGGCAGAAATCCCGAAGAGTTGGCATTGGATTTTGGGTTATGGATGTCTATTTCTTTATGACAGATGTTCACATCCCCGCATAAAATTAAAGGTTTGCCTGACTTTTCAAATTGATGAACATAGTTATAAATATCATCGAGAAAACGCATTTTCAGGTCTTGTCTTATGTCTCCGGTAGTACCGGAAGGGAAATAGGCACTCATGACATGAAAATGGTCAAATGAGGCCAAAATGGTCCGTCCTTCGCTATCGTATTGATCAATTCCAACACCATATTTTACTTCGTTAGGTTTGATTTTACTTAAAAGGGCCACACCCGAATATCCTTTTTTTTGAGCCGGAAACCAAGTACAATGATAGCCCAGATCAACAAATACACTTTCAACCAACTCGGTTTCAGAAAGCTTTATTTCCTGAAAGCACAGTATGTCTGCCTCATGATTTTTGAGCCATTCTGCAAGTCCTTTATTTAAGGCAGAGCGTATCCCGTTGAGGTTAAAAGTAGTAATTTTCATATATGTAGTCCAATCTCTTTTTTAAAATACTCAATAATGTAATTTTTGATAAATTCTTCCTGAATCTTTAGGTCAACATTTGGTAAAGGTTTTATGTTTTTCCAATGTGGCCACCCATCTTTATCAATACCTTCTAATTCGTAAAAATCGCCAAAACTCAAGACTTTGCACATCGCAATGTGCATTAAATCTTGCTTTTCTTCTTTGGAAAAATTAATATTTCCCTTACCCAACTCCTGGACACCAATCAAAAATAATACGGAATTGATGTCATTGGGTTTTTTACCGGTATTCTGATGTAAAAAACGAATCAAATTGTTCCATATTTCTTTATTATCTTTGATTTCTTTATCCATCATTTGCTATTAGGTCCGATATGAAAAAATTATTTGACTATTTTTTAGACTTTCTTTTCCCCAGAGTCTGTGTGGCATGTAAAAAAAACCACCTTGGCTCCGAACAGTTTATTTGTTATGAATGCCTGATTGATATTCCCAAGACTAATTCTCATTTCCAGCAAATCGAGCTAATAGAGCGAAAGTTTTGGGGCAAATTAGCTGTAAAACACACCTATTCTTTTTTAAAATTTTCAAAAAAAGGAAAAGTTCAGAATATACTACATGCACTTAAATACAAAAATAAGCCTGAATTGGCAGAATATCTTGGAAAAATGTATGCAAATGATTTAAAAGAGATGAATTTGCATGAAAAAATTGACCTTTTGATAGGAATTCCACTTCATAAGGACCGTCAGAAATTCAGAGGATACAACCAGTCGGATATGTTTGCCAAGGGTTTATCAGAGGTTTTGGATATTCCTTATTCAACAACCTGTCTTAAACGGAATACTTTTACTATTTCACAAACAAAAACGGGAAGCCGTTTTAAAAGGCATGAAAACATTAAGGGTGTTTTTGAAATTGAAAATCCGGAAGAGATCATCGGAAAAAGAATTGCGATAGTTGATGATGTTTTGACAACGGGTTCAACAATTGAAATTGCCGGTAATTTATTATTGGGAAATGGATGTAAGGAGCTGTATATAATAACAATAGCCTCGGCTTATTGATAAACCGAGGCTATTCTATAATTTAATAAGTAATTCTTAAAGCTTGGTTTTTCCTTTAGGACCAACAGAAATCATAGCACAACGGAAACCGATAGTAGCAGTTGATGAATCCTGATCAAGGTATCTTCTTGTACCTGGGGACAACCAATAAGCCACATCATTCCAAGAACCACCTTTATATACTCTTTTCTTGTTGTCAATCAAAGAGTTAAAATTTTCTTTATCATAATTTTTTGCTTCATCAAGATAATCACTTCTTCTGATTGGGTTCAAATCATTGAAATCCTGATAGGAATTAGGACGGTATAAGTCATAAACCCACTCATTTACGTTTCCGGCCATATTATACAAGCCAAAATCGTTTGGTTGGAAAGAATAAACTTCCTCAGTAATGATGGCTTTGTCGTTTTGTTTTCCAGCAATACCTGCATAGTCACCACGGCCTCTTTTGAAGTTGGCCATCATGTTACCTTTTGATTTTCCTTTTGATTTACGCATTGCTGAACCATCCCAAGGATATATTCTTTGATTTGACTGGTTTTCATCAATATATTGAGTACCAATCATACTTTTTGCTGCATATTCCCATTCGGCTTCTGTTGGAAGGCGGAAGTCGGGCATTACGTTTCCTGATTCAATAGCTAGCCTGCCATTGGTTTTTGGAGCAGCAGTCAAAGCGTCGCTTTCAGCACCTTTTTTCTTTTTGCCAAACGGTAAACCGCCTTTTTTCTTAGCACCTGTATCACCATATTTAGTATAAAGTGCACTGTTTACTACGCTGGTTCTCCATTTACAATAATCGTTGGCTTGTACCCATGAAACTCCAACAACTGGATAGGTGCGGAAACCCGGATATCTTAAATATTGATCTACATATTGGTCATTGAATGACATTTCGTTGGCCCATACGGTAGTATCAGGTAATGCAGACTGATAAAACTCACGGGTGGAGTCTTGTCCTACAGCATACAGATATTCAAGATAATCGATGTTGGCGATTTCGGTTTCATCCATATAGAAAGAAGCAACTGTAACAGTTCTCTCGATATTATCGCGGGTATAGGTTACATCTTCCTCTAGTGTACCCATAGTAAAGCGACCGCCCTCAATAAAGACCATGTTTGGCCCTGCAGGTTGTCCCGAAAACGAAGTAACCTGAAAACCTTCTTTGCCTTTTTTGGCATAGGCTTGTCCGGTGGTGCGGCTTTTAGAGCCAGGGTGTAAACTACTTGCTTTTTTGTTAGTACAAGAAGTAGCTGCAAAAAGAGTGAGTGTAAGGAAAGACACACCCAAAATAATTCTCTTCATTCTTTTTATTTTGTTTATTTCAAAATTAAAACGCAAAAATACTTTAAAAAACATACTACCAGCCAATTATTCTCCAATAAAGGCTACGATTTTCTCAAAAACGGTCCTTATTTGTTCTATATCTCTGGCATTTTCAACCGAAAAAATGAGTTTATCTTTTAATTGCCTTAAACTGCACTCTTTAGGATGCGATTTTATGTAATCAAGAATTTTGCCAAACTTATCCGTTTGATAATATTCCTGATGCTTTTCTGAAACGAAATAGCCTTTTAAGTTATTATTTTTCAGAGTTATTTTTTCAAAACCTATTATTTTGGCCAACCAGCGGACTTTTACAATTTTGAAAAGCTCCTCAACTTCAGTTGGTAATTTCCCAAATCTATCAATCAGTGAAGTTTGAAAAAGATCTAATTCTTCCTGATTTTTAAGGTCATCTATAGCATTATAGACAGAAAGTCTTTCAGAAATATTGGTAATATAGGTTTCCGGAATCAAAATCTGTAGGTCAGTTTCGATTTGACAATCATCAATACTGAATGTTTTGGCTGAAAGCTCATCCTGAAAAAGATTTTTAAATTCTTTTTCTTTCAGTTCCGAAACGGCTTCATCCAGGATTTTATGATACATTTCATAACCAAGATCGTTGATAAAACCACTTTGCTCAGATCCCAATAAATTTCCGGCACCGCGAATATCCAAATCTCTCATTGCCACTTTGAAACCATCGCCCAGATCGGTGAATTCTTCCAGTGTCTGAAGTCTTTTTCGTGCATCTTTTGTAAGGCCGGAAGTGGGAGGTCCCAACAGAAAACAATAAGCTTTTTTATTGGATCGCCCTACCCTACCCCGCATCTGATGCAGGTCAGATAGCCCAAACATGTGTGCCTGGTTGATGATGATGGTGTTGGCATTTGGAATATCCAGCCCTGATTCGATAATATTGGTAGAAATGAGAATATTGATTTCGTTTTCGATGAATCGCATCATCACTTTTTCAAGTTTGTCGCCCTCCATCTGTCCATGTGCAACGCCGATTTTAGCATCGGGAACCAGCCTGTAAATGATATTGGCGATAGATTCTATGTCGTTGACACGATTATGTACAAAAAACACCTGCCCTCCCCTACTGAGCTCATAACTGATTGCATCGCGGATTATTTCTTCTTTGAAAACCTCTACCTGAGTGGTCACTGGCTGACGGTTAGGCGGAGGAGTGGCAATCACCGAAAGGTCGCGGGCACCCATAAGTGAGAAATGCAAAGTACGGGGTATTGGGGTGGCAGTAAGTGTCAGGACGTCCACATTCAGTTTCAATTCCTTGATACGATCTTTAGCTTTTACACCAAATTTTTGTTCTTCATCAATAACCAGTAAACCCAGGTTTTTGAATTCGATATTTTTATTCAGAAGCTTATGGGTACCTATTACGATATCCACCTTTCCCTCCTTCAGGTCTTTGAGTGTTTTTGTGGTCTGGGCAGATGTTCTGAATCTGTTCAAAACATCGACATTTACCGGCATTTTGGATAATCTTTCAGAAAAAGTACGGTGATGCTGCATTGCCAAAATGGTGGTAGGAACCAAAATAGCCACTTGTTTGGAGTCATTTACCGCTTTAAATGCTGCTCTTATGGCCACTTCCGTTTTACCAAACCCCACATCGCCGCACACCAGCCTGTCCATAGGGTAGGGTTTTTCCATATCCTCTTTTACTTTGGCAGTAGCTGATGCCTGATCGGGGGTGTCTTCGTACATAAATGAGGACTCCAACTCGATTTGCATATAATTATCAGGTGTAAACGCAAAGCCATGTACTTCCCTTCTTTTGGCATAAAGGGCGATGAGTTCTTTGGCAATGTCTTTAACCTGCCGCTTAACTTTCGATTTTTTATTTTCCCAATCACCTGATCCAAGCTTACTCATGCTCGGCGGTTCGCCCTCTTTGCCCGAGTATTTGGCAATTTTATGCAGGGAGTGAATATTGACAAAAAGCAGGTCGTTGTCTTTGTAAACCAGCCGGATAGCTTCTTGTTTTTTCCCACCAATATCAACTGCCTCCATACCGGCAAAACGCCCTATTCCGTAATCTACATGCGTTACATAGTCACCTATCTGAAGGTTTTTTAATTCTTTAAGCGTGAGTGCTTTAGACTTTGAAAACCGGTCTTTTTCTTTGTATCGGTTGAGACGTTCAAAAATTTGATGATCGGTATAAACAAGAATTTTGTTCTGAGTATCAATGAATCCCTCCCGGAAATTGGCCGCCACCGATTTGAAATGGATGGTGGGGTTTATTTCGGTGAAAATAGTTTCCAGTCTGTTGAGTTGTTTCAGTGAGTCAGAACTGATAAAACAACTGTATCCGCTACTTTGGTTTTGAGCGATATCGTCAATCAGCAGATTGAAATCTTTATGGAAACCAGGTTGAGATTTTGATGGAAAATCAATGGTTTTATGGTTTTCAAGTTGGGCTTTCCGACCAAATTCAGTTTTTTTGTAATTATTCAAAAAATCAGAAAACTCATTTCTGGTCAGGAAGTTATGTTCGGGTCCGAATAAAAGATTGATGTCTCCCCCCTCTCCTATTTGTTTTTCAAAAAGTGATTGGGCTTTATTGAAATTTTCATCTACCCTATCCAGTAAAAAGTCAAAATCTTTAATCCAGAGCCTAGTTTTCTCTGTAAAAAAATTGAATAAAGGAACGGTTTCGCTTCTATGTACTTTTTCCTGTAGATTAGGAACGATATTGATACTCTTGAGTTTTTGATTTGAAAGCTGACTGTCAGGTTCAAACGCCCTGATGCTTTCTATCTCATCACCAAAAAGTTCGATACGATAAGGCACATCTGCAGCATAAGAATATACATCAAAAATACCCCCACGAATGGCAAACTGGCCGGGTTCATAAACGAAGTCGGTTTTTTCGAAATTGTAAGAAACGAGTAATTCGGTTACAAAATTGAGGTCTAGCGTATCCCCTTCTTTGATGCGTAAAGTATTGGCCACCAGTGTTTTCTTGCTGACAACTTTTTCGGCCAGTGCTTCGGGATAAGTCACGATCATCAAAGTGTCAGCGGCTGCATTGAGTTTGTTGAGTAGCTCGGCACGTTGAATAAGATTGGCGTTTTCTATGGCATCAAACTCATAAAGTCTTTTGTAAGAAGCCGGGAAATAGGCAATTTTCTGACTTTCAAAGCCATGAATATTCTGAAAATCATTGAAGAAATACAGGGCATCTTCTTTGTCGGGGAGAATATATACAGTGGTTTCGGGCTGATTTTCAAAAATTGCGGAGGCAATCACGGCATCCAGACTACCTGATAAGCCTGAAATATGAACAGAGTTTTCCCCTTTTTGTGCCGCAATGATATGTTGCACAAACGCATCTTCCTGGTATATTTTTATTAAATCCCGGGCGTTCAAAAGGAGTTTTTTAATGTTTTATCAGGGTACACAAGCACGTATTTGACCCGATTTGGATGCAAAGATAATGTTTGCGATGTTAGTAGGGTAATATTTTTTGTGAAAATCTAAAATTGATACGGTTTTGTGAACCGGTCTGACCTTCGGTGCTGACCTAAATACCAGTCTGACCTTCGGTACTGCCCGGGTTCAGGAATTATTCTGTTGTCTTATAGTTTCAATCAAGCCCTCCAAAGTCTTTTTCCGGGCTTCATCGGGCTCAGGATAGTTCATTTTCAGAGATTTAAGATTTTCTGACATGATTTTTGCCACAATCAACCGCATATTTTTTTTGTCGTCGGCCGGTACCACATACCAGGGGTTTTCCCTGGTCGAAGTTTTGTTTATCATTTCTTCGTATGCTTCCTGATATTCCTTCCAGAATCCTCTTTCTTTGATATCACCTTCCTCAAATTTCCAGTTTTTTGTGATGTCTTCAATCCTCTCTATCAGCCGGTTACCTTGTTCTTCTTTTGATACATTCAGGAAAAACTTGATCACTTTTATTCCATTGTTTGCCAGATAATCTTCAAAGTTTTCAATGTCTTGATAGCGGTTTTCCCAAATATCTTTTTCAGATTTGATTTCATTCGGCATTTTCTGATAATTGTGCAGGATTTCGGGGTGAACTTTCACCACCAAAACTTCTTCATAATAAGACCGGTTGAAAACCTGGACTTTACCACGCTCAGGCAACTCTTTGTAGCAACGCCACATAAAATCATGATTGAGCTCGGTTTCGGACGGTCTTTTGAAAGAATAAAAACTCAAGCCCAAAGGATGCACACCCTGAAAAACAGCCTTCATGGTGCCATCTTTTCCGGCAGCGTCCATTGCCTGAAAAATCACCAGGACTCCATAGCGGTTGTGGGCGTACATCATACTTTGCAGCTCGTCCATTTCAGTTTGCAGCTCGCTTAGCAGGGTTTCATATTCTGTTTTATCTTCATAAAAATCCTTGATTATGGTAGGATATTTTTTGATTTTGAAAGAATCTTTATCGTTTACCTTGTAGTCTTTTATGTCGAAATTTTTCATAGATAATTTGAAAATTGTCTTACTTTTAATGGTAGGAATTAGGTGCAATTTAGGAAAGTTTTCCAAAATGCAAGTCTGAATTTTTTGGCTACAAGTAAAGTCTTATCTTTGGTCAAATATTCAACCATTTTTTTAATGAAAAAACTAATAATATTATTTTTTGCTTCACTTATATCGATTGGCACATTTGCAAAAGCCAAGCCATCAAAGTATTTCGAATTAAGGATTTACTATTGTAACGAGGGCAAGCTACCCGCTCTAGAAACCCGATTTAGAGACCATACTACCAAGCTTTTTGAAAAGCACGGTATGGAAAATATAGGATACTGGACATCGGCAACTGAAAACAACAATGTGCTTTATTACATGTTGGGTTACCCAAGTAAAGATGCCCGTGATGCCTCATGGAAGGCATTTATGGCAGATCCTGAATGGCAAAATGTTCAGAAAAAATCGGAAGAAAGTGGCAAAATTGTGGCTAAAGTTGAGTCGAAATTCATGAAGATTAACCCTGAATTGACCAGGAAAATCAAGAAAATACAAGCCAGTTCTGAAAGACTTTTTGAAATGAGAACTTACTATCTTTTGCCGGGCAGATACCCCAATATTGTGGCCAGGTTCAGAGATCATACCCGCAAACTTTTTGAAAACCATGGTATGGAGAATATCATGTATTTTGAGACGATCGAAAAAGACGGTGCTCAGCCTACATTATTGTATTTTCTTGCCCATAAAGATGCCGATGCCGCCAAGAAATCGTGGGATGGTTTTAGGAATGACCCCAATTGGATCAAAGCGAGAGATGCTTCAGAGGAATCGGGAAAGATTGTAGAAAAAGTAGAGTCCATCATGATGAAACCGACTGATTTTTCGCCGATTAGGTAGAGAATATTTTTAAGATTTTATATTATTTTTGTAAAAACGCTAAAATATGGAAACAATAATAATTCAAACCGAATCAAAAAGCACAGGTAAACTTTTGATTGATTTAGCAAAAAAATTAGGATCAAAAGCAAATGTTTTGAAAAAAGAAGCTGCAGAGGATTATATTTTGGGTTCCTTAATGGAAAAGCAAAAGACAGGGAAATTGGTTTCAAAAGAGGAAGTAATGAGTCAACTGGAATAGGTGGCCGATATACTGAGAATGTCACCCCTGACGGGGTTTTTATTTTAAAGTAGTTTTTTTTGATATAATTATTTCACCCCTACGGGGTTATGAATACTTAGTTTTGAAAACTGTTTTTTTTAAGTAATGTAAAAACTCACCCCTGACGAGGGTTTTTTATTTTAAAGTTTTTTAGTGTTATAAATAATTCACCCCGACGGGGTTATGCATATTTTGTTTTGAAAACTGTTTTTTTAGGCATGTAAAAACTCACACCTCCAATTTATACCCCTTCCCATGGCTGTTGGTGATTTTAATTACAGGGTCGGCAGTGAGTTTTTTTCTCAGTTTGGAAACGAGCACATCCAGGTTACGGCTGATAACAAATACCCCTTCATTTTCCCAGATTTCTTTCAAAAGATATTCACGTGAAACAGTTTCGTTGGACTTTTCGAGTAAAAGATTGAGCAGTTTATTTTCCTTTTCTGAAAGCTCAATTTTTTGGTATTCTATGACTAAGACAGCTGTTTTTTGGTAATAATCAAATGCCCCGATTTTTAGTGAATCACCGTCATTTTTGGTAAAAGAAAGTTCTTTTTTTGTTTTTTTCCTGAGCATAAAAAAGAAACCAAGCCCAACGATAACCAGTGGTAAAAGCACCCAAAGGATTGATAATGAGCTGCTGGTTTCTATCACTTCGATTTCAACCCAATAGCAATTATTCGGTAGTTTTCGGCCCATGCAGGTGATATCATCGGTACTTTTTGAGCTCCATTCAAATCCGTAAACCATTTTAGGCTTGTTGCAGGTATAAACACTTACCCGGTATTGAATTTTTGGATCAGAGTTTTTCAGATTTGCGATTACAATATTCGCCAGGCTGTCGGGCATAATCTCAAACTGTTGCTCAAACGTAATCCTGTAGGTGTTTGGATTGGTTTTTTCAACCGGCAAAATTCGCGAGGTAGAGTCACCACAGGCCAATAAAAGCTGGTGACCGATGGTACGAAACTGTACAATACGGTGTTTGTCGTCATCAATTGATGAGCTACAAGACAGACCTACAAAGGCCAGAAATAGCAAAAAATACCTTTTAATCATACGACCGCAAGTTATTTTAAAAAAAGCTCTTTTACATACGATTTACCTCAGTTTTGCAATAATTTACATTCTATTTACATTTTTTGCCGATCTTCGGAATAGTTTTGGGCATCAAAGCATATCACAGATTTGCTTATTATTTTAAAAATGACAAAAATGGAAAAGCTTTTTAAAACAGCATTTTTTTTAATACTGAATTTTGGGGTTTCATTTGGCCAAAAAGAAAAAACAAGCCCAAAATTTAATTTTTTCAGTTTGACTTCTCCAAACAGACACTGTTTTGCACCTCCCCCCAAACAGTTAAGTGAGTATATCAGAGAAATTTATCAGGATCGGTCTGGAAACCTTTGGTTTGGAACTAACAGTGATGGCATATGCAGATATAATGGCACTAGCCTCGATTTTTTTGATAAAAAGAAAGGGTTGGCCGGAAATCAGGTAAATGGCATTTCTGAGGATAAGCAAGGCAATATTTGGTTTGCAACTGATGGCGGTCTAAGCAAATTTGACGGAAAGAAATTTACCTCATATGCAAAAAAGGAAGGTCTTCAAAATGAAGTGATTTGGAGTATTTTGATTGATAATAAAGGAATTATCTGGCTGGGTACCATGACCGGTGTGGATAGATTTGATGGCAAGGCTTTCAGGAAATTTGATATGCCCAAAACTGAAAATGGAGGCATCCCGAAATTTAATCAAAAGGTGGTCTGGAATATGATGCAGGACAAAAAGGGAAATATTTGGTTTGGCACCGACGGTGGCGGACTCAAAATGTTTAATGGCAAAAATATATATACTTATACTGCCAATGCCGGTTTAAAAAGCAATAATGTCAGATGTATTTTGGAGGATCATCAGGGAAATATCTGGCTAGGTACCGAGGGTGGGGGAGTGAGTCGATTTGATGGTAAAAAATTCAGGAATTTTGGTGAAAAAGAGGGTCTTACCAGCCTGAACATTTGGACCGCATACGAAGACAAAAATCATCAGATTTGGTTCGGAACAGGGGGAGGTGGGGCCATCAAATATGACGGTAAGGAATTTAAGACTTTTAAAGAGACTCAAGGACAAACCAAAAATCATGTTCAGAGTATTTTGAAAGACAAAAAAGGAAATATGTGGTTGGGTTTTTCCGGTGGATTATATCGGGTGGAGGGAGAGAAAGTCCAAAATATCCCGATGGATATGCTGGTCGGCTGTTAAGATCATAACCTTTTAATTAATTATTTGGGAATTAAAACATAATTAACACAAAATCAAACAATTACATTTATGAAAAAGCTAATTTTAATTTTATTTACAGGCATTAATTTTATGGCATGTGCTCAGGAAAAGTTTTCCAATTGCTCTGCGGTTTTCCTTAATGACCAAATGATTGTGGAGGAATATTCTGATGTGGCTAAAGCCAGGATTTCGAAAGATTCCCAAGGGCTAATCTCGGCCGGAACTGTAAGCTTGGGGGATGTTTCAAAAGGTGAAAAGAAAGCCGAAATCACAGGAAAATTTGAATTTGGCGTAGCCATCAAAGATGGAAACACGGGTACGATTATGATGTATTCAGCCCAAACTTTTAAGAAAATTGAAGCAGACAAAATCCTTTCCAAATGCAAAAAAGGCGATGCCATTGTAATTCTTACCACCAAAGATCAATATGCTCTGCCGCACAATGAGATTTTGGTTTATTAATAAATGGCGTTTAGTTAAGAAAAATACTACCTTAAACCTCACCCTAAATCCCTCTCCAGAGTGAGAGGGACTTAAAATTTGTGTTAACTAAACGACATTGGTTTATTAAGTATAAAAACATCAATTTTGAAAAGGGCCGGCACTTGTTGGTTCTTTTTTATTTTTACAAAAACCTTTAAAATTCACATATAATTGATGAAATTTCGGGTAAAATTCAACCTTAATGAAAAAATCTATCATTTTGAGTTTTCTGCTTATTACAGGAAATATTTTTGCTCAAAAATCGCCCACTAGCCTTTTTAATGGTAAGGATCACACCGGATGGCATATTGATGTTCCGGCACTGGATAATAACCCTTCAGGGAAGTCGCCATTTATTGTCAGAGACGGTAAAATGGTTTGCCTGGCCGAGCCACAAGGGCATATTATCACCGACAAGGTATATGAAAACTACGAACTCACCGTAGAATATCGTTTCGCCGGAAAGCCCGGAAACTGTGGCGTGCTGGTGCATGCTTCTACGCCAAGAATTCTTTATAAAATGTTTCCAAAGTCTATCGAATGCCAGCTCATGCACGATAACGCCGGAGATTTCTGGTGCATAGGAGAGGATGTGGTTACGCCCGATATGGAAGCTCGAAGGGGTAAAAAAGAGGATTGGGGTGTGACCGAAGGGAAAGAAAGACGGGTGAAAAACTTGACGGATAATTCAGAAAAACCACTTGGAGAGTGGAACACCATTAAAGTGCGATGTGAAGGGAACAAAATCACTGTTTGGGTAAATGGAGACCTTGTAAATGAAGGCGTTTCAACTGCCAGTAAAGGTCAAATTGCTCTGCAAGCCGAAGGCTCTGAGGTGGAGTTTAGAAAAGTGGAATTGATGGGTTTGTGAGAGAAATTTTAAGAAAAATATGATTTTATTTAAAGATATTTTTACCTTTAAATAATCAATTTTGATACATCACTTTTTTATAAATAAAATGTCTTCTCCCACAATAAAAAGCACAATAATTTTTATTTATTTATTTTTTATTTCAAATCAGGTTTTTTCTCAAACAATCTTTAAAAAGGGTTATTATTTAAAAAAGGATGGATTGAGAGTCGAATGTTTGATTCTTGACAAAGATTGGAATAATAACCCCCAGTTTATAGAAACAAAAGCAAGTGACAAGGCCGAAGCAACAACGATTTATGCCAAAGATATTGACGAGTTTGAAATCTATGAAAATTCTAAATATATAAGTAGAATAGTTAATATAGATATTTCTCCCGATGACGTCAGGAAATTAAATTATGAGAAAGTACCTGTTTGGGAATTGAAAGAAGTTTTTCTAAAAGTTTTATTTGAAGGAGAGAAGGCATCTTTATTTTATTATAATGATTTTAATTATAGTAGATTGCTTTTTTCCACCAACATTAAGCCGATAGAACAATTAATTTTTAAAAGATATATCGTAATTGATACTAAAATCTCACACAATTTGGCTTATAAGGCACAACTTATTGATTTATTAGGAAATGACCAAAGTCAAAAGATTTTAAATATGAGTTATAATGAAAAAAAAATAATTGATATTGTTAAATCTTTCAATGATAGTGGGGTAAAAGAATATACAAGAAAAGAGAAAAGAGACAAAATAGAATTAAAAGTTATCCCGGGTGTTTCTTATTCTAATTTGACCTTAATTAGTGATAAAAACAGATATCCTTTTCAAAATCAAATAGACTATAGGTTTGGTTTTGAATTTGGAATTACAGTTCCTTTTTTCAATAATTCTTTAAGTCTAATTACCGAACCAAATATTTATATAAGCCCTTCCAGGAAAGACACCAGAAATTTAGATTTGAAAGATATTGATTTTAAATTTGTAACATTTCCAGTTGGGATAAAAGGGAAAACATTTTTAGAAAATAAAGGGAATATATTCTACAAAGGTCTATATGATTTTGGGACAAATCTAGACGCTTTGGTTTTTGAAAGAAAGGTTAGTGACTTTTTCATATTTCCAGGAAACAATTTTTCACTTGGTTTGGGATATGAAAAAGGTAGATCAAGTTTAGAATTCAGGTATGTAACAAACTCAAATATTTTAAGAGCTTATACGTACTATAGGTCTGATCATCAAAGATTTATGATTATTTATGGGTTTAGAGTTTTTAAAAAATAGTTTAGAAAACATTCCAAAGGTTGAATGAAAGTTTTATTTATAGGTGGCACCGGAAATATAAGCACCCCGGTGAGCGAGTTGGCAATTGCAAAGGGGATAGATTTGTATCATCTTAACCGTGGAAATCGCGAGCCAATTTTGGGTGTCAAAAACATCGTTTGTGATATCGAAAATGCCATTGAGGCCGAAAAAGCATTAAATACGCACGAGTGGGACGTGGTGGTCAACTGGATTGCCTTTACGCCTAAGCAGGTGCAGCGGGACATCCAGCTTTTCGCCGGGAAAACCCGGCAGTATGTATTCATCAGCTCGGCGTCGTGCTATGAAAAGCCACCTACCAATTATATCATTACCGAGTCAACACCACTCAAAAACCCTCATTGGCAATATTCCCGTGATAAGATTGCCTGTGAAGATTTATTGGTAAAAGCCTTTCGGGAGCATAATTTCCCGATGACCATCATCAGGCCATCGCATACATATTATTCGGTTTTTCCGCTCTCATTGGCGGGCTGGACAGAGTACACCGCTGTGGATCGTATGCGTAAAGGCCTTCCCATTGTGGTGCAAGGCGACGGCACCTCACTGTGGACCGTTACCCATGCACGTGATTTTGCCAAGGCTTTTGTGGGTATGATGGGCCGCCCGTCAGCGATTGGGGAGGCCTACCACATTACTTCTGACGAGGTATTGACCTGGAACCAAATATACACCCAGTTGGCCGATGCCGCAGGGGTAAAGGCCGACATCATGCATGTACCTTCCAGGAAAATCATCCAATATGCTGATGAGAACGGTTTTGAGTCGGAAGAAGGCGGCCTTTGGGGCGACAAATCACATTGTGCGATTTTTGACAACAGTAAAATCAAACGACTGGTACCTGACTACGTGGCCACCATACCTTTTGCCGAAGGCATCAAAGAAACTCTTGCCTGGTTTGAAGCCGACCCCGCCCGAATGATCATTAACCCTCAGACCAATAAGCTGTTGGATGGCTTGATAGCGAAGTGGGGGTGAGGGCTATGAAGTCCGCCTGAGCCTTCGACTAGCTCAGGCTGACGAAGATACGTTAGAGTGTCAAAGTTTTTCAAGTTTTAAAATATTGCTTAATTTTTCATTGTGAATTTACATCAATGAATACAATTTTAATACTTAGGAAATTTGGAGAAACCTAAACAAGTTATTAATATTGTACTTAAATAATAACCTATTACAATGGAAGTGGTTAATTACACCGAATTCAGGTTAAATCTAAAAAATAGCCTGGATGCTGTTACACAAGATGCTCAAACGATAATTATCAACAGAGGGAAAAATGATAATGCGGTATTGCTATCCCTGAAAGAGTATAATTCCATGCTCGAAACCATTCATTTGTCAAGTAGTGAGAAAAACCTTCAACGCTTAAATGAAGCCATAGAAAGAGAAAAAACAGGAGTATTTGAAACCCACAATTTGATAGACTGATGGACTTGTCCTGGGATATTGCAGCTTGGGAAGACTACGTGTATTGGACCAAGATTGACAAAAAAGTACAAAAAAGAATCAACGAACTTATCAGAGAGACATTAAGAACGCCATTTGAAGGTAAAGGAAAACCCGAACCCCTGAAAGGAAACTTTAGTGGCTACTGGTCAAGAAGAATCACCGACGAACACCGCCTGGTTTACAAAGTTTTAGACCAAAGAATACATATTATTCAGTGTAGGTTTCATTATTGAGTGAGATTTTGTTGGAAATTAAAGCATTAGGAGTACAAATTTTTAGTCATATTTTCTATTTTTATACACATATTAACCCCCAGACCAACAAGCTGTTGGATGGCTTGATAGCGAAGTGGGGGAAAGGGATGATTTTAAGAATTTGGCTAAAGCCTAATTGTAGAATTATTTGACAAACACCAGCTAAAGCTGGTGGGAATTCAATACTAAATCAATCTAATTTTAAGCCTCGGGATTTTAATTACCACTGGCTTTAGCCAGTGGATGGTGGAAAGTTGCAACCTTTTTGACTTTAGTCAAATTACTTTATTATTGGAGTTTAGGAAACCTATATCTTCTCCTCCCCAATCCGTACTTCTGGATTCATCATATAAGTCAAAATACTATTGTCTTTCATGACTTCTACCACACGGAAACCGCGGTATTCGGTGCCCCAGTTTCCGCCAAAGTGGGCATCAAAAAGATAACTGATGCTCTGGTGTTTTTTGATGCCATCGAGTGAGTGAATATGCCCGTGAAAAACCGCCTTGATGTTGGGGTATTCAGCAAAAAGTTTGATAAGTTCGGGGCTATCTATGCAATGCTCCACCCAAGGTATCTGAGGTATATGCAGGAAAATAAAGGTGTTTTTCTGACTTTTAGCCATTTCCAGCTCAGCTCGCATCCAGTTGAGGTTGGGCATCAGATATTCACCTTTTATGTTGGATGTATCACCCAGAATGAAGGCATTGTTTTTATGTATAAAGCTATGGTTTAATGGCATTTTCCATACTTCGGCCCATCCTTCATCACTTACATGGTCGTGGTTACCACGAGTTACATAGTAGGGTACAGCCAGACCATCGAGTTTTTGTTTTACCTGTGGTAATAGCTCAGTTTTATCATGAAAAAGGTCGCCGTTAATGATAGCAAAATCTACTTTTTGCTGCTGGTTAAAGGCATTTACTTTTTGGATGAGGGTATTATGAAAGCCATCAAAATCGGTGTTGGGTTGGCCATAATGACCATCTGAGGCCACCACAAACCGAAACTTCACTTTGCTCCTTCCCGCCAGATATTCGGCAGCCGAGATAGCACCGCCATTTAACAAAAATGCACTACTTACACCGATTGAGCGAAGAAATGAGCGTCTTGAGGTCATGATTTTTATTTTTTATCAAAAATAACTTTTGCTGAGTAATTATTTGAGATTTTTTGATGGGGTTTACAAATTAATTATAATGAATTTATAAAATAATAGTTTTTAGGTTTGTGCCTTTGGCAATCAAATCAAAGTCGGTGTCATTGTGAACCAACAAGAAATTATTTTTAATGGCAAATTGGGCGATAAGGCAGTCAGTACTTTTTCTAACACTTATTCCTTTTTTACGAAGGTTGAAGTATAGTTTGGCGGCGGCAACTGAGTTTTCAAGCCAGTTATCCTCTAAAATGGTCAACCTTTTAAAATGAATTTCAAATTGGATAAGATGTTTTTCGGTTTTTAAGCCCATCAGAAATTCCTGAATAATTGTTGGAGTTAGAATTATTAAATCGGGGTATTCTGAAAGGTATTTTTCTAGCAGAGCAGTTTCTTTATTTTCAAATCCTCTGGAGAAATTTATCCAAACTGAAGTATCAAAAATTGCGTATTCCATCAATCCCTACGCATTTCATCCAGATTTCCTTCCCAGGCATTGGAACCTTTAAGTTTTAATAATTCTTTGGCAGACAAAGCTCTCAAAAACTCATCGATAGCTGTATTTACGGCTTCTTTTTTAGTTTTTATATTCATCATCGTCATGATTTCTTTTACTTTCCGATCGTCAATATCAATGTTAGTAAGCATTTATAGTATTGTTTTTGTACAAAAATAATTAAAATTATGTACAAAGCAAGTGTTTTTCAGAATATTACAAAAAAGCTCCGAGCCCAACATTCACCATTTTTAGGAGAAATATTCTAACCCGGAGCTCTTCTGGTGATTTTAATCTTTATTCCTGGATTACCAGTGAGGGGTTGATTCCATAGCGACCGAAGTCTTTGCCATAAACTGCTAAACCTCCAAGCCCCTCTGTTTCAATTCTGACTTTCATTTTGCCTTTTACTTTCAGGCTTGCCAGTTGTGCTCCAGTCAAAGGAACTTTTACCAGATAGCCGTAGCTTCCGGCTTCGCTCAAGGTTCCGTCCTCTTTCTGATTATGCCAACTCAAGATACCCCGATGGTCGGCAGGGTCGTCGTCAAGCGTTACTTTTTTTGCCAGTTTGTTGTCAATCAGTATTTTAATGGCAGATGGAAACGCCTTTTCGTCGGTCATTGGGTAAGAGTTCTGATTTTGACTAGGCTCGGCTTTGGCACCCAGCATATAGTCAGTATTTTTTATTTCAGAGCCTTCGCGGTCTTTGAAGAAAAGCTCTTTAGCACCAAGCTCAAACATCAAATAGCCGGTAGGGGCTTTCAATAGTTTTTTGGTGTTAAACTCATACTCTATATAACCCTTTCCGGCACCGTTCACTTTTTTTCCACCCATTACTTCCCATTTTTTAAGAGAAAATTCTGACTTTTTATAGTTGTTTGGGGCTATATCATAGACCTTGTACGTATCAGGAATTTTGCCATCAGTCACCACAAAATTCACAAAATTGCGGTGATGCACCCTTCCTGAAGCATCCTGAAGCACCAAAGCCAGGGTATAAATGCCATCTATCTCAGGCATGTGAACACTAAGTGGGCTGAGTTTTTCCTGCATCCAGGGGCGGTAGGGCAGGGTAGAGGTGATTTTTTCGGTAGCCATTGCCCTGCCGAGCTTGTCGGTCCCGGTCAATTGGGTAACCAAAGTCAGCTTGTTGTCGGCAATCTGGCGGTCGGTCATTGCGGACAGATACAAAGGAACCATCACGTCAGAACCAGCTTTTGCAGTATATGTGATATCCTGGCCGGTGCTGAGGTATATTTCGGAATGAAAATCCTTGTCGGTCATGCCGGGAAGAATCTCTGGCAGACCGGTGAATTTTTTGCTTCGGTCAAAACGCCAGTAGCCGTTCCATTCGTTGATAACGTCGTGGTGTTCGGTATATAACCAACCCGCCATTTTGGGGTGTATCCTGAAGGCATTCATCATGCGGTGGTAGTCGTAGCTCCAGTCCACATCGCCGGTGCTGCCTTTGTAGCCCCACACATTGCCACACTCTGAGTTGATCATCGGAGTATTCGGAGCTTCGGCATAGCCTTTTTCATAATGAAAAGTACTGCCCGGGAAGGTGCCATTGTCTATGCTTTGCATGTGTTTTTCCCAACCATACCCCGGCAGGTATTCATGCCATGAATTGATGTCGGTAACGGTATGCCCTGCACCGCAGCATATAGAATTGTCTTCTGCCAGACGACTGGGATCCAATGATTTGGCCAGATAATACATCGATGTAACCCATTTTTGGGTAGCTGGCGTGTATTTACTTTCTTCTTTGCCGGTTTCAGGATTGGTCACGGTAGAACGGAGACCCCAGGTTTCATTAAAGATAATCCATGAGAAAATAGCCGGGTGGTTATAGTCTCTTTTGATCATTTCTCTCAAGGTAAATTCTGACTCTTTTTGAGCGTTTTCGTCAGGCTCACCCCAGAAATTGGGCAGGTCACTCATCACAAACAGACCCAGCTTGTCAGCCCAATAGAGTTTTCTTGGAATATCTACTTTGATATGTGTTCTGATTCCATTCAGGCCAATGTTTTTTGCCAAAAGTATTTCATTTTTCATGAATTCATCCGACGGAAAAGTGTAAAAGCCTTCAGGATGATAAGATTGATCAAGAGTAAGTTGAAGATAGACCGGCTTGTTGTTCAGGGCCACATAAGGGATATTGGTACCGGGTAGGGGAGTGACCGATATTTTTCTCATGCCGAAATAAGACTTCACCACATCGCCGCCAGTAGAAGCCTCTACTTCATAAAGATAAGGGTCTTCCAATGTCCAGAGGCGGGCTTCCGGAATATTAACATAAACCGTAGCTTTTTCCCTTCCTTTTGCAATAAGTCCTGTGGCTTCAATTACACCTTTTGGTCCATAAATTTTGAAAGAAACGGCATGATCGGCTTTGGTTTTTTCACCTAAAAGCACATCTATTTTCACTGAACCATTGTCGATATCGGGAGTAAAGTGAATGTTTTCGAAGAAAGAACTCCCACGGGCTTCGAGATAGGCGGTTTGCCAGATTCCTCGAGCATTGCCATAGCCTTGTTTTCCATAAAGTGTAAAGTCTCTGCGAATATCATCTACTCTGACCACAATTTTCTGCTTTTCTCCGGCTTTTACAAAGGGAGTAAGGTCAAAATCAAAAGGTGTATAACCACCCTGATGCTTGCCCAGGAGTTTTCCGTCAAACCAAACGGTAGTTTCCCAATCAGAAGCTCCGATGATAAAGAACACCTTTTTGCCAGTCCAGGCAGCGGGAATGGTAAGTTCTTTTTGATACCAGGCAATATCGGCTTCGTCTTTCACGCCGGATAGCTTGGAACCCCAGGGGAAAGGCACAATTATATTTTTCGAAAATTTGGTATTGCCGTCGGCCCAGTTTTGAGTTAATCCTTTATTGAGACTGTCAAACTCAAAAGCCCATTGGCCATTGAGATTGAGCCATTCCGATCGTTCAAAATCAGGTCTGGGATGTTCGGGCAGCGGAATCTGTTGTGCAAATGTTAACTGAGCGGTAGTAAAAAATATAAATAGTAATTTTCTCATAAGTTTTGAATAAATAAATGGCAAATTCGGATAAAAAAACGGATTTATCCTTTTACCTGAGGATATAATTTTTAAAATAAATTAAAAAAGGAATTCTCCAGAACATTTGCCTAATTATAAATAGAAAATCCCAAACACATAGAGGGTCATATTATTATTTCAAATTAAACATAAAAAGGGAAGTGATTAGTATTATTCAGATTATTGAAAGAAACCAAACACTTACACTTCAGCCATAAAATCAAATTCTGATTACCACTAGGTAAAATTCTTTTCAAAAATTATGAAATCTTTTTTCTGAATGAGATTTTTGATAAAATATTATTTTGTTGAAAATGAGAGTATTAAAAACTTTACTTTTTTTGATTTTATTTTCCCAGAAATTACTTGCCCAGTTTTCAAGTATTGGCTTACCCTATCCCTCAGGTGCTTGTATTAATACCCAGTACCAGGTAACGGTTTATATCAGCGGTTTTACCAATGGAACCACAGTGAGTGTACTTTTGAGTAATGATGATTTTTCGACTTCAACAACCATTGGGTCAGCTACTTATAATGGAGAATATAGCCTGCCGGTTAACTGCCTAATTCCTAATGGTCTTACTCAGGGTGATAACTATAAAGTAAAAGCATCAGCCCCGGGAGTTCCCGAAGTAAATAATTACGCTTCTGGTAACTTTTCAATTGCCACAAGTGTGCCTTCAGCGTCAATGACAGGTACTTTGGGATTTAATGCATGTAATGGAAACATTAACCTTCCCATAATTATCAGCGGTTTTGGTCCGTTTGAATATACCTATCAACGTACCGGAGATGCCTATCAAATCATCAGAAGTAATATTTTATCCAACTCACCGGTTGAGACCGTTAGTAGTGCCGGCACTTATGTTCTTCAAGCTGTCGGAAATGCTTGCGGAGCAGGTACTGTGGCTGCTTCACCAAATAACACAGCTGTGGTGAGTGCCATTGCCCCTGTGCTCACTATTGGAACTCCCAGTGATGATAAGGTGTGTATGGGAGGAAAAATTAAAGTACCTTTTACTTCCAATCAAAGTTGTTTTTCGTACACAGTTCAGATTTCAGATAATACCGGAAGCAATTTTCAGGATATTACAACAGAATATGATTCTTTTGGCGACCCAAATAATCTGGTAGCTACAATTCCCCAGTATATTTCACCAGCAGGTGCGGGCTATAAACTTAGGGTAAAAACCTCAACTTTTAATGGTGACTATTTTAGTGCGGCATCAGTAGCAACTTTGACTTTGATCAAAAAACCTGAAATAAGCTCAGTTTCCTATTTAAATCTGATTGATAACAATTATCCGGGAGTAATAGCCAAAGGAGAAAACATAAAAATCAACGTAAAGTTTGAGGGAACACCAGATTATTTATTAAACATCAATGATGAAATTTTTGCTTCTTCTGTTGATTCTATCGTGTTTTCGGCAGCACCGGTAATTGATACCAGATACACATATGGGCCTCTACAGGATCAAAACGGGTGTTTTTCAAACAACAATTATACCTCTGACCTCGAAGTAAAGGATTATATTTTTAAACTAAGAATAGAAGAAAATAATAACCTGGATATTTATAGCCAGTTCAGAAATTTTTGCAAAAATGAATACATTCATCTGTATTACATGACCCGCACAGTGCAATCTCCTGATAGTGTTTATGTTCAGGTTGCATACAGGGATGATTTGCTCAATGGAATAGAAAACTGGGTAAATGCTACTTTTGAAAAAGAAGCAGACCACATGTATCGGGTTAAGATGCCTTCGGGTTTAAGAAAAGGAAGGTATTCACTTAGATTAATACCCAGAAACCCAAGCCATACCTTTCTGAATTATGCTTATTCCCAAATCAATGACGCCACTACGCCCTCAACTGATTTTATTCTGATGGATCCCGTTTCCGGAGAAATAACAGGTGATGAGCAGATATATATTTCCCCCAATGAAGCTTTCAATATTTATTACAAATTTTCGGGAGGTCCGGATTACTACGATCTGGGATCTGTTTTGGCATATAAACCTACACTCATTACGAGTACAGGGCAAACTATTGAATATAATAATTATAACCCAAATGGCAATGGTTTTTCTACTCTAACAGGGCAATCAAGGGTTGATACAGTTAGCCAAACCATGTATTACCGACTTGGAAATGTGATGGCGTCTACTGCCGCGGCTGGTAATATCTCATGTGTTTTGCAAGCTTCAACCTATAGAGATACACTTAAAGTGAATGTTGTAGCACCCGACCCTTTGAGATCAATAAGTACTGGAATAATAAATAATGCGACTGATTTATGTGGAGGAGCAACAATTGTAGTTCCATTTACCCATACAGGCACTTTTAACCCGGGAAATTTATTTATTGTTCAATTACAGGCATACAATAATACTTTTGACAATAAACCTTTCAGCAATTTCTTTACCGTACCGACGACCCCTGGATTAAACCCAGGAGAATTAATAGCGACTCTCCCGAAAGAACTTGAAAGGTATTTATACACCTACTACAAAGTCAGAGTTATTTCCACCAATTCAATGGTCTTGGGAAGTTCATCTTCGACTTGGGTTAGTGTTTCTCCCAGACCTCCGCTGGTAAAACTTTCCGGTACGGCTTATGTAGAGGCTGGACAGAATGCCAAAGTCCTGATTTCAACCAATAATTATCCGGGATTTAATTTTACACTTAATAATAGCTCGGGGTATACATCACCCTCTATCAATTCAAACATTTACAGTTTAACCAGTTATACGCCATTTTCAGTAGAAACTCCCCCAGCTGCAACTCCGGGAACAACCCTTACTTACAATGCCAATATAAGCCCGAACAGCTGTGGAGCAGGAACTCAGACTGGTGCAGGTTATGTAAATATTGTGGCGAGTCCGGCAATTACATTAAATACTCCTGAGTTAAGTCAGAATTGTACACCACAGAAACTTTCGATTCCATTTAGTTCTACTTTTAGTTTTGCAGATGAAAATACTTTTTCTGCTCAGGTATGGCATACCTATTATGGATATTCGGCATATGTTTCAAGTGTTACCATAAAGAAAATTGGAGAAAAATTTCAGATTGAGTTTCCGTCAACCTCTGTGCCACAGGCTAATACCACATTTTATGTAAAAGTGTATTCATCTCAACCGTACGCCTATAGTAATGTGCAAAGTTTTACTTTGCACCCATCTCCATCTTACTCTTTCCTTCCATTCCAGCAAAAAGTTGAACAAGGTCAAAGCGTCAATCTGGAATATTATTTCTATGGAAACAGCCCTTTTGATTATAAAATTATTATGCCAGATAACGATATTACTGGAAATACGGTCAGTACCTCAGCTATTTATTCAGTAACACCCCAACAATCTTTTAATTATAGATTAAAATCGATGAACGATGTTTTTTGTCCTGCTATTGCGTTAAATTCAGGTCCTGACATCACTTTAATTGAAAAAAAACAAGGGATAGAAATCCTTAAGCTGCCATTTAGTGGAATTTGTGGAGGAAGTAGTATTACCGTTCCTTTTATTTCTAATGGATCTTATGATTCATTTGTGATTCAACTTTCAGATCAAGATGGTCAGAATTTTGTTGATTTGTCAACCACTTTATCTTCAGGAAATTTACTTGCTACAGTTCCAAACGGACTACCAGCAGGTATCAATTACAGAATCAGAATCAAAGGGAATCTTACGGGTGGTGGACAAACCTTTAGTTTGGTGAACCCATTTGCACTTACTTTAAAATCCACAGCCACAGCTACCTTAGGTGGCGGCGGAGTAATAGTGAAAAATGTTAATTTTCCCGGATATGTATCTGACTATGTGGCTCTTAGAGTTGATTTTTCAGGACAGGGACCCTATACATTTAATCTAAACGATGGAGTGGTGAACAATCCGGTAAATACTAACTCTAATCCTCACTTTATAATGGTAAATCCGGCAAGTACTACAACCTATACAATCAATTCTTTAACCAATTCTTGTGGCTCTGGCAGCAATTCTGGCTCAGCGATAGTCAATGTGGTAAACCTACAGGCGGGTAGTGTGCCAGTGTACTTATGTTATGGACAAACGCTCAATATTCCTGTTACATTTACCGGAAACTTTGACCCCTTAAGTCAATATTATGTTGATTTCATCAAAGTGATACCTTATAATAATACCATTAATTTTAGCTCTAATTATGAGACATTATTAGGTACAAAATCGGGAAATAATATTTCAGTAGTAATCCCAAATGGTTTTCCAACCACAAGCGGTATAAATGGGTATGGCCTGGACAGCTATTACAGAATAAGAGTAAGAAGTACTTTACCTGTGGCAACAGGCTCATTCAGTCCAATCGGGCTGGGTATTGGTGGTGGAGCTCCCACTGTTAAAATTCTCGGCTCAACCAACATTACTACTCCGGGTACTTCAACACCACTGACTCTGGTATTAAGTTCGGTTTCTGGTACAACCAATGTGACCATTAACAATGGAACTTCCACAGAGGTCTGGACGGCAGGTGCTTTGGAAACTACCGTTTTACGAGCCCCTACCTTAACCACTACATACACCATTACGGCTATTGCCAGTGAATGTGGGGCAGGAACCATCGGTAATCCAGCTTCGGCTACTATTACTGTCGGTCCTTGTCCGGCAAACCAGATGGTATCGCTTAATCATATTTCGGGGCAAACCAAAAAATATGAAACCTCAGGAATATTGACCGCAATGAACAAAATTAGCTCAGGGGCAAACATTACTTTTGACGCTCAGCAAGCAGTAATTTTAAGTCCCGGTTTTACGGCTAATTCCGGCTCAGTTTTTAAAGTCCAGGTAGATGGATGCGGAGGTTTATAGGCATTTCAATTTTTGATTTTTACCTATAAAAATGACTGAAAGGTCGATAATTGAGTTACTGTGGATTTGTTTTATTGGTCACAAATAAAGTTAAAACTATGCAATTTATTGCATCTCACTTTAGTTTCTAAAAATTTTGTAACTTTAAGTTATGGAATTTCAAAGAATCGGCGGACATACAGTATCCCGATTGACTGCACATATTGTATGGTCAACAAAGTATAGATATTCAGTTTTGGAAGGAGATATTAAGATACGTTGTCGAACAATTTTGATACAAATCTGTGAGGCAGAAGGAGTACAGATTTTGAAGGGAGTTGTATCAAAGAATCATATTCATATGCATATAGAATATAGGCCATCGCAAGATTTGAGTACACTTGTAAAGTTATTAAAGGGGCGTTCATCTAGGAAATTGCAAATGGAATTTCCGGAGTTAAAGAAAAGATATTGGGGGCGTCACTTTTGGGCCATAGGATTTGGTTGTTGGAGTACAGGTAATATTACAGATGAGATGGTAAATGAATATTTGGAACATCATAGAAATCCTGATTCTAATGACAATACAAATTTCATAGTTGAGTAGGCAGACTTTCAGTCTGTAAGAAAACTATGGACTTTTAGTCCATAGTGGTTTATTTAATTTGTTAAAAAAAGCTTATGAATCAGGACATTATCAATCTTTTCGACGAATACACCCATAAACCGCTCAAAAGAGAGGATTTTCTATCAAGATTGGCCAAAATGGCTGGAGGTACTGCTGCAGCTATGGCGATTCTGCCGGTTTTGGAGGGGAATTACTCAGCTACAGCCCAAACAACAGAATCAGATATTGATTTAAAAATTGAAGAAGTAAGTTTCCCTTCAAAAAACTGTACCATGAAAGGTTATCTGGCGATACCTTCAAAATCAAAAGGTAAGCTGGGTGCGGTTTTGGTGATTCATGAAAACCGCGGGCTCACGCCTCATATTAAGGACGTAACCCGCCGCATCGCCAAGGAAGGATTTATAGCTCTGGGTGTTGATGCCCTTTCGCCTTATGGTGGTACACCGGCTAATGAAGATGAAGCCAGGGCATTTTTTCCGAAATTAGATGCCAAACAAAACCTTGAAAACCTGCTAAGTGGCTTGGAATATTTGAGAGGACTAAAAAAATCAAATGGAAAGACAGGAACTGTAGGCTTCTGCTGGGGTGGCGGAATGGTCAATTCTTTGGCAACGCTTGACCCAAAAATCAATGCATCTGTGGCTTACTATGGCCGCCAGGCAGATGCCGCCGATGTACCCAAAATCAAGTCTAAAATTATGCTGCACTATGCGGGTCTTGACGAAAGAGTAAATGCCGGAATTCCTGTTTATGAGGAAGCTCTGAAAGTCAATAAAATTGATTACCAGGTTTTTGTATATGAAGGAGCACAGCATGCTTTCAACAATGACTCCTCGCCCGCACGCTACAATGCCGAGGTGGCCAAACTGGCTTGGGCGAGAACTTTGGAGTTTTTTAGGAAGGAGTTGGGGTGAGAATTTTTCAAAAATCCGGTCATTACCAAAGGTTAGACCGGATTTTTAAAGTCCTGTTATTTCACTTTCAATATCCTGAATCCTTTGGCAGGAACAGTCACTATTGATTCTGTTTTGGTGGTGAACACATCTTCAAATGTGGCATTTACCGGAATAATTTCCTTATAATCAGCCAAATTCATGGTTTTTTCTTTGTCATATTTATTGAAAATAATCCAGAATTTCTCTTTTGCATTGTATCTGAAATAAGTATAAATACCCTCATGCGGAGCAAAGTGCAGGAGTTTACCATCATGAATAGCCGTGGCAGTTTTACGCCAGTTGAGCAGTTGTTTCACAAAAGCCCGCATTTCTGATTGTAACGGTGTAAGGTTTTCATTTTTAAATACATTCGATTTATCACCTTCCCAGCCACCCGGCATATCGGCTCTGATGAGGCCATCGTTGCGTTCCAAAGGCGAGGTAAACGCCAACTCGGTTCCATAAAACAATTGCGGAATTCCACGGGTTGTAAATACCAAAGCAAGTCCCATCTTGAGCAATTCTTTGTCTTCGGCCAGCTGGGTGTATATGCGGTTCATGTCATGATTATCACAGAATGTCACCAGTTTGTTGGCGTCAGCATATAGATAATCATCTGAAAGACATTGATATACTTTCAGCATTCCTTTACCCCAATCTTTTTCGTTTTCTTTGAGCCCCTCAATCAGGGCATTGTTAAGTGGGAAATCCATCATCGAAGGCAGAAATGACCTATATCCGTCTTTGTTTTTTTGTCCCATTTGCCAATAGGCCGTAACTGCCTGACGGGTGGACCACTCCTCACCTACCATATTGAGTTTGGGGTATTCGTCCATCACGGCTTTTGACCAGTTTGAAAGGAAAGTTTTATCTGAATAAGGATAAGTATCGATTCTCAGTCCATCCAAATCGGCGTATTCTATCCACCATATCGTATTCTGAATAAGATAGTTGGCCATAAATGGGTTTCGTTGGTTCATGTCAGGCATGGCAGTTACAAACCATCCCTGAGTCATTTTGTCCAGATCGGCTTGGGCTACATATGGGTCGTGCATGGTTTCTCTCTGGTGGTTGGTTGGAGTAAACTTTCCTTCATTATTGATCCAATCTTTTGAAGGCAAATCATGCATCCACCAGTGGTTGAGCCCACAATGGTTCAGCACCACATCTCTGATAAATTTCAGGTTACGTTTTTTAGCTTCTTTTACCAGATTTAGATATTCTTCATTGGTGCCATAGCGAGGGTCAATTTTATAAAAATCGGTAATGGCGTAGCCATGGTAGCTGGCTTCTTTCATTTTGTTTTCCTCTAAAGGCATAGGCCAGATGGTCGTAAAGCCCATTTCGGAGATATAATCAAGGTTATTTTTAATCCCCTCAATATCACCACCATGCCTGCCATAATCTCTTGCACGGTTTAGAGCATCAGGATAGTCGGCAATGTTGTCATTTGCCACGTTTCCATTTGCAAATCTATCAGGAGTAATAAGGTACATTACATCTTTGGTGCTGTAGCCTTCTCTTTTTGCCGAATTTGGTTTTCTGTTTATTAAATCCAAAAAATAATCTGTTTTTTGGTTTCCTTTCGAAAAATGAAATGGCACTTTACCAGCTTTTGCTGAAGTTGAAATCACAAGATCAACGAAAAGGTAATTTGGGTTTTCGGTCTTATTTATTTTCACCAGTTTCACTCCAGGATAATTTACATTTAGGCTGAAAGTAGAAATATCTTTTCCATGAATCAAAACCTGAAGTTTGGGGTTTTTCATGCCTATCCACCAGGAAGAAGGCTCAAAATGCTGAATTTCCTGAGCAAAAGTGTTCAGGCTTAATGTCAATAGAATTAAAATTATTCTTTTCATAGGTATATGTATCGTTATTTTCCTTCAAAATGGAATCACAGATAATTAATATTAGTTTTTTACATCATCAGAGAAATTACCGCTAATTGAACTTTGACAAGCTCAGTTTGACAGAGATTAATCAAAATTTCTTTAAAGACCAAACTGTATAACTTTTGGCTGGTGTTTCTATCGTTGCCAGACCTTTTGCGTCGGTCTGGATAGCTTTTGCCGTATTTTCAGAGTAATCATATAGTGTGACGTTTTTATAATTGGTAAACACTTGTTGGGACTTGGTAACTGTACTGTTATTAATAGCTACTACTAAACCCGGTGAGCCTAATCTTTGGGCTACATAATATTCAGTATCAGCAAAAAGTACCGAAAGGTCGCCTTTGGCCAGAGTCTGATTGATTAGAATCAACCTTTCCAGTTTCCATTTGGCCAGCTGCTGTTCATAATCCAAATAAAAAATGCAGGGATAACCGGGATGCGTAAGAATGTAAGCGTATGCCAGCAATTTGTTTTCCGCAGTGCCAATTCGGTTGCCCTGGTTGGTGTCCTTTTCGGTATCGTGATTGGTCACGAAGGTCACTGCATTTTCAGGAGAAAGTTTAAATAATGCACTTCTGTCGCGTAAAATTTTAAGATTATTGCCTTCAATGGCCTGTTCCATGTTGTAAAATGCCGCAAAATCAAAGGCCTTTGCTCCGGTTTTATCGACCCAAGTTTTGAGATAATCGGCATTGCCGTCCCATGCTTCTATTACTCCAAAACCTCCCACTTCTGTCATCCATGATTTGATGACTGAGGGGTCAAATCCTTTTACATAGTCAAATCTGCAACCATCAAACTTCAACACATTTTTATAATATTTAGCCACGGAAGAATCTGATTTCCAGAACCATTTCTGGACATTAGGCTGATCATGGCACAGATCCTGTTCTTCAAAAAACAAGGCTTCTGCATCTCTGGAATGAATGTCGTTGGGATGAAAATCTTTATATGTGCGGAAAAATCTTCCCGATTTCGGTTGAAATAAGGTGTAGGTGTTTTTGTTGCGGTAAGGATTAAATTGAATCTGCCCACCACTGTTATGATTAAGAATGATATCGGCAATGACCTGTATGCCGGCATTATGAGCGGTGGTAATGAGCGTTTGTAATTCAGATTTAGAACCAAATCGGGTCTCAGTGGTGCCCATCTGGTCATAGTCCCCAAAATCAAAGTAATCAATTGGATCGTAGCCCATCGAAAATGCTCCCGAAGCACCTTTTGATGCTGGAGGAAGCCAAATTCTGTTCACACCGATTTTCTTCCAGGATTCTATTTTCGAATTTATCGTATTCCACCAGTCACCTTTGGGTTCTACATCCCAATAAAACCCCTGCATCATTACTCCGCCGGTTTTTTCGATTTTTGACAAATCCATCGGAGCCCCTGCATCGGGAGTTTGGTCTGATTTGGTACAGGCCAAAATCAGAAATGATAATATAAGGAGCAAGGTTGATTTGGTCATTTTGTGATGTTTAAGAACATTCAAAAAGAATTTTTGAGAGAAAAATGAAATAAATTTTCAAAAAAATCTGCACAGAGATACTCCATGCAGATTTTGATTTACCTATAATGAATTCGCTATCTTATTTTTTAACCAGTTTGTAGGTAATCTTATTGGCATCCTTGAAATTCAAGGTGATGTTATAAGTACCTGCTTTCACTGCTATGTTTGCACCGTCTTTTTCAAGGGTTCCGTCGGCTCCGTTGTCACCATAGTTAAGACCCCAATCGTCGTTGGTACGGAACTTGATTTCTCCATCTACCAATGCAACTCCATTAAGGACCCATGCATTTTCCTGAGTAAAATCAAGTTTAAACTTATCATCAGGGCCGTTCCAGCCATTTTTAGTTGCACTTCCCACTATCCCGTAAACGTCGATTTTCTCAACTTTATATTTACCATTTGCAGGGTCAAAAGTAACAAGATAATTTCCGGCTTTGGCTACAGCTATATTGTCTCCACCAGCGTCTAGTGTACCATTTGCACCGGTATCACCATAGTTTTCAGCCCAGTCTTCATTTTTGCGGAACTTGATTTCACCTACAATCAAAGGAGCAATTGCTTTAAATACATTATTTAATGGATCGTAATCAAGATATACATCAGGAGCACCCCAACCACTTGGAGTAGCACTACCTACAATACCCCACATGAATTTCTCCAGTTTGTAGGTTTTGGTATTGAGGTTATACGTGATTTTATAATTTCCGGCTTTTGCAACGATGTTGGCTCCGTCTTTTTCTACAGTACCATCAGCACCGTTGTCACCTACGTTATTATCCCATGCGTTATTTTCACGGAATTTGATTTCGCCGTCAACCAATTTGGCATAAGCTACCAATACGTTGTTTTGGTCAGTTTTAAAGAAAGGAATATCCGGACCATCCCAGGATCCCGGGGTAGCACTTCCTACTACACCCCAGGTGGTGGTTCTGTCGATTTTGTCCAAAAATGGAGTAGCCGACAAAGGAGAAACCACTGAGCTGAACATTGATTTTGCACCCAATTGTGCTACTACTTTTACATCAAGGCTTGCAACTTCGGCTGGTTTTAAACCCAGGTTAAGGAGCATGTTGTTAAGTTCTGTTCCTTTGAAAACTTTTTGCAAAGCCGAACCCATATTTACAGTATAACCTTTTGTAAATCCGCCGCCTTTTTTATCGATATAAAGCGTATATGAAGGGGCAACATCTACACCAAAGTCGGGCTTAGCCCAGGTAATTGTGAGCACATTGTTGTTTTCGGTATCCTTGGTCAATACTACCGATGGGGTAGAAAATGACACCGCAGGAGTTGCCGCAGTATTGAGGATAGCTCTGATTTCATCTTTTTCGCATGACCAAAGGCTCACAGTGGCCAGCAGAGCTATTAATAATTTTATTTTTTTCATTTTGAAATGTTTTTAAAGTTTTACCTCACCCTAAATCCCTCTCCAGAGGAGAGGGACTTTCAGGCGGAAATATTATTTAATAACCAGTATTTTGAGATAAATTGGTATTCACTGTACGAGCTTCGGCAGGGACTGGATACAATTTGTATTTTGCATCAACAGCTCTACCAGCAGCTACGCCACCTTTCCAGGGCCACAAATATGTACCTGTATGGAATAGGTCAAAGCGAATCAGGTCAGTACGACGGTGTCCTTCCCAATACAACTCTCTTGCACGCTCATCAAGAATAAACTGCAATGTAAGGTCACTGGAAGTGATGTTTCCTGAAGTACCCGCATAGGCTCTTTCTCTCAATTTGTTAATATAAGAAACCGCAGTGGCTTTGTCGCCTGTGCCACCTCTCAAAACTGCTTCTGCGTAAATCAAATACATTTCAGCAATTCTGAATACAGGAAAATCGGTATCCACAAATACGCCGCTTACATCATTTCCTTTTTGTCCGTTAGTGTAGTTGTTTGTCCATTTGGCAACATGCACTCCGTTTCCAAAGAAACTGATATCATCGATTTCGTTTTCAACTGGATCAATCTTAAATTTTGAAGTAGTGAAAAGAGCTCTTTTATCCGGAGTTGTTGTTGCATTTCCTGCATAAAACTTACTCGATAGCCCTTTAGTGGCTCTGTAACCGTACCATCCACCACCAACGTTGAAGTCGGCGAAATCATCACCGGCAGCTGCATGAACAAGGAATGAGGTGTTACCGTAACCTTGAGTTTTAAGACCATCACAGTTGATAGCCCAAATCACCTCATTGGTTTGAGTATGGTTATCAGCCTGGAAAAGAGTTTTGTAATTCGAGCTCAAAGTATAGCCAGTATCAATCACTTTTTTGGCATAAGTGGCAGCTTCTGTATTTTTCTCAGTACCTGTATAAGTTTTGGCATTGAGATATAATCTTGCCAAAAGTGCCTGTGCTGCTGCTTTATCTACTCTACCGTAAATTGCAGATTTGGCTGCTGGCAATAGACCTTCAACTTCCAAAAGCTCTTTTTCGATATATGTAAATAATTCTGAGGCAGATTTTTCTACAGGAGTAGTACCTACAGCATCGGCTTCGGTCAGGAATGAATATTTTCCAAACAAATCCATTGCTGCCCAATAATTAAATGCACGGAGGAATCTTACCTCTGCAACTGCATTTTTGATATTGGTTGCATCAGCTCCAGTGATTCCTCTTTCGCTAAGCTTAGCATCGGTTGATTCTCTGATAAACTCATTGATCAAAGCTACATTCCAGATTGGACGGGCATAGATACCTTTAATAAATGGGTCGGTACTTGTCCATTTCATATCATGGAAGTCTTTGATAGTCTGGTCATTCCATGCTACCACAGCTTCGTCAGTTGGAAGCTCCTGCATGTTAAAAAACGGACGAATAAACGAAATCTGAGAACCACCATCCAAACCAGTGATGTCATTTTGTCCTTCGTTTCCTCCGGCATTGGCACCCAATGATAAGGTTCCGTAGATTTTAGCTAATACTGAAGTATATCCGGCAGCATTGGCATAAGCCTTATCAGGAGTGAAGTCATTTTGAGGGAACAAATCGAGTTTGTTTGAGCACGACGTGATAAACGTCATCGTGAGCAAAGCAACTGAGATTTTCTTAAATATATTTTTCATTGTTATTCTCTTCTTTAAAATTAAAAATCAAAGTTTAAACCAAATGTAAACACACGCGGACGAGGATAAATAGTGTTGTCCACACCTGTTGCACCCGAATTTTCAGGATCCAAACCAGAATATTTGGTAATGAAGAATACGTTGTTTACGCTGGCGTTTAAGCTCAAAGTAGTATTTCCAAATACTTTTCCTACATAATAACCTGCGTTGATATTATCCAATCTGAAGAATGAAGCATTCTCAACATAATAATCAGACAAATATTGGTTATTGAAGAAATTGAGAGTAGGAAGCAATGCACTGGCATTGTTGATTACCTGAACAGGATTAAGCAGGTTTCTCATCACTGAACGCTCAGATTGGAAGTTGTTATACAGATAGTTTCCAACCATAGCATGACCCGAAGCACTGATGGTAAAGTTTTTGTAATTCAATGCAGTATTTATACCAAATAAAATGTTTGGAGCTGGTTTTTGATACAAATACCTGTCTGCGTCGTTGATTTGTCCATCTTTGTTTCTGTCAACGTACACACCTTCTATAGGATTATTGTTTTCATCATATACCTGCTGATATACATAATAAGCATAAGGCCATTGACCAATGGCATGCATACCGATGGTGTTACCTGTTCCTCCGGAAATTCCACTAACCGGAATACCTGTAAAGTTAGGATCTTCCTGTTTACGAAGAGCAGTGATTTCTGTATTGCTTTTTGTAAAGTTGAAACCCAAATCCCAACGGAATTTATCTTTTTTAATAGGAGTAGTGTTCAGTACAACTTCAACACCTTTATTGGTAAGACTACCTACATTGGTAAACAAATTAATGTCAAATGTAGAACCATAAGCCACAGGAACGGTTGCCAAAAGGTCTTTGGTGTCTTTCTGGAATAACTCAACTGTACCTGTGATACGGTTATCGGCAAATCCGAAGTCCAGACCAAGGTTTTTAGTTGTGGTAGTTTCCCAGGTGATATTGGCATCATAAGCAGCCGGACGATAGAAATTATAGTATTTATCACCAAACTGATACTGACCTGTAGAAGTACTAACACTGTAGCGGGCCATATATGGGTAGTATTGACCGAAATCCTGCTGACCCGTTACACCCCAACCTGCACGAAGTTTCAAATCAGAAACCACTTTAGTATTTTTAAACAAATCTTCTTTTACTTTCCATGCCAAAGCTGCAGCTGGGAATAAACCAACTCTGGTGCTTGGTGAGAATTTGGATGAAGCATCACGACGAATAGAAGCAGTAGCCAGATATTTGCCCATAAATGAGTAGTTTACACGACCCAAGTACGATTCCAGACGATATTGTGGTTTGTCAGTTGCAAAAATAGGCTCTGTACCCGGTACCACTGTTTTACCATCGGCACTATATGAAGGATAATTGTAAACGTTTGTTACGAAATCCTGGTAGGAATGAAGTGCCAATACATCAATTTTACTTTTGATAGCGGTCAAATCTTTTTCATAATACAAAGACACGTCCCAAAGTTTGTTTGACTTGCTTTGGTTGTAATCAGTCAATCTTCCGTTTGTAAGATAATTTGTAGATGAAAGAGCACTGTAAACGTCTGATCCACTTCCTTTTGTATTATCAAGACCAAGGTTAGTTTTTAGATGTAAATCAGGAAGGAAAGGCAGTTTATAATCCAATTCAATGTTACCAATCATACGATTTACAGAAGAAGTATTATCGCGAAGCTCGATTAGTCCAACAGGGTTGTTACCTGATAGTTGTTTGTATTTTCCGGTTGCATCAAGCCATTCCCAATATCCACCGTAAGCATTATTGGCATAAACTGGCTGAGTAGGGTCAAATCTTAAGGCAGAACCGATGGCATCCTCATTACTAAAGTTATTTTGAGTATTGGCCAATTTCAGATTGACATTTACTGCTAATGCATTATCAAGGAATTTCGGACTTAAACTTAATGCACCTGAAGTACGGGCAAAATTATTCTTTTTAAGGAGACCATTTTGATTAGAATAACCCAAAGAAACCCTGAATGGTATTTTTTTGTATGTACCACCTGCACTCAGGTTATTGTCAGTACCAATGGCCGTTCTGAAAATTTGATCTTGCCAGTTGGTGTTTTCTGTTCCCAAAAGATTTTTGTAGGTATTATCGCCATTTTGAGCGGCTTGGGCGGTAATGATTTCTCTTACCTGATCACCTGTCAACATTTCTACCTTTTTATAAATCTGACTGGCAGAAAATGATGTATTGAAATTGAAAGTTGGCTTACCAGCGGCACCTTTTTTGGTGGTGATGATAATCACACCGTTTGATGCTCTTGAACCATAAAGTGCTGTAGCAGAGGCATCTTTCAATACTGACATACTTTCGATGTCGTTAGGGTTGATGGTATTCAGCAAGTTGGCAGAACCCGAAATACTATTACCCTCTACCGGAATACCGTCGATTACGATTAGTGGGTCATTGGATGCATTCAAAGAAGCCGCACCACGAATACGGATGGTACTACCGCCACCGGCTTGTCCACCGCCACTCGTTACCTGCAAACCGGCCACTTTACCTTGTAGCAATTGTTCGCCTGACTGAATGTTACCTTTCTGGAAGTCTTTTGAGTTAATGGCGATAACCGAACCTGTCAGGTCGGCTTTTTTACGGGTACCGTAAGCCACCACTACCACTTCTTCCAATTGTTTTGAATCGTCAACCAAAGCCACATTGATAGTGGTCTGATTGCCCAGGATTACTTCCTGAGATAGTTTTCCAATAAAACTAAACACCAATGTAGCGGGCCCTTCGGGTACTTTGATGGTGTAGTTACCACTGAGGTCTGTTTGGGTACCTATGGTAGTTCCTTTTACCGATACGGTCACTCCAATCATCTCAGATTTGTCTGTTGCATCTGTCACTTTACCGGTTATGGTTTTTTGTGCAAATGCAGTGTTTCCTAAAATCACAAAACCTAATATCCACAGCCATAGCCTACTGGTACCGGTAATTGATGACTTTAAATTTCGATAGCGTTTGTTTTTTTGCATCTGGAAAAAAAATTTAAAGTTAAAGTATATAAAAAATTAAAATTTGGTTTGAAAAAATTTAAATACGGGCAAGGCCTCATTGTTATTGGCTGCATCGAAAAATGTAGCATTTTCCCAATGACTTCCAGTACCCCACTGTGTACGACAAGAAGTCGAAATCCATGCCGGTTCCCAATATATTATACCTTCACAACCGGCATTCTGACATATATTTTTTAAATCGAGCATATAACTCAACTGCCCCTCCGGAGAAACCGGATATTTGTCGAGCGAAGCTCCTGAATCAAGCACATTGTTGGCTCCATCAAAGTTGGTAGAAGTGTAAGGATAACCTGTTTCTACTATCATCACCCGTTTATTATACTTGTTTTTGAGGTCTTTTATGGTGGAACTCAATTGATCCATATTGTACTTTGACCATTTGGGATAATAACTTAGCCCAATCCATTGGTAGTTTTCAATCTGATTTTTATGAGCTGCTTCAAACCACCACCCTGCATTTTCGGGTTGGGCGATATGGAGCATAGTTTCGATTTTGGTATTGTTTTTTGTATTGAAATCTTTTACTGCTGATAATCCCTTATTTAACAAAAAGACATTGCGTTTCCAGTTAATAGGGCCATCAGATGCCGAATCGGGGTGTTGCATTACTTCAATATTGGTTTCGTTACCGACCTGGACCATATCCGGAGTAAGTTGCTGTAAGTAAAGTGTAGTTAAAACTGAGTAGGTATATAGATAAACCGAATCACCCAATACTTCCAGATCTTTGATTTTTTTCCAGGCATGTGGCATGATCTGTTTGTGTGGGTCAGCCCAATTGTCAGAATAATGAAAATCCAGCAAAACGTATTGGTTGTTGTTTTTGGCCTTTTGAATCGACCTGATGACATCTTTCAGGTTGGAATAATTTCCAAATTCAGGGGTATGCCACAGCCTGAGTCTGATAATATTGGAGCCTTTATCGGCAAAAAGTTTATAGGGGTCAACTTTTTGACCTTTTTCTCTGAAAATACCGCCGCAGTCAACCATTTCATTGGCATAAGACATGTCACCACCCATAAAAAAATCAGGTGCAGGAGATGCTTTTTTATAGCAAGCCGAGAAACTCCAGCCGGTAATGACCAACAACAACAATATTTTAGAAATTGTATTTTGCACCTAAAGTTTTAAAGTATTTTCAGATGCAAAAGTACGGCGGCCATAAGCAGCAATCGCCCCACTTGTACTTTTCCAATAAAAAAAATAATAATTTCAAGTGATTGATTTACTGTGTTTTACAGAAATCAAAAGTGCCAATTTATAAAATGGCACCAATTTTTTAATCAATTTTTGAAGGAATCGAGGTATTCTCTAGGGGTAAGATTGGTGATTTTCTTAAATGCACGGTTAAAAGCGGTCTTACTGTTAAAGCCAACCTCAAATGCCAGTCCCAGAAAAGTGAAGTTTTGATTTTTGGGATCTTTTACCATTTTCTTAAACTCTTCAACTCTGTAGCCATTGATAAAATCAAAGAAGTTTTGGCTGTAATGTTCATTGATAATTTTTGAAAGTACGTGCGAAGATATCCCAATCTCGGAGGCCAGTTCTGAAAGGCTGATTTTCGGATTCTTATAGGGTTTTTCACTTTCAATATATTTTTCCAACGTTTCTACTTCTTCACTCAAATCTTCCTGTTGGGTCTGAATATTAAATTGAGGGGTATTTGAAATGCGACTTTCGAGCATGTCTTCAAAAGCCACTCCGGCTGCATGACCGGGTACCTGTTCAATTTCATTATGATGAATCGCAAAAAATCCAACGATAAAAGTGGTAAATGAAAACATTAACCAGATGAGGTCTGTACTGTTTTCAACCAAAATTACATTTTCAAGCTTTGTAACTTTTCCGGTTAGTGTCAAAACCATGGAGAATGCCCAAAAACACAGCACCAGAAATTGCAAAACGAGTACTACATTCAGATAATTGAGGTTTTGCTCATAAGATAAGGTGTTTTCAAATTGCTTTTTATAAGCAGATATCAATTTCCTGTATAAAATCCAGAAAAATATGTTCCAAAATAGTCCCAATATCCCGGCACCACCAAATATTTCCTGCAATAGTGGTTTTTGATCCATCAGTTCAAGCAGGAAGGTCTTGTCATTCTGAATTATGAATGGGAGATAAGAAAAAAATTGGAGTAGGAAAGGTATAAAAAACAAATACCAGCGACCCGGAAGTTTTTTGTTATGAAAAAGCAGTTTAATCAGATAAAAATAAAAAAATGGTCCATAAAGAAAATAAACGAAGTCAGCCAGGACTACCATTCTTGGGAATCGGTTAACAAATACCTGAAAGTTAGAAGTCAGATATAAAAGTATTGACAATGAAGCAATTGCAACTGAACCTAGCAGCCATCTGTTGGCTTCAGTATTGGATTTTTGAGTAAAAGGAACTGTTATCAATAACAATATACCTTGAAAAACAGAAAACAGAAGCAAAAAATCAAAGATAGAATATACATGTAATGTGCCCAGCAGGTCTTCCCAGCCTTCGATTTGGCAGGTTACAGCTTTATTGTCAATGCTTGAATCGCGAAAAATAGTGCGGTTGGGTCTGGCTTTACCGCTCTCACGTGCTTCAACTGTTTCCCAGCTACCCCTGGTAAACTTATATTCTATTTTTTGTAAATCAGTATAAAGCTTAAAAACATACTGGCCATTAATATTTTTTCTTAATTCAAAATCAGGGTTTCCGGCATCCCAATTATTAAAATTTCCGGCGATAAATATTTTCGAATCCTGAGGAGTATTTTCCGGAATTTGTTCGATAATTATGTCATATAAAACCTGTCTTTCCCAGCCCAAAATACTGGTTTTCTGAAAGTTGCCTTTTTGTACCGTCCGATCGAAACTGTGATTGGGCAAGCTTTGACCGTCAGGAGTGCCTTCTACGTACATCCAGGTACCTTGAGTAAACTTATATTCAAAACTTGCAGGGGAATTTTCCAGAACTATACTATATACTTTTTCAGACTCCTTTTTCAGCATATATTTACTATCTCCGGGATTCCAGTTGTTATAATCCAATGCTATGAAAATAGGCTTGTCGGGGTTGAGTAGGGGGGGGAGCACCTCTACCTCGATTTTGGTTTGCGAAAACGAAGTCATGGAGATTCCTATCAGAAAGCCAAATAAAGCCTTACCAGACTTTTTCAAAAGCCTCTCAAAGAATTTTATTATAACCATAAACGAAAACGTTTTGCCAAAGGTAATAAAAATGTGATTTTTAATTATTAATCCTGAATATTATATGATTGAGAATAGTGAAAAATATTATTACGAAAAAGACCATGCCACCACCCTGCTAACTTTTTGCCCCTGAGACATTTCTATGATCTTAATATTTAAAATTTGAAGTTTTTCAAATTCCTTTTTAATACGTTCCAGATTTTCTTTTTTCGAAACTAAAGTTGTAAACCATAGACAGTTATTGGCGAATTTTTGACTTTCTCTGATCATTTCCAAAACAAATTTCAACTCTCCTCCTTCATACCAAAGTTCATTTGCATTTCCTCCGAAATTACGGACAGCATGCTTGATATTCTTGTCTTTCAGGTTTTTTTGTTTCTTCAGATTGGTCTCCAATGCCTCTTCCGCAGAACCGTAAAATGGTGGGTTGCAAAAAGTGGCCTGGAAATATTCTTCTGGTAAAATAATGCCTTCGAAAAAGTGCTTTGAATTGACCTGATGTCTGATCTCAATTTCTCCTTTCAAGCTAGGATTAAAGCCGACAATAGCCTTCGCTGATTTTACCGAAACCGGGTCAATGTCACTTCCTACAAAGCTCCAGCCGTATTCTTCATGCCCTAAAACAGGATAAATGCAGTTGGCTCCTACTCCTATATCAAGACACTTTATTGCTTTTCCGGTGGGAAAAAGGCCAGCATTGCTTTCGGCTAAAATATCGGCTACCACATGTACGTAATCAGCACGACCGGGAATAGGAGGACAAAGATAACCGGCAGGAATATCCCAAAACGGAATTTTGTAATAATGATAAAGAAGTGCCTTATTGAGCATTTTTACTGCAACAGGATCCGAAAAGTCGATAGTTTGAGTACCGTGAACATTGGTAAAAACATGACTTTCAAGATCAGGAACGACTTTTTTCAAAGATTCAAAATCATAATTCCCATTATGTTTGTTTCTGGGATGAAAGCTTATCTTTTCCTTTTTATTTATCAAAACATCAATTATTCTTGGTGACAAAAGTAAAAAACAATTTTCCGGGATATTTGATTAAAGATTTCATTTTTTTAATTTGCATAAGTATATCTGAATTTATCACATTTAAAAAATTAATATCATGAGTCTCTCCGATTTTGAAAAATTAGAAGTCAACGATTCTGCCAAAAGTTATTTACTGGAAACCGCTAAATGGGGAAAGTTTCTGGCAATTGCCGGCTTTATTTTATCTGGTATTTTAGTTCTTTTTGGAGTTTTTTTTGGCACAATCTATAATGGAATGATGAACAGAGCCTTGGGCGAATCTCAGGCTGCTCCACAAGTTCAAGGTATGGGCTTTTTTATGGGAGCCATGTATGTTGCCATTGCAGCCATTTATTTGATTCCTTGTTTTTATTTGTTTAAATTTTCAAAGAAAGCAAAAACCGCTGTTGAAGATTCTGACGCTTCAGACCTTGAGGAGGCATTTCTCAATCAGAAATCAATGTTTAAATTCTTTGGAATTTTTACCATAGTGATTTTAGCCATTTATGGTATTGCTATTCTTTTTGCAATTATCGGAGGCGGAATTTTTGCTTTTATGAAATAAACCCAAGCCTAAATCACCTCTACCACAAATTCACTTTTTGTTTTCAGATAACCAATAGGTTCAATAAAGTCAGAAAGTTGGTTTTGTGACAAAATATCTATGACTTCCTGTTTCTGATTGGGGTTTACGGCAATCAATAAGCCTCCGCTGGTTTGCGGGTCGGCCAGGAGAGACCATTGCTCCTCAGAAATCGGGGCGATTTTATGTCCATAGCTGTCACGGTTACGTTTGGTACCTCCAGGTACCGACTTAGCCGAAACATAATCTAATAGTTCGGGCAAAATTTTGGGAACTTTTTGATAGTCAATTACTCCCGTCAGGCCCGATCCTTCTGCCATTTCGGTAAGGTGCCCCAAAAGCCCGAAGCCAGTCACGTCGGTCATGGCTGATACCCCGTTGATTTTGCCGAGAAATTCTCCGACTTTGTTGAGCCGCATCATTTGTGCGGCTGCCAGGTTTTTATGTTCGGGTTTCAAAATGCCCTTTTTTTCGGCGGTAGTCAAAATACCCACACCGAGTGGTTTGGTCAGAAACAAAAGGTCTCCGGCATTGGCTTTGTCGTTGTGTTTTATTTTATCAGTATCCACCAAACCGTTCACCGCCAGACCAAAAATAGGCTCGGGAGAATCAATACTATGACCACCGGCCAGACTTATTCCGGCTTCGAGACAGATACTTCGGCTACCATCTATTACTTTTTGAGCAACTTCAGGCGACAATTTATCGATAGGCCAGCCCAGAATCGCGATGGCCAAAATGGGTTTGCCACCCATGGCATACACGTCACTGATGGCGTTACAGGAGGCTATACGGCCAAAGTCAAAAGGGTCATCGACGATTGGCATAAAAAAATCTGTGGTAGAAATGAGTGCCTGACAGTTACCCAGGTCAAGCACTGCGGCGTCATCACGACTTGAGTTACCTACTATCAATTTCTGATTATCAGGTAATGCGAAATTGCCTTTTAGGATTACATCCAGTACTTTGGGTGAAATCTTACAACCACAACCCGCACCGTGCGAATACTGGGTTAATTTTATTTCTTCTTCAATCATAATTTGCTGATTATAAAGTTTGTATTTTCCTTTAAATTCATATCCTGGGTTTCTATTAATACAGTAGGAGTGCCTACTTCCTGTTTATGTTCCAGATCTTTTTTGTAAAATTTGTCATAATATCTAAGCAATATCCTGAAACACTCCTTAATGTTCCCTTCTGCCAAATGCTGTTGTGCATTTTTTTCTTCCAATCCACCCAGCCGTTTTTTTATTCTGGTTATAGAATCTGACAAGGCTTCTTGTGGCATGATGCCGTACTCTGACACTAAAAAATCAAGTCTATTTTCGAATGGTACATTGAGAAAATATAAAGGACTTGGGCTCATTTTTTCGTAAAAATCCCCGGGAATGTTCAGTTGTCCTATACGACGGCTTTCGTCTTCCAAAAATATATCAGAAGCTGGGTTCAATTTCAACAATTCGATTGCCAGTAGATTTTCAAACATCTCCTGCGAAGGCTGAGGAGGCAAGTTGATACCACCCAGTGCCGAACCCCGGTGTGAAGCCAAATGCTCCAGATCCACCGTTTGAAAGCCTTTTTCTGAAAGTTTTTGCAAAATATAAGTTTTACCTGAGCCGGTATATCCACCAATTATTTTCAGAGAATAATCTTTTTGAAAAGTATCCAAAACCTTGTTTCTGAACGCTTTATATCCACCCTGAAGGAGATACACCTCAAACCCATAAAGGTCAAGCAGCCATGCAACCGCACCACTACGCATGCCTCCACGCCAGCAATGCACCAATACTACAGGTTTGGGAGCAGGGGTGAAATTACTTCGGTTTTCAGAAAGGCTTTCGGTGTGCTTTTCCACGGTTTCGACCATATACCGCATTTTGGGCCCAAAGTAATCCAGTCCGATTTTAATGGCAGATTCGCGGTTGACTTGCTTATAGGTAGTGCCAATTACTGCTCTTTCTTCATCAGAAAAAAGCGGAAAACTCACAGCACCCGGAATATGTGCATGCAGATATTCCCCCGGGCTCCTTACATCAAAAACAGGGTGGTTTTGTGCTTTTTCGAGAAAAGAATCTATGTTTAAGGAGGTGATTGGCATTTATCCTGAATTAAGTTTCGAAAATAATCCCAGAGATATGAAAATACCTATGACGATTGTCAAAACTATTCAAAGATAAGGAAAATAGTTGGGTTCTGATTTTCTTAAAAAACAAAAGGCCGCCTAAAAAGACGACCTTTATATCATAATTTAAAATTTTTCTCAATACGGCTTCCAAGGCTTACCGCCCACCAAAATCTCCTGAGCTTTCGGGTCAAAGGTCACTTTAAGTCCGGTGCGATAAGCAGCATTTGACATCATGGTAGCAATAGAGTGCTGATAACCCGCTTCAATAGGTGCATTAGGAGTTTTGCGGCTACGCACACACTCCATAAAGTTTTTGATATGGTTAAATGTAAGAGCGTCACCACCAGTATTGGCATCAGTGGCTACTTTTTCACCTTCCAGTTTCATGGGAGCCAAAAGGTTGGCTTTCAATCCCATGGCTGCGGCTTCTCTTTCTCTTAGTCCGCCGGTGTCCGAAATCTCATTGGTGTCGAGGTTAATCATGCCGCCGTTGGAATAATACAGTTCCTTGGTGTCTCCGGCAGAGTTGGAAAATCTACTAGTAAACTGCACCTGGAAACCATTTTGAGGTTGGTCAGCAGGACCATAATCAAACACCACCGTAAGGGTATCGGCATTGGTGCGGCCATCTTGCCATTGATAAATACCACCATTGGCAACCACTGAGCGGGGATATTCCAAACCAGAGAACCAGTGAACAGTATCAATTTGATGGCTCATCCATTGGCCGGGAATGCCTGAAGAATACGGCCAGAACAATCTGTATTCCAGGTATTTACGTGGGTCAAATGGCACCATTGGGCGGTTCATTAGGTAGCGTTTCCAGTCCACATCTGACTCTTTGAGGTCTTTGACCAATGCGGGCCTTCTCCAGCGACCGGGCTGGTTTACGTTCCACATGAGTTCTACCATTTTTATATCGCCAAATTTTCCTGACTTAATAAAATCTGCAGCAGCATGGTAGTTTCCTCCTGAGCGGCGTTGAGAGCCTATCTGCACAATTTTGCCTGAAGCCTTCACTGCTTTCAAAACGGCACGGTTGTCGGCCATGGTTTCTGACAGGGGTTTTTCGGCATAAACATCACAGCCCCCTTTTACGGCTTCGATGGTGTGCAGGGCATGTTGAAAATCGGCTGTACTCATAAAAACGGCATCCACCATTTTTGAAGCATATAATTCATCATTGTTTCTAAATACCTTAATATCAGAACCTAATGCTTTGTCAATTACTGCTTTTCCTTCTTCACGTCGGCGATTCCAGATGTCGGAAAGGGCTACCATTTCGAAGTTCATATCTTTGTGCAATGCTTTGAAAGGAGGCAAATGTGACGCTCTGAAACGGTCAGAAAAACCTACGCACGCTACTCTGACACGGTCATTGGCACCAATTATTTTACCGTAACTTTTTACTGAAAACCCGGTAGCTACGCCGGCCATTATTGATTTTTTTACAAATTCTCTTCTTGTTGTCATTTCTTTTTATTTTGGTTGAAATTACTTCTCAATTTAAAAAATAATTGTGTTCGAATCCTATCATTAAATATATATTCGACAAAGTGGTAAAGAAAAAAGACAAAATAGTATCAATTTGTTGGATACAAAGACTCAGACTTTAATTGGGTATATTCATAAAATCTGATTAAACTCCAGTCGCTCTCCATCAGGGCCTAAAATATTGAAATATTTGCAGCCTTTTTCCCAAAAATTTAAAAAGACCGGCTCATTTTCGAGAATATTATAACCATTGATTTTGAGTAAATTAAATGTTTGGTCGATATCCGAAACATCAAATGCGATATGATCTATATGCCCATCTTTTCTGTTTTTAATGGCAGGGATTTCAGAAGCCGGAAACTGGTAAATTTCGACAATGATTTCATTCAATTTCATCATCTTCACCCTACCCCCTTTTTCACCATTGTGCTCAAAAGTTGATTCCATTACGTTTTCAAAACCTAATTTTGAATAAAAAACTTCTGAAATTTCGACGTCTGAAACCGGTATACCGATATGCTGCAAACTGTTGATTTTTAAATTCATAGGGTATAAAAAGTTAAAATATTTTTTTCAAAAAATTATCAATAGTGGTTACCATGGGTGAAAACCAGGGTTCAAACTGCACAAAAGAATGGGGAGATCCATCAAAAGTTTTGATTTCTGTATATATGCCCTGACTTTTCAGTATTGCACAATAATCTTCACGGCCGGCATGCATACGTGGAACCGAACTGTTGATAAATAGGGTTGGAGGTGAATTTTTGCCTGCATAAGTCAATGCTGAGCCTTTTTTCCAGAGGTTGGGGTTTTCAAATTTTGAATATCCAAACCAGTAAGTTGCAGCTGAAATTCTTTTGGAATCATCACCTTCTCCAGATTCGGGATGGATGAAAGCCAGGATGCCGTCCAAATCTATAATTGCCTGCACTGTGCTTGAAGGCTGATTTTCCGATTTTGTGGGTTCAAAAAACAAATTGCCATTGGTATTTCCAATCAAAGCGGCTAATTGCCCACCCGCCGAAAAACCACAAACTGCAATTTTATTGGTATCCAGACCAAACTCTACGGAATGGGCTTTAATTCCTTTTATGGCTGCTTTTAAATCCTGAACAGCCGCCGGAAACAAGGCATCTGTGGAAAGTCTATATTCAACCATGAAACAAGCATACCCCTTGGAGGCCAACTTTTGAGCCAGGGGAATATGCTGGGACCTATTGCCAGACCGCCAGCCTCCGCCATGAATGATGACAATTGCAGGTTTTTGCTTTATTGAAGAATCGTAAAATGCGTCAAGAGAAAGACTTTTGTCGGGGAACATCTGATAAACAATGTTTCTTCTTTCCTGTACATTTTTAAATTTGAATTCACCAACCCATTTAGTTTCGGGATTGGTCTTTTTAGAATTTATATAAGCCGACCAATTGGAATACGAGGTATCAGGTACATTAGTGATGCCTGAAAGACTCTGGGCATTTGCCGAAAAGCAAAATATAATTAGTGCAAAAATTTTATATTTTAATAAAGCCCTAATCATTCTGCATCTCTTTGTGAAGATCATCAAGCATTTCGGTTGAACCGATATACAATGGACTTCTCTGATGAACATCCGTCGGTTTAATATCCAAAATATCCCGATCTTTATCAGAAAAAGCCTGGCCACCCGCTTGCTCTATCAGATACGCCAGTGGGTAGCATTCATAAAGTAATCTAAGTTTTCCACCGGGTGTTTTTTTAGTGGGAGGATAAAGATATACACCACCTTTAAGGAGGTTTCGGTGAAAATCACCAACTAAAGAGCCAATGTATCTTGCAGCATATCTGTTTGTCTTACAGTCTGCTATATATTTTTGGACATATTCAGGAAAATCATATAAATTGCCTTCGTTGCAACTGTAAATATTTCCGGAAAGAGGTATCTGCATGTTTTTGTGAGAAAGAAAAAATTCACCCAATGAATGCTCATAAGTGAACGCGTTTACTCCATGTCCCGTAGCAAAAACCAATATTGTGGAAGAACCATACAAAATATAGCCAGCCGCTGCTTGTTTTCTTCCGCCTTGCAAAAAATCATCAATTGTAGGTGGAGAACCTACCGGTGAGATTCTGCGGTAAATAGAGAAAATGGTTCCAATGGATACGTTTACGTCAATGTTGGAGGAACCATCGAGTGGGTCAATGGCCACTACGTATTTTCCGTGATCATTGCCTGTGAAAATAATGTTTTCTTTTTCTTCAGAAACTATCGCCGCAACCTCCCCTCCATTTTTTAAGGCTCTGATAAACCTGATGTCGGCAATGACGTCGAGTTTCTGCTGATTTTCACCTTGTACATTGGCACTACCAAAACCACCGATAATATCGACAAGACCAGCCCGGTTGATTTCCCGGTTTACCACTTTAGCGGCCAGTGCGATATCTCTCAACAATTGTGATAACTCGCCCGAAGCATGCGGAAATGCCTGCTGATGTTGCTTGATAAATCTGTCTAAAGTTGTACCTACAGGTACGGCTAGTTTTTCTTCATCAGGTGTGTACATATATTCATTAAATTAATGAGTGAATTTAATGAATATTATTTCAATTCCCGAATTTTTATATTTTTAAAATACACCAAATCGCTATGATCCTGCATTAGAATATACCCCTTCTCTCCCATACCAAAACCTTCATTTACTGCATATTTTGACCGGGCCACCAGTGCTTTATAAATATTACTTTTTCGTTTATATTCCAAAACCTTGAAGCCATTGAGCCAGTGTTGTACGGTATTGTCAGGCAAGGCCACGATTTTTGCCTGATTCCATTCTCCTGTTTTACGTTGAAAACGTTTGTCGAGTTTATCAGAAGGAATCAAATCATACAAACTGGCCATGGTGCGGTTGCCTACCACGCCTTGCTTGGCATCGGGGTGATTTTCGTCGTCAAGTACCTGATATTCCAGTCCAAGAGCAGTTTTTCTACCCTCTTCTCCCAGCATTTCCACAAAATATTTTACTCCGGAATTGGCCACATCGGTTAACTTAAAATCAAACTGCAGTTCAAAGGCACTGTAAAGGCTGTCTGACAACAAATCAATGCCGGGTTTTTTGTCGGTATTGGCTGTAATTGCCAAAATGCCATCTTCTATTTTCCATCTGCTTTCGAGGCTTATCGATTTTCTCTGGCCATGCCATCCGTCATAGTTTTTGCCATTAAAAAGAAGTTTATACCCCTGGGCTTTTTCTTGTTCCGAAATGTTGTTGGTAAGCAAATTTACAACCGGGCAATCGTCCAGCGGACTAGGAATCAGGTTTTCGGTTTGAATCCTGATGTTTTTCCAACGAATCTTCATACCGGGCTTCATGTCGGCGTATATGCTATGTACCTGCAGGGCAATGAAACCCTTGTCTGTCATATCATCAATCAGATGAGCGGTGGGAATACCATTGATAAACGTACGGATGGTGCTGCCGATGGCCTCGATACGGTAATGATTCCATTCCAGTTTTTTAAAAGCTTTTTGACCCTCGGAGTTTTGATTCAGATTGTATAGCCAGTCACGGCGGCCTTCATCATAAATTCCTCCAGACCAGGCTCTTGGAGATGGGTCAACTTCCATTTGGTAGCCGTGTACCCGGCCATTTTGATAGTCTGGTTTTGAAAGACTTCTAAACTGAACCCCACCATTCATTTCATCGTCGAGTTTCAGATCCATTTCCAAAATAAAATCGCCGTATTCTTTTTCTGTACAAAGGAAAGAATTAGGTGTATTGGCTACGGTTTCTCCTACAATTTCCTTCTTTTCAACTTTATATTTTGCCTGTCCACCTTTTTGGGTCCAGCCATTCAGGCTTTTTCCATCAAAAAGTTTGATCCATTTTTGGGCAAAAACCTGTGAGCTGATTAAAATGAGAACGAATATTATTTTTTTCATATTTATCAAAATTTACCTACAAAAGTATCCAATATTATTTTTCCAAAATAATGTACAAAAGGCGAAAAACCCTGAATTTTTGATGAAAATATTCCAATAAATAATAAAAAGGAGTTAAAATTTCATCTTTAATTTTTTTAGGTACTTTTTACTTATTTGTACCGACTCCAATGCTTTGGGATCTTTGACCGGGAACGCATCGAGTTCTACAATATTCCAATCATTAAATCCAATTTTTTCAAGATTTTTAAAAATCAAAGGGATGTCCACTTTGCCCTTTCCCAACTCTACAAACATGTAGCCAGCCTTGTTTTCAGTATCGGGATTAGTATCTTTTATATGAGTAGCATACAAAATATCTTTATATTTTAATACTGGCTCAACGGGTACGTCACCACCCTGATGATAGTGTGCTACCTAATGTAAAAGTTTGATGTATCTTGTATCCATTTCATGCAATATGAGGTCGATTTCTTTAGGAGTTTCGCCCAGCTGGTGCATGTGATTATGGTATGTGGGTTGTATTCCTGTTTCTTCGAAAACGGCTTTAACTTCCGCTGACTTGTTTTTTGAGTAAGTTTTCGGCTCTTCAGTTGTTGGAAGACTGTCTTTGAAAACAGGATAAGTGGTGGCTCTCAGCTGATTACCTTTAAAACCCTGAGCCGCAATTTCTTTGTTGGCCACCAGATTATTACCACTGCAGGTGATGGCCAAATAAGTCATTTTTTGATGGTATTTTGCAGCGAAAGTGTCAAGTTGAAAAGACAAAAGTAGGCTAGGCGTAGATTGAGTACATTTTCTTCTGTTCATGTTAAGGATTATAATTTAACAATTAATTAATTAATCTTTTCAAATTCAAAAAAACCCCGAATTTCTCCGGGGTTTTTAAGTGGTTTTGAGAATATTTAGAATCCTGGGTTTTGTGCAAAAGCACCAGGTTCAGATCTATCTATCTGAGTTTGAGGAATTGGCCTTACAAGGTGTTTACTTGCAACGTTTGGTGCAGCTTGTGGGTTGTAAAGTTTTACTCTTTCTACTAAGTTACCCCAACGTTTTAAATCCATCCAGCGGGTTTGCTCTCCGGCTAGCTCACGTGCACGTTCCTGCATCAACATTTCCATATTCATCTTGTCAGATGTTATTTTCATAGCATCTTTTTTACCTGCCCATGCTGCCCTTTGTCTCACAACATTTAAGGCATCAGTGGCTTCTTGTATTTTGCCTGCACCTAATTGTGCTTCAGCTAACATTAAATATGTATCAGCCAAACGGAACATGAAATAATCACGGCTGCCAGACTCATAAGTCATATCTGGTCTTTTTGTGTCAAAAAACTTAGTCAAAGTTGGGAATAAGGCTTCATTATATTTGCTAGGTACCAAAACCTGATATGGCCTTTTTGCCCTTTCTTCTTTTGACATCTCATATCCAGGAATGAAAATTGTTGTATCTCCAGATGCAAAAGTAACTTTGGCTTTTGAATCATCGAAAGCAGTATTATAGGTGCCTGGTTTGTTTGATTTCCATGTATCACGGAATGTTTTCTTATAACGAGAATCGTTTTCTCTATCTGCAAAACAAACATCTATCAAATATGCTGTTGGCCTTAGCCTTTTGAAGGGTCTTCCATAGAATACATCACGTTGCATACCAGCCTGAACGTCATATTGCATTCCAAAAAACAAGTGAAGATTATTTCCACCGTTTACATTACCAGTATTATTTGTAAGATTGGTTAACAAATCAGAAGTATATTGTACAGCAAATACTATTTCTGAATTTTTCTGATTGTTTTCATCAAATACACTTGCAAAATCATCTAACAATTTGAAACCATAGTTTTTGATTACACTTTCTGACAATGTAGCGGCCTTTGAGAAATCGTCGGCAGCTTTGGAAGTAGAATAGGCTTTTGCAAGGTACACTTTGGCAAGAGCCATTTCTGCAGCGGCTTTCGTGGCTCTTCCATATTGAGATTGTGTAGAGGGTAAATCTGCAATAGCCTCAGTAAAGTCTTTGATAATTGCTGAAAACATTTCGGTGTCAGAAGCTCTTTTTGTAGTTTTTGTAGGAGCCAATGTTTCATTTAATCTAAGATCTACACCACCCCATTGCTGGAATAATATAAAATAATATTGAGCTCTTAGAAACTTTGCTTCAGCCACCCTTACTTTTTTTGTAGCATCAGCTACAGTAGATGCAGGTGCTCTTTCAATAATGGCATTACAGGTGTTTATACCTCTGTATAGTTCATCCCATGTATTACCTAAATAGTCAACCGTAGGTTGCATCTGAGTATCATAAAAGTGGAATCCTTTATAACCACCATCTGCCCCGGTTGCGTAAATATCAGTTCCATACTCTGTCAAGGTTAGGCCTTGTTGAGTACCATAAAAATATCTCAAAGTAGAATATGCAGCATTTACAGCATCTTCAAATCCTTTTGGAGTATTCATGTAATCATTTGGTATACCTGAGATTACGGTTTCTTTCAATAGATCTTTACAAGATTGACCAGTCAGCATTAAAACTGAAATTCCTAGAATTTTTACTGGTTTTAATATATTTCTTAGATTCATTTTTTCAAAAATTAAAAATTTAATTATCAATTAGAATTTAGCGTTAAGGCCCAAAGTGAACACCTTGGTTGCAGGTGTTATTCCGTTGTTTACAGCTGTTCCTGAAGTTTCAGGGTCAACGCCATTATATTTGCTGATAAATTGAGACCAGATTTTTGGTTGTTGTATGCTTGAGAATAATCGCAACGATTCCATTTTCAATTTGTTAGCAATTCTTGGATTAAAACTATATCCAAAGTTGATGTTTCTAAGTTTGATGAACGACCCATCGTAGTATATAATAGTTGTATTATATACAGGGAACTCTTGAGTACTCAATGGCTGGGGGAACTCATTTGTTGGGTTCAGTGGGGTCCAATAGTCAACTTTTATTTGTTGATAACGACCTGCCAATGCATTGTTGTTTTGGTGGAAGCCTGAAACAATAGTGTTTCCGAAACGACCAAACAAGAAAAATGACAAGTCGAAGTTCTTGTAAGAGAACCTGTTAGTCATACCTGCACTGAAATCAGGGACATCAGAACCTATCAATACCCTATCATCCGCAGTTGTTTTACCATCTCCGTTTGTATCTTGAACTCTAATTTGACCAACACGGCTACCAAAAGATTTTGCCAATTCTTCTTCACCCAATTGCCAGATTCCTGCTTTCTTAAAATCATAGAAAGAGTTTAATGGCTGGCCAATAAACCACCTGTTGCCCAGGTCATCTATTTTGCCATTGTACAATGACACAATTGCTTCTTTATTTTTTGTAAACTGGAAATCGGTAGACCATCTAAATCCTGAAGATGTATTCATATTGACAGTTGTAAATCCGAGCTCGATACCTCTATTTCTTGTTTCTCCAACGTTTCTTGTCACCTGACTGAACCCTATTGAGCCTGGTAATTGGTCTGCCAGCAATAATGAGGTAGTATTGGTTTGATAAAATTCTAGAGATCCTTGTAGCCGGCCTCTCCATAAACTAAAATCTACACCGATATTTGCTGTAGCAGAGCTCTCCCACTGCAGATCCGGATTGCCAATAGTATTTGGTCGGTATCCAAAAGCAGCCGTCGCATCCCAGGCGTAAACTGTCCTGGCCAACAAGCCTTGGGTTTGATATGGGGTTACAGCCTGGTTTCCAACACTTCCCCATCCAGCTCTAAGTTTTAATAAATCCAACCAAGTGATTTCCTTCATAAAACCTTCGTTACTTACATTCCACCCCAGTGCAATACCAGGAAAATTCCCATATTTTGTATTTGCACCAAAACGACTTGATCCGTCACGACGAATAGTAGCAGTAAGTAAATACTTATCATTAAAGTCATAGTTTATTCTACCCATGTAAGAATTTATTGTCCATTCAATTAAATTACTGGAAACTCCTGTAACTGTGCTTGCATTTCCTAAGTTATAGAAAACTTGAGATTCCGCCGGGATACCTTGTGTATTTACTGCATACTCTTCATAAGTATCTTTTTGAAGGGAATGTAAAGCAGTAACATTAAAATTGTGCAATCCAAAAGATTTAGTGTAATTTACAATGTTCTCTAATGTATAGTCAAACCCAAATCTGGAAGTACTACTTGCTTGAGCATCCCCACCTTTTCTTGCATTTGTTTGACCGCCCACAAACCTTCCAGAGCGTGATAATGTAAAGTCGGGGCCAAAATTCACTCTATATGTAAGACCTTCCATAATTTTTACAGAAGCAAATACACTGTTGAAAATTCTGTATTTTTTTGTATTATCTATCTGGGCCCCTGGTACAATTTCAGCAAGAGGGTTTGTCAATAGTGCATCGTTCGTGGGGGTAAAATTGATAGAGCCATCGTCTTTATAAGCCGCACCTAAAGGGTTTTGTTGTAGCGTGAACGAGTAAGGGTTAAGGTTTTCTCCATTTCTATCGGAATACATAACATATGATGACAAACCTATTTTTAAGCGGCTATTAATATCATGATCAATATTAGCTCTTACATTGTATCTTGTATAGTCAAGTCCATCGGTTATACCTTTGTCTTGGAAGAAACCACCAGAAACATAAAACTGAGTTTTGTTGTTTCCACCCTGAACCCCTATAGTTTGGTTTTGGATAATACCGTTTTTCAATAGCAAGTCCTGGTATTGAGTATTTCTACCTGCCGCTAATCCGGCAACAACGTTAGGGTCTCCACCTAATACCGCTACTTTAGAATCAGCAACCGGATCAGATTTACCTGTCCCAACAATATTACCGGATGCATCTTTATATATACCTGTCGCCCTGTAGGCTTCTCTTACATACTCTGCAAATTCTTGGCCCGAAAATAATTCGATTTGATTCAACGCTTTTGAATTTCCGTAATAAGTATCATAGGTCACAGTAGTTTTTCCTTTTACAGCTCCCCTTTTTGTGCTTATTAAAATTACTCCATTTGCACCTCTGGCACCATAGATTGCGGTTGCAGTTGCATCTTTTAATACTTCCATAGATTGAACATCATTGGGATTAAAGTCTTCATAACCAGCGGAAAGAGGTATGCCATCAACCACATAAAGAGGGTCATTACTTGCCCTGAATGAACGACGACCCCTAATTAAGATTTTGGGCGTCGATCCAGGTTTTGAACCCGACTGAGATACATCAACACCTGCTGCTCTTCCTTGAAGAGCTTGTCCAAGATTAGTCAAAGGCATTTCGCTTATTTGCTTTGATGTAACTTGTGAAATAGCACCTGTTGTTTGACTTTTTTTCAGTGTTCCATAGCCCACAACCACGACCTCTGAAAGGTTAGTTGCGTCTTCCTGAAGCGACACATTAATTGTACTTTGAGTTCCGATCTCAATTTCCTGACCAACAAAACCAATGTAAGAAAACACTAGAATGTTCTTATTTGAAGGTACATTAAGCGAATATCCTCCAACTCCATCAGAAACTGCTCCTTGTGTAGAGCCTTTCACTGTTACACTAACACCCGGCAAGCCGGTTCCACTCGCATCTGTCACCTTTCCAGAAATAGTACGTGACTGTGCCCATACGTACGAATTTACGCACATAAGGATAGCAAAGAGAAAAAGTAAATTTTTCTTCATAGTAAAATAGATTGGTTAAATTTTCCGGGTCCTTGAATTCCCGATTGTGATAAAAAAAATAGATTAAGATTAATTTTTATTCTCCAGCAATCTTGTAAAAAGTATGTTTTTTACAGATTTTATACAAAATTAATTGCCCAAAAGACAATTGTCATCCTTAATAATGCCTATTTCTAATAGGATTTTGACAATAAAAATTTGTAATAAACAAATGCAAGGCAGTTGTTAAATAATTTTAAAAATGGGGCAGACTTTATAATTTCTTTGCAAATTGCTCAGTGCCATAAGGTGACCTTTGGGTTCTTTTTAGCATTTTGTTGGCAGCATCATTATTCGTAAACCGCTCTTTTGCAGGATCCCAGTTTAACTTACCCGGGATTTTCATGGCGATATGACTTACCAGACAAACCGAACAAGCCCGATGAGCAATTTCAACCGGAGATAAAACCGGAGTGCCATTCTGAATACCTTCGAGCCAGTTGAGGTGGTGTTCTTTGCTTACCTGTAGTTTTATTTCGTTTTCTTTAATTTCTGATTTCAGGATTTTTGGATCGCTGGCATCCAATGCTTTGGCACTTTGTGCCGCTGCCACAGGGTCACTTGAGGAGGCTACATAATTGCCTCTCGATACAAATATCCAACCATCTGTTCCTTCGTATCTTATGCCGTTGGGGTAACCACCACTTGTGTACATTGTGATTCCATTGGCATATTCAGCTTTGACCATAAAGTCACCATGTACATTCCAAAGACCTGACTTTGGAAATTCAGCCACAGCCTCTACTGAAATCGGACCGGTCAATTCGGTATCCATACCCCATGCTGCAGAGTCAAAATGGTGTTGTCCCCAACCGGTGATCATTCCGGCACCGTATTGTTCCAGTCTTAACCAACCGGGTCTGCCATATCCTTTTTGAGGATGTACGCCTATTTCGGTATATGGAACCATCGGCGTTGAGCCTAACCACATATCATAGTTCAAGCCTTTGGGAACTGGCATAGCGGGTGCTACCGGGCCCGACGGATCTCCGGGAAGGCCAATTTTTACAGTATGAAGTTTTCCAATACGGCCATTTCTTACCAGCTCAGCAGCAATTCTAAACTGGTCAGAGGACCGCTGTTGAGTGCCGCATTGAAATACAATTCCTTTTTTTGTAACAATCTGACTAAGCAACCTGCCTTCGGAAATGGTCAAAGAAGTAGGTTTTTGTAAATAAATATGTTTTCCGGCCAAAGCAGCCTCTATGGCCGGTTGCGAATGCCAATGGTCGGGCGTGCTGATCATCACGGCATCAATATCTTTGTTTTGTAATAATTCCCGGTAATCGTCATACATTTTGGTATCCATATATCCTGAATTTCCGGTTTTTTTTGCATAAAAACCATCAATCAGCCTCTTTCCGTCTTCCAGGCGGTTTCGGTCCAGATCACAAACTGCTATAATTCTTGACTGCTCATGTTGCCAGGTACCTGGCAAATCGTGGTCACGTGCTATACGACCACATCCTATTTGTCCAATATTTATCTTATTGCTTGGAGCATTTTTTCCAAATACAGTAGAGGGCACAATTGTTGGAAATACAAGGCCAGCTGCCACTGTTTTTACCGAATTATTTATAAAATCTCTTCTTTTCATTTTCAAATATTATTTAAAAATCACTGATATTTCTGGCTTTTTTCTGGGCGGTAAGGGCTAGCTCTGTAGCAAGAAAGCAATGCTGCTGAGACATGGCCGTTTCTGTCCTGTTTATTACATCATCAACAAGCAATGTGCCGTAAGTAAGCGGAAAATCGGAACAATCGAAATAAGCGGTTTCCTTGTTGTTTGCCATATATAAATGGTTTCCGGTATCATATTTTGCAATATCTATGTTCTTTCTGATCTCGATAAATCCCTCTGTTCCAAGAATTGTGAGGCGGCCATCGCCCCAGGTTTTTAACCCATCTGGCGTAAACCAATCTACCCTGATATACCCTGAACCCTTATTTCCCTGAAGTGTCACATCACCAAAATCTTCAAATGTGGGATATTTCTTATTATTAAAATTTCCGATCTGAGAAGATAATATTCTGGCCTGATTTGAGCCGGTAAAATGCAGGAACTGATCAAATTGATGTGAAGCGATATCCGTAATAATTCCACCAAAATATTGCTTTTCAAAAAACCAGGCTGGCCGCGACTTAGGATTCATTCTGTGTGGCCCCATTCCAATGGTCTGAATTACTTTTCCAATGGCTCCGGATCTTACCAACTCAGATGCTCTCATTGTTGCACGGTTTTCAAAACGTTCGCTATAAGAAATAGAAAAAATTCTACCGGTTTCTTTCTGCACTTTTCTGATTTCTTTCAATTGTTTCAGTTCGGTGATTCCTGGCTTATCGACCATGTAGTCTTTATCATGCTTCATTACTTCTACACCAAGAGGCCCGCGTAGGTTGGGGATGATGGAGCTTAATACTAAGGCAATATCCTTATTTTCCAGAATTTCTTTTTTATCACTGACTCTTTTTGCGTTTGGAAATCTTTTTTGAAAATCTGAAGCCAAATCGTCTTCTAATGCATGAAAAGCTACCATTTCGCCTCCTCCTCTAATCACAGAGCCGGCCATTCCATAAATATGGTTATGGTTGATTCCGATTACTCCGAATTTGATTCTGGGTGCTGAATATATTAAAGGCGTTGAGGCTTTTTCTTTGTAAAATGAAGGAGAGGTATTGGAAACAAAAGTGGGTAAAAACCCAAGACCTGAAAGTTTTAAGCCGCTTTCGATCAGGAAATTCCGGCGATGAAGTTTGTCCGACATTTTAATTTTTGATTGAATAATGACTATGAATCTTACAAGTTATTATAAGAATTTTAACAAAAGTACATTTGAAATTATTGAATTGGTGCAATTATAAATGCTATTTCTGGTGAAATTTTGACATCAAAAATCTTATATATGTAAAAAAAGTCTTAAAAACATGAGAGTACGTGATACAAATATTCCTAAAATAAAATAAATTTGGAAAAAAAATATCATAAGTTAGATGAAACCTCAGTTACTTAAAATCTCAAACCCAGCCGATACCTCATTTAATTTACTAAAATTATCAGGTCCTAATTTCCCTACTCCCTGGCATTATCATCCCGAAATAGAGTTGGTTTTGATTCAGGAAAGCACCGGGAAAAAGTATGTTGGAAGTAGTATAACCGATTTTGAACCGGGTGATTTATGTATGATTGGAAGCTATCTTCCACATTATTATAAAAACGACGAAGAGTATTTAAAACCCGATAGTTCACTCAAAGCTCGCTCAATGGTGATTCACTTTAATTACGATTTTTTGGGAGCAGCATTTTGGGATTCGCCGGAGAGCTATGGTATCAAAAACCTTTTGGAAAGATCAAAACGGGGAATACAATTTTGTAAAGAAACCGCGGACTTAATATATCCCAAGTTGCTAAGTGTATTTGACCTGGAAGGAATGCCAAGATTGGTAAAGTTTTTAGAAATCTTAGACGATTTGGCAAAAAGCAAAAATCTTGAATTCTTGTCTTCTGACCCCATTCAAATCAGGAATGAGGTGGACTCCGATCGAATCAAAAAAGTATTGGAACATGTAAGTGAAAACTTTCGAAATCCGATTAAACTCGATGATGTAGCACAACTGGCCAATATGAGTGAGTCGGCATTTAGCAGATATTTCAAAAAAAGAACCAGAAAAACATTCTCAAGTTTTTTGACCGATATCAGAATCGAATTTGCATGTAAATTATTGCAAAATGACAAACTGAGTATCTCGCAGATAGCTTTTGACAGTGGATTTTACAACCTTTCAAACTTTAACCGTCAGTTTAAAACTACCAAGAAAATTACCCCACTGGCATATAGGATGAATTATATTGACTAAATTGAAAGGATGTTATTTCGAATTAATTTGCTGTTGTTAAGCAAATTGAAATTTTTAATAGTTCTTATAATGAGATATTTGGTTTTCGAAAAATTTTATGAATATGAAAAACTTGATGTCTAGAATTTTGATTTGATTTTATTTAAAAGAGTTCCTACCAGGTATTTGAAATATTTGTAAAAATTAGACCAAAATATTTTTGAGTCAATTTCTAAGTATTTAACCTTTAAACCTGGGTTAATAAATTGTCTGTTAAATCCGGCTTTTATTAGATCCTGATTAAAGCTTACATGCTCACACCATACCGAAATCTCACTTTCATTTTCTGATATCCTAGCTTCATATCTAATATCGAAATTAAAACATGCAGCTCGGTATATAGCCAATCCATTAAAACCAGACTCTACTCTTATCCATTCGTTTCTTTTACATAAAGCTGTATACTTTTTTTGCATCGGGACAATATCATCGAAATATTCGATTGGATTTTTGCCAATTTCTTTCAACGCAAAAACATCAAAGTACACAGGAAAGGCAAATTGTAAAACCAAATTTTGACCATTTGCAGAAACTACATCCCAGTTTTCCGTATGATTAAAAGTTGAGATTATTTCTCTTACTGAAAAATCAAAAATGTCAAGGTCAACCATCATTACATAATCAAGACCAGGAATTTTATTTATTTCTTTTAAGTATTTATTTCGAAAACTTGACATTAATGAGATCCTGTGCTCGGAAAAAGGGCCTTTATTAACGGGGTTTTCATTAAGATCTTCAGAAATAAGAATATGTCTGGCGTTAGTATTTGACCAATTTTTTAATATACTTTTTGTATTATCGGTGCTGTCGTTTTCAACAATAACTACATAAACCTCTGAAAAGTAAGATTTTACCTCCTCAAATTTTTCGAAGATTTTTCCAATGGAATGCTCAACATTTCTTGCCAATCCACAGATTGCTAAGTTTAGATTAACAGTTTTTTCCTTTCCTCTTTCGAAATCTGTTGCTTGGTTAATTATCTGTAACATGGTAAAATAACCTATTATTATCTGTCTTAAATACCTTTATTAATTTTTTTGAAGAATGAAAATTTGCAGTCAGGCTTTGAAAACTTAATTCCAACCGACTTCAATATGGTTTAAATTCTTATAAAGAATAATAAAACCCGAAGGTACGATGTTTTAATAAATTAAAAAATCGAATCATTCCATTAAGTCAATTGCCGGTTATCGTTTCTAAATGTTAAACCAATCAGCATTTGGATAAAAGCAAAAAGAAATATTATATAAGAATGGATTAAGAGAAGTTGAACAAACAAGAAAAGTTTTTAATCAAAGTAAGATACCAAAAGCATTTAATATTGAACTTGTAATTGTGGTTTTTTCTGCTGAATGTATGGGTATATTATTTAAATAAAATTTGTATCAAGCAAAAAAGTAAGGGTTAGCTCCTTTAAGGTTTTTCTATTTTGAACAACAAAAAACTCAATTAATTAATTAATCATCAAACTCTTCTTTTTTCAGGATAAACGAAAAACCCCGACTATTCCTTATAATGGCTTTGTCGGGGTTCTTATTTTTTCAACATCAAGATTTTTGATATTGCTGTTATTTCAATTTAGTTATACAGCAAATTAAATTAATAGTATTTACTGTATTTGGATTTTCTACTTATCTAGAAATAACAATCTTTCTAAAAATCACTTCGCCTTCTTCGTTAAAAAAGCAAATATTATAAACTCCTGAAATCAGATTTGTTACATCAATGTTTTCGAGATTTTTTATATTTTTCCTTACGATTTGATTTTGCGAATTTAAAATAATGACATCTTTAATACGAAAATCTGCTTTAATTGAAAAGGTATTCTCTGATACAGGATTAGGGAAAATAACAATACTTTTCTCCTTATCATTATCTCTACTAAGATTATTGATAGGTTCTTCCATTGAGATCCTAGCCCCATTTCCACAGGTATTAATGGTATATGAACCAGCCACACCACAAGCATTAGAGGTAACAGTTAAAGATCTTGTTTTTGAATTATTGCTTGCATCTCTTACTGTAAAAACTGGATTTCCCCATTCTGGTAACCACCAAAATTCAGAACTAGCTCCAGTATTTGAAAATGTACCTCCATTTATTGCTACCTCGTAAGTCCCTGAACCTCCTGAGATATCAAATTTAATTTGTTTTTTGGTATTACCTTCAACAGTACAATTAGTTGGAACAATTACATTGGTTAAATTAAGACAATTGGGAGGAGGAATAACAGTTATTGGCATGGAAACTATTGTACTGGTACATGAGCCGTTTTCGCAATAGGCAGAATATGTTGTGGTACTAGTAGGACTAACAGAAATTGAATTTCCGGTTGCTCCTGTACTCCATTTAACTGTTGCACCCGACTGACAAGAAGTAGATAATGTGGTAGCTTGACCCAAAACAACAGGATTTACCGTTGCATTTATTGTTGAAGGAGGATTTACACTACAAGGGTCACAAGTATTCATAGAGTAAGAACCAGCCACACCACAAGCATTTGAGGTAACTGTTATTGTTCTGGCAAGAGCATTATTGTTTGCATCTCTGACAGAAAGTACAGGATTTCCCCAAGCTGGAAGCCACCAAAGTTCATAACTGGCACCAATATTTGAATATGCCCCAGAATTAATAGCTACTTGGTAAGTACCCGAGCCACCGGAAATATCAAATTTTATTTGCTTTTTAGTATTACCTTCAATTGTACAATTAGCAGGTACAATTACATTAGTTAGATTAAGACAATTAATAGGGACGGAAATAGTCTTGGAAACTGAAGTGCTTGAACAGGAACCATTGTCACAATATGCAGAATATGTTGTGGTAATAGTAGGACTAACAGTAATTGAATTTCCGGTTGCTCCTGTACTCCATTTAACTGTTGCACCCGACTGACAAGAAGTAGATAATGTGGTAGGTTGACCCGAAACAACAGGATTTACGGTTGCATTTATTGTTGAAGGAGGATTTACACTACAAGGTCCACAAGTATTCAGAGAGTAAGAACCTGCCACACCACAAGCATTTGAGGTAACAGTTATAGTTCTGGCAAGAGAATTATTGTTAGCATCTCTGACTGAAAGTACAGGATTTCCCCAAGCAGGAAGCCACCAAAGCTCGTAACTTGGACCTATATTAGAATATGATCCAGAATTAATAGCTATTTGGTAAGTACCCGAGCCACCGGAAATATCAAATTTTATTTGTTTCTTAGTATTACCCTCAATTGTGCAATTAGCAGGCACAATTACATTTGTAAGATTAAGACAATTGTTAACAAAAACATTGATTGTAGTCGTAGCTGTTTTATTCGCACAGCCTGATTTACTGGCAGTAATTGTATATGTGTAACTACCTGCTGTTGCTGGAGCATTTATCGTTATTGAAGAACTTGTGCCACTGATTCCGTTTCCACTCCATGAATAGCTTACACCCGAACAATTTGTCCCGGTACAACTTGAACTTAACTGAAATGATTGCCCAGGATTTGGTGTTGCGTTAGAATTTGTTGCAGCCACTGTAAAGTTACATGTTGTATTAATAACATTAATGGTTACAGCTGCCGTTTTATTTGCACAGCCTGTTTTACTGGCAGTAATAGTATATGTGTAACTACCAGCAGCTGTAGGTGCATTTATCGTAATTAAAGAACTTGTACCACTTATTCCGTTTCCACTCCATGAATAGCTTACACCTGTACAATTTGTCCCTGTACAAACTGCAGTTAGCTCAATTGATTGGCCCGTATTTGGAGTAGGGATTGAGCTTGTTGCTGCAACAGAAAAGGCACATGGATCTGTTTGACAACTATTTGGATTAGAAGGTACAGAAGATGCGGTATGATTTTCCAAATTTCCTCTTAGAATTTTTGAAACTCCATCGATATTCTGATAGCTAACGATCAAGTCATTAGGACTTAAATTGGTAGTGGTTAAACCGTTAAAATGTAATAACAAAACCTTCCGCCCTTCTACCGTAAATGTATGTTTGTTATTATTTATATAAAAGTCGACATTTGTATTATCCTGGGGGTCATGGTATGGATAATAGGCCATCAAATGCAAGTTAGAGTTTTGGTACATTCCCAATATAATAATTTCTTTGTCTCCCACAGCTGTTCCATATCTTGTGAAATTAAAATATCTTAAAGTTGTGTCTAAAGTGTAATAATTCATGACATCACGCATCGTAGAAACAGCAGCTGTTGCCCATTTATATCTGGTCCAGTTATCATCGGCTGTGGTATTTACATCAGTGCCTCCCCCTTCTCTAGTCCACTGTGCGTATAGTTTTCCCCCTTTAGATGGAAGAGGTCTACCATGCCATGGGATGGGGTTATTAAAATCAGGATTATAAAATTGATCAGAAAGCCACCCATTTTCCCATAACTCCACACCAGCATAACCCAACATTAGCGGAGCCATTACATTGAATTTTATTTGCTCTTCTCCCAGCCATCTTGTGTAGATGGAATTTCCACCTAAAGTATAATGCTCAGTAAGCAATGAGTTAACAGATATAAATTTATTTGGGTAATCTCTCCAACGTGTAATATCCACGTTTAGGCCATCAGGGCTATTAAAACTGGCATTGTTGGTTTGACAAAACTCCCAGAATGTCATAAATCTATAAGGTGTTCCAATGGCCCATTTTACATCAGAAATATTTCTCAAAACATTATCACTATAGCCATCAGTTGAAGGATGAGCAATAGGAAGCCAAGTGTTTTTCATCCCAAATTGGAATTCTGAGAATTCATCAGTTCTGAGTATTCTTTTCCCGTTATTTAATATGTAATTTCCTAAATTGTCCTTTTGGTATAGAGTTGCTGTTGTAGGCAAAGGAGATTTTACATACCCAGGTTGCCCATCAAAATACAATTTGCCAGTTTTTAAATGTTCATTCCAAAAAATACTACTTGATGATCCGCTTCCGGGTGACGAAGGCCTTTTTAATACATTTATGTCTTGCTCAGAAAGACTAGAGTAATACCCATAAATATAATCCCAAGTTGAAAATTGCGAAGGAGAAGTTCCATATAGCAAAATTTTCTTATCTGGAGCTTTTTTACTTACTTCTGTTAAAAAATTCATATCAAAAATAATATCCCTAACTCCACCCTGACCTTCACTATCAAGCATTAGATATCCAGCTGACCTATAGGAAGGTTGAGGATTTCTTGCTGTAACACCAACATCAATAGTAACTATTGAAGATTTAAAATACTCAGCAATGGCATTAAGTGTAGCGTAATCTTGATTGATGTTTCCCAATGACGCAGAGGTTGCATTAATGACATTTATAGCATTCGGGAATCCATTGTTTAACGCTGTATTTCCTGCACTACCCAAGTTTCCGCCCAAAGTGTAATTAAATCCTTCAAAAACTCCACTATTTACCTCTGGAATTTGATTTAAAGGATATTGAGAACCCATGTCGCATACACTCCATCCAGCTTTTAATGGTTCAACTGGGGTGTTTCCGTCACCTTTCCAAACTGGTGCTCCAAAGCCATAATTTGCAATAAACTTGCTGTAATCATAAGTTTTAAAATAGCTACTTAAATTTAATGTGTTAACTGACGATTCTTGAGTGGTACTTAAGTTAACCACATTATAACAGCTTGTTGCAACCCTTGCTTGATTTAATTTAAAAGACTTAAGTGTTGGGTTGATTAATGTATCTGTTTTGGCATTTGCCTTAATTATTGAAAAAAACAGAACTAGGAGGATAAAAGAATGTTTGATTTTCATATTGTTTAAAATTTGGTGATTCAATTTTTATTAAAAGTACTATTTCATTTTGAAGTTTTTAATTTTTTTTTAATTTAAACAACAAAAAAATAATATGACCTAGAGAAAAGTGTGTGAAACATTTTGAAGAGTCCAAGTTTTATTTTTTAGGTTCTACTAAACTTAAAACAAGTGGTTTAAACCTTACGAATACCTCTCAAACTTATCCCAGTTGGGTGGTCGTTTTTCGAGGAAGGCATTGCGGCCCTCTTCTGCTTCTTCAGTCATATAACCTAGTCGGGTGGCCTCACCGGCAAAAATTTGTTGACCCACCAATCCATCATCAATGAGATTGAAAGCAAACTTGAGCATTCTGATAGCCATTGGGCTTTTCTGTAAAATCTCCTGTGCCCACTGAAATGCGGTTTCTTCTAGCTCGGAATGAGGCACAACAGCATTGACCATACCCATCTCGAAAGCTTCCTGAGCTGAGTAGTTTCTGCCCAAAAAGAATATTTCTCTTGCACGCTTTTGCCCTATTTGACGAGCCAAATATGCAGAACCATATCCTGCATCATAACTTGCAACGTTGGCATCAGTCTGTTTAAAAACAGCATGTTCTTTACTAGCTAGCGATAAGTCACACACCACATGAAGACTATGGCCCCCTCCAACAGCCCAGCCGGTCACTACTGCAATCACCGGTTTGGTCATAAACCGAATTTGTCGTTGAACTTCCAAAATATTAAGCCTGTCGCGACCATCTTCAGCACGATAGCCTCCTTTTTTTCTGGCATTTTGGTCGCCACCGGAACAAAATGCCCAGCCGCCATCTTTGGGTGAAGGGCCCTCACCAGAAAGTAATACAACACCTATTTTGGGGTCATGAGTGGCGTCGTCGAAAGCATCAAGTAGCTCAAAAGTGGTCTTAGGTCGGAAGGCATTTCTGATTTCAGGTCTGTTGAAGGCGATACGTGCAACGCCCATATATTTTTTATAGGTGATGTCTTCGTAAACTTTGGCGGTTTCCCAGGCGATATTTGACATTGATTCGGTTTTTTTACAAAACTATAATAAACCGATAAGAATTTTAAACGAAACCCTTTAAATTGCAAGCTAATTGTATTATGACACAACAAAAAATCTAATGATTATATAATTCTCAATAATTATGCAAAAAAAAATTGGTCCGATTTTTTACAGACTTGGTATATTATTTCCCTGGCTAACCTTGGTGTTTTTTTTCTATAAATATTCTTTAAACCTGCCCGTAAGGGATGACCACAGGGTATTTATTGGTTTTCAAAAATATTATTTTAAAGCTGATACTTTTTTAGCAAAACTTCAAACAATTTTAATACCTGATAATGAGAGTCATCCAATATTTATGAGGACCTTGTCAGTTCTTCAAACTTATATTGATGGTGAAATAAACTTCCAGCATATTTTGATATTCTGTTGGGTATTTATAGTTATTGTTTGGTGGATATATTTTCGAGGTTTGTCAAAATCTAAAACTTTCAGGCTAATTTTTGGGCTTTGGATTTTAAACCTATTGTTATATGAATTATTTTTCAGAACTGATGTTGCTACCTACCAAATGGCGACATTCGGACTTTCGGTATTTGTTTTATATGCCTCAACTTTATACAAAAACTCCTCGATTTATTGGAAATTTTTGTTTTTTGTTGTTTTTTTTCTGGCTCCAACAGGAAGTATTAATGGTTTTATTGCAAATGGTCTAGTTATCATTTATTTGGGCATTAAAAAGGAAAAAAGGGCATTATGGATTTCATTAATCTTATTTTCAGCCCAGATAATTATTTTTTATTTTCTAAGTGATGAAGGTAAATCTATCAGTTTATTTGAAAATATAAAAAGATATAATTATGAATTAGTAATTGCATTTTTTATGAGTTTGGGAGGCATTTTTAACCTCAATCATTCTTTCATTTTTCAAATAATTTCTGCGATTTTGGGTTTTGGTTTCTTTTCTTTTACCGCCTACTATTTATTTATCAAAAGACCTGATTTTGTCAATTTTAAAAGCTTACTTTTTTTATTTTCAGCCCTATCTTTAGCGGCAATAGTGACTCTAAGATATAATTATTGGCTTCCGGGGTATAGCAGCATCTTTGAGTCACGATATAAAATTTACGGCGTTACAATTATACTTATCGCGTTTTCAATTTTTTACGAAAAATTTAAATCCAAATTTATTAATGGATTAATTGTCGTAACAAGCGTCTTGATTTTTGCTGCAGGAGTTTATAAAGGAATATTTCTCCTTGAAGGCCAACAATTAACCCAAATCACTGATACATATAATATTGGAGAAGGTAGCTTAAAACAAGATTTTGCTATTAGATATTTAACCACCAATCAACATGCCCTGGAACTAAAACAAAATGGGATTTTTGATTTTTATGATAGCAGAAATAAGATTCAGAAATTACTTGATGATTCTCAAAAATTGGAATTTAAAGATATAAATTTATCGGAAAAACTGGATGATCCTTTAAATCGTGGGGATTGGGCAAAAATGGAAATTCCTTTACAAAGAATCACCGTAAATGGAAGTTTCCCCAGGTATAATTATTATATTATAAAATTTACCTTAAAAAATGGAAAACATGGCATTTATTTTTTAATGCCTCCCATTAAGTCGCTTCGTCAGAAAATATCTGGAAATCCCAAAAAATACAATTACCTAAGTCACACCTATTATTTTGACTTTTTTGAAGGATTTGACCCCCAAAGTGCAGAAGTTTACGGTTTGAATAGTATAGAGCTGTAGTTTTTAAAATTATTTTGGTGTCTCAAGGTAGTCACTAAAATATATATGTGAACCTTGACATAGGTTGAGATTAAAAATAGGACTTTAAAAAGTTCTAGATTTTATCGTCTATTTTGTGATTAAAATTGCTACTTGGTTTTGGTTTTTAAATAAATAAAAAAATAGAAGCATTAACTTTTAAGAAAAAGTATTTGATGTTCCAATTTCCTTAGCATTTTCTTCATTATTTTTTCACAAAAAAAACACGCTGGCATTTTTTGAGTTAAATTTGAGGTTCTTACATTTTTTTCCGAAAAAACGGTGGCGATAGACAAAAAACTCAACGACGTAGAGCTTACAGGACATGAACAAATAGAGGTTTTCGGTGCCCGGGAGCACAACCTCAAAAATATCGATGCCGTGATTCCCCGCAACAAACTGGTGGTTATAACCGGCATTAGCGGTAGCGGTAAATCGTCACTGGCATTTGACACCATCTATGCCGAAGGTCAGCGTCGCTATATGGAAAGCTTCAGTTCCTATGCCCGTAGTTTTATCGGCGACATGGAACGACCCGATGTGGACAAAATCAACGGCCTTTCGCCCGTAATCAGCATCGAGCAAAAGACTACTTCCAAAAACCCCCGCTCCACCGTAGGCACTACTACTGAGATTTACGATTTCCTTCGTTTGCTTTTCGCAAAAGTAGGTATAGCCTATAGCTACGTGACCGGTAAACCGATGGTCAAACAAACTCAGGATCAGATCATTGAACAGATTTTTGAGCAGTTTGACGGCAAAAAAGTGAGCATTTTGGCACCATTGGTAAAAGGTCGCAAGGGACATTACCGCGAACTTTTTGTGCAAATAGCCAAAATGGGTTATCAGAAAGTCAGGGTTGACAGTGAGGTACTCGACGTGAGTCCTAAAATGCAGCTTGACCGATACAAAATCCACGACATTGAAATTGTGGTGGACAGGGTTATACCCAAAGCAGAGGATCGCTATCGTATAAGTCAGTCGGTGGGTACGGCTTTAAAATTAGGCAAAGGTTCGGTTTTATTGCTTGATGAAAAAGGAAACGTACAATACTTGTCTCAAAACCTGACCGACCCCGAGGCCGGAATCAGCTACGAAGACCCTTCGCCCAACTCCTTCTCGTTTAACTCGCCTTATGGTGCATGTCCTAGCTGTAACGGCATGGGTACCATTGAAGAAATCACTGAAGATTCTATTATTCCCGACAAAAGCCTTTCGATAACCCGTGGGGGAATAGCTCCGCTAGGCGAATACCGTGACCTCTGGATTTTTAAGCAGATTGAGATTATTCTGAAAAAATATAAGTCCTCTATCAGTGTTCCTATCGAAAAAATACCTGAAGAAGCACTGAAAATACTACTTTACGGCTCTGAAGACCCCGTGGCGGTGCCTTCCAAAAAATACCCGGGGACGGAGTGGAACACTAGTTTTGAGGGTATCATGAATTTCCTGAAACGCCAGCAGGATTCTGACTCTGACAAGATTCAGGATTGGCTCAAGGATTTTATGCTCATAAAAACCTGCCCTGAGTGTAACGGACAACGCCTCAGAAAAGAATCTCTGCATTTCAAAATTGACAATAGAAACATAGCCGAATTGTCTGATATGGATATCGCAGACCTTTCCGCCTGGTTTGAAAACATCGAAATCAGACTTAATGAAAAGCAAAATCAAATTGCTGCCGAAATCCTGAAGGAAATAAGAAAACGTCTGGGATTTTTGTTTGGAATAGGCCTGGATTATTTGACGCTTAACCGTCCTCTCAGAACGCTATCAGGGGGAGAAGCCCAACGTATTCGTCTGGCCACTCAGATCGGTACCCAGCTGGTGGGAGTGCTTTACATCATGGATGAGCCGAGTATAGGTTTACATCAACGCGACAACGTGAAGCTCATACAGGCATTGAAAGATCTGCGTGATCTGGGCAATACTGTACTGGTAGTTGAGCACGATAAAGACATGATGCTGGAGTCAGATTATATTCTTGATATTGGCCCTGGTGCAGGTAGGCATGGCGGCAGGGTGGTAAGTCATGGATCGCCCGCCGAATTTATTGCAAAAGGAGGCATTACTGCTGATTATTTGAGCGATAGGGTACAAATAGAGATTCCGAAAAAAAGAAGAGCTGGTAATGGTAACCATTTGACTATCAAGGGAGCAACCGGCCACAACCTGAAAAACGTAAATATGAAACTGCCATTGGGCAAAATCGTGTGCGTAACGGGCGTGAGTGGAAGCGGGAAATCATCCCTGATTCATGAAACGCTGTTTCCAATTTTAAACCATCATTTTTTCAGAGCCAAAAAAGAACCATTACCTTTTAAAAAAGTAGAAGGTCTGGAGCATATCGACAAAGTGATCGAGGTGGACCAAAGCCCGATTGGCCGTACACCAAGGAGCAACCCTGCCACTTATACCGGTATGTTTTCTGATATAAGAACCTTGTTTTCTGAACTCCCCGAATCCAAAATCAGAGGTTATAAACCCGGCCGTTTTTCGTTTAACGTTAAAGGCGGTCGCTGCGAAACCTGCGAAGGAGCGGGTATGAAGAAAATAGAGATGGACTTCCTGCCTGACGTGCATGTAGAGTGTGAAACCTGTAAAGGAAAACGCTTTAACCGTGAAACCCTGGAGGTAAGATATAAAGGTAAATCGATTGCCGATGTGCTGGACATGACCGTGGAAGAAGCCATTCCGTTTTTTGAGGCACATCCAAAAATCAACCGTAAGGTACAGATTCTGAACGACGTAGGCTTGGGATATATCACCCTGGGGCAGCATGCCACCACGCTTTCTGGCGGAGAGGCCCAGCGGGTAAAACTTTCGGAGGAATTATCCAAAAAAGACACCGGAAAAACGCTTTATATCCTGGATGAACCTACCACCGGACTGCATTTTCAGGATATCAAAAAACTGCTCGATGTACTCCAGAAACTTGCGGATAAAGGTAATTCCATTTTGATTATTGAGCACAATCTCGATGTTATCAAGGTTTCTGACCACGTAATCGACATGGGACCCGAAGGAGGAAACAAAGGTGGAAATATGGTAGCCGAAGGCACCCCCGAAGAAGTAGCCAAAGTGAAAGCCAGCTATACAGGTTACTTTTTGAAAAAGGAATTGAGTATGAAAGGATAAATGAAAATCAGCGATGGTTTCCTAATGACTTGTTGAAAATTTAATCATTAGGTCATCATTTTAATTTTTATTAACTAAAAAATTGTTTGAACTGACAAATCTTAAAAGAGTTAGTTTTTCCTATTCCATATAAAAAAAACAGCCCCCCGTTGCCGGAGAGCTGCTCTTAATAACAATCTATATAGAAACACTTACGATCCTTTTTCTTTCTTAATCACCTCTTCAGCTATGTTGTTTGGAACAAAATCATAGTGAGAGAATGTTAAGTTTGCCGTAGCACGTCCTGAAGACATAGTACGAAGGTCAGTCACATAACCAAACATCTCTGACAAAGGCACGTCAGCTTTGATTACTTGTGAACCGGCTTTGGTATCCATACCTTTCATCATACCTCTACGACGGTTAAGGTCACCTGTAATAGGTCCGGTGTATTCGTCTGGAGTCAATACCTCAAGAGCCATGATTGGTTCAAGTAATTTTGCTCCGGCCAATTTACCGGCTTCACGGAAGCCCATACGAGCGGCCAATTCAAATGACAATGAATCTGAATCGACATCGTGGAAGGAACCATGATACAATCTCACTTTGAATGAGTCAACAGGGAAGCCAGCCAAAGGTCCGTTTTTCATAGCCTCTTTGAAACCTTTTTCGATGGCCGGGATAAATTCACGAGGAATAACACCACCCACGATATTGTTTACAAACTGCAAACCAACTTTTTTCTCTTTTCCTTCCTCATCGTCGTCTCTTGGACCAAATTCAAATACGATATCAGCGAATTTACCTTTACCACCTGATTGTTTTTTGTAAACTTCACGGTGTTCAACATTCTTGGTGAAAGTCTCTTTGTAAGCCACCTGAGGAGCACCCTGGTTAACTTCCACTTTGAATTCACGACGCATACGATCAATGATAATTTCAAGGTGAAGCTCACCCATACCTCTCATGATAGTTTGACCCGTTTCTTCATTAGTTTCAACTGTAAGGGTAGGATCTTCTTCGATAAGTTTACCGATAGCCTTAGAGAAGTTGTCCTGATCGGCAGTTTTCTTAGGCTCAATGGCATAACCAATTACCGGATCCGGGAATACCATAGATTCCAATACAATTGGATTCTTTTCATCAGAAAGGGTATCTCCTGTTTTGATATCTTTAAAACCTACAACAGCGGCGATGTCACCGGCTTCAAGTACGTCGATTTGATTTTGCTTGTTGGCGTGCATCTGGAAGATACGAGAAATACGCTCTTTATTACCCGAACGGTTGTTCAATACATAAGATCCGGAAGGAAGTGTTCCTGAATAAGATCTTACAAAACAAAGACGACCAACGTAAGGGTCAGTTGCAATTTTAAAAGCAAGTGCGGCAAATGGCTCTTTAGAATCTGGTTGACGAATGATTTCAGCACCGGTATCAGGGTTGGTACCTTTGATACCGTCTCTGTCAAGCGGTGAAGGCAATAGAGCCATCACAAGGTCAAGCATAGTCTGTACCCCTTTGTTTTTGAAAGAAGAACCGCACAACATTGGTACGATTTTCATATCAATAACAGCAGCACGAAGAGCAGCAAGGATTTCATCTTCAGTAATTGAGTTTGGATCTTCGAAGTATTTCTCCATCAAAGTATCATCGTAATCAGCTACTGCTTCAAGTAATTTTTCTCTCCACTCTGCAACTTCTTCTATCATATCGTCAGGAATTGGCACTTCGGTAAAAGTCATTCCTTTGTCTGCTTCGTTCCAAACCATTCCGCGGTTGTTAATCAAGTCAACTACCCCTTTGAAGTTTTCTTCTGCACCAATTGGTAACTGCAATGGCACTGCATTTGAGCCCAACATTTCTTTCACCTGCTTGCACACGTTAAGGAAGTCGGCACCAGAGCGATCCATTTTATTTACGAAGCCCAAACGAGCAACATTATAGTTATTGGCCAAACGCCAGTTAGTCTCTGATTGTGGCTCTACACCGTCAACAGCACTGAAAAGGAATACCAGACCGTCCAATACTCTCAAAGAACGGTTTACCTCTACAGTAAAGTCCACGTGACCCGGAGTATCAATGATGTTGATGTGGTAGTTATTGTCTCTGTATTTCCAGTTTACGGTAGTAGCAGCCGAAGTAATAGTGATACCTCTTTCCTGCTCCTGCTCCATCCAGTCCATGGTAGCTCCTCCATCGTGTACCTCACCTATTTTATGGTTCACACCAGAGTAGTAAAGGATACGCTCAGTGGTTGTGGTTTTACCGGCATCAATGTGGGCGGCAATACCAATGTTTCTTGTAAATTTTAAATCGCGAGCCATTTTTTAATTGTTTTTTTCTGAATTGCTTTTATTCAGTTTTATTCGAAATTTATTGACTTTTTGTTTCGGGCTGCAAAATTATAAAAAAAATGCATAAAACGAAACAGATTGGGGCTTAATAGTTTAAGAAATTGTAAAATATTGGATATAAATACGATTTGCTTCTATTTTTCTGGTGAACCAACCTTGTTTTTAAGCCTAAATATTTGAAAATATGGAGTTTTAGTGGTTTCCATGGAATAAGAATTGTAAATATTTTTTCGTTAATCATTAAACATTTTATAGTTTTACCAAATATTTAAGACCATCCATTATGAAGGAATCAGAAGAAGAAGAAAATCAAATCAATATAGAACTTTCTGAAGAAATGGCCGAGGGAGTTTATGCCAATCTGGCCATGATTGCCCACTCCAATTCAGAGTTTGTGCTGGATTTTATCCGTTTGATGCCGGGAGTACCCAAAGCTAAGGTGAAGTCAAGGGTAATCTTGACACCCGAGCATGCCCAAAGGTTATTGTTGGCTCTGCAAGATAATATCAGAAAATACGAGGCCAATTTTGGTGAAATACGCCAGTCCAACGACCCTATTCCCTTTCCAATGAATTTTGGCGGGCCTATGGGTGAGGCTTAAGAGATTCTAAATTATTTGCCATGGATTCATGAAACTCAATTTGTGAATTTGTGGCATTTTTTAATTAATAAACAAAGCAACTTTTTAATGAAAAAATCATTTAAAATATCCATCTACTCTTTTCTGGCATTTTTATTCTTTTCCTTGTTTGAAGTTTATGGTTGGCGGTTTAACTTTTGGTTTATAAGAATTACCTTCATTTTATTTTTAAGTTCATTTATTGCTGCTTTTGTTTATTCAGGTAAAAAAACTTCGATTGATATCACAAAATCTTTTGGGTGGGCAAGTATTGGATATTTTTTGGTTTCTGCTATTATCGTTGCAATTGGAGGGGTTTTTTTGTCAGGGATTTTAGCATTAATGTTATTGCCAATTATTGGACCTAGAACCCAATCTTCAAATGATAACTTTAAAATTCAAATACCATATCGGGGATTTATGGGGACGGCAGGGAGCTATCAATTAGTAGAAGATAGATTTTTAATCTTTGAAAAGAAAATATTTTATTTCGGTTCGGATTCTGAAATAAAAACTTTTAGTTTTAACCCAAATAGCAACATACTAATATTATTACCTCAAAAAGATACTATTGACTTTAATAAAATATATAAGTTAAAATAGTTCGTAACAATTAAAAAATGAAAACCGTCCTTTGTTTCATAACAATCCTTTTTCTTTCCACAAAAACCTTCTTCCAAAACTCCTTAATCCTCTAAAAACCTGCAATAAATCATATATTCACTTGTATATAAATCAGTAGAATAGTGATAAATAATTAATAATATTTAGTCGGAGATTTTGCCCGGGATTGGATAAATAAATGACATTTTCAAACTTTAAAGTTTTTGAAATGAAAACGGCCAAATTATCTAAAATTATTCTTTATGCTTTAGTTTTACTAGGTTCTGTTCTACTTTTTACCAGTTGCAATCTTTTTGGTTTTCTCAACAAAAAATCAAATAAAGATGTAAAAGAAGGTTCATTTATTAGTACAAATCCTACGGACCCTCAGTTTGTTAAGCTCATTACGGATAAAGACGAAGAGGTAAGTGTTTTTGGAGTAAGAGATGCCAATGGCTTACCTTCAAAAATTAAACAAATCAATATTAAAGACTCAAAAGGGGAGGATTATTCTTTTTTCTATAATAATGACGGCAAACTAACTACCGCAGTAGCTGACAACGGTACTGTCTTTAATTATAAATGGCTGGGAAACAATAAGGTAGCATTAAATATCATTTGTAACGACGGCAAAAACCAAATTGATACAGAGATTGATTTGGCAGAAATTCAGCCCAAAAGCATAAAAATTAATACTACCGCAAAAATCAGAAGTAATGCAGGGGTTAATTCGAAAATAAGGTTTTCACCGATTGAAAGCCCGGTAGAAAAACCTTTACTTAACAAATCAGCAAAAGTTTATGAGGATGGGACGGTGCATAATTTGACCGTCACTTCTTGTGGTGCACTTTCAAATTATGATGTACTAAGGGTAAATATAGTAGATCAGGCTGGAATTACGGTACTGAAAGAACTCAACGCGGTCTGGGTTGGAAAAGGAAAATATACCATAACTGTTCCATCGGGATTGGCCCCCGAATTAGATCCGCAAAAAACAGCAGAAGCACTTGCAAAAGTTCTTTCAAAATATTGTGATGCAGCTGGGCTTGTAGGTGGAGTGTCTGAACAAATATTACTTACTACTAGTGCATGTGCATATATTTCCGGGAAACTGGCTTTGACAGGAGTTGGTGTTACTGTTGCACCTACAGTTGGGGCTGCTTGTACGGGGATCACATCTGCTATGGCTGTTTATTGTGCCACTTTGGGTGCGTCAGGCCCACCTGAAACCGCCTCCGTTTTGGATAAAATGTTGGAATTGAAGTTTTTGGATTACTTCAAATTAACAGGCGGAATAAGGATGCATGTTTACTTTAAAGTATTTACCGAAGGTGTTTCAAGTGGTACTAAAATAGTTGGATTTAATGTTGCTGATGGTGTTCCTTCCAACTTGAAAGCTGAAATGTCTGAAAATGCAAAGCCAATGGTCAAATACCTTGAGCTGTCGCCATCATCGCCTTCAGAAGGTCAGGACTATACAATAACTGCAGGTGTTTATTGCCTGCCAGTGGGAAGCACAGTAACCATCAGCATGGCAGGTAGCGACGGTTATTCAGATTCTGAAACTTTTACCGTAAGTGATGTGTCACAATCTTCCGGCAATTTTAGTCTGGCGATTCCTGGTGCAGATAAGGGTGTAAGAGACGAAATAACCGTAACCGTCACTACCGCCGATGGCACGGTGATAACAAAATCGGCTTCATTGGTTTTTGGTTAAAATTGGTTTTATAATTTAATTTTTTGAGGTGGAGTAAATAATGCTCCACCTTTTTGCATTATAACATTTACATTTGTATCATCGATTTTTATCACTTATTAAATGAAATATTTATTCTCTATTTTTCTGGTTTTTACGATATTTTTTGGCTCATATTCTCAAGAAATCAAAGTCCTCAAAAAACACATCTTTTATCTGGCCGATGACAAAATGAAAGGACGTGGTACAGGGAGCAAACAAGCCATGAAGGCCTCAGAATATGTGAAGAAGGAATTTAAAAAATATGGTTTGAAACCACTTGGAACCGATGGCTATTATCAAAACTTCAAAGCCAAAGTGAGAAAAGTAGTGGTGCCTGACAGCATACGTGACTCCCGAAATGTGATTGGTTTTCTGGACAATGGTAGCCAAAATACAATCGTTATAGGGGCACATTATGACCATATAGGTGAAGGCAAACAAGGAAGTCTGAAAGATTCCACGGCCTATGGTAAAATCCATAATGGTGCCGACGACAACGCCTCAGGAGTAGCCGGTTTACTGGAATTGGCCAGACATTTTACACAAAATATTGAAAAAGAACCTTTTAATTTTCTCTTTATCTCATTTGGAGCCGAAGAGTTGGGATTGGTGGGCTCCAGATATTTTGTGGCTCATCCTACCACTGACCTTTCCAAAGTACATTTTATGCTCAATATGGATATGATTGGCCGGCTTAACAAAGAAAGTGGAGTGGCAATTATTGGTTATGGAAGTTCGCCCCAATTTGAATCCATATTTTCGGGCATAAACAAAGAAAATCATGTGAAATATTACACGGGATATGAAGGTCGGGGAGGCTCAGACCAAACTTCATTTTATGAAAAAGACATTCCTGTGCTGTTTTTCCATACGGGAGGGCACGAAGATTACCACAAACCCACCGACGATGCTAATAAAGTGGACTATGAATCTTTGAAAGGTATTTTGGAACTGGAAAAAGAAATAATTGTCCGCAGTTTTGATGTCGGAAAAATGAATTTCAGAAGTACAGATAAAAAGTGATAAAATAGTTTTATCATATTATTATAATTACAAAAGTTCCCTCCTATATTCCCTTGGGCTTTGACCTTTGATTTGTTTAAAGGTCTTGCTAAAGTGCGAAATGCTATTGAAACCACTACTGAAGCATACATCTGAAACAGGTACACCCGTGTGTAAAAGCTTGCAGGCGTTGTTAATCCTGAATTCGTTAAGGAAGTCAGTAAAAGTCAAGTGAGTCATTTTTTAAAATATCTGCAAAAAGATGGAACGGTAAGATTGGCGATTTCGGCAACCGTCTCGATTTTTATCTCATCAGTATAGTGCTCTTCTACAAAAGTATAAATGCGGTTGATGCGGTCTTCGTCTTTGTGCCTGAAATCAAATCTTGACCGCGGGTCATTCAAAACCCGATATTCTTCAGAATCTGACATGATTTTAAAGATTTCAAGTAATGAAATTAACCTTTGAACGCCAGCTTGCTGAGAGAGGTTTTCCATCAATTCCGAAACCATTTTTTGGGTTTTTCCGGCATAACTAATACCAAATGCGGCTTTTTCAAATAACTTCTTTACTTTAACCATTTCAGGAACATTCATAAAGTCCTGACCCAGAAAATTCTGGTGTAACTGTACAATTATTTCTTCATGCTCACCTATAACTCCATAACCCAATCCGGTATGAGGAAGGTTAGGTCCTAAAAACATTACTTCTCCTTCGGCATATTCACCTAAATGATTGCCAATATGAAGTTTCCCGGAGCCTTTTTTTACGAAAATAATCTCATGCTCAGGATGTTGATGCCAAAAAAAACGATCATTTTCTGACTTCCAATGTATTACCTTGAAGGAGCTGCCCTGATCAGGTGCTATTTTTTCAAATTCTATTTTCACGCCTTAATTACCCTTAAAGTAAAAAATAAAAATATCAAGATGTTAATATAACACAAAAATTGGAAAATGCAGTAATATTTTTTTTACAAAAATAGATGCAATTTTGCATTGAAAAAGAAAGCTTCGCCTTTCTATGACGAATAATACTTAAGGTAACCTTGATAATAAAAATAGCGGGAAATATATTCCGGCTATTTTTTTTTGTCCTTTAAATAATCTACAAGTTTTTTGATTGCCTCGGCCCTATGACTTATCTTGTTCTTTTCATCAGAACTCATCTGGGCAAATGTAGTTTCATAACCCAAGGGAATAAAAATAGGGTCATATCCGAATCCATCGGTGCCTGCGGGCCCAAAATTTATTTTCCCTTCAACTACTCCATCAAATTGGATAGTTTCTCCTTCAAGATTTAAAGAGATAACCGTTCTGAACCTCGCTGCCCGGTTTTCAACTCCCTTCAATTCTTCCAATACTTTCCTGATATTTGATGGATGATCTCCATGAATTCCGGAATAACGTGCTGAATAAACACCCGGCCTGCCTTCAAGGGCATCGATTTCCAAGCCGGAATCATCAGACAAACAGTTAATTTTGAATTTGTTAAATACAAAATCAGATTTTATTTTGGAATTTTCTTCAAAAGTACTCCCTGTTTCTTCTATGTCTTCATTACAACCAATTTCACTTAAGGTTTTGAGCAAAATGTGATTGCCAAGGAGCTGTTTAAGTTCTTCTATTTTATGTTGATTGTTTGATGCCAGACAGATTTCCATATTTTGCAAAATAAATTAAGCCACCCCTTCCTTCATTCTTTCAGCGTTTTCGGCTATTCTGAGTTTTTCGATAAACTCTCCTATCTGGCCTTCCATCACAGTTGGAAGATTATAAACCGTGAAACCAATACGATGGTCGGTCACCCTTCCCTGAGGATAATTATATGTCCTTATTTTGTCTGATCGGTCTCCTGAACCCACCATCGATTTCCTTTCTCCTGCAATGGCTTCGTTGTGTTTAGCGAGCTCCATTTCGTAAATTCTTGACCTAAGAACTGACATTGCTTTGTCAAAGTTTTTGATTTGGGAGCGTTCGTCCTGACATTGCACCACTACACCGGTAGGAATGTGCGTGACCCTTATTGCAGAATAGGTTGTATTGACAGATTGCCCTCCAGCACCTGAAGAGCAAAAAGTATCTTTTCTGATATCGTTCATGTTGATTTGAACATCCACTTCGTCGGCTTCAGGAAGCACAGCTACTGTGGCTGCTGAAGTATGGATTCGACCTTGTGACTCAGTAGCCGGAACCCTTTGTACCCTGTGTACGCCAGATTCAAATTTCAATTTTCCATATACATCTTCGCCTTTTACGCTGACTACTATCTCTTTATAACCACCCGATGCCGCATCGGTGAAGTCCATCACCTGAAACTGCCAGCCTTGAGTTGTTGCAAATCGCTGGTACATTCTGAAAAGATCACCTGCAAAAATCGCGGCTTCATCGCCTCCCGTACCTCCTCTGATTTCCAGAAAACAATCTTTACTATCGTTGGGGTCTTTCGGAATCAACATCTCTTTTAGCTTTTCTTCTGCCGCCAATTTTTTAGGCTGTAGCTCTTCCAACTCCATTTTGGCCATTTCCCTCATCTCTTCGTCTTTTTCTGTTTCCAGAATCTGACGGGCTTCTTCAAGATTGGCAATTATTAGTTTATAGGTTTGATATTCTAAAACAACTTTTTCGAGGTCGCGATATTCTTTTCCGATTTTCTTAAATTTATCCATATCAGAAACCACCTCAGGCATAGTAATCTGCTGACTTACTTCTTCAAAACGCTCTTTGATTGCTTCTAACTGCTCTATCAACATTTAATATCAAAATAGAAATTGGGACACAAAAATACTACAAAATACCCAAATTGTTCCGGGTTTTTGGGTGCAATATTCAAAACAGAAATGGAATTCAAAAAGTTTAGCTTGCAAAGTTTATCCGGATTGAGGAACAGAATATTTTAGATAAACTAAAAGTAGTATCTTGAAAAATCGGTGGTCAGGAATGTTTACCGGGAGAAAAACTCAATCCTTCTGTTCAGATTCTGACCTCTGATTATGAATCCTGCTAAGAGAGTTGGGGTGTACATTGAGTAGAGATGCCAGGTGCTTTATTTTTATTTCTTTTCTGAATAGATATGGCTTGTTTTCAAATAGTAATTCTTCACGTTTTTGAGTTGGCCATACTTTCAAAAGTATCTGGTGTTCTCTAATTTCATGTAAATTCTGAAAATACACCTTGTTCATTACGAGTGACATTTTGGGTGTCTCTAACAACATTTTCTCAAACCTTTCTTTATCAGTTCTCAAAACCTGAGAGTTAGTAAGTGCTTCTACTGATATTCTTGATGGTCCACCAGACATAAAATTACTTACATCAAGCACGGCTTCTCCTTCAACCGATATCCACAGGGTATGTTCTTCCTCATTAATTAAGGTAAATTCTCTGAAAACTCCTTTTGTAATAAAAAGTATCGTATTGGAAGCTTTTCCCATTTCAATGGGCATATCACCTTTTTTTAAACTTACTTCCTCAAAAATTGAGATTATTTTTTTGAATTCCGGAGCTGTAAATGGGATTAAACTCTTCAAAAAATCTTTAAACAATTTTTGCGAATGTGTCATTTTCTGTTTTTGGGTGTATTATATTTTTTTTGTGAATTTTTGTTAATTCAGGCATTTACTATAAGCCTAAAGTTTGTGATGAATTAATTCTTTTCACAAAATTTATTAATCTAAAATCCTTATTTTAGGTTTAACTAAATGCTGGAAAACCACTACTTAGTTAAAATTGAATACTATTCAATCACAAATGTTATTGGGAAAAAGTAATTTTACAAGACTATTTTGTGTTTTGTTATATCAAAACTAACCGTTGTTAGAAAAATCAGGCAAATTCAAGAGTTTAGTTATCAATATTCTACAAAAAATCACACAGAAAACAGACGACGTGTATTTTTACAAAAAGTCACAAAATTTTCTATGTTTTTTATTTAACAGTTAAGTCTTAGGCAATATATCAAACCTTCTTCTGGTTTGGCACTCAATAATTCTCATGAATAAATTTTACAAGATTTGCAGTAGAAAGACCCACTTTTGATATTGAGTGTGAAAAATTATTATTCATAACACTAAATATCAGCACTTTTCCACTAAGGGTTTTTACATAACCGCTCATATTATAAACACCTGACATTGAGCCGGTTTTGGCATATACATACGGGGGTTCATTGGCTGGAAAATATCGTTTCAAAGTACCGGTCTTTCCACCAATTGCCATCAGACCAAAAAGTCTTTCCTGTGGAAACTCCGACAGCAGCTTTTCGAGCAATTTAATATTATCATTGGCCGTAACAAGGTTATATCTTGAAAGGCCGCTTCCATCAACAAGGTTTGGCCTCTTGGGTAAGTCAGAGAGATGTTTATCAGTGAATGTTTTTATGCCTTTTGAAATAGAAAGTGTATCGGTCAGCAGTCTGCCGGCCATCAGCATCGTCTGTTCGGCAAGCATATTGTCAGACACCTGCATCATGCGTCTTAAAACAGTGTCCACAGGCATAGAATACACAGTTTTTGCATCGGAAAAATCAATTTCTTTCACTATAACTAAGTCTCTTTTGAGGGTATCTGCCAAAAGTTTCATGGTTAGTTGATCCGATATTTTTAGAGGAATGTCTTGTTTGAAATCAGCTTTTAACTTTTCGGAATAATAAAAAATATTATCGGAAATATCCCTTTTTATGTAATCAAAAGTACCCGATTGAAACACAAAACTATTTTTAAAAGCAGGAATACTAAGGGCTGATTGATAGGCGTTTGATCTGATTCTTAATATATTTCCGTAAATCGGGAAAGCCGACCGCTCGACCTGATAATCGTCATTGTAGTCGTCCCAGGCCCAACCTGCACCTAATCTTTGGTTATCAAAATGGTCAAAACAGAATGCCAGCGTTTTAGCCTTATGATTTTTCAAAAAATCGAAAACTTTACTTTGAGGCAAATCAGGATGTAAGAATGTAGGATCCCCTGTAGGTTTGCAAAAAAGCGTATCATTTCTCTCAATAATTTTCAAGCCGGGAATGGAGTCACGCATGGTTTTCAAAGCCGCATAAAGCGTGTAAGTTTTTGTATTGGAAGCCGGAACAAAATATTTGTCGGTGTCTTTTTCGAAAATATACTTTTCTTCTTTTGGATCATACAGTGCCACAGAAATATGATGGTTTCTGAATGTGCTGTCTTTAGCCAAATAATCAGTGATTTTATCAGTTTTGAGGGAAGAAACTAACATTTGTTTTTTACAGGAAAAAAAAGATAATGTCCCTAAAACCAATAAAAAAAGCCTTTTTGAATTCATATTTTAAAAAAATTTATAAATTGTAATCAAATTGTGAATAAAACTTGGAAAAAAAAAGAATAACCTCGATTGATATCTTCCGTGGGCTCACTATGATGCTCATGACGATAGTAAATAACCCCGGCGACTGGGGAAATGTATATGCACCATTGCTTCATGCCGAATGGCACGGAGCTACTCCAACTGACATGGTTTTTCCCTTCTTTGTGTTTATTATGGGGACAGCAATGCCATTTTCAACCATCAGAACAGGAGAAATTTCGAAAGAGTTTTTTCTGAAAATCCTGACCCGTAGCCTGAGAATTTTTAATCTGGGTTTGTTTCTTAATTTTTTCTCAAAAATACATATTGGAGACCTAGATGGCACACTTCTGATGCTCATCAGGTTAGTTATTGCAGTTGGTGTTGCATACGCCATGCTTGGTAATTTTCAGGCCAAAACCAAACTGTGGCTTGCTGTGGGTGCCACCGCCCTGATGTTTATTCTGGCGTTTTGGGGAGGAGAAGACTTCGCTAGTGTCAGAATTCCGGGAGTGCTACAACGCATCGCTCTGGTTTATTTCTTTGCTGCCCTTATATATCAGAAATTTGAATTGAAAGGACAGCTCATAGCGGGTGTGGTTTTGTTGCTATCCTATTGGGCTATGATGGCACTGATTCCTGTCCCTGGCGGCATTGAAGCCAACTTTGACAAAGGTACCAACCTGGCAGCATGGCTCGACAACACTTTGCTACCCGGCCATCTCTGGGCATCATCAAAAACATGGGATCCGGAAGGAATTTTGAGTACCATACCTGCTATCACTACTGTATTACTGGGAATTTGGACTGGTAATATTATCCAAAAACAAAAATCAGAGTCTTACAAATGGTTATTGATAATAGGCCTGGCTTTGATTATTGCAGGCAAATTGTGGGGAGTGATTTTCCCAATCAACAAAGCCTTGTGGACCAGCAGCTACGTGTTATTTGCCGGTGGATGGGCCATGTTGGTGCTGGCGATTGTAAGTGTAATTGATGAAAAAATCGGAAATAATCCTATAACCAAATTTTTGATAATCTGGGGAGTAAATCCCATGATAGTGTTTTTTGGATCGGGCATATTGCCCCGGGCATTGGGAATGGTAAAAATTCCTTTTGGTGAAGAATCGCTGGGAACTTTAGATTATTTAAATGAGGCCGTGATAAAACCTATGTTTAGCAATCCAATGAACGCCTCCCTTGCTTTTGCGATTTTTTATGTAATCCTTTGGTCTGTAATATTGATAATTCTAGACCGGAAAAAATTGATTTTTAAAGTGTGATATTTTTTATTAAATAGTTTATAATGAAAAACTTACTTGTATTTTTCTTAACCATTTTATTGAGTTTGTCTGTTTCGGCCCAAAAGAAAAAATGGGTTAACCTTTTTGATGGAAAATCAACTGCCGGCTGGCACATCTGGAATCAAACCGATGTAAAAGGCTGGCATGTAATGGGAGGTGCTTTGATGACCCACGGTGGAAATGGCGACCTGGTTTCAGACCAGGAATATGGGGATTTCATACTGGAATTTGAATTTAAAGTAGCCCCAAAAGGTAACAGTGGTGTGATATATAAAGTATTGGAAGACCATGCAAACAAAGACTTATTCGCCTCCTACGCCTCTGGTCCCGAATACCAGATTATAGATGATGCCGGGTATCCGGGAAAAATCACCGACAAGCAAAAAACAGGAGCCAATTATGACATACAGCCACCCAGGGATTTGAATGCAGTGAAACCAGCAGATCAGTGGAACTCAGGGAAAATTCAGATTAAAGAAAACCGTGTGACCCATTGGCTAAACGGCATAAAAGTGGCTGATTATGAATATGGTAGTGTAAAGTGGGACGACGATGTAGCAGGTAGTAAATTTGCCAAATGGCCTTATGCCAAAGCACATACAAAAGGAAAAATTGCATTGCAAGATCACGGAGATATGGTGTCATTCAGGAAAATCAGGATTAAAGAGTTTTAATGAAATTTTAGGAAAATATTTGGTTATTAGTAATCGCTTTCCCTAAAAAAAATTATTAAAATCATGAATCAAAAAGTCTGTTTTTCTGAGACTCAAAGGTTTTCACAATGGTGGCTTTGGGCTATTTTGGGGATTATTGACCTTGGAATCCTATTGGGGGTTTTACAACAACTCTTTCTTGGGCAGTCTTTTGGCAATAACCCCATGAGCAATACCGGGCTGGGTCTGTTGTTGGTTTTTATGTTTTTAATTAATTTGCTGCTTTACAACTTCAAACTGGAAACTGTCATTACTGAAGATGGCATTTATGTCAAATTGTTTCCCATACATTTCAAATTTCGGTTCATTGACTGGAATATTATCAATAAATCCTACACCCGAAAATACAAACCTTTGTTAGAGTTTGGCGGCTGGGGACTGAGGTATGGATTTGGTGGTACGGCTTACAATGTTTCGGGAAATGAAGGTTTACAGTTGGAATATAACGGAAATTCTCACTTACTCATAGGCACTCACCGGGCCGAAGAACTCAAAAACGTGCTGATTAAACTTGGACATTGGAAGGAATAATATCTGGTTTTAGTCCCGCTTTTCATAATATTCAGTCCCAAACACCGTTCTGAAATACATACCCTATGTAAAATTTATGAACTTCAGACTAATACTATTTTTCCTGCTTTTTTCTTTTACCCAATCTTCCGCATTTTATTTTAAAGGTAAAATCACCGACGAAAATAACCAGGCACTTCCGTTTGCTTCGATTTTTGTAAAAAACACTAAAATAGGCACCAATAGCAACGAAAAGGGTGAATTTTCACTATCTCTTCAAACCGGCACTTATGAAGTTGTTTTCAGGTATTTGGGATATGAAACTTTAACCAAAGCTGTAAATATTGAAACCCAGGATATAACATTTAATATCCGAATGACACCGGCTATAATCCAGCTTTCTGATGCCGTAGTTGGCACCCAAAAGGAAGACCCGGCCCTGACCATCATGCGAAAGACCATAGCCATGTCGATATTTCATTATAAAGAACTCGAAACCTATTCCTTCAAATCTTATCTCAAAGGCAACATGAAGATTTTGGATATTCCTTTTGTTTTTGAAAAACTTGCCAAAAAGAATTTTATCGAAAAAAACCAACTCTATGTTTTTGAGAGTGTTCACAAAGTAAATTTCAAACAACCGGGCCAGCTTTCAGAAAATGTGATTGCTAAAAAAGATAACCTGCCGCCAAATCTCAAAAACAGTGTAAGTATTTCATTTGGAAAATATGAAATCTATTCTCCTGATAACGAAGGCTCTCCGGTGACTAAAAAAGGGGCAAGAAATTTTAAGTATGAATATCTGGGTTATTTTGAAGAAAACGGCCAGGTAATTAACAAAATAAAAGTAACTCCAAAAATCAAAGGATATAACAGTGGGGTGATGAACATCGTTGATGGCAGCTGGTACATTCATAGTTACGACTTTAAAACTTCTGACGATGTGAGTAATACCCGCACAAGGGCCATTTTTAATGCCATTGATGGTGTGTGGTTTTTGTCAAACCTAAATATAGAAACCACATTGGAAAGTTATGGTGCCGAAATGGAAATGCGTGCTGTGGTGGCTTTAAAAGATATTGCTTTCAAAAAGAACCCCAAATATGCAGAGGTTAAACCTGAAATAATTGATGAAAAAATATTTAAAGAAAAAGCCACACTAAAACCAAAAGATGCTCCAGTGAATAAGGAGGCTACTCTTAAAGATTTGAAGACTCTGGCAAAATCTCTGGAAAACGAAGACCGAAAAACCGGTGAAGCAGTTGATTCTGACCGAAACTTTAAAGTTGACTCTATGGCTACCAAACGTGACTCAACTTTTTGGAATCTGGAAAGGCAGGTGCCACTTACTATCTCTGAAATAGTAGGTTTTAAAAAAGCCGACAGCCTATATGTGATTAATGCTGAGGCCATTCAAAAGAAAATAAAAAAGGATAGCACCAGGTTTTCGGGTGGCAATAAGTTCAAAGTGCCTCAATTATTTTTGGGTCATAAATATCAGTTTGGTAAAACCATTGACACAACCACCAGGCTCAGAGAAACCGTTTTTTCGGTCGGGAAAATATTTGATGACCTGCGATTCAATGCCGTAGAAGGCTATACGCTTGGAATAAACCGATTAGAATTTTCGAAAAATAAGAATGCCTCAGAAAATTTTAAAGTTGGGGTGAAGGCTTACTATTCCGTTCAACATAACCGCCTGAATGGAGAAGTGTATTTTTCAAAACAAATAAACAGATCTACTTTCGGAATTTCGGGAGGGCGTAGAGTATTCCAAATAAATCAGCAAATGCCGGTTTCCACCTTCCTAAACGAAACTTACGCCTTACTCAATGGCCGGCATGAGGCCAAACTGACAGAAAAAAGCCAAATCACCATTTCTCATCGCTATACTTTCAGTCCAAGAATGATCCTTAGCAATCAGTTTATTGGCGAACAAAGGAGTGTTCCCGAAAATCAGGTTTTCCATGTATGGTTAAATCCGGAAAAAATGTTTGAGCCAAATAATATTTCCCATTTCAATGGCAATAAACTTACGGAAGGAAACCTGAGCAACAGGGTTTTTCTGAAAACTTCACTTCAGTATAGTCCCAATGCACGGCTAAACCGCTACAATGGCATCGACCGAATGGAGAAGCAAAACGCTCCCAGTTTTCGTATAAATCATACTTTCTCGTTTATTAAAAATGTATTCGGGCAAATAGATCTGGAAGTTACTCATACCCAAAAAATCAAGTCTGGATATCTTACTGCCAGCTTTAACTCAGGGTTTTTTTATGGGAATAAGCCTACAAATATACTTGACTACAAGCAATTTATGGGAAATGAACTGTTAATAAGCTCACACAGAAATTTTCGTGATTTAGATTATTATAAATTCTCGTCAGACAAATTTTATGTGCAGGGCTTTCTCGAATATAAACCCGAAAGGCTGGTTTTGTCACAGATTCCTCAGATACGAAAAGCGGGGATTTCCGAATATGTATTCGGTAATTTTCTAAAAAACCAGTATGTTTCTCATCAGGAGGCCGGATATGGTATTTCATTGTTTGGACAAAAGATTTCTGCTGAATTCTATACAGCATATGAAAATCAGAAATTACTTTCAAAAGGTTTCAGAATTATTTTGCCTTTGGCCGGGGAAAAATAAACCCCTAAAAAAACCATATTTATAATGCAGTAAATGGCCTTAAAGCCATCTTTCCAATTGTTTTTCTTGCCCTCTAAATAAGTACCTCTAAAGTACGAAATCCCAACTTCATAAACCCTTTTGCTTTTGATTCGAGAAATTTTCGCAGTCACATTTGGCTCAAATCCAAATCTGTTTTCTTTCTGATTAAGGCTTGAGCATCCTGGCATCAAAAAGCTTATTGCAGGATTCCATGTCAGTAAGATTGAGGTTTATGGCGACTAGGGAGTATGATAAAGAGTTTATATCCGATAATATAAAGAAAAAGAGTAGGGTGGGGTTAATCACCCAAAAACCTGGAGCAATTATTCTACATCAGCATATAGGTCAAATATAAGACTTATTAAAATATTAGTTTCCTACTTGACCCTTTCTGCCCGGGTTGCAGACTATGCAATAAAGGAAATGTAGAATGGGAATTTGTAAGAATTAAAACTACCCTTTTTCTATCAGATTTTTTATTTACAAAAGTACCTCAAAACTTCGCTGGCACCTTAGCCCCGGGAGTAGAGTTTTTGATAAATTCTCTGATGTCGTCATTGCCTTTTTTCAGGTCTTCCTTACGCAGGTACATCATGTGACCCGAGCGATAACCTTTCCAGTACATACGGTCTTTGAGTTTGCCTGAAGGGTCCATTTGCCACATATTATATTTGGCATTGAAGTAGTCACAGGCACCGTCATAGTAACCCGACTGCACCAAAAGTTTCAGATAAGGGTTAATCGCCATCGCCTGACGAAGCTGTTCGGCCACATTGAGTTCGGCCTCATAGTTGCCCCAAGGGTGCACGGGGCCAAACATAAAATATTTCAAGTCGGTTTTAAACTTCAATTCTTCCCGCAAATACATGTTGATAGGAGGAGTAAACGAGTGGAGCCATGAGGTGAGCTCTGCATTGTAATCCGGGCGTTCGCCTGCAGCTTTGGCGTCAATACCCAGATATCTGGAATCCAGGCGGCCTATAGTAAAACCTTTATCACGTAACAATTCTTTCCAAAACTGATTAAAGCTTACACTGAGGTTATTTTCCAAAACATATTGTTCCGAGATACCTGAATATCGGGCAACTTTGGCTGCTATTTCTTTCTTTTTGGCATCAGAAAGCATATTACCCAAAGACAAGGCTGGCAAGAACTCCTGTGTAGTAAACTGCTCTACTTCCGGCAACATTTTTTCCAGATCTTTGGATTGTAAATCGGCAGAAAGTGCCTTATGATACCAGGCCGTAGCTGCATAATAAGGTAGGCGAAGTGCAGTAGAAGAAACATCGTCTCGCTCAATACCAAGTGTGGTAGGCGACACCAAAATCACACCATTGAAGTACATCCAGTGATTGTTTTGCAGTTCCTGTACCAGTCCCGACACCCGTGTTGTACCATAACTTTCTCCTATCAAATATTTTGGAGAAGCCCATCTGTTGGTGCGGCTCACGAATGTATTGATCCAATCTGCCAGATAAGAAATATCAGGTTTTATGCCAAAAAAAGAGCTTCTCGGGGCCTCCTGGTCAATGATACGGCTAAAACCGGTATTTACGGGGTCGATAAAAACAATATCGGCCACATCGAGCAAAGAATAAGGGTTTTCCTTGTATCCATAAGGCTGTAGCGGGTATCCCTCGTCGTCAATATTAAGGATTTTTGGTCCGGTGTAAGCCATGTGCATCCACACCGAAGCCGTGCCGGGGCCGCCGTTGAATGAAATCACCAAAGGCCGGGTTGCACGGTCTTTCACATCGCTACGCTCATAATAAGTATAAAAACAGGAGGCTATAATTTTGCCTTTTTCATCCCAAACCGGCTGGGTGCCCACGGTCGCTTTATAGGGTACTTTCTGGCCATTGACCGTAATCTCGGCATTGGATACAATGGTCATGTCAGGGTTGAGAGTACGCGACTCCGAAACCGTTCCTTTATCTTCAGTTTTGGGTTTCGAGGGCGTTTGCTGTGCAAAAACACCAGTAAATGAAGTAATTGCAAAAAGCAAGAAAAGCTTTTTCATAGCTATCAGGTAATTGGTTTGGTGATAAATAAGGTTAACAAATGTACCTTGTTAGGCTTTTTATTCAAAACTAAATTACTACTTATTAAATGTTGTTCCATTTTAGAATAAAGTCAAAATATTGCCTTTATTTTTTTACCGTAAAATAACTATTTGTTTCAAAGAAATAGATTAATAATTAAATTTAAAAAAAATCCGAAAACAATGAAATTGAAAATTCTATTGGTGGTATTCAGTTTTTTCATTTTTTCTTGTGATGAAAAAAACCAAAATGTTAAAATTGAACAAGGAATTTATCCCTGTGGAATAAAAGACGGAAGAAAATATAGTTCAAATGTAATTACCGAAGAACGGATATTAAGTATTGATAATATCAGCACCGATTCTAAAACCGTTATATATGGTTTTAGAAATAGTGACGACCAAAGGGTTTTCTTGCCCTGCAATTTTCCTGATGAGTTGAAGCTTTCAATAGGTAAAAGAGTAAAAGTAACTTATAAGGTTTTTGAATTTGAAAACCTTAATGTGAGAGAAAATCCAATTGAACTGATTAATTATCAGATTTTTTAACATTCATTCATTATTTCAAATCAATAAAATGAAACACATTTTAACTATTTTCGTCGTAACACTTTTTATAAGCTGTACAAAAAATATTGATCCTATTAGTCTATCAGATGGTGACCCTGTCAGAACAGGGTTTGTTAAAATCTCGGTTCTTGATAAAATCTCTGGTGAGAATTTATTGGATCCATCTACCAAGAATCATTTTGATTTGTCTAAGATTTTGTTAGAATTTTCTTATTATCCCGGGAAAAAATTCTCAATATACGACTCTACTGTAGCTAAGCCTTCGGTTTTACTGGAAAACACCACCACCAAGCTAAAAGTGAATGTAACTGATTTCATGCCTGATAATTATTGCAATGTAAATATTACCTGGCCAAATGGGTTGACGGATAAAATAACTTTTCGTTTTGTTCATTCCAAAACCTCTCAAGAATATCTGGTGAATGCCATTTTGGTAAATGATGTAATTTTCTCCCAAGCTATTTATGGAAAAGGAGATGAGGTTGAGAGCAAAGACATAAAACTTTTCAGATAACTTATAATTGTTCTTTTAATCCTAAAATTATTAGCAATTCAAAATTTTAGGTAGTTAAATCCAAATAATAAAATTCAAAAAAGTAATTTTGAGTGTTTAAAAAAATCTCTCAAAATGGTAATTTCTCCCGAAATAATAGATTTCCTGAACCAACTCAAACAAAACAATAACAAGGAGTGGTTTACGGCCAATAAGTCATTGTATGAAAAAGCAAAAGCTGATTTTGAGGTTTTTATCAAAGATCTTTTTGGGGAAATCGCTCAATTTGACCCCGAAATTGGTCATCATGACCCCAAAAGCTGCATTTTCAGAATCTACCGCTATGTAAGATTTTCAAAAGATAAATCACCTTACAAAACCCATTTTGGTGCTCATATCACACCGGCAGCCAAAAAATCTGACATACACACGCGGTCAGGCTACTACATACACATCGAAACCGGCAACCAAAGCATGCTCGCAGGTGGTGCATATTTGCCGCAGGGCGACTGGCTCAAAGGCATCAGGCAGGAAATTGATTACAATGGAGCTGATCTGGAAAAAATATTGCTCGAAAATAACTTTAAAGCTGTTTTTGGTGAAATCGAAGGCGAAAAACTTCAAAAAGTACCCAAAGATTTTGACCCTGCCCACCCTCAGGCAGAGCTTCTGAAAATGAAGAGTTTTCTGGCAACTCACCATGTCAATGATAGTGAGTTAAGCAGCCCCGATTTTCTGCAAAAAGCAGTTAACGTCTTTAAAACCCTCAAGCCATTGGGTGATTTTCTGAACAGAAATTAATATTCATTCCTCTTAAAACGAACAAGATTTCATTTTTAATAATAAATGTATGTACATATATTGTATTCGTATTTTTATTATATTTGAGGAACTTATTTCTAAAATGATTTGGTTTTAAGGTTTATATGATTGTTTTCTTACTAAAATACAAGAAGAAATAATTGAAAACTCTTTAAAATGAAAAGAAGAGGATTTGTAAAATCAATAGCCGCCGTAAGTAGTATGAGCACCTTGAGTTCTTTAAAAAGTTTGGCCGACACCCTACCTGAAAACGGCCACAAAATGCCCGTTTTATTTGTTGGTCACGGCAGCCCGATGAACGCCATCGAAAACAACGAATTTAGTCAATCGTGGAAAAAACTGGTTCAAAACATCCCTCAGCCCAAGGCCGTACTTTGTATTTCGGCTCATTGGCTTACAAGAGGAACCTTTGTGACGGCCTCACCCAGCCCCAAAACCATCCATGATTTTGGTGGTTTTCCCCGGGAACTTTTTGAAGTAGAATATCCTGCTCCCGGTATGCCTTTATTGGCAGCCGAAACCGCCAAACTCATCAAAGACACCAACGTAGGCATGGATCACGACTGGGGCTTTGACCACGGCAGCTGGAGTGTGGTAAAGCAGATGTACCCCAAGGCCAACATCCCGATGATACAGCTGAGTATTGATTTCTATAAACCCGGCGAATATCACTATGAACTCGGAAAAGCCCTTGCAGAATTGCGAAAAAAAGGTGTTTTGATACTCGGAAGTGGCAACATGGTGCATAATCTACGCATGATAAGCCTGCCACGAAACGCCAACCCGGCCAAAGGATTTAATGTAGAATATGGATTTGACTGGGCCATAGAGTTGAACGAAGTTTTCAAAAAACATATCAGCGACAAAAACCATAAGCCGCTATTCAATTATAAAACCTTGCACAAAAGTTCCGAATTGGCCATTCCGACTCCTGACCATTATTTCCCATTGCTCTATACATTGGGGCTCCAGGGTGCCAAAGACGAGACAAAGTTTTTTAACGATAAAGTTATAGCAGGCTCACTCACAATGACTTCAGTTATAATAGGATAAAACAAAAAACCTCAGCCCGAAAATCAGACTGAGGTTAATGGTTCCGGATTATTAATTATCTTTTAGTTTCTGCCTCCACGTCTGGCACCGCTTTCTGAAGAGCGACCGCTAGAAGAAGAAGAATTCCTTTGGGCTTTTTCTGCTCTTTGCGATCTCATCTCGCTGCTTCCTGACGAACGCGGACTAACAGAACTCTCTCTTTGTCCACTTCTGCCAGACTCCACTCTTCCACTGCCTGACGAACGGTCACTGTTGCTGTTGCCTCTTGAGCCTCCACCCCATGAAGGCGAGGATTCTCTTTGTCCGCTATTACTATTTCCCCTTGATCCACTACCAACCGATGGCGAAGAATCTCTTTGAGGTGAAGTGCGGGAGCTACCACGCTCATTGCGGCTACGGTTGTTCCAGTTGTCACTGTTACGGTTGTCACGGCCACGATTGTCGTTGGTCCAGTTGCGGCTGCGGCTCTCGTTCCAGTTTCTGTTTGCTTTATTGTTATTGTTCCATCCATTGTTTCTATGTCCCCAGGTGCTGCTATAGCTTCTGTTTGGGTGATAATAGAAATGATTTCTTGGATAGTAATATCTTGGAGCGTAACCTAAAGTGATACTCCCAAAGCCTCTTCTGTCAAAACGGTAAAAGTCATACGATCCACCAAAGTACCAGGGCAGATACCCTCTGTATATTCCTCCCGAATACCCATAATATCTGCGGTCAAGGTCTCTGAGTTCAACGCCCAGCTGACGGTTGAGCCATACCACATCTTCCCATATTTCGTCTTGTTCCCAGCTTGAGTACACGCCATCTGACTGATAGGCATATTCTTTTCTTTCAACATCTTCCAGGCGATTATAAAGGCGATTAGCCTCTCTTTGGGTCAGCAATCCATTGCTGATACCATCTGAGATACGCACCCGCACATCCCAACGCCAGTCAAAGTCCTCGTCGTAAAAATACCGGTCGGGACCATCGTAAGAATCATAATCGTCATAGTCATATTGGGCAAGGGCTACATTACCCATCACTATCATCGCCAAAACTGCCAGAACCTTTTTCATATCTTTAAAATTTTAGAATTTGCTATATAGATGCAAAAAGCCCGCTGATAGTTTCTTAACGAATTGTTAATGATAAAAATAAAGCCGAAAATAGTTATTTTTGACTAGTATTTGGGCAGCGGCCGGCCACGCTTTAGCGTGGACATCGCTCCACGCTAAGGCGTGGGAGCTCAAACAATTGCTTCGATCCCTGCTGCGGTTTGTTGATTTATTATAAAAATTCACATTCAATTCGTAAAAAATAGGAAAATCTCTTAAACAAAATAAATCATCCCTTCCAAAATCCTTCATTTTCCATTCCATTTCCATTCCTCACAATTCTTCACGACCTTTGTGGCCGATATGGCATTGTTAAAACTTCAGCTGACCAATTTCCGGAACTACGAAAACCAGTACTTTGAATTTTCGGAAGGGCTCAATTGCATTGTGGGCAAAAATGGCAGCGGAAAAACCAACCTCCTCGATGCTATTTATTTCCTGGCCGTTTGCAAAAGCTCCATCCATAATCTCGACTCCCTGAGCATCAGATTTGAAGAAGACTACACCATGGTCGAGGGTAAGTTTGAGAAAGAACTCATAGGTTTTTCGCTCCAAAAAGCAGGAAAGAAAGTCTTTTTTCTCGACAAAAAACCTTACGAAAAACTCTCTGACCATATCGGTAAAATACCGGTGGTGCTCATTACCCCCGACGACACTGACCTGATCAGAGACGGCTCCGAAACCCGTCGAAAGTTGTTTGATGGCATTCTGTCTCAGTTGCATTCCGAGTACCTCAAGGAATATCTCAAATACAACAAAGCACTTGACCAACGCAATTCTCTACTCAAGCAATTTGCTGAAAATCAATATTTTGATGGCGATTTGCTTTCTATTTATACCGAACAGTTGGTATCCTCAGGAAGCGTAATTCATGAATACCGGAAGAAATTCCTGAATGATTTCCTGCCACATTTTACGAGCAATTATGAAAATATTTCAGAAAATAAAGAAACCGTAAACATTGAATATATATCGGATTGGGATAAATGTGAACTATCCGATATTTTTGACAAAAACCTTAATACCGACCTGGCAGCCCAACGAACCACACGCGGGATTCATAAAGACGACTACGTGTTTTCGATGGATGGAATGCCTGTAAAAAAATTTGGCTCGCAAGGGCAGAAAAAGTCTTTCATTATGGCCATCAGAATGGCACAGTTTGAGATTACGGCAGCCGCAAAGGAAATGAAGCCCATCCTGCTCCTTGACGATATTTTTGACAAACTCGACGAAAAACGCATTGCCAAACTGATTGAAATGATTGAAGCCGGTAAATTCGGCCAGGTTTTCCTGACCGACGCCCGCCCCAAACGCACCCGCGAGCTGCTCAGCAAGGTCTCAGTAAACTTTTTGGAAATAGAATAAGGTTTAAAGCTCAAAAATTTTTTCCATCAAAATCCACTTTTCTCCCGGTTTGGCATGAGGAAGAGCTTGCTGGTAGTTCCACATCAATTGTTCCCACTCCTGCACTTTGGGGTTTTCGGCATCGGCCTTGCCTTTGGCCTCAAAACTAAAATCGTCTTGCGTTTGCATCAACATCAACATGCGGTTACCAGTACGGTAAATCTGCATAGAAACTATTCCTGAGTCGCTTATACTTTTCAGGATTTCTGGCCACACATTTTGGTGATAAGCCTCGTATTCTGCAATCAGTTTCAGATCATCTTTCAGATCACATGCCAGTATATAGGTTTTCATAAAATATTCATTTTCAATAAAAATTATAACAAAGCCCTGTCGAGATGAACATAACCCCCATCGACATGAATCAATTGCCCGGTAATATGACTCGCTCTGTTTGAAAGTAAAAATACAGCCATATTTGCGATTTCTTCGGGTGTAGTCATACGTTTTTCAAAAGGTATTCTTCTGTTTATATCTTCAAAGACCTCTTCCCGATTGGGAAATTTATTGAGCCATGCATCATACATCGGCGTGAAGCACTCCGCCACAATCACTGAGTTTACCCTGATTTTATATTTCAGCAATTCCACCGCCCATTCACGTGTGAGGGCATTGCGGGCACCATTGGCAGCAGCATAACCTGAAGTATCCCCCTGACCGGTTTCGGCAACTTTTGATGCTATATTCAGTATCGGACCTTTGGTCAATTTTAATGCCGGAAGGGCATAATGTGCCATCAAAAAATAGTGTACGGTATTAAGGTGATAGGAATTAACAAATTCTTCATAACTGCCATTTTCGAGACTTACACCATCGTTAAAACCAGCATTATTGACCAGTCCATGAATTACACCAAATTTCTCCAAAGTTGCATCTATGGCTTTTTTGCAATCCTCCGGCTTGGTAAGATCGGCCTCAACCGTAAATCCAAAACCTCCGGCAGCAACAATCTTTTCAAGTGCCAGCTCATTGTGTTCGGCATTATTTCCCACTATCACAGGAAAAGCACCCTCCAAAGCCAACTGTCTTGTGATACCTTCTCCTATTCCCCGGGCACCACCGGATACTATTATTACTTTTTCTTTTAGGTTGAGGTTCATTTATTTAAATTTTCGTAAATTTAAGTTAAAAAAAATATTCTATTACTTCAAAAATTTTCGTTTGATTAAATATCAAAAAGACAAAAAAGATTGATTTTGAGTAATTTCTGGCCTTGAAAAATTAGAATTATATTTGGAATAAGTGTTAAAAAACGCAAAAACATCCGCCTAATAATAAAAATTATAAAATATTGTATATAATTAACCAGTTTGTTTTATATTTTTGCATTAAAATAAGATTTAAGAGTTCACCCTTTAATAAGGTGATTTATCATAGGTTAAAGTATTTTCGTCTTGGAAAGGCATTTGGGACTCCCGGATGTCTTTTTTGTTTACTTCATTAACACTTTGAGAACTAAATTATTAAATTTGCATCTGATTTAAGTATTCATAATGTCGAAATTCTTTATTTACGGCTTATTGATTTTGGTAAATTTTGCTTGTTCGAATAAGATTACTACTTCGAAATCAGGCAATAAGGAAACTCCTGTTACTGAGTATTCAGAGGACTTGACGGTTTTCAGACCAAAATATAATTCATCAGAAACCTCACCAAAAGAAAATACTACCAGCTCAAAAATCAAAAATAACGATCAGAAAACTACTAATAATTTCAATGATCAAAATGCCGAAGCCGAAAAGGTTTTAAACGAAATAATTGAGAATAATAAAAAAAATATTTCGGGTCGGGGATTCAGAATACAGGTTTTTTCAGGTAATAACAAAGAAGATTTTGAAAACGCCAAAAGCTTTTTGTTGAGAAATTTTGAGGAATTGGAGATTTATGAAAGCTATAGCCAGCCTACTTATCTGATAAAAGTTGGAGATTTTATACAGTATTCCGACGCTGAGAGATATCAAAAAGATTTAAAAGGAAGGTTTAATACTACCAGAATAGTTGGTGATAAAATTAATTTAAAAAAAGCACTTAATATTAAATGAAAAAAGCCTTGATTACCGGTGTAACCGGACAAGATGGAGCCTATTTGGCTCAATTATTATTAGACAAAGGATACGAAGTTCACGGAATAAAAAGAAGGGCTTCGCTTTTCAATACCGACAGAATTGACCATTTATATGCCGATCCACATGAAAGCAATGTAAGGTTCAAACTACATTACGGTGACCTTAGTGACTCAACCAACATCATCAGGATAATTCAGGAAGTGCAACCAGACGAAATATTTAATCTGGGTGCTATGTCGCATGTTAAAGTAAGTTTTGACGAGCCGGAATATACCGCCAATGTTGATGGAATAGGCACTTTGAGGATACTTGAAGCTGTAAGGCTTTTAGGTCTTACTGAAAAATGCCGCATTTATCAGGCTTCGACCTCAGAGCTTTATGGTTTGGTGCAGGAAGTGCCCCAATCTGAAAAAACGCCGTTTTATCCAAGGTCACCCTATGCTGTAGCGAAACTTTACGGATATTGGATTACAGTAAACTATCGGGAAGCTTACAATATGTATGCATGTAATGGTATTTTATTTAATCACGAATCTCCCCTGAGAGGCGAAACCTTCGTAACTCGTAAAATCACAAGGGGAGTTTCGCAGATTGCACTTGGCCAGGAGCAATGCCTTTACATGGGAAATATTGATGCCAAACGCGACTGGGGTCATGCCAAAGACTATGTTGAAGCCATGTGGTTGATTCTGCAACAGGAAAAACCCGAAGACTATGTGATTGCGACGGGTATTACTACTACCGTTCGTGATTTTATTCTGATGGCTTTCAATGAAGTTGGTATTGAAATCGAATTCAAAGGAACTGCCGAAAATGAGGCCGCTTTTGTAGTTGCATGTAAAAATCCTGATTATCAGATACCAGTAGGTCAGAAAGTATTGGCGATTGACCCGGTTTATTATCGGCCAACTGAAGTGGAGCTTTTGATTGGGGATCCAACCAAAGCCCAGACCAAGCTAAACTGGAAACCAAAATATGACCTGAAAGCATTGGTAGAGGAAATGATGGATTCAGACTTGAGATATTTTAAAGACAAACCAAAATTTAACAAAGCCGGTTTGCCTGTTTGAAATTAAAAATCATCTGGATTTAACCCGACGTAAAAAATATAGAATAATAAAAAAATCGCTGGTATGGTATTGCCGATTGTGGCCTATGGGGCTCAGGTTTTAAGAAAAGTATGTGAAAACATAAAACCCGGACAAATAGATGTAAAGAAGTTGTCTGACGACATGTTTGAGACCATGTATGCGGCTTCGGGTGTTGGTCTGGCTGGCCCTCAGGTAGGGTTGGCATTGAGGATTTTTGTGGTAGATGGCGAAATAATGAACAGTGGTGCTGAAACCGAAGAAGATATTGACCAGACTTTAGTTGGATTTAAGAAGACCTTTGTGAACGCACAAATTTTGGAAGAAACAGGTGAAAAATGGCCTTATGAGGAAGGTTGCCTGAGCATTCCGGGTATCAGGGCTGATGTGTCGCGGCCTGAAAGTCTTACCATTAAATACATGGATACTGATTTCAATGAATATACCGAAACCTACACAGGGATGGCTGCACGTATCATTCAGCATGAGTATGACCATATCCAGGGGGTACTTTTCATCGACTATCTGGCACCGCTCAAAAAACAAATGCTCAAGAAAAGACTTGGAAATATTCAAAAAGGAATTGTGGATGCTGATTACCGGATGAAATTTGCATGATATGATACCAAACCTCAATGTGAGCCTAGTTCAATCTGATTTGTATTGGGAAAATACCGATGCCAATCTTTCACATTTTGAGGAAATTCTGGAAAAAATTCCTGCTGAAACTGACCTCGTAATCTTCCCGGAAATGTTTAACACGGGTTTCAGCATGGAGGTATCAGAACCCATGAATTTTTCGACCCATAAATGGATGAAAAACATGGCTTCTAAGCACCAGAGCCACATTTTGGGCTCATTGGCTGTAAAAGAAGGTGATGCCAAATACAACAGGGCTCTATTGGTAAACCCCGATGGTAAGACTTACAAATACGACAAAAAGCACCTTTTTGGATACGGAAAAGAAACCGAAACTTTTTCGCCTGGCAATGACAACGTGACCATCTACGAAAAAGGATGGAAAATCAAGCCTCTGATATGCTACGACTTAAGGTTCCCGGTTTGGTGTAGAAATATTTTTCCCTACTATGATGTGCTGGTTTTTGTAGCCTCATGGCCAAAAGCGAGAATTAATGCCTGGAGGCAGCTATTAATAGCCAGAGCCATTGAAAATCAATGCTTTGTGATTGGAGTTAACAGAATTGGAACCGATGGAAATGGGCTGGAATATAACGGACAAAGTATGTTAATTGATTTTCAGGGAGAAATAATCGCAGAAGCTGGGGATGCAGAAAACATCATTTCTGCTCAACTCAACTACCAGGATCTTCAGGATTTTAGGAAAAAATTTCCGTTTCTAAATGACATGGATTCGTTTCATTTCTGAAATAATCAATGCTGATGTTTATGTTTTTCTGCCAGATAATATTCAGCCTGGCAATAAGGACATTTCACTTTTCCCTGTTCGTTTTTATAGCCTCTGATGTGCTCATTAAATCCTGATGCAATAATACCTGCAGGCAAAGCAAAAAGAGAAATTCCGGAAATTGCCACAAGAGAACCGAGTATTTTTCCGGCAAGTGTGATTGGATAAATATCTCCATAACCCACTGTTGTCATGGTATTTACACCCCACCAAAGTGCGGCAGGAATGCTTGAAAAATTTTCAGGTTGCACCGGATGCTCCAGAAAATACATGAGAGAACTGGAAAATAAAATTAAAAATATGATAAATGAAAATGCCAGAATCAGCTCCTCTCTTTTGCTGGTCAATACATTTTTTATGATTCTGAAAGCATGAAAATATTTGCTCATTCTGAACAGCCTCAGAATACGGAGCAATCTTAACATCCTTATAACCCCGAAATCTGTAACAAAGGCAGATAGAAAAAACGGAGCAATAGCCAATAAATCAACAATACCCCAAAAAGAAAAAATAAATTTTATTCTTCCCCAAAACTTATGGGTATAGAAACGGCTTTCAACACATGACCATAGCCGTAACAGATATTCAATTGAAAAAATAATTACTGAAAAAACTTCAAAGTCCCAGAATATATGATGGTAAGTGGAAGATAAGCTAGGAATGGTATTTAGAATAATGGCAATAGTATTTAGAAATATCAATACCGAAAGTGATATATTGATAATAAAGCTAAGGCCTTTTTCTCGGTGTACCTGATATTGAGGGCACTCCAGATCCTCCTTCTAAAAGTTATTTTTGAGAATTCGGCATGTTTATTTTTCGAGTCCATAATTTAAAGTTTTTTCAGTGGCTGGCACGCCTTTATCCATCCATTGTGGAAGGGGCTGATTTTTAAGGTAATAATCAAAAAATTGTGCCATTCTAACTGTCCAGTCTTTTCTGTTTTTTCTTTGGGTCAGACCATGTTTTTCACCATTATAATTAATCATCCATACCGGCTTACTGAGTCTTTTTAAGCCCATAAACATCTCGATGCCCTGGTACCATGGCACTGCTCCATCGTCGTCGTTATGCATCATCAAAAGCGGGGTTTTTACCGAAGGCAAATAAAACAATGGGCTGTTTTCCAGATATTTTTGGGTGTCTTCCCAAAGTGTTACTCCTAATCTCGACTGGGTTCTTTCGTATTGTGCCTGACGAGAAAGTCCAGTTTCCCACCTAATTCCACCATAAGCACTCGTCATATTGGCAACAGGAGCACCGGCCTCCGCAGCCGCAAAGATTGGCGTTTGAGTGATTAAATATGCAGTTTGGTACCCACCCCAGCTATGTCCTTGTATTCCAAGTTTTGTGCTATCAATAAAACCCAATTCAAGTACTTTTTTCACTCCGGGAATTATGCAATCCATGGCACTTTGACCTGGATAACCAACTTTATATACGATATCCGGAACAAAAACAAAATATCCATTACTTGTATAATATGAAAAATTAATACTCGATCTTCCCGGTTGAGGAACAATATAGGTGTGCAGTTCGTCCGACATTTTTTCATAAAAATAAGTTATCATCGGATATTTTTTTGTAGGATCAAAATCAGCCGGACGGAATAACATACCCTGCAGATTTTTTCCATAAGTTGATTGATAATCAATTAGTTCTACCCTACCCCAATTTATTTTTTCTTGTTGCGGATTTGCCGTACTAATCTTTTTAATCTCTTTGAAATCGGACATTTGAGTGTGCTGAAGGTCAGGAAATACCTCAAAGTTTTCGACCGAAAAAATCAAGTCATCTGAATTTTTGGCTTTCCAAACTTTTTCAGAAAAATGCATATTGTCCCAATTGAGGTCGGATACTCCTGAACTATCGGTTGGGTTTAATCTGGCATAACCTGATGCCTTGGATTTGTTGTTAAACTGGTGTAAAAGTACCGGCATTCCCGGTTCAATTGCCGGAGCTTTTTCGTCTAATGTAATGTGCCTGAAAGTGATTCCTTTTTCCCTGCCTTTGGTTAGCCTTTTGAGTTCTTTAGACTTTCCAAGACTTGCTTCCCAAATATCAAACTTATCGTAAAGCCATATTTTTTCCTGTTCTTTCAAAAATCCGGCAACTCCATAACTACCCGGTTCGTCGGGGTGGTCGTCGTCAGCGACATCTGAAAAATCTTTGCTTTCAGTGATTTTGTAAGTTTTCTGATTTTTTATTTGATAGGAATACCATGCGGTATCCTGCAGGGAGTAATAGACCACAAATCTGCCATCAGGCGACATTTTCAAGTCACTAATCCTTTTGTTTTCTAATATCCTGTTCTTCTTTAAGTTTTCCGTATCTACCAAAAACACATCTACCGGAGGGTTAAAAAACCAGTGCTGATCTCCATATGCGTAAGGTGAAACGAGTAAGATATTTTCTTCGTTTTTTTCTTTGGTGAAATTGGGCAACAAATACTCCTCATTGGCTATTTGGCTTATTTTCTGAGACTTAACATCATAAATTGCCAAATTACTTGTCTTTTGATCTTTAGACAAATTAGCAAGTTGCTGAGGCATATTTCGCTTGTCTTTCCAGTTCCATATATCAAGGTTAACTACTTCCTCCTCAATTCTGGATGTATCTTTAACCAGATATCTCGGGAGCGTTCCAAGGAAAAGTCTATGCCCGTTTTTCGAAAACTCCGGTTTAAAATCGGCACTAACAAAAAGATTTTTGGCTCCAGCCAGAATATTGGTATCCGCTATTATTTTCGGATTTTCATTGACTTGCCATTGCAATAATTGAAAATTCTTCACCAAGGCTTTTTGGGTAGTATCCGGATCAAAAATAGCGGCAAACTGACTCCCTGTTTCGTCAGAAACCAGATGTTTATAGTTGCCTTTTTCTTTGTTAATCATGTTATATTTCTGTGCTTCTGTTGAAAAAGAATATAAGCCCGATTTGAAAGTACTATCCTTACCGGTTGTATAGAAAATCAATGTTTTTGCTTCGGAATCAAAATGATAGGAATTGACATACGGAAACTTATGTAAAGTGTTGTTTTTCAAACTATAAACATTCAAAATTGAACCATTTATTTCTGACTCCTTTTTACTTTTTTTAGCTTTCGAGGCTGAGTCTGTTTTGTTGACTGGATTACTCAGAAAGGCTACCCAATCGGTTGATTTTTCGGGGAAAACAAAACTCTTTACATTGCCAAATTTTATGGTTTCATGGGTATTCAAATTTTGAAAACCCAGGCTGTCTTTGGGCATATCATCTTTCTTAAGTTTCCTGATTTTCGCCTCTTTGACTTCTTTTTTATAGGGAGAGATTTTGAATGCTGCCCATTGCGAGTCTTTACTCAGCCATAAGTCTGATGCCCGTTCTATAGAATCAATGGCATTGCCCCTTAAAGGATAAAACACCAGTCGGGAGTCGCCATCCTGTGGTGCAAGAATATAGGCCGCCCACTGGCCGTTTTCACTTATTTTGGTCTCATTGATGGCATTCCAGCCATCGTAATCGCTATGATTAAGAGGCCTTTTCTGAGCAAAGGAAAGTTGTGAAAGAAGCAGGCAAAAAAATAGAATTTGTTTCATGGTTGGTTATCGGGAGGAACTAATTTTTGGAAAAATCAAAATTTTAATTTGTAAAAAAAAAGCTTGTCAAATTTAGCAAAAATATATCCAAAATAAAAGGGGGGCGAATCAGACATTCGCCCCCCACTTTGGGAAATATTTGGTAATGCTTTATTCAGAAGCCAAATCTACTTAGATGGCTGATAAACAATCATCTAAGTAATTGAAAATTATTGTAGTTTTAAAATTACCAAACTAATTACAGAAAGTACAATGGCTACTATCCAGAAACGGGTAACAATTTTAGCCTCATGGTAGCCTTTTTTCTGATAATGATGGTGCAATGGTGCCATTTTAAACAACCGGTTTTCCCGGGCAAATTCAATTCCATTTTTCTTTTTTTGATATTTAAAATAAGCCACCTGAAGAATTACAGAAAGGTTTTCGACCAGGAATATTCCACATAAAAGCGGAATCATGAGCTCTTTCCTTAAAATCAATGCCATGGTAGCAATTACACTACCCAACATTAGACTACCTGTATCACCCATAAATACTTGTGCGGGGAATGCATTGTACCAAAGGAACCCGATACAAGCCCCCAAAAAAGCAGCGGCAAAAATTACCATTTCGCCTGAGTTAGGGATAAGCATTATATTGAGGTATTCGGCAAAAATCTTATTTCCAGACAGATAAGCAAAAATAGCTAGTGTTAATCCGATAATTGCAGAAGTACCCGCCGCTAATCCATCAATTCCATCTGTAATATTAGCAGCGTTGGAAACGGCTGTTATGATAAAAATACAAATAAAAACATAGGGCAACCAACCCAAACTAGCCGGTAAGTAGCTGGATAGTATGTCGTAATCGAGTAAATTATTTTTAAGAAAAGGAACAGTGGTTATCAAAGAATGCTTATCGATAAATTTTCCGCCTCCCAAAAACTCCCGCACTACAACATGCTGATTATAATACAAAGTAAGACCTACAATTAAACCTAAACCTACCTGCCCAATGACTTTAAAAATGCCTTTAAGGCCTTGTTTGTCTTTTTTGAAAACTTTGATGTAATCGTCGGCAAAGCCAATCATGGTAGTCCAGATGGTGGCAATTATAAGAAGCAAAATATAGACATTATCAAGTCTGGCAAACAAAAGTACAGGTATCAACAAAGAGGCGATAATGATAAAGCCCCCCATTGTAGGTGTACCCCTTTTTTCCAACTGGCCATGAAGTCCCAGGTCTCTGATACTTTCTCCTATCTGCAATTTTTGTAACTTATAAATGATGGGCTTACCATAAATGGCGGCAATCATCAATGACAAAATAGTTGCCGCTGATGCCCTGAAAGAGATGTATTTAAACACACCGGCTCCGGGAAAATCAAATACATGATCCAGATAGTTGAAAATATAATAAAGCATTGTTTTAGGGGTAATAATAGTCGTTGGTACAAAGTTAATTGAAATATTTCGGATAAATGAAAGTAGTAACTATCCTGTTAAAATTTCCTGAAATATTTTTGGAAATTATCACTCAGTCAAACCGGTAACATCTGTTTACACTTGCGTGATCTTTAAATAAAATAATCTTTCTTTGTGTTGTAATTGAAGTATGTTGAAAAATACTTATTTCTTTCGACTTTTCAGATCCGGGATATTTAAGTTCATACATCATGAAAGGTTTATTGATTGTCAAGGGGAAGAATTTATGACTATTGACAAAATTAGGCTTAAACAGAGTTTTTACATAATAATCATTATTTACCTCGGCGATTGTATTATTCCCTTTTTCATTTGATAAAACAAAAATACTATGATCAAGCATCCTTGTATCAAAATTGTAGCCTGTTTTCCAATTTTCATTGGAATCAAAATTTAGGTTTTTTGTAATGAATTCCTTCTTAGAAGGTTGATATACAACAATTTCAGGCTTAGAAAAGTCTAAGTTAGTGGGAATAAGCATAAGATTCCCTTCTGTATCAAACTTAACTCTCGATGTAAAGTAATTTTGTATATTTATTTGTTTTTGAAGGATTAGTTTTCTTTGTAATACATCAAATTTAAGAATGCTGATAAGGTTAGACTCTTTTTCACTGTATGCCGTGACAATAAAAAGATTGCCTTCCTTATCCTCAATTGTTTTCCAAACTCCAAAGTTCTTTATCCCCTTAAAAACATAATTCCCTGTGTATTGAATACTACCTCCTAAGGTTTTTGCTACCACCAGCTCTGCATCATTTTCTTTTTGATAATTGTTAGAATTGCCAATAATAAAGAAGTTTCCATCTGACGACGGGTTTGGAATATTGTAATTAATGTATTCGAATTTTTGTGTAAAATATGCTGATAAATCAAATATATTCTGATGGTTCCATGTAAATTTTTCATCGTACGTATTGATAATCTGACGATTTACATTTGAAAATATTTCTGAAGAATAATTAAAAATTGTGTTGTTGGAAAAATAAGTATATTCTTTGAAGTTTGCAGGAATATTAGGATATTGAGTAATGATTGAATCTTTAAAAGAAATTGTAAGATATTGATTTTCAGATTTTAACGGCGAAACACAATTGGGACCAAGTTGAGATTTATCAAAAAAATCTTTCATTACACTTAGACTTACTCTTTCCTCATCAGAAGCTATCACCCCAACCTCATAATTTACCAAAGCCTCCAGCTTTTTCTCTGAAATTATTTCTTCGTTGATAATCCATTGATTACATGAGCTAAAAACAAAAATCAATAACAAAAAGAAAAAATATTTCATGTTATATGGATATTAAAATGAATAATTTAAACTAATGCCAAATGAGCCCAACAATTTTGAAGTCACTCCATTCAACACAATATCAGGTTCTTTTAATCTGACAAAGTCCTCTTTTACAAAGTAGAATGTCCAGTTAAAGTTCAAAGACACAGGCTTATTATTACCGAGCCTGATTCCTAGCTGAGGAGCTGGAATATAGTTGTATATCTTTTCTTTAAAGTAAAATCCATTATAAAAAATTCCTGAATAGCCTGTATATAAACCAAAAGAAGAGTTTATTTTTTTATAAAGAAGCAGATGATGTGAATAACTCAGATTTTTGGATTCTTTGTTATAACCAAACAAATGTGGAGTAAGCCCAATACCAAGACCACTTTCTATTTTAAATTTGGTATTCAAGGGAAAAATTCTTGAATAGGCCATTCCTATATAAGGCGTGTTCCCCAAAATCTGACCAGAAATAATATTTCTGGGCTCTTGGTTTTTAGAATTTGAAAATAAGCTTAGAGGATCCCAATACAATTTGTGAAAAAAACCGGATTTTCTGGTTGAATCTGCCGTCTGAGCAAATAAATTATTTGAGAATACAAGAAATAAAAATATTAACTGGTGGAATCTCATTTTATAAAAGGACTTAAAGTCAAATGTAAAAATAAAAAGCCCAACGTAGCTCAATTATTCACAAATTCCTCTACAAAAATGATTTTACGGTCAGATTTTTTTATGAGACTTATATTTCCTCTATATTATTGACACCCAATGCTTCAAAATATACTTTCCAATAGTCACTCACATTGGGGTTGTTCTCTTTAGTAGAACTAGTCGGTTCAAAAGGCAAAATGATTTTCACAACAGAACCAGCCAGGTTGACAGTAGTCTGTTTTCCGGCATCGGCTTTGGCCCATTCTTCAGCCTGGTCATGGCTTATGGGAGCCATTTTGTGAAAATCTCTCCCGGCTTTCATGCTTTCTACCATATCAGAAAAATAAAATGCCACCACATTTTTTCCGCCATCAAGTGCTGTAGAAAGCAGTGGTACACTGGCAGTGATGTTGGTTTCGGCATTCGAAGCTCCAGTGTTTTTTTCAAGCATCTTCAGCAATGCGGCATCCAGAATCATTTTACGCTCACGGCCAATGCTCATTTGGTAAGTTGTACTAGCGGCTTCCAGATCGGTAGCGTTTAAGCCATCTGTATTTTCTTTGGTCGTGCGGGAAGTTACCGAAAGCACCTTGGCTTTGGAAGTGTTTTCATGAATGTAATAAACATCCAACCTGTCGCCTTCTTTTTGTATATAGTTATCTATAAGCTCTTTAAGGGCGGTTAGATATTTATTTCGAATAAAAGCATTGTCAGTATCCACGCTTTGGGTCTTGTCAAAGAACACAAAAATATGATTGTTCTTTTCGGGTCTCTGTGTGGTTTGGGTGTCCTTATTTCCGCAGGAAAAAGCAAAAAGAGAAAGTGCCAAAATGGCGACGAAGTTTTTCATTTTAATTAAATAGTAATAACATTTTCAGGTGCAAAAATACAGTGATTTTGTTGCAAAAGTGAAAACGAATCGGGAATAATATTATTACATTCTATCTATAATTGTTTGTGGGGACACAAACAATGGCGGTGTGTTGTTTGTGTCCCCACAAACAATGGCGAACACAAACAATGGCGAACACAAACAATGGCGAACACAAACAATGGCGAACACAAACAATGGCGAACACAAACAATGGCGAACACAAACAATGGCGAACACAAACAATGGCGAACACAAACAATGGCGAACACAAATATGGAGGTGCAATTTTTTTATATTTTCACGACATATTATTTGGGCATGCCCCCTCCGCATTCCGCTATCGCTACATGTGTCAGGGTCGGGCTCTCTGCTCCCGCTCCACGCTTAGGCGTGGGAGCTCCGCGACGATCCCTCATGCGGGCATTTTATCTAAAAATTAGGTCAGTACCGCAGGTCAGACCGGTTTAGATATACAAAAAAATGATGTTCATTATTATCCAGGAGGGTCTGACCTTCGGTACTGACCTGACTATTAGGAATTTTAAGTTCGAATACCGTTGCTCAAAATATTAGCAAAATGAAGCAAAATTTTTTAGCACAAAAAAATCCTTTTACTTTTGGTTCATAAAAGAAGGCGTAAGCCATTCTAAATTAAGCTTTTCAAAAATTATAAACATCAATTACCATGGCCAGAATTATCGTACCAAAGCACTTAGTTAAGTCTAATCGTGAGATTACATCTTTATTGAAAAACCATTTTCCTGATTTATCGCAAGAGAAAACAAGTTCTTTTAGTCATAATTTTTATGGCACCAACTGTGTGGAAAATCAGACTTTGACTCCCGTGTTAAAAAGGGTAGGAGGTACATTGAGCATTATGGGATTCGCTTGTTATTGAAAACATAAAGAAATTATTAACCATCAAATCATTCAGAATTATGGCCAGAATAATCGTTCCAAAGCACCTGATTAAGACCAATCATGAGATTCCGGCTTTGTTAAAGGCTCAGTTTCCTGATTTGTTGCAGATGAAAGTCAAATCTTACAGTCATTATTTCTATGGCACGCTCAATCAGGGTAATCAAACCCTGATGCCGATTTTTCAGAAAGAAAACGGAACTTTGAGTATAAAAGGGTTTATTTGAGCACCTGACCCGAAACTAAATTTGATGTATTGAAAATGTACAATGCACTGAAAAATTGTAATAATTGCTTTTTGTGAAAATGGAATTTTAGCATAGAGAGATTTTCAAATTCTGTAAATATTTGAAATAAAACCCGAATATCTTTTTCATTATAATTTATTCCTGAAAAATAGGACAGGTCTTTGTTTAAGTATTTTTCAAATATTTGGAGGTTACCAGGAGATAAAATATCGTCTTTTTCCATCGTGTCAATGGATTTTTTAATTGCTGATTTAAATGTCTCTTCTAACTTTTTGAACGCTTTCAACTTGATTAAAATAATATCAGGAGGGGCATTCAAATTAATAAAATCAGAGCCTTTATACATTTCCTGAAGGAGATTTTGGTTTTCATGAAATTGTAAAAAAGCCATTTGGTATCTTTTTAATAAAGTTTCCAATTCATTCAGTTTATATTGCTTTTTTGCTTCATTTTCAAAGTATTTCAGAGCGTTTTTGTCAACAATCTTAAATTCATTTTCAAGAGCAGTAATACCTTTAACAATCTCGTTTTCGATTTCAAGAGTTTGGTTTTTGTAATAGCTCAAGCCTTTAAATTCAAAAAAATCAGCTGAGATTTCACCTTTTGAGATTTTTCTGACTACAGCAAGGTCTTCTTTAAGTACATTGTATTCTAGTGATTTTTTTTGGTTTTCAGCTGAAAATAAGGTATCCATGTTTATTTCAAAAACACTTGAGTAGTTTGTATCGATTTGCGAAAAATCAGGAGAGTAATAGGTATAAAACTTTCCAAAAGGCTCTCCAAATGACATCGATTTTTCGATTTCGTAATATTCTTTTTCAAATTCTACTTGTGACAATATTTTGGGTTTATTATCAAAACCAATTTCTTTAAAAATTTCTTCAGAAAAATATTCAAAAATCTTATTCTTGTCTGATAATAAGTCTCTTGCCAACAAATCTCCCGGTTTTCTGTTGGGAAAATTGAGTTCTTGTAAATAGGCGATTCGGTCCAAAATTGGTGGGTGACTAGCAAAAGGGTCATGAAATTTTATCTCCGAGAATGGATTATTACAATTGAAATTTGGTGTATAATCAAATCTTGTTACATCTGCTGGCAGAGTGTGTTGTAAAATGAGATTATTAAAAAGGTAAAATTGCTGGGAATACAGATCTGCCGTTTGAATTTCTGATTTGGAACAATAAAACCGCAAAACTTCGTCCAGGGCAAAGGCACCATATTTCAGCATTGTAAGTGCTTTTATCATTCTTTCAGACCCAAATACTTTCGACGAAAACCTGTCGGCATCAAACTCGAGAGTTCTTTTTAGGCTAAAATGATGGGTGTTTATTTTAATAAAATGCCACCTCAAAACATCTTCAATTAACGATATCAGGAAATTGCCATACTGTACATAATACACAAAATTGGGATAGGTTTTTGGGAGAAAACTTCTTGTTTTTTCAAGCTTTACCTGCTCAAAAAGCAGATTATGGATGATCTGGTTGGTTCGGTTTACAAAGCTCTCAATTTTAATAGAATTTTGTTTAAAATGACCGAATTCATGAGCTAAAATACATCTTAATTCTGCTTGGTTAAGTACATTTATCAGTCCGATTCCAATACATAGGTTTTTTTTTGGAGGGAAAAACAAGTGCCAGATACTTAAATCATAAAATACATAGGCATTGGCATCAGAGCTTAAGAATATTTTTTTGGGAAGTCTTACTTTGGCTTCATAGGCTGCGGCGACTATAAAACGGAATAACCCCGGCTGTGTGAATTCATCAATTTCCTTTAAGTCTTGTGTAGTTCTTTTCTTGGCAGAAAAAAGGAAATTGGCGATAAAAACCATTTGCATTAATGCCACAACGGTGAAACTTATGCCTAAAGGAATTGTAAAAAGCAGATATTTTTTGAATATCAAGTTGATACCCCAGAAAAAGAGTAGTCCGGACAAAACAATTACAGAAGAAATTAAAACAAAAAAACCGACTAAGAATGTCAAAATCGATAACACAGATTTGAAAATCTCATTTTGATTTACGTTTGGTATTCGCCCTGCGGTTGTGTTGTTTGTCATTTTTAATTTCCGGTTTCTTTTGTTAGCCAGGTTTCATTTTCGACAAAATATCTGTTGTTTTTGAATGCCAGAAGTTTGAGTCTATCTACAACTTCGTCGAGATCTTCAAGATTGACCCAGTCAGAATAACTAATTTTCCAATGGTTTATGGGCAAAAATGTTTTTTTGATTATCATTTTCTTACTGATTCCTTTTTCCAGATCATAATGCTCAGAATATTGAATCGAAAGGTCTTGAAACTGTACAATTTTGGTAATCATTTTGCCAGTATATGGGTTCATAATTTTAAAAGCAATTTCATTATTGGTATTTTCAAATGATATGGAAATCAGTGGCCAAAGTTTGTAGAAATAGCGATATTTAATAACCAATCCGATTGAAAAAATAATTGAACCGGCAATAATTAATAATCCGAAATTCAGAGAGGATTTGGAAGAGAAAAAACGTTGATAAACAATATATAAAATACCATAAAGAATAATCGCACCAATTATAAATACGATGTAATAAGTCAATATTTTCAAAAAAAACTCAAAAGAATACCTCGACTTTAACAGGGAGGGAGGCTCAATGGAGTAGGTTTCGGGCATAGTTTTTTTATGAAAACTAAAATTAAGGATTTATTTTTTCATAAAATATTCTAATTCAGAACTTAAAATTATTTTGTCAGAAATTTTTCAATTGAAATGCACCGAATCATAATATTCTATAGAAATTATAAGAAAAATATGATGGATAATTCAATTTAAAAGTTTGGAGTTTTAAATTGAAATCATAGACGTGAAATTATCATTGCTCCAACCCATCAATCCACTTAGCTATCAAGTCCACGCCCTCTTTGTGGATAGTCACCCGACCGATCTCGGGCATCATGATTCCGGGGTGAGTAGAATTCATTCTGAACGTCATGATAGACTCCATGCCATGGCCTGGGTTCACGTCATAATTGAAAGTGCCGGCACCGATTCCCGCTGCCACCGGAGATTTTTTCACACCAATATGGAACTGCCGAGTTTCTTCAAAATTAAGATAAAGACCAGATGAAGCAGCCGGACCATAGCCACTATGGCAATGCCCGCAGTTGGCATCGAGATACGCTCTGGCCCTGTCATTGATGGGTTTGGTTTCGTCCATTGGGTTTACCAAAGTTTTTATGCTGGCAATGTCTTTCTCGCTCTTTAATATTCCCAATGCTTTCCACTTGCTCAGCTGATTGGCTTTTCCGTCGGCATAGCTTATCTCAAAGTTGAGCTGTTTGGCTTTTGGGCCAATCGGAGAGAAAGTATTGTTGCGGTAGTGGCAGCTTTTGCATTGGTTTTTTTGTGGCATGGCATATTTTATGGCCACATTTTCACCATGTTGATTAATGTACTTTACATCAACTTTAGCTCCGGTATTTTTCAGATTTGCTTCTGTTTGTTGGTCATTCCAGAGGTAGGGGTAGGCCTCCCATTTTCCTTTTCGCTTAAATAATATTCTCGTTTCCACAATTTGTTTTTCTCCTTCAGGCTTTCTGAAATCAGAAGGATAATAAAAGTTCTTGATCAGGATGGTATTTTCAGGGAAGTCCAGCATAGCATCAGGGTCATCAGGAATAGAAGCCTGAGTGTTTTTTGGCATAAAAACAAACCTTTTCTTGAAAGCATAGTCGGTAAAAAGTGGCGAAATAGGTTCATAAGGTACTACGCCCTCATTTTCAGCAAGGTGGTTCATTTCACCTTTAAAAAATCCGTATTCAGAAAGGGTTTTATATGGAAGTTTTGAAAAGTCTATTTCATCTGGCATTCGGTTGGTTGCGTTTTTAAAACATGCTGTAGCAATTGCGATAACAGCAATTATATAAAGTACTTTTTTCATTATTTTTTGGCTATTAATGCCTGACTTCTAATTATTTATATTTTTTTTTAATCTTATCACTTTTTACAATTCCCTGTAATTATTTCACCATCGAAACATCGGTTTTTACCAGGTATTCGCCTTTAAAAGTACTGACATCGTTGGCCACCTTTATGCTCATTATTCCACCGTCTGCGGGGATTATCAGCCTCGAAAACCGCAAGTCTTTTGCTTTTTCATTTACAAAAAACACCCATAGGATTTTTAAGAGGGTCTTTGCCCTTTTTTTCGTCTAAAATACCATCATAAATTATATCAGGAGCCTTGAAGCATTTGGTAGCGATGAGCTTTCCCATATTTTTGGTAAGGTCGGGAACGGCCATGGCCCTTTCAAAGATATTATCGTGGACGTAAATGTTTGTGCTATATGGGCTCCAGCCTGGGTGTGTCGGAATCGGCAACTCGGTAATATGATAGCTTGCTATAGCCACACCCATTGTTTTGTTATCAATGATCTGATTGTCAAATACTTCAACTTCATTTCCGGCCAAAATCACCACCCCGCTTCCCGGTGGAATCATCGATACTGCGTTACCATTTTCGGTAATAGCAAAATTCTCATGATTATTATTTTTGATAAGGTTTTTGAAAACCCTCGTTCTGGAACCAGCTGCTTTTGGAAGGCCTGGAAGGTTGAAAATCAAAATGCCTCCGGTGTTATTTTCTGTACGGTTGTTATACACTTCGGCGTTGTCTGAGTTTTCGATTTCGATGCCTGCTACGTTTTCGTGTACATAATTATCCCGAACGATGATATTTTCAGATTGCCCTACATATATACCCGCATCACGTGAGTTGCTCACTTCACATTTTTCGACCAAAACATTTTTACATTGTACCGGATAAATGCCATAAGTACCGTTTTTAGATTTTTCACCGTTTGTCCAGGTAGTGTTTATCGCTCTGAAAGTCAAACCATCGCATTTTTGGGTTTTAATATCGTCGCCGGGTGCATCTGTCACTGTAAAACCCTCCAGTGTAATTTTGTTTCCGGCTATTTTCATGCCTTCACCCCCTGTGGTCATAGTTTTAAAGGAAATCACTGTGTTGTACATTCCTGCTCCTTTGATGGTTACGTTGTTTACGTTGTCTAAAATTAGCTGCGTTGGCATTTCGTAATACCCTTCAGCAATCTCGATGGTTGAACCCTCCGTGGCATCGATAAATTTTCCAACCAATTCTTCAATCTGAGCTTCAGAGGCCTTTGGGAGTTTTGAAATGTCTAGTTTTGTGGATTCTTCTTTGTTTTTGCAAGAAAAAATCAAAACTGAAAAAATTAAGCTTAAGATTAAAAATTTTGGTTTCATTTTAGGGTTTGTTTGAATGATAATACGAATCAACAAAAAAATTGAAATATTTTAAAAAAAATTTGACTTATTTTAGGACAGTATTTAATTGACCCTATGAGAAAACCTTTATTGTTGGCCATTTTAAGTTTCATATTATTTGCCAAAAATTCTTATTCGCAATCAAAAACCCAGAATGTACGAGGTATTGTGATTGACAAAAACACCAGACAACCTTTGGTTGGGGCATCTGTTTTTATCAATTTAGATAAAAATGAAACTGCGGCTTTTACTGATGAAAACGGCGAATTTGTTTTGAAAAATATTCCAATAGGAAGGCGATCACTTAAGGCTCAATATGTTGGATACGAGTCATTTACAATGCCTGATTTTATTGTACAGAGCACCAAAGAACCTTTTATTTCGATTGAACTCAAAGTAGGAGCAATACAAGCCGGTGAGGTAGTAATCAGTGCCTCAAAAAATGCATACGAACCACTCAATGAGCTTTCGGTGGTAAGTACACGCTCATTTACAGCAGAAGAAACCGAAAGAATGCCCGCCGGTATCAATGACCCCGGCAGGGTGGCACTTTCGTATCCTGGTGTACAAAAAGGTCAGGACGACAGCGAAAACCAGATTGTGGTAAGGGGCAATTCTCCCATTGGAATTCTGTGGAGGCTGGAAGGAATCGACATCCCCAACCCCAACCACTTTGCCCTGATAGGTGCGTCGGGTGGTGGCGTGACAGTGTTTTCTTCGCAATTGGTTGCCAAGTCTGATTTCTCCACAGGTGGTTTTGCGGCGGAATACGGCAATGCCCTTTCCGGAGTTTTTGATGTGAGATTCAGAAACGGAAATGACCAAAAACGTGAGAACAGATTCAAACTTGGTGTGCTGGGCATTGATTTCTCCACCGAAGGCCCATTAAAAAAAGGAAACTCATCATACCTGGTTAACTACCGGTATTCTACGCTGGGGCTATTGACCAGCATGGGCATCTATTTGGTGGGTGAGCGGGTCAACCATAATTTTCAGGATTTATCATTTAACCTGGTTTTCAAAAGTAAAAACAACAAAAGCATTCAGACGCTCTTCGGAATGGGAGGCTTGAGTGAGGAGCATTATGAACCGGTCACCGATGCACAAAACAGAAAGATTGGAGAAGCCAATCAGTGGGAGGACAGAAGAAAACCGGCCAACATGGGAGCGGTTGGTTATACCTGGACCTACCTTTTGAACCAAAAGTCTTTCTTAAAAACCGTAGTGGCGGTAGTTGGAAGTGAAATCAAAAGAATGAGCGATACGCTGGATTTGAAAAATGTAAGGTACCGGTTTGATACGCAACAATATGTAGATAAGCGACTGGTAGCCACTGCGATTTATCAAACCAAGCTTTCGACAAAAACCACTTTGAAAACAGGAATCATAGGAAACTACATCGGATTTAATTTTTTCAAAGATACCAAAAGCCGCACCAGCCTTTCTGACGTAAACCAGCAGCAACGAAGCGTAACCGTAGATGGAAGTGGCACTACGGGTCAGTTTCAGCAATACGCCCAGATTCATTCCGAGCTCACACCTAAAATCCACCTTAATTTTGGGTATCATTATCTGCATTTTTTTGCCAATAATACCCATTCTCTGGAGCCGCGGGTTTCTCTCCAGTTTTTACCAAAAATCAACCACAGAATCAGTCTGGCTTATGGTATTCATGCCCGGGCATTGCCGTTGATGGCCTATTATTTTAAAGATTCTACCGGAGCTTTTGTAAACAAAAACCTCGACCTGCTAAAAGCCAACCATCTGGTGGCGTCATACCATATTTACACCGCCTCGAAGATTAGATTTAGTGTGGAGGGGTATTACCAAACTCTCAAAAATGTGCCTGTTGAGCCCAATTCAAAATCCAATTATTGGATGCTGAACAACAGTTCCGAGTTTCCGACATTTAAGGTCGAAAGCAATGGCACAGGTACCAACTATGGCCTCGACGTGGCCGTGGAAAAGCTTTTTTCAAATTCTTACTATTTTTTGGTGACGGGCTCCTGGCTTAACTCTACCTACAAAACCCCCAATAATATTACCTTAAACAGCAGGTTCAATACCGGCTTTACAACATCGTTTACGTTTGGAAAAGAATTTCCATTCAAAAATGGTAACATATTACAGTTAGGAGCGAGGTATCTGATCAATGGAGGCTTCAGATATACGCCTTATGACCCTGTAAAATCAAAAGAAAAAGGTCAGTATGTGGAAATGCAAAATGCCGATTTCTCAGAGCAAGTGCCAGCCTACAGACGACTCGATGGTAGAATAGCCTACAGATACAATGCCCGAAAACTGGCCGGCAACATCAGCCTTGATGTACAGAATGTCTTTAACAGAATCAACGCTTCATCGGTCACTTACAACGCAAAAACCAATACCACCAACATTTTTTATGGCAGCAGTGGTTTTGTGCCGGTAATGGCTTTTCAGTTTGATTTTTGAGGGGGAATTTAGGGGATAATCAAAATTTCTTTTATGATCTATTAAGAAAACCCTACCCAAAGTAGTACTATGGCCAATAAAAACAAATACGGAAGAATCGAAAATACTATTCCTGTTATAGCCAGTCCTTTACCTCTTTCCCTTCTTTTTTTGATTTTGAATAAGCTAATAATACTTATAACCAGTCCGGCTAAAGATAAAAGGGCACTCCCGGTGGTAGCAATTCCGGCAAAAAGTAATGCAAGCAATGACACTATTCCCAGAGTAGATAAGCCAAATCCAATTACTGCAAGTTTGTTATATGGCTTTTTGGGGGTAGAATGAGCTTTTTTGTTCACAACATGTTTTTCTGAAACTTTTAAAAGAGAATCTAATTGTTGTGTCTGATTGGATTCAATGGTTACAGCAAAACTCTGAAAGGATATAAATATTAATAGGAATAAATTTAGGGTTAGCTTCATATAAATGCTTTTTCCACAAATTTAAACCTAAATCTACTATTCAGAAAGAATTTTTATTGAATGAAGTTTTACGCAAGTAAATTTTAAAATTAGTTATACAAACTAAATTAAAAAAGTATTTAATATGTTGATTTAAAACAAATTAAATCTTCACTTTTTCCAGGTCAAAAAGGTCATTGAGCACATCAATCAAGGTGTCGGCTTCGCCTCTTTTACAGGCAGCTTTAAGTTGCAGTACTGGCAGTTTGATGATTTTCTGCATCATGCCAGTGGTAATTTTCTCCACCTTTTCGGCTTCTTCGGCAGTCATACCTTTCATGTATCTGGCCATTTCATCCTTTCTGATTTGCTCCAGAGCATTCTTAAGTTTCTGAATTGTAGGAGAAACCTGAAGTTCTTTTGACCAGTCACTCAAATCGGCAACCATCTCAGAAATGATATTTTTCACCGCCGGGATAGCCTCCAGCCGTGATTGTATGGCTTGTTCTGTTTTTTTCTGGATTTCATCCAACTCATATAGTACAACCCCGGGCAGTTTTTCTACCTGCGGATCGATACTTCTTGGCATAGACAAATCGAATAGATAACTAACTGACTTTCTTTTATTTAAACAGTCAGTGCTGATAATATAATTCTCAGTTCTAACTGTTGAAATTATCACATTGTATTTCCTGCAATCCTGACCCAGGTTTTCAAACGGCACAACGTCAAATCCAAATCCGGCAGCCAGATTTTCGGCTTTTTCTTTCGTGCGGTTACAAAGTGTAATATTTTTATGCCCTTTTTCTGAAAGTGTCTTTACTACATCTTCGCCAATCTCGCCCAAGCCAATTACCAATATCTTAGGATTGGCCATAAGTGGCAAAAAGCTTTCCATCAGATCAACCGTGGCGTAGGATGTTGAAGCTGTGCCATCGCGAAACGATGTTTCCTGCACCAATCTTTTGTTGGCATAAAATACCGAGTGCATGATACGGTGAATAAACGGCCCGGCCATTTGCATATCCGCTGACCATTGGTAGGCATTCTTGGCTTGATTGATGATTTGCTGATCACCCAAAACCTGAGATTCCAAACCTAGAGAAACCTCAAAAAGGTATCTTGCAGCCTCGGTTTCATCATTTATTTGTTCAAAATATTCTTTGATATCGGTTGCAGAAATCGCTTTTTCGATGGCGAGCAGACTTATTAAATCATCGAATCTGTTGGTTTCTGATTTGTAATAAATCTCAGTACGATTGCAGGTTGACAAAATCAGGGCCTCATTTAATCCAAAAACATCCTTAAGCTTTAAATAAAAGGCTTTGGTTTGAGACTCATCAAGTGTCAAACTTTCTCTTACAGCCAACGGAGCTTTTTTGTATGATAATGATATTACTCTGAATATTTCCGCCATCGATTCCAACAATTGTTTATAAAACGTCTGCAAAATTACCCCTCAATTTGCTATATAAGCATGATAAATTGCAGTTTTTTTAATTTAGATTCTATCTAAACAAGCCATCAAACTATGAACATTGTCATGTTTTGAAGAAAAAATAAAACAAAAATTTACGCTTATAAATTCATAAATGTAGTTTTTGTATTTAGTTTAACTTAAAACCCCTAAGTTTTGCGTTAATTAACTCGTTGAAATGTTTTACTGCTTTATCTACGAAATTGTAGAATGAAAAGATTCCAGCAGGTTAGAAAACTTTTTATAATGTTGAGAATGAGATTGATTTTTTAAGAGTTTTCAACAATTCATGTTAATTTTGATTAAGAAACCTCTTGAATTAAATATACGAATCACATAGTTTGATTCAATTTTTTATGAGAAATAAAAAACTCTTTCATGATATTTATGTCAATATTTCCACCAAACGCATAGTGCTGGTAGCAACTCTTTTGTTGTTTGTAATAGCGATATTGTTTTATTTTAATGATCTCAGGAAGAAACTTGAAGACAGAGAGGAAAAATATACGCGACTTTATGCCGAAAGTATTAGATTTTACATCGAAAAAGCTGTAAACAGCACCTGTGATTACACTTTTGTTCAGGAAGTGTTGGAAGCCAATGAGACCGTTCCGACGATATTGGTTACCGACGGTAGCCCAAAAGACTACCGGAATATTGCTGAACTCGATGACAGCACACGCAATTGGACTCCAAAACAAAAGGAGCAGTTTTTATACTCAAAAATCGCCGAAATGGGCGAAGAACACACGCCAATAGAATTCAAAATTGAAGGGAGTAGGGGCTATGTTTATTACAGCAACTCAACCGTGGTAAAACAACTGAGATATTTTCCATATATACTTATTGTTACATTTTTTGTGTTTAGCCTTCTTGCCTTTATTGCCTATTCTTCGTCGAGAAAAGCCGAACAAAACCGTGTTTGGGTAGGCTTAGCCAAGGAAACAGCCCATCAGCTTGGAACACCTATTTCTGGTTTAATGGGCTGGATAGAAGTTCTAAAAATCAACCCTGATTTTGATAAATCTATTGGTGACGAAATGTTGAAAGACATTCAGCGGCTCGAAACTATCACCAACCGGTTTTCCAATATTGGGTCAGTTCCCAGCATGAAAGACGAAAATCTGGGAGAACTTTTGGAGTCCACTGTGGAATACCTTAAGGTCAGAATTTCAACAAAAATTATCTGGGAATTTAGAAATAATCTTACAAAGCCATTTGTAAAAAAAATCAATAAAAACCTGATTGAATGGGTAATAGAAAATCTTTGTAAAAATGCCGTTGATGCCATGGGAGGTGTGGGGAGTTTAAAAATCAGTATCTCGGAAAACTCTAAAAATGGTGTGAATATCGATATTTCTGATACTGGAAAAGGAATGAGCTCTGCAACTCAACGCAAAATCTTCAACCCGGGATTTTCTACCAAAAAAAGAGGCTGGGGGCTGGGACTTACGCTTTCAAAACGCATTGTAGAGGTTTATCATGATGGAGAAATATATGTCTTAAAATCTACACCCAATTCGGGGACTACATTTAGGGTTGTATTATGAATTTAATCTTATCTTTATTTCAGAAGAAATTATTATTCGGATATTTGAGGTCTTAAACTTATCCTTTTAGTATTTTATTCTGGATTAAATATTTTAGATAAGATAGCTGATTAGGAAAGGTAAAGAATCAGGAAGTGGTAGATTTTTTGTAATTTGAATTTGTTTTTTAAATCAAAATAAATGGGAAGTGTATCTGAAGGAGTAAAGTCGTTTTTTAAAAATCTAATGGATTTTAATCCCAACGAAAGCGAGTTTACCTATAATCCTAGCCCAAAAGACCAAAAATCGGATCAGGACATTGAAAATTCGAACCTGATTAGCCGGGATTTAAGTTGGATGAGGTTTAATGAGCGGGTTTTGGATCAACTTAATCGTCAGGATCTGAATATTTTCGAAAAACTCAAGTTTTTGGCCATTACGGCATCAAATCTCGATGAGTTTATGACCGTAAGGGTAGGTAGTTTGTACAATTACGTGGATTACGACAAAGAACGTGTCGATTATTCAGGGTTGAGAGAAGGTCCGTTCCGGAAAGCATTACTCAATTATATTAAAAAGTTTGTCGATGAGCGAAACCGACTTTTCAGAGAAGACCTTAAGCCTCAATTTGAAAAAAATGGTTTCAGAATCATAAGATATCATGAACTTTCTGAAAATCAAAAAAAGGAAGTTTCAGAGTATTTTGACAATACCATTTATCCTATGCTCACGCCCATGGTGTGTGACAATACCCATGTTTTCCCTGTTCTTTTACCCAAGAATCTGATTTTTGGAGTAGTCTCAATCGACCAACAAACCACACTTTTCCCTGAAACCGAAGACAACAAAAAACTGTCTTTTGTGCAGATACCCGGCAACCTTCCTAAGTTTTATGAATTTGATAATGAAGACTGGATTGGATTCCTGCCGATTGAAGAGATTGTAAAAAATGAAATTTCTAAATTGTACAAAAACATTACTATAGAGTCGGTTGATTTATTCAGAATTATCAGAAACGGTGACTTTACTATAGATGAAAACGACGATGCCGATGCTGATTTTGTGGATGAGATCAGAGAGAAAATCCGCGGTCGCCAAGCAGGGAGAGTGGTGAGTTTAATTATTGAAAGCAATCCATCTCAATATGTTTTGTCGATTCTGAAGAAAAAGTGGGATATTGACAAATACAATATTCATGTCAATAATGAGCTGATGGATTACACTCGTTTGTGGCAAATTGTTAATCATCAGGATTTTAAAACTAAACTTCCTGCCTCACCGCAAACTGTCCAGCCTCAAAATTTCAACCGCGAAATCAATATTTTTGATGCCATAAAAGAGAATGATATTTTACTGCATCATCCTTACAACAGTTTTGATCCGGTTTTACATTTGCTTGAAAAAGCCGCCGAAGACCCCAATGTGCTGGCCATAAAGCTCACAATTTATCGTCTGGCGAAAAATTCCAGAATTACCGCTGCTCTTTTGAAAGCGGCAGAAAACGGGAAGCACATCTCGGCATTGTTTGAAATCAAAGCTCGTTTTGATGAAGAAAATAATATCAGAGAAGCCGAAAAGCTTCAAAAAGCCGGCTGTTTTGTAATCTATGGTATTGGTTGGTTAAAAACCCATACCAAGTTGATGCTCATCGTGAGAAAAGAAGGGCCAAAAGTGGTTCAATACGCCCACCTGGCCAGCGGAAACTACAATGAAGATACCTCAAAACTATATACTGATGTTGGCGTTCTGACTTCCAATCAGGATTATACCAAAGATATTGCCGAGTTTTTTAACGTTATCACCGGTCATTCGCAACCTTCCGGATATAAAAATCTCATCACTTCGCCAAAAGACATGCGAAGAGCCCTTGTCCAAAAAATAAGGCAGGAAGCTGAAAACGCCCAAAATGGTTATCCTGCGGGAATATGCTTTAAGGTCAATTCGCTTGAAGATCGCGAAATCATCGAAGAGCTCTATGCGGCTTCGCAGGCAGGTGTTAGAATCAACCTCATTGTGCGGGGAATCTGCTGTCTCAGACCTGGAAGACCGGGTTTAAGTGAGAATATTACCGTGCGATCGATAGTAGGAAACTTCCTTGAGCATGCCAGAATACTGTATTTTCACAATGGTGGCAAGCCGCATATTTTTGGTGGTTCGGCTGATTTGATGGTAAGAAGTTTTGATAAACGTATCGAATCTATTTTTGAATTTATCAATCAGGACATCAAAAATCAACTTGTACATATATTGAAAATAAATCTCGAAGACAACACCAACGCCTTTGAGTTGCAAGAAAATGGCGAATATATTAAGGTCAAACCTGAGGGCGAAGTGATTAACCTTCACAAGTATTTTTTCAGAAAAGAAAAACAAAATTCAGATATAAGTACCTTGTATTAAACTATTTTCTTGAAATCACGTTTATTAGGAAACAAAATATTATCGTGGTGAGAAACTTTTCAATTTTAATCGTGTTGATGTTTTTAGGGTTAAATTCTTGTGCCCAAAAAACTAAAAAGAAAGAATCAATAAAAATGGAAAACAAAGCAGGAACAACAACCGCAACCCTTGCGGCAGGATGCTTTTGGTGTGTAGAGGCGGTTTATCAACAGCTTAATGGCGTTGAAACGGTGGCATCGGGGTATTCGGGTGGGACAGTTAAGGATCCCAGTTATGAGCAGGTTTGTACCGGCAACACAGGTCATGCAGAGGTGATTCAGATTACTTATGACACCACGAAAACCTCGTTTACTGAGATTTTGGAAGTGTTTTTCAAAACTCACGACCCCACCACACTCAATCGCCAGGGAGCCGATGTGGGCACGCAATATCGCTCGGCTATATTCTATCATAACCCTGAACAAAAAGAGATTGCAGAAAAAATCATCAAAGACCTGGATGCAGCCGGTGCGTATGATTCAAAAATCGTGACCAAACTGGAGCCTTTTGAAATATTTTACAAAGCCGAAGACTATCATCAGGATTATTTTAATCAAAATGCCGACAAAAACCCGTACTGTCAGCTGGTTGTGAGACCCAAAGTTGAGAAATTCCAGAAGGTATTCAAGGACAAATTAAAGCATTGAAACTCAAAATATTATTCTAAAAAAGGAGAGACCAAAAGGTTTCTTCTTTTTTGTTGATATTCAGTAAATTGTAATTTTTTTATGAATTGATTCAAATGGTGAAATTGATATGAAAGATATAATTTAGAAGTTATTAATTTTGATTAAAGATTGTTCAACAAACAACAAAATCAATATAACCCAAAATATAAATAAAGCAATAATAGATAACTATCAGATAATATTTGAAATATTCAACTTTTATAATAAATTGATTAAAAGTATAAGTTCTTTCAATCATTATATCAATTTTTCTAAAATATAATAATATTTAGGAAATTTTCTCCCAAAAAACCCTTAGCTTTGCGTGGCAAATAAGTAAACTGAATTATTTGCCAATGTTAGACTCATCAAAGCTTCTTTTCGAAGCACTCACCTACGACGACGTACTCCTTGTTCCGGCCTATTCTGAGGTCTTGCCTAAAAATACAAGTACCAAAACCAAGCTTACACGTAATATCGAAATCAATATACCTTTGGTATCGGCTGCCATGGATACTGTTACGGAATTCGAAATGGCCGTTGCTATTGCTCAGGAAGGAGGTATAGGGTTTATTCACAAAAACATGAGTATCGAGCAGCAAGCTGATCAGGTACGTCGGGTAAAACGCTCCGAAAGTGGCATGATCATAGACCCTATTACGCTCAATATCAACGCAGTAGTAGGCGACGCACTTAGAATCATGTCTGAGTTTAAAATTGGTGGGATTCCGGTTATTGACGAAAAAGGTATATTGGCAGGAATCGTGACCAACCGTGACCTGAGATTCCAAACTCAGATGTCAAAGCCTATCACCGAAATCATGACCATCGAAAAGCTTGTAACTGCACCCGAAGGAATAAGCCTCGAAGAAGCAGAAGGTATTTTGATGGAACATAAAATTGAAAAACTTCCGATTATAGATAATAATAAAAAATTGGCAGGGCTTATTACTTACAGAGATATTCTTAAAAAGAAAAACAAACCTCATGCAGCCAAAGACAAGCTGGGCAGGTTGTTGGCTGGTGCCGCTGTGGGCGTTACGGCTGATCTGGAAGCCAGAGTTGAAGCTTTGGTAAAAGCCGGAGTTGATGTGGTGAGCATTGATACTGCCCATGGTCACTCCAAAGGGGTGATAGATGCATTGAAAAGCATTAAAGCCAGATTTCCAAAATTAGATGTAATCTGTGGAAATATTGCCACAGGAGAAGCCGCAAAAGCCCTTGCTGATGCCGGTGCCGATGCTGTAAAAGTAGGCGTAGGCCCTGGTAGTATCTGTACCACCCGTATTATTGCCGGTATAGGCATGCCGCAGCTTTCGGCGGTATATCTTTGTGCACAGGCATTGGAAGGCACAGGAGTACCGGTTATAGCCGATGGAGGTATCAGATTCTCAGGCGATATTGCTAAAGCCATAGCTGCCGGGGCAAGCACTGTTATGATGGGCTCCCTTTTAGCCGGTACCGAAGAAGCACCCGGAGAAATCGTAATATTTGAAGGCCGGAAATTTAAGTCTTACCGCGGCATGGGTTCAGTGGAGGCCATGGAAGATGGCTCGAAAGACCGTTATTTTCAAGATGCAACCGAGGATGTGAAAAAACTCGTTCCGGAAGGAATCGTGGGCAGGGTGCCATTTAAAGGTATGGCCCGCGAAATAATATATCAGATGACAGGTGGTCTTAAAGCCGGGATGGGCTATTGTGGTGCCGGCTCTATTGAGGATTTGCAAAAAGCGAAATTTATAAAAATAACTTCCTCAGGTATGAAGGAGTCTCACCCTCATGATATCATGATTACCAAAGAAGCACCGAACTATTCGACAAGATAAATCTTTGTCTGAAAACAGAATATTTTTAATTTTTCTTTTTCAAGGCTCTTTTTTGTAAATCTTCTGCAAAAACCCTGGGGAAACAGTTTTATATGACTTTATTTTCCCCGCGGCAAGGATAGTAGCGAAAAGCCCGCAGTGCGGCAGGCTGGTGCGTGGCCGGACTTGTAGCGGATAGCCTGGTGACTCAAGACAGCCCCCGGCTGAGGGGGATGGCATGGGTCAGCCGCCCAATTGAATTTTTTAATAAAAATGGCTTCGAAAAATATAGAAAAAGCTATTTTTGTTTGAAATAACCTATGATTAAAATGAAATCTCTCTTTATGGCGGGGCTGCTATGCTTTGCTGCCGGTGCGGTGTGGGCACAAAAATCAAATAATACAGAATGGTGGAAAAAAGAAGTGGTGTACCAGATATATCCCAGGAGCTTTAAGGATAGTGATGGCGACGGTGTGGGTGACCTGAAGGGCATCATCTCGAAGTTGGATTATCTGAAAAGCCTGGGAATAACGGCGGTGTGGATCAACCCGTATTTTGCCTCTCCCAATGATGACAATGGCTATGATATCAGTGATTATCGGGCGATTATGAAGGAATTTGGCACGATGGACGACTTTGATGCGATGCTTAAAGGGATGCATGAACGGAATATTAAACTCGTGATGGACCTGGTGGTGAACCACAGCAGCGACGAGCATGAATGGTTTAAGCAGAGCCGCAGCTCGCGTACTAGCCCATACCGCGATTACTACCACTGGTGGCCGGCAGAAAAGGGTAAGCCTCCTTACCGATACAGTCTTTTTGATTTAAATCATGATGCCTGGAAGTACGATGCAACAACAGATAGCTACTACCTGCACTATTTTTCTGTAAAACAACCCGACCTAAACTGGGAGAACCCCAAGCTGAGACAGGAGGTGTATGATATTATGAAGTTTTGGGCAGAAAAAGGAGTGGATGGCTTTAGGCTGGATGCGTTTCAATTTGCTTCGAAAGACATCGCCTTCCCGGAATGGCCCAAAGGCTGGGAGAAGGATTTTGTGAAATACTATGCCATGGGGCCACATCTGCATGATTATCTGAAGGAAATGCATGAGCAGGTTTTCAGCAAGTATAAGGTGATGAGTGTAGCCGAAGGAGCCGGCAATACGATGCAAGATGCTCATAATCTGGTTGATGCAGAAAGAAAGGAATTAAATATGGCGTATGCTTTTGAGGGGGTGGACATCGCAAAACCCGACGGCTACAGTCTGACACATTTTAAAAAGGTGTTCTCGAAATGGGACGCCGAATTTGCAGAAAAAGGCTGGCTATCGATATTTTTGGCCAACCACGACCAGGCCCGAATGGTAACCCGCTTTGGTAATGATGCACCGGAATATCGGGATTTATCCTCGAAGATGCTGACCACATTTATCATGACCATGCGTGGCACGCCGTATTATTATAATGGTGATGAGCTGGCGATGACTAACATTAGATTTGAGACGATTGATGACTACCGTGACGTGGCCGGTAGAAATGAGTATGAATATCAAAAGAAAAATGGTGGCGACCTGAAGAAGCTTCTGGAAGATATGAAGTTGGGCAGCCGTGACAACGGCCGCACGCCATTTCAATGGAATGACACCAAAAATGCCGGATTTACGACCGGAGAACCCTGGCTGAAAGTAAACCCCAATTATAAAACGCTAAATGCAGCCGCACAGGAAATGGATCCAAATTCGCCATTGAATTATTTCAGAAAAGTGGTGGCATTGAGAAAGAAAAATCAGGTGCTGGTATATGGTAAATACACGCTGGTCGATGAACACAATCCTGACATATATGCCTACACCCGTGAGATGGAAGGCAAGAAAATATTGGTTTTATTGAATTTCTCAAAGAAAAATGCAAGTACGGTTACTGATAAAAAACTGGGTAAGTTACTGATTAACAATTATTCCGATACACAAAAAATAAGTGGAAATAAAATAGTACTGAGGCCTTACGAGGCGAGGGTATATGAGGTGAAATAGAAAATAAGTCCTATGAATCGAAAAAAGATTCATAGGACAATTTAAATGGTATTTCATTTCTCCGATATTTCTAAAACAACACTTGTTCTGGAAAGGGTAATGTTGGGATTTATTCCAATTTTCATCAGGAAATCACCCGTATATACTTTGCTATCTTCCATCCCTGATTTTGTCCCTGGAAAAAGATTTATCTCTTTTATGGTATAGTTCTTTTTGGGGTCTAGTCCTTGTAGTTTTATTGGACGAACAGTATAATTAATATCAAACCTATTGGAAACCAAATAATTAAACATTACGGCTTTTGATTTTCCGGGATTGGAATAAAACAAAGAAGCAACCGGACTTTCCCAGGGATTAAGTAATCGGTACAAATTTCCTTTCCAGATAACCGGCTTTAGCTCATCATATTTTTTAAGGGCTTCCTGACTAAACAGCAACTCATTGGCACTAAGATGATCCACAACAATGTCATAGCCCATTTTGCCCATCATGGCTACGTCGGTGCGGTATTTTAAACCTACCTTACTCCAATCAGTGATGTGATTACAACTGGAAACCGCCGGATAGAACATTGAGCTTTCCCATTGAATGAAAACTCTCTCCAAAGGGTCGGTATTATCGCTAAGCCAAAATTCTGTAAAGTACTTAAGAGCCTCATAATCAACCCTTCCTCCACCACCGGAGCATAGCATCATGGGTAATTTGGGATATTTAGCTCTTAATTTTTCCAGAACCGAATACAATCCTTTTACGTAGTCAACATAGAGCTGGGTTTGAGGAATCTTATTTTTTTCCAGATATTCAGAGTGGGCATTAAAAATGACTGCATTACAGTCCCATTTAACAAAAGCCAATTCAGGATTTTTGGAGAAAAGATTGTCTAAAATTCCAAAAACAAATTCCTGAACTTCGGGGTTAGTAAGGTCGAGCACGAGTTGATTTCTGAAATAATGCTCAGGCCTGCTGTCTTGCCTTATTACCCAATCTTTGTGTTTTTCATAAAGTTCACTTTTGGGATTTACCATTTCTGGCTCTACCCAAATTCCAAATTTCACCCCTGCTTTAGTTGCTTCTTTCACCAAATAACCAATTCCATTGGGCAATTTCTTTCTGTTTTCCTGCCAATCTCCAAGACCGGCGGTGTCGGCATTTCTGGGATATTTGTTGCCAAACCACCCATCATCCAGCAAAAACATATCTACTCCAAGTTTTTTGGCACCTTTAAAAAGTTCAGTGAGCTTGTTTTCATCAAAATCGAAATAGGTTGCCTCCCAGTTATTGAGAAGTGTAAGCCTGGAACCTTCACCATCAAGAATTCTGAATTTTCTGGCCCAGCTATGTAAATTCCGACTGGCCTCTCCAATGCCGTTTTCCGAATAAGTATAAATCAAAGAAGGGCATTTAAATGTCTGATTGGCAGCAAGCTGATATTCAGAGGCATGAGGATTAATTCCGGCAATTAACCGCAGGTTTTCGTAAGCGTCTTTTTCAAAATCAATTTTAAAATTACCCGACCATGCCAAATTGGCCAGCAAAACTTTTCCGGAAGTTTCGGTAGCAGGTTTTTCAAAAGAAAGCTGAAAACTGGGAGGTTGAAAGAGGTTTGCACGTGTACCAAGTTTTGAGTCCAGTGTCTTTATTCCTGCTGTTAAACGGGTTTCTTCGGGTTTCATTTCCTTGCCCCAGCCTCCATGAAAGTGTTTTAGAAAATATTCCTGATTGTGAAAATATAAATTTGCTGATGCATATTTTGAAAGCCTGATTGAAGACTTTTCACCATTTGTAATTTCGGCCCATTGCTCCACAACATTTTGATCAAAATAGGCTTTAAAATAAAGTTTAACTATCGTATTGTAAACCGGATCAATCAACGAGATGACGGTTTGTCTAACATTTTCACTTAGTTTCTCAACTTTATGCGTATTGTAGAGCAATTCCGTGGAAGTGTTTCCATCAGAATGAATAATTGAAATAGCGGGCTCAACCAAATTTGAAGTACCGGACGGAGTATAAATATTGTTGAAGATTCCGGCATTGTTATCAAAATAATTGTAACTATTTGAAACAGCCGAATAATCAGACTCATTGATAAGTTTTGAACCAAAATGAATGCTTTTTAGCTTTTGGTCAGGATCTACTTCAAAAACCTGGGCAAAATCCTTAGTTTCAATTAAAACAGTCTTCTGTCCAAATACGACCGAACATCCAAGGAATATAAAAGTGATTAGTAATTTAAGGATTTTCATTTTTAACCAAACGGCGATTTTAAGTATTCAATTTACAAATTACAAACTTAATTAAAAAAGCTTTCAGACTTATTTTGAGATAATTACGGTAATACTAATTAATAACCGTTCAAAAATTATTTCTTACTATAAAATTTCAAAGCCTGATTATTGCCAGCTACAACGACGACCTGTTTTCCGGCAATGGTCATAGTTTTAATTTTTTTGATTTGGCCTCTTATCCCACCAGAAACAAAGGGTTTGATAGCTTTTTTGCCTGAAAAATTATAAATATTGCCGCGGTCGGCATCATAAATACCCATTTGGATATTGCAATCATAAAAATTGCCAAGCATGAGGAAGTCTCCACTATCTGAAACTTTCTCAGCTGCATAAAATGGTGCCCATTGGGCTTTGCCATCTAGTGGCATCAGATCAAATGTACCCTTGCCTTTATTAATCAAGACAGCATTTTCCATAAAATCAGCTTCAAAAATAGTGGCACTTTTTATTTTTTCGACACCCAATAAGTCTTCTAAGCTGGCTTGGGCGAAATCCTTGTAGTATAAAAATTTCTTCTTGAAAGACGGAAGTTGCTTCTCCAACTCCCGCTTATCGATAAAGATAGTCTCTTTTCCACCGACATAATAAGTGAGGATCTGATCCAACCGTGTGTTTTGGTCATAGTCGTTGACATACATTTTAACCGGCTCATTTTCAGTAGCTTTTAGACGGCTGTTGGTCCCCAGATTTCCACATATCAGGTCTGTTTTGCCATCTAGGTTCACATCCATGGGATACACGAAATTCCACCAACCCGACTTTTCGGTGAGGTCACGAGCCACATATTTTTTGTTTTTATATTCAAAAACCACCACTTTGCCCCAGTCATAGGCTACTACGAGCTCTTGGACTTTATCCTGATTGATATCGGTCCAAACGGCAGATTTAACCATGCCTTTCAACCCGAGGCCGGGCATTAATTGTTCGGTTTTATCCTGAAAATTGCCTTTGCCGTCATTAATCAAGAGGTAGGATTTCGGGATTTCTCCATAGGCGAATGGCACACAGCGGGCACCCAGAAACAGGTCAGGATGGCCGTCAGCATTGACATCTTTGACCAGCAAAACCGAACCGCAAAGTGAGATTCCGGAGAATGCCGAAGGATTCTTTTTGAAATTGCCTTTTCCGTCATTGAGATAAATTCTTGGTCTGAGATACTCTGAATTTTTTTCAAACTGATTTCCTCCTGAAAGTACGGCTAAATCGAGGTGGCCGTCATGGTTAAAATCGGCAAATTGGGCATCGATATCTTCAAAAAGGCTGTCGTTTTCGAGCTCAGGTTGCGGAAACCGAAGAAGTTTGCCGGTTTTATTTTGTAAGTAAATTTCAGACACTTTTCCTTTGGCATTGCCCAAAAATAAGTCTTCCTGTCCGTCATGATTTACATCTCCAATGGCCAAAGCAGGACCTTCTTTAGAAATCATATTGGGCAAAAGTGGCTGATAATCAAAATCATTGAAATCGTTTTCCTGGTGTACTATTCCAGGATTAATCTCTTCACTAATATCCTTATATTCAGTATTTTCCTTATGTAACTTTGAATATTCAAATACCGGCAAATTGGATTTATAACTTACCGAAATGCGTTTTTTGCCTTGAGCCGAAATGATTTTTTCGAAATGATTATCTGGCCAAATTACCAAAACAGAATCTATTTTTTTAACCGTACCCAATCCAAATTGGAGAGGTGTTTCCATTGACGACATAAAGCCATGAACGGGAAATTTTTCCTGATAAAAAGTTTTACCTCCGGCATAAACTATGCATTTGGTTCCCACTCCGGTTTTGTTTTTTTCAGGGCCTTTAAGGTCTATCGTCAGCGTTTGATTTTCGGAATGTTGTTCATTGCTAAGATTTTCATACAAAAATGCGGCATCATCAATATTGTTGGTTACAATATCCTGGTCGCCGTCATTGTCGAGGTCGGCATAGATTGAGCCATTGGAATAAGAATCCCGGGCATTTTTGATAGCACTAGTAAAATCACTAAATGCCAGATTACCATTATTGGAATAAAATCGATTCGGGATTTTTATTTCAGGCAAAAAGTCATGTAAGGCCTTTTCGAGTTCATCAATTTTCCCTTCAGAAAGCTTTCTTTGCATCTCGGTATTGGAAATAAAATTGATATAATCGAGATCGTTGAGCCGCTTGCTGATACCGTTGGAAATATAGATATCTTTAAGGCCATCGTTCTGAAAATCAAACAATAAAGTGGACCAGGACCAGTCGGTAGCATGAACTCCGGCAAACATCCCTACTTCTGAAAATGTACCGTCACCGTTGTTGTGCTGAAGGTTGTTTCTGGCAAATTGTACGCTATAGCCTTGCGAAAGTTTGAATTTGAAATTGTAAAAAGCATCCTCACCGTCGGAGCGTTTCAAAAGCTCAGAGTCATAGGGAAGCATATCGAGTGAAAAGATTTCCGGAAAAATATCGTTGTTGAGGTCGGCTACATCCACACCCATAGAAAACCGGCTGGTATTAGAAAAACTCTGTGTGGAGAGGTCTTTGAAGTTTTTATTTTTTTGATTGATATACAAATAATCATTTTCGTGAAAATCGTTGCCAACATAAATGTCCGGGTAGCCATCAAGGTTTACGTCGCCGAGAGCCAAGCCCAGTCCATAACCCACTGCTGAAGCCTGAATTCCGGCTTCTTTGGTCTTTTCTATGTATTTTCCATCAATATTTTCAAAAAAACGATCTCCGGCAAGCGGATGAAAAGTGTCAAGAAATATACTCCGCTGGTTATAGGTGTTGTTTTGATGCACAGAATGGGTCAGCAGAAAAAAATCAAGGTCACCATCGGCATCATAATCAAAAAACGAGGCCTGAGTTCCAAATCCAACCAAATTCAGACCATATTTTGCCGACTCTTCAGTATAATGTGGAAGGCCATTTTTATCAATATTTTTACATACAAAAAGCAGGTTATGACCTTTTAAACCCAGAAAATCGCCCACCCTGCAAATGTAAATATCTAAAAGGCCATCCTGATTGATATCGACCAATGAAACCCCAGTGGACCAACCTTTTTTGGCAGAAAAACCTGATTTAATTGTTATATCTTCAAATTTCAGATTCCCTTTGTTGAGATAGAGTTTGTTGTCCACCTGATTTCCTGAAAACACGAGATCTATGAGGCCATCATTATTGAGATCGCCAGCACCGGATCCGGCTCCATTGTAATAATACAGATAATTAAAAATATTGAGGTCTTTGGTGGGGGTAAGTTTATTGACAAAATCTAGCCCGGTATCCTTGCTTTCCAAAAGCCTGAAAACGGGCTCTGAGTTTTCCTTATTACAGGAAAAAACCAACCAAGCCAAAACAATCCAAATGATTCGCCTCGTCATCAAATACTGAGTTTAAAGAATTGAGGTTTCAAATTGTTGCTGGCACTGAGCAACCACGTTTTACCGTTGATTTGAAGGGTTTTGATATTTTTTACCTCACCTTTCAGATATAATCCGGTTTTTATATTGGAGACATTCTGGAATTTCCCTTGCCCCATATTTTTTAAAACCACACCACGGCTGGCATCCAGACGGCCAAATTGCGGAATAAACCCATAGTAATTTCCTCCCAGAATAATATCGGGTTTGTTGTCATGGTCATAATCAAACACCGAAATGGCACTTACAGCACTCAACTGAGCTTGAGTAGGTAACAAAACCATCTCAAATTGCCCCTTGCCTTTGTTGATGGCAACATACGACCTGAACTCCGAAGCCTCTGTCTGTTGAATTCCAGACAACACTTTTTTCTCATCAAAAATATCCTGAATACTTCTTTTGGCAAACTCACTGTGTTTAAGGTTTTGTGCTTTGAGAAATGGAAATTGCTCCATTAGTTCTCTTTTCAAAAATACAGGCTTGTCTTTTCCATCTACATTTCGGGTAATGACCTTGTCGTTGATTTTATTTTTGTCAAAATCTCCTACCCAAAGTTTCAGGGGGTATCCTTTAAAGAATGAGTTTTCAGACATATTGCCTAAAACCAAATCAGTTTTGCCGTCACCATTAAAGTCCGCAACTTTCACGTCACCATAAAAACCTGGAAAACTTTCAAGTCCGGAGGTAATTTTCTGTATCTTTCTGCCTTTTAAAGAAATAATAGTAGGTGCCATCCAGTCACCCACAACGATTAATTCTTTGCGGTTATCATTATCAACATCGGCCCACTCGGCGGCTCTAACCAATCCAAATTTGGTTTCACTTTCATCACTTTTTAAATTTTCAAAATATCCTTTTCCGTTGTTTACCAGAAAAAAGCTCGGCGGAACCTGCCCATAATTGAGCGGCATCGAGCGACTACCCACAAAAAGGTCAATGTCACCATCTCCATCAAAATCATGGGGAGCAACACAGGAAACGTTGGTTCCTAAATAGGGAATTGCCTTCTGATCACCAGAAAAATTCCCTTTTCCATCATTTTTGTATAATCTGCTCAGGTAGCGATTGTCCTTAGGGTCTTCCTGATTGCCGCCGGTTCCTACAAACAGGTCGAGGTCGCCGTCGCCATCACAATCAAAAAACTCGGCGGCTGTATCTTCAAAGAAGGCTGTTTTTTCAAAATCAGGTTCTTGTTTTTTGACAAATTTTCCGCCTGATTGCAAATACAATACCCCTGCCTGGTCTTTGGCTCCGCAAATATAAATATCCACCAGTTTGTCGCCATTTACGTCTCCTACCGCTACTTTTGGGCCTTCTGCACTGAGTTTTTGTGGTATATTTTTTTCAGAATAATAATCTTCGTAGGAGTCTTCTTTATGAATAAAATCATTGATAAGGTTACTTTCTGCAAAAATCGTATTGGGTAATTGCCCTTTAGTTTCAGGTTCAATTTTCGCCTGATTTTGGTTATAAGTTAAAGTTTGGTTTGATTTTACATTTTTTGCCAAAAACACTTTCCTGTCGGGCCAGATAATTTTTATTGAATCTACCTGTGTATGTTTTCCCAAGCCGATTGTCTGCATATACTCGGTACTTGACTGAAAACCTCTGGAAGGGTTAATAATCCTTACCAGCTTTTCACCATTTGGCAGAAAAACACATATTTTAGAGCCTATTGCATTGAGATTGGGAGCATTTCCGTTGAGTTTAATTTTTAAGAAATTCTTATTCTCAGAAGTCTTGCTTTCCTGAGTTTTATTTTTGTAAACAAAACATTCCTGATTTACATTGTTGACAACCAAATCGAGATCGCCGTCATTGTCAAGGTCAACGTAGGCGGCACCATTAGAAAATGAAGGCTCAGTAAATCCAAATTTTTCTTCTTCGTCAGCAAATTTCAGGTCGCCAATATTGTGAAAAAACTTATTGACAATCGGGCGTGAAGGCATTTGTTTGATGATGTCATTAAATTTCTCTTTTTTCCCCGAAAGCACCATTTTCTGGTTGACCTCATTGGCAAAAAAATCAATAAAATCCTGATCAATCAGGTCATGATAGATACCGTTGCAAACATAAATATCGGTTTTGGTGTCGTTGTCGGCATCAAACATGAGGGCACCCCAACTCCAGTCACTTGCCGATACACCCGCATAGTTGGCGATTTCAGAATATGTACCATCCTGATTATTGAGTTGCAGGCTGTTTTGCATAAACTGGTTATAGAATCCCTTATCATATTTGAGTTTATACACATAATGATTGTCAAAAGAAGTGGTGGTTTTCAGCCGCATTTCGTCCCGTGGGAGCATGTCTGTAACGTAGATTTCCTGAAAGCCGTCATTGTTGATATCTGCCATATCAGCACCCATTGATGCCAGTGAAGTGTGCTCAATTCTCTGCTCGAGTTCTTCTGAAAACTTCCCGTTTTTCTGGTTGATATACAGATAATCTTTTTCAAAAAAGTCGTTTGAAATATAGATGTCGGGGTAATTGTCGTTGTTAACATCGCCTACGGTTACACCCAAACCAAAACCGATAAGGCTTCCATAAATACCGGCTTCTTTTGATACATCGACAAACTTACCATTTTCATTTTTCATCAGTTTATCGCCACCGCCTTTCAGGAAATCTTTCACCGGCCAATCCTCGGCTCTAAGGTCGCGGTTGTTGTCATAGTTGAGGGTGTTTACCGGAATAAAGCTATTGTTGAGAATATAACAATCGAGGTCGCCATCCATGTCATAGTCAAAAAACGCAGCATGAGTGGTATAACCTTTATCGTCGAGGCCGTATTCCCGGGCTTTTTCTGAAAAAGTCAAATCTTTGTTGTTGATAAACAGTGCGTTACCCTCTTTGTTTTTAAATTTGTCGATTCCGGCATTGCAGATATAAATATCCAGCCAGCCGTCCTGGTTGATGTCAACCATGACCACGCCTGTGTTCCATTTGCCTTTTTGAGTGATCCCGGCCTTTTGACTGATGTCCTCAAATTTCATGTTGCCTTTATTAAGGAAAAGTTTGTTTTCGCCCATGTTAGAGGTCAGGAGCACATCGGGCAGGTTGTCGTTGTTGATATCTCCCACAGCTACACCGCCACCATTGTAGAAATTGCGATAGTTGAAAATATTGAAATTTTCGGAGTTCCTGATGTCATTACTGAAGTTAATTCCTGTTTCGGAGGAATCCAGAAGTTCAAAAAGAGCATCCTGATTTTGCTTTTTGCAACCCAAAAATGCTCCTGGTATTAGAATTAACAGTATTAAGTATTTTTTCATTTTGTTAAAATATTTATCGCAAAGAATAGACTTCCGTTTTCCGGTTGTTTATTCCAAATATTATCCTGTTTCCTATTTTTACTACACTTTTTACATCTCCTTTTAATTTAACACCTGATTTCAGAGGTTCCACAAAATCAAATTGAAATTTATTTTTTTGCAAAAACATCTGACCAAAATTAGCATCTATTTTGCCCATTCTGAGCCTCATTTTGCTGTTATTTCCCACCAGCAAAATATCTTTTTTATGGTCATGGTTAAAATCTTCAATCAAGATGTCGAACACTGAACTGTACTGTGCCTCAATTGGCAATCTATGGATTATGTATTTCCCGTTTTGATTTTCGAGAAACAAGGTTTCTGTTTCTTTGATCTGCTGCCTTTGGGCACTTTCGAGCTGCTTTTTCTCAAAAAAATCACTTAAAACTGCCGTTGAAAAGCTTTTATAGGTTTGGAATTTTCTTCTGAGCAATGGTATCTGATCAGTAACTTCATCTCTGCTATAAGGTGGATAAGCTGAACCTTGAATGTAATAATCCATAAATGGGTCAATTTGCCCATTTTGGTCAAAATCACTAAAAACCAAAGCCGCCGGTTCTTCGGGGCTAGCTTTAAACTGTACATTCCTGCCGATGTTTCCAAGCACCAGATCCAGGTCGCCATCTCCGTCTAGGTCACCTGATTTTACACAATTCCACCAGCCTTCAAGGTTATCGGAAATTCCTTGGTTGTTTATCTTGAGTTCTCCCGAGTTCCATTCCAAAATGGTTGGAGCCATCCATTCTCCTACCACCAGAATTTTATTATCAGCCAATTTTATTGAAGCCGTTACCAAACCTTCAAAAGCCACTTTTTTGCTTTCAAATACACCGTTTCCTTTGTTGAAATACACCATAGAAGGTTGGGCAACCGGATAGGTAAATGGCTTCACAAACCCACCCAAAAACACATCAGGCTTGCCATTTTTGTCAAAATCAACGATTTCTACGGTCCTGTTATGGATCCCGTCATTCAGAATAATTTTTTTCTTAAAACCCCCTTTGCCATCGTTAAGCCATATCTGATCATTCTGAAGATCGGGATTGGTTTCTGAATAATCTCCTATTGCAAAATATAAGTCAGGGTATTGGTCACCGTTAAAATCAGCAGTTTTTATATCCTGAATATTGGCTTTTTCGAAAGACACATTGTTGCTTTTCAGGAAGTCACCTTTTTTACTTCCCAAAAATAAAGCAGATGGTGTAAACTCCGTTCCGGCCACCAACAGGTCTTCATATCCATCAAGATTTACGTCTGATTTACATAGTTTTGGCCCAAAATATGAATAGTGTTGTGGAATCAAAAGCTGCTTTTCGAAATCATTATGATATCCTGTTTCTACTTTAAAGTTGAGTAAGGTAGAATCATACTCAAAAATCGTATTTTGTTGTGAGTCAGGCATTTTCGCATTTTGCCCTAAATTCTCTTCAACGAGGTTTAACTGATTGATTTTAAGGTTGTAAGTTTTAATATTTCCATTGGGCCAAATGACTTCTATTGTTGGATTTTTTTCTCCACAACCAATAACCAAATCAGAATAACTACTTGAAAGATAACCTCTTGCAGGGTTAAATTCCAACACTTGCTGAGAGCCATTTTCTCTTAAAATTACTTTAGCCCCTACGCCAAAAGTATTTTTTGTATTCCCCTTCAATCTGATTTTTACAAAATTGACGGGTTTATTTTCCTGAAGATTGTTTTTATAGATTCTGGCAGCCTGATTTAGATTGTTGGTGATAATTTCGAAATCTCCGTCATTGTCAAGGTCGGCCGTGATGGCACCGTTTGAAATGGTCAAATCTTCAAATCCCCAGTCTTTTCTGGCATCTGAAAAAGTAGTATTTCCATTGTTTCGGAAAATATAATTGCCCGTTTTGCTTTCGGTCATTTTCTTCAATTCTTCCAAAAGCTTTCCCGTGGGACGGTGTATTTCGCTGGAATATTTTATAAAATCGATATTGGTAAAATCTCGACCGATACCATTGCTCACGAAAATATCTTTATTTTTATCCAAATCAAAATCCTGAATCAATCCGGCCCAGCTCCAGTCGGTATTGGATATACCGGCTAGTTGACCAATCTCACTGAAAGTCCCGTTTCCATTGTTGATTTGCAGCATATTACGCATATTTCCATGCCAAAAACCATTATTAAGCTGTGCCTGATAAACGTTCCAGTTGTCGGGCCAAACAAGTAGCTTCTGTCGGGCATTGTCCTCTGGCAGCATATCAGTGGTCAGGATATCGGGCAAAAGGTCATTATTGATATCGGCGATATCGACACCCATTGAAGAATATGAAGTGTGTTCAAGATTTCCCCTCATCTGATCCTTGAAAGTGCCATTTTGCTGGTTGATGTACAGATAGTCGTCTTCTACAAAATCATTGGCCACAAAAATATCCGGATATCCATCATTATTGATATCAGAAAAAGTCACTCCGAGTCCGAAACCCAAGGGATTGGCTTTTATGCCTGCCAGAAGGGTAACATCGGTAAATGTATTATTGCCGTTATTGCGGAAAAGCTTGTCACCGGCATTATAGTCATAAGCGGCACGCATTACATGGGCCTCTTTTCGTTCGTATCCTGCCAGATTGTGGTTTACTAAAAAGCAGTCAAGATCACCGTCGCGGTCATAATCCAAAAAAATAGCCTGAGAAGAATAACCGCTGTCTGCCAGACCGTAAGCCTCGGCTTGTTCGGTAAACTCAGGGGAAACATTTTGTAAACCTTTGTTGATGAAAAGTTGATTTTTTCGCAATAGATCACCTCTCAAACCTGAATAACAAACATAAATATCGAGCCAGCCATCGGCATTGATATCCACTACACTCACACCGGTCGCCCAGGCACCGTTGGGTTTCGATACTCCTGCTTTTTTTGTAATTTTTTCAAATTTCAACTCACCTTTATTCAGATACAATTCATTCCCGACCTGGTTTCCGGTAAAAAACAAATCTACCAATCCGTCATTGTTAAAATCACTGGCACCTACTCCCCCACCATTATAGAAATATTCGTACGAGAGTACGTTTTCGGTCTCTGTTTCTTTGAGTGAGTTATTGAAATCTATATAGGTTTGATTGGATTCAAGTGCAATAAACAATGGTTTTTCGAAAAAATTGCATGAAAAAGTTGTGGAAATAACCAACAAAATTATTATGGCTGATTTCAAGCCAGACAAAGGTAAAATTGTAATATTTTGAGTCTTTATTTTCAATTAATTATTTACAAAAATAATGTCTTTTTAGGTATTATGTCTTCAATCGTGCCAGTTTTCAGGCTCTTGTTTGGTTCTATATTTGGCTTCTTTGCAAGGTACCGTTGGCAAAATCGAAGAACCCGGAGGTGCCATTGCTTCTCGCCCCAGATATATTGGAAAAATCGGCCTTACGTCAGAGGGTAAATTGTTTCGTTTGATGTATATTAGTTTTTTTTGGGCACCAAAAACCGAAAACACACCCAATACTTTATCCCTGGTTTCTGTAACACATCTGATATTTGGACTGAACGGAGTATTGGCCGGAATGTCAAACAAACTTCCGTTTGACTGAGTAGTTTCTTTCAACTGATTGAGGTAATTGAATACCTCAGGTTGAATGGTTCTCATTTCCAGTTCAAAATAATAATCTGTGGCACCATCATAAGGTATTTTTGCAACAGGAAAATCATTGATTTTTTGACCATTCAGAAGATTATCCGCAAACAAAACAAACTGTGGTGGCCTTGATATATCAAAGCAGTTGTTCCCACACCGGTAATTTATAGGCCGATCTGAATTGTATTTTTCATAATAGGGAAGATTTTCGTCAGTTCTACTGCAATCACTTTTCCCGTAATCATATCCATTGTTGCAGGAGGCACAAAACATAACCCTTTCATAATGAATCCAGTCCCATTGGTAATATTGCCCGGTTCTCTTGTTATCTTCAAAATCAACAGTGACATTGAATCCGTATCTCTGGGCATTGTTTTCTGGAAAATTATTTCTCAAAACAAATTCATCCATTATATCACCAATTACGGGCGGAGGCAAAAGTTCCTGAAAGTCAGACTCATATCGTTTTCCGTTTTTGAGCTTAATACCCAGCCTGTAAGAATGCCCTTGTTTGGCACCGACTTTCAGATCTGACTGATACACCCCTTCACCAATCTCTGAAAAAGTAAATTCCCCACCCAGGCTATCGACGATTTGGATTTCTGCTCCTGAAATGGCTTTTGGAGAAGTATCACCAGAAATATATGGAGAAGATTCGTTCAGATATATTTTGTGGAATTGTTCGATATTGGAAAAAGTGGCTTCGATAGTCACAAAAGTTTCTTGTTCGGCCTGACGAAAGTCTCTCAACTCTTCTTCACAGCCAAATAAAAATAACAAGAAAAATGCAATACCTAATATCCTCACTTTCAAATATTTAAAACTTAAAATTATAAGTTAATGAAATTATTGGAGCCGAAAAAACGCCCAATGAATATGCTTTTATGCCTGCGTCGGCATTTTTAAAATAAATGGAATACACATTTTTTCTTCCGTAAAGATTATACACCGCAAAAACCCAATTGTCCTCATATCTTCGAACTTTCATTCCGGGATTTGTAATGGTCCAGGAAAAATCCAGCCTGTGATATACCGGCAAACGGTCATTATTTCTTTTGCTATACAAAGGAAATGACTGTTGATTTAAAACATAAGTGCCTGTTGGTGAGGTAAAAGGTCTACCTGAATTGACAGTAAAAACCAATCCTACGGCATTGTGCTCATTGGAAACGGTATTCAATGTAAAATTTAGAGCATGTGGCCGATCATAAAATGATGGGTACCAATCATTTCCAAAGCTACCATTATAGGATTTTTGAAATGTTCTGGAATAAGTATATCCCAACCAACCGGTATTTCTGCCACGTCTTTTGGTAAACATCAATTCCAATCCATACGAGCGGGCCTTACCGGCAACCAGCTGCGTTTCTATGGCAGGATTCAGCTGCAAATCGGCTCCTGAAACATAATCAAATACATTTTTTGTATGTCGGAAATACATTTCTGCCGAGGCCTCCCATATTCCGTTGGACAATTCTCTGAAATAACCGGCAGAGATGAAATTGCTGATTTGCGGTTTTATATTGTTGTCTGATAGTTTCCAACGGGCAGTAGGAAGTGGAGTGGTATTATTCGAAATCAATTGCAAAAATTGCCCCATTCGGTTATAGCCTATCTTAAGGTTCTCATTTTCACTCAATTGAATTTTTACCGAAGCCCGTGGTTCAAAATTAAAAAATCTGTTTACCGTTCCATTTAAAGTATTTACAGAAAGCAATGTGTTGTTAGATGGCTGAAAATCGGCAGAATATTCTCTTACTTTGGCTGGTCCCAAAAGCCTGTATTCAACACCTCTTACGCCTAATCTTACGGCTAATCGAGGCGAAAGCGTCCATTCTTCCTCCAAAAAAGCCGAAAGCTCAGCAGCTTTTTCTTTATCCAAAAGGAGTGGATTTACAGCCGATTCAATTTCTTTATTTAATTCACCGGGCATAATTTCATAAAAAACCGCATTGATTCCTGCATTGATGATCTGATTTTTGCCAGGACTTATTCCGACCATAAATTTTACTCCCTGATACTTTATATAATTATCAAGCACAAAAGCATTTACCGAATCTGGCGACTGGGTTCTGGTTTTATATAAACTATGTACCGTTGAAAGTTCAAAATTCAATTTTTCAGAAACATATTTATTCCATTTTAATGAAATGTTGTTCTGTCCATAATTAAATGCAGTTTGCTTTGCAATCACCCCTCTCAAGCTGAAAAGGGAGTCCATTCTGTAATAATCTTTGCTAAAATAAGTGGATACCGAAAGGCTGTTCCTGGAGTTAATTTTAAAGAAAAGTTTATTGGTCAAATCAAGAAAGTTGGCTCTGGTATTCTTCATTTTTACAGGAGCAAAAATTCTGAACCAAAAATCATTAAATGAAAACCGGGAAGCTGAAAGCAGAGATAGTTTGTTTTTAATGAGCGGGATTTCAGCCAAAAATTTATTGGAGATCGGCCCTATACCACCCTGAAATGAAATGCTGTCAGTATTCGCTTCTATCATTTTTATGTCTAAAACCGAAGCCACTCTGCCACCAAACCTGGCTGGGATTCCGCCTTTGTATAATTCCAGATTCCGGATTGCATCTGTAGTCAAAACCGAGAAAAGCCCAAATAAATGGGTGGGGTTGAAAATTGGGGCTTCATCAACCAGAACAAAATTCTGATCCACATTACCTCCACGGATATTGATGCCATTGGCACCTTCTCCCACCGACGACACGCCCGGGAGCGTCTGAATACTACGAAGTAAATCAACCTCTCCCAGCATGGCTGGTAATTTTTTAATGCCTTTTATATTGAGATAAGTGACTCCTATTGAGGGTGATCGGGTCAATTGGGTATTGGATGTCGCTGAAATAACCACCTCGTCCAATTGCTTTGATTCATCTTTCAACCTGATGTCCAAAGTCGTATCTTTTTCTATTGTAATTTCAAAATTCTGAAGACTATAACCAATTGAAGAAAATCTGAAAGAATAGTTTCCTTTAGGGAAAAACAGATGAAATCTTCCTGACGAATCAGTGGATGAACCCAAATTTTTTTTCGAATTCACTGAAATATTTACACCTGCAAGTGGTTTTCCTGAGTAGGAATCACGAACCACACCAGTTATATTAAAAATCAATTTATTTTCTTGAGAGAAAGTATTTTGGGCAAAAAATATTGCTACAAAAAAAACAAAAACTTTCCCTTTCCAAAGACAATTCATTTTGAATTTGTTATCGAAAACTCTTGAAATTCCGGATTTTTAGAAATAATTAATCCTTCAATGGAATATGAGGGGTCTGTTTCAGAAACATTAGGGTACTTTTTGGCCTCTCCTGTTAATTTAAAAATCAACTTTGATTTAGATACTGAAAGTGGTTCAATTTTTCCGGAAGAAAAAAGGTATCCTTCCCCTTTATTGATTTTTGCATCAACTACTCTTCCAAACATCAGATTAGAAGAAGCTGCTCCATAAATTCTTCCTTCGATAAATTTCTCGTTATACCAACCATTTCCACTTAGGTTCAATATGAAATTTCCCCCATTCTGGTTTAAAAAATTCATCACAAAATAATTCTCTTTTGCTTCAAGATGGCCACTGAAAACAGCATCCTCTTCATAAAAGTCTTTTCCCTCAACCGAAAGAATAAATCTTGTCTGTTTATCTTTAGTAAGCTCAAATTGCTTATTCACATCAATGTCTTTCTCACAAGAAGAAAAAAGAAATAGAAATGGCAAAAAATAGTAAAGTAATTTCATAGGGAAAGTATTATAATAGTTAAATGTATTCCGAAAACTCTAAAGTCTCTTAATCATCAACAAAAATCCGAACAATAAGATTTAGATATAACCAAACAAATTGAATCCAAACCAAAATTTAAATGGAAGTTGAAAAAAACACCTCACTCTTATTTAGAATGAGGTGTTTCTATTATTATTTTTAGATACAAAAAAAATCTTAGTATCCAGCGTTTTGCTTAAGGTTAGGATTGATCTCGATTTCTTTTTGAGGAATCGGATACAATACTCTATAGCCATCTGATTTGGCTGATCTGTTTACTACAGGATCGTTGAATTTACCAAATCTGATCTGGTCATTTCTTCTCCATCCTTCCCAGTAAAACTCACGACCTCTTTCAGCCAACAAGGCAGCATCAGTAAGGTCAGTTAATGCTTTAGCTCCTCTGGTAGTTCTTACCTGATTAACCAAAGCAAGAGCACCCGGCTTGTCATTTTTACGAAAGAGAGCTTCTGCTTTCATCATTACTACATCAGCATAACGGAAGAACACGTAGTCATTACCAGGGGCATCAACGTTACCAAAATCTGGTGCATATTTAATACCTCTGATACCTTCTTTTTCTCCCGCTGTTGCCAAGCTACAATCGGCAGTAAAGTTAAGTGGACTTCCCTGACGGTCAGTTAATACTTTTCCGTCTTTATCATACTGAATTCCTGCTAACCAACCATATCTTAAACCTGAAGCTGAAGCATCAATCACACTTCCACCTTTTCTTGAATCGCCTTCTTCAAAGCTGTTATAGAAATCAGAAAGAGTAGTGAAACCATTCCAACCTGAAGGGTTTTGGTTATAGTGAGTAGTCATATAATAACGGTTTCTTACTGAAGAACCGGCATTTAAACTTTGACCAGTAGTACTTGCGATTGCAAAAATCAATTCAGTTGATTTCTCAGTATTCTGAGGTGAGAAGTTATCAAAATAATTTGGAGTCAATTTATAAGTACCAGAATTGATGATAGCATCACAATTGGCAATTACAGCATCCAACTCAGCTGCCGTAGGAGCAACAATAGTACCTGGAGTTTTAGGGTCAGCATTATATACACCCATATTCAACTGAACTTTAGCTATAAGAGCCTGAGCAGCAGCTTTTGTACCTCTACCTGTATTGGTAGTAGTAGCAGCCGGTAAATCAGGTAAAGCAGCAGTTAAATCAGCAATAATTTTTGCAGCAGCTTCTTTGCGAGATAACACTTTGTTTTCAATAGTTCCACCAGAATTATCCTTAAATGGTACTTGTCCAAATAAATCCATGATATGGAAAACATAGAAAGAACGTATGAAAAGGGCTTGAGCTAAGCTGGCCTTATCAACACCACTTGCAAAAACTACTTCGTTAGCAAGAGCATGACCTCTGTTTAATCCATCCCATGCTCCAACGACATCAGAACTTTGTCCATTCCATGTATGTGTATGTATATTTCTCCATCTACCGGCATCATCCCAGTCAGTTCCACGGGTTGGTCCTTGCATTTCGTCAGTAGAATGCTCTTGCAAAGCGTAAATATTTGCCTGATCAGTAAATGCTCCTAATTGGTTAAAAGCAGAAGTTAACTGGGCGGATGCTGATGCACCTGATTTATCAAGTTTATCAAGAGCGACATCTTCCAGATTTGTACAACTGAAAGATGCAAAGCTCAACACGCCAATAAATAGGGCAGGTCTAACTTTATTTCTTAATTTATTTGTATTCATTGTTTTCTCAATTTAAAATTTCAAAAATTAAAATCCAACATTTAATCCAAGGCTAAATGTTTTGTTTTTAGGATATGATATATAATCGATACCATTAGATGGAATACCATCCATTGAAGCTGAAGGGTTGGTAATTTCAGGGTCAAGTCCTTTGTATTTAGTTAACAACAACAAGTTTTGACCAGTCAAACTCAAACCTAAGCTATTGATATAATTACTTTTAACTTTGAAATTATATCCGATTACAAGGTTACTCAATCTAACAAAGTCAGATTTTTCAACATACTTACTTGAAACAGTAAGACCATCAGAATAAGACTGTTTTGCATCCATCCATCTTGAATCACTGTTATTACCTTGTTTAATTGCAGGAGCACCCATCAGAGCTAAAGCTGTGTTATTCAAAACATAGCCTCCTTTTTGACCGTTAACAAATATGCTTGCAAACCAATTGCCATAAGCAAAATTATTGGTTAAACCCCAAATAGCTTTAGGGAACGGACTTCCAAAGTTTTTAGTTTGTCCTAATTTGGTTAATCCTTTGTCATCATATCCTAAAAACTCAGGAACAAAGAATGAATATAAAGGATATCCAACTGTAATTGGCTGAGCAAATGCACCTGAAAGACCTTGACCATAAATAGCTCCAGTTCTAGCAGTAGTAATTGCCAATGATTTAACCTCGTTTTTAAGGAAAGTTGAATTCAGGCTAATATCCCAACTCAACTTCTTACCAGATAAAACATCATAATTTACCAAAACCTCAAGACCTTGATTACGAATATCAGCATCAATATTGCTCCAGCTTGTTGTCGCAACATCAGGCTGCATTGCAGGAAGTGCAAATAACAAATCTTTTGTTGATTTCTGGAAATAATCAAATGATCCAGACAAACGACCTGATAACATAGCCCAGTCAAGTCCGATGTTTGAAGATACAGTACTTTCCCATTTCAAATCAGGGTTAGCAACGTTTTCTTTTCTGATACCACCGTTACCATCAGGTACATATGTATTGATTGTTTGGTTAGCAGGGAAACCTTCAGAGTTTCCTGTTACACCCCAACCAGCTCTCAATTTCAAATCGCTAACCAAACCACCTTTTTTGAAGAATTCTTCGCCGGCAATTCTCCACGCACCATTAAATGCAGGGAAAATACCATATTTGTTGTTGGCACCAAATTTTGAGGAACCATCAGCACGTACAGTAGCTGTAAGGTAATATTTGTCAGCAAAATTATACTGAGCTCTTCCAAAGAATGATTGCAATTCAGACAAGTTTTTATATGAACCACCACTGTAAGCCTTATTTGAACCAGTATTGTCTACAAATCCAAGGTTATTAAGTAAAGGAAAACCTGCAGGTGCAATAAAGAAGTTAGCATCTAAACCACTTCCAACATTCTCATATTTGTAATAAGCAAAACCTCCCAATAAATCAAGATTCGATTTTCCAAAAGTTTTGATATAATTTAAAGTGTGTTCCAGGGTAGTACCTACTTTATTAAGGTTTACTATGCTTGCAAAACCTTTTCCACCATTAGTAGTATTGTTAAAACCAGGAGTACCAACATCAATACTTCTGTTCAAAGTTGATGTAGAATTGTCCATACCGAAGCTTACTTTGTAAGTTAAGCCTTTAATGATATTCCAGGTAGCATATGGGTTAAACATAGTACGATTGGTAGGACCATAAATGTTTATTTGGTTCAACATTGAAACAGGATTACGGAATGAAACTGTACCAGTTGTATAGTAACTTCCATCAGGATTCAATATTGGAAAAGTAGGATTGGTAGAGATCGCTCTGGCTACCAGGTTACCTTCATAACCGATATCTCCTGAAATAGGGGCATATTCGTCATTAATGTTAGCTGTTGTTAAATTAACACCAACTACTACTTTATTATCAAATAATTTGTGCGAAGCATTAATTCTTCCTTGCAATCTGTTCTGAGAAGAATTTTTGATAATTCCCTGTTGATCCTGATAAGCCAAAGAGAAATAATAAGAAGTTTTATCAGAACCACCACCAAAGCTCATGTTGTAACTTTGAGTGATACCAGTACGATAAATCTCTTTTTGCCAGTCATTGTCATTACCTCCATTATTTAATTTTGAAGATAAATCAAGTCCTGCTTTTCCTAACTGAGCCAAGAATTCTGTTTTATCAAGCATTTGATACTTCTGTGCCGGAGTAGAAACTGCAGTGTTAGCCGAGAAGTTGAAAGTTCCAGCTCCACTTTTTCCTCTTTTTGTAGTTATCAAAACTACACCATTTGCACCTCTTGAACCATAAATAGCTGCAGCAGAGGCATCTTTCAAAATCGAGATATTCTCGATATCAGCAGGGTTAAGGAAGTTTAATGGATTCCTTGGTGCTACTGATCCTACACCACCGTTTCCACCATTTGTTGGAGTAACATTTCCACCATCTAATGGAACACCATCAACCACATACAATGGAGTGTTATTACCTCTCAATGATGCAGTACCTCGAATCGTAATGTTAACCCCAGCACCCGGATCACCAGAGTTAGGAGTAACCTGTACACCGGCAACACGACCTGCCAACATTTGGTCAGGTGAATTGATGATACCTTTGTTAAAGTCTTTAGACCCAATTGATGCAATTGCACCGGTTGCATCTTTCACTTTTTGAGTACCATAACCCACTACAACCACTTCTTCAAGTAGAGCAGCGTCATCTTTCAAAGATACATTGATAACTGTGCGACCGTCAACGGCTAATTCTTGAGTAGCCATACCAACTGAACTAATCACCAAAGTAGCATTGGAGGCTACGCCGGCAAGTTTGTAGTTACCATCAACATCTGTGGAAGTTCCTTTGTTGGTACCTTTTACTTGAACGGTAGCTCCTGGAAGACCAGAACCTGAACCATCAGTAACTTTACCGGAAACATTCAGATCCTGGGCAAAAACTGAAACAGATAAAAACAGTGAGAAAAGAACAGAAAACAAGCTTGTGCTTTGTTTAAAGTCTAACCCAAAGCCGGAAACATTCCGACCCCTAAGGTAGAATTTGTTCATCATAGGTTAATTGTTTAAAAATTATTAAAGTAATTTGGTCTGTCGATTCAAAACTTTAACCATTCAAATTTTATATTGAATGATTTGAAGAACCAACTCACAAAACTACAAAAAGAAATTTCTAAAGTCCAAATAAAAAAAGAAAAGAAATTGATGTTTTTTAAATTAAAAAATGTCATTTTGACACTTATAGGGGCGATTTTGATGGCAAATAAGATATTTTTAAGAATATTATTTTGCACATAGACTATCTTTGTAAAAATTATCAAATAGCGTAGAATCCGTAATGAATCTGGAAGACCTGAAAGGAAAATTTGAAGGGGAATTTCATGACAGTAAAGTGATGAAAACCTTATATGCCACTGATGCTTCGGCTTACCGCGAAATGCCCGTTGCGGTGGCTTTCCCAAAAAATAATCAAGACATAGAAAGCCTTATTGACTTTGCCAAAAAAAACAAAGTAACGCTTATCCCAAGGGCTGCAGGAACTTCTTTGGCCGGACAGGTAGTTGGAAACGGAATTATTGTTGATATTTCCAGAACATACAACGAAATCATTGAAATAAATCAAACTCAATCCTGGGTAAGACTACAGCCGGGAGTAGTAAGAGATGAGCTGAATATGACCTTAAAAAAACACGGTCTGTTCTTCGGTCCCGAGACCTCAACCGCTAACCGTGCAATGGTGGGTGGCATGGTGGGCAATAATTCCTGTGGCTCCAATTCGGTGATTTATGGTAGTGCCCGTGACCACCTGATGCAAGTGAGCGGATACCTCAGTGATGGCAGTTTTGTTACATTTTCTGATATCACAAAAGAAGAATTTGAAAATAGAATTTCGGAATATAAAAATAAGAAAGACAGCGACTTAAGCCTCGAAGAAAGGTTGTATTTGTTTACAAATGATATCCTAACTGACCCGGAAAATCAGACAGAAATCAGAAAGGAGTTTCCTAAAAGAAGCATCCCCAGAAGAAATACCGGCTATGCCATTGATGAGTTGCTCGAAACTGAAGTTTTTAATCCGGAATCTAAGGAAAGCTTTAATTTTTGTAAGCTGATTGCCGGCTCAGAAGGTACTCTTATTTTTATAACTGAACTTAAACTTCATGTAAATTCATTGCCTCCGGCTCATCAAGGCGTGGTAGCAGTGCATTGCAATAGCATAGATGAATCTTTGAGGGCCAATCTGATAGCCCTAAAGTATCAGCCTAGTGCCGTTGAATTGATGGATCACTATATTTTGGAATGTACTAAAGCCAACAAGCAACAAATGGCCAACAGGTTTTTTGTAAAAGGTGACCCCGGGGCATTGTTGTGTGTTGAGATTTCGAGGGATTCCAGGGAAGAAGTAGAAAAACTTGCTGCCGAAATGGAAGCAGAAATGCGTACGGCAGGCTTGGGATACCATTTTCCTGTGCTTTTTGGCGACGATATTAAAAAAGTATGGACGCTCCGAAAGGCCGGACTGGGCTTATTATCCAACCTTCCCGGCGATGAAAAAGCAGTAGCTGTAATTGAAGATACTGCAGTTGATGTCAACGACTTACCTGATTTCATCAGGGAGTTTAATGAGATTCTAGGCAAAAACGGCATGTACAGCGTGCATTATGCTCATGCAAGTACTGGGGAGCTTCATTTGCGACCCATTATCAATCTGAAAACCCATGAGGGAAAGGCACAATTCAGAATGATTGCAGAGGAGATTTCTACTTTGGTAAAAAAATACAAAGGCTCGCTTTCGGGTGAGCACGGTGATGGTCGTCTGAGGGGTGAGTTTATCCGTCAACAGATTGGCGAAAAAAACTATCAACTCATAAAAGAACTCAAAAAAATTTGGGATCCACAGAATATTTTCAATGCTCATAAAATAGTGGATACACCACCAATGGATGAGTTTTTGAGATATACACCGGGACAGAAAACTCCTGAATTCAAAACTATGTTCAGGTTTAAAGATCAGGATATTTTGCAACATGCCGAGCAGTGTAATGGCTCAGGCGATTGCCGGAAATCTCACTTAAGTGGAGGTACAATGTGCCCCAGTTATATGGCCACCAAAAGCGAAAAAGACACTACACGGGCCAGGGCAAACATTTTGAGAGAAACATTGACACAGTCAGACAACCTCAATCGATTTGATTCTAAAGAAATTAAAGAAGTTTTGGATCTATGTTTGGTATGTAAAGCCTGCAAGTCTGAATGCCCGTCGAATGTTGACATGGCTAAACTCAAAATGGAGTTTCTGTATCAATATCAAAAAACGAATGGTGTGCCTTTGAGGTCGTGGCTAATAGGAAACTATCCAAAACTCAATCGTTTTGTGGCTACTGTACCCTGGGCTTATAATTTTATTTTCAAAAACAAACCATTAAGAAAAATTTCCAATAAGGTAGTTGGTTTCCATCCTGATCGTAGCATGCCGCTTTTGCATAGCGACACTTTGAAGGCCTGGTTCAGGAAAAACCACGGAACAGTTGCGGGAAAATCAGATAAAAAAGTTTACCTGTTTATTGATGAATTTACTAACTATAATGACCTGCCTATCGGCCAGAAAGCTGTGGATTTGTTGCTGAAACTAGGTTACGAAATTCATGTACCTCAACATGTGGATTCGGGGCGTTCATACCTTTCAAAAGGCATGCTTGATCAGGCCAAAAATCTTGCCGATCAAAATGTGGCTCTTTTGGCTGAAATCATTTCTGAATCAACCCCACTGGTAGGAATAGAGCCCAGTGCCATTCTGACTTTCCGAGATGAATACCCTGAGTTGGTTACCCATACTTTGGCTCAAAAAGCTGTAGAATTGTCGAAAAATGTATTGATGTTTGACGAATTTATCGTCCGTGAGTCCGATCAAAAACGCATAGATCTAAGCCTTTTTAAGACTGAAAAAAAACTCATAAAACTCCATGGACATTGCCAGCAAAAATCTGTGGCCTCAGTAGTACCAACCAAAAAAATGCTGAGCCTGCCTAAAGGCTACGAAGTACAGCTGATTCCGAGTGGGTGTTGTGGCATGGCGGGATCTTTTGGCTACGAAAAAGAACATTATGACTTATCAATGAAAATAGGCGAAATGGTACTTTTTCCTACAGTGCGTCAACAACCCGATGATGTGATAATAGCTGCTCCCGGAACCAGCTGTCGCCACCAGATTCATGATGGCACCCAAAGGAAAGCTTTGCACCCCATTGAAATTTTGTTTGATGCTTTGAAAAATTAGGCCGCAGAGAATCCTAAAAGAGGCAGGTGGACAGACCTGGAGTGGATAAAATTCCTATACCTTCCTTTATCTGTTCTGTTCAGAAATAGTAATCTACTGAAAATGCCAACCAAAAATACTCATCATCAGGCAATTACAATGCTCCACCCCTTACCGGCAAATTATGGTTTTTTTTATCAATAACACTCATCTGAGTCTGATCGGTATTTTCTGGCAATCATATCCAGTCCGATTCCAATCAAAAGTAGTGGCCACAAATCGATGATCGAATTTACTGAAAGTTGATCTAAAAAGACCGGAAAATACAACACATAGGCTACAAATCCCCAGAAAATACTTCCAAAAATTTTGCCTTTAGCTAAATGGTTGATTGCAATAAAAACGAAAATTAATTTCCAGCTCAACCAATGTTCAGGAATGTGAAAATTTAACATTTCAAAGTTGTCCATGAGGAAAATTCCACCCAAGGCAATTAAAATAACCGACCAAATTACAGACGAAGTTCTTCTATGCTTTCTCATATCGTTTTTTATTTTTTGTCAAAATTATTATTGAAAACAGGTCAATAGTAACTGAAATCGGTGGTGTGGACAAAAATATCGTTAAACGGTATTTTTTTACCGATTAATTGAAATCCTTTTGAATCAAAGCAAACTTAATTTTGTGAAGCTAAACAAACCCAAAATTTGAGATTATCTACACTACTTTTGTATTTTATCAAGATAAATTCTTTTTTAAATATAATATTTCCAATAATACTTCTGATACATAGACCTTAATATTGCCGTCAGGGTACAATAGCCTTATTTTTGTAAACCAAAAAAGTAAAAAATAAGAGGACCTGAACGAGGAAGAATGTATTTAGAACTTAAAACCATCGCAAACGACGACCGTCCGGTATTTATTTCGGGAGATTTCTGCAACTGGAATCCCCGCGATGAGCGTTTCTTAATGCATAAAGTAGGAGAAGGAAAATATCGGCTGGAACTCGAAAAAGATTTTACATTTGACCAATCTTTGCAGTATAAATACACCAAAGGTGGCTGGGACCATGTAGAGTTGGATATTTTTGGTAATACCAGCAAAAACCGTACGTTTTTGCCTACCTTCGAACCCAACATTGACCATGTGCCTTTGTGGCGTAAAAATGGGTTTACACCTTATTTTTCAGAATTTATGCCTCTGGTGGAATCATTTGAAATTGAAATCCCCCAGCTTAAAAAACACAGGGTAATCAGTGTGATTCTACCTGCCGATTATTACAAAAATCCTGAAAAAAAATATCCGGTGGTGTACATGCATGACGCCCAGAACCTGTTTGGCGAGGGGTCGGTTTACGGCAATTGGGAAATCGACAAGCGATTGTCTTTGTTGAAAAAACAGGATAAAACTGATGTGATTATAGTGGCTATAAACCATGGTGAAGAAGACCGTCAGGTGGAGTTTTCACCCTACAAAAATGAAGTTAAAGGCCAGGGCATGCGTTATGCTACATTTATAGTCAGAACCCTGAAACAACATATTGATAACCATTACCGTACACGTCCTGAAAGACAGTTTACGGGCATTGGTGGCAGCTCAATGGGTGGATTGATCAGTATTTATACGGGCATGATGTATCCTGAGGCCATCGGTCGCTTGATGGTATTTTCACCTTCGTTGTGGACTTCACCAAAAATATACTTTGATGCCGTAGAATTTTTTAATCCACTAGATACCAAAATATACCTTTATGGTGGAGGAAAAGAAAGCGAAAGTATGCTTCCCAATATAGAAAAACTAAAAGAAACCATTGAAGGTCAAGGCTTTGAATCTAATAAAATACAAATCAAAGCTGAACTTGACCCCGAAGGGCAACACAATGAAAAACGGTGGGGGCAGGAGTTTCCTAAAGCTTTGGATTGGCTATTTTGCTAATTTTTTTGCTCTTTAAACTTACCTAAGAGCAGAAATATAACATTCAAGTATCCATTTTACGGACAATTATCTAACCCTAAAGTTTTCTAAATATTATATTTTAAAAAAAATCACTAAAAAAGAAAATCCTCATCTTCAAAATAGTATAATAAAAAGACAAAATATCATTATTTATAGGGTATAATTTTTGCTCATATTTGTATGAATAAATAGCCTGAAGAAACAATTCTCCATCCAAAATATTCAAACTGATTTTTTTTGGAAATTTTATACCAATAAAAAAGGAATTTTCCTTTTGGTAGAATATATCTTTTAAAAGATTCGATATTTCAATTAGCCTGAATATCAACAATTTTTCAATTTGAAATAGCAATAATGCTGGTTTAGCTGTTTTCAATTATTATAACCATGAAAAACCTAAAAAATGAATTACTAAACTTATCAGTTTACAAAAGTTACTCTATTTTAGCCATTTATCTAATATTCAGTATTTTAAAGATTTATGGACAGTACCTTGAGAATTATTTAATTCAAACGATATTTTTATTTTTATCGAATCTGCTTCTTGTTTTACCTTTTATAAAAAATAATCAACCCGGATACGATAAAAAGATTCTTTTCTTTTTTACATTTTTGTTTCTGGGTCAATCAATCATTATTTTTTATAATAAACCGGAGTTTCTTAAGCTGGGTATGGTCTTTTACATTTTATCGAAAATCATAATTTTATTGATTCTAGACCATCAGCATAAAGAAATCGGATTCAAAACCCGACAAGATTACTGGAAGATTCTCGGACCACAAGTGGCATCCTTTGGATTGGCTTATCTGTTATATAACGACTCAAAATTAGACTCTTTCACCTCGATTTTAGTTATTTTATACTCTCAATTAGGAGCATTACTTTTGACCTATATTTTATATTTAAATAATCTGAGAAATCAGCTATATATCAAACTGGGATTGATTTTGCTTTTATTTCATGACTCGATAGGAGGATTCAATTTCTTCCATCATAAATTCGATACTTATTTTATTTTGACCTATTCATTAATAATTGCCGGAAATTATTTACTGGGATTAGGATTATGGAGTTCTCGTAAAGAATTATACAAAAATCATGAAACAAACTCTTCTGTCAACTGGTTTTTGAGTGTTGAATTTGCAAAGAAATCGTTTTTAGAATCTGTGATTTACGGTAAAAAAAAGAGGTCGGTTTTTAGTATTGATAAACCTGATTCTAAAAAGGACAACTATTGCGAAAAATGTCCTGAATCTATTTTCAATTATTTATAGAGAATTTAATCAAAGAAATTCCTCAGTTTGGTGTTCAAATCCAGCCTGATTAAATGAAGGAACCCATATTTCTTAAGATTTTCAGGGTTACAATTGTCCAATTTATCACATACTTGCACGAGAGTAAAGCCATTAAACTCCTCAAATTGCCTAGATTCAATCAACATTTTTTCTTTGACAGTAATAAGATTTTTCACTTTTATACTGGCTTCATCAAAATCAATATCGCCATTAAGATATCTTTTTAAGGGTTTGCAAAAGTACTTTTCGCATATTTTTGGTTTCTCAGAGGTCCAAATGGAACATTTTCCATCAAAAAACTTGCAGGGCATTTTAAAGCCCTCATTTTCTACAACTTCCAGGCCCAATCCTTTTGCCAAATCTATATCTTCCTGATCAAACAGGTGCCCATGACGAAACAAGCTTCCATCACAACACATTCCACAGGTGACACATAATTTTGATATTTCTTCCGTCAAATTCCTGATTTTTTAAATAGGTAAAAACTAATATACAATGGTCTGAGAAAATAATGGCTCAATTTCATCCAACCTTAATGGTATCAAAAAAATAAAACTGTTTTAAATTTCTAAGCATCAAATTTGCAAAAGTTTGCATTTTTTTACCTGTGTTTCACGAAAATATTTAATTATGCTACCGTTTGATAATTTTATCGTTCAAAATGCAAAAAAAAACCTGTAATTGACCCTCAAAAACTTTAAAAATTGCAGATTTTTGCAAATCTTTGCAGAGGAAATATCACTATGGTTATTAAAAAATAAGAAAATAAGCATTACCAAAAGAATTAAGGTTGTTTGATTTCCAAATTAAGCAATTTTTAATATTCTTTTTTTATTAAAAATAGCCATGAAAAAATATTTTAAAAGTGTAGGCAGACTGACTGTTTACCAAGATACCCGAATTTTCGTATACTACATATTGCTTTGTTTTTTAAAAGCCTTTTTTCAAATAATAGACTTAAAAGAAATTCAAGTATTTCTTTTGCTTATTTTGAATTATTTTCTTGTCAAGCCTTTTCAACGAAAAGGTGTTTTTGACCAAAATACAAAATACAAACTTTATTTTGGACTTGTTTTTTTGGGTCAGGCTACAATTATTTATTATAATAATCTATTTTTCTTAAAACTTGGAACTGCCTTTTTCATACTTTCAAAAATTACAATTCTATTTATTCTGGACCATCATCACTCTGATATACGGCTTTTGACAAAATCAGATTATTTAAAAATATTAGGTCCTCAGATAGTTTCATTTTCACTAGCTTACTTATTTTATAATCATGGAAGTCTCGATACAGAAATGGCAATTTTGATTATTGTTATGGCTGAATTAGAAGCTTTGCTAGCAACCTTTATTTTATATTTAAATAACCTCAAGAAAAACCATATTTATATCAAATTGGGAGTTATTTTAATTATGCTTCATGATTCATTTGGAGGGTTAAATTTTTACAACACACAACTTGATAAATATTTCATTATTAGTATTTTATTAATCTCTATTGGGAATTTCCTGTTAGGTCTAGGATTCTGGAGATCGAGGTCAGCTTTTAATAAACGCCTCCAATATCCCATGCCAATTAGTATGATTAGAGAAATTGATTAGTAGCTATTATTTATTCAAAATAAAAACTCCAAATTTCAGTCATCAGAATTAAGAGAAGAAAAATTGCTGGATTTTAATATATTCTAAATCTTTAGTAGAAAAACTTCAACTGTCTTATCTTTTCAAACTCTTATTGTCAGTAATTTGTAAGAAAAATTTTAAACAGATAATGATTAGATACTTTTCTGTTCTGATATTCTTTGTGAACTTGAGTACTTTACAAGCACAAAACTTTGACATTGAAACAGTTACCAACCCTATCCTATCACATGGTGCCGATCCATGGATTATACGGGAAGGTAAAACTTTTCACTATTGTTATGTTAGAAAAGATACCATTTTTCTGAAATCAGTAAACAGAATTTCTGAACTAAAAAACGCAGTAGAAAGAATCCTTTGGATACCACTAAAGACCACCAATTATTCAAAGGAAGTATGGGCTCCCGAACTCCATCATTTTGACAATCGATGGTATATATATGTTGCAGCAGATGATGGCAAAAATGACAACCACCGAATGCACGTAATAGCTTCTGAAAATGAATCTATCAATTCGAATTTCATTTACTTGGGAAAACTTACTGACAAATCTGACAAGTGGGCAATTGATGGGTCTCCATTTATTTTTAATGGCAAGATGTATTATGTTTGGAGTGGATGGGACGGGGATGTGAATGTACAGCAGAACATCTACATAGCCGAAATGGATAGTCCAACAAAAATAAAATCAGAAAGAATTCTGCTCTCAAAACCGGAATACGAATGGGAAAAAAGGGGCTCAGGCAAGGGTCTTCCTACTATTAATGAAGGTCCGGAAATCCTTGAAAAAGACGGAAATCTGTTCCTGATTTATTCTGCAGCGGGCAGCTGGTCAGATCATTATTGCCTGGGAATGTTGGAGTTGCAAGGTAAAAACCCAATAGATGCCGGAAAATGGAAAAAGGCGTCTCAACCTGTTTTTGAAAGTAATGAATATGTGACTAGTCCCGGCCATTGTTCATTTATTAAGATTAAGAATCAGAATTATATCATTTATCATTCCGCTCGCCACAAAGGTGCCGGATGGGACAGACAGGTAAATATCCAACCTTTTTCCTGGAAAAATGGGAAGCCGGATTTTGGTTCACCGGTGAAATATGGGGTGGGGATTGAAATCAGTTATTGAGAAGATTGTGAAATAACCCAAATAAAAGAAAATGCCTCAATTATTTATAATCGAGGCATTCAATTACAGATATTTTAATTCTTACAAATTCCCCTTCTTCATCTCCTTCACTGCATAGTCTGCTGCACGAGCCGTAAGAGCCATATAGGTGAGCGATGGGTTTTGGGTTGAGGTTGAGGTCATGCTGGCACCGTCAGTCACGAATACATTTTTACATGCATGCAGCTGGTTGAAGGCGTTTAACATGGAAGTTTGGGGGTCTTTACCCATACGTACTCCTCCCATCTCATGAATATCGAGCCCGGCAGCCTGCTTACTATCAGCCGATTTTACATTCTTAAAGCCAGCCATTTCAAACATTTCAGTCATTTGCTCAATGTAATCCTTCACCATTTTATCATCGTTGTCATCATAGGCTACGGATATTTTGAGTTGAGGAATACCAAAAGGATCCTTGAGGTTTTTGTCCAATGCTACATAATTGCTTTCTTTCGGGATAGTTTCACCCATCATGTGCGAGCCCACATACCAGCCATCATTGATAGTTTTATGGAGATTATTTTTAAGTGTTTCACCTAATCCTTCCTGGCTATTATGACTCATTCTTCCCGCACCAAAACCCGCTGCATAGCCACGCAAAAAGTCGGTTTCCTGCTTAAGGACATTCCTGAACCGGGGGATGTACGGGCTGTTAGGTCGGTTTCCTTCGGTGGTTTTATCCAAAAATCCGTCATATTCACCCCATACTCTTGCCCTGTAATTATGGAAAGCTACATATTTTCCCAAAACCCCGCTATCATTTCCAAGACCGTTTGGGAAACGATTAGAGACAGAATTAAGCAAAATGAGGTTAGAATTTAAGGCAGCAGCGTTGACAAAAATTATTTTTGCATAGAACTCAGTCATTTCTCCCGTAAGGGCATCAATAACTTTCACGCCACTTGCCTTTTGTTTGGCATCATCATAAATGATACTATGCACCACACTATGCGGCCTGAGTGACATTTTTCCCGTTTTCATGGCCCACGGCAGGGTGGAAGCATTGCTGCTGAAATATCCACCATAAGGACAGCCCCGCTCGCAGATAGTGCGATGCTGGCACTGAGCTCTACCCTGATCGAAGTGAATCTGCTTTGGGGTAGTAAGGTGGGCACATCTCCCCATGATTACATGCCGGCTGCCTTTGTATTTTTCAGCTACTTTTTTACTGAAATAATCCTCAACACAATTAAACTCATGCGGAGCTAAAAACTCCCCATCGGGCAGTTGGTCGAGTCCGTCTTTGTTACCCGAAATTCCGGCAAACTTCTCTACATAGCTATACCATGGAGCTAAATCGTCGTAGCTAATAGGCCATTCCACGGCAAAACCATCGCGGGTGGGCCCTTCAAAGTCATATTTACTCCAGCGTTGAGTTTGTCGTGCCCATAGGAGAGACTTTCCACCTACCTGATACCCCCGAATCCAGTCAAATGGTTTCTCCTGCACATAAGGATGCTCTTTGTCTTTTACAAAAAACTGCTCAGTGCCTTCATAGAAAGCGTAACATTTACTTACAGTCGGGTTTTCTTCTCTTATGGCCAGGGGCAATTGGTTTCTGTGCTCAAAATCCCATGGTTGATAGAGTGTGGTAGGATATCCCGTGATATGAGGCACATCTTTTCCTCTTTCCAGAACCAAGGTTTTCAAGCCCTTACCAGTAAGCTCTTTCGCTGCCCATCCCCCACTGATTCCCGAACCAATCACAATGGCATCAAAGGTTCTTTTTTCTTTATTTATTAAGTTCATAATTACTGATTTAAAGGCACACAGCCATGATAACGGGCAGGAGCAAATTCAAATTTCTCAATGTTGACCTGATAATATTCTGAAGTAGTATACGCTCGCACGGCATATCGTTTGGTGGCATCCATAAAAAACCTCAGGTTTTCGTCAGAACTCATCCCAAAGCCCTGCAATAAGTGAAGCTTCTGCTGAGTATTTGAACCTTCAAAAGATTTTCCGAAAAGAGAAATTGAGAGTTCGTTTACCTTTGCCAGTCCCTTTTTAAACTTGTCCTGGTCAGCCACCTTATGCATATCTGTCACCATGAGTTTTACAAATTTGGGTATTTGTAATGTTCTGGAACCTGGAGTATCGGTTTCGGGAATTATTGCTTCACAAATGGCCTCGAGGAGGTCTTCCTCTGAAGTGTTAAGTTCTAAACTGTCAGGTTTAAGATTTTTGGCTGTCCAGTTATTTGCCCAGGAAGGGAGACTAACCGCACCGACAATACCAAGGGTCAGGCTCGAAAAAACTTCGCGTCGTTTCATCCAATTTTCAATTAAGGTCGATATTAATTTTTAAAATTATTAAATAATTCGATTCTATTGCTTCTAAAATTCAATTTGCATTAAATTTTCTTACAAAAAAACCCAAAATCGCAGTTTTATAATAAATTGCACAGTTTTCAACCTTTTGCTTTAGGCAATTCTTAAATTTTTATCAATGAAAAAAGTCCTTTGGTTTATTTTCATAACCGCCAATTCATTTGGTCAAATCACAGCCCCCCCAAAAGAATGGAAGCAACTCTTCAATGGCAAAGACCTGAAAAACTGGGATATAAAAATCAGAAATTATGATCTTAATGATAATTTCGGAAATACTTTTTCGGTAAAAGACAAAAAAATAGTGGTCAATACCGATGCTTACGACCCATTTAACTACCGCTATGGGCACATGTTTTACAAAGGTGATTTTTCTTATTACAAAATAGCTGTTGAGTACCGTTTTGTAGGTGAGCAAGCCAAAGGCGGAGAAGATTGGGCCTGGCGAAACAGTGGCATCATGATTCATGGTCAACCTGCCAATACTATGCTCAAAGACCAGGATTTTCCGGTTTCCATAGAGGTACAGCTGCTTGGTGGAAAAGGAGACGGCAAACCCAGAACCAACTGTAACCTTTGTACACCGGGAACGCACGTAACTTATGAAAACAAATTTGACACCCGACACTGCATCAATTCTACTTCAAAAACATTTGATGGTGACCAATGGGTAAGAGCCGAAGTGGAGGTTTTGGGAGATTCTTTAATCAGACATTTTATAAATAACGAGCTGGTAATGACCTACGAAAAGCCGGTAATAGGAGGCGGAGTAGTAAGTGGATATGATCCAAAAATCAAGCCCGATGGTCAGGCTCTCAGCCATGGAAGTATTTCATTGCAGAGTGAAAGCCACGCGATAGAGTTTAGAAAGGTCGAACTCCTTGAGCTTGAAGGTTGCATGGACCCCAAAGCTAAAAACTTTAAAAACTATTATCAAAAAGCTGATAATAAGAAGTGTAAATACTAAATAGAAGTATTTTTGTTAGATTTGTTTAAAATTATTTAAAAATGAATGCGATAAGGAAAACTCTTAAACCCCGGAATGGTTTGCTTACAATTGAGTTGCCAAAGGACTTTACTCAAAAAGAGTTTGAAGTTACTGTTGTTCCTGTGGAAGAAAAAGCACAAAATATATCGCTACAATTTAAGCTAAAATCCCTTTTAGAGAGTCTTCCCAAGTCAGACCCGGAAATTTCGCTTGAAGAAATAATAACGGAAATAAAAGAAGTCAGAAAAAAACGAAATGAAAGTCGTAGTTGATACCAATATTTGGGTAAGCCTTGCGATTGGAAGCAAATCTATTACATACGATTTTTTCGAATTATTAAATTCAACAAATATAGAATTCATTGTATGTGAAGGACTTATAGATGAAATTGTAGCAACTCTAGAAAAAGAAAAAATTCGGAACTATCTTTCTAAAGATAGAGTGATTTTGTTGTTCGATATCCTTGAAAATCATACATCTTCTTTTATTTCACATTCAAAAAATACTTTTTGTAGAGACCTGAATGATGATTATTTAATTAATCTTGCAATAGATTCCGAATCTGAAATTTTAATAACAGGCGATAAAGACCTTTTAATCTTAAATTCTGTGGAAAATATTAAAATCCTAACCATAAAACAATTGTTGGATTTTATAAAAAAACCCAGTTAGAGGTCTTTTTTGGTAAAACTTTTTTCTTTTCAATAAACTTTTTATTACCATCTTTCTACTAACTTAGAATTTTAAAATTTCAGCCTTAAAAAATGAATTACATTGCCTCAATAGACCAGGGGACTACCAGTACCCGTTGTATTTTTTTTGATAAAAAAGGAAAAATAATATCTGTCGCTCAAAAAGAGCATGAGCAGATTTTTCCTCAGCCCGGCTGGGTAGAACACAACCCCGAGGAAATCTGGCGAAATACCCAGGAAGTAATTGCCAACGCCCGTATCAAACAACAGATCAAAATCGAGAATATTTTGGCTTGTGGTATCACCAACCAAAGGGAAACCACCGTCGTTTGGAACCGCCGCACAGGAAAGCCCTATTACAATGCCCTCGTGTGGCAAGATACCCGTGTAGGGAAACGTGTCGACGAACTCGAAAGAACCACCGGAAGCCAATGGTTTCGTGATAAAACCGGTCTTCCTCTAGCCACTTATTTCAGTGGTTTGAAAATTCAATGGCTGCTTGAAAATGTGGAGAGTTTGCGGGAAGATGCCGAAAATGGTACGGCGATTTTTGGTAACATGGATACATTTGTGGCCTGGCATCTGACCGGAGGAATCAACGGAGGCCTCCACATTACCGATGTGACCAACGCTTCACGTACCCAACTCATGAACCTTGAAACCCAAACCTGGGACGATGAAATTCTCACTTTACTAAACATCCCCAAAGCCATGTTGCCCGAAATCAAACCGAGCAGCATGAAATATGGAGAGATTAAGTCAGAACCATTAGCTGGAGTACCACTTGCCGGAATTTTGGGTGACCAACAGGCTGCATTGGTTGGACAAACCTGCTTTAAACCTGGGGAAGCTAAAAACACTTATGGTACCGGTTGCTTTATGCTATTGAATACAGGCCCGAAGCCCATCCCTTCGAAATTTGGACTCTTGACAACTGTTGCTTACCAGTTTGAAAACCAGCCTGTTCATTATGCCTTAGAAGGATCCGTTGCTATTGCCGGGGCTTTGGTTCAATGGCTCAGGGACAACCTCGGAATCATAAAAAACTCAGCAGATGTACAGAGGCTGGCAGCAACTGTTGAGGATAATGGCGGAACGTATTTTGTTCCGGCATTCTCCGGTCTGTACGCACCTTATTGGGAGAATTCAGCCCGAGGAGTGATCGCAGGCCTTACCCGATTTGTCAACAAGGGCCACATTGCGAGAGCGGTATTGGAAGCCACTGCTTATCAGACTCTTGATGTATTGGAAGCGATGGAAAAAGACGCCGGACTTTCGCTTTCTTCGTTGAGAGTTGATGGAGGTATGGTGGTCAACGAGATGCTCATGCAGTTTCAGTCTGACATGCTTAAAGTACCTGTAATAAGACCCGAAATGATTGAAACCACCGCACTTGGTGCTGCGTATGCTGCAGGCCTGGCAGTGGGATTCTGGTCAAATCTTGAAGATTTGGTAGAAAACTGGGGTGTAGATAAACAATGGCAACCTCAAATGGATGAAACGAAAAGAGCAACCTATCATAAAGGCTGGAAAAAGGCAATAGAACGTTCGCGAAACTGGGAAGATTAAAATGCAAAATACCTTAAAAAAGAAATGGGCTGAAGGGCAACCGGTAACCAATGCCTGGGTGAGTTCGCCCTCGGCCTGGAATGTCGAAATTCTGGCCACTACGAGCTTTGATGCAATCACTATCGACGCTCAACATGGCCTTGCCTCAGACCTCAACACTATGGTGCAAATGCTTCAGGTCATGAAGGCATCCTCAGCCACTTCATTTGTAAGGCTCCCGGCCAACGACCCCGCTTACATTATGCGTATGCTAGATGCCGGTGTAGAAGGGTTGATATGCCCTATGCTCAATACTGCCGAGGAAACTGAGGCTTTTGTGAGAGCAACCAAATATTACCCGGAAGGCAATAGAAGTATAGGTCCAACCCGAGCCAGTGTGGTTTTTGGAGAAAATTATATGCAAACCGCCAACCAGCACACCATCACATTCGCCATGATAGAGACGCCTGATGCTCTCAAAAATATGCGGGAAATGGCCAAAGTTGAACATCTGAATGGTTTTTATATAGGTCCATGGGACTTAAGTGCATCTCTGGGTTATAAGAAATTGGCTGATTTTGAAGACCCGGGCTTCCTTAAAATTCTCAAAGAAATATTGGCAGTAGCCGAAGAAAACCATCTCATCACAGGGATTCATGCCGGAAACCCAAAAAATGCAAGATTATTTGCTGACCTGGGATTCAAATTCCTTACGATGTTTAATGACTCCTCGGCCTTAAAAACCATTGCAAAAAATACTTTGGATGAGTTTCATAATAACGATGGAAAAAGCAAATTGAGCGGGTATTAATATATTTGAAAATTAGCCAGTTACAAGAGATAAAATCATTTCGAAAATATTTTTTGTTTTATTTTTTATAAATTTAGGGATTGTATTCTCTGTTTTTATATTAATTTGGGGATTATAATCTCCGTTTTTATATATTTGCAAAAAAAATTATGGGATGATAACAAGAAAAATAGAAGGCTTGATAAAAAATCGTCTGTTTCAAGGTAAAACTTTGCTGATATTTGGCCCAAGGCAAGTAGGAAAAACTACACTTTTGAATGAAATTCTCAGAACGACTAATGTTCAAGGGATTTACCTAAATGCTGACCTGCCTATAATTAGAGAAGGGCTTTCCAATGCGGGTTTTGAGCAAATTGGTGCCACAATTGGCACAAACAGACTGGTGGTGATTGATGAAGCTCAACGAATCAAAAATATAGGTCTTACCCTGAAAATCATGCATGACAATTTCCCGGAGGTGCAGGTGCTGGCGACGGGCTCATCAGCATTTGAGCTGGCCAATGATATAAATGAGCCATTGACTGGCAGGAAAATTGAATTTAAGATGTATCCTGTAAGCTGGGCTGAACTTGTGGAAAATACTGGGTATTTGCAAGCACTCGATCAATTGGAGAATCGCATGATTTATGGTATGTATCCCGATGTCATCAATCAAAAGGGTAATGAAGAAGAGATATTGACTGAGCTCAACACTTCTTATCTTTATAAAGATTTACTTTCATATTCGGGTATTAGAAAACCACAAATTCTTGAAAAACTGCTCAAGGCTCTTGCATTACAACTAGGCAATGAAGTATCACTGAATGAACTTGGCAGAATGTTGGAAATCGATAAAGCAACTGTAGAAAACTATCTGGATCTTCTCGAAAAAGCATTTGTTATATTTAGACTACAACCATTTAGCCGTAATCTAAGAAATGAAATTACTTCGAGTCGAAAGATATATTTTTATGATAATGGAATAAGAAACGCTATCATTCAAAACTATAATGTTTTAAATCTAAGAAATGATACCGGGGCACTATGGGAGAATTTCTTGATTAGCGAAAGAATGAAAAAGAATCAGTATGAAAGACGAATCGTGTCAAACTATTTCTGGCGTACACATGCACAACAGGAAATCGACTATGTAGAGGAATCAAACGGCCAGTTGCAGGCATTCGAATTCAAGTGGAATCCTAAAGCAAAAACTAAGTTTCCACTTCCATTTAAAAATGAGTACTCTCCCTCCAAATCTGAAGTGATACACAGGGAAAACTTTAATACTTTTCTTTAAATTCAGGGATTATATCCTCCGTTTTTATATTAATTTGGTGATTATAATCACCAAATTAATATTTTTTCTTCCCAACTTTCCCCTTCTGTGCCTTCGGTTTCCTGACGTTTCGCTTTTCTCTGAGTGCCTTTTTCTTTTCTGAAGCCTCAATTTTCATTTTCAGAATGCGTTGATTTCTTTCTGATTTTTCATGAAAAGCTCCCTGGAAAGTGGGGTCTTCTTTCTTGCGTTGGTCGTCAAGTTCTTTCAGCATTTGCTGCTGTTCTTCGTAAGGAGTTTCTTCAATTTTTACATTTTCAGGAATCTCTAAAACCGGAATCGTGCTCCTGATAATCTTTTGTATTTTTTCCAGATGATAATCTTCCGAAGGCAACAAAAACGTGATAGCTTCCCCCTCCATTTTGGCCCTGCCGGTACGGCCAATACGGTGAATATAGTCTTCATAAATCAGCGGCAAATCAAAATTTATCACATGTGATACCGCTGTAATATCAATCCCTCTCGAGGCTACATCAGTTGCCACAAGCACCCTGATATTTCCAGCCCTGAAATCATCCACAGAGTTCATACGGGTATTTTGGCCTTTGTTGGCGTGAATCACCCGCACCTGTGTAGAGCCCAAAACTTTTCTTTCCAAAAACTTAAACACGTTGTCGGCTACGGTTTTGGTTCTGCAAAACACCATTGCTCTGGTAATTTCCTCAGAATCAAGCAGGTGACCCAATAGATTAATCTTGGTCCTGAAATTGGGTACTTTATATAGTTTCTGACTTATAGTGCTTGCTGCAGTTGCAGATGGCGTAATTTCGATTTTCAAAGGAGCCTCCAAAAACTCCTCGGAAAGTTTCTCAACTCTGGGTTGGAAAGTAGCCGAAAATAAAAGATTTTTCCTTTTTCGGGGTATCACCTCCAATATTTTACGGATTTGTGGCATAAATCCCATGTCCATCATCTTGTCGGCTTCGTCTAGCACAAGATATTGAAGGCTTTTGGTGGGGATTTCACCCAACAAATACAAATCCATAAACCTCCCGGGAGTGGCAATAATAATATCAACTCCCTTTTTGAGGTTTTCAATTTGGGTTTTCGGCCCCAGACCACCATAGAGTGCTACAAAACGAAGGTCAGTATATTTACCTAATTCTCTGAAAGCCGCATCAATCTGTATCACCAGCTCACGCGTAGGAGCAAAGACCATGCAACGGGCATTTTGACCCTGAGCATATTTGACTTTCATCAAGATAGGTAAAGCATAGGCGGCGGTTTTCCCGGTTCCTGTTTGGGCTATTCCCAGCACATCGTGTCCCTGAAGAATCAGCGGAATAGCCTTGGTCTGGATTTCGGTAGGCTCGGTATAACCCAACTCCTCCACTGCCATAAGCAGCTGTTTGTTGAGGTCAAATATCTTAAAAGGATTCTCTTCCATATTCTAAATAATTGGCAAAGATACAGCTGAGAAGGCCTATTTGTTTAAAAATCATAATTTTCAACATAAAAGAGATGGGATGAGATATATTTTTTCTAGGGTAAAGGTTATGAATTATTAGATTAGACTTTTTTTGGATAATAAAAAAACTATTTGGTTGATGCACCAAAAAGCATAAAAGCCACCCTTTCGAGTGGCTTTTATTATTTCAAAATACTTTAATTTTATTAAGAATAAGAATTCAACATCACAGGCATCACGAGCATCAGGATGTCTTCGTTTTCTTCTTTGTCGGCAGGGATAATCAAACCGGCACGGTTAGGCATCGAGAGCTCAAGCGTAACGGTGGAAGAGCCCAGATTGCTCAACATTTCAGCCAAAAACTTGGCGTTGAAGCCTATCTCCATATCTTCTCCAACAAACTCACAGTCAATTTTTTCTACGGCCTCGTTAGAATAATCCAAATCCTCAGCAGAGATAGTCAACTCAGTGGCAGCAATTTTTAGTCTGATCTGATGAGTTGTTTTATTAGAGAAAATCGCAATCCTTTTCAGCGAACTCAGGAACTTCGATCTTTCTATCGTCATCTTGTTAGGATTGGCCTTCGGAATAACGTTTTCGTAATCCGGATATCTTTCGTCAATCAGACGGCAAATCAATTTGATATTTCCAAAGCTAAAAAAGGCGTTGGAATTGCTGAATTCAGTCACCACAGGCACATTCTCAGAAGGCAACGACGACTTGATAAGGTTAAGAGCTTTACGAGGAAGAATCATGGTAGTGGGCGTGGCCGACTTAATATCTTCTCTGCGATAACGGATCAACCTGTGACCGTCAGTAGCTACAAAAGTGGTGCTATCTTCCTGAATATCAACAAACACACCTGTCATAGCCGGACGGAGGTCGTCGGTACTGGTGGCAAAAAGCGTATTATTAATGGCTGAGGCCAATGTATGTGAGTCCAGCTCAATATTGAAATTACGGTTTACCTGTGGTGCCTTCGGGAAGTCCAAAGGATTTTCACCGGCAATTTTGAAGCGACCGTTGCTGGTGGTTATTTCTACACCAAAAGTATCTTTGCTGATATTGATAGTAATTGGCTGATCTGGCAAACTGCGGAGTGTGTCCATCAAAAGTTTGGCAGGGATAGCCACCGAAACTGTATCAGAAGAATCAACGGTAACCTCAGAAACCATAACTGTCTGCATGTCAGAAGCAGTGATAGTCAGTGAAGATTTTTCAAGTTCGAAAAGGAAATTTTCGAGTATGGGGACCAACGGGTTGGGGGCAATCACCCCACTTATATTTGAAAGGTTTTTTACAAGTTCTGACGACGAAACAACTAATTTCATTTCTCTTAATTTTAGAAAATTTTGGTTTTATACAAAAGTAGGCAAAGTTAGTGAAATTCACTAAAATTTGATTTTTTTGCCAAAAATATATTAATCCTGAGGTTATTTTTAATCAAAAATCTCCGGAAATCATTTTTTGTTTTCTTTGGGATATCAAGTTTTGAAAGGCTAAATACTCTGAATTTGGCACAAGGGGTTTCAAATTTGTTAAGCCATCGGTGGCATATTCCCATAGACTCAAATCCAATGCTTTTTTGATATAAGCCTTCCATATTACCGGCGAATCATTGTTGATTTCGGTAGCATAAAATAGCAAATTATAAGCTTCCGAATCTTTCTTTTTGCTGGTCAGTAAATCTGCGATTTTTACCAATAAATAAGGGTTAAGTGGAGCTTTGTTCAGAATTTCGGTATAGTTTGATAGGGTTAGATTTTTGGAAAGTTTAATGGCTTGTTCTTGCTGAGATTTTTCCATTTTTGGGCGGATGTCTGAACCTAAAAGCATTTTAACTGAGGTTTCGTCACCTGCTATTTTTAGTCTCTCAATAGCCTGATTTACAAGACCTTCCTGCAATAACCATAGTGCCAGATTTTGGTTATAAATATTTTTAAACCTGGTTTTGGCTCCGGCAAGGGCGGTCAGTTGTTTAATACCGGCCAATTTTGATTCCCGCAAGAATTGCTGATTGGCATATGACCAACTTAGCTCTTCAAATACCGGGTCATTGGCGTTTTGCTTTTGTAATCCTGAAATTTCTTTTGCCAAAAGGCTGTGTTCCGCTTTAACTTTAGCATTACCGGATTGATTAAAAACCAATGCTGCCGTTGACATATTCAATATCGAATCTTTTTGTAAAAGCGGCTTATTATCAACAGAACTTTTCAAAATTATCCGGTCAATTGCTGACAAATTAGCCAGATAGGATACTGACTTTGACTTTTCTCCGAGATCCACCATTTCCTGAAGCTTTTCAGACTTACCGTTTTCTATCCAAAAAGCCAGAAAATTTGTGGCTTCTACATCACATTTTTTACAGGATTTCAGAGCCTGGTCAAGATTGAGCAATACACTGTCAGTTACCTTAGCTTTGGCCTGTAGGTAAGCGATATTTGTGAAAATTCTGCTTGAACCCGGAAACTCCTTTTGGCCATTCTTCAATGCAAAAAGGGCATCGAAATACATATTTTCATTTTCAAGATTGGCACTCAGGCCCAGATATGCTTGCTCAGACGGAGTTTTTTGTAATGATTGGTTATAAAAAAAAGCCGCGTTGATTTTGTCGTTTTGGCTGGCAGCCAGGCTGGCAAGTGAAAGGTTGGCTTTCTGATTGTAAAGCTCGTAATGTGTAGCGTTTTTGTAATAAGTTTCTGCCGTTTTCAGGTCTCCTTCGGTTTTGTAAAAATCCCCGATACTACTTGATAAGGCCGATTGTAATTGAAAATAGGAGAAATAATTTTTGAAAGAAAACAATATAAGTATAATAAATACGGCTGCAGTACGGGCAAATATCAGACGATTAAAAGGTGATTTATAGAGTACTTTGTGAACATCAAGACCGGCTTTAAACAACTGATTAAAATTGATAAGCACATATACAAAAAAGCTCACACTCGATGCCAAAGTACTAATACTCACCAGGTCATTGAGTAGCTCAATCAGTGAATCGCTTGCGGTAGCATAGGCAAATCCATAAGTTGCCAAACCAATAAAAAATAAACCGAAATAAATATAAAGTCCGGTTTGACGAAAACTGAACCACTGTCTTTGCTCAGATAATTGTTTAAAACCCCAGATTCCAAGTAAACCATTGATAATAAAAATAAAAACTGGTGCCAGTAAAAATCCCGTGTCATCGATACGGTTGGAGTTTTCGAGATAAATCAAGATAATATTTGCAAAAAAGATAGCCGAAATAAGAAAATATTGTGGCAGTGAATTTTTTCCTTTTTGAGCGTTTTTTGAAACCAACCATACCAATCCGGCGAAGATTTCATGAGAAGAAATAAACGTAAAAATTATCGTAATGACTACCATGGCGATTAAAGCATAAGCTACCATGGCGGCGATAGGGGCATTTATTGCCGAAAATTTGAGAGAAACGAGCCAGAAAAGGGCCCAGGATAATAACCAACCAGCCAATATTTGGAAAGGACGAAGTCGTGTACCAAAAAAATTACTTAAATAATAGACCCCGCCTAAAACCACAAACGATATCAAAAATGGTCCATTTGAGTTGGAAAGGTAAAGGTTTTCGAGTCTGAAACTAATCAGAAAGCCTCCAAGCACCAAAGCCCCAGCCAAAAACCACGCTCCACGTAATCGGGCAAAACCAGTAAGCAAAAATGACAGGCCAGTTAATATTTGAGCAAAAAGCAAATAGTAAACCCATACCGGGATCTGGGCAATAGCAGGTAAATACCGTTCTTTGATATACCAGACAGGAGTGGAAGAAGAAAAACCGAAATCACCGAAAAAATAGGTTGGAAGACTCACTATTTTCTCGTTTAATTCACTCACTGTGTTCCAGCCAAAAACCATTTCCCGGCCAAAGAAATATACATATACAGTGGCACCAATCGCTAATAAAAGTACCGAAAATGCAAAGAAAAGGGGTAGTTTTTCTTTGTTTTCCCATACTCTCCAAAAATTAATATTTTCATTCATAAGCTCAGTTCAGAATATGTGGGTCAGCCCCGTTTTTTTAAGTAATCAAAAATTGACGTATATTTGAACAATTTTTTGAAAATAATCGAATGACATTACATAAAGAAGGTACTGGAACACTGTTGGTTTCGACCATTACGCTTGCTCTGGTGTTTAGTCTTGTTAAGTACTTTACCCCGGGTCAGAACGTGGTTCACACCTTATTATTTGTGGTTTGCCTCGTTTTATTTTTAATTGTACTGCAATTTTTTCGCAAACCTACTAGAAAAACCTCAATAAACCCAAAGCACATCATCGCACCGGCTGACGGCAAGGTAGTGGTGATTGAAGAGGTGGTTGAAACCGAATATTTTAAAGGCCCCAGAAAGCAGATTTCAATATTCATGTCTCCTTTCAATGTACACATCAACTTTAACCCCCTTTCGGGTGTGATTGCTTATTTCAAATATCATCCTGGCAAATATCTGGTAGCCTGGCACCCCAAAAGCAGCACCGAAAACGAACGCACCACTGTAGTGACCCGCCACGAAAACGGCACCGAAGTACTCTTCCGCCAAATAGCCGGAGCCATGGCCCGTAGGATAGTATGGTATGTATCAGAAGGTCAGAAAGTTACACAGGGCGAGGAGTTTGGATTTATCAAATTTGGCTCAAGGATTGATATTTTCTTGCCATTGGATGCCAAAATCCTGGTAAATCTTGAAGATAAGACCCGTGGTGGCGAGATGGTGATTGCCGAGCTGGTGTAAGGATATACTATAATTTAAATTATGAAATTTCTAAAATAAAAAATCCGGTTTTAAAAATTCAAAACCGGATAAAGTTTATAGTTTTACTCTGAGACCAAGAGTAGGATAAACTCCACTAGTCCTTTTTTGTCGATTTGTGGGAAATAAGCCTCCATCAAATTTATAGTTCGACAATTCAAAAGAAAAACCAAAATTTTTATTAAAAAAGTAACGAATTCCATATTGGTATTTCAAATGAACATTGGTACTAGTATAATTATTCTCACCTGCTCGATTTGAATACATTACACTAAGTCCCAAATAAGGATCAAGTTTTCCTGATTTAAGAAAATGATAATTGGAAGTTGGTCCTATAGCAAAATCCTTGTTTCCATCGTGTCTGTTTTGAACATTGTGAATAGAAAGCCCTAGTCCAAGTTTGTTTTTGAAGATTTTCGTCTTTCTTTCTCCTTGAAAACTCAGGATTAAAAATCTATTTTCAGAATTTCTCAGACTTGATCCAAATATTGAAAAACCTATTTCGTTTTTATTGACTTTTCCTTGGCCATAAGTCAAAGGCATTGAAAAAATCATAAATGGGATGATAATTAATGACTTCATTTTGAATTATTAAATTATTCTTGAACAACCATCTGGACAAAACAATTACAAAAACCACAACATTCGGCAATATAATCTAGCCCATATTCTGAAATTACTCATATGTATGTTAATCAATATTTTTGGAATGTAACAAGTCCCGTTTTGAATTTATATAATCTATTTGTTCTTGACATATATCATCAAAAGTGTATTTATCAATGAGTCTTGAGTTAGATTCATTAACTGAGTATTAATTACCATTTGGTGTTTGGCATGAAATTCCAGAAAATATTGAGGACCTTAAAATATGCCATTTTTTTAGAAAGTATTGTTAAAAATTTAGTAGCACTCTCTTTCAGGTGGAATAGCTATTTACCTATCTGTATGGACAGATTTGCCCCTGTGTAATTGATTTCGAAATCATAATTTCGGTACAAAATATGTAGGGGGAGGGGAGAATTCCAAACTTTTTTTTATTTATTTATATCAAATCTAACCGTTGTATATTTATTTGACTATCAAGTGATTGTAATGAAATGAACTGAATTTATATTTTTTTAGATATGTTACTTTGATTAAATTATGAAACATCAAAACCGCATGAGGGATCGTCGCGGAGCTCCCACGCCTAAGCGTGGAGCGGGAGCAGAGAGCCCGACCCCGCCACATGTAGTGATAGCGGAATGGGGCGGGGCATGTCAACTTTATTGACACCCTTTTATTTCAGCCTTAAAAACTCCCGACATACTGGTTTGGAAACCAGGACTTAAATCTATGGCTTTCCCAGCAGAGAAATTTACTAAAGTCTGTGTCAAAACCATCCCTGAAGTGATATATTCGTTGGCAGAATTTTGTATACTTATATTTGACATATTTATATCAAGAATATCCCTACAGAATTTATAGAAGTAAATTTCTTCATTATTATCCGCATCCAAAGCAAAAAAGAATTTATCCTTTTGGTTAAAAAAAGGTTTAACCACCGGAATGTAATTAACAGAAGTATTAAGCTGGTCAGAACTCACAAGCTCCAATGTATTCCCCGTGATTTTATAAAGTTTAATAATTCGCGTTGGGTAAATCAAATTCTCAGCTATCATGACATAAACCTGATTGTTGTTTTTAAAAAAATACAAGGGATAATGGAAGTTAGTATTGAATGTGTAAATACTTGAGGTGATTGTATTGTATCTAACCAATTTGTTTCCGCTTATGACAAAATATATGTCGTTTTGAACCTTTACCGCATTATTGTTAAAACTCAATTCGGATGAATTTGGTCCAGAACTATAATTAGATATCATTTTAGTGCCTTCACTTGTGCCATCTGTTATAAATGGCTCATATCCATTAGTATAGTCATTTGCTAAAAAAATAATGTGTGTAGAATCAAGATTATAATTTACGTAACTGAATATTTCATAAGTTGATGTGGAATTTAAATCTTTTAGGATAAATGTTCCATTAGTAGTACCATCTGTTCGCCAAAGTGATAGTCCATTTTCAGTATTGGCTGAGAATATTATTGCATTTCCTATTCGGCCATATACAAAACCCTGATCCATAGAAGATTGGGATAAGTTATTGATATCTTTCAATAATTGCGTTCCAGAAATTGTTCCATCAGTAACCCAAAACTCATGTCCATAGGTGTCGTTAAATGCTATGAAAACTATTGAATTTCCAATAGTTGAAGAGTAAGAATTGAAGGAAATAGATGATTGCCAACCAGGATTTATGTCTTTTAGCAAAGTTATACCGAGTGTTGTCAAATCTAGTTTGAACACCTCATCACCTACCAAATTATCATTTGCATAAAAAATCAAATCATTGCCTAATTTTCCCAAAATTCTTTTTACGGTAAATTGATTAGCGATGGCATATGTACCCAATGCTGTTCCGTCTGTTGTATACCAATTGTTGTTGTTTAATAGAAAAAAGAATCGTCCATTATCTTTAAAAATAGGATTATTATTCTCAAAAAAAGGGGAAGAAAAAATATCAGATTTATACAAATTTTCTAAAGTTAAATTATTGTTTATTTTCCAAACTTCGTTTCCATTAATCACTAAAATTGCAAAATTATCGTCAGCATAAATTGAATTGACGAAAGTATTGGTTCGATAATCCCCTGTAAGTTCTAAAAATTGGCCATTAAGTTTGTAAGCTTGTTTGGTAAAGTCCTTCAATAAAAATGTATTAGAGGAATCCCCGTCAGTTACCCAAAGTTCATTTCCGTGCTCCGAATCATTGGCAAAGAATAACTGCTTCTGACCAATTTTAAATGCAAAACTCTGATTTGTAGGATTATAGCTTATTCCTCTTTTGTTAATATTAACATTTTTTAAAAGTTTAACGGAGTTGGTATTAAGGAAATAAATGAAAAGTTCATAGCCAATCGTGTTGTTGAATGCTTGAAATAAAAAATAATTGCTTCCCTTTTTGATTGGGTAGGTTTGGGAAATTGGAAATGAGGTGAATAGAGAAGCTAGTGGAACTGTTCCATTGGGTGTTCCATCAGAAACATATAACTCCCTGTTTTCTTCTAAGCTATTTGCAGCAAGAAAAATAACTTTATTCCCAATATTATAAAATTCCCCAATAAAAGAATTTGCAGTTCCTGGGCTAAATTCTTTTAATAAATTTACTATAGAACCGTCTGTAAGAAATAACTCCTTCCCATTTATGGCACTTACACCTCTAAATATAGCTTTATCGCCAACAGATGAAAAAGTTGACTTAGGAAATGTAAGATTCTCAATACCACTATCAGTACCAACTTTTAACTCCTGAATTAGTTGCGTACCTGCTGAATTACCGTTAGTTTTCCATGGTTCAAACCCACTAGAGGATTGATTTCCACTAAAATAGAAAATACCATTATTTTCACTACCCTCACCAGACATCGTGACATTCGCAAGAAAATCAGTAGTTGAACCATCTGTGGCATAAAGTTCATTACCATTTGCATTAAATAGCACTTTATTTCCAAATTTCCTGAAATTAAAAGGATAACTACCAGAACTCCCGGAGGATAATTCTTGCATTCGAGCCACAGTATTCAGTGAAGTCTTCCATGGCTCAAAATTGTTTCCTTCAGTTTCCAAAGATCCTGAGAAAAACAACTCCCCATTTAAGGACTCCATATTATTAAATGAGCCTAGTTTAAAATTACCGTAAAAGTGACTCCAATAGGTATCCTCATAAAGACCTATTAAACTGTAATACCAGCTTGTCTGGAGGGCATAGAATAATTTATTGCCGACTAGTTTTTTGAATTTTATGTTGCTATTTGTGTGACTATCTATTAATGAGGTCGTTCCAGAGGTGCCTTTGGTGACCCATTGTTGATTTGGCGAAGCAAAAAGCATATACACTACATTTTCTCCCACAATTACTTCTGATATCTCACGATTGGTTGACTCAGTTCCGAAATTATATACTACATCCAAAGAATAGTCTACTGTATCTATCTTGTACAGTATAGTATTCTGAAAGTTCTGAAAACCAAGTACATATACCTCATTCTTAAATATGAAAATACTATTATTATTTCTAAAATTCGGTAAAAGAACCGAAGATAAACTATCTTGTGCAATATTGTAAATATGACATTTTGCCGGATAAGTTGATGACTCTGGAATGATATAAATTCTATCTGAAGTGGTGATGGTTTGTTTTAGAAAAGTATTACCATCCCCTGGATTTATGTCTTTTAATAAAGTTTGACTGTAAACAATATTAATAGAAAATAGAATTAAAGCAAAAGTGAGAATTCTCATTTGTGAAATTTTTTTTCGCAAATTAACTTATCCTTGACGTTGAAAAAAAGATTTTAAAATAAAAAGGCTTTGTTAATGTCTATATAGAAGTTTCATTATTATTATAATACAATAATTTGTGAAATTTTTAAATGGTTTAGATTGCAGTGCATTTGAGTTTAACTTAACCCCCAGTTATTTTAATTACTGGCCTGACCTTCGTTGCAGAGAAATTTTTCTATTAATCACTATGGCTTTTTGATTTACCAATTTAACATTTCTTTACTTTATACAAAGCCGCATATGGGATCGTCGCGGAGCTCCCATGCCTTAGCGTGGAGCGGGAGCAGAGAGCCCGACCACGCCAAAGCGTGGGCATGCCCAAGATATTTGTCAGAATTATTCACTAAATTTGCAATTGTAAACAATCTGAAACATTGCTGGTTAAGGGGGGAATAAAATTAAACAGGTTGTTTTTTAGGGTTTGAATTAATTTAAGTAAAATCTATTACAATATGAAATCCAAATTTACAATTTACTTTATCTTCTTTTCTGTAATAGTTCACAATCTGGGATGTTCCAAATATGATTCAATGCCTGAACCTGAAATTTCTTTTTCTTATACAATTGGAGAGAATGGTGATGTTGTTTTTATCAATGAAAGTAAAAATGTGAAGGAATATTTATGGGATTTTGGTGATGGTGAAAGTTCAAGCCAAGTGTCCCCAGAGCATAATTTCTTTATTAATAAAACCTATATTGTTACCTTGACAGGTTGGAGTGAAAACAAAAAGAGTATTTTTTCCAAAGAAGTTGTAATTGAAAATTCTAACGATTTGGTTGATAATTCAAAATACCAATCGATGTTCCCATATACTGGTGTCTTTTCTAAACCTTTAAGTGTCGAAACTTCGGGAGCTGGGATAATAAGGTATGAAATAAATGACATCAAGGGTGCAACTTATCCAACTGAATCCAAACCTAGAATTTCAATCTCAGAAAATGAAATAAGCCTTGCGTATTGGATAGACCAAAAAAATGAAAAATATAATATAAAGGAGAGGGTGTATTTCGCACCAAAGCCTATTAAATCTCAAATTAGTAAGAAATCAATATTAAATATTTCGCCAAAATTTATTTCAGCTCATTTAATAATAAATAATGAACTAATAAATATTTTTGAATCCTATGGTAACTGGAAAATATTCTCATTTTCGAAAAACAGGTTAAATGCAGAATATGATGGCTTGTTCAGATCTGATGATGGGACTAATTATAAAGTAAAAATAAAATTGGAGAATCTTTTTTTTTCGATAGAACCATAAGAAATTTCAAAAAACTAACAAGCCTATGAATTTCCTTTTTTGCCATCTAAGAGGGATATTTACAGTATTTTCTTAATCTTTGTTTTTCGATTTTGACATTGGTTACTAAATGATTTTTAACCTGACTTACCTGGGGTACTGACCTAAATAATTCTTTCTATTTCCTTCCGCATGAGGGATCGTCGCGGAGCTCCCACGCCTAAGCGTGGAGCGGGAGCAAAGAGCCCGACCCCGACACATGTAGTGATAGCGGAATGTGGCGGGGGCATGCCCAAATTATTTGTCAGAATTATTCACTAAATTTGCAGCCGAAAGCACCCTGAAAAGGATTTGGGTGGGAATTTTTTGAGAAAACAAGATGAAGAACAATCCGAAAAGATATACTGTTACAGCCGCTTTGATTTATGCCAACGGGCCCATCCACATTGGTCATTTGGCTGGTTGCTACTTACCTGCTGATATTTATGTGCGTTATTTGAGGCTGAAGGGCAAAAATGTGGCGTTTATAAGTGGAACCGATGAGCATGGCGTGCCAATTACAATCAAAGCCAAGAAGGAGGGCACTACACCGCAAGCGGTGGTAGACAAGTATTATGGAATCATCAAGGACTCGTTTGAGCAGTTTGGGATTTCGTTTGACATCTATTCTCGCACCTCGAATCCTGTGCATCATGAGACCTCGCAGGAGATTTTTAAGACGCTTTATGACAAAGGGTATTTTGACGAAGTAGAAACGGAGCAGTATTTTGACGAATCGGCACAGACATTTTTGGCAGATAGATATATTGTGGGCGAATGTCCGAATTGCCATAATCCGGATGCATATGGCGACCAATGTGAAAAATGTGGCTCAACGCTATCGCCTACGGATTTGATTAATCCTAGGTCTTCGCTTTCGGGTAATAAACCAGTGATGAAAGCTACTAAAAACTGGTATCTGCCACTGGACAGAATGCAGCCTGAGATAGAAAAATATGTAAACAGCCACCCAGAATGGAAGCCGAACGTGTTTGGGCAGTGTCAGTCGTGGTTGAAGCAAGGTTTGCAACCGCGTGCCATGACCCGCGACTTGGATTGGGGTGTGAAAGTACCATTGCCAGATACCGAAGGCAAGGTGCTATATGTTTGGTTTGATGCTCCAATTGGCTACATTTCAATGACCAAAGAGTGGGCAGCAGCCAATGGGAAAAACTGGGAGGAATATTGGAAAAATGAAGACACGAAGTTGGTGCATTTTATAGGAAAGGATAATATCGTGTTTCACTGTATTATTTTCCCGGCGACATTGATGGCGGAAGGAAGCTTTATTTTACCGGATAATGTACCTGCCAACGAGTTTATGAACTTGGAAAATGACAAGATTTCGACTTCTCGAAACTGGGCAGTGTGGTTGCATGAATACCTGGAGGAGTTTCCGGGCAAGCAGGATGTGTTGCGTTATGCTTTGGCGGCCAATGCACCTGAAAGCAAAGACAATGACTTTACTTGGAAGGATTTCCAGACCAAAAACAACTCGGAGTTAGTTGGGATTTTCGGCAATTTTGTAAATCGTACGGTGGTGCTTACGCAGAAGTTTTACGAAGGAAAAGTACCCGAAAAAGGTGCATTGCAAGATATTGACCAACAGACACTTGACGCACTGAAACAGTTGCCATGCGATGTGTCGGATGCAATAAAAAATTATAAGTTTAGAGATGCCTTGGCCAGCATGATGGAAATAGCCAGACTAGGCAATAAATATCTGGCTGAAACCGAGCCATGGAAAGCTATAAAGGAAGACCCGGAACGTGTAAAAACCATTATGAACATTGCTATGCAGATTACGGCTACTTTGGCCTTGGTTGCTGAGCCGTTTTTGCCGTTTACTTCGGAGAAATTGTTTGAGCAACTGAAGCTTTCAGAATGGAATTTGAACGGTCCGAAACACGAATGGATTGATGCCGGAAACGCAGATTTGGTACCAGCAGGACTAGAAATAGGCCCAGGAGCACTGCTTTTTGAGAAAATAGAAGACGAAACGATAGACAAACAAGTACAAAAATTACTGGACGCTAAACGCATGAACGAACTGGAAGGAAAAACCGTAGCTCCACTGAAAGAGAATATTCAATTTGATGATTTTGCTAAGCTAGATATCAGAATAGGTACTATTTTGGAAGCCGAGGCAGTGAAAAAAAGTAAGAAATTGCTTAAGTTTTTGATTGATGACGGCCTTGAAAAACGCACGATTTTGAGCGGCATAGCAGAACATTTTACGCCAGAAGAAATGGTAGGCAAACAAGTAACTTTTATAGCCAACCTTGCCCCAAGAATGATGATGGGCATAGAGTCGCAAGGCATGATTCTGATGGCTGAAGACAAAGATGGATCGCTTAGCCTTTTACAGCCTCATAAGGAGGTTTGGAATGGTGCTGGGGTGAGTTGAGGGGGAATTGGTGATATTCCAATACCTTAATTATTTTCATCTTTGATTTTAATTTTCGAAGTAATGAAAAGGTAAAAAAATACATTTATATTTGATTAAATATATTTTTCAATATGGTAGCAAACTCAAATTTGATAAGTATTGACCCACAAATAAGGTTTGGGAAACCATGCATTTCTGGAACTCGGATTGCAGTTTCTGATGTACTCAATTGGTTGGCGTCAGGTATGACTACTGGCGAAATATTAGAAGATTTTCCCCAACTTACGGAGCAATCCATTTTTGCCGCTCTTGCTTTTTCTGCGAATCGTGAATCTATGATAAGGACAATAGTTTCTTAATAATGAAGTTCTTGATTGATGAAAATATTTCTTGGAGAATAGTTTCAAAACTAAATAATCTGAATGGTTTTGAATTTCTTCATATATCAAAAACAAAATTAAACAAACCAGCAAAAGATCAAGAAATTTGGGATTATGCTAAAGAAAAACAATTTTCGATTATTACTAATGACGAAGATTTTATTGATTTGGTAAGCATATATGGTTTTCCCCCAAAGGTTATAGCTCTGAAAACAGGTAACCAAAGTACCCAGTATCTGGCCAACTTATTGGTAAAAAAACAAGATTTAATTAGGGAATTTTGGAGCCAATCTGAATTTGGGGTTTTAGAGTTGTTTTGATTTACTATTTCAAACTTAAAACACGGTTTTATGAAAGGATTTACTCTCTTTTTTACACTAATCACATTTTCAACTTTCTCACAGAAACCCTTAAATGGAAATTTAATTTCTCGCTTAGACAGCCTCAAAAAAGTAGACCAGTTTTGGAGAAATGAACTTACAAAGCTTCAAAACGGTGAAGCGGTTTCTACCAATCTTACGTTGGATCAAATCATAGCAAAATCAGCCCAGGTTGATAGTTCCAACTATTTTGAATTAAAGAAAATCATAGAGCAGTTTGGTTTTCCTGGGTTTGATTTGGTCGGAAAAGAAGGCTCTGGCGGTTTTTGGATATTAATGCAACATCAAGATCAGCATCCTGATTTTCAGATTCTTGTTTTGGATTTAATGGAGAATGAGGTCAAAAAAGAAAATGCCTCAAAAGTCAATTTTGCATATTTAACTGATAGAGTAAAAGTAAACACACAACAACAACAGGTTTATGGCACTCAAATGGAATTAAATGAAGATGAGACTTCTTATCAACCAAAGAAATGTATAGATCCTAAGAATCTCAATCAGAGGCGATTGGAAATGGGACTTCCTCCCATTGAAGAATACATAGAAATGATGAATTCCCGATTCAGAGGAAGTTTGAAGAAAAAATAATTTCGTGAGTATTGTTTTTCTAAATTATATAAAACACTAATTTACTGATACTTGTAAATAAATAATGATACTTTAGTTGGAGAAATCTAAGTTTCTAAACCACATTTCTCAAAGTATCGCTAAAGAATAGATGTATAAAAGCTGTCGGTTAGATACTTTTTATTTTAAAGTTCCAACCAAATCCTCCACAAAATCCCAAATAAAATTTCGCAATTCGTCCAATTGTCGGATATTTGTGGTTTAATTCTAAACACTAATTGATGAAAAAAGCTTTGCTGATAATTTTCAGCGTCATTCCTATTTCTGCACTTGCTCAAGATTTGGAAAAATCTCCCAAAAGGTTGACTTTTGAGATGGGTTACACTGGCGTACGAAAATCTAATTTTACTGATATTTCTAAGACTGGGTTTGCATTTGCGTTTGATTATGGATGGCAGGTATCGGGATTTAAGAAAAAGCCAGCTGCATTTATTTCATTTCCAATTGGTTATACGGCAATTCCACCAATAAAAACAGGTACGAAAAATTACGGAATATCTTATTATGGCGTTCATATTACCCACGAACTCAAAAGAGACCAAAAGATAATTCCTTTCATTGGCTATAGTTTGTTGTTTAATCAAGTGATCAAACAAGACACAGAAGGCCGCGTAATTGGCCACGAAACTCGTTTTGATGGTGGGGCAAAGTTTGGAAAAAGATTCTTTGCAAAAGCAGAATATGCAATTGCTTCGTATCCTGCCTTAGGCCAAAAAATTACTTCTAAAATTGGTACTTGGGGACTGAAAGTGGGTGTTAGAATTCGATAATTTTCTTCTGGTTATTTGTTAAAATAGAAGTTTTAACATTTCCCGTTTCTTGTATTTTTCCAATTCTTTCGAAAGTATAGGTTTGAATTTTATTTTGAGCTAAAACAATGTTATTGAAATATTTAAAGAATTTTTTATAACATTTTTAGAATAAAAAAATCTACCCAAACAATTCGTATTTTTGTATTTAAATAAGAATACATCAATTAAAAATAATATAAAATGTCACTGGTAGGAAAAAAATATCCATCATTCTCAGCGGGAGCAGTAGTAAAAGGTTACGAAATCGTTGAGAACTTTAGTTTAGACCAATATTTGGGAGAAAAACATGTGATTTTCTTCTTTTATCCAAAGGATTTCACATTTGTATGCCCTACTGAGCTTCACGCTTTCCAGGCTAAACTGGAAGAATTTGAAAAAAGAAATTGTGCTGTGGTAGCTTGTTCGACTGACACCGAAGAAACTCATCTTGCCTGGTTGACTACTCCAAAGAAAAAGGGAGGAATCGAAGGTGTGAAATACCCGATTGTTGCTGATACCGCAAAAACCATCTCAATGAATTTTGGAGTGTTGGGTGGCGAATATGTATTCAATGCTGAAACAAAATCGTGGTCATTTGAGGGAAATCCAATTGCTTTCAGAGGTACTTTTTTGATTGATAAAGAAGGAGTTGTACGGCACGAATCGATCAACGATCTGCCATTGGGTCGTAGCGTAGATGAATATTTGAGACTATTGGATGCACTTCAGCATGTAGAAGAATACGGCGAAGTGTGCCCTGCCAACTGGAAAGAGGGTGAACTGGCCATGACAGCTACCAATGAGGGGGTTGCGAGCTATTTTTCTCAAAACTGAAAGGGAAATTAACAAAATAGATTTTTTAAGAGACTGAACTCAGAACGTTCGGTCTCTTTTTTTTGAAATGTATCAATAAAACAGCCCTCTTTGGTCGGGTATTATTAAATATAGGCTTCAAAAGACTAATAAAACATTTACTTGATAAAGTCTTTACAATACATATTTTTGTAAAATATTTATAATAAGACAATGAAGCACAGAAGTATTGAAGATATTGTATATATTATTGAAAATGCTAAAAAAAATAATCTACCTAAACCTATAATTCTTATAGGAGCTGGGGTCTCTATTACTGCAGGTATTCCTGGAACTAATTCCATTGTAGAAAAAATTTTAGAAGATTTTAGCGAAAAACCATCCATTAGAAATCTGGACGAAGCTGGCAAAAAAGACTATTACACCCTAATGGATGCTCTTTCCGCTGATGAAAGGAGGGGCATTTTTTCCTTTTATAATAACCATGATAGGGTTAAAATCAATCTTTCACATATTTATCTTGCCCAATTACTAATCGAAGATTATGTTGATTTCGTTTTTACTCCCAATTTTGATGATTTATTAATAAAGGCATGTGCCTTGTTTAATAAAATTCCCCCAATTTATGATTTATCAAACTTAAATGATTTCACTACAACTGATTTTCAAAAGGGTTCAATTACCTATTTACATGGACAGCATCATGGTCAATGGTTATTAAATGCCAAAGGAGAGTTGGCAAAAACTAAGGATATTTTGCCAAAACTTTTTAACAGAGTATGTAACAAAAGAACATGGATAATAGTTGGGTATAGTGGTTCAGATGAAATACTTGATGAAATTTCGAAATTTGAAAGTTTTGATAATGATTTATATTGGGTTACAAATAAAAATACCGAACCTATTGAAAAAGTCAAACAAAATCTCTTAGATGTAGAGTTAAAGAACGCTTTCACTGTTTCTGGGTATGATTCCGATGCCTTTTTTCTTGAATTGCACTCAGGATTAAATTTAGAAACACCTCAAATATTTAACAAACCATTTTCTTTTATAAAAACGATGATGTTAAAAATAAAAGACATAGAAGAATATGGTAGAGAAGAAAAATACTTAGAAAAATTTGTCTTTTTAGGAGAACGGTTAGACAAAAGTAAAGAAATGGTAGAGAAAGCTATTTTAATACTTGAAAATGAACCCGTTAATAAACTTGAGCAAGAGATTTTAGAGGCTATAGCAAAGAATGATTTTTCTAAAGCAGAGGAGTTTCTAAAAAAATCTAAAGTATTAAATGCAATTATTTTAAATGAGCCTATAGCGAATTTATATCATAATTGGGGAAATCATTTTTATCAATTGGGAAAAGAAAAAAGATCTAAAAATGAATATCTTAAATCGTTAGAAAAATACAAAATAGCAATAGAGCTTTCGCCAAATAGTTCACCAACTTATAGTGGCATTGGAAATGTTTGGAGTCAACTCGGTGAATTAGATTCTAGTTTAAGTAGTTTTAAAATGGCATTTACATTTCATCGAAAATCCCTTGAACTAAAACCAAACAATTTATCAGCTCTAAGTGGAATTGGTACTACAAAATTTGGGATAGCAAAGATGAATCTTGATTCCAGTTTATACCTCGAAAGCATTGAAGATTTTAAAACTGCTTCAGTATGGTTCCCTAATAACCCTACAATTAATTTAAATTGGGGTGCTTCACTTTTCAATTTATATAAATTGACTAAAGTAGAAGATTATTTATTTGAATGTATTGAAAAATTCAAAATTACAATAAAAGTAAACCCTTCATACAGAGACGGTCTAAATAATTTAGGCTTAGCATTGAATGAATTAGGTCTGTTAAAAAAAGAGAACATATTTTTTGAACAGAGTATTGAGTACTTTAAAAAACTTATTAGTAACAATCCAATTAACGCCATTTATTTGAATAATTTAGCAACATCCTTGGCAAATTTGGCAACAAATAAGCAAGAAGTTAAAATGTTTGAAGAATGCGTTGAGTTAATAAAAGAATCACTAAAGATTAATCCAGATTATTCGGATACTTTTGGTACTTGGGGATATGCATTAATTTCAAAATTTCATCTTACTAAAGATAATAGCATTTTAAATCAAGCACTTGATAAATGTATAAAAGCATTCCAATTAGACTCTACAAAAACCTATGATTTATCCTGTGTTTATGCATTATTAAATGAAAAATCAAATGCTCTAAATTTTCTAGAAAGGTCATTTAGGAACAAAATTGTATCAATAAACCATGTTTTAAGTGATAAAGATTGGGAATCACTACTTTCTGATCCGGATTTTATTAATTTAACTAAACAATTTCAATAAAACAGCCCCCAATCATCAGGGATGTCGTTAGTTTTGTCAAAAGTGTTGATCCATTCTACAAACAGTTTCCGAAATTCCTCCATTTCGCCCCGTAATACATTGAGATAGTCTTCATGGCCCAATTTCATCATTTTCATTCCTGAAGTGGTCGTAATGATACTTCGGGCATGTATTTTAATCAAAACCGCATTTTCCATTTTCAAGGAATATAGGGTCATGGCTTCAGCCCCGGAGATCTTTGCATTGATGATAGCAATGTCTTCAAACAAAATATCTCTGTAAGCCATAGTATCTTTTTCATAGTCGATGGTGGCAATCAGACTATGAACAGTTCTGAAAATTTCTTTTGCTTTTTTTACGATGGGCAGGTTGGCTTTTCGATTTCGCTCTTCTTCCATTTCCCTTTCCATTTCCTCATCATCCATTTCTTCAAAATCGTCGTCGTCAAATACCATTTTTTTATTAATTTATTTCACAAAAGCCTTCGAGCTTGTTTTAGTTTCTGTTGGAAAATCAGACGGAATGGGTATGCTTACCTTGCCAGTTGCAGCCCATTGCGAGCCACGCAGCAAACAGGTTATAAAACCCACACATTCAACCGAATAATCGGCATGACCCATAGGTGTGTGGAAAATCCTTCCCTTGCCATAGTCGATGGCCATGAGCATGGGCTCGTGCCGGCCTGTGCCTTTTTGCTCTTTACCAGAGTAGGCTGTGGCCAAAATCTTCATATTTTGGGCAGGACCACGAAGCTTGTCGTACAATTCGTCTTTGGCGTGCAGCCAATTTGTGGGCATTCCTTTGGTGACAGGATGCTCCGGGTCTCTGATTTGTATGGTATATTCGTGTTGCGGACCATGCGAACCCGCTTTTCCCGGCGAGTTGTCTATTACCAATTCGGCTTTGTCATTATAATATACATAAGGCCCATCTTTTTCGGTACGGTCGCCCCAGCCTCCTAAGCCAATCATTTGGTTGTAGGCAGGCCATGCAGGAAATGAATTATCGGCGGCATGAACGATCACTACGCCACCTCCTTTTTTGACAAAGCTTTCAAAACGTCTATTTGTGGCATCGGGCCATGGAGCGGCATTCCAACCGAAGTTTACGATTACCAAGTCATATCTAGAAAAATCAGGAGCAAAATTAGGATCCGGAATGGGCTTTTTGTTGGGTTCAGTGGCAGGCATACCATTTATTGTAAATTCTTTTATCATCAATGTATCTTCGCCCCAAGTGTAAGCACTACGCATCACATCTACTTTAAAAAGACCGGTTTTTTCCAGGTCTTTTTTCATCATATAGGTAATTTTTGGCCAATGATTATGGTTGTTTTGACCGTCAACTATGAGGGTTTTGATTGGTTTTTTTTTGGTTTGGGCCTTAGAAATATTTAATATGAAGAAGGATGCAAAAATGAAAAGGAAGATTTTGATTTTCATCGTTAGTGTTTTTTAAAATTGGTTGAAATAAAGTTACAATATAGAATTTATTCGAACTTGTTCAATGATTAAAACGAAATTTTATAATCGCAGTAAAAATTCAAAAATCTATTGAAAAGTTCTTTTTTTTGGTAATTGCTCTATTAAAAAAATCCATTAAGCAAAAAAGAAAGATGTCTTCAAAAATGAAAGAAGAGATGTTATAATTGAAAATTAGACTCTTAGTATTTTTATCAATATTTCGACTGCCATTTCAATGGGGCTTAACTATATTTTTGAACTCCTCACTGGAGGTAAATAAAATTACGCTACATATGAGCAAAATTATTTTCATTTTAACTATATTTTTTTTGAAATTGATTAATAAACATTTCTACAATAAGCTCATTAATAAGATTTTATAAAATATTTTTACTTTATTATTCAATTCTGGCAATCAAAATGTTCTCAAACAGATATTTAATTTGTCCTTGTTTAAATTTTCAAGGATTTGTTGAGAATTCACTTCAAATTCTATTTATTGACACTTAATGGTTCGTTCTTTGATTTTTTCTTCTATCTCACCTTTATAGGTATATTTTTCGGTAGTTTTTATCAAAATATTATTGGAATTATATTCATATTTTCTTGAAAACTCACTGGTTTTCAAACCGTTTGAATAACTTATAATAAGACCTGTATTTGAAAGGATTTTGCCATAACTAAATGGCTCTTTTACTAATAACTCCCATTCTGCAAAACTCACTTTTGGTATAGGAATATTCGAAAATTCAGAGTATTCCTCTGTAATAATTTCAGCAGCATCATTTAATTTAGAAAATACTTTGGTGTTATTCCCGGCGGCGTCATATTCATACCGATAGGAATAAGAAGTTGTGGGGCCAGTCTGAACGGTATATGAAAGCAATTGCCCTTTGTCATTATAATTGTAATTACTTAAAGAGCTTCTCGAGTATTTCCCATTGGCAAAAACTAAATAATCAACTTTTGTTGCGTTATCATTTGCATCTATTGTAAAAATCCATGTTTGCTTCAAATTAGCATCTGTTACAGAATTCCCGTATTCATGTTTTTCGATAGTTGTGGCATTCTTATAATTATACTTATAGATTTTCAAACCACCGCTTCCTTGCATATCAATAGCAAATTCCGAAAGCTTCCCGTCATTATTGTAAGAATATTTTCGATAACCCAAAGCACCATTTTCTTCGATTAGTCGATTTTTAGCATCAAAACTATAGGTAGTAGCCGTCGTGGTACCAAATTTTTTACTTTTTTTTGTGGCTGTAAGTTTGTTGGTTGCTTTATTAAATGCATAATCTGTTTCTTCAACCTCACCTTCAACTCCATTTATTATTGAGGTACTTTTCGCTATGCTAACTTGGCATGGGTCTTTAGCAGTATTGACAACAGGAATCTCATTTGTATTCAAAGGCGTTTTTTCTTCTTCTTCGCAAGCAGAAAAAACCAATAAAAGGCAAACTGAATAAATAGAAAATTTGGCATTCCGAATTATGCTAAATAATTGTTTCATGGTTATATCCAAGATTTGGTTGTTTAGAAAATTTTCTTAATCTCATTTTGGTTTCAAAATTAGTTTTACGTAACTACCACTTCAATAAGGCATTTGCCCTATTTTTTTGTTACTGGTTACCATTGGATAAATTTCTAAATACGACATTTGCCTTATTGATTGTAATATTTGTAATCTTGTATTTTTGTAAAAAACTTATTCCATGATTACTATCGGCCTGGTTGACGACAACCCTACTTTGCTGCGAAACATCAGTCAAAATCTCTCGATATTTGATGAAGTGCAGATATTGTTTAAAGCCAACAGTGGTCATGATGCATTGGATAAACTCAACAATCACCAACCTGATATGCTCCTGATGGACATAGAAATGCCAGAAATTGACGGCATTGAAACCACCAGGCGAATAAAAGAGCTTTTCCCAAGTATCAAAATCATGATGTTGAGCGTGCTGGATCGTGAAGACAAAATATTTGAGGCCATAAAAGCAGGGGCATCTGGATACTTGACCAAAGACGAGAAACCCTCAAAAATAGTAGCAGCCATAGAAGAACTGATGGAAGGCGGAGCCCCGATGTCACCCACTATAGCCATGAAAACCCTTAAAATGCTTCGTAGTCAGGAAGTTGTGGGTCAAAAAACCGAATCTTATCTAAGTCCCGAATCTTATAATTTGTCGAAAAGAGAAATAGAAATACTTGAGAAAGTAGCAGCAGGCAACAATTATAACCAGATAGCCGACCAGCTTTTTATCTCCGCTAAAACTGCTAGAAAACATATTGAAAATATATATCACAAGCTTCAGGTGCATTCAAAATTGGAAGCGGTAGCTGTGGCACAAAAAAATAAGTGGGTATAATATGAGCCAATAATGTATCGCAGATTATATATAATCATTGAATTAATTAAATTTCGTTTTTACATCTAATCCTTCAAAAGTAATTATCGATATGAGATGGAAGCTTTTTCTAATGTTTTTTATTAGCAATTACGTTTGGAGTCAAAATGATTTCACAAGTAATCTCAGTAAGGTGGAAAGACTTAAGAATTCGGAGTTTCCCGAAAATATTAATTCGCTTCAAATCTTAAAAAAGTCAGCCAAAACAAGTCATGAAGTATCTCTTTCAGATTATTATTATTCTATTTATTATACAGCCGTAGCTCAGTATGATTCAGCTATTTTTGTACTAGAAAAAGCCAAAACTGGTTTTAAGTCCTTAAAAGAATTTGAAGAACTAGCCAATGTTTATAAGCAAATTGGCGTGATAAAATATAGCTTTTTGAGCGATTTCACGACTGGTAAGACTTATTTAGATAGTGCCACGATTTACTACCAAAAAGTTAAAAATGAGATTGGTATTGCTGATTGTAAAAGGCATCATGCTGTTATTTACTATTTAGTGGGTAATATCCCTAAGTCAAACGAAGTATTGATGACCATCATTGACTTTTATCCAAAGGGAAGTATGAAAAGTCTTGATATTAAAGATTTATTGTCAAATAATTACATTGCTTTAAATGACATAAAAAATGCTTATCGGTATTCGAAGAATTTACCAGAGGCCTATTTGAAAATTAACGAAATAAGACGTTATGCGTATAGCCTGATGATTCGAGGTCATCTGCAAAAAAAATTAGGGTTAGTAAATGAAGCAGAAACTAGTCTTAAAAGATCTATTGAACTTTCTAAACAAAACAATTATTATGAAAATTTAATAGACAATAATAGATACCTAGGCTTACTTTATACCGAAAAGGCAGATTATAAAAAAGCCGAATATTATTTATTCGAGGCATTAAAATACGCTGATAGGATAAATGACAGGTATGCCAAAATGCTAGTTAATAGCTCCTTATCTAGATATAATATTGCAAAACACGAGTTTCTTAAAGGAGATTTTTATCAAAATGAAAGTCACCGATTGAGTGACTCGCTATATTCTGCCGAAAACAATTTAAAAATGGCTGAGTATGAAGCAAAATTTAAAACCTCCGAAAAAGAAGCCAAACTGAATGAAGCACAATTGGAAATAGCACAAAAACAGAACTGGATCATCGCACTAAGTTTGGGCTTTTTAGGTATACTTATAACGGGTGGACTTTTGTGGCGGATATCGTCCATAAAATCGAAAGCAACAGAAACCGAAAAACTCAAAAACATTGAAATAGAAAACCAGAAGAAACTGCTTTCTGCTAAAGAAATAGAACGCCAACGTATCGCAAAAGAACTGCACGACAGTGTGGGAAGTCAGCTAACGGTGGTAAGTACCAGCCTCGACAATGCCTTTTATTTATTTGAAAATCAAAAACTTAAACCTGAAAAATTAGAGAACATCTCGGAGGAAGTACGGCTGGCTGCCCAGAGTTTACGAGATACGATATGGGCTACCTATAACACCGAAATTTCGGTAGCTAATTTGAAATCCAGAATTCAGGAATTTGTCAAGAAATTTACTGATGAAAACAGCTTTAAGGTGGATATGGAAATCAGTGGTGATGATACCGTCTTAACACCGATTGAGGGCCTGAATCTTTTCCGAATTCTGCAGGAAGCACTCAATAATACGCAGAAGTACGCCCAAGCAAATTTAGTTAAAATTACAGGTGAATTTTCTGAAAAAAACTATCAATTGAAAATATCTGACAATGGCCAAGGCTTTGATTTACAGCAAAATAAAGTCACTGAATCTTATGGTCTCAATAACATGAAAACCCGTGCAGAAGAGATTGGTGGCGAGTTAAGTATTTCTTCAGGCTCTGAAGGTACCGCTATTAAAATTTTTAAGGAATATTAACCGGAGTTTCATTTTTTACAATTTCTAAAAATAAAAATCCCTTAAATTGCAGAAATTCAAAGTATTGCAAAATGGATTTTCCCGCCAAAATAAGGATTAATAATGGTATGGATTTCTTTGTTAAGAAACCCGCACCATCGCTTGATTCGTACATAGATTTGTTTTGGGCAAGCAACGGCAATCCTGACTTTAGAGAAGAACGCATCATTCCAGATGGATCCTGCCTTTTGCTATTCAACTTTGGAAAGCCCGTGTCGAGCAATAGTGGCAATTTTCATTTACCTGTCAAACGCTGCATATTTACCGGGGTATTTACCAACTTCATTTCTATGAAATACGACTCCTTTGAAGATATTCACCAGCAGGTAGGCGTAATTTTTAAACCTGGCGGAGCTTATCCATTTATAAGAATGCCCATTGAGGAATTTAAAAACCAGGCTATAGATGCCGAATTAATCAATAAAAGTGTTTTTGAAAAAATTTATGACCAGTTGGGAGAGGCCGATTCCTGCGAGAGTAGAATTATGATGCTGGAGAAAATATTTCTGGAAATGCAATCGAAATTTGATTTTCATACCTTACCTCAAGATTTTATAAATCTGATAAAATTCCGAAATAACCTTAAGGTCAATGAACTGGTTGATAAAACAGGATACTCTCAACAATATGTCAACAAAATTTTAAGAGCTCATGCCGGTGTAAATTTAAAAAGTCTGCAGACTATATTCAAAGTGAGTCGGGCCATAAAAATGCTTCAGGGCGATTCAAAAATCGAAAATTTTGCGGCTCTGGCACATGATTTAGATTACTTTGATCAACCGCACTTTATACACCAAATAAAGAAAATGACCGGCTTTACTCCTAAGGAATTTAAAGACCTTTCTCTACCGATCACCTCCAGAGTTATTTATTTATGAGTTTCATTTTTTACAATATTTGAGCAATTAAGAGCCATAATTTTGTAGTATAAAAGTTACAATTTTATAGCCATGATTCAAAAATTTATCCTTTACGTTGCTGCCGGTATTTTGATTTTCTTTATAGGAGGAGGCCTGCTTTTTAATGAGCTTCTTCCCGCAAAAACCATTGATTTTCAATCCTATTTTTCAAAAAACAAGCACTTTTCTAGTATGGAAGAAGGAATGGAGATTGAAGTAAAAAAACTCAGTAAAGACAATGTTTATCTTAGGGTAACTCTAAAGCCATTTGCCGCAGGTCCCCTTGAGCATATTCACCAAAATTTTGATGAATATTTTGTCATAGAAAAAGGAACATTGAGTTTACTTATAAATGGTCAAAAGCGAATTTTAAAAGCCGGGGAAAGTATATTGATACCGAAAGGTACGCCTCATAAACCCTTTAATGAGACCGCTCAGGAGGTAATTCTAAACGATAAAAATGAAAGGCAACCCACCATGCCTGCATATTTTGCCTATGGATTAAGTCAGTTGTATCCGGTTATTGATGAGTATGGTTCCAAATCGCCCAAAGTGCTTTTTCAATTGGCCAGATTGGGACCAAGTTTTGATACCTGGCTGGCTGATGCACCATTGTTTTCGCAAAAAGCCATTCGATGGATCTTGAAACCACCGGCACATGTCTTTCTCTAAAATTAGTTCGTAACTTGTTAATAATAAATAAAATATATAATTTTTATCTGATAATTTCCAAATTTAAGTGAATCATTTTATTAAAATCAACCACTGGTTTATTCTCAATAAAAATGTTTTCCTTTTAATAAAATTTCAATTGTTTAAGCTCAATTCTTTACGTTTTTTGAACAAATTAAATTTAATAATAACCTCATGAAAACCCTAATTAAGCTTTTTAGCATTATTCTAATTCTTTCAATGTCAGCATGCAGCAAAGAGGAAAGCACCCCAGACCCAAGCTCACAAATTGCTGATAAATGGTGGTGTGCCAAGGCCGGAACCGGTTCTATTGCTTCTCAATATTTCAAATCTGATGGCACCTGGGAGCAAGGATCAAAAGGAGGGAAATTTAACGATACCGGTAAATGGGCTATTTCTTCAAATAAAAAGAAAATAGTTTTAACGAATGTGCTTGACTACAACAAAAAGTCAAAAACAGGCTGGGAATATGACATTGAGAGTTATACCGAAACCTCTCTCAAAATGAACTGGAGTGCATTTAATGTGAAAATGGACCTGGAGATTTGTAAATGATATTTTTTATAATGGTAGGGTAATAATGGCTCCGAAAGTGATTTTCGGGGTCATTTTTTTAAATTCAATTTAAATGTTTTCAGAAATCCTGATTTTGTGCATAACTCCACCTCCCGGTTTTCTTACCACGGTAAGTGCCGCATTTAGTAAACTTACCCTCGATTTGATACTTTCCAATCCTAATCCATCTTTCATAATTGAAGTGTCAAAATCATAGCCGCCACCATTATCAGAAACAATCAACTCAATCTGGAGATTTTCGTGCATTAATTCCACATCAATTATACTCGCACCAGAGTGTTTTATGGCATTGTTTATCAATTCTTTAGCTATAAAATACAGATTTTGAGAAAGGTCATCCTTAAGTTTTTTGGTGATATTGGATGTAAAGTTAATCTCAATGTTGGTGTTTAGCTTTTGCAGACTTTGCACCAGACTTTCCAGCACGTACACAATCCCATTTTTTTCCAAATCAGGAGGCATTATGCTATGTGAAAAACTCCTGACATTGCTGGCTACGCTGTCGAGATTGGCAATGGTTTCGTCAAACGCTCTTGCCTTTACGCCTTTTTTCTCCAGATCCAAGCCCAGGGCTTCCAGTTTCATTTTTATGATGGAAATATCTATTCCCAGGCCGTCGTGCAATTCTTTGGCCAGTCTGCTACGTTCCTGATTTTGCAATTCTAGCCCTTTTTCAAACACCAAAAGCTGACTTTGTTTTTTCTCATCCAGCAATTTTTCCTTTTCAACCCTCAAAATTTTATACCTGTAACCCAAACCCACCGATAAGATTACTACATCAAAAACAAAAGAGACCATGGCACCCTCCGTATCCAGAAACCAGAAATTAGGAATTAATCCGTAATGCCTGACATTGGTTAAAACCGAAAAAAGTACGATAGGAGTAGCTCCAATCATGTAAAATTTGCTTGCAACCCGGTCGATTTTTTTGAAATAACTATAAAAAACCAGAAAGAAACTGAAAATAATCGGCGATAAAAAGGAGAAAGGATAAATGAGACTGGAGGGTTCGGTAATAGGAATGTTGTTTTCTGCAGCATATCTTTCATACCAAAGAAATGACATGGCCAAAAAACATAAAAATATGCATAACCTATACATATAAAGCAACCAGGACCGAAACTTGTATCGGGGAAATAAATACTCTTTTACGTAAAGAAGGGTAAAAAGAATATTTAGATTCATGAAAAACTGCCGCACGTTTTTTTTGTAAAGACCCAGAAAACCGTCATTATAATATTCAAAGAAAAACCCCTTGTCTATCAGTGCATAAATCAATGCCATCAAGACATAGAGAGAGAACAAAAGGTAAACCCTTTCTTTTAAAAACAGAAAAGTGATAAATCCAAAGGTGATGGTAATCAGCAAAATGCCGGCAAAAACTCCCCAATTAAACTTCCGGTTGATTTCGTTTTGATAAAAATCCGGCTCATCCCAAAGCCTTACCGGAGGTATCACCGAAATATACCTTCGATAGATTCTAACATACACATTCAGAGAGCTTTTGGCATCCAGACTTATAGGAAAAACAGGATTGTGATGCTTGAAAAATCGGTCCCGATACGGATATTTCCAGCCGATGGTATCTGATTTATAGATGATTTTGCCATTTTGTACCAAAAACAAGTTTACTTCTTCAATAAAAGCATAATCCACTTCAAGCAGTTTCTTTTGAGCTATCGTGTCAGTATTGGTGACTGTAATCCTGAGCCAATGAGGTTTATTTTCATGACCATAGCTCAGCCGGGAGTTTTCAAAAACATTAAACGCTTTACTTTTTGCTTCCAGGCTATCAATCGTGAAGTTGGCATTGGAATCTTTTACATAAAATACCTCAATGCTTTGGCTTTTTTGGGCAAAGAGAGAATGAAAAGCAAAAAACAGAAAAACCAGTTTACGGGCGAAAGACTTCATTAATTTATGGCCGGGTTGTTTTACACTAATTCTTTTAGTCAACAAACCATCAGTGACTAAAAACCAAATTTACGATTTCGAAAATGTAATCAACTACACCTTTTGGGGTATTTTTTAATATACTGTTTTTGGATGATTTTTGACAATGTTGAAAGTCAGAATTTTGCATATAACTAAAAAACAATTACCATGAAAACTATTCTTTCTTCATTTCTAATTCTATTTGTATTTATTATTAGTTCTTGTGAAGGCCCTCAAGGCGAGCCCGGTCCCGCTGGTACACCAGGGGCAGCTGGCACACAAGGACCCGCCGGCCCCGCTGGCCCCGCAGGAAAAATTAATTTTATTGCCACTGAATGGATTAAATCAGACAACAACATCTTGATAAAAAATTATGACCCAGCAACATTAACCACGGGAGGATCACTAACAGATGGTGGGATCGAAAAAATATCTCAGGCCGACCTCAATAAAGGTATTGTGTTAGTGTATGATACCTATGAAGAAGACAAATCGGTAATAAACGCATTACCTTATGACTACGTTTTTGATGATAACCATGTCTGGTTTTCTTATGGAGCTTCAAAATCTGATAAAAGTTATGTCAATCTTTATACTACATTTGCCAAAAATGTTGACCCACAAAAATTCTATTCAGAAATAACCGGAGGAAATATGTGGTATCGCGTCATCATTATTCCAGCGGTAGCTGGTGGAAGACTGAAAGGCCTTGACTTGAGAGATTACAAAGCGGTAAAAGCATACTTGGGGCTTAAAGATTAATCCTTATCCAAACCAATGTTTTTGGATTTAATGTTTACTATTTTTGAAATAGAAAGTGTATTTTTAATATTGGAACGAAAGTCAACCTTCCGGATGATTTTTCAAACTGAAATATTAAAATAAAAAAATTGATATGAACCTCCTCATCGCCGACGACCATACTTTATTTATCGAAGGGCTCACTATGCTCGTTTCGAGAATAGAAGACGTGCACATCGTCGGCGATGCCAAAAATGGCAAAGAAGTAATAGAACTCTGCCAAAATCAAAAGGTAGATTTGATTCTGATGGATTTGGAGATGCCCCAAATGGGCGGCATTGAAGCCACTGAAATTATCAAACGAGATTTTCCAAACATCAAAATAATTGCCGTGACGATGCTCAATGACTACAACACCATCAAAAAAGCCCTCAGAAGCGGCATGGACGGTTATGTGGTGAAAAACCTGGGAATTGCAGAATTACAAAATGCCATCGAAACGGTTATGAATGGGCAGATTTACATGAGTCCCGAAATCACTACAATTTTAGCTTTGGGAGTGGCCGGACGAAAACCGAATCAGGCATATGTACCTGATCTGACAAAGCGTGAAAAAGAAGTCATTAAATTAATAATTGATGGTTTGACCAACGATTTAATAGCTGAAAAACTGTTTTTGAGTCCGCTGACCGTAAGCACACACCGCAAAAACGTATTGTCAAAACTTAATCTCAAAAATACCGCAATGCTTGTAAAATATTGTGGCGATTATCCTGAGATATTACTTTAAAAGTGTTAAAAAAGTAGGGTTTAACATTTAAATAAAAAATTCCTTAGAAAGGAAATATTACATCCTTCTTAAAAGAATTTTTGTTTGAATTAATAATTGAAAAATTTGGTTTTTAAGCAGTAGAATTTCAAAATGGAAACATATAGGGGTAATGCGAAAATACCTCTATTTTGGAATAATTATTTGATGAAAACTACCCATTGGCTTTTTTGCAATTACTTCAAACGTCCCATTTAATAGTTCGACTCTGGATTGAATACTTCTTAGACCAAGTCCCCCTTTTTTTATTGCTGTATTGAAATCATATTGCTTGCCATTATCTGAGACACACAGCTCGACTCGCGATTGATATTCCATTAACTCAATGTCTATTATTGAGGAGCTTGCGTGGTTAATTGCATTATTAATAAGCTCTTTTGCTATAAAAAACAAATTGTGTGACATTTCGATTGGTATTTTAGCTTTAATATTGGTTGTAAAATTTATTTCAACCACTCGAATCACTTTTTGGAGGTTTTGAATTAAATTTTGTAAAACATGCACTAAACCATTGTTTTCTAAATCCGGAGGGACAAGATTATGCGAAAAATTTCTGATTTCGGTTACGACATTATCAATGCTTTTAATGGTATCTTCAATTTCATGTGTTTCAGTGTTAAGGCCTTTTTTTAGTAAATCTAAATTTATAGCCTCTAATTTCATTTTAATAATAGAAATATCAATTCCGACTCCATCATGCAGTTCTTTTGCCATTCTATTTCTCTCTTGGTTCTGAAATTTAGTCCCGGTTTCTAGTACTATTTGTTGATGTTTATTCCGTTCAAGTAAAAGATTTTTACGATCATCAGAATACATTTTAAATCTAATTGCCAACCACCAGCAAAGCACAAGTATCTCAAAAACTATGGCAGGTATTAAAATGTAACTTCTTTGTGTTGACGATTCAACCGGCAAAACTGTGATGTTTCCCAGCATTTGTGAAATTCCGACCAAAAATAGAGGCACCCCAGCTACTAAATACAAATAGGCAGCATTGCGTTCTAAATTCTTAATGATAGCGTAAAAAAGCACAAAAATTCCGAAAGCGATAGACACAAAAAACCAAGCAAAGAAAACCCAGATAAAGACTTTTTTGGTAGTAATTAATTCCATTATTGATTCAGGAGTGGCCAATAATAGCACATAAATGAGACCTACAATAATCAAAAAATATAATACTAAAGAGAATATTTTGGGTTGTAGTTCTTTTATTTTGAGATAAGATTTAAGGAATAAAATACTTGAAATAATCAATAAGGTCATTGAAAAATAATAAACACTTCTACCAGAAATGCTTAAAAGGCCGTTCATATATAAACTCGAATGTACGCCTTCACTGCTGTCTAGATTGAAAATCTGACAAAAAACATAGAATGAATAGAACAGATAGACCTTTTCTTTTACTAAAGAGTAAAGAAATAAATTCAAGAAAATGACCACAAAGCCCATTCCAAGAAACCACCCCCAAAACTCACTTTTTTTGGTCATTTCTTTGAAATGTTCTTTTTCTATTTCGATTTGAAGAGGTATTCTTACTGTGCCATGAGTCTTTAAGATTTTTGCATAAATTTCAATCGTTTCCAATCCTTTTATGCTAAAAACATATGAATTATTCGGATTGGGAGATTTTTTGTTTTTTAAAACAGCCCACCAACCCATTTTATCAGATTTGGAGAGCAGAGTATTATTTTTTACTACAAAATATTGTACTGAATCCATGATTGGAACCAAAATTTGGGCATACAGATTTTGTGGATCTTTAGAAACATTTTTAACGGTCATCTTAGTCCAAACAGGAAAACGATTTATTCCTACACTAGGAATGTTGTTTCTTGCTTTTATAAATTGTTGGTTGCCTGTTATATCTTTTAGTTCCTTTATTGATGTAGTATCAATATAAAAGGATACCTCGCTTTTTCTAAGTTGAGCTTTAGAAACAAAGGAAATCAAAAGAAAAAGTAGAAGTGTTTTTCTCATTACAAAAGAATAATAAACTCCCAAAAATACCCCTTTTTAATCACAAAAAAACTACCCCTTTTGTGGTAGTTGTCAATATACTCTTTTTGGTTGATTTTCAGCATTATAGAAAGTGTGAAATTTGTAAAAATATTTTAAATTAAAACTTAGAACCATGAAAAAACACTTTTTGCTTTTAATCATTGCCTATTTAACTTTTTCTTGCGAAAAACCCACGGAGGATGCGGCACAAGTCGAAACTGTATGCCAAATACAAAAAATAACGTATGATGACGGTTATTATGAACTCTATAAATTTGATGGCAATCAAAGGTTGGTTGAGAGCACTTTTAATTATGATGATGAGGGAAAACTAGTGGATTTGGTTTCCACTCATGAATACAACACCGCCGGAAATTTAATTAAAACAACGGATAATTTTGGTTGGAGCCAGAATTGGTTTTATGATGCCAATGGAGCACCTTCCAGAATGGATTATAAAGATGATAAAGGAGAACTTTACGACCAGTTTACGTTCACAACAGATGCTCAGAAACGCATAACCAAACTTGTTGTAAAATCAGACGGATCAACTGCCACTTACGAATACAATGGCCCAAATGGTTCGTTTTCAAAAAGTGAGGTAATGTGGCAAGGCAAGCTTATTGATCGTAACGTAGTAAATAGTTACGAACAAGATAATACAAGAAAATCTTACAGAATGGTTTTTAAGGGGCACTCTTTTGAGCCTGCACAATTTATCTACGATATGATTTACTCCGACCCACTTTACCTTTTGTCAGTTAATATATTTCCTCTCTCCGGAACATTCTCTACTCAATATAACGAAGATTGGACAGAGTTAACAGACAAAACACGTGTGTATTATGACTATAAAGCAACTCGAAAGTTCAACGCCAATAATTTTGTAATAGAAAGAGCCTCTGCTGATGCCATTGAAAAGAAAACCTTTACCAAAACATATTCTTACTCAAATTGTAACTAAAATCTTTATAATCATGAAAAAGACACTAATTTTCATTCTTTGCAATATCTTTTTGATTTCTACACTTTCTGCTGGACCGCACCCAATTTATAAAAAATATAAAGGTGCCAGAACAGCCAGCGGTAAAGCAATAGCCCCTAAGCCACCTCAAAAAATTAGAAGGTAGCAGCTGTTAGAACACTTTTTTGTCGAAAATAAACTTTCACAGAGCACTAAATTTTCATGATTTAGTGCTTTTTTTCTGTGGATTTTGTTTAAAACTACACCTTTTGTGGTAGTTTATAAAATACCATTTTAGGTTGATTTTCTTCTTTGAGATTTAATAGAGCTTTGTACTGTAAATCAATCTTTTTAGCCATGAAAATTCAATTATTAAACGCCCTCATTCTATCGGCTTTACTTGGTATTTCTGGATGCGAGGCACCTGCAGGAGATGTTGGGCCACAGGGAGCTGCCGGTATAGCAGGAGAAAAAGGCGACAAAGGCCCAACTGGCGACAAGGGGGCTTTTAGTGGATATGCTTCTGATTGGAGAGTTATTGATGTTCCAAATTGGAAACTCACTGGCTTTAAGGCAGTTGTTACTCAAACAGAAGCTCAGCTCACCCAAGCCGTCCTTGATCAAGGCTTGATTTTGGCCTATTACCGCCGAAATGCTCCTTTTTTAGATAATACTGCGGTTTTTCCCATGCCCGATGAGACAAACGAATTCTTATTTACTTTCAAAGCAAATGTTGGTTCGATGGATTATGAGTTATTTTTTAAACAATCTGAACCTGTGAGCCCCTCTATATTTCTATTTTGGCAAATTAAAGTAAGATACGTCATAGTACCTGCCGCAAAATCAGGGCGGTTAGCAAATGTAAACTGGAAAGATTATAACGAAGTAAAAAAAGCTCTAAACCTCAATGATTAGAACCATGAAAACAAGAACAATAATAGGAATACTGAGCATTTTCGCAGTTTTGTTCATGAATTGTACAGGCGAAAAGGGGGCTATAGGACCACAAGGTTTAGCTGGACAACAAGGTGAAAAAGGTGCAAAAGGCGACCCTGGAGTGAGCGGTGTATTTCCCAAAACCCAAACAGGTAGTTTTACGATTAAAGTTGCCGATTGGAAACGTCTTTCAAATAGTACTGAGTATAATGAATATTATGCAGAGGTTCCCGTAAGTGCCATCACAATAGAAGTAATAGATAAGGGAATATTCAGTATTTGGTGGGTTTCTTCGACAACTCAACAGTTTCAATTGCCTTTAGATAGAAATTTAGATAGAATTTTACCCGCATTCTACTCTGAGAATGGGGGGAGAATAAAGATTAATATATTGCCTGGAAATAACTTAAATGTACCTGCTAAACCTACTTCAGACATGACTTTTCGGTGGGTAATAAACTAAATGGGACTAAAATTAAAAAAATGTTGATATGAAAACTTTACGAAAAATATTGATTCTTACGATAGTGTCATTAGTTTTTGCTTGTCAAAAAGGCGAGCAAGGAGAGGTTGGTCCTGTTGGTGCTCAAGGATCAAAGGGTGCAACGGGAGACAAAGGGGAGGTGGGCATCACCAATTCAAAAGGAATGTTGGTTACTTCCTGGTATGCAGTAAACGCAGATGCCTGGGGAGCACTCAGTGCTACCTCTTTTGGGGCAATATTGGGTTTATCAGCATTAACAGCTGATATCGCCAACAAAGGCAATGTATATTTCTATATGCAGCCTTTTGGAGAAAGTTTTGTATATCCATTGCCCTATTCACAAACCAACGGAACAAAGTTTTTTGGTTACTTATTAAATACAAATAATAAGCAACTTGTTCAATTCACCTATAGCATTAATCCGGCATTGGGAGGTACAAAATTAACCACGGGTTATAAATTCAGAATGGTTATTATTCCTGCTGGGGCTCGAAGGGCTGCAGAGGTAGATATGTTAAACTACGAATCAGTTAAGAAATATTTAGACCTAACTGATTAAAAAAAATAGACATGGAACTACTCAAGTCGAAACCAATCGATTTATAAAAATTTCAAAGTATTAATTCCAAAAGATAAAAAAATGAAAAATTTGATTGCATTTATATTCCTCTTAATTTCTTTCTCTGGCTGCAAACTTTTTCCAACTGACGCAAACCCCAAAACTGAAGAAGTAAAACTCTCCCAATTTGAAAAAGCCAGCTATTGTGATTTGATGATAGCCAAAGACGGAACCTATCATGCGGTTTTTCTTGAAAAACCCGATTTTGGAAAACCGGTATTTGTGTATTATTCTTCGTCTTCCAATAAAGGAAAAACCTGGAGCACACCTGTGACCATCAGCAATGACGGTACCGGAAACGGATCATCCATTCCTAAACTGATTCAAGACGGTGGAGGAACAATTTATGCTATCTGGAAACGCTTCGGTAGTAGCGACAAGTCACAGTATCCTGTGGCAGAAACAACACTGGAAGGCACTGGTGGCTATAATATTGGCACTTTGTTCTATGCTGTTTTAAATGGCAATGCTTTTGGAAAACCTATCATGCTGGCTAGTGATGAGCTTATGCAAGTTTCATGGTTTCCAACCCTCGACAACGCTGGCAAAGTACATGTGGTATGGTCGCAAGTGAGTGACGAAACCTTGAAAAACCACTGGAATAGTTATTGGTATTATGCCGATTTAATCACAGAAGCCACTTTAAACGGGGGGAGTTTTGGAAACTTTAAAGATTACTCCACTCCGGGTAAACCTAAATATCCGGGCGGCGCACCTCCTAATTTGGGATTTCAAAATCTTAGCGGTTATTATGATAAGCAAAACAAACTGCATTTTATTGGTGAATTTGTTGCCGAGTCTGGAGTCAAAACCCTTTTTCTCTACAATGGAACAAAGGCAGAAATTGCATATCAATATCCGCTGTATCAAGAGGGAAATACATTTAACAACCCTGCCCAACTTCTTTATGATGAAAAAGGCGATGATCACATTATCATCAGACCTCCGGCATCTACTTTAGAAAGTGAGCAAATCTGGGATTTTGATGTGTCAGCCCGAAAAACCAGTATTTTGGCTTCTATCCAAAAAGAGGGGGTAAAAATTCAAAGTTTCCAGGCAAATCAGGGGCCAAATGGTGAAATGGCGGTAATGATCCAGACTGGTGGTTTGTCTGAGAGCAACGAAGCTTTTGGGTTGTTTTACAAAAATGGCAAATGGGTTGCCAAGGGATTATCTCAAAACGCCTCAAAAGATACTTTCGCAAGCTCTGGCGATTTATACTACGATGGGTATATTACAGCCATCACTTCCAGTACCAAAAACTTCACTAATTTTATCGATGTCGCCTGGGATGCTGCCGGTAAGAAAAATATGGTCATGACCGTCTCGGTTTATTTTGTGGGTCAGGGTTTTAGTACAAATAGTCCCTCGGTGTATTTTTCAAAGATTGATTAATTTAAAATCAATAATCATTTTATTCAGCGATTATTAGGGAAATCGGCTATGGCACCATTTTGTATATCCAAAACAAAACCAAATGGAAACGCATCAGTATCTATAGAATTAGCTTTAATTTTATAACCCGTAGGTACTGTTAATTTAAGGTTGGAATTTAACATTAAAACCTTGTCACAATAGTCGGGTTGCCGCCCCGTAGACCAGTTTTGGTGCTTGGTCCAGTTATTGTCACCCAAAAAATTGTTGAAAATAAATACTTTTGGTCTGCAAACCGGATTTTGGATGTGTGGCACTTCTATCACTTTCGGGCAACCCGGGAAATTGGTAGTAAAATAAAAATTTGTGGCAGCATTTGCCAGGCTATTGGGTAAAAAATACCCGGTGCTATAAGTGCCAGCCAACTGAGTTAGTGCCGGATCGAGATACCAGTTTCCGGCTACTGAAGGTGCTGACGCTCCGGCTACTATATTGGCGGTTTCTTTGATTCCATTGCTTAAAGGACCCAAAAATGACTCCAGAAATATTCCGTTATTTGTAATATCTTTCACGGTCGCTCCCGGGCGAAAAATACCTTCATCTGCCAGACTATTGTAGCGATCAACCATTATTCCGTTATTGATAAATAATCCCGAATTAGCAATATTGCTTATTCCCGTAAATCTCAGATCTGCGTAACCCCGATTTCTAAAATCGCTCATGAAAAGCTTTCCGTTCAGAATCATTTTTCCGCAAACACTATTGGCAACAGAGTCTGGTGAATAACTGTAAATTGCCATGGAATCCACCCCACTGAAATCAAAAAGACCTGTATTGTAGAGGCTTCCGTTGAAAAATACGATTCCCAGCCGTACGTTTTCGGTGGTTATTTCACCATTATTCACAATTCCGAAATCAGACTCAATCGCATATTCAGTTTTTGAGCTTCCATTTTTGAAATGAAGTTTTCCGGTGGTGCTATTGGTAAAATTTGCCTGCATGTACATGGCTCTCTTTGTAAAATCCTGCATCCGTATCCTGCCATTATTTGTAAATGTCTGATTGATATGAAATTGAGCCCCAACAGTGGAATTGTTACCATTCAGCTCAAGATAAGCATTATTGTTATTTTGAAAATTGGCGTTTTGATTGCTGAAAACATAGCCATTCAGGCCATTGAACAGAATCGTACTGTCATTGTTGGTATAGGCGGCATTGTTAAAAAATTGAATCGGGCTGCTGAGGGTGGTTTTTATTTTCACCAGATTATTATTGATAAAAGAGGATGCCTGATCCAGATACAATCCTTCCCCTCTGAACACACTCTGGGTAGCAGAACTGTCAATCCACACCAATCCAGTACTTTTATTATCAAAAAGACTTGCGTTTCCAGTATTAATCAGGCCCAACTGCACATGCCGGAAGACTCTGAGCTGGCCATAATTATCAAAGCCCTGCGTATTGTTGAGGTTTTGTAATCCGCTCTGAGTCAGATGTTTCAAAGTAACAATTCCCCTGTTTTCAAATTTTGTCGTTGTACTAATTGCTGCCAGATGCAATCCCGAATAATCCATACTATCAATTGTAATGATAGCATTGGGTTGATTGTTAAATCTTCCGGAATTTTGAATACCATATCTTAAAGATTTCCTTAAATCAATACTACCCGAATTGCTCATATAATTGGTGTTCTGAATTCCATTGATATCACGGGCTTTGTAAACTCTTATTTGTCCCAAATTTATAAGAGAGTCAAGATTTCTGATAGCAAATTGATTGGGAGCATCGGAGGGGAGGTCGGTGCCAATCTCAACGATTCCTTCATTTTGCATAAAATCTTCATTCTTTATTATATCCCGGTTTATGTATAAATGGCGTGTAATTTTCAGATTAGCAGCGGGTTGAAGAAATATTTTGCCCGTTGCGTTGTGAATACTTTCCTGTAGAGAACTGTCAATTTGTACCAGTCCATTGAGCTTGATTGTGGCATTTTCATTTTTTATTGCTACGCCGGTCATTTTCCAGATATTCATACTTCCCTGACTTTCCAGCCAGCTACCGGTTTTATTTTGAAAGCCAAAGTTTTGGGTATTTGAAAGGTCAAAATTTCCGGTTCCGTAAATATTCAAAATCCCTGTATTTCCATTAAAAACTCTTGAATTCTCATTAATAAGGCCGTTTATGCCAAACCAATTGGCAGTGAGCGTCCCATAATTTATGATTGAGTCATTTGGAGCGTTATTTAAAATAGCCGTACCAAAAGTATAACCCACGGTAATATTTCCCAGGTTTCTGATTTTCTTTTTGTTAAAAATCCCAATGGGACTTACACTATCGTTAGGATGTAAAGAGTCGGTTTGAATCACACCTGAAGGGTTATTGAGCAAATATCCATAGTTTTTTATACCACTGGCCTTTCCGTGATTAAGTAGAATTGTCCCTGAGTTTTCAAGAAAACCCTTGTTTGAAATAAAGGTTGAATCTAAAACTTCGTTCATGGTCAGGATTCCTAAATTTCTTAGGGTATCTGTATTGATAATTATTCCACTTTTAAGGTTTTTTATCTCATTTTGATTGAGAAAATAATTGTCATTTTGTAGAAAAATATAGCCAACACTGTCCATCCTGATTTTGCCCTGATTTTCAAATCGGCCGGTATTCCAAATCCCTTTGGTACCTGCACCTGACCCCACACCAGATATAATATTACCAGCAGGATTATTGATAAAAAAACCCAGATTGCGAATATGGGTAAGGATACAGTGGTTAAACACCAGGGAGTCGGTATTGGAAAAGAAACCATTATTAATAAGGCAATCATTGGTATTGGTGGTTAGAAACCTGATTTTCCCTGTGTTTTGAAGGGTGTCGTTGTTCACAAATCCCCCCTTGGTGTTTTCAAACATCATACTCCCGTTATTAATAATCCGGTTGTTATTTTCGACCAAAGAGCCATAATGATCTTTAATTTTTACGACTCCTGTTTTTAGATTGGTGAAAACACTCGTGGGATCCACCACTATCGAACTTTGGTAGATTCCACTAATTTGGAAGTTTTCAATAACCAACGAATCTGCATCTCCGCTTGCTTTGCCATTAATCCAAAAACTATTTTTTAAATTTATGTTTATAGGATCTTCTCCACCGATAATTTTCACTTTTCCGAAATTGTAGGCTAAAGAATTCTTTAGAGAAATAGTTGTATCAGGTGGGGTGGCTACTCCATATCCTAACTTCAACTCTCCCCCCTCTTTAATCCTGAGAAACACATAATAAAAGTTAATGCAATTGGCAACCGAAACCCCTGAAATATCGATGGTGTCGCCAGAGCAATTGACCCGCTGAGAGGGTTGAGGAAGGGTGTTTCCGTCCCAGTTGAGGGGGTTGTTCCAATCTTTATCTGCACCTCCGCCACCATCCCAGTAACGGTCAAACTGAGCAAATGTAGGTGAGATTAAATTGAAAAATATTAAAATAAAAAAAATCAGAAATTTTTCAGGATGGAAATATTTATGGGTCATGGCTCAATAAATCATTTTCTTAAATATGATTAATTTTGAAATCCTGAGTTTACAGGCTGCAACAAATATCGATTAACATTTTTTGAAAAACCATAGGGGAAATACGGATATTTACAAATTAACGTAATGTAAATGAAGACTTTGACAAAATTTTATTTTGCGGTAGAGTAGAAAATACTTCTTTTGATTTTTTGCGAAAAGACTAATGAACTAAATTGAGAGAATTATATTCTTAGGAATGTTATATTCAAAAAGCTCAGAAGGACTTAGAAAGCTAGCACTAAATATTTAAAATGATGAAAAACTCGACCCTTCAAGTCAAATCCTTTAGAGAGTTTAGATTCTAATGGATAATTAATTATTCACTATTGTCAGCATTAATAGACAGCCTGATAAGTAATACAATTTCGAAATCTTTCCGGTACTAATATTGGACGAAGTATATCCAAAATTAGTAAAATATGAAATTTTCTTTTAAATCCTTTCCAAATGGTTTTTTAAAGCCATTCAGGTTTAATTATCTAAAATCATTGATCGTTGTATTTTTTCTTCAATTTTTACACTACAACTCTTCAGGTTTGGTTTATATCTACGAAATTTATGCTGGGAGCAGACAAACTGGTGCTATTTACAATGATGATTATATGGTCTTATATAACTCTGGTCCCGTAGCCCAGTCGCTCAGTGGATGGAGTGTTCAATTTGCTACTAGTGGTTCTGATTCATGGGCTAAGTTTAATTTGCCAAATTATTCAATGCTCGCATCAACTTTTTATTTAATCAGGATACCAGTATTTGGCACAAATCAACCCAACACTGCCCCCATTGCCAATCCAGACTTTAATGCACCTCTGTTCAGATTTAATGGCTTAGATAATAGTGGTAAATTGGTTTTAATGAGCACAACCAATCTTATTCCTACAGGAGTATTTGACCCTAATGGCTTGGCTGACCTCATTGATTTTGTAGGGTTCGGTGGTGCCGATTTCTCTGAGGGAAATCTCGGTAATGCACCATCCCCAGCACCCAATGGTCCGATTTGGAGACCGAATAATACTGATACCAACAACAATTTCAATGATTTTCAATTTGAGCCCGAGCCATTAAACGGGGCATTCCCTGTCAAATTGGTACGATTTGAAGCGAAACAAACCATTGGCAAAATCACTCTGGAATGGGAGACTTCAAAAGAAATCAATAACATGGGTTTTGAAATTGAAAGAAGTTCTGATGCAGTGAACTTTGAATCGTTGGGATTTTTACCCTCAGCACACCCATCTTCGGAAAATATCCTTTATCAATATGAAGATGGGAGTCCGCTCCTGGGACTAAATTACTATAGACTTAAGCAAAAAGACTGGAGCGGGGATTTTACATTTTCCAAAATTATCGCTACGGATTTCATCAATAACCTGAAATTGAAAGTTTTTCCAAATCCAGCCTATGATCATTTGATATTAGAAGAAAGTTTCGCGAAAAATATTTCAGACTTTGCAATTATAGACCTTAAAGGAAATGAAATCTCAAAACCAGGGATAATTGAGAACCGAATTGATATTTCGGAGATAAAATCGGAAATCATTTTTCTAAGATTCCTTACAAAAACCGGAGTTGAGGTTACCACAAAAATAAAAAAAGCATTTTAAGAATGAAGACCTTGACTTTTTTTTATAAAAAATATTCAAAACCCCAATTATTAAAAATTGGAAAACTCAGTAAGCTCACAATAAAGACGGGTTCAATCAGTGATTTTGGATCTAATAAGTTTTCGGCTTGAAATTTTTCACAAAAACCTATCCATCAACTCGCCCTTTTTTTGTCGAGAGACTGGCAAAAGATCGCCGTTGTGCATTTTTACGGCTCCGCCCTCTGACCTTACAAAGGCCTTTAGATGACTCAGGTTTATTAAGTAAGAATGATGTATCCTAAAAAAACCCTGGTCGGTCAGCAGGTTTTCGTAAGTAATAAGCGGCTTGGAGGTGAGTACTTTTTGTCCTGAAATCAGATGGAATTCCGAGTAATTTCGGACACTGTTGACATAAATTATTTCCTCAAGTTTCACCACCACAAAGCCATCGTTGTTGGGCAGGACTATTTTCCGGATTTGGGTCTGCTCGTAGTTTTCCAGAAGAATCTTGAAAGGTGTTTGTTGGGCATTGGTTTCGGTTTTTGACTCCAGTATTCTGTCAATCGTCTTTCTCAAATCCGAAGACTTAAATGGCTTTACCAAATATCCCACCGCCGAAAACTCAAAAGCTTTGATGGCAAAATGATCAAATGCCGTCACAAAAACCACGGAAAAGTCTTTAGAATCCAATTTGCTGAGCAAATCAAATCCGGTTCCATCGGGCATTTTGATGTCGAGAAAAAGCAAATCAAATACGGTATTTTGTATCAAATCGAGGCCTTTTTTACAATTTTCTGCCTCACCCACCACCTTCGTAATTTCTCCGAAATGGTCTTCTATGGCTCGCTTCAAAAGAAACCGTGAATCCTCTTCGTCGTCAATAATAATGATTTTTAACATGGCCTAATATTCTAAAATTAGCTTTATTTCTGTACCATCAACTTGCCCATTTGTGTCCTTCAATTCTTTAATTTGAATAGCCCCACTTTTCCCTAAACGATTCTTAATCAATTCCATAGCTTTAGATTTGTGGTTTGGATTTTTCTTGCCTGAATAGTACCCGACTCCATTGTCTTTCACACTTATTTCAAGACTGGCGTTTGATAGTGTTTCAACTTTTACCTCTATTTTTCCTCTTTCATTTTTAGGTAAGATACCATGCAGAAGTGCATTTTCGACCAATGGCTGAACTATAAAAGATGGAATGTTATAATCACCGTTTCTGACCTCATCACTCAGCAATATTTCATAATCAAACTTATCGCCCAGCCGTCTTTTTTCAAGCGAAAGGTAGGCTTCAATGAAATCCATTTCTTCATAAACTGGAATCTGTGTCCTGCCCGTTTTTTCCAAAATATCCCGCATCAGTTGTGCAAAATCGGCAATGAAATCATTGGCAATGTGGGTTTTACCTTCTACATAAAGTCTTTGAATAGAATTTAAAGAATTAAACAAAAAATGCGGATTAAGCTGTGCCCTCAAAAGCCTCTGTTTCATTTCGGCTGCCTCTTTTACATTCTTCAGTTTTCGTTGTTTATTCCAAAAATAAAAACCTCCCAAAAGCGAAAAAATACCCAAAGCAGCAGCCAAAATAAGATAGTTTTTTTGTTTGAGTTGGGCTTCTTTGGTTTGATTTTGAAGGGTGAGTACTTCTATTTCTTTTTGTTTCTTTTCGGTTTCATATTTGGTTTGCAACTCTGTGATTTTGGCGGTAGTATTAGTGGTATAAAGACTGTCTTTAGCAGCCATTTGGGCTTTTTGGTATTTCAGGGCTTTTGAAAAATCCTTTTCTTTGGTATATGCTTCCTGTAAAATATTGTACAAATTGGGCAACTCTTTTTCGTTGCTTAGTTGCTTCGACATTTCAAGGGCAATATTGGCCAATTCAATAGCCTTTGGAGTGTCATTTAGTTCCAAATGATTTCTGGCGAGAGAAGTCGTAACCTGCATTTTCAAGAGTTTCGAATTGGAAAGCTCCGCATTTTTCAAAGCTTCCTGCAGGTAAGCATTTGCACCCTTGAAGTTTTTAACGGCATTTTCTACGTTGGCCAAATTAGAATACCTTGCCGTAATAGCCGTATAATCTTTCTGAGTTTTAGCCATATTAAGTGCTTCAAGGAAATACTTTTTTGAGGCTGAATAGGCCTTTTTATTTTGTGCAGAGTTCTCAACCCGCAACAGATTTATAATTCCCAAATTGGCTAAAGCCACCCCATGGCGATACTGATCATTGATTTTTGATGATAAATTTTTTGCCGAAAAAAAGCTCTTCTCAGCCTGATCCAATTGCTTAAAATGCATCTGAATGTTGCCCAAAATTATACTGGAGGCCAGCTCTATCTGAGGCAAATTGTACTGATTGGCCATTTTCAAGGCTTTTAGAGCATTTTGTGTAGACAGCTCATAATCAGACATTTCGAAGTTAACAATAGCTATACTGTTATACTGTGCGGCCACTATTTGGTTGAGTTTTTGTGGGTCTGAAGTACCAAAATGCTTTTCAGCAAAAGTTATGGCTTTTTGATAATTGGCAATGGCCTCTTTAAAGTTTCCGATTTTGCGGTAATATCCTCCAAATGAAGTATGAATAAATGATAGAAATTTGGTGTCGCTTCGTTTTTGGAAATCTTTGTAAACTGCACTTAAAACTTTAAAAGAACTATCCGGATAAGATCGCATGTTGGAATTTGCCAAATAATACTGGAAGCTACTATGGTTTTCACTATTTTTTTGAACGAAATCCAGAGCTACTTTGGCGTATTTTCTTACAGAATCTTGTTGCCCGGCTAAGTAATAATTCTCGCACTTGTACAACAACATGGTCTGGGTTTGACCTAAAGTCTCCCACGTTGTAAAGACAAAAACAAGGATTAAAAAACCTTTCATTTGAGTTCTCGGTAATAAAATTTACCCTAAAATAGCCCCCTTTTTTTTACAATTCCAAACTGGCAAATTTTGAAAAAATCGAGCTTTTACCACTGGATAAGAAAATCTTACAATTGGTACAGCCAACAATGCTTCATGATAATTGAAGAATTATTAATTTTTTTTTCGAATCAATTTTGCTTCTGTTTAAAAGTAAAAATTTAACAAAAAATTTATGAAAATAATAAGAATTGTAGGAGCAGTACTCATACTGGCAAACTTTGGTTCATTTGCACAGTCGGTCAGCATAAATCCCCAAAGTTTAGATTTACCCAAAGTCACAAACCTACCCGGATGTACTGCTGCCGATTATGGCAAAGTGGTATTTCTGACCTCTAACAACAAAGCACATGTTTGTAGTGGCAGTGGGTGGGTGGCTGTTGAAACTTCAACTGGAGGCGGTGGATCATTGACCTTACCTTATAGTGGAAGTGGGGCCTTCTCAGCGGCGGGGTTGTCAATCTTAAATACAGGAGGAGGCTTAAACTCTGCGGGTATTCAGGGTATGACCATGTCAGCCATAAATGGAGCAAACGGGGTTTTAGGGAATGCATTTGAAACCGCTCCATCTGGAAATACTGCAGGTGTAGCCGGTATAAATAACTCATTGAATGCCAATGGTTATGGGGTTTATGGCAAGCACGACGGTGGCGGGGCAGGCGTCTATGGCACAACCAACATCGGCAAAGGAGTTTATGGCCACACAGCTACCAGCGGTGATGCTGTGTATGGTTTGGCAAATAATATAAATGCCCGGGCGGGGGTATTCGAAAATACGGTAGCAGGCGGTATTGCATTGAGAACGGCAGGTTCGCTAAGGTTTGAAGGACAAAATGCCGCAGCAGGAAGGTTTTTAAGATCGGGGGACAATTTAGGAACGGCTTCCTGGTCAAATATTACCCGTACTGAAGTTATAAAAATCCCAGCTGCTGCATTTGTAGCTCATATATCTACTAATTCAATAACCCATGATAACCAAGGAATTGTGTTCACTGGCTCCTCGGGAGCAGGCTCTGTACATGCACCCTTGACGCTCCCAAATGGTGCTACTGTAACACAAATTTTGTTTTATTATATAGATGGAGATGCCACTTTAGGAATGACATCATGGGCTATTCAAAAATTTGACCATACTGTTGTTCCACAGGCATATTCCAATATATTTTCAGGGACTATACCCAATGTAAATGACCCTTTCGGTATTCGAACTCAAGGTATAAATTCAAATATTGTGATTAACAACCAAATAAATTTTTACAGACTGGTATTTGCTATGCCTTTTGATGCTGATTTGAAATTTTTAGGGGCAGAAGTAAGATACAATTACCAGGTAAACAATTGATAACCATGAACATCCCCTTATTAAAAATAGACAGAAACCATAAAGTAAACTCAAGTGATATTATCTTTCTGAAAGCCAATATCAACTATACAGAAATTCATCTTCAAAATGGTAAAAAATTTATATTGGCCAAAACATTAAAGAGATTTCAGGAAGACTATGAGCAATTTGGATTTGTTAGAATTAGCAGGTCAGTAATTGTAAATATGGAGTTCGTAGCAAAAACCGGTAATCAATTTGAAAATTTAAAGCTTAAAAATAAAATTCAATTCAAAGTGTCAAGAAGGAGACGGGAGAATCTAAAAAGAATAATTGTTCAGTAGCCCAAATATTTTATAATGATTAAACCTCACCATTTGAATTTGGTGAGGTTTTTTAATTTCGGATTTTAAATTTTATCCCATAAAAGTCAAAATACTAGCTACCAACAGAAGGCTAGCAAGGGCGTACCCTGTATTGATAAAAAACAATTTCCATGAGCGGCTCTCCCATACGATAGCACCCAGGTGATACGGCACATAAAATCCTAACCATGTGAAAATAGATGAATTGAGGATTGTACCCACTTTGCCCATTTGGTCCATTCCCGGCACGTAGCTCCAGGCGGCATTGTTGTGTGCAAACACATACGCAAAAAAGAAATTTCCGATCAGATTAAAAGCCATGCCTTTCATCATCACTTTGGGGTCAGGAGTCTGGGTAGTGTCCATTTTGAGTTCTTTGGCCCAGATTTTTCCAAACAACGGGGTGTACCATAAAAATCCAAGTACAAAATTGGCAATGACTGCAATGCCAATCGCCAAATAATTAATTTTTAAATCCATGATTAACAGTGTATTAGGGTTTGAAATATATTCAAATGTAAGAAAAATTCGGAAAGTCACAAATTCTATTAAAGTGTTACTAATATTTTTAGCTTAAAATATTACGGCCTACCCAATGTCTTTCTTATTTAGTAATAAACTGATTTTTAATAATTAATTACTCTCCCTCCACTCCAAAATATCTCCCGGCTGGCAGTCGAGGGCTCGGCAGATGGCGTCTAGTGTGCTGAACCGTATTGCTTTGGCTTTGCCGGTTTTCAGTATAGAGAGGTTGGCCAACGTGAGGTCAACCTTTTCCGAGAGTTCGTTGAGGCTCATTTTGCGGCGGGCCATCATTACATCAAGATTTACTATTATGGCCATTTCAGATCGTAAGGTCGGTTTCTTGTTTGAGTTCGTGTCCTTTTTTGAATATCTGGGTCAGGATAAATACCAGGGCCGTCATAAAGAGGTATTCTTCCACAGCCAATCGGGGAAAATCAAAATGCCCAACTGTCTTTTCGAGCCATTTTAACCAAATATTGGCAATTACACTCAAAATCACAATTCCGCTTAACAAATTGACCACTTTTCCGAAACCTGATGTAAAGTCTTGTGAAAAAGGATTGTCCAGATCCAGCTTCCTGAGCATCACAATCACTGCCCACCAGATGGCCGATTTAAGCATCGGAATTGCTATAAGCATACTCATCGCCATAACGAAATAGGATTTACTATAAGCATAAACCGGACTCATATCTAGCCCGATGTACAAGTTGTGTGCACCCACGGGGTTGTACATACTCACAATAGTTGCGATAATCTTGCTGCCGGCTTCAATGGCATAGCCCACCATGGCTATACCTGCAAATACCTCCATCAGTTTTAAAAATGTTCTAGAATGCTTTTCCATAAATTTGCTTTTTTTAATTTTGATGATGCAAATAACAATAATATTTTATTGAAAAACAATAAATATTTATTTAAAAGAAAGAAAAATCAGGATGAATGGATTATTTTATTTTTCCTCTCCGAGCACCCACCTTACAGCCTCAGCTTTAGAGTTGACTCCAATTTTGCTGTAAATATTTTTTAAGTGTGTTCTTACGGTATGAGGACTTATAAACATGGCATCGGAAATATCGGTATAGCTGAACCCGTTGGTAAATGCCAATAAAATTTCAGTCTCTCGTTTTGAGAGTATATCTGATTTCAGAGTTTTCTTATTCTCGGATTCTTTGGCACCTGAATCATCAAATTGAAGGTTTTTATAAACTTCTGTTGCCAGGCCAAAGCTTACCACTGCAATGTACCAAACCATTGAAACCGAATATAATTGGGGCATGGTAAACCAGAAATCATTAAATAAAAACGATAAGAACCTGGGTGCCAGATAAACCAGCCAACCCGGAATCATCGCCACTAAAAACCATCTGGCGAGCTTATTCTCTTTTCCTATTTTAAGTAAAATCAACAGCATCACAATATTCATGAGCATTGCACCTATTCTGATGGTCATACCTATTGTCTTTACAGTCAAATTATCAATGTAACCATACCAAAGTGGCGAGAAAAACATTATTATTCCTTCGATGATTCCGACCAAAAACAGGATTCTGAAGATTGTAAAAAGACGTTCGTTTTTTGTTATTTCCAGCTGAAAAACAGAACTGAATATCCGGTAATTGCTCAGCTGAAATCCAAAATAGATTAAATAATGGAAGTTGAGATAATTGTTTTGGAAAAAAAAAGTGGAATAGGATTTTCCAAAAAAGTAACCTTCCAGAAAAAAATATAATGTAGCAAATAATGCTGCCGAAACCGCAAATACGCCGAATGGCCTAAGCTTGAAAACACCAAAAATAATAAGATTGAGCAAAACTAAAATCGCGATAAAACCAAAAATCAATCCATTTAACAAGGCCTGATTTTCTCTGAACGCTGTCAGGCCGGCTTCATCAAACAACCTGATGGGAAATTTAGCCGGATTCAGACTAGTAATTCCCGAAATGTATATTTCCTTTTGCCCAATATTCTCAATATTAAATGTTGGAAACCTAAATGACACTTCTCTTTCAGAAAACAAAGTCCCCGGTTTGATTGTGTTAATTTTTGACGAATCCTTGTAGATTTTTATTTCATCGAAAACTGGATTCTGAATCAGCAAATATTTTTTTCCTTTCAAAGATTCAGGTTTCAAAATTACCCAAGCCTTAAACTTTCCCCATCCAAGGTTCGGAATAATTCCTTCAGAAAGAGAAAAGTTCTTTGTCGTAAGTTCCTCAGGATGTTTTTTGAAGTCATAATCCTGGTAAACAGCATATCGGGTACCCTTATCAATGGACTGGGAATTGACATTAAAAAAGATCAGTAAAAAACTGAAAAACAACACATTAAACTTAGAAAACACTAAAATACCACAATTGAGGTATTGACTTTTTATGCTTTTAGGTATCAATTTCGGGTCAATAGTTTTGGCTAATTTCTAAAAACCCAATGAATAATCAAGCAGACAGTCCCAATGATTTATTTTACGGCCTTGGAATAGAATTTTATGAAGAATCTTTTACCATGCCAATTGTTAAAGCTGCTGCTTTTGAAATTCAGGATTTTTTTCGGTTAAAAAATATAAAACCCAACGAAAAACTAAAAAGAAAAACTTTGGCATGGATGTATTTCAGACAACACCATATGTTGAGTTTAGTAAAAAGACCAAAACTTTTCGAAAGATTAATGTTATGGATGATTTTCAAAATAAATGGTTTTAAAATATGAAGAAACTATTATTATCAATAATGCTATTTCCGGTATTGATTTATGGCCAGAATCAAGTTTTGCAAAGCAATAATACTAGCTTTACTATTACCCCCGAAGGTATTTTGAGCAGTAAATCAAATTCACCCGAAAACCTTAGACTCGGCTTTGATGCTCTCAAAAACAACACTCAGGGCTATAATATAGCATTTGGAAATAGTGCCATGGCCAATGGAACTGGCGGCACATTTAATATTGCGATTGGAAGCTCAAGTTTATATGGAAACTCCGGTAAATTTAATGTTGGTATTGGAGGGGGTATTTTGAATAGTGCTACGGCGGGCAGTTATAACACTGCCGTTGGAAATTCAGCTCTGGGAATAACTTACGGAAGTAAAAATACCGCAATTGGTTATCAGGCAGGATATGGCACTATTGATAGTCCCGATTCCTCAGGAGTGTATATCGGCTATCAGGCTGGAAAAAATGAGCCGGGAAGCAACAAGTTATACATTTCAAATAATGATACACCAGATCCTCTCATTTGGGGAGATTTTTGGGATAAAAAATTGGCTTTTCACGGAAACGTCGGGATAAATACCAAAGACCCACAACAAAAACTTCAGATTGACAACGGAGGAATCAGGCTCAGAAACACTTCTGACAATAAAAACTGGGAGTGGAATTATGATGAAACCAACAATTACACCTATTTTGATGAATTTGGGGTTGGCAGAAAATTATTTATTAGAAACGGCTCAAATCCTTTGGTAGGAATTGGAGTGGCTCCTAATTACAATTTACATATCAGATCCAACAACCCTAATACCAATATGTTTATCGATAACGCAGGTGGTGGAATGGAATTTTCGGCGGCTTTCTCCGAATCTTCAATAAACCAAACTTCCGGACGATTTTCCTTAAAAACCAATACGCTTGACAGGCTTACAATATTTCCCACAACCTTAAGAATCGGCTTAAATGTACCCAGTGGTGTCAACACCTTAGATCATGCCCTTGTTGTTTATGATGCCTCTACCGAATACTATTCAAGCATTAGAATAATACCAACAAACTGGCAGGCACAATCGGTTGCTTTGATGGCCTTTGGCGATTTAAATCACTATATAAAAAGTACCCATAGTGTAGGCTTGCAGATTCACGATGTAAACAGGATTAAACTTACCGGCTCAAATGTAGGAATAGGAGACTCAGAGCCGGATACGAAATTAGAAGTTGACGGTTACACTATGTTAGGGTCTGATGCTCCAAAAATAAAAACCAAATTTTATGAAGAAAACGCCCTGATGCCAGCCATATTAAGAACCTCAGTAAATGAAGGTGGTGTGGAATTATATGATCTGGGTATTTCTTCTACCAGAATTTTGGCCGTGAATATTTTTGTGGATTATGGTAGCCAGCCTTTGACTGCCCTTAGATCTGATGACTTGGTGCCACCTTCTTATTCTGCCACCAACGGTTATCAGTTTGATTATGTGTTAAATGGGAATACTATTGAAATCAAAAATCACCCTACCAATTCAGAAAATATACTCGGGAAATACGTAAGAATATTTATAACCTACAGAGAATAAATCTTATTTCTAAATATGAAAACTATATTATTAATTCTGGTTTCAATGGCCACCTTTGCACAGATTGGTGCCAAAGTAAATTCAAATTCTTCAGGTGGAGTTCTGGGAGAATGGGTCAACACCCAGTTTGGCTACGAAATGAAGCTTAGCCTCAAAGCCGGTGGAAAGGGCGTCTTTGATGAAGAGGCGATATCTTATACAATTAGCGGAAATAAACTCCTGATCAAAGGGCCGGACACCAATGAATCTTACACCTATAAACTCTCTGGAAATAACCTTACCTTAAGTGGAGGAGACCTGGACGATGCCATCACTTTTACAAAATCATCAACGAGGCCCAGCCCGAAAACCGCTGCTGTACCTACAGAGAATCCTAAAACAGCGTCCGGTTCTAAAACAGAAAGTACTAAAATTGAAAAACTACTGGGTCAATGGACCACCGAAGGTGCAGATCTGGAGTTTAAAGCCAACGGAAAAGGAATGTACAATGGCAGCCCTTTTACCTACACTTTAAATGGCAATACCCTTACAAGTCGCGACCAGACCGGCGAGCATCAATTCTATGTGATGTTTGTGGGAAAAGCCCTATCTGTGACGGGCGAGGGGGTAAATGCCACCTTTGTACGTGGTCATGCAGGTTACAAGAGTTCGGGGCAAAATGCCACTTCTGCTGGTAATTCCAATCCAGGAACAGTTGACCAAAGTATTGCCGGTAAATGGTGTTATGTAAGTTCTCTTACCAATCCCAACGCAAGCAGTAGCTCAAGCCGATGCATCAATATCAATGCCAACGGCACCTATACTTATCAGGCCGAAAGCTCCATTTCGGGTTACGGAGGTGGCTACTATGGTGGCAGCTCGAGTCAATCGGCTGACAGTGGAACCTGGCGGCTCGCCGGAAACCGCATCTATGTCAACTCCCGAAATGAAGGCCAAAAAGTATATAGTTTCGAAAAAAGAAACCATCCCAAAAATGGTGACCCTATGATAATAATCGATGGGGATGCTTATGTAACCTATTATCAACGCAGACCCTGGTAAGCCATGACCAAAGAAGAATTAAAAGTCCGGCTTCAGGGCGAAAGATACCGTAAGCCCTCATTTTGGGATAAAAACTTCCCAAAGGCATTTTGGGGTTTGGGCTTATTATTACTGGCTTTGGCCTGTTTTACGGCCATCCATAATTACAATTTTATGCAAAAAGCCACAAAAACAATTGGTGAAGTGATCAGACTTGATGGTGGAAATTACCGACAAGGATATGCTCCGGTTGTTCAGTATATTGATGCTACAGGAAAAGCAAGGTTGTTTTATTCAACAGAATTTAGCCGTCCACCCAGATTTGAAATCGGTCAAAAAGTGTCCATATATTACAATAAAAAAGACCCCCAAGATGCCAGCATGGGTTTTTCCTGGTTATTCATTTTTGTGCTTTTAGGCTTAGGTATAGTATTTACTTTTTTCGGAATAATTTTTCAAAAATTTTTTAGCTCATGAAAACTATCGTATTATTATTATTCTCCCTGGCATCGTTTGGCCAGATAGTCACCCCCAAAAGCAGTGTCGATAAATTTTTCAAAGACATTGTTTCTATTGGAACCGATGAAGCAATTACCGAGGCTTTTTCCTCAAATAAATGGATGGCCCAAAATCAGGATGCAATCAAAAACCTTCAGGATCAGATGGCTACACTTACACCCGACACTTTTGGAAATTTTTACGGTCATGAGATTGTTAAAGAAAAGAAACTGGGCGAGAGCTACATGATGTATATCGTAATGGGTCGTTTTGACCGCCAGCCCATCAGGTTTACATTTGAGTTTTATAAACCTTCTACCAAATGGGTCCTGCATGGGCTTGCTTTTGATGTAAAAATGGAGGAGGAGTTTTGATTAAATTTTATGTAAAAATGACATATTGAAAAACAAAATATCAGCCATTTTGTCATTACAAGTTTAGGATAAATATAAAAAAATCGGCCATTTTGTCCTGAAAAATCATATGGAATAAGTTTTGTTCAATGCCAATCAAACAAATTTTGTAAAACATTAAAACAAAACAATATTATGAAAACGTTAGTAAGAAATTTCGACAATCTCAACTCATTCCCTGCTTTGTTCAACGAATTTTTCGGTGAACCTGCTTTAAGTAAATGGAACCCTGAGGTACCATCAGCCAACATTAAAGAAACTGAAGACAACTTCAAAATAGAACTGGCCGCTCCGGGGTACAAAAAAGATGCCTTCAAGGTAGAAGTGAATGAGCGTAACCTCACCATTTCGGCAGAAGAAAAAACCGAAAACGAAGAAAAAACCGAAAACTACATCAGAAAAGAATATAGCTTCGGTTCGTTCAAGAGATCTTTCAGGTTGCCGCAAACTGTCGATACCGATAAAATTGAGGCGGTGTATGAAGACGGCGTGTTAAATTTGGTGATTCCTAAAAAAGAAGAGGCCAAGCCAAAAGAACCAAAATTGATTTCGATAAATTAACAGATGTTTAAGGGAGAATAGTTTTGCACCTCGCCGGATTTCTGGTGGGGTGCTTTTTAGTTAATTTTTGTTAAGAACTTTATTCATACGTAAATTTTCTTTCAAAGAATTGCGTTATTGCTATATCAAAAAATAATTTTGTAAAAACATCAATCTGAAAATTATGAATTTAAGCAACTCTTGGAAAACAGCCCTCATTGCAGTGGCAGCAAGCGTAGCCACCATAGCCGGATACAAAGCCATAGATGGATACCGTAACGATGTGATAATCAACGAGGCAGGTTCGGGTAGAAATGGCTCTTTAGTAAATTTTGCAAATATGCCCGCCGGTCAGCCCGGTGATTTTACTTATGCTGCCGGTGCCTCAGCACCCGCCGTAGTACACATCAAGGCCAAGTCAACACGTACTGTTAGACAGATGCCTTCAATCTTTGATCAGTTTTTTGGAATGGATGAAGACTTCTTCGGTGGTCCGCGAACCCAAAATCAGGAGTCTTCGGGCTCGGGTGTTATCATCTCTGAAGATGGCTATATCGTGACTAACAATCACGTAGTAGATGGATCTTCCGAACTAGAGGTAATCACCTACAATAAAAAATCTTATGAGGCAACGGTAGTAGGTACCGACCCTTCAACAGATATTGCAGTGATAAAAATTGAAGAAAAAAGGCTTCCGACCATAACATTTGGCAACTCCGACGAAGTGAAAATCGGAGAATGGGTATTGGCTGTGGGTAATCCTTTTAACCTTGAATCAACAGTGACTGCAGGTATTATTAGTGCTATCGGACGAAATATCAATATTTTAGGGCAAAACCAGAGAGGTCAGAACTCCGATAAAAAATCAGATTCTCCTATTGAGTCATTTATCCAAACCGACGCTGCCGTAAATCCGGGAAACAGTGGTGGGGCTTTGGTAAACCTTAACGGACATTTGATTGGAATTAATACTGCCATCGCTTCGCCCAATGGTGCTTATGCAGGTTATGCATTTGCGGTGCCATCAAGTATCGTGAAAAAAGTTTCGACTGACCTGATAAAATTTGGCAATGTTCAGCGTGGTTTTGTAGGAATCGGGCCTGTGGAACTAAACAACAAAAACGCCAAAGAATTTGATGTGGATATTGATGAAGGTATTTATGTCGCAGAAGTAACCGAAGAAGGTGCTGCTAAAAAAGCTGGTATCAAAAAAGGCGATGTTATCACCAAAGTGGACGGAATTGACACTAAATCTGAGCCAAAATTCAGAGAATTGATCGGAAGGAAGCGTCCGGGTGAAAAAGTAGTTTTAACCATTAACCGCGACGGGGCAGTAAAAGACTATTCCGTTACTTTGAAAAATAATCAGGGAGGCGAAGGCTTGGTGAAAAAAGACCCTGAGCTATCAACAGCTTTCGGAAAAATGGGAATCAAACTGGAAGAGCTTTCTTCAAAAGACAAAGATAAATTAGGCACAAAATACGGAGTAAGAGTAGCGGAAGTTGATCCTGATGGGCTTTTGGCACAAAATGCCAACATTGAAGAAGGCTTCATCATCACCCGTGTAGGTAATGTGCGTGTGAGCTCTGCCAAAGAAGTGCGGGACCTCATCAATCAGGCACAAAAAAATGGTGACGAAGGGGTGCTCATATGCGGTATATACGAAGACCGCCCTAACCGCACCAGTTGTATCGGAATTCCTTTAGAATAATACAATTTCCAAATACATCCCTGCCCGGAGAAAAGCTGTTTCTTCGGGCATTTTTGTTTATATTTTTTCTAATTTTACTTTTCCCAAAAACTCAAAAGAAAATGAAATTTCGTGGCTGGAAAATCATCAGCATAATTCTTATTCCTGTTCAATGGTTGATATTCAAAATAGTTGCCTCAAATCACCAGTGGATAGAGTATAATTACACCCGCGGATTTTTCAGAATTTTCTCTGGTTTATTGCGAAAAGCCATGTCAAATTTTGATTTTTCGTTGGGTTTGATGTTGGTATATTTTTTTTCGGGACTACTAATATTGGGTTTTTTGAGGTTTTTAATATTGATTAGAAACAAAAAAAGGACTTTTAAGCGGTTGTTTATCAATATTTTGGCATATTTTTCTCCTTTGTATTTGTTTTTTATGCTTAGCTGGGGACTTGCATACCATAAGATGCCAATAGAAAAATTAATGAACCTTAACCGTGAAAATATTAGCAACCAGGAAGTGATTAACCTTTGTGAAGCTCTGATTGATTCCGTGAATATTGCGAGAAAACGGTTACATGAAAATGATATTGAAAAAACTTCCATCGAAACGGTATTTGACAAAGCACCCGAGGCTTACGAAAATTTGGCAATCAGGTATCCATTTTTAACTTATAAAAATCCTTCTATAAAAAAAGCAGCTGGAAGCACCTTGCTTTCATATATGAGCACAAGTGGTGTTTATATGTTTCCAACGGGTGAAGCCAACGTCAACGATTTGGGAATGATTTATGATTTGCCATTTGTTACCACGCACGAAATGGCCCATCAACTGGGTTTTGCATCAGAAGACGAAGCCAATTATTTGGCCTATTTGGCCTGTAAAAATCACCCCGACCCACTGTTCAGATATTCAGCCTATTATGGAACTACCTTCAGGGCATTGGGAAAAGTCTGGGAAATAGACAGTGTTTATTCCAAAAGACTTTATAATTTGCTTATCCCGCAGGTGCGAGGAGATTATGAAAAAGAAAAAAATCACTGGAAACAGTTCCAAAATCCAATCCAGCGGTATATTGTTTCACCTTTTTATGATCTTTTCCTCCGCTCCAATGGCGTGGAGCAGGGTTCCCGTTCTTATGATCTGGTGGTTGAGCTTTTGGTTGCTGAGAGGAGGAAACAGATTAATGGGAAAAAATAATTTAACCTGTTTTAAGGGTCATTCATGCTTTCTTGCCTTAGAAAACTTTCCTTAACCTCCAATTTCCTTAGCATTTTATTCATTATTTTTTCTTTCAAGTGTTTGATTTTGAGGTTAGTAGTGGTATTTTCATCTAAATTTCTTATCCATTATTCACAAAATTTATTTAAGTCTTTTATGAAAGATATTTAGAATTTGGCCGCTTTTAACTTCAAATAAGTACAAAGCAATTTTTTTTAATACATAAAATATGACTTTGCCAGGTATTCAAAATGAAGAATTGAGAAAAATCCAACCATAAAATGATTGGATTCTTAAATCTCATTATTGTGTTTAAATTTTTTTAAGGTTAACTTTTTTTGGCAAAAAACAAATTACATCAAACCCAGTAATTTGGCGTATTTCATCATTGCTCCCGGATTTGAAATTTTTATTTTACCCATCATCATGGCCATCATGGGGTTGGTGTCACCTTTAATGATTGACAACAGGTCGTCCTCTTTTGCAGTGATACTAACCTCAGCATCAGGAGCGAGGCCTTCGGCTTGAGTAATAGTTTTGTCTTTCACTATGATATGAACTTCTTTGCCTTTAAGGTCAAAATTTATTTTGGTATCAATACCCTCAATTTCGTCGGGATTGACTTTTGAACTAAGTTTTTCGAAATATTCCTGAAGTGTCATCTTTTGTTTTTTTTCAAAATTAATATTTAAATAGTTCCGCCGAAAACGATTTGGTATAAATAGGCGATTTATATGCAAAATGTTTTTTAAATCTAATGTAAAGTATTAATTTTAAAGCTATTAGTATAAATTGTTAATTTTATAAAAACATAAATGTGTAAGGTTAATAACCATAAAATAAGCAATTTCGTCACTCTGTTATAAAAAATAGCCTAAATTTGTACCGTCCCTTAATATGAAATTTCTGCAATAGCCATGAGTGAAAATTTAAACCAAAAAGTTACTTTTTTAAAAAAATCGGTCAAAATTGAAGAACTCTAAACTCAAACATCTAAAAGACGAGGAACTGGTAGCCTTGTATGTTGACACTCAAAGGAATACTTATTTCGAAGAGTTATACGACCGCTACGCCAATAAAGTATATCGAAAGTGTTATTCTTTTGTTTACGATCAGGAAAAAGCTCAGGATTTTACCCATGATATTTTTCTGAAATTGATTGTGAAAATCGGGACGTTCAAAGAAACCTCCAAGTTTTCGACCTGGCTGTATTCGATTACATATAATTATTGTATGGATCAGATCAGAGTCAAAAAGAAACAAAAAGAATATGCTCTAGACGAAAACTACGATATTGAAGATTCGGATGATTCGGGTTTAGTTGAATTACAAAGTCAGGGACTGCATAAGTCTCTGGAAAAAATGCCGAGTGATGAAAAAGCCTTGCTTTTGATGAAATATCAGGACGATTTTAGTATTAAAGAAATATCGGAGACACTGAAAATTTCGGAAAGTGCAGTGAAAATGAGGCTTTTAAGGAGTAAGGATAAACTCAGAAAGCTATATTTGGAAAACATGGCTGTATTTGCTCTGATAATTTTAAAAATTATATATTTATTGCGAAAATGAGCAATTTTGATGATTTCGAGGATGACGACACCATGATGGCCAAAGAAGCCCTCAAGGAGATGCTCGTGTCTGAGATTGAAATCATTCGGGACACACTTTCAATTGTAAATATGTTTTTTGGCGAAAACCTCAAAGCAGGGTTTAAGATGTTGCAAGAATTAGAACCAAATAAAATTAACGACAATAATGAACAGACTTCCTAACATTAAAGACATACTCATCAATACTTTTACCAAACTCATTGACCAATTTTCAACTTTCTTTTCTAACCTGGTCAGTGCGGTTGTGATTTTATTAGTAGGATGGATAATTGCAAAAACGGTTTCAATTCTAATCAGAAATGTGCTTTCCAAAGTTGGAATTGATAAAGTTGGGGACAAAATAAAAGAAATTGATGCCATCAAAAAGTTTAACCTTGATTTTAAACTTAGTAAAATTTTGGCAACTGTAGTTTATATTTTTGTCATGCTATTTCTGTCGGTTTCGGCAGCCGACACGCTTGGAGTACCGGCTATTAGCAATATGTTCTTGATGCTGGTAAACTTTATTCCTAAGCTGATTGTGGCCTCGGTAATGCTTTTAATTGGTCTTTTTGTCTCTGATTTGGCAAAAAATTTCGTCAATTCGCTTACCAAATCTTTCAATATTGCATCAGGAAAACTCATAGGTCTTGGTGTGTTTTTCTTTGTACTATTTATTTCGGTAATATTAGCACTTGGCCAGGCTGGTATCAATACATCTTTACTGGAGTCAAGTTTTAATATTTTGATAGCAGGAATAGTGCTGGCTTTCAGTATCGGTTATGGTTTTGCATCTAAAGACATCCTGCTAAATATTGTAAGCTCCTTTTATTCAAAAAACAAATATACTGAGGGTCAGATAGTTGAAATCAGCGGAGTAAAAGGTACAATCCAGAAAATGGACAACACAAGTATCGTTTTAGATACAGAAGAAGGAGAAACTATTTTTCCTTTGAAAGTTTTACAAAACGAAAAACTGGTTGTTTATAAAAAATAAATTTATAACTTAATTCTATAAAAATGAAAAAAAGTACACTTCTGGGATTATTCTTAATCTTATCATTATCAGTTCCTTATGCACAAAAACCTCAGCTTCTTAACAAGGAAGATTCCTTGAAATACGGCTGGTGGACAAGAAACACCCAATTGGCTGCCAATCTTAGCGGCTCGGCTTTCAGTCAAAACTGGCAAGGTGGTGGTGTTAACAATATTGTTTTAGGTGGAGTTTTTGGTAATAAATCAGATTTCTTTAAAGGTACTGGTGTTTGGACAAACGACATACAGTTACAATTAGGTACCCTTTCCAATTATTCGAAAGACAAACCTAAAGAAACCCGTAAAAACCTGGACCGACTTTTTGCAGAATCTAAGTACGCGAAGAAAATTAATCCAAAATTAAATTGGTTTGCTGGAGCTACTTTATTATCACAGATGATCAAAGGCTATGATTATTCCAATGAGAAACTTCCGATAATTTCCAATTTATTTGCTCCGGCATTTTTGACTCAGGGAATAGGTCTTGAGTACAAACCAAAATCATTTTTTTTCATATCATTGGGAGGTGCTACCTTACGTCAGACTATAGTAGCCAATCAAAAAGTTTGGGATTCTGAATATTATAAAGGAGCCGAAAAAATTTATGGCGTAGAAAGAGGTAAAAAACTTAGACTTGAAGGTGGTTTTCAGGCAGTGGCTTCATTTGACAAAAACCTGACTGAAAAAATCAATCTCAAATGGAGATGGCAAACATTTACCCCTTATACATTTAAAGCTTTTGACCATAACTTGTCGGCTTTGGCGTCTTATAAACTCAATAAGTACGTTAATCTCAATGCCACAGTGCTGGGAATTTATGACTGGGATCAAACCGGCCCCAAAGGCCTGAAACCCTGGCAAATAAATGGTGGAGCTAACCTTGGCTTCGCAGTACAATTGTAACTATATTTTTAACTTAAATAAAAAAAGCATGTTAAAAGAATTCAAAAATTTCATCATGACAGGCAATGTTATCGATTTGTCTGTTGCAGTTATTCTTGGTGCCGCTTTAAATGCCGTAATAAACGGTTTTGTGAAAGAAATCGCGATGCCTTTTGTTGGTCATTTTGTGGGAGGAGTTGATTTTGCCCAGCTCAAAATAGTGCTTGATGAGGCTGTAATTGATGCAACGGGGAAAGTAGTAACTCCAGAAAACTCGATCAACTATGGTTCCTGGCTCAACACCATCATCAATTTGGTAATGGTTGGTATAGTGTTGTTTATTATTGTAAAAGCATATAATAAAACCAAAAAACCTGTGGAAGCCCCAGCACCTGCCGGACCAAGCGAGATTGATCTTTTGACAGAGATAAGAGATGCCCTTAAAAAATAATATTTGGGTAAACTAAATACTAAAAAGGGGAAATCGAGAGACTTTTCCCCTTTTTTGTTTTCTTATAAATTAATTTCAAAACCATTGCTAATTTTTTTGGAATATATTATTAATTTTGATTACCGAAACATCATTAGTTTCTATACGTGCTTAAATAATAATTCTTAATCCGAAATGACCTCATTTAAACTTAAACGCCATCTGCATGGTGACAGGCAGATTTGGTTCATTCTTGTTCTTTTATCTGTAATCAGTATTTTGGTGGTTTACAGCTCTGTAAGTGCACTTGCTTATCGTAAAACCGATGGTAATACCGAGTTTTTTTTACTTAAACATTCGTTTTTTTTGGGATTGGGATTGTTTGTAACCTATGTAATTCACCGGTTTGATTTTACCCAATATTCAGGTCTTGCCACTATTTTTTTATGGATTACCCCATTTTTAATAATATATACTTTACTCTTCGGTGTAAGCGTGGGTGGGGCCCGCCGATGGGTTTCAATATTAGGTTTGTCTTTTCAAACTTCAGATTTTGTGAGGTTGGTGCTTATAACCAACCTTTCCGCAATGCTTGCACGCAGACAACACGTAGAGTATAAAGCAAGCGACCTTTGGTATATGATTACCTGGATTGGTCTTACAGTTGGGCTACTTTCAATTTCCAGTTTTTCTACTTCTGTCATTTTAGGAATTACATGTTTTTTGATAATGTGGATAGGTCGTGTTCCTAAAAGGTTTTTGTTCAGAATGGTGGCAGTGGTAGTGATGGGTGTTGTGGGGGTTTTAGCTTTAGGTTTAATTGCAAAAAGAGGTGCCAATATCGAAATCGGTCGTGTGCAGACAGTAATCGATCGTATGGAAAGCTTTGTCAACCATGACCTTGATGGTGACGGACTCACCGGAGGTGAACATGGAAGTTTAAGTGACCAGAAAAATTACGCTCTTATTGCTATTGCGAAAGGTGGGGTTTTTGGTATTGGTCCCGGAAACAGCAGCCAGAAAAATATCCTGCCCGATGCATTTTCTGATTTTATTTATTCCATCATTATAGAAGAATACGGCCTCATTGGCGGAATGGCGGTAATGCTACTTTACCTCTGGTTACTTTACCGGGGAGTTTTTAATATAGAATTTACCACCAGGGCATTCAGCGGTTTGCTGAGTGTGGGTCTTACTTTGAGTATCGTTTTGCAGGCATTTGCCCATATGTTTATCAATGTTGGCCTGGGCCCTGTGACGGGCCAGACACTCCCTTTAATCAGTATGGGAGGTACATCGGCATTGTTTACTTCAGTGGCAATAGGAATTGTTTTGAGTGTTACAAAAAACCATAATCCGGAAAAAAATGAAAAAACAGCTTAAAATTATCATTTCGGGAGGAGGTACCGGCGGTCATATTTTTCCGGCTGTTGCTATAGCCAATGAAATAAAACGTCAACGACCTGATACCGAAATACTTTTTGTTGGAGCCTTGGGAAAGATGGAAATGGAAAAAGTACCCAAAGCAGGCTACAACATTGTGGGTCTTCCGATTGCCGGATTCAACAGGTCAAACATGCTGGCAAATTTTTCATTTCCAATAAAACTCATAAAAAGCCTTCTGAAAGCTTATAGTGTCCTGAAAAATTTCAAGCCGGATATGGCCATCGGAGTTGGGGGGTTTGCAAGTGGCCCTACCCTTAGGATGGCCAATTTTTTAGGTATAAAAACACTCATTCAGGAGCAAAACTCTTATGCAGGAGTTACCAATAAGATTTTATCAAAAAAAGCACAGAAAGTATGTGTAGCTTATCCTGATATGGGTAAGTTTTTTCCGAATGAAAAAATAGTTTTTACCGGAAATCCTGTTCGTAGTGATTTGATTGATTCCAAAATCGACTCTGGTGAAGCCAGGAAGCATTTTGGTCTGGAGCCTGACCGCAAAACGCTTTTGATTGTGGGCGGAAGTCTCGGGGCATTGAGTGTCAATAAATCCATAGCAGCAGGCTTGCAGCAATTACTCAATCTTGATATTCAGATTATTTGGCAAACAGGAAAAACTTTTATTGATCAGGCAAAAGAGAAAGTCGGGAATTTACAGACTTCCAGAGTTTATGTTTCTGATTTTATTTATGAAATGGATCAGGCTTATGCCGCAGCTGATATCGTGATTTCAAGAGCTGGAGCATTATCTGTTTCGGAGCTTTCATTAGTAGCAAAACCGGCTATTTTGGTGCCTTATCCATTTGCTGCTGAAGACCACCAAACCCAAAATGCCCTCAGTTTATCTTCAAAAAATGCTGCAGTGCTTATAAAAGATTCGGAATTAAACGAAAAACTAATGGATACGGTAAGCGAATTGGTGGCAAATAAAGAGAAGCTCTCAGATTTGTCGGAAAATATTAAGAAATTTGCAAAACCTTTGGCTGCAAAAGAGATTGTGGACCAGATTTTCTCAATAACCGACAAGTGAAATGAAAGTATTTTTATCCGAAAATAACGTTGACTACGGCACTTATACTTTCAACTATGCGGTATATGCCGTAAAAGAATCCCAGGCTGAACTCACTGAGATTTATGACAAAGGATTTCTCCCTTATACCGGCAATATCGCGATCGAAAATGAGTTGTTTTACCTTGCCCGAAGCTTAAGAGTTGACCTTGAAAACTTTGATGATACTTCGGAAAACCGACGTGTTAACCGACTGGTAGAGCCTTTGGAAATCAAAGTGGAAGTTATTGAGAAAGATAAGTTTGACCTCAATGCACCTGAGTTCAGAGACTTTTGTGCGGGATATATCAATGAGCGAATCGGTGAAGACAACATGAGCCTGGAACGTTGGGATTATATTTTGAAACAAACCACAGGTACCCATATTTTCAGGTTTTCTAATTCCGAAAAAGTGCTGGGATATGTTTTGGCTGCTATTAACGACAAACTGGTGCATTATTGGTTTGCGTTTTTTGACACTGAATATATGCGTACCCACTCACTTGGAAAATGGATGATGTGGAGAGTAATCAGATGGAGTAAGGAAAATGGCAAAAAGTATATCTATTTGGGTACAGCCTACAAACCTGCTGCATTGTACAAAATCAGGGACCACAAAGGCCTGGAATTTTGGGATGGAAGCAAATGGAATCAGGATAATAAAACCCTGAAAGAATGGTGCCAGACGGATCTGGAAACTAAAGAAGCCGACAGGTTTAAACTTTTAGCAGAACCTAATAAATTTTTGGAGATGTTATGAAAATGCCCGATTTAAAAAAACCAATACGCTATATTCTGGCCGCCGTATTTGTAGGCGTGGCAGCGTTTTTGGTTTTTGCGGCAACCAAAAACAACTCATCAAGAAGATGTAAGGGTTTGGAAATCAACATAAAAGAGGCTTCTGAGCAGGTAATGGTTACCAAAGCCGATATTGAAAAATGGGTGACTCAATACGGAAACGACCCCTATGAGGGAAAAATTATCGAAAAAGTTGATCTGGCAAAAGTTGAAAAAAATATTCTGGAGAGTGGTTACATTGCTAGCTGTCAGGCGTATTTTGATTTACAGGGATACCTCAATCTTGATGTGGAGGTTTACCGGCCGGTGGCAAGAATTCTTGGAAATGCCCAACCTGACCGTTTTATCGATTCAAAAGGCAATATTTTCCCGGTTTCTCCCCATTTTAGCCCTAATGTGCTTTTGATTAGTGGTGATTTTTTTGAGGCAAGAAGACATTTGAAACAAAAACAAAATGAGGACCTGGTGTATCTTTTAAATATTTTGGATCAGGATGAATTCTGGAAAGCACAGATTCACCAGTTGGATATCAATAGATTTAAGGAGATAAAAATGCTTCCACTTTTAGGTAATCATATTATCGAATTTGGTAGACCGGAAAAAGCAGAAAGTAAACTTAGGAAGTTGATGATATTTTACACCCAGATACTCCCCCAAAAGAAATGGAGCGGGTTTTCTAATGTAAGTGTAAAATACGAGGGTCAAATAGTATGTAATTGAGTGATTTTAAATAAGTTTGTGATAAAATAATAGGATTTTATAAAATTAAATCTGACATGGAAGAGGAAAATTACGTTGTAGGACTCGATATAGGTGCATCTAAAGTAAGTGCAGCGGTAGGTGAAATACAATCCGACGGCAGTTTGAAAATAGTTGGTTTTCATGAAAAATCTGTTTTCCCCGAGGATGAAGCCATTAAAAATGGTGAAATAGAAAATGCAAAACGCACTACCGAGCTTATTGATGAAGTTCTGCAGGAATTGTCTGATAATCTTGATTTTAACCTTGAATCAGTGAATGTCAACTATGCCAATCCCGATATTTCAGGTCATTCGCACAAAGGAAAAGTTACCAAGTCTGGTGACAACAAACAGATTCAGCAAGCCGATGTCGACAAGCTTATCAACGATGTGAGGGTAACTTTTAAAACTCAACCGGGCAGAGTGGTATTGCATTGTATGCCTCAGGATTTTTATGTCAACGACGTAAAAGCCGGAGAAAAAGTGGTGGGAAAATTTGGAGTTCAGATTGGAGGTGATTTTTATTTTCTTACCTCAAAAAATGAGAGCCTTTCCAATTATTATTACACCCTAAAAAATGTAACTCCAAAATCAAATGCCGCTAAACTTCCTCACATTGAGGTAGATAACCTATTGTTGAGTCCCGTGGCAGATGCTTTTTCGGTTTTGGATCATACCATTGACGACAAAAGAAACGGCGTGGCTATTGTGAATGTCGGAGCTGATCTTACAGAAATCTGTATTTTTCATAAAAATGGCCTTAGATATTTCAAAGCGATTCCTATTGCCGGAAATCACATTACACAGGACCTTCGTGATGCCTTTCATATCAATTATGAAGAAGCAGAAGTTCTCAAGAAAATATGCGGAAATCTTCCTTCGGCCAGTATTTCTGAAAATGAGGTGGCTGTAATTGAAAGAAAAAATGACCTTGCTTCTATTGAGGTATTATTAAAAAATGCCTCTTTGGTTGTGGAGTGGCGTTTAAAAGAAATTGCCGCCATTATCAAAAGTGAAATCACCCGCTCTGGCTTTGATGGTTTACTTACCAACGGTATCATTCTTACAGGGGGTACTGCTTCAATGGGTATTGCGAAAGATGTATTTGTGGAAGTTTGTAAAATAAAAAGTGTTCGCAGAGCCAAAATATCTTCAAAAATAGATTTGAATGGTTTTGAAATGCTTCGCAGGCCAAAATATTCCACACTTTTGGGTCTTTTACTGGCTTCAAATCAGGAATTTGACAGCCGCATGAGCAATCACATTCTAAAACACGCAACCGTTGTTGAGCCTCAGGTTGAAAAATTTGAAAAACCTGAAACCAATAGTGCCAAAAAAGATAAAGATATCAAACCACCTAAAAGGCCATTGTTTGAAAGAATCAAAGTAATGTTGACCGATGAAAAAGACCCAATGAATGATATTTATTAACCTTGTGCTTAATTAAAAGATTTTTTTATGATTACTGAACCTAGCTACGAGTTGGAATTTAAAGCCGAAATGCCCAAAATCATTAAGGTGATTGGGGTTGGTGGTGGTGGTGGAAACGCCATGCTCAATATGTACCAGCAGGGAGTCCATAATGTTGACTTTGTTGCCTGTAATACCGACCAGCAAGCATTGAAACAATTTCCCGATGAGGTAATTAAAATTCAGTTGGGTGCCGAATTGACCAAAGGTCTGGGTGCTGGAACCGACTGGAAAGTAGGTAAACAGGCAGCCATTGAAAGTGAAAAAGCAATCACAGATATACTCGAAGATCCCACCGAGATGGTATTTATTACCGCCGGTATGGGTGGAGGAACCGGTACTGGTGCTGCTCCGGAAATAGCACGCCTTGCCAAAGCAAAAAATCGTTTAACAATAGGAGTTGTAACAGACCCTTTCCGTCACGAAGGGTACGATAAATTTGAACAGGCAACCAATGGTATTGCAAAACTGAAAGAATTTTGTGATACAGTTTTGGTTATAAAAAATGACCGTTTGGTTGAAATGTATGGCGATCTCGACATCGAGTCTGCCTACAAAAAAGCCGATGAAGTTTTGGCCAATGCGGTGAAAAGTATAGCTGAGCTTATAACCCGACCCGGGATTGTAAACCTTGACTTTGCTGATGTTAAAACTGTCCTGGGTGATGCAGGGCATGCTGTAATGGGCTCAGCGGAAGCTGCGGGTTCTGACCGTGCCTCTTTGGCCATTGAGGCTGCTTTGAATTCGCCACTTCTAGAAAACAACAACATCAAGGGAGCCAAGCGAATTCTGGTATCAATAGCTTATTCTGACGAACTGCCCGAATACAAAATCAAAATGTCGGATCAGGCAAAAGTTACTGATTTTGTAGAAAGTCAGATAAAATCCAGGGCAAAAATATTCAAACACGGTTTTGCAATTGATCGCTCTTTAAAAGACAAAGTGAGGGTTACGATTGTGGCTGCAAGATTTGATGAAAACCTGATTGAAGAGAATAATGAAAAACCGGCCATAAAAACTGTTTTGCCTAAATCAGAAGTTGGAAAAGGTCTGGATGCTGTTTTGCCGGAAAAGCCATCCAGAATTGTAATACCAAAATCAACTAATCAAATCAGTCTTTTTGAGCAGGAAGATAAGCTGATTAGCAGAATTCAGAACATGGTAAAATATGGCCCGGATTTCAATGAGCTCAATGAAGGGCCTGCCTATAAAAGATACGGAGTTAGCCTGATAGATTTTGATTCCATCAAGGAAGAGAACATGGAAAAAATTGAGCTTTTTGACATGTACACCGAGCTTTGCAACCAAAAATTGATTGATTGAAAAAACTAATTCTTAATAGTAATTTCTGAACTCCGGTTATTGCCGGAGTTTTTTGTTTTTATTTTCTCAATCCTCAAAAATTATCTGTAATTTCAACCCGTTTTCAACCATTTCTTTATTGCAAATATTAAACTTCCACTGGCTCTAAATAAACCTTAAATAGAAAATAAAATGAAATACAGAAAATTTGGAAGAACCGGCTGGATGGTAAGCGAAATGGGCTACGGTATGTGGGGTATGGCGGGCTGGACAGGCTCAGAAGAAACCGAAGTCAATGCCGCCCTCGACAGAGCAATAGACCTCGGTTGCAATTTTTTTGATACCGCATGGGCCTATGGTAATGGTAAAAGTGAAGAAATCCTGAATAGAACCCTCAAAAGAAATTCAGGCAAGAAACTTTATGTGGCAACCAAAATTCCACCAAAGAATCGTATCTGGCCCTCAAAAAGAGGTTCTAATATCGCAGACGTTTTTCCTGCTGATTACATTGTCGAATACACAGAAAGTAGTCTGAGAAACCTGGGAGTGGAATGCATCGATTTGCAGCAGTTTCATGTGTGGGAAGACGAATGGGCCTCTCAGGACGAATGGAAAAACACTATAGAAAAACTCACCAGGGAAGGTAAAGTTAAAGCCTGGGGGATAAGTGTAAACCGTTGGGAGCCGGATAATTCACTCGAAACCATAAAAACCGGACTTATTGACTCAGTACAAGTGATTTACAACATTTTTGATCAGGCACCTGGAGACAACCTTTTGCCACTTTGTCGGGAAAAGGATATTGCTGTGATTGCCCGTGTTCCATTTGACGAAGGCACACTTACTGGAACTTTCACCAAAGAAACTACTTTTCCTGAAAATGATTGGCGTTCAAAATATTTTGTGCCCGAAAACCTCATTTCTAGCGTAGAACATGCCGATGCCCTCAAGCCATTGATCCCTCAGGATATGTCGATGGCCCAAATGGCTCTCAGGTTTATTCTGGCCAATCCCGACATTTCTACTATCATTCCCGGTATGCGGCGTATCAAAAACGTGGAAATCAATATGGGCTGTAGTGATGGTCTTGGTCTTGATGCTGACTTACTTTCTGAGCTCAAAAAGCATCGTTGGGATCGTGTTCCTACAGAGTGGAGTATGTGACATTATAATTCCTTAGAAATGATTTGAATTTAATAGAAAAGAACTCAACCCCAACTTAACTTGGACTTTATACAATGCATTTATTTTTACCTTAAATTTTATAAACAAAATGAAAAAAATATTCTTCTTCCTATTGATCTCCTGCTCCGTGTGGGCTCAGGGCTCACTTCCCCGAAGTACCCCCGAAGCTGAAGGTATTCCATCATCAGCTATCATAAAATTCCTTGAGGCTGCCGAAAAATCCAATGTGGAGTTTCATAGTATGATGATTGTAAGGCATGGAAAAGTAGTGGCAGAGGGCTGGTGGAATCCTTATCGGTCAGACCTCAGACATACCATGTACTCTTGCTCCAAAAGCTTTACTGCCACAGCAGTTGGGTTGGCGGTTAGTGAAGGAAAATTAAAAGTGACCGACAAAGTAATTAGTTTTTTTCCTGATAAATTACCGGAAAAAATAAGTGATAACCTGGCAGCTTTGGAAGTAAAAGATCTGCTGAGCATGAGCGTAGGTATGGAAAAAGAGCCCGGCCATATCATGGGTGGAAATGATTGGATTAAAAGCTTTCTTGCCTGGCCAATCGAAAATAAACCCGGTACTAAATTTCTCTATAATTCTGCGGCTACTTACATGCTCTCTGCCATTGTTCAGAAAGTTACAGGTCAAAAGATTATAGACTATTTAACTCCAAGATTATTTGAGCCTCTGGGAATCAAAAATATAGACTGGGAAGTGGACCCAAATGATATCAATGTGGGCGGCTGGGGACTTAGACTTAAGACCGAAGATATGGCCAAGTTTGGTCAATTGTTTTTACAAAAAGGCAAGTGGAATGGCAAGCAGATACTTCCCGAAGCATGGGTCAATGAAGCCTCGACCATGAAAATTATGCAAAAACCTGATGCATCGGCCGACGAACTGGCCAAAAGTGACTGGCTTCAAGGCTATTGCTACCAGATGTGGAGATGCCGTAACAATGGTTACCGTGGCGACGGTGCCAATGGTCAGTTTATCATCATGTTACCAGAGAAAGACGCAGTGGTGATTTTCACAGCCGAAACTACTGATATGCAGAGCGAAATCAACCTTATGTGGGAGAATATTTTACCGGCAATGGGTCCCAAGCCTCTAAAGCCTAATCAGGAAGAATTGACGCGATTAAATGACAAACTTAAAGCCCTTAAATTGGGTGCTCCTGACAAGATCAACTCAAGTAAAATGGAAAAATATCTGAGTGGTAAAGAGGTGATTTTCAAGGGAGAAGTTGCGAAAAAAGTAATTTCGGCAAGCTTTAGTTTTGACAGCCAAAGCTGCTTACTTAAACTCAGAACCGACTCTATTGACCATTTGATAAGTTTTGGAAGAGAACAATGGAATTATCAGAAAACCACCAAGTTTGGGCCATATCTTGTGGCCAGAGCAATGGCCAACAGGAAGGGCCTTCCAGCATTTGATGTGACAGGGAGCTTCACCTGGGTTGATGAAAACACCCTTGAATTTACCCTCAGATACATTGAAAGCCCGCATACCGAAACAGTTATTTGCAAATTTGATGGTGATGCAGTAAAAATGGATGTCATTAATATCTGGAATCAAAAACAGGATCGTGTGCCTTTGGAAGGAGTCTTGCGATAAGGAAATTGCTCCTGACTGGATCTGTCAGCAAATATAATTTTGGACTTGTGGTGTGGTTCACCTCCAATGTCTTTAGAAAATTTGACATTGGAGGAATTTTATGGGTTGGAATGTTAAATAAAAAGACTGTTATTCATTAAGATATGTTTGTTTTAGATGCCCACCTTGATCTTTCTATGAACGCTCTGGAATGGAATCGTGACCTTACCAGACCTTTATCGGAGATTAATAATCGGGAGGAAAACTTAACCGATAAGCCCGACCGGGGAAAGGCAACAGTTTCACTTCCTGAATTGAGAAAAGGCAATATCGGACTGGTGGTTGCAACCCAAATCGCCCGCTATGTGAAACAGGAGAGTGATTTACCCGGCTGGAATTCTCCTGCTCAGGCCTGGGCACAGACTCAGGGCCAGCTGGCATGGTACAAAGCCATGGAAGAGGCCGGTGAGATGAGAATGATTAAAACGAAGACAGATCTGGAAGCCCATTTGAATGCCTGGAATACAGATAAACACACAATTGGATATATTTTGAGCCTTGAAGGTGCCGATTCCATAGTGGAGGTTTCGTATCTTGAAAAAGCCTGGGAAAGCGGACTAAGGGCGATTGGCCCTGCTCACTACAGGGAAGGCAGATATGCCAATGGCACCAATTCCACGGGAAGAATGAATCAAAATGGTTTGGAATTATTAAAGGAAATTGAACGTCTGGGGATCATTCTCGACATGACCCACCTGTGTGATGATGCCTTCTGGCAAGCCATTGAAAACTATTCCGGGCCATTGTGGGCTAGTCATAACAATGCCAGAAAGTTTGTGAATCATAACCGCCAATATTCTGATGAGCAGATACTTGCCATAATCGAAAGAGGTGGTGTGATAGGTGCTACCCTTGATGCCTGGATGCTGGTACCTGACTGGATACGGGGCGTTTCGACTCCGGAAAATACAGGCTGTAGTCTGGAACAGGTGGTTGACAACATTGATCATGTCTGCCAGTTGGCAGGGAATGCCAACCATGCTGGCATTGGCTCTGATCTTGACGGGGCTTTTGGAAGAGAACAATGTCCTTATGATCTGAAAACCATCGCTGATCTTCAGAAATTAAGCGTCCTGCTTGAAAAAAGAGGATATTTAGCTTCGGATATTGAGAAAATAATGAGTGGAAATTTTCTTAATTTTTTGAGGAAATACTTACCTGAATAGTATAGAAGGTTATTTGTAATCATTTTTATACCAAAAGTTTATCTTTTTTAAAAATCATATCGAACAATGTGAAAGCAAATCCTTCTATCAATATAAATACATATATAGTTCACATTTAAACTCCTCAAAATCAATACCCTGTCTTTCTAGTTGATTCAGCTTTATTTTCTTTTTTTCAGACAAATAAATAATCAAATCCTGCCTTAATTCTTTAGTTATTTCCTGATTAAAACTATTTTTTTTACTTTCTCAGGAAAAAAACTGACCAATTCCATATTTCTTTCCTACAAAGCATGATACATTTGTTCTTATTTTATCAAAGTGATACAATAAGATTTTTCAAAATAAATTTTAAAAATATGAAAGTAAAACTATTGACGGTCCTGTGCTTTGTTGCTGTTGCAGCATCAGCTCAGATAAAAACCAGCAAGGCGATTGTGGTCTCCATGACTATGGAAGAAAAAGCCCGTTTGGTGGTAGGTATGGGTATGAATATGCCAGGAATTACATTACCAGCCGAAATGAATGGTGGCCCGGTGGTTGGTCAGACACAAACACGTGTGCCCGGAGCAGCTGGTACAACCGCCGAAAATGCCAGAGTAGGCATCAAAGGTATGGTAGTAGCTGATGGCCCTGCTGGTTTAAGAATTATGCCCGACAGACCAAACGAGACTAAAAAGTATTTCGCTACGGCTTTCCCGATTTCATCTTTACTGGCATGTTCTTGGAATACCCAATTAATTGATCAGGTGGGAAAAGCCATGGGAAATGAAGTGAAAGAGTACGGAGTGGATGTGATTTTGGGGCCTGCTATTAACATTCACCGTAACCCGCTGGGAGGTAGGAATTTTGAGTATATGTCGGAAGATCCATATTTGGCTGGAAAAATGAGTGCTGCCATTATTCGAGGAATCCAAAGTCAGGGTGTAGGTACTTCATTGAAGCACTTTGCGATGAACAATCACGAAACCAACCGCAATACAATCAATGTAAAAGCAAGTCAAAGAGCCATAAGAGAGATTTATTTGAAAGGATTTGAGATTGCTATAAAAGAAGGTAAACCATGGACAGTGATGTCTTCTTACAATAAACTTAATGGGACTTATACTTCTCAAAGCCGTGAACTGCTGACCGATGTACTTCGTGGGGACTGGAAATACAAAGGATTTGTGATGACCGACTGGTTTGGAGGAGATAATCCTGTGGAACAAATGAAAGCCGGAAACGACTTGATAATGCCGGGTACCATCAAACAATATGAAACTATCGTAAAAGCAGTGAAAGAAGGTAAATTAGACGAGAAAGTGCTTGATACCAACGTTGAACGTATTCTGGATATTATGAAAATATCGCCTTCTTATGCAGGATATAAATATTCCAATAATCCCGATTTGGTGGCCCATCAGGCCATAGTTAGAAATGCGGCTACCGAAGGTATGGTATTATTAAAAAATGATAATGCAGCTTTACCGATAACCATAGGCAAGAAAATTGCAGCTTTCGGAAACTTCGCATATAATCTGGTTTCAGGTGGAACAGGAAGTGGTGATGTCAACGAAGCCTACACGATTTCACTCATTCAGGGTCTGGAGAACGCAGGTTTTGGGTTGAATAAAAGTATCCAGGGTGCTTATGAGAAATATCTGAAAGAAGAAAAAGACAAACAACCGAAAAACAGGTCGCCATTTATGCCGCCACCAGTTATAAACGAATTGCCGGTAGCACAACTGGATATGAATGAAGCACTTACGGCTGATTTGGCGATTATTACTATCGGAAGGATTTCTGGTGAATTTATTGACAGAAAAGTTGAAAATGACCTTAATCTTACCGATGCAGAAAAAGCTTTGATAGCAGCAGTTTCAGAAAAATTTCGTGCTCAGGGCAAAAAAGTGGTGGTTATTCTTAATGTAGGAGGACCAATGGAAACAGCAAGCTGGAAAAGTCTTGTAGACGGTATTCTTCTCACCTGGCAGCCAGGACAAGAAGCCGGTAATGCTATTGCTGATATTTTGAGTGGGAAAGTTAATCCTTCAGGAAAACTTGCTACTACCTTCTCGATCAAATACGAAGATGAACCAGCCGCTCCGGGATTTCCCGGAAAAGAACTGGAAGACCAGGTAGGCCATACTTTGGGTGGCATGATGCGTAGTAAGCCTGCCGAAATAGAATACCTCGAGGGTATTTATGTTGGATACAGAGGTTTTGATAAGAAAAATATTGTGCCCGCGTATGAGTTTGGTTACGGACTTTCCTATACTACTTTCCAATACTCAGGATTAAAACTCAGCAGCCCTACTTTTGGTAAAAACATAGTGGCAACTGTAACTGTAAAAAATACCGGAAAAGTAGCGGGTAAAGAAATAGCCCAATTGTATTTGACTGCTCCTGTTGGTAATATTGAAAAACCTGAAAAAGAGTTAAAAGGTTTTGCAAAAACAAAACTATTGGCTCCTGGAGAATCACAAACGCTTACATTTACCCTTGATGCCAAAGACCTTTGCTCATTTGACGATACAACTTCGGCATGGGTGGCAGAAGGAGGAAAATATACCGTAAAAATAGGTGCATCGAGCAGAAATATTCTTTTGCAAAAAGATTTTACATTACCTAAAACCTTGGTAGTAGAAAAAGTGAACGATGTGCTGAAGATGAAGTAATTGCTTGATTTCAATAAAAATGGCCGTCGGGAATAAATTTTCCGGCGGCTTATTTTTTGTCAGGAATAAGGCTCATTGCCCGTTCGGTTATTGCTGTAATGCTAAGACTGGGGTTAACACCAATGTTTGCAGAAATCATACTTCCATCACAAATCATCATATTTTCGTAACCAAAAACCTGATTATCCCGGTTTATAACGCCTTCTGTTTCATCTTTTCCCATCACCGCTCCACCCAGAATGTGTGCCGTAGTAGGAATACCCAGTATGGTTTCGATGTTCATTACCATGGCTTTACCATCAATGATTTTCTCCATTTTTCGGGCCAGCTCCTGAGCTTTGGGATTATTGCCTTCGGGAGGTGGACCACTGCTGAGTCGGGAGGTCATATTTCCGAGAAGACCTTTTGAAAATCGTAGTGTAGAATCAATACTTTCCATATAGAGCATGATGAGGGTGCGTTTGCTCCAATCGTCAATGGCAAAAGCTTTCAAATGGCTCCTGGGTTCGGTGAAAAGCTTGGAAACGGCTTTTATAGCCCTAGAAATCATGGAGTTGCCTGAGACCATGGGTGCAAAAAACAACCTCCAGAATCCGGAGCCGGCAGAGTATTTTACGGGTTCTACATGGCGGCTCTCGTCCAGCTGGATTATTGAACCTATAGCGATTCCCTCGGTCATATCCACTTTTTGAAAAGTGGTAACACCGATAAGGCTCTCAGAGTTGGTTCTGACATCATGCCCGAGTTTATCAGAAAGATTGGGCAGACTTGTGCGTTTTAAATTTAAAAGTAGTTTAACAGTTCCCATCACTCCTCCGGCAAAAATTACCCCTTTGGCTGTTATTTTTTGCGTTTTTCCGAAAGTGGGAAAAGTAGGTTTGTAAAATACTTCATAACCGTTTTCACCATGTGTTCCTATTGGTTTTACATCAAAAACACGGCTTTCGGCCAAAATTTTTGCTCCGGCTTTTTGTGCCAGATGCAGGTAATTTTTATCCAGGGTATTTTTGGCATTGAACCTGCAGCCTACCATACAACCACCGCAAAGGCAGCAACCGGTGCGGTCGGGTCCCTGGCCATCAAAATATGGGTCAGGTACGGTGACTTCGGGTTTTCCAAAATACACAGCCACATCGGTTTTTTCGAAAGACCCGGGCTTTCCGATTTCAGTGGCGAGCTGTTGCATGGCTTTGTCGCTCCGGCTCATGTAGGGGTGAGGCACTGCACCCAGCATTTTCTTTCCTAATGCATAAAACGGAGTGAGTTCTGACTTCCAGTCGGTGAGTTTGGCCCAAGATCCTGTGTTGAAATATTCATTTTTGGGAATGGGGAGGGTGTTGGCATATACCAACGAGCCACCACCTACACCAGTGCCACTGAGTACGGTCACATGGCGGAAAAACGAGAGTTTGAAAATTCCTCTTAGTCCTAAAGCGGGCATCCAGAGCCATTTTCTGAGATTCCAGTTGGTTTTAGGGAAGTCATCGGGTTTGTTAAACCATTTTCCTTGCTCGATTACCAGCACATTATAGCCTTTTTGGGAAAGTCGTAATGCGGAAACCGAGCCCCCAAAACCGCTGCCGATAATGATGTAGTCATATTCCATTTAAGATTGAAAGATATTTATTTGAAATTTAGATAAAAATCCCGGAATGTAGATTTTAATTTTTTCAAATTATTTTTCGTGATGCAAAAATTCGGCTAAAGCCGGGATTTTGGTTGAGTTTAAATATAATCTCCAGCTAAAGCTGGAGGGAATTGAATTAGATGGGAAATTTGAAGAATATATTCAATAGAAATGGGCTTCAGCCCATTTATAAAAATTTGAAACAAGATTATCATTGGCTTTAGCCAAATTTTTGCAACGATATTATTTTTCTTGGACGAAAATGCCCACGTGAGGGGGTGAGCGGCATGTTTGAGCCCCCGCACCACGCCCCAAGCGTGGGAGGAGGCGAGTAGCGAACACCCGACCACCTGCTGATGGCTGATAAGCCGGCAGCTGGTGGGCACGCCAAAACAAACCTTAAATAAGCTTATCTTTCAGACTCTCGAAGGCTTTGAGCAATGGGGCTTTTTTGTATAAAATCTGATATGAAAAATCAAGAATGGGCATGTTTACGCCCAGGTTTTTGTTGATTTCCTGAATGCTTTTTGTTGCAAAATACCCCTCGGCTATCATTTTCATCTCCATTTGGGCGGTGGAAACTGAGTAACCGCGGCCTATCATGTTGCCAAAGGTGCGGTTGCGGCTAAACTGCGAGTAAGCCGTAACGAGCAGGTCGCCGAGGTAGGCGGAGGCGTTGATTTGGCGTTGGAACGGTGAGATTTTGTCCACAAAACGCTCGATTTCGAGCATGGCGTTGGAAACCATCACGGCCTGGAAGTTGTCGCCGGCACCCAATCCATGCGTGATACCGCAGGCAAGGGCCACGATGTTTTTCATGACGGCGGCGTATTCGACCCCGTCGATATCGGTAGAAGGGGAGGTTTTGACGTAGCGGTTGGCCATCATGACGGCAAAAGCTTGGGCGGTGTCGATGCCTTCGGAGGCAATGGTGAGATATGACTGTTTTTCGAGAGCGATCTCCTCGGCGTGGCATGGTCCGGCGATGGCAGCAAGGTTTTTTTTGTCGATTTGGAATTGAGCCGAAAGCCAGTCTGTGACCAGTAAATTTTTTCCGGGAACTATCCCTTTAACCCCCGATACGACCTTTTTACCCATGAAGTTTTCGGGACCGAGCTCGGCCAACGCCGACTCTACAAATGCCGCCGGGATGGCCAAAACTGCCCATTCGGTGCCTTTGAGAGCATCTTTGAGGCTGTGATAGGGCTTAACCTTTGAGGGGTGCAGCTCTATGCCACTGAGGTATTCGGGGTTATGATGGTGCTTTTTGATATGGTTGATGGCCTCGGTATTGCGGAGCCACCATTTGATTTTATGGTTATTGTCGGTAAGTATTTTGATGAGAGCGGTAGCCCAGCTGCCTCCCCCGATAACGGTTATGGTCATTTGATGAATCGTTTTTCGGGTGCAAATTTACGAAATTTACTCCCCGATGATAATTATAATCTGAGTCCGGTTACATTGCATTTATCTGAAATACAAGCCCAGACTTTCAAGGGTAGTTTTTTGGTCCGGAGTGATAAAATACAGGAACTGGTCTTCACCCAAATAGAGCTTTTTAGGGATACGGGTACCAATGGCGGTGTTAACAGGTTTTATGATTTTTTCAAAAAACTCATCAAAGTCGCAATAGTATCCGTTTTCGCCCAGAAGAGGTATTTCAAAAGCCACTTTTTTGCCATAGATCATAAAACTTCCTTTTCTGATGATTTTCTCAGCCGGGCTCTCTTTTTGAAGTTCCAGGTCTTTGGTAGTATTGACCTTGTCGATGTTATCGAGGTATTGCTGCACCTGAATTTGATTCTCGCTGAGAAAAGACAGAAACTCGGGTATTTTTTGATTTGTGACGTTTTCAAACAAAACCCTGACGTGGGTGTCTTCGTCAAACATGTCATTGGCAGTATATGAAGGAGCTTTTGCCCTATACATTTTTACGGCTTCATTGAGTTCTGCTTCTGTTTTAGCTTTGATTAATTTACTGACTGACAAAGTTTTAAACATATCCAGGATTTCTTTTTTGCCAGGTGTAGAGCCGGAATACGTTACCATTTTTACATTGAAATCATCGGTAGTAGCTGCAAAAAAGTATTTTGACTGATTGTCGTAATACTGCTGAATATTGGCTGGTAAGCCTTTGTCGGCCCGAAGTACATTGATAAATGACTGCGGAAAGTATATTTTTTCGAAATACATATCTTCAGTACCCGATTGCTCTTTTATTTGCCTGAAAGTAAATCCAATGCTGTAAAAATATTGATAGTATTCCTCGTCGTCAACTTTAAATTTGGCAATAAAATCATCAATGTTTTCCGGTGATTTTTCAATGCTTGTAATTTTCAAAACAGAACCCGGCAGGAATTTTTCGACTGATTTTTTTAGAATATCCGAGATAAAATCCTCTTCTGTTTTTGTTACATAATCTTTGATGTCAATCTCCACGTGGTCTTTGAGGTATTGGAAAACCTGCTGGGCATTTTCGAAATATTCGATTCCTGATGCCTCGATTTTTTCTATATCTGAATCTGCAATGAGGTCATTGGTTTTAAGGAAATTCAAAACGGTGTCTTTTTGGAGCATATTTGAAACTGCCTGCTCTACCACTTCTACTGCGGCTTGTTGTACGTCGGTTTCGATATAAAACCCTACTTTTTCCTGTAGTTCAGATATTTTTTCCGGTGACAACATTATCAGATGCGACTGGAATTTTTCATCCTTAAACATCCTGATTTTCTTCTCGGCGTCACCCCAGGCTGCATTGATATTTCCAATTATTTGTGACGGATAGCCCGACAAACCCAAAGCCATATAGCTGTTGGGGTCATAAGTGAGCGAATCGAGATATTCGACGCCATTGGCTTTGAATCCATATTCTATATGAACAGGTTTTCCGGCTTCTTCTTTTGCTGCCTGATCAAAATTGTCATGTAGGGCTTCGGGTTGGAAACTATCACCGGCTTTTTGTTTGATGGCTTCGAAAGTGTTTCTTAGCTCCACCAAATCTTTGATTTCGGTAATGGCCGGAAGCTGACCTATGTAATCAGAAGATGACATGAGCGACCTGCTGATTAAAAGGTCTTTGTAGTTGTTTGATTTGGCACTGCGGTTGTCAAGAATTAACTGCCTAAGGTTAGCTCCTGCCGGAATATAAGCCATGCTTTGCAGATTTTCGGCGACACCCATGAGGGTCTCGATACTGTTGCTGCGGTCAAAATAGGCGGTATTTCCTACCATTTTTTTGATTCCGGCCATTTTGTTTTTAACGACTTCAAACTGGGCTTCGTCTAATAGCATCAGGGCTTTTTCTTCAAATGAGGGTTTAGGGAAAAGACTCATTTCGTTGCCTATCAGAAGTAAACGTTTTGGATGGCCGACGTCGGAAAGGTAGTCGTTAAATAGCTGGATATTAGGGTCTGAAATCCAGAAGTGTGATTTGATTTTATAGATTTGCTCCAGAAATTTTCCGAAAGTAGGGTTGTCGCTCACTACCGAGAAGTCCTCGAAGGTTCGTTTGTAAGTATCATTCCCGATTTTGATTTGCAAGTCATCCTGGCTGAAAGTCATGAAGTCATTGATGTTGAAACCGGGGATAAATTTATCAAGATTGATTTTTTCTTTTTTTACAATATCATCGATAGGAATGGTGTTGAGGCTTATTTTATCAATCTTTAGCTCGGGAATCAACTGGCTGACAGCAGCTGCGAGTTTTTTGTAATAATCAAGCTTGCTCAGGCCCGTGAAATCAGACTTTTTCAAAATCACACTACCGGGGATTTTCTCAAGAATGCGGCTTTTTTCCAAAAGCTTGTAATCTTTTATCTGGCTTTTCAGGCTATTGGAATTTTGACCGGAGAGCAAGCCGGCATATTGCAGCGAGTCAATTTTTGACAATTGGCTTTTTCTAAAACTATCATAGTTTTCATAAAAGAGATTTCGGGCTGCTGCATAGAAGAATACGTTGAAGTCGCGGTAAATGTCCACTTCATCTTTTTCGAGCCAACGGAGGGCATCAGCCAAAACCAGGTCAGAAATCAAGCCGGCCGATTGCAGGCTTTTCATGGTGGAGATATAATATGGCCTTACTTTCTCATTGTTGTAGGTGTATTTGAGCGGGTTGTTCTGGTCATATTGCAAATTTACATCGAAGCTCATTTTCGCACCAAAAATGGGCTTGAGCCTAAACTTTTCAGGCGATTTTTTCAGGTTTACTTTTTCGAAGTTTTTGGCCATATCGAGATAGCCCAGAAAACCCAGCATGGCGGTTTTGTTCATGAGCAGGCTATCGACCGACTTAAGTATGCCGCCATAAATATCCAGCATACTTTTTTGTTCTTCTTTCAGGGTGACTTTTGAATCAAATATCGCAAGGGGTTGTCCATCAAGCAGATAGCCGTTTATTATCTTTTCTCCCTCGTCGTTGAGTATGTTTTCTTTCTTGAGAGTACTTACCATTTTTGCCATTTCGGCTCTGGTGTAGATTTTTTCGTGCTGGGTGATCTGGTCTGTCAGTGCCTGCATCTGTGGGAACTGTGCTTTGGCGGCAATCCGGAGGCCCAAAATCAAAGCAATGAATATTATTTTTTTCATGATATTTAAGATTTCCTCAAAAATAAGGGATTTTAAATAAGGTTATGCCTGAAAACCAAAAAAGCAGCGATTTTGGGTCGCTGCTTTTCTTCTAATGAAATAATTTGCAATAATTATCAGATCCCATTTTTTACCAATTTTCCATCTTCATATTTCCCGATTTCTGATTTCAAAATGGGAGAACTTGCTCCACCTTCAAGATAAATAATCAAAGTTTGCCAATTTTTAGGCACAAATTCAGTGTAAATCTTATAGTCTTTAAAGTTTCCAAGTCCAATATTTAATTCTTTGTCGTTTGAAAGCGTAACAATAAGCTTTATTGTACCTTCACCAGTTTTTGAATTTTCTTTGATTTTTAGTGGGGTTGGCTCACTAACATTTATCATTTTTAAGTTCTCAAAAACGAGTACCGGGCTTCCATTGCTTTTTAAGGTATTGAGATTCACATCCTCGATATAAATCTTAAAATCCTTAATTTCAATATTTTCATTGTTGTTGAAAATAAAATTTGGCTCCGATGTCGGCTCAATTAATTTTGAGCAGGAAGAAATTAAAATTAGTAATGGGAAAAATTTGGCAATTGTTTTCATATTGCAGAGATATAAAATTTTCTAATTATTTAAAATATAAGTTAATTGTATAGAGTTTTTCTGAATTGTTTTCCGTAAAAACTACCCCGCAACCATCGTATTTTTATCCTGATTTAATAGTGCTTCCCCATCCAAATAAATCAGATAATTGAGTTGTTTTTCAGGATTATAGAATTCAGGTAAAATTGATTTGAAAAAAAGATTATTGGTCGATTTTTGACCATTTGAATATTCCGATTGGGTATTGTTGACACTATAATAGAAATAAGTTTTTAAGTTATCAATCGATAATTCTCCTTGTCTGGGTAAATTTTGACTTAATTTCTCTCCAAAATATAAGGTTGATCTGTTAAATATCAAGGTTGAGTCGGCTCCATTTTTAGCACCATTTTTTATCACAATTTTTGAAATATCAAAAGTCGTTTCTTCCAGATTTCTGATAAATTTTGGATCCTTTTTTTCACAGGAAAACATATTCAAAAGCAATATTAAATATAAAAGGTTTTTCAAACTACTGTTAATTTTAAGCTTAATTATATTTTTTAAAACCTTTTCCATATCAATTTTTTAATATCGGACAAGTTAGCTTTAAAGAACTTATCAGTTCTGTATTTAATTTACTTTTATATATCGAAAAATTACCCCATATAGAAAAGTGGGCTGTAGTACAAAGATTTAAATTCAAATCACCATGGAAAACACCAGATGATTCTTTGTTAAATCTTCCTGACTCCATGGCATATTGCAAATTAGTGGGAGCGTTGGGGTCTATTAAATGTCTAATTCCACCATTTGAGTATTTTTGATAAAGTTGCAGCCCATAACCAAATCCGATATTTATTTTAGATTTAAAGACAGATTGATTAAGATTCAATACAAGTTTGGTTGAATTTATTTGATTTTCATTATTTACAAAATTGGGTACTACTTCTTCAGTTTTTATTGAGGATCTGGAATTTTGTATTTGAATACCTCCATAAGTGTTTTTTGCAATTTTTCTGTTGTAAGTACATCCAAAGGCATTTCCCCATAAATCTCCAGAGGTGAAGAAAGTTTTGCCAAATTGAAATTGGAAATTTCTTTCCTGGCCATTAGAAAATAAAGGGTTAAAAATCAAAACTATTAAAAGGGTATATAATACTTTCATCATTATTTCGATTCTTTTTTAATTAAATGGGAGGGTATTAAACCCTCCCGTAATTTTTTATTCTTTTAGTTTAAATTTAAAAATTGTAGATTCGTAAATGGTATCAAGTGGGTCCCAATAAAATACATCAGTGTCTGCAATTAAATCCTTGCCCGGATCACTTACAATTGAAAAACCTATGCCTGCTTTTATAGTACCAGCTGAACTTGTTGACAAACCTAATTTATCTTCCCAACCTGCGTTTACTGTGAAAGTTCCATTATCATTCCAATCTTCCTCCCTCCAGTTGAACCTAAGAACAGTGTTAGCTGAACTCCAAGATGTCAAAAGAGGAACCGTATAAACCCAGTATTTATCTGTTATAGCATTTCTTGTAGAAGGTTCTAATTTTGGTGTTGTATATGATACTCCAGTAGTTCCATTTGGAGAAACTACAACTCTTAATCTCATCTCTGGAGCACCAGAGGCCCATTTTTCCACCACCTTTAAAGCATCATCATTATTGAATTTCATACTTGTAACTTTTAGAGGGTCTCCATCTTTTCTGGGAGAAGCAGTTGAAGCAATTAAACTACTCCATGCTGAAGCTACACCTGAAACTATACTTCTAATTTTGAAAAAATATTTTTGGCCAGCAGTTAAGTTTGTTACATATAAAAAATTTGTATTTGATGCGGTAGTAGAGAGCAAAGTAAATGCTGAACCTGTGCTATAATATATTTCATAGGCACTTTCACCTGTAACATCAAGCCATGTTAAATAAAAACTATTTGGCGTTGTATGTTGCAAACCAAGACCGGTAGGTACGTTATAAACTCTCCCATTTGCGTTTTTCTTTTTTTTGTCGTTAGTTAATTCAATTCTTTCATTAAAACCGACTACTATCACTGGCTGGTCTGGATTTACATTGTGATTAATTAAAGCTTTAATCTTACCTTTTCCATAACAAATTAAATAATCTTGGTTATGGTGGTCCAAAGCGGTAACCAATATTTTATGCTTTTCAACATCCCATTTTTCAATATTTATTGGAATTGAAATGTTTAGTTTGGGATAGGCTAGAATATATTTTTCAAGCCTTCCCCTGAATGATATATCGTCAGTTGAAATTAATTGCAAGAACCTAGAATTTTCGCTTACCAAACTTGATAAAATAATATCGAAATCACCATCCTTCTTAAGCAATGCATTTGATTTCAAAAGTTGTCTAAGTTCAACATTATCAAGATTTTCTGCGATATTTTTTGCAATATCATTTAACATGATATTTATTTCCGGTGTAAAATCTGAATTATTATTTATAGCCCTTAAAGATTTTTGATTATAAGGAATAACCGTGCTTGGAACCAAAAAGTCATCAGTTGTTTTTATATAATTTTGTGGAAGTTTTTCGTCATCATTTTTACAAGAAAAAGTAATACTTGTTAAAATGGCAATTGACAATACAATTTTTTTCATAACTTTATGTGTTTAATTGTTAAAAATTAAATTTTCAAAGCCCTCTGTATCTGCCAGGATTTTTGGGGGCTTTGTTGTATCAAAGGTCTGAAAGGTTTTTGAGAAAAAAAATCGTCATTTGTCAAGAAAAAAATATACAAATGGCAATGTATGTAGCTACATTATTCCTACTCTTTTTTGGTTTTTATAGCCTTCCCTCTTACACGACTGAGATTTGTGGCCGTGGTGTTGAGATAAGAGGCTATCATATACAATGGTACTTTCTGGCTTAAACCGGGGTGCATGTTGTCGAGGTAAATAAGTCTGTCCTCTACTTTTCTAAGCTGATGCATACGGTTTCGATATTCGAGCTGTAAAAGATATTTACGGTAGATACTCAAAATGTGTGGGAATAATTCAGCGTTTTGACTTATTAACTTCTCAAACAGTGCTTTACTAATACTGCGTGCATTTACCTTTGTTTCTGCCCTGATATTGCTGTGTGAAGCTATTTGCAATTCAAAACTTTCGACCTGATAAATCCATTCATTTTCCGGAAGTATCCAATAGGTTATTACTTTTTCAGATTCTGGTCCAGATTCAGATTCTGTGTCCGAAAATTCTCTCACTACACCGCTTTCAATAAAGTATATTTTGTCAGAGACTTCGCCTGTTTTTAGAAGATATTCATGTATGTCAAATTCTTGAATTTCAAATGATTGATCAATGATGTGTGACAATTCAGAAGAAATTGCAATGTGTTTTTTGAGATATTCTGTTAGCTGCATATTTTGATTGTGCCTTTTATAATTTATGCAATTTAGAAAAAAATTCAGAAAACAAAAAAAGCAGCGATTTTGGGTCGCTGCTTTGGTATTTAGGCTTTCAGATTTTATTCTTCTTTCTTCTTTTCTTCTTTTTTCTTGAGGGCTACTTTGTCACCGTCTTTGAGTTTTTTCGATACTTCAAGGAAAGGACCCGAGATGATCTCTTCGCCGGCTTTTAGACCTGAAACAATTTCTATCGATCCTGCACCAGTATCGGTGATTCCGGTTTTTACTTCACGTTTTTTAGCTACGCCTTTGTCGTTGACAAACACGATTTCTTTTGGCACTTCTTTTTTCACCGGCTCGTTGTCCACTGCTCCTAAGCCCATTCCCTCGTCGCCATCTTTTTCTTTATCTGATTTTTTGTTTTCTACCCGGGTGGTTACAGCCGAGATAGGCACCGAAAGCACCCCGGCCTTATTGTTAGTCACGATTTCCACCGTAGCAGTCATTCCCGGTTTAAACGGATACTTACGGCCTTTTTTGTAATCGATCAACTCACGGTATGAGCTGGGAAGGATTTTGATTCTCACTTCAAACTCTGTCACCGACTCAGTCGAGTTGCTGGCAGCTGCAGTCAATGATCCACCCGAACCATTTGCCGTATTGGCGATTTGGGTCACGATGCCTTTAAATTTCTTGCCCGACGAGGCATAAGAATCCACATCTACTATTACGGTATCGGTCAAACCAACCCTTACAATATCGTTTTCATTTACATTTACCCTTACCTCCATGTTGTTGAGGTTGGCTATTCTCAACATTTCGGTTCCGGCCATTTGCGAGGTACCAACTACCCTTTCTCCCAATTCTACGGCCAGTTTCGACACGATACCTGTCATCGGTGCATAGATATTAGTTTTTCTAAGGTTTTCAGAGGCATCTTTCAATGCAGCCTGCGAGCTTTTTATGCCATATTGAGCAGCCTGATAATTGGCTTTTGCAGCTTCCAGATCCTGTTTGGCAATCTTCATGTTGGTTTCGGTAGTCTCAAATTCCGACTGAGAAATCACTTTTTCTTCTAATAGTTTTTTCTGACGGTTATATTCTACCTGAGTTCTCAAGAGCTGAGATTCCGCCCTGGCGATAGATGATTTTGATTGCTCTGCCGAAGCCTGTGACTGGTTTACACCTGCTTTAAATCTTTCTACAACCGACACATAGTTTTCAGGCTGGATTTTTAACAAGAGCTGTCCTTTTTGCACAGAATCCCCTTCTTTCACGTAAAGAGCGATGATTTCACCCGGTACATCAGGAGTGATTTTTACTTCAACTTCGGGTTGAATTTTACCTGATGCCGACACCGTTTCGGTCAGATTACCTTTCACTACTTTGGTAAGTTCTACTTCTGTGGGTTTCTCACTGTTGATCCAACCCGCTTTTTTTCCGATAATTATAAAAAGTATGAGGGCAACCAAAATACCTCCAAGTATCCACCATATTTTTTTTGACTTCTTGTTCATTGGTATGTTTTCTTAAAAAATTAATAATAATGTTTTTATAAAGGGTTTATAGCTCCAAAGGTCTGTTTTGATAGAAATCCAATACTTTTATCCTGAAAATATAATCGTATTTGGCTACCACAAGGTTGCTTTTTGCTCGATCCAGGTTGGTTTTAGCAAGATTATAATCCATAAAATTATTTGATCCAGCACTATAGCGGGTCTCTATCGCTTTGAATGATTTTTCGAGAGCATTGACTTGAATCTGGGTTGCCGAAAATCTCTTTTGAGCATTGAGCATATTGATATAAGCCTGATCAATGTTTTGTTTTATCTGCAATTTGGTACTTTGATTCTGAATATCCGTTTGTTTTTTCTGAATCGTTGCCGCCTGTGTCTGGTATTTCTGGTTGTAGCCATTAAATATCGGTATTCTCAACGATAACCCCACATTCAAGTTTTGGTTATTTCCTAACTGTTTGAAATAGTTAATGTTTTCCGAAGTATAGGTAGTTTGTGGAAAATTTATCACAAACGGGATGGTTTGTCCCTGAAACTCAGCCGAAACCGGAATTGGAGAGCTTGTTGAACCACTTGGAGTCAAAGTTTTTGCAACAGAAGAATATGCCGTACCCCAGCTTGTGGAGGCAGAAAGTGTTGGTAGCCCCAAGCTCTTGGCAATCGCAATATTCCTGTCCGCAACCTTCATTCTTATTTCTCCGGCTTTAATTTCAGGCAAGTAGCCCAGTGCATTTTCATACACCTGATTGGCAGTTTCACCATATTGTATTAAATTCGGGTCAGGCACATTAATTCTTTCAGCTTTTATTACCATTTCTGTTGGAGCATTCATGGCTTGTTTTAGCGTCAAAAGTGCCGACTCGTGATTGTTTTTGGCATTGAGGAGGCTCAGCTCATCGTTGGCACGCTGTGCTTCCAGGTCAAAAAGATTGGTTTCGGGAACGGTACCCGACCGTACCAATTTTTCCATTCTTTCAAACTGAAAATTGGTCACATCCAGTTGTTTTTGAGCCACTTCTATCAGGTCTTCTGTCGAAAGGGCATTGAGGTATGCCAAGGCCACCTGAAGTGAAACGTTGTTTCTCATGGTATTCACGTCCATTAGCAGGGCTTCAAGCGTCAATTTTGCTCTTTCTACCGTGTTTTTGTTCCTGAAACCATCGTAAACAGGCATATTTAGCCCTACCCCTACATTATTGGTTCCGATAGTTTGAGTTACGATTCCGTTGGTAAAAGGATCCACGTTACGACCTGCATTGCCGTTGAGGTTAAATTGACCGTTGGCCGTTGGATATTTGGCCATTTTAGCCTGATCCAGCGTGACCATTCCTGATTCTACCGCCACCTGTGTTTGTTGCATGTTCAGGTTATTTTTCAGGGCATAGTCCACGCACTCTCTCAACGAAAGCACCTGTGCCTGACCCGAAGATCCCGAAACTTTGGTTTGGCCCATGGCATACACCGAGGAAACCAAAATCAATGCGGCTATTTTAAAATTGAAATTCATATCTATAGCGAGCTGTTTTTTGATTACAATTTTAAGAACTATAAAACTAAGGCTTAAGTGAATTTATTTAAACGGCAAAAAACTGCAATAAACCGTGAATGAGGTGTTTTGGTGAAAATTTCAGGAGGCAGATTTCTCTAATCTTTTTACTGGTTGCGAACTATTCCTGATAATTTGGGCGGCGGCCAGCCACGCCTTAGTGTGGACGTTGCTCCATGCTTTGGCGTGGGAGCTCCAACAATGGCTCTATCCCTGCTGCGAGTTTCGTTTTCTTACAGGCATTATGATTCTTTCTCTTTCACCGACTGAAAAGGCGTTTGTCCAAATTTCTCCTTGTAGCCTTTGATAAAATGTGATACGCTTTCATAACCGATACTTTCCGAAACCTGCTCTACATTGCCCAGCTTGTTTTTCAACATAAAAGCCGCATGTTCCAGTTTTTTGTCTTTGATATATTTCCCTGGGGACTGGCTAAATTTTTCAATAAAATCTCTTTTAAACGACGAAAGGCTTCGGCCAGAAAGTCTCGCCAGCTCGTTGATGTTGAGGGTTTTACGGCAAATGTGTCCACAATATAGTCCAGATCGGCTTTTTGTCCGGCATATATCGAGAAAAGCAATTGCCTGAGTTGCTGATTTTTGTCAAATTCCAAAAGATGTAATAATAGCTCCTGTAGTTTTAGTTTTAAAATCTGATTATGATACCGGCTCTGGGTTTTGAAATAGGGCAGGAGTGAGTCTATATATTTCCCGAATGCCTCATTGGATTGCAGCACCAGCAACCAGGAGTTTTGAGTTGCGGCAGGCTGTGTATGGGTCTGAAATATTTCCAGATGTTGACTTACAAATTCCTTGAGGAGCTTTTCTTCGAAAAAAAACACCAGGCTTTTATAAGATTCGTTGATAGACTCCGACATCAGATAGTAGCCCCGCTTTACAAAAAGCACATCGCCTTTTTTTACCCGCACCTCAGAATTGGAGCTACTGAAAATCTTGTCTCCTTCAAGTATGTACAGTACAGCATTTTCTTCAAAAAACACATCGTTTTTGGAAGGATAAATATTGCTCCTGTAAGCCACAAAAGTGCTCTCCTGAATCTTCAGGGACTCAAATTGGTCGGCTTTTATTTCAGAGGGTACACGGAGCATAGAAAGTAGGATTATTATTTTTTAAAACTGAAAAATAAAAAATTTGAATTTTCTTTTTTAGGGAGATTAGAAATAGGGTGATTTAATTTGAGCCTAATTCTTTTTACTGAGATTCTTAATGTCAATTTTGTCTTGAGGCCTTCCAGAAGCTTTTTTGTTTGCAATCAAATGCTTTAAATTAACAAAATTGATATTTAAACCTTCAACAGCGATGGTCTCTTTATTGTCATAGGCTTCCTTAAAGTCAATACCATCTACAGAAGTTAAAATGTCTATTCTAAGTGGAGGATAACCAATTTGGTTAATAATATTTTCTTTTAAAAAATCTTGTTTTTGAAATGGTAAAGAAGCAAAACCAAAATCTCTTAAAACTAGTAACATTTTTTCTGAATTAGACTCAGAGATTCCAATCCAGATGTCTAAATCACCTGTATATCTAGGTCTGCCGTGAAAAGCCATGGCATAGCCACCCACAACTAAATATTCGACAGAGAATTGATTTAGTAAAGATATGAAGTCTTCAAAATCCTTTTCTAAAGTCATTTCATATGAAAAGTTTTTGTATAAGTTTTATCCATTTTCTGGCCTGAATTTACATTTTGTTTTATCAAAATAAATAAAGATTCAAGCCTTTCTTTCTTTGTTTTTCCTTGCCAATAATCAAAATCCAATGATTCTTGATCGCTTTTTAAGGATAAACTCCTTCCTTCTAAAATTATTTTTCTATCCATATTTTTGAACTAGAACCTCAAACTAAACAAATTTACATTTTCTTCTTAAAAAAATAGCTCAAACTGGTCGGCTTTTATTTCTGAGGGTACACGGAGCATATTAGATTTTATTTCAAAATAACTCTATGGTGTATAAGATATTTGATTTTAAGTTAAATTTACTACTTCAAAAACCAACTAAATTCCGAAATGAAGAAATTATTCACCATTTTGTTTTTTATTCTTCCCACATTTTTGCTTGCCCAAACTCAGGTAACTGATTTCCAGACCATTAGCAAGTCTCCAATTGATTTCAAAATTTTGGGAAAATCTGGCAACAAAATATTTGTTTGGGCAGATAAACCCGAAGGAGCGGATGAAATTTTGGTCAAGGATATTTCAGGTGATAAATTCAAAGTTTTCTATAATCTGAAGAACGAAGAGTGGATAAACAGCTTTGATTTTTCTGGTAAAACGAAATATATCTCAGTTTTCGATTCAGACCAAAGACACATTCTAAAACTCAATTCTGATAACTCTGGATTTGAAAAAATCAAATTGCCTGACAACACTGATCAGGTTTATTCGCTGGCAGATAAATTGTTTTTTACAAAGAATAGAAGGTTATTCTTGTTGGAGAAAGTTAAATATTTGTACCAATTCAAAATTTTTAAAAATGAATATAAATTAATTCAAAAACTGAATGACAATCAGATTCTTATAAAATATGATGATTACTCAGTTGGAATTGTGGGTAGCAATCTGGCAGAAAAAACACTAAATCCAGGGGTCCAATTTAATGGGTTTTCCTTTGAAAATGAGCAATTGATTTTTTACTCTCCGGAGGAAATCGTGATTTGCGATAATTTTTTCAATATTATTACTAAGAAAAAAGTAAACTTTTATGAAAAGCCTAAAAATGCTTATTTCAAAGTATTCACTGATAAGAATTACATTATATCAGTAGGGTATAAATTTAAACTCCATAATTATTACACCATCGAGCCTAACTTTATTGTAAGTAAATCATTTATTTCTGAGGATAGATTGATGGTTTTAAATGATAGCGGCTATGTTACGAGAGGAGAGCTTTCTATTGATGGAGGACCTACTAATTTTAAGAAAGTTTCTAATTTCCTTTCGATTGGCTCCGAAGTTTATTTCTTATCATTCAATTATGGTAATTCTTCCAGCAATGGCTTGTTTCTTAAAGTTTTAGATCATGAACAATTTAAGATTAAAAGCTATAAAATTTCTGATTCACTTTTCAAATCTCAATCTTACCATGGAAAACAGCAAATAGGATCTTTGGTCAATATTGGTAATCAGCTTGTTATATTTTCTAATAGCTCACCTCTACCACTAGCATTATATGACTTAACAAAAAAAGAATTAGTAAAATCAGATATTAAAACTCAAAACTATGTAGGAAGTATCAACCAAAATGAGGCTTCTTTTTTGGTTAAAGAAGGGGAGACTATTGTGGAATATGACCTATCGGCCATAACAAAAAATACGTTTTTAAATGAGAATATAAGCAAATGGGAATCTGGAATTAAAAAGCATTTTAAAGTGGCTGACGATCTTATATTTTTAGTAGAAAAGCCTGATAAATCAAGTTTTTTGGCAACTATAAAAGATAATAAGCCACATATTTTACTTAATACTAATGTATTCTCAAATGGATTTAACTTATATGCCGACTGGAAGATTGATAAATTTCGAAATTTTTTAGTATTTCAAATAGGTCAGGAGATTAAAGGATTTGAATACGATAACCAGAAAAATCTATTAACAGAAATAAATATCGGAAATGGAAATTACTTTGCAGAGGTAGGCAAATATTATGATAAATTTTGGTTTCAGCGTAATTCCCAATTATTGTCAATTGATGAAAATCTTCATGTAAATATTTTAAGAAATTTTTCCGGTTACCCCAAAGTTTTAAACATTTTTGAAAACAACGATGTGCTTTATTCCACTGATACTTCCTTGAATTATTTCTCCAATGATAATAAAAAGGATTTAAAACTTTCTGATGGCTATACAGAAATATTAAGTATTGAAAAAAATAAAGTATTATATAAAGCCGGAAGGAAAATTATGCAATTTATCCCTTCCTCAGGAGCTTTGACTGTGAGCTATTCATTTCCGAATAATTTTTTTGATGTGATGTCAACGAGTAATTATAGACTTATTGGAGATTACTATAGTTTTGATTATAAGATAATTGTCAATCAAACGGCTCAGGTTTATAATTTTGAGAAAGAGTATATGCCTTATAAAGTCATTGAAGGAAATTTTCTATTTTTTGTTAAAAACAACATAAGTAAGCTTAATATTCTAAATCTGAAAACGCAATCCAAAAAGTCAATAGATTTACCAAAATACCCCATTGAAACGAGTCTTATTGCAAGCAATGATACATTTGCACTGGTTAGGATTGACAAAGAGGTTTATTCAATTAATCTTTTGGAAAATGATTTGAAATTATCACCATTGGATTTAGATGAAAATTGCATTCAGTCAAATTTTGGGTCACTTTATCTTTTTTCTGATAAATCAGAATTTTTAATTTTTGATATTAAAACGGGAAAAATTGTCAGGCATAAACTCAATCTTTCTGGGTTTGGTTTTAATCAATATTTATCAAAAAAAATGGGAAATATTTATTAGTTAAGATTCACAAATGATTCAAATCAAAAGAACTTGATTTTGAATGAAAATTTAGAAGTGATTTCTGAAAGTACTGGTGAATATTCGTACATCACTCAAAATCCTATTATCAGCTTTCAGGGCAAAAAATATTTTATTAACTCAGATCCATTTTTTGGAACTGAAATCTGGACTTCAGATGGTACTTCGGCAGGAACCAGAATTTTTTCAGATATTTTTTCTGGTAAAAATAGCTCCTCTCCTCAACAAATATTTGAAAATGATGGAAAACTGTACGCTTTAGCAACTGGTAATCCTTCCGGCGTACAGATTTGGGAACTGAATAGCGACCAGAAACTGGAAAAGGAAGAACCAAAAATTATAGTTTTTCCTAACCCCATGGGAAATGCATTTTCAATTTATATCAATAAAGTTGGTAAGGAATTTCATTTTAATATTTTCGATAGTAATGGCAAAATTTATAAAAAAGAGAAATTTTATAAAAATGGCCAAAATTTTGACGCAAGTGATATTCCGTCTGGATTATATTTTTTGAAAAGTGAGGATGGGCAATTCTTACAGAAAATATTAATAATGAAATAATTGTCAGAGTTTTGGGGTCTAAAAGAGTAATCTACTTCTTCACCCCCGGTTGCAAAATCTCAAACTTTTCCTGCTCTTTGGCTTTTTTAACGATGTTTTTTACATCTTCCAGGAGCTTTTTGGCATCGTAAACTATGCCGTCTTTAATAGTATATTTTACGCCTCCAGCTCTTATAACTTCATTGTTTTCGGTCACCTTTATAGCCCCGGTGCCGTAAAGAGAAGAGAAATTTGCCAGAGGATTTTCTTCCGTAATCACAAAATCAGCCAATTTGCCTACTTCCACAGATCCAATTTCTTTATCAACACCCAAAGCCTCTGCTCCTTTGATGGTTGCTGACCTGATTACTTCCAGTGGATGAAAGCCTGCTTCTCGCAGCAATTCCAACTCACGGATATAGGCAAAGCCATAGAGTTGATATATATACCCCGAGTCAGAGCCAGTGGTCACCCTACCACCTTTGTTTTTGTATTCATTTACAAACCGCATCCAGATTCTATAGTTTTCTTTCCACTGAATTTCCTGCTCTGTGCCCCAATTGAGCCAATAGCTGCCATGAGAAATACGACTTGGGCCATAAAAACGCCAAAGAGCCGGCAGTGTATAGTCTTCGTGCCATTCAGCCCTGCGTGCCCGCATAAAGTCGCGGTTGGCTTCATAAATATTAAATGTGGGGTCAAGCGTGAAATCAATTTTCAGCAGCTCGTCCATTACTTTATACCATTTTTCTGAGCCGGGTGCTGCTGCTTGTTTCCAGAGCTTTCCGGCTTCTTCAAAGCGGTTTTGTTCGTTATTGTAATTATAATCCGCCGGATAATTTTGCAAAGTGCGGTCATCAAATAGTGCCTCGGGCAGCCCATACCAATGCTCCATGGAGGTTAAGCCGGCTTTGGCTGTGGCTAAAACATTCATTCGGGCTACTTCCAGCTGGGCATGATGGCACGCAGACCGTAAACCCAGATTTTTGTTTTCTTCCAGAGCCGCCCTGAAAACATTGGGTTCGGCTCCGAAAAACTTGATGCCGTCAGCACCTTTATTTGCATTATTTTTTACCCATTCTCTGGCGGCTTCAGGTGTGGTTATGGGTTTATCGGACCCACTACCGAAAAATGTATATGCGTAAATCCTGGGTGCGACTATTTCGTTGTTCAGGCTTTTTTGTTTGTGTGCCAAAGTCCAGTCAATACCATTGCCCGAGCCGGGTTCCCTCACCGTAGTTACGCCATGAGCCAGCCAAAGTTTAAAAACATATTCCGATGGCGTGCCTTGTTCCTTACCACCAATATGCCCGTGCATATCTATAAATCCCGGCATAAGGTACATGCCTGTGCAATCCAGCTCTTTGTCACCTGCTTCAACTTTAGGCCTTCGCTTACCATCAATGGGTACGCCTGGGTAGCCCACCTGTCTGATTTCTTTAATCCGGTTTTGCTCCACCACAATATCAATTGGCCCCAAAGGTGGTGCTCCTGTAGAATTAATCAGGGTCACGCCCCGAATTATCAGTTTTTTATAAGGACCATCACCTTCTGATCGTTTTGGTGCGTCTTTGATTTGAGCAAAAACCTTGAGATTTAACAGAAGAATGACAAATAGTATTTTTTTCATTTTTTCGGAATAAGAAAGTTTAAATATCTGAATAAATAATCGGAAACCTGATGCTTAAACTGATTTTCTTGGTTAGAAAAGACAAATTATCTGCATAAATTAATAGTTTATTTTCTGTAAACTATTGAATAACAAATATTTATAATTATTTCATTTTATCTATGCCTCGTCAAAATTGTTTTTTAATTAAGATTTAAGCTGACATTAACTCCAGTTTAAGGCAGTCAGGAAACCTTTGTGGTAAGTTCTTTAAACAAATTTTTAAACACTAATTGGAAAAATTATGAAAGCTAACAGATCAAATTCAATCATCACATTGTGTGTTAGTCTTGCATTATTTTCATGCGAAAATGGCGTTTTTGGGCCTAAAGGTGACATTAACGATACAAGCAAACCACAGGGAAATCTATCGGTTGCTATTACTGATGCCCCCATTGATCAGGCCGAAGTGACAGGTGCATTTGTGACTATTACCAGTGTTAAAGTGGACGGAAAAGCACTTTCTGGTTTTAAAGGACCTCAAACGGTTAACTTGTTGGCTCTTCAAAATGGTAACTCGCTTAATCTGGGCACCCAATCAGTTGCTGCAGACCAATATTCCAAGCTTACTTTGGAGATTAATTCTGAAACAGACGCAAACGGTGTTGCTCCCGGAAGTTACATTACCCTGGCTAATGGCACCAAAGAAAAACTGGAACTTTCGGGAAATGGCAAAACGGAGATTGAGCTAAAGCCAAAAAACTTTGAGGTTACCGAAAATGGTAATACAGAGATTATTGTAGATTTTGATTTAAGAAAATCAATTAAGTCAAAAAATAATGATTACGCATTTGTAACACTCGGAGAGTTGAAATCGGGAGTGAGAGCAGAAGTAAAAGCACAGACAGGCACTCTGAAAGGAAAAATTGACAATTACGGGGCTATTGGGTCTAAAGTAATCGTTTATGCCTATCAGAAAGGTACTTTTAATGGAAATGCTGAAATCAACGGGCAGGGTAGTAGTGATATCAAATTTTCCAATGCCGTATCGAGTGCTGTGGCCGATGGCGGAGGAAACTTTACGCTGGCATTTCTACCTGCCGGAGAATATGAGATTTATGTGGAAAAACCGCAGTCAACAGGCCTGGGATTAGGAGTTAATACGCTTTTGGAGTTGACAAGTGATACAAATTTAAAAGCCCTTGCCGTAAATGCCAATGCCCAAACTAACGTATCGCTTTCTGTAAAATTAGGTGGTATTTTGGGTTTTGATTGATTTTAAATAAAAAAAAAGAGGAGTTTTGGCTCCTCTTTTTAATATTTATTGGATAGGAATTACCCAATCACAACTCTCTTAAATGAAGCGATTTTCGCACCTTTTACGGTTTTCTCAACCAAAGCAGCAATAGTCAAAGAAGGATCTTTTACAAACTCCTGGTTCAACAATGTTTGCTCTTTGTAGAATTTGTTCAGTTTACCCATTGCGATTTTCTCAAGCATAGCTTCAGGTTTTCCTTCCTGACGAGCCTGATCTTTACCAATTTCGATTTCTTTTTCTACAATAGCAGGATCAACATCACCTTTGTCAAGACCAACAGGCTTCATAGCAACGATTTGCATCGCAACGTCTTTTCCAAGATCATGTACATCAGCACCGCCAATGTTTTCGAAAGCTACAATTCCGGCTGCTTTTTTGTTGCTATGAATATAAGCCACAACTTGCTCGCCTTCAACATGGTGGAAAGCAGATACTACTATTTTCTCACCGATTTTACCAACCAATTCAGTGATATTTTCCTGAACTGATTTGCCGTTTTCCAGATTAAGACCTAAAAGTGTCTCTGCGTCTTTTGCATGGTGTTTTACACCAGCTTGCAAGATTTCAGCAGCAAGGTTTTTGAAGTCTTCAACGTTTGATACCGGCTCAGTTTCACATGCAAAAGCCAATACTTTGGCACTTTTTCCGCTATCACTTACATCTACCAATACCACTCCTTCCGAAGTTTCATTATCTGCACGTTTGGCAGCCACTTTCTGACCTGCTTTACGCAATATTTCAACGGCTTTTTCAAAATCACCCTCAGCTTCAGTAAGGGCTTTTTTGCAATCCATCATTCCGGCTCCTGTTAATTGACGTAGTTTGTTTACGTCAGCTGCAGTAATATTCATTTTTATATTATTTTTATGTAAATAAATTTTATGTCTTGTTTAAAACGAACAGCCCAAAGCGACGCTTCGGGCTATTCAAGTATTATTTCGAAGCGAAATATTTTCTTATGCTTCTGCTTCCTCTGTTGAGGCTTCAGCTGCAGGAGCTTCAGGAGCGGCTTCTTCTGCTACTGGAGCAGCTTCAACTACAACTTCTTCTACAACCGGGGCCGCTTCAGCTTCAGGAGCTGCATCAGCAGTTTTTACTCTTTTTCTTTTACCACCTTCTGAAGATTCTTCACCTCTGTTTACTACTTCTCTGGCAGTATCAACGGCTCTTTTAGCATCTTCTTCTTCCTGAAGAGCGGCATTTTCTTTGTCAGTTTTTCTTTCAAGAATACCTTCTTCGATAGCCTTACCGATAGCAAGTGTAATCAATGAAATCGATTTGTAAGCATCATCGTTAGATGGTATAGCAAAGTCAACGATTTCAGGATTTGAATTGGTATCGCACATGGCAACAACAGGAATACCCAATCTTTTGGCTTCTGCTATAGCAAGGTGCTCACGTTTGATATCTACTACAAATATGGCAGCAGGAAGTCTTGAAAGGTCAGCTACACCACCCAACAATTTTTCCAATTTGGCTTTTTCACGACCCAGCATCAACTTTTCGCGTTTTGCGATGTTGCCGGCAGTGGCCTCGTCAGAAAGCATTTTGTCGATGTTGTTCATCTTCTTCAATGATTTCTTGATAGTAGTGAAGTTGGTCAACATACCACCCAACCATCTTTCAGTTACGAAAGGCATTTTAAGACGGTTAGCTTCTTCTGATACTATTTCCTGAGCTTGTTTTTTGGTAGCTACAAACATCACTTTACGTCCTGAGCGAACTACGCTTTTAACGAATGCCTGAGCGGCAGCGATGGCTTCCAATGATTGATTGAGGTCAATGATGTGAATCCCGTTTTTCTCCATGAAGATATAAGGAGCCATTCTTGGATCCCATTTACGGGTCAGGTGACCAAAGTGTACGCCTGCATCTAAGAGGTCTTTGTACTGAATTTGTGCCATTTCGTTTGTTTTAATTGTAAAAAAATTTATTGAATTTGCAGCACAGCACATCGGGCACGATAAGTACTGTCTGGACGGATATAATTAATAATGGGCTAATTTGTTAATGTGCTAATTAAATTTACAACCTTTTGGTTTTTAGTTAATTAGAGCAATGTGCCTCATTCAAGAAAATTAGCACATTACCGCATTGCCACATTAGCACATTAATAATATTAACGTTTCGAGAACTGGAATCTCTTACGTGCTTTGCGGCGACCGTATTTTTTACGCTCAACCATACGCGAATCACGGGTTAAGAATCCTTCTTTTTTCAACGGAGGGCGGTTTTCAGTGTCTGCTTCGCACAATGCACGTGCGATTGCCATTCTTATGGCTTCAGCCTGACCTGCAATACCACCACCTCTTACGTTTACTTTCAAATCAAATTTTCCTGTAGCATTTACTGTATCAAATGCCTGATTGAAAATAATCTGAAGTACTTCGGTAGGGAAGTAGTTTGACAATTCACGACCGTTTACCTTCACGTCACCTGTACCAGGTTTCATGTAAACACGGGCAACGGCTGTTTTTCTTCTACCTACGGTATTAATTACCTGCATTTTATTTTAATTTTTAAAATTCTAATTAATTGATTTCGAGAGTGGTTGGTTGTTGAGCCTGATGAGGGTGCTCACCGCCTTCATATACATAAAGGTTGGTGTAAAGTTTGCTGCCCAATCTGTTTTTTGGAAGCATACCTTTCACTGCCATCTCCACTACTTTTCTACCATCCTTAGCCATAAGCTCTTTAGGAGACGCGAAACGCTGTCCACCCGGATGACCTGTGTGACGAGTATAAACTTTATCAGTCATTTTTTTACCGGTAAGTCTGATCTTCTCGGCATTGATGATGATTACGTTATCTCCACAGTCAACGTTTGGTGTGTATGATGTTTTGTTTTTTCCTTGCAGGATGTTGGCCACCTGACTAGACAAACGACCCAAAATTTTATTTGAGGCATCTACTACTACCCACTTTTTCTCGACGGTCTTGGCATTAGCCGAAATCGTTCTATAACTTAATTGATCCACGATTGCAATTTTTTATACGTTAATTAATCAATTTAAAAACACAATTCGCCGGGCATACCCAAATAGCTTTCGACTTTTTATGTTTTCTTTTCTAATTATAAGGTGCTTAAAAAACACAAAAATCAGGATCGGAACTTCCTCATTTCTTATAACTTACATAGCCTTTTTGGAGCGGGCAGCACCAAGAAGGCGGTATTTGGGGCTGCAAAGATAGAAAAATGTTTTCTTATTACAAATAATCACTCTAAAATTCTTAAGAAAATTTCAGGACATAATCATTTGGTAATAAAACATTAAGCCCGGCACTCTTTCAAGGCCGGGCTTAAAAGATTTTTACTATCAGCATTTATTTATTAATTACTTCAATTTCAGTTATTCGAAATGGTAAAGCACTGTCATAAGATACTGGAGTATTGGTTGGTTCTTCCGGTTTGTCCCAGGTGTTTTTGAGTTTTTCGAAATTATCTTTTGAAATATATGTATTTCCACTAACCCTCACTAATGTATTGCTTTTAAGATTTGCAGGTAAATTACAAGGCCTAAAACAACATAATCCACGTTTTTCTTTATATCCTGGAATGCTAAATGAAACTCTTGAAGACTTTTCTGACCAATTTAGGGTATCTCGCAATGACAATTCATAGGCTTTTGTTTCATCATCTCCGCTTATCCAATATTCCCCATTTTTTACTGTAACCAGCACCACGGGATTTTCCGGATCACATATAGAAAATTCTTTGAGTATTTTCTTATCTTCAGAACAAGATAGAGAAATGATTAACACAAAAGAGGCGAAAAAAATATGTGATTTTATTTTCGGATTTGATTTCATAAGTTGTTTATATTTAATTATTTGTTAAAAATATGTATGAATATTATAGTAAGCAACAAATAATTATTTTACGGTTGGAAATAAAACAATAAGCCCGGCACTCTTTCAAGGCCGGGCTTAAGCTTAAGGTTTAACAGATTTTATTGTTCTACTTCTTCGAGCATTGGTCTTACCAATCCTACCAAATCCTTATCATTTACTTCTTTTATTTTGTCAGCCAAAATCAGGAATTCATCATAAATTTCGTCAAGCTTTTCTTTAGTGGCTTTAAATCCAAGTAATTCCATCCGGTGTTTGATGGCATGGCGTCCACTTCTTGCAGTCAAAACTATGTCTGACTTATCCACGCCAACTTCCTGAGGCGTCATAATTTCATAGTTGAGGCTATGTTTCAGGAAGCCATCCTGGTGAATACCCGAAGAATGTGCAAAAGCATTTCTACCCACTATGGCTTTGTTGGCCTGCACGGGCATACGCATCGTTTTTGATACCAAATGGCTCAAAGGAGCAAGGTTTTCGGTTTTGATGTTGGTGTATAACCCCAAGTCCTTATGTACTTTGAGGGTCATCACTACTTCTTCCAATGATGTATTGCCTGCTCTTTCACCAATTCCGTTGATGGTTACTTCCACTTGCCTTGCACCCGCCTGAATCCCGGCGATAGTATTGGCAGTGGCCATACCCAGGTCATTGTGGTTGTGCATTGACAATATGGCTTTGTCCACATTGGGAACATTATTTACAAGATAACTGATACGCTCAAATGTTTGATTGGGCAGCAAATACCCGGTAGTGTCAGGAAGATTGACCACAGTAGCACCAGCTTTTATAACAGCTTCAGTGAGTCTGGCTAAAAATTCGATATCTGCACGGCCAGCATCTTCGGCATAAAACTCCACGTCGTCGGTAAATTGCCTCGCATATTTTACAGCATCAACTCCTCTTTGTAAAATCTCGTCACGATTGCTGTTAAATTTATATTGAATATGAATGTCAGAAGATCCAATTCCCGTATGTATTCTTGACCTTTTTGCAGGTTTCAGGGCTTCGGCAGCCACTTCTATATCTTTTTTTACGGCACGGGTTAGACCACACACGGTTGCGTTCTGCACTACTTTCGATATTGCTTCCACAGCTTTAAAATCGCCCGGGCTCGAAATCGGGAAACCGGCTTCAATGATATCTACTCCTAGCAGGTCGAGTTCACGTGCAATCATCAATTTTTCTTCAATATTTAATTGACATCCCGGCACTTGTTCACCATCTCTTAATGTAGTATCAAAGACAAAGATTTTCTGGCTCATGTTATATTTTTGTAAAATGTTTTAAAAAACGCGAAGCAAAAGTAAAGAAAAAAGGAAATCTGAAAAATTATTAAGTGGCGTATTACTCAAATTAGGAATAATATGCTATACTATTTACAACATTCTGAAATTTTATTCTGTAAGTGTAAACATATATTTTTATTTTTGCACCTTAATTGGAAATCATATAAGAACAAAAAACTGTTGTTTGGGAAATAATAAGCCATTTTGCAGAAAAATAACCTTTAGTTTATGAATAAAAGAACAAAAATTGTTGCTACGGTAGGGCCTGTATCAGAGAGTGAAGAAATGCTTTTGGAACTGGCAAAAGCCGGAGTAAATGTATTCAGGTTAAATTTTTCACACGGAACACACGTTGATCACAAAGAAAGAATTGATAAAATCAGAAAGATAAATGCCGAGCATGGCTTCAACTGTGCCATTCTTCAGGATTTGCAGGGACCTAAGATCAGGGTTGGAGAAATGGAGGGCGGTAATGCCGGAGTAATGCTGGTGGCTGGTCAAAAATTTATTTTTACCAATCAGGATGTAGTCGGTAATGCAGAAAGAGCAAGTACTCCATATAAAGGAATGTACCGTGATGTTACCATCGGTGACAGAATTTTGATGGACGACGGAAAACTCGAAGTTAAGGTTGTTGATATCGACAAAGAAAAACAGGAGGTAATCACTGAGATTATTTTTGGTGGATTGTTAAAACAAAAGAAAGGTGTTAATCTTCCCAATACTGCCATCTCACAGCCATCGGTTACTGAAAAAGACTGGAAAGACCTTGATTTTGGATTGGCCAATGACGTTGACTGGATTGCACTTTCATTTGTAAGAACAGCCGAGGAAATCATAGAAATTAAGAATTATATAAAATCAAAGGGATCGCAGGCAAAAGTAATCGCTAAAGTAGAAAAGCCCGAAGCTATCCAGAATATGGATGCAATCGTTGAAGCTACCGATGCCGTTATGGTAGCCCGGGGTGATCTTGGGGTTGAAATTCCATCAGAAGAAGTACCTATTATCCAGAAAAAACTGATACACGCCTGTCATCTGGCAGCTAAGCCTGTAATTGTGGCTACACAAATGCTAGAAAGTATGATAGAAAGCCCTACGCCTACAAGGGCTGAGGTAGGTGATGTAGCCAATGCAGTTTTGGATGGTGCCGATGCAGTAATGCTTAGTGCAGAGAGTGCTTCAGGCAAATATCCATTGCTTTCAGTCGAGACAATGGCCAAAACCATCATGTATGTTGAGGAAAATGGCGATCCGGCCAGGCTTTATGCCCGTCATCATACAAGAGTAAGTAAAGACTATTATGAGTCTGTAAACAAAGACAATGATAACGTAATCATGATGGGTTGTCGTCTGGCACGAGATCTTAATGTAAAAGCCATCATAGGGGTTACTTCATCGGGCTTTACAGCGTATCGGTTGTCTCACCACAGACCAAAAGCCAATATTTATATTTTTACAAATAATGAAAAACTACTTACCCAGCTCAGCCTTTTCTGGGGTGTGGTGGCATTTAATGTAATTGCCCTGGAAGCAAAAAATGAATCTGAATTAATCGATAAAGCCAACAGGTTTTTAGTAGAAAAAGGGCTGATGCAAAAAGGGGACAAATATATCAACACCCTTTCGGTGCCATTGATGAGAGATAATCGCACCAATACCGTGAGATTGAGTATTGTGGAATAAGCATTAAACAAAATGAATTTCGCCCGGTTAATATTTTCCGGGCGTTTTTGTTTTAACCCCTGGCTTGAAATCTTAATAGCAACAGTTTTTAACAATAATTTTTATACATAAATTTTTAATCCTTATTTTTGCAGTCCAAAAATTATTAAGCCAATAAACAGACTATGGCAGCGACAAAAAAGAAAGAAGCAGCGAAAGTAAAGTACTCAAAAGAGCAATACATGTATTGGTATGAATCAATGCAGCTTCAACGCAAATTTGAAGAAAAGGCCGGTCAGCTTTATGGCCAGCAAAAAATCAGAGGTTTTTGCCATTTATATATTGGACAGGAAGCCTGCTCTTCAGGTTCAGTTTCTGCACTTACCAAAGGCGATAAATATATCACAGCCTATCGTGACCACGGTCATCCCTTGGCTTTGGGTACCGACCCCAACAAAATTATGGCTGAGCTTTATGGTAAGGTCACAGGTACAACTAAGGGTAAAGGTGGCTCTATGCACATTTTCGACAAAGAAGTAGGTTTTATAGGTGGACACGGTATCGTAGGTGCTCAAATACCAATGGGGGCCGGAATAGGGTTTGCTGAGAAATACCTCAACACAGGTAAAGTATGTATCTGTTATTTTGGTGATGGAGCCACTCGTCAGGGTGCTTTGCACGAGGCGTTCAATATGGCCATGACCTGGAAGATTCCTACAATTTTTGTAGTTGAAAACAATGGTTACGCCATGGGTACTTCTGTAGAGCGTACTTCCAATGTACGTGAGCTTTATACCTTGGCCGAAGCTTACGATATGCCAGCTGAGCCTGTTGACGGCATGGACGTTGAAATTGTTCATGAAGCCGTTCAGAGAGCTGCTGAAAGAGCAAGAAAAGGAGAGGGTCCTACTTTTCTGGAGTTCAAAACTTATCGCTACAGAGGTCATTCGATGTCAGACCCGCAAAAATACCGTACCAAAGAAGAGGTAGCTGAGTGGAAAATGAGAGATCCAATTGAGTTGATAAAAGACAGGATGTTGAAAAACAAAATTGTAACTGTCGAAGAACTCGATGCCATTGATGTGAAAATCAAAGGTCAGGTTGATCAGGCGGTCAACTTTGCAGAAGAATCACCATGGCCAAAACCCGAAGAGGCGTTTGAAGATATATATGTACAGTCTGATTACCCTTTCTTAAAAGAATAAATCATTGATTTTAAAGAATTAGATTTTGGATCGACAATCCCTGTTTTCAATTTTTTATTTATAAAAATTAATATTATCAGGAGGTTTTTCCTAAATTTGCACTCTTAAAATTTTTAGAACGCATACAAAATGGCTAAAAAAGACAATCACGGCATCGAAATAATTGAAAATGCCGAAGAATTGAAAAAAGAATTTTTCAAATACGAACATCTTCTCGAAAAAAACCAAAAAACACTTTACATCATTGGTGGAGTGATTTTAGCTATAGTTGCCGGTTATTTCGGATACAAATATTATTCAGAAACCAAAGAGAAAGACGCTCAGACAGCCTTGTACGATGCTGTGTTTTCCTTTGAGGCTGATTCATTATCAAAAGCTCTGAAAGGTCAGGGAGGTAACGAAGGTCTTTTGGCAGTGGCTGATGATTATTCTGGAACTAAAGCTGGTCAGCTGGCTGGGCTTTATGCAGGTATTGCTTTGATGAACCAAAGCAAATTTGCCGATGCAATTCCTCAGTTGGAAAAATTTTCGGCCGGTGATCAGGTTTTGCAAGCCAAAGCTTACAGCTTGATTGGTGATTGCTACATGGAAACAAAAAAAGTGGATGACGCCATAAAATACTATCAAAAAGCTGTTGACTATCAGCCAAGTAAGTTTTCTACTCCCGGATATATGATGAAACTGGCCAATGCCTATGCTGAATCAAAAAATGCCAAGTCTGCTATTGAAGTTTATACTGATTTAATCAATCAATTTCCAACAGTTACGGAAGCTTTATTGGCTAAGAAGTATAAATCGAGATTAGAAACCGAGATTGGCGAGTAACCGCGATTAAGAAAAAATTAAATAATCAAGGATAAGCCAGTCTGGTTTATCCTTTTTTTATGTAAAAAAATCAAAAATTTCAATGGCATCAGTTCATAAAAACCTAAGTATTTTTAAAGATGACAACCTTCCGGATATTAGCTGGAAAAAGTTTGTTGTATTAGTTGCCGAATGGAATGACGACATCACAGAGCCCTTGGCACAGGGTGCAGTCGACACATTATTAAAATATGGGGCAAAAGAAACTCATATTAAAAAAGTGTACGTGCCCGGTACTTATGAGTTGAGTTTTGGTGCACAGGTTTTTGCACAAAAAGAAGATGTGGATGCGGTTATAGCTATTGGTTGTGTGATACAAGGCGAAACCAAACACAACGACTACATCAATCACGCTGTGGCCAATGGTCTTACCGAAGTATCATTAAAATACAACAAGCCTGTGGTTTTTGGAGTGCTCACGCCCAATACCCACCAGCAAGCAGTGGATAGAGCAGGTGGTAAACATGGAAACAAAGGCGATGAAGCAGCAATAACAGCTATTAAAATGTTGGGAATAAGTTGATTTATGATGGATTCGATTTACGATTGATTTGATTTACGATTTTTCTAAATAGTATTGTTTAAAAAAAATCAGGATTGAACAAATCAAAATCGTAATTTTTGATAAAACCTTTTTAGAAATAAAAAAATATAACATATAAAAATGCAAGTTTGGAAATTTGGGGGTACATCAGTAGGGAAACCCGAAAGAATGCAGTCGATCCGTAACCTTGTAACGGAAGATAAAGGACAAAAAATAGTAGTACTATCAGCTCTTTCGGGCACTACCAATAGCCTGATAGAAATTGGAGAGGCTGTAAAATCAAAAAGTGGAAAAGCCACGGAGATCATTATTTCTCTAAGAGCCCATTACGACAAATTTATTACTGAATTGTACAGTACGCCTGATGGTTTGGCCAAAGGGAAAGCGATTGTGGAAAAAGAGTTTTCTTTTATTGTGTCTCTTAGCCAGGTGGCTGACTTTGGACTGAAACAAGATAAGGAATTGGTAGCTCAGGGCGAAATTCTTTCTACCCAAATGTTTTCAGCCTATCTTGAAGAACGTGGCGATAGCGTGGTTTTGATTCCTGCCCTCGATTACATGAGAATTGATGCTGATGGTGAACCAGAATTTGCTTTGATAGAAAAATTATTAGCAGATAAACTGAGTACTTGTTCAGAAAAGCAAATAATTATAACCCAAGGCTTCATTTGCCGAAACCCTGCCGGAGAGGTTGATAACCTCAAAAGAGGTGGTTCTGACTATACCGCTTCACTGATTGGAGGTGCCGTTGTGGCAGAAGAAATCCAGATATGGACCGATATTGATGGCATGCATAACAATGATCCGCGGATTGTTAAACGTACTTTCCCGGTGAGAGAGTTGAGTTTTGAAGAAGCAGCCGAATTGGCTTATTTTGGTGCAAAAATACTTCATCCATCCACCATCACACCAGCTAAAATGAAAGGCGTGCCCGTAAGGCTTAAAAACACTATGGAACCATCAGCCCCCGGTACATTAATTACCGCAAACAATACCGTAGAGGCTGATATTAAGGCGATTGCAGCCAAAGATAACATCACGGCAATTTATGTACATTCTACCCGTATGCTCAATGCCTATGGGTTTTTAAGAAGAGTTTTTGAGATTTTTGAAAAATACAAAACTCCGGTTGACATGATTACCACTTCTGAAGTATCGGTGGCTGTTACCATTGACAATTCAGATAATCTGGATAAAATCACTGCTGAGTTGAGCCAATTTGCTGACCTCGAAGAGCATGACCGCAATCAAAGTATCATTTGTATTGTAGGAGATTTCAAAGCCGATAAGTCGGGTATTGCCATCAAAATTCTGGAAGCTATGAAAGAAATTCCGATCAGGATGATTTCTTATGGTGCTTCTGAGCATAATGTGTCGCTTTTGGTTGATTCCAAAGACAAAAATGCCTCACTTAATGCCTTGAACGAAGGACTTTTTACTTTTGAATAAAATATGCTTGATTCATTAGAAAGCCTTTTTGTTCGCGATTTAGAGAAAGTATCACAGGAAATTGAAGCCTATGATTCAGAAGAATTGCTTTGGAAAAGAGTTGAAGGAATCAGTAATCCTGCCGGAAATTTGGCCTTACATTTGATTGGTAACTTAAATACCTACATGGGTAAAAATTTGGGAAATACCGGATATGTCAGAAACAGGCCAGCGGAGTTTTCAGATATCAGTTCCAAAGAACAAATTCTGAATGGATTAAAAGAGACTTTAAATATGATTAGAGCCACTTTTGCAACCTTATCAGATTCGGGATTAAATCTGGAATATCCAACCCAGGACTTGGGTTATCCGATGACAACCGGTTATTTTTTGGTACATTTGCATGGGCATCTTAATTATCATTTAGGACAAATAAATTATCACAGAAGGCTGATTAAAAATATAAAATAATGCTTCAATTAACATTTATAAGAGAAAACAAGGAGCTGACTATCAAGGGTCTGGAGAGAAAATATTTCAAAAATGCTGCTGAGGTTGTTGATTCAGTAATCGAAATCGATGACAACCGCCGCAATACTCAGAAAGAGTTGGACGACGCTTTGGCAAAAGGAAATCAGCTGGCCAAACAAATCGGTGGGCTGATGAAAGAAGGCAAAAAAGAAGAAGCAGAAAAAGCGAAGTCACAAACTGCCGAGCTAAAAGAAAAATCAAAAGCTCTGGAAGAAAAGCTAAAAGAGCTCGAAAATAGCTTGCAGGAGATTATGGTGACCATTCCGAATCTTCCACATGAGTCAGTACCCGAAGGACGTACCCCCGAAGAAAATCTAAATATTTTTGAAGCAGGAACAATTCCATCTTTGCATGCCAACGCCCAGCCCCATTGGGAATTGATCAAAAAGTACGATATCATCGATTTCGAATTAGGAAATAAAGTGTCGGGTGCCGGATTTCCTTTTTATAAAGGTAAAGGAGCTAAAATTCAGCGTGCCTTAATCAACTTTTTTCTAAACGAAGCCGAAGCTGCCGGATATTTCGAAGTACAGCCACCAATTGTAATCAATGCGGCTTCGGGTTTTGGTACAGGTCAGTTGCCCGACAAAGAAGGTCAGATGTATTATGCTGCAGCCGATGATTTGTATTTGATTCCAACCGCCGAGGTGCCCGTTACCAATATTTATCGCGATGTAATCCTATCTGATGCCGAATTGCCTGCCAAAAATGTGGCATACACGCCATGTTTCAGACGCGAAGCCGGCAGTTGGGGTGCTCATGTACGTGGTTTAAACCGCCTGCATCAATTTGATAAAGTCGAAATCGTGCAAATCAGGAAACCGGAAGAATCCTATCAGGCTTTGGAAGAAATGCTGGAACATGTAAAAGGACTTTTGCAAAAACTTAATTTACCTTTCAGAATTCTTCGGCTTTGTGGAGGCGATATGAGTTTTACTTCTGCCTTAACATTTGATTTTGAAGTATTTTCCGCAGCTCAGGAAAGATGGCTAGAGGTGAGCTCAGTATCTAATTTTGAATCTTATCAGGCCAATCGCCTGAAATTGAGATATAAAATAGATGGTAAAACCCGCTTGCTTCATACCTTGAATGGTTCAGCTTTGGCCTTGCCACGAATCCTTGCTGCGATTCTGGAAAACAACCAGACTCCAGAGGGAATTAAAGTACCAGATGTACTCGTTCCATTCTGCGGATTTGATATAATTAATTGAGATTTACAAAGGGCCGGTTCTTCCGGTCTTTTTTTTGTTTCAAGAAAAATAGAACAAATTTTTCTCTATAAAGTTTTATAAAAAATGATAAATGAAAAACATTATTTTTTTAATATTTAATCAAACCTCAGGCAGATGAAAGTGGTATTTTTTTGTCTATATTTAGTAAAAAATATATAGAAAATCATTATTTATTTTGATTCTAAAGTGTTTCTGAATTAGATTTGAGTATTGAAAACAAATTGGATTTTTCTAAGTAAAAAGAAAACAAATTAATCTAAAAATAACAATATGGGTTGGCTTACAAAAACACTGACAAGCTCAATTGGGAAAAAAGTCCTTATGGCACTTACCGGCTTGTTTTTGTGTACTTTTTTGGTAGTGCATTTTATCGGTAACATGCAGCTATTCAAGTCTGACGGCGGCTATGCTTTTAACACTTATGCGGTTTTCATGACCACATTTCCTGTAATTAAAGTAGTTTCCTACGTTAACTATGCTTTGATTTTATTCCACGCTTTTTGGGGGATTTACATCACTTATAAAAACCGTCAGGCAAGACCAGTTGCTTATGCTGTCAACAAAAATTCTTCAAGTATTTTTAGTCGCAGTATGGCAATATTAGGCTTGATTCTATTGGTCTATCTGGTAGTTCATATGAGCGATTTCTGGTACAGATATCACTACGAGCATTTGCCATATGTGAAATACACTGAAAATATCAGTACTGGTGAAATTTCCACAACTGCAATGGATGAAGGTTATACACAATTAGTAAAAAAACTTGAAATTGCTGATGCAGTATCAGGAACAAAAATCATTATCGTAAAAGATCTTTACAAAGTGGTAGGTTTTGCATTCCAGAATATCCTTTTGGTACTGTTTTATGTACTTTCAATGTTTGCGGTTTCATTCCACCTAATTCATGGATTCCAGAGTGCATTTCAGACTCTGGGTATCAATCACCCCAAATATTCACCCTTTATTAAGAATTTGGGTATATGGATATTTGCCATATTGATTCCGATTGGATACGCGGCTATGCCACTTTATTTTTATTTTCTAAAGTAATTTCAGCTTAATTAATATACAATGGCTACAATTAAACTTGACGCTAAGGTTCCTGAGGGTCCGATAGCTGAAAAATGGACAAAATATAGATCGACTGTTCCGCTGGTTAACCCGGCTAATAAACGTAACCTCGAAATAATCGTTGTAGGTACTGGCCTTGCAGGAGCTTCTGCGGCTGCAGCCCTGGCCGAAATGGGGTACAAAGTTAAGGCATTCTGTTTTCAGGACTCTCCTCGCCGTGCACACTCTATTGCTGCTCAGGGAGGTATCAACGCTGCAAAAAACTATCAGAATGATGGCGACTCAACATTCCGACTTTTTTATGATACTATCAAAGGAGGCGACTACCGTGCCCGTGAGGCCAATGTGCACCGTCTGGCTGAGGTATCAGGTAATATCATAGATCAATGTGTGGCTCAGGGCGTACCTTTTGCACGTGATTACGGCGGTATGCTACGTAACCGCTCTTTTGGTGGAACCCAGGTTCAGCGGACTTTTTATGCAGCCGGTCAAACCGGTCAACAGTTGCTTCTTGGTGCTTACTCGGCACTTGAAAGACAAGTGGGAATAGGTGCCGTACAGATGTACTCACGCCATGAAATGCTTGAAGTGGTAAAAATCGATGGCAAAGCCAGAGGTATCATAGCCAGAAACCTTGTTACAGGTGAGCTTGAGCGTCATTTTGGGCATGCAGTATTGCTTTGTACCGGTGGATACGGAAACGTATTTTACCTTTCGACCAATGCAATGGGTTCAAACACCACTGCCATTTGGAAAGCCCACAAACAAGGTGCAGTTTTTGGTAACCCATGTTTTACTCAGATTCACCCTACTTGTATTCCGGTTTCAGGTGACCACCAATCAAAACTAACTTTGATGTCAGAGTCATTGAGAAATGATGGTCGTATTTGGGTTCCAAAAAATAAAGATGAAAAACGTGCTGCCAACGATATCCCTGAGGAAGACAGAGATTATTACCTGGAACGTCGTTATCCTGCATTTGGAAACCTGGTACCTAGAGACATTGCGTCAAGGGCTGCCAAAGAAAGATGTGATGCAGGGTATGGTGTTGGGGTAACTAAGATGGCGGTATATCTTGACTTTAAGCATAATCTTGTCAATAAATATGGAAAAGCCGAGGCCAACAAACTGGGAATAGAAAATCCGGATTATGACACTTTGGTAAAATTGGGTAAAGAAGTAGTAAAAGAAGAGTACGGAAACTTGTTTGACATGTACAAACAGATCACCGGTGAAGATCCTTACGAAGTGCCAATGATGATATACCCTGCGGTGCATTACACTATGGGTGGGCTTTGGGTCGATTATAATTTAATGACTACCGTGCCTGGTTTGTATTGTTTGGGTGAAGCCAATTTCTCTGACCATGGAGCCAACCGATTAGGTGCATCAGCTTTAATGCAGGGGCTTTCTGATGGGTATTTCGTAATACCTTATACTATAGGTGCTTATCTTTCTTCTGACATCAAAACTAAAGCAATATCTACTGACCATGAAGCTTTTGTTGAAACAGAAAAACATGTAAAAGAAAGAATTGATACTTTGTTATCGATAAAAGGTAAACAATCGCCCGAATCATTCCACAAACGTTTGGGTAAAATCATGTGGGAAAAATGTGGTATGGCCCGTAACGAAAAAGGCTTAACTGAAGCGATTCAGGAAATCAGGGAGTTAAGAAAAGAATTCTGGTCTGACCTTAAAGTGGTGGGCGATGGTGACGGATTTAATCCTGAACTTGATAAAGCCGGTAGGGTAGCCGACTTCCTTGAATTGGGCGAACTGATGTGTATTGATGCTCTCGATCGTAAAGAATCTTGTGGAGGGCATTTCCGTGAGGAATATCAGGAAGATGGTGGAGAAGCTTTGCGTGACGATGAGAACTTTATGTATGTGTCGGCATGGGAATATAATAAAGAGAGCGATTGGTCGCTCATAAAAGAAGATTTGATTTACGAAAATATCAAGATTGCTCAGCGTAATTATAAATAATTGCTGACACCCATAATTTTGTATATCATATCAAATAAAAATCCCAGAAATGGGTAAAATAAAAAACTCAATCAATAAGACCAGCAAAGGTCAATAGAGAAAATTTCAATATCATGAATATTACGTTGAAAGTATGGCGTCAAAAAAACCAAAACGCCAAAGGAGCATTGGAAACTTATAAAGTAAGTGATGTTTCGCCTGACATGTCTTTTCTGGAGATGTTTGACGTATTAAACGAAAGATTAGTTACGGAAGACATCGAGCCCATAGCCTTTGACCACGACTGCCGTGAAGGTATTTGTGGTACGTGTTCTATGTACATCGACGGCCGCCCTCATGGTCCTTTGGAAGGCGTTACCACTTGTCAGCTTCACATGCGTAGCTTTAAAGATGGCGATACTATAGTTGTCGAACCATGGAGAGCTTTGGCTTTTCCGGTACTCAAAGACTTGGTGGTTGACCGTACAGCATTTGATCGTATCATTGCCTCAGGTGGTTTTGTTTCGGTAAATACAGGAAACGCTCAGGACGCCAACAATCTTCCGATAGGTAAAGATCTGGCCGACAAATCATTTGCCGCTGCCGCCTGTATCGGATGTGGTGCATGTGTTGCAGCCTGTAAAAATGCCTCAGCTATGCTTTTTGTGTCGGCAAAAGTTTCTCAGCTGGCACTATTGCCTCAGGGTGAGCCTGAACGTGAAAAAAGAGCATTGAACATGGTAGCACAGATGGATGCTGAAGGATTTGGTGCCTGTACCAATACCGGAGCTTGTGCCGCTGAATGTCCTAAAGAAATATCACTTGACAACATCGCCAGACTAAACCGCGAGTTTTTGAGTGCCAGTGTGGCTAATCCTGAAGTTTGATTGACCACTAAATAAAAAAATATTCCTAAGTCTTGACTTGACAAATATTCAATTTATATTTGTATCAAAGTTGTGTGGATTTAGTAACGGGACACACACGTCGGTTTCCGATGTGTGTGTTTTTTTATGGCTAAAATCTAATAAATAGCATCAGAGGATTGATTTTATCCAATATTGCTTTCAGTATCTGAATTTTATAACGATTTTTGTGTTTTATATTAAAAACAAGCTAAAACAGACGGTAATCGGGTAGATTATCATTAATTTATATATATGGAAGGATTGATAATGGCAGCTCAGCTTTTGCTGGCACTCACCATTTTGGTTGGTTTACACGAATTCGGACACTTTATTTTTGCCCGCATCTTTAAAATCAGGGTCAACAAATTTTACATTTTCTTTGATTTCTTATTCCCTTTACCCAATGTTTTGAATTTTGCTCTTTGGAAAAAGAAAAAAGGTGATACTGAATACGGTCTCGGTTGGTTTCCTTTGGGTGGTTATGTGGATATAGCCGGTATGATTGACGAAACTAAAGATGCTTCACAGCTTTCATCTACCCCGGAACCCTGGGAATTTAGATCTAAACCGGCATGGCAACGACTTTTTGTAATGTTAGGAGGGATAATCGTAAATATAATTCTGGGAGTATTGATTTATTCAGGTGTTAAATATACCTGGGGAGAAGAGGATTTTGCACGAGAAGAGGTAAATAAAAGAGGGATTTATGCACATCCTTTAGCCGAGAAAATTGGACTAAAAACTGGAGATAAGATACTTAAAATTAATGGTAAAGATTACACTGTTTTTAGTGAAGTACTAAGTGCTGTTGCCAACGAAAACACAAGTTTTCTGGTTGAAAGAGACAGTCAGACCATAGAAGTGCCTGTTCCCAATCAATTGATTGAAAACATTGCAAAGAAAGAAGACTTTGTGAGTCCTATATTTCCGTTTGAAGTTAGAATTGTTTCAAAAGGAATGCCCGCTGACAAAGCCGGACTCAGAGAAGGTGATAAAATTCTGGCAATAAATGGAAAAAAAATAAATTATTATCAGGAGCTCCAGCCTTTAATCAGAAGCAATGCAGGTAAAAAAATCACTTTGGATATTGAAAGAAAAGGGACTAAGCTAAGTATTAGTCCGGTGGTAACTGCTGATTCAGCGATAGGATTTAATCCGAAATTTACACTAGCAACCGTAGAAACCAAGTTTGGACTTTGGGAATCTGTAAAAGAAGGTACTAACGAAGCCCTGAGTGTGATTCCTCAACAAATCAATGGTTTTGCTAGAATTTTCAAAGGTCATATTTCAGCTTCAAACGCTTTAAGTGGGCCCGTGGGTCTTTCACAAATGTTTGGTGGTCGTTGGGATTGGGAAAGGTTCTGGAGATTAACAGGCTTATTGTCAATGGCTTTGGCTTTTATGAATGCACTTCCTATACCGGCTTTGGATGGTGGGCATGTGATAGTTTTATTATATGAAATGATCTCCCGTCGTAAACCTTCCGAGCTTTTTATGGAGCGTACCCAACAGATCGGTACATTTATACTTTTGGCATTGATGGCGTATGTACTGTTTAACGATACAGTTAAACTACTATTTTAATTACTTTCATGAAAAGTTTGATATTGGGTTTATTTCTGATGCTTTCTTTTCATGATTTTCATACTTCTTTGACCGAAATAAATTACAACTCTCAGTCCAGGTCTTTGGAGCTTTCTGTTAGGGTTTTCACCGATGACCTTGAACTTGCCCTTACCAACTTTAATAAGGGTCAGTTGGTCAAAATTGAAGACCCTGTTCAAAAAACAGACCCTTTGATAGAGCAATACTTTCGGCGAAACATTGCAATTATTTCTCCAAATAAAGAAGTGAAATTTGCCAAATTTTATGGCAAGGAACAGGAATCTGATGCCACCTGGCTTTATTTTGAGGTCTTTGAATGCGAAAAAATTAAGGACTTCACCCTTTACAATGCCATAATGCAGGAAATGTTTAAAGATCAGACCAATCTGGTTAATATTTTATACCCCGGCAAGAAAAAAACACTTGTGTTTGATTCCGAAGTGCGTATCCACGAATGGCCTTTTTGACCAAAGAAAAATTTTAGAAAAATATCAATAAAAATATCCGAATAGTATGCTTGCATAACATCTGAAATCTTTACTTTTGTAAAGTTTTTTGGGCTAAATGCTTCATTGATTTTATTTTATGAAAAAAGAGCATACTATTGATTTTTATATAAAATGGGCCTGGCATGCGATTTCCAGGATGTACAACATCAATGCTGCGGCCGAAGACATGACCATGTCGATAGGCTTTGTGTTGCTAAATATTGATTTGGAAAAAGGTACCCCTGCAACAAAAATAGGCCCCAGTATAGGAATGGAGGCCAGAAGCCTTACCAGAATGTTGAAAACATTGGAAGAAAAAGGCTGGATTTACCGCGAAACCGATCCCACAGATAAGCGATTTGTAAATGTATTTCTAACCGACTTAGGCAAAAAAAAGCGTAAATTTGCACGAGAAGGGGTCATAGAATTTAACAAAAGAATTCAGGAGAAAATCTCTCCGGCCGACTTAGATGTTTATTTCAAAGTAATGAAGCAAATCAATGGGTTATTAGAGGATATTTCTCAGGAAAATCACCAACATGAAGTACTATCCTTAGATCAAATTTAATTTTAGATGAAGAAAATCTTTATTTTAGTTTTATTTATTTCATCAGTAGAAGGTTTTTCGCAAAGTGTAGTCTATTATCCGTTCAATTCGCTTTTTGGAATCAGTAGTAATCCTGAAAAAACCGTATGGGTAGATTTGAAACTACAAACCAATTCTTATTTTTCTTCTTTGAGTACGGAGATTACGCCTGAATTTACTTTCAAAAAAACCAACAGAGCATTGTACTATGCAGGAGGAGGGTTTAAACTTAACTATTTAAATGCCATTGAAAACAACAATATTCTGGAAGGTTTTATGCTCAATACCGGAGTCAGAATTATGCCGGTTGACAAGTTTAAGCGATTTCATGTAGCATTTGAAGTGTCGCCTTATGTGACACGTAAGATGGATATCGGTTTGATGCGTACTTTTCTAGGTTTGGGGTATAATTTCTCAGGAAAAAAATGAAAATAAGGCCTTCTGTAATCATCGTTAAAGACGATAAGGTATTGACGCTTAAATATTTATACGGAAGTACTGAAGTCTATGCCATTCCGGGTGGAAACCTTGAATTTGGTGAAAGCCTTTCTGAAACGGTAGTCAGAGAGTTGAAAGAAGAACTAAATCTTGAAATAAGCCTGTTGGATTTTTGTGGTACAGCCGAAATCATCAATGAAAAACAGCATGGGGTACATTTCTTTTTTTTAGGAAAAATTATTTCCGGTGAACCTAAAATAAACCCTCAAGAAACTACTGCCAATTCGGTGGTGTGGCTTAAAAAAGACCAAATTACTGAAGTTAATTTATATCCAAAAATACCGGATTTGATTTTGTCGGTTTTGAATGGTGAAAACCCTTACGGTTTATTTTTAGGAAAAATAGATCAACCCTGGTATTAAATTCCAATCATTTGAAATTTACAATCCCTACCCCCAAGATTTTCGATTTTAATGAATGTCTCTGGTTTCTAGACCGGGGTTATGACGAATGTTTGCATACCATTTCAGATAAGAAAGTCAGAAAAGTATTTAAGTCTGAAATCCAAAATGTTCTGGTTGAAATCAGTTCAGAAAATGAAATTTTAATCTGTGAAATTCTGAATACCCAAACCGCTGACTTAGAAAATATTAAGAAACAAATAATCAAGTGGTTTGATCTGGAAAGGGATTTGTCACCGTTTTATACATTACTTTCTCATGATGTGGACCTAAGTTTTTTTACTGAAAAATATTTTGGATTAAGGTTAATCACCATACCTAATTTGTTTGAAGCTCTGTGTTGGAGTATCATCGGGCAGCAGATTAATCTCACTTTTGCTTATAAAATCAAAAGAGCTTTGGTTGAGTATTGTGGCGATTTTGTGGAATATGAAGGTATAAAATATTACCTTTTTCCATCTCCCCAGGATATCCTAATAATTGATGATGTTGTATTCAGAGAAATGAAGTTTTCGAGACAAAAAATAGCGTATATCAGGAATATTTCAGAGGCTTTTTTACAAAAAATTATTTCTAAAATAGCTTTGCAAAATGTTGATAATCATAAAGATAGATTAGCTTTTTTGACTCAGATAAAAGGAGTTGGAGAGTGGACGGCTCAATATGCTTTGATGAAGTCTTTACCGGCTATGGAAGCGGTAGCTTATGGTGATGCAGGTCTCAATCAGGCACTCTTTAATCTCAAAAAAATTCCCAAGAAAGATTCCAGGCAGTTGCAAGAACAAATTATTGAACAGTTTAAAGGCTGGGAAGCCTACCTCGTTTTCTATCTTTGGAGGAGCCTGAGTGCCAGGCCTCAGTCATAAAATCTTTCTGAATGTGATATTGATTCTCTCACCTACTTCTTTGACTTTAGGAATCTGATGCAGCCAGTGGTCCTGCATTTCACCCTGCATCATGAGCAAGCTCCCACTTTCAAGCAATAAACTTCTGGTACTATTTTGTTGAACTTTGTGTTTTATCTGAAATTTTCTGGCTGCACCGAGGTTCAATGAGGCAATCACCGGATTTTTGCCTAGCTCCGGCTCGTCATCGGCATGCCAGCCCATAGAGTCGTTGCCGTTTCGGTAGTAATTGAGCAATGCAGAGTTAAAATGGTGTCCGGTTTTTTGTTCAATTAATTTCTTTAAAATCAATAAGGTATCTGAAAACGCTACAGGAATGTTGACCAGGCCTGAGTATTTGTAAGTTTTACCTTCTGCTGCATACCAGGCTGTTAACCGAGGAAACAACACTTCTTTACCGTAGATTTTCATGCCTTCCTGCTTCCAGTGGGTTTCGTTTTTTATTGTTTCAAAAAAATCATTCGAAACAAAGTCGGGATAATAAAGCAATTCTCCCTCAAAAGGCAAAAGGTTTTGATTTTCGAAGAGATTCATTACCATATTTTTCAGTATCCAAAACCAAATAACCATAATGGAATGGTGCTGCCGTAACCTTCATCTATGCCATCTTTAGCCAGAAATGCATTGGGCATACCATATATCTGGTGCATCGATTTGTTTTTTCCACCCACTTCAAATACATATTTGTCATTGACCATAAAGTCACCTCTTACTGGGAAGCTCAGCGTGTTTTTGGCACCTACCGCATTCATAAAGAAGGTTTCTCTTTCGGTACCAGTGTTGGGCTCTGTCATGGCCAGTGCATGTATTAGGTTAGAGTTTTCCAGAAAAACCTTGTCCGGCTTGGTGAGTGCACTGTCTGATTTTTGGGGTGCTTTTAAGGCGTTGAGCACATCGGCCCGGTCAAGATAATCCAAAAAAACCAACACTCTTTGTCTTGGAATGTTGAGCTGGTCCGATATTTTCTGAATATTTGGACTATACGGCACCAATTCCGACAATAAACCCAATAGCTTTTTGATTTGCCTTACCGAAGAGTAGTCGATATTGAATATTGGTGGTAAATCTACCTCAATCACCTGATTGATCATGGCTTGCAGGCGGTCGTTGTATTTTCTTCCGGCTTCTTTATAGAACGGATAGTAACCGTTTCGAAGGTAATTTTTGAATTTTTTAGTCAATTCAGGGTGCTTCGTCAATAATTCCTGAGCTATTTCGGTGTGATTGACGGTGAGCTCATCGATAGAAATTACGGGGAATGATTCCATTCCTTCAAAAATTAAAAATTCTCTAAAGCTCAGTCCTTTAAGATTGTACACGTCGGCTCTGCGACTCAAATCACCCACACCTTCCATCACATCCAACGCCGAAGAAGAGGTCACCAATACTTTTACATCGGGAAGGCTGTCATAAATATTTTTCAATTCCCTCGACCAGCCTTCGTATTTGTGTACTTCATCTATGCCAAATCTCCGGTATCCTCGGTCATAAAGCTCCTCCACGGTTTCGAGCAGTGTATTTTTACTGAAATACAGATGGTCAAGACTGAAATATATGGCGGTTTTGGTGTTGGAGTTTTCTTTTAAATATTGCTTGAGCAATGTGGTTTTTCCCACGCCTCTGCAACCTGTGATAACAATAAGGCGGGCATCAAAGTTGATCTCAGGATACAAATATCTCCTGATATCTGTTTCAGTAACAGCCAGAAGCCTTTCCGATATTTTTTCGAGAGAATGCATTTTGTATAAATAATTTAACACAAATGTATAATGTTAAATATAAATAACAAAAATAAAATGTGATAAATATAAAAAATATAATTTAAAAATGTTAAATATAAATAACATTTTTATTTGCTTTTGTACTGTATATCAAGTATTTAAATATTTGATATTTGTCAAATAAATTAATGGTTGTTTGGTGAAATTACTTCCCAGCCCAATAGTCGAGCACCATTACTTTGTCGAGAAAAGGCCCTAATACCTTTCCGAAAGCTTTATGGTCAGGATGGGGAAGATAAGCTGAACGGCCTTCCTCACTATCAAAAGTTAGTAAAAATACATGTGTGAAACCATTGTCGAGTTTTTCGGGGCTGTTGTTGATTCCCCATTCGTAGCCTTTTATTTCCTTGATTTTGTTGGGTAATTCTCTGAAAGCATCTTCTACTTTTTTAATATCGGTAGCACTGGTGCCTTCTTTAAACTTAAACATCACCACATGGCGAAGTTCCTTTTTTTGTGCTGAGGCTGTTCCCATAATTCCCAGAATTGCGATTAAGATTAATGCTAATTTTTTCATTTTGAAAAGGTTGAATATTTTGTAAAATGTTTACAGATACTTCATGTAAGTGGCCAAATCCTTGTCTCCACGGCCTGAAAGTCCGATAACAACGGTATCAGATGGCTGTAAAGGCAAATATTTAAGGGCTCCCAGAGCATGTGATGATTCTATGGCCGGAATGATGCCTTCGAGTCGGGTTAACTCAAAGCCGGCATCGATAGATTCCTGGTCAGTTATTCCCAGAAACTGAGCCCTTCCACTTTCCCAAAGATGAGCATGAAGCGGCCCAATACCAGGGTAATCTAACCCAGCTGAAATACTGTGGGGCTCTACCACCTGGCCGTCGTCGGTTTGCATCAATAAGCTTTTGCTGCCATGCAGAATCCCGGGTTTGCCTTTGAAGGTAGTCGCGGCTGTTTTTCCAGATTCTATGCCCAGACCGGCGGCTTCAGCAGCGATTATTTTTACTTCGGGTTCATCCAGAAAATGATAAAAAACACCGGCTGCATTTGACCCGCCACCTACACATGCAATCACATAATCTGGATTTTCATTCCCGGTTTTTTCAAAAAGTTGTTTTCTTACTTCCTTCGAAATTACCGACTGAAACCTCGCCACCATATCGGGGTAAGGATGTGGCCCCACTACCGACCCAATAATATAATGGGTGTCAACAGGGTTGTTAATCCAGTGTCTAAGGGCTTCATTGGTGGCATCTTTTAAAGTTTTTGAGCCACTTTTTGCCGGTCTCACTTCTGCTCCGAGCATTTTCATACGGGCTACATTGGGTGCCTGCCGTTCCATGTCGATTTCACCCATGTAAACGATGCACTCCAGCCCCATCAAAGCACACATAGTTGCTGTGGCTACACCATGCTGACCAGCACCGGTTTCCGCAACGATTTTGTGTTTCCCCAGTTTTTTTGCCAAAATAATCTGCCCCAGAGTATTGTTGACCTTATGTGCCCCTGTGTGACAAAGGTCTTCTCTTTTGAGATAGATTTCGGCATTATATTTTTCTGAAAGTCTTTGTGCCAAAAAAAGTGGGGTGGGCCGGCCAACATAATCTATCAACAGCCGTTCAAATTCCTCAATAAAGTCGGGAGACTCCATAATTTGCCGGTAATTCAGTCTAAGTTCCTCTACATTTGGGTACAGCATTTCGGGAATAAAGGCTCCGCCAAAATTGCCGTAATATCCTCTTTCATCTACTTCAAAGGCCGACTTACTTTTCATCAAATGTTTTTTTCTTGGTCAAAATTAATGATTCCCTCTGATTTTACTAAAAAGAGGCTTTAAGGTTTCAATATTTTTTATTCCCGGACAAGTCTCAAATTTACTGTTTACATCGACTCCAAAAAACGCTGGATTTTTTATTGTAAAAACGCTATCAATATTTTCGGGCGAAATACCCCCGGCTAAAAAGAAAGGAATTTCAAGCTTATAATTCTCTAGTAAATCCCAGTTAAAGGCTACTCCATGACCGCCATAACCTGCTCCTTTGGAATCAAACAAAAAAGCATCAACAGTATTCAAGTATTTTTCAGTAACAGAAAAATCAAAACTCTGGTCAACAGAAAAAGCCTTCCAAACTTCCAATCCAGAAGCTTTTATTTTTTTGCACAATTCCGGTTCCTCGTTTCCGTGAAGTTGTACTACTTTCAAACCGAATTCTACAACGCTTTGTTTTATTTCGTCAAAATCAGCATTTACAAATACCCCCACTTTCTTTATTATTTCCGGTAGATTTTTTGCCGTTAATAAATTGTCAAATTTTCCAACATACCTTGGAGATTTTTCATAAAAAATAAAACCCAGATAGTCAGGCATTAGTTTGGCTACTTCCCCGATGTTTTCAGAGTCGCCCATTCCACACACCTTTATTTTGAGCTTATTTTTCAATCTTCATTTATTTGCTTTACAAAATCTGCCAAAGCTTTTGAGGGATCAATGGTTTTCATGAAATTTTCACCCATCAAAAAACCCTCATAACCTACTTTTTTGAGTTGCTTTACAGTTTCGGGTTGAGAAATACAGCTTTCGGAAATCTTGATTATATCTTTTGGCAGAAGTTCAATCAATCTCAAAGAAGCATTAACGTTGTTTTCGGCGAAGTTTTTAAGGTTGCGGTTATTTACTCCCACAATATCAATATAGTCAAAGGGACTTTTTGCAATTTCTTCTTCGTCATGAACTTCGAGCAACACCTCCAGGTCTAATTCATGGGCTTTTTTGCTCAGATTCAGGATTTCTTCAGCTTTGAGCTGAGCTGCAATGAGTAAAATCACGTCGGCTCCCCATGCTTTTGCTTCGTAAAGTTGATATTCATCGATCATGAAGTCTTTTCTGAGCAATGGAGTAGAAGGGTTGTATTTTCTGGCCGAAATCAAATCCTCTTTTGCCCCTCCGAAATAGTTGTAATCAGTAAGTACACTTATTCCTGCCGCACCACCTTTTGTATAGCCGGTGGTAGTTTTTTCGACATCAAAATGCTCCCCAAACATCCCCTTAGAGGGTGATTTTCGTTTGAATTCAGCGATTATTCCGTTGCCATTGGTTTTTCTGATTGATTCTGCCAGGCTGTTTTTTTTTCGGAGAAAAAACTCACTTCCCATCAATTGACCCAACGAAACCATTTTTTTTGAATCTTCTATTTCAATTCTTTTGTTTACTACGATTTCGTCAAGAATAGTCATTTCTGAAAATTAATTGGATATAAATTATTTTTTTCTCACACGACTTAGTGTTTCGGGAGTTAGACCCAAAAACGAAGCTACGTGCTTTTTGGGTGCACGATCATACAAATCAGGAAACATGTTTTGAAAAGCCTCATTTCTTTTATGAGCACTCATCATTCTGAGGAATCGCACTCTTTCATCATACATAACAAGGTACATTTCGGTAAGAACTCTCACAATGTAATTTGCCTCAGGGACCAGGTCGTACAGTTCACTTAATCCACGATAAGAAATAGAAATAAGCTCTGAATCTTCCAAAAGCTCGATGGATTCAACACTTGGCATTTGCGGAATGAAACTATGAGGCACATAAATAAAACCAAATTCCCCCACAAACCATGAAGTAATATCTGATTTAATTCCATGGTCGTCTTCAAGTGTATAAAATGACCTCACCATTCCTTTTTCAATAAAATAGAGTTTGTCATTTACATCCCCGGCTTTCAAGATAATATCACCTGCTTTACCAGTAGTTTTACTTAACCTTTTCTTTAAAAGCTTTTCGGTTTCCTTGTTGAGTGGAGAAATAGCTCGGATTGCGTCAACAAAAGGAGTTACCATATTTTCTAATAATTTTCACAAATATAATGCAACCGTTAGAATATTAAATTGCATCTTGTATTTGAAACCCGGTTATATGACAAAAATTTTACAATTGTTCGGTACAGAATACCAATTAGCCAAATCTCTTATCAATAAAGATGAAAGGGCTCAGAGGTATTTTTACGAAAAGTATTCCGGGAAGTTTTTGGGGATTTGTTGCCGTTATATAAGTGACAGGATGGAAGCCGAAGATGTAATGGTGGAAAGTATGATGAAAATTTTTGAAAAAGTAAACCAGTTTAATTTTTCGGGAAGTTTTGAAGGTTGGTCAAAAAGAATAGTTGTAAATGAAGCACTGATGTTTTTAAGAAAAAGAAAAAGCATGAACGTAGAATATGATGATCAGTATTTTGACGAACCGGAAATTCAAGAAGCTGGAAATTTGGAAACGGAAGACTTGTTGGAAATTGTAAACTCATTGCCGGAAGGCTATAAAACGGTTTTTAACCTTTATGCAATTGAAGGATACAGCCATACTGAGATTAGCCAATTGCTCAATATTTCAGAAGGCACATCCAAATCGCAGTTGAGCAGAGCAAGAGTAATTTTGCAACAAAAAGTGATGAAAAACAACACTATAAATTATAATCATTTATAGAAATGGAAAAAATAGATGAGTTGTTCGAAAAAAGTTTAAAAAATCTGGAAATTAGCCCTTCAGAAAGAGCCAATAAACTGTTTGAAAGCAGATTAGCTCAAAAAAACAACCGGAAACGCAAAGGGTGGTTTTATTTTGGTATGGCAGCATCATTGAGTTTGTTTGGGGTGATTACTTTAAGTCTTTTTCTGAAAACCAATAAAAAACAGGATACAGTCGCCTCAAGTACTTCGGTATTTAATAGTGAAATCGAAAAGTCTCAGCTTAGTAATATAGAAGAAGCTAAATCTGGTTTGTTCAAAGAGAAAATTAGTGACAATTCGGTTTTTGGTCAAAAGCATTTTTTAACAGAGAAGAAAATTTCAAAAAATATTTTCCAATCTGAATCAACGTCTGACCCAATAAATGCGAATACAGGAAGTGCGACTCAAGAAATGCCAATTGCCAGAATAATGGATTCTCAAAATGCCATCACAAAAACAGATTTGAATATATCTGAAAAAGAAAATTTCGAAACATTGGTGATTTTAAGCCCACTTTTAAGTATTAATCCTGAAACGATAGCACAAGCTATCCAGGCACCCAAAACTCAGACCGTAACTCAAGAACAGGGGTATTTTACCGATGATAAATCACTCTTTGTGAGAATGGCTGAAGAAGTTAAAAACATTAAAAAAGGAGAGAAAGTTGATTTTAATAAATTAGGAATCAGGCCATTAGAAGAGTGGTCAAAAGACGAAGATGGATTTATTGCATCTGAAACAAGAGAGTTTAAAGAAAGATATACTCGTATTAAAACTTTTCTTAGTAGTAAATAGATTTTTTATATTAATTTCTTAACATCAAATTTTTCTCAAAAAAATATTGTCTGGCCGGCAAATTATACAAACAAATACAAGATTTAAATTATTTACAAAATATGAAAAAGTTAATTTTTATAGCAGCAATTCTGGGTTTTAAGGCAAGTTTTGCATTCGTGCCCAAAGACACCACTATTATTGAGTTTGACGACAAGACCGCAAAAAGTAAGGTTAAGGTTATAACCAACGACAAAAAAACTTTTGAATTTCCAAAGTCGCTTAATCTCGACAATGTATTAAAAACTCTTGGGGTTGATTCCTCAGAAAGAGAAAAAGCTATTGTCCTTATTTCTAAAGGTAAAGCCACAAATGATACACTTTTGGTAATCTCCAGAGAAGGTCAAAAAATTAAAATAGTAACCAAGGAAATGGTTTCAAAAAAAGATACTTTAATAAATGACAAAAAAGATTCTGAAAATGATGAAATAAGGACATTTGATGAAGACTACTCTTCTGAAAAAGCTTACAAAAGAAAACATGATGAAAAACCAGATGAACCTAAAAAACCCAAGAAGTTTTTCGCAAAAAGTGATTTTGGTTTATATGTTGGATTAAATAATTTCACAAAATACACCTCAGAAAGTCCTGAAAGGCTTATGGGATTAAGGAATTTATCTTCCAGATATGTGGCACTGTCTTTTAGAAAAAATGCTACACTTGTAAGAGGCGAAAAAGTAGATTGGGCTCTAAGCTATGGTCCAGAGATTGCATGGTACAATTTTATGTTCAAAAACAGCAATATCGCTGATATGAAGAACAATCAGGTAGTATTTGTAAAAAACACTAAAGAAACCGAAAAGTCAAAATTAGTAATGCCTTATTTAAACTTTCCTGTGATGTTTAATTTTGGCTTTAAAGAAGAAAAATTCAAAATTGGATTTGGAGGTTATGCCGGTTACAGGGTTGGAGGCTATACAAAAGAAAAATACACCAGCGGAGGGAAAAACAAAGTGCAGGACGATTTTGGTTTCAATGATTTTATTTATGGACTTACCGCTGAAATCGGAAAGAAAAACGGACTTACACTTTTTGGAAGGTATGATCTAAATAAATTATTCAAAGAAAATCAGGTCAATAGTCTGGATACTCAAGCTTTCAGTGTTGGGTTAAGATTCTGATATTTTAATTTTTAAATTTATGCTGCATCTCTTTCAAATAGGGATGCAGCGTTTTTATTATTTTAGAATCGAAAAAACTCATTTTTCTTGATGAAAATAGAACCAGACAAAAAAAATGAGAGAATTTTTGAAATTAAAATTGACAAATTCAAAAAAACCTTCTACTTTTGCAACTCCTTTTGAGAAAGGGACGTTCTTTGATAAAATTTTGGGGGTGTACCAGAGTGGCCAAATGGGGCAGACTGTAAATCTGCTAGCTTACGCTTACGGTGGTTCGAATCCATCCGCCCCCACAAAAAAAGTACTAGCGGGAGTAGCTCATTTGGTAGAGCGATAGCCTTCCAAGCTATAGGTGGCGGGTTCGAGCCCCGTCTCCCGCTCTTGATTCCATAAAGCCTTTGTAGCTCAGTGGTAGAGCACTTCCTTGGTAAGGAAGAGGTCGGCAGTTCAATCCTGCTCAAAGGCTCTATTAGAGTTTAAATGTAGGAATCGCCCGGGTAATCAGGATTTCTAATTACTCATTTTTTTCTGAAAATAATTTTGAACAAAATAAATTCTATTAAATAAAATGGCAAAAGAGAATTTTGACCGTAGTAAACCTCACGTAAATATTGGTACTATAGGTCACGTTGACCACGGTAAAACTACATTGACAGCCGCCATCACTACAGTTTTGGCGAAAAAAGGTCTTGCAGCTGTTAGAGACTTCTCGTCTATTGACAATGCTCCTGAAGAGAAAGAGCGTGGTATCACCATTAATACTTCTCACGTTGAGTATCAGACAGACAATCGTCACTATGCACACGTTGACTGTCCAGGTCACGCTGACTACGTTAAAAACATGGTTACTGGTGCTGCCCAAATGGACGGTGCGATAATCGTGGTAGCTGCTACTGACGGTCCTATGCCACAAACTCGTGAGCACATCCTTCTTGCTCGTCAGGTAGGTGTTCCTCAGTTGGTTGTATTTATGAACAAAGTTGACTTAGTTGATGATCCCGAACTACTTGAACTAGTAGAAATGGAAATCAGAGAGCTATTGTCATTCTATAAATTTGACGGTGATAACATTCCGGTTATTCAAGGTTCTGCTTTGGGTGGTTTGAATGGAGAGCCTGAGTGGGTAGCTAAAATCGAAGAGTTGATGGATGCAGTTGATAACTGGATTCCACTTCCTGCTCGTGCTACTGACAAGCCATTCCTTATGCCTGTAGAAGACGTATTCTCGATCACTGGTCGTGGTACTGTTGCTACCGGTCGTATTGAAACTGGTATCATCAACTCTGGTGAGTCAGTTGATATCCTTGGTATGGGTGCTGAAGGTCTTAAATCAGTTGTTACTGGTGTTGAGATGTTCCGTAAAATCCTTGACAGAGGTGAAGCTGGTGACAACGTAGGTCTTCTATTGAGAGGTATTGACAAAGACCAAATCCGTCGTGGTATGGTTATTTGTAAGCCAGGTTCTGTGAAACCTCACACTAAATTCAAAGCTGAGGTTTACGTTCTTTCAAAAGAAGAAGGTGGTCGTCACACTCCATTCTTTAACAAATACCGTCCTCAGTTCTATTTCAGAACCACAGACGTTACAGGTGAGATTTTCCTTCCTGAAAACGTAGAGATGGTAATGCCTGGTGATAACATCACTATTACTGTAAACTTGATCAACGCTATTGCGATGGACAAAGGTCTTCGTTTTGCGATTCGTGAAGGTGGTCGTACAGTAGGTGCTGGTCAGGTAACTGAAATCATCGAGTAATAGATCATTTTTCTATAAAAAAAAGCACTTCGAAAGGAGTGCTTTTTTTATGTTTAGCCCTATCTTCATATCCAAAATGAGTCGTTTTAGCATAATTTTGTAATATCGGAAGAGTAAATTGTTCTCAAAAAGTATAAAAGTGAAAGATCAAAAAGGAATTTTCTTTATTCTCATAACCGTACTAATTGACGTTATTGGAATCGGAATAATCATACCAATAATGCCAAGTCTTTATCAGGAGCTCACCGGTGGGTCTGTGAGTGAGGCTTCACAATATTCGGCTTATCTGGTATTTTTATATGCACTTATGCAGTTTATTTTTTCTCCGATCATTGGTGGATTAAGTGATCAGTTTGGCAGAAGGCCTGTTTTGTTATTTTCACTTTTTGCTTTTGGGCTTGACTATGTGTTTCTGGCTTTGGCTCCAAGTATCGTTTGGCTTTTTGTCGGCAGGACTCTTGCAGGTATTGCCGGAGCGAGCTTTAGTACTGCAAATGCCTACATTGCAGATATCACTGAACCCGAAAAGCGAGCTCAGAGCTTTGGAATGATAGGGGCGGCATTTGGAATTGGCTTTATAATAGGCCCGTCGCTGGGAGGGATACTTGGTGAATACGGCAACAGAATACCATTTTGGGTTTCTGCTGGTTTGACTTTGCTTAACTGGTTGTATGGGTATTTTATTTTGCCTGAATCTCTAAAAAAAGAAAACAGAAGGAAATTTGATATCAAGAGGGCAAATCCTGTGGGTAGTTTAATGAACCTGAAGAAATTTCCTTATGTATTTGCTTTAGTATTATCCTTGTTTTTGGTGAATATCGCCCGTTTCGCCACCGAAGGTACCTGGTCATTTTATACAATAGAAAAGTTTGGTTGGACTAAAATGGAAGTGGGACTTTCGCTGGGTTTTGTGGGTTTGATGGTTGCTATCGTTCAGGGGGGGCTAATCAGAGTTATTATTCCCAAATTTGGACAGGAGAAATCTTTGTATTATGGGTTGGTTATCAATGCGATAGGTCAACTAGGCTTTGCTTTTGCGACAAATTCCTGGATGATGTACGCCATTATGGTTCCATTTGCTTTTGGCGGACTTGCCGGCCCGGCATTTCAAGGTATTATCTCAAGTCATGTTGCTGTAAATGAGCAAGGTGAACTTCAAGGTGGATTAACCAGCCTTATGAGTGTTGCCACTATTATTGGTCAGCCATTGATGCTTGGACTGTTCCGGCATTTTACAAAAGAGGAAACTCATTTATATTTTCCCGGTGCACCATTTTTGTTGGCTGCCATTCTCACTTTAGTAAGTTTATTTTTCACTATTAGGACCATAAATAAAGAAAAAATCAAAGTTTAAATTGTAAGGACAAAAAAAATAAGCTAAATTTGCAGCCCGATAAAGCACACACAGGTATAGTTTAAAGGTAGAACTGCGGTCTCCAAAACCGTCGGTCTGGGTTCGAGTCCTAGTACCTGTGCATTTTAAACCATTTTTTTTGGGATTAAAGAAATACGCAATTATGAATAAAATTGTTCAATTTGTTAAAGAGTCTTGGCACGAAGTAACCAAAGAGGTACATTGGCCAAAAATGAATGAGTTACAAGGTAGTGCCACACTTGTTCTTATTGCTTCTATCATTTTTGCTTTGGTAGTAGGTAGTATAGATTTTTTAATTGATAATGGCTTGGTACTATTATTCAAATCCATCTAATTAATCACTCACAAAATATGAGCGAGTTTAACTGGTATGTGGTAAGAGCTGTATCACAACAAGAAAAAAAAATCAAGAATTATATTGAGAATGAGGCAGTTAGAAGAAAATTAACTGACTTTATTCCTGAGATTCTTATTCCATCGGAGAAAATAGTAACTGTTAAAAACGGAAAGAAAACGGTTCGTGAAAAAAATTATTTTCCTGGATATATCCTAGTGAATGCAGATCTTAATAATGGTGAAGTATTACACCTTATCAAAAGTATTCCCGGCGTAATTGGGTTTTTAGGAAAAAACGGTGGAGCATCTATTGAGCCTGAGCCATTACGTCAGTCTGAAGTAAATCGTATTTTGGGCGTACAGGATGAAATTTCTGAAGAATCAATCGATTCGGCTGTTTCATTTGTTGTTGGTGAATCTGTAAAAGTGGTTGACGGACCATTTAATGGCTTTGAAGGCAACGTTGAAGTAGTGTATGAAGACAAGAAAAAACTCAGTGTAAGTGTAAAAATATTTGGCAGAAGTACCCCTGTAGAACTGGGTTATTTGCAAGTTGAGAAAGTTTAATAATATTCTCAAAAACAATTCTTCAAGGGCTGATTCAATACGAATCGGCCTTTTTTTGTGTTTAAAGAGTATTATCCAAGAAGCACAAAAAAACCGACCTCAAAATATATGAAGCCGGTTTGTTGATTTTTAATTGTTGATTCTAAGCCAAAATCTTCAATAATTTCCCGAAAAGGGATATTTAAAAAACGTATTTACTCTCATTGAGCATTGCATCAGCTATTCTGCGACGGGCATCTTTGGTATTGATAGGGTCTATTTTTGTAAACCTTTTCAGACCCATCAACATAACCCTCAACTCATCACCTTCAGCAAAGGCCTGAATGGCCTCTCTTCCCGATGCCTGACAAATTGCAACAGCATCGTGAAGATTTACCACAGCCATCTCTTTCTGAAGAGCAACGGCCGATTCTCCTTTCATGGCAATAAGTTTCTCCGCTCTCAAAAGTGCCGATTCGGCAACATATATTTCAATTATCATGTCTGCAGTATGCATCAGGATTTCCTGCTCATGCGACAGCTTCATCATAAATTTCTGAACGGCAGCTCCGGCGATCATCAAAGCAGCTTTTTTAAGATTTTTCAATACTTTTTTCTCAGCTGCAAAAACCACATCATCATCATTAAGACTGAAATCAGGAATTGAAAGAATCTCTTTTCCTACAGACGTGGCCGGTCCCAAAAGGTCGAGTTCACCTTTCATGGCACGCTTAAGATACATGTCGAGTATCAAAAGTCTGTTGATTTCGTTGGTGCCTTCAAATATCCTGTTGATTCTGGAATCTCGGTAAGCACGATCCATTGGGGCATCGGCCGAATAGCCCATTCCACCGTAAATCTGAACACCCTCATCAGTTACCAGATCAAGGGCCTCAGAGCCATGAACTTTCAAAATTGCACATTCGATAGCGTATTGTTCCAGAGCTTTGAGCTTAGCCTTGGCATCAGTCATTCCTTCCGAAATAAAGGTATCAATCAGATCATCAATATTTTGTCCCGCACGATAACAAGCTGACTCCGATGCCCATATTTTTATGGCCATTTGTCCCAGTTTATGTTTAATAGCACCGAATCTACCAATAGAAATACCAAATTGTTTGCGTTCGTTGGCATAGTTTACGGCGTGATTCAACACACCTTTTGATCCGCCAATGGCTGCGATTCCCAATTTAATACGACCAATATTCAGGATATTAACCGCTATTTTGAAACCATTTTCTCTGTCAGAAAGCATATTTTCAACAGGAACCATGCAGTCGTTGAAGAAAATCTGACGGGTATCTGAGCCTTTTATTCCCATTTTATGCTCAGGTTCATTCATTGTGATGCCTCCATGAGATTTTTCAACAATAAATGCTGTAAGGTTTTTGTCGTCTTCGATTTTTGCAAAAACTATAAAAACATCAGCAAAGCCACCATTGGTGATCCACATTTTCTGACCAGTGATTTTATAGAATTTACCGTCGGCAGTGAGTTCGGCTTTGGTTTTACCACTGTTGGCGTCAGAACCGGAATCAGGTTCGGTTAAGCAATAAGCGGCTTTCCAAACACCAGAAGCCAGGTTGGGAAGATATTTTTGTTTTTGTTCTTCGTTTCCATAATATAAAATGGGTAGCGTGCCGATTCCCGTATGTGCCGACTGAGCCACAGAAAATGAATAACCCGCACCCAAAACTTCTGCAACCAACATAGAAGTATTGAAATTCATCCCAAAACCACCGTAAGCTTCCGGAACTGCCGTTCCCAATAAACCAAGTTCTCCGGCCTTGTCCATCAATGATGAAATCAAATCGGGTGACTTGGCATGATCTATTTCATACAAAATCGGATGTACTTCAGTTCGAAGAAAATCACGGCAGGTATCGGCTATCATTTGCTGCTCCTCGTTAAATTCTTCTCTCACAAATACCTGATCAGCAGTGGTTTCTTTGATTAAGAATTCGCCACCTTTAAGGGATGATTTTTCAGCTACGGTTGACATTTTTTGTACGAAATTTAAAAGATGAATTAACAGTATGCAAGCATACCATTTTGCAAATTAAAAAAGAAAAATAATGTTATGCAAGCATACTAATATTATTTTTTGGTAAAACTGTATTAAAAGAAGATAAAAAAGGGCAATCTGTATTCAAAAATCGGTTTCGTAGATGACATTCTTTGTGTAGGAATTTGAAACTTTAACCCTGTCTAGCCATCCGGTTCCTTTGGTCATGTATCTGATATCCGTTATTTTTTTGCCACTTAATATGGGATTATACTTTCCTGAGAAAACCTGATTTTCATTGACAAAAACAGATATTTTTCCAGTTTTGGTTATTATTTTTATATCATTCCATTGGTTTTGATCTATGCCAAATAAGTCCAGATCAACATCTAAACTAGTGGGTGCATGGGGTCTTCTGAAAATAGTTTTGCCAATGACCAACTTGGCATAGTCGGTACAACCTTTCATTACAAAATTGCTTTCTAAAATATTGAATTCTTCATCAAAAATGTTAAAACTCATGTCATAGCAGGTTTCGCCACCACTGGCTTCCGGGTTTTTGATTCTGGCTTCAAACATTAAGCTGTCTAAAGTGACCGGGAAAATTTGAGTCAAAACTGCCACCGTATTCCGGATATCGTTTTCATCTTTGATTTCATCAGGAAGGTCAGCCGGATTGAAATGAAAACTGCCGTTTTGGAAATAATTTTTCTCTTCAGATATATTGGTTATCCAGTTGTTGTCATTGAAGATTCCATAACCCCATGCTACCCAATGGTTGGGTTTGGAAAATACCGTATGATAAATAGTTTTGATAATCTGATCGTTGACAATGAGTTTAAGCCGGTAGATTCCCGGATAAAAGTATGTTTGTGAAATCGTGTCTTTGGTTTTTGAAGATGAAAAAAAATAGGATTGGTTGGAGCTTAAAGAAAGGATTTTTCCAACACCTAATTCAACTTCTACTTTTTTGACATTTCGTAATTTGGAAATATCATACGCAATACGAACTGATTGCGGATATTGACCCACAGTCTTGATCACTCTAAATTCGATAGTTTCCAATGCTCTTTCTGAAAATGGTAGGTTGGTCCACCAATATTTTGCACCCCAAATGAGCAAAATAAAACCCAGAATAAGTCCGGCAATTTTGTATCTCTTTTTTAATGATGAAATCACCTTAAATTTTAAATAGGTAGGTTCATTTATCTGAACGATTTCGGTATTTCGTAGTGACGGAAGCAAGCTTTCTGAAACATTGAAATAATTGACCTGTACATTGGAGTTTTCAAGATCTTTATTTTGTTCCAAAAAATCTTCCCAGCTATCATATCCCAAAAACAAAACAATAGCAGTGCGGGTGTGGGATTGAATTCGTACCGACTTAAGATTATGCTCAAAAATATACCTTCTCAAAAAGTCCTTACTGAAAAGATACCTGGAGCTTTGATTGCCGACTTTTGATTTTATATCTGCCTCAATACCCTGTATCAGGGTTTCGAGGAATCCATTCTTATTTTTTATGGCATCAAAAGACTCAAGTTCACCAAAAATATCCAGTCCTAATGCCTGCCAATTGTCTATTATTTTTTGAAAAAACTGTTCTCTGAGCTCCGTGAGAAAGAGCTGGTTTTGTAGCTGTAAATGCATTGTAAATTCTTAGTTTTCAGGATAATGTCTTAAATATATTGATTTGCAAATCATTTTGCAAAAGTTTTTTGATTTTGCAAAATCACTTTTGCAAAAAAAATACATCAAGATTTTCCTTAATTAGCTTACTGATTGGCCTAAAACTTAATTTACCATGAAAACTCCAAAAATACTTAAGGTTTCGGAAGAAGCCAGAATCTGCCATTTTAGGTCTGACATCAATTACACCGTTTTGCATCTTGAAAATGGGAAGTCTTATATATCTGGATATAATATTAAAGTCTTTGAGGAATTGTGTTTGGACGATTTTATTAAGGTGAACCGCTCTGACCTGATTAATGTAAAATCAATCAAAAACGCTATGTTGATTGATAAAAACTGGATGTTTAGACTTTCAAATGGTAAGGAAGTGATAGTTTCTCGTCGAAGAATAGCTAAGCTCAAAGAAAATTATCCCAATTTGTTTAAAGTAAAATATTGAAAAAATATGAGAAAAGTATATACAGCCCTATTCCTTATTATTACTTCCGGCCAATTACTGGCACAGTCAATTACCATTCAGCCTAATAGTAGTAACGGTAATTTACTCATTAAAAGCCCCCAGTTTGTTTATGGGAATATTTCAACTACCTCCTCCGGTGGTGCAGATTTATTTTTCAGGAGAAGCGAGCCGTCAAATGGCATTGGATTGACCGGTACAGAAGTAGGAAGGATAAGTACATTTGACGACAGATTGCAATTTGAGTCAGTAAATCCTCATTTCATGAATTTTAAAGTGAATGGCGGCGATAGATTAAGTATTCTGAATAATGGATACATAGGAATAAATACCGTTACACCAAGCCGCTTTTTTCAGGTTAATGGAAGTACGATTTTGACCGAAACATCAGATACTGCCAATGTGCAGATAGGTATTACAAATTCAAATATCGCCAAATTGGTGGTCAGCAGCAGTGGATTTCCCAACGGGGTATATATAGACGCTTTTAATACTGGTGGAGGTCATGCTCTCAATGTAAATGGCTCAACCAGACTCAATGGCTTGCTGGAAGTTCAGAACACCCTTTCGGTGTTTCCTTCTGCTGTTAGTATTACAGGGAACATGAATGTAGCGGGTTCTTCCGCTGTGTCTGGTAATCTCACCGTAGGCGGTAATCTAAGCAAAGGAAGTGGGACATTCAAAATCGATCATCCGCAGGATCCTGAGAACAAATATCTCCTACATAGTTTTGTAGAAAGCCCCGACATGATGAATATCTATAATGGCAACATTATAACGGACTCAAAAGGGTACGCAACTATCAAATTGCCTGATTACTTTGAAGCTTTGAATATGGATTTCCGGTATCAGCTGACCGTAATAGGTGCTTTTAGCCAGGCGATTGTGGCGGAAAAAGTAAAAAAGAATCAATTTAAAATTCAAACCCAAAAGCCCAATGTGGAGGTCAGCTGGCAAGTAACCGGAGTGCGAAAAGATGCTTATGCTGAAAAAAACCGGATTAAAACAGAAGTGGAAAAACCTGATGACGAAAAGGGATATTACCTTCATCCTGAAGCTTATGATCTTCCTGCTAACAGAGGTGTTTTGAATGCAAAGAAAATAGCTCATTAATAAAAAATTATTAAACTTAATTCTTATGAAAAAAATTTTCAAACTGATATTTTTGGTAATTCTGACGGGGTTTAAAATACAAGCTCAGGATTTTGAAATGTTTATGGATGTGGACGGAATACCCGGCGAATACGTCACCAACCCAAATAGGGCAAGTGTTTTTACACCTGCTCCAAATGCACAAACCATTGCTATATTATCAAGTGACTTTATTGAAAGCCGCACAATTGCTAAGAATAATAATACCATGGAGCCTGGAAATCCTAATTTGATTAGAGAAATGGAAATTTCTTTCATTTTGGATAAGGCTACGCCATTGTTGCTGGAGAAAATGTGGCAGAGGCAACTCATTTCTAGTATCAAAATCTATACTGACCGCCTGTATAACAACGGACTAAATCAGGATGAGTTTATCAAAACCGAACTCACTGATGTTTTTATAAAAAGCATCTCTATGCAGTCCTCAGAAGAAAGTGCACCGGTTTTTAGTATGACCATTACTTTTGAGAAAATTAAAAGGTCGTTTGCTTTGCGTGATAACTATAATGTGTTAATTGACACAGGAAACTTCAATTTCAATTATGATACTAATAGCGTTGACTGATAAATTCAAATTTTTATGAAAAAATATTTAATTTTATTCTTTTTGACAATCATTAACTTTGGATTATTTGCCCAAGGTCGCATTTTTTTAAAATACACAGGTCCCGATATAGTTGGTAGTTCAGTGGTCTCGGGGTATGCTGGTCAGGTAGAAATCTTAAATCTATCCTATAATATCTATAATGTCGTCAATCAAAATTCATTTGGTGCTGGCCCGATAGTAAGTCAGCCATCCAGCCCGGGTTTGATAACTTTTTATAATTTAATAGAGAAATCAAGCCCTGCAGTGGGAGCCGAATTTTTCAGAGGTACAGAATTTAATAAAATTGAAATCAGGATGACCAAAGGAAATAACCCATTGTTGGAATATTTTCTAATAGAATTAGAAGATGCAATAATAACCTCCATACAAAGTGTAAGTCAATATCAAGAAAAAATACAGATTTATTCCCCAAGAATCAAATTTACATATACCCCGTACAATAACTTTAGTCAAGCTCAGCCCAATGTGGTAAAAGGCTGGGATTATTTAACCAATACAGCAAATAATTGAGGTTTCAAAAACTTGTTTTAACAGTACAAAAGGCGGTTTCAAATAAGGACAATATAATTTAGCTTAGAAGGCAGGAGGATTTCAACAAAATCTGAAATACCTGCTGCTATTCTTTGATTAGTTTATTGATAAAATTCTCAAACCCGGCAATGTATTTCTCATAATAAACGCCCGTTCCCGGCCCGCTGAAGCCGGTATGGATTTTCCTGACAACTCCTTTTTTGTCGATAATGATAGTAGTCGGGAAACCCATCACTTTGTTGAGCATCGGGAGTTTTTTGGAGGGGTCATTGTCGGTTGTTTTTCCGGCCAATACCACCGGGTACTGGATTTTGAAACGCTCCACCATGCGGTTGATTTTTGGATGTGCAATTGCAGGGTCTTCGGTCCTTTCAAAGCTTAAACCCACCACTTCAAAGCCTTTTTTGTTGTATTTTTTGTAGAACTGCGTCATAAATTGGGTCTCATCCATGCAGTTGGGGCACCAGCTACCCATGATTTGCAGCACCAAAACCTTGTTTTTAAATCTTTCGTCGGTCGAGGCAACTACATTTCCTTTGGTATCTTTAAAAGAAAAATCAACAGAAGTAAAGCCGGGTTTCAGGTAAGTGAGTTTTTCTGCATCGGGCAGCTCGGCTTTGGGGTCTAGCACTGCATTCCAGTCTTCGGTTACGGTAAACGAAGAGCAGAAACGTCCGCCCACCAGGCTATCACCTTTAATTTTGGCAGAAAAAAGATATACATGATTGCCGTCAAGAGCTGAAAGTAGCAGGCTGTCGTTTCTGGTATTTCCTTGCAAAAATCGGTAATCACCGGTAGGAGTGAGGATAGAGCCTGTAACTTCTGTGCCTTTTTGTTCAAAAACTCCCAAAACTTCGTCGGTGCTTTTTCCATCAAAAAACTTCACCAGATATTTTCCTGAAATATTCTTTTTAGAAGGGGAGGGGTTTATGAATCTTCTTGAATCATTTTTCTGAGCCACAAAATTGGCCTGACGAAGCGGTGCATTGTAAGGTTTTTTCTTGAAATAGCCCGTCATTTTATCACCTTCTATTTTGGCGTGAATTTCAGCATCATACAATTCCATTCTGAGAAATAAAGAATCCCCCGAAATGCGGGCTTCATCAAATGGAATTTTTTCTTCGGCATTGAGCGAATAAGCCATCAACTTACCACTGTTTTTTTCAAATTTCAGATTGAAGGGCATTTGACCAATCACCGTTGGGAATTCCCCCCGCCAAACTCCGGTAATGTCCTGAGCGAAAGCATTTAGGCTTATAAATACAAGTAGCAATATCTTTTTCATATTCTTTGGTTTCAAACTATTTTTAGCAAATTTATTGGGAATAAACTCAAGGGCAAAACCATTTACAGTATTTGAAAGTTCATAGCCTGTTTTTTATGATATTTAAAATAAAAAAATTAACCATTAAGTCCATTTAGATATTAAGATTATTAAGGATTGTTATTTTTAAGATTTCCTGTTTCTGCCTTCTTAATTTTCTTCAAATCTAAATGTTTCAAAAAACGAAATTTACGTCAACAAAAAATTTAATCATTCAATTCTTCGCTGCAGGTGCCTGGTAGATTATTTTGCCTTTGTCATCAAATTCGGTAAGGACTACGGGTTGGGTCTCGACAAATGGATCATTGGTAAAAAGAGTTTCTTTCTTGCGGCGGTTGCCCGGGTAATACTCAATCCATTTCCCTATTTTTTTTCCTTCATCATACTTGCCTTCTTCTGCCAGTGTGCCGTCTTCAAAGAACCTGTAATAATTCCCCGCAACCTTGCCATATTGCTTAGGCAAAATCTCTTTGATTTTTACACTGTCGGCAAAATAAGATATTTCCGCTTCCTGCAAAAAACCTCTTTTGTAATAAACCTTGTCCAGCAGATTAAAATCTTTATCATAAGTGAGCCAGCGACCATCTTTTGCTCCCAGATAATAATATCCTTCGGCCATCAGGTTTTCTCCTCGATATTCTTTGTAAGGACCATGAAGCAGCACATTGGTGCGTGTGTCACGTGTGAGTGCTTCCACTATTTTATTGGTTTTTTTATCAAACCAGGTGTAGCTTCTCAGATATGGATTTGGTTTTTGATGATTTTTAAGCAGATAAAATTCTTTGTATTCCAATCTTGCTCCGGATCCTCTTTTCCAAATTTTCTTTTCAATGGCTATTTTTTCATAAGATTTACCATCAAAAATGGCTGCTTTAGCTTTGGCAATCTCCTTTTTAGCTTTTTTTGATTTCTTTTTGGCATTTTCACTTACACTCGGCAGGGTCTCATTCAAAAACTTTTTGGCATCAGCTATAGAATTTATCTCCTGGTCACCAACTTTTACTGATCCTTTGGCCGTTGGAAGATTAACATCTACCGGCAAAGTACTTTCTATTTTTTGCTCTAAAGTCATGTTTTTTCTTTCCGCTTTTTTCTCTGCTTTGGTTTTGGCTTTTGGCACCACATCCTGAGCATAAGTAAAGAGTAATGGGCTAAATGTGAGGAGCAATATGATGGCGATTCTTTTCATTTATCGGGCCTTCTGTAGTACTTTTGTATTTCTTAATTAATTTTTTAAAACGTAAATTTCAGTAAAAAATTGGAATTATCCGACAAAATATATGTAGCCGGGCATCGGGGGATGGTTGGATCGGCCATTGTTCGCAAACTAAAAAGTGAAGGTTACGAAAATATAATAGAAAGAACATCCAAAGAACTTGACCTCAGAGACCAAAAGGCGGTGTTTGATTTTTTTGAAAATGAAAAGCCGGATTTCGTATTTTTAGCTGCAGCCAAAGTGGGAGGTATCATCGCTAACGACACCTACCGCGGACAGTTTATCTACGAAAATCTGCAGATTCAGAACAATATTATTCATGCCTCTCATGTCAATGGCGTTAAGAAACTGATGTTTTTGGGGTCATCATGTATTTATCCAAAAATGGCTCCTCAACCCTTGAAAGAGGAGTATCTTTTGACCGGACTATTGGAGCCTACCAATGAGCCCTATGCAATTGCAAAGATTGCCGGTATAAAAATGTGTGAGGCTTATCGGGATCAGTATGGCAGCAATTTTATTTCGGTGATGCCTACCAACCTCTATGGTCCAAATGATAACTATGACTTAAATACCAGCCATGTTTTGCCGGCTATGATCAGGAAATTTCATGAGGCAAAAATGGAAGGTAAACCTGCGGTGGAACTATGGGGTACGGGCTCACCTATGCGGGAGTTTTTACATGCAAATGATCTGGCAGATGCCTGTGTTTATCTGATGAAAACATACGATCAAAAAGAGTTTGTGAATATCGGAACAGGAGTGGATGTGACCATAAAAGAATTAGCCGAGACCATAAAAGCTACAGTAGGATTTGAAGGGCAAATCAACTGGAACACCGATAAACCTGATGGCACCCCGAGAAAATTGATGAACGTAGATAAACTTCATTCTTTGGGCTGGAAGCATACTATTGATCTGAAAGAAGGTATTGCGACGGTGTACCAGGAATACAAAGCTTTGCATGCATAATAGATTTCCCGGAAAATATTAATGTCCTGTATTCTTTAAGGTTAAGAAAAATTGGAGTTTAATTTTAAACATGAAGGACATTAAGGAATTTTACCTGGAAAAATCATTAGCATCCCATCTTAATGCTCTTCATATCTTAATCTATCTTATTGTTTAAGAAAAAAATAGGAGTAAAATTTTTACATGAAGGGCATTAAGGCATTAAGAAAATTAAGAAATTTTACCTTGAAGTATCGTTAGCAACCCCTCTAATTGCTTTTTATCTAAACTAATTTTAACCTGTTAAACTGAAATTTTGAAGTTCAGAAATAAATGAAATACCCGATTTCTTCCATGCTCAGTTTTCTGGCTTTTACGGTGTTGCCGCTGTTTAGTACTTCTGTTTTAAGTTATTTTTTGATAAATAATCAGGAGCTAATCCAAAGCTTTGGTCGCGTTCAATGGATTTTGATTACAATACTTTTCACTTTTACTTCCGCAATTGCTTTGAGTCCTCCAACCTTCCTGGCAGTGATATTCGGATATTTTTTAGGGTTTATTTCCATCCCTTTTTTGCTTTTTATCAACTTCGGGGCCATCTATCTGGTTTATGTTTTGTATAAATATCTGGATTTTAGCTGGGTAGATAACTATCTGCAAAAACACCAAAAAGTGCAAAACCTTTTACAAAACATAAAAAAGGACGAGCTCAAAATCATTTTTTTTGCAAAGCTCTCTCCTGTATTACCCTTTGCCTTAACTAACCTCACCTTTGCGGTTTCGGGGGCTTCTATCAAACATATTATTCTCGGAGGATTCCTCGGAATGCTCCCACGTACACTTTTAGCAATTTATACCGGCACTCAGGCCAGAGAATTTAGCGAAATCATTAAAAACCCAACAGGTGACCTTACCGCTCAAGTGATAGTGTTCGGATTGGTAATAGTTTCAGTTTTTGGGCTTATTTTTGTACTGAAAAAATATTTCAAACCCTCATGATGAACTGGCAGACCCTCTATTCCAACAAACGTCTGGGTGCTCAAAACACCACTCCCCGGGATGAAATCCGTGGAGATTATATGCGTGATTATGACAGGGTGGTGTTTAGTTCGCAGTTTAGAAAACTACAAAACAAAACACAGGTCTTTCCCCTTCCCGGGGCAGTTTTTGTACATAACCGATTGACGCACAGTCTCGAAGTGGCCTCAGTGGGTCGTTCGCTTGGAAAAGCAGTAGGAGAGAAATTGGCAAAAATGCATAAAAGTTTATTTACGGAAAATGTTGCCGATTTTTATAGATTTGAGCTTTCAGATGTGATTCAAACCGCCTGCCTGGCCCATGACATTGGAAATCCGCCTTTCGGGCATTTCGGAGAGGAAGCCATCAGAGCTTTTTTTAAGAAATATTTTGAAGACAATAGTGCGGTAGATTTTAAGGAAAGACAAAAATATGATCTGACAAAATTTGAAGGTAACGCCAATGCTTTCAGAATATTGACCAACATTTTTTTGCAATCGGGCTTAAAGCTTACTTATACTTCCCTGGTTTCAATCATTAAATATCCATCAGATTCGGTTTCGGGTTTTGATAAAAAACAATTGAAGACCAAAAAATCCGGGTTTTTTGATGCGGAAATTGAGCATTTCAGAAATATCGTTCAGGAACTGGGTTTGCTAAAAGAAGACGCCGGGAAGGAAGTTTATTCAAGACATCCGTTTGTATATTTGGTGGAGGCTGCGGATGATATTTGCTACCGGATTATTGACCTGGAGGATGCATTCAGGCTCAACGTGATCAGTTATCAGGAGGCCGAAAATCTTTTGCTGCCCTTGTTTGAGCATGACACCAGTAAAGCATATATTGTTGGCAAGCTACCACAAATTGCCGATGAAGGCAGAAAACTTTCCCTATTAAGGGCAATGTTGATTAATCTGCTAACCCAAAAATGCACCGATGCATTCATTGCCCATGAGGCGGAGCTATTGAGCGGTCAACTCAATAAATCCCTGATTGATTTGATTGATGAACATTCTATCGGAGTGCTGAAACAAATCGACCGGTTTTCTTTTGATAAAATTTATAATCATTCTTCTGTTATTGAGAAAGAGTTGGCGGGGTATCATGTAATCAACGGCCTTTTGGAAGATTTCATTGGGGCCATTACCATGCCCGAAGGAGCTCGTTCTCAGAAAATCCGGAAGTTGATACCCGAAGAATACCAATTTACCCTTTCTGAAAACACCTATCATAATTTCCTCCAGGTGGTGGACTTCATTTCAGGCATGACAGACGTCTATGCTCTCGATCTTTTCCGAAAAATCAGAGGGATTCAGTCGCCCGGATTTTGAGAGGCTGATTATTTCTTAGGGTATAAATTTTCATACAGAGTGAAAAAAGCAAAAAAAAAATAGCGATCAATTGACCGCTATTTTTAAAATCTATTCAACCTTAAATAAAAAATCTTTATAAAACCACTACGCTGTTTTGTTCGGCAGAAACTCCCGAAGGAACATATTTGTCTGCTGCCTCATCGTTGATCCAGTTGGCTCCGTCAATCAGATATCTGAACTGAAGCTCTTGCCCAACCGGCAATTCAATCGTAGTTTTAAATGTACCACCTTTTTGTTTTTTCAACTGCGTGTCAGTCGAATTCCAATTGTTAAAATCTCCCAAAAGAGAAACCTCTTTTCCTTGCACCTGATCAGCCGAAAGTTCGAAGGTAACTTTACATACCGGCTTTGATTTCAAAAACTGTTTTGCTAATGCCATTAAAGTATTTCGTTTGATTACATTGCAAATTTACTATTACATGATTCGTAAGTCCATGTAAATTAAACCCTTAAATATTAAAATTCTTGAAAAAATACAATAATTCGGTAGTTGAATTCAAAACTACTCAGTTTTAGATTCAATTTTTTACCAAAAACACTGATTTATTTGTTTTCAATTATCCAAAAACCTGCAATAGCGTGGCAATCGTTTTATCGACTTCGGCCCGGGTGTTAAACTTGCTGAAAGAAAACCGTACATTGGCTCTTTCTTCCGGAATCTGAAGGGCATTCAAAACATGTGAACCCAGATTGGTTCCACTGGCACAGGCACTGCCACCCGAGCAGGAGATTCCCTCAATATCGAGTTTGAAAAGAATCATTTCGTTGTCGGGATGAGGAGGGAAACTCACATTTAATACTGTATAAAGACTTTTTTCCAATTCCCCGGATACCCCATTGAAACTTACCCCGGGAATTTTCTTCATCAATTCATCTTTCAGATATTCCTTTAAACCTAAAATATGGTTCTTGTCCTGCTCAAAATTCTGATAAGCCATCTCCAAAGCCCTGGCCATGCCCACGATACCATAAAGATTTTCGGTGCCTCCACGCATGTTTCGCTCCTGAGCACCGCCATGAATCAGAGGATGCAGACGGTTTTTGGCATTGATGTAAATAAAGCCTGTGCCTTTTGGTCCGTGAAATTTATGGGCTGAACCTACTATAAAGTCAATGGGGCTGTTTTTCAAATCAAATATATGATGACCCATGGTCTGCACCGTATCTGAATGAAAAAGAACTTTATGGGCAGCACACTTTTCGGCTACCTGATCTATATCCAGCAAATTTCCAATCTCATTGTTGCCATGCATCAGACTTACCAGCGTGTCTTCAGCGTTTTCCAAAAGGCCCTCCAATTGCTCCAGATTCAGAACCCCATTTCGGTCGTGCTCTAAGAAAGTAATTTTAATTCCAAACCTCTCTTTCAGATATTCAAGTGTATGCAATATAGCATGATGCTCCAGGGGGCTGGAAATGATATGTTTTACACCCAGATTTTCGACCGATTTGATCAGTGCCATGTTGTCGGCTTCGGTGCCGCATGATGTAAAGAATATTTCTCCCGGTGAGGTCCCCAACAAAGACGCAATGCTTTTACGGGCCATCTCGATTGCCGATTTGGTTTTTCGCCCCTGAGCATGAATAGAGGATGGATTACCATAAAACTCTGTCATATAAGGCAACATAGCCTGTAGCACTTCTGGGTCAAGTGGTGTGGTGGCGGCATTGTCGAGATAAATTCTTTCTGGCATTTTTTTTCAAAATAAGAATGCAAAATTACAAAAAATCCCTCATTCTATAGGCACATTTCGCTTAAATGCCCTTCCGAAGTCAATCAGCGACTCGGTTTTGAGCACTCCCGGAATATGGTCTATCTTTTCATAAAGAATCCTACGCATGTGCTCACTGTTTTTGGCCACTATCCTTATATATAATGTATATTGGCCGGTAATATAATAGCATTCTACTACTTCGGGGATTTCTTTCAAAAGCTCAATGATATGTTCCGAATTGGAATCTTCTTTCAGGATAATTCCTGTAAAAGCACTCCATTCATAGCCCATCTTGCGTTCGTCGAGTTCCAGAGCCATTTTTTTGATTAAACCGGCCTCTTTCATGCGGTTGACCCGCTGGTTAACCATAGTATTGGATATTTCCAGTTTTTTCGAGATTTCAGAATAAGGTTTTCTGCCGTCTTTTTCCAGCTCTTTCAAAATCAGAATATCGTATTCGTCCAAATCCATATTTTCTTTTTTTTATAAATAAACCTTATTATTTTCTTAAATATTATTAAATATAAAAATATTCACTTAATTATTGTTAAAAAAAGAAATATAAAGTTTTTTTGAACAAATCTTTACTATTTATGAATCAGACCCTTAGCCTTTCAGAACATTATATTGAACTAGAAGAAAAACATGGTGCTCACAATTACCACCCACTGCCTGTGGTGCTGGAAAAAGGCCGGGGAGCCAAAGTGTGGGACATGGAAGGCAAAGAATATTTTGACTTTTTGTCAGCATATTCTGCGGTAAATCAAGGGCATTGTCATCCGAGAATCATCGCAAAACTTACCGAACAAGCTCAGAAACTGACTCTAACTTCCAGGGCTTTTCATAGTGCGGCATTGGGAAGGTTTGAGCAGTTTATCACCGATCTTTTTGGATATGATAAAGTCCTGATGATGAATACCGGCGTAGAAGCCGTGGAGACAGCACTCAAAATATGCCGCAAATGGGCCTACGAAAAGAAAGGTGTACCGGAAGGAAAAGCCAAGATCATTTTTGCCAGTGAAAATTTTCATGGAAGAACTTTGGGTGTGATTTCGGCATCCACTGACAGCAGCAGTACAAATGGTTTTGGGCCATTTTTACCGGGAATCGAGGTGATTGCCTATGATGACATAGAAGCTCTTGAAAATGTTCTGCTTGAAGATCCTTTTGTGGCGGGTTTTATTGTAGAGCCCATCCAGGGTGAAGCGGGGGTAAAAGTGCCACATGAGGGCTATCTGAAAGAAGTGGCCAAACTTTGCAAAGCCGCCAATGTGCTGTTTATCGCCGACGAGATTCAGACCGGGATAGCCCGCACTGGCAAGATGCTTTGTGTCGATCATGAAAATGTAAAACCTGACATTTTGATATTGGGTAAAGCACTTTCGGGAGGAGTATTACCGGTATCGGCAGTACTGGCCAACGACCCCATCATGCTATGCATCAAACCCGGTCAGCACGGCTCTACCTTTGGAGGTAACCCTCTCGCATGTGAAGTAGCCAAAGAAGCCTTGCAGGTAGTGTTGGATGAAAATCTGGCAGAAAAAGCAGGCAAATTGGGAGAAATCTTCAGAGGGAAAATAAATGATTATATTGAAAATAGTAATATCGTAAAGCTGGTGAGAGGCAAAGGGCTGCTCAACGCCGTAGAAGTCAACACCGACGAAGAGTCAAAACTCGCCTGGAATATCTGTGTAAGATTAATGGAAAAAGGTCTTTTGGCCAAACCAACCCATGGTAATAAAATCAGATTTGCACCGCCGCTAGTGATTAGTGAAGAAGAACTCATCAAAGCCACAGAGATAATTATTGATACTTTCAGGGAGTTTGAGGAATAGGATATGAGTGCCGCGTATTTCTGTGAAATTCTGTGTTTTCTGTGAGAAAATAAGTACCGACTTGCGGGTTATGAGTGCCAAGTTTTTCTGTGAAATTCTGTGTTTTCTGTGAGAAAATAAGTACCGAGTTGCGAGTTATGAGTGCCGCGTTTTTCTGTGAAATTCTGTGTTTTCTGTGAGAAAATAAGTACCGGGTTACGAGTTATGAGTGCCGCGTTTTTCTGTGAAATTCTGTGTTTTCTGTGAGAAAATAAGTACCGGGTTGCGGGTAGATAATAAATGAAGAATGAATAATTATGAATGAAGGATTGGATTACCCTTCAAAATTAGCACATTACTAATTATCAATTAGCACATTACCTTCCTTCCTCACTTTCCACCTTACTCACTTACTAATTTACTAACTAAAAACCCTTTTGCCTACTCCCTGTTCCCTGTTCCCTAAAACCAATTAACACATTATCAATTAGCATATTACCTGAACGAATACAAAAAAGGAGCCTTGTGGGCTTTTCCTGTAAATTTCTTTTCAATCCTTTCCAGAAAACCCAGTGAGAGCATTTTTCTTTGGAAGTTGGTGCGGGTAAGTTTAGTGCCTAGTATGGCTTCGTGAAGGTTTTGGAGTTCGTTCATGGTAAACTGTTCGGGCATCAGGTTTTTGCCCACAGCGTGGTTGTAGAGGTCATCGGAGAGAGACTTTCTGGCCGCCTCCACAATCTCCTGGTGGTCGTGCATGAGTGTGGGCAAATTTTCGATATCAAACCATTCCAAAGATTCCGAAACCGCGTCCTTATTGAGCATCACCTGATTGACATCAACCAAAGAGAAATATCCGATAGAAACAAAGCGGTTTTGAATGAACTGCTTATGTGTTTCCGGAAAATCCAGGGCTTCAATAAGTTTACTTCTGGTTTCTGAATCTACCCTGTTCACTTTTCCAAAAACTCCAAACTGTTCGAGATAGACCTCTTTTACTCCGGTTCTTTCACTTAAAATCCTGTGGGCAGCCGCATCAATATCTTCAGTTTCTTTGATAAAACCACCCGGCAGAGCATAGATTTCGGTCTGATGGAATTTTAGAACCAAAACTTTAAGGTTTCGATTTTGAAACCCAAAAATTACACAATCTATAGAAACAAATGGTGAATATGGACTAAACAGAGACGCGACTGCATTCATGCTTTTGGGGTACTTTTGAGGTAGTAAAATTAACCAGAAATATACATAAAGGGAAGAACTTTTAAATTTTTGTAAAAAATTGTGTTTCAATCGCTCTAATATTTTGAAATTATTTTTTCTAATAAAAAAATATGTCTATATTTGCAGCCCGATTTAGAAAAAGATAATAAAATAATAAAATGGCAAAGAAAGGAAATAGAGTTCAGGTGATATTGGAATGTACCGAACACAAAACTTCAGGAATGCCCGGAATGTCACGCTACATCACTACCAAAAACCGCAAGAATACCACTTCGCGTTTGGAGTTGAAAAAATACAATCCGGTAATGAAAAAAATGACCGTTCACAAAGAAATCAAATAATAAACCGTCCAAAAGAGGTTTAATAAACATTAATAATTTTCAGAAATGGCAAAGAAAGTAGTTGCGACCCTTCGTGATAAAACAGCTCTTAAGAGTTTTGCAAAAGTTATCAAAGCTGTAAAGTCAGATAAAACCGGTGCCTATACCTTCAAAGAAGAAATGGTAGCCGTTGATAATATCGCCGAAGCTCTGAAATAAGCTTTCGCGTGTAAAAATATTTTAAGCCTTGCCGTACGCGGTTAAGGCTTTTTGTTTTGTTATGGATTGAGTTTTATGGAAACCAGGCGTTTCGTTTAGTTGTTTCTGATTAACACCCTAAAACAAAATTTATTTATGAATACTCCGAAAGTATTTTCTCAAAACATCACCGTAACAAAAGAACATCTCGACGAGATGCATCATGTCAACAATCTGGTGTATATCGGTTTTCTGTTAGATGCTGCCACTGCCCATTGGAACACAACCGTACCCGCCGAAATTTCGGATACGATCAGATGGGTAGTTAGAAAACATGAAATAGAATATCTGAAACAAGCGGAAGAGGGCGATATTCTAACCGTTAAAACCTGGGTTGATGATTTTGAAGGTGTGACCAGTCTCAGATATTATGAAATTTTAAAAAACAATTCTCTGGTTGTTAAAGCCAAAACACTTTGGGTTGCATTGGATGCCTTTACATTAAAACCCAAAAGGCTTGATCCGGCAGCATTGAAAATTCTCTTTTTTGAATAAACCCTCAATCTTCCCCAATAAACACATAAGTGGGCAAAACATTGATCAGATAAAAACCTGAAGCACTCATGTCTTCTCCATTGGTGATTTTGCCGAAATTTTTCTTATAAGAAACTTTATTTTTGACATAACTCACTGAATAATAACCATCAGAATAGGCTGAAATCTGATCCTGATCCAAACTAAAACTCTGAACTTCTGTAACTTCTACTTTTGCTATTTCGATCATTTGTGTGCCGGACGAATCAGCCGCATCATTTACCGAAAGCGTAAAATCGGTAATATCGACATCTGCCTGATTGGTCAATTCAAATTTCACTCCTCCCGGCTTGAGGATATTGCCACAAGAGCTCAAGCCGAAAAATATAATCAGTATAAAAACCCAATTCCATTTTTTCATTTCAAAAACCAATCTTTAATATTAAAAAATACTGACCGTGAAATTAAAAGATAAATTCCGATTTAAATCAGGTATTGAAATCTTAAAATATTTGATTTAAAGATTATTGGTTAAATTTGCAAAAAAACACATTCTCTGATGGGCTTATTCGACTTTTTTAGTAAAGAAAAAAAAGAATCTCTTGACAAAGGACTGGAGAAATCCAAGGCCAGTATTTTTGACAAGATATCGAAAGCAATTGTCGGAAAATCAAAAGTGGATGAGGAAGTTCTGGATGAACTGGAAGAAATCCTTATCAGCTCTGATGTAGGTGTTGACACTACCATCAAAATCATAAGAAGAATAGAAAAAAGAGTCTCTGACGATAAATATTCTTCTGCGTCTGAACTCGACACCATATTACGGGAAGAAGTTGCCGCCCTTTTGCAGGAAAACAATTCACAAGACGTTCAAAACAGCTTTGAAACCGAAAACCTCCCCAAACCCTATGTGCTGATGGTTGTAGGCGTCAATGGCGTAGGAAAAACTACCACCATCGGCAAGCTGGCCTATAATTTTCAGAAAAACGGGAAAAAAGTGGTGCTGGGTGCGGCCGATACTTTCAGGGCTGCTGCTGTGGACCAACTCAAACTTTGGGGCTCACGCGTGGGTGTGGAAGTAATAGACCATGGCATGAATACAGATCCATCCTCTGTAGCCTATGATGCCATCAAGGTGGGTGTAGAAAAAGGTGCTGATGTCATAATAATCGATACTGCGGGTCGTCTCCACACCAAAGTAAACCTCATGAATGAGCTTGGAAAAATCAAACGTGTGATGCAGAAGATATTGCCCGAAGCACCCCATGAAGTGATGCTGGTTTTAGATGGAAGTACAGGCCAAAATGCGGTAATACAAGCCCGCGAATTTACCAAAGTTACTGAGGTAAATTCCCTCACCATCACCAAACTCGATGGCACCGCCAAAGGTGGTGTAGTGATAGGTATTTCTGATGAATTTAAAATTCCGGTGAAATATATTGGCGTTGGAGAAAAGATGGAAGACCTTCAGGTTTTCAACAAAACTGCATTTGTGGAGAGTTTGTTTAAGAAGTAAACCTTTCTAAGATTTTGAGATTAATTTTTCTCAAAAACAAGCCATTCCTCGAATGAAACAGGCTTTAGTCATCTGATTTTAATATAAATCAATCTTATTTTAGTCTAATAAAAACACTTAGGTGCGTGCCAAATTTTCACTTGGTACCGCTGGATATTTTTTATTTTTTCAATCAAAAACTAATTCACTAATAATCATTTAATTATATTTTTTTATTATAATTGTTTGGTAGTCAGGCATATTATTTGCAAATTTATTCATTGAAAGGAATCTTTAACGGTATGTATTTACCAAAAAGAAATATACCATGAACCTACTTAGAAAAACTACTATTGTGGCTGCATGTATAATTGGCAGCCTTGGGGCTAAAGCTCAGGACCTTCAAAACAACGACCACGTCGTTACAGTCGTAATACCAAGTGTGGCATTGCTGGATTTGGAAAGCAACGGATCCAAAAACTTCAATGCTTCGTTTATTCAGCCAACACCCCTGGAAGCAGGACAAAGACTCACCTCTCCTAATGACAATGCAAGTGTTTGGATAAACTATTCTTCAATACTTCCCTCTTCGGGACTTCTATCCAGAAATGTGACGGTCTCGGCAAGTACAGTTGTACCCGGTGTAAGTATTTCGGTGTTGGCCGGAACTTCTTCTACCGGTGCGGGTGCCAAAGGCTCACCCACTACTGCAGTGACGCTTTCGACCACCGCCCAGAACATTATTACCGGTATAGGCAGTGCTTACACTGGCAATGGCGTAAACTATGGCCATAATATCACTTACTCATTTTCATCAGCAGACGGAAACTACGGTGACCTCAGAGTGGGCTCAGTACCGGTGACAGTCACTTATACTTTGGTGGATAATTAAAAATCATAAATTAAAAATAAGAAAAGCCTGCAAATCGAATTATTTGCAGGCTTTTCTGTGGGTCAAATTTATTAAAGTAGTTTCTCCAGCAAGGCTTTGGTGGCCTTGATGCCTTCGTCTTCGCTGATTTTTTCTCCCTCAAATTCTATCCCGATGTTGCCCTTAAAACCGGCATCTTTCACAATCTTCACGATGCGGGTATAATCTATCTCGGCTTCATTGCCTTTTTCATCAAACACGTGGGTTTTGGCACTTACCCCTTTAGCAAAAGGCATGAGCTCGGCAATCCCTTTGTAACGGTCGTATTCTTTTACACAACCTTCGGGTCCACTTTCCAGACAGAAATTACCAAAATCAGGAAGCGTACCTACGTTTTCCTTGTTTACGGCTTTCATCACTCCAGCCAGCCAGCTTCCGTCGGAAGAATAACCACCGTGATTTTCTACTACCACATTGATGCCTTCTTTGGCAGCGTATTCGCCCAATTTCTTTAAGCCATCCGCTGCATTTTTGGCAACCTCTTCGGCAGTTCCCTGTCCTGCGGCATTCACTCTGATGGTACTTGCACCGAGGAATTTAGCGATTTTCACCCAGTCATAATGGTTTTCTACTGCTTTTTGTCTTTCTACCGAATCCGCATTACCGATATCACCCAGAGCATCACACATGATGAGGCCCACTTTTACGCCGGCATCATCGCAACTTTTTTTGAATTTTCCCCAATAGTCCATGTCTTTGGCTTTGCTGTAATAGAAGGTATTGACCAACTCGATGGTGTTTACGCCATAGCCGGCAGCTATTCTCGGAAAGTCATCGGGGTTTAATTTTCCCTGTAAAAGAGAATCAGGGTTTTCTTTCAACAAACGTGCAAATGCCTCCCAGTCACCATTTAGGGCATCGCCAAAGAAGCTTTTGTGCAATGACCACTGAGCCAGTGAGATATTTAGATCTGGGGTTTCTTCTGCTTTGGGTTTACAGGATAAAAACAGGACAGAAAGGATAAAAAAGCTAAAAATGATTTTTTTCATGATATTTAAGATTGAATGTTTATTACAAATTTACAAAAGTTTATTCCCTAAGCCCTTATTCCAAAGATTACAAACATTAACAAATCTTTCTTCGCCCTTCCGGCGGGGACCTACTTTCTTTGCTTACCCAAAGAAAAAGCCGGGGAGGCGAACCTCCAAAGAAAGGGAACAATCTTCAAAGTGTCACGAAAATTTGGAAACATTCAAATCGTTCAATGAATTTTTACAAAAAATTTTCTAAACACTGAAGATTGATTTAAGGTATAATAAATTTTAATAATGAAAATGAATTATCTTTTTAAATTCCATTTTTCTTTTTTCCGAAAATAAAACATTGACCCTAAGACCATCAAAAAATAGGAGGTGGCTAAAATGTAGGAGGCAAAAATAAAAAAGGTAACATTACTGGTGTTGTGCTGAAAAAAGTTTTTGTAAAACAACACCAGTAGGCTCCCAAAATAAGCATAGTAATCAGCAAGGGTAATCATAAATCCAACGGTACCTGAATACTTAAAAGCCGCCAGCATCCTTTCAAAATAAAGACTATTACACATAGAATAAGCCACATAAGCCCCAAAACCTACTCCTATCAGCCAGAGAATGGGATTGATGGCACCCATTTGAAAAAGCATGGTACTTGCCCCGATGATTAGGGCTCCCACCAAAAGTAAAGTCTGAATGACATTAAATACCATTGCGTGGTTTCGGATCCACCGCATGGAAGCCATCAAAAGTAAGACGACGATTGCAATCGGGATTTCGGTTTGGGTAAAAAGAGCCGTATTGCCCCCAAATCCCAGCTCTCCGAGAATCTCCGGCATAAAATTATCGCGGAATTCGCGGTAAGCCGTCAGTAGTACATAAGAAATGATAAACAGCGTGAGCCCCAAACCAAATTCTCTCACAAAAGCCTTTCGGTCGGTTTTCCTCATGGGAAGGCGTTCAACACGGTCGGCAATATCTGCAGCAACGGGTCGCGGAATCTGAGATAGAAACCAAACCGATACTGCCAAAGGCAAATACATGACCGAATCGGCCACAAAGGGCATCATAAATTCCGAAATATCCAGACTGCCCATCACCCACTTGCCCACGCTTTTGGCAAAACCGGAACCAATGATAAACGAAGCCGTGAGGGCAGCTACCAGAAGATCGGTACTTTTCCTTCCTTCGAGAAAACCCAGGATTACGCCATAAAACATCCCCAATGGAAGACTACCCAGAAAAACGAAGAGCAGATTGTAGGGTGCAGGCACCAGTCCAAAGCCCAGCATACTCAGCCAGGACAAACCTGTAAAAATCAACAAATTACGGGGGCGGTGTTCGGGTTTCATTTCTGACACCACCTTTACCCCTATCCCTTTAGAAACCGCAAAACCAATGACCTGTGCCGTGATGATGAGGATTTTAAAGTGTACCCCGAAGTAATACAAGTCGTCAAAAGTGGCTGCTGTATAGGCTCTCCTGAAAGGATAAAAACACAAATAGGTGCTGAATGCTGCAATGGCGGCAAACAGCGTTTTGACCCATTCGGGACTGTTGATTAATTTGTTTTTCAGCAAAATATCAAAACTTTTTCTTAGCAAATCTTTGGGTAATTATTACTTTTTCTGTGCCAGAAGCCAGGTCAGATAGTCGGGTTCTTTGAAGACATTGTCCCAGGAATTATGATTGACCCCGGGATACTCTTTGTAAATCACGTCACAGCCGAGAGACTTGAGTTTTTCGGTGGCTTCACGCGAATGTTTCACGGGAATAACCCCATCAATATCACCATGATATATTCTGAAAGGCACTTTGGCTTGTGTTTTGGAATATGAATTGAGATCGGCCCCACCGCAAATGGGTGCTGCTGCGGCAAACAGTTTTGGATAACGATACACCGCCTCAAAGGTACCCATGCCTCCCATAGACATGCCCGTGATAAATATTCTTTTTTTGTCGGCTTTTTTGCCTTTGATCATGCTCTGTACCAATTCTACAGCTGCATGTAAGGATGGATTTTCGGGGTAAGTGTAGTTAAAATCCAGTTCCAAAGGGTATTTGGCCCGTGAAAATTTCACCGAAGCCCAATAGTCTTCTTTGGCACATTGCGGAAATATTCCAATAAATGGCGTTTCTTTTGATTTATTCAAAAACATTTCCGAGCCATATTTCAACTGAGAAATATTGTCATCGCCTCTTTCGCCTCCACCATGGAGAAACAAGATTAGAGGATATTTATTATTGGGATCGTAACCGGGAGGTAAAAGCAAACGGTAATTCAAAATCGTGCCTTTGCTATCGGTGTATTTCAAAGCCTGAAATGCCTCCTTCTGAGCAATGGCATTGAAATAAAGGAGAATTAAAGCGAGAGTAATTATTTTTTTCATCAGGGTAATTTTGAATTTACTCAGAACAAGAGCTAAATTTTAAGATTCTTATATCAACTTATCAAAAAAGCAGTTAAAATTTTGTAAAATATATTTTCCTTAATGTCAAATAAGTGAAAATACTTTCGTCGCCTATCCGGCGGGGACCTACTTTCTTTGCTTACCCAAAGAAAGTAGGCAAAGAAAGGGAACAATCTTCAAAGTGTCACGAAAATTTTGAAACCCTCAATTAATCATTAGCATTTTTCGATCAAAATTTTCTAAACACTGAAGATTGATTTAATGTATTTTCATTAGTACATATTTCAAACTAAGAAATCATTTTTTTAAAGTCTCAATAATTGTCAAAATTTAAGTTTTTAAAATTCAATGGAGGATTAACAAACACCTTATTTGTTTTTCTCTGATAAACTGTTTTTCCAATTAAACCTTAAATCGAATAGTCCTTAAAGCTAATAGTTTTTTCTAAAATATTAACGTAATGTTAATGCCTCAAATATGGGAAAGATTACGTATTTATTGATAAAGAAATTCGTTTTATTTGTTAAAAAATCTCAATCATGAAAAAGATAATCGGTATAACTTTCATTATAGCTTTAGGTATGTTTTCCTGTCAGACACAACAAAAACTGGCCGTGGACAATATTTCCCAATATACTCAAACCCACCAAAGGATTGCCATTTTACCTTTTAAAGTAACTTTTAGCGAGGCTTACAAAGCCATGAGCCAAAGAGGCAGAAAGCAAGATGACTGGAAAGAACAGGAGCGTGTAGCAGGTCTGGACTTACAGAAATCTACCTTTGAAATATTAAGCAAAAGAGCATTGAAGAAAAACTTTGGGTTTACGCTGCAGGATTTCCTGACCACAAATAAAACCCTGCAGGCTGAAAACATCAGGTTTTCGGAGTTGGCAAGCATTGGAAAAGGTCAACTGGCCAGATTACTTGGTGTCGATGCGGTAATATGGGGAGAGACCGAAATGGAAATGGATCCGGCAGGCTGGAGAAACCGAAATGGTATTGAAACTACATTGGCCCTTTTTGATGCGAAATCAGAACAAAAAATCTGGCAGCAGAGCAGCTTTGCCGATGCCATGAGGCGTTTTGATACCCCACAATCGCTGGCACAAAATACAATCCAGAATCTGGTTACGGCCTTACCTTATAAAAAGCAAGCCAAAGAAGACTGATCAATTACAGCCCGCTATCTGGGCCCTGAAGACCTCCGCCGTACCCGCCTGAAAACCCGGCTTGAGTAAGATAGATTTCCCTGCCTGGTAGGTGGTATTGTTTGCCACATTGGCCTGACTTTCTATAGTTTCGGAAGCTTTGTAAGTGCCTGAAGGCTGTGCAATGGCTCCGTAGATTTCGGAAGGATTACAGGCGGAAATATTAACAATGAAATCTTTGATATCGCCAAAATATAATCCTGTAACTGTATCAAATCCTTCGAGAGCAGAGCAAGGGTCAACGGGAGCTTGGAGATATGTGGTCTTAATCCTCATTCTGGTTAAACCAGCTGTTGCAGTATTGGGAATTTGAAAAGCAAATGTTTTATTGGTCCAAAGCCCCCCGTTATAAAATGAGTATATTAACTCAGAATTTGAGAATGTACCATCATTATTTAAATCCATCCAAACAGCAATGCCATCTTCCCAATTTCCAGGATTAAAAACATTAAAATTATAACTGGCACCTTTGGTAAAATTGACTTGAGGAGAAGGTGTTACCAGAGAAAAGCCTGAGGGGTTACAAGTAAAATTTTCGTCATAAAGACTAATTGCCCCAAAAGTAATCTGTAATTGGGTTAATAAATCATTATCACTACATTTCAAACCGGTAGGTTCACAATAAGGGCATGGCCCCCCAATTGTAATATGTAATGCTGACCTAGGCGACACCCCGCAACTTGTACTTTGACATTCAGCATAAAAGGTGGTATCACTTACGATTCCGTTGGCTATGACATTATTGCCAGTATAAAGCACTGTGCCACCGGCTGGACTGCCATACCAGTTTAAGGTAAACCCACTGCAACCGTTTGCTGATAAATTAGCTACACTTGTACTACCGCAAATGCTTATGTCTGATGTCACAGGTGCAGTACCAGAATATAACTCCACTACTGCTGCGGTTCTGAAACTCTCACAACTGTTTTGAGTGCAGGTGACATAATAAACTGTATTGCTATTCAAAATTCCTGTATTATATGGGTTACCTGTAAAAATTTCCGGGGTTGAGTTTAAACTTGTGTACCATTTATAAACTCCCCCGGTGCATCCAGAGGCTGTAATTGAAGCTGAAGAATTATTGCAAACAAATGTGGTTCCCACAGTAGGTTTAGGGGTTAACACTCCTCCAAGGCATGAGGCTGCGTTGACTTCAGCTGCCATTTTTTGTTTTACCAAAGGCCCAAAACCATTTGAAAATACAATTCCTGTACTTGTAAGGTGGCAATAGCTCATAATTGTACCACCACCCGGAGCAGGTGTGGGACCGCTGGTACAACCGTCTTCGGTATAACCTGCTGTAGGCCCGCAATTATCAATGGCATTGGGAGGGTTTACTCCATCAGACCAGCTACAGTTATGTGTATGAGGAAGACCAAAATTATGGCCGATTTCGTGAGTCATCACTTCTACATTCCAGGAGAATGTTGGGATATTATTCACAGTAGAAGACAAACTTGTACTCAAGCCTTTGGCATAGTTTTTACTACAATTGCCAAACACTGCCCTTGCTTGCATACCATTATAAACAGGCGACCCGATTAAATAATAAGCAACACCCCCACCATAACTTTTTGCTGAAACCAAATGTACAATATCACCATTGAAATTATTCCCCTGATTATCCCAATAATTAGTCAAAGAGTCTAGCATTGCTCCAGTGTTTGAGGCCGGATTGTACGGATCTACGGTTGTCCAAACAAAAATTTCTGACAATTGAATATTTATTTCATCATTTTTATATAATTGGACCACATTGTTAAAAATCGAGCTCAGTGTATTTACTACATTGGTTGTGCCTCCCCATTCCGTAAAAGTATAAAAGTCGGCCTCCAACATTATTTCTACAACTCTGCAATTGGACACGTTAGTTGAGCGAGGGCTGTTGTCCAGATTTAATCCTTCGATTTTTTTCTCAATCTCTCCCGCACATATTGGGGTGTCGTTTTTTATCTCCTCTGTATTGTACACCACATGCAGGTTTTTGGAATCATTCTTTATTTTCCCGATCGTAAGGTTGACTTTCTTACTCCATATCATACCTTCAACCGTATTGTTTGTCACTGTCAAAACCACCGTTGAATTGCTTTCGCCTTTTATTTTTCCTCGATAAAAAACCGGCAATTTCATTTTATGTTCACCTTGAGGCGTATTTATTTTAAAATCAGCAGAAAATACTTTGGTCGGTTCTATTTCCAGAATCAAATCACCATTTTGAGTAGGTAATACGATGAGAGCTACTTTTGGATTTAAATATATACTCTTTAGATTACCTGAATTTATTTCTAGAACCTGAGCAGATAAAATACCATTTAACTGATTTTGAGTTGCAATTCCGCTGACTGAAGAATTATTTTTTTTTGTAAAAAGATTATCAAACCTTTCCTGAGCAAAAACACTTATTGATAAAATAGTTAAAACTATTCCAATCAGTATACTTTTCATGGGGTTACCTTTTTTATTTGCAAAATAGTATTTTATATTCTTTAAATAAACAAATTTTTTATTCCATGTTATTTTTTAATAATAAAGCTATATAGAATTTTAAATTCTGACAATCCACAATTTCTACATTTGATTATGAAGCCAATACATAATTTCATAATTTTGCGGCTGAAATCAAGATAAAAATATGGGAAGAGCGTTTGAATTCAGAAAAGCACGTAAAATGAAGCGTTGGAGTTCCATGGCCAAGATCTTCACGCGTATAGGAAAAGATATAGTAATGGCCGTTAAATCTGGCGGGCCAGACCCCTCAACCAACTCAAGACTCAGGGCCGTAATTCAAAACTCCAAAGCGGCCAATATGCCCAAGGTCAATGTTGAAAATGCCATTAAAAAGGCCTCTTCAAAAGACCAGGAAGATTATAAAGAAATTGTATTGGAAGGTTATGGCCTGCACGGAGTGGCAGTATTGGTGGAATGTACCACCGACAACAACAACCGCACAGTTGCCAACGTAAGATCATATTTTACCAAAACCGGTGGTAGTCTGGGCACCAATGGCATGCTCGACTTTATTTTTGAAAGAAAATGTATTTTTAAAATTGCCAACAATGCTTCGGTTGACCTGGAAGAGCTGGAGTTTGAACTCATTGATTTTGGTGCTGATGATGTTTTCCTTGACGAAGAAAACGACCAGATCAATATCTATGGTGAGTTTACTGCTTATGGAGCCATTCAGAAATTCCTTGAAGAAAAAGGACTGGAACTAATTCACGCCGACTTTGAGCGTATCCCGACCGACACCAAGAAATTAACAGAAACCGAAGCCGCCGACCTCGACAAACTCCTTGAAAAACTCGATGAAGACGACGACGTACAGAATGTTTATCACAATATGGTGATTGAGTAAACTATAATTGCCGGGTTGCGAGGGGAGAGTAATGAGGGCCGGGTTTACTATTAAAAAGAATAATTAAATAAATTGCTGATTGCCGAAAGCTGATTGCTGAAAGCCAAATAAAATAAATACAATGAGAAAAAAATATGCCGCAGGAAACTGGAAAATGAACAAGACTTTCGAAGAAGGTCAGATTTTGCTTTCCGAAGTTGTAAATATGGTTAAAGACGAATTGACTCACCCCAATGTACAGGTGGTTTTGGGTGTTCCTTTTCCGTATTTAAGTTCGTTTTCAAAATTAATTGATACCCCAAAAGTTGCACTTGCAGCTCAAAACTGTTATCCAAAAGCTTCAGGTGCATATACAGGAGAGGTTTCAGTACCTATGTTGAAATCTGCCGGAGTTACATATATCATCATTGGTCACTCAGAAAGAAGAGAATATTTCCTTGAGTCAGATGCATTCATTGCAGAGAAAGTGGACGCTATTCTGGCAGAAGGTTTAACACCAATATTTTGTTGTGGTGAAACTTTAGCCCAACGCGAAGCCGGAATCCATTTTGATTTTGTAACGGGTCAGTTGACCAATGGTCTTTTCCATCTTTCGGCTGAGGCATTGCAAAAAGTAGTGATTGCATACGAACCCATCTGGGCAATCGGAACGGGTGTAACAGCCTCTTCGGCTCAGGCTCAGGAAATGCACAAAGTATTGCGTGACCATCTGGCCTCAAAATATGGACAAGAGGTTGCCGACGAAATTTCTATTCTTTATGGTGGTAGTGTAGGTGCAGGCAATGCCGTTGAGTTGTTCTCTCAACCCGATGTGGACGGCGGATTAGTTGGAGGAGCCTCTTTGAAATCAAGAGACTTCACCGATATCAGCAAGTCATTTCCTGCATAAGAAATATATAAATGTAGGTCAGCACCGAAGGTCAGAACGGCCAAAAGCCAATCCTGCCAAAGAATGCCGGTCAGCACCGAAGGTCAGAACGGCCAATAGCCAATGCTACGAAGTGTTGGCTTTTTTTCTTAAACGTAGGTCAGCACCGAAGGTCAGACCAGAAATAGAAGTAAAACAAAAAACAACTCACCACAGCAAAAACAATTTCAAATCTCAATTTCCGTTAGCTTTTTATATTTTTCACATAAAACCCACTTCCAATGAGAATCCTAATGCTACTACTTTTTACCCAAATTGGTTTCGGTCAAATCAACGGCATTGTAAAAGACGCAAAAACAGGCCAGCCCATTCCTTATGTCAACATTGGCATCGAAAATAAAACCCTTGGCTTTTCGGCTGATGAGAATGGGGTATTTTTTTATTCAAAAACAGATGAAAATCTTAATCTAATATTTACGGCGGTAGGTTACAAGTCCTTGAAAATCAATTCCGAAAACCTACCAAAAGAAATTTATTTAACTGAAAACATTTTGATTTTACCGGACCTTCAGGTATCTCCTCCTAAACATAAAATGACCCAAACCATTGGAAAGGTCAATAAAAAAGAAATAAATACATTTTTCAGCAATGGCGGAGTCCCATTTATCACTGCACGGTTTATTCCTTTCCAGGATTATATCTCCAAAACCCGATATCTGAAAACCATCAAAATCCTTACGAATAGTGATATCAGAAATGCAGTCTTTAACATCAGACTATTTACCTTTGATCAAAACGGGGAACCAATTGAATATTATAATGAAGGAAACATTTTAGCCAGGTGCAAAAAGGGAAGACATATAACAGAAATGGATGTTAACAATCTGAACATCAAATTTCCTGAAACAGGTCTGTTGATTGGAGCCGAAAACTTTATCATTGAATCCAATAATTATGTTTATGATTATTTTGATAAAGCCAACCAAAAAAAAGTCAAAGCTACTTCTTATGAACCCGCTTTTGGGGGCGACATGGAGACCGTAAATAATGGCTGGAATTATTATTCTGGCACAAAATGGCATAAACAAGTGCCGTGGACAGTGGACTATAAAAACCTCAAAGGCAAATACAACAATCTGGCAGTGGAAATTGTTTTGACGGATTGATGGAATAGATTGATTTTTCTTAAAGATAATAGTAAATCACAATAGCGATAAACGTCAAAACGGGGAGCCATTTTTTAAAAAAAGAAGTTGTTTTATCAGAATTTGTAGAATCCATAATTTCGCTTGTTTTCATGACACAAAAAAACGCAGCCAAAATTAAGCCAAAGTTAAGTCCACATTAAATTTTCCTTAATTTTCAGGCTTTTATGACCTTGCTGTTCCTGACCAGAAGCTTAAAAGGAATGTATTTTATCAGTTTTCTCTGAATTGGCATATCCGGAATGCAGAGCTTTTCAGAATAATCCTCACCCAACATCTCTCTCATTATGGCGGTAGGTATATCTTTCAAAAACGGTATTTTGATCACACTACGGCTACTGTCAATCAGAGCTTTTGCCAGATATTTACCCGTTTCTGACTCTCTGAAATTCCTCTCCACAATCCTGCCGTCCAGCATTTTGGCCTGCTCCATGGTATCAATCAAAAGCTCGTTTTTGACGCCCATAAAATACCCGATTACTTTCCATGTATGCAGATAAGCCTCGGCCTCTTTTTCTGAATATTTGAAGCCCAGCTTTCTAAGACCTTCCAATACAATATATGAAAAAGCCAGATTGGTACCCGCTTTGTCTTCCTGATTGAGCGGTAAGCCCCAGCACATATCCCATTTAGGCGAGTATTTTAGATAACTTCTTATCAATGCATGCATTACCCTCACCTTAAATGCTCTCACAAAGTTTTCCCCACTTTTCCATTTTTCAGGGTTGTGCATTTCTCTCACAAAATCGCCCGTGTCATTGAGTCTCTTGGTGGTATTTTGGTGGATTTTTTCCGAAAAATATAAAACCTGGGCCCCATCAGCACCCATATAGCAATACGGCAAGGAATAGCAACCCAACAGCATTGCAATGGGAGCTACATATTTTTTAAAAAACCTAAAGCCGGCGTCCATTTGTTCCCTGTTGGCAAAATCAGGCAAAAAAGAATAATCCTGAAAAAGTGGCCTTAAATTTTCAGGAATGTTATTTAACTCAAATTCCCTCGTATCACCCGCCCATTCCATCATATCTTTTAGGGCTTTTGGTCCATTTCCGGCCATCAATTTTTCAAAAATATTGTCCAATGCTTCGTCTCCTTCCAGTCTGCAATTCGCAAGAAAGCTGCTTAGATTTTCTTCTAATTCCGGTATTGTTATTTCCATAATATTTTAACCCTAAAAAAACCTTAATTGTTGAAATTTTGAGAGAAAAAATATACCTAAAATACAAAAACGAAATAGTCTGGAGTTTTTTTCTAATTACGCCGAAAGATATTTTTGAATTTAAGGCTTGTTTTTGTAATCTTACATTCAAAGATTTTTACCGAAAACTGGTATATTTGCCATTATTTCTCAAGCAATGCCCGTAAAATATATTTTATCCGACAAACAGATTTCTACCCGTATGAACGATGAGGAGATGATCCTCAACCACGAAAAAGGAGAATATTTTTCACTCAACGAAGTGGGAACATTGATTTGGGCAGCACTTAAAACCGGTGAAAAGACAGTGGAAGAACTGGAAAAATTGGTTTTGGAAAAATATGACGTAAATCCGGAAGAATGTCGGAGCGACATCGAAAGCCTGCTTGAAGAGCTTCTAAATGAAAAGTTGATTGAGACGGTTTAAAAAATTCTTTTCCCTCAAAATATCAGAAAAGGTTTTTGTGCTTAAAAGCCTCTTTTATTTATTGATTTTCAAGAACCTTATTAATATTTTACCTTTCTCTGTTTTCAAAAAAGTTTACGCTGCCTTACTTTTCAAAAACCGGAATTTTCCCGATAAAGAAAAAATAAAACTATTGGAACAGCTTGGTAATTCGGCCGGATTTAACTGCTTGCATCAGGCTTTGGTTTTGAAGTATTATTTTGGTGAAAATCAGGAGGTTAAACTCGAAATTGGCGTAAACAATCAGGGCGGATTTAACGCCCATGCCTGGGTGAGCCAAAACGGGCAGATTATCTTAGGGGAAAGAAAAGAAGAAAACTATCTACCACTATGGCAATGGAACTGACCTACAGAGCTTTCGGATTAAATATTGCTTCCGATTTTGACTTGAAAATTGAAAAAACGCAGTCCGACTTACCTGACTTAATTATCAGAAAGGCCAGGTTTCAATTGCCCCCCACCGAAAAAACAAAAGTTTTCAGAGCCGATAATCAGGCTGAGATTGCGATTACCCCTGAATTTGTGTATCTCAGTTGGCCACAGATGGTTTCGTTTCGTATAACTGAGCAAAGTATTGATTATCAGTCGGAAAGTAAGCTCCCGGAAGGACTTCTGCGGGTTTTTATTCTGAGTGAGGCGATCGGGATAGTTTTGTTTTTGAAAGGATATTTCTTGCTTCATGGCAGTGCAGTAGAGATCAATCGTCATTCCACGGTTTTTTTGGGATTGCCCGGTGCCGGAAAATCAACTACTGTGGCGGCGTATGCTGTTAAAGGATATCCAATTTTTTCTGACGACCTCGTGGCAATCGAGCTTGAGAATTCCTTACCGAAAGTTATCAGGGCTTTTTCAGAAATAAAAATATGGAAAGACACGGCTCAACTATTAGGATTAGATACCCAAAGCCTTCAACCGGCATGGGAAGGAAAAGAGAAGTATATTTTGAAACCTGCTGAAAATCAAAACATTAATGAAAAGTCAGTAGTTGATAAAATTGTAATTCTGAGAAAGCCTTTTTCCAGAATCAAAGGTGAGATAGAAGGTTTTGAAAAAATCACAACCCTTATTTCGTATTTTCCGCTCCCTCATCAGTTGCTTTCTGGTGCTCGTCATCAGCAATATTTCCAATTGGCCGCTACACTTTCGCAGACCCTACCACTCTTCTATAAGCCTCGCCCTAAGACCATCAAGGCTCTTTTGCGAAGTATCAAAAACAGGTAAATCCTTTTTTATTTTATGCAAATCATAAAGTAGATTTTATGTAAATCTTAAAGTAGAATTTATGTAAATCGTAAAGTAGAGTTTATGCAAATCATAAAGTAGGACTTATGCAAATCATAAAATAGAGATTATATAAATTGTAAAGTTGAGTTTACAAAAATACCATAATAGATTCAATATGAACCCATTATGATATAATTTATTAATAATCTTACTTCACATGATACACATCCACAATTTGCTTTAACTCCTCAAAAGTTCTGGTTGGTTTTTGATAAGGTGAAGAAACGGGCATTTTGCTAAATTTCTGGAAATATAGCACTGAAGCATCCCGCCACCAATAAGCTTCTTTGAGCTGAGTTTTTAATCTTGATTCGACATTTTCAAAAGTTTCCTCATCGATTTTTCCTCTCAGACCCTGCCATTCTGAGTTCATTTTTTCAACAGATTTTACACCTTCATAGTAGCGGTTCACCATTTCGTCCCAAACTGAGCGGCCAGTTGATAGTTTTTTGCCCCAAGGTGCATGATGAAACCACAGTAAAAACTCAGGTTGGATTTTATCTATATCGCTATACTTAGCTCTCAACTCAGGATGATATTGTGCTAAAGAATTGCTCCCTTTTTCGGTACGGTCAAATCCTATGCCCACTGAGTCAGCTCTGTGATAATACAATGCAGTCCAGTCTGGCCGAGGAGCTTTTTCTACCCAAGGCTCCGGTCCAAAATGGTGGCTTTCGCCCATCACATGATGCACTCCGAGTGGGTTGGTGTAGTTGGTATAAATTTCTCTCGACTCCATCATCAATTTCTTTATGGCAGAGGTAGATTTTGCATCAGATCTGAAAGTCATTTTCACCCATTCATCAGCAATTTTTTCCGAAGTGATTTCAGGGTTCCAGGCCATTCTGCCCATTGTGTACCAGTTGGCCTGAGCCATAGGGTGGCCGGTCCAGTTGCGGTCAGAGCCGGTATTGGCTACACCCACCATGGAGGTTATGGGGTATTTAAATACTTCACCATCAATTACTTTTGCAACAGTGGAGCCTTTTCCTTTGACAAATGTGTCGGTTTTCAGTACTTCTTCAAACATGGGTGCCTCATACACCCAGTGGGTTGCCCAGCCCAAATATTCTTGTGTCAATTGAAATTCTATGCTCACTGGTGTTTTTTCCATAGCACCAAAAAGCGGAGAAATGGGCTCTCTCACCTGAAAATCTATAGGGCCATTTTTGACCTGGATGATGACATTGGGCAAAAACTCACCATCAAACTTCTTAAATTCATTGTAAGCAGCCGCAAATCTGTCGCCTTTTGGGTCAAAATTATACACAAATGCCCGCCAAATGACCAGTCCACCATGGGGTGCCAGAGCTTCTGCCAGCATATTAGCTCCATCTTTATGAGTGCGGCCAAAATCCATCGGTCCGGGTTCGCCTTCAGAATTGGCTTTTACCAAAAATCCACCAAAATCAGGGATGACCTTATAGATTTCATCGGCTTTTTCTTTCCACCATTTTTGCACTTCCTGATCAAGAGGATCAGCCGTTTTGAGTTTACCAAGGATTTTAGGCGAAGCAAAATTCACTGACAAATACACTTTTATGCCATAAGGTCTGTACACATCTGCCAGGGCTTTTACTTTGCCCAGATATTCGCCTGTAATGAATCTGGCAGAGGCATTAACGTTATTCAGCACCGTGCCATTGATGCCTATTGAAGCATTTGCTCTTGCATAATCGATATATCGAGGATCTATTCTTTCGGGCAATTCATACCATTTCCACATCGACATACCTGCATAGCCCCGCTCAATGGTGCCATTGTTGTTGTCCCAGTGGTTGAGCATTCTGAGCTGGATTTTGGGGGAAGAAACAACATTTATATTTTCCAGCGATTCGCCCAATTGCATTTTCCTGATTAATTCAAAAACTCCGTATAAAACTCCTTTTGAAGTGTTTCCTCTTACAATTATTTGATTTTTAATGTTTTTTATCTCAAAAGCTTCCGGGTTTATATCAGTTAATTTCGATATTTCCAGTTTCAGGGTTGAAGCTGATGTTTTTGTTTCCAAAATTTCTTTGCCAAGCATTCCACGGGTGGCGTATTTTAGTTCAGCCAAAGCTACGGCTATCGTTTCATCTGTTTTTTGAACAAAAACACTATTCAGTTTTTTGCTGTATCCGGCTTTCAATGCAGGATTTTTGATGGCGTCATATTTCAGCCAAAGTCTGTAACCGTCATCGGCATGTGTACCAAAGAATACAAAGCTCAGTAAGAGCGAAAGTAAAAATCTCATTTTTCTTAAGTGATTGAATGGGGCAAATATCGGAAGAAAACTGGCAGGAAATATGATATTTTCAGGCAATATATGATTTAAAGATTGCCAAATTGCTTCAGTAAAATTTTGATTATGGTGAAAGTAAGTTTCTTTAATAAATATTTAGTATCGTGTTTTTTGTAAAATATTGATTGATAAATATTTAAGAATTAGTGAAATGTGTCCACCGGCTAATTTTTCTGATAAAAAGGCTTTATAAATAATAAAGAATGAATATAAAATTAATCTTTGGTAAATTTTTTGCTTAACTGATAACCATTTTTTACTATAAAACCGACTTTTTACACCATTCACTTTTTTTCGTAATCTTATCAATTATTACACCCAACAATTTCTGCTTTAAAAACTCCAGAATTATTTGGCTTTGCTTCAAAATCAGGAAGGAGAATCACTGAATTCCAACCTTTGAAATTTACCCTGGCAGCATTGGAGTTTTTATTGGTTGCTGAAATGCTTCCAGTCTGACTAATGGTATGAGTGTCAGCTGTGAAATTAGTAATAACATGTTGGGTAGTGGGTTGTATCGAAAAAACAGCTGACTCAAAGCTTACTGCCACCGGATTGGTTGAAACCACTCGGAGTCTATAGTTATGACCGGTAGGAATAGTTCTTGGGATCTGGATATTTACCGGTATATTTACCGAAATGCCTGATAATAAAACGGTAGAGTCCGAAAAACTTCCCGTTGCATTGGAGAGTTCGACCCGGAATGTATTACCAATATTATATGAACCAGTTATTTCCATGGCGACCTTGATGCTTTCACATTGGCCTACGGTGTCTTTGTCAAGATTGGCAAATATGTATGGCTCATTGGTTTCAACTTTGACTAAATAATCTTCTGTTTCACCATATTGGTAGGTAGCACAGGGTGACATAGGGTAGGTATATTCAGTACCACTATTCAAGCGTATTCTCATACGTTTAATGCCGGGTGAAACAGTTGAATTGGCGTAAAAAGAATTTGAGTTAATATTCATATCCACACGATTGCTATTCATAAGTTCACCCGGGTCTTCAAAATCTCCATTTTCATTAAAATCAATCCATATTGCCAAACCACGTGACGGAAAAGTTCCCTCGAAATCGTGAATTCGGGGAATTAACACTTTATTATTTATACCCGCTGTTAACACTTCGATATTTTGTGAATTGAAAGAGTAAGCATTGGGTTCGCAACCGGAATTAAAGTTTGATAAAGCTGAGGATTGATAATTTTCATAGTTATAAACTCTAAGCTCTGATATATAATTATCACCAGTACAGCCATTTATGCTTTGAGGAATACAATAAGGAAAAGGAGTTCCTTTAGTTGAAAAAGTTATTTTACTCAAAGCTGAAAAACATTCTTCAGTAGGAAGTTTGACAGCTACATAGGCATCGTAGTTAGTGCCAGACATAAGGCCGGTAATGATAATGGGATTAGATGCGTTGGCCAAAGCAATGACACTATCTGCCACCAAAAATGAAGTCCCTGTCGAATCAATTCCACTTATTAATTGATCAATCGTTGGCTTTGGTTTTCCCGATTGAGTGACCTCATACCACACTTCAGCATTTTGATTGACAGGGGCGTTAATTACAAAGCCATTTTGAGTGGCATTGATAGCTTTGGGATATCCAGCCAAAAATAATCCGCTTCCTTTTTTGACTTCGAAAAGGCCCGTGTCCGCGTGTTTAACAGCGACTGAAGTATTGGTAGAAATTACCCTCAATTTGTAATTAGTTCCGGTAACAAGATGGTCAGGAATTATCCCATAAATAGGCGAATTGGTAGATGTACCTATTTTTGTTGCGTTTGTAAAATTTCCTGATGCATCGGATATCCATAGCTCGTAAGTATTGGTTTCAGAAAATGCCCCGTTTTTGTAAAAACTTACCTTTACGCTATCATCGTTTACACATGCCTCTTTAGTATAGTTTGCTATAATGATACTGTCGGGAACTGAATTTTGGAAGTAATTCGTAGAAAAAATACCTCTATAAACATTCGAAATAATTAATTGACCATCAGTTTCTCGATACCAGATTTTATTTAACATAAAGGGAATATGAGAAGACAAATCTCCGGTAATGTCTTCCCAGACTACATTGTTACTTAGAAAATTATTGGATACGTAAATCTTATCAATTGAATTTGCAAAAACTTGATTAGGGTTTGAGGGATTGATTGCATAGTCATTTATTGCCTCTGTAATAGAATTGGTTTTATCTGTCCATGTAATTCCTTCATCGGTACTAATTGCAATTTTCCCATAAATTAAAGCATATAGGTTATTGGAATTATCATGGGGTGTTTGAAATTTAGTTATCCAGGGATTTGACTCTAATTGCAAAGAATAACTTGTGGAGTTGTCATGATGTATTTTAATTTTGAATAATTCACGAAGATTAGTATTTGTGTTATGATTTACTACATAAAAAACGCTATCATTTAAAATTTTAACATCTGAGATATTTAATAAAGATTTATTTACAAGTAAATTATCCATGACTTCTTTTCCATCGCCAATATTTTTTACTCTAAAAAAGATGGTCTGATTATTTATTTCACTCGAAAATTTAAAACCTAAAGCAGTATTATTGACTTCATTGTAATCAATTTGATGTGAAGAGAATACCCCGGGGTTAATATTTTTTGAAATTAAATTTCCTTCGTTATCAAAATATGTTAGTGAAGGGGTAAACGAAAAAGAGACTTCAGGTTCGTTATTATCAAAAGACTTCGGCAAATAATTATAAAAACTACCCTTTTTTTCTAAAATATTTTTCCCTTTCAGCAAATTTAAACCATAAAATATGGAGTCATTATAATTATTCCTAAACCCTAATTCCCAAATCGAGCTTGTATTTAAGTCTTTAATCCTTGGTTCACTAATGATGTTTCCTGAATTGAAGGCATTTGTTATTTGGACTATTTTGTTTTCTGTTGCGGTAATTAGGTAATTGGAGTTTGGTTTTTTTGCAATTGATTTATTGTTAATAAAATCTTCATTTGCAAACTTCCAGGTGCTTCCACCATTTGAAGTACTCACAAACTCTTCCCCTAAAATAGCTACCTGGTTTATATCTGAAGGGTTAACATAAATTAATGCATTATAAACGGCCCTCATCTGAACGGAATTAAGAGTAGGAATGGATAAATTGGTCCAGCTCGCTCCACCGTTTACACTTTTTCTAATCCAGTTAATGTTATTGGTAAACCCACCAAATTGTTTCAAATTGATTGCATATATTATTTTATTGTTGTTGGCGTCTTTACCAATACCTATATTGGTTTGAGAAGAGGTTGCTGATAAAGCCGCCGTCATGATGTTGGTCCAAGTACCACCCGAAGGAGTAGATGATCGATAAATTTTTCCATTATCAAGAGAAATATAAATTAAATTTTCATGATCAAATGCAATATCACTGATGTCAGGGGTTACGGTTTCTTGCCACAAAGTAGTCTGAATATTCAAATAAAATTCAAATTGCATGGTGATTCGATTGAGTTTGTAAATATATGCTCCAGAGCCGCCACATCCATTAAAGCACGACGAGTACAAATCTCCGTTATTATTATAAATTAGGTTGAAACCCCAACTAACAGTTCCTTGTGTCCAAGAATTTCCTCCATCTAAAGAAATATAGAAAAAACTATCTCGGCTAATGATAGCTAATTCTAAGGAATTGGATGGATTTTGAGCTATTGAATAAACTAGAGTTTCAATACTAGTCAGATGCCAAGACGAATCCGCAGTAATATCATTGTTGTACCAAAGTCCTCCTTGTGTTGCTGCCCATGCCTTCTTACCTGTTGGGTCGTTCGCATCTATTATAACTTGATTTATGCCATTTGGAAGTCCCGTTGGGCCACGTTCTTCCCAATGTACGGGTAAGCTGCTTAAAGTGCTTTTTTCTGAAGACGTATTTTTTTTATCCCGCTTATACTTCAGTTGCATTGCTTGCAACCTTTCCAACTCGGCCTTAATGGCTTGCTGGCGGGCGTATTCTTGTTTTAGATAATTGGTATCAGGAAAACTGCTTTGCTGAGCTACCGAGTGGAGTCTTCCAAAAATAAGAGATACTATCAAAAGCCAATGGAACGGTTTCATGAAGTATTTGGGATATAAAAGTGGTTTTTGTTTACAAATCTACACAATAGATAAATTATATAAATTAGTTTTTTGAATTTTTTAGCACTAAGCCAGGTTATATATTTTCAAAATTCAAAAGTTTTGTCACTACAAAACCAAAAGCCCCTGCTCACGCATTTCGTTGATGGGTTTGGAGTACCAAAAAAGCTCAAAATGCTCAAATTTGTCTTCGAATGAAGTCTTTAATTCATTGAAAGTGATGGTTTTAGCGTTTCGCACATCCGTCAATTTTAAGTTTTCTATAAACCACTCACCTTTTGCTTTTTCGATGTTTATACTGAATGTCTCCATTTTTTCGTGGAAAGTCAGTTGCACAGCTGGTCCTTTTTTAGTTTTCGTTTCTTCTACAATCGGTTGGTTTCCAATCCATACAATCTTGGCATTGGGCTTTATGAGGCTATGGTCTTGCTCTTCAAGACATTCGGTTATAAAATCAGGTCGAATTTTGGTTTTAGGTATCTTAAAATCAAACCAATCTTGTAAAGGATACTCAAAACAAAGCCCATGCATATAATTGTAAAGGGATTTCTTGAGTCCAAAGCTAAATTTATCGTGGTCGATACCCGTAGAATCTTTGAACTGGATGTCGTTATCGGCAAACGTAATGTCTTTGTAATCAGGCATTATGCCAAATTTCTCCGGATTAAGTCCTACTGGACTGTGAGCAGTAAGAGCAAATTGATGCCAAAAACCTGAGTGCAAAATGCCTAACTCGAACATCTGTCTCACCATTTCGAGGCTGTCAATGGTTTCTTGTACCGTTTGGGTAGGGTAGCCATACATCAAATAAGCATGTACCATGATGCCTGACTCCACAAAGTTGCGGTTTACCTGAGCCACCTGGGCTACTGTTACCCCCTTGTCTATCAAAGCCAAAAGTCGGTCAGAGGCCACTTCTAGTCCTCCTGAAACCGCTATGCAACCCGAAGATTTGAGTAAAACACAAAGGTCAGCGGTAAAGCTTTTTTCAAACCGTATGTTGGTCCACCAGGATACAACCAATCCACGCCTCAGAATCTCCAGAGCTACTTCACGCATGAGTGCGGGCGGGGCGGCCTCATCTACAAAATGGAAACCATTTTCGCTAGTTTGGGCTATCATTTGCTCCATTCTGTCCACCAGAGTTTTGGCTGCAATGGGTTCGTAAAGTTTGATATAATCGAGCGAAATGTCACAAAAAGTACATTTGCCCCAATAGCAGCCATGTGCCATGGTGAGCTTGTTCCAGCGGCCATCTGACCAAAGGCTGTGCATTGGATTTGCCAGCTCAATCACCGAAATGTATTTATCCAGAGCCAAATCAGAATAGTCTGGCGTGCCCACTTCGCTGTGCTTGTAGTCTTTTTGGGTGGAATTGTTAATAAACTTCACTTCTCCATTTTGCAGGCAAAAAGTTCGCTTAAACTCCGAACTTTCATTTTTCCCCAAAACATGATTCGCCAGCAATTCTATCGGCAGTTCGCCATCGTCTAAGGTTATGAAATCAAAATACTCAAAAACCCTGGCATCTTTTACACTTCTTAGCTCAGTATTGGCAAAACCTCCTCCCATAGCGATTTTTATTTCTTGAAAGTGCTCTTTTATATAGCCTGCACAGCGAAATGCACTGTACAAATTGCCCGGAAATGGCACCGAAAAACAGACCAATTTCGGCTGAATTTCCTCCAGTTTTTGTTTTAAAATCCTTAGTGTGATTTCATCAATAAATGTGGGTGTTTCTTGGAGATTGCCGTACAGTTCATCAAACGAATTGGCACTTTTTCCCAGCCGCTCGGCGTAGCGACTAAAGCCAAAGTTTCCGTCGAGGCATTCCACTATAAAATCAGACAAATCTTCGAGATACAAAGTGGCCAAATGCTTGGCTTTGTCTTGCATGCCCATGTTGCCAAAGGCCCATTCCAAATCATTTTCTTGTGAAAACCTGGACGCTTGCGGCAGAAAATTTCCACTGCAAATCTGCCGGGCTAAAGTTGGCTTATGGCCTTGTAGAAAGGCAATTACCTCCTCGATGGTCTGAATATAATCATTCTTTAAGCCGAAAATCCTTTGTGAATTATCTGAAACTCCATCCAAACGGACCTTCTCAAAAATAGAAACCAAACCAACCTTAGAAAACAGCTCCAAAATAACCTCAATGCCCAGGTCCATCTGAAATGCCGCAATACCCTTGGTATTCAAAAAACCCATCAAATAGGCCGTAGCCGGATAAGGCGTATTGAGCTGGGTAAATGGCGGAGTAATAAGCAGAAGGTCTTTCAAATGGTCTTTTTTTGTGTAAAATTAGGGATTTGTTTTGGGAAAGGGATGAGTTTTCCAAAGTCTTATATTTCCTCAATGTTTTCATTACAATGCTTTTTTGTAATTTATCAATTCATTTGGTTATAGAAAAAAATTGGAGAACATTGTCAAACGCAAACTCAATCCTATCAAATACTGCCAATAATCCTATCACAATGAAAGGATTTTTATATATTTGTGATAGGATATCAGAATAAATATGGAACAAAGGCTAGAAAAAATATTTCTGCAAATATTACTCAATGAACCTATTGGCATCGCCGATTTATCTGGTTTAATTAAGGAAGACATTTCTATACCTACTTTAAACAGAGCTCTGGCCAAACTTGTAAATCAAAAATTGATTGAGGTAAGCGGCAAAGGTCCAAATACCCGGTATACCGCTCTTAAGGATGATGCAATAAAGTTTCCAATTAATGTTGATTCTTATTTTTCAGTTGATATTGAATCCAGGCCGAGTAAAACTTATTTTGATAGCAATGTTTTTGATATCTTACAAAATATTTCACTTTTAAACACAGAAGAAACGGCCAAATTAGAAACATTAGGCGAAAAATTTAACCTCAATAAACCTGAGAAAAATAGCATTATTTATAAAAAGGAGTTTGAAAGGTTAATGATTGAACTCTCATGGAAGTCATCACAAATAGAAGGCAATACGTATGACCTTATAGATACGGAGCAACTTTTGAAATATGGCGAAAAAAGCAAAAAATATACCCAAGAAGAGGCCACCATGCTTCTGAATCATAAAGGAGCAATTTATTATACGTTTGATTATGCAGAAGACTATAAGTTTTTGACAGTTTCAAAAATAATTGACATTCATGCCTTGCTTACTCAAAATATGGGAATATCCAGAAATCCAAGGAAAAGATTGGTTAGAGTTACCGGCACGAAATACAAACCTCTGGAAAATGAATTTCAAATTTTGGAGGCTTTAGAAAAGATGTGTGACCTGATAAATAAAAAAGAAAATGTTTATGAGAAAGCTTTAATTGCAGTTTTATTAATTAGCTATATTCAACCCTTTGAAGATGGAAATAAACGTACTGCCCGCCTGACAGCAAATGCAATATTAATGAGTGAAAGTCTTTGTCCTTTATCTTATAGAAGTATTGATTCCGGTGAATATAAAAAGGCGATTCTACTATTTTACGAGTTGAATAATATCTCGGCTTTTAAACAAATCTTCATCGACCAATACGAGTTTGCGGTGAAAACATATTTCTGATTCCTAAAAATTCCCAGTAGCCTTCTTATACTTCAGTTCCGCCAGAAGGAAGGAATAAATGGCGTTTAAATAGTTGTTTTCGGCTTGCTTGAGGCTGTATTCTGAGTTTTTGAGGTCGGAGAGGGCCAATACGCCGCTTTCGAAACGGAACTTGTCAACGCCATAAATGCTTTGGGCAAGTTGGATGTTCTTTTGGGTTTGTTCCAGATCCAGTTTGGCTTGTACCATTTGTTTGGTGCTGGTTCGGGCTTCTTGTTCAAAATCGGACCTTAGTTTTTGCAGGTTATTTCGGTTTATTTCTTGCTGAATCTTGAAATCTGTAGCGTTCAATGAGCTTTGTTTTCCGTTGAAAATTGGCACGTTGAGTTTAACACCCACATAGTTAAATGGGTACCAAGTGTTTGCCGAAAATGGGTTAAATTGTTTGTTAAGCTGCAAAACTGAGTAGTTGCCATAGGCCGAAAGTGTAGGCTTGTTTTTGGCCATTTGTTTGTCAATATTGAGGCTGTTAAGCTTCAGAGCTGTTTCTTCGGCTTTTATTTCGGGCCTGTTTTCGTATTGCTGCAGGTAATTGGCGGTAGTTTTGGACAATATCAGATTCAGGTCTTCATCTACTTCTATCTCGTTATTTTCAGGCAAAGCCATTTGGTATTTTAAGTTAATGAGGCTCAGCTCATATTCCAACTTTGCTTTATCAATGGACACTTTGGCATTTTGCTCATCTAAAACAAACCGATTATAATCATTTTCGAGGAGAGTACCCATTTTAAACTTCGTGGCGGCATTTTCCAATGCAGTTTTCGCTCTTTCATAAGCTTCCTGAAAGGTCTTAATTTGTTCTTTATTGAGCAAAACTCCGTAATATGCCTCCGTGATGCTCTGTTTGATTTGGGTTACTTTTTGCTCCAGATCTATCTCTCGCTGTGTCACAGTGTTGTCATTGATAGCCTTATCGATTTTCTTATTGGCATCAAATATTTTTTGATCTGCCTGTATGCCCAGTGCGTTGTTGAAGGGTAAACCAAATTTCACAGTGCTATTTCCTCCAGGATTTTGCCCGGTGATATCAAAAGGCAAGATGGTAGTTTGCAGTTGGGTATTCCATCGCATATCTACACTACCGCTAACCTGAGGTAGCCATTGAGCAGCAATTTTAGCGTTTTGCTTGTTGGCGATTTCGGTCAAGAGCCTCTGATTTTTGATTTCAATGCGGTTTTTTAAACCTTCCGAAATGGCCGTTTCTAAGTTATATTTTTGAGAAAAACCCAAAAATGGAATTAAAAGCAATATTATTATTCTGAACATAATAGTCTAATTTTAAAATTTTTACCTAAACACCGCTGCTGGCTCCAATGAGTTAATTTTTCTGATGGCAAATAGGCTGCCTCCAACCGAAATTAAAACTATGATTGCAAACAAGGCCACCTCCACTATCATTGGAAAGCTAAATAGAGTTCCCGATTTTGCTATGCCTATTTTGAATCCCTGTACCATAAGGCGACCAATAATAAAACCGACAATTGCCACCAGAATGGCCTGAAGGATAATCAGCCTTGTAATATAGCCATTAGTAGCACCGATGGCTTTCAGGGTGCCATAGTCTTTGATCCTATCTACTGCGGCAGAATAGAGCGTAAGCCCGATTATTACAAATCCCGAAAGAATGGCAAAGCTGATAAGGCTACCAAATGACATAGCTATGCCGTTGGTTTTAAGAACCTCAAAGAGCGTAGAAGTGGCCAGAGCGTCGGCATCCCAGGCTTTTACGCCCGGAATGGTGGCGTTTATCCTGCTGATGATATTGATTTTATCTTTTTCAGATTTCCATTTTACCAAAAACACATTGGCTTTGTTTACCGAATAGTTGGTCAGAAACCTGGCTCTTTCTATGGTCGTAAAACCATAAATTCCCCCAAAACCCCTTACGCCTTTTGTGAGACCTGCATTATATACTTTTTTACCGTTTATTTCAAAATATTCCCCCACCTGAAGCCCGCCGAGTGTTTTTGAATCAAAATATTCAGTTATCACAGAGCCGTCTTTGAGTAAGTCCATTTTTTTGGCCGTATAAAGATTCCAGATTCCCGCAAACTCAGGTGCCTGTACCCCTACGATGGTGAGACCGCTGGTTTTTCCGTTTGCAAACTTAGCTGCCCCCGCCGATATAACGAGTGGATAGGCATCTTTTACGCCTTCTATGCTCTTTAGCTCCTGGTTGATACGCATATCGAGAGCCGACAGCTGAGCGGCATTCTGGGTTTTGTTGTCGATGACCCATATATACTGGTCATTGTTGGCCACTATCGCCTTCATGGCGTTGCTCATAAAGATAAACACGCCCACATTCTGCCCCACAAGAAAGGTGGAGATGATGACACCAAACAAGGCCCCGAAGGTCTTGGCTTTGTCAAACAACAAAAATCTGATGGCTGTTCTGAACATTTTATTTGTCTTTAGTGTCGATCCAACATTCCATCCGGGCACCCAAAATCACCTTTGAGGCATCATCGAGCTGCACCCGCACTTCTCTTACCCGGCGGTCCTCGAGGCTGGTGCCGTTTTCCGAAAACAGCGATTTTTTCCTCAGATAGGGGGAAGTGAGTACCACTGTGCCGGTGGAAACCACCTCATCACTGCCTTGATTTTTGATTTCTGCTTTCTGACCTACTTTTATTTTACCTGCAAAAAGCTCATCGATTTCGGTAAGGGCTATGGTTGGGCCGGTAGGGGCGAATTCGCCAATACTCTGACTCGAAGACAAATACTCGCCCTCATGCACATTGAGCGACAAAAGCACGCCCGATTGAGGAGCCTTTACAGTTTTTCTTACTAATAAAGTCTGGTAATAATTTATGTCAGCATTTATTTCCGAAATCCTGGCTTTTTGCTGTTCAATGGCCACTTTTTGGGTGGTTATTTGTTTTTCGAGATTCTCAATTACATATTTGGAGTTGTCCAAAACATCCTTTGTGATAGCTTTTCCATCAAATAAGCCCTGATCGCGGCTCAGGTCGTTGCGGGCTTTGTCGAGTTGAGTTCTCAGCTGTGAAAGGCTGGCTTCGGCTACCGCAATGGCTTGTTTTTGTGTACCTATTTTGCTTTGTGCCTGGGCTATCTGGGCCTGCTCCACATCATTGTCGAGGCTCAGGATGGTTTGGCCTTTTGCAATATTGGCTCCGGCTTGTACAAAAATTTGCCCGATCACCCCATTGGTTTCCGATGCCAGATTCGACATTCTTCCGGCGGGCTCTATCACGGCTATGCCCATCACTTTGTCTATAACTGCAGGTTTTGCTTTTGCAAGCGAATCGGTTGCTGCTGCTTGTTCTTTCTTGTCGAAGCCACATGAACTGATAAAAATCGGGAGAGATAATCCCAAAAATATCCAGATAGAGAGTTGTTTATTATTCATGATTCAAAATATCTTTTATCTCAGTTACTATTCCATTTTCTACTTCCAATACCCTGTCGGCATATTTTCTCAGTCGGGGGTCATGGGTTACTACCGCCACGGCTTTTCCTTGCCTTGCCAGCATCTGGAGCTCCTCCATCACCACATCGAGTGAGCCTTTGTCAAGCGAAGCCGTGGGCTCATCGCACAAAATAATTTTCGGATTACTCACCAGGGCCCTTGCTATGGCCACTCTTTGTTGTTGCCCTCCTGATAGCTGCTTGGGCAGACTTTTCTCCCTGTCGGTCATGTCCACCATTTTCAGGGCATCTTCTGCTCTTCTTTTTGATTCGGTCTGACTCACACCCTGGAGTTGAAGAGGCATTTTTACGTTTTCCAGGGCATTGAGCGGGCTTAGCAGATTAAAATTCTGGAATACAAACCCGATGTTGTTAAGTCTGAGATTTGCCAGTTTTTTTTCGCTCATCTCATTTACATGGTTGCCATCCACGTACAGGTCGCCTTTGCTGGGGTAAATCACACAACCGAGTAATGACAGCAGCGTAGTTTTTCCCGACCCGGAGGGGCCAATAATCAGTACCAACTCACCTTCATTAATTTTCAAAGTAGTGGGTTGCAGAGCCACTATTATCTGGTCGCCGGTTTTGTATTCTTTGCTTACGCCTTTAAGTTCTGCTATCATATTATTATGAATTCATAATAAAAAATATTATATTTCAGATATATGAATCAAAAATAATTAAAAAATCAGTATATTTACTATGAAAACAAATTTTTATTAAATTTGTTTAAAATTTCAAAAGGAAATATTTTTTGTGAACAAACTGGTACAATTGGTAAATCTTTGGGCAGAATTTGAAGCCCAAAATCCTGAGGCAGAAATCAAAGATTTTTGTTTGGATTTTATTTTGAAAGATTATCAGGAAAAAAAAACCGGATTTATCACGATAAATGGCCAATTGGCGAGTTTGACAGGTAAACTTTCCAAATATGCCAGTTTTTATTCCAAAAAGGCATTGGAGAAATTTTCCCTCAATAACATCGAAGACTGGGTTTACCTCATGCGGTTACGGGAAATGGGTACACCCAAAAAGAGCGAACTGATTTACGATATGATTTCGGAGTTTCCTTCGGGTATCGATGTCATTAAGCGATTGGTGAAACTCAATCTGGTGGCGGAATTCCCCGATGTGGAAGACAAGCGTTCAAAACGCCTCAAAATCACAGAAAGCGGTCTGGAGTTATTAATAAAAAGTCTGCCATGGATGGAAAAAATCTCCGACATGGCCTTCAATCAGTTGCAGGAACCCGAAAAAGTCTTGCTCGTTGACTTGCTCGACCGGCTCAATACTTTTCACAAAACTCACTACATGAATGTCCGTACCTCCAGTATTGAGGAGGCGTATGAGGTTTTGGTGAAATGAAATTTTTTAGAAAATCCATCCAAAATGCAGATAAGGAACAGGCATAAAACCTTTTCTAAAATTCCTTAGCTCTACTTCTCTTCGGTTTTCCTGCCAGGTAGGTTGCATGTTATCCCAGTCATTATAAGCCCAATAGCTTGGGTTTTTGGTTAATTTGTCAGTATTCATTGTATTGAAATAATACCTGAAGCCCATACTGCCTGTAATAGTAAAATGTTTCAAAGCTACTATTTTGAGCCCGGCATTTATTTCCGGAGCAAAGCTTAATCCTTTGGTTTGCATCGAGTCGCGTGCTATTCCGAATCCATCATCTCTCAGGCTCATTTTGGAATATTCCAAAGTGCCGTTGACACCGGCAAAAAAGCGGAAAACCTTTGAAGTCTCCCCTTTGAGATACCACCTTTGCCCATAATCGGCCCTGATACCATTAAACTGCATTTTTGACCACATCATAAATAACAGGTTGTCTCCCTGATAGCCGGCACGAAAGGTTGTTGATCGTTTTGGTGATTTAAAGTGTTCAAAATCCACATATAAACTTTGAGATAAGGCCAGCCAGGGATGTAAGGGCAAGGCAATTTCGTTTTGACCTTTTTTATTTTGAGCAAAAGAGAGATTGGAAATCAGAAATAATAAAAGCAGGATTCTTTTCATTTTTATTGAATTTTGGACTTTCAACAAAAATAAAGAAAAACCTCATCCCAACCAAAAAGCACCCGTTATTTCTTCCCTTTAATCATCTCTGCCACTTCTCTGATTAGCAGCGAAGTCAAAGCACCAATCACAAAAATCGAAAGAAACTGTACTGTCCTAATGTTTTCATTGCCAACAATGCGGGTAAAAGTACCAATTGAGAGTACCAACATAATCGCCAGCAAAATCATTCTTCTGTTTTTCATAATATAAAAGGTTTATTTTCAGATAAATGTAGGGAATTTTTGCAAAAATCAAATAATCAGAAATTTTAATTCGAATTAATATCGTTAAATCATCCTTCATTAACTCAATCCCACTTCCTGATTATTTGACTCCAGATATTCTTTATTGCCGGGTTTCTCCATTCAAAAATACTAGCGGGTGAAAATCGCTGCAGTATTTTTGTCATCGTCCAGCGTGGTCATGGATTTAATTTTCTTGCGACTTATTTTTCCGTTTATTTGAGCAGCAGAAATGATATTTTCATTATTTATTTTTATGAAATCGTCCTGAGATTTTAATTCTATATATCCCGATTCGTTTACCAACAGATGTTTGCCCTTTACAATTATATATGTGTTATCATTGCCTGATTTTGCAGTTTCAATCTCATTCAGAAAATCTCTTTTCTCAGCTTTTCTTTTTAAATCGGATTTCATCAATTCAACAGATGGTTTATCGGTCATTAAAGAAAGTTCTGAAAAAGCATCTGATTTTGAATCTTTTTTGTTTTTTAATCCAAAATATAAAGTGGCATTTGAATCCCCTTGCAAGTCTCCCCAATGTTCATATTGTGTGAAATTTTCATACCCGTTTTTCTTAATTTTTAGGCTAAAAAACATTTCACCCTTTTCCTGCGTGTTTAGTATTAATGTGAAATAGCCATTTTGATCTGATGTGCCCACCAGTTTATTTTCAGAATCAAAAAAACTTGCATTCTCTACTGGCCGGTAAGTTTCCGAGTCTACCACCAAACCCGAGAGGTTGATTTTTCTTGTTCCGCCAAAAGATGTGATTGCATAAAAAACGAAAATGAAAACAATGACAGATTGTGTTAAAATTGATTTTTTCATGATTTATAGTTTTAGTTTTTAATGGCCATTAAACGTTTATGTTCAGGTTTTTATTATTGGTTTTAATCATTTTTGGATATAAAATAGCTGTATTGTTTTAAACCTATGGAATGCTTTTCTATTTCTATATATAAAAATCACTATTTCAAGCATTTATTTCCCAAAAAACTTTTGCTTTTCAAAATCATTTTTCTACCTTTGCAGTCCATTTTGGGCAGCTTGTCCGTTTTGGCGAAGTTTTTCTCTGTCTCTTGTCATATTATCAATATGTTAGGCTTCCCCTGAGGAGTATGAGAAAAAGCTTTGGAGAATCGAATGATCATCTGTTTTTCTAGCTCTGGATTGTGACTACAGAGCCACTGAGGGTAGATTGAGTTCGTTAGTTCGTATTTCTCAAATTTAAAATTCAAAAGAAAATGGCGAAAGAAATCGCAGGATACTTAAAACTTCAAGCTAAGGGTGGCCAAGCCAACCCAGCACCTCCAATCGGTCCGGCTTTGGGTTCGAAGGGTATCAACATCATGGAGTTCTGTAAGCAGTTCAATGCCAGAACACAGGATAAAATGGGCCAGGTGGTTCCGGTATTAATCACATACTATACCGACAAATCATTTGAGTTTGTTATCAAAACCCCTCCTACCGCCGTATTGCTGATTGACGCTTCTAAAGTAAAGAAAGGTTCAGACCAGCCTAACCGTAACAAAGTTGGGTCAGTTACCTGGGATCAGGTTAAAGTTATTGCTGAAACCAAAATGCCGGACCTTAACTGCTTTACAATTGAGTCGGCCATGAAAATGGTAGCAGGTACTGCAGCTAACATGGGAATCACCATCAATGGTGCGAGTCCTTTTTAATTAATTAACAAAAACTGGGAGTCTGAGTAAGCTCCTCCGAGCCGAAGAAGACGCTAATTACCAAAATTATGGCTAGAATAAGCAAAAAAAGAAAAGAAGCACTTTCGAAATTTGATGCGACAAAATCGTATTCATTGGAAGAAGCCGCTGCAATTTTGAAAGAAATCTCCTACACCAAATTCGATTCTTCTGTTGACATCGACGTACGTTTGGGCGTTGACCCTCGTAAAGCCGACCAGATGGTTCGTGGCGTAGTAGCCCTTCCTCACGGAACAGGTAAAACCGTTCGCGTATTGGTACTTTGCTCTCCTGACAAGGAAGAGGAGGCCAAAGCAGCCGGTGCCGACTACGTAGGTTTGGATGATTACATTCAAAAAATCGAAAAAGGCTGGACTGATATCGACGTGATCATCACCATGCCTACCGTAATGGCTAAATTGGGCCGTTTGGGTAAAATATTAGGTCCTCGTGGCTTAATGCCTAACCCAAAATCAGGTACAGTTACCCTTGAAGTAGGTAAGGCAGTACAAGAAGTGAAAGCCGGTAAAATCGACTTCAAAGTTGATAAAACAGGTATCATTCACGCAGGTATCGGAAAAGTATCTTTCGACGCCAAGAAAATCGCTGAAAACGCTGACGAGTTAGTTCATACATTGATCAAACTTAAGCCTTCTTCGGCAAAAGGAACATACGTAAAAGGCATCACTTTGTCTTCAACTATGTCACCTGGTATTCAGATTGACAAATCAACAATAATCGGACTGTAATCATGAGAAGAGAAGAAAAAGCACTTATCATTGAGAATCTTACCGAAAAGTTTGCCAACATTCCTTATTTCTATATCACTGACGCAAGCGGTATGTCTGTTGCTAAAACCAACAAACTTAGACGTCTTTGTTTCGACAGAGGTATCGAATATATAGTAGTGAAAAACACACTTATCGAGAAGGCTCTTGAGTCGCTCGACACAGATTACACGGCTTTCAACGAGTCAGTCCTTAAAGGATTCTCTGGTATCATGTTTCACCCTGAATCGGGTAAAGCTGCTGCCAAATTGATCAAAGATTTCCTGAAAGAAAACAAAGACTCAATCAAGCTTAAAGGAGCTTCAATAGACGGTGGATTGTTTGTTGGTCACGACCAATTAGACGCTCTGACGAACTTGAAATCTAAAGCTGAGATGATTGGCGAAGTAATCGGATTGCTACAATCACCTGCTAAAAATGTCATTGGTGCATTGCAGAGTGGTGGCAACAAACTGGCTGGAATACTTAAAACTCTATCAGAGAAAGAAGCAGCCTGATTTTTTTAACCGGATGTTGCAAGGTGCAGCATTCAATTTTTAAATATTGTTTATAAAATAAAAATTCTATAAAAATGGCAGATTTGAAAGCATTCGCTGAACAATTAGTTAATTTGACAGTAAAAGAGGTAAATGAGCTTGCAGCTATCCTCAAAGACGAATATGGTATTGAGCCAGCTGCTGCTGGTGCTGTAATGGTAGCCGGTCCGGCTGCTGGTGGTGGCGAAGCTGAGGCTGTAGCTGAGCAAACAGCATTCGACGTAATCCTTAAATCAGGTGGTGCTAACAAACTTCAGGTTGTGAAGTTGGTTAAAGACCTTACAGGTTTAGGTTTGAAAGAAGCTAAAGAATTAGTTGATTCAGCTCCTAAAGCTTTGAAAGAAGGTATCGCAAAAGACGAAGCTACAGCTCTTAAAACTCAGTTAGAAGAAGCTGGTGCTGAAGTAGAAATTAAATAATTTTTATAACAGTCTTACAATCAGACTCTGGTCAAAACGTTAAAGTTTTGGCCGAGTCTTTTTGTCATTTAAAAACCGGCCGTTTTTCATAAAGTTCTTTATCATAAAAATACGGCTGATAAATCAGGGCGGCTCACGCCACAAGCGTGACACTTGCTCCACACCAAAGCGTGGGAGCTCAAACAAAGGCTCAATCCCTGCCGCGGCTAATCACCGACACACCAAATAAAAACTTTCTGAGTTATTGATTCACAAGGAATTAGACTCAAAAAAGCTTTTTATCCGATACACTTCTGCTACTCGTAGGGCAGATGCAAAGGGGTAAATAGTTTTCTTCACTGCGATTATTTTTCTGAAAAGAAAACTCAATTTTAGCTCAAAAGGCTGGGGGAGAGGGTCACTTTTCAACAAGTAATTAAAATTTTTCATTTTTAAACAATTAAAACCTTGAAATTGACAGAAACCGGAAGGAAGTCCTTTGCAAGCGTTACGCCCGCATTAGAATATCCCGATTTCCTGGATATTCAGTTGCAATCGTTCACCGAATTTTTCCAGATTGACACCCCGGCCGAAAGCCGCCGTGCAGAAGGTCTGTATCAGACTTTTATGGACAATTTCCCGATTGCCGACTCGCGTGAAAACTACGTACTGGAGTTCGTCGATTATACCATCGACCAACCCAAATACTCTGTAGATGAGTGTATCGACAGAGGCCTCACTTACTCAGTGCCACTTAAAGCCAAGCTTCGCTTACTTTGTAATGACACCGACAACGAAGACTTCGAGACCATCGAGCAGGAAGTATTCTTAGGAAACATTCCTTATATGACTGGCCGTGGATCATTCGTTATCAATGGTGCTGAAAGGGTAATCGTTTCTCAGCTACACCGTTCACCAGGCGTGTTCTTCTCTATGAGCAAGCACACCAATGGTACAAAACTATACTCTGCCCGTGTAATCCCAATGAAAGGATCATGGATAGAGTTCTCGACCGACGTAAACAACGTAATGTATGCTTACATCGACCGTAAAAAGAAATTTCCGGTAACTACACTATTACGTTCAATTGGTTTTGGTTCTGACAAAGAAATCCTTGACCTTTTCGGACTTTCAGAAGAAGTTGCTGCTACTAAAGAAAACCTTAAAGGAGTAATTGGTCGCCGTCTGGCAGCAAGGGTTCTTAAAACCTGGACAGAAGACTTCGTGGATGAAGATACCGGTGAGGTAGTTTCTATCGATCGTAACGAAATTATCCTTGAGCGTGATTCTGTTATTTCTGAGAATGACCTTGAGTTAATTCTTGATACTGAGCAAAAATCCATTATTCTTCACAGGGAAGATGCCAATGTGTCAGAATTTAACATCATATATAATACACTTCAAAAAGATAGCTCAAACTCTGAAAAAGAGGCCGTTGAGCAAATCTACCGTCAGTTGAGAAACACTGAAGCACCTGATGAGGCCACGGCTCGTGAAATCATCCAGGGCTTATTCTTCTCTGATAAGCGTTATGATTTGGGTGAGGTGGGTCGTTACAGAGTAAACACCAAATTGAGCCTTGATACTCCTTTGGAAACTTCGGTTTTGACCAAAGAAGACATCATTTCAATCGTGAAATATCTGATTGGACTTATAAATTCCAAAGCAGTTGTCGATGATATTGACCACTTGTCAAATCGTCGTGTACGTACTGTAGGTGAGCAGCTTTCAGGACAATTCGGAGTAGGTCTTGCCCGTATGGCCCGTACCATTAAAGAAAGAATGAACGTTCGTGATAACGAAGACTTCAAGCCGGTTGATTTGATCAACGCCCGTACTTTGTCTTCTGTAATCAACTCATTCTTTGGGACTAACCAGCTTTCTCAGTTTATGGACCAAACCAACCCATTGGCTGAGATTACTCACAAACGTCGTCTTTCAGCCTTAGGACCAGGTGGTCTTTCGCGTGAAAGAGCCGGTTTCGAGGTTCGTGACGTTCACTATACGCACTATGGTCGTCTGTGTACTATCGAAACTCCAGAGGGTCCAAACATCGGTTTGATATCTTCACTTTGTACTTTTGCAAAAGTTAACTCGATGGGCTTTATTGAAACTCCTTATATGAAAATAGAAGGGGGTAAGCTTTCGGGCGAAATAGAATATTTGACAGCTGAAGAAGAAGATGGTAAACACATAGCCATGGCTACTTCAGAAACCAAAAAAGATGGTACTTTCAGTATTGATCTTCTAAAATGTAGATATGAAGGGGATTTTCCTTTGAAAAACCCTAGCGAAATTGAATTCATGGACATTGCTCCTAATCAAATCGTTGCCATTGCTGCTTCATTGATTCCATTCCTTGAGCATGATGATGCCAACCGTGCGCTGATGGGTTCAAACATGCAGCGTCAGGCGGTGCCTTTGTTGCGTCCCGAAGCCCCAATTGTTGGTACAGGACTTGAAGGAAAACTTGCCCGTGACTCTCGTACACTTGTGGTGGCGGAAGGAGAAGGCGTTATCGATTACGTTGATGCCGATAAAATCGTAGTAAACTATGATTGGTCTGAAAATCAGAAACTTGTTAATTTTGATACTAACCTCAAAACTTACAGTCTGATTAAATTCCGTCGTACCAACCAGGATACTTGCATTAACCTTCGCCCAATTGTATTAAAAGGTCAGAAAGTAACAAAAGGTCAGATTTTGGTAGAAGGATATGCTACTCAAGGTGGCGAACTTGCTCTTGGACGTAACCTTCAGGTTGCATTCATGCCTTGGCAAGGTTATAACTTTGAGGATGCCATCGTTATCTCTGAAAGGGTTGTTCGTGAAGATATCTTTACATCAATACACATCGAAGAGTTTGACTTGGAAGTTCGTGATACCAAGCGTGGAGAAGAAGAGCTTACAGCTGAGATTCCAAACGTATCAGAAGAAGCTGTTAAAAACCTGGACGAAAACGGTATCGTGCGTACTGGTACTCACATCAAAGAAGGTGATATCTTGATTGGTAAGATTACTCCAAAAGGGGAATCTGATCCTACACCGGAAGAAAAACTTCTTCGTGCTATCTTCGGCGACAAAGCCGGCGATGTGAAAGATGCTTCTAAAAAAGCACCTCCTTCATTAAGAGGGGTTATTATAGATACAAAATTGTTCTCACGCCCTTCAAAAGAAGAAAGAGTTAAACATAAAGAAGAGCTTAAAACACTTCTTAAAAGCCATAGCAAGAATCTTTCTGATCTGAAAAATGTGATGATTGATAAAATGACTACCCTTTTGGATGGTCAGACTTGTAACGGAGTTAAGCATAAATTTGGTGAAGAATTGATATCAAAAGGTGTTAAATTCAATAAATCTAACATCTCTAATAATCTTTTCCCTGATAAAAACCCGTTTGTTGATGAAAGCACCTACAATGTTCCTGAAGAGTCAAATCTTTTTGGTGATATTATACTTGAAGGCTGGACAAGCGATGACGAGCTAAATGCTTCTTTGATTTCTTTGGTTAAAAACTATTTGACCAGAAGATCAGAAATCATCGGCGTATTCAAAAGAGAGAAGTTTGTTCTCGAAGTAGGGGATGAACTTCCTGCTGGTATCGTTAAATTGGCTAAAGTTTACATTGCTAAAAAACGTAAGTTGAAAGTGGGTGATAAAATGGCCGGTCGTCACGGTAACAAAGGGGTGGTTGCCAAAATCGTTCGCGATGAAGACATGCCTTTCCTTGAAGATGGTAGCACAATGGATATCGTACTTAACCCTCTTGGTGTACCTTCCCGTATGAACATCGGTCAGCTGTATGAAGTTGTACTGGGTTGGGCAGGACGTAAATTGGGACGTAAATATGCAACTCCAATTTTTGATGGTGCTTCAGCCGAAGAGGTTAATTCAGAGTTGATAGAAGCCGGATTGGCAGAATATGGTCGTACTCAGCTTTACAACGGACTTACCGGAGAGCCTTTTGACCAAAAAACTACAGTGGGTATCATGTATATGTTGAAACTGGGTCACCTGGTTGATGACAAAATGCACGCCCGTTCTATCGGACCATACTCTTTGATTACGCAACAGCCATTAGGAGGTAAAGCTCAGTTTGGTGGTCAGCGTTTCGGTGAGATGGAGGTTTGGGCTCTTGAGGCTTTTGGTGCATCACATGTATTGCGTGAGATTCTTACACTGAAATCTGATGATGTATTGGGTCGTGCCAAGGCTTATGAAGCTATCGTTAAGGGTGAAAACCTTCCGAAAGCAAGTATCCCTGAGTCGTTCAACGTGTTGGTGCATGAACTAAGAGGTCTTGCATTGGAAATCACTCTTAATTAAGTAAAATATCATTTTCATAAAAAAGAATTAGAAAATGTCATTAAAGAAAAATAAAAAGCTAAACAGCGATTTTGATAGCATAACCATTAGTCTTGCCTCTCCAGAGTCAATTCTGGAAGGATCTTATGGTGAAGTTACTCAACCCGAAACTATTAACTACAGAACCTACAAGCCTGAAATGGGCGGTCTGTTCTGTGAGCGTATTTTCGGGCCGGTTAAAGACTGGGAATGTCACTGTGGAAAATACAAAAGAATTCGTTACAAGGGTATCATTTGTGACCGTTGTGGTGTAGAAGTGACCGAGAAAAAAGTACGTCGCGAGCGTATGGGTCACATCGAATTGGTTGTGCCGGTGGCTCACATCTGGTATTTCCGTTCTTTGCCAAACAAAATAGGATACCTATTGGGTCTTTCTTCTAAAAAACTAGATCAGGTTATCTACTATGAAAGATATGTAGTAGTTCAGGCCGGTATCAAAGAGGAAGATGGCATCTCTCAAATGGACTTCCTTACTGAAGAAGAGTACTTGGATATCCTTGACAAATTGCCAAGAGAAAACCAATTACTTCCTGATGAGGATCCTCAGAAATTCATCGCCAAGATGGGTGCTGAGTCACTTTACATGTTATTGTCAAGAATCAAGTTGGATGAATTGTCGTATGAACTACGTCACCAGGCCGCTACAGATACTTCTCAGCAACGTAAAGCAGAAGCCTTGAAGCGTCTGAAAGTAGTAGAATCATTCCGTGATTCAAGAAATCGTATTGAAAATCGCCCGGAATGGATGGTTATTCGTATGGTTCCGGTTATTCCGCCTGAATTGCGTCCTTTGGTGCCATTAGATGGTGGTCGTTTTGCAACTTCTGACTTAAATGATCTTTACCGTAGAGTAATTATCAGAAACAACCGTCTGAAAAGATTGCTTGAAATCAAAGCTCCGGAAGTAATCCTGCGTAACGAAAAACGTATGCTTCAGGAAGCCGTTGATTCACTTTTTGATAACTCAAGAAAAGTTAACGCAGTAAGATCAGATGGTAACCGTGCCTTGAAATCTCTTTCAGATATGTTGAAAGGTAAACAGGGTCGTTTCCGTCAAAACCTCTTGGGTAAAAGGGTGGATTACTCAGGTCGTTCGGTTATCGTAGTAGGACCAGAAATGAAACTTCATGAGTGTGGTCTTCCTAAAGATATGGCAGCCGAGTTATTCAAGCCGTTTATTATCAGGAAATTGATAGAAAGAGGTATCGTAAAAACTGTTAAATCTGCCAAGAAAATCGTGGACAGAAAAGACGCAGTTATTTGGGATATCCTCGAAAACGTTTTGAAAGGACACCCTGTATTGCTTAACCGTGCTCCTACTTTGCACCGTTTAGGTATTCAGGCATTCCAGCCAAAATTAGTCGAAGGAAAGGCAATTCAATTACACCCACTGGTTTGTACAGCCTTCAACGCTGACTTTGACGGTGACCAGATGGCCGTCCACGTGCCGCTTGGTCAGGAAGCCATCATGGAGGCTTCTGTATTGATGCTTTCTTCGCACAATATCCTTAACCCTGCCAATGGTGCACCTATCACCGTACCTTCTCAGGACATGGTTTTAGGTCTTTATTATGTAACCAAAGGTAAAAAATCAACACCTGAGGAGCCAATTATAGGAGAAGGAAAAACTTTCTATTCTGCCGAAGAAGTTGTGATTGCTATCAATGAAGGTCTTCTTTCAAAACATGCTTTCATAAAAGTGAAAGTTACCATTAAAAACGAAAAAGGAGAATTAGAAGAAAAAATAATTGATACTGTTGCCGGTCGTGTATTGTTCAATCAGTTCGTTCCTGAAAAAGTGGGATATATTGATGAACTTTTGACCAAGAAAAAACTACAGGTAATTATTGGGAAAGTTTTCAAAGAAGTATCTTTTGCCCGTACTGCCCAGTTTTTGGATGATATCAAAGAATTAGGTTTCCAATCTGCCTTTAAAGGTGGTTTATCCATCGGTTTGGGTGATATCATGATTCCTGAGGAAAAACAATCATTGATTGAAAATGCAAGGGTCGAGGTAGAAGAAGTACAAAGTAACTATATGTTTGGTATCATCACTGAGCGTGAGCGTTATAACCAAATCATCGATATCTGGACACGTGTTAATACACGTTTAAGAGAAACTTTACTTCGTCAGCTGGAAAATGATCGTCAGGGCTTTAACCCTGTATATATGATGATGCACTCTGGTGCCCGTGGTTCTCAGGAGCAGATTCGTCAGTTAGGTGGTATGAGGGGTCTTATGGCCAAACCTCAGAAAAACATCGCCGGTTCTGTAGGTGAAATCATCGAGAACCCGATTCTTTCCAACTTCAAAGAAGGTCTTGACGTACTTGAGTACTTTATCTCTACTCACGGTGCTCGTAAAGGTCTTGCCGATACAGCCCTAAAAACAGCCGATGCCGGTTATCTGACTCGTCGTCTTCATGATGTAGCTCAGGACGTGGTTGTTAATGAGGTGGATTGCGGTACCTTGAGAGGTATCAACGTATCAGCTCTGAAAGAAAATGATGACATCATTGAGCCACTTTCTGAAAGGATTTTGGGTCGTACATCAGTTCATGATATTATCGATCCTTTGACTAAAGAATTGATTTTGGTAGCAGGCGAGGAAATTACTGAAGAAATAGCCGAAAGAATCGACGAAACCGCTATCGAAACCATTGAGATTCGTTCAGCTCTTACTTGCGAAACTAAAGTAGGTATTTGTGCAAAATGTTACGGACGTAACCTTGCTTCTGGTCGAATGGTGGATGCCGGTGAAGCTGTGGGTGTAATTGCCTCTCAGTCAATCGGTGAGCCGGGTACTCAGTTGACACTTCGTACATTCCACACCGGTGGTACTGCCATGAACGTGTCTGTTGAAGCCAATTTGAAAGCCAAATTTGCAGGTAAAATTGACTTTGAAGAAATCAGAACAGTAGAATCTCTTGATAAAGAAGGAAATCCAGCTACAATCGTAATCGGTCGTAGAGGTGAAATCAGAATTATCGACGAGGCCACCAAACAAATCCTGATTTCGAATATCGTACCTTATGGTTCGACTATTCAGGTAAAAGATGGTCAGAAAATCACCAAAGGTGAGCCTATCTGTCACTGGGATCAGTTCAATGCCGTAATCCTAACAGAGTTTGACGGAGTGGTTGAATACGATTCAATTGAAGAAGGTATTACTTTCCGTGAAGAAGCCGATGAGCAAACCGGTTTCCGCGATAAAGTAATCACGGACTCTAAAGACAGAGCCAAAAACCCTTCAATTATTGTAAAAACCGGTGACGAAACCAAGGAATATAACCTTCCGGTTAATGCTCGTTTGATGGTTGAAGATGGTCAGCAAATCAAAGCAGGTCAGATTTTAGCCAAAATACCAAGAGCTATCAACATGAACCGCGATATTACCGGTGGTCTTCCAAGGGTAACCGAGCTTTTTGAAGCCCGTAACCCATCGAACCCTGCAGTAGTATCTGAAATCGACGGTGTTGTGTCTTATGGAACCATCAAGCGTGGTAATCGTGAGATCTTTGTAGAGGCCAAAGATGGTACCAAAATGAAATACATGGTATCACTTTCTAAACTTATCCTTGTACAGGAAGGTGACTATATCCGTGCGGGTGAGCCACTTTCTGACGGTGCCATTACGCCTGCCGATATACTTCGTATCAAAGGACCAACCGCCGTACAGGAATACTTGGTTGATGAAACCCAGGCCGTATATCGTCAGCAGGGTGTGAAAATCTCTGACAAGCATATCGAGGTGATAGTACGCCAGATGATGCAGAAAGTTGACGTATTGGATGCCGGTGACACCATGTTCCTTGAGATGCAGGCCGTAGATAAGTGGACATTCCGCGAAGAAAACGACCGTATCATTGACAAGAAAGTGGTAATGGATTCCGGTGCTTCTGAAAACTTCAAGCCTGGTCAGATTATCACCAACCGTGAGTTTAGAGACGAAAACGGTCGTCTGAAACGTGAAGACAAGAAACTTATGACCGTGCGTGATGCACAGCCTGCGGTTTCTCAGGTAATCCTTCAGGGTATTACCACGGCTTCATTGGGTACTGAGTCGTTTATCTCGGCAGCATCGTTCCAGGAAACTACCAAGGTACTTTCTGAAGCAGCCGTAAAAGGTAAGCGTGACGACCTGGCCGGTCTGAAAGAAAACGTAATAGTAGGTCACCTGATCCCTGCTGGTACCGGAAAACGCACCTATCAAAACATACAGGTAAATACTGTAGAAGAGATAGAAGCCGCTCAGGCCCGCAGATTGGCAGAGCCTCGCAGAAGAGAATACGTAGATTAATTTCTAAAATCTCTTATATCAAAAATCCCCTTCTGGCTATGCTGGAAGGGGATTTTTTATTTTTAAAAAAATAATTAAACAACCAATTTTTACTTTAAGGGAGGCAGAATCGTAAATTTTTTTTTCACAGTCTTTAGGTTGATTTTTCTTTCTAATGGTTTATCCAAAATATCAATGTAACCGTATTCGGGATTATACTTTGAATCATTTTTATCTAAAATAAAACAATCGGAATGGTCAAATATGCAATCATTGATTTGTATGGTTTTAGAAATTCGGAAGGACTCCCATTCAATACATATGGTTGATTTATATGGCGTTATTTTCTGATTTGAGTTTTCTTTTTTATCAAATATCAACAACATCTCAGTTTTGTCAATACCAACTTTATAACCTGTATCAAATTTGCCAAATATGTCATAAAACAAAATCAAACCAGTGAATGGATTATTCTTATTTCCATCGTTTTCTAAATATCTTTTGTCAGGTATTTTGGTAACTACCACAAAATGATATTTATTTTCCAATTTGGAGGCAACCAAAAATGTGGCGTTGTCAAAGGTAATATGAGAGCCATCTTCCATTTTGGTTCTCAGTTTATTTTCAGAAATGGAAGAAAATGGAACTACAACTATTTTTCTTGAATTGGATGCGAATTCTTTCTCCCAATTATAGTCCCATATAGGTTGTAATTGTTTGAATTTTTTGGAAAATAGATGTTCAATTTTGCTTTTTTCGGAAATTAAGTTTTCATATTCTTTTTTTATTTCCATAGTATATTTATTTATTCTGAATGGTTAAATCGACATTAAAAAGTTCTTTTTCGTGCTTTTCAAGAGATTGAAGTTAAAAATTTTAATGCCAAAAATAATAATAATACCCTCATTATTAGATTTTAATGTTTTTTGTTCTATCGATCGATTTCTGAAATTTATTCAAATCCATCACTTGAAAATCGAAACTCCCAAAATGATATGTAGAAATTTGGGGATTCAGTATTGTTTTTAGGAATGATGGTTAATCTAAGTTTGTTAGGTTTGTTTATTTTATTTAAATAGAACCAAACAGGAGGATGTTTACTAGAATTACTTAATGATGATTCTCTTGCAAGAAGTAAAGTGTCAAGAGTATTTAGATCTACTAAGTTAAATTGTTTATATTTTATATTAGGTAAAATTGCGGCTTCAGAGAACTTAATATATTGTTTAGGAGACTTAGGGGTTGAAAATTCGGATTGATAAATTCCATTCTCTAGTTTTAAAATGATGAAGTTGGAGGTAGGGAAAAACAGCACTCTTAAAAGTGCATATAGTGAGATAATTATTATAAGAATAAACCAAAAAACTGAAGGATGTACAATACTTCTGATAAATGTTTTTTTCAAAATTTGTAAAGACATTATTTGTTAGATTTATTTTATTAACGTATTTTATAATAGGCGGAAGTTCAAATTTAATTGTTTAGTATCAATAAATTGCTTCATGATCGATGGTTTTTTTCTGTGGAATTGTATGCAATTAACGCTGAAAATGTAATGGTCAACTAGTATATTGTATTTTTATGTCTTGAAAGCACAATGTAAAAGATATGCTCCAATTGATGGATTATCGACTAACAAGCTGTACTTTTTCTTTACATAATCATATCCACCATAGTTCTAAAAGCCGAGGTTTTCATGTTCTTTAAAAGCTTTCAAACTAATGTTAACATGCAAAGAAATTTTGAAACAGGCATACACTTATGTACATTATATCCATAAACAACTTTCCCAATGGCTTTTCATAATCTTTTTATTTTCAGTGTTTTACTTGGTCAAAACTTGCTAAGTATATAACCCAATGACCAGTATCAGTTACAATTTATAGAACCTTGAAAATGTAGAAATACTCAAAAAAAAACAATATCCTCGTTTACAAAAACTTTGTGATTACAAATGTGTTTGATTTCGCATACTTTAAGTGGTGAAGAATCTTTGAAACTGATACCAGAACAATCGTTGGAGGTGTTGTTTATTAAATAAATTGCCAGAGGAATGAGTGAATCGGACATAATTACTGAAAATCGGTTATAGAAAGTACAGTTTGGAAATTAATCTTACATGCGAACACCGAAATAATTCAATATTAAAGTTTAACGATTTTAGAAACCAGATATATGAAAAAGCACCTGTCTCTTCAAGAATTCATATTTGAAAGTTTTGAGGATTTATTCCCGATTTTTGAATTTAAAGAAACTAGAGCTTGAATGAAGATGAAAATCAATATAAAAGTCGTCAATAGACCTAAAATTTTCGATAAACTTCGATGGATTGGAAGATAGTGGGAAAGCCAGGCTAAGTATTTGAAAATCAGTAATTAAAAACACCTGATTTTCTTCATTTTTTCAAGTTTTTTAGTTCAAAATATCCCTCTTTAAGAAATTCTCTAATATTGAACTAGCGTTAACTAACAAAAAAAACACCCCCAAAACTGAGGGTGCTTATTACGTTTCACCAAAATTTATTTATTCGACCTTATAACAATTCGTAGATTCCGGCTACGCCCTGGCCACCGCCCACACAGGCTGTCACCATACCGTATTTTTGATTACGGCGACGCATCTCGTTGAATAGTTGGACTGAGAGCCTAGCTCCGGTTGAGCCCAAAGCATGTCCTAGTGCAATCGCACCGCCATTGGGGTTTAGTTTCGCAGGGTCAATTCCCAGTTCTTTTACAACTGCCAATGATTGTGAAGCGAAAGCCTCGTTGAGTTCAATCTGATCAATATCAGCAAGTTTTAAGCCTGCTTGTGTCAGAGCCTTTGGCACCGCAAATACAGGTCCGATTCCCATCAAGCTAGGTTCGCAACCAGCTACTGCGTAGGCCATCATGCGTGCTATGGGGTTCAGTCCGAGTTCTTTCATTAATCTTTCTGACATCACAATTACAAAAGCAGCTCCGTCAGAAGTTTGCGATGAATTCCCTGCCGTAACACTTCCACCTGCTGAAAAAACAGGTTTCAGTTTAGCCAATGCCTCACGGCTGGTGTCGGCTCTGGGGCCTTCATCTTTGGCTACAGTATATTCACGAGTTTTCTTTTTTCCTGACTCGGCATCGAAATACGTTTCTTTTACTGTGATAGGGACTATTCCACTATCAAAGTACCCTTCTTTTTGAGCATTCAAAGCTTTTTGATGAGACTGATAAGCAAACTCATCTTGCTCCCCCCTTCCAATTTGATATTTTTGAGCTACATTTTCAGCGGTTAAGCCCATACCTACATAGTAGTCAGGGTTATTGCTGGCAATGTTGTAGTTCAGTGCCGTTTTAAAACCCGTAGTGGGTACCATCGACATGGATTCAGTACCTCCGGCAATGATACAATCCGCCATTCCAGCTGCTATTTTCCCTGCAGCCATGGCTATTGCCTCCACACCCGATCCACAATAGCGGTTGATGGTGATACCCGGTACAGTTTTTCCCAATGCTAAAAGCGAAATATATCTGGCCATCTGCATGCCTTGTTCGGCTTCAGGTACAGCATTGCCCACAATGATATCATCCACTCTGGTAGGGTCCAGGGAAGGCACTTTACTGAGTAAATGTTTTATGACTTCGGCGGCAAGGTCGTCAGGCCTGGTAAATCTAAAAACGCCTTTAGGGGCCTTTCCAACTGGTGAGCGATATCCGTCTATTATATATGCATTCATTTTTTTTACGCTAAAATAATTTGTTGAAAATAAATCAATTTCTTGGAGGTTTACCACCTGACAAAAGTCCCTGCATTCGCTCCATAGTTTTACGTTCGCCACAAAGCGATAGAAAAGCTTCTCTTTCCAGTTCCAGCAAATATTTCTCACTTACCAGCTGAGGATAACTCAGGTCACCACCACAAATTACATAGGCGAGTTTTTCAGCAATCAATGCATCATGGTCAGTAATGTAATTGGCCATCCGCATTGATTTTATGCCTGCTTTGAAAAGTGCTATTCCGGTTTTTCCCTGAACTTTCACATCAGTTCTGCGGGTTGGTTGGGTATAACCATTTTCAGCTAATTCTATAGCCGCTTGTTTGGCTTCTGCTATTAAACGGCTGCGGTTCAACACGATCTGATCCCGACCTGTTTTCATATAATTCATATCAAAAGCCTCTTTGGCTGAAGTCGAAACTTTTGCCTGAGCAATATTCATGAAGGCATTTTGAAGAATATTCAGCTCGGCATCACCCGGTTGATATATGTCTGATGCTCTCAGGGCCATTTCTTTGGTACCGCCACCGGCCGGGATCAGACCCACACCCAATTCTACCAAACCCATGTAGGTTTCGGCTGCAGCCACCACTTTGTCGGCATGGAGGTTCATTTCACATCCACCGCCCAGGGCTAGGGTATGCACTGCCGTCACAACAGGAATCGAGGAATAACGTGCCCGCATCATAGTTTCCTGAAACTGAGCAATCATGAGATCTATTTCATCATATTCCTGCTCTACCGCAAACATAAACAGCATGGCCAGATTGGCTCCTGCCGAGAATGCTTCCTGGCTATCGTTACCAATTACCAGACCTCTGAAATCTTTTTCAGCCAAAGCGAAACCTTTGTTGAGAGCCTCAATGGGTTCGGCACCCAGTGTGTTCATTTTTGACTGAAACTCAACTCCCAATATGCCATCGCCCAGGTCAAATATTGAGGCACCGGCGTTTTTCCAAACCACATTGGTTTTTCTGATATTATCCAAAATAATGAATGACTCAGTACCCGGAATGGTTTTATAGCTTTTAGAATTAATGTCATAATAAAGCTTTTTGCCGCTTTCGAGTTTATAAAAAGATTCACATCCAGCTGCCAACATTTCATAAACCCACTGAGCGGGCTTTTGATTTTCGGCTTCCATCATTTCAACAAATGCTTTCACACCTACGGCATCGGCAGTGGCAAAAAGACCAAGCTGCCAGCCAAACCCTGCACAAATAGCATCATCAACTTTATATAGTTCATCTGCTATTTCTGGAATACGCATGGTAGCATATTTGAAAGCATCGGCAAAAGTTTTTCTGTAAAATTGTCCGGCCTTATCGGTTCCTTTGAGTAAAACCGGAATTCTGCCCGCTACTGTATCAATACCTTTGGTGGTTTCGAGCGTGGCAAATTTCACTTTCTCAGCCGGGCGATAATCCAGGGTATTAAAGTCGATACCGAGTATTACAGTTTTACCGTTTTCGTCTTTGGTTTTTTTGTAAAAACCTTGTCCGGTTTTATCTCCCAACCATTTGTTATCATACAGTTTCTGCATGATGGCAGGCAATTTGAATGCCTCAATAGACTCATCATTTTGTAAGCCCGCTAGCAGGTTATTGCATACATTAACTGTTGTATCCAATCCAACTACATCAGAAAGCCGGAAAGAACCTGATTTTGGACGACCCACAATTGAGCCTGTCAATTTATCAACCTGCTCTATGGTCAAGCCCAGTTCTTCGGTAGCTCTGATGGTTTGTACCATGGCATAAATACCCAGACGGTTGGCAATAAATGCGGGAGTATCTTTACACAAAACCGTTTGTTTGCCTAGATACAAATCGCCATAACTCATCAGAAAATCAATGATTTCCGGATTGGTTTTAGGGCCGGGGATTATTTCCAGCAACCTCAGATACCTGGGAGGATTGAAAAAGTGTGTACCACAAAAATTTTGCTGAAAGTCCTCACTTCTACCTTCTGACATAAGATGAATAGGAATTCCCGAAGTATTAGAAGTAACCAAAGTACCCGGTTTGCGATGAGCTTCTACTTTGTCATAGATTAGTTTTTTTATTAGAAGCTTTTCGACCACAACTTCTATAATCCAATCCACCTCCTTGATTTTAGGCATGTCGTCGTCAAAGTTGCCAAGCTTAACTCTGGCCACCGAACTTTGATTATAAACCGGTGAAGGACTGGCTTTTACGGCTGCCTGAAACAGCTCATTTACGATGCGATTCCTTACCGCAGGATGGGTGTTGTCCAATCCTTTGGTTTTTTCGGCGTCATTGGGTTCGGCTGGTACCATGTCGAGCAAAAGCACCTCACAGCCAATATTGGCATAGTGAAGAGCTATTCGGCTACCCATAATTCCTGCCCCCAAAACGGCTACTTTTTTTATGGCTTTTTTCATAAAACCTATGTTCAATAAATTATTTTGATTTTCAAAAATAGTATGCAAGCATAACATTTGCAAATCTATACTTTCCCGAAATATTATGCAAGCTTACCATAAAAAATAAAAATTTTGGAACTAATGGAATGATAAAGTGATTATATTTGCATCACCGTTGCAATAAAATGTTAAAAAAAATCAGAAAACATACTCACTTATTACACAAAACCGGCATGTTTTTGTCGTTTTTGTGTTTGATTCATTGTCTTTCCATGCCTTTTATTGTTACATTACTACCTTTTGTAGCCAAAAACTTTATTAGTCATACAACAGAAGTAATTTTAATGGGCGGGAGTTTATTGATAGCGGTAAATTTGTTAATCAAAGATTACAAAATTCATCATAATAAAAAGCCGGTAGTTTTAATGATTATCGCAGCAATTCTACAATTTTCCGGTTTCTTTTTATTGCCTGAAAATTTTGAAACACCCTTTGTGGTTACAGGGTCATTACTGTTGGCTTGGGCATATGTGAGCAATTGGCAGATGCATCAAAAGTCTTGCAGTAAACCATTCACACTAATTTATTTTTTTTATAAAACTGCCTTATTTTCTGAAGAAAAATGTTGAAAAATTCTGTCAGAATAATAAACTATCTGATAGCTGCATTTTTTGAAAAATTAGTTTTAAATTTGCATTTCATTTTAAAATCGACAAAAAAGAGCTTAAATGGCCGGATTCTTTAGTTTTCTTACCAGTGATATTGCAATAGATTTGGGTACAGCAAATACCCTCATTATATATAAAGACCAGATAGTAGTTGATGAGCCTTCGATTATTGCTCTCGACAAAGTATCGGGTAAAGTGCTTGCTATTGGCCATAAGGCGATGCAAATGCACGAAAAAACCAATGAGAACATCAAAACCATCAGGCCACTAAAAGACGGAGTAATTGCCGATTTTACTGCAGCTGAGTTGATGATCAGAGGTTTGATAAAAATGATTCCTACGGGTCGAAATTTATTTTTCTCTCCTTCACACCGCATGGTTATTTGTATTCCTTCGGGTATTACTGAGGTTGAAAAACGTGCCGTGAAGGACTCTGCGGAGCATGCCGGAGCCAAAGAGGTATATATGGTTCATGAGCCTATTGCTGCTGCGATTGGAATTGGTATCGATATTGAACAACCCAATGGCTCAATGATTGTCGATATTGGTGGGGGTACCACTGAGATTGCAGTTATTGCCCTTTCGGGTATTGTTTGTGAATCTTCAGTTCGTATCGCCGGTGACTTGTTTACCCGTGATATAGTTGATTATATGCGTCGTGAGCATAACCTTTTGATAGGTGAGCGTTCGGCAGAGTTCATCAAGATTCAGGTAGGTTCAGCATTGCCTGATCTTGAAAACCCGCCTGCAGATATCGAAATCAGAGGACGTGATTTGATGACTGGTATTCCAAAAGAAATAAAAGTAACCTACAGTGAAATTGCGTATGCTCTTGATAAGTCGATTTCGAAGATCGAAGAAGCCATAATGAGAGCGTTGGAAATGTCGCCACCAGAACTTTCCGCCGATATTTACGAAAACGGAATTTACCTATCAGGCGGTGGTGCTTTGCTTCATGGACTTGACAAAAGGTTGGAGGTTAAAACCAAGTTGCCGATTCACGTTGCCGACGATCCACTTAAAGCTGTGGTAAGAGGAACAGGAGAAGTGCTGAAAAATATTGGCAAATATCAAGCTGTTTTGGTTCAGTAATATACTTAAAGTCAGTAAATTAGGTATCCGCATTTAAGCAAAATCGGGTACCTTTTTTTAAATATAAATTCGGATGTCTCAATTATTCGGGATATTATATAAGATCAGGCATTTCTTTATGTTTCTGTTTTTGCAGATAGCATGCTTTTATCTTATTGGAAAAAATAGTGTTTATTGGGATGTAACTTTTTTCAATTCGACCAATAATGCTGTTGCCAAATCAATGGCCGTTTCTCAAAGTATCAAAGAGTTTATTAATCTGAGTGATATAAATGGACAATTGGTATCTGAGAACAAAAATTTGAGGGAAGAACTTACCAAATTACAGGAGTTTAATTCGCTTGCTAATACAGGTTATAAGACTGATTCGAATAAAGCCCGGAGGTATGAATATTTAGTCGCCAAAGTAATTTCCGGCACCCAAAATTTAACGGACAACTATATCACTATTGACAAAGGTACAAAACATGGACTTAAACCCGGTATGGGGGTGATTTGTCCTCAGGGGGTAGTTGGGCAGATAATGTCTTGCAACGAAGAATACAGCAGGGTATCCACGATATTGCACTCCTCGCTTTCGGTTTCAGCAGAAATACTCAATAATAAGCTTAGAAAAGAAAAAATCACTGCTTTGGGAATTGGAAGTTGGCCAGGAATAAATTCCCGAATTATTAAACTTTCAACTGTTGATAGATTTAAGACCATTTCGAAAGGCGACAGTGTTGTAACATCGGCTCAAAATTCTATTTTTCCGTCAAAAATAATGATTGGGCATATCAGTAAAATTAATACTGTACCCAATGATGCATTCTATGAAATTAGTGTCAGACTTTCGACTGATTTTTCGAGTTTGATGTATGTATATGTGGTTAATAACAAGTTGATTGATAAGCAAAATCAGGTTGAAGAAATAATTGTAGATAAGTGAACACCCAGAATTTATTCAAAATAATCGGAAGCATTTTGCTATATACTTTTTTACAAGTATTTATAGTGAGAAATCTCGTGTTTTTTGACGTTGCTTTTTGCTTTGTTTACATTTCGGTTATTTTATTTTTACCTAATAGTACAACTACTTCTGCATTGCTTTTAATTGCATTTTTGATAGGTTTGATTGTTGATATGTTTTATAATACGGCAGGTATGCATGCCTCTGCGGCAGTATTGATTGCCTATTTGAGGGGATATATTCTCAAGGTTTTATTTCCAACTAAAGGTCTTGATACCGAGCTTGTTATATCTCTGGATGGAATGGGTACCGAACGGTTCATCAGATATATTATTATTCTGACTTTTGTACACCATTTTTACTTGTTTTTCCTCGAAGCCGGCACCCTTTCTTTGTTTTTAAATACCTCCCTCAAAGTCATCGCCAGCGTATTATTTAGTACAATAGTAATTTTCTTATTTCATATATATTTTAAAAGTCTCCAAAATTCCTGATAGATGCTGTTTTCGTGTAGGTTAGTGAGTGTGGTTCTGTTTGCATTACTGCTTCAGGCTTGTGATCAAAAAGTTAAAGAATCCGCTGGTGAAAAACCTGAAAAGGTATTGACTGAAAAGGAAATTGAGAAAATCAAAAAAGAGATAAATGCCGGAGCAAAAACTGCTGCAATTGAATCTATTGTCAATGCTAAAGTCAATGCAGGGTTTAACGGCAATGTGCTGGTGGCTCAAAAAGGGCTTGTACTTTTTGAAGGCACATACGGATTGGCAAATATTGAGGATACTATCAAAAACACATCCGGGTCAAAATTTCAGTTGGCGTCACTCTCAAAAACCTTCACAGCCGTTGCAACTATGAAAATGGTCGAAGAAGGTCAAATGGGATTAGATAATACAGTAAAAGACTATTTTCCTGATTTTCCCTATGATGGAGTAACAATCAGGAGTTTACTTTCTCACAGGTCGGGACTTCCTTATTACCAATATGAGTTTGATAAGAAAGTAAGAGACGAAAAAATATATCCGACTAACCAGATGTTGATGACCTGGTTTGCCAAAGCTAAACCTACACCTAAGCCTCTCAATCTACCTGATCATTTTTTCTCCTATAACAATACCAATTTTGCCATTCTCGCTGCCATAATTGAAAAAGTATCGGGAAAAAGTTTTGATGACTATCTACAGGAAAAAATATTTAAGCCCGCCGGAATGAAGGAGACTTTTACGGCTAACAGCAAAAATCCCGAACTTCAAAGAAACAAAACACAAGGCTATCAAAATGGACGTAGATTAGAAAAAGATTTCTATGATGACATCATGGGTGACAAGGGGATTTACTCTACAACCGGTGATTTGCTCAAATGGTACAATTTACTAAAATCAGAAAAAGTACTAAGTAAGGAAAGTCTCAGAGAAATGTACACTCCGAGGAGTTTTGAGCACCCGGGATTAAGAAATTACGGCTATGGTTTCAGGCTGTGGGTGAATGATTTACAGCAAACTGACTATATTTATCATACAGGATGGTGGAAAGGATATAATACTATAATGTTTTTTGATTTAAGAGAAGATTTTGTAGTAATTTTGCTAAGTAATAAGTACAACCGTGGCGTGTACAATATTCGGGATATCGTGAATATTTTACACGGTAAAAACAAGGCTAGTACTTTAGAAGAAAATATTCTAGACCAATAAAAACCAAAAAAATGAAAAAAATTGCATTTTTACTTGCAGTAATGGTTTTTGCTGCTTGTAATTCGAAGACTTCACAGGAGTACAGTAAAGTAACCAACGACCCCCAGTTTATCCACGATGCCTATCAAAAGTTAACAGACGTAATCATACACGATATTTTTTCGCCGCCCGTTACCGCCAGAATTTATGCTTACGCTTCCATTGCAGGATATGAGGCACTTATTCCAGGTAATCCTGACTATGTGAGTGTAGGGGGACATCTGAATGGATTGGCAGAAGCACCTAAACCCGAAGCAGGTAAAGAATATTGTTATCCGCTGGCTAGTGTAAAGGCCATTATGACTGTTTCAAGAAATCTTACTTTTACAGTTGAAAAGTATGATGAATTTGAAAAGGCCACTTATAAGAAATTTAAAGATGCCGGTGTTCCTTCAGATGTTTATGAGCGGTCATTGAAATTTGGAGAAGAAATTGGGAATTATGTAAATGAATATTCTAAAAAGGACAATTATCTCCAAACCAGAGGACTTAGATATACTGTGAAAAATACAGGTGACAAATGGGTACCCACTCCACCTCAATATGCCGATGCCATGGAGCCTTACTGGGGAACCATCAGAACTATGGTGCTTGATTCGGCACACCAATTTCCTTCTAAAACTGTAATACCATATTCTAAAGATGCCAACAGTCCTTTTAGAGAAGAAGTGAAAGCGGTCTATGAAACTGTAAAAAACCTGACTCAGGAACAAAAAGACATCGCATGGTTTTGGGATGATAATCCCTTTGTAATGAATGTGCAAGGTCATGTAATGTTTGCCAATAAAAAAATGACTCCTGCAGGTCACTGGGTTGCAATAACCCGTACGCTTTGTAAACAAGAAAACAAAGATATATTCGAAACCGCAAATGCTTATGTAAGAGTATCGGTTGCTCACTTTGATGCATTTATTGCTTGCTGGCATGAAAAATATTCTACCGAAAAAATCAGACCAGAGACCGTTATTAATGCCGATATAGATCCCAAATGGATGCCATATTTGCAAACACCCCCATTCCCTGAATACCCATCGGGTCATAGCATTTGCTCTTCTACAATTGCCGAAGTACTTACTGATTTGATTGGAGATAATGTAAGCTTTACAGATTCAACGGAGTTTATTTATGGGCATGGCGTAAGAAAATTCCCCTCGGCTCGTAAGGCAGCAGCCGAAGCCTCAATCAGCCGTGTGTATGGTGGTATCCACTACAGGTCAGGATGCGACGAAGCATTTGTAACCGGAACCAAAATTGGTCAGTATATTTCCGGAAAACTTGTTACAAAGAAAAAATAAAAAAATAGTGTAATTTTATAAAAGGGAGAGTGAAATACTCTCCCTTTTTAATGTTTGAATTCATGGTTTATAAATATCTAAGATTATACGCAAAATTTATCCTGAGGTTTTTTGTCAGGAATATTGAAGTTCAAGGCCTCGAAAACTTTTCTAAAAAAACCGCCCTTTTAATAGCGAGCAACCATCCCAATTCGTTTTTTGATGCAGTGGTAGAAGCCTGTATATTGGATAGACCGGTGCATCCGTTGACCAGAGGTGATGCATTTAAAAACCCCATGGCTAACAAATTTCTTTCCAGTATAAACATGTTGCCTATTTTCAGGATATCAGAAGGAATAGAAAATATGGGCAAAAATGACAAGACATTTGAAAAATGTAATGAGGTCTTTAATAACAATGGAGCGGTTTTGATTTTTAGTGAAGGATTGTGTGCCCATCAAAAAACACTTTTACCCTTAAAAAAAGGAACCGGACGCATGGCTTTGCAAAGCTGGCAACAGGGCTCAGACTTAGAGGTACTGCCTGTTTCAATAAAATATGATTCCTTTTCTAATTTTGGTAAAAACATCAAAATGAATATCGGTAAAAGCATTATACACGAAGATTTTGCTGATCTGGAACCAAGAGATGGGGTTTTTGTCAGTAATTTTAATATTGTGCTTAGCAATCGTCTAAAAGAACTATCAGAGGGTGAACTTTCCCTACCAAAATGGAATTCCAATTTGATTTATTGGTTGGGCTGGTTAGTCAATTTTCCGCTCTATTTATTGCTTTCGGCAATTGTAAAATCAAAAACACGGGGTACTGTTTTTTATGATTCAATATTGTACGGGGCTATTTTGCTCACTTTACCTTTTTACTGGTTGATTTTAGGCTTGTTACTAGCTTGGATTTTCTAAAGAAACGATTTTCAAATAGTGCTCAGGGCATGATATTTATGCTCCTGGCAGCATTTTTCTTTTCTGTATCGGGTGCTACTACCAAAGTTTTGGGTAAGCACCTCAATTCAGTTGAACTGGTTTTTTTCAGAAATATTATTGGGGTAATTTTTGTGCTGATTTCTATATTGAAAAAACCCTTAAAAAACCGGGGAGGAAAGTTTGCATTGCTGGCTTTCAGGGGAGTGATAGGCACATTGGCTTTATTTACTTTCTTTTATGCAATAACCAAAATTGGCTTGGCCGAAGCCATCACTTATCAGCAGTCGTACCCTGTTTTTTTGGCCGCCATCGGCATTTTTCTCCTTAACGAAACCCCAAGGCCAGTAGTATGGTGGGCAATCGTTATTGGCTTTTCTGGTATATTTCTGATATTTTTTCCGCAGTTTAATCACGGCATACACTCAGTGAGATTTCATATTTTGGGTATCTCCAATGCCATTATGACCGCCCTGGCTTATATGAGTATCAAGCAACTGGCGGCTTATTATGACTCCCGAGCCATTGTACTTTCGTTTATGCTTTCGGGCATCATTATTCCTTTAATTAGCTTTATTACAGCAAATTACTTCAATTTTACCGGACTTGATTTTCTTATCGCCAGGTTTGTGATTCCGCAAAGTTCTGACTTGCTTTGGATTCTCTTACTGGCGTTTTCGGCACTATTTGGACAACTGGCACTCACCAAAGCGTTTTCTATCGGTGACTCCGGGGAGGTTTCGGCCATCGGGTATTTCAATATTTTGTTTTCGGTGTGGTTTGGCGTGATATTAGGTGATCAGTTTCCAAAATTTTTGGGATTTATGGGTATGCTGCTGATTATTTTAAGTGGGCTGATTATTTCCAGAAAAAAGAATATGGTGTAATTCAAAATAGTATGCCGGCATTGAAGGCATTAAACTGAAATACATGTCTTTTTGATTTAAGAATTGGATATCTTTCCCCACCAACAAAGAAGTTTATTCTTTTTACAGGTATCAGAATGCCATATTCAACAAATGCTGGAAACGTAAATTGTTGTTTGTACTCATTTATTTGTCTTTTCATTACAGAAATAGAATATCCCCCATATGGTCGTATAATTCCTTTCATGAAGGAATATCTGATTCCAAAATTTATTGAATTTAAAATATTGATATCTTCACCCAGGTTTTTATTGCGTAAATACAATTGTGATTTGAAATAATATTGTTGAAATCCCACACGATAGGAGAGGTTTATGTTTTCTTTGTAAAGAGGAAATAAAACAAACAACCCGAATGTGCGGCTGCCGGTGGTGACCATCCGGTCATAGCTTTCAAAAGACAGATAATGCGTAGGAAAAACAGTGCCCGCATTGAGTCCAAAATATTTTTTCCCGCGTCTTTTTTGATAAATGATACTATTATTTTCTTCGGGATATTTTTGGTTATAATTATTGATAAATTCTATAAGCTCGTTTCTTTCGCAATTTAAATTATAGTCCAGGGGCTTTAAATAATATTCGGCATCGTCAATTATTAGGCTCCGAAGGGTATCGAGAAAATACTTTCTTTGGGTATAAGTTCCGCTAAAATTTGGAATCATATTATAAATTCCATTTCTAATAAAATAACCGTATCCACGAGTGGTGTCTTTTTTGAATTCGAAATATACAGGGGGCAACTCTACTAATTTTTCGTTTTTTTCGGCGTAAAAACCCTTAGTCGCATCTTTTGTGTTTAATTCAAACAAACTAATCTTTCCTTTTAAAAGCCTTTGCACAAATACAGAGTCCCAATAAGGTACAAAATCTTCATTTTTTTCTAAAAAAACACCATTAGAAACAAATGGATAACTTTTCAGACTCTTATTAAAAATGTAGTCGTTTTTCAAGACTTTTTTTGAAAGATAAATATTGCCTTCTAATTCAAAACCACTGATTTTATCAGGGGACAATTCTTGTTGTTTGGAATTAAGGTTTTCTTTAAAAAAAACACTTTTTGAGTCAAATATATTTCCAATATATCCCTTAAGTGTGTCACCGTTATTTTGGAATACTTTTCCCTTTTTATAGATTTCCTGCGAAAATGTAAAAAAATAAGTTATGAATAGAATCAATGTGAGAATGTACTTCATCTTATGTGATTTTAGGTTTATAATGCTGAATTTAAGTATTTTATAATTAAGAATAGTAATATTTAGAATAATGTTTTTTTTAATCAAATGCCACTTTTTTCGATACCTTCCCTGATTTTTTCTTTTATGGTTTTCTCAATATCTGATTTTTTGGTATTGAAGATAAACCAAAGTATCATATAAATTAAGGCCAGTATCGCATAGCCGGCCCAAATAGTATGGGTCAAATAATTGATGCCAATTGCCAAAAGGATATTCAAAAATATAAAAACCATGGCTAAAAATAATCCCAAAAACAATTTCACAATCAAGCGGGAAGCTACATCTTCTACCTTTTCCTGAATCTCAAGTTTTTTTAATTCAAATTTTGCTTCGATGAGTTTGATAAAATTGTCTTTAAGCTCATCAAATTTGAAGAAATCAGTTACAGAAGATTTTAAACTCATGATTTAAATATTTTTGGTCTAAACAGCATCGACATCGACCACCACCTGTACAGTTTTGAATTTTTTGTCAGTTATCAAATTTACGATTTCTTTCTGCAAAAAAATCTTTGTTGCCTGAATATTTAAGCGGTCTTTCTCTAGTTTAAGTATAATTTTAAAAAGAAACTTATTTCTGATTCGCTCTACCAGGGCTTTATCAGGTCCCAGCACACGGTTTCGGCCTAGGGTGGTTGCCAGATTTTCAGCCAGTCGGGCTGCAGCCTGATGGGCCAGCAATTGCTCCTGGTGCTTTACAGTAACCTCAATAATTCTTGAAAACGGCGGATAGTTATAGGCCTCCCTGTCAGGAATTTCAGCCTCATAAAATGCTTCAAAGTCATTGGCAAGTATGAATTGCAGGATTCGGTTTTGCGGATTGGAGGTCTGAATCAGTACTTTGCCGGGTTTATCCCGCCTGCCTGCCCTACCACTCACCTGAGTAATAAGCTGAAACGCCCGCTCGGCTGCCCGGAAATCGGGAAAGTGAATCATTTTGTCGGCATTGAAAATCCCAACCAAACTTACTTTGTCAAAATCAAGCCCTTTGGAGACCATTTGTGTACCCACCAAAATATCGGTTTCGCCTGTTTCAAATTGTCCGATTATTTCCTGATAAGCATTTTTGGTTCGGGTAGTGTCGAGATCCATCCGTATCACAGAAGCCTCCGGAAACAGTTCGTGAAGGTCGTCCTCAATTTTTTCGGTACCTGTTCCCACCGCATTGATTCTGGGAGAGCCACAGTCAGGACAAACCCTTGGAGCCGGCTCGTGGTGTCCGCAATAATGACATACCAGGTTTTTGTCATAATAATGATAAGTCAGTGTAACCGCACATTGGTCACAGCGACCAATCCAGTTGCACTCCTGGCAGTTGAGATAAGGGGCATAACCCCGGCGGTTGAGAAACAAAATGGTTTGTTCTTTATGGGCCAAATTATGGGTAATCGCCTCTCTTAATTCCAGGCTAAAATCTTTCAGGAGCGTTTTTTCCTTTCTTTCGATTTTAAGATCAACAAGTTTTATATCGGGCAACTGTGCCTCGCCATAGCGGGTGTGGAGTTGCACCAATCCATATCTTTTATTTTTTGCCTGATAGAATGATTCCAACGAAGGAGTTGCCGAGCCCAGCAAAACTTTTGATTTCTGTTTAGCAGCCAGCATTATGGCCACGTCACGGGCATGATATCGGGGTGCCGGATCAAACTGTTTGTACGATGACTCGTGCTCTTCGTCAACAATTATCAATCCAAGGTTATCGAAAGGCAGAAAAATGGCTGAACGAACCCCAACCACAAAGTTAAATTTGCCTTCGAGGATACCTTTCCAAACTTCCACCCGTTCGTTGTCAGAAAACTTGGAATGATAAACTCCCATAATATCGCCAAAAACTTTTTTGAGTCGGGCTACAATTTGGGTAGTAAGGGCTATTTCGGGCAATAAAAACAGCACCTGAGAGCCAGAATCCAAAACTTTCCTGATGAGATCGATATAGATTTCGGTTTTTCCTGAGCCTGTGATTCCATGAAATAGTACCACGTCTTTTTCGGCAAAAGACGTCATGATTTGATCTGAGGCATTTTGCTGTGGATCAGAAAGAAGTATTTCAACATCTGAGGGCATCTCTTCGGCCTCAAATCTGGAAACAACCACTTCAAACTCCTCCATTATTCCCTTTTCTATCAATGTTTTAAGTGAGGAATCTGAAATGTTCCCTTCCCGCATAATAGATTTAGAAATCCCTTCTTTATTTTTAAAATGGAGATCAGATATGGCCACATGGCTGAGATATTCCAGTACAACGGCTTGTTGTTTTTGGTTTTTCTCGAGACTTTCGACCAGACTCAAAATCTCTTCAGAGCCCTCATACACACGTTTCAGCCTGATTTTCTTTACAATTTTGGGTTTGAATTTTTCTTTTACCTCTTCAAAAACGATTATTGCATGCTTGGCCACCAGATCTTTTATAGCCTTGTTGACGTCCTGTTTGTCGAGCAACCGGCCTACTTCTTCATAATTGAGCGAGTCTTCTTTGAGCAGCACTTCCATCAATAGCGACTCCTCGGGTGTAAGTAATTCAGGATGAGCAAATTCCGGGTTATACTGAATCTTTGACTGACTGCTGATTTTCAGTCCCGAAGGCAAAGCCACGTTTAATACTTCGCCCGGGTTACACATATAATATTCGGCTACCCAATTAAACAGCCAGATTTGCGAGGGTAGCACCATAGGCTCTACGTCGAGCAGTTCCAATAGGTACTTGGCTTGTGATTTTTGTGGCGGGTCGTTATGTATTTTTACAATAACTGCCGTCAAAACCCTCGATTTGCCAAACTCTACAACTACCCTGCTGCCGATTTTCACCCATTCGGCCAGCTCACGAGGCACCCTGTAAGTAAAAGTCTGGGGAATAGGCACCGGAAGTAACACGTCCACAAAAGTGGTGGTTTCTGTTTGAGCCAAATGAGCATTTTGATTGATCATATACAAAAATAGTTTCCTGCCGGCAGGATAAAAGGTTAAAGGTGGCTTTTTTGAAAATATTTTTTGATTAACATAAATTTTATTTTTTCTATTATTATTAACAAACAACCTGAAATAGGAGGTCGGGTTATTCTTTTATAGTAAGTTTTTAGTGCTTAAAATTTCAGGATTAATTATTTTGTTTATTGAATATTTATTTTCATTAAACAAAAATATTGTCTATTTCTCATATTGTGTATAAATATATTGATATTTAGGCTAAATTGTTAATATATTTTATTGTATTTTGTTTAACAAAATATATTTTTGATTAAACAAAAAAGCAAATCAGCAAATATGACAGCTCTTGAATTTAATTACGCTCTCAGCAATAACTCAAAAACTTTGAGGCCTTTTGCCTTAAAACTTACCAGAAATTATGACGATGCCAACGACCTGATTCAAGACACTTTGATGAAGGCCTTTGTAAATCGGGATAAATTTGAAGATGGCACCAATCTGGCTGCCTGGCTTTATACTATTATGAGAAATACGTTTATCACCGGATACCAGAAAATGATTAAGCGTAATACCGTTTTTGACCATACCGACCACCAGCATTACATCAATTCAGACGGAAATGCGGTAGAAAATGATGCTCTGGGAAATCTTTCAATGGAAGAAATCAACAAGGCACTTTCGAAAATAGACCAGGTGCACAGTGTGCCGTTTAAGATGTATTTCGAAGGCTATAAATATCACGAGATAGCTGAGCAACTCGAAATTCCCATTGGTACTGTTAAAAACCGGATTCACATCGCCCGAAAGGAGCTAAAAGATCGTTTGGTAAGGTAATTTCAATTAAAATCGGTTATATTCTAAGCCAATTTCTCTCTAAAATCAGAGCAAATTGGCTTTTATTTTTTTGGCTATTTCAGCCAACTCTTCCTGGCTTATCTTTATTTTGGCGTTAAAATTCATATCTGACATACTGTTCATGGGTATCAGATGCACGTGTGCATGAGGCACCTCGAGACCAATCACTGCAACACCCACCCGCTTGCAGGGTACCGCTTTTCTGATGGCCGGCTCCAGAGATTTTGCAAATGCCATCAAGCCGGAATACATTTCATCACTGAGGTCGAAAAGATAATCAATCTCTTTTTTGGGAACAACCAGCGTATGACCCGGAGCACAGGGAAACACATCAAGAAAGGCAAAGAAGTCTTCGGTTTCGGCTATTTTGTGGCAAGGGATCTCGCCGTTGATTATTTTGGTAAATATTGAGGCCATGATATTGTAAAAATTTCTGATGCAATTTAGGGGATTTTGTTTTCAAAACTATGATTATGGCAGTCAGTATTTTTATGATTTTGGGTTTTGAAATACCGAACTCAGTTTCTCAGGTTTTGTTTGAATCGCCCTTTACTGATACATTCTTTTTAGTTTTCCGTCGGGCAGCCCGGCACCATCGACACGTACCTCTTTGCGGCGTTCGTAGAGTTGCATGCCGTAGGCTCGCATCACTGCCTGCAGTCCGTGCTTGTGACGGATACGATCCATGGCCTGATAGAGGTCAGCCATATGGGCAGAGGTATCAAAGAGGGCAATCTGACTATGCCCTGCTACCAATTTGCTGAGCCGTACCCCAATGAGGCGAATCAACAAACGGCGGTCATAGAGTTTTTCGAATATCTCGAGGGCTTTTTGTTGCAGCTGATGGTCGTTGGCCGTAAAAGCAATTGCCACCTGCCGGTTGTGGGTGTCAAAATTGGAGTACCGGACTTTTACGGTTATCTGTCCGGCACAACAGTTTTTTTTGCGGAGGTCATAGCAAAGGTCTTCGGTCATTTTTACCACAATGCTGCGTAGCATGTTCACATCAGTAGTGTCTTTGTCAAAGGTCATCTCTTTTGACATGGATTTCTGGTCATGATACGGCACCACGGGAGTATAATCTATGCCGTTGGCCCGCTCCCACAGGCTGAGGCCATTTTGACCCAGTACAGCTTGCAGCATTTTTTTTGGCATTTGTGCCAGCATACCTATGCTCGTGATGCCCAGGTTGCGTAGCTGCTGGCCGGTGACCTTGCCCACATAGGGCATTTTGTCGATACTCAGCGGGTTTAGAAAAGGCCTTTCTTCGCCCATGGGCACGAGTTTTTGTCCGGAGGGCTTGGCCTCATTGGTCGCAATTTTGGCTATGGTTTTACCGCTACTCATTCCAAATGATATACTCAGGCCGGTTTCCCGCATCACCCGTTGCCGCAGTTCAGAAGCATATTTGTAGCTACCAAAAAAGCGATCCATGCCGGTGAGGTCGGCGTAGAATTCGTCGATGGAAGCCTTTTCGAGCAGCGGCAGGCTGGAGTCCATAATTTCAGTTACCACAGCCGAATATTGGCTGTAGTTTTCATAGTCGCCGCGTATCCAGATGGCGTCGGGGCACAGGCGACGGGCCAGCTTGGCAGGCATGGCTGAGCTCACACCAAAAGCACGGGCCTCATAGCTACAGGCCGCCACTACGCCACGCTCGCTTATGCCGCCCACTATCACGGGCTTACCGGCGAGCTGTGGGTTTTTGAGCCTTTCGACCGACACAAAGAAGGAGTCGAGGTCAAAGTGGGCAACGGTACGGTTTATGGCAGATTTCATTTTTTCTAAAAAATAAGTAAGTATTCACACTTCAAATGTGGTAATATTTTTGGCAATTTAATGCTTGAAAAATTAGCATGTGAGTGAATTGCTAAGGATTGTAGAGTAGCATCTGCTTACAATTGCCGGGATTTAAAGCGTTATACATTAAAAAGATGGTAAGGGAATTGCCTTAAAACGACAAAAAAAACCTATCTTTTATTTTCACAAATAAAACTTCTAAATTTATATACTTATTCAAAATACTAATCCCGTTCAGAATGAAATTAATTATCCTTATTTTAATGTTGCTATTAAGCCATTCAAGCTCCTTTGGTCAGGAAAATTGTAAAAAAAGGCAACTTGATTCGTTAGAAAAAAGTATTATTCGGGAGTACATTGATCAAGCCGCTAAAAATAATTGGTTTGAGCAAGACATGGGTGTAGTTGTAGTTTCAGAGGATTTTTCGCAGTTACCAAAAGTGAAATGGGAAATAAGTATATCCATTGATAACTCTATTTGGCCTGATTCTTCTTTTACTTATGCAAAATATTACAGTGATTTAATTCTATTTAAAAATAAAGAACAAAAAGCGTATTCAAATAGTGAAAAAATAAATGATTGTTGGTCAAAAATAATTGGAGACCGTATTTATATCAAACCAGAAAAACAAAATCGTTCATGGAGGCTGACTTATGATGGATGGGAGGACGGAAAACCTATTTTAAATTCTGATAAAAAGGAAAGAATTATTCCTGATGGCAGGAGGTCTTTTACCGACGATGCAAGAGGGGATATCAGAGTGTATGTATTTTCGAAACAAAATGGCATTGAGCACAGAGGAAGGTGGCCATATTAAAAATTACAATGTATTTTTTAAATTAAGGAACGGTTTTTTTACAAAAGTGAATATAATATTGAGAATTGAAAAGCTTAATAAAAACAACTAATTATCAATCAATTACATTAAAGGAAAAATAAATTTTTTCTAAAATCAATTTCCGTTGAACGGCCTGATGATACGGGAAGTGCGGAAGCCACTGAGGCATTTGAGTACACGAAATGTAAGCTCATAATCGGTGGCTCTGAGAATAAAATCCTGTGGAATTTTGCAATATTTCATAAAAGCATCAACTTCTTCTTCCGGCAATTTGGTGATTTGCATTACCGTCTGTTTGTTGTATTTGATATCGGCATAAAAAGTCTTTACGTCTTGAAACTGCAGGTCGGCGAGTTTACGGTTGGCTTTCCCCTCTTTACTATACATTTGATACAAACCATCAATCGAAATCCCTAGTCCGGGCTGGGAAGTATTGGTGTTGAGCATGTTACGCCAAATTTTGCTTTTTAGGGTTTTGGAGTCATAAGGGTTGGCCAGTAGCAGGTTGATGTCGCGGTTGAGCTCGGCCCAGCGTTTTTCTTCCACCACCAGTTCGCGAAGCATAATGGGCTGGAGCTTTTCTTTTATGACAGGGTTTTTATCGATACCGTCCCAAAGGATTCCTTTCCGGTTATAGCCAAAAGTACTTATCAGAATGGAGTCACCTTTAAGGGCCCTGAGATAAAATTCGCCACTTTCATTGGTGACAACAATCTGTCCGTTACGTTTATTGAGAATATTGATATTGGCAATTCCCTTTTGGGTATGTGGGTCAACAACCTTGCCATACACTGACTTTTCCTGAGCAAATAAGAAGCGGGTAATCAGCATAAAAAACAAGAAAGAGAGCAGGCTTTTAGTCCAATATTTTTCCATTCGAAATCACTTTTTGGGCACTTTTGTAGTCAATTACAAAACTTGCTTTGCCGCCCAATTCTATTTGGGTAGGTGTGCTCCCTTTTATTTTATGTTTTTGTACCAAAGCCGGAAATTGGCTGATGGGTTTTAAAATGGCCCCTTGGGCATCGATGGTTTTCAATCCGAAAAATACCGAAAGGTCGCCGATATCTTCTATAACGCTGGTATGAGTGTAATTCGTGGCTCGCGGGTTATTTTTTTCATCAATATTTATCCCAAGATCCACCGTGTATTTACCACCGGGGCCTTCCATTTGTGCATTTTCAATCTTTAGATCAAAAAGTGCTTTTTCGTTTTGAGGAATATTTTCGTAGTCCTGAAGGCTAAAATGCCCATAATTCCCCCTGCTAATGGCCAAAAGGGCACTCAATATTGCCACAAAATTCAGTTTTCTAATTTCCTGTTTTTCGGGGTCTCCTACCAGCCCGCCAGACTCGATAAGAATAAGGCTGCTGCCCCATTTTTGAATATTATCACCAAATGCCCGGGGTTCAAATTCATCGGAAAACCTGCCGATACTTCCGGGAATAAACTTTTGCAGTACCGAGTTGAGGTGACTGATGACCTGCCTTGACTTAATTCGCACATCATTCCACTCCCGGGCTTCGTTGTAGGCTGTTGCCAAAAACGAAACAGTGGCCTGTTTTGGGCTTATACCCGCACTGTAGCGTGTACCCTGATCGTGCAGGTTAAACGAAAATTCTGGTTTGAGTTTTCCTACATTGTCTTTCAGAATTCGGCTCTCGGGGCATTGCAACCTGAGAGCATCCCTGTTCATGTCAATACCCTGAGCGGTATATCGGATAAACCTTTCGGCTCCGTCAGGGTTGAGCATTGGAATAAAATGCAGGTGGAGGTTTTCAAGTATTTCTTCTTTTTCAGCTTGAAAAAGGTCGCTTTTGTCCTGAAGAAAATTAAAAATATCAAAAATGGCCATAGTAGCAGTGGCTTCGTTGCCATGCATTTGTGACCACAGAAGTATCTGGCGTTTGCCTTGTCCTAAAGCCACTTTAATGATTTCGCGGCCTTCGTATGAATGCCCCACAACCAGCTTTTCGAATGGAAGTTTTTGAATTAATGGAAGAATGTCTTTTTGTTTAAAACGCCTGACAGACAGGGCTTTTTCTTTGTATTTTTCAAAATTTTTATACAGACTTTCTTCAAAATTCTCCATTCTAAATCATTACTTTAGGGTCAAAGCTACTAAATATTTATTTATTATTTCATATGATTGAACCTTGCCAAATCCGGAATATTTTACTTTATAACCCTTGTTTTCGAGTAAAGGCAGGGCATCTTTTAGGGTAAGTCCTACAATTGCTTCAATATTTTTGTCCGGGTTTTTAGATTTCCATTCTACCGAATCGCGTTTGATGGGTTTTGGCACTGCGTATCCATCGCCTGCCGGCTGGCTTTTTATCCCTAATTTTTCCCCGATTAATTTTTGGTCAGAAACCTTACCGGCGTTCTGAAATTCTGCAAGTTTTTGTGTATTAGATTTCAATACCAGCCTGCGGTGCATTGATATATCATAGGCAAAAATTTTGTCGGCTATCTGCCTGAAAACCGGAGCCGAAACATCGGCGGCGTAGAGATTGCTGCCCACGGGTTCATCAATTACCACTATGCAGGTGTATTTGGGTTTGTCGGCAGGAAAATATCCGATAAATGAAGTGTAGTACAGACCCTTGCGATATCCCGCAGAGGTACGTTTTTGGGAGGTTCCGGTTTTTCCGGCAAGTGGACAGTTGCCCCCTTTTATGCCCTTGGCAGTTCCGTTTTGGACTACACCTGCCATCATATTTTTTAATTTTCTGATGGTATTTTCTGAACATATTGGCTCATCGAGTTTTCTGGCATCAAAGGTTTCGATGGTCTTGGTGCCATTTCTGATTTCTTTCACAATAATGGGTTGGACCCAATTGCCATTGTTGGCGATGGCATTGTAGAATGTCAACATCTGAATAGGAGTCATTCTGGACTCGTAACCGATTGACATCCAAGGTACTGTAGTTCCGCTAAATGTAGAGCTGGCTGAGTTTTTTAGAACTGGCACAGGCTCGCCTTTCAGTTGAAAACCTGAAGCTTTGTCCAGTTTGAAATTTCTCAAATATTGAAAATAATCTTCTGGGCGGTTAAATCCAAAATGCTTTTTCATGAGTTCATATATCCCGATGTTGCAAGATTGCTCAAAAATCTGCTGTACTGTGAGGTCTCCATGCTCATGTGAACATGTAAACGGCACACCATTATGTTTGATTTCTCCTGTACAAGTTACACCAAAGTCATTGGGATTGAGGTTCGCTTTTTCGAGAATAGCAGCCATCGTAGCCAATTTAAAAGTTGAACCGGGATCGGTACCTTCTTTTACGGCATAGTTCTGATCTTCAATATATTGCAGCAATCCATTTTCATCTGTTTTGCGGGTCAGGTTGGCAATGGCTTTGACTTCTCCGCTTTCTATTTCCATCACCACTGCGGTACCATATTTTGCCTGCATTTTGGTTACTTGCTGTCTGAGAGCATTTTCAACGATATCCTGAAAATTTACATCAAGGGTGGTGATAACATCTAGCCCGGGTTCGGCATTGATATCTGATTCCAAATCAATGGGTTTCATATATCCACCGGCAAGCCTTTCATAGAAACCCTTGCCATCTTTTCCACTCAGATAGTTGTCAAAACTGGCCTCTATACCAAAGTCACCCATTCGGTTGGTTTCAGGATCAAGCTTTCCGACTGTCCTCATGGCCAGATTGTCAAAAGGCAAAAACCTGAATTCTTCTTTTTCAAACCGACCGCCTCCTTTGTTGGCTCCTTCACGAAATAGGGGAAATTTTTCAATAATGAGCTTTTCGGTATGGTCGATACGTCGGTTTCCAAGTGTTAAAAACCGCGATTTTACTTTTCTTCCATGAGTGATTTTTTCTTTGTATTCCAGAAAGCTTTTATCTCCGAAAAACTGAGATAATAATGTAGCCAAAGAATCTACTTTTTCATTGAAAAGGCCTTTTTTTGCTTGTGAAGGGTCAAAAACCACCTGGTATTTTGGCACAGAAGTGGCTAAAAGACTTACTCCATCTGAGGCGTAAATATTGCCCCTGGTTGCCGGAATAGTCCGTTCTTTTTTCTGAATATCTACCACCATTGCAAGCAATTCTTTCTTCTTTTTGGTTTGCAGATACACTATTTTGACTGCAATCAGGATGCCTACGATTGCTAGTCCGAAAATGGCCCAATAAGACCGCTTTCTGATCTGGTCTTTAATACTATTGCCTTCTGCCATGGGAATTAATGGTTTTTGATTGCTATTTTAACGGGTGGCTTCTGGTTGTCTTTAAATCCCTGAATTTCGAGTTTTTTTTCTACTTCAGATTGTTTGGAGGCATATAGGTATTTTGATTTATGCGAAATATACGCTGCCCTTTGCTCATTGAGCTGGGTATCGGCCTTGTTGAGCTTACGAATGAGGCTGTCGAAATTATGCTGGAAAAAAATATAGATTACCGTAAGGCCCATCAGCCAGACTACTTTTTTGAAGGTACCCATCGATATTTTCTCATCAATCTCAAGTTTTTGATTGACCCATCGGAACACCTGAGCGGTGATATTATTTTTTCGCTTACGAGATGGCTGCGAGGTAACCACCTTTTTTCTTGGGGAATTCTGAGGCATCTTTTTAGGTATTATTTTTTGGAAAAGCACTAACAAGAAATCTGGTTTTTCTTAAGAAAAGCAAAATTTCTTTTCAAAAATAAAAATAAAATTATCAGTTTTTTTCAGGATTTAATAAATATTTTGGCAAAAACACAAAACAGAATTTTTTACGCTGATTTTTCGGCAATTCGCAACTTGGCACTTCTTGCTCTTGGATTTCGGGCGATTTCCTCCAAACTGGCCTCAACAGGCTTGCGTGTGATTGACGATAATGGCTTTATTTCGTGTCCAAACATATCTTTTTCGACCTCACCATAAAACTTTCCGCTACGGATAAAGTTTTTTACCGGGCGGTCTTCCAAAGAGTGGTAAGCCATGACCACCAGTCGGCCACCGGGAGCCAGTACTTCCGGTACTTGCTGAAGAAACTCTTCCAACACCTGCATTTCCTGATTTACTTCTATCCTCAAGGCCTGAAAAACCTGTGCGAAATATTTGTTCTCCTTTCCCCGGGGAGCCAAAGTATTCAGAACATTTTTTAAATCCTTAATTGTATTTATGGGTGAGCTATGTCTTTTATTTACAATTGTATGGGCTACTGTTTTTGCATTTTTGAGCTCTCCATACATGCCAAACATTTTGTGGAGATCTTCGGCGGTATATTCATTGAGCACTTCGGCGGCGGTTACTTCAGCGGTTGTGTTCATCCGCATATCGAGTGCGGCATCAAAACGGGTAGAAAAACCCCTTTCTGGTGTGTCAATCTGATGCGAAGATATTCCCAAATCGGCCAGAATGCCATCAACCTGAGTCACTCCGTAGAGTTTAAGGTATTTTTGAATATTCCTGAAATTGGCTCTGATAAAAGTAAAGTTCCCGGATTTTATTTTTTCCGACTCCCGTTCTGCATCTTCGTCCTGATCAAAGCTGTAAAGATGACCGGAAGTGAGTTTTTCCAGAATTGCCCTGGAATGCCCTCCACCTCCGAAAGTGACATCAACATAAATCCCGCCGGGCTTAATAGCTAATCCTTCGAGACATTCGGTAAGCATTACCGGCCAGTGATATTCGTAGTTTTCGGTCAATTTATTTTGCTGAAAATGCGTTTCGTAATTCTTCTCTGTCGTCAAAATGATGCTTTACGCCTGCAATATCCTGGTAGGTTTCGTGTCCTTTTCCGGCTACCAGAATTATATCGTGAGGACCCGCCATCGCAACAGCTTTTTTGATGGCTTCCCTGCGGTCGTTGATTTGTTCTACTTTTCGTCTTTGGGTGATTGTAACACCTGCCTGCATATCTGCCAAAATATCCCCGGGGTTTTCATTTCTGGGGTTATCAGAGGTCAAAATCACTTTGGTCGAAAGCTCAGCGGCGATTCTGGCCATCAATGGTCTTTTGCCCTTGTCGCGGTTACCGCCACAACCCACTACGGTGATGACCTGTTGATTGTCGTCACGGAGATCATTGATGGTTTCAAGTACATTTTCGAGAGCATCTGGTGTGTGGGCATAGTCCACAATGCCTACCGTTTGGTCTCGGGAAACCACTTGTTCAAACCTGCCCGGAGGCGGCGTAAGCTCAGAAAGTATGGTGAGCACATTGTCAGAATTTTCGCCCAAAAGCATGGCTGTACCATATACCGCGAGCAGATTGTAGGCATTGAATTTGCCGATGAGCTTAAACCACACTTCCAGCCCATTGATGTCCATTTGAAGACCAAAAAGACCGCAATCCAAAATTTTGCCCTTAAAATTTCCGATATTTTTCAAAGAATAAGAGGACTTACTGGCGGCGGTATTTTGCAACATCACTTTGCCATTGCGGTCATCGGCATTGGTGAGGGCAAAAGCTGTTTTGGGCAACATATCGAAAAAGCCTTTTTTGGCTTTAATGTAATTGTCAAATGTCAGGTGAAAATCGAGGTGATCCTGAGTGATATTGGTAAAAATGCCACCAGAAAATACCAAACCGCTCACCCGATGTAGTTCTACTGCATGTGAGCTCACCTCCATAAATACATAAATACAACCTTCAGCATGCATCTGAGCCATTAACTCATTGATTTTTACTGAGTCAGGTGTAGTGTGTGTAGAAGGGATGATCCGGTCTTCGATCTGATTCTGTACTGTTGACAGCAAACCGCATTTATAACCCAGTTTCCGGAATAAATTGAAAAGTAAGGTTGCTATAGAGGTTTTACCGTTGGTTCCGGTTACTCCCACCAGATTAAGTTTTTTAGAAGGGTTACCGTAAAAATTGGCTGCTGCAAAACCCATGGCTTTGGCAGCATTAGGCACCTGAATATAACTAATTTCTGAATTTATTTTTTCGGGAAGTTTTTCACATAAAACAGCTGATGCTCCCGCTTCGATTGCTTTTTCGATAAAATCATGGCCATCAACTTGTGTGCCTTTTATAGCCACAAAGAGTGTTCCTGGTTCGATTTTTCGGGAATCAAACTCTATTTTGTTGATTTCGAGGTCAGTACGTCCCGAGACCGACTCCAGTGAAATGTTATAAAGTATCTCGCTGAGAAGCATATTGGGTTTTTTTGTGTAAATATAGAAGGTAAGCTTTAAAGTTTTTGGATGTGGGCGTGGGAGATTGTGTAAGAATTAAAATCCAAATTATTTTTTTGATATTTTTACCCATATAAAAATTTAGATTTTATTCATAGAATGTTCAATTTCCCCTTCGCTCAAAAACCATTATGACCTATTTTATTTCAGTAAAAAGATAAATGAAAAGTAATCACCTATGATTAGCCACCAATGGTCATACATGGCCATTCATTTTTCTTGAATTTACCTTAACCGTCCCCAAAAAAAACTACAATCAAATGCTGTCTATTCCTGCACTTGAAAATTTTGTCATTATCAAATCTTCACTGCCCATTCTCCTATCAATTTTCTACCCAAAAGTGCATTTGCTTCTTTGTCGTCTTTGAAGGTTTCTTTTTCGGGATTCCAGGCCAATGGTCGGTTGAGTTGATAGGCTATATTGGCAATATTGCAAACCGAGGAGGTGCGGTGACCAATTTCTACGTCACAGACCGGCTTGCTGCGATTTCGCATAGCCTGCAAAAAGTCTTTGTAGTGATTTTCACTTTTATAGACGTGCTTTTCGGTTTCGGCAATAACCCGGGTAGCCAGGTCTGCTGGAGTGGTTTCTATTTTTCCTCGTTGCAGTTTCATTTCTCCGGCTGAGCCTATAAAATGGATGGCGTTATTCCATGCCCAAGGTTCATGGGTCATGGTTATGCCGCTGGCATATTGCAGGGTCAAGTGTTTTATTTCTTTTCCGTCTGCCGGTCTAACTGATACAGGTCCGCTGGCGTCCATTTCTAAAGCCCACTGCACGATGTCAAACATATGAGCACCCCAGTCGGTAACCATACCACCGCCAAACTCACGATAGTTTCGCCAGTTGGGATACACGTCTTTGCTTATCGGAGGTGCCAGTTCGGAATTGAAATGCACATATTCGTTAGGACCCAACCAACGGTTCCAATCCAGGCCTTCGGGAATGGGCTCTTCGGCCAGATTGTATTTTACAGGTGGCTTACCTACATTAACTTTTATGTGTTTTATTTCGCCCAGATAACCATTTCTCACCAATTCGGGTGCCTGACGAAACTCAGGCCAGGAGCGTTGCATGCTGCCGGTTTGGAAAACCCTCTTGTATTTTCGGGCTGCGTTTACCATGGCCCGGCCTTCTTTTACGGTGAGGGCTAGTGGCTTCTCGCAATAAATATCTTTTCCGGCACGGGCTGCATTAACGGCCATAACCGCGTGTTGGTGGTCGGGCGTAGCTATCACCACCGCATCAATGTCTTTATTTGAAAGAAGCTCACGGTAATCGTTGTAAACGGCGATGTCGGAATAAACACCCAATGAGGTATTTTTTTTATATATACTGCTAATGTGCTCCAGCATTTGATTGGCCTTGGCTTTATATACCTCGCTGATGGCCGAGATACGGATTTCGCCAGTATTTAAGAAAAAATTAGCCAGCAATCTACCTTGCTTGCCAGTACCTATAAAGCCCAGATTAATGAGGTCGCTGGGAGCTTTATATAGCTCACCATAAGCACTTTTGCCTCCCAGTACATGACGGGGGACAATCATAAAACTACCCAATGTAAGGGCAGCTTGACTCAGAAAGGTTCTACGGTTTTGAGTATTTGTATTTTTCATTTTTTTACGGTTGAAAATTCGAGTATGAAGATAGTAAGTTTTTGGTGGATAATATATGTTTTTTGATAAACAAAATTCTGAGTTTACCAGAGTAAAAATTAATTGCACTTAACCAGCAAAAACTTGAAATTGAGGATCATAAAAAAGTGTCGGTGAATCGATATCCAATGTCGGAATTTTTTTATAGAAATTAATTCAGAAGGTATTATTCAGAAGGGTCGAACTACATAATATGCCAAAAAGCAGTTTTACACAATAAATAGCGAATCCCATAATGCTTAATGTGCCGCCCACCTTTCTTAAAACAGGCGTCAAAGTTTGGTAACCTACTTTGTTTGTTTTATAAATATTATGACTGCATGAACTAGATTTTTCTCGTGAAAAATCATGAATTGGTTTTTTAGCAAAGTGGAAATCTCACGGTTTGACTTTACGAAATGCTTCGGAAAAATAATTTTGACTAGGTCAATAAAGAGCAGTTAGTTAATGGTCTGACATTCCCTTTAGCTTGGTTCTGAGAAAATTAAGCAGAATTACGCATGAGTTTTTTTCTACTCAGAAGGCCGCATGAGGGATCGACGCGGAGCTCCCACGCCTTAGCGTGGAGCGGGAGCATAGAGCCCGACCACCACGCCCAAGCGGGGTGGGCATGCCCTGATCTTAAAATTTGTATGCCCGCCAAAATGGTCTTTCTGGAAGTAGATTTCTTGTGAGCTGCTTGATTTTGCTATCTATCCCTTTGTTTCCACCCAAAATTTTCGGAAAATTGCCCTAAAATTCCACTATTGGAATAATTGTAAATGGGAATGTTAAAAAAACTTGCGGGAGACACCATGCTGTATGGCATGGGTACTATTGTGCCGCGACTGATCAACTGGCTGCTGGTGATAGTGCATACCAGAGCGTTTGTTGAGCCCGAAATGCTGGCAGACAACTCGCAACTTTATACCTATGTGGTCACGCTTAATATCATTTATACTTTTGGTATGGAGACGACCTTTTTTAGGTATGGCTCAAAAAAAGAAAATCAACAAGAGGCTTTTAATCAAATACTTAGCTTTGTGTTGGTGTTGGGTGCCGTTCTATCGGGCTTGTTTATAATTTTTGCCACACCTATTATTGAGGCCATTGGGTTTCCGGGGAAAGAAAGGCTGGTGATTTGGCTTTCCATTATTATGTTTATCGATACCCTTTGTGCCATTGCATTCGTAAAACTCAGAGCCAATAACCGTGCGAAAAAGTTTGTTATCGCCCGTATTCTCAATATTTCAATCAATATTGGCCTTAATCTTTTTCTGATTATTTTCTGCAAAAATATTGTGGAGGGCAAGAGTCTGCCCGATTGGCTTGGGTTTGCCTCTTTTTTTTATAATCCTGCGGTAGGTCCCGATTATATAATCTGGGCCAACTATGTAGCGAGTTTAGTAACCTTACTTTTGCTTTGGCGGGAATTTGTCGGATTTAAATTTGACCTGAATTTAGAAAAAATCAAACCAATTGTAAAGTATGCGTTTCCGCTGATGCTGATGGGGCTTGCGGGAGCTATAAATCTTACTGCCGACAGGCTGATGTTTCGAAGTTTGCTTCCGGAAGGTTTTTACCCCGACTTCCCAAGGTCAGATCAGGCATTTAGTATTTATGCTCAGGTATATAAACTTTCAATTTTTATGACTTTGGTGGTGCAGGCTTACCGTTATGCTGCCGATCCATTGTTTTTTGCAAAAATGGGCGACAAAAGTTCACCGGGTCTCATTGCACTGAGTACCAAATGGTTTACGATTGCCTGTATGGCTATTTGGTTGGGTGTAAGCCTGAATCTCGGGTGGATTCAAAACCTGATTGGCGAAAATTACCGCTCAGCAGTGTATATAGTGCCGGTACTATTGCTTGCCAACCTTTTTGTGGGTGTTTTTGGGAACATTTCGATTTGGTACAAACTTTCAGATAAAACCCAGTTTGGAACTTATTTCACAGTGGGAGGGATGATCATCACCGTGGTTTTGAATATTTTGCTAATACCAGTTTTGGGTTATCTTGGAAGCTCCATAACTTTTGCAGTAAGTACTTTTGGTATGTTGGTGGCCAGTTATTATTATGGTCAAAAATATTTTCCGGTGCCATATGATCTCAAATATCTGATGCTCTATTTTGTAGTTGCTACGGGGCTAATTGTGGCGTTTGGATATGTCATTAAACCTTTAGGAATTCCAGGGATTTTAGTAAATAATTTTCTTATTATCAGTTTTTTAATTGGGATATATTATCTGGAGTTTAAAGTAAGAAAAGATGGTGGGCTCAGGATGCCGGTGGTGAAGTACGACAATATTTTGGAAAGTGATGATTAACTACAACGGAAAGAAATTCAGGCCGGTGTCAAATACCAAAAACGGCGATACTTCTTCGGAAACCGTTTTCGAATATCAACAATCCGGCAATATCCTTACCTCAAATTATAAGGGTGGGAATATCATGGAAGGGCATCTCATCGCTTTGGTTGATGAAAATGGCCATATAGATATGAGGTATCATCATATCAATACCGCGGGAGAAATCATGACCGGTGTGTGCAATTCTACCCCTGAAATCATGGAAAACGGGAAGCTCCGATTACATGAAAAGTGGCGTTGGACTTGCGGTGATTTTTCAGAAGGGTCCTCCCTGTTGGAGGAGATTTAGCGGTTAGGCTACCTCTGCAATTTTTCTTTTAATATTTCCTATTTTTATTTCCTGCTTGCCTGAAAGGACCAAAAACTCTTTGGTAATAAAAAACTTAAAAATGCTTTTTGTGGGTTTTGTATTTTTGAAAATAGCATATTTATCAAGAATAGATTGAGTGATTCTTGAGCTCATCTCCAAACCTAATCGGCTAGAAATTGTACTTACTTTTTTATAATTGATATAGCAATTTGAATCATTTTCATCTAAACCAGTCATTTTTATATTTGTTTTTCTTTTTAACAAAAATGACCTGATAGAGGCTGGCAACAAATACCCCCAATATTGATTTGTTTTTTCTTGAAAATCAGTAAGATATGGGCTACCCCATGGCCTGTATTCCAGGATAATTTTGCCTTTGTTTTTCAGCGAATTTGACAATTTTTTCAATAATATTTCTAATATCTGCAATGGCATATTTTCAGTAATATTACCTAAAATGATATAGTCAAATCTCTCTGTTACCGGCTGAAGCAAAATATCTTTATGCTCGAACCTTACGTTTTTGGGTTTGTGTTTTGTTTTAACAATTTCAGCAATTTCGATTTTATAAGGATCAGAATCCACCCCGGTAACACTACAATTCCACTCTTTGGAGAGCCATAAAGTCAGGCCACCCATTCCGCAACCTGCCACCAGAATATCTTTATCCGTAAAATCAAAATTGCTTTTTAGAATTTGTTTGTCTTTTTTACTTTCCTGGTCTTTGTTCAGATACACGTTTTCAACTGCAATGCAGTTTTCTTTTAATTCATTTATTGTCATCACTCGTTATTTTGTCAAATTATCACTTCGAATGAAATTCTGTGTGCCAGTAAAAACCCGGGAATGTTTTATATCCTTTTAATAAGTTTTTTCTTTTTTTTAATACCAGATATTTCATTTTATTCTTTTAAAACCAAACTTATGCCAATTAAATATATTAGTATTAAATATCTGTAAATAAGCTATTTATAAAACTTTATCGGGCTAATGGTTTTCCATTTTCTGGAATAAATTTTATTCTGGAAGAAAATATCTTTTGCATGATTTTTGTAACGTTTCAGATTAATATAAAAACATAAATGAAAGGTTTAGTATTTACAGAGTTTTTGGAGATGGTGGAAGAGAAATTTGGCTACGTAACCGTGGACAAAATCATCGAATCTTCAGAATTGCCCTCTGGTGGGAAATATACCTCCATAGGTAATTATTCGCACAGAGAACTTATGGCTTTGGTTACTGAACTTTCAAAGATTCAGCAAATTCCGACCACGGAGATAATGAAATCTTATGGTCACCACCTAATAGAAGTCTTTATTCAGAAATTCGGGGTGTTTTTTGAGGAAACTCAGGATGTTTTTAAATTTTATCAAAATATTGATCAATTTATCCATTTGGAAGTATCAAAACAAAACGTGGCGGCCAATCAGCACCAGTTTGAGTTTGTGCAATCAGAAAATGGAGCAGATCAGATGATATATTATTCAAAGAAGAAAATTGCGTTTTTAGCCGAGGGGCTATTTGCCGCTACGCTGGAGCATTTCAAGGCAAAAGCGACATTGGAAAAAGAAGAAATTCTTGGCGAAGAACCTATGGTTAAGTTTATTATTTCCAAAATATGAGCTCAGAATTAGAGTTATTAAAAAAGCGAATCGAAAGAGAAAAAGCCGCCCGTCAGGAAGCCGAAACTTTGCTTGAAGCGAAGTCATACGAGCTTTATTTGGCCAAAAAAGAGCTTGAAAATGAAATCGAAAGACGGACTACTGAGCTAAATAACTTTGAGGAAAAATATCGGAAAGTAATGGAAAACCTTGAACTCGGAATGATCGAGGTTGACACTGAAGACAAAATCACGAAGGTTTATCCAAGTTTTATTAAGCTAACCGGTTATACTGATGAAGACCTGCTTGGAAAAATAGCCAAAGATATACTTTTGGCAGACCCGGCATTTCTACAAACTATAAGTAATCAGAATTCGAAAAGAAAAGATGGAGAGTCGGGAATATATGAGCTTCCACTAAAAAAGAAAAATGGTGAAGTGATTTGGGTTATTATCAGTGGTTCCCCCATTAAGGATATTAATGGTAATGTGGTGGGCTCGGTGGGCATTCACTATGACATTACTTACAAAAAACGTACACAGGAGGCTCTCGAACAGGCAAATTATGAAGCCGAAAAAGCCAGGATGTCTGAGAAGAGGTTTCTGGCTAATATGAGCCATGAGATCAGAACTCCAATTAATGGTATTTTAGGAATGGCTCATTTACTGGCCGACACGATGCCTTCGCCTAAGCAATCGGAATATATCAGAGCAATTTTGTATTCGGCTGATATGCTGCAAAATCTGGTATCTGATATTTTGGATATATCGAAAATTGAAGCCGGCGAAATGCAGCTAATGGAACAAACGTTTAGTCTCAAAGATTTGATAAGCAGTATTTTACAGACTTTCAGGTTGAGGCTTACCGGCAAAAATGTAGAGCTGGATTTTAATTATGATTCAGAAATTGAGAATGAGGTAATCGGCGATTCTACATTTTTAACTCAGATTCTGATGAATCTTCTAAGTAATGCTGCCAAGTTTACAGAGGTGGGGAAAATAGGTGTGGAAGTAGGGTTGCTCTGCAAATTGGGCGATTATTATATGACCGAAATAAAAGTTTCGGATACCGGAAAAGGAATACCTGCTAACCAGATTGGTAAAATATTTGACAGTTTTAAACAGGTTGATGAACAGAATAAAAGCAAATATGGTGGTACAGGACTGGGTTTGGCTATTGTAAAGCAGCTTGTAAACCTCCATGGTGGGGAAATATCGGTAGATAGTGAAGAAGGTAAAGGTTCTACATTTATTTTTACGATGCCACTCAAAGATTCTTATCAAAAACCAAAAGATTTGATAGAAATGAGTGAAAATCTGTCAGATACGGTATTTAATGCGAAAATACTTTTGGCAGAAGACAACCTGCTCAACCTGAAATATGCCGAGAGCTTACTAACCAAATGGGGCATTGAAGTTCACAAAGCCGAAAATGGCCTTATAGCGTTGCAACTCCATGAAAATCACAAGTTTGATTTGATTTTGATGGATATAAGAATGCCGGAATTGGATGGCTATGAAACCACCAAAAAGATAAGGGAAAATGATAAATTAACGCCTATTATTGCTTTAACCGCATCAGCAGTTAACGATGAAATAGAGCAGGCAAGGCTATTCGGTATGAACGATATCCTGACCAAGCCTTTCGCACCTAATCAGCTTAAAGCCATGTTGGGCAAATATTTGTTGGTACAAAAACCTTCCGAAAATAGAAAGATTCAGGAACCGGAAGAAACTACCAACGACTACCTGGAAAAGATCTATGGTAATGATGTTAGGTATGCCTCCGATATGTTTGAATTGTTTTTGAATACCGTACCGGCTCAAATGCAACAGTTAGAAAACCTGGTAAATGATGCAAAAATTGGTGACATTGGGTATCTGGCTCATCAGATGAAGCCATCGTTTTCGATGGTAGGAATTCCAGAGCTCACTACATCTTTTCAAAGTCTTGAAAAACTCGCCAAGAATCAATCTGAAATTTTTGAGATTAAAAATGAGTTTAAAACCATAAAAACTCTCTTTGAAAACAAACTCGATTGGATAAAATCAGAATCAGGAAAACTGAAATCAAAAGCTTAATAATCGAAAACCAATTTACTTATTTTAAGCAAATTGGTTTTTTGCATTTTATATATCCGGTTTTGTAAAAAAAATTCTTTGGTAAAAAAACCAATTTGGAGAAATCGTTTTTTAGATAATTTTCAGTGCCCCAGATTACTGATTTCAACGCACACTTCCTTCATTATTTTTATACAGATATCAAGCTGCTCTTTGAGTTCGGCTTCATTGATTTCCTGACGACATGAATTTTCGATAACTCTGATGGGCTGTTTCAATGAGTTCACGTGCAACCAGTCAATTGAGGCTTTGATTTTGTGGGCAGCCATACAAATGTCATTCCATTGCTTGTTTTTATAGAATTTCTCGAAGTTTTCTATGGTTTCCTGAGTTTGTTTTAAAAACAGATTTTCCATTTGACTTGCCTGCACCTTATTGCCTTTCATCATCTGAAGCATAAGGTCAGGATTGTAATGGCTGGTACTCATTACCTCTTCGGCTTCATTTTTTATTTTTCCCGAAAGCGAGAACTCTTCATGAGGCAACAGATGTTTTAATAATATTTTCAAAAGATTTTGCGGCTCAAATGGCTTCAAAATATAGTCATTCATGCCAACGCTCTTAAATTTCGCCACTTCCTCTTCAACGGTAAGGGCAGTGAGGGCAATTATCGGAATGCTTTTATTTTCTGCTCTTATGAGTTTTGTGGCGGTAAATCCGTCCATCTCCGGCATTTGAATATCCATCAAAATGGCATCGTAATATTTGGAATTGGATTTTTCGAGACCTATTTTTCCGTTTTCCGCGATTTCAACATATATTCCCCAGCCTTCCAGCAATTTTCTTGCAAAAAACTGATTCATAGGGTTATCTTCCACCAACAATATTTGTTTGCCGGCGAGTTTTTTCTCCGCACTTTGGTCGGTTTCCTGTTCTTCCAGTACGCTCTCGCTTATTTGGAAACCTAAAACAAAATTAAATGTTGAGCCTGTTCCCAATTGACTTTTCACTTTTAAATCTCCCCCCATTAAGGCTACCAATTCTTTTGAAATACTCAAACCCAGTCCTGTACCACCGTATTTTCTTGAAATAGAGGAATCTTCCTGGGTAAAGCTATCAAAGACTTTATCTATTTTGTCAGGTGAAATTCCTTTACCTGTGTCTGTAACGCTTATGTCGAGAACCATTGCGTTACGCATACGGGTAATTAGCCTTGTTTCGATTTGAATATGACCTTTTTCTGTAAATTTAATAGCATTACTGATCAGATTTAGAAGAATCTGACTAATTCTTACAGGGTCACCAACCAACGGCAGATCGGCACGGTCGTCAAATTTAAGAAACAATCCCAGACCTTTTTCTTCGGCCCTGAATTGGTTGCTATCAACGATGTTACTCAGAATTTTCTTGAGGTTAAAAGGTACATTTTGCAGGCTCAGTTTTCCTGATTCTATCTTTGCAAAATCAAGAATTCCATTAATAATTCCTCTCAGATTTTCCGAAGAAACACTCAAAGTATGCACATAGTCGGTTTGCTGAGGTGTAAGCACGGTTTTCTGAATGAGGTTGGTCATGCCCACAATTGCATTGAGCGGAGTATGAATTTCATGCGAAATCACCGCCATGAATTCCTGTTTTATACGGCCGGCTTCTTCTGCTTTTTCTTTGGCTTCAGTCAGTTTGAGCTCAAATTCTTTACGTTGAGTGATATCGGTGTTTACAGCAATATAATTTACAAGATTACCATGAGTATCGAAAATTGGCTGTATGGATAGGTCGATCCAATATTTACGGCCTGACTTTGCATAATTCAAAATTTCTATTCTGAAACTTTCCTTGTTTTTAATTTTTGTGTTAACGATCTCCCTGGTTTTTAAGTCGGTTTCCGGCCCTTGAAGTAAAGATCCCGGCGTTTTTCCAGCTGCTTCATCAATGGTGTATTCAGTAATCTGGGTAAAAGCTTCGTTAACCCATTCTATTCTGCCAAAAGTATCAGTAATTACAATGGCATTGTCTGTTTTTTGGGCTACAATTGCCAGTTTCTTGGTTTCGGCCTGATATTTTAATTTTTCATTTGTTTCTTCTATTATGCGGCTGTGTAGTTGACAAGACTTAAGAGCGATGCTGAATTTCTGGATAACCTTGGCGATTTTTTTTACGGTTTGTTTGTTAAATCCAGTTTTTGATTGATTATTTTCTCTGAAAAATAATTTGATAAAACCCAGATCAGGTAGGTTGATTATCCAATAGTCGCCTTTGGTTTGTTCATTGGAGTTGTGAGAAAAAACTTTTATATCTTCTTCATTTTCAATCAATTCACTACCATTAATTTTTATATTTTCGTAAAAATCGGAACTAATTGTTTTCCGTTTTTTAATAAAACTAAAATCAGGATAAGAATAAATCAAATCAAAAGTAGTTTGTCCGTTTTCTTCCGAATCTTTGTTTTCAAACCATACTGCTCCATAGTCTATGTTTTTTTGCCTGAGCAACACCGACATAAACTCGCCACTGGTTTTGTGCAGATCAAGTGAGTTTCCTACGGAAAGTGACAGTTCATACAATAAAGCAAACTCCTGAAGAATGGCGTAATTGATTGTACTTCCCATAATTTTTAATTCTAATAAATTGCTGCTGCTACAATTGTTTTGTTATAAAATTCTACATAACCATAACCGGTCGAAGCGATTTCGCCAAGGGTTGAAACTCCATATACGGTAGGAGGCACCCCAGCGTTAAGGTTTTTCATGACGCTGAGTTCTTCTTCAAAACGATCTCCCAGATACATCACACGTGTAATACAATCAAAAACCATAAGGCATTTACAGTCGCGGTCTTTGTCGGCAGTAGAAAGTGCTACTTCCTGTGCTGCATCAATCAGTGTATCAGGGTCTCCATTTAGAATATATATCATCGAATTCTCAGGTATATCGGAAATGCATTCGATATGTCCGTTTTCGTGCAATACATAAGGATCGCGTACCACATATTCTTTGCCGTCTTTGTGAATACCTATGGGGAACATCTTGGCGATTTCGAAATAGTTTTCATCAGTAAATCTATAATCTGTTTTTTCTTCTATTGCACTTTTATAGATTTCAAATGCAGGCTGCCAGTTGATTTCCTGAATGATGTTTTTATCAGATGAAGTCACCATAAAAGGTCCCGCAAACATATCCCAACCATGTTTTACGGCCACCATACTTTTGTTTTCTATCATTGCCAAAACGGCTCCATCCATAAAAATGCCTTCATTGGTAAACAAACAGGGTTTTTGCTCTAATGTAAAATACCCTGCTCCCCCTCCGATTATATTGATATTTGTTCCGACCAAACTATAGATGTTGCGGAAAAGCTCGTCTTTATTGTCCATGAGACCATCAATCAACAAAAAAGCTGTCTGATATTGTGACATGTCTCCCAGTTGCTCTTTGACTGCTTCATCAGACTTGGTAATTGTAACCACTTTTTTTACACCTTTGGCAGGAATAATGATTAAACCAGAGGTATAATTATGGGTTTCCATAAATATTGTGGGATAAATGGCTCCAAAAAAATCAATATTGTTTTGGTTCAGGAGCTTGATTAGATCCTCAGCTTCGTGCCCTGAATGCTCAGCTACAAAAACCAAATGATAACCTGAAGCTGCCTTTAGCTGCTCAAGTGTTGACTGGGTGATATTTTTGATTGATTCGAAATACATATTTATTTTAATAATTATTATTCATATGTGATTCAGAAATCATGCCTATTTGTAAAGTGTTTATAATTAGCGATTTGAATTTGTTCATTTTTCAATAAATGGAAGCTTTTCCAGATTTTGGAAAATTCTTACCTCTATTATATTTCCCCGTTTTTTATCATGTTATAAATTGTAGATTTACCCACATCGAGTTTTTCGGCTACAAGCAAAACATCCCCGTCGTATTTTTTTAAAAAATGACTGACTATCTTTCGGGTGTATTCCCGAAGGGTTATTTCTTCCAGCAAAAACGCTCCCTCGGGTTTAATAGAGTTAAAAGTAATGTCCTCTTCGGTTATAACCCCATCTATAGCCATCACACACGAAAGCTCCACAATTGCCTTAAGCTCTCGGATATTTCCCGGATAAGTGTAGCCCATTAGTTTTTGAGAGGCTTCTTGTGAAAGCTGTAGCCTTGGAAGGCGATTGCGTTTTATAAATTCTTCAATAAAATATTTTGATAGCAATACGATGTCATTGCCCCGGTCACGAAGTGGAGGCAGCTGTATGTTGAGACCTAGTAAACGATAGTAAAGGTCTTCCCTGAAATTTCCTTTTTGAACTTCCTCTGCAAGGTTTCGGTGTGTTGCTACAATTATTCTTACATCTATTTTTACAACCTGATTTCCTCCGACCCGCACTACTTCCTGTTCTTGCAGCACACGTAATATTTTTGCCTGCATGGTAGGGTCCATCTCACCAATTTCGTCAAGGAAAAGTGTCCCTCCGGTAGCTTCTTCAAATTTGCCTATACGGCGATTTTGAGCACCCGTAAATGAGCCCTTTTCATGACCAAACATCTCGCTTTCAACAAGTTCTCTAGGTATTGCAGCCATATTTACGGCCACAAAAGGTTTTTTGCTTCTCGCCGAATTGTGATGTATGGCCTTGGCTACCAGTTCCTTACCAGTTCCTGTTTCGCCGTAAATCGAAACATTTATCTGGCTGTTTGATGCCTTTTCCATTAAAGAAAAAACCCGCTGAATACTTGATGAGTTACCTTTAATAATATTACTAAATTCATACTTTTCTCTTACCTCTTCTCTCAGTACCGATATTTCCTCCCTCAATTGGTGGGTTTCTTTTACTTTTAAAATGGCATTCCAAAGCCGCTCTTTAGTATTTTCGTCTTTAACAATATAATCATAAGCACCCAACTTGAGCAATTGTACCGCTGTTGAAATATCTTCCTGCCCCGAAATGACTATTACCGGAATCTCAGGATAATCTTGTTTGATTTTCTTAAGAATGGTCTCGCCGTCCATATCTGGCAAAGAATAATCAAGCGTAATTGCCATGGGTTTTTTATACATGCTTTCCAAAAACGATTTCCCGTTTTCAAATCTTTGAATACTGTACTCAGGATTGAGTGACAGGTGATACTCAAGCATAGCCCCGTAAAAGGCGTCGTCTTCTACAATAAAGATTGTCTGCACGTTTTCCATGGTAATTTGTTTTTTAAAATTCATCCCAAAAACTGTACCAAAATTCCAAAATTTGGAAAAATTGTAAGGATTCTGATTTTTTTAAAATATTGAAAATGAGTTATTTATAAAAAAATGGCACACTTGGCAATGATTTTGAAAAATGTTTTGCAAATACTTTTTTTAATAACATGAAGAACAAAATTTTATTAATTGACGACAACGAAATTGTACTTGGATTACTTAGTCAGGTATTACAGGATCGATTTGATGTTTTTTTAAGTACTTCTCTAAAGGAAGCACAGGAATTATTAGAAAAAGGAGTGATTCCGCAAGCGATCGTGACAGATTTGTATCTTAAAAACGAAAACGGTAAATCTCTTATTAGCTTTCTGAAAAATGACGAGAAGTTTAAAAGCATTCCGCTGATTGTACTTTCAGGAGACGAAAAGTCAAATACCCGCATCGAGTGTCTTACTTTAGGAGCCGACGACTACATCGTGAAGCCGTTTCACCCTGAAGAACTCACTGTTAGAATCGAAAAACTTATTATGAAGTCAGATGCAGATTTTCTGAAAAAGAAAGTTGAAAACATTAATCTTCAAAACCAAATTTCGGTTCCAAATCCTGCTCCATCGTTCAGGAAACGTCTTTTTGATATATTCTTGTCGTCACTGGCATTACTAGCCCTATCACCTCTCCTGGTGATAGTGGCTATTTTGATTAAAATTGATTCTAAAGGGCCGGTATTTTTCTTATCAAAAAGAATAGGCTCAGGTTATAAAGTGTTTGAACTCTACAAATTCAGAACAATGAAAGTGGGTGCCGAAAAAATGATTGCCAACATGGGCCATCTTAATATGTACTCAGCACCACAAGAAGAAGAAGCAAAGAAGATAAGTGAAGAAGGTGAATTGATCAATGATGAAGGTTGGCAAAGTGAAGGTCACCTCCTGGAAAAGAAAAGTGGTGAGTCGGCATATTTGAAATTTAAAGATGACCCGAGAATTACCAAACTGGGCAATTTCCTGAGAAATACCAGTATCGATGAACTTCCGCAATTGATTAATATTTTGAAAGGTGATATGTCGATAGTAGGTAACAGACCACTTCCACTGTATGAAGCAGAGAAACTTACAAGTGACCAGGCTGCTGCAAGATTTTTGGCTCCTGCCGGATTAACCGGCCTTTGGCAGGTATCAAAAAGAGGACGGGGTGAGATGTCGGCCGAAGAACGTCAGGAACTTGACAACGAATATGCCAAAAATCATGACTGGAAAATGGATATGAAACTGGTAGCCAAGACTTTCCCGGCATTGTTCCAATCAGAAAACGTTTAAAAATCAAACATTTGATATGAATATTATCCTTATATTTTTCGCTCTTTCGGTTTTATATCTTTTGTTTTTTGCCATCATGGCTTTCAAAAAAAAGCCAAATGAATATTCAAAAGCACTGACTCCGTCAGAAACTGAAATGGTATTTATTATTCCGGCTTATAAAGATGATGCCAGGATATTGGAAACCGTAAAAAACATACTTTCCCAAGCTGATTTTGGTAAAAAAGATGAGGTTGTAGTTATAGCCGATTCGCTAAAAAGTGAAACGCTGGAAAAGCTTTACGCTCTTGACACTACTGTGGTTAAAGTGAAGTTCGAAAACAATTCCAAAGCAATGGCCATCAATCTGGCACTGAAGAATCTTCAGATTTGGAACAATTCTTCAAAACTGGTTGCACTGCTTAATGCCGACAATCATCTCACCGAAGCTTTTATAAGTATGACCAAGGCTGCTTATGGCCGTGGACACAAAATTATACAAACTCACCGCATCGCCAACAATCCGGAGACACCCATGGCCGTTCTTGACGCCATCAGTGAGGAAATCAACAATGCGGTGTTCAGAAGAGGTCATTTCAATACCGGTTTGACTTCGGCTCTTTCCAGCTCAGGTTTGGTGATGGATTACGATTTGTTTAAAAAATATATGCAAAAAATCGACACTTCAACCAGTTTTGACAAACAGCTTGAATTGGATTTGCTCATTGATAAACAACAGATTTATTATATGGACGATGTGTATCTTCTTGACGAAAAAGCTACTAATTCTGAGGTATTTATGAATCAACGTTCCAGATGGATTGCCGCTCAGATGTATTTTCTTAAAGCCAATTTTATCAAAGGCTGGGTTGAGTTGTTAAAAAATAGGAATTTTGACTTCTTTAATAAAGTGTTGCAGTTTGCCATGCCTCCCCGAATTATGCTATTGGTGCTAATTGGTATGCTCAATCTTTCAGAGTTGACATTTTGGAATCCTATGTTCTCGAGTTTTTATTTGACAGCGGGTCTTGGCTTTGTATTCATTATTTCAATACCATCATATTTGTACAAAAAAATATCATTTAATACTCTTTTAAATATTCCATCGGCAGTTTTCAATATGACCAAAGCAAATATTAGTATTTTCAGTACTAAGGGAAGAATTGTCGAAGTTTCTTAAGTGTTCTAGTTGTTCAAAAAGTAATAGGTTGGGAATGTGATTTTGGAAATTAATTTTTGATTTTTCAAACCCTCACCCTGAAAGTCATACGGTGGTAAGGCGTAAAGCCGTGCTGCTGTATGGCTTTTCTGTGATATATCGTTGGGTAACCGGCATTTTCATGCCATTTGTACATCGGATATTCTGCGGCAAGTTTTTCCATCAATTCGTCACGGTAGGTTTTGGCCAAAATCGAAGCTGCAGCTATAGAAAGAAACTTGCCGTCACCTTTGACTATACAAGTATGCGGAATCATTGGATAGGGTGTAAACCTGTTTCCATCCACCAGAAGGTGCTCAGGTATAATTTTTTCAGAAATCTTTTCCACCGCTCTGTGCATCGCCAAAAAGCTGGCTTTCAATATGTTGATTTTGTCAATTTCGATATTCGAGGCCTCAGCTACCGCCCAAACCAATGCACTCTTTTCGATTTCGGTTCTCAGTTCCAGCCGCTGGTCTTTGTTGAGCTGCTTAGAGTCATTGAGCCAAGGGTGCTCATAGTCTTTGGGCAAAATCACCGCTGCAGCCACCACCGGTCCGGCCAGACAGCCCCTTCCAGCCTCATCAAGCCCGGCTTCTGTGTAGTTTTGGTTGTAGTAGGGGAGGAGCATATGTGAGGTTGCAAGAAATATTAATTGAAGTGTAAAAATAGGTTTTTTTGTGTAAAAAACATTGGGCTTATTTATTACAAATCCAAATAATAAAAAAACGTATTTTTTTTAGTACAAATACATAAGTGAGTCAAAAAGTACACTAATTTTGAAGTATCTACGAACTAATATTTTTATAAAATGAATTTTTTTTTCACAGAAATTAATAAAACGATCCGGTTAGCAATTATTTTATTTAGCCTAACATTAAGTTCAAAAGCACAGACAAATTTAGTTTCTTCAGGTGATGTTTGGAATTATTTTGATAATGGAGAAATCGGATCCTCAGCTTGGAAAAACCTTAACTATGATGATTCAGGTTGGCAATCAGGCAATTCTGAATTAGGTTATGGAGATGGTGATGAAGAAACCATTATTGGATTTGGGTCTTCATTAACACACAAAAACATTACTTCTTATTTTAGGAAAGAAGTTCAAATTCCTGGAAATATTATCAATTTAAATGCAAGTGTCAAAATAGATTATGGTTGTGTAGTTTATTTTAATGGGATAGAAGTTTTTAGGGACAATCTCCCAAGCGGAGAGATTTTATTTTCTACTCTATCTTTAACTTCAGAAAATGAAAATACTTGGAAAACTTTTTCTATTCCCATAAACTTGATACTAAGTAATCAGCCAAATTTAATTTCGGTGGAAATGCACCAAAATTCTATTTCAAGTACAGATTTATCTTTAGATTTTACCTTAAACTACCTTCAATTTACTCCTGGCGGAATATTTATAAATGAATTCATGGCATCTAACTCCATGGTGGAAGTTTATGCAGGAAATAGTAGTTACGATTGGATAGAGATTAAAAACACACAAGAATTTCCTGTTGATATTTCTGGATATTTTATTACGGACAATTTTAATACTCCTACAAAAGTTAAACTTCCTAATTCCCCTGGGCTTTTAACAATACCTCCAAATGGTTTTCTAACATTAATTTGTAGTGATAACACAAGTTTAGGTCCCAATCATATTGTTTTGGGATTGTCAGCACAAGGGGAATCGATTGCAATTTTCGCCCCTGATGGTGTGACACTTGTTGATTCCATAAGATTTCAAAGGCAAATAGAAAATATTTCTTATGGACGAGATAGAAATAACATAGAAAATTGGAAATTTTTTAAAACACCTAGTCCTAATAGTGAAAATAGCTTAATTGATTTTTATGATTCAATCATATCGCCACCTAGTTTTTCTCATTCTGGGGGTATCTACCAATCAAGCTTTGAATTAGGAATATCTTCCAATGATCCTAACACAATAATTTATTATACTTTGGATGGTTCTGACCCTGATCCTCTCAATATTAATGGTAAGACCTATGAATACAAAAATGAATTATTTGGTGGAATGTTAAGCGATCAAATTAACACATTTATTTACAGTAGTCCAATTACTATTGAAGACCGGTCAAATTTTCCCAATAAAATTTCTAATAAAAGTTCTTCATTTATTAGAAATTCAAATAACTTTTATTTTCCAAATCAGCCCGTTAGTAAAGGTACGGTAGTAAAAGCCATCGCCTATAAACCAAATGCTTTGTCAGAGGTTGGGGTAAACAGTTATTTTATTTTTGAAAATAATAATAAATATTCACTACCAATTACTTCTATTAGTTTAGATGAAGATAAACTATTTGATTACTTCAAAGGTTTTTACACACCAGGTGTTTTATGTGCATCCACCGACGAATGTGCTACCGGAAACTATTCGCTTTCAACAAGGTATTCAGGTTTCTTTGAGTTTTTTGATCAAGGAGAAATAAAGGTACATCGTCCGGTAGAGTTGGCAATAAATGGAGGGTGTACGAGAGCATTTCCTAGAAAAACTCTAAGAATCTATGGTGGTACAGATTTTAATTATCCATTTTTTTCTGATTACCCAAATAGAAATCATAGAAATATATTATTGCGAAACTCAGGAAATAATTGGGATATCCAATTATTTAAAGATGTAGCTAATCAAAAAATTATGGATGGCTTGAATTTTGGAAAACAGGAATCAAGACCAAGCATAGTTTTTCTAAATGGGGAATATTGGGGAATACACAATATTAGAGAAAGAATAGATGAACATTATTTAAATGAATTGTTTAATGTACCAAAAGATAGTCTTGATTTAATCGAAATTAGTTTTGGGGCTTCTGCAAATGAAGGTGATTTGAGTGTTTATCAATCAATGATAAATTTTATTACTTATAATGATTTATCAAATAATATAGCTTTTGATTCAGTAAAAAACTTTCTTGATATTGATAATTTTATAGATTATCAAATCTCAAATATTTTTGTTTCAAATAGAGACTGGCCCAGTAACAATGTAAGATTATGGAGAAAAAAAGTAAAAGTGTTTAATCAGGCCTTTGTCGGCCCGAGCGATGGAAGATTTAGATTTATTCTATATGATACAGACCTTACTCTAGAAAATTTTAGCGATATTAATATTGCAGGTTTAATTAATTCAAATTCAGAATATACGCTCTTATTTAGAAAACTTTTGGAGAATCAAATTTTTAAAAATAATTTCTTATCAAGATTTGCAGATATTTTAAATACGAATTTTATTCCGGATAGAACAGTTTCAATAATTAATAACTTTAAAAGTATCTATGATCCGGAAATTATAGAGCATGGAAATAGATGGAATACGCCAAATTTAAGCGAGTGGAATGGTGGAGTCCAATCTATGGTTGATTTTTATAATTACAGGCCTCAAGCAGAAAGAGAACAGTTAATTCAATATTTTGGTTTAGAAGATCAACGAACTATACAAATCAATGTTTCAAGTTCTTCAGAAGGCTATATTAAAATTAATACCATCAATATTTTACCTTCAACACCGGGGGTACCAGAACAACCCTATCCCTGGATGGGAATTTACTTTAAGACAATACCCGTAAAAATTGTTGCGATTCCAAAAAAAGGCTTTAAGTTTAAACACTGGTTGCTAAATGACAATATTTTTTCTACTTCTGCCTCAATTACTGTAACATTAGATAATAATAAAAGTTTTATTGCAATTTTTGAAGAATATGTGTTGTCTTCTAACCCTTTTCCGATTGCCAAAACTTTAAATGCTTGTGGATACAGATTTAGTGAATGGCAATCTTCTTCCCCTTCCGGGGTTTTCCCATCAAATATGGCATTTTATTATTTATTGCCAATAAATACTAACCAATCAGAAACAAAATTAACCGACACTTTGGGAGGAGTAACTTATGGTTTTTATAATTTAACTAAAAGTACAAGAATAAATGGATTGGGTTCTCAAGGGATTTCACTTGTTAATACGGGCGGAGGAAATACCGGTTACCCTGCAGGTAAACTAGGAGGAATAGTTCTTGCCATAAGCACTCTTAATCAAGATTCAGTTTTCATTTCTTGGGTCGGGGGTACGATTGCTCCAAATGTAAAAAGTTATGGCATCAGATTACAATATAGAGTAGGGGATCTTTCTGACTTCAAAGATATATTTGACGAGAACGGCTCACCTATTGAGTACAAAAGGAATATAGTTGCCGGCCATCATTTTCAGTATGAAAACATTAAATTACCCTCGGAAACACTAAATAAGCCTTATGTGCAATTATTGTGGAGATATTATTTTTATGGCAACGAAGCAAGTGGTGCCAGAGCAGAACTAAGGATTGATGATATTATTGTCACAACTAAAAAACAACTTGATAATAATATAACACAATCTTCAAACCAATACTCTTTTGGCAAAATCATCTCTGGTGCAAAAATTGAGAATAATTCCTCTGTTTTTTATGAGGCTTCAAAAAGTATTGAATTGGCTCCTGGCTTTAGTACTTTGGGAAATTCGATTTTTAATGCTAAAATTGTAGAAAATTGCCCAAATTGAAGTCAAAAGAAATTATGAAACATAAAAATATCTTATTAATCCTTGCTTTATTTTCAGTAGTATTAGCCAATGCTCAGAAAGGAAAATGGGTAAAATTGACAGACGGAAAATCATTTAAAAACTGGCACATCTACAACCATCCGGGGGAGCCTGTTAACGAGAAATGGAAGATTGTTGACGGGGCGTTTGTTTTTGATAAAACCGCAAAAAGTGAATTTAAAGTTAACGACCTGATTTCTGACAAAGAATATGAAAATTTTGAATTGGAATTGGAATGGAAAATTGCCGAAAAAGGGAATAGCGGGATTTTTTATGGAGTTGTAGAGGATAAAAAATACAGCACACCCTATCTGACAGGCCCCGAAATTCAGGTTTTGGATGATGAAGGTCATCCCGATGCCAAGCAGGGAAAGAATGGCAATCGTAAGGCAGGGTCACTGTATGACGTTATCCCTACCGCATCAAAAGCAAAGCCAGCAGGAGAGTGGAACAAGGTTAAAATCAAGAAGTTAAATAATCAGGTGACTGTTTGGCAAAATAGCCAGTTAGCCGTGACATACCCTTCTGCCGGCTCAGAATGGGATACCATGATAGAAGGCAGCAAGTTTAAAGGTTGGGAAGGTTTCGGTAAATTCTCAAAAGGGAAAATCGGCCTTCAGGATCACGGTGATGTGGTATCCTACCGAAGAATCAGGATCAAAGAGTTATAAAATTTAAGGCCGGAAATTGAAATCCGGCTTTTTTTATGGTTTCCAGGAAATCTGCTTTCCTTCACTTACGGGCAAACTGGGTTTTCCCCGAAAGTCCTGCATTATTCCGGAAATCAAAATGGTGCGTCCTATATCTTCCGGTCCAATTTTTACTTCAGGAACAGCATCCGGAAAGATGGTAACACCTATCGCAGTATTGGGATAAGTTTCATCAATATCCAGGAAAATAATATCTTTTCCGTTTCGGTCTTTAAAGGGCTTTACACCTTTCAAAACGCCTTTCAGCACCACTTCTTTATTGATATAGTCTTTTGCCTGAGCTACCGAAATAGTGTCGGATTGGGCATAAGAATTAAGGCTTAGAAAAAAGAGAATTCCGAAAATTAGTTTCTTCATAATTAATTTTATGACTGTATTTGCCAAAATTAAGCAAAAATATCCATCACCCCATTGGCAATTCGGTTTTCCAGGTCAAGCAGAAAGCGTTTGTTTTCCAGTCCCCCGGCATAGCCTGTGAGACTGCCGTTGGTTCCGATTACTCTGTGGCAGGGAATGATGATGCCTACCGGATTTTTTCCGTTGGCCGATGCCGCCGCTCTGATCACCTTCGGGTCTCCCAATCGGTTGGCCATGTCAGCATAAGTAAGGGTTTTTCCGTATGGAATTTTACACAAAAATTCCCATACTTTTTTCTGAAAGTCAGTACCTTCTGGTGCCAGATTTAAGTCGAAATCCTTTATTTTTCCTGCAAAATAATCAGCCAATTGTTTTTTGGCTGAAAGCAAAATTTCAGGTTGTGTTTCGGAGTCTTTTCCCAAATCATTAACAAACGAAACGGCCTTAATAGCGGTTTCATCTGACTCGATTTTTAGTTTCCGTCCCGATGCTTCCAGAAATGCAGTAAAATATTCTGACACAAAAATTTGATTAGGTTTCACGAAATTACTTAAAAAACACAGAACTTTGGTGCTGAAAAATTGAGCAAATGCAGATAGAAGAATTATACCAGAAATTTAAAATATCAAAAGGCGTAACCACCGACACCCGCAAAATAGGAGCGGGGCAGTTATTTTTTGCCTTGAAAGGGGAGAAATTTAACGCCAATGAGTTTGCCTTGCAGGCTTTGGAGGCAGGAGCTGCTTTCTCAGTGATTGATGAAGAAAATTATGCTACCGACCCCAGATGTATTTTGGTTAATGATGTTTTGGAAACGCTCCAGAAACTGGCCAATTTTCACCGAAAAACTTTTGATATTCCGGTTATTGGCCTTACCGGTTCAAATGGGAAAACGACCAATAAGGAGCTTTTAACCCGAGTTTTAAGTAAAAAATTTAGAGTTCATGCCACCAAAGGCAATCTCAACAATCATATAGGTGTGCCATTGACATTGCTCGAAATGCCCACTGACACTGAGATGGCCGTAATAGAAATGGGAGCCAATCATCAGAAAGAAATAGAGATGCTCTGCGGAATTTGTGAGCCTACACATGGTTTTATTACCAATCTCGGCAAAGCACATTTGGAGGGTTTTGGTGGAGAAGAAGGCGTAAGAAAAGGTAAAGGAGAGCTTTTTGATTTTTTGAAAAATAATAGGGGAACGGCATTTGTTAATCAGACAGATGAAAAAGTAGTTTCATTGGCAAAAGAAAAAAACATGATGTTGGTGGTTTACTATGGAGCAGACGAATTTTCATTAAAAATGACTGCAGAAAGTCCTACAGTTTCTTTTCAAATACCTGAAAGTGAATATATTTACACTACTCATATTGGCGGAAAATACAATTTTGACAATATGCAGACGGCTTTTTCCGTTGGCAGATTTTTTGGTGTAAGCCACACAGATGCGGCACAAGCTATTGCCGACTACAACCCCGATAACAACCGCTCGCAAGTGATAGAAAAAGGCAGCAATTCGTACCTGATGGATGCCTACAACGCCAATCCATCTTCAATGGCGGCCTCTGTGAAAAACTTCGGGAATCTAAAGACCGAAAAAAAGAAAGTCGTGATATTGGGCGATATGTTTGAATTGGGTGAATACAGCCAAGCTGAACATTCCGCCCTTGGCAAATTGGTTTCAGAACAAGATTTTGAGATTGTAGTGCTTTATGGCGAAAACATGAAACATGCCTTAGCTCATTTACCCAAAGCCTACTATTTTACTGATAAGTTTTCACTCCACAACTGGCTGATAGAAAAGGCTTTTGCCAATACTTATTTTCTAGTTAAAGGATCACGAGGTGTAGGATTGGAGAGTGTTTTGACGGTGATGTGATGTATTGTTATTCTCAGAAAATTATTTGACATTTGTAAATCTTACTCATAAGGAAATTGTATTATGAAAATGGATAGAAGCTATCATTGGGCAGGAAAATTTGAAGAAAACGAAGAGCGAATAAAAGAATATTGGCACAACGCTTCTGTTCGGGAAAGACTCGAAGCTGCGAATTATTTGAACTCAATAGTATATGGTTATGATGTGAATAACCCTCCCAAAATGGACAGAACCGTGTTTTCAATGAGAAAAAGAGATTGATGGCAAATATTTTCAATGATGATTTCAGGGATTTTATCAGAGCTTTGAATAAGGCGAATGTCGAGTATATTTTGGTTGGAGGATACTCAGTAATTTTACATGGTTATGCCAGAACAACCGGTGATTTAGATGTTTGGGTAAAACCAACTCAAGAGAATTATTTGAACTTAGAGTCCGCATTTAAGCTTTTTGGAATGCCATTGTTTGATCTTACTAATGATAAGTTTCTCAATACGGAACAATTTGATGTTTTTATTTTTGGCAGACCTCCGGTATCTATAGAAATCTTAACATTAGTCAAAGGCCTTGATTTCGAGGAGGCATTTAAAGGTTCCAGATATTTTGAAGATAACGGATTGGCAATTCGGACTATTCAGTTTCATCACCTTATTGAAGCGAAAAAAGCAGCCGGAAGAAGTAGAGATATAAATGATATAGAGCAACTTATAAAAAAGAACTCTTAACAATTGTAATTTTTTCTTAATTTTTGATCTCTATCTCCTTAGCTATTCTAGTTTGAAAAATTATATTTATTAACAATATTGATTTAAAAAACCTGCGATTCCACCTGAAAATTTGCCCTACCTTTGCATAAAAAACAAAACATGTCTTTCCAATCTCTCGGACTATCTAAACCTTTGCTGGATGCCATCGAAAAGATGGAATATGCTGAGCCGTATCCTATTCAGCAGAAGGCCATTCCGGTGATTCTGAAAGGCAGGGATTTACAAGCCAAGGCCCAAACTGGTTCGGGCAAAACTGCCAGTTTTGTTTTGCCCATTTTGGAGCTTTTTCAGCAAAAAAAAACATCAAGAAACTTACATCTAAAAGTACTGGTCCTGGCTCCTACTCGTGAACTAGCTATGCAGATTAGCGAAGTATTTACTTCATTTTCAGCAGGTTTACCCATTGCTCCTAAAAATTTGGCGGTTTATGGCGGTGTGCCGCTGAACCAGCAAATGCTCAAACTAAAAAACACCGAGATATTGGTAGCAACACTTGGAAGGTTGCTCGACTTGGTCTCGACGAACTCCATTCATTTGGGTAAAATAGAGATATTGGTACTCGACGAAGCCGACAAAATGCTTGATATGGGATTTCAAGACGAAATGGCTGACATTCTGAGATTGATTCCTACGAAAAGACAAAATCTGTTGTTTTCGGCAACCCTTGACCCCAAGCTGGACAAAATAAAATCTTCGGTGCTGCATGAGCCCGAAATCATTGAGATTGAGCCGGAAGTGTTGAATCTGGATTTGATAAAACAAACGGCCTATATTGTAAAACCCGAGAAAAAAGGACCACTTTTACGTCATCTGATTGTATCTCAAAATATGCAGCAAGTGCTGGTTTTTGTATCTAGTACCCGCACTGCCGACAATGTGGTGGCCAAACTCAAGAAAAACGGAATAAATGCCTCAGCAATCCATAGCGATAAATCACAAAGTGCTCGTAGTGAGGCTTTAAGTGGCTTTAAAAATGGCAATGTCATTGTTTTGGTGGCCACAGATATCGCCTCGAGAGGTATTGATATTGTTCAACTTCCGACTGTGATTAATTACGAATTGCCTCGCTCACCCAAAGATTATGTACATAGAATTGGGCGGACTGGGCGAGCCAAGGCCAGCGGAGAAGCCATTTCTTTGGTTACTGACGAGGAGGAGCATCATTTTTATATTATTCAGAAAAAAATGGGGCGAAAAGTTGAGAAAATTGATGCCGAAACGCTGGAATTTGGTTTTTAAAAGTAATAGATTGTGAATAAAATTATAATTTTTGTTTTAAGTGTTTTTGCAAATGTTTCCTTAGCCCAAACCCATTTGCAAGAAAAAATTGATAGTCTATTAAATGTAACGCAACCTCGGGCATTTAATGGCGTTGTTATGATTTCTCAAAATGGTAAAACGCTGTATCAAAATGCTGTAGGTTTAGCAAAATCGGAAAATAATGAAAAGCTTAATCCAGGCAGCAAGTTTGTTTTACTCTCTAACAGTAAGCAAATTACGGCAGTTTTGGTTTTGAGAGAAGTGGATAAAGGAAAAATAGATTTACAAAAAAATATTCGTACTTATCTACCAAATTATCAACAAAAATGGGCGGATTCGGTTAATATCCATCAATTGCTCAATCATACTTCCGGTATAGTAAATTTAGAAAAACCGTTGGCTACAAAACCCGGTTCTACATTTAAATACACCGATTTGAATTATATTCTTTTGGGAAAAATTGTGGAGGCGGTTACAAAAAATACATACGAAAATGTTGTAAATGAATTGTTTAGCATTTGTGGAATGGGAAATTCTGGATATCCCAATAGTGCTATTCAAAATGCTCTGGTTAATGGTTTTCATTTTTCAGAAAAAAGAGAAGAGGTTTCAAAATACATCATTCCAAAAGATAGAATTCCGGCAGCCGGCCTGGTTTCTACCGTTTCTGATTTGGTAATTTGGAACGAAAAACTCCATAATGGAAAACTCTTAAAACCACAATCTTATCAGAAAATGATTTCGTATGATATCCTGGCTCAACACGATGTTTTTGGTGAAAAAGCAATTGGCTACGGATACGGAATCAGGATAAATGATCAATCTGAAATCACTGAATTTGGCCATACAGGCATCGTACCCGAACAAGGATTCACCTCTGTGAATTTATATTATCCTAAAACCAAAACTAGCATAATTGTTCTTGAAAATCAGTGTTTTGACGATTTTAGTATCAGTTACTATTTTGAAGCCGAGGTAAGGAAAATAGTATTAGAAAGTGGGATTTTGAAATAAAAAAAGAGCCGAAGCCCTTTGTTTATTTTTAATAGAAATTAAATTTCAGCTAAGTGCATTTTTGCAAAACTCCAGACATTTCTGAACTTCTTTTACCGAATTAGAGCCTTCTGGAATTTTGTATTCCAGCTCCACAGTAGCCGGGAAGGCATATTTACCAGTCTGCATTTGTTTCAAAAGCTCTTTCAAAGGAGTATCTCCAGTACCCCAGGGCAGGTTGCCTTTGCCATTAGCCGGAGTTTGGCGGTCTTTGATGTGCATGCTCACAATGTTTTTGTTCATTTTCTTAACAAAATCCAATGGTTCAGTATTTCCGGCAGCCACAAAATGACCAAAGTCAAGGTTCATGGCATTGCCGGGGCTTTGTGCCAATGCAGTATCCCAGAAAGTGGGTGTTTGTTGCTCATGACCATGATAACCCACTTTTACGCCATATTTAACGGCCAGTTTCCCCAATCTTAGCGTTTGGTTATCATCAGACGGGTGTTCCAAAGTAACATGGCTGGCACCCAAAGCTTTTGCGGCTTTCATACCAAAAGCAACTTCTTCATCTGAATTATCTTTCCCGAAAGCATCAGGCTTGAAACCATAGATTTTTACCCCTGCTTTTTTAAACATTTTACCAACTTCTTCAAACTTATTGAAAGATACAGAACTACGCCATTTTTTCACTTCGGCTCTGTATTTCTTCATCAGAGCATCGGCTTCATCCAGTTTTTTGGTTTCTTCTTCAGTCATTGGCTGTTTTTCTCTTCTTTTTCTCATCAGAGGGAATAAAGTTCTGAAATCCACCGGATTTTTTGGTTTACCTGCAAAGACTTCGGCGGGGTCACCCATCAGTTCGGTAGCACTTAAACCGCTATCAAGAATATATTGCAAAGTGGCCTCCAAACTCTGGTCGGGCATTTCTCGGAAAGAATAAGTAATAACGCCTATCTGAACGCCTTTTATCAATGAACCTTTTTGGTATAAATCAGTCAGAATTGCTGGCCCGGCAAAAAGTTTTGAACCTCCGGCGACTATTCCGGCAGTGAGGCCCAGATTTTTTAAAAAACTCCTTCTGGAGGCATTCTGTATTTCGTTTTCCATTTTTGTCATATTTATTTTAGTAAAAATACAATTATTTCTGAAACTGCTTTCTAAATATGGACTATAGTATTGCCTTTTTCGACCTTTTAGCCTTTTGAATCGATTTCTTTTTAATCTTGAAAATATATATTTCTAAACTTTCCGACATTAATATGGTTTTATTTCCAGACTGAGTTTTTGAAAAATTAATATTCTAAAAAAGATTTATAAATGAAGCGATTGGAAGTACAACAGTTTTTACCCATGAGTCTTACCGATGCCTGGGATTTTTTTTCATCTCCAAAAAACCTGAATGAGATTACACCAGCGGATATGACTTTTAAGATTTTGGGAAATATCCCTCAAAAGATGTACGAAGGGCTGATGATTAGATACCAAGTTTCGCCCATGTTTAACATTCCGTTGGATTGGGTTACAGAGATTACACATGTAAAAGAGAATAAGTTTTTTGTGGATGAGCAGCGAATCGGCCCATATAATATTTGGCATCATGAGCATCATTTTGAAGAAAAAGATGGAGGTGTTTTGATGACTGACATCTTGCATTATGATATCGGAAAATGGATTTTTGGGAAAATTGCAGGCTGGCTTTTTGTCGATAAGAAGGTTAGAGGAATATTTGAGTTTAGAGAGAAAAAACTGAAAGAGCTATTTGCGTAAGTTTACTTTTGTGAAAAATGATAAATATCTGTAAACAAACAAATTACAAGTCCAAAGTGAGCTATCCTGAAGCATGTATTTATTAATTGGAATGAGCTTTAGCCCATTTTAATAGAAATAAACTAAAAGAATCCGGCTTTGGCCAAATAATCTATATGTCCAAAGTCAGCTGCCCTGAGCATTGTATTTATTCTTCTGAATATTCAAAATGATAAATTAACCATTAATTGGAATGGGCTTTAGCCCATTTGTCTAAAGAACAAGCATAAAAGTCAGGCTTTAGCCAAATAACCTACAAGTCCAATGTCAATTGCCCTGAGGATGGCAATTCTTCATAAAGATTGGCCAGTCCAAGGCCCATCAGCCGTATTCCTTTTGGAAATGGCAACAGATTTTCAATAAATTTCTCGACGGCCTGGTTGATAATTTCTTTGTTTGAAAACCCTTTTGTAGTAGTTTTTGAGCGAGTAATAATCTCAAAATCAGCATATTTTATTTTTAGCACCAAAGTCCGCCCAAAAAGACCCTGCTTTCCTGCTCTTTTCAGTAGCTGTTCGGTGAGGGTATAAAGTTCATGATAAATCTCGGAAAGCAATTCCAGGTCTTTGGAGTACGTATTTTCTACCGAAATCGATTTACTCTCTCTGTTGGGACTCACTTCCCGATGGTCTTGCCCACGAGCGATTTCGAAATAATATTTACCAACCTTACCAAAGTTTTTTACCAGAAATTCCAGGCTTTGCACTTTCAGTTCTTTTCCGGTCAGGATGCCCATTTGGATTAACTTTTCGGCAGTTACTTTACCGATTCCAAAAAATTTATGGATGGGAAGTGCTTCCACAAAAGCAACGGCCTGAGCAGGTTTTATCACACATTGGCCGTTGGGTTTGTTTATATCTGAGGCAGTTTTTGCCAGAAATTTATTGTAAGAGACTCCAGCCGATGCCGTTAGACCCGTTTTCTCTAATATTTTTTGTCTGATTTCAGTAGCGATTTGGGTGGCGGAGCTAATGTCTTTTTTATTTTCGGTCACATCAAGATAGGCTTCATCCAGTGAAAGTGGCTCGATGAGGTCGGTATATTCAGCAAATATTTCTCTGATCTGACCTGAGATTTCTTTATATCTGTCAAAACGGGGCATTACAAAAATAAGCTCTGGACAAAGTCTCTTCGCGGTTTTAGAGGGCAGGGCTGATCGCACTCCAAATTTCCTGGCCTCATAACTAGCCGCAGCCACTACTCCCCGTTCGGCACTTCCTCCAACGGCGACCGGCTTTCCCCGAAGCTCCGGATTATCATGCTGCTCTACCGAAGCGAAAAACGCATCCATGTCGATATGGATGATTTTCCGAACCTTACCAGCGATATTTTCCATCTTTGACCACTTTTATGGCTGGAAGTTTATGATTTTTTTCGAAAAAAGTGTAGCCTGGAGATAAATTTTGCCAAAAAACAAAGTTTGGATTGGTTTTGTAATCCTCAAGTTTCTCCATTTTGAATGGGAAAATATGTACTTCTATTTGCCCATAGTTTTTGGCCATGGCAGCGATAAAATATACTTCTTTTATCATATCGTCGGTAAGTGGCAGGCAGCCCACAGTCACATCAGAGCCATGTATGAAAATATCGCCTCCGGGCTTCTTTTTATCGCTAAGTTTTTTGTCCGAAGCATTGGGATAGTTTATGCCCAAAGACAAATAGTAAGAGCTTAGTGGATTAAAACGATCAATGTGGTAAAAACCTTCAGGGACTTGCAGGTCGCCTTCTTTTCTTTTTGGACCTAAAATTCCCGAGGAAGCAGCGATTTTGTAGGTTTTCAGCAAAGAAAATTCTGAGCTTTTTCCTGATTTTATCCACAACTCCAGGCTTTTTTCTTGTTTAAAAGCCCTGATAAAAATTTGAAAAGGCTTATTTTCAAATCCCTTTTCTTTCAATAATTCTTCAATATATTTCCTTTTTTCCTCATAAGAATCCTTCACTCTTTCGTATTGGAGTTGAGTTTGGAGGAAGGATTGGGCAAAGGAATTATTCAAAAATGCCATTATGGAAAAAAGAAAAAATAATTTTTAAAGGAAACTGAAAGGCTCTCCATTTTAAATTCTTTAACATTCTCACAAAATATTTTACTCATTCCTTCAACCTCATCACCTCAATACTACTCGTTCCAAAAACTCTATGAGTTGCTTTTATAAAATCACTTTCTTTTGCCTGATAGATATTGGGAATATACTTCTGAGGGTTAATGTCAAACAGTGGAAAGGCCGTTGACTGCACATGCACCATAATTTTATGGCCTTTTTTGAACGTATGCAGCACATCCTGGAGCTTGAAATCTATGTTGGTCAAGGTGTTGGCTTTCAGAGGGCTGGGCTCTGAAAACGAATTCCTGAATCTCGCCCGCATTACTTCACTACGTACCATCTGCTGATAACCGCCATAGGTGGTACAGTTGCTGGCAAACTCACTGTTGGGTTCATCACCTGGATATACATCGATGAGTTTTACAAAATAATCGGCATCGGTACCTGTGGTGCTGATTTTGAGATGAGTCATGATGCTGCCGGTTAATGTAATATCTTCCGAAAGTTCGTCTGTTTCAAAAGTCAAAACATCTGTTCTTCTTGACGCAAATCGCTGATCCTCACTCATATATCGGCGTGGTGAAAATCCGAGAATCTGGTCAGGGTCTTCGGTATAGGGGACCGGTTTTTTGGGATCAGAAATATACTCAGCAGCCCCTTTAGAATCAGATTTATCTAGTTTTCCGTTTGGATTTAGATAAAGAGTTATCTTCTCAACATTCTTGGAAGGATATTCTTCGAAAGTCTTCCACGCTTTCTTTCCGGTATCAAACATATAGGCGTCTGGAAGTCCGGAATTCTTGTCTCCGCTACCTTTCAGAAAATGCTTAAAAAACTTCAGTTCAATCTGACTTTGGTAAAAGGTTGATATACTATCCCCAAAATACACATTGGAATGAAAATGATGACCCGACTCCCTAGCCCAGTCCCCATGGCCAAATGGCCCCATCACAATCGTATTGTAGTTGTCGGGATGTGCTTTTTCTATGGTTTGATACACATTTAGAGGTCCATATAGGTCTTCGGCATCAAACCAGCCACCCACTGTCATAAAAGCTGGGAGATTTTTGGCTGCTTTCAGGTGAGGCAAGGTATTTCGTTTTTTCCAGAAATCATCATAATTGGGGTGTTGTACGATTTCGTTCCAGAAGAAATTGTCTTTGTATTGCTCTGAAAACTTGCTCAGCGGCTGCATCGATTTATACCATTCGAAGCCGTCTTTGGTTTTAATTTCCGGAAACTGAAAATTAAACCAGTTGTCGGAAGTCGGTTGCGGATTCTGAACACCAAAAACAGGGAAAGTCAAGCCATAACCCAGTGTAAAAGCACCGTTATGATGAAAATCTTCAAAGAAAAAGTCTGTAACAGGTGCTTGCGGTGATACCGCTTTCAAAGCCGGATGACCTGAAAGAGCCCCAACTACCGTATAAAAGCCGGGATAAGATATGCCATGAATACCAACCCGTCCATTGTTATTGGGGACATTTTTTACCAACCAATCTATGGTATCGTAGGTGTCGCTCGACTCATCTACGTCGGTAGGTTTCGTTTTGGGATTAACCTGTGGCGTCACATTGGTCCAGGTGCCTTCTGACATATATCGGCCCCGAACATCTTGTTCTACAAATATAAATTTCTCTCTGGTAAACGAAGGCGAGTGCATCACTGCAGGCATCTCATCTTTGCCGTAATATCCTATCGAATAGCAGGTTCGGTTCATTAAAATTGGATATGAATTAGTAGTCGATGCATCTTTTGGGATGTAGATATTGGTAAATAGTTTCACGCCATCACGCATGGTGATGTTGGCCTGCATTTTGGTATAATTTTCTTTGGTATCAATTTGGGCAAAAGACCTAATCGTAAAGAGAAAAATGGTCAGGGTTAAGAATTTTTTCATTCTTGATGATGATTTTTTGATAAAGTTAAAAAATTATTTCTTTTTCAGCCTGAAAAACCATCGTAATTGTACTTGAGGATAAAAACCAAACTTAAGTCCTTTCTCCTTTGGAAATTCTTTTTTTAGTTCTTCTAAAGTTTTTTCGCTTTTATTATCTGGCGTAAATTTTTGACTATCACTAATCCACATGTTTTTTTGACCATATAAAAACCCTAAACCAAGCCCAAAATCAAGTGGCATCCTTTTATGATTTCCGGTATATGCCCCAATCCTTAAAATTGGCCCAAATCGGGTATTGGAATTATAGAGTGAGCCGCCTTGCCAACCATGAATAAAGTCAGGTGCTGAATACTTCTGAAATCTGAAATCTGTCTCAAAATACAGATATTTTTTGAAGTATTTTTTGTAGAAAATATCAATAGTCGCACCTCTAGATTTGGCTAATCCGGGATATTCTGTAACCCATATAAATGAATTGGATTGATAACGAGAGATAATGCCAAACGCATGATTTTTCTTACGGAATTCATAACCCAGATTTGGCCTGAGCAAAATTGTGTTGCCAAATTCAGTAAATAGAAAGGATTGTGCTATCGAAATTTGGCTAATTCCCAGGAAAATTGTGAAATACAAAATTCTTTTCATTGTGAATTATTTAGAAGGCTAAATTATCAATTTTTCAGGTATTTGGCATTCCAAACTTATTTAAAGGTCAGATTTTTAAACAAATAGCTAAAAGTGGAATTCTCAGAAGTCTTTTTATAGGATTCTTAAATCTTTTTTACAGATGGACAGTATTTTTTATTAACAAAAAATAATTTTTGAGAAGAGTAAAATTTATAAGAGAGGCAAAAATTCAGTCTTAAGCATAGTTTTTCTTCAGCCACCAAAACCTCAAGAGGCCGATTATGCCTAAAAGAACCAATGGAGCTACAATATTGATCGCTTGCCACATTACTCTCTCATTTTTTACTTTTAGTTGGTCCAGGGGTCTCAAACCTATGCTTTTGGTTTTGGAAGTTATCAATCCTTTTTCATCAGTAAGATAATTTAGGGCATTTAAGACAAAGTCCTGATTTCCATATTGATGTTGTGAATATTTATCAAAACCCAAGGGAAGTGGATTCCCGGTTTTTTTGTCAATTTCATTTACTATCAAATCGCCATCTGAGCAAACCAGTATCTTGGTCTCGGGTGATTCTGTCAAAACTTTTTGGGTAAACTGGTTCTGATACAATGACTTAAACTTACCTTCAATCAAATATGAAATCACTTTTACCCCTGATTGATATTCTTTTTCATCCGTGTCTGTTCTGGCTTCGTTAAATGTAATTAAGGCCGGAGCATTGAGGATTTTGGTGTAAGGAGAAGTGAGTAACAAAGGGATTTTTGTAAGTCCATCTTTTGCATTTACAGTATCAATGCTTGCAGAAAACCTGGTATAAACCATATCTATGTTTTTAGTAATCAGGCTTTTGCCGTAATTGTTAATTAGCGGAAAATACCGGTAAGGCATCAGTTGAATATTGGGTTTGTCACCCATGTTGCCCACAACCATCGGAATCACCGCTGTGTTGAGCCCGTCTTTTACAATATTCTTATTTATCCTTACACCGTATTTAAAAAGCATATCGTCGAGGTTAATGTTGAGTGGTTGGGCAAAAGTACCTTCCAGGCCTATGTTGTCCACCTTTAGGCCATCTACAAAAAACAGCAGTTTTCCGCCACTCATGAGATATTGATCCAGCTTAAATTTGGTGCTGTCGTCAACAGGCTTGTCGGGTTTAGGGATAATCAGAGCATCCAGGCCTGAAAAGCTAGGAGAGGTTTTGGCATCTACGATAAACAAATCGTAGTATTCCTGTAACGAAGTAATTAAGCCAGCAAAATTTACAGGTTCTAACTGTGTAAATTCTGAAAGAAGCCCGATTTTTTTCTTTTGTTTATTGGTAAGTTTTTGAATGGCAGAGGCCAGCTCATATTCAATATTTTCGTATGATTGGTTAAGTTTGCTTTGAGCATTTTCGGCTTGATTGGCCTTTAAAAGCAAAACTGTCACCTCTTTGTTTTGGTACCAAACCGTCGCATATGGAAATATAAGATTTTCCGACCTTTTACCATTTCTGGCCTCAACAATGTTGGTGGGTTGCATACCTTTCTGAAGCAGTTTTTCGAAAGTTGCTTTTCTTTCCTCTTCGGTACCCGAATTGGGGTTAATAAATTGATAATCAATATTCTTTCTCCCGAAATTTTTAAATTCCCCCAACGTTTCACCAACCGCCCTTTTTAGTCTTTCAAAACTCCCATTGAGCTCTTCGCCTTCAAGATACACTTTTATTACTACCTGGTCGTCGAGTGATTTGAGAAGATTTTTTGTGGGTTTGGAAATCGAATACCTATTGTCAGAAGTGAGGTCAATTCTGAAAAATAACCACAATCCCAGAATATTAACAAGGATTAAAATCAATATCAGAAAAAGGTATTTTTTTGAGAATTTGCTCATTAATTTGCCGGAAATTTGGGTTAAAATTACGCTTTTTTAAGCATAAAATAAATATTAGTTATGCATTCAGCTCAATATTGGGTAGAAAAACTTGGTTTGGTGGCACATCCTGAAGGTGGTTATTTTAAAGAAACCTACAGGTCAGCTGAAACTTTTGACTCGGATCATTCAGGAATTGATTTTCCCAAAGGAAGAAATTTCAGTACCTCCATTTCTTTTTTGCTTACAGGAAATAATTTTTCGGCTTTTCATAAAATAAAATCTGACGAAATATGGCATTTTTACGATGGGGAACCGATTGAGATTTTTTATTTTGAAAACGAGCTAAAACGGATTTTATTAGGTAGTAACCCTGAAAACGATGAGGTGTTTCAGGCCGTAGTGCCTGCCGGATGCTGGTTTGCCAGCAGACTATTATCGCCCTCTGGTTTTGGTTTGGTAGGTTGTACTGTATCGCCGGGTTTTGATTTTCAGGATTTTGAAATGGCAGAAAGAAATGCCTTGATTTTGGAATATCCATCATATTCTGATATTATAATCGCTCTAACCCGCTCATAAATTTCTATTTTTAATTGCTGGTATATGTATTAATTTTGCAAAAAAATTAACGAAATGCTTCAAAGAATTCAATCAATATTTTTAATTATTACCGCTGCCAGCATAGCAGTGTTTTTGGGGACCAATTCATTTGTAAAAGCTATTGGCCCTACCGAAAAAGTGGCTGTAAACGCTTTCCATGTTTATCATCAATCTGGAGAAATGGCACTGATTGACAAGCCAATATATTATGTGGCGGTTTTAGCCGGACTGGCTTTGATTTTGACAATTTATACTATTTTTCAATACAAGAACCGTTTAAAGCAGGTACTTTTAATCTCAATTATTTCGCTTTTTATGGGATCTGCTCTGGCTGTGGTGGTTTATCATATTCAAAAAGACGCACTTCCACTTGGAACAGGTGAAGGTAGTTATACCTTTGGTACCTGGGCCGCATTCGTTGCCATGGTGAGCAATCTGTTAGCCAACAGGTTTATCAAAAGAGACGAGAAATTAGTCAAAGATGCCGACCGTATGCGTTGAGGAAGGGTGTCGGTTCTTTTTTCTAAAAGCCTTTACGTTTTTCTGATTTAGTATTTTAAATTTCTGAAATTCAATAATTTGAAAATAATATTCATGGGTACCCCAGACTTTGCAGTTGCTACTTTGCAGCGGCTGCTTGAGTCTGGATTTGAGGTAGTTGCTGTAGTGACTGCCCCTGATAAACCGGTGGGCCGGGGTCAAAAACTGAGCGAGTCGCCCGTAAAAAAGTTTGCTGTTGAAAAAGGGATTGATGTACTTCAACCTGAAAAACTAAAAAATAAAGAATTTGTAGAAAAGCTAGCCTCATATCATGCCGACCTGCAAGTGGTGGTGGCTTTCAGGATGCTTCCTGAGGTAGTTTGGGCAATGCCACCCAAAGGTACCATAAACCTTCATGGATCTCTTTTGCCGCAATACCGTGGTGCTGCCCCCATAAACTGGGCCGTTATCAATGGGGAAAAAGAAACCGGAGTTACCACTTTTTTTATTGAGAAAGAAATAGATACCGGTCACACAATATTTTCGGAAAGCATCCCAATCGGATCTAATGAAACCGCTGGAGACGTACATGACAAAATGATGTGGATTGGAGCTGATCTTATGGTTAAGACCTGTAAAGCCATTGAAAACGGGAATTACCCCAGTACTCCTCAGGACTTTTCGGCAGACCTTAAACCCGCACCTAAAATATTTAAAGAGACCTGCAGAATAGACTGGAATCAAACAGCAGAAACGATTCATAATTTTGTAAGAGGAATGAGTCCTTTTCCGGCTGCCTGGACCATGTTGGGTGACAAGCAATTGAAGGTTTTTGAAGTGGGAAAAATTGACTCACTAAATGCAGAACTTTCAAAAATTGAAGGATTTGATTTTGAACTTTTTACCGATCACAAAAGGATACTTGGCATAAAATGTGCTGATGCTATTGCGGGTATAAAACATCTTCAGTTGGAAGGTAAAAAACGCATGAGCACCGAAGAGTTTTTACGAGGTTACAGATTTTGAGAAAAAATAACCTGCCCACACCAGATTAGTTTTTTTACTTAATAATATTATTTTCCACGAAATAATTAAAAAATGAAAATACGACTTTTAATTGTTTTTGTATCAACAATTTTTGCCGGATTGGGCCTGGTTGGCTGTGGCACTACTGTTCCTCAAAAGTCAAAATTGGATCCGGATAATATTAAAGAACTGGAATTTTATGTTCTTCCAAGCAAGATTTCTTTGATTGAAAAAGCAAATATAGCCAGGTTAAACCCTTTTCTTTCTGACTCCCTTAGGTTACTTTTTGAAAGTAAGCTTCCGATTGCTCTAAAATCGGATCTGAAATTTAATAAGTTTGAAATTTTCGACGAAGATGTCAAATATGATATTGATAACCAATTGTTTAGGATTATTCTTGACGTTGAAAAAAAGAAGAAAATTAAAAATTATAAACCTAATAGTCAATTATTAGAGTTTTTAAGGCTCAGTGACAAACAATATTTATTTGTAGCTTATTCGAAAGGATTTACCCGTGAACAGGGTAATTTTGGTATGCAAATCGCCAAAGGCATTGGCATTGGACTGCTGACAGGAGGAAGGGTCATTCCTGTACCCTATAAAGCTAATTTTACCAATGTTTTCTTTATTATCGACGTAAAGAACTCCAACCTGGCTTTCTATCAGAGAAATTCACAAGAATTAGAGCCTTTGAAACCTAATAACGTAGAATTAAAGTTAGATCAGATTTTAGGTGGTTATTTCCGTAAAACTACTTATTGATCTCATAATCAATCATTTCTAGAAACCTTCTTTTTCCTCGGTTTTCTTAACGGGTGCTTTTTTGGCAGGTGTCGCAGGGTCTTCTTTTGAGCTTACAGGTTTTTTCACCACTTCATCTTCTTTGATACCTCTGTATTTTTGCAAAAATTGTTTTCTAAATTTCTGAGCCTGAGCCAAATCCAAAAACTCCACTTCTGATTTCTTTTCTTTTCCTCCTACCGGGCCGGCAAGAAGCTTGTTGATTTCTTCATCTGATGAAGTCACACCCAAAGAACCTGATTTATAGGTGAAATAATACCAACTCGCAGGTGAAATCTCTATCATAATGTGAATCTCATCTCCGGTTTGCGGACTTTTTACAATCTCTACGTAGCCGTTGGTTTTGGCATTGATATCCACATCTCCAATATTTGAAATTCCAATTTTGCCCACACTATAGTAAGCGTTGGTTACACGATTCCATTTGAGATTTAGGTCAGAAATCACCATGGTGCTCAGGAATTTGTTGGAAAACTTAAACAAAGGCATATGCTCTTTCGCAGATTTTGATGCATAAGAATCGACATCTTTTCTGCCAACAAATTGATTAAGTTTTGCCTGAAACACCGGAGAATCGGGTTCAATAGCAGCATCACTGTTTCCAGCATCCAGATTGGCTTTAACGATATTTTGACCTAGTTTTTGGGTATTAGGAATCGAAAGGGGGAAGTCCAGCTTCATCATGGTTGCAAATTGATATTTGAGCGAATCCATGTAGATATTGGCAATACCGACAGTTTCAAAAATTTTGGTAGGAGCACCCAGGAGATTAAATTTCCCTTCCAGGGCTATTATGCCTCTGTCGTCGTAAAACTCATAGCGGTTGGCGATTTGGCTTTCGTCTGATGCACTCACCACAAACTTCTTGTTGGGTTCATCACGTTTAAAAACTCCTGTAGCTAAAAATATGTCGAGGTCATCGCCTGAAATTTTTGTTGAAAGAAAAGTAGGATAGAGGGCATCCATCATAGCCCCGTCTTTAATGTGCAAGCCTACCCACAGAGGTTTACCTCCATCTCGCAGGGTTTCGTCCACATTGATACTGATAGCCTCTGATTTATTGCCTTTATAATTAATCCAGGAACCACCAAACATCGGATATTTTTTCAGGTCGGGCAATACCTGACCGTTCATTGCCAGGTTTTTAAATGGTGCCAGCATGGTGATTTCTCCTTTGTAAAGCATTTTGGGAGAAAGAAAAACGCTGTCTTTTTCAGTAATTTTTGCTCTGGCTATGGTAGATAGTTTTCCTGAACTTTTTGTACTTAACATTTGTCCGTCGGCTGTCAATTCGGCAAATTCAAAATTACCAAGTTTGATGTTAAAGGTATCAGAACTGACATTGACATATTGATAGTCGGCATTTCCGGCAAATGATAACCTGGAGTTGATTTTAACTGTGGCATTGGTCAGTGTATGGTAGCGATTGAGGGTGTCAGTAATGATTTTAGCTTTTGTAAAAGACTCCAAAGTACCATCCTTCTTAACGAAAACTTTGCCATCAGGCGGTAAAATGGCTGCATCGGCTGAGTGTATTTCCTGTACTCCGGTAATGTTTAAACTGGTATTGGGTATATCATACAATGCACCCGTACCGTAGTATTTCAGGCCATATTGGTTTTGAGAAGTGGCAGTGAAAAGCGAAGATTCCAAAGCACCTTCCATTGTGATTTTCTTTTCTTTTATATTCCAGGTAGCATTATCGATGGTGGTGGAATAGGCAGAATACGGGAACTCAAGCGTAGAGTTGAGATTGCCATCCAGGTCGTTGTTTTGTGATTTTATACCCACAATATTTTTTTGGACAGAAAAATCAATTCCCACTCTTTTACCTGAAAAAATGGGTCTTTCGGGATTATCGGCTGACTTGATGTTAAAGGTGGCATTTTCAGCCAAAAAGCCCGCCCGGTTAAATTTGAAATGTTTGGACTGGGTATCGGAATCCTGACGGTCAAGTTTACCGTCACCAAAAAGTCCGGGTTTTTTAAGAACAATGGCCCCTTTAAGTGTTGAAGTACCATTGTAAAAACTGAAACCTTTGTTGGAACTGACGGCCATGCTGTCTTCAGCCGGTGCCCAGAACATGTTAAATTCGTTGATGGCTACATCAGGATAGAAAACGCCCGAGGTTGAATTTGTTTCAATGATTTTTCCGGATTCTCCATTTCCAACAACCTTGTCAGAATAGAATTTCACCTCTTTTAAAATCAGTTTTCCTGCCAGGTGTGTGATTTCACCGGCCGATTTTATACCTGATCTGTTTAAAGAGATTTCAGTGCTCGGTTTTAATTGAGACTCAGTGTCATAAAGTTTATATGGGAATTTTGCCCGGTGAAATATCCCCATCGAGGTATCAGGCATTACCACCAGATTTTCGTTGATAGGCTTAAAAATCCCTCCTGATTGCCAAACTCCCGCAAAAGCCGGGTTGGTCGAGTTGAGGCTGTCGATATTGATTGAAGTGGCTTTGAAAAATACCTCTTTTTCAAATTTCTGCCGTCTTCCTTTTTCATTAAAATATACCAGAACCCCACCCGGGATGTCGAGTTTAGGATATTCGGAAAGATTTTTACGGCCAGATTTATTGTTGGGGCTATTCAGATACAACACTCCGGTAGTTCCATATTTAAAATTTCCCCCTATTTCGGTCTTCCCTCCGTTTTTATAAATTTCCAAAGGAATGAAAGTGATAGAATCTATCCTTTTGAGTTTAACAAGGAATTTTTCATATTCAACTTCAAAATCACCAAAGAATTTAAAGTTTTTAACAACGATTTTGCCTTCAAACGAGAAAACTTTATTGCCAACCACTTTCATACTTTTATCGGTAGGAACAAAACTGATTCCAAGAGAATCTGAAAGTTTAAAATCCTGTGCACCTTTGATATCCAAGGATTTGGATTCCAGGTCAATTGAAGCATTTCCAGAGGTTTTTCCTCCTGAAGAAATGGAAGTGAGGACCAGGTCGTCGAAATCTTTTTTACCATGAAATGCCAGAAAATAATGTTCACCTTTTCGGCTGAGGCGGTAGGTGTTGGTGAATGGGTCATAATCAAAGAATCCCATTTGGTTGCCAATAAGCATGCCATTGCTCACCTGAAAACGCTCTTTGCGGGTAAAGGCTTGCATTTCATCAATGGTGATTATGTTTTTCTTTTTGCGGGCTACCAAATTTCCTGCGGCTATCAAAGGGTTAAAGCCCGACGCAGCACTCAGGGCTCTGATTCTATCGGGGTTATAATAATCGAATGATTCAAATACGGCCTCGATTTCGGCTTTTCCGGCAACTATATAAAAATTCATTTTGCCTCCAGCCAAATCCCAAGACATGGCGTCGCTTTTAATATCTACCTGATGGAAAGTATCAGAATACATGCTGTTCCTAAATCCACTTTTTTCAAGTTTATTAAGCTGCAAATGGTTGTTTTTCAAGTCAAACTCCATTTTTACGGCAGGATGGCTTACCGAATCTTTTCCAAATTTGGTCATAAAACTTACCTTGTCAGACCTGATCAGGGTGTCTGAAAAATAAAAATTCCGGCCAATAACCTCAAACTGATTTCTTTGACTCTTGTTTATGATTAATTTAGAAAAGGGCTCAAGAATTGATTGCGAGGAAACTATCGAACCAACAAGCGAATATCCACCGGAATAGTTATAAAAGGGATAGTTGATTTTAATTTTTGCGTCATTCTTATAAGATTTAAATCTGGGGTAGCTTGATTTTTGCCCCAATCCTCTTTTTTCTAGTTTTATTTCCAGTACACCCTGGATAGTACCCATCAGATGTTCCTGATGCTCAAATTGCACCTTATCTGCGAAAAAACGCCCTGTTATCGATTTGAAATAGTATTTTTCTAATCGGGCAGAGGCCTGGTCAGAATCTGCTATCCAGTCTATTTGTCCTTTTTCACCTATAAAAATACCATTTACAAAGTCATAACCTCCTGTAGTGTTTTTGATTATGATTGAGTCAGAAGGGCTTACCAAAGCCAGCGAAACACTTTGAAAAACTGCAACTATACCTTCTACCAAGGGAAGTTTAGCAATTTGATATTCATCTGATATACCATTGGGTTTTACTTCCAGATTGGGATCATTCCAGGGATCGTATTCTTCTTCTTGTGTGTTGTCGCCCCAGCCAATATCTTCTTCTTCTGTTTCAACAGGTTTAGGAGTTTTTGGAGTTTCCAATGGGATAAAGTAATCTTGCTTTTTTTCAAAAAACCTGAAATTGCAACTGCCATTTAAAGCGTAAACTTTATTGAAACTGGAAGAATAAAGCTGGCTTTTTCTAAAAAAGGCATCAAACTGGAAGATTATCTCATTGATTTTTTTGGTGCTTTGTACTTCTAAAGTCCTGCGAAAATAATTTACAAACGTGGCGAAACCGGCGGCATCTATTGCTCCGGTATTATAATATAAAGTCAGAAACTGAGAAGTGGTGTAAATTTCTAATGGTTTTATGCCTTTCCGGGTAATATTCTGAAACAGCAAGATGAGTTCTTTTTTGCCGTTTTCGTTTATTTTATTTTTGTATAAATCTGAAAATGCAGAAAGCCCATTCTTCGTATATGGGCTGCCCAGATGCTTATCAATCTGTCTGGAAAAATCTTCAATAAAAACTTCAGGCTCTGACGACAGAGTAAGTACTTGTGCCTCAGAGATATATCCGAATATTATTAATAAAAAGGTTAAAAAGGAGTTTCTCACTGATATAGGCAAAAATTTATTCTTTGATGAAAACGACCGCTGCCCAGTTGTTCTTACTTATTTGTTTAAGTTTTTTTAATTGATTGTCATTAGATTTTGATTCAATTTCCGGAACATCATGTTCATAAAAACCACTTAAAATCAGATATCCGCCTTTTTTCATAAATTTCACATAGGTCGGAATCTCATCCAACAGTATGTTTCGGTTGATATTTGCAATCACAATGTCGTATTCTTCGACTTTCTGGTCGGCAATTGTGCCTTGATTTACTGTTATTTCGGGGGTATTGTTGAGGGCAATGTTCTCAATGGTATTTTCGACAGACCATTCATCTATGTCAAAAGAATGGATTTTTTCTGCCCCGAGTTTTGATGCAAAAATAGCCAATATGCCTGTTCCGGTTCCTACATCAAGAACCGATTTGCCTTTATGATCAATTCCGAGTTGCAACTCCAGCACCTGAGAGGTTGTCTCGTGATGGCCGGTGCCAAACGACATTTTCGGAGTAATTATGATTTCATAAGGAAAAACGGCAGGTGCTGGTTCATGAAAAGTAGCTCTTACATATATTTTATCAGAAACTTCAATTGGTGAAAATGCCGATTCCCACTCTTTATTCCAGTTTTGTTTTTCTATGGCCTTAATGCTGTAGCTTAAAGGTGTTTTTGAGGCGTAGTTTTCCAGCAAATTTTTTATTGCCCGGTCGTCAAAGAGATCTTCTGTAACATAGGCAATGATGCCATCAGGGGAGTCAAGAAATGAGTCAAAGCCGATTTCGGCCAATTCAGCCACCAAAATTTCTGAAAAGTCAGGTTCTATTTTTAGGTCGAGCTCGAAATATTGCATTAGTTATCTTAGTATTTTTTTGACTGAAATAAAAAGAGCCCGCATTTACGGGCTCATAAGTAAATAGAAATTAATATTTTTTATTCTTCCTCTTCTTCAGCTTCGATTTCAAGCTTTCTGGCCCCCTTAAGTCCATTTGGTAGATTGATATTCAAGCTTATTCTCCAGGAATTTGCAAGTGGATTCCCTGAAGTAGTAGGAATCAAATAAGCTAAGTCAATCCTATAGAGTTCTTTTAATGATAATCCAAAACCGGTTGTAAAATATTGTCTGGAACCCTTATGTTTTGATTCATGAAAATATCCTGCACGAAGAGCAATTAGATCACTATAAGTATATTCGGCTCCTAATGAAGCCATTACTTCTTTAATTTCTTCTTCAAAACCTCCAGGAGCGTCGTTAAATGAACTAAAAATGGACTTGAAAACAGTAATGTCGGAAATGTTTTCATCAGCTTTAGGGGTGGGAACAAGCAGTTTATTAAAATCCACCAGGAAGTTAAACGCGTTTAAATCGTCAGGTTTTAAAGTGATTTTAGTACCTAATTTTAGATTTGCAGGTATAAAATATTGACCAAAACCATAGTTTACTTTTCCTCCGATATTTTGAACCACCACACCAAAATCCATATCTACTTTTTTAGGATTATCCGAGTTTTTGTCGGTAGGAACAGTTTTGTTATAATATAAACCAAAATCAAACGCAGCAGTTCGACCCGGCTTTCCGGCTTGATTTCCGGAGGCAAAATTCCCTACCAAATTGGAGTTGATAAACTTCATATTTAGCCCTGTAGAAAGGCTGGCATTGAGTTTTTGTGAAAACCCAAGTGCAAGATTAAACTCACGGGAACGAAAATCACCGGCCGACTCAGCATTGGCAGTGGTGAACTCAATAAGACCCTGGTCAAAATAAGTTACGCCATATCCAATTGCCTGCTTACTATTGAGTTTATAATATCCCTGAAGCGTCATCAAACCCATGTCTCCCACAATATCTCTTAGCCATGGGGCATAAGAAATATTGGCACCCATCTTGTTTTCGGCAAAAGCAATTTTTGCTGTGTTCCAGAATACAGAGCTTGCGTCAGGAGCAGAAGCAACACCTGCATCTCCCATTGCTGCTGCTTTGGAGTCAGGACTTAAAGTCATAAAAGGAACGGCAGTGGTAACAACGGTATAGTCTTTTGTGATGGCCTGAGCTTGGACAAAAGCCGGGATACAAAGCAACCCGAAAACTCCGCCTAAAAGGGATTTTTTCATAAGAAAATTATAATATGAGCTTGTCTTTTTATTAACAGTTTTCAAAATAATATATTTTTATTGTCATTTCCAAAATATAAGCCTCCCATTTGCCTGAGTGCTTGTGTTGTCAGAGTTTGATTTTAGCAGGATTTTAAATACAAACTGGTTTCCAAAATCCTTTTTTGATTCAAAATCTAATCCAAATTCTATCTTGTCGCCACAATTGTTACAAGTATTTTGCTGCTCAGCGACTGTTCGGCCATACATATCAAAAACATTTATGATGGCTTCCAGATTTTCGCCGGGACGGTTATGTTGAAAGATAAGGTTGGTGTAACTAACGAAAGGATTAGGATACCCCAAATATCCGGTAATCTCCAATTTTGGTTTTATAGTTTCAAAAACAAACGATTTATTAGTTATATTATTGTTTAAATCAGCCACTTTTATAGAAATTTTGTGCTTTCCTGTGGGCAAAAACGCAATTGGAATTTTAAGCAAAATTTGCTGATTTTGAAGGAGATATGTAGCATATTTATCCCAGTTCAGTTCAAGAGTATCATTAATTATGATTTTTGGAGAAACGGACTCTGAAAAAGTAGATATGTTGATTCCTGATTCATCAAATATCTCCAGTTTAAGGTTTTGATTTTCAGAAGATATCATAGATATTTCCGGTGGTGAAGTGTCAGTCAAAACACCATTTGCTTCGCTATTTAGAAGGAAATCTTCAAAATAACCTCTGCTGGTTAATGAGGAATCAGTATCAATCCCAAACAAATGCATTTTTCCTTTTCCAACTCCCGGAATCTGAGTTGCAGGAAGCATAATTTCCCCTTCAAACTGCCATTCTTTTATTTCAAAAATACCCTGATAAATTTTCTCAAATTCGGATTTATAAGAATAGGCTGGCCCGTCAGAATAAGTTCCCTTAGTTTTTTTTTCGTGTGGTTTATCAAAAACACTTATCATCACCTTCCCATTTCTGATATTCTGACTCTGACCTTTGATTTTGATTTTTTCGAGTGCTTTTACAACTTTTTGACCCGTATTTTCACTATTTATTTGATTTATTATTAGCTCATTGTTGATTACTGGAAGGGGCAAGCTAGGATCCCCCAGCAGGCTGAAATTACGGTTGAGTTCACCTTCTATAGATTGGTTTTTTGTCAACCTGAACCACTCACCCAGTGTGTTGGTTTTATTAAAATTTCTATAGAATGCCGAATTTATTTTTTCATTGGTACTCGAATACACCGGCCTTGTGGTTGTCAAAAGGGCAATTGCTCCGCCAGTTGCATTTAAGAGACTAAGCTCGGCACCTGAGACTATTGCAGGATTGTCAAATTTTCCAAATTGACAAGTAGCGGTAAACAAAATAGGCTGTTTTTGATTTCTCCAGTTTAGGATATCTGAAAAAGTGAGGAGTTTTTCCTGTGCCCAGCCTTCTTCAGAGCCATGTCCATTATAGTTTATTACAAAACTACCCTCTTCCATGTATTTATTGAGCGTTTCATTGGCTTTTGGGGCAGTCGGGAAGTTCTCGATATTTGTAATTTCATAATCATCAAGATATATTTTTTTGATTTCTGAGCCCTGAGAATTGGATTTCAATAGATCTGAAAGGTTTTCGGCATCACTTTGATGTATATTATAATCCCGGTTGTCGGCCACAAAAGTTACATTATTTTGCCATTTTGTATCTGCGTCAAACTTACCGTATCTGATGATTTTATTTATAATATTTCTGGCTTCCAACTGACTTTTTGCAGGCAGCCTTCCTACCGATATATCCAGACTGTGATCTTCTGATTCGGTGCTGTACCACACATTGATAATGCTTTTTCCTTCTGGCCATTCACCTTCATGGTCCTCAAGAAATCCAAAATAATCATCAGAAGAATAGCTATATATGGGTTCAAATGACTCTCTGGATTCATAAGTAGGAATGAGTGTTTTTATATTTACATAATCAACTTTGTTGTTATTTTTAAAGTCATAAGATGCATCACCCAAAAGAAGTAGGTATTTAAGTGTTTTATTATCTTTTTTCCAAAAAAAACGGCATAGATCACGTATGGCAGAAGGGTCGGTTTTCCCTCCGCTAAACCGGTCATATACTTCCTGAGTACTTATTCCCAATACATCAAGGTCTTGGTTATCCTTTTTATTTTCGATTAGTTTTTGTGCTTCGGCTCTAAACTTTTCAGGAAATACCATAATCATTTCCGGCTTTTGGGCATAAAGGCCTGGATTTTGTTTGGGAATCCCACTGAATCCAGGATATTGGATTAGGGCAGAATCAAAAATCAGAATTTTGGTATCATTTCCTGCGGCCTCAACCGTGAAATCTCCTTGAGGACTGAAGGCGAGGTTTTCGGGATTTATAGCCGAATCAAACCGCCAGATTTTGGTGTTTTGACTGGCATTTACAATTGAATATTGTTTGATCTTATAGTTTTTGGGCCAGAAAATGATACTCGAGTTGTTGGTAAACCTGAGTTGCCGTTCATAGTTAAATTCCCAAAAATCGATATAAGCCCCGGCACTTGGCGAATTGGGCGTTGATACATTTAATTCAAATTCCAGTTCATCGTCCTGACTTGAAAACTCAAATTGGGAAAAGTCAGAAAACCTGTTGTATCTGGCATAACTGTCGTTGGGATTGAAATATGATTTAGGCAATACGGCATTAAGAATATCTTTTTTGTTGATAGTTATTTTTAAATCCTGGTCGGCTCGTCCTATTCCCATTAAATTGAGTTTGACATTAACATCTGAGACAGGATCAACCAAACTGTAATTTTTTTTGTATTGAAAATAGAAAAAATCACCAAGCCATTCCCTTCCCGAGCTCAAAACATTTTTTAGCTCTTTCTCTTCATAGTCAAAAAACTGCATTGATTTTTCTCCCGTTTGAGAAAGTGATTCAATTGTTTTTATTTTTTTTGAATCCGCTTCAGAAATATTGATAAAATAATAACTGGAATCGCAGTACGGGTTAATCTTATGGAAAAACACACCCTTAGAGTCCCTGCCTGTAAAGTGGGTGGAGACTCCCAAAAACTTCACAAAGTCTTTATTGTCAAATTTTTCATCGGTATCGTTGCACCAAACAGGAATTTCGGTGAGGTTTCCATTTCCTGATTGGCTTATGGCCTGAGGCAACTGATGAGGACTTGCCGAGAAAATTCTGATTTTATGAGGATTTATTTTTTTGGTGTCTTTGATATAGTTTTTTAGAAAATTTAGGTTTAAAGTATAAACTGCCGTGTTTTTGATACCTAATCTATACCATTGACCGTCGATACTATCGAGGGCTTGAGCCCCGGCAGACGAAAAAATCAATAATAAAAGAATAGTTTTTAGGTATTTCATCAAAACAGAATTGACACTATGGCAACGAAATAAAAACCAAATTTGGTATTGAGAAAAAAAATGAACTTACTCTGTCGGTATAATTTTGGCAAAAGATGGTATGGTATATTTTTTTTTCGAAACCATACATTCTACCAAAGTCCGGGTTCGGCGATCCTCAATTTTCCTGTACTTCTTATTTTTAAAAACAAAAACCTTGCCTTTAGCCAAAATTTCAAGGCTATGGCCTTCATCCTCATTTTCGGAGTATTTTGAAAGGACTTTTACTAATTCCTGATCTTTGGTCGAACTCGCCGCCGGGTTTTCCATGTGTTTTTTTAAAACAATCAGAATATCAGCCGGGAAAACACTTTCGGTCAACATGGGTTTCATCAATTTTGAAAAGGTAGTTTTCCATTCCAGACCATGTGGAGCCGGATTTCTTCGAAAAATACTTTTATTGATTGTTACGTGTTGGTGGGCGATTTCATGTATTAATGTGATTAAAAAAGAATAGGGATTAGAGTCTCCATTGACACTGATATAATGTCGCTGGTGTTTAAACTGGTAGTTTCCCAAACAAGTTTTTCTGGAACGGGCCACAGCAAAATTGAACGGACTGGCAGTCCAAAGTAAAATAATGTAATTAACAGCAGTTTCCGGGATTTTCATTTCTAAAACCCGTCTGAAGTTTTTTTCAGAAGTATCTAATAAATGGGGAGGTTTCTTTTTTAAAAATCCGAACACGGTTTTTACTTTATAATTATTCTGAAAAAAGAATTCACATTGCCTAAAATTAATAAGCAAATGCCTATTATTTTATTTTTTTAACCCAAAATGCCTTAAAATAAAAAACTTTTTACTATTTTATTTAAATGGAGGGTTTTGAATTTTTTAGAATTTAAATTTGAAAAAAATAAATTATCCGAATGAAAAAACTTTTAATTATCTCCCTTTTAGCTTTATCTTTTTCCTCTTGTAAAAAACTAGGAATTGACCCTGTAAAATCTTGTGAAGATGCCACAGAAGACTTTTCAACCGCATTGATTTCTTTTGCTTTTACACCTACCGAAAAGAATTGTAATGCATATTTAGATGCAACAAAATCATATTTGAAGTCTTGTGCCAACCTCACAGCTGCTGAAAAAAGAGAAGTTGAAGACGAGCTTGATAATACTGATTGTAAAGATTTATAATATCTAAGATTTCATCCAGTTTTCTACCATTTTCACCCCGTGTTCTGTAAGATAGGCCTCGGGGTGAAATTGTACGCCCCTGACATCGTATTTTTGATGAGCCTCGGCCAATACATAACCTTTCTCGTCTATGGCAGTAATTTTCAAATCTTCAGGCATGGTTTCAGGCACAACCGTCCATGAATGATAACGACAAACATCAAACTTTTCCGGAATTCCTTTAAATAGCAACTCCTCTGAGTCCTGAATAAGGCAAGGTGTTGTGACCCCGTGCAAAACTTCGCCCATATTGTGTAATTTGGATCCAAAAGCCTCCCCAATGGCCTGATGCCCCAGACAAACCCCAAAAATACTCTTGGTGGTTTTGTATTCTGCCAGTAAATCCATCATAATTCCAGCTTCTTCGGGTATTCCTGGACCTGGTGAGAGTAAAATTTTATCATATTTTTTCACTTCTTCAACCGTGATTTTATCATTTCGGAATACCTCTACATCCCCACCCAATTCTTTCAGGATATAAACCAGATTATATACAAATGAGTCGTAATTGTCTAAAACTAATATTTTCATTGATATTGATTTCAAATGTTTAATTCTTCTTTTTTCCTTCTTCTGACATTCTCCAGTTGGTGTCCCTGATCATCTTTTTGATGTTTTCAGCTTTTTTAAATCTCAAAGCACTCCAGTCTTCGTCAAAGGCCACCATCCTGACCGGTTCATATCCCAAATCGCCCATTGATTGCCAGCCATTGTCACGATTAAACTCACATTTATATTTTTTACTGCTTCCTTTTGGATACGCAAACCAAAATAAGCCTTCATTTGCCATGATTTTATCAACCATGGGGGCAAATTTCCGAATTTCTTCCAACTTAGTGCAGAAAATTAATGCAAATTCAGTTTCGGATGTTTCGGTGGAAGTTTTAACTTCAATATATTCCGAAAATTCCTTAAAAACACCATTCAAATCCTCAGGAGCATTTAAAATCAGAATACTTTTTTGGTTTTTAAGATTCAGTTTTTTTAATAAACTATTCATAAATAAATAATTTGATTTAATAAAATTAAATTTCTTCTGCCATTTCTATCGCTTTTCTCAAAGCCCCCAATTTCAGATGAATTTCGTTCATTTCGGTTTCAATTACAGACTTTGCCACCACGCCCATCCCGGCCTGAAAATACAAAGTATTATTTTTACTCAGGAATGTTCTGATGGCTATTGCGTGATTAAAGTTTCCATTGAAGTCCATGAAACCAATCGCTCCGCCATAAATACTCCTGTTTGTAGGTTCCATTTCATTGATGAGGGTCATGGCCATGTGTTTGGGCGAACCAGACAAGGTACCAGCAGGAAAAGTATCTGCCACCAACTGAAATGGATTTGTTCCGTAGGTCATGTGACCGGTCACTTTTGAAACCAGGTGTATCACATGACTATAAAATTGCACTTCTTTAAAGATTTCAACTTTTACTACATCTGAACTCCTAGAAAGGTCATTTCTGGCCAGGTCAACCAACATTACATGTTCTGCTGATTCTTTAGGGTCGGCATGGAGTTGACGGGCAAGTTCCGTATCTTTAGCATCATCACCAGTACGGCGGAAAGTACCCGCGATGGGGTGTATTTCGGCCATTCCGTCTTTTATAAATATCTGTTTTTCAGGACTTGAGCCAAAAATATGGTAATCGCCACCATCAAAATAAAATAAATAGGGGGAAGGGTTTATGCTTCTAAGTGCCCGGTACACATTAAAGTCGTCACCGGAATATTCCTGTGAAAACCTGCGTGAAGGCACTATCTGAAATACGTCTCCCCGGTGACAATGTTTGATACATTTTTCGATGATTTCAACCATTTTTTTATCATCAATATTGGTATTTTCAATGCCTATGGTTTGGAAATGTGAGGCCGTACGTTTTGGGTTTTTTACATAAAATTCCAAAGTTTCCAGTCCGTCTTTTTTAAAATCAGGGAGGATGTTATCTTTTCCGTAAGCGTGTTCGAAAAGGTATAATTCGTCCTTAAAATGGTTTATCGCAATAACATACCTGTAAACTCTGTAAAGAATTTGTGGAATGGATGTCTCATCGCTTTTTTCCTGAATTTCGATATCTTCAAAATATTCAACCGAATCGTAGGTTATGTGGCCAAATAAACCATTGGAAATAAAAGAATGCTCGTTTTCGGAAGGAACAAATACATTTGCAAATGCCTGAAGGGTATTTACGGCATCTTTTCTGTTTTTTAGTTTAAATTTTTCAATGGTTCCATCAGGGAAAGTTTGAGTAACTTCATCATTATCAAGCACAAAAGAGGCGATAGGGTCACATGCTATATAACTGAAACTATTATGCATGGCGTGATAATCGGCACTTTCCAGGATAACCGAAAGCGGGAATTGTTCTCTGATTCTGAGAAAAATGCTCACCGGTGTAAGCGTATCGGATAATAGTCTTTTACTTCTGGTAGCAATATTGAATTTCATGATTCTGGTATTTCTGCTTTCAATTTGGAAAAATAAAAAAAAACGGCTTGCTGTAGTCGAACAGCAAGCCGTAATTATGTAAAAAACCACATAGCGGAATGTTGATCAACTCTTTTGAGAAGAACGCCACCAACCTTTTGTTGCTATGTTGTTTAATGATTTCATATTGCAAAAGTAGCTAGTTAAAGCTTAAATCAAAATATTTTCAGATTATTTTTCCAAAGTACCATCCGTTACCCATTGTTTAAATTTATTAATGGTTTCGGTCGATAGTTTTGTTTTAGCTCCATTGGGCATTGCTCCGGTTGTGCCGGGTTCTCTCTGAATTCGGTCAAGAATAGATGCTATTTTGTTTTTTGCCTGAAGGTAATCGTCCCATTTATTGGGATTGCCTCCTCCGGATAGGTGACAAGGGGTACAGTTTGCCACTATTATGGGTTTAATGTCTGTTACATAAGTGATTTTTGCTACTTGTGGAGCTGCTTCCTCTTTTGTACAACTTGAAAATAAGAAAATAGAAAGGCAAATTGAAGCCGCAATTTTAAAGTTTTTTTTCATTGTTAAAAGGTTTTATTTGGAACCGGGAATAGTTTAGTTAATGCCAATACGGAAACCAATTCCTTAAGGTTGCAATAAAAAAAGGGCGAACATATGTCCACCCTTCTCAAACTTTAAACAATTCCAATCATTTATTTCTTCACTGCTGCTGCGTATCTTGCTTCTACGGCATTCCAGTTTACCAATGTCCAAAAAGTATCTACGTAGTCAGGTCTTTTATTTTGAAATTTCAGGTAATAGGCATGTTCCCATACGTCAAGACCCAAAACCGGCGTTCCTTTTACTTCTGCAATATCCATCAATGGGTTATCCTGATTTGGAGTAGAACACACAGCTACCGAGCCATCTTCTTTGGCAATTAACCAGGCCCATCCTGAGCCAAATCTGGTAGTGGCGGCTGTTTTGAAGGCAGCTTTGAACTCATCAACAGACCCAAAAGCGGCAATGATTGCATCTTTAAGAGCTCCTGAAAGATTTCCTCCAACACCTTGAGGAGCCAATATATTCCAGAATAAATCGTGATTATAATGTCCTCCACCATTATTTCTTACTGCAGGCGAGGCTTTGCTGATATTTGCTAAAATCTCTTCAATGGTCTGATTGTCAAGATCAGTACCTGCAATAGCTGCATTGAGGTTGGTAACGTAAGCATTGTGGTGACGATCATGATGAATCTCCATAGTCATGGCATCAAAATGCGGCTCAAGAGCGTTATTTGCGTAAGGAAGAGGTGCTAATGTAAAAGCCATAATTTTATTTTTTTAATCTGTATTTCGATGTATTTATATGATTAACATCAGTTTTTAGAAATGTGTTCAAAGGAAAGAAGATTTTTTCAAAAGAATACAAAAAAAGGAGGTTGACTTTCATCAACCTCCTTTTGAAATATTATTCAAATTAAATTACCTCGCTTTGGCATATTTCCAGGTTTCATCCCATTTAGTCCTGATATTAGGGGGATCTTTTACAACACTTGGCTGCAACATATTAAATTTAATATTAATTGTACCATTTTTATATGCGTTGATTCCTGAAGGATCTAATGCTGCCGCTCTTGTATTAGCAGCGGGTTGTCCGTGATAGTTAGTCACTGCCACTATCTTGTCTGTAGCAGGGTCAAACTCTACAATCAAACCAAATGCACCATAATAGCTTAATCCAGAGCCGGTATAGAAAATAAAGAATGGAGCATTGAGGCCAAATGTTTTATCTTTAATTACACACTGAGTAGGTGAAACTGTTTCAAGTGCATATTGATAAGATTCACCTGAAGTAAATGCAGAAGTAAATGCAGCGTTAGTTACATCAACCATTGTACTACTGGTTACATCATAAATTCCATCCCATTTATTTTTAACACTTATCAAAGTAATGATATAATCATCTCCAGAGAGTTTGCCATTGCCTGTGTCAGTAATTTTATAAGCAACTGCATATTTCTTAGCCAAATCCCATTTTGAACCATCTAAGTTGATGGTTAAGTCTTTGGCAAAATCACCTGACCCAAAATTTATTGTTACTTCTTTTCCTGCAACTGTTACACCTGGGTTATCTGATAAATTAAATATTGAAGATGGTAACCATTCAAAATCTGATTCATTTTCTTCATTATAAGTATCCAATAATTCAGGGGCTTCAATTAACTTAACTGTTGTTGATGTTTGAAGTACTGCTTCCGAAGGAACATTCCTCCTGATATTTAATAAATCAACTTTCTTAACCTCTTTAAAAGGGCTGAAATACAACTTATTTGCAGTTGATCTATATTTGTTTTCAATAGGTTTTTCTTCCAATTCTTCAGCAGTTGCCTTTTTCTCCTTACCCGGAAAATAAGTAGAGATAAACATTGATCCCTGGTCGGTTAGTTTTACCAAATTGTCTTCAATACAAGAAGTAGCAAAGAATGGTAAAACAAAAGCGACTAATATTTTTACAAAATGTTTTTTCATATTTTTTAAAAATTTAAAAGTTCAAGATATTATTGGTTCCACCAAACTTTGGCATCCTGATCATACGCCGCAACTCTTTTTACAGCGTCTTCAACACTCACTTTGTTTGAAGAATATTCACCTGTTGCATAAACATATCTCTCAGGAATTTTCTTTGAGCTATTTACGGCATCAGGAGCTGGAGTCAATGCAGGAAAACCAGATTTTCTGGTGATATTCCATCCTTGTAAACCATCAGGATAAGAAGCAATGTATCTTTGAATACTAATGTTTTTAAGATTAGCTCCAGTTCCGGCTGCAGCAAGGGTAACACCTGCTTGAGTGAAATAACTGGCTGCAGGAGCTGAAAGTCCCCACTGATCAAACGAAAGTTTGATACCATCCTGATAAACAGTATTGAGTGACTCAGAAGTCCAGCCTAAATCAGCAGCTTCAGCACGAGCTAAAGCAACCTGAGCAGCTGAGATAATTACAACAGAACCTGTAGGAGTTCTGAAATCTCCTCTTAGTACTCTTGCCCATTTAGGATTTGCACCTGTAAATGCCTCTGCTTTTGTTCTTTCAACACCGTAAGGAACACCAATGCTTGAAGAATTATTAGAGTTTGCAACACCTTGCTCTTCAGTTTCTCCACCAAAAGCCGCCTGACGGCCATCAGAGAGTGAACCCATCAAATTTACCAAAGTAGCACTTTCGGCAACGTCTCTACGACCGTTATAAAGGTTAAACCATGGAGACTGGAAATTACCTCCAGGATAAGAGATTTTGAAGTTCTGAGCATTACTTGTGATTACTCCATCAGCCAAGGCAGCTTTTAACTCTGTAGCAGCATAGGCACTGGCAGCAGGGAATTTTTTAGATAACTGAATTGCCATCAAAACTCTCATAGAGTTGGCTGCACGTTTCCATGCTGCAACGTCACCACCGTAAATTACATCGCCTGAAATAAGGCTACCGTCAAACATCCCATTGGCATCTTTTAATGCTTGTATCATACCCTTATAAATATTTTCCTGAGTATCATATTTTGGTCTGGTTGACTCGGCACCTTTCAATGCTTCGCTATAAGGGATATCACCCCAACGGTCGGTCATGTTCCAATAAATGTATTGTTGCAATATTTTTGATATAGCCGACATACTTTTATTACCACTTGTAGTGATAATATTTTCAAGATCATAAAGGCTAGCCGAATAGTTTGCTGTGAAATCTACCTGAGGAATAGCATATAAAGAAGAACTTGAATATTGGGTTTCAGAAAAGTACTGACAAAAATAACCCGGAGTAGTCTGTGCCGCATATCCACCTAAACCCGCTTGTACGTTTGTTAACAAAGCAGCATAAGTAGGAGAGTTGGTTGCAGAAGGGTTAAGGTTTGTATCGCCAAAGTCTGATAGCATTTCGCATGAAGTAAGCGAACCTACAACCAGAGTGGTTAATATATATTTACTAAATTTTTTCATATCTTTTTATAAATAAAAATTAATTAAAATCCGATTCTTAGGTTTACACCAAGACTTCTAGTACCAGGAAGCTGAGCAGTTTCACCCACTGTAGCACTGATTTCTGAAGGATCAAAATCTTTGGTTTTAGCATAAATCAAGAATGGGTTTCTTGATACAACTGACAAGGTCACATTATTTACATATTTAGAAAGTCCCAGTTTATTAACCGGCAAGCCGTATCCTACTGACAACTCTCTAAGTTTAACAAATGTTAGGTCATACACAAAACTATCGAATATTTTGTTGTTGTACAATCCATGGAAATAATCCTGACCTTCAACGTAATAATCAACAGGTTTGCCTTCTGCATTGACTCCTGACACATGCACACCACCACCATCGGCAACAGCATCACGAATAGGATTTCCTTTGTCATTTACAGTTGCAGTCTGAGCTGTCAAACCACTATATGAACCCCACATATTTGAAAGGGACACAAATTTTCCTCCAAATTGATAGTCAATGTTAGCGTTAACAATGAAGTTCTTGAAAATGCTAAATGAGTTTTGAAGACCACCTGTATAACGTGGTACAACACTTCCAAAGTTTACGTTAGGGTCATTTACGAATGTTCCATCGCTATTAACGACAGGCACACCATTGATACGTTTTGCACCATTACCAAATATTTGTCCCCATCTTCTTCCTTCCTGATGAAGTAAATATGGCATTGTACTACCCCAAACATCACCCTGGCTTGAAGTTTGAGTTACCTCATATTCTTTACTTAGCTCAACTACATCGTTTTTGATTAGGTCAGCATAAGTTGCAATTACATTCCATTTGAAGTTTTTGATGTTCAAAACTTCTGCATTCAATTTTAATTCGATACCTTGTTTTGCAATTTTACCAATATTGGTAAGTACTGAACTAAAACCACTGGCACCGTTAACTGTCAATGCATAAGGGAAACCGATTTCACTTCCATCCCAATATGTAAAGCTTAAGCCATATTTTCCTTTCAGGAATTCAAGATCTAAACCGATTTCTTTCTGAGAAGCCACAGAACCGGCAATATTTGGATCCACTACTTGGTCAGGAGTTCCCATCAAGAAATTACTTCCCCATTTAAACTGACCTACGCCATATGCCATACCTGGGTATCTATAGGCACCAAAAGTTTCATTAGAAGTACCAAGTGCTTTTGGAATTTCACCCCACGATCCACGAATTTTTCCTAAAGACATCCATGGAAGTGATTCTTTGATGAAATCGCTGAATACAAATGAGAAACCAAGTGACTTGGAAATTACACCATTGTTCTCAGGATTGAGGGTAGAGAACCAGTCTTTCCTTACAGTTCCATCAAGGAAGAAGAAGTTTTTATATCCTACAGAAGCTTTTGCAAATATGGCATTGTAGGCTTCATTGGTTCTTGAATTGAAAATTGAAGCTGAATTGACAGAGTTAGCAAGAGTATAAAGGTTTGGAACACTTAGACCTTGGTTAGTATTCCCTTCATTGGCTTTATATGTCCATTTAAAGAAGTCAGTTCCTACAAATCCATCAACTGAAATAGCACCAATTTTTTTATTGTAAGTTCCAATTAGCTCAAGGTTTTCTCTATTGCTATAGAGGTTTCCTGTACCATAGTAACCAAAACATTCAGGACAGTTACCTGTAGTTTGGGTAGCACTTTCTTTTAAGTCACTGCTGTATTTGTCTTCGTACCAGGTAGTAGTTTGTTGCTTACGATATGTTGCTTTTACACTGATATCTTTGTTGATTTTGTATTTCAAGGCGATATCACCAAAAAGTCTGTCACGGCTGTTAACTAGACTCATCATATCATAGAATGAATAGAAATTATACCAGTAATTACCAGCATAAAAAGCTCTTGTATTAGCAGGGTCAAAAGAATTAGGATTGGCTTTATTCCAACTGGCATACCATCCTTCAGGAGTACGAAGGTCTTTCAATTCTTTCATGATTCCCATGTCCAAATCTCTGTGGAACCACTGGTTAAATGACCCTGTAGATTGGCTTGAATAACCATCATCAATTTGGCCGGTTCTTACCGTATTGGCATAGTTGATATTGGTTGTCAGTTCCAGATATTTATTAATATCATACACTGCATTTACGTTCAAAGTGTTTTTGCTTAGACTACTTGTAGGAAGCAAACCATTGGTGTATTGATTACCATATGTTACTTTGAAAAGTAGGTTTTCATAAGCTTTATTGATCGTAATACTATTATTTGTAAATACACCTGTTTCGAAATAATCTTTAGCATTGGTTGGTTGAGGTGTAAGTTTGGCCGTTGTAAATGATTTGTCATGACCGCCATACCACGAATACCATGGAATATATTCCTGACCTACCATTCTTGGACCCCAGCTAGCATCATCACTGTAGTCGTGATAATATTTACCATCAAGCACTTTCCATTCTACAGGATCAGTAGCTTTCCAGGTATATTTGGATAACTCACCAGCACCACCACCTGCATAAGAGTTTTGGTAGTTAGGTAAAATATAAACTTTGTCAAATTGAACACCCATATTCAAAGTAACACCTAATCCTTGTTGCTGTCTGGCTTTTTTCATCGAAATTACAATGGCACCGTTTGCACCTTGTGAACCGAACTGAGCAGCAGCTGCAGGACCTTGAAGTATTGAAATACTCTCGATATCATCATTATTGATATCATCAATATTAGGAAGGATTGTTCCATCTACTACATAAAGAGCACCACCACCGGCTCCAAATCCTGAAACACCTCTAAGTCTTACTTCAGTTTGACGGCCCAAGGCAGCAGCAGATTGGCTACGAACCTGAATACCCGCAACTTTACCCGCAAGAGCGTTATTGAAGTTAGATTGTCTGATAGTGTTCAATTGGTCATTATTGATAACCTGAGCACTAAATACTGCAGAACGTCCGGTTTGTTTAGTACCATAAGCACCAGTTACAACAACTTCTGAAAGCTGATTGGCATCAGAATCAAGAACGACATTCAAAGTAGTCTGATTTTTAATTTCCACAGTTTTGGTAATCATACCCACAAATGAAAATACAAGTGTTGAGCCCTTGCTTGCTGAGATTTTGTACATACCGTCAGAATCGGTAGTTGTACCTCTTGAAGTTCCTTGTACTGCCACAGATACGCCCGGAAGACCCGATCCATCATCTGCAGAAGTAACTTTTCCAGAAATTTCTATGTTTTGGGCATAGGAAAATAATGTTCCTGCCATCAAAACCATAGCTAGTAAAAATTTCTTCATACAGTTTAAAGTTTAAAATGAAAGTTTGGTTAAAAATGCAAGTTAAATGATATGATTGTTTGCTCATGATTTAAATAGGATTTATTTAATATTTCAATAAATGAAGTTATATGAAATATTAGAAAAGTTATATAATTTTTTTTATTTTCCTTAACATTTGTTAATTTTTTGTTTTGCTGTAGATTAATTCTATTAAATGTTTTTCTATTTCAATATTAATTTGAGTTTTGTTAATTAGCCAATTTATAATTGGGTTTTTGCATCAAGGTGATTTAAAAATTAAAGAGGCTATAGTCTTTAACTATAGCCTCTTTAAATATCATTTTTTAGCGAAAAATTCTAATTATTTCGCCCACCACATTTTAGCATAATTATCATCAGTTCCTCCTAATGCAGCTACAGCAGCTTTATAGTTTTCACCATTCAGAGCCGATTCGTTAGTTGGGTATCCTAGTCTAAAAGGAATTCCTCTTGAATCAACCGCATCTAGTGCAGGAGAAAGGGTAGGGAATCCGGTTCTTCTCCAGTCATTCCATGCTTCCCAGCTGTTAAGGTAAGCATGAACCCATTTTTCGGTAATGATTTGTTTTACTGCGGTTGCAGAACTATATTTTACATCAGTTAAAGCGATATATGCATCATATTTTGCCTGATCAAATACACCATACTGTTCCCATGAGGCTTTAATTGCCTGATTATAATATTTTTCTGCTTCAGCATCTCCACCAGAAATATATCCGATTTTTGCTGCTTCAGCCATACAGAACAAAACCTGAGCATAGTTGTAAATTCCTAGTTTAGAACCCTGGCTTCTGAAAGCTGAACCAATTCTACTGTAAGCAGCAGGAATGTTGACGGCAGTATTACGACCATAAGGTAGGCCTTTTATAGCGTTTCCTGCTAATGTTTCAGCATAAACTGAAAGACGAGGGTCGGCTTTTGGTTCCATATACCCTGTAAGTGTAGTACTAATGGCATAGTCATTACGATTGCTCACTGAATAGTTATTGTACCAGGGATTGTAATTATTTGGATCTCCGGCGACAAATGTATAGTTAATATTTTGGCTATTGGATGAAATTGGACCAGCGGCCATGGCAGCTGCGAATTCAGTTTTTCCTTTAGCCGGATCTACTTTTGACAGCCTCAAAGCCATAATTAATCTTTGAGTATTTGCAAAACGTTTCCATGCAGCCATATTTCCATTTAAAAGGACATCTCCGGCAACAGCACTTTCATCTTCTTTGATTTGAGCTGATGCTTCAGTCAATTCTTTAAACAGAGCGTTGTAAATATCTTGCTGTTTATCATATGCCGGGGTATAATCTTCACTTCCCTTTAATGCTGCAGTGTAAGGTATATCCCCCCATTTATCAGTCATCAAAAGATAAAAATATGCTTTTAGTATCCTTGCAACAGCAATTTGATTACTTTTTGAACCATTGCCGTTTATGGCTGCATTACCGTCATTGTTATAATTGATGATGGTTTCCAGATTGTACAACGGTCCATTAAGATTACTGGGAGGAGTAACAGTTCCAGAACCTGCATACCAGGCAGAAAACGTAAGGTTACGGTCGCTGTAAAGTGATGACCCCGGATAAGGGCCTTCAGCCAAATGTTGAACATATAAAGCAGCTAATCTACTTGCAGCAGTGTTCCCCAAAACCAAATCATTGATACTTTGAATTGAGTTTGTAAGTAAGGAACGGGTTGAAGCAGAAGTAAGCTTTGCCGGAGAAATATTCGTATCGCCGAAGTTATCACACCCGGAGAGTATGAATAACATAGTGATTATTGTTAGTATTCTTTTCATTTTTTCTAAATTCTTTGTGATTGATTAAAACATTAACTTTAGGTTAAAACCAGTTGATCTTGAGGCAGAAAGCTGTCCACCTTCACGATAGAACACTTCAAGTTCCGATGGATCCACACCATATTTTTTTGTATTTGCCCAGATAAGGAATGCATTTTGAACAATTACCCCAAAGTTTGCAGATTTTGCAAATTTTGTTTTTTGAACAAGTTTGGCAGGAATATCATAGCCAAATCTAACCTCACGAAGTTTAACATATGAAGCATCCAAAAGAACATTAGAGGCATCGCGTTGACGGGCAGTGTACCAATAAGCCCTGGCAGAAATATACCTGTTATTAGGAGTGCCATCAGCAAAAACACCATCAATTCTAATACCACCATTCCCGGTATTACCTTTTTCTTTAGTGTATGATCCAGGGTAGTCTCTCCAGTCAAAACCTTTATCATTGATACCAACAGTTTCTTCAGAAAGTCCGGCTCCTGTGTTGAAGTTACGGGTTTCAGAATAAAACAATCCACCTTTTTGGAAATCAATTGAGAACGACAAGTTAAATGATTTATAACTCATTGAGTTAAACATACCACCGGTCCATTTTGGTAATACATTGCCAATCGGAACATTGATATCATATTGTGGAAGGCCAGTTGCGTCAATAATTACTTGACCTTTATCGTTGGTTCTCCATTTACGGCCAACATAAAGACCCCACTCTTCGCCTTCCCTGTGCTCCAAACGTGTATCATAACGGTTTGTTGCATACAGGTAAGTTTTCAGGTCAGGATGTAATGACTTAACCAGGTTTTTATTACGTGCCCAGTTTAAAGATATATCCCAGTTGAAGTTCTTTCTATTTATTGCATTGGTGGTAAGCGTTAATTCTATACCCTTACTTTCAATATTTCCGGCATTAATCTGCGTAGAAGTAAATCCACTTGAAGGGGAAACGTCAACAGATAGAATTTGGTCAGTATTATTGTTTTTATATACAGCCACATCTAAAGTAACCAATTTGTAAAATTTCAATTCAGTTCCTGCTTCCCATGCTTTCGTAAGTGCAGGTTTAATCGTGCCACCTCTGAATTGGTCTCCAATTGCTACTGACGAGTTAGAACCATAGAAAGCACCATTGTTTAAAGCCAAATCCAAAGAATGTGGATTTAAATCAGAACCAACAGATGCATAGGAAGCTCTTAATTTACCGAAAGTCAGTATGTTGTTTTTAGGTAAAAGTTCAGTAAATATAACATTGGCCCCAATAGATGGGTACAAATATGAATTGGCATTAACAGGTAAAGCTGAAGACCAGTCATTACGTAATGTACCTTCTAAGAATAAAAAGTCTTTATAACCAACAGAAGCTTTACCATATATACTATTTACGATTTTTTTCTCATAATCACGAGTTACAGTTGGTCTCGCTATAGAGGCAGCTAAATCAAAATAATTGGCAGTACTTAGGCCACCGGCAGTTGCCTGACTAAGTTGACTGTAATAATTCTTTCTTTTGTTTACACCAAGTAGTCCATCAAATGAAATATTATCTCCGAATTTCCTTTTGTAAATCAAATTACTTTCAAGGTTTAATTCTCTGTAAAAGTTTTGAAGAATAGAATAACTGTCAAGGTTTAATCCCCCTGAGGCAACTCTTTGGTCATTTTCATTGGTATAATTGCTCATACGAGCGAATGATTTAAGCTCAAGGCCTTTAGCCAGGTTTAGAGTTAAACCAATATTTCCAACCAATCTGTTATGCATTTGAGATGCATAATTTTCTTTGATTACAAAATATGGGTTATCCCAATATTGGGGTTGACCATAAACTGAAAGATCACTGCTTGCGTTAGGGTCTCCAATGTTCCACGAATTCAAACTGCCATCGGGTTGACGATAGGTCTGCATTTTTTCAATATCCAACTGACGTTGAAACCACTGGTTGAAGTTCTGCGTAACATTGAGTCCATCCAAACGATAACCTTCTAAAGGTTGGCCGGAAGTATTTCTGGTGGTATAAGTTATATCAGACGAAACTGTTATTAGTTTATTGATATCATAGGAGCCATTTAAAGCAAACTGATGTTGCTGACGGCGAGCACCGGGAATGGTAAGAGTCCTGTCCTGATTTCCATAAGTTAACCGGTAGTTGTAGTTATAATCTCCACTACTGAAAGCAACAGTGTTATTATAATTATGGCCTGTATTAAAGAAGTTCTTAACATTATCAGGTTGGGCAGTCATAGGTACTTGTACGCCAAATTCTTCACCCGGGTACCAGCTATAGTAAGGTCTGTATAAAGTAGAGCCATCAATTTTTGGACCCCAGCTTTCATCAGCCCCATATTCTAGCATTTTTTGGCCGTTAAAACTAGCCCATGAAGTAGGGTGAATGGCGGGATTATATTTGAAAAGATAATATCCCTGATCATCAAAAGAAGTACCTTTTGAAGTTAAAGATGAAGAATATCCACCGGCGTATTCGTTTTGATAAGGAGGTAATAAGGCCAATTTTTCAAAAGAAACACCCAAATTCAAATCAACTGAAGAGTTTTTGCCTCTTTTGCCTTTTTTTGTTGTTAAAATTACAGCTCCATTAGCAGCACGTTGACCATAAAGGGCCGTTGCTGCTGGTCCTTTAAGTACAGTGATACTTTCCATATTATCCATGATTACAGCAGACTGGTCAGTGATTGTTCCATCTACCACAAATATCGGGTAGGCTAATCCTAAACCGGTAACCCCTCTGATAAGGACATTGGCATTGTCAAAAGTAGAACTTGGAGAGCCAACAAGTTGTACACCTGCAATTTTACCGGCCAATGAAGAACTAACGTCTAATGATTTAGCAACTGTCAGGTTTTCTCCTTTAAGTTCTTGAACAGCATAATTAAGAGCTTTTTTGTCTCTTACTGCACCCAGGGCTGTAACCACTACTTCATTCAGTATGTCAACACTGGTTGCCAGTGACACATTGATTGTGGTACCATCACCTACTTTGATTTCTTCATTTTTGAAACCAATAAAACTAAAAACAAGCGTAGCACCTTTGGGAGCAGTTAGGCTGTAATCGCCGGAAGCCACGGTTTGCGTTCCGTTATTTGTGCCTTTAATTGTTACACTCGCACCGGGTATTGGTGACCCATCTTCGGCACTAGTAACTTTCCCTGAAATTTTTTGACCTTGAGAGAACACCGGAAGTGTAAATCCCAAAATCAGGAAGACTAGTAAAAATTTCTTCATACAGTTTAAGATTAAGTTTATTGAATATTTTAAAAATCGAATATATAATTATTTCTTTTTAATTAAAATGAAATTAAAGAAGTTAAATTTTTTATTTGATGTTTCTTGCTCTCTAATCTTGAAATAGTTATATTTTTATTCAAAAAATATAATATTAGGTCGATTTTCTGGGTAGAAAATATTCTTTTGGTTTTCGGGGAAAAACCAACAAAAAGATTGGGTAGTTGTTGAGAGAATTAATCTATTTTCTGAAAAAGATAATAAGTTAGAAATATTTATCAATCTTCCTTTTCCTCTTTTAACTCTTCTGATGGCTTTGCGGTGGTTATTTTATACACAATATAGCCAATTCCAACTATGAAATGTACAACTACGATTATTGCTATTATTATCGGGAAACTCATGATTTATTTAAAAATTAGGTTAAAATTTAATAATGTTTTAATGAAAAAAGTAAAAATATGTAAATTTTAAGTGTCACGAAGACGTTTAAAAAAGGACTTCAATAAATGCTCTGATTCTGCTGATAATACACCGGGAACAATATCATATTTGGGATGGATAATTGCCGGAGAATACTTTGTATAACCTTTTTTAGGATCATGGGCAGCAAAAACCACCCGGTCAATCTGTGCCCAGGCAATTGCCCCCGCACACATTACACAGGGTTCAAGAGTAACATATAAAGTACATTTTTTTAAATATTTTGCTCCCAGAAAGTTTGATGCGGCCGTAATAGCCAGAATTTCAGCATGGGCTGTTACATCATTGAGTTGCTCAGTCTGATTGGCACCTTTACCAATAATCTTTTTGCCTTCTGCCACAATTAATGCTCCCACCGGAACTTCATTGTTTTCATATGCCTGGTGGGCAAGCTCGAGAGCTTTGGTCATGAAATATTCATGAGAAAATACAGGATAAGAATTTCGGGCCAAATATTTATTTTTTTCAAATCTAATTTAAAAGCATGAAGAAATAAAACAAAATGAAAGGGAATGAATTTTAATTCAAACTTAGTTTTTCGCATGCCGGATTTTTTTGCAATTATTCCTTATATTTCGGGCAATAATATAAGCCTAACCTTAATGAAACAAAAGAACCAGTATTTATTTCCCTTCATTCTTATTACAATTTTATTCTTCCTTTGGGGCTTTGCTCATAATCTAAACCCTATCTTAATTCCCCATCTCAAAAAAGCTTGTCAATTGTCTGATTTGGAATCGGCATTGATTGATTCGGCGTTTTTTGTCGGGTATTTTGTGATGGCATTGCCTGCCGGGTTTTTTATGAAAAAGTATGGTTACAAATATGGGATAATTTTCGGACTCCTGCTTTTTGCAGTGGGGGCCTTTTTGTTTGTTCCGGCAGCCAATACACGGGCATTTGCGGTGTTTTTATTTGCGTTGTTTGTGATTGCGAGTGGACTAACCTTCCTCGAAACTGCGGCTAATCCTTACGTCACTGTGCTTGGCGACAGCCATTCGGCTACTCAAAGGCTAAATTTTTCACAGTCATTTAATGGACTGGCGGCTTCACTGGCTCCACTTATGGGAGGAATTTTTATTTTGTCAGGAAAAACTTTGACTGAAGCAGAGAAATCAAGTTTTTCAGATGTCCAACTCGATCAATATTTATTAGAAGAAGCGGCCTCTGTTAAAATACCCTATATTATAATTGGAATAGTAGTACTGTTGGTTGCAATATTTATCTGGCGTACCAATTTGCCGGAGATTGACGAAGCTGAATCTTCAGCGGATACAACAGAAAAGGAGAGTATTCTAAAAAACAAAAACCTTGTTTTGGGGGTATTGGCTCAGTTTTTTTATGTCGGCGGACAGGTAAGTATTACAAGCTTTTTTATCAGATTTTTGGGAAAAACAGCAGGCATAGAGGAAAAATCAGCCGCAATATATTTATCAGTTGCTTTACTTACTTTTATGGTTGGCAGGTTTGTAGGTACTTTTCTGATGCGGTTTGTGGCACCTTATAAATTGTTGATTATTTACAGTGCCAGCAATATTGTTTTGTTATTTCTGGCCGTCACTTTCGGGGGGCATTTCTCTATTTATGCCTTGATAGGCGTTGAGTTTTTTATGTCGATTATGTTCCCGACTATTTTTTCATTGAGTATAACCGGATTAGGCTCAAAAACAAAGCTTGGCTCATCACTGCTGATTATGTCGATTGTGGGAGGAGCTGTATTCCCTGTGATAATGGGATTGATTTCAGATAAATATAATATACAGATTGCCTACATCGTGCCATTGTTGTGCTTCTTTGTGGTATTGTATTTTGGTATGAAAACTACTTCCAGAGAGTCAATGGTAACCGCTGTGAAGCATTAAGTTTTATATAAGTAAAAAGCTTGTCAGAAAACCAATTCTTAATTTTGGTTCATGACAAGCTTTTTTGTGTATTTTTTAGAAAATTATAAATCAAAAACACAAACTCGCAGCACCTAAAAGTCCGGCGTCGTTAGCCAAAGTGGCTCGTTTTATTTCTAGTGTTTTAATGTAATAAGGAGTAAGCCAGTATTTAAGTTGACGATTAACTGCCGGCATAATAAAATCAAAACTGGCTGAAAGACCTCCGCCAATTAGGATAGTGGTAATATCAAGGATTCTGATCATCGAAACCAGACCATCACCCAATAAGGTACCGATTACGTCAAAAATTTGCAAAGCCAGCTCATCGTCTTCCGTAGCAGCAGCTACTAAACCGGTGGTAGAAATAGAGCCATCAGCCGGTAATTTAGTTTCGCCTAAGTATTCGGCCCGCATTTTATTGGCCAATGCCAGCAATTCATTTTTTCCGATATTTCTTTCCAATACTTTACCATTGGCTGAAGGCATATGACCGGGCTCCATGGCATTTCCGCCGCCTCCTTTAAATACTTGCTTGTCGATAATGGCAGCACCACCTACTCCGGTTCCAAGTGTAACAAAGATATAGTCTTCGGGTACACTTTCTTCTCCGAAATAATATTCACCCAGTGCTGCTGCATTGGCATCGTTTTCAAGATAAAATTCTTTTTCCTGAAATCTTTCCATCAGGTAAGGAATCAGCGGGGTACCATCAATTTCAGGAATTGCGGTGATCTCCAGTAAAGTCATTCTGTCGCGGGTAATCAAGCCGGGTACGCCTATACCTACTTTCTGAACATCGGGATTTTCATTGAGCATTACGGCGATGGCGTCACCCAGACTTTCGACAAATCGGTTGTTTTGTCTCCATGCTCCGGTATCGTGACTATAAAAATTGGTGATATTGCCATTGTCGGCATTTACAATACCCATTTTTACATTAGTGCCGCCTACGTCTATGCCCAAATATTCTGTTGCCATTATTAAATTATAGTAATTTTTCGCAAATATATATTAAAAAAAATTAAAAATTGTCGAAGATTATTTCTTCTATCAGACCCAGAAGTTCGGGCTTGCCGGTTTTCCGTTCTGCGGAGGTAATGAAAAACTCAGGGATGATTTTCCAATCCACTGCCATGGCTTCTCTGAAAGCTGTCGTATTTTTCTGAGCCTCCATAGATTTTACCTTATCGGCTTTGGTAAATATCAATTTTATTGGTAATCCGTTTTCTCCTAATTTATACAAAAATTCAAGGTCAATTTTCTGTGGTGGGATTCTCAAATCAATCAAAACGAAGATGTATTTCAGGTTTGGACGATTGAGCATGTAATCCCAGGTCATTTTTTCCCATTTGTTTTTTTCGGATAATGGCACTTTGGCAAATCCATAACCGGGCAAATCAACCAGATACCATTTATTATCTACCAAAAAATGATTTATAAGTTGGGTCTTTCCCGGAGTCTGCGAGGTCTTTGCAAGGTTTTTTATTCCGGTAAGCATATTAATCAGGGAAGATTTTCCTACGTTGGACCGGCCAATAAAAGCGATTTCGGGCAGCTCATTTTTTGGGCATTGCAAATAGTTGGATGCACTTTTTTCGAATACCGCTTCTTTGATTTGATACATAGTATAATTTTTTACTGGCATTTGGGACATATTCCCTGAACCAATACATTGATTTCTTTTTTTTGATATCCTTCAGGAAGGATGATTTCAGGTACTGTTAGTTTTTCAATACATGTAGTATCTCCACAGGCCGAACATTTGAAATGCACATGGTCATGATGATGTGCCGAGTGACTACATTCCTCTTTACATAGGGCGTATTTTATTCCACCCTGGTCGTCTAATACCTTATGAATGATGCCTTTATCGAGAAAAGTTTTTAAAGTACGGTATATGGTAACCCTGTCAAATCCATCAATCAGAAATGATTCGATGTCGGCATGTGAGAGGGCAGTAGGTTTAGAAATAAAACCGTCCAGTATATTCTCACGGGTATCGGTATGCCTGAGGTCAAATTGTTTTAATATTTCGGAGGAGTCTCTGTTTAACATGATATTAAGAATCCAAAGGTTCTAAATCGTATTGCATTTTTACCAGATTGGAATATATGCCGTTTCTGTCGGTCATGAGATCATCATGACTTCCTGTCTCGGCAATTTCGCCATCTTTTATTACATAAATTTGGTCAACATTTCTGATGGTAGCAAGCCTGTGAGCAATTATTATTGTGGTACGGCCTTTCATGAGTTCGTTCAAGGCATCTTGTACCAGTTTTTCTGATTCTGAGTCAAGAGCACTGGTGGCTTCATCGAGAATCAGGATTTTTGGGTCTTTCAAAATAGCCCTTGCTATGGCAATACGCTGCCTTTGACCACCCGATAGTTTCACACCTCGTTCCCCAACTACAGTTTCATATTTTTCGGGAAATTTATCAATAAACTCAACAGCATTGGCTCTTTGGGCTGCGTCTTCAATTTCCTGCTGGCTTGCGTCGGGTTTTCCATAGGCAATGTTTTCAAGAATAGTACCTCCAAACAATATGACTTCCTGCGGAACTATGGCTATATTTTGCCTTAAATAACTGACATCCTGAGCAGCAATATCCTGACCATCAATTTTTATTTTTCCATCGGCCAGGTTATACAATTTCATCAGCAACTGCACGATGGTTGACTTACCGGCACCGGAAGGACCTACTAATGCAATTTTTTTACCCGACGCTATATTTATATTCAGGCCTTTAAGTACTTCGATGTCGGTGCGTGAAGGATATCTGAATTTTACATTTTCAAAAGAAATATTACCTGAAATAGGATTAGGCAAAGGCTGTTTTTCCAGATTAACTTCATCTTTTTCACTTAGTATTTCCAAAATTCTTTCAGACGCCCCAACAGTACGCTGAAGCTGGGCATAAAGGTCGCCCAGACCACTCATACTTCCGCCAATAAAGATTGTTAAAGTGAGGAAGGTAATCAACTGAGAAATCAGGATTTCTTTTTCAATGACCAGGTTTCCACCATACCAGATTACCAGCACGATTCCACCAAACAAACCTATTATAAAGAAGGAAATAAATCCACCGCGGAGATTGGCGGTTTTCAATGCCAGCCTTACAGTCTCATCTATACTTTTTCCAAATCTTTTGGATTCCAAACGCTCGTTGGTAAATGCTTTTACGATGGAGATAGACTGTAGTGATTCTTCAACGATTGTATTGGCTTCGGCAAGCCTGTCCTGAACTTTTCTGGAAAGAACTCTGATATACTTGCCAAAAACCAAAGCAGCAATCACAATTATAGGGAACGTTGCCAACATAAAAAGGGTGAGTTTCCAGGAAATATATATCAACATCGTAATTCCTATGACCAAGGTGGCTATCTGTCTGAAAAATTCTGCCAAAGTGGTGGAAAGTACGTTTTGAACTGCCGACACATCAGAAGTAAGCCTGCTCATGAGGTCACCCACACGGTTATTTTCAAAAAATGTAATCGGAGCTTTGATAAATTTATCAAACAGGATTTTACGGAGATCGGCGGCAGTTTTTTCACTTACAATAGCAAAGAAATATACCCTGAAAAACGAAAAAATGCCCTGGGCAAGTAAAATGGCTCCAAAATATATTGCCACCTGATTGATCGTAAATGCCGATTTGCCTTCCATTACTTTGGTCATTTCGCCTATCAACAGTGGGAATGCCATGGTAGTAAGTGTAGAAAGCACCAAAAAAACCATTCCAATGATATAGGTCTTTTTGTAGGGAAGCATGAATTTGAACAAGCTCAATGCTTTTTTGAACCCGTCTTTGCTAATTTTTCTTTTATCTTTTGGGGCTACCTCATCCCAAAAACCTTCTCTTCCTTTCGCCATTATTTATTCTTCGGTCTGCCCGCGGTATTTTGATTTTAGTAAAATTTCGTTGGGATTTGCATTAGCCATCATATCCTGAAACGTCACTTTTGGGTTTTCAGTTCTATACCTCTGTATTATTCGCCAGCCCAGCCATTGTCCAATTCTTCCCGGGCATGAGGGCCCTATTTCCGGTACATTGGGTCTTTCTCCAAAATACCGGTTTTTGATTGCCGGTGTTTTTTCCTGCAAAAGATTTTTATCAATGATGTGTGCCCACACCAAATCCTGTGCTTCCCAGGTTTCTTTCATCTGGGCATCAGAATATCCTAAAATCAGAGAGTCAGCCGTGTTGGGAAGCATCTGTTTGGTAAACTCCAGTGATTTTCCGAAAAACATCATGTCGGCCACAAAGCTTTGGTCCCGGGCATCAAGTTTATTGTAGGAATTGGATAAAAACCGCACTACCGTAGGTACAATATAGTCAGGCGTATATCTGTTCAAAATATAATTGGGCTGCTCGGGCCTGTAGGGTGCTTTTGGTCCTGCAAATGCTTCCAATGAAATTATAATAAGGCTGTCTGATACAAAAATGTCGTTTTCAAGACCTGAGAATGTGGTCACGACCTGAGGAACTTTGAATTGAGGATAATAGTATTTTATGGCTTTGAAGGCTCCTTCCAGTTCTGAGCTTAGTTTTTCCAGGTTTCCAAACTGCGTCAAGGTATAATCATACAATTTTCGGGTTTCAGGATGTTGGGTAAGATAAAATACATGTGAAACCAAGGCCGTGTCGCCGGGAAAAGTATTGTAAAGAGAGCGAATATATACCGGGTTATTCTGAAATAATGATGCCAGTTCTTCTTTCGTTTTGGTTTGCATCAATTCTTTATCAAATCTCCTGATTTCAAGATTTAGGGGAATTTCTGCTATTTTCTTAGCATCATTGGAACCACAGGAAATAAGTGAGAATAATAAAATGTTTATGGAAATAAAACCAAGAACTGCCTTCATTGAATGTTCAGAGAAAATTTTTGCAAAAGTACGAAAATATAGGTTAAAACGTTCATTTTGTGGCAATATTTGAGCTTAGCAGGGTATGTTCAAGCTTAAATGCCAATTGGTGGATTTTTGATTTATAAAATATCAGGAAAGGGTTTTTGAATGCCAAACTTTCAAAAATAGCATAGGGTGCAAGCGGGGCTCCAATGAAAGAATAGCCTTCTGATTTTTTTGTTTCAAAAGGTTCTTCTATAATTATTTCGCCCCATTTCATCAATGTAATCTCCAGGATTTGTCTGAAAAATGGATCTTTTTCGACTAACAGTAATTCTTTTGAAATTGTAATCAATTCCATCTTCTTTTTTTCTAAAACCTCAATTTCAAAATCGGCCATCAGGCGGGCGTAGTGATATACAATCAGAGCGGGGTGACCATAATGCCGGGCGATTTTATAGGGTTGTGTTTTTATTGAACTGATACTTTCATTTAGAAAATTCAAAGTATTGATATCTTCAGAATCCAGCGGGATTTTCTTCGAAAAAATCAGGTACATCAAGTTGCATAGGGCACATACATCCTGCTCGGGAGGCATGTTTTTCCCAAACCAGGTGTCGTAAACTTTGCCGGATTGGGTTTGAACCAGGTGGTTTTTTAAGAGATTTTTCAGTTCAAAGATATCTTGTTTCTCATTTTGTTGAGTAAGATAAATCAGGGCTGTATCATCGATGTCATCGGGTAATCTGAAGTGATCAAACCTGTGCATCATATACCCATTTGCAAAGTGCTTTGAAGGTTTTGTAGGGTAAAAATTATAGGTTATTCTACCATCTTTGTTTTGATATTTTGGATAAACCGAAGTTATTTTTTCGGCAATTTTTTCGATTTTACTTTGTTGATTTTTAGTTAAATGAGTCTTAAGTTGATTGAGGATAAAAAGGGTAGAAGCGGGTGCAAAGATATTGTTATCGGCTCTGTGGTATCTCCAGAACGGATTATATCTGACTGACCAATTGCCGTCATTGTTCAGACCTAAGTCAGCTTCGATATCAATTTCAGAAATTATTTGGTCTATGGTTTTATTAAAGTCCAAGAGATTATATATTTGTATTAAGTTTTACAAAAATAGACAATTATACAAATGGAAGTTTCCGGAAGCATCAAAGTAATAAATGCAGAACAGCAGGTAAGTGCAACTTTTAAGAAAAGAGAATTGGTTGTAACTACCGACGAACAGTATCCTCAGCATATTATGATTGAGTTTACGCAAGATAAATGTGATCTTTTGAATCAATATAATGTAGGTGATTTTGTGAAGGTATCTATTAATCTTCGCGGAAGAGAATGGACCAACCCGCAAGGTGAAGTTAGATATTTTAATAGTATTCAAGGCTGGAGAATAGAGAAAAATGCGGCTGAAACCTCGGCTCCTTCTGCATCGGCAGCTCCGGCGGCTCCTGCACCTCCGATTCCGGCAGCATTGGAAGGAGAAGACGATCTTCCGTTCTGATCAATCAAAATTTTACAAAGATATTATGTGCACGCTTCTGTGAAGGGGCGTGCTTTTTTGTTAAATTGAATATGTAATTAGAATTGGGAAAAGTTATTTTTTTTGTTCACATAATCAATCCGTCAGAACAATTTCTACTGCCAGATTGTGGTATTTACCTTTGAGGTTTTTATAGTCCATAAGCAGGGGATTTGATTTTGCCTGAAAAAGAACCTCCTGATTTTATTTAAACCATTTTTAAAAATTATTTTGAAGTGTAAAGGAAATGAATAATAAATAATTTTAAACGTGTAAAATAGAAAGGATTTTAAATTTAGGTTATTTGAATCTGTTTAAAGGATCAAGCAAAATAGTTGGAGGAAACTTGGGAATAGATTTTTTGCTGGTTCGCAGTAGTTAGTATAATTAAACCCAAAATCTCAATAGAATTCGGCTGCAAAAATATTTAACGTCCAACCTTATTGGAAAGATCAATAAAATTTTGAACTGCAATAGGGCGTCGGTATCATAAAACTCAATCAACATCGTACCCTTATCGGTTATCATTTCTGCTTTTCTCATGTAATAATTTTAATTTTTTGCAAAAATAATCAATTATCATTTCGGGATATTAACCTTTGAACCAGATAATAAAATTTTCCTTAAAATCCCCCACATTTATTCGATAAATTCATCATTTGATAATAAATCCTTAATTTTGTGTCAAATAAGCATTTAACATTGAATATAGTCATAATAGGATTGGGTTATGTGGGTTTACCCCTGGCCGTAGAATTTGGAAAAAAATATCCCACAATTGGATTTGATATTAATCTTAAACGAATTGAGGAATTGAAATCCGGTTTTGACCGTACCCGCGAGACGGAAAAGGAGGAATTACTCAATAGCCGGCATTTAAGTTTTGCCACAGATATCGCCATCCTTAATAATCTGGAAGGAAAAAAAATCTTTATAGTTACCGTTCCAACTCCGATTGATAGTGCTAACAAACCTGATTTAAGGCCATTGATTTCCGCCAGTAAAACGGTGGGTATGGTCTTAAAAAAAGGAGATATCGTAATCTATGAAAGTACAGTGTACCCCGGTTGTACCGAGGAAGATTGTGTGCCGGTATTGGAAGAAAATAGTGGTTTAAAATTTAATGAAGATTTCTTTTGTGGCTATTCCCCGGAACGTATCAACCCGGGAGATAAAAAAAATACACTCACAAAAATATTGAAAATCACTTCGGGTTCTACCCAAGAGATTGCCGAGGAGGTAGATCAATTGTATAAAAGCATCATCGAAGCCGGTACCCACAAGGCACCAAGCATGAAAGTAGCCGAAGCCGCCAAGCTCATAGAAAACTGTCAGAGAGACGTAAATATTTCTTTTGTCAATGAACTGGCATTGATTTTTGAAAGAATGAATATCGATACACAGGAAGTGCTGGAGGCTGCAGGTACCAAATGGAATTTTCTTAAGTTTCAACCCGGCCTGGTGGGAGGGCATTGCATCGGGGTGGATCCTTATTATATGTTGCATAAAGCCGAGCAATTAGGATATTTTCCGGCCTTGATTGGTTCCGGACGACGCATTAATGACAATATGGGTTCATTTGTGGCCAATAAGGTCATAAAACTAATGATTCAAAAAAACCTGAACATAAAGGGTGGAAGGGCATTGATTCTGGGTGTCACTTTTAAAGAAAACTGCCCCGATATACGCAATACCAAGGTGGTGGATATATATGCCGAATTGAAAGATTTTGGACTGGAAGTAGAGATTTTTGATCCCTGGGCCGATAAAGAGGAAGTAAGGGAGGAATATGGTATCAAACTTATCTCTGAAATAAAAGGCCAATACGAAGTAGTGTTGCATGCCGTAAGCCATCAGGTATTTTCCGAAATACAATATGGAGAAATCCTTAAGCCGGTTCATGTGCTTTTTGATGTTAAATCAACTTTGGATAAAAATATGGTTGACGGAAGATTATAATCATAATGTTTATTAAACTTTAATATAAAAAAGGGGGACTTTCATCCCCCTTTTGCCATTTTAAGCAGCCTCATTTGTTTTAGGGACTGCCTTTCGGGGCTTTTTCCGAAGGGACTTCTTAGTTCCTCCTGCCTTCTGATATTGATTGGAGTTTTTGCCAAATTTGGCACCTACACCTATCAACATACGTTCAGAGAGGTCATTCAGAGCCTTCTGTTTTTCTGCCAGCTGGTTTCGGATTTCTCCGAGGGTAGCTTTGTGACTGTTGTACATAGATACCAAGGCTTCAGTTTCACTGACAGCAGTTTGGTAACTTAGAATGGTCAGACCATTTCCGAGGTCTAACTCAGGATCGATGGATTTCATTCCGGCGAGCCTTTGGTTTGCCAATGATATGGCGAGATTACTTATTTTTTTCATTGCTGAAAAGGTTTAAAGTAATTTTTCTTATAAAAAAAACCAACAAAATGGATTGCAGACTAGGTATAAATCAAATCTTTAGATACTTTTGAAGCTTCTAGTATTCTCGTACCCAAAGGGGCTACCGTTTGCAACCGGTGGCCTTTTTGATTTTACTTATTCACAAAAACCATTAGACTAAATAAATTTAGCCCATGAACACGCAACCCCATAAGTGTTCAAAACTTGATTTAATACATTCGAAGTGATTGCAGCGAATGTAAAAACTCTTTTTGTTGAGTCGGTTTAACCCGACAATTCCAACTTCACAATCCATTCCTTTTTCACAAAGGATCCTTCACAATTTCATTACAATTTGATTCGTAACGAATTTCAACTTTATCGTCTCTACATTCACATCTAAAGATTAACTGAAGAGGTGTTGTAGCCGTGACGGATTTATGATGCAAATATAATGAATGAAGTTTTATGTACAATAGTATATGAGCTGTTTTTTTATTAAATGTTTTTTTCAATTTTTGTCTTCGGAGGAAAATTAATATTATCTAAAAATATTGAGGTTCCAGAAATTACGCAAAAAACACAAATGACTCGCAAAATGCACAAAGAAGTCTGAGCCCTAAAATTTTAAACATGAAGGGTTTAAGATCATTAAGAAATTTTACCTGGAAGTATCGTTTGTACCTCATCTTAATGCTCTTCATATCTTAATCTATCTTAATGTTTAAGAAAAATTGGAGTGATATTTTAAACATGAAACAAATGAGGGGATTTGGGCAATTACTTTGTGAAACTTCGTGACTTCTTAGCGGTCTTTGCGATACTTTTGATTACACAAAAGACACAAAGGAGCCGCAAAATGCACAAAGAAGCTGAGCCCTATAATTTTAAACATGAAGAACATGAAGGGATTAAGATCATTAAGAAATTTTACCTGGAAGTATAGTTTGCACCCCATCTTAATGCTCTTCATATCTTAATCTATCTTAATGTTTAAGAAAAATTGGAGTGATATTTTAAACATGAAACAAATGAGGGGATTTGGGCAATTACTTCGTGAAACTTCGTGTCTTCTTAGCGGTCTTTGCGATACTTTTGATTACGCAAAAAACACAAATGACCCGCAAAATGCAAAAAGAAGTCTGATCCCTAAAATTTTAAACATGAAGAACATGAAGGGTTTAAGATCATTAAGAAATTTTACCTGGAAGGATAGCTTGCACCCCATCTTAATGCTCTTCATATCTTAATCTATCTTAATGTTTAAGAAAAATTGGAGTGATATTTTAAACATGAAACAAATGAGGGGATTTGGGCAATTACTTCGTGAAACTTCGTGTCTTCTTAGCGGTCTTTGCGATACTTTCAATTACACAAAAACCACAAAGAAGCCGCAAAATGCACAAAGAAATCTGAGCCCTATAATTTAAAACAGGAAGAAAATTAAGGGATTAAAATCATTAAGGATTCACTCTTTCTAACTTTCCACCTTACCACCTTACCACCTGAAAATAACTATTGCCTACTGCCTAAAACCTATTAGGAAGCTTTTACCAATTGTCGTAAAGCTTTTACACTTTTGTAAATCTTATTTACACTTTGTCATGAAGCTTTTACACTTTTGTAAATCTTATTTATACTTTGTCATGAAGCTTTTACACTTTTGTAAATCTTATTTATACTTTGTCATGAAGCTTTTACACTTTTATAAATCTTATTTACATTTTGTCGTGAAGCTTTAGCACTTTGGTAAATCAAATAATTATTTTTCCAAATCAATTAAAACAAAAGCTTGCAAGGTTTTCAAGTCTATTATATTTTTGAAACAAGTGTCGGACGCACAGATTGAGTCCTTTATCAAAGAAGCAGAAAGTAAAGGTTTGTCCGAATTGCAGGTAGAAGCACTCGCCAAAGCCAACGGTTATACCAATGAAGATATCATCAAAATAAGAGAAAGAGTCAATCGCCTTAAAGCCGGAACAAACAACAACGCAGGTTCACAAAATTCTGTAGTAAGAGAACAATTAGGCGAAGTATCAGAAAGGGCAGTGGTTCAAATCGAAGCACCAATTAAAGACAAAAAAGTATTATTTGGTTCAGATTTATTCAGCAGTAAAAACCTCAATTTTGAACCCAATCTCCGCATTCCCACACCGGCCAATTATATCATCGGACCTGATGATGAGCTTAGCATCGATATCACTGGCTATGCCTATCAGCACTATGATCTCAAAGTTTCGGCTGAAGGCACCGTAAAACTGGAAAGCCTGACCCCCATCTATGTCAATGGACTCACAGTACAGAAAGCCAAAACAAAAATTGAACAGAGACTTAAATCTCTTTTTGCAGGTCTAAGAAATGGCACTTTGGAGATGGATCTGACGCTTGGAAGGGTTAGATCCATTAAAGTAACTGTCGTTGGTGATGTGAAAAACCCGGGTACCTATAATGTATCTTCCCTGGCTACGCTATTCAATGCCCTTTATGTTTCCGGTGGACCCTCAGGCATGGGAAGTTTACGAAACATACAACTATTGCGAAACAACCGGGTGATTCAGAAACTTGACCTCTATGAGTTTTTGTTGAAAGGCACCATGAATGGAAATGTAAATCTGATGGATCAGGATGTGGTGTTTATCCCGACCCTGGAGCGAAAAGTCACTTTTCAGGGACAGGTAAAACGCCCCATGATTTTTGAATTAAAGGCAGATGAAAACCTGGACGAAGCCATTCAGTTTGCAGGGGGATTTACAGAGGAGGCTTTTACAGAAAACATTCAGATTCAAAGAAATAATGAAAAAGAGCGGGTATTGCTGGATGTGGCACGGAAAGATTACAAAACTATCACGCTCAAAAACGGCGACCAGATAGAAATTAACGCCATCTTAGATCGCTATACCAACAAAGTAGAAGTGCTGGGTGCCGTATTCAGACCTGGACAATACGCCTTAGATTCCCGTTTGAAAACGGTTAAAGATCTCATTATGCGTGCGGAAGGGCTTCGGGAAGATGCCTTTAGAAACCGGGCCATTCTGAAAAGAGAACGTGAAAACCTTGATCCGGAATATATCTCCTTAGACTTGAACAAAATATTGGAGGGAGAAGATCTGATGCTGAAAAGACAGGATGTATTGATTATCAAATCCACTGTGGAGCTAAGAGAAATGCGGAAAGTAAGTATCCAGGGTGCGGTAAATCAGCCCGGGGAATTTGATTTTGTGGATAGCATGAGTGTGAATGACCTGGTATTACTGGCAGGCGGATACCGAGAAGGAGCTACCAATAAACGAATTGAAATAGCCAGAAGACTATACAATGATGAAAACAACAGCGAAACCGTTCAAATAATCAGCCTGGATGGTAGCAAAGATCTGAGTCTGAGTGCCAAAAGAACCGTTTTGCGACCCTTTGATCAGTTATTTATCAGGGAATTGCCCAATTACCAGATTCAAAGTATAGTGAATATTGAAGGAGAGGTAAATTATCCGGGCAATTACGTAATTCAAAACAGAAACGAACGTATCAGTGATCTGGTTGAACGTGCAGGAGGTTTCAGACCTGAGGCTTATATTTTTGGTGCCAGATTTTACAGAGCCGGCAAACAAGTAGCGGTGGATCTTGCTAAAGTGATGAAAAACAAAAACGCTTCTATTAATTTATTTTTGGAAGCAGGAGATAAATTGGTCTTACCCAAAGAAGAGCAAACCGTTCGGGTTACCGGACAAGTTTTAAATCCTACTTCGGTCGCATATCAACCTGATTTTGGTATCAGAGATTATATTTCGCAAGCCGGTGGTTTTTCTGACTCTGCCAGAGTGAAAAAGACTTATGTGAAATATGCCAATGGCTACACCGGCCGAACCAAATATTTTTTGGGGATAAAAGATTTTCCCAGAGTGGAAAGAGGCATGGTAATTATTGTACCAGTTAAGCACAGAGAAAGACTCAGCAAAGCTGAAATTATCTCCTTAAGTACCGGTATGGTATCCATGTCTGCGGTGTTATTAACTTTGATTAGACTGATTCCAAGCACAAGCACTACAAAATAAAGAATTATTATGGGAGAAAATGAAGATATTTTGGTGATTGATTTCAAGGCTCTGTTCAGTATTGTCTGGAAGAATAAATGGTGGATAATTCTAATAACAAGTATTTTCACTGTTTTAGGAGGAATTTATGCATTTACTGCCCGTGAAGAATTTGTTTCAGAAGGAAAACTTTTGCCTGAGATATCTGGAGGTGCCGGCAATAGCCTGGGTAGTTTGGCGAATTTGGTGGGTATCGGCGGTTTTGAATTGGGACTCAAAAATAATACAGATGCAATCAGACCCGATTTGTATCCAGACATTTTACAAGCTACTCCTTTTTTTATGAATTTATTAAAAAAAGAGATTACGACCAAAAGTGCTCAAAAAGAGGTTTTTGAGAAATTTTACCATAGATTGATTGAAGAGAATGAAAAATTTGAGGATAAATTCTTAAAAACCCCTAAAGGAAAGCCCGATGGAGTAGTGGTAATTAATAGATTAACAGAAGACCGAATAAAAGATTTAAAAGATAGGATTTCGGCTTCCATTGATAAAAAGACCGGTGTAATATCGATTTCAGTAAAAATGCCCGATCCAGTGGTGGCTGCCGATGTGGCCAAGTTTGCAATTGACTACATGACGAACTATATTACCAATTATCGTACAGAAAAAATCCGAAAAGAAGTAGATTTCCTGTCCGACAAAGTTGCTGCATCAAAAGGTAAATATTATGCTACTCAGGAACGAAAAGCCCAATATACCGATATGTTTCAGGCACCTACCATCAGACTCCAAACCGCTGATGTACAAAGAGAGCGGCTGGAATCTGAATATAAAATTTCGGCCAATGTGTATAATGAACTATTAAAGAAACTGGAGGAGGCAAGATTGAAATTGCATCAAGAGACTCCTGTATTTCAAATTGCACAAGCTCCAGTTGTTCCAAATTTGAAAAGTGAACCCCAAAAGGCTATTATAATAATAATATTTTCAATTTTTGGTGGAATAATAGGGGCTTTTTTTATCTTAATTTACAAAAATAATTTTCGGAAAATAATAAAAAATATATAAATGTTATGAATATAAAAATGGTCAATCTAATTGATCAGTATTCAAAAATAAAATCTGAAATAGATAATTCTATCCAGGAAGTTATAAATACTTCTCAGTTTATTAAAGGGGAAAAGGTACAACAATTTCAATTTAACCTGGAAAATTATTTAAATGTAAACAAAGTAATTACTTGTGCAAATGGGACTGATGCTCTCCAAATCGCCTTAATGGCATTAAATTTAAAACCGGGAGATGAAGTCATCGTTCCTTCTTTTACTTATGTGGCCACCGCGGAAGTAATTGGATTATTAGGCCTAACACCTGTTATCGTCGATGTAGATGAAAAAACATTTAATTTAACTGGGAAAATAGTTAAAAAGGCAATAACAGAAAAAACACGTTTGATTGTACCGGTGCATTTGTTTGGCCAATGTGCGGATATGGAATCTATTATGGATGTGGCCAATAAACATCAATTGAAAGTGGTTGAAGATACAGCACAGGCCATAGGTGCCGATTATACTTTTAGTAACGGAAAAAGAGTTAAGGCTGGTTGCATGGGAGATATTGGTACCACCTCATTTTTCCTTCCAAAAATTTGGGATGTTTTGGAGATGGAGGGGCTATGTTTACAAATGATTTGGAATTGGCAGAAAAAATAAGAATTATTTCAAATCATGGGCAAGCTGTACAATATATTCATGAGCAAATAGGGGTCAATTCAAGGTTAGATACTATTCAGGCTGCTGTTTTGTTAGAAAAATTAGTGCACTTGGATGATTACAATCTAAATAGAAGAAAAGTAGCCGATGCTTATGATCTTGCCTTTATCGATATTGCAGAACTCGAAATTCCTTTTCGTAACCCAAGTTCAACTCATGTTTTTCATCAATATACAATTAAAGTAAAAAATGGTAAAAGGGATTCTCTTAAAACTTATCTCAAAGAAAAAGGTATTCCGAGTATGATATATTACCCAATGCCTCTGCATTTCCAAAGAGCTTTCCAGTCAATTAGTAAATTGTCCGGGAAATTAGAAGTCTCTGAATCACTTTGTTCTGAAGTCTTGTCATTACCAATTCATACAGAGATGAAGAACGAAGAGCTGAATTTTATTATTGAGAACATAACAAGATTTTTTAATGGCTGATATATTTATTCATTCTTCTGCAATTATTGATGAGGGATGTGAAATCGGTGAGGGAACTAAAATTTGGCATTTTTCTCACATTATGCCAAATTGTAGAATTGGAAAAAATTGCAATATAGGACAGAATGTTGTTGTGTCTCCGGAGGTTATTCTAGGAAATAATGTTAAGGTTCAGAACAATGTTTCAATTTACACCGGGGTAATATGTGAGGATGACGTATTTTTAGGGCCATCAATGGTATTTACCAATGTGATAAATCCAAGAAGTGCTATTAACCGAAAAGGCGAGTATCTAAAAACCAGAGTTGGAATGGGAGCCACAATCGGTGCAAATGCTACTATTGTATGTGGTCATGACATTGGTGAATTTGCTTTTATAGGAGCAGGAGCGGTGGTGACTAAATCAATAAAGGCTTTTGCTTTGGTTGTAGGTAATCCTGCCAAACAAATTGGTTGGATGAGCGAGTTTGGACATAGACTCACATTCAATATAGAAAACGTTGCAATTTGCCCTGAATCAAAAATTAATTATGAATTGATTGATGGTCATGTTTTTAGGATGAAAAATGTTTAATTGCTCTTAAAATTTGATACTTATTTCTGGGAAATATTAAAGATATAATAAATTATAATCATGAAAAGATTTGCATTAATTGGGGCAGCTGGATATATCGCACCTAGACACATGAAAGCAATAAAAGATACAGGCAATGAATTAGTGGCAGCCTATGACCCTTACGATGGAGTTGGTATTATGGATAGTCACTTTCCTAATGCAGATTTTTTTACCGAATTCGAAAGGTTTGACAGACATATTGATAAGCTGAGAAGACAAGGAAACCCCATTGATTTTATAAGTATTTGTTCCCCCAACTACTTGCACGATGCTCACATCCGATTTGGTCTTAGAGCTGGTTGCGATGTGATTTGTGAAAAACCTTTGGTGCTCAATCCCTGGAACGTTGATGCTTTGCAAGAAATTGAGAGAGAAACCGGTAGAAATGTTTTTACGATACTTCAACTCAGATTGCACCCTGCAATTATTGCACTTAGGGAGAAAGTACTTAATGGACCGAAAGATAAAATTTATGATGTAGAGCTAAAATATATGACTTCCAGAGGAAAATGGTACCACCATAGTTGGAAAGGAGATATGAGCAAATCTGGAGGTATTGCAACTAATATAGGGGTCCATTTTTTTGATATGTTAACATGGGTTTTTGGAGATGTAAAGGAGAATGTTGTGTTAAAACATACAAATGAAACTGCTGCTGGATATTTACATTTGGAAAGAGCCAAAGTGAATTGGGTTTTAAGTATTGATTTCAATCAAATTCCTGAAGAAATTAAGGTGCAAGGAAAAAGAACTTACCGTACACTAAATATGGATGGTATAGAAATAGAGTTCTCGGATGGTTTCACCGAGTTACATACTAATAGTTATAAACAAATTTTAAATGGTTTTGGTTTCGGGTTAAATGATTCAAAAACTGCAATTGGTATTGTTAGTGAAATTAGAAACAATGCTAAATAAGTTCGATAAAAAATATTTTAGAAATATTCTCTTGGTTTTTACAGGAACATTCTTATCTCAAGCTATTGTGATAGGTTTTTCTCCTTTTTTGACAAGAATTTATACTCCTGAAAATTTTGGGGTTTTTAATTTATTTATCTCAATTATTACAGTAGGTTCAATTTTTTCAACAGGTAGATATGAAATTTCAATACTTCAACCTCAGAATATAATTGAATCTTTAAATTTAACAAAGTTAAGTGTATTAATATCTTTAGGTTCGACAGTTGTTTTATCACTTTTTTTATTTTTTATAAAAATTGAAAAAATTGATGAGATTAAATATTTTATTCCAATAAGTGTTTTTCTAACTGCTTTTTATCAAATTATACTTAACTATTTAAATAAGGGGGAGAAGTATAAAAGTATTAGTATATCAAAATTTGTAAAGTCTTTATTTTTAGTTATTTTCCAAATTGGGTTTTCATTTTATTATTTAAATGGACTTATTATTGGATATATAATATCAATTTTTATTTCTTCTTTTTATCTCTTAATTCAGTCAAAACTTACATTTTTGTTTTTTTTAAAATTCAGAATAAATGAATTAACTGAATTGTTGAAAAAATATATTAATTACCCGAAGTTCTCTCTTTTTGCTGATACAATTAATAGCTTTACCAATCAAATGCCTTTATTCTTTATTTTTTTAATTTATGGAGAAAAGGAGGCTGGGTTTTATGGACTGACATTGAGATTATTAGGCTTACCTCTTGTTTTTATTTCGAATTCAATTTTAGAAGTTTTTAAGCAAAATGCAGTAAATGAGGTACAAAGTATAGGTAATTGTAGTAAAACATTTATAAAAACGTTCTTAATTTTAATTGTTATTTCATTGCCAATTTTTATTGTATTCGGTTTTTTTTCTCCAAATATTTTTTCATTTTTATTTGGAAATAATTGGATTAATTCAGGACATTATGCACAAATATTAGTCTTTCTATTCTTTTTTAAGTTTATTGTTAGCCCTTTAAGTTTCGTTCTATACATTTACAATAAACAAAAAATTGACTTAATTTGGCAAATATTATTATTTTTTGTAACAATCATTATATTCTTTTTATTTTCAAAATATCTAAATGTCGAAAGTGTCTTAATGGTTTACTCAATTTTTTATTCAATTATGTATATCGTTTTATTTTTTATTTCATTTAAAATTTCAAACTTAAAGTATGGTTGGAATCATTGATTATAATATGGGAAATGTTAGTTCCATATCTAATATGTTAAAAAAAATAGGAGAAAAAAATATCATTACAAATGATTTAGGAATTTTGAGTGAGTGTGATAGGCTTATTTTACCCGGTGTGGGAAGTTTTGATAATGGAATAAACAACTTAAGAATATTAGGTTTGGATGAGTTTTTAGTTAATAAATTTCATCAAAATATTCCAATATTAGGTATTTGTCTTGGGATGCAGCTATTTGCTAAAAACAGTGAAGAGGGAAATCAGGATGGTTTAGGATTAGTTGATGGCGATGTAGTAAGCTTTAAAGGAAAAATTGAGGAGAGGTATAAAATTCCTCACATGGGATGGAATTATGCAAATTTTTTAAATACAGATTATTGGGGAAATTCACAAAAAAATAAGTTTTACTTTGTGCACTCTTATTACTTAAGTCTATATGATAGTTCCAATATTTTATGCGAAGCGAAATATGGTATTAATTTTTGTGCAGGTTTTAAAGTAAAGAATTTAATTGGAGTTCAATTTCATCCCGAGAAAAGTCACAAATATGGGATTGAATTTTTAAGTATTTTTTAAGTGTAAAATAAAAAATAATGCTGCAAAATAGAGTTATTCCAATATTATTATTAAATAATAAAGGTGTTTATAAAACAGTAAAATTTGGTAACCAACGGTATATAGGAGACCCTATAAACATTGTCAAAATTTTTAATGAAAAGGAAGTTGATGAGCTTGTAATTTTTGATACAGGGGTTACTTTAAATAAATCTGAGATTGATTTTAAATATTTAAGCAATATTACATCTGAAGCATTTATGCCTCTTGCATATGGAGGTGGCATAAAGAATATTACCGATTGTAAGAAGTTGTTTTATTTAGGATTTGAAAAGGTAATTCTAAATTCAATTGTCCATTTGAAACCAGAAATCATCAAAGAAATAACCTCATTGTTTGGCAGCCAAAGCGTTGCTGTGTGTATTGATTATAAAAAAAATTTCTGGGGTGATTATGAGATTTTTTATGAATCAGGAAAAAAGAAGTCTAAGTATAAATTTTTTGATTTCATTAAAATGATTATTGATTTTGGAGTCGGAGAATTAATATTCCAATCTGTTGAAAAGGATGGGGTTATGCAAGGATTTGATTATGAATTAGTGGATTTTCTTCAAAATAAAATAAATGTTCCAATAATAATAGCAGGTGGGGGGAAAAGTCACTCTGAATTGCAAAATATTTTAGATTTAGGAATATCTCCAGCGGCCGCAAGTATGTTTATTTATTATGGTAAACATAATGCCGTTTTAATAAGCTACCCCAATGAGTCATCTTTAAACCGAACAATGTTATGAATAAAAAAGCATATCAAATATGTACCCGCACAATAATGGATACCTCGGATCCGGAAATAACCTTTAACGAGAATGGAGAAAGTAATTATTGTGAAGATTTTGATAAATTAAAAAATAAAATTTGGTTCCCAAATCAAGAAGGGGGAAGAAAAATCGAAGAAATCGTTTCCAAAATAAAAAATGATGGTAAGGGTAAAGAGTATGATTGCATAATTGGCTTAAGTGGTGGTATTGACAGCTCTTTTTTGGCATATAAGGCAAGCAAATTAGGCTTAAGAATTCTAGCAGTTCATGTGGATGGAGGGTGGAATTCTGAGTTAGCAGTTCAAAATATTGAACAAATTGTAAAAGTTTGTAAAATTGACTTACATACGCATGTTGTTGATTGGCAGGAAATGAGAGATTTGCAAATTGCTTACCTAAAATCTGCTATTGCAAATCAAGATGTTCCTCAGGACCATGCATTTTTTGCAGCTTTATATGGTTTCGCAATAAAAAATAATATTAATTGGGTACTTCACGGTAGTAATATTGCAACGGAATTTATTTTACCAACTTCTTGGGGGTATCATGCAATGGATTCAAAATCACTACTTTCAATTCATAAACAATTTGGAAGTATAAAGCTTAAATCATTTCCAATTGTAAATTTTTTTGATTATCATTTTTATTTTCCTTTTATAAAAAAGATGAAAGTTGCAAGGTTATTGAATTATATGTATTATGATAGAGAACTTGCAATTAATACCTTAATAAAAGAGGTTGGTTTTAAAGATTATGGAGGTAAGCATTCAGAATCACGTTTCACGAAATTTTTCCAAGGTTATTATTTACCGGTAAAATTTGGAATTGATAAAAGAAGAGCTCATTTATCATCAATGATTTTATCTGGAATCATTTCAAGAGAAGAAGCATTAGTAGAAATTAATAAATCGCCATATAATCCCGATACAATTAGTGAGGATTTTGATTATATATCTAAAAAACTAGAAATTACTTCTAATGACTTAAAAAAACTTTTGGAATTGCCAAATAAGTCCTATAAAGATTATCCAAACAATGAATGGTTAGTGAAAGTAAAATCAAGAATCAGGAAATCTCTAAAAAAATAATTATGAAGTTTGTAACAGTTGTTGGAGCTAGGCCTCAGTTTATAAAGGCTTCTATATTATCTAATTTTTTTAAAGATTCTGGAATTGTTGATGAAATTACGATTCACACGGGTCAACATTATGATGATAATATGTCAAGTGTCTTTTTTGAAACATTAAATATCCCCAAGCCAAAGTATTTTCTGGGGATTTCTAATATGTCTCATGGGCAAATGACTGGGCAGATGTTATTGGAGATTGAAAAAATATTAATGTTTGAAAAACCATCTTTAATAATAGTTTATGGAGACACAAATTCTACTTTGGCAGGGGCCTTAGCTGCATCAAAATTAGGTATTAAAATTTGCCACATTGAAGCAGGATTAAGATCATTTAACAACCTGATGCCCGAAGAGATTAATCGTAAAATAACAGATCATCTATCTGATTTACTTTTTTCACACTATCTTGGTTCGGTAAACAATTTGAAAAATGAAGGAATTACAAAAAATGTTTTTATTTCTGGGGATATTATGAAAGACGCTTGTCTTCATTATGCGAAAGATAATATTAATAGAAGTGAAATTCTTTCAAAATATAAATTAGAGCAAAATAATTATGTAATTTGTACAATTCATAGGCAAGAAAATACCGATGATTTAAATACATTAAAGTTTTTAATTAATAATTTGAATGAATTATCCAAAGAAATTAAAATAGTCTTTCCTATTCACCCTAGAACAAAAAAAATAATAAGAGAAAACAATATTTTACTGTCATCAAAAATAATTGAAATTGACCCTATCGATTATTTTGATGCAATGAGGTTAATTAAATCTTCAAAAATTGTATTGACAGACTCTGGTGGTCTTCAAAAAGAAGCTTTTTACTTGGGGAAACAATGTATAACTCTAAGAACAGAAACAGAATGGATTGAACTAGTTGAGCATGGTTATAACATTTTATTTAATAGATATTCACAGATTTCCTTATTAGATCTCTATAGGGAAAGGTGTAAATTAGAGGTACTGGATTTTGATTTATATGGTGACGGAAATTGCGGAAAAATGATTTTTGATAATATTATACATTTTGTACAGGATGAGGAATAGTGTTTTAATGATTTCATTTGCACCCATGCTTTTTGATGCAAGAATTCAAAAAGAAGCAAATAGTCTTTTAAAAGCTGGATATAAAGTTGATATTTTTTATATAGAAGATGAAGAAATGCTTGAAAGTATTCCAAATTTAAAGGATGCTTTGGACAATTATTCCATTTCGATGTCAGGTATAAATAGTACACCAGTCATTTTATGGACAAAGAAAAAATTCACTTCGGTTAAAACATTGAAAAGGACTTTTCAATTAATTGAAATTATTTTTAAATTTAGTTTAATTTTAATAAAAACAAAATTTGATATTATTCATATTCATGATTTGAAACCTGGTTTTGTCGGGTTATTAGCTAAGCTTTTTAAAGGAGCTAAAATTGTTTACGATGCTCATGAACTGGAATATACTACAGGTGGCAAAGGATTTGAATGGCTATTTAAGATGTATGAATGGTTTTTACTTAAATTTTCAGATAGAAATATAACGGTCAATAGTACCATTTGTTCCTACATGGTAAATGAATATAATTGCAATGTTACTGTGGTAGGAAATAGACCTCTTTACGTTGAAAGTAAAGATTTACAACCTATTGATTTTAACAAGAAATTAGGATTATCGGGTGATAACATATTTTTAATATATGTTGGTTATTTATCAGTTGGAACTAGAGGAATTGAACAAATCATTAAGGCTTTAGCATTAATGAAACATGATTGCTTTTTTTTGATTTTGGGCGTAGGAAGAATATTGGCATTTAAAGAATATATAAATCGATTTATTGTGGAAAATGAACTATCTAGTTATAAGGATAAAGTTCATTTTTTAGAGCCAGTTCCCCCTAATGAGGTAATTAATTATATTTCTGGAAGTGATTTATCTATGATGTTGTATCAAAAAAATAGTGAAAATAGTGAAATTAATTCGCCAAATAAATTATATCAATCTATAATTGCAAGAACTCCAATATTAGCTAGCAATAATAAATCTTTTCCAAAAATAATCCTAAATAATAAATTTGGAAAAATTGGCGAGGTGGTTGATGAGTCTTCAAGTTTTGAAATTGCAAAAAAAAATTGATTTCCTTATCGAAAGTGATAAAACTGACTACAAAAAAAGTTTAGATTATCTTTCAAGTGAGGTGAGTTGGGCAAATGAGGAAAATAAATTATTGAATCTTTATTCTCAAATATGTTAAAATACAATTTTGAAATAGAGTCATTCGGTAATCTTGGTCTATTAATTCTATTTAACTTACCAATTTCAATAATAATATTGAGGCAGAAGGTTTTTTTTTTTAGTAAAGCAAATTATTTTATTTTTATATTTTTTTATTATTTCTACAACGGATGTGCTGTTATTTATAGTACAGGATTAGTAGAATTGTATCCAATTTATTTTACAATATTCAATTATGTATTTGGCTTAAGCTATTTGGTTTTTTCCAAGATTTCTTTCGGTTTTCTTTCAAAAGCCTCTATTATTAAAACTTTTGAAGTTTTATCATATCCACTAATTTTCAAAACTTTGGTAAACCTTTATTTTTTTAGTTGGTTTATTCTTTTTCTGTTTCCGGAAAATAAAATTATGAATTTAATAATTCCTCCCAAACCAAATATAGCTGAAAACTTATTAAACAGATTCAATGATTTTGAAACGAATATTCTTAGTAAAATTTTAACCTACGTAATTACTGTTTTGTATCCTTTAATTCTTATTCTACTATATAAATTTAGAAAAAATTCTTATAAAATTATCTTTTTTTTATTGGTAAACTTGTATTTGCAATATTGTTTTAATGAATATATTGGCAGGGCCATATTGCTTACTTCGATAATTCAAATAATATTGTTTTTATGGATTGAAAGGGAAGACTTACGTAAAAAATTGCTAATAATTGGCGTATTTATTTTCCCTTTGTTCGTATTATTTAGTTTTTATTATCAGTTTTTTAGAAAGGATGCCATGGATTACATTGAATTCAATTCATTTTCTAAAATAATTGAATTTGTTGTAAAATCGGAAACTTCTTTACCAACTATATCCAAAGAGATATTAAATTCAGGGAAAACAATTAATTTGACAAACTATTTCAAATGGTTAATTACTCTTCCAATTCCCAAATTTGGAGTAATAAAGTTGGAATTTGCTTTACCTTCTTATGAAATGTCTGAGATTGTAAGTGGTTTTTCAAGAAGTGATCAAAATTTTAATGTATTTCTCCCAGGATTTCTTACAGAGAGTTTATATGTTTTTGGAAAATATTTTTTTTGGTTAAATGCTATTTTTGTTGCTTTAATTTTAAGTACTTTAAATAGACTTTATTATTTAAATCAAAAATATATTATGCTATTGATTTATCTCGTAGTGATTGTGGCATATAATTTAAACAGAGCGGGTATTCAGTCAGTTGTTCCAATTATTATTAATCATAATTTATTATTATTCTTTATATATTTTTTTACTGAATTAAAGAGATTATATAAATTTAAATATTGAGAATGCAAAAGATTGTAATAGTAATTGAACATTTTTTGCCTGGTTTTCGATTGGGTGGCCCTGTAAATAGTGTTAATAATTTTGTTGAAAAATTAAAATCTGATTATAAAATAGTAATCATAACTAGAAACTATGATTTTGGTCTAAAGAAAAAAAAGTTTCCGGTAAATAGAAAAGTAATAAATGACAACATAACTCTTTATTATTTATCAAATTTTGAGTTTTTGTTTGGTAAATTATTAATTATCAATAAGGAATCTCCAGATTTTTTATATATGAATAGTTTTTTCTCCCTTAGTACTGTAAGTGTTTTGTTTTCTTTTTTGAACTTGAATAAGGGAAAAAATAGAACTACAATTATTGCACCAAGAGGCGAATTAGAACCAGAGGTTTTGAATTTACAAAAATTTAAAAAAGAGATATTTATTTATTTACTTAAAATAGTTATTAAATATAAAAATGTTATTTTTCATGCTACTAATCAAAATGAAGAATTAAATATTAAACAAATTTTTTCATTAAACAAAGTTATTCTTGCAGAGAATATTCCAAATTCCAATTACAATCTAAAATATAGAAATAAAGAAGAAAAAAAGTTAAAGATTGTTTTTTTCTCAAGAATTGTTCCAAAGAAGAATTTATTATTTGCGTTAGAAACTCTTGTTGAATTAAAAAATATAGATGGTGAAATCGAATTCAATGTAGCTGGTATAATTGAAAATAAGGATTATTGGAATATCTGCCTCAAAAAAGTGGATGAATTATCTTCAAAAATTAAATTTAATTTTTTGGGAGAAATTGAAAAGGTTAATGTAATAGGTTTGTTAAGTAATTATCATCTTTTTTTTTTCCCGACATTATCAGAAAATTTTGGACATGTAATTTATGAATCACTATCCTGTGGAACACCAGTATTAATAAGTAGAGATAGGACACCCTGGCGGGAAAATGATAATGGTGTTTTTTGTGCAAATTTGAATAATAAAGATGAATTTTTTGATATAATTAAATATTTCCTTTATATGAACCAAAAAGAATTTAATGTCCAAAGTAATAAGGCATATGAATTTTCCAATAAACCAGAGGAAATGAATATTAAATTAGAGAAGTATTATTATTTATTTTCTAAGAAATTGAAATGATGAAAACGCTACTTATTACAGGAGGCACGGGTTCCTTCGGAAATGCTGTATTAACCAGATTCTTGGATTCAGATTTTTTCTCTGAAATCAGGATATTTTCCAGAGATGAAAAAAAACAGGATGACCTAAGAAGGCAATTGAGTAACTCCAAAGTTAAGTTTTATATCGGCGACGTTCGTGATTATTACTCTGTAGCAAATGCCATGGTAGGTGTGGATTATGTTTTCCATGCAGCAGCTTTAAAACAAGTACCCTCCTGTGAGTTTTTTCCAATTGAGGCCGTAAAAACCAATGTTTTGGGTACCGAAAATGTTCTACAGGCTGCCATTAACTATGGTGTAAAAAAAGTAGTGGTTTTGAGCACCGATAAAGCAGTTTACCCAATCAATGCCATGGGTATTTCTAAGGCAATGATGGAAAAGGTTTTTATTGCCAAATCCAGAAACTCCACTGATACTATAATATGTGGCACCAGATATGGAAATGTGATGGCCTCCAGGGGGTCAGTTATTCCACTTTTTGTAGAACAAATAAAAGAAGGCAAACATCTTACGCTCACCGATCCATCTATGACCAGGTTTATGATGACACTGGAAGATGCTGTTGACTTAGTGTGGTTTGCTTTTGAAAATGGTAAAGCCGGAGATTTATTTGTCCAAAAAGCTCCCGCAGCTACGATAGAGGTATTAGCCAAAGCTGTTTTAGAACTTTATAATTCTAAATCTGAAATTAGAACCATTGGAACAAGGCATGGAGAAAAACTCTATGAGTCTTTATTAACCCGGGAAGAAAGACTTAAATCCGAAGATTTAGGAGAATATTTCCGTATCCCAATGGACAGCCGGGACTTAAATTATGCCAATTTCTTTTCAGAAGGGGTTGAAGATATTTCACAGATCGAAGACTACCACTCACATAATACGGAGAGGCTTGATATTGAAGGCATGAAAAAATTGCTTTTGAAGTTATCTTTTATTCAGGAAGATTTATCAGGATTGAAAAAATGAAAAAAATTGGTATTACCGGGCAGAATGGATTCGTAGGTTGGCATTTATATCAATGGCTAAATACAAAAAAAGAAGAATTCACACTTGTAAATTTTAATCGGGAGTATTTTGAAGATACTTCTTTACTTATTGAATTTGTAAAAGAGTGTGATGTTATAGTGCATTTGTCGGCATTAAACCGGCATCAAAATCAGGAAATTATATATAATACCAATGTAACGCTGGTTGAAAAACTAATAGCTGCCTGTAAAAATGCAAAAAAATATCCTCTGATTTTATTTTCGTCTTCCACTCAGGAAACTCAGGATAATTTATATGGAAAATCAAAGCTAAAAGGAAAGGAACTGTTTAAGACCTTTGCCACTGAGCATAACAGTTCTTTTGTTTCTATGCAAATTCCAAATGTCTTTGGTCCTTTTGGTTTACCTGACTATAATTCTTTTGTTGCTACATTTTGCCATAAGCTGCTTAACAATCACCAACCTGAAATTAAAGTCGATTCTGAAGTTGGTTTAATATATGTTCAGGAATTGGTTGAAAGAATTACCAAAAATCTTATTTTTTCCGGAATCAAAGAAGAAATTATTGAACCGGGCTACCACATTAAAGTTTCTGAGGTATTACGACTATTATCTCAGTATAAAGTTCAATACCTTGAAGCCGGACAAATACCTGTTCTCAGTAACAAATTTGAAATTAATCTTTTTAATACTTTCCGGAGTTTTATTAATCCTGAAATAAACCCCCGTCCTTTGATTCCTCATGCCGATAATCGGGGGAGATTTGTAGAAATTATCAGGTCGGATATTGGTGGACAGACTTCCTATTCTACCACATTTCCTGAAATCACCAGAGGGAATCACTTTCATACCCGGAAGATTGAGAGATTTGCTGTAATAAAAGGGAAGGCTCTTATTCAATTAAGAAAAGTTGGTTCCGAAAAAGTATTCAATTTTTTTCTCGACGGAGAATCTCCTTCTTATGTAGATATGCCGGTTTGGTTCACACATAATATTAAGAATATTGGTAATGAAGAGTTATTAACTGTATTTTGGATAAATGAGGCTTTTGATCCCAATGATCCGGATACTTATTTTGAAACTGTATGAAAAAATTAAAAGTTGTAACCGTTGTAGGTACCCGTCCAGAAATTATAAGATTGTCAAGGGTATTGGATGCCCTGGATAACTCAGAGGCAATTGAGCACATAATTATTCATACCGGCCAAAACTATGACTATGAATTGAATCAAATTTTCTTCGAAGATTTAAATCTTAGAAAACCGGATTATTTCCTGGAGGCGGCAGGAAAAACCGCTACCGAGACTGTTGGAAATATCTTAATCAAAATAGATCCCCTGTTGGAGGAATTAAAACCGGATGCCTTTCTGGTACTAGGCGACACCAATTCCTGCCTGTGTGCCATTCCCGCAAAAAAGAGACATATCCCTATTTTCCATATGGAAGCAGGGAACAGATGTTTTGACCAGAGGGTACCCGAAGAAACCAACAGAAAGATTGTTGATCATATTTCTGATATAAATCTTACTTACAGCGATATTGCCAGAGAATATTTATTGAGGGAGGGGCTGCCTGCAGATAGAATCATCAAAACGGGCTCACCCATGTTTGAGGTTTTAAATCATTACAGACCCCAAATAGAGAAATCCAATGTTTTGGAAAAACTCAATTTAAAAAAAGGTGAATTCTTCGTGGTTTCTTCTCACAGAGAAGAAAATATTAATTCTGAAAAGAATTTTATGGGCTTGATTGACAGTATGAATTTGATTGCCGAAAAATATGGCTATCCGATCATTGTTTCAACTCACCCCAGAACTCGTAACATGATAGAAAAACTAAAGGTAAAAGTCAGACCCGAAGTTCAGTTCTTAAAACCCCTTGGATTTCACGACTACAATGCCCTTCAGATGCAATCTTATGCAGTTCTTTCTGATTCAGGGACGATTTCAGAGGAATCAAGCATTTTAAATTTCAGAGCCCTAAATATCAGAGATGCTCATGAAAGACCCGAGGCAATGGAGCAAGCTTCGGTGATGATGGTTGGACTTAATACCGATAGAATAATGCAGGGTCTCATACAGGTTTTGAACCAAAACCTCAAAGAGAAAAGAAACCTGTTACCGGTATCAGATTATTCTATGCCCAATGTTTCAGAAAAAGTAGTCAGGATAATTATTTCCTATGTAGATTATATAAAAAGAACTGTTTGGCAGGAGCAATAAATCCGTTTTTCAAATTCTAATTTTTGTGAAGAAAAGCAAATTAATATTTTTAACTTTAGTAAGAATTGATTCTTTGGACGAAAGAGGAATCTATCAGGATTTGTTACGCCAATTTATTAAAAATAATTACTATGTAACCATTATTTGCCCAATAGAAAGGCGTTTTGGTGAAAAAACAAGAATTATCCGGCAAGAAAACTATGAAATATTACAGGTAAGGACACTTAATATTCAGAAAACTAGTTTTATTGAAAAAGGCCTGGGAACACTACTTATTGAATTTCAGTTATTAAAAGCAATCAGGTTTTTTTTTAAAGATCAAAAATATGATGTTATTCTATATTCCACACCTCCCATAACATTGATAAAACCCATTGCGTATCTGAAGAAAAAAGGAGGGATTACCTACCTTCTCCTAAAAGACATATTTCCTCAAAACGCGGTGGATTTGGAAATGATGAAATCAGGAGGGCTTTTGCATCGTTTTTTCGAAAAGAAAGAAAAAAAATTGTATGAATTATCCGACTACATAGGTTGTATGTCAGAAGCAAATAAAAAGTTTCTTGAGAATCATTACAACTATCTGACCAATAAAAAAATAGAGATTAACCCCAATTCAATTGAGCTTATTGACCTCCCTCCTAAAAATTATTCAGTTTTAGAAAAACATGGCATTCCCAAAAATACTTTGAAATTGATTTATTCCGGGAATTTGGGAATACCACAGGGAATATCTTTTTTAAAAGATACCCTTTTGAATTTAAAAATAACAAAAACACATTTTTTTTAATTGTAGGAGGAGGAACAGAAGAGAATTCCTTAAGAGGTTTTATTGAAAATGAATCGTTTTCCAATGTGAAAATGATTGCAAATCTCCCCAAATCAGAATTTGACGAATTAATTGTAAATTGTGATATAGGATTAATATTTCTTGATAAAAGATTTACAATACCAAATTTCCCTTCCCGCCTATTGAGCTATCTTGAAAATAAACTTCCCGTAATTTCTGCAACAGATGAATCTACCGATATCGGTTTAATATTAGAGCAGACAAATTCAGGGAAAGCAGTACTTTCAGGCAATATTTCAAAAATGAAAGAGGCTGTCAACTATTATATAGATTGCCCCGAATGCCTAAAAAATGAAGGAGAAAACGGTTATAATTTATTGAAAACCAATTTTACAGCTGATTTATCTTTTAACTTAATCCATCAGAAAGTAAAAATCACAGATTGATAATATGTATAATTCATTTTTTAAAAGACCTTTTGACCTGGTTATTTCATTGATATTATCATTGATTTTTTTTCCATTCATTATTGGAATATGCATCCTGTTATATTTTTTCAATGTAAAATCCGTATTTTTTTACCAAAACCGGCCAGGAAAAAATGAAAAAATATTCAAATTGGTGAAATTTAAAACCATGAACGACAAAAAGGATGAGAATGGAAATTTGCTGCCAGATTCAGAAAGATTAACTTCCTTAGGGAAATTTATAAGAAAAACCTCACTCGATGAACTCCCTCAACTATTTAATGTAATAAAAGGAGACATGAGTCTGATTGGTCCAAGACCCTTGCTAATTCAATATCTACCACTGTACAATGAATTTCAAAAACGTCGGCATGATGTAAAACCTGGAATAACCGGTTGGGCTCAGGTCAATGGCAGGAATGCCATAAGTTGGCAAAAAAAATTCGAATTTGACGTTTGGTATGTTGAAAATCTGAGTTTTTCCCTAGATTTGAAGATATTTTGGCTTACAATTTTGAAAGTCTTTAAATCAGAGGGTATTAATCAAGAAGGTATGGCAACTATGGAAACATTTAATGGAAATTGAATATGGGCGTTTCAATAAAGGCAATTGAATACTATTTGCCAAAAGGGGTTTTAACCAATTCTGAATTGCAATCGGAGTTTCCAGATTACGATTTTCAAAAATTTGAGAAAAAAGTTGGGATTTTTGAAAGGCATGTTTCTGAGATTAATCAAACTGCTTTGGATTTGGCAAAATTAGCATGCGATAAGTTATTTGAGAGATTTGACAAAGACAAAATTGACTTTATATTATATTGTACCCAAAGCCCTGAATACATACTTCCTACAACAGCTTGTATTTTACAGGATAGATTGGGTTTAAGAAAAAACATTGGTGCACTTGACTTTAATTTAGGTTGTTCAGGTTATCCTTATGGATTAAGCTTGGCTAAATCATTGATTGAAGGAGACATGGCAAATCAAATATTACTTGTAACAGCGGATACCTATACAAAATACTTGCATCAATCGGATAGAACTAATCGTTCAATTTTTGGAGATGCTGCCACTGCAACTTTAATTGTCAAAGATTTTGAGAAAGGAATAGGTGATTTTATATTTGGGACAGATGGTTCAGGTTATGAAAAATTAATTATCAAAAGAAGCGGCTCGAAAAGTATTGCATTTTCTCCCGAAAATTCGGTTTTTAAAGAGAACGATGAATATCTATACATGGATGGGCCTGAAGTTTTTAATTTTACAATTAATGTTGTGCCGGATTCTGTTGAACAAATTCTCAGGAAAAATGAAATAAATAAGATTGAAGTTAATCAGTTCATTTTTCATCAGGCAAATAGTTTCATGTTAAACCATTTGAGAAAAATGATTGAAGTTGAAAATGATAATTTTTTTAATGATTTGAGATTTGAGGGTAACACAGTTTCAAGTACCATACCTATTGCATTAAAAAAATATTCAAATAATTCAAATTTATCATTCCCTCAAAATATTTTAATATTAGGTTTTGGGGTAGGCCTTTCCTGGTCTGGTGGTTTAATAAAAATTTCAAACAATTTATAAAATGAATAAACAAAAGTTTCTTGAAGAAGCAATAGAAGAATTGGAATTAGACTCTACGGTCGATTTTGATACAAATTTCAAAGCTTTACCGGATTGGGATTCCATGAATGTTATGGTTCTTATTGGATTTGTTTCAAGGAAATTTAATATTTCATTGAATGCCTTAGAACTTGAGAAAATTGACACTTTCAAGGATTTGATATCTAAAATTGGTCCTGAAAAGTTCGATGAATAATCCCAAAGTAATATTGCTAACTGGAGCAACTTCAGGAATTGGATTCGGGATTTTAAAAGAATTGCTTTTACAAGGCCATAAAGTATTTGGTGTGGGTAGGAATTTTCAAAAAATTGATAATTTCAAAGAGGAACTTAAAAATAATTTTTTCCCTATTAAAGTAGATTTATCCCAAATAGAAAATGTTTCAGAGATTTTTCAGAAAGTGGAGGAGCATAATTTAAAATTTGATTCATTTATTAATTGTGCTGGTTTTGAGGAGACCATTCCTTTAAAACAATATAACAATTCGAAAATTTTCGAAATATTTACAGTTAATATTTTTTCTACAATAGAGATTCTTCGACTATTTTCTTTAAAAAAATATTCAAACGATGGTTCAAGTGTAGTATTAGTTTCCTCCGTTATGGGGAATTTAGGTCAACCAGGAAAAATTGGATATTGTTCCTCAAAGGCCGCAATAAATGGTTTGGTGAAATCTTCAGCCCTGGAATTATCAAAGCGAAAAATTCGTGTAAATTCAGTTTCTCCCGGTATTGTAAATACAGAATTGACCCAAAGATTATTCCTTGAAGTAGGTCAGGAAAGTAGGAACAGAATCATAGAAAAACATCCATTAGGAATAGGTGAGGTAGAAGATGTTGTACCAGCGGTATTATTTTTAGCCATTGGTAAATCTCAATGGATATCTGGAATAGATTTAATTGTTGATGGTGCATATTCAGCGGAATAGAAATGAAAAAAATAGTAATAATTGGAGCCGGGGGATTTGGGAGAGAGGTTCTTTCTCTTATTGAGGCTATTAATAGACTTGAAGAACAATACGCTTTTTTTGGATTTATTGACGATGGAATAGCTTCAGGAGAAATGATAAATGGTTTTCCTGTTTTAGGTGGCATTGATTACTTATCTAAACAAAATGAGGAAATAAATGTTGTTGTAGCTATTGGAAACCCATTGACAAAAAAGAGTATTATCGAAAAATTGATAAAGAATAAATTTATACTTTTTCCAAATATTATTCACCCTCTTGTATTTTTAAATAACTACGGTAATAAGTTTGGTGTTGGAAATATTATTTGTGAAGGTAATATTATTACTACGAATGTACAATTTGGTAATTTTATTATACTTAATTTAGCCTGTACTGTTGGTCATGATACGGTAATAGAAGATTTTTGTTCAATTATGCCAGGAGTTAATATTTCAGGTGAAGTAAATTTGAAAAAATCTGTTTATATCGGAACTGGAGCGAAAATTATAAATCAATTGGAAATTGGCGAAAATACTATTGTTGGAGCAGGTGCAGTAGTTTACAAATCTCTCCCTCCAAATTGTACAGCAGTTGGTTTACCTGCAAAACCTATCAAATTTCATGAAAAATAAAATCTGGTTATCCTCTCCGCATATGGGAGGTGCCGAGCAGAAATATATAAAAGAGGCTTTTGATACCAATTGGATTGCCCCTTTAGGCCCAAATGTAGATGGATTTGAAAATACCCTTGCCCATTATGTTGGAGCAGAGCATTGTGCGGCTTTGGTTTCAGGAACTGCTGCCATACATCTGGCATTAATTTTGTCAGATGTTAAAGAAGGAGACGAAGTTCTGTGTCAAAGTTTCACTTTTTCGGCAACGGCCAATCCTATTGTATATCAAAAGGCAATTCCGGTATTTGTGGATAGTGAAGCCGAAACCTGGAATATGGATCCATCGCTTTTAGAAAAAGCGATTGTAGACAGAATGGCCAATGGCAAAAAGCCCAAAGCTTGTATTGTGGTGCATTTGTATGGTATGCCTGCAAAAATGAAGGAAATAAAAATGATTTGTGAGAAGTATGATATTATTCTCATCGAAGATGCAGCAGAAGCCCTGGGCTCGGAGATTGAAGGAGCTAAAGTAGGTTCTTTTGGGGATTTTGGGGTGTTTTCTTTTAATGGGAATAAAATAATCACTACATCTGGTGGTGGTGCTTTGGTCTCGAATGATAAAGAAAAAATTGTAATGGCCAGATTTTTGGCAACACAAGCCAGAGATCCTGCTCCTCACTACCAACATTCACACATTGGTTACAACTATCGCATGAGTAATATTGCGGCAGGTATTGGAAGAGGTCAAATGGAAGTTTTGGATCAATGGGTAAAAAACAGAAGAGAGAATTATAGATTTTATAAAGAAAATCTATCTTATGAATTTCAGGAGGGGATAGGTGGATTGGAATCTAACCGTTGGTTATCAGCCATCATTACCGGCAGTTTTGAAGAAAGAGAAGAATTGAGGTTAAGAATGGAAAGTGAAGACATTGAATGTCGTCCACTCTGGAAACCCATGCATTTACAACCAGTTTTTGAAAATTATCCCTCCTACTTAAATGGAATTTCGGAAAATCTATTTAAGAAAGGACTTTGTCTGCCATCAGGCTCAAATTTGATTGATTCTGATTTGGAAAGAATTGTAAAATTGTTAAATTTGAAATCCATTTAATAAAAAATACAAATAGAATTTTTTTATCGCAAAAAACTACTATACTTTTATAATGAAAATTTGAATAACATAAAATATTGATAACATGAAAAAAGTTTATTTACTCGCTATCGGTACTTTACTGGCCACCGCTACCATGGCTCAAAAAGCTGCCACCAAAGACAATGTGGGGATCGGGACTTCTACTCCTGATCAATCTGCAGTACTCGATATTCAGTCTGCAAACAAAGGTTTGTTGATTCCGAGGCTTACCGTAGATCAAAGAAACAATATTGCCAGTCCTGCCAATGGATTGATGATTTATCAAACCAACGAAAAGTCCGGATTTTATTTCTATGATGGAGATGCCTGGAAACCAATGACCGGTGATGAGGCTAAATCTGTCGCAACCTTAGATATCAATGGTTGGGCATTGGATGGAAATGGCACTGCTACTATTAACAAAGCAGCTGCAACTGCTTCTAGTTTTATTGGAACACCAAGTAATGTACCAATTAATTTAAAAATTGGCGGTTTTAAGACAGGTGAATTGTCAATTACAAATACATTAATTGGGTATAGAGTTGGTACAAACGTAACTGGTACTGCCAATATTGGTTTAGGATTATTTTCAATGGGGTATAATGGGGCAGGTTTGACAGGGAATAATAATGTGGGTATAGGTCAAAATGCGTTAACAAATTCAACAACACCAGGATCAAATATGGCCATAGGTACAAATGCTTTGAGATTAAATACAACTGGGAATAATAATTTGGGTATTGGAACAAATGCTTTATATAACAATACTTTAGGTACATTTAATACTGGCATTGGCTCACAGGCACTATATACAAATAGTTTGGGAAATTATAATGTTTCAATTGGTACAAATTCTGGTTATTTAAATACTGGGTCTTCTAATGTTTTTCTTGGATATCAAGCTGGTTATAATGAAACTGGATCAAATAAATTATACATTGCTGCATCAAATACTGCTAATCCCTTAATCAAAGGGGAATTTGACAATAAAAATTTAAAGATTAACACTGGATCAACTACATCCTCTACGGTTGGATTCCTTGCTATAGGAAATTTTGATGCTGGTTTTTCTATGCCAGGTACTATAAATGCTACTCAAAACTCATATAGACTTATTGTGCAAGATGGAATCATTACTGAAAAAGTTAAAGTTGCTTTAAAAACTACAGCAGATTGGGCTGATTATGTTTTTGAACCCGAGTATCTTAATAAAATGATGAGTTTAGAACAAGTAGAAAAATTTGCCAAAGAAAACAAACATTTGCCTAATGTCCCTTCGGCTCAACAGTTGAAAGACAATGGCATGGATGTGGGTGAAACTTCGAAGATGTTTATGGAGAAAATAGAAGAATTGACACTCTATATGATTGAATTAAACAAAGAAGTGAAGGCTCTGAAAGCTGAAAATGAGGCTTTGAAAAGAAAATAATTTGATTTTTAATAATTAAAAAAAGGTCGGGCAACCGACCTTTTTTTATGATGACCAGATAATAAAATTATACCATATTAATTGCTAAACCAGGCAATTACATCTAAATTTGTTTATAGAGACTTTTCAAAGCCAAGAAAATATGGTAAAATTTTTATACAAATTCAACGATCGTTTCGTCTCCAAATGGCTGGTATTGTCGGTGGATATGTTTATTGTTGGCCTGGCTTTCTTGTTGGCCACAGCTATTCGTTTTAATTTTAAGCTGACCTATACCGATCCTTTTTTATTTAAATACCATTTGGTGGGGGTTATTTTTATTAAATCCTTAGTGTTTCTTTTGCTTGGATCCTATAAAGGGATTATCCGCCACACGAGTGTAGAGGATGCCAAATTGCTTTTTAAAGCTTCCCTTTTTAGCTCAATGCTTATTTATTTGCTTTCCTGGATTGATATTAAATTTTATTCCAATTATTTTCATATTCCGCTCTCCATTGTAATTATTGACTTTTTTGTTCTCTCACTGGGTTTAGTGGCTAGCAGGTTTTTGATCAAAGCAGTGTATGAAAGCCTGCTCAATACCTTTAAGTCCAATAAAGCGGTGATTATTTATGGTTCCGGTCAATTGGGTATGATAACCAAGAATACCCTGCAAAATGACCGGAAGAATCTCTATCAAATCTTATGTTTTGTGGATGACAATCCCAATAAAACCGGCAAGACAATTGAGGGTATTAAAGTGCTGAATAAAGAAGAGGTTAAAAAAGTAATTGAGAACAAACGGCATTTGGATATTGAATTGATTATGGCTGTACAGGCCATCTCTCCCATAAGAAAAAGTGAAATAGCCGATGAGTTTATGGATCTGGGACTAAAAATCAGAATGGTACCCCCGGTAAGTCATTGGATCAATGGTCAGTTGAGTGTCAATCAGATTCAGAATATCAGAATTGAAGATTTACTGGAGAGGCCCACCATACAAATCAACAATCGGCTGGTGAATGATTATCTGGAATCTAAAGTGGTTATGATTACTGGTGCTGCAGGTTCTATAGGAAGTGAAATTGTCAGACAGATCCTTACCTTCCATCCCACCCAAATAATCCTGGTGGATCAGGCCGAATCTCCTTTGTATGATCTGGAGACTGAATTTTCCCGACTGAAATATAAAACCAAAGGGGAAGTAAGTTTGAAATATGAAATCCGCAACATCATCAATGCCGTGCAGATGGAAAAATTATTTCAAAAATACCGCCCTCAAATCGTTTTTCATGCTGCAGCCTATAAGCATGTGCCTATGATGGAAGAGAACCCTTTCAAGGCAGCAGAAGTCAATACCATGGGTACTGCTATGCTTGCCAAACTGGCCAGTAAATACAAGGCAGAGAAATTTGTATTCATCTCGACCGATAAAGCGGTGAACCCCACCAATGTAATGGGAGCGAGTAAACGGTTGGCTGAGATGTATGTGCAAAGTCTGAATTCTCACCATGAAAATGAAACTCGATTTGTGGTTACCCGATTTGGCAATGTGTTGGGGAGTAATGGTTCAGTGATCCCTTTGTTTAAAAAGCAAATTGAAAAAGGAGGCCCGGTAACGGTAACCCACAAGGACATAATAAGGTATTTTATGACCATACCCGAAGCCTGTCAATTGGTATTGGAGGCAGGTACCATGGGTAAAGGGGGAGAAATATATGTATTTGACATGGGTGTGCCGGTAAAAATATTGGATCTGGCTGAAAGGATGATTCGATTGAGTGGCTTTGAACCTTATACCCAGATTCCCATCGAGTTTTCGGGCCTGAGAGCCGGAGAAAAACTGTATGAAGAATTATTGGGAGACAAAGAAACCACGTTACCAACCCATCATCCTAAAATCATGGTTGCTAAACTCAAGGCCGGAGATTTTATGGAACTGGATAAGGCTTTTACCGATACCCGAACGGAATTGAATAATATGACACCGGCCGAAATAGTACAGTATCTAAAAAGAATGGTGCCGGAATTTATCAGCAAGAATTCTGTATATGAAATTTTTGATAAAAGCAATGTCTGACTATCGCCAGAATTTTTGAATCTGAAATTGAAGACCGGCATGTTGGCTCCAATATTCGCCAATATCAGCACTTACAATCCCTCTCAAAAAATAGTTTTTGTATTTCCAGTGACAATCTTGTTTAAAAGAAAATTGGGAGGCATTGATTGGGAACTCCAAACTTCCATTATTATTGGAATGAAGTATTTGTGTAGAAAAGTTAAGATATGAAAATACATAGGATACTTTAAGATTAATGGCCTTGACTTTAGAATTGACAAAATAATTTTGATTCTGTTTATTAGATTTTTCGATTTGATCAATTTCGGTAATTAATAAAGGACTGCCAAGATTATTATTCCTATATCTCCAGCTATCCTGATAAATGCTGTTATTGAAATAATTATCTCTCCCTCTCAATTCTGCTATTTCGTTTCTAAAGGTATTGCCCCCCTGAGAACGGGTATCCAGATATTCGAGAGTGAATTTCTTAAGAAATTTGTTTTTTTTCAGAGTAAATGAAACCCCATTTAGACCATCCCTGATATTGTTTAAATAAAATAAAGATCCATCCTCATAAATGTTTTGTCGGTAAATCAGGATATTTCCCCATTTGGTATTGATTTCTGCTCCCACATCCACAGTACCCAGATGGTTACCCGTTCGGTTTCCTGCTTCATTGGCTGGTACTCCAATCTGACTGTCCCAGCTTCCTAATCGACCCATGCTTAATCCTGTCACTACGTTAAAATAGGCAGAAATATCCGACCCAAAACTCGAGATCATCTGGTCACTAATTTTATCATAAAAAGGTACGGCGGGTCTTCCTCCCCATTGTACCTGATGATTGAAGCCGGCGATTACTTTAATTTTCCAGGCGGTTTTCCCAGCCTGCCATAGAAACTTTTTGATGAAGAAAATAATTTTTAACGGAGTCCCCATCGCCAAACCATCCATGGGCATAGTTTCCTTTGATAGCTATCAAACCACCAGGAATTATTGAAGTGAATCTGGGAATAGAAATATCCAGCTTGGGAAGAGGTAAGGCATTTCCTGACCAAATATAAGAGCCCATGGTGCCGGAAGTATCTACCAATCCCTGTATTTCTTTTCTTCGGCCGGCAAAAAATTCAAATATTTTATAACGGACTTTGATATAAGCTTGCGGGAGCAGGATCTGATTGATTTTACCGGCATTGATATGGGGTTCTATTTCATAGCCCCAATCAAATTTCCGGAGCTTTTATCTGCAGTATAAAGTGAATCATATTTTTTTTTGATACTTCCCGAAAAATAAGCTAATTGACTGTTGATAGGAACAGTGCCATATTGCAAGCTTCTCATCAAAAAGGGCGTCTGACTATCACTTGAAACGATTAAGCCTGCGGTAGTTGAAATGCGGGTATTGATCCAGATGTTTTTTTGACCAAAAGAAAAATGGTTAATTGTAAAAAGGAAAATTAGTAAATATTTTATTTTCATACCGTAAGGTCAATTTTTAAGATTTATAGGTTTATGGATTTATTTCAAAACTTCCAGCTTTCCCGATTTACTTTGATAAGTTTTGTCGGTGAGTGAAAAAAATATTTTGTAAAAATAAGTACCGGCGGGCAAATTTCCTTCCGGTTTCCAATCTTTTCCTGTACCGGAATATATTATGCTTCCCCATCGATCATAGATTTCAAAGTTGGTTTGTTTCACTCTTCCAAATCTGCCTTTCATTTCCAATAAGTCATTAATATGGTTTCCATCCATTGAAATAGCATCAGGTATATAAAATAATGCTTCAATGGGTATGGATACGATATTGGAATGGCTCTCTTTGCCCGGAGAGGAAATAGCCTTCAGTCTGAATTTTGCCTCTGTCTCAAATAGATCAAGGTTGGTTTGAAAACTTGATTCTGATTTATTTATACCATATTGCTTACCGACCGCATTTTGGTTGTCTAAATATTCCAGCAGGTCAAAAGAAGCAATGGTCGAATTTCCAAAAGGTTGGGCTTTATTCCAGAGTAAATCCTCATTTTTGTCTGTTTTCAGGACTAGATTACAAACATTCGGAGAAGGAATGGATTTACTTCCACAAATATCCTTGTATTGAATTCTAAAGCAAAGCTCTTCTGATGAGGGATCTGCATTATGAGGTTTGAAATGAAAAGGACTGGTACTTATACTGTCTGTTTTTACAGAATCTGTTTTATTTATTTTAATCAAGTAATACCAATCCTTCGCCAAGGGCCAACCCGAATCATCCTTAAAATCGATCTCAATTTTTTGGTCTTCAGTTACATTCAGAAGAATATCTGTAATGGCAGGGGTCAGCATGGTTTTTCTCGAAATACATCTTTCAAGTGATTTTGAAATGCCCTTGAAATTTTGATTCATAAATATTCCCTCTGAAATTGAAACCAGCTGATAACAATAATCTTTTTTACAATCTATGGAATATGTTTTAGATAAAAGAGTATTTGAAATTACATCGTCGGGTAGTCGGGTGTTATTTTCTTTGCTTATTATTGAATTTTTTACAGTAATATTCCCAAAAATAGGAGGTAATGGAACCATGCTGTTGTTGAGCTGAATAGGTGGGGTGTCCCATTTCAAGGTGTTTTCTGAAGGAGACGGGGAAATAGGTTCAAATGGAATCGTACACAAAAATGATGATCTTTCGGTGCCCCCGCAATTTTCTTCTCTCGAAACAGAAAAACAATAAGATTTGCTTGAATCCGGCAAATTGAAAGAATAAATACCGGGTGGTTTTTTATCTAAAAGAACAGAAGGATTTGGAGAATGTTTTTCAGATAAATTTATATAATAACCATATGGGTCAAAAGCACCGGAAAACTCCATTTTTGCTTCCGTCGAAGAAACCATTTCAATTGAAGAAATATTTCCCCGATTTGGGTTTAGATATGCATTATTGGTAATGGTTTGATTTACTTCACAAATTTTTTGGCTGGAATTGTCCAAATAATAAAAGCTTAAGGTCGAAGGATAAGTAACCGTTTTTGGACCGGAATTATAGGGTAAATCCGGAATAGATAAAGAAATATCCGCCAGGGTGTTTAATTTAAAATTAATTTTCTGATTGGAGGCCAGATTTTGTTTGGGAATAAAAACGGTAACAAAATTATTACATTGGGTATAAGTTACTTTGGGTTTAGGTAATACCGTTACAATTTTACAGGTGTACATTTCCTGCCCACCTTTTTTGCCATACTGGATAATTTTATAATCTTTAGGGCTGTCACTTATATTAATGATGGCACCTTCAGCATCTTTACTTCCAATCCAATCCAGTTGTATTGAGGTTTCATCTCTGTAATCAAACATATAATGAACTTCTTCCGCTCCGGAAAGGTCTTTTACTTTTAATGTAAGGGGGGTGCAACCCGATGTGATATTTCCATCTATTTCGAAAGCACCGCTTACAGCACCGGCAGGCAAGGTATTACATAGGTTTTGGCTTTGTGCCAAAACTACACTACCGGGCATGATAAGAAGTAAAGCCAATATGTAAGCTAAGCTTTTCAAAAAAGGGAGAAATTTTTTCACTAATTTAATGAAATTTCCGGGTCAGTGATTCGAAAATTTATTTAGCGGGCTTAAACTCTAAAAAGAGAAGGGCAATTATCTGATTTTCCAGTCCAGCCAATAGGTGAGTCCTATTTCAGTGGTCAAATAAATATCGTAATAGGTTAAGGGTGTTGAGCTGGAGCCCTTGCTTTTTCCCAAAAGGTCCACTTCTTCCAATTTTATCCCATTGGCTAACAGAACTTCCATACGGTTTTTTCCGGTCAGAGCGTCGGTAGTTTCAAAAATACGATTGTGAAAAGTATAAGAATCACTGTTAGAGAATTCTTCTTTGCTCAAATATAATGTACCACTCACATCATCGAGATAGTCGTTGAAGGGGATATTGAACATCACCTGGGCTTTAAAATCCCAGCGGCGGTTTATTTTTTTATTAAAACCTATTCCCAAAGGCAGGTTTAAAAAAACAGGAGAATAACTTATGCCATCGCCGGAGGTATGCAAGGGTCTTAAGGCCTGCCAGGCACCGCTTCCATCAGCTGATGGAGCTTTGGCTTTTGGGTTATTGGAGGCAAGCCCAACTCCTGCAATGAGATACGGTAAAAAGTTGCCTCGTCTGCGATTGATAGTGGCATTGTTTTCAATGATATAGAATTTTAGAGCATAAGAAACCTGGTAAATATGATTTCTGAAATGAAGGTTTCTTTCCAGTAAGTTTGAAAAAACGTTTTGATTGCCGAATAAATTGGTATTGTATTTAAAATCACTGCCGTGTAGCTCTGTAAATCGCAAATCTAATTGATGGGCCCATCTTTCATTGAGTTCGCGGGTAAGAGAAATTGCTCCATTGAATGAACTGGATTTTATGATTCCCCTGAATGGATATCTGTAAGGAGACAAATCTCCATAGTAAGTACTTGAGCCCAGGGAAATACTTAGGGTAGTGTTGGTGGTAAGCCGGCTCTGCTGTGCCCGGCCAGAAGCAAAAAATATTAAAAAAATACAAGTAAAAAGAATTAACCTCATCCCAAAAGCAGGCATTTTTTTGATCCCGGCGTATATCTAACGCAAAGGTACTGATATTTGATATATTTTAGAAAGCGAAATTCAAAATTGCATGAGGAAACCGGTTTACTTAATGCCCTTCATTTCTTAATCTACCTTAATGTTAACAAAAAAGGTGAGTGATGTTTCAAATATGAAGGAAATTGGGGGATTAAAGCAATTTCTTCGTGAAACTTCGTGTCTTCTTAGCGGTCTTTGCGATACTTTTTATTACGCAAAAGCCACAAAGGAGCCGCAAAATGCACAAGGAATTCCTTGAACATTAACATTAAGAGTATGAAGGGTTTAAGTACATTAAGAATTCACTCTTTCTAAATACCACCTTTCTAACTGAAAATAACTGTTGCCTACTGCCTGTTGCCTAAAATCTAATAACGCAAAAGACTCAAAGGAGCCGCAAAATGCACAAAGAAGTCTGTGTTCCAAAATTTAAAACATGAGCCACGTTAAGAGATTTAGGCAATTTCTTCGTGAAACTTCGTGTCTTCTTAGCGGTCTTTGTGTTACTTTCAATTAAGCAAAAGCCACAAAGGAGCCACAAAATCCACAAAGAAGTCTGTGTTCCAAAATTTAAAACATGAGCCACGTTAAGAGATTTAGGCAATTTCTTTGTGAAACTTCGTGTCTTCTTAGCGGTCTTTGCGATACTTTTGATTACGCAAAAGACACAAAGGAGCCACAAAATGCACAAAGAAGGCAGTATTCTATAATATAAAACATGAGGTACGTTGAGAGATTTGGGCAATTACTTCGTGAAACTTCGTGTCTTCTTAGCGGTCTTTGTGTTACTTTCATATTACACAAAAGACTCAAAGGTGCCGCAAAATGCACAAAGAAGCCAACTGTTCTCCAATATGAAACAGGAAGTACATGAAGAGATTAAGATTATTAAGAAATATTATTTGAAAGAAAATCAGCACCCATCTTAATGTCCATAATTTCTTAATCTACCTTAATGTTTCAAAAAAATGGGAGTTATGTTTTTAAACATGAAGGAATTAAGATCATTAAGAAATATTATTTGAATGAAAGTCGAAACCCGAACGTAATGTTTCAAGAAAAAAATTACGGTATTTCTGAGGCCAGTCCACCCTTATTAAATACAACTTCTTTAACCAATCCTATGGAATTAAATTGTAAAATCATGGCTTCTGAAGAAGTGGGATTTTGGATATTTTCGCATTGAGGGCCTTTTTCAAAAAAATAAACCCAGGATTTTTCATTTTTTCTCCCTAAACCCTGATAATCATATCTGCCCAATGCTTTGAAAACTTCATTCTCCGAAATACCCAAAATCATATCTTTGTTTTTGAATAAAGTCTCCCTCATCGTACTTCGCTGGTTTTTGCAGGCTCCACGATCACCACTGAAAACAGTTTTATCAAATCCCGGAATATCCAGAGGTTTGGAATAACTGCAAGACGAGAAAATAAAAATAAGAATTAAGAATCTTTTCATTTATCTTTCTTATCAGGCTGGAATAAACCAACAAGACTGTTGGAAACCGAAATTAGAATACTTAAAAGCAAAGGAGGCAAAAAACCTGTAACATTAAAGCCATCGACCAAATAATCACAAACATATACCATCAAAACACTTATGACCAAAGAAAATAATCCAAGGGTCATGAATGTAACAGGAATTGAGATAAACTTGAGTATTGGCTTAACGAAGGTATTTAGGATACTCATCACAAAAGCTACTATTACTCCGGTGAGGAAAGAATCCACATATATTCCTTTCAGATAACGGGGGACAATCATCACGATTGCACCGATAATCACTAATCTTACAATGTAATTGATCATAATTTTTTAATTTAATAATTTTATAATCAGGACTTTAGTTGATGTCTTTTAATTAGCACTTCCAGCACTTCATCAAGGGTATATTCTTTGGCTTCCAACAACACCAAATAATGAAACAACAGATCTGCCGCCTCTCCCAAAAATAAATCTTTATTATCATCCTTGGCTTCAATAACCAGCTCAACAGCTTCTTCACCTACTTTTTGAGCAACTTTATTGATGCCTTTTTTAAAGAGCGAGGCAGTATAGGAAACATCGCTGGGATTGTTTTTTCTATCTTTTATAACCTCAGTGAGATGTCTGATAAACTGTACTTTCCCTGTATTTTCTTCCTGCCAGCAGGTGTCATCACCGGTGTGACAGGTGGGCCCATCAGGTGAGGCCTGGATCAAAATGGAATCATTGTCGCAATCAACAGCATGGGAAACATAGTTGAGATAATTTTCTGAAGTCTCGCCTTTGGTCCAAAGTCTATCTTTCGATCTGGAGAAAAAAGTTACTTTTTTTGTTGAAATGGTACTATTAAAGGCTTCATCGTTCATGTAACCCAGCATTAAAACTTTGCCGGTCAATGAGTCCTGAATAATTGCGGGCAATAAGCCTTTAGAGAAATCGGGTTTTCTTTCCATAAATTAAAAATTAGGCAAAAATACGCAGGCTTTGAGGAAATTTCAGTTCAAACAGAAATTTTATTATTTTTTTTGAGAATAGCCTTGACAAATAAAAAAAGTACTTCTATCTTTGCACCCACATTGAACGAGACAGGTTCTTTAATAGCGAAAGTAGCTCAGTTGGTAGAGCGTAACCTTGCCAAGGTTAAGGTCGCGGGTTCGAGACCCGTCTTTCGCTCAAGAGATAAAAAGTTCCTATGAAAATGGGGACTTTTTTTTTTCTTACGGCTGCCGGGGTGGTGGAACTGGTAGACACGCAGGACTTAAAATCCTGTGAGCCTTATCGCTCGTACGGGTTCGATTCCCGTCCCCGGTACTCAAAGGTCTTAAAACTTAGGTTTTAAGACCTTTTTTGTTTTTTAAATTGAGCCTTATCGCTTGTACGGGGGCGACCGGGCAGGCGTCCCTGTCCCGTCCCCGGTACTGAAAAAGACGGATCAACCCAAAAAGTTGGGGGGGGGATTACGCATATATTTTTTGTAATCTGAATAAGAAAAAGCTAATATCCCTTACACCCCTAAATTGGCTTCTTAGTGCTTTTACTTTTGCATTGAAAGACTCTGCTGAAGCATTTGTACTTCTATTATCGAAGTAGTTAAGGATGTATTCATAGTTGTTCTGAATAGTTCTGGCGATGGTATTGAATGTTTTCTCCTCAAACTTCTCTACTGAATTATACCATAAGGCTAACTTTTTAAATGCTATTAGTCTATTTTTTGACTGATGGAAAATATTGGATAGTTCTATGCTGAGGTCGTAGGCCTGTTTTAAATCGGGATATAGTCTAAATAAAACCTCAGACCTGTGTACTTGAGAAGCAGACCATTTATTTTCTCTTTGATGCAAAAGAAATCGGCTTCTGATTAATAGTTGCTTTAAGGTATCGCCGTTTTCCAAAACATCGGGAACGTATCTTTTCTTTAATTCTTTAGCATATTCTATTTCTTTATTTTCTTGTTCTATTGCCGCCCAACGATGTTTGATTCTGATTTCTTGTACTGCATCATTAGCTAGTTTTTGGATATGAAATCTATCAGATACCAGTTTAGCTTTTGGAAAACTTCTCTTAGCGATTCGTTCCATAGTTGGGGCTAAATCCAATGTTACTTCTTTTACTTTCTTCCTCTTGGACTCTGGGATTTTGTACAAAACCTCAATGACCGTATCACTTACAGTACCTTTCACCATAGCAATTAAAGCTCCCTTTTTGCCCTTTGCCGCTTTGTTTGTAAGTATAGTATACAAATCACCATTTGAAAGACAGGTCTCGTCTAATGATAAATATTCGCCAATATTTTCGGGAAAAAGTATCCACTGTTGAGCATGTTCTCGTTGAACCCAAGTTGTATATCCACTCAGGTGGGCAGCATATTGCTCTTGTAGGCGTTTACCGTCTAATTGAAACAATTCACCTATTATTTTGCAACTAATAGGTGTGTTATCTAAAAGCTCCTTTTAAAAAAGCCGCAAATTCTGATGTCATTCGCGTTCCTGAAGCAACTAAATCCCAGTTTCTGTAAACTATTTTTCCTGTGTCATGATTGAGCCATTTGCGTCGCTTAATTTTCAAAAACAAGCCTTGCCACGAAGTGGAAAATCCCTCACAGATTCTTCTTCAAAGTACCCTTTGGATTCAAGTTTTTGACCTCCGAATTCTTTAGGAATTAGATTTCGTTCTGCAATATGGATATTGAAAGAACTTTCTAATTTTTCTACTTTAACTACTTCAAAGTATTCAAATAAGCCTTCTGGTAGAAGTAATTGGATTAAGTCTTGGTTCAATTTCTATTATTTAGAACCCAAAATAAATAAGTTTTCTTTATCCCCCCAACTTTTTTGATTGATCCAAAAAGACTCAAAGCGAAAGTTTTGGGTCTTTTTTTTTTAGAATTCTACTGTGGTAATTCGAAATCGTCAATTATTCTTATTGTGTTATAAAAATTTAAATTTCGAATACCTTTTTCAAAATTGATTTCCGGGAAAATAATCTCTTATTTTGTAATTGGAGTGGAGAAAGGTTTCCGTTCCCCAAAAAATCTTCAATAAACTCATGCCAACAAAAATCGATATCGAAAACATATATGCTGCTGCCTCAAATCTAAAAGACGTAGCGATTAAAACTCCATTGATGCTGAATAAGAATCTTTCAGAGAAATATGGTGCTAACATTTATCTGAAAAGGGAAGATCTTCAGGTGGTGCGATCCTATAAAATCAGAGGGGCATATAACAAGATGGCCAATCTGAGTCCCGAGCAACTAAAAGGAGGAGTAGTATGTGCATCTGCTGGCAACCACGCCCAGGGAGTAGCTTACGCTTGTCAGAAAATGGGTGTAAAAGGCCTGATTTATATGCCTACAACCACCCCCGCCCAGAAGATAAAACAGGTGAAAATGTTTGGAAAAGAGTGGGTGGAGATTCGGCTGGAAGGAGATACTTATGATGATTCTTTTGATGCTGCACAGCGGCATATTGTAGAAGAGGGTGGGGTTTTTGTGCATCCTTTTGATGACGAACAAGTAATTGAAGGTCAGGGAACGGTAGGCCTGGAGATATTTAAAGATGCCGATTTTAAAATTGATTACCTGCTCTTCGCAATTGGTGGCGGAGGTTTATCGTCAGGAGTGTGTACGGTGTTCAAGACATTGAGTCCCAAAACCAAACTGATAGGCGTTGAGCCCGAAGGGTCACCTACGATGAAGGTTTCGATTAAAAATAACAAAGTAACACCTCTCGAACACATTGATAAATTTGTGGATGGTGCCGCTGTGAAGCGTGCGGGTGACCTCACTTTTGAGATTGTTAAAGACAAACTGGATGATATTTTGTTGGTTCCCGAAGGGAAAGTTTGCTCCACCATTCTTCAGCTTTACAACGAGGAGGCCATAGTAGCTGAGCCGGCGGGTGCCTTGAGCGTGTCGGCTTTAGATTTTATCAAAGAAAAAATCAAAGGCAAAAACGTAGTCTGCATCATCGGTGGTGGAAACAATGATATCACCCGGACAGAAGAAATAAAAGAGCGATCGTTGCTTTATGAAGGCCTGAAACACTATTTCATTATCAGGTTTTTACAAAGATCAGGTGCATTTAAAGAGTTTCTGGAAGAGGTATTGGGCAAAACGGTGGACATTGTGTTTTTTGAATATTCGAAAAAAACCTCCAGAGAGCGAGGCCCTGCTTTGGTTGGTTTGGAACTCAGTAACAAAGATGAATTCCCGCATCTGCTCGAAAGGATGAAGGCAGCCAATGTACAGTTTACCTATATCAATGATAAACCCGATTTATTTGAGTTTTTGATTTGATTTTGTTTAATTTTGGAAAGTTTCAAATAATTTCGCACCGCCTGTTTATTTCTTCAGACATTATCAAATGCCAGATTTTTGAAGGTCTGGAATTTCCGGCTGAGGATGTTTTGAAAGATTGAGTTCAATGGACTTTTATTGTCCAGTATTTTGAATATTAACTTGAGCATTTAAGTGTAATTATAAAAATATCCTAAATTTACCACTTGATAATCTATCCAGCAGTATGGAAACAATTTTTATTGAAAATTCACAACCCCGGTTGGTTCTGGCTAGCAAAGAGAAAAGACTAATTAATTTCTTGGTTGATTACCTTGTTTCAATCTTTTTAGCCGGCTTATTATCATTGATTTTGAACCTAATTCTGGATTTTTCCGGCATTTTTATGGAATATAGTTTTCTGGAAAATGATGCAATTTTTGTATTGTTTTTTTACTTTTTTTGGCCGTTTTATTATATCGTTTCGGAGAGTTTATTTGGAAAAACAATCGGAAAATCCATCACGAAGACCAAAGTGGTAGATTTTAATGGAGAAAAGCCGGCATTTTGGAGAATATTGATTCGTTCTTTTTCCAGATTTTTACCCTACGAACCTCTTACATTTTTTAGTCAAAAAAGATTCGGATGGCACGATAAAGTGTCGCGAACAAAAGTGGTGAACGAATAAGATTTCCCCTACTACTCCAACAAGCCCAATATATCCTTCTCAGACAGTGACTTAATAAACCCTTCTTCAGCCGTAATCAGGTCATTAAATAGCTGTTTTTTAGAATTTTGGAGATCCAAAATCTTTTCTTCGACCGTATTTTTGGTGATAAATTTATAAGAAAAGACCGTTTTGGTCTGGCCAATCCTGTGGGCTCTGTCCACAGCCTGTGCTTCAATGGCTGGGTTCCACCAGGGGTCAAGCATAAATACATATTCAGCAGCGGTAAGGTTGAGTCCCACACCACCGGCTTTGAGAGAAATCAGAAATACTTTCGGTTCAGAATCATTCTGGAATTTATCCACCAAATCCATACGGTTTTGGGTAGCTCCATCAAGATAAAGGTATTTGGTATTTTTTTCTTCCAATTTGTTTTTTATCAGAGCCAGGTGTTTTGTAAATTGGCTGAATACCAGCACTTTGTATCCTTCGTTTACAACTTCTATGAGCTTATGCATAATATCCTTGTCTTTGCCCGATTCCCCCTCAAAGTGTTCATCGACCATCAGTGGGTTGTTGGCCAGTTGACGGAGTTTGGTAAGGCCCTGTAGTACCAAAATACTACTGCTTTTTAGATTTTCTTTACCTATATTTTGCAAAAGTTGGTTTCTGATAAATGACTTTGTCTCCTCATATATTTTCTCTTGCTCAGTGGTCATCTGGCAGTATTGAACAGTTTCTATTTTCTCGGGCAATTCTTTTGCAACCTGGCTTTTCTGCCTTCTGAGCATAAAAGGCTTGATGCGATTGTAGAGTTTTTTCAGCGTGTCTTCATCTTTTTGTTTTTCAATTTGCTGTTGAAACTGATTTTTGAAATAATTCATACTCCCCAAAAGACCGGGGTTGATGAAGCTCATCTGTGTCCAGAGGTCCATGGTGCTGTTTTCGAGCGGCGTACCGGTAAGGATGATACGGTTGTTGGTGTAAAGTTGGTTTACACTGTTAAAAATCATCGAGCCGGGGTTCTTGATGGCCTGCGATTCATCCAGAATGGCATAATTGAATTTAAAATTTTTAAGAAAATCAATGTCCAGTCTAAGCACACCATAAGAACATATCACCAGATCGTAAAATCCAAATGCCATGGTGTCTTTGTATCGATTGGAACCGAAATGTATTAAAATCCTGAGTTTTGGAGTAAATTTCTGAGCTTCTTTCTGCCAGTTGTAAATCAAACTGGTGGGCATTACCAGCAGGCTGGGAGTTTCAGGCTTTTCATCAGCAATTTTCTGCAAAAATGCCAGCGTAGTAACAGTTTTACCGAGACCCATATCATCGGCAAGGCATCCTCCAAACTTATATTTTTTCAGGAAATGTAACCAATCATAACCTGCTTTTTGGTAGGGTCTCAGGATTCCCTTGAAGTCCTCAGGTAGCGGTATTTCCTCTATTTCTTTAAACTCCCGCAAAGCCATAAGCTTACGGTTGATTACTGTATTGGCCAGCCCTTCGTCTGCCAGACTTTGTATGAGTCCGATCTGATATTTTCGAAGTTTCGGAGTTTCGTTATCATCAATTTCAATACTTTCAAACAACTCGGAGTATTGTGAAAACCAGGTTTGAGGAATCAAAGCCATTTCGCCATTGGGTAGCTCAAATTCCTTTTGCCCCTTCAGGATATAGTTTCTGATTTTTAAAAAAGGCAACTTAAATTCTCCAAATTGCACCAATGCATGGATATCAAACCAGTCGTGATTTTCCTCGATTTTGATTTCCATTTTCGAATACCCCAGAAAATACTTCACCGCATTTTCTTTGTTTTGGGTTATTTTTATTCCGGCCTCTTCCAGAGCGGGAGCGTTTTGATTGATCCAGTCAATGGCATCGTGTTTGGTAGTGCTCGAACGACCACTTCTGAGGTCAAGGCCATGGTTTTTTAGAAAATGAATGGTTGCTTTCTCTGCTTCAAGGTTTTTGTCAACTTTATGAAACGTCCAGCTTTCTTCATTTTTTTCAAGAAAAACATGTGCCGGGGAGCTGAAATTATCATGCTTGAAATTATAAGTACCGTAGTTAAATGAAAGCTCAAAGACAAATTTGCTATCCTGCGATGAAGAACCGGTATTTGATTCAAACAGTGAACCACTTTTGCTCGCATTTACCTCTGTCACAAGGATTTCAGCTTTGCTTTCATGTTTTTCTCTTTGAATTTCAAACCCTTTTGAAAAAACCTTGAAATTGGCTACCAGCGGCACAATAAATTTGCGGTAATAGGTTTCCTCAATTTTTTTTGGAATAACAATATTGGGCTTGTTGAGGAATGGTTTAAGTTTTTTACCGTCAGCATATTTATCAAAAAGGTACAGTTTGCCTTCGACCAAGAGTGCTGCCGGGAGATCGTTAACGATGTAGGCATTTTTAAATTGAAACTTTATCTTTTCCTCTCCACACTTAATTATGGGGTAATATATAGTTTGGTCTTCTTGTTTTTCAAAGTGAAAATACGCCCTGGCAGGTTCCTGTATAACCTCTATTTCTTTCCAGGTCGGGATGCCATCGTTACCCATTACAAAAACAGGTTTATTTTTCAGGTGCATGAAAATCTCCCTTTTGTAATTTTCGATATACGAAAGTATGGTGGCTTTCAGTAACTTATCGCCCTTTTCTTCGTTAAAAATTCTGGAAAAAAAGTCTTGTGCTGAAAGTTTCTTATTGTTAAATTTTTTCAGAATCTCATCTTGCTGAATAGCATCGGTCCATTTTACGAGGTCTTCGTCGCCTTTTTCCAGCTGGGCCTTAAAGTCTTTAAAGTTTACACTTGAGATATTTTGTGTTTGATAAGTGATCTGACCCTTGGCATTAAGCTGGGCAACATATGATTCGACCAAAAAACCGAGGAATTCGTGCTCATAAAGACTAAAAATAAGTTTAAACGGCTCAGATGGCGAAACGATCATATAAGAATTTTAAAAAAAGGGAATCAAAAGTAAGCGATTGAGGGCTTTCGACAAAAATTAAATGTGTCCATCGGGAAATATTTTATCCACAGCCGGTGCCCTTTCATCCTAAATACCAATCTTAATCAAAAAATTCCTATTTTTGCATTCTGAAAAATATTGAACCGAATAACCAATACCAAATAATTTATGGGATACGGATTACTTAAAGGCAAAAGAGGAATTATTTCAGGAGCTTTAGATGAAAATTCTATTGCCTGGAAAGTAGCTTTGAAAGCCAAAGAAGAAGGAGCGATTTTTACTCTCACCAATGCTCCGATAGCTATGAGACTAGGTGAAATCAATAAATTAGCTGAAATATGTGAAGCAGAAATTATCCCTGCTGATGCTACCTCCGAAGAAGATATCGAAAATCTTTTCACCAAATCAATGGAAGTGCTGGGTGGTAAACTCGACTTTGTGTTGCACTCTATTGGTATGTCGCCCAATATTCGTAAAGGAAAAGAATACGGCGACCTTAATTATGACTGGTTTAAACAAAGCGTTGATATTTCGGCTCTTTCTTTTCACAGGTTTTTGCAAACTTCCGAAAAGCTTGACGCTATGAATGAGTGGGGGTCTATTGTAGCCCTAAGTTACATTGCTGCACAGCGTACTTTTGCTTTCTATACCGACATGGCCGACGTGAAAGCTTTGCTTGAGTCGATTGCCCGTAGTTATGGTTACAGATACGGAAAATTGAAAAAAGTAAGGGTAAATACCATTTCTCAGTCTCCTACCATGACGCGTGCCGGTAGCGGTATCGGTAGTTTTGGCACATTCTATGAATATGCCGAGAAAAATTCACCTTTGGGTAATGCATCTGCTGATAGCTGTGCCGACTATGTGATTACGCTATTCTCGGATTTGACCCGAATGGTCACTATGCAGAATCTTTTCCATGATGGTGGTTTTTCGATGACCGGTGTGTCAAGAGAAATCCTGGAGATGATGCTTCCCGAAGATCAAAAATAAGCTTTAGAAAGACTCTAAATACAAAAGGCGGATCTCAATGGTCCGCCTTAATTGTATAATCTTTATTCAACCCTATTTCTTTTTGAAAAAATTAAAAACCAAATCCGAAATCAAATAACCCATCACTCCACCATAAAGCGTAGAATTTAAAGGTTTTGATGTAATCGGACATGTACCGGATGTACAACCAATCTCATGCCAGTATAAATAGCCACCTATTCCTCCTACAATCACCCCAATAGCCGGTACTATTAATTTTTGATAATTCATGTTTTTTACCGTATCTCTTAATTTATTCATTCTTTTGTAACTTCTTCAAATTCTACAGTTTCCGGGTCAGTATTTTTGTCTGTTTTAGCATTTTGCTGTGGCACACCGCAGGCACCGCCCATACAACCAGTATTGGTTATAGCCTGGAAGACAAACAAAGCCCCGATCATTCCCACACCGTAGTTTCGCTCGCTGATACTGTTTATAACAAAATATCCTCCGATAAACAACCGCAACCATCTCACAAACGACCAGCCAGTCAACAAGGTCTCTTTCATTTATTTTTTTTATTTATAGAAAATGACTTCGAAATCTATTTTCGATATAATTATATGAACATATTTTCATATAATCAAAAATTCCTGAAAATAGTTCTGTAAATATGTTTTTTTTTGGCGGGGAAAGCGGAAGTTGATTTGTGCTAACATTTTTTTAGGTACAAATTTTGAAAAGTAAAATCATATTAAAAATTAAATATTTTGTATCGATTCCAACGATTTTCACAAGAATAGTATCTTATTTTCAAAGAGGTTTAAGGGTAATTGAAGGCGGGTCAACGGTTTTCTGGCGATCCGCCCTTCAAAATCTAAAAAACACTGTGATGTTGGAGGATGGGTTTAAAAACAATCATTATGAAAAATCTGATAATAATATTGATGCTGGCAATGGTTTCGTGCAAAACCAATGATGCTATAGTGCCTTCAGGTGATAAAAACACAATAAATTCTATAACCAATGTAGGTTTTTTTAAAAAGTGGAAATTAGCTTCCTATGAAAACAGAAAAGCTCTCAATTTCAATGTAATCATGGAGCTCAAGCCTGAAAAAAACGAAAAGGGATTCTATATTTTAAATGGGAAAAGTACCATAAATTTTTACTATGCCGGATTTGAATACAATACCGATAATAAGACGTTCAGTATTAAAGACATAAGTGTGACCGAGATAGCAGGAGCAAAAGCCGATCAGGAAATTGAGACTGACTTTTTAACCAGGTTAGCTAAAATTGGAAAATATGAAATATCAGAAGATAACAAAACTTTAACCCTGATTTCAACGGGAAATTCTCCCCAAAAAATGTATTTCGTCATATCGGAATAAGCTTGATTTCAATTTTGATAAAGAATTTAAGTAAAATAATATTTTAAAGTTTTATGAAAAAAATAGTTTTAATCTTAGCCACTCTACCTCTTTTTTTGATAATGACCAATTGTGAAAATGCCCCCTCACCTGAAGGGAAATCGATTAGTATTTCTGAAAATTTTGCACAAAAGACCGACAGTTTTGCTTTTGATTTTTGGAAAGCTCTGAATAAAGACGAAAAACCGGAATCCAATTATTTTGTATCACCTCTCAGTTTGAATATAGCTCTGGGAATGCTCCTAAATGGTGCCGATACTGATACCAAAAATGAAATCCAGAAAATGCTGGGCTACGACTCAGAAAGTATGGAGGAAATCAATAAGACCTATAAAGAACTGATTGATAATCTGCCACTTGTTGATCCAAAAGTAGTAAACACAATTGCCAATTCAGTTTGGCAAAACAAAAACTTTACGGCAGAAAAAAGCTTTACTGATGCTCTCACTGCCAATTTTAATGCCCGCCTTTATACAGAAGATTTTGGGAATCAGGCTACTGTAAATAAAATCAATCAATGGGCTGCCGACAATACCAATCAGAAGATCAAAAAAATCCTTGATGAGATTAAAGCTGATGATGTGATGTTTTTAATCAATGCTTTATACTTTAAAGGAGATTGGAGCAAACAGTTTAAAACCGAAAATACCGTAAAAGAGGATTTTGCAGGTACAAAAACTACCAGACCCGTTGACATGATGAATCAAACTGAAGAGTTTAGGTTTGTTGAAAATGAGCAACTTAAGATGGTGGAACTCCCCTATGGAAACGAAAAGTATTCCATGAAGGTTTTGCTTCCCAAAAATAATGATTTGCAAAAGACAATAGCTGAAATGACACCCAATACCTGGAAATCACTCGAAAATAGTATGACCAAACAAAAAGTGGTTGTTGGCCTGCCTAAGTTCACATTAGAGTATTCCAAAAAATTGAATTCCGTATTAGAAGGATTGGGAATGAAAAAAGCCTTTTCTGATCAGGCTGATTTATCGAAAATCATGAAACCCGCCGGTAAAATCAAGGTAGGATTTGTAAAACAGGATACATTCCTGGCAATAGATGAAAAAGGGACCGAAGCTGCCGCAGTGACATCTATCGGCATAGTGTTGACTTCGATGCCGGTTTATCCCGAGATTATTTGTAATCAGCCATTTGCTATAGTTATTACTGAAAAAACTTCCGACACCATTATGTTTATCGGAAAGATTGCTAATCTATAAGACATTATAATTTTTTGAAAAAATGAAAAAATTAATTTTTATCCTGATCGCAGGTTTGCTTTCGTGGTCATGTACCGACAACTGCAGGCAAACCCGGACCTATAAAGCCACAGTTCCTTTTTCGATAGGGCAGGAGCAGATCAGAAGCGGAGTTGCGGTTGAGGCTCCAAGAGAACTCGAAAATCCGGGTAAAATATATGCCTATGGAAACTATCTGTTAATTGGTGAAACCAAAAAGGGCATTCATATCATTGATAATTCTGTTCCTTCCAGTCCTAAAAAGCTATCTTTTCTGAAGATTCCGGGAGTGATAGATATGGCGATCAAAGACAATGTGCTTTATGTTGACAGCTACACTGACCTTGTTGCTTTTGATATTTCTAATCCTTTGTCAGCCAAGGAGATAGGGAGAAAGACGAACGTATTTAATTATGGTTTGGTGGATGGTGTTTCATGGTATTATGATCCCTATTCCAAAATAATTACAGATTATGAAATCAAAATCGTAACCGAAACCATCAATACCAACTGTGGAGAAAATAGTACAGTTTGGCCCGTTTACAGAGGCGGTGTGTATTATGAGTCGGCAAAAGACCTTTCAACCAGCAACGGTGCCACAGGGGCAAATGGCACCACCGGAACTGGTGGATCTATGGCAAGATTTACAATTTTTGACAAATACCTTTATGCAGCCACTCAATCTGACTTGTTAGTTTTTGACATAAGTACTGCTGAAAAGCCCGATTCTGTAAATAAAATTAATCTGGGTTGGGGTATCGAAACGATTTTCCCGTATAAAGACAAACTATTTATTGGCAGCAATACAGGCATGTACATTTTTGATAATTCCAATCCTGCCAAGCCGGTAAGGCAGTCGATATTCCAACATGCCAGAGCCTGTGATCCGGTGGTGGTTGAGGGTGACAAAGCTTATGTTACGCTTCGTCAGGGTTGGTGTGGGCAGTCGCCAAATCAACTGGATATAGTCAACATCAGTAGCCTTACCAATCCTTTTTTGATAAAATCATATACGATGGACAATCCTCACGGATTATCAGTGATGGCAAGTAAACTCACCCTTTGTGAGGGTAATTTTGGATTAAAAAGCTATAATGTGGCAGACCCTACCGATATCAAACTTCAACAACATATAAAAGGCATCAATGCTTTTGATGTGATTCAGCTTGACAACAATCTGTTGCTGATGATTGGTGATGACGGATTTTATCAATACGACAATTCTGATCCGAAAAACCTGAAACTTCTAAGTAAAATTGAAGTAAAAAAGAAGTAATAAGTATTTGATAATGAATTGTATATATCAATTAGAAAACTGAATCAAAAATGAAAAATATTTCAATAGCATTTGTTTTAATGGTTGCCATGTTTAGTACTGGTTTTGCTCAAAAAACTAAAATTTTTAAGTATCCCTTTGTAAACCAAACGGAATTTGGTCTTTTGCCAGGTAGAGTAAAGGAGATGAATTATTACTATCCATATTATTACAGCTATTATCCCAATCCGGTAGTGCCCGAACAAACCTATACCACCAAAAATGTGGCGAGTTTAAGTTTACAGACTTTCAATGGTTTTAAAATCAGAAAAAATACTACTTTGGGGCTAACGGTGGGTATTGATTCCTATGCAAGTGTATTGGTAACACCCATAGCTCTGGGAATCAGACAGATAATGGTAGAGAAGTCTGACAAAGGTGCAAAATTACAATTGGGAATTGATGCAGGTTATGGATCTACAGTATTTAATCCCAAAAACAGTCAGACCGAAACCCATGGTGGTATAATGTTAAATCCGGCATTAGGGTTTATTTTTCCAACAAAAAATGGATCTGCCTGGCTGATAAATTTTGGATATAAATACCAGTATCTGGAGCTGAATTCGTCCTATCCCGAAGACTACTATTATTCTGTAAATGAAACCCGAAACCTCAACCGTTTGCAGATCAGATTGGGATTTGAATTCTAAATTTTGGAAGATTTAGTTTTATCTATATCAATTTCCTTTATTTTTTATCTGAAAATTAACGTTTTGGCAAAAAATTTGATGTAAAATATATGGTTAATTATGCCATTTTTTACTAATTTTTTTACCAGAATAATGTTTAGAAAAGTTTTACTCCCGGTACTTTTATTGCCGTTTTTATTTGTCTCATGTGATAAAACCGAGCAAGAAGTTGTGCCTGCTTTATCAATAGTAGGAAATTATGAATTTCAGAAAGTTGAAATCAATGTTGACGGTCACAAGCTTGAGATTCCGAATGAATTTGAAAGCCGCGAGGCAAAATTCAATGAAGACGGAACGTTTGTGATGCCTGATGGTCTCGAATTTTTCGATGGGAAATATAAATATGATGACTCTAAAAGAATAATAACTTTTGGAGAACCTGAAAGGGTTGATTATCAATTTAATAGCATTTGTAAAGTTTCTCTTGCAGGATCAGAAGTAATATTTGAAACTCAGGGGATGTCTTTGACTGATATTGAAAATGCCACAGTTATCACGCCTGAATCATTTTTATTGATGTTTGCATTGCTTAAATTAGACACAAGTGATTCAGCATATCAGGCCTGGGAAGCTAAAGTGGGCAATAATCCTCAAAAATTCTCTTTGGTTTATTCCTTAAAAAAGAAATAATTTTTTTAGCTAAATTATTATCCGGGTAATCGATAAGATACCCGGATTTTTTTGTTTGTGCCCTATTTTGTGTTTCTGATTTCCACTTTTTATTTCTAACTGCTATCTTTGAAGGGAAAAATCATTGGAAATGCCCAAAATACCTTTAACTGTAATAGTCCTTACCTACAATGAAGAAGAAAACATTGAAACCTGTCTTGGAAGTATTTATGACTGGGCCTCGGAGATTATTGTAGTGGATTCGGGCTCAACGGATGATACAGTAAATCTGGCAAAAAAATATACTGAAAATTTATATCAGCATCCCTTCGAAAACTACTCTGCTCAACGCAACTGGGCATTGAAAAATGTCAAAATCAGCAACGAATGGATTATGAATATCGACGCCGACCACGAAGTTAGCCCGGAATTTAAAACCGAACTCAGCACACATTTTGAAAAGGGTATTCCTGAAAATATAAAAGGGTTTATGGCCTCCAGAAAGACCATATTTTTAGGGAAGTGGGTGAAACATGGTGGCCATTTTCCGATTTATCATGGGGTGATTTTCAAAAAAGGCTTTGGATATTGTGAGGATAAATTATACGACCAGCATTTTGTGATTGAGGGCGAAAGTCTGATTTTAAAAGGTACAATAATCGATACAATCACAGATACACTGGCCAACTTCACCGAAAGACATAATAAATGGTCAACCCTTGAAGCCATCGATGCATTGAGCATGACCACCCAAACCGGAGCCGGAAATACCATCAAACCCAATAAAAATGGTAACCCCATGGAACGCCACCGATACAAAAGAATGAAATACTACCAATCTCCTATATTTTGGCGATCTTCATTGTATTTTATTTACAGATATTTTTTTAGAATGGGATTTTTAGATGGAAAAGAAGGTTTGATTTTCCATTTTCTACAGGGCTTTTGGTTTAGATTTTTGGTTGATGCCAAGATTTTTGAGGCTGAATATTTTGCAAAGAAAAAAGTTAGCAAAAAGGCTGCAGTTAAATAGGGAAAGACCTCAAATAAAAAAACTGAGAAAATGCGAGAATTATTTTGTTTTACAAAACATTAAAAATAATTAGCACATTAACACATTAGCAATTAACACATTATCCTGATTATCTCCGCTTCTTGCTGCTACGTTTACCATCAGCTCGTCCAGGATTTTTAGAACGTCGGCTATTGGAGGTAGGATTAGTACTGGTTTTAAAACTGCTTCCCTCAACCGAAATGAGTTGTAAGTCCATACTTCGGCGTTCCAGGTCAGTAGCCAGGATTTTTACTTTTACTTTATTTCCAAAACCAATGATTTTGTTGCTTCTTTTCCCAACTACACGGTAATTGTCAGCATCATATTCATAAAAATCGTCGGTGAGGTCGGCCAATCTTACCATACCTTCACAGCCGGTGTCTTCTATTTCGGCAAATAATCCAAAGTCAGTTACACCGGTTACCACACCTTCAAAGACAGTTCCTGAAGGCATATAACTCATGTATTCCACTTGTTTATATTTAATGGATGCCCTTTCGGCCTCTGAGGCGAGCTTTTCCATGTCGGAGCTGTGCTTGCACCGGGATTCGAAATCATCTTCCGGTAGCGATGAGCCGCCATCGAGGTAATGCTGCAACATGCGGTGTGCCATCACATCGGGATATCTTCTGATAGGCGAAGTAAAATGGCTGTAATGATCAAAAGCCAATCCAAAATGCCCAAGGTTTGCAGTAGAATATCGAGCTTTGCTCATGGTTCTTACTGCAAGCGATTCCAGCACATTTTGCATGGGGGTTCCTTCAATTTTAAACATCAGAGCGTTCAAAGACTTTGACAATTGGGCGTTGGTATTGGTTTTTACTTCAAAACCCAGTTTTGTGGCAAACCTTGCAAAGGTGTCGATTTTAGTAGGATTTGGGGGCTCATGCACCCTGTAAACCATGGTAAAGGGCTCCGGAGCTTTGGTTTTTTGGTTGAGATTATATACATACATGGCCACACGTTTGTTGGCCAGCAGCATAAATTCTTCAATCAATTTATGAGCATCTTTTCTTACTTTTTGGTAAACACCAATTGGCCTGCCTTTTTCGTCAAGGGTAAATTTTACCTCATTGGTTTCGAAATTAAAAGCTCCTTTATTGAACCGCTCATTTCTTAGCACTTTGGCCATGCGGTTGAGATTATTGAGCACTTCAGTATATTTTTGGTCAATAGGGGCGTCAGGTTCCAATATTTCCTGGGCTTCTTCATACGAAAATCTCCGGTCAGAATGAATTATACTCCTGCCAAACCACTCCCTGAGGACCTCCGCATTTTCATTCACCTCAAATACAGCAGAGAAAACTAGTTTATCTTCATGAGGTCTCAAAGAGCACAGATTATTAGAAAGTTTTTCGGGCAACATCGGAATAGTACGGTCAACCAGATAAACAGATGTGGCCCTGCGGTATGCCTCTTCTTCAAGCCGGGTGCCTGGCTGCAGGTAATGTGACACGTCTGCGATATGTACTCCAACCTCAACATTGCCGTTATCAAGTTTTTTATAACTTATGGCATCATCAAAATCTTTGGCGTCGGCCGGGTCTATCGTGAAAGTAAGCGTATCTCTGAAGTCTTTTCTTTTCTTAATTTCGGCTGGGGTAATTACCTCACTTATGGCCTCGGCTTCATTGTGTACGTCGTCGGGGAATTTTACTGGCAATCCAAACTCAGCCATAATGGCGTTCATTTCGGCATCATTGTCGCCGGCTTGTCCTAAAATTTCTATTATTTTCCCGGAAGCCTGTATGCTGCCGTTGGGATAGGATTCTATCTCAACGATAACCAGATCGTTGGTCTTGGCTTCGTTTATTTTATCTTTTGAAACAAAAACATCTTCATGAAAACCTTTGTTGTCAGGTTTTACCAGTGCATAATTCGCAAAAACTTTTACTTTTCCTACTATCCGGTTTTTTCCTCTTTCCAGAATCTCAACCACCCTGCCTTCCGGATTTTTCCCACCTCTTCTTTTTCCGGTAATGACCACTTTTACGGTGTCGCCATCAAGGGCTCCATTGAGGTCGTCGGCGGGTACAAAAACATCCGATTCATTGTCATCATATCTAATGAAGGCAAATTTCGGATTTACAAAATCTACTTTTCCGGTAATATTTTCTACCTCAGAGTTTTTTTCAGAAAGGGCAAATCTTCCTCTGCCCACCTGTACCAGTTTTCCTTCATCTACCAGATCTTCGAGTATGAGTTTTACAAAAACTTTCTCGTCGTCATCATATACATCCAGATAATTGAAGAGGTCATTGAGGGTATAAATTCTGTCATTAAACTCTTTATAAAAGTTGTGAATCTGCTCTTTTTGCGAGGCAATGGCCCCTTTTTTCTTTCTTTTTGCCATGAAATCAGTAGAAAATAAAATTTAGAAATATAAATCTACCATATTTGTAGTTAAATTCTTCTTTGAGATAACAAATAAACCTATATGAAGTTTCGGAATTTCGTTAATTATTCTTATTTTTTCCTTGATAAATATACAAATTTCTGCACAAGATAACCGAAAAGTTTTTCATATCAGGAAATCAAACGAACCCATCAAACTGGACGGAAAATTAAATGAAGCAGTTTGGCAGGCAGCGGAAACAGTTAATAATTTTTTCCTGAATAAACCCTTTGACACTTCATTTGCAAAAAGTCAGACGGAGGTAAAAATGACTTTTGATGACAAGTTTTTGTATGTGGCTATGGTGGCTCAGCAGAAAAAAAGCGACTATACCATCAGCTCATTTAAAAGAGATTTTGAAAGCGGTACAAGTGATGTTTTTTCCATAAATATTGATGCTTTCAGTGACCAACTCAATGGAATGCAGTTTGGAGTTTCACCATTAAATGTTCAGCGTGAGGGTTTGATTTCTCTTGGAGAAGAAATTGACTATTCTTGGGATAATAAATGGTTTTCGGTGGTAAGCAACCACGAGGACCACTGGGTTTTGGAAGTGGCTATACCTTTCACTACACTCAGATACAAAGTAAGGCCATCCCAGAATATTTGGAGAATAAATTTCAGCAGGTTTTTTATGAAAACCAACGAAGTTTCCACCTGGACGCCTGTGCCGAGGAACTTCAGACCCAATAACCTTGCATTTACCGGTGAAATGATTTGGGATGATAATCCCCCTGAGCCCGGAGTGAATATTTCGCTTATTCCATACATTTCCGGAGGTTATGCAGTTGACTTTCCAAGAGGAGATAAGCTGGAAGAACTACCCCATGACAAATCTTCCACCAAAGGAATTGGCATGGATGCAAAGGTGGCCATTACCCCCTCTTTAAATCTTGATCTTACTATTAATCCTGATTTTTCGCAGGTGGAAGTAGATGCTCAACAAACCAATCTGAGTCGTTTTGAATTGTTTTTTCCAGAAAAAAGGCAATTTTTTATTGAAAACTCTGATCTATTTGACAAGTTTGGCTTCCCGGGTTCACGACCATTTTTTTCGAGGAGAATAGGCTTGACAGAAAATCCATTTACTCATTTGGTGGAGCAGGTACCTATTATTGCAGGTGCACGATTAAGCGGTAAAATAAATAAAGACTGGCGGGTAGGCTTGATGAATATGCAGACAGCCAAAGTAAGTAAGGGTGATAACCGGTATTTGCCTGCAACAAATTATTCGGTGGGTGTACTTCAAAGGCAACTTTGGACCCGCTCGTATATTGGGGTTATAGGTATCAATAAAGAGACTATTTTTGGAAATATCCCGGAAAGTTCTTTACAAGGTGTCAATAAATACAACCGGCTGCTGGGACTGGAATTTAATTATTATTCACCTGATAACCGCCTTGAAACAGAATCTTATTATCATCAGACATTCAGCCCGATAGGGGGAAAAGACGCCAGCACGATCAATCAATATATTGGTTATCATCATCCTCATCTAGATGTCAATTTGGGTGTAGCCCGTATTGGTAAGGACTTTCAGTCAGAAGTTGGTTATACTCCGAGAACCGGAGTTTATACAGTTTACAGGCCAATCACGATTATTTTGAATCCAAAAAATAAGAAAATTTCAAAATATATCAATGCCTATGGGATCGGAATGGAGGGCTCTGATGTATTCGACCTGAAGGGTAAAAGGCTTGATACCGAACAACCGGTGTTTTTGTTTTTGAATACGCCTGCTGAAGGTGAGCTTTCCGGAGGCTATTACATGGCCTATACCTATCTTTATGAACCTTTTGATCCCACCAATGCAAGTGAGAATCCTAATCCTGATTTTCAAACAGGGGTTGTTCCGGTGAGTACTGGAGGTTATAAAATGGGAAGTGTATTTATAAATGTAAAAAGCCCGCAAAAATATAATTTCAGCACCGAGTTTCTTTTGTATCATGGTACCTATTTTGGAGGAAAAAATACAGGGATTGAATCCAAGTTTTCCTATCGAATTCAGCCCTATGGCCGTGTATCTATGGATTTATACATGAACGACATTCATCTGCCCAAACCGCATAATTCAACAAGATATTGGTTGATCGGTCCTAAAGCCGAGGTTTCGTTTTCTAAAAGTTTGTTTTTGAATACTTATTTTCAGTATAATTCTCAAACCAACAATACAAATATCAACACCAGAATCCAGTGGAGATATAAGCCGGTAAGTGATATATTTTTGGTTTATACCGACAATTATTTTGCTGAAGAAATCCCGAGGTACAGGATTCAACCCTGGACTCCTAAGAACAGAGCTATTATTTTGAAAATGACATATTGGTTAAATCTTTAATAAAAAAAAACTATGTTTCAATATCTTGTAACAGGACACGATGGCGATGCAGAAGGGGCATTCGAGCATCGGATGGCAATCAGACCTCAGCATCTCGAATATGCCAAAAAACTAAAAGCCAACGGTAACCTGCTTATGGCCGGGGCTCATTTGACTGCCGATGAAAAAATGAATGGTTCAACAATGTTTTTGCAGTTTGAAACAGAATCCGGAATAGAGGAATATCTCAGTACTGAGCCTTATATCCAGAATGGAGTTTGGAAAGAACATAAAGTTACTCCGATCAGAGTTGCCAATTTGTAAATGGTGAATCAGGCAGAAATGTACATGAGGCGGGCTCTTGATCTGGCCGCTCTTGCTCGTGAGTGGGTGAGTCCCAACCCAATGGTGGGCTGTGTGATTGTACATAATGACCTGATTATTGGGGAAGGATTTCACCAAAAATATGGTGGTCCACATGCCGAAGTCAATGCCGTGGCTGATGTAAAAGACCAAAGTTTACTTTCAGAGAGCACAGTGTATGTAAGTCTGGAGCCTTGCAGCCATTTTGGGAAGACTCCCCCCTGTGCCGATTTGCTGGTAAATCTGAATGTAAAAAAAGTAGTTATCTGTAATCTTGATCCCAATCCGTTGGTAAGCGGGAGAGGGGTCAAGCGACTTAGAGAAGCAGGAATTGAAGTCGAAACCGGAATATTAGAAAAAGAAGGAGAGTGGCTCAACCGAAGGTTTTTTAAAGCCATGCGAGTGAAAAAGCCCTACATTATTATTAAATGGGCTGAAACTGCCGATGGTTTTGTAGCTGCAAAAGATGGCTCTCCGGTAAAAATATCAAATAGCGTTGTTGATTTTAATGTTCATCGCTGGCGGGCAGAAGAGGACGCAATTTTGGTTGGCTTTAATACGGTGAAAAACGATAACCCGCAATTGACTAATCGACTTTGGCCGGAAGGCAAAAACCCGGTCAGGGTGATTATTGATAAAGTTTTGGAGCTTTCCGGAGAAAATAAAATATTTGATGAGTCTGCACCAACCTTGATCCTTAACAGTTTAAAAAATCAAAAAGAAGGTCATCTGGAATATTTAAAAATTGAAGGTGATTTTCTTCAAAACGCCATGCTGGTACTGGCTCAAAAAGGAATTCACTCCGTTTTAGTTGAGGGTGGGCCTAAAACCATCAACTCATTTTTTGAAGCCGGGCTTTATGACGAAATAAGAGTAATAAAAAGTCATTTAATATTGAGTGAAGGTATCGCGGCTCCACATGTACCTGCCGGAATTCCCCTCCGAAATGAAGAAAAACTTCTGGATAATAAAATTTATTATTACAACTGAAAAAAAAAAAAAGACAGATTAGGACTTCCCAAAAAGTGGAATTTTTTTTGTAAATTTACGTTATGAAAATATATAGTAAAGGTACCCTCAGGAAGTTTTGGGATATGTATCCCGATGCTAGGCCTTCACTAGAAACCTGGTATTCAATTGTTGAAGCTACGAGTTTTAAGGAGCCTGGAGAAATAACCAGATTGTTTAAAAATGCTGATAGTCTAAAAAACAATAGAATAATTTTCAATATTTGTCGCAACAAGTACAGGTTAATTGTGAAATTTGAATTTCAGTTTCAGTCAGCTTATGTTAGGTTTATTGGAACTCATAAAGAATATGATAAAATAGTTGATATTCATAATGTTTAAAAAAATGATAAAGCAAAGCATTGATATTGAAAGTATTGTAATAAAGCCTATTGCAAATACAGAAGATTTTGAAAAGGCTAATGCAATCATAAATAATCTAATTGATTCTGATATGATTGAAGACAGCACTCAAAGACAAAAGGCCCTTGAAATTTTAGATGCAATTACAACACTTGCTGTTGAATATGAAAAAAAGCATTTTCCTATTCCTTCTCCAGACCCGGTTTCTGCGATTATCGAAAGAATGGAAATGTTAAATCTTTCACAAAAAGAAGTTGCAAAATATTTTGGTGGTGAAAACCGTGTTTCGGAGGTGTTAAACCGAAAGAGAAGGCTTAGCTTAAAAATGATAAGAGAAATACATAAGAATCTTGGAATATCGGCAGAGGTTTTAATAGCCTAAAAGTTTTATTTTTTTTAAGTTACTCTATCACATTCTGAGGCTTTCCTTCCTGAAACATCCTTATATTTTCAAAGACTATATCCATTAATCTATTTCGGGCCTCAATACTCGCCCAGGCTATGTGAGGTGATATTTTGCAGTTTTTCAGTCCAAGAAAAGGGTGATCCACTTGGGGTGGTTCTACAGTTAAAACATCGAGATAGGCTCCGGCAATGATTTCGTTTTCAAGTGCATTTTTTAAATCAGTTTCATTGATTAACCCTCCACGAGCAGTATTTAGGAGAATAGCTGTTTTTTTCATTTTTTCAAATGCCTCTATATTCATAAATTTCTCATTTTCTAGACTTAATGGACAATGTAAACTCACAAAATCTGATTTCTCCAACAGCGATTCAAGATTAGTTTGGGAAATTCCTTCTATATTTTCCAGCAATGGATTGGGCTTAAATACCAATATTTTCATTCCAAAGGCCAGTGCCAGCTGAGCTACTTTTTTGGCAATATTTCCAAAGCCAATAAGTCCTAATGTTTTACCTGAAAGCTCTGAAAAAGTAAAATCATAATAACAAAAATCTGGTTGTGAGGCCCATTTTTTAAGATTATCATGCTCCGGCAAACGATTGGTGAATTCAAGTATCATGGCAATTACATGTTGAGCCACTGCATTAGAACCATAATTCCGGGCATTGGTTACAATTATTCCTTTTTCTTTTGCGGCGGCTATATCTATCACATTATATCCGGTAGCGGTGACTCCAATAAATTTCAAATCAGGAAGTTGTTTCATTATTTCAGCCGAAATCACCACTTTATTGGTCAGGATAATCTCGGCATCTTTGGCTCTTTCCAAAACCTGCCCAGGTGTAGTGCGGTCATAATGTATAAAATCCCCCAATTGTTTGAATCTATCCAGATTTACTTCTTTCGGGTTTACTGTATAGGAGTCAAGAAAAACTATTTTCATTTTCTAAAATTTTTCCAAAGAAAACCAATATTTATCAATTCAAAACAATTCATCTTTTAATAAAACGCTGCTATCGGCAATTTTCCTTATTTTTGAGAAACATTCAAACCTTAAAAAAATGAAGTTCAAATTCCTTCTCTTTTTCCTGCTTTCTCAATATTCTTTTTCCCAAAAAACGCCTTTAAAACTGTGGTACAAACAACCTGCAGGCTATTTTGAAGAAGCATTGCCTATAGGAAATGGGATGCAGGGAGCTACTATTTTTGGAGGTACCGAGACCGATAAAATATTTCTAAATGACCTCACTTTGTGGTCGGGAGAACCGGTAAACGCCAATATGAATCCTGAAGCTTACAAATATTTGCCATTGGTAAGAGAAGCTTTGAAAAATGAAAATTACAAGGCTGCCGATTCATTAATCAGAAATATTCAGGGGAAATTCTCGGAATCTTATGCTCCTTTGGGAACGCTATATTTTGATTTCAAAAAAGGAAAAACCAATAATTATTACCGGGAACTATCTCTCGATGATGCCTTCGCCAGAGTAAATTATGAACAGGATGGTTCCAAAATCAGTCGGGAATATTTTTATTCAAATCCTGATAAAGCATTAATTATCAAGATAAAAAGTTCAGCCCCCGGAAAGTTGAATTTTGATCTCAGGTTTGAATCGCTTCTGAAATATTCGGTAAAACCCGAAAATAAGACCTTGGTTTTTGAAGGCAGAGCTCCCATTAAGGCCGATCCCAATTATGTGAATAACAACATAGACCCTGTAGTTTATGCTGAAAATCGGGGGACACGATTTTTTGGAAATATAACTTTAAAAAATAAAGGTGGAAAAATTGGAAAAACTGCTACCGCAATTTCGGTTCAAAATGCCACAGAGGTCGTTGTCATCGTGAGTATGGCAACCAGTTTCAATGGATTTGATATAGACCCATTTACACAAGGTAAAGATGAAAAAGCCATTGTAAAAAATCAATTAAGTGCCATGCAGTCAAAATCTTATGAAGTATTAAAGAATAGACATTTAGCAGATTACAAAAATTATTTTGACCGGGTAAAACTCGATTTGAACCCCGGAAAAATCGAAGACCTACCCACAGATGAAAGACTAAAAAAATATGCCACAGGTGCTGAAGACCGCTATCTGGAAACCTTATATTTCCAGTTTGGAAGATATTTGCTCATCAGTAGTTCCAGGACTTCGGGAGTACCAGCAAACCTGCAGGGCTTGTGGAATCCTTATGTGAGGCCACCGTGGAGCAGTAACTACACGATGAACATCAACGCCGAAGAAAACTATTGGCTGGCTGAAAATACCAATCTCTCTGAATTGCATGCCCCTTTTCTTTCATTTATTGAAAACCTCGAAAAAACCGGTCGAATCACTGCAAAAACCTTTTACGGAGCCAACGGTTGGGCTTGTCACCATAATTCCGATATTTGGGCCATGACCAATCCGGTGGGTAATTTTGGCAAAGGTGACCCAGTCTGGGCCAATTGGGCCATGGGAGGTACCTGGGCCAGTACGCATTTGTGGGAGCATTATCTTTTCACAAAAGACAAGCAATTTCTGAAAGAAAAAGCCTATCCACTCATGAAAGGTGCTGCTGAATTTTGTCTTTCGATGCTCGTAAAAGATCAGAACGACCAATACATTACTTCGCCTTCTACTTCGCCAGAAAACGTCTATATCACTGATAAAGGTTACAAAGGAGCCACACTTTATGGGGGTACCGCTGACATTGCGATGATAAAAGAGCTTTTTGTTGATTTGATAGGTGCAATAAACGTTTTGGAAAACGACTGGGATTTCAAAAATAAACTTGAAGAAGTGCTGGCCAATCTGCACCCTTATCAGGTGGGCAAAAAGGGGAATTTGCAGGAGTGGTATTATGATTGGGCCGACCCTGAGCCCCAGCATCGTCATCAGTCACATTTGTATGGAATGTTTCCGGGCTCACATCTCAATATGACCGAAACACCCGGTCTTGCCAAAGCTGTAAAAACTACTCTGGAAATCAAAGGTGATGAAACTACAGGCTGGTCAAAAGGTTGGAGAATAAACCTCTGGGCACGGCTCTGGGATGGCAACAGGGCATATAAAATGTACAGAGAGCTGCTTAAATATGTGGAGCCCGACGAAGTTAAAGTAAACTACCAAAGAGGTGGTGGCACCTATCCCAATCTTTTTGACGCACACCCACCTTTCCAGATCGATGGAAACTTTGGCGGAGCAGCCGCTGTGGCCGAAATGCTGCTTCAGAGTACTTCAGACAAGATAATTTTGCTGCCCGCTTTGCCTGATGCCTGGAAAACCGGATCGGTAAAAGGACTAAAAGCCCGCGGTGGATTTGAAGTAGATATGAGTTGGGAAGCAGGAAAGCTTAAAACTTTGACTATCAAAGGAAAACCAGGTGGTGAGACCGAGATAGTGTATAAAGATTATGTAAAAAATATTTCTTTGGAAAAGGATAAAATATTTGAAGCGAAGTTTTAAACCTTGGCGTATTTTTTGCGTCAAATGGTATAAACTCCCGATCCTATGAAGTCCTTCGGACCCATCAGTCATGAAAAATTTACGGGTACATTTGATGCAAAAGCCAGAAAACATTTACTGAGCAGAACTCTTTTTGGGGTTAGCCTGAAAGATGTACAGAAGTTTGAGAAATATAATCTGGATCAGGCCGTAAATGAATTGGTAAAAGTTGCCGCTACGCCCAATCCTCCGGTCAACCATTATGAATCATCAGTAAAAGATACCACTGGAGTGGCTTTGGGTCAAACCTGGGTCAACGCTCTTTATGGCGATGGAACGGTAAACAGTCGCCGCCAGCAATCACTCAAAGCCTGGTGGATATTGCAGATGCATTTTCAGACCACCTCCATTCACGAAAAAATGTGCTTGTTTTGGCACAACCATTTTGCGACCGAAATCAGCAGCTACGATGATGCCCGAATGGGCTATAAATATCTGAATACTATTAGAAAATTTGCTTTGGGCAATTTCAAAGATTTTGTTAAAGCGATTTCGCTTGACCCTGCCATGCTGGTTTATCTCAATGGGTATCATAATACTAAAACCGCTCCTGACGAAAACTATGCCCGGGAGCTTCAGGAATTATTTACGCTGGGCAAAGGCCCTAACTCAAAATATACCGAGGATGATGTAAAAAATGCAGCCAAAGTGTTGACGGGTTACAGAGTGAATCGTGATACGGTAACTTCATATTTTCAGGCGGACAGACACGATACTACGGATAAAAAGTTTTCTACATTTTTTGGAAATAAGACTATAACCGGCCGCACCGGTGATTCGGCTCAAAACGAACTTGACGACCTGCTCACTATGATATTTTCAGTCGAAGAAGTCAGTCTTTTTATAGTAAGAAAACTTTATATTTTCTTTTTTTACTACGAAATAACGGCGGAAATAGAGGAAAAATTCATTGTTCCAATCGCCAAAATATTCAGAGATAATAAATATGAGATAGCCCCCGTATTGAAAGCAATGTTTTCGAGTAAACATTTTTATGATAGCGAATTGCGGGGAGCTGTGATTAAAAGCCCGGTCGATCACATTTTGGGAGTTTTGCGGGTTTATGAACCTACCTGGCCGGTTTATGAGAATTATATTCTTGAATATTACTTGCTGGCTAATGACTTAGGTGGTGTAGCAGATAAAGGAGAACAGGTTTTAGGTAACCCACCCAGTGTGGCGGGCTGGCCTGCATATTATCAGTCACCGGTTTTTCATGAAATCTGGATCAACTCCACGACGTTGCCGCAAAGAACCAAAGCAAGCGATAATTTCATAGCCAAAGGTCTCAAACGAAATAACCAAACTTTGAGTTTTGACCCAATTGCCTTCATTTCAAAACTCAAGAATCCTTCAGATCCAAACGCTTTGATCGAGGAACTTACTACCTTGTTTTTTCAAATTGACTTTTCGGCAAAAACAAAATCAGATTTCAAAACTGATTTTTTGCTTGACAATCAAGCCTCAGATTATTATTGGACCGAAATATGGACCGCTGCCAAAGAAAAACCTACAAATACCAATATTAGTTTGGTTAATACCAGACTGAGAAAACTGCTCACATATTTGATGGATTTACCCGAATACCAACTGCATTAAACCATGAAAAGAAGAGATTTTATAAAAAACTCAATGACCGGTTTGATGGCTCCGGTTTTACTCGACAGACAAAATCTGTGGGGAATGGGTCGCCTCAGTGAGAGTCTTTTGGAAAACGATAAAGTACTGGTGGTGATACAGTTAAATGGAGGAAATGACGGACTGAATACCATTATTCCTGTCAACCAATATGCCAATTACCTCAATGCCAGGAAAAATATAGCGATTGCGGAAAACAAAGTTCTGAAAATTGGCCAAAGTGACCAAATCGGGCTCCATCCCTCTTTAAAAAACTTAACAGGTATGTTTGCCGAGGGGCAGGCCGGTATCATTCAGGATGTGGGCTATCCCAATCCCAACTATTCGCATTTCAGAGCAACCGATATCTGGAATACAGCATCTGATTCTAACGAAGTTTTGGAGAGTGGTTGGGCAGGACGGTATCTGGCAATGGAGCACCCCAATTTCCCGGAAGGCTATCCATCTGAAAAATATCCCGACCCGCTTGCGATTCAGATAGGCTCTGTGGTCTCTACAGCACTTCAGGGTCCAATTTTCAGCATGGGTATGTCTATTTCTGACACCGCAAATTTTTATAATCTCATTGACGATACAGTTGAACCAGCCCCCAACACCCTGGCTGGAAAAGAATTGAGTTTTATTCGTAAAATTTCGAGTCAAACCAATCAATATGCATCCACAATAAAAGCAGCTGCTCTAAAAGTAAGCCAGCAAAAAGAGTATCCCAATCTCAACCTTGCCAACCAGCTCAAAATAGTGGCCAGGCTCATTGCGGGTGGACTGAAAACCAAGATTTATTATGTAAAACTCAGTGGCTTTGATACGCATAGTACACAGGCGGTAGCCACCGACACCAGCACGGGCACGCATGCCAACCTTCTTGCTCAACTCGCCGACTCCATCAAGGCTTTTCAGGAAGACCTGAAGTTTTTGGGCGTTCAGGACAGGGTAATGGGCATGACTTATTCTGAATTTGGCCGCAGGATTAAATCCAATGCTAGTCTTGGAACCGATCATGGAGCAGCTGCACCTTTATTTTATTTTGGGGCAAAAGTCAATTCCAGATATTTTGGAAAACCTACCACCATATCTGCCACAGTTGGAAATAATGATAATATTCCGATGCAATATGACTTTAGGGCGGTTTACGCATCCATTTTTAAATATTGGTTTTGTGTCGATTCTTCCGAAATAAAAAATATTCTTTTTGATGAATTTGAAGCTCTGCCTATTACGCTGGGGGGCAATTGCGGAAACCTGCTTGCCAATGAACCAGAAAATGCAAAGGATTTTCTTAAAGCTTATCCAAATCCTTTTTCTGAGGAAATATTTTTCAAAATAAATGAAGAAAATCCACAAGGTAACTTACAGATTTATGACCTGAAAGGATTTGTAGTCATTCCGGAAATCGAGGTAATTCAAAAGGATTTTTCTCTAAATCTAAGCCATTTGCCAACAGGTATTTATTTTGCAAAATACCAAAATGTCGTGTCTCAGAAAACCGTTAGGCTTATCAAACGCTGAGTTTTCAGGTCAGTTTGTTTGAACTCAAAAACATAATTACCAACAAAATCACGAAAATCAGAGGGATCAAACTTACCCAAAGGGCAGTTGAATAATTGCCTCTCGAAAATAGAATCCATGAAATGATCTGGGTAATGATGATTGAAGCCGGAATTGCCAGAACAGTGAAAAACAAGGTCCAGGTGCGGGTAGTGGCTCCTGAGTCAAACAAAAATGGTGAAAATATGGCCATATACAAGGCCGGAAGTAAAGATATAGAGGCCAGAATGTTGACAATCAAAACTATTGACTTCATGGTTTATTTGGGTTTAATTTTTTGTAAAAATAGAAATTTTTTTCAATAGAATATTATCCAAAAAAAAGCTGGTAGAAATATCATTTTAGAAATCAATATTTTCCTCTGCCATTCATGCAACCATTTTAATCAGGAATCATCTTTGATAAAAACTTAAATATAAATTTATGAAAAAGTATAATCTACTGGTTTTGATGTGTTTTGCATTGACGCTTGTCTTTGCACAATCCAAAGATGAAAAACCGTTTTTGGTAAAAAACTTCAGCAATGAAAAGATCGAAAAACTACAGGTGAACACTTCTGGTGGCGGCATAAAAGTGGCCGGAACCGACTCAAAAGAAGCTCAGGTAAGAGTTTTTGTAAGAAAAAACAACAATTACTACGTGCAGGGAGATAAAGAAATTGAAGATGAACTTAACCGTTATATCATTGATGTGGGTTTTAGTGAAGGTACTATTGTTTGTTCGGCCAAACCACGTGAACCCAAGTCAGGAAGTTACAAGCTTTCTATAGGATTCGAAGTAGATGTACCTAAAAATATCGACACCGATCTTCATACATCGGGCGGAGGTATCACCATGAAAAACCTGAATGGTAACCTGAAATTCAAGACCTCGGGTGGTGGACTGAAACTGGCCGGCCTTTCAGGAAAAGTGGAAGGAAAAACATCTGGTGGCGGCATTGACCTGATTGACTCTGAAGGAAATATAAACCTAAACACCAGCGGTGGCGGCATCGATGCATCAAACAGCAAAGGGGATATTTATCTTAATACTTCGGGTGGCGGCATTGACCTCAAAAATCTGAAAGGAAATATTGTGGCTTACACAAGTGGTGGAGGCATAGACGTAGAAACTGTAAAAGGAAGCCTGGATGTAAAAACCTCGGGTGGTGGAATTGACCTCAATAATGTGGCGGGAGATATCAGTGCCAAGACTTCCGGAGGTGGTATCGATGCCAAAATCACAAAAATTGGCGAATTCTTGCATCTAAGCACCAGTGCGGGTAATATCAATGTGGATTTACCTTTCAATCAGGGCATGGATCTGGATCTTTCAGCCAGAAAAATCAAAAGTACCAAACTTGCCAAGGTTAGCAACAATCTGGAAAGTGGAAAAGTAAAAGGAAAAGTAAATGGCGGTGGAGCAGAAGTGAAAATCACCACTTCAGTTGGAAATATCATTATAGAATAACCCTCTAAACTGTAAAAGCCCCGGCTTCCTTTAGGATTCCGGGGCTTTGTTTTTATAGAAAAGAGATTTAAAACTTATCCGAAAAGACCTCGAAAATCCACAATAACCGGTACATGATCACTATACTGAGTCCAATCCTGAAAAGTACCTATTTCAACATGGTCCAGATACTCAATTATCGACTGAGATACAAAGCAATAATCTAAATGGTACGGCTTATCAAGATGCCTGTACATATATAAAGTGGGGTGTGATTCTTTTCCTTGTTCTTGTTTATGAAAATAATGATAAGTGCTATGGATGTTTTTATCCGACAGCCAATTAACTACAGTGGTATGGTTACCCTCTCTTTTGGGTCTGTCCCAAATCGTATTACTATTAAAATCGCCGGCAAGCACTACATTTTTTTTGAAAAACAAGTCGTTATAATGTTGTATCGCTTTCCATATCTGCGTTACGTACGGCCCGTCTTTGTCTTCAGGATTATTTGCCCAAATGGCCAATAGCACAAATTCGAAACTACTATTGCTAACCTGAAGTGGCAGAATATTCTTAAAATCAGTATTATAACATTCCAGCAATGTGAATTTATTTTCGCTATAAGAAAAAACGCCTAATCCCTTATTTGGATTTTTTCCTATCCAATAAATATCGTTAGGAATAGGTATTCCTGTTTTAAATTTCAGTTTTTCGGGATGTTCACATTCCGGAACTATCAATATATCAGGATTATAGCTTAGGATATGCCTTGCTTTTTTCCTGAATGCCATATTGCAATTCCATGTGATGATCTTCATTATTTTTGCAAAAAAAACCGTGGTCTTCAGCTAGAATGCCACGGTTTTAAAGTTTAGAAATGTATTATCAAGGCATCAGTTTTCCGACCATACCCATCAGATTGCCAAGTTGAGGCTTCAGAGCAGTTTCTGCAGCTTTTGCCGCCATTCCACCGCCATCGAGTTTGGATGTGCTTCCGGAGATATTTCCTATCAGTGAAGTAAATCCGCTGCTTTCTTTTTCACCAAAAAGTGAAGCTCCAGCCTTCATCATATTCAGGTTACCGGCTAATCCGGCACCTTTGCCTAACAGTGAACCGCCACCCAGCATCTTGCTCAATCTGTTGGCACCAACAAGCATTTTTATGGTCTGAATCAATTTCTGAATGATGCCTCCTTTGGCAGTACCTCCGGTTACCATCGGTATAATATTTTTGATATTTCCTACCTGACCGAGCAATTGTTTTTTAAACTGCCCTTCACCATCATTGGCTTCTTTTTCGACTGCAGCAGTGAGACTGGTAAGGTTAGTTGTTAGTTCGGTTTTATCTGAATCGTCGTTGAGCTGGTCAAATCTTCCAAGAACTTCGTCTATTGACTGAGCATTTACTGCCGAAAAAACAAATAATGAAAGAATAATGCAGATGATTTTTTTCATGATTAAAATTGATTTTTATGTAAAAATAACGAAAAATCAACCCGAAAAATGATTTGGTTGATTTCATTTATTAGACTCTCTTTGCCTTTTAAAGACACATAAAGCATAAAAATAAAGAGACGCTTTTTGCATCTCTTTCCTTTTGCCTATCTTTTTCTTTTTGAGGTTTCTTAGTTTCAAATTAGGATGGTTTCAAAAAGTAAATGCTATAAATTATTGGCAAGCCAATTTTTGAAACTATTTATTAGGGTGATGCCAAAATCCTTTTCAATTTTACTGCCGTCAAATACTGTATGACCAGATTCAATTTTTAAATCATTTTCAGGCCAATCAGTAAAAGAAACACTTGAGCCATATTTTTCAGCAATCATAGTAGCTACTTCATATAATGAAAAAGTTTCGCCCTTAATATTATAAATTTGATTAATTGATTTTTCATTATTTAAAGATGAAATTATTTGGTTACAAATGTCTTCTACATGCGTAAAAGTTCTTTTTAAAGCTCCATCACCGTAAAGTCTGATAGGCTTAAGTTGTTTTGCTTCCTTTAAAAAGAAACCAATTGTTCCGTAAGAGTATCCATCTTTTATTTGAGTACCGTAAGGAATACATACTCTAAAAACGGTATAGGGGATACCATACAGATTGCTGTAAACTGTCAGTATTGACTCACATGCAAGTTTGTTTACGGCATAAATTGTTTTTGTTTCTTTTTCTCCATCTTCAGCAATAGGGGAGTCGGCACCTTTATATACAAGCCGGGTTGATGGAAAGATAATTTTTGGTTTATTTTCCAGACTTTTTATCTGTTCCAAAATATTCAACAGACCAATTTCATTGATAGAAACAAAATCCTCATAATTATGAATACTTACCATGGTGCCGGTTTTTCCGGAGAAAATAAAAATATAGTCCTGGTTCCAATCTAATTCCACAAGGGAGCTCTTTTCAGTTACATCAATACTTTTATAATTTTCGAGCCCATCAATTGAATCTTCTTTAATATCAACAGGCAAGACATCAATATTTTGTCCTTTTAAAAAGTGAACCAGATGTCTGCCCAAATAACCATTGGCTCCGAAAACAATGGCTTTTTTAGTATTATGGATGTTAGTTGACATTTTTATTTTTTAATACTTCTTTAACAATATAGTTGGGTCTGTTTTTAGTATTTTCGAATATTTTACCAACATACATACCTAAAATTCCCAAAATAATAATTACAATTCCAAATAAAAACCAGATAGATAAAAATACTGATAGCCATCCACTTACTTCTTTTCCGTTGGATACGTAATTATAAACCAGAAAAATTGCAAAGAAAAAAGTAAGCAATACAAGAGAAAATCCGAATTTTAGAATTAACCTCAATGGTTTATCAGAAAAAGCAATGATGGTTGTAAGAGCCAGTCTTATTCTTTTTTTAAATGTATAAGATGACTTTACATCGTCCTTTCTTTGAGCGTGTTGAATAGGTACCGTTACAGTATCGAATCCAACCCATTTATTGATCATTGGATAATATCTGTGATAATCACCCAATTGTGCCATAGCATCTACTGCACTTTTTTTGTATAAAATAAAATTGGCAACTGAACTATCTTGTTGGGTTTCTGTAAGGTACCCAAGTAAGTTATTGAAAATTTTTGACCCTAATTTTTTTATGAAATCATCCTGACGTTGTACTCTGCTGGCAAAAACAATGTCTTTTCCTTTTGATGCGGGCAAATATAATTCTTTAATTCTTTCCGGCTCATCTTGCAGATCGCAATCGAGGGTTACGATATAATCTCCGGTTGCATAATCCAAACCGGCATTAATTGCATTCTGTTGGCCAAAATTCTTACTCAGGTTGATTCCAGTAACTTTTTGGTCATTTTTTATTATTTCCTGAATAATTTCCCAGCTATTGTCCGGGCTGTGATCATTTACAAGGACAATTTCATAATTATCAGTAATTTCTGATACAGATTTATGGATTCTGGCAACAAGTTCTATTAATAAACTGGAGGCTCCATATACCGGACTTACAATCGAAAATTTCGGCTTGGTTTCCATTTTATCCAATGTTTTTTATCTGTTCTAAAGTTTGACTTTGAAGCATTATTTGTTTGTAATGTTTCTCTTTTATTTTGTCAGAAAATATTACTTCGTAAAATTCTTTTAATGCATTTACGAAATGATCCTCAGGTTCTACCATAATTTCTTCAGTCTCTCCCTGATTCTCAATGATTAGTTTCGGGCTGAAGTCTTTTCGGGGAGTAAAGGCCCTTTCTGCAGTAATTTTTCCGGTCTGACCTATAATTTCGTATCGGCTCTGATAAAAGTTATCAAAGCCAAAAGCTAAAGATGCTCCAACTTTGGTTTCAGGATCTACCAAATATGCACTGCCAAAAATATTGGTTCCTATGTTTTTGTCAATAAAAAGTGAGGCGGCTTTTAGTTGAAAATTTTCACCCATCATAAAATGACACGCACGAACTGTATAGCCAGCAGCATCAAGAAGGGCTCCTCCGCCTACTATATCGTCATATCTGAAATTGCCATGGTCTAAAGGAGGAAAACAAAAAGTGGCCGAGAAATTTCTGATGGCACCAATGCGGTTACTTTTTATTAAATCAAAAACTATTTGATGTTGTTTGTGGTACTGAAACATAAAGCCTTCCATTACGGCAAGATTTTTCTCTTTTGCCAGCTCCATCATCTCGCACGCTTCACTATAGTTGGAGGCGAAAGATTTTTCGGCATATACGTGTTTCCCCGAATCAAGAGCTTTAATTATCCATTCCCGATGCAATCCGGTTGGAAGTGGTACATAAAGTGCCTCAATTTCTGAAGAATCAATGAGCTCCTGGTAGCTGCCAAAATATCCGCAATTAAATTCCAAAGCGACGGTTTTAGCTTTTTCCAGATTACGGCTCGCTACATATACCAACTCAAAAAATTCCGGCAATTCCAAAATAGCAGGAATAACTGATCTGCGAGCAATATTGGCACATCCAAGTACTCCAATTTTTATTTTTTTGTTCATTTTTAAAACGAAATGGCAGAAATCAGGCTTCTGGCAGCAATATTTAAATAATTGTTAAACTTTATGAATGTAAGTATCTGGTTTAATGTCATCCAGCAATAGTTTTCCGGTACATCTAGGGGAAAATCTTCTTTTACTTCTACTATCATATTAAGGTTTTGTTCCTTATAAAATCTTCCCCCTTCCTCACTTTGGTAAGTTGACATCCATATCTGGTCTGGCGAAGCTTCCAAAACATCATTAATGAAAGGCACAGAATATTCGTTCTTGCCGGTGCGGTAATTTCCTGTAAGACATTGAACTGTAGGAGCAAGTTCCACAATGTCAAAATTTCCTGCCTCAAATTTTGCCTGGACCAAAAAATGATATATGCCGTTGATTTCTTTTACAAGGAAAGCAATGATACCTTCCTGGGCTGGTTTAATCATTGGTTGATCCCAGCTTAATACCTCCCTGTTACCAATTTCGACATTTACGCCTATTACAGTGAAATATTTCTTGTCTTTATGCATTATTGACATTCCATCATAAGCCCAATCCTGCACATTTTTAAGAGGGATATTTTTTATCTCAAGGAAATACTTAATTTTTAGCAAAGTAATCCAGGAAATTATTTGGTCTAAATTTTTATAACTTACATCTCTGATTAATACTGAATTTAGTAAAATTTCATTTACATCTTTATTGCTAAGGCTCGAGAAAAATTTTAAAGTATTGGCATCATATGACCCGTAAGGAATTCCCGAAATTACGGTTCGGGTATCCATATTTATTATATTGTTATGTTGTATAAGTCCTTTAATCTGTCCTAATGTAAGCCAAACAAAATTTTCCGGAATTTCTATCTCTTCTTCAATTTCAATTATTATGTTACGATTTCTTTTTTTCAGGAATCTTGCACCCTGTTCAGATTGGAGCTGATCAAGTAGTGTGATAACTTTTTTGGTGCCATTAAAGTATTCCAAAAACAGAGGGGCATTTCCTTTATGAGCTTTGGTATAATTGCTTTTAGTGGCTTGTAAAGTTGGTGACAACTGGACAATATTCAAATTTCCGGGCTCTATTTTTGCCTGCAATAAAAAATGCAGGACACCATTTATTTTTTTGGTTAAAATTCCCAGAAAACCGATTTCGGGTTGATTTATGATTGGTTGTTGCCAGCGGTCTATTTTACCCCAATTTGTATTAATTTCAATACCCTCAATTGAAAAAAACTTCCCTGTATCATGAACAAGATTACCACTTTCAATATCAAAATGCCATAACTTAAGTTTGTCAAGTGGGATTTGATTTAGACTGTATTTTGTTTCGGCATTTTTTTCTTTTAACCAATCCAAAACTTTGGCCGAAGGCATTATTTCTGAATCTTTCGTGAGAGCAGATTTGAAGAAATCGATTTCGGTTTGTTTTATAGATTTTGACATATTGAGAAGATCTGAAATATTTCTTTTGACCTATTTTGAGATTGATTTTTTTAAAATAATACAACCGACAAAATTAAGAATTATTTTTTACTTTAGATATAAGTGTTGACTACATGTAACGGCACATTACCTATTTAATCCAATATAACGGTGCCATAAAGTTCATTTCGGATTATTATATTTACTTTTTACGGTAATATTGCTAAAAGGAAGTACCTCAGTGGGGCTAATCAAAGACATTTTGTATGGTTCTCTTTTCATACCTGCAAGAGAAAAAGTAAAACTAGTTCTATTTTGAAAAAAGTCCCCATTTATTGCGGAAACGATAAAATCGGAAATCGGTTTTTTAGAAAGATAAGGATAGAAAATCCATTTGTCTCCGGAATTATTTTCAAGTAGTAAGAATGTATTTTTTACGTCAACACTTTGAGGTAGTTCATTTATGGAAACCTTCATTATGTCAGATTTAAATAGTGTGTCATTTTCATATGGATTGTTATTTTTTTGAATAGAAATTTCTGAAATAATATTATTTTTATTGTAGTCAAAATTCTCTTTATATAAATATTCGAATTCCGGTGACTTTTCTAGCGTATATTTTTTTTTATCTATTAATTTTTGAATGGAAACCGAGCTTGACCTATACTTGTCATTTTCCTCAACATATTGATTATGAATAAAATTGAACCTATTAGATTCTCCCATATTTCTTAAAAAATACAAATTGGAAATTCCGGTTCTGATTTGAATAATATAAAAAACCAAAAAGGCTGATAAAACCACAAAACCAGCAATTTTTGATTTTAAACGGTTATTTGAAAATTTTAAGACTGCTATATAAACACACCCAAAAGAAAGATAGGAAAACATCAGATACCATGAAACATTCATAATCTCTGAAATCGATTTCTCCTGATACCTTTGAACAGTAACTGCAAAAACACTTAAAATCAAAAATAATAATACAAGGCCCAACCACTTTTCTGTATCATTGCCCTTCTTGAATAGAAAATTCCTGAAAAACAAGTAAATAGTCACTCCGACAAATATGATTCCCATGCCTGAAGCCATCAGGATTTTAAGCGATTCGTTGTCCGATATAATCGAAAATGCTCCAACCTCAGAAAAAAATATTTTCAGAAAATAAAATGGGTTGTACAATATTGAAATTAAACTTCCTGAAATTGGTTTGAAATTACTTGTATAAGTGAATTTAAAAAACAAAAAGTAATGAAAAGTAAAGATTGCTATGAACCCAATTAGTAATTTGAAGTTACGAATAAATACCGAGAATAAAATTGCCAGAACTAATGCAATGAACCCATTCGCAGTACCAAATGGAATCAAGAAAAAAATCAAAAAATTTAATATATAGGATTGAGGCCTTTTGATTAACAAATGAAAAAGCAAGAGGGTAAAAAAGAAGGTTGACAAAAAGTAGTTAGCCGTACCCCAAAAAATTATGTAATGGTTTAGTGTAAAGATACTTAAGAAAACCGGTATTGTAAAGTAGGATGGAAAATGCAATGTTTTGAAATAGCTGTAAAACAACTGTGTTATTCCAAAAACAAAAACAAGTGAATTTAAGTAAAAATACCTGATATTAATTGTTCCAAATAATTTGAAATTGATTAGAAAGATGATACGCTGAATAAGAGGAAGGCTCTCACTTTCTTTAGTAAATAGATAATGCCACAATCCCTCTTTATAGTAATAATTAATTATTTCCTGGGCATAGAACCTGTTTTCGTCCATTACATGAAATGTGGATTTAAACCTGGTAATAACTATTGCATAAAACACTAAAATAAGTAAATAGAATGTGGAATTGAATCTGTCAAATTTAAAATAAAAAGTACTATTCATTCTCCGGAAAATGGGAATTGATTGTGAATAATTTAAAAACGATTAAAATTGTTAAACTTAGTTTAACAAAATTTAAATATCTGTAAACATACTGACAAAAAAGATTTTCAACAAGCAAACAGAATATTTGAAACTTACTTTTTTCAAAAAAATACAAAAACCTAACACAAAATGACGCCTTGCAAAATTTGATTTGAAAGGCGTCATTTTATTGATAATTGTAAAGGGCTGATAATATGTAGTTTGTCAGAAAAATAGTTCCAGTTAAAAAAAATATCTAATTTGTAGCCACTTACCTCACATCTCAACTATTCTCCTCGGCTTTTCACCGGCAGCAAACAAAGGGTATTGATCAAAAATACTTCTCACTACACTTCGGTAATAATTTACAGGCTTATTTACTTTCTTATTGAAAACCCCCGAAGCATATCCTCTCCATATCAATCGACTGCTACGTGCATCCAACAAGGATACGAGAATCATTCCGCCCCCAAAATTATAATTCTGGACTTTATATACATCCTCATTCTCGTATTTATTCACCCATCTGTCTAAAGAAGGCTGAAAATACCCCTTATATCCAACCCTTTCCTTGATAATACTGTAGCTTACCAACAAGCCCGGATCTTCGTCTTGCATTTTATATCCACGAGCCTTCATTTGCCGCCTTATCGCATCCTGTATTTCGGTACAAATGTCGTTTGTATCAATTTCACAATTCAGAAAATTGTAAGATGAATAAGTAGTAAAATCTGTATCATAGCTATAATCGTTGTCAACGAGCAGCTTAGCTGTATTACAGCTCAACATAGTCATGGCAGTCGCCACGGCGAGTAATAGGTATTTCTTCATTAGGGTATAAATATTTTAAAATTTCAGTAAATACGCAATACTTTAGTTTTCAGTTGCTTATTTCAACAAATTTTAATAATTTTTTTTAACCCACCTATCATTACCCAAAAATATTTTTCATAATTTATTATTTGGGCAGCAAATCGTGCTTTCACCAGTCGCTCTTTTTTGCGGCTATCGCCAGCAAAAAAAGGAGCTCCAACAATGGCTCAATCACGGCTGCAATTCGGAAAAGCGTTTATTTTCCTGAGTAGTAAGCAAGTGCTTTTTTCATGTCAGTTTTTGAAAGTGAAATATCATAAGCACAGTCGCCGATTCCTTTCAAAATAGATGCCCTGACTAATTTGCCCCGGTTTTTCTTGTCTTGTTGTGTTAATTTTATAATGGTATCAAAATCAGCAGAATCAATATTTACAGTACCATAAACTGCATAAATAAACTCCTCAATCTGAGCCAGTTCGTCTTCTTTGAGCATCCCTTTCTGGAATCCAATGTATGCTTCTGCAATCATTCCGGCGGCAATAGCCTCACCATGCAGCAGCCTTTTTTTGCCTTTATCTAAAAAGAAAGTTTCGATTGCATGCCCGAGCGTATGACCGAAATTCAGGATTTTTCTCAGTCCTTTTTCAGTTGGGTCAGCTGTCACAACTTTTTTCTTAATTTCTACCGAATGCTGTATCAAATCTCCCAGATTTTGTTGATCCAAATCCAGAATCTTGATTTCTTTCCACTTGGCGGCATCCTGAATCAGGCAATGTTTAATAATTTCCGCAAATCCCGACCTCAACTCTCTTTCGGGCAAAGACTTAAGAAATTCTTTATCTATCAACACGGCATTTGGCAACGTAAAAACTCCCAAATGGTTTTTAAATCCTTGAAAATCAATGCCTAATTTACCTCCTACGCTGGCATCTACCTGCGAAAGTAAGGTGGTCGGAATCTGTATGAAATCAATGCCTCTCTTATAAGTTGCTGCACAAAAGCCACCCATATCACCAATCACACCACCACCAAGATTGACCAAAAGTGAATGCCTGTCAAGTTCATTTTCAGTCATTTGTTCCCAGATATATGAACAAGTTTCAAGATTTTTGTTTTCCTCTCCCGCTTTTATCTGAATTACTTTATGGGCAGGAAGCAAGGGCTTAACTGATTCATAGCAATGTTTTTTGGTATTTTGATCAACCAAAACCATCACTTTGGAATAATTTTTATCGCTTAAATATTGGCTTAGCGTTTCGGAGATTGGCCCGATTTGTACAGACATTTTCTTAGATTTTGAAATGCAAAATTACGCTTTTAAGCTGTAAAATGTAAGAAAATATTGCAAACTCAAATATTCAGAATTTGCTGACCAATAATTTTTGCAGATGATTAGTAAAAAAACACCTCATCAATGAAAAACCAGCCTTTATCTCCTTTGCCGGGATGCCATGCGGGAAGTTTTGAAACAGGATGAGCCACAATTTTCACTTCACTGATTTCAGTCCCTGTCATACTCAAATCAATTCCTTTTGCTGCCTGGCTGCCCATTTTTTTCAAAGGATCAGGAATGACTTTCTTTAGTAAAATCCAGCTTTTACCTTTTTGTCGATAAAATACTTCGACCCACTCCGGGGGCATGATGTAAGAATCAGGTTTTTCGGAATAGCTGATGGTCATCCCGGTGGCCTTTGTGGATTTTTCGAAATAAATTATACTTTCAAAATCTTTTCCCCGATAACCCAGCCAGTTTTCATCTTTAAAATTGGTGACATCACCCAATTTGCTATTGATTAGATTTATCCCTCCTTTTCCTTGATATTGGGGGTCAGGTTGAGTAATCAATTCGGCTTTCTGAGCTTTTATGCCTGACTTATAAAAAGTAAAAGTTTTAGCCTCAGATGCCAGCCAACCCTCTTTGGTGGCCAAAACATTAATTTTAGTGTATTTGGAAAGCCTGATGGGAGTTTTATATTCCTGTGCCTTCAACGTATCAGGCTGAGAGCCATCAATGGTATATCTGAGCGTAACTTTGGGAAGAGAATGCTTGAATTTTATCTCAGTTTGGTCATTGATAATCAGACTTTCATTGACCAATGAAGGAGGGTTTAATCTTAGTTTTTCCGAAGGATTGGGCACAAAACCTGTATAAACCAGCAATCCATTTTTTTGGAGATTTTGAGCTTCTGAACTTGTAATTTTTGTCTCCCATAAATACAACTCCTTCAATGATTTCAAAGGCAGCAATTTGGATAGCTCATTCAAACTGATTTTTGTATTGGAAAGAGCCAGATGATTGAGATTTTTGCAGTTTCTAAGCTTTTCAATACCTTTTCCACTAATATTGGTCTGATTAAGGGTTACTTTTTCGAGGTTGGAAAATTTGGCAAGAATATCAAAAACTTCATCCCCAACTGGCATTTTGGCTAAATTAATACCCACCAATTGTCCCTTTGCTTTTTCTAAGTTTTTAAGGGTATTCAGGTCAAATTTTGAGTTAACAAAAAAATCGGCCATCAAAGCAGGTGAACCATTTGCGATGGGTTCAACTGTACAAAAAGGTGTATTTAATTTTTCTATATCCGACTCCGATAGGGCTTTGAAATCATAAACTTTTTCAGGAGCCTCTAAGTTGCTTTTCCATTTAAAAAAAAATGAATTGGGGGTTAATTGGCTAATTTTCAAAGTGTAGTTTGTCCCTTCTTTGATCCAATTTTTTAGTATTTCAATTTCTTCTTTTGTCAATTGGGGTTTCCCTTTGGGAGCCATGTGCTTTTTATCTTCTTCGGGCAAAGCAATCCTTTTCAAAATATGACTATTAGTGGTATCGGCGGCAACCCACAATTTACCATTTTTCCCGCCTTTCTTAATGGATTCTATGCTTGTTACATCCAGTTTTCCCTTAGCTTTTTGTGGATTATGGCAGCTTTTGCACTTATTCTGTAAAATAGGATTCACCAACTTCCCAAAAACCGTATCATTATGTGTATTTTTTTCAGATTTGAAGCTCAAAAAATCTTCTCCATGGGTTATACTTCCTCCCAAATGCCCGACAACGGCCATTAGTCCAAAAACTAAAATTCCGGACCATAGGCTAAGCTTGGGATTATCTGTTATGTTTTTTCTAAATTCATAAAGCATATATGATAACACGCTTACTATCAGTCCTGTGGTTTTATGATACTTGAGTTGTGTTATCTCATAATCTCCTCCAAATGAAAGCAAAAAGCCAGAAAAAGTGGTCACAGCAGCCGAAAACGCCAGGATTAAAAGAAGATATTCAAATATTATTTCAGAAGATGCCTTTTCGATATTGGAACGAACAAGAAAAAATAAAGGTATAGCAACCGCAAAGCCTATAGGCAAATGCAGAATGAGCGGGTGGAACTTCCCTGCATAATTTAACCAATCAGGAGATTGTACTTTTTCCTGGAAAATAAAAAATAAAACACCGATGACGTTAAGCCCTAAAGTCAGCAGAGAGAGAATTCTTTTCATATCAGGCGATGATTCCGGGGACTAATTTGCCAGCAATGTCGGTCAGGCGATACCTGCGACCAAGGTGTTTATAGTTGAGCATTTCATGATTGAGACCCATCAGATGGAGTACCGTGGCATGAAAATCATGCACATGTACGGGGTCTTTGATGATATTATAGCCAAAATCGTCAGTCTCACCATACACTATTCCGGGCTTTACCCCACCTCCTGCCATCCAGATACTGTAAGCTCTGGGGTGATGATCGCGTCCGTAGTTATCTTTTCCGAAAGCTCCCTGTGAGTAGTTGGTACGGCCAAACTCGCCTCCCCATATCACAAGTGTTTCGTCTAACAGGCCTCTTTGCTTTAAGTCCATCACCAATGCTGCCGATGCTCTGTCCACATCTTCGGCCTGGAGGGGCATCTCACCGGTGAGATTTCCGTGCTGATCCCAACCCTGATGGTACAATTGAACAAATCGCACCCCAGACTCCGATAATTTTCTGGCCAACAGTGCATTAGCTGCATAAGTGCCAGGCACAAGACAATCGGGCCCATACATTTTTATGATATGATCAGGTTCTTTACTCAGGTCGGTGAGCTCAGGTACGGCGGTCTGCATCCTATAGGCCATTTCATACTGCTTAACTTTGGCCTCCACCTCAGGATCCTTGTTTTGTTCAAAACCCAAATGGTTGAGTTCTGCCAGTTTATCCAGCATTCTTCTGCGGGCTTCTTTGTCGGTTCCTTCGGGGTTATTGAGATATAAAATGGGTTCTTCTCCACTCGAAAAAACTACTCCCTGATGGGTCGAATCCAGGAAGCCGTTGGTCCATAGTTTTGAATAGACCCCTTGACCATTGCCTCGTCCTCTTGACAGCAATACACAAAATGCCGGCAAATTTTGATTTTCACTTCCCAGACCATAGCTTAGCCATGCACCCATGCTGGGGCGATTTCCCACCTGAGCACCGGTCTGTAAAAAAGTAAGTGCTGGATCATGATTAATAGCCTCGGTATTCATTGTTTTTACGATACAAATATCATCGGCGATTTTTGCAATATTGGGGAAAAGTTCACTTATCCAGGCTCCTGATTTTCCATGCTGATTAAACTTAAAATAAGAACCTACCAACGGAAAATTCTTTTGTCCGGAAGTCATACCTGTTAACCGCTGGCCGTTTCTGATGGATTCAGGTAAATCTTGCCCGGCCATTTTGTTGAGAAGTGGCTTGTAGTCAAAACTTTCGAGCTGAGAAGGAGCCCCATTTTGAAACAAATAGATGATTCTTTTTGCCTTTGGAGCAAAATGCGGTAAGCCCACCGGAAATGCACTTGAAGTTTCCCCTGACCCAAATAAATCCGGCATTAAAAGTGAACCAAGGGCCGCAGAGCCCAGACCCACTGCCGCTTTGCCCAGAAAGTGCCTGCGGGTAATATTCAGCCGGTTTTTCAAAAATTCATTTTCCATAATTTAGATTCTGATCAGGGTTTCTTCCATATTATAAATCATCTGATAGGTTTGTAAAAGTGCGGCCAGTTCAATATTGTTTTTTACCGATTTGTTCTCGTATTCTCCTATCTTTTTCAGGGCTTCTATTTTCTTTGGATTTTTCTGAAAATATTTCATTTCGTCTTCGAAATAAGCCTTTAATATCTTCAGTTCATCACTGGAGGGTTTTCTACATACAATTTTCCTGAAACCATCAGTAAGAGCCTTATCGATAGTTTTTTTATTCAATAATTCAGACTGAGCCATTACCCTGGAGCTTTCCAGTACGTGCGGGTCGTTGAGCATGGCCAATGCCTGCAAGGGGGTATTGGTCCGGCCTCTTTGCACCTCACATTGGTCGCGGTTACTGGCGTCAAAAATAAGCATCGATGGCGGTGGCACGGTACGTTTTATAAAAACATACATACCCCTTCGATACAATTCTTTTCCATGATCCTGAACATATCTGGCTAGGGTGCCTCTTCCCGAAGTAGCCACTTCCCAGAGGCCTTTCGGCTGATAAGGTTTCACACTTGGACCTCCTATTTCCTGATTCAATAAGTCGGAAGTAGCCAGCACATGATCCCTGACGATTTCTGCAGGAAATCGTAACCTGGACATTCTCGACAAATATTTATTTTCAGGGTCGGTTTTGAGGTGTTTTTCAGTTACAGTGGATGACTGTCTGTAGGTGGCCGACATCACGATTTGTTTAACAAGTCTTTTCATGTTCCATCCATTTTCTCTGAAGTCAACCGATAACCAATCCAAGAGTTCAGGATGAGTTGGCAGCTCTCCCTGCATTCCAAAATCACCCAGAGTTTTTACTATGCCTCTTCCAAAAAACTGCTCCCAAATTCTGTTCACAAAAACCCTTGAGGTCAGTGGATTTTGCGGATCAAACATCCATAGAGTCAGTCCCAAGCGATTTTTTTCAAATCCTCTGAATGGCATAATGGCTGCCGGTGGTCCAAAATCTACCACCTTTCCGTGGGCATCATAATTGCCTCTCTCCAGTAAATAGGTAGGTCTTATTTTTGAAGAATCTTTCATGACCATCACATCCAGCCGGGCAGTATCTTTTTTATTGATAAATTTAAAAATGCTTTTTATGTCTTCATCTTTGATTCGCATATTGGGTGGATCGGCAAATGAAGCATCTATAGTACCGAAGAGGCCTTTTTCGGGCACCTGATTAAAAAAAGCAAAGGTGCCAAAATATTCTTCCTGACTTATTGGGTCAAACTTATGACTGTGGCATTTGGAACATTCCAATGTAAGAGCCAGCATTGATTTCCCAAAAGTATTGGTACGGTCGGTCACATACTCTACCCTATATTCTTCATCAATTACTCCACCCTCCTGTGTGATTTTATGGTTGCGGTTAAAACCCGTGGCTAGTATCATTTCTTTGGCTTTTGGGTGCCCCTTCATTTTCTCGGCAAGAATATCACCCGCCAGCTGCCAGGTTATGAATTTTTTGTAAGAATAATTGGAATTGAAAGCATGAATAACCCAGTCTCTCCATGGCCACATAGTACGCAGGCCATCATCCTGATACCCATGAGAATCGGCATAACGAGCCACATCCAGCCAGTTTATGGCCATTTTTTCTCCAAAATGTTTATCAGACAAAAGTCTGTTTACCACATTTTCATAGGCCTGCGGGCTTTCGTCTTTTAAAAATGCCTCCTGCATTTCGATGGTCGGTGGTAAGCCAGTCAGATCAAAACTCAGTCTCTTTAGCAACGTTTCTTTTCCCGCTTCTTCAGATGGCTTCAACCCTGCAGATTTCATTTTATCATAAATGAAGTTGTCAATTGGATTTCTAACCCATTCCTCGTTAGCTTCGGGCAACTTTGATTTTTCAGGTTTTAGGAAAGACCAGTGTTTTTTGATAGGAGCTCCCTGCTCAATCCATTTTTTAATAATTTTTATTTCCTCCTCGTTAAGGCTTAAATTAGATGAAGGTGGCGGCATCTTCAAGGAAGTATCTGAAGTGCTGATTCTAAGATAAAGCTCAGAAAGCTCAGGTTTTCCTTTAACAATCACATGAGCATCGGGATTATCTTTTAATGCTGCATAAGCCCCATTTTCGGTATCCAGCCTTAAGTCGGCCTCCCTCTTATTGGCATCGGGTCCATGACAATGAAAACACCTGTCTGACAAAATCGGACGAATGTGGAAATTATAGTCCACTACGTCAGGCAAACTATGTCCTTCAGAAGTGGTACACTGCATCTGAAAATAGGTCAATGCAATAAGAAGCCCGGGAATCAGGATTTTTAGCAGTTTTTCCATTAATAGGGTTTAGAATTGTATATCTTAACAATATTAATAAAACTTCTATATTTAATAAAATTTTTTATTAAATAAATTCAATTTCTAGCCGGATTTTATTTCATGGAAATTTAATAAGGTCTGGAAAAACTATCCGGAACCCATTTTTGAAAACAGATTTTTGATTTTATTTTTTGTAATCTGAAAGTGAAAGTTTCAATTTGCAAGAATTTCACTCAAAATATTGTAATTTGAAAGTGAAAGTTTCAATTTGCAAGAAAAAATCATATATTTGTTGCAAAAAAATCTGGAAATATGATTTCGAGAGAATTAGAAAATAGGCTAAAAGATGCATTAAGTAATATTCCCGCGGTGGCTCTTTTGGGCTCCCGACAGGTTGGAAAAACTACTTTGGCATTAAAGATTGCAGAAAGTTTTACTGCCAAAAAGTCAATCTATCTTGACCTGGAGTCTGATGCTGATCGCTCAAAACTCCTCGATGCGGAAGCATTTTTAAAGGTACATTTTAACGAACTTATCATTATTGATGAAGTGCAGCAAATGCCTGATCTTTTCAGAACTTTGAGGGTGATAATCGATCAAAGAAAACGGGCCGGTGAACCCAATGCCCAATTTTTGCTTCTGGGTTCAGCTTCGAGAGATTTGCTTAACCAGAGCTCTGAAACGTTGGCTGGTCGTATTTTGTATCTGGAACTGACTCCTTTTTCGATAAAGGAACTTGTTGAAAGTCAAGATTTTAATTTTTCTCTGGAAAAACTTTGGTTACGAGGGGGATATCCTGATAGTTTTCTTGCCAATAGCGAAAATGTAAGCTGGGACTGGAGAACCGGCTTTATTTCTACCTATGTGGAAAGAGATATTCCGAGAGCAGGTCTGGGCATTTCACCATCCAGAATGCGAAATTTTTGGACCATGCTGGCACATCTTCAAGGACAACAACTTAATCTTTCAGCTCTGGGGAAAGGCCTGGATGTAAGCCATACCACCACCCGAAATTATTTGGATATCTTGACGGAACTGTTTATGGTCAGGCAGTTGCCAACTTGGTCAGGCAATACCAAAAAGAGATTGGTTAAGTCTCCAAAAGTATATATCAGAGATTCAGGCATACTTCATAGACTTCTTATGATTCAGGACTTCCAGCATCTGTTAGGACACCCGGTTGTGGGGTATTCATGGGAAGGTTTTGTGATCGAAAATATTTTAAATTCCTTGTCTGATCAATGGCAAGCAAGTTATTATCGCTCGGCAGAACAAACAGAAATAGATTTAATTCTGGAAAAAGGTAATGAAATATGGGCAATTGAAATAAAAAGAAATCTCACCCCCAAAGTGCCTGTGGGCTTCATAAGAGCAAGTGAAGACATTAAAGCAACCCGCAAATTTCTCTTGTATAACGGAACGGAGACTTTTCCTATGAATGCTGAAATAGAAGCAATGGGTATTTTGGAGTTTTTGAAATTAATTGAAGGATAAAAAAATTGCGGCCTAAAAAATATGAGCCGCAATTCTGTTCTAATCCCAGTTATTAATTCTTTTATCCTTAAAATAAAAAAACTCATCTATATAGACGCATTTCATTCCCATTTCGATGCCTCTGTATATTTTTTTAACATTATTTGTATAAAATTCCCCATTTAAAAAATTTCCCCCAATCGTAAATCCCAAATCGAATCAATCGTAAATTGAGTTAATCGTAAATCCCAAATCGAATTAATCGTCAATCGAATCAATCGTCAATCGAATCAATCGTAAATCAGATCAATCAAATAATCGACCCATTCAGCCCCTTAACCGATAGATTTTCCAAAAATCACAATGGGTGGTTTCATTTTTCAAAAAAAAGAATACTTTTACAAATCTTTATTATCATCAAACTAACCCTAATGGATAGACGAAAATTTATTCAGATGACCGGAATGGGGCTTGGAGCCTTTGCTGCCACGTCCATCCCGATAATTGGTCAGGCCACTACTGCCGAACTTATGGCAGAAAATACGGTGGACATTGCGACCAAAAAGAAATTTGCCGACATCGCCCTAAATGCCGCCCGATCCAAGGGAGCCACTTACACCGATGTCAGAATAGGCAGGTATCTACAGCAGTACCTCTTCACACGTGAGACCCGCGTGCAGAATATTGTGAATGCCGAATCGTATGGCGTCGGAATCAGAGTTATAGCCAATGGTACCTGGGGCTTTGCTGCCACCAGCGACGTTTCGGCTGACGGTATTGCCCGATGTGCCGAAACGGCTGTAGCGATTGCCAAAGCCAATTCAAAAATGCAAACCGAGCCGGTTATACTCGCTCCTCAAAAAGGTGTGGGTGAAGTAACCTGGAATACGCCCATTCAGAAAAATGCTTTTCAGATACCCGTGCAGGAAAAAATTGACCTGCTGATGAAGGTAAATGGCGAAGCAATGAAAAACGGGGCAGCTTTTGTTACCTCAAATCTGTTTTTTATCAACGAGCAAAAATACTTTGCCAGCACCGATGGCTCTTATATCGATCAGGATGTGCATCGAATTTGGCCCACATTTACGGTAACTGCAATTGATAAAGCGGCAGGGAAATTTAAAACCCGCGATGCCCTCAGCTCACCAATGGGCATGGGATATGAGTATCTTGATGGTCTGGCATCGGAGAAAATTGCCGGACCAAAAAATCTCGTAGGCTATCGAAACAGCTACGACATGGTTGAAGATGCCATTTTTGCGGCACAACAAGCCAAAGAAAAAATCACAGCCAAGAGCGTAGAAGCGGGAAAATATGATTTGGTACTTGACCCCAACCACCTTGGTCTTACTATACATGAGTCTGTGGGTCACCCGACCGAGCTCGATCGCGTACTGGGTTATGAAGCCAATTATGCAGGTACCAGCTTTGCCACACTAGACAAGTGGAAAGCCGGCAACTTTAACTATGGCAGCAAGTTGGTCAATATCGTGGCAGACAAAACCCAACCTAATGCCCTCGGTACAGTGGGTTATGACGACGAAGGCGTGCCATGTAAAGAATGGAATATCATCAAAGACGGAACATTGGTCAACTATCAGGCCATCCGAGACCAGGTCAATATTTTGGGTGAAAATGAGTCGCATGGCTGCTGTTATGCCGACAACTGGAGCTCGGTGCAGTTTCAGCGGATGCCCAATGTTTCTCTGAAACCCGGCACCGAAAAGTTAAACGTGAACGACATGATTAAAGGTGTAGAAAAAGGGATTTACATCATAGGTCGCGGCTCTTATTCTATTGATCAGCAGCGTTATAACTTCCAGTTTGGGGGGCAGCTGTTTTATGAAATCAAAAACGGTGAAATCGCCGGAATGCTGGAAGATGTGGCATATCAGTCAAATACACAGGAGTTTTGGAATTCATGTGTACAAATATGCGATAAAGACGATTACCGAACTTTCGGTTCATTCTTTGACGGCAAAGGTCAGCCTTCTCAGGTTTCGGCTGTGTCGCACGGAAGCTCTACCACCCGCTTTAATGGTGTAAATGTGATCAATACCGGAAGGAAGATTTAAAAAGAGTTGGAAAGAATAAAGTAGGTCAGCACCGAAGGTCAGACCGGTCAAAAATTACTATTACCTACTCCCTGTTAACTAAAAAAATTATGAAAATATTATCAAAAGAAGAAGCCAAAAAGATCATCGACAAAGTGATTGGTTTTTCGAAAGCTGATGAAATAAGCGTCACCCTCAGTGGTGGCCGAAGAGGCAATATTCGTTATGCCCGCAATACGGTTTCGACGGCAGGGGAGTCAGAAAATCTGTCTCTTGCAGTCACTTCAGGATTTGGAAAAAAGTCCGGTACAGCCACCATCAATGAGTTGGATGATGCCTCACTTGAAAAAGCTGTAAGAAGAGCCGAGGAGATTGCAAAACTTGCTCCCGAAAACCCTGACTATGTTCCTACCCTTGGTCCACCGGTATATGTGGACAATCAGACATTTGCCCAGGCTACGGCCAATATTACGCCTGAATTGAGAGCAAAAGTTGCTGCCGACAGTATAGGAGTTTGTGCCAAAAACGGACTCATAGCAGCCGGTTATCTGGAAGATAGCAGCGGATTTGCCGCTATGGGCAACAATAAGGGGCTGTTTGCATATAACAAAGAATCACAAGTTGATTTTTCGGTGACGGTCAGAACAGACGACGGCCTCGGATCAGGATATGCCTTGCAAGACTTCAATGATGTGAGTCTCCTGAAAGCTAAATCGGCCACAGAGGTAGCGGCACAAAAAGCCAGGGCTTCGGTAAAGGCACAGGCTTTGGAGCCGGGGAAATATACGGTGATTCTGGAACCTGCCGCAGGGGTAGATTTACTTCAAAATATGATGCGTAGCATGGACGCTCGCAATGCCGACGAAGGCCGCAGTTTCTTAAGTAAAAAAGGTGGCGGTACCCGATTAGGCGAAAAACTCTTTGACGAAAGGGTAAATATCTACTCTGACCCTCAAAATCCGCTTTTGCCCGGCTCGGCGTTTAGTGGTGATGGTCGCCCGCAGGAAAAGGTTTATTGGGTAGAAAAAGGAATAGTTAAAAATATGACCTATTCGAGGTATTGGGCAGAGAAAAAGGGTGTGAAAGCCATACCGCCGCCAGCAGGTTTTATCATGGAAGGAGGCGACAAATCACTGGCCGAAATGATAAAAGGAACCAAAAAAGGCATATTGGTGACCCGCCTGTGGTATATCAGATTTGTGGATCCTCAGACCCTACTCTATACCGGTCTTACCCGCGACGGAACGTTTTACATCGAAGACGGAAAGATAAAATACCCCGTAAAAAACTTCAGATTCAATGAAAGCCCGGTGATAATGCTCAACAACCTGGAGGAAATGGGCAAACCTGTGCGTGTGAGTGGCAATCTGGTGCCGCCCCTCAAAATCAGAGACTTCACCTTCTCGAGTCTGAGTGATGCGGTGTAGGGAATAATTGTCAGGCTGAGCCTGGAGGAATCATTGTAAAGTTTTACACTTCGACAAGCTCAGTGTGACAAACGATGTCAGGCTGAGCCTGTCGAAGCCACTGGAAAGTTTACAATTGGTAAGCTCAGTGTGACAAACAGTGTCTGGCTGAGCCTGTCGAAGCCACAAAAGAGAGTACGCTTTGACAAGCTCATTGTAACAAATGTGTTCGAAAACCTCCATCCCCGCAGCAGGGATCGGAGCATTGTTTGAGCTCCCACGCCTAAGCGTGGAGCGAGTGCGGAGAGCCCGGTGACCACGCCTTTGCGTGGGCAGCTGCCCAAAATAATATCCCAAATCTCCTGAAACACCACCTAAATTTCTCCTTTCATCAATTTTTCGGAAAAATCTGCATCATTTTTCATAAATTTCCATCTTAAAAAGAAAGAAAAAGCTATTGAAACCTTTCGTTTTTACGCGTATTCAATACCAGTCAGGCGATTGGGACACCGACCAACAGATGCCCTCCAATCTGCTCAATTCGCTGGTGGAATACACGACCATACCCATCGACGAAAAGGAAAGGGTGATTTTTCTGACGGATAAAAACCTGTTTAGAAGCCCTTTTACCTATCTGAGCGGGCATAAGCTGGTGGAGTTTAACGCCCAGGAACGCGAGGCACTGAAAAGGTATGTGGAAAACGGCGGTTTTCTGTTTGTGGATGATTGCAACCACGACATCGACGGGCTTTTTGCCAAGTCTTTTGAGCAGGAAATGGGCCGTATTTTTGGCCAAAATGCCCTGAAAAAAATCCCCAATGACCACGAAATTTATCGTAGTTTCTTCGAGTTTGAAGGTCCGCCTACCACGAGTTTTGAGCTAAATGGCTGGGGCGACGACCTGGTGCACGATTACCTGAAGGCCATCACGGTGGGTGGCAGGATAGGCTTGCTGTACTCCAACAAAGATTACGGTTGTGAGTGGGACTATGATTTCAGAAACAAAAGATGGCTGGCAGAAGACAACACCAAATTTGGTGTCAACATCATAAATTACGCTTTAACACGCTAAAAAATTGGAAACCAAAGAACATTACAAAACGCTAGTGAGCAAGCTGCCGGCTCTTAAGACGGAGATTGGAAAAATAATTGTGGGCCAGCAGGAGGCCGTGGAGGAAATTCTGATTTCGTTTCTTGCCGGTGGGCATTGCTTGCTCGAAGGAGTACCGGGTCTGGCTAAGACACTGATGGTGAAGACCCTGGCGGAGGCCCTCGATATGGATTTTAAACGCATACAGTTTACGCCCGACCTGATGCCGGGGGATATCCTGGGTACTGAAATCCTGGAAGAAGACCATGAAACGGGCAGGAAGTTTTTTAAATTTAACAAGGGACCGATTTTCTCCAATATTGTACTGGCCGACGAGATAAACCGTACTCCGCCCAAAACGCAGGCGGCCCTCCTGGAGGCCATGCAGGAATACAAGGTGACTTATGCCGGCACCAATTACCCCATTGAGCGACCATTTCTGATTATTGCTACGCAAAACCCTATTGAGCAGTCGGGTACCTATCCGTTGCCGGAGGCCCAACTTGACCGGTTTTTGATGTATATTAAACTGGGGTACCCGGCTGAAAATGAAGAGCTTGAAGTTTTGAAACTTACGACCGGAACGGCTTCTGGGTCTGTTGGAAAAGTATTGAGCAGTAAAGATATAATTGACTTACAAACCTTGACCCGTGAAGTTTTTATTGATGAAGAATTACTAAAAACTGTCAATAATTGGGTGAGATCAAGCCGGCCGGAGACCAGCAAGCTCGATTATGTAAAAACCTGGTGCGACTGGGGAGCCGGCCCGCGTGCAGGACAGGCTTTGATACTTTGTGCAAAAGCCCGGGCGGTGATTCATGGCAGGTATGCAGTGATACCGGAGGATCTGGAGAAACTGGCGTATCCGATCATGAGACACAGGTTGACACTGAACTTCAGGGCTGAGGCTGAAAATATCAGTACTGATGATGTGATCAGACAAATAATTACTCAAAAATAAGCCTGTTGCGGGATGTTGCTCAACCAGGAAATCGTAAAAATCAAAAACCTTCAACTTGCCGCCAGACTGGTGAGCGAGCAGGTGGCTTTAGGCATGCATCGCAGCCGAAGAACTGGCGTGGGGGTAGAATTTGAGCAATACCGACATTATGTGGCAGGCGACGACCCCAAGCGTATCGACTGGAAGCTTTTTGCCCGCACCGGAAAACATCAGATAAAAGAATCGACCTCGGAAAGTCAACTTACGGTGACGATGTTATTGGACCTGAGCGGCTCCATGAATTATGCCGAAAGTGAGGTCACGAGGTTACAGATAGCAAAAATATTGTTGGCTTCTTTGGGCTATATGGCTTATATTCAGAATGATAATGTACAGTTGGGCGTAATTCAGAATGGAGAGATAAGCTTGTTGGTACCTGCCGGAAAACAGGCATTCAGAAATGTGCTTTATCAGCTTGAAAATCTGAAAGCAGGAGAGAAGCTGGAATTAGGCAACATAAATAAGGGTGTGCTTGCCACCAAACAAAAGGAATTAATTGTAGTTGTAAGCGACCTTTTTTCTGATGATTTGGATTTTGCGAATGAGATTAAGTCATGGGCTATGCCCGGGAAGGAAATCATAGTTTTGCAGCTTTTGGGACAGAAAGAGCTGGACCCCGACTTCAAAGAAATGCATCGGTTTCGGGATTTGGAAACCGGTAAAGAACTGGAGCTTTCGGCGGGGAATATCAGAGAAAAGTATAAGGTCTCTTTTCAGAATTATCTCTCAGAAATTGAAAAAGTGCTTACAGACAAGCATATCCACTATTCCAGATTCACGTTTGACACGCCTGTTGCCGAAATATTAACCCAAACCCTCAGCAAGATAAAATGGAGTTTTTAAATCCAAATATGCTTTGGGCCGGTGCGGCTGTGGGGATTCCGGTGTTGATTCATCTCTGGAACCGGAAAAAGAGCACAGTGGTACAATGGGCGGCTATGAGGTGGCTCATGGAGCAACAACAAACGGTGGCACGAGGGCTTAATTTTCAGGAATGGTGGTTGCTGGTACTCAGGATTTTGGCTGTGATTTTTCTGACGACTTTTTTGGCCAGACCTTATTTTGATTTTCAAAAAAAAACTAAGAAATCAGAAGTTTTGATTTACCAAAATACCCCGGGTATTAAGGAGGAATTTAGATTTGAAATCAATAATAGAGAGGGAAATTTTTCAGAGGTGATAGCCTTTGATCAAAAATCTGGCTTACAGTATTTTATAAACAAAAACCCATATCTTTTTACAGAGAAAAATGCCACGCTGATTTTAGAGAAAAACAGGACTGAAAGCAGTATTTTTTTACCTGACACGGCCAAAATACTTTTTGGAAATCAGAAGGAAAATAAGAAAAATGGAGTATTGAAAAATGGTGAAAACTATTATTATGTAGAAAATAATACTTTGAAAAAAAGTGAAACCATAAACGGTCTCCAAAATGTACAACTGACTGAAAATAAAAGCATAAAATATAAAATTGTAGGAGAAAAGGGCAAGGTTGAAAACTCCTTAAAGAGTATCTGGAAAGTGTATGGATTGGTTTTCGAAACCGACGAAAAACAACCTGATTTGATTTTTGAAATTTCAAAAAATGAATTGGAAATAACTGACACAAAGACCCAAATGATTGAAACCATAAATGCCGATATGGGAAATCTGAGTTTTGAAGGTGCTTTGCCTGAAAAGCTGCTGGATAAACTGCTGAATATTTGGTCATTAAAACCTGAAAATAATGAAATTTCAGTCAGTCAAATGAAGGCCGGTTTTGAAGTTAATCCCGCTTATTTTCCTAAAAAAAACAAATTTTATGAGGTTTATTGGGCTTTGGCTTTTTTAGTTATAGTGGCAACAGAAAGATATTTTTCGATTAAAAAGAATAAATGAAAGGTTTAAAAAAATTGGGAAAGAATATTTCAAAGCAACTCCCCTCTCCCGGGGAGAGGGGTTGGGGGTGAGGTTATAGACCCCTTGATTTCAAGATTTTTGGAAGTAACATTAAAATAGGTCAATGAATCGACTTAAAAACATAGTAAAACTCACTTCGGTGCAGCTGTTGACAATCAAAATACTGTCAGTAGGATGCTATGTTTTTGCTTTTTATTTTTTGTTCAAATATTTAGAAATTTCTAAATATATTTCACTGATATTCAGATTTTTAATTCTTATTTTTGGTTTTTGGGAATACCGTATATTTAGTTTCCGAAAAGAAGAAGCTATACTGTTTTTGCATAAGAAAAACAAAAGCCTCGAATATTCATTGCCTCTGCTCTATTTGGCTGAAAGCAATGCCGTAGAAAGTCTGCAAATTGAGAGAATTTCCCAACAAAAAGAGCTGCAAATATTTGAGTTTCCTAAGGCTCTGGTCTTGCCCTTGCTTTTCCTGGGTCTGGGTATTGGCCTTAATTTTTTACCCAAAAAAATATCAGGAAATGAAAACAGTTTGACGTCCTTTTTCAGTGAAAAACCTGAAGTTAAAACGGAAAACAAAGCACCGGAATTTCTCGGAGCAAAAGTTAAACTGAGCCCACCTCCTTATACCGGCCTGAAGACTAAATATAGTTATGACCTTAATTTTGAAGCCATTACGGGTACTAATATTATGTGGGAAATGAGATTTAGTCATTCTGAAAATCTGAATGTTTTCCTCGAAAATGCATATGGTTTAAGGCTTTCATTTGAAAAAAAAAGGGGGAGTTTTATCCATACCGACAAACTAATTGCTTCAGGATTTTACAACTTAAAAGCCCTCTGGCGTGACAGCCTGGTTTATCAGTCGCCACTTTATCGCCTGGAGGCTTTACCTGATGCCCCTCCTCAAATTGAACCCGCTTCAAAAGAACTATATTCTGTATATGCTCCAAAATCGGGCTCAAATATCAGTATTTCGGCCAAAATCTCTGATGATTTTAAGGTCAGCAATGCTTTTCTTGTGGCTACAGTGGCACGGGGAAGTGGCGAAAACGTGAAGTTTAGAGAGGTAAAATGGCCGGTTGGAGGCAAGAATTTTAAATCTGAGCAGATTACCAAAAACATAGACCTCAAAGGATTGAATTTTAGTCCGGGTGATGAACTTTACTATTATTGGGCTGCTTTTGACAACCGGCTGCCTGAGCCAAATTTTACTAAATCTGACACCTATTTTCTGGTCTATCGCGACACCACCAATCAGGATGAAACCGAGCCGGCCACCATGGCCATGAATATTCTTCCCGAATATTTCAGAAGTCAGCGGCAGATAATTATTGACACCGAGAAACTCATAAAAAAACGAAAAAAGATTGCAGCTCAGGTTTTTAAAAGTGAGTCAAATGAAATCGGATATGATCAGAAAGTGCTCAGGCTGAGATATGGTCAATATCTTGGAGAGGAATTTGAAGACAACATTGGCCATGTGGCCCCAGGTGGTGAAAGCGGGAACATTCTCGAAGGATTTGTGCACGCTCATGATTCTGAGGAGCAGGAAGATAACCATGTGGAAGCTGAGCACCACCACGAACATGAGCACGCAGGTCAGGAAACTCAGAATGATGACCCGCTGGCCGCCTTGATGGAGCAGTTTGTGCATTCTCATGACGACGCCGAAACCAATACTTTTTATGAACAAAGTACCCGCAGCCTGCTCAAAATGGCACTTGAACAAATGTGGCAGTCAGAGCTACATTTGAGGCTTTATGAGCCGGAAAAAGCTCTTCCATTTGAAAATAAAGCACTTGAATATCTCAAAGAGGCCCAGCAAAAAGCCCGGACTTATGTGAAAAAATCGGGATTTGACCCACCACCTATTAAAGAAAAAGAGAAAAGACTGACCGGAGAACTGACCAAATACAATGCCCGGCAGCGATTTATGAAGGCGTTTTCGGCGGCAGAAATCCAGATTTTAGCTGCTGAAACCATTGATATCCTTGAAAAAAGCAAACCCACAGACAGGGATAAGGTAGAATTAGCCCGCCTAGCTCAGGCATTTATTCAGGCCAAAAGTCTTGATAAAAAGTGGGTTTCGGTGCTTCAAAAATTAATTAATGGACAAAATGCAGGTGAAGAAGAATTGAAACACTTACAAAATGCACTTCTCAATTTATCGGGAAGGCAATCGGCAGAAATCAGGAATAATTTTGAAAACAAGAACAAGGCTCTAAGAAATGCGTACAGGTCTTTGTTGCAATAAATAAATGGATAAAACAGAAATAGTAATATTGAGTTTGGGGTTATTGATGGTAATTGCCATCATGGTTTTTCAGCTATGGAAAAGCCGGCCTGTGAAGCCCCGGAAATGGGTGCTCAATATCCTTTTTTTGTTATCGCTTGTGATTTTGGTTTTCCCAATAAAATGGAAAGCCGATCAAAATCAAAGAAAAATCTTAATTCATGACAAGAGCTTGAGTCAGGATTTCCTGAATCATCTGAAAGACAGCTTAAAAGTGGATAATTTGCTTTCTATCAATTCTATACAAAAGAATAAGGTTTCAGATTTATTAAAGAATTATGATGAAATCATATTAAGCGGGACCAATTTTGAACCTGCATTTTTGGCTGCCTTATCGGGAAAAAAAATACTTTATTTTCCTTTTTTTGAAGAAAAAACCATATCGGACTTACATTGGAAAGGAAATTTGAATCAATTCGAAAATCAGGAAATTACAGGCAAGATTTATTCTAAAAGTTCCGGAATTTTAACTGTAAAATACGGAGATACAATTTTGGACTCGGTGAAAATTTCTAAAGAAAATCAAGGTTTCTCTCTTAATTTTCCAGCCTTTGGTATTGGTAGAAATAAAGTTGAATTATTTTTTGAAGGAAAACCTGTGGCGGAGGTTAATTTTTTCACAAAAAAACTTCCTGAACTCTCCTTAAAAATGCTTGCAGAAAATCCGGATTTTGAGATGAAGACTCTGGCCGATTGGCTGGGAAAACAAGGCCACAAAGTGGAGCTGGTTTCTAAAGTGTCAAAAAGTGATTTCAGTGTTTTGGAAATCAATAAAAAATCCTCACAAAAAGCTGATATTATGATAGTTTCTCCTGAAAACCTTCAAAATAGAGAATTGAAAAGTACCGGAGTTTTAGTAATGAATCTCGAAAATCCGACGGTTGAAATCAATAAAATTAATAACGTTTTTGCAGAAAAGTTCAGAATCAAAAGGGTCAGTAATGAGTCTGAAATCTCGTTAAAAAACGGTGCTTTTCACCACCCTTTCGTTTTTGAAAAATCAAATTTTTACCTACAGGAAAAAGAAGGAATTTTGGCGGTAAGTCCCGAAAAACTGGCGGTGTCATTATATTCTGAAACTTACCCGTTGATGCTTTCCGGCGATTCCCTGGAATATGGGAAAATATGGGCATCTGCAATCAATGTCATCATTCCTGACCAAAAGAATAATCTAATCATTGAGGCTCCCGTTTTACAAAAGCAGTTCCAGGTAATAGTAATTAATAAGCCTGAAAAATTGATTAAAACCAATATTCTAGCGGGAGATTCAATTAGTTTACAGGCAAATGGACAAAGTGATTTTTCGGGGAAAATGTTATTGAAAAAACCGGGGTGGCAGACTTTAAATGACAGCATAGAAATATTTGTTGAGAAGGCCGAATTGCCTTATCAAAAAGCAAATATTATTTCTAAAATACTGAAATATAATAATTTAAATTCCTTTAACAACGTTGAGGCTGAAGGCTATGAGGAGATAAGTGAAGTTTGGAAGTGGATTTTGGTAATTCTTTTGTTTACATTATTATGGGTTGAGCCGAAATTTTGAAATCATTGTTTTAGATGTATTAATTCCTTTTATTTGAAAAGTAAAACCTTCATCATGCTAAAAAAAGCTATTTTCGTTTTTCTTACTTTCACCTATTTCACAGGGATGGCCCAAACCGACAGCCTTTTTAATATCAAAATTGCAGAAAAACTGGCCGAAATGCCTCTTCACTGTATCTCACAGGAATTTCCAAACAAAACCGGCCATAGCTCCGATGGACCCGATGACCACAAATTGTTGCCCTCAGAGTTTCACCCAAGTTTTTATGGTTGTCTGGATTGGCATTCGAGTGTTCATGGGCATTGGATGTTGGTAAAATTGCTCAAGCTTTATCCCGAAATTTCTCAAAGAAAAGAGATTATAAAAGTTTTAGACCATAGTTTTCAGCCGGAAAAAATCAAAACTGAGTCAGAATACTTTACAAAATATAAGACAACAAAGACGTTTGAGCGAACTTATGGCTGGGCATGGTTGCTTAAACTCGACCAGGAACTTCTGACCTGGAATGATCCAATGGCCAAAAAATGGCACCAAACCTTGCAGCCTCTTACCAAAGAAATTGTGAGAATTTGGGATGATTTTTTACCCAAACAGACTTACCCCAATCGCACAGGGGTACACCCCAATACGGCTTTTGGGCTGTGTTTTGCTCTCGATTGGGCCAGAGCCACAAAAAACACTGACTTTGAAATCTCTGTGATAGATAAAGCCAACCGATTTTATTTTGAGCAAAAAGCTGCCCCTGCATATTTGGAGCCTGATGGTTCAGATTTCCTTTCTCCCAATCTCGAAATTGCAGACCTTATGAGGAGAATTTTGGGGCCGAAAGAATTTGAAGTTTGGTTTAAGGCCTTTTTGGAACCCAAATCTATACAAAATGTGCTGAATCAGCCAGTAGTGAGCGACCGTACCGACTTTCAGATTGTACATCTTGATGGATTGAGCCTTAGCCGTGCCTGGTGTTTTAAAGGAATAGGTGCCAGTCTTCCAAAGACCAACCCTTTGAAGGCTAAGTTTGAGAAGGCCTCTTTTGATTTTCTAAAAAATACGCTACCTAATGTAACCAGCGGGAATTATGGAGGAGACCACTGGCTGGCTTCTTTTGCAGTATATGCGATTTTTGATTAATCCAAAAATTCCATCACATAATTCCTTGCAGTTTTGATGGCAGCGGTGATATCTTCGTTTAAGTTTTTATGGTTGTTAAGTTCATTCCACCAGTTTTTTGAAACTACTGTAAGCCTTACCACTTTCGAGAGATTCTTGGGCTAGAGCTAATCCATTGTCAATATTCACACCTTTTCCTATTGATAAAGCCACTGCGGCATTGGCCAACACGGCCTGAGTTTGAGCTTTAGTCCCCTTGTTTTGCAAAATATCGAGCATAATTTTGGCTGAATCTTCCAACCCGGCTCCACCATGAAGCTGTTCCTGTAAAACCGGTTCAAAGCCCAGATCAATTGCCTCAAAAGTTTTTGCATCTTCCCCCATAGCCAGCAAAAAGGGCGAAGTAAGAGAGATTTCATCATAAATATCTAAGGAATGTACCACACCAAAACTAGCACCTGATTTTAGAAACAGATTTTTATATAAATCAAAAGTAGTCATATCTGATACCCCGGTAAACTGCTTTTTGACCATCGCAGGGTTAAGTATAGGCCCGAGAATATTAAAGAATGTCCTGATCCCCAATTCTTTTCTGATTGGAGCTACATATTTCATAGCCGGGTGAAAAAGCGGTGCATGCAGGTAGCAAATTCCTGCCGTTTCCATTTTTTTTCTCAGAAAATCGGCATCATTTGTAAACTTTACTCCCAAATATTCCAAAACCGTACTACTCCCCACGGCCGAACTTACCCCATGATTTCCATGCTTGGCCACTGCTTGTCCGGCACCGGCTACTACAAAAGCTGAAGTGGTTGAAATATTGAAAGTATCTTTACCGTCACCACCTGTACCACACACATCCATAGCCTCAAAGTCTTCAAGATCAATAGCTTTAGCCAACTTGAGCATTCCTTCTCTGAAGCCCATTAGTTCATCGACGGTGATACCTCTTTGTTGGATTCCCATCAAAAAAGCGGCTATTTGTGAAGGGTTAACTTCTCCGTTTCCAATATTTATGATTATCGCTTCTGCCTCTGTGGAGTCAAATTTTTCACCGGCAATAAGTCTGTTAAGTATTTTGTTCATTTTCAAGATTTCGATTTTTGTAAACCGAATACGCCTTTTATTATTAATTTCCCAAAAATAATGTATTAGTACAATTTCATGAACAAAACTTGGTAGTAATATTGTGGTTATTTTATGTTTAAACGAAAAAAAGAGTGCCTCCACGACACCCTTCCTTCTAGTTTATTTTGACAAATTTAGCGAAACTACATCTTTAAGTGTAAAACCTCTCAGACCGTGTAAATTGTCTTTTTTGTGATTTCATTGAATAGAAATTCAATTTCTGTGCCATAATTTTCTAAATTTGAAATCTTATGGAAAAAATCTGGCAATATAAACCCACCCCCACCTCCGAAACAGAAACCACGCAGGTGCTAAATCTTCAGAAAGACCTGGGAATTTCTGAGTCTATGGCTGTTATGCTTTGGCAGAGAGGTATTTCTGATTTTAATGAAGCAAAACATTTTTTTCGGCCCGATATCGCAGACCTGCATGATCCTTTTTTAATGAAAGACATGGAATTGGCTGTAAATCGACTCATTAAGGCTACTGAAAACAATGAAAAAATCATGATTTTCGGTGACTACGATGTGGATGGCACCACGGCAGTTGCTCTTTTTTATGGTTTTCTTTCAAAATACTATCCCAATCTGGAAACTTACAATCCCGACCGCTACCTGGAAGGTTACGGTGTTTCGATTCAGGGAATTGATAAGGCTGCGGAATTGGGCTGTACCTTGATGATTAGTCTCGACTGTGGCATCAAATCTATTGACAAAGTAAAATATGCCACAGAAAAACATGGGATTGACTTCATCGTCTGTGACCATCACGAGCCTGGCGATGAGCTTCCTGAGGCTGTAGCCGTACTAGACCCCAAACGTACCGATTGTCATTACCCGTTTAAAGAGCTTACCGGAAATGGGGTAGGTTTTAAACTACTGACTGCTTTTTGCATAAAAAAAGATATACCTCTTTCGGAAATATTTGACTTCCTCGATTTGGCGATGGTCAGTATTGCATCTGATATAGTACCTATCGTGGGCGAAAACCGGATTTTAGCATATTTCGGCTTAAAAAAAATAAATGAAAATCCACGAACAGGCCTGAAAGCACTAAAAGCAGTGGCAGGATTCACAGGTGAGATGACCATAGAAAATGTGGTTTTTGTGTTGGGGCCAAGAATCAATGCTGCCGGTCGAATAAAACATGCCAAAGCTGCGGTAAGTCTTTTGCTTTCTGAAGATTATGAAGAAGCTCTGGCTTTCGCTTACGAAATTCAGGCTCACAATACCGAACGGAAAACTTTGGATAGTCGTATCACTGAAGAGGCTCTTGAAATGATCAGACAGGATCCCTGGCTAATGTATGAGGCCAAAAGTACTGTGCTTTTTAACCAAAACTGGCACAAAGGAGTCATAGGAATTGTGGCTTCACGCTGTATTGAAAATTTTCATCGTCCAACCATAATTTTTACCCAATCAAAAGAAAATTATGCTGCGGGTTCGGCTCGCTCCGTTCCCGGATTTGATCTTTATGGTGCTCTTGAGAAGTGTTCACATCTGTTGGAACAATTCGGTGGCCACATGCATGCGGCTGGCATGACCATCCCGATCGGGAATCTTGACGCATTCAGAAAGTATTTTGACCAAATTGTAAATGAGTTTATTACAGAAGAGCAATTAATACCCAAAATCACGATTGATGTGAAAATCCCACTTTCTGAAATCAGCCCTAAATTCAACCGGATCATGAAGCAGATGGCTCCTTTCGGCCCTCAAAATATGCAACCGGTTTTCGTTTCCGAAAACCTTCAGCTGGCGTCTGACCCAAGAATAATGAAGGAAAAACACTTAAGGCTTGAAATATTGGACGCTGAATCGGGTTCGGTGATGACCGCCGTTGGATTTAACATGGTAGCTGATTATTATAAAAAATTGCTTAGTGGACAATCTTTCAGTATGGCCTATTCTCTCGAAGAAAATACTTTTAGAGATAAAACGACTTTGCAGTTATTTGCGAGGGATTTTAAGTTTCAGTAAGTTTTTTTAACAATATTTTTATTCTTTTATTGGTATTTTTGCAAACCAAAAACACTTAAGCATGATTCTTCGCACCGAAAACCTGGTAAAAAAATATGGACAAAGGCTGGTCAACAACCAGGTGAGCTATCAGGTAGCTCAGGGCGAAATCGTGGGTTTGCTTGGACCCAACGGTGCCGGTAAAACCACCTCTTTTTATATGGCAGTGGGACTTGTAAAACCCAATGAAGGTAAAATTTGGCTCGATGATACCGACATCACGAGTCTGCCCATGTACAAAAGGGCTAAGTTGGGCGTGGGTTATCTTGCACAAGAGGCCTCAGTTTTTCGGGACCTTACTGTAGAAGAAAATATTTTGGGAGTCATGGAGCTTGCCAAACCCGAAATGACCCAGCAAGAGCGGAAAGAAAAAACCGAAATGCTATTGGAGGAATTCAGTCTCACGCACGTAAGAAAGAACAAAGGAATTGTGTGTTCCGGTGGGGAGCGTCGCCGTACCGAAATCGCCCGAGCTCTCGCTGTGGACCCCAAATTTATTCTACTCGATGAGCCTTTTGCCGGAGTTGACCCCATCGCAGTAGAAGAAATTCAGAGTATTGTTGCCAGGCTCAAGCACCGCAACATCGGCATATTGATAACTGACCACAACGTTAACGAAACCCTCTCCATCACCGACCGTGCTTATCTGCTTTTTGAAGGCAAAATCTTACGCCAGGGTACTGCCGAGGAGCTCGCTGCCGATGAATTGGTCCGCAGGGTATATCTAGGAATGAATTTCGAATTGAAGAGGAAAGTTTGATTTTATATATACTTGTATGGCTGAGATTAGATAATTAATCCTAAATTCACACGTTATTTTGAAAAATTTCCCGGTCGAAAAATTATGCTCACACCATACAGTCAGAAGCTTAACCTATCTGATGCCCGACATTTGCTGGGCAGGGTGACTTTCGCATCTTCCTGGAAAACAATCAAATCTTTTGAGAATCTCACGGCAGCCCAGGCGGTAAAGTTGCTTTTTGACAATGCTCTCAAAAATCCTGCTCCCTCAGCCCCAGCCTGGAAAGACGATGCATTTAAGATGTTTTGGACACTCCCAAAAGATGATATTCAAAAGGCTCTCGATGAAATTTATGGCAAAGTTTATGGTCAAAATTATGAACTGAAACGCTGGTGGATGGAGGCCATGAAAAACGATACGGCTTCTATCAGAGAGAAACTTACACTTTTCTGGCATGGGCATTTTACCACCAAATTTGTTGTTGACGAACCGATGCCTGCCCAGTTGATGTACAGGCAGAATAAACTCTTCAGAGATTCACATCAGGGAAATTTTAAGAAGCTGGTCGAAAATATTATTCTTGACCCGGCCATGCTTATTTTTCTGAATGGGAATGGAAGTGTAAAAAAAGCTCCCAATGAGAATTTTTCGCGGGAGCTTCTCGAATTATATACCTGTGGAATTGGAAATTATACCGAAACAGATGTAAAAGAAGGTGCCAGAGTGCTTTCGGGCTGGTACGTGAGTATTTACTCTGATGAGGGTACTCCACCGGGGGTATATGTACCGTTTTTTGTGCCCGAAAATCACGATACCAACAGCAAAACTTACCTTGGCAGAAATATTCCCGTAACCACACAGAACACCCAGGAGGCGGTATTGAAAAATGAAATTAAATATCTTGTTGATATCATACATACTGAGAGAAAAGAGGCCGTTGCCAGATTTATTTGTGAAAAATTATACCGGTTTTTTGTGTATTCTTCTTCTGGAAACCCACCTAGCGATGTAATCAGTGATATGATGGCGATTTTCAGTAAAGACTGGGAAATTAAGCCGGTTCTGATGGCATTATTGCAGTCGGAACATTTTTTTGACACTAAAAATAAGAGTGTTCAGATTAAAACTCCGGCCGAAACAGTGGTGGGGATTACAGCCCATTTTGATGTAGATGGAGAATGGAAAGAATGGGTGATGGTGACCATGGGTCAGGAATTGCTCAATCCGCCCAATGTGGCAGGCTGGCCTGGGTACAGGCAGTGGATGGACAGCCGTACTTTTCCGTTCGCGGTGCAACAGATGGGTTATTTTGTTTGGAATCAAAAACAGGATTATCTCATAAAATGGATTGAAGGTTTTGACGCAGGAAGTGATCCAAAAGTGTTGATAGAAAGGATTTTAAGGTTGTTTTTTTCAAAAGAAACCAATACCGCTCAAGTTGAAAAGTACACCAAAATATTGCTCAGTGGTAGTCCAGATTATGAGTGGGCAAATATTTTAAAAAATGAAGAATTGGCAGCTTTCAGACTAAAAATTGCCTTAATTGAAATGATAAAATCACCGGCATTTCATTTGAATTGAAGATTATGAAAAGAAGAGATTTTGTGAAATTGTCTACACTGAGTGCAGGTTTTGCACTGGGAAAGGTACCCGTGTGGGCACAAAATCTTCCATCTATGCCTGAACTGGAAGACCGGGTTCTGGTGATTATTCAGATGTTTGGCGGAAATGACGGCCTCAATACAATTATCCCTGCTGACAATGATTTGTATTATTCCAAATTTCGAAAAAGTCTCAATATTTCTAAAAATAAGACCGTTAGGCTTGGGAATTCAAATACGTATTTACATCCTTCTCTTAACTCAGGGCCCGGAAATGGGCTCAGCGGACTTTTTAAAGAAGGGAAAGTGGCCATTTTACAAGGAGTGGGCTACCCCAATCCCAATCTTTCTCACTTCAGGTCAACAGATATTTGGTTGAGTGGAAATGTACCGGTGGCAGATTCAGAAAGATTGGAATCAGGCTGGATTGGGAGCTATCTTTCTTCAAAAGGAGCACCCGGCACCAGCGATCATCCCGACTGCCTGAATATCGGTAGCAATTCTTCGCTAATTTTCAGACATAATGCAGAGAATTTTGGATTGGCGGTAAGTGATCCCGTGCAATTTTACGAAAGCGGAAAAGACCTTTTAACCGGTGACAGTTTTGTGGATGGCACCTCAAAATATGCTTCGGAATTTAACTATCTGCTCGATTTAAGTATCAAGTCTAATAAATATTCTAAAGTCGTAAAAGATGCTTTTGATAAGGGTAAAAATACAAAAGATTATTCAACCGATGGCCTGGTAAGTGAACTTAAATTGGTGGCCCGTTTGATTTCAGGCGGCTTAAAAACCAAAGTTTACTTGCTCAATATCAATGGATTTGACACTCATGCGGCTCAAGGTACTACTGACGGCAAACATGCTGCTTTGCTGAAGTCAGTCAATGACTCCATCGCATGGTTTATGGCCGATCTGAAGGCTCAGAATTTGTCAAAGAACGTAATTGGAATGACCATTTCGGAGTTTGGTCGCCGACCCAATGAAAATGAATCCGGAGGGACCGACCACGGTGCGGCTGGGGCTATGTTTGTTTTTGGGGATGAAGTGAAAGGCGGGCTCTATGGTAATAATTTTGATTTCAGCAAGTTGGATTCCAATGGTGATTTTATACATCAGTTTGATTACCGGGCGGTTTATGATGAGATTTTATACAAATGGATGGGAGGGAGTGACACCGCAATAAAAACAGTACTTCAGAAACGTTATACGCACATTCAGGGAGGAATCTTAAATGATTACCTGACTACCGGCTCTCCTTTGGCCACGGAGGTACCATCTAAAAATACTGTATTTCCCAATCCAACCACTGATGGATTTATTACGCTCAATTTGAACCTTGCTCAGCCAGACACAATCTCATTATTTCAAACCACACTTTCCGGCCAAAGGCTTTCGGTTTTTCAAAATATTCCTTTACTGGCGGGATCTCATTCTTTTCCGGTTCAATTAAAACTTGGAAGCGGGAATTACATTCTGGAGGTTTTGGGTAGAAAAACCAGAGAGGCTTTTAGGATAATTTGGATATAAAAATCTTTCATTTTTACAGATTTATCTTTAAAAAAATGTATTCCATCTAATAATTGTATCAATTAGATATTTTGATGTTATTTTTGAAAAAATATCAACCCTAATTGAAATGTTTAAAATTACTATCTCAGTATTATTGAGTATTATGGCTTGGTTTGGAATGCAGGCCGACAAACCCACCCCACCTGATTGGAAAAGATTTACAAAAGTTGTACTTGCCGAAGGCCTCGACGAACCCATGGAAATGGCATTTTTGCCCGGAAATAAAGTCCTGATTGTGGAAAGAAAAGGTGGCGTAAAAATCATCAATGAAAAGACAAAAGAAGTATTGGATGCAGGATTTATTGAAGTAAATACTAAATATACCAATAAAAAAGGCCAGATTCGCGAAGCAGAAGAGGGCTTGATGGGAGTAACCCTGGATCCAAAATTTGCGACTAATCATTGGGTGTATTTATATTATGCTCATCCTAAAGAGGCAAAACACGTACTTACCAGATTTGTTTTGAAAGACGATGCCCTCGTGATGGAGTCTGAAAAATTGATTCTGGAAGTAAAAACCCAAAGAGAAGAATGCTGCCATACTGGTGGAGGTTTGGCCTGGGACAAGGCAGGAAATTTGTTTCTTACTGTAGGAAACAATACCGTAAACCCTCCTCAGGGCTCTTCTAACCTTGTGGAAACTCCGGGTCATGAAAACGAAGACGACCAAAGAGGTCCGGGAAATACGAATGACTTAAGAGGTAAAATCCTAAGAATACATCCAGAAGCCAACGGAACTTATACCATTCCTAAGGGAAATCTTTTCCCGGCAGGAACAGAAAAGACCCGGCCTGAAATCTATACCATGGGCCACAGAAACCCCTGGAGGATTAATATCGACAGTAAAACCGGATATATTTACTGGGGAGAAGTTGGGCCTGATGCCGGAAAAGATTCGACCTGGGGTCCCAAAGGCTATGATGAGTTTAATCAGGCAAAAGGACCGGGATTTTTTGGCTGGCCTTATTTTATCGGAAACAATAAGCCTTACAGAAAGTATAACTCTGAAACCAAAACTTACGGAGAGCCATTTGATCCCAATAACCCGGTAAATAACTCGGTAAATAATACTGGTTTGGTGAATTTACCAAAACCTATGCCAGCCATGCTTTATTATCCCTACGGGCAATCTCCGGAATTCCCTGAGTTGGGTACCTCTGGAAGAAGTGCCACAGGTGGACCAGTTTTCAGGAAAGCCGATTTTGTGGGTGCTCCCCGTCCCTGGCCTGACTATTATGAGGGCAAGTGGCTAATTACCGACTTTATGAGAGGTTGGATATTTGCCATAACTATGGACGAAAAGGGCGATTATCAGTCAATGGAAAGAGTATTGCCAGACATGAACTTTAGTTCTGCCATTGATATGGATTTTGGCCCGTCGGGTGATATGTATGTGCTCGAATATGGTTCGGCATGGTTTAGGGGCAATGCCAATTCCAAATTAGTGAAAATCGAATATAATGCCGGAAACAGAAGACCGTCAGCAGTTGCTTTTTCAGACAAAAACTCGGGATCTCTACCATTAACTGTAAAATTTTCAGCGGAAGGGTCTTCTGATTTTGACGATTATGATCAAAATAAGCTGACTTATAAATGGAAGATTACCGATGCAAAGAAAGCTCAGGTAGCTTTACTTTCAGGAAAAGAGGCAACTTATACTTTCAAACTTGCAGGAAACTATAATGTGACTCTGGAAGTAACTGACACCAAAGGTGCTAAAAACAGCATTTCCATTCCTGTTACCGCAGGCAATGCCGCTCCTGAAATTGAAGTGGTACTAAGCTCCCCCAATCAGACATTCTATTTCGGAAAAGAGCCCATCAATTATGTGGTAAAAGTAAAAGATAAAGAAGATGGCGAAACCGGCTCAAAAATCAAAGACGATGAAGTAGCGGTTACTTTTGACTTTATCCCGCAGGGATTTGACCCTATAGAGATTGCCGCAAAACAGAAAAGTGCCGATGACATGGCTCAATATGCTATCGGTAGAAACCTCATCGAGGCATCTGATTGTAAATCTTGTCATCAATATGCCACAAAATCTATCGGGCCAAGCTATAAAGATGTGGCAGGAAAATATGCCAAAACACCTGATAATATGAATTATTTGGTAAAGAAAATCAAAGAAGGCGGTAGCGGAGTTTGGGGCGAACATGGCATGAGTGCTCACCCAAATGTGAGCGATATAGATGCCAAACGCATGGTAGATTATATATTTAGTTTGGGTGGTGCAGCAGCAAATGTTCCAAGACTTGGGTTGACAGGGAAAGTAGAGCCAATTGCACCTACTTACGAAAATGCAGGTGGAAACTATGTGCTCAGAGCAGCTTATAAAGATAAAGGAGCCGCAAAAACCAAGTCAATACTTTCAGAAAAAATGCTTTATTTAAGAAGCCAGTATTTACGTCCGCAGGATTTGAGTGGTTCTTCAAGTGTTCAGATCATCACCACTTTATCATATTCGTTTTCATTTATTGGAGATAAGTCTTATGGTTTTTATAAAAATATTGACTTAACTTCAATCAAAGAAGTGGTTGCATTTTTGCAGGTTAACTCAAGAAATGGAGCAGTAGGTGCCAATGTGGAATTAAGGCTTGACAGTCCTACCGGTAAACTTCTGGGAGTTTCCGAATTTGTTGGAAATAAAGAAGTACCTTTTGAGAGACCACCGGCAGGTGCAGGAGCTGCGGAATGGGCAAGAGCGAGAAGCACGAAAGCAACTATAAAACTCAATGAGGCGGTAAACGGGAAACACGATGTTTATTTAGTTTTCAGAAACGAAAAAGCTCAGAAGACCGACATTTTAGCTCAGTTTAATGAAGTTGGTTTTTTTAATTAATTTTTTAAGAAACCTTGATATTTAGTATATTAAAGAGGGTATCGTTTCGCTAAAGCGAGGCCCTCTTCAATTTTTTTGAATAAGATTTGTTTTAAATGATTATTTTTATTCCAACTTTCCGGGATAAAAAAGTGTCATACACATAAACAAAATAAAAATGAATATCTTAAAAATTCTGGCAATTTGTACTATTGGATTTTTGTCATGTGAAAGTGAAGATGCCGTAAATGGTGAATTACTTTCGGTAAGCTTTAAACCTACGCAATGTTCGGAACTCTGGGACAAAGAACCTTATACATCACTGGCCGACAATTCGAGGGAAAACAGAATTAAGGCTTTTTTGAAAGATAAAGGGATAACCAATCTGATTGATTTTAAAAAAACTACCGATTCAAACATTTATTGCCAGGCTTGTGAATGCCCTAGTAATGATAATTTTAGTTTCAAAGTTTCACAATCTGACTACGAAAAACTTAAGGCCATTGAGCCTTTTAAAACTATTTTGAAATAATAGCTATTTTTTATCAATTCAAAAAAAGTCAGGTATAATCCCTGACTTTTTTTGTTAATGATTTTATTTCAACGAATTTATATAAGCCGCAATAGTGAGGGCATCTTTCCTGGGTACCTGAGGCATGGGAGCCATTTCAGTGGCATAGTCTGGCCAGTTGCCGGGTTTTGGATTATAAATTAAATCCACGATTTTCTCATTAGAATAACCTCTTTTGGCCACATCTTTAAATGCCGGACCCACCACTTTTTTATCGGCTGCATGACAAGCCAGACAAGTGTGTTTTTGCAGCAATGGTTTCACTGCAGCATAAGTTATTGGAGTAGCAGCTGACTTCGCCGGAGCATTTTTACCATCAGGCGATTTCAGTTCTTTGGTTTTGCTGATCTGGCTTTTTGCAGTTTTTGTGGCCGAACTGCTAGTTTTCATTTCATTAACCGCCAGTTTTTTGCCTTCGGGTATTGTATTTAAAGTATAATAGACCGTAGGGTGCACCAAGCTCCAGGATTTTTCTGCCGACCTGATTCCCTCCAGATTCAACTCATGAATATACCATTTCCGCAAGCCATCTATTACAATTCTTACTGTACGGCCATCTTCGCTCACTTTTACACCTTTTATTTTCAGGTCTAGTTTGTTGACTGGTGGTGAGCCATACACCGGATGATGCTTGTAAATAAAGCTGGTAGCGGCATACGATGCCAAATCTTCTGCCGATTTTATATTAACAGGCATCGTAAATTTGATTTCAAAACCATCAGGCATGGCTTTGCAAGTTTCCATCTCAAAAGGTACCTTTCCGTTCCATATGAGTCTTTGCAGCCCCTGATTGCGGTCTCCGGCTGAGCCCCAGCCCCGGTTGGTTTCTCCCACAAACATGGAACCATCAGGAGAAAAAGTCATCCTCAAAACCCCCGATTGAAATCCTGACCTGAAATCCCACGCAGCTCCCTGAAACTCTCCATTTACTTTTTCCAGAAACACCCTCATGATTTTTGATTGGCCCTGATCACCCACAAATAATTGACCCGAAAATGGTCCGAAACCACCTAATGTTTCATCTTTGATGATTTCAGAATTTGAAATACCCAAAACACCGTGAGGAAGCCAGACTGCAGGCGGCTGCACTGCTGGATATTTTTCTTTTAGTTCATATAGCAGTTGGCCTTTTTCGTTAACTACATTCTCAGGCTTAATGGCATTTCCGTTGGCATCTCTGTTTTTTCGGTTGTCTCTTTCAGCAAAAAACTGCTGCTCAGTAATTTTCACAGGATGATTGGCGTCAACCCATTTAAGGTTGGCAGGATGCCCCACAAATGCCCCTTTTTTTACATGCCATAATCCACCTGAGCCCATCCAGTCGCCCTGGTTATCGGTGTAAAACAATTCGCCATCTATCATTCCCAAGCCGCAGGGTGATCTCATCCCCGATGCCCACGGCTCATATTTTCCGTCAGGAAATATCTTAAAAATCGAACCTCTGGTTTTTGCTCTTGATTCACCACGCCACCATTCTTCATCTCCAAATGCCACATTTCCACTTACAAAAAAGCTTCCATCGGGTGCGATTTTTGGTCCAAAAGAATATTCATGATAGTGGCCCGAAACTTCCCATGCGTGAACAGTTTCAAACAAATCACCTTTCCCATCACCATTTTTGTCGGTGATTCTGGTCAATTCTCCTCTTTGGGCACAGTAAAATGAGCCGTCTTTATAAACCAGACCTAAAACTTCATGTAGTCCCGAAGCAAATTTTCTGAAATAAGGGTTTTTTGAAGTTGGATTATCCACTATCCAGATTTCGCCCCGGCGGGTTGCCAATGCCAGCGAACCTGTTGGTAGCATGGTTACTCCACCAATTTCAAGAAGCACTCCTTCCGGCACCGCAAGAGTGGCTATTTTATAAAAATCTTCTTCTTTGGGCGATTCCTGAGCTACACTTACCCCTGTGGTCAATATAACCCAAAGCATTATATTTAATATTTTCTTCATATAATTAAAATTATAAAGTCTTATTTTTCAATATTTTATTATTTCAAATTTTAAAACTGAAAGCCTGAAATTTATTTTCTTCTTTCAGAATAAAATGGAATAAATGATTTTATTGTCGGCCGGTTTTACCACCAATAAATTTCCATCAACAATTCCGGCTTCATGCCCGGTATTGATTTGGATAAAATACGATTTATCATCAATTGCATAAAGGTTATCACCTACTTTTTCAATCTTACTGCTCTTTGCCAGCCTTCCAAATATTTCCGAATCGTTGTTTTTAAATGCTATTTCCCGGCTAACCATTTTTCCTTTCGAAATCCTTATTTTATCAGCGATTTCATTTCCAAATATTTTGTATCTGAAAGTTGGCATATCTTCTTCATCCAACTCATAGCCCAGTGGTTTATAACCTGATGCTGTAGTATCTGTAGCAGCGGATTTTCCTTTGCCTATGAACAGTTGATCAGAAAGGGGAGAGAGGCTACCCAAAGGCTTTGATGAGCCGTCACCGCGGTCATTCCACATGGGTGATGCATCAAGATAGGCTCCTTTCCATATCTGAAACAAGGCACCTTTGTCCATATCATAAGTAAAATGAATGTTGGAAGGAGTACCTATTGAAACCGCATGCACGATTCGTTTTTTCTTTCCTTCTTCCTCAAAATCCATGAAGCTTCTCAGTAAATTGGGCGTATTGGCAGTCAGCAAAATCGGATCTGAAGCACCACTTGCAATCAACGACCCAAAAGTGTGATGTGCCACCTGACGGAACCCCGGCCCTGCCGACCAAAATCCCAGTCCCGGTCTTAGCCAGCCATCACGTTTATTATTGAATATTTCAAAAGTATGCTCCCCTTCTGTCAGATTGATGGAGGCCCTTCGCTGCTCTGAGGTTACAGTCCAAATGTTGTCCAAAATCACCTGATTGTCTATTTTCAACATGCTGTTACCACCCAATTGGGTAGCAAATTCATACTTGCCTGTTGTTGGAGCTATGTATTTTCCTTTGATTAAAAACGCATAATCGTTAGATTTTTTGGTCACCTCCCAGGTCAATTCAGGGGTATTGCCTTTTTCATCGATTTTCAGGGTCGAAAGGTCTGCATTGTGGGCATAAGACCCATAATATACCTGATAGTTCAGGTCTTTGATACTTCCCGCTTTTTTATCGAAATTATTGATTATGATATTTCTGAAAGCCACTGAGCCGTGGTCACCTTGAATCCTCAATTGGGCGGATGCCACTTCCATCTCAGAGATACTTCCACGGGTTACTCCCGACAGGCTTACATTTTCATGTATGATTACGCCGTTGAGTTTTATAAAAAGTATTTTGGCATTTTCTATTTTTTTACCTGTAGCATCAAATCTCGGAGCCTGAAACGAAATGGTCATTTTTTGCCACATTCCGGGAGCTTTAGAAACATTATAGCGGGGAGCGTAACCTTCATAGCCTTTTTCTGCCTCAGTTTTGGTGTCGTCCCAACGTTGATATATTCCACCACAATCAAAGTATTTTGGTGTTTTTGCTCCCCATGAGTCGTTGAGCTGAATCTCGTACCGGCTTTGAAGATAAATGCCCGAGTTGGAGCCTTTTGCGATCATAAATTCCAGATCTATGTCCATGTCGCCATGTGCAAATTTGCTAAAAAGGTCATAGTCAGTGCCATATTTTCCTTGCTGGTGCTCACATACCAGCACACCCGTTCCCGGTTTTGTACTAATAGTATTGTTAGTGTTAATGTCAACATTTACGTCGCCGGTAATCTTCCAATTGCTTGATTTTGATTCAAAATCAGAGAGGTCGGTCAGTGGGAGGGAGGTCTGGCCAAACGCCAAACTACTACTGAGCAATCCCAATAGAATGATTCTTTTCATTTAGGGTTCTTTTTTTTGGGTAAATATAAAGAAATGCAATTTGATTTTTGAGAAAGGAAGTTTAAAAAGTCAGGGTATTAATATTTTTTTAATAAAGAAAAATTGAATTTTCTGGCACAAAAAAAGCCGGGGCTTTCGCTCCGGCAATATTTTTTGAATATTATCAATGCTATTTTAATTTATACAAAATTCCCAGTCTCATAACCGAAACCTTGGATACCGCCTCATTTGGCGTAACCGCCCCATTTAACTTCCTTAATACAGTGAAATCAGGCACTTTGATATTGAAAACACCTGAAAGTTCTACCATGATTTTATTTTTTAGGATAGATTTTCCAATCGATATTTTGGGAGAAATACCAAAGTTGAAATCTTTGATTTCGGTATTAATAAATGACACCTGATTGGTGGGTGAATCGGCAGTTGAGCTTACTTTTGTCTTTCCATTGAACCCTCTGGCTTTGGTGCCAAAAGCCGAAATCCCCGCATCAAAGTTAAATCCATGTTTCTTAGAATTGACCGAAAACATCACCGGAATCTCGAGTAATCTGTTATTTACAAATATTTCGGATTCTGAATTTGGGGTATTTGGAAACTCCGCCTGATACTGAAAAGAGCCAAAACTGAAACCTGTTTTTATCCCAATAAGCTTATTCAGATTTTTATTTACACTTAACTCAAGCCCGGGAATTACCCGGAAAGTGGAGGCTGACTTTTCATTTATTTTAAAAAATGAAGCATTGGTATTTACACCAATTCTTATTTCCTGCGAAAATGAAATCATAGGAAATACTAAAAGCAAAAGGTAGATTATCTTTTTCATGAGAGTTATGATTTAGTTTTCAATATAAATATAACCTATTTTTTGAAAAATGTAATTTTAAAAATGCTGATTTTCAAATTTCAAAACAAAAAAAAAGCCGAAGCTTTCACTCCGGCTTTCTTAAATTATTTTTTTCGAAATATCAGATAACTGTTTCTGCCAAAACCAACACTTTGTTGTTGATTACCTGCAAAACTCCGCCGCCAATTTCGATGCTTTCTTTTTTATTTCCAATGGCATAAACCAAAGCACCGTCTTTCAGGGTACTTACCATAGGAGCGTGATCTTTCAATAGCTCAAAACGACCCACTTTTCCAGGAAGGAAAACTGCATCCACTTCGCCTTGAAACACATTTTGTTCGGGAGTAATTATCTCTAAAACCATATTTTTTTTAAATGCGAAGATTAATTTAATCTCTAATCTTCTATATTCTTTTTAAAATATCTCTAGGGGCTGCTTAATTGCCAGATGCTTCAGCAATCAATTTCTCACCTTTTACTACTGCATCTTCGATAGTCCCTACTAGGTTAAAGGCAGCCTCAGGAAGATGATCATAGTCACCGTCCATGATTTGGTTGAAACCTTTGATGGTATCATTGATATCAACCAATACCCCTTTCAAACCTGTAAACTGCTCAGCTACAAAGAAAGGCTGTGAAAGGAATCTCTGCACACGACGAGCACGTGATACCACAAGCTTGTCGTCTTCTGAAAGCTCTTCCATACCCAGGATTGCAATGATATCCTGAAGTTCTTTATAACGTTGAAGTGTAAGTTTAACCCTTTGAGCACAGTCATAATGTGCGTTGCCCAATACTTCTGCCGAAAGAATTCTTGATGAAGAATCCAAAGGATCCACTGCAGGATAGATACCTAACTCGGCGATTTTACGACTCAATACCGTAGTGGCATCTAAGTGAGCAAAAGTAGTTGCCGGAGCTGGGTCAGTCAAGTCATCGGCAGGTACGTAAACAGCCTGTACCGAAGTGATCGAACCTCTTTTTGTTGAGGCGATACGTTCCTGCATCACACCCATTTCAGTGGCCAATGTTGGTTGGTAACCTACCGCTGAAGGCATACGTCCCAAAAGGGCCGATACCTCAGATCCAGCCTGAGTAAAACGGAAAATGTTATCAATAAAGAAAAGTATATCACGTCCTTTGCCTTCGCCATCACCATCACGGAAGTGTTCAGCTACTGTAAGTCCCGAAAGGGCTACACGTGCACGGGCTCCCGGAGGCTCGTTCATTTGTCCAAATATAAATGTTGCTTGTGATTCTTTTAAAGCTTCACGGTCAACTACACTCAGGTCCCAACCGCCTTCTTCCATCGAATGCTTGAATGCTTCACCGTATTTCACAATACCTGATTCGATCATTTCACGAAGCAAATCGTTACCTTCACGAGTACGCTCACCCACGCCAGCAAATACCGATAGACCCGCATATGCTTTGGCGATGTTGTTGATAAGCTCCTGAATCAATACAGTTTTACCCACACCGGCACCACCGAAAAGACCAATTTTACCCCCCTTCACATAAGGAGCCAACAGGTCGATTACTTTAATTCCGGTAAATAAAACCTCGGTAGTAGTGGCCAAATCTTCAAATTTCGGTGCAGAACGGTGAATCGAAAGTCCCGGGGTATTAACTGGCCCTAAACCGTCAATAGCTTCACCAACCACATTAAACAATCTACCTTTGATGGCTTCGCCGGTAGGCATTTTGATAGGTGAACCCAAATGTACTACTTCCTGACCTCTCTGAAGTCCGTCTGTACTGTCCATAGCGATAGTACGAACGCGATCTTCGCCCAGGTGCTGCTGACATTCAAGTATTACTTTTTGACCATTCGATTTTGTTACCGACAATGCATCCAAAATTGCAGGTAGAGAAGCGGCTCCCCCCTCAAAACTAACGTCCACTACAGGTCCGATGATTTGTGAGATTTTACCAATATTTGCCATTTATGAATTATTTAAAATTAATCAAGTGATTTTGGACTGCAAAATTATTAAAAAGCAGCTATAAAACAAACTCTAAATCATTCTTTTTTTTGGATTTTTTTTAGAGAAATCAGATAAAAGCATACTTTTTATTGGAGGAAATTGGGAATTGGATTTTTTAAAATGTTTTTTTCTGAATTAATTTAGAACTAAAATGGGAATATATAAATTGAATTGATTTTAAGAATTTAAAATTTTGTCAATTCAGTCATTTTCTGATAATTTTAGAAAAAACTTTTAATGTGAATTTTAGTAAATTTTTAATCAGGCTTTGCTTGTTATTTTTCGTTTTAAGTCTGCTTAGTTTCCCTTTTTTACCAGACCAAAACAATACTAAATTATTGGGTGATAGTTTTTTTGTTGACCGGTATCTTTTTATAGCTCTGTTGGCTTTTTTGACTGTGATAATCTATTTTATGGGCACATTTTTTAATAGATTCCACTATAAACTGGCGATTTTTATGAGTGGGTTATTTGCAGTTTTAGGAATGATAACTATTCTTCAGAATATCTTTACAAAATAAAAAACCCCTTTCGGGGTCATTTTATGATTGTTTCATTTTAGCTTCTATAGTCTGTTGGGTGTGAGGAACCGCCATTAATCTTTCTTTAGGAATCAGTTTACCTGAGTCTTTACAAATTCCGTAAGTGCCGTTTTTAATCCGGATTAAAGCTGCTTCCAGTTGAGAGGCAAATTTCTGCAATCTGGCAGCAGACTGACTCATTTGTTCCTTTTCCCTTACATCAGCTCCATCTTCTAATGTCTTTGAACCAACGGCGGTATTGTCAGTTCCGTTATCATTCTTTCTGCTTAATGTTTCCTTAATAAAATTTACTTCGCTATAAGTGGCTGCAAGTTTTTTGTTTATTAAAGCCTCAAATTCCGCCAGCTCGCTGTCAGAATATCTGATTTTTTCCTCTTGTGAAGTAGCCATTGTTAAGCTATTTTGGGTTATAAAAAATAAGTAAGTATAAATTTGTCGCAAATATAAACCTTTCAGAAATTATTAACAATCAGACATTAAATATTTATTTTTCAGGAATCATCCAAAGTGCGGGGTTAGCTTGATAAATATTTTTTTTGAAAAAAAATTTTACATAAGAGTTAGTCCTGATTAGCCATAGAATCAGTTGCATTTTTGGTGTTATCCCTTTCTAAATATTTTCAAAATCGAAAAATACAATAGTATTAAATTCAGGAAAAATATAATATTTTACAGAATTGAAGGAATTTGTATAAGTTTGTGTTTTAATATAAATAAGATTAAAAAATCGATTCAGTATGACATATTTAGAACCAGCTCCTATTCATGATAAGGAGAATCCGTTAGAGTCAATGATGTCAAGATTTGACGCGGCGGTTAAAATATTGGGAATCAGCGATGAGATGTATAATATTCTCAAAGTACCCGCAAGGCAAGTGATAATTGGGATTCCCGTAACGATGGATAATGGCAAAATTAAAGTTTTTGAAGGCTACAGGGTAATCCATTCTACTATCCTTGGACCCGGTAAAGGAGGTATCAGACTCGATCCGGATGTTACAATTGACGAAGTGCGTGCCCTGGCAGCATGGATGACCTGGAAATGTGCGGTTGTGGATATACCTTATGGCGGTGCTAAAGGTGGTATTGCCTGTAATCCCAGAGAAATGTCAGCAGGAGAAATTGAGAGGCTTATCCGGGCTTATACATTGGGAATGCTCGATATTTTTGGCCCTGATAAAGATATTCCTGCCCCTGATATGGGTACTGGTCCAAGAGAAATGGCATGGCTTATGGACGAATATTCCAAAGCCAAAGGTATGACAACTCAGGCAGTGGTTACGGGTAAACCATTGGTATTGGGAGGTTCTCTGGGTCGTACAGAAGCAACTGGAAGAGGAGTGATGGTATCGGCCATGTCAGGTATGGAAAAACTAAAGCTAAATCCTTATCGGTCAACCGCGGCTGTGCAGGGATTTGGAAATGTTGGCTCATATGCCGCTTTGCTTCTTCGTGAAAAAGGTGTAAGCATTCATGGAATTAGCGATATAAGTGGGGCTTATTACAACGATAAAGGCATTGATATTGAGAAAGCTATGGCCTACCGTAATGCCAATAATGGCACTTTGGAGGGCTATAAAGAAGCAGAAAAGATTGATGGAGAGCAATTATTGGCTCTTCCTGTTGATTTGTTGGTGCCGGCTGCAAAAGAAGATGTGATTACTCATCATAATGCCGGGAATATTCAGGCTAAACTAATTGTAGAAGGAGCCAACGGCCCAACTTCTGCTACTGCCGATGACATAATTAATGATAAAGGAATAATGGTGGTGCCTGATATCCTTGCCAATGCCGGAGGGGTTACAGTTTCCTATTTTGAATGGGTACAAAACCGCATAGGTTATAAATGGACACTGGACCGCATCAATCGCAGGTCAGACAGAGCCATGAAAGAGGCTTTCCACAATGTATTTGAAGTTTCACAAAAACACAATGTATCTATGCGTTTGGCTGCATATATTGTAGCCATTGACAAAGTTGCAAGTACTTATAAATTCAGGGGAGGATACGGATGAAATATTCATTTTTTGGGATTCTATAAATTCTTCAAAGGGCGTGGTTTTTCTAAACCATGCTCTTTTTTTGTTGAGAGTGAAATCAATTAGCTTGATTTAAAAAAAATTAATCAATAAAAAATGTAATAAGCAACAGGCAATATTATTTCCAAAATCAAAGGAATAATATGATTAAACATATCTTTGTAGCAAATTTAATATTATGAGCGAATTCAGAAATAAGGTCGTTTGGATTACCGGAGCTTCGGCAGGAATTGGAGAAGCCACCGCTCTGTCATGTGCCAACGAAGGTGCCATGCTGGTATTGTCGGCAAGAAGAGTAGAAGAGTTGGAAAGAGTCAAAAAACTTACACACCTTCGTGATGAATACGTACTCGTTTTACCCATGGATGTCGAAAATGTGGATTCTTTCCCGGGTTTGGTTCAGCAAGTTTTGGAGAAATTTGGCAGAATAGACATTTTATTTAACAACGCAGGGATTTCGCAGCGTGGAGATGTGCTCAATAGTAAAATGGAAGTTTATTCCAAACTCATGCAGGTCAATTTTATCGGAGTGGTGGCTCTCACCAAAGCCGTGTTGCCGGTCATGATAAAACAGAAATCAGGTCATATAGCCGCTACCAGTAGTGTGGCCGGTATCGTATCGACACCTTTAAGGTCAGGTTATGCCGCCTCAAAACACGCCTTACATGGCTTTTTCGATGCACTCAGAGCCGAAGTGCATAAGTATAATATTAAAGTCACACTCGTTTGTCCCGGATATATCAAAACCGACATTTCACTCAATGCACTCAATACGGAAGGTACTTCTTATGGTAAAATGGATAAAAACCAGGAAAAGGGAATATCGGCCGAAGAATGTGGAAAAAAGATAGTGGAAGCAATAAAAACAGATAAATCGCAGGTGATTATTGCAGGAAAAGAAGGAATGGGTGTATTTTTGAAAAGATTTTTTCCGAAAATATTAGAAAAAATAGTTTTGCGACAAGCACCAAAATGACCCATTTTTTAAAATAAAACAAAGGAAATTATGAAAAAAGACTTATATCTGATCAGACATGCCACTGCTGAAGACGGAGCAAACTCTGCCATGTTTAAAGATATTGAGAGAGAACTGATATCAAAAGGCATCATGCAGTCGGCCCGAATGGGTAAATACTTAACAGAATCAGGTACAGAAATTGAGAAAATATTTTTTAGCCCCGCACGCAGAACGGAGGCCACAGCCAGGCTCATAGCAGAACAAATGACCCTTGGCGAAGAAAAGTTACAAATGATTGAAAGCCTCTACGGAAGTGGCCCAAGAGCCTATTTGGCATTGATAAATGGGCTTCCAGAAACCGTTTCTGCCATCGCAATAGTTGGACATAATCCCGATATTACTTTTTTTTCGGAATACCTTACCCGTGATGATACACAAGGTCACATGAAAAAATGTACAATGATACATTTGCAATTTGACGGTGTAAAATGGGCTGAAATATCACAAAAAAGCGGGAAAATGGTTAAAAGAATTGATGTGAAAAGTCTGGAAAACAATGAAGAATAATAAGATTTTTAAGATCGTGTTTTTTTTGTTTTTATTGGGAGTAATAGCTGTTTTAATAGACATGGCCCGGCAAACCACCGCTCCATGGAACAAAAGAAAACAATTGGAGCGGGCGATACCAAAATAAAAACTGTATCCTTAAATATTAAAGATACAGTCTGATTAACCCCAAAAATTCTATTTAAATACCTTCAGGAAAGTGTTGATTAACCAGCTTTCCTCCGATTTTACTATCTGATCCAGTGTCATTTCGGTGAAAGAACTCACACTCGAAATATCATTTATTATTTTCTGAAATTCCTTTCCTTCTGCAGTATTGTCTTTCAAGTTCTTTTTGATGTCCTCTATTGTGTCAACAATTGGCGTTAGTTCTCTTTTTTTCCTTTCTCTGGCTATGAGTCTTGCCACTTTCCAAATGTCTTTTTCGGCAATAAAATATTCTTTTCTTTCACCCGGAAGCAGCTGTTTGTAGATGATCCCCCAGCTCATCAGGTCGCGGAGGTTCATATTTACATTGCCTCTGGAAATCTGGAGTTCGTCCATGATTTCGTCGGCGTTGAGCGACTTAGGCGAAAGCAGTAGCAGAGCGTGAATCTGCGACATAGTTCTATTGATACCCCATTGGGTAGCCAGTGTACCCCAGGTATGAATAAACCTATCTTTCGCTTCTTTTAATTCCATAAATCTTTTTTTTAAGTACTTGCACGTGTCTTAAGAAGTTCCAAATTAAAATAGTCTTATTGAATTTTCAAAATTTTCTGAAAGTATTTTTCAAAAAAAAAGACTTTGGAGGCCTTTTCGTGCATTTTTACCTGATAATGAGCTAAAATTATGCCAATCGAGGAGTTATTTTTCACAAAAGAGAAATAGAAATCATGTATTTGTAGGACATGACCAATAATAACTGAAGCTTTTTTATGCTAATTAGTTTGCATCCACCAAAATATTTCCGGCAACCATTCCACTCAGATTTTCAATATATTGATTGTTGATAGTCACCACAATTGATTTATCAAAATCCAGAATTTCATTGATTTTTAATCTATCACCGAGTTTAAGGCCATGCCGGTTGATCTGTTTTAAAAACGAACTCTGGGAAATAGCAACCGAAGTAAAAATATAATCTTTATCAATCTTGCCATCACTGAGTTTCATGTAGGCTGTATTGGCTATTCTTCCCTCCTGATCGGGTATGGGCGAACCATGAGGGTCAAATTTCGGGCTATGAAGCAGATCGTTGATTCTGTCAAAAAATATTGTGGAATCTATATGCTCTATCTGTTCGGCAATTTCATGTACTTCGTCCCATTGAAAACCCATTTTTTCGACCAGAAACATCTCAACAAGGCGATGCTTTCTTATTATCACTCCGGCTTCTAATCTACCAGCCTCGGTAAGTGAAAGTGGCCTGTATTTTTCATAAATAAGCAAACCCTTTGCCGCCAGCTTTTTAACCATGCTGTTGACTGTCGGCATTTTTATGTCGAGGCTATTGGCCAGATCCAGCACCGACACATCTTGCCTTTCGGAACTCAGATGAAAAATGGCTTTGAGATAATTTTCTTCGGTGAGTGTCATAATACCTCAAATTTAAGAAAGATATTTTTCTGTAAAAAGAGATGATAAATCTTTTTTGTTAGATTATTCTAACTTTTTAATTTTATTTATATAATTTTGTTAAAATTTTGATTGGATGAATTGGAACCTTAGCTTTTTGGCACTGCCATTTATTTTGGCGGCAAATACCGCTTTTTCACAATACAAATTGTCTGGAAAAGTGAGATCTGGACCTGAAATAGTGGTGGGAGCCACAGTAACGGTTGCGGGAAATTCGGTGATAACTGATACCCTGGGTATGTTTATTTTCAAAGAGTTAAGTGGTCAGGAGGTTTTACTTAGATTAACTTCGGTAGGTTTTCAACCTTTTTACAAAAAATTAAAAGTACAGGACTATGACCACGAACTTATTGTAGAGCTGATGCCAGCCGAAAATATGCTGGAAAGTGTGGTAGTAAGTGGTGCTCTGAAGGAAGTGTCGAAATCAGAAAGTATTATTGCGGTTGACATAATCAAGCCTGAGCTATTTCGAAAAAATGCCTCGCCAGGCTTGTTTGAGGGTTTACAGATGATTTCCGGTGTGCGGCCGCAAGTCAACTGCAGTATATGCAATACCGGAGATATTCATATAAATGGCATGGAAGGGCCATATACAGCGGTTTTGGTGGATGGTATGCCTATAGTATCATCACTGGGGACTGTTTACGGGCTATTGGGGATACCTACCGGAATGATTGAGCGGCTCGAAGTTGTAAAAGGGCCTGCATCAACTCTTTATGGCACTGAGGCAGTAGCCGGTTTGATCAATATTATTACGAGAGTTCCAGGCAAAGGACCACGACTTTGGATGGAAACCAACCTCAATTCCTGGGGCGAGGCTGCTCTGGATTTGGGGATTACCGTTCGAAATAATAAGGCCAGCTTGCTTTCGGGGATGAGCCTTTTTGGTTTTGACCGTAAAATTGACAAAAATCAGGATGGCCTTACTGACCTTAGTCTTCAAAAGAGGATTTCTTGGTTTAATAAAATATCTTACGGCAAAAATTTGTCCGGAAACCTTGCATTGCGATACCTCTTTGAAGACCGGTGGGGAGGACAGACACAATGGAATAACCGCTTCAGGGGAACCGACCAGGTATATGGGGAGAGTATTTTAAGCCATAGGTTGGAGATTATCGGGAAAAATAAAATTTCCTCTCTTTTTGATATAAATTATTCTTTTGTGAGCCATAAGCAGGATTCCCACTATGGAAAAGTGCCATTCATGGCCATTCAAAATATAGCATTTGCCCAGGGTTTATATAGAATTTCCAAATCCTCAGGTTCTTATTTAGTAGGATTGCCTTTGAAATACACATTTTATGAAGATAACACAGCGATAACTGCCCTTCAGCCCCAGCGGCTTTTTAACCCAGCGGTTTTTGTTCAATATGAAAAAGAAATGAGTAGCAGGCTCAAAACACTTTCGGCATTTAGAATCGATTATTTTTCCAACAAAAAATGGGTGCAAAGTCCCCGACTGGCAATAAAATACCAAAGTTCTGACCGACTGAGCAATCTTCGACTCAATTATGGCAATGGTTTTAGGTGGGTCAATGTTTTTTCTGAGGATCATGCCGCCCTCACCGGAGCACGGACGGTTTATATTTCAGATGACTTAAAACCCGAACGTAGCCAAAATATTTCAGCGAATTTTGAGCGGAAGTTACCTATGAAATCGGCTTTTATAGGCTTGGATTTAACGGTTTTTTATAGTTATTTCTCAAACAAAATTATACCTGATTATGACCGTCACCCCGAAAAAATATACTACGATAACTTGCCGGGGTTTCTTGATTCCAAGGGCTTTAGCTTATCATTAGATTACAATCACAGCTCGGGTTTCAGGGTCAACACAAGTATAAGTCTGCTAGATATCAGAAATCATGAAAACAAAAGTTGGAACAGGCCGATTTTAACCGAAAAAGCCAGTGGTACCGGTTTGATTAGCTATAAGTTTAACCGTTTAAATTCTACTATTGATTATACGTTTAACTGGCTCAGCCCCATGCGGCTACCTTTGCAGGGGGCATCAGACCCGCGACCTGAGTATTCGCCATTTACCCAAATCCACAATTTACAGATTACACATACCCAGAGTAAGCGTTTTGAATTTTTTGCAGGCATAAAGAACCTTTTTGATTTTTTACCTTATCGCAATATTCCATTTCTCATCGCCAATGCCTCGGATCCATTTGACAAGCAAGTGGTTTTTGATCAAAACGGAACGGCTGTGCCAACCGCCCAAAATCCCTATGGACTGACCTTTGATCCCTCTTATGTGTATGCATCACTACAGGGGATACGGCTTTTTGGAGGTTTCAGAATTTCATTAGAATGAAAGTTCGATAAAAAAGTACCCTCAGCATGGGAGTTGAGGGTACTTGATTTTAATTCTTCTTAGGCGGTGCGGGTGGAGGTGGCGGCGGAGCCATTTCTGTTTCGGGAAATGGAGTTACCTGAGCCGGTGGTGGTGGTGGAGGCATCAATCCTTTCGCAGGCCTTGGGGGAGGAGGTGGCGGAACTGAACCTTTCGGAAATTTTGGTTTTTTTGGCGGTTTCGGAGCCTCCGGAAAATCAGTATTAATTTTTGATTTTACTTCAGGTGGTAAAAGGTTTACTATGGCCTTAATAGTTTTATCCATTTCTTTTCCGATTCTGTCCATAGGCTCAGCAATTTTATCCATTTCAGCTGCCTTTCGGTCCATTTCTTCTGAAACTTTCTCCATATCAGCATTATTTAAGTCAGCTTTTTGTGCGACTTCATCCATCTTTTCAGCAATTTTATCGATTTCCGAACTAAGCTTATCCACCTCAGTCTCGTAGGTTTTTTGCAATTTTTCATACTCTTTCGAATCAGGCCTTAGCTTAGCTGTTTTCTTTGAAAAATCGCCGGATTTTTTGCTGATTGCATTGCTCAGTTGGGTTATTTCATTGCTATATGCTTGCAACGGCTCGAGGTCCAGGTTCAATTTTGCTGACCATTCGCTCATTTTTTTGCTTTGTTCTTCCATCAGTTTTGATTGCTCCTCCATGAGTTTACTCTGAATATCCATTTGCCTTTTATGTTCTTCAAGAGCGTCAAGGTGCTGATCAACAATTACCTTATTTTCAGGACTCAATTCTATTTCTTTTCCATTGAAAAACAGCTTTTTATCTTTTATCGTAAAATTATTATTATCCGAACTTATGGATATACTGTTATGCTGAGGAAATAGCGTATCGGCAACCGCAACATATTGACTTTTATTAACTTTTGCAGGCTTTTCAGTTTTTTTACTTTGGGCCACTGCGAAAAAAGTTACCAGCAAGCCCATTAATATCCATAAACTTTCTTTTGGAAAGCTTCGGCTTGATTTTAGTCCCAGAATCCTGTGGATGCGTTCCGTAAATGCACTTTGCTTTTTGCCAAATGCAAGTGCAAGTGCCGGCGTAATACGGGTTTCCTGTAGTTTTAGTAAAGTGTTGGCCAGCAGGATTTTATCCCCGGTGTATTCCAAAGCAAGTTGGTCGGTACATATTTCTCTTTCTTTTCTAATCTGAGCCGAAACTACCCAAAAAACAGGATGATAAAAATATACAACATCAAGAAACGACTGAAGCAGATTTACCAGATAATCATTGCGTTTTATATGGGCCAATTCATGAGCAAGAATTATTTCGATTTGGCTCATCGAAAAACCACTCACGAGACTCACCGGTAGCAAAACAACCGGTTTGAAATAACCCATCATCAATGGTACATCGATTATTGCACTGGTTTTTAATAAAATGCCCTTTTTGATCCCCATTTTGGCTTTTAAATTTTCAAAAAGAGTAATTAAATTTTGAGTAATTACCGCATTTGATTTGTTTTTCAGATTTACAATCCAAAAGTACCCCGTCAGCATTTTTAAGGATAACATCACAAAACCCACACTCCAAAGCCCCACGATGATTGGTAGATTTTGTTTGAAATAAATAAGAGTCTTTGCCAAAAATGATAAGGTTAAAGCTTTGGTTTCAAAATATAGCCCTGAATTGTTGGTTGACGTGTTTTGACTAATCCACAAAAATGTGGCAATTGAAGTAAAAAATTGTAAAGTCATGACCAACAGACCGGTGCGGTACCGGATCGTCGCATTTTTGGTCAAAAGATTTACCAAAAAATAAACAAGTGAAAATAATAAAATCTGCCAAATGGCATGAAGGAGAGTCCAACCTAGGGCGGTTGCCAATGGGCCGGACAAGAATTTTACTAAGGTTTCCATAAAGATTTTGTTTAGGAGCAATGACCCGCAGGCCATTACTCAAATTTGCTTTTTCATAATTTGTAAAAGTGTCAGGATTTTTGTTCCAGATCATCAATAACCTGGCGTAGCTGTTCCAATTCGTCTTTTGTCGTGTTGTGGTTGCCCAAAATCTGCATCATCATTTTCATGGCGTTGCCACGATATAGATTATGCATAAATCCGTTAAGAATGTCTTTCTGGGCTTTTTCTTCCTCAATTTTGGCCTGATATACATGTTGTTTACCGGTTGGGTACCTGCTCACCAGTCCTTTCTCATGCATAATCTGGAGTAATTTCAAAGTGGTGGTATAACCCGATTCTTTGGTTTTGTTGATTTCCTCATTGACTTCCTTCACTGTGGCATGGCCTTTTTCCCACAGAATATTCAGGATTTCGAGTTCCGAATCGGTTGGCTTTATTATATTTTCCATTTTACGAATTGTTTCGTACAAATTTAAAACGAAAGTTTTCGTATGTGCAAATATTTTCTACGATTTTTTTCGTAATAAATGTTAAAAAATATTTAGCTATCTTATATACAGATAGTTATGGTTTTATTTTTTTTAATAGAAATCAAAAAGTAAAATACCTTTAGCTTCAATTTTTTTTATTTTCTGCAAATACATATATTTACTAATACATTTCAACCATAAATAAATTGATGAAAAAATTTCTTTTTCTTCTCCTGATATCATTTTCTGCAATCGCCCAAAAGCCCTGGACTGCCCAGTGGATCAAAGTCCCTGGTGAAACCGACTATAATTTTGGCGTTTATCATTTTAGAAAAACTATAGAATTGGCGTCCAAACCCGATAAATTCGTGGTACACGTTTCGGCCGACAACCGTTATAAATTGTACATAAACGGCGAGATGGTTTCTATGGGTCCGGCAAGAGGAGATGTGTTTAACTGGAATTTTGAAACTGTCGATATAGCTCCTTACTTAAAATCAGGTAAGAATGTTTTAGCTGCTCAGGTTTGGCAACTGGCCGAAGAACGTCCCATGGCCCAGATCACCTTCCGTACGGGTTTTATTTTGCAGGGTGAAACCGAAAAAGAAGCGATTGTAAATACAAATAATTCCTGGAAAGGAATCCGAAATGAAGCTTATTCAGTAAAAAAGCCTGAAGTCACTTACGTTTATTACGTAGTAGGCCCGCAGGAAACCGTCGATATGAACAAATATCCCGTAGGGTGGGAGCTGATGAATTTTGATGACAGCCAATGGAAAAAAGCTCAGGGAGCCGGTCAGGGGCTTCTCAAAACCAATACCGACTGGTCAGAAGGCTGGCTGCTTACGCCCCGGAGAATTCCTCTCATGGAAAGGAATGAGGTGGTTTTTAAAAAAGTGAGATCAGCAAAAGGCATGAACGTACCTGAGGATTTTCCCTACGAATGGGCCCGGCTCGACGTCCCCGCCAATAGTAAAGTAGAGATATTGATTGACCAGCAGGAACTTATGAATGCCTATCCGGCTTTTGAGCTTTCCGGCGGCAAAAACGCCAAAGTGAGCCTGCAATGCACCGAAGCATTTTATTTCAATCAAAATTCCGGAGACTGGCGAAGAGAGATGACCAAACCCAACCGAAACGAAGTAAGCGAAAACTTCAGAATGGTGGGTCCAAAAGACCTCATAATCAGCAATGGACAGAAAAATCAGACCTGGGAGTCACTTTGGTACCGCACTTTCCGGTATGTAAAACTTGAAATTGAAACCGGAGAAGAACCCCTGATCCTGACTAATTTCCGGGCCATCCAGACCGGCTATCCATTCGATTTGAAATCGAAGTTTAGTTCCGATAATCCCAAAATCAACAAGATGCTTGAAATAGGCTGGCGTACTGCCCGACTATGTGCCACCGAAACCTACATGGACTGCCCTTTTTATGAGCAACTCCAATATGTGGGCGACACCCGCATTCAGGCCATGATTTCTTATTATAATGCCGGTGATGACCGCCTCGCCCGCAATGCCATTTTGCATTTTGCTCATTCACAATTAACTGAAGGAGTCACTCAAAGTAGGTTTCCAAGCTATGTTCCGCAGCAAATTCCTCCTTTTTCATTATGGTGGATAGGCATGCTTCATGACTATTACTATTACCGGGCCGATGCTCCATTTGTCAAAGACTTATTGCCACAATCGCGTAGAATTTTGGAGTGGTTTGGCAAGCTACAGCAACCCGATGGCACGTTAAAAAAAGTGCCCTACTGGAATTTTTCGGATTGGTCAGAAGACCCCGACTGGAATGGCGGGCGTGCTCCATCAACCGAACAGGGAGAGTCATCAGTTATGGATTTACAGTTGCTGTGGGCTTTACAAAACGCATACGAACTCGAACTCAAACTGGGCTCAGCCGAGCAGGCTGCCATTTATAAAGCCAAAATTTTGAAACTCAAATCTGCCATAAAACCAAAGTATTTTGATACCAAAAAAGGCTTGTTTAGCGACACACCCGAGTGGAAACACTACAGTCAACATCCCAATGTGCTGGCAGTGCTTACAGGGGTTGTTGTCGGACAGGAAGCCAAAGAAATAATGCAGAAAACCTTGAGCGACAACTCATTGATGCCTTGCAGTATTTATTTTAAATATTACCTGCATCTGGCTGCCCGCAAGGCTGGTCTCATGAACGACTACCTCGACTACCTCAATCTCTGGGATGCCGCTATGGATCAGGGTCTAAGCACCTGGCCCGAAATGACCGACCCCACCAAAAGTCGCTCCGACTGCCATGCCTGGAGTGCCCACCCCAACATCGAGTTTTACCGTACAGTTTTGGGAATCGACACCGACGGCCCGGGTTTTTCAAAAGTCAGAATCGAACCCATTTTAGGGAAACTCAAAGAGGCCTCGGGAAGCATTCCGCATCCCGCCGGCGAACTTGCTGTAAACTACAAAATAGAAAATGGCAAACTTAAAAGTATCATCAAACTTCCGGTAGGAGTAAGTGGGAAATTTGTTTTTGCCGGAAAAACGTTGCCATTGAAAAGCGGCGAGAATAAATTTGAACTGTAAACCCGAAAATCTCAAAAGGTTTCATGATGAGAGACTTAAATACAATAAAATCAATTTGCTGGAAGTAAAATTTTGGGAAGAAAAAGCACTGCTTTTAGTGACCTCTTTTTGACTAAAATTTTACCGAAACTAATTTATTTTGAAGTATTTATGACTCGGAATCGAAATCCTGTTGAGATTTTTGGGTTAAACACTGTATTGATTTTTTTGGGCGTGCCCTCCTTTTGTTTCGCTAAGTCTCCACAAAAGGAGGTCGGGTGTTCGCTACTCGCCTCCTCCCACGCCTATAGCGTGGTGCGGGGGCTCAAACATGCCGCTCACCCCCTCACGCGGTATTTATCTTGTGAACCGGTCTGACCTTCGGTGCTGACCTACGTTTGGAATTAACCAAGGTTATTTTTCTCCCTCACGCAGTATTTATCTTGTGAACCGGTCTGACCTTCGGTGCTGACCTACATTCAGGTTTTAAATTCCCGTATAATTAAACGGACTGATTTGCTTCAGTTCAAATTTCACTTTGTCAGAAATATCAAGCGTTTCGATGAAATCTCTGATAGCTTTTTCAGTGATTTTCTCATTCTTACGGGTAAGGTCTTTCAGGGCCTCATAAGGTTTCGGATATCCTTCACGACGCAACACCGTCTGAATCGCCTCAGCTACCACTGCCCAGTTGTCGTCCAGATCTTGTTTGATGGCTGCCTCGTTGAGTTCGAGTTTTTCAAGTCCTTTCAATATTGATTTCAAGGAAATTATGGTATGCGAAAGCGGAACTCCAACATTACGAAGAACAGTAGAATCAGTGAGGTCTCTTTGCAGCCTCGAAATGGGCAATTTGGCTGAAAAATGCTCAAAAAGGGCGTTTGCAATTCCCAGATTTCCTTCTGCATTTTCAAAATCAATAGGATTTACCTTATGTGGCATGGCCGATGAACCAATTTCACCCGCTTTGATTTTTTGCTTAAAATAATTCATGGACACATACTGCCACACATCCCGACAAAGGTCAATTAGTATGGTATTGATGCGTTTCAGATTGTCAAAATAAGCTCCAAGGTTATCATAATGCTCGATTTGGGTTGTGGTTTGACTGCGGCTGAGACCCAGAATTCCGTTTACAAAATCATTCCCAAAAGCCACCCAGTCGTGTTCAGGGAAAGCTATAAGATGGGCGTTAAAATTGCCGGTAGCTCCACCAAACTTAGCAGAATACGGAATTGAAGCCAGCAGGCCTACCTGATTGACCAATCTCTCCACAAACACATTGAGCTCTTTGCCCAATCGGGTAGGAGAAGCCGGTTGCCCATGGGTTTTGGCCAGCATCGGAATATGATTCCATTCAGTGGCCAGGTTTTTGATTTTGAGCATCACTTCTATTAATGCCGGTTGCACTACTTTCTCGTGGGCATCTTTGATTGAAAGCGGTATAGCTGTATTGTTGATATCCTGTGAGGTAAGACCAAAATGGATAAACTCCGAAAACTGACCGACACCGAGACCTTCAAATTTATTCTTGATGAAATATTCCACTGCTTTTACGTCGTGATTGGTGGTTTTTTCAATTTCTTTGATTTCCAGGGCATCTTGCTCGGTAAATTCTCCATAGATTTTCTTCAGAGCCGGGTATAAAACCTTGTCAAAAGTACTCAGCTGTGGCAAAGGAAGCTCACAGAGTGCAATGAAGTACTCGATTTCGACCCTTACACGATACCTGATTAATCCAAACTCAGAGAAGTATTCGGCTAAATCACTGGTTTGGCGGCGGTAACGGCCATCAACCGGTGAAATTGCGTTTAGAGAATTTAACGTCATATTTTGCTTATTAAAAGGCAAAATTACTAAATTGCTTCCAAAATCAACCTTAAAATATACTCAAATGCTTGAACCTTCACCATTTTTAGGCGAATTCATGGGCACGCTTGTGCTCCTTTTATTTGGTAACGGCGTAGTTGCCAACGTTTTACTTTCGAAAACCAAAGGACAAAATTCCGGATTAATAGTAATTACAACTGCATGGGCTATGGCGGTAACTTTTGGCGTTTTTGTAGCTCAAAAATTTGGCAGTGAAGCTGCTCACCTCAATCCGGCACTTACCATTGCATTTGCCTTTCAATCAGGTGATTGGAGTAATGTTTTGCCTTTTATTGCTGCACAAATGCTGGGAGCTATTTTTGGTGCCACCCTCACATGGTTGTTTTATTACCCCCATTGGGAAGCTACAGAAGATAAAGCAGCAAAATTGGGTGTCTTTGCTACTTCTCCGGCCATTAAACATACCCCTTCCAATTTCTTCGCAGAGTTTTTGGGTACATTTATTTTATTTGTAGGTGTTTCTTCTATTTATGCCTCACAAGGCTCCGGTTTATCTCCCTATTTGGTAGGCATGCTGGTGTTAGTAATTGGAAATGCCCTCGGTGGCACTACTGGTTACGCTATCAATCCTGCCCGCGATTTGGGGCCAAGAATAGCCCATGCTTTGTTACCTATTGCCGGCAAAGGCGACAGCAACTGGTCATACGCCTGGATTCCGGTTGTAGGTCCGATTTTAGGGGCTGTGGTGGGGAGTTTGTTATTTTAAAACGTTAATTATGAGAAGCTTAATTTTTATTTTTTTGATTGGTTCTTTTTGTCATGTTACACATGGACAAAAACTCAGAAAGATTTTTAATAACAAAGACCTTGATGGATGGATTGTCCCTAATCCTAATTACGATAACTGGTCGGTAAAAGACAAAATGCTTTTGGTAAAAAGCAGCGATGACCGCAAAGGAAGTATTCTTTGGACGCAAAAAACTTATAAAAACTTTATCGTTGAAGTTGAATATAAGGATGTGAGTGGGGTAGTGGATTCAGGAATTTTTTTGAGGGGAGAAAACGACCAGATACAGATTGGGATTTCGGGGTCGCTAAAAAGAGACCTTACGGCTTCACCCTATATACCGGGCAAAAGGTACCCTGTTGAGGCCAAAACCGAAGGAATATTGAAAGTTGGCGACTGGAATACTTTAAAAGTTAAAGTTTTGGGTCAAACCTATACTGTTTGGCTAAACGGAATAGAAGTGATGACCTATACCTCCGAAAATATACCCAATACAGGGCCCATCGGCATACAATTGCACCCGGGCAATGACATGAGTATTCAGTATCGTAAAATACGTTTGGCTGAAATTTAAAAGTCTTATTTTGGTTGATTATTAATAGGTTATTCTTGGTTTTTTAAGCAAGAAATTCATTTTATGAATAGTCAATACCCAGAGTTTTATGTACGTATTCCGTTTTAAGTTCGATTTTAGGGGTTCTGGTGTGGAGTTTGTTGTTTTAAAGAGTTTTTTCTTTGTAAATAAAACTGATTGAAATGCGACTTTTTATTTTATTATTACTTATTAACTTGCCTTTAAAATCATTTTCAAATACCCCAAAATTTGACAATTATATTACAATTTGCCGTGCTTACGGCGTGGTAAAATATTTTTCGAAGGAATGTGCAAGTGGAAAACTGAATATTGAAGATTACACCTATAGTTTTGTAGAAAAAAATGATTTTAATGATGATATTAATGTGTTATTAAACAGATACTTAGATGCTTTCAAAACAAAAAGTATTAAAGGTGACTCAATAGATTTTATCAGGTTTAATAAATATCTGAAAAGCCAAAAATTTGAAAACCGAAATGACTTTTTTTGGATTAATAATGAAGCGTTTAGTGCAGAAAATAAAAGAAAGATTTATAGCATAATTAACTCTTATATACCAAAAAATAATAAAAGCTTCAATCTGACTGAGAAGTCAAAAGTAATTAATCACAAAAATTTTCTCAAAAGTGACTCCACTCAAAGTAATTTAAAATATCTGGTTGGTTTTTTTCAGTTTTGGAATGTAATTAAATATTATTATCCTCATCTCAAATCTATAGATAAAAATTGGGATAATGTTTTGAATGATAATTTACCATCATTTTTAACGGTGAATAATGACAATAATTTTAAAATGGAATTGATGTCCCTAACCACTATTTTGAGGGATTCTCATGTTTTTGTAAAGCAAAAAAATAAAAAAGATAATAATTTAAGACACCCATTAGGTTTTAAAGCGATTGAAAATAAAATTGTTCTGTTTTCAATCTTAAATGACAGTGTTAGGATATCGATACCATTAAAAAAAGGTGCTTTATTAACCAAGATTAATGAAATTTCTGTAGACTCAGCTTTCCAAACTTTTTTAAAATATCATTCTCAGTCTAATTCTAGGATTGCTTTTTTTAATTTTTCCAGGAGTCTACCAACCTTGTTAAACGATTCAGTAAGCTTAACTTTTAATGATTCAATTAAGGTTAGTTCCAAGAAAATTAAAGATGAAAAGATCAATTTGGATGATTATTATAAAGAATTAATTATTTCTAAAGACATTTCAGAAAAAATTGGGTTCATTAATGCATCAGAAATTGGCTACTTTGAATTTGGCAGAGCAATCAAAAAATTAAAGCATAAAGAATTTATTATTTTTGATTGCCGGGGTTATGCAAGTTTGGCTGTTTTGCGTTATGGTTATTTGTTAAATGGTAAACCAAAGAGTGTTGCTTCTTATTATTATCCGTTTTTTAAGATTCCAGGTTATTTTATTTATGGACAGGATAATTATTATGGGTCATCTTTTGAAATAGCTTTAAAGATTTCAGGCCTTTTAAGAGAGAATGCAAAGAAGATTGTTCCCACTTTTAGAAAGCCTTTTATGGGAAAAGCAATCATTTTAGTTAATGAAAGAGCGAATTCTTTTGGCGAAACCAATATTATGGCTTTGATGGCATATTGTAAAAATTCTATTTTGATTGGTTCAAATACCTCAGGTTCAAACGGGAATGTTGCAATTTGTAATCTAATTGGTGACATAGAAATTGGTTTTACAGGAATAGATTTTCGATTTCCAAATGATGTTTCAACTCAAAGAACTGGAATTTCTCCGAATATTTTTGTTAATCAATCTTTGAGTGATTTTAGTCTTGGAAAAGATACAGTATTGGATTTTGCTATTCAGTTTATTAACGAAAAAGAATAATCTGCACCTATGGTTCGGCATTTTATTTCCTATACCACAAACTCCCCATAATTTTCATTTGTAATTACCTGTGTAGTATGCTCAGGGTAAGCCTGTAAAAAAGACTTCGGAAAGCCCACTTTCTGGTTTTTCCATTTGATTTCGTAGGCATTTAGCATCCCGCCGGTTTCTTCGATATAGTCAATTTCGGCCTGGTCGCGGGTACGCCAGAAAAACGTATTGGGGGTGTGACTGGTGTAGGCATTCCGTTTTTTCCTTTCCGAAATCAGGTAATTCTCCCACAATGCCCCCACGTCAGCCCGCAAATCTACCGGATTGTAATTGCTGATGAGTACATTTCTGATGCCATTGTCATAAAAATAGTATTTCTTGCCTTTTTTGAGCTCATTCCGCAGGTTTCGGCTAAGGGCTGGTAACTTAAATACTATGAACGCTTTTTCGAGTAAATCGATATATTTTTCTACTGTAGCAGTATCAATATTTCCAATCAGTCTTGCCAGTTCGTTGAAGTTTACTTCCTGCCCCACCTGAAATGCCAAAGCTTGCAGTAGTTTTTCCAATACCGCCGTTTTCCTGATGCCGTCAATCATCAGCAGGTCTTTGTAAAGGTAACTTTTCGAAATTTCGAGCAGAGCTTCCTTCTCATTTCCGGGGTTGTTGATTATTTCTGGATATGATCCAAAAACCAGGCGGGTATGTAAAAGCCTTTTGGCCTCAAGCGTTCCTAAAGTATCTGTTAATTCCTGAAAACTGACCGGGAAAAGTTGAAACTCCCGCTTTCTACCGGTAAGGGGTTCGGCGGTTTTGTCCATCAGATCAAGTGCCGAAGAGCCCGTAGCAATTACCTGAATATGAGGGTAATTGTCGTAAATTAATTTGATTTTCTTTCCAATGTCCTGTATCTGCTGGGCTTCATCAATGATTACCAGTTCGGTATCATTGCCTATTAATCCCATCAGCTGAGTGCTGGTGTCAGCATCAGAAAACGCTCTGTAAATGTCAGCCTCATCGGCATTAAACCACTTAAACGGCTTGCCAATGGTTTGTGTCAATGTGCGTAAAAGAGTAGTTTTACCTACCTGTCTTGCTCCCAAAAGCATAATAACTTTTCCCTTAAAGCACTGCTGTACAAGGTTATTTAAGAGCATTCTTTTGATCATATTCATTCAAAATTATGCTCAAATATATATCAATTATTTTTTATAATCGAAAAATTACGCCTTTTTTTTAGAATATAATCGAAAAAATACGCCATTTTTTTAGAATATAATCGAAAAATTACGCCATTTTGTAATATCATTTCGAAATGAAAGAAAGGAAAATCAATCTGATTCTTCAAGAATAAATATCTCTTCAACAGGCTTTTGAAATAATCTGGCAATCTTCAATGCCAAAACTGTTGACGGTACGTATTTCCCACTTTCCATAGCATTTATTGTCTGTCGGCTTACACCTATTTTATCAGCTAATTCGGATTGCGTAATATTCAATATTGCCCGCTCGATTTTAAGTTTGTTTTTCATTTATTTATCCGAATAAACTAAAAAGTGAAATCTAAAAATAAATATAATTAAGGGTGTGAAAATATTTAAAAAAGGCACAAATAAAAAAGTAAATCCATGAATCACAAGGGTGGCAATAAGCAATAGCCCATAATTTACATAAAGTGCCCACTGAAGCGACTCTAACCTGATTTTCGAAATATATTCATCTTCTTTATGATGCTTTGAAAAAGCTATCAGCAAAAGAGAAACCGTTGTTCCTAGTAGAGCAAAATCATTGGTTAGGTTAAGAAAATTCGGTGAATCTTTAACAAATATATCATTTGAATTAATATTAAAATCAAAATGTAAAAAGCCCGGAACTTTAAGTGTCAAAAACTCAAATTGAAATTCATAAAACAAACAAAAGAAACTTAGAACCAAAAATGGAATTGCTAAAACTACTCCATAAATTTTCAAACGATGAGGAAACAAAAATCTGGCATCCATTATTTTATAATTTTAAGTAAAACATATTTTACCAAATGTAAACTATATTTTACTTTTAATCAAGTATTTTTTACAAAAAGTTTAACAAAATAAAAAGACCATCCGAAGATGGTCTTTAAACTTAAAACTAAAACCTAAACTTAAGACTCATTCCCCCATTTCGTCGGCACTAGGACCATAAGGACCCGGCACCGGAATATTCAGAAGTCTAAGGCAAACCTGCAACTGGGCACGATGGTGGGCATTTTGACCCATGGCATGGCGGAATGTTTCCCAGCGTTCGAGTTCCATGAAGATTTGGTCACCGGAGCAAAGTAACCATTTTTCTTGCAGGATATCATCTGTGGAGGCATTGAGGGCATCAGTAGCTTGGGAAAGGCACTCATCAAAGCGGGCCACCATCTCTTCGGCCGTATCAAATTTTTGAGGTTGCCAGCCGCCTTCGGCAAAGTCCCATTTTGGATGCAAAAGACCGTTGGTAATCATATCCGGAATTTCGGCCAGGTGAGTAGCCAAAGTTCTGATATCCATGCTTTTTGGGTGTGGTCGCCAGTCCATTTTGTCGGCAGGGATTATTTCCAGCATTCGGCGGGTTTGTACACCTTCCTGTGCCAACTCTTTCTTAAAAGCTTCAATAAATGTCATCATAGTTTTATAATTTGATTTGTAAAAAATTCTTTTTTTTTAATCGTAAATCCAAAATTGTTAAATCATCAATCATAAATCGAATCAATCGTTAAATCGTCAATCGCTTGACCGGTTCTCGCAATATTGTTTTTAGTTTTTCAGGAGCCGTTTTCCTGAAATCTGAAAGGTAGATTTCATGATGCAGGCCATTCTTGCCCAAATTTTCTTTTTTACAAAAATCCTGAATGAGTTTAAAACTTTCGGGTTCGGTTGAAAAAGGACCTATGTGCATCATTTGCACACACAAACCTTCATTTATGGTCACAAATTCAATGGCTTTGACCCTTTCGATTCCTTTCTTCTGGCTTATCCATTCTTTGTATTTTTCCACATTATTTTTTTCTACAAAATCGGGCATCATAATCATAAGTTTATACTCCCATTCCGACCGGGGAACTAGTATCGAAGAGTTTTCGACAGTGAGTCCGGGATATTTTTTTTCATCAAAAAACCATAACCCTTCCAGTTTGGAAACTACAAAATCGCGGGGTTTATATGCCGGTTTTAATCCATAGGCCAAACTGTAAAGAGCCTGAATGTCAGCAGCAAAATTTTCAGATGAGGGATCGCCTTTGCCACAGATTTGAAGAAAATTGTATGAGCCAAACTCAACCAGGAAAGGTTTGGTGCCCGCATTGAAGTAATCTTTGTGTTTTTTTGTAAGATCTATCTTTTCCATACCTCTGATTTTTTTATCAAAAGTATGATGACCGAATGTCAACAGTATGTCAGTAGGGTTTTGTTTTTTTATAAATCATACATCCTTTTTCCTTCCAAAAGTCTGTCGATTACTTTATTTATTCTATTGACTTTGGTTTCATCGTTTTTAGCCTCTGCAATCCAATCCACAAAATACCGCTGGTTTGATTCGGTCATAGATAAAAAGAATTTTCTGGCCTCAGGAAAATGCTCCAGGCATTCCATGATTTCATCGGGCACCATGTAAGTGCTTAAATCATATTCCAACCGGGCGAAAACTTTATCTCCTTGGCCTTTGTTCAACTTTTTTCTGAGGTCGGCTTTAAGTGGCAACATCGAAATGCCCTGCCCCATAGGTGCTATTTTGTATCCTTCGATGATCTCATTGTCTATTTTTCCGCGGATTTTGGTCCAACCTCCTTTTGAATATTCCTTATTTAGAATTACTTCTAATTTGATATAAGTCCAGCCACCTTTACCCGGAAACTTTTCAATAACATATTCTCTTTCAGTAATTATTAGATTTTCAGCCATTAAGTCTCAGGGTTACTTTTTCTACATTCTTTTTTACCAGTTCTTTTAGTTCTACCGGTTCAATGATATCTGCCACAGCACCCAAATACATAAACCACACCGAAAAGCCAATAAGGTTACCACTCAGAAAAGTAATTTCTATTTGTTCCCCCAGATCTTTTTGTGAAACAAAACCCATATAATAATGTTGGTCACCCAGATATCTGAAGTGCTGGCGGTCAAATCTGATGACAACTTTAGTCAGATTTTTTTCTGAGGAGGTATTTTCAATGAATGATTGTAACGCCGGATGTTTTTGCTGAAACCGCTCTTTTAGAACTTCACTTTTAATAATCCTGTCCAACCTAAAGTTTCGGTAATCGTTTCTCAGCTGACAAAAAGCCACTAAATACCAGTAATTACCCTGGGCGTAAATTCCCACAGGCTCAATAGTTCTGGTATTTACCTGTAAAAAAGCATTAGTCAGATATTCAATTTTTATAAGATTTTTATTTAAAACGGCATCAAGAATTGTTTTCAACTGAATGTTTTCAGGAACTGAGTCAGGAAGGTATTGATTTTTTACCATTGCAATATGTTCGCCTACATCATTGGCTTTTTCCTGAATTTCTGAACCCAGCACCGCTTTGATTTTAAAAAGACCCGACTGGTAATTTTTGGTGGTTTCAGTGTCAGTCATTTTCAAAACCAATTTTTCAGCAGTAACAAAAGCCATGGCTTCATGCTCAGTAAAATGGACAGGCGGAAGCCTGTACTCCTTCATGAGCCAATATCCAATACCTGCTTCTGACATAATCGGGATTCCGGCATGCTCAAGTGACCTGATGTCACGGTAAACGGTTCTGAGACTGATTTCAAATCGGTCAGCAATTTCCTGAGCTTTTACAATTCTTTTGGATTGTAGTTGAATCAGAATGGCAGAAAGACGGTCAAGTCGGTTCATTGTTTTTAATTACGAATTCAAAATTATTTCAAATAAGGGGCATTTTGGTCATATTTTTTGCCAAATATTTTAGAATTAACTATTTAATTGATTCGCTTAAAAAAAAATTTAGAAAAAATTTAAAAAATGTTTTGGAAAAACAAATCATAAATGTAATTTTGACACTTAATAAAGTTTTTTAATATTTTAACTTGAAATAATAATATAGAATATGTCTAGTCTAAAGGTAACTCTGGGTGAAAAGGAGTACTTCCCATTTATAAAAGAAGCAATCAAATTTGAAGGAAAAGAATCAGATAATCCTTTTGCATTTAAATATTATGACGCAAATAAAGTAGTTGCCGGAAAAACTATGGCCGAGCACATGAGATTTGCTATTTCTTACTGGCATACATTCTGTGGTACTGGTGGCGATCCTTTTGGACCAGGTACAAAGAATTTCCCTTGGGATAGCAATGCCAACAAATTGCAGGCAGCTCATGAAAAAATGGATGCCGCATTTGAGTTTTTTACAAAATTAGGTACAAAATTCTGGTGTTTCCATGATGTAGATATGTCTCCTGAAGGAAGTTCATTAGCAGAATATGAATCAAATCTGGCCAAAATGGTGGAATACGCCCAGGCCAAACAAAAAGCTTCCGGAGCTCAGTTGCTTTGGGGTACAGCAAACCTATTTTCAAACCCTCGTTATATGAACGGGGCCTCAACCAACCCCAACTTTGAAGTAGTGGCTCATGCCGGATTACAGGTTAAAAACTGTATCGACGCTACAATCGCTTTGGGTGGCGAAGGTTACACTTTCTGGGGAGGTAGAGAAGGCTACATGTCGCTTCTGAATACCAAAACCCAAAAAGAACTTGACCATTTGGGACAGTTTCTAAGAACTGCCTCTGAATATGGCCGCAAACAAGGTTTCAAAGGCACTTATTATATTGAGCCTAAGCCTGCCGAGCCTTCAAAACATCAGTATGATTTTGATGCTCAGACAGTTATCGGATTTTTAAGAGCTCAAGGTTTGGATAAAGATTTCGGTCTGAATATCGAAGTTAACCACGCTACATTGGCTGGTCATACATTTGCTCACGAACTGCAAATGGCAGCTGATGCTGGTATGCTTTCATCCATTGATGCCAACCGCGGTGATTACCAAAACGGATGGGATACTGACCAGTTTCCGGTTGATGTTTACGAATTGACCGAGGCCATGTTGGTGATTCTTGAAAACGGTGGTTTCAAAACAGGTGGTATCAACTTTGACGCAAAAACCCGTCGTAATTCAACAGATTTGGAAGATATATTCATCGCACATATTGGTGGTATGGATGTTTTTGCAAGAGCCCTTTTGGCTGCCGATGCTATTTTGACCAAATCAAAATATACCCAACTTCGTGACGAGCGTTATGCTTCGTTTAATACCGGTAACGGTGCTAAGTTTGAAAAAGGTGAATTGAGCCTTGAAGATCTTGCCAAAATTGCCAAAGAAGTTGGTGAACCCGCTCAAATCAGCGGCAAACAAGAGCTGTTTGAAATGATTATTAACCAGTATATTTAATTCGAGAACATATTTGAGGTTATTGGGAAAACCGTGGGAGGGTAACCAAACCGGTTTTTTCTGATGAAAAATTCTTTATTTGTTTTTAATTAATTATTTATTCGACCAGAAAAGTTAAAAAGCTCTTCGGATTTTCCGGGGAGCTTTTTCGTTGTTAGCATTTGTTAAGGATATTTTTTAGTTTTGGGAAAAGATATTTTTGATTTGAAAAAAGGTCTGCTTCTAATTTCTCTTTTCCTTATCAGTTGCGACTGCTTTCAAAGTGCATCCGGAACAGTAGTTGATGCTGCCAGCGGTCTGCCTCTTTCAGGCGTAAAAGTTCAAAATATTGCCGCTTATGACACAGAGGATTTAACAGATCAAAACGGGTATTTTGAAAAGTCAGAAATAGGACCGGCATCAGACTGTCCCGAACTGCTTTTGAGATTTGAAAAAGAAGGATACTTATCCGACACCATAAATCCGGGTACAGGAAAAGGTATTATTATTAAACTAAAGAAAATGTAAATTTTCAAAAAATGATAACCAGGCCATACGCTTCCAATCACGAAGAATTCTTTTTGCGTGCTCCTGAAATTTGCCTAAAAAATATGAGGAAATTACAGGCAATTATCAAAGAAGTTGTGCCCGAAGCCGAAGAAGTAATAAGTTATGGAATACCCACATACCTATATTTTGGGGTACTTTGTGCGATAGGATATACGAAAAATCATGTGGCTTTTTATGCTATGAACAATTCAGGTTTTCTGGAATTCAGATCCGAAATGGAAGGTCTTGATTTTGCCAAAAACACAATCAGATTTAAATTTGATGAAGAGATTCCCGAAATATTAATTAAAAAAATCATAGTTGCACGCCTATTAGAAAACGAAACTAAAATCACAAAAAAAAGAAAAAGATAATTTTTTTGAAATCATGAACAAAAATTCCATACTAAAAAAGTATTTCGGATACAATGAATTCAGACCTCTGCAATCTGAAATCATCGAAGAAGTATTAAATAAAAGAGACGCACTGGTGATTATGCCGACCGGAGGTGGAAAATCCATTTGTTATCAGATTCCGGCTATAATGCAGCCTGGTTTGACTTTGGTGGTCAGCCCATTGATAGCTTTGATGAAAGATCAGGTGGAAGGATTGAAAGCCAATGGTGTGCAAGCTGCATTTCTCAACAGCAGCTTGGCTCCCGAAGAGCAGGATCGGGTACAGTGGGCGGCAAAATTGGGTGAATTGAAATTGCTCTACATTGCACCGGAAAGGATTTTTTCGGGAAATACGCTTCCGTTTTTACAGGAACTGGGCCTGAGCCTGATTGCCGTTGACGAAGCCCACTGTATTTCAAGCTGGGGGCATGATTTCCGACCCGAATATCGCCAACTTTCTGTGCTGAGAGATTATTTCCCTGGTGTACCCGTGTTGGCATTGACCGCCACAGCAGATAAAGTAACACGTCGGGATATCTGTAAACAGCTCAACATTGATGAAGAAAATATCTATATAAGCAGTTTTGACAGGCCTAATCTGAGCCTCGAAGTATTGCCCGGCCGTCAACGTATCAAACAGATTCAGCAGATTATCAGTAAAATGCCCAATACTTCAGGCATTATTTATTGTTTGAGCCGGAAATCAACTGAAAATGTTGCCGAAGACTTAAATTCCCTGGGTTTTAAAGCCAAAGCCTACCATGCCGGAATGGATGCAGCCAAACGCTCAAAAGTGCAGGAGATGTTTATCACTGAGGAAGTGCCCATTATTGTGGCCACCATCGCTTTCGGTATGGGCATTGACAAATCCAATGTGCGGTGGATTATTCATTACAATATGCCTGGAAATGTGGAAGGTTTTTATCAGGAAATCGGTAGGGCCGGAAGAGATGGACTTCCCACTAAGACCATTCTTTTTTACAGTTTTGCCGATGTAATCCAGCGTAACCGCATGATTCAGGACTCCGAAATGCCTGATGAGCAAAAAGAACTCATGAATGCAAAACTTGAGCGGATGCGGCAATATGCCGAAGCCAATATTTGCAGGAGGAGGATATTAATCAGCTATTTCAATGAAGATATAGGGAAAAACTGCGGGAATTGTGATGTATGCAAAAATCCCCGCCGCCAGTTTGATGCCACCGTGATTGCACAAAAAGCACTCTCGGCCATAGTTAGAACAAATGAGAAAGTTGCCCTGACTAATCTTGTGGATATATTGCGTGGCAGTAGAAACCAAACCATCATGAAAGCCGGCTTTGACCAGATTCCGACTTTTGGAGTAGGGAAGGACCTGAGGTCAGAAGTGTGGTATGATTATATTTTGCAATTGCTCAACTATGGAGCTTTTGATATCGCTTATGACGAAGGGCACGTCTTTAAACTCAATGAAGTGAGCTGGCAGATTTTGAAGGGTCATAGAAAAGTGGAGATTTCGGAATATATATCACCTGCTGAGCGTCAGGCAGAGCAGGAAGAAGAAAAACTAAAAGCCAGCCCGCGGAAATCGGATATTATCAGAAATGAGCTGTTTGAAAAACTCAGAATTTTGAGAAAACAAATTGCAGATGCCATGGGAGTGCCTCCTTATGTGGTATTTAACGATGCTACGCTATCAGAAATGGCCCAGAAAAAGCCCATCAGCGAGGCTCAGTTTAAGGCGGTGTCAGGTGTAGGTCAGGAGAAATTCCGGAGGTACGGAGAGGTGTTTATCAAGGAGATTCTGGAATTTATTAAATCAAAATCTGATGAAAAAATAAGCTTACCTAAAGGCCTGACTTATGAGGTCACATATGAGCTTTTCAAAGAGGGCATGAGCATTGAAGAGATAGCCCAGCAACGGGGTTTTACGGCCGGAACCATAGCTTCACATTTGATAAAAATGAAAGAAAATGGGGCTGATATTGATCTGTCAAAATTGATAGATTCCTGGGATCTAAATGCCATAGTAGATGCTGCCAAAGAGTTAAAATATCTGTTTGGAGAACCTTTGAAGCCCATATTTGAGCATTTTGAAGGTAATGTCGATTACGGCAAAATCAGACTGGCTCTCGCGATTTGGCAATCTGATATGGATTAGCCTAATTTTAAATATACTGTCAATCGGTTATTTTTTTTTAACTTAAAAAATAGACCCAAATTTACATTTAGATGATATTTTGTTAAAAATAGAAAAACAACTTATTAAATTCTTTGTGTCGGCTGCCGCCTGGGCCTTCATTTTTTTTCGAAAAAAAACGAAGCAAAAAAAACTGCACCCTGCAAACTCACACACTCAAAATTCTCAAAATCATTTATTTATGAGTTTAGATTTTCTCCTAATGAGAATTTTGATTGTGTTCAAACAGTGCAGGCTGTTATAAGGCCACATTTGATTTGATTTATCCGTTTGACAGTATTTAAATAAGTAATTCTATCCAAAGTTTTCTTTAAAAACCTTTCGGTCCTGTCGTCTTGAAAGTTGAAAAATCTGGCCGTTTTCGAGTTCGAGAAAATGCGTTTTGTTTTTTTGAGAAACCTGCACTACAAAGTCGGAGTTGAGTATTACATGGCGGTTTATTCTTATCAGATTTTCAAATTCTTCCAGATGCTCAAAGTGCTTTAAGGTATATCCCGAAATCAATTTTTTACCATTTTTTAAATAGAAAATAGTGTAATTGACATCTGACTGTAAATACATTATTGGGTTTTCGGCCTTTATTTGCCTTAATATTTTTGGCGTTTTCATCTTATATTTATTTTAGGTGGAAAAAAAATAGTTTATCTTTTGATGTACTTTTGGGTAAAACCCAAAAAACTCATTAGAAAATCGGCTGCAATAAAATTTGGCTTCATACCTATTTCCGAACATCTGTAAACCTATCTCGATAGGTTTTTCGATGCTCGTCATAGCTATTTTCAAACGGAGCCGACCTTTCGGTATTATTTCGCCAGAATGTATATTGAGCTTTTTGGGTTAAAAATCAGATTTACATGATTTTTTGATTTTATTTCAAAATGTAAGTATTAGTAATCAGATTTAAAATGACAAAAAGCATATTTCGGGGCCATTAACACTGTTTTTAACAATATTATTTAGACTTCGAAATATGCTTTTTTGCTAAAGCTTTATAAATCAGAACTTAAACTTATAATTGACTACCAGAACCGGACTGTACTTTTCGGTTCCAACCACATCAAAGTCTTTGAAAGCACCCAAATCAAGAGCATGCTTTTTGTTAAACTTATATCCTACACCCACTTTAGGTCTAATCTGATCAAAACCAGTGCTGGTATTAATGAAAAAGTCATTGGAAATGTAAGGCGTGAATTTAGATTTATTGGGAAACGACACCTCTATTTTGTCTCTGAAATAGCTGGCGTCAAATTCCGTAACCCCGTCGTTGTCTTTGTATTGATGCTGGTAGCGAAGCCTGTTTTCTAGCTTTACAAACCCTAACTTTTTGCCATAACCCAAATCTACATAAAACCTGTGTCGCATTTTATATTCTTTGGTTTCATCTTTACGGCGGTTGGCATTGCGATAATAAGCCGAAATATCAAAACCTAGGGGCAGTTTGTAACCTGCACCAGCCTCGAATAGGTAGGTTTGCAAATAGCTGATATCACCATTGAACCTTGCCTGAGCCGTAACCCCAACACTAAATTTCTTAGTTATTTTCTTTTCTACCGTTATTCCCGACCTCAAACCTACGCCGTCCTGTGCCACTGACTGAAAAGCTGAGAAGATAAAAAATGCAACTATTATTTTTTTCATTAAAAGTAAATATTTGATTTTAATCGTTATAAAAAACCATCATTTCAACGGAATCCTTCAAAAAATCGTATTCCTGGATATCAACCCGATGAATATTAAGTCCGGTGCGGGCACGAAGGTCTGCCAAAAGTTCCTCATTTTTATCGGGTGTTATCAAAGCGATATTGTCGTAAGTAACAAGTTTGGCGTGTTGTTTTTTGATCAAAACATTACTTTCTAAAAGGGCAGTCAGTGCCAAAAGGATGGCACTCATAATGCTGAGGTCATCCCAGCTTCCTTTACTGATGGCTGTGATCAAGCCCAGGGCAATCACCAGAAACAGATAGGTCATGTCTTTGGCCGAGATGTTTTCGGTACGATAGCGGAGCATAGAAAATACCGCAAAAAGCCCGAAAGCAGCTCCCATACTCATTTCAACTTTGTTGAGCAGATAGGTGATAAGAAATATAATGATGTTGAACCCGAAATAGGTCAAAAACAGGTCGGTACGGCGGTAATTTCGGTAATAAATAAACCTGATCAGGATAAATACCGCTACGATATCGACCAGGAAACGCGATAAAAACTTAATGGAAACCTTGTCAAACCATTGAAAAGTGGCGGTTTCAGAGGCCAGCTGTTGCAAAAGAGTCATATTGAGAAATTATTTTTTTTAGATGTAAAAATTTTCTTTTAAACCGGTTAAAACGAACCTCAGGGTAGGTGGTCATTACGCCCAGGCAGTATTTGCTCAATGCCCCGGGTCTGAGCTCATGTTTTTTGAGTATATTTTTTATGGAAGATGCCCCCGCTTTGGGTTGTTTTACCTCAACCACCACCAGCTTTTCGAAATGGCTCACATGATCTTCGTTTTTGAAACTGAGCTCAATATCAATCGTGATTCGCTCCGGGGTATTTTTGTTGACAAGCGTCATTCTTTTATAATGTACCCAAAGGTTGCCTTTCAAATGTTCGGCGGTAAGAGGTGTGGTATTTTCCAGAAAATCGGCTTTTTCGCCTGCTATCGTTTCTTCAAACTCATTGGGCTGCTTGATTCTGGTTTTAAAAGTGCGGCCTTTATTGGTTTTATGTTTAATTTCAAAAAACGACACCCCCGAGCTTACATAATTCCGAAAACGAACCTTGTAGCGGTTTCGGCGACCGGAATGATGGTTATAATACAGGTTAAGGTTGTCAGTATCGTAGTACAGCGTGTCGTAGGTATTGATGCGTTCACCGTTGACTTCCAGTATTTTATAGTATTCCTGTGCTTCGGTTAGGATTTCGGGTAAAAGATGAAAGGGTGCCACATATTTGGTGTCTATACGGTCCATGAGCTTAACACTATCCATTTCGGGAAGCGTAATACGGTCAAACCCGCTCACCTTGATTTTTATTTCAGACAGTATCTCTTCAAAATTCATATTGGTACACTTTGTGTTGGAGCAGTTTACCCGCAGGATCAAACACTTTCTTTTCTTTTTTCAAACCCCTGGAATCGTATTTAAAGACCGCTTTTGTTTTTAGTAAATTGTCTTTCCCATATAACCATTCTTCGGTTTTTTCTCCCAAATTATTGTATTTTATTACTTCCTTACTCAGAACTTTCTGGTTTTGGTCATATACGACTTCTTCGGTTTTTTGTTTGTCGGCATTGTATTTTGCCACCTTTCTTTCTTTTACCTTTCCGTCCTGACTATATTCTGTCATTTCAAGCAAGTTACCATTTTTATCATAGCGTTCAAAACTATCTTTGACTAACGAGCCATCCGCTTTTTTAATGAGTATTGTCTCCGATTTTACCCCCAATTTCTTTAGCTCTTTTTTGGATTGTCCACTTGTCAATGAGGCTATCAATAGCAATGAAATGAGAATTTTGTACACCATAATAATTATTAAATTTCATGTTGGTAAAATCTTCTGTTATTTTTCAAAAACTTAAATAAAGAAGAATGATTTCCGGGCTTGGTCGGTCAGTAAAAGGTTTAATTCAAAATGGTAATTTTTGGTTTTTAAGATGATTACGTTTCCGATGATAGAATTCGTTGCTTTTAATGCAAATATTGTTTTTTTTGAAAATAAAAAAATCCAAAAATACTGTCAAACGGTCAAATATTTATAATTATTAAATTAGGCTTTTAATCTACCTAATGATGATATTTTATTAAAAATAGAAAAACAACCTAATTACAATCTTTGTGTCGCCACGCTGAAGCGAGGCTGGGTCTTCATTTTTGCCAACCGTGGCACCGCTGGTATGCCAGCCCAGTCGAAAAAAACGAATCGGAGAGGCGTACCTCCAAAAAAAACTGCACGGCAACGGCCGACCGCCTGCAAACTCACACACTAAAAATTCTCAAAATCATTTGTTTATAAATTTAAAATTTCGCCTATTGAGAATTTTGATTGTGTTCAAACAGTGCAGGCTGTTATAAGGTCACATTATTTTTATTTATCCGTATATCGGTAATTCAAAAATAAGGCTTTTAATCAGGAATTACCCAGCTTTTTTATGGCATTTACAAAAATATCCAGCTCGGCTGTCGAAGTATAAATATTAGGTGTGATCCGGCAGCCGTGTACGCCCTGACCATCAATTCCAACTGTCCAGATTTTATGCTCATTCAAAAGTCGCTCGGCCAAAATCCCGGGCTTCATGTTTTTAAGGCCAACATTCCCGATTCCACAGGCCGTTTTACCGGAATACGGCGTGTTTATCACAACATTGGGCACATCTTTGAGTCTGTCGCTCCAGTATTCTCTCAGATATCTCAGGCGGGCTTCTTTTCGCTGAATCCTTATCATTTTCAGATAATCGATGGCGTTGAGCAAGCTGAGGTCGGTGTGTACGGCCGGAGTGCCGGTATGATTGAGTTTTCTGATGTCGGTATCTGCAAAACCTGTATCACCATAGATAGGCCACAAGTTTTTTATTTTGTCTTTTTTGACATACAAAAGCCCCACACCCAGCGGAGCACTCAGCCACTTGTGCAGGCTGGAGCCATAGTAATCGCAGCCCAATTCACTGATTTCGTATTCAAAATGCCCCACTGCATGGGCTCCGTCCACTAGCACATCTACACCGTGGAGGTGAGCCATTTCGGTGATTTTTTTGATGGGGAGAATCTGCCCCGTGATATTGATGATGTGACAAACCATCAAAAGGCGGGTTTTGGGAGTGATGGCTGCCTCATACATTTTCACGATTTCCTCGTCGTTTTCGGGATGATTGGGCACCGAAAGCACCACGTTTTTTATACCATATCGGCGGGCCATCAACTCAAAATGCTGCAACATAGAAGGGTAGTCCTGCTCAGCCATAATGGCCTCATCGCCGGGTTTCCAGTCGTAACCAGAGATAACAGTATCCAGTGATTCGGTCGCATTGCGGGTGATTACCAGCTCTTCAAAATCGCAACCTACGACCTCGGCCAGGGCCTTTCTTACCCGCTCGTTGTCAGGAAAGCGGCTGTTTCGCATGTAATACGAGCCCAGGAGGTTGCACTCTTCCACATTTTTGAAAAAAGCCTCTTTGATGGGGACTGGCGTGATGCAATAGTACCCGTTTTCGAGATTAATAAAATCGGGATTGAGTTTATAGTCCTTTCTGATTTTTGCCCAGAAATCCTCATTCTTTGCCAATTTTAGCGGCTCAGTTTCTTTGTGCTGAGTGATAGCATTTTCAAATTCGCGGCTAAATACCGGAGCTGAAATGGCACTTAGGCCCATAGTTTTCAGAAATTGGCGTTTGTTCATATAAAAGGGCAGGTTTTTAGGGCAATTTAAGAAAAAACCCTACACATTCCACCAATAGGTAAATTTCAGTACAATCGCACGGTTTTTAGCTATAAAGCTGTCTGCGTAGTAGTTATCGGTATAAACCAGATACAGGTCAGAGGCCGGGCTATATCGCCACTGGAAGCGGGCGTTTACATTGAAATTGTTGGTTTGGCTGTTGTACTGCATAAAATTGGTAAAAAACAGCTTATTGGTAAACGTCACATCAATTCTGGGGCCTATCAACCATAGATTATGCTTGCTGTTGAGCAGTTTTTCTGACAGTCGCTGGTCTTCAAAAAATGTCAATCTGTTGAGCGAACTTCTGAACGCCACCGCTACATAAGGCTGAAACCTGTAAGCCAGTTCGCCCTCCAGCCGGAGTCTTTTGCCATCGGCATAATACCCACCGTACCGGGTCTGGAACGAATATGTAAACAGAGCCTGCGGCTTGGAGGCAAAGACCGTACCCCAGGATTTCCAGCGATGCACCTGCCCTGAGTCGAGAATAAAGCCTTTGTAGCCGGTCGGGTCAAAGTCGTTGTTGAGCTTCACGTAGTCAGTAGCAGTCCAGATCGAAAACGTAGCCTGTGACCTCAAATTGAGCTTATAACCTATCACATTGGTGTTTTCCTGGGTATCAAACAAGCCTTTGTTGAGATATAACGAAACCATGGCATTGGGGCCATGAGAAAGAATCCTGGAGCCTTTCGGGAAAAACAAATACTCGGCAGTAGGTAAAAAGTAAACATAATTTTTCCTTCGTATAAATCCCACTTCATCGCCGGCCACTTTTCTGTCCACATTTTCATAAGTCATACCCAGCGTGTATTCTTTACGCAAATAGGCGATATTGACCGAGCTCACATTGTTGTTTTGGTTAATATCGGGCGAAAAAGTCTTCAGCCAGAAGGCCTTTCCCTGCCAGCGGTTGTCGGCTGATGCCAGATAATACTCCAGGCCGGTGGTGCGATTGTAGGGAGCAATCTGCAGATTATCAGGGGTTTCTTTTTGTGAGGAAGACTCCCTGTCCACATAAATGCCACCGACATAAGACCGTTTAAAAACCTTTCTTTGCAAAGAAATCACGCTGTACATGGAGCCGGTTTCTCCTTCGGTGTTTTTGCCTGTGAGCATGTTCATGGCACCCACCCGCCAGTTGGAATTGATCTTTCCGCTGATTTTTGAGCCATAATAAATGGGGGCATCGAGACCCACTCTTCTCGAAAAGAAAGGTCGTAAGTTTGATGAACCGAAATTGTTAAAAATATCTCCGTTTTCGATAAAAAACTGCCTTCTTTCGGGGAAAAATAACTCAAAACGGTCGAGGTTGGTTTGCTGTACATCCACTTCCACCTGCGAAAAATCAGGCATCACCGTGAGGTCAAGATTGAGCGAGGAGGTAAGCCCCACTTTGGCATCAAAACCCACACCCGGGTCAAATTTTGTATCCTTTCCGGTCGAAAAATCTTTGCTGGTTCCGGAATATACAAAGGGTATCAGACTGATATTGGCTCCGGGTGATGGGGGAGGAGTGTCCCAAACCAGGTTTCCGGTAAACGCCAGAGAGGCCGTAGGAAATTGTCGGGGAATGGGCGTCCAGCTTGATTTTTCGGTGGTTTTAAGGTCCAGTCGGCTGAAATTCAGCCCCCAGCTTTTTTCGCCTTCTTTATATCTCAGTGTTTTGAAAGGAATAGCCGCTTCCCAAACCCATTTTCCATCATCAAAACCAACTTCTGACTGCCATTTATTGTCCCAGCTGAGATTGATTGCACTGCCGTTTGACATGAGTCCATCCCACTGTCCACCCCGGGCATTGGAGCCAAAAGAGAAGCCGGTAGTGAGGTCATTAAAAGTGTCAAAAAACAATAAGTCGTTGTCATTTCGTCCAAAATTCCAGTCTCGTTTCATCGATTCCACCATATTGGAGCCTTTGAAATGGTTGTAATTGATAAACAGCAGATAGAGGTTTTTATCGTCGTAGGTAAACATCACGTCGGTCTTGACAAAAGCTTTTGAGGTATCCATTGGCAGCACCTGGAAAAAGTCGGTGGCAATCTGGCACTGTTTCCAGATAGCTTCATCGGCTTTTCCGTCAATTTTTATGGATTGATTGGTTTTTTTGATATAATAGTTAAAATCGTTGTTCTTTTTTTGAGAAAAGGCAAGAAAAACTGACAGCAAGAGCCAGAACGATAAAGTGATTTTTTTGAACATTTATAGGGTAATTATTAGTAGTTTTGTCGAAAATTTCAAAAATACAAAAGTAGCTTATTATTCTTAATCAAGGACACACCTTATCTTTTGAATCCCGGATTTTATCTACTTTTTTAAAATTATTTAATATTATGCAAATATCTGATAAAAAAGTAGTTACCATTTCGTATGAATTGTACATCGAAAGTCCTGAAAATGAGTTTGAAATAGTAGAAGTAGCCGGTGAAGATGCTCCTATGGTTTTCCTTTTCGGACACAGCGGTTTACCCGGCGATTTTGAAAACCAGCTTTCAGGTAAATCAGAAGGTGATGAGTTTGATTTTGTGTTGGAGCCACAGGCAGGTTTCGGGGAACTTAACGAGGAAGACATCGCCGATTTTCCTTTGGACATGTTTAAAATAGAAGATGGTGAAGTGCCTGCCAATATGTTGGATTTGGGCAACTTTATTCCGTTTACCAACGAAGACGGCAGTAAAATTACGGGTAGGGTACATTCCGTTGATGAACAGACCGTTAGGGTTGATTTTAATCACCCATTGGCCGGAAAAACGCTCAAATTTGAAGGTAAAGTATTGAGTATAAGAGAAGCCACACCTGAAGAAATCGACCATGGCCACGTGCATGGCGAAGGTGGGCATCAACATTGATTGAAAAGATAAAAAAAGAGACCAAAAGATAAAAATCTGTTTGGTCTCTTTTGGTAAATAATACTCCAAAAACTTATTGTCCTATATTCTGAATCATAGAATCGTCATTGTTGTTGTTGCCAATTCCTTTTGGATTAGGGCCATATTCATTTTCGCCGTCTTGACTGTTGGTAACTAATAATACCAGTAACCAAATAATACCAGCCACAGGAATCAAAAATACCAAAAAATACCAGCCACTTTTGCCAATATCGTGCAATCTTCGAACAGCAACTGCTAAACTAGGAATCAGAGAAGCAAGGCTATATAATACGGATACAAAATACATAAAATACATTCCTTCCCCATGGAACATCATTCCCATCAATCCATATGAAATAATAATATTAAATAAAGTAAAATACCAATATTCACTTCTGCGGGCTCTCCCTTCAAAATCGGCGTAGTGAAATCTAAATGCGTTGAGATAATAATTAAATGCCATAATTGTTTTATTTTAGAGGTTTTCCTATTTGTAAGGCTTTTCGGTTCCGCCATTTTGATTTATAAACAATACAAATTAAAATCAAGATTCATTACCAATCTGACTTATCAGATCGTCTTCAGTTTCGCCATTGATTCCGTATGGATTTGGACCATATTCGTTTTCTCCGATTTCACTTTCTCTTACTGCAAGTATTATATTCCAGATAGGAACAATGTAATTAACTCCACTTTTCCCACTGTCATGCATGCGTCTGAAACCAACGGCCAGGGAGGGCAAAAATGCGATTAACCTATAGCCAATATTGAAAATGCCATAATTGCCATCAGGAGAATACGTTTCGAACATTTGGTCTATATATGGGGTCAGTAACGAAACAAACAGGTGAAAAAAGAAAAAATTCCAGAATTCGGCACGACTGGCCCGGCCGTCAAAGGTTGCGTATCGGGCAAAGCCCCCAAAATAGTATTTTATATTCATGTGATTTAAAAAAATTAGTTACTCTTCTATGGATACCCGGTTGTAATCACTCAGTAAGTCTTTCAAAAATTGAATGTCATTGTCCTGTGTTTCTATATTCAAAATTTCCTTTACTCGTTTTGACAATTTTGATGCCAACTGATAATCAATGTTTTTCTCAGATTTTTCCATCAGATTCTGAATGATCGTCATGTCTTTATCAGAGAGTTTTATTACCTGCGGATATTTGATCTGATAATTTTGGCGTTTGTTGGCATAAGCATAAATCGTATCTTCTATACTAAAGTGATTTTCTCTTGTACTTACAATATAAGTTCCGGCGGCAAGATCACCGAGGCGTTGTTGATTTTTAGTATTTGTGATGGCTATAATCCCCACGGCTGGACTGAAAACTGAAAGGCCTGCAAAAAGAGGAGAAACTAAAATCAGAATCATAAAAATGTAACCATCGGCCAGCAGAAACATCCATCTTACCGCACATTGGCTGAATGAGGGCACACTTCCGTCGTTACCGATTACTTTGATTTTCATGGCCATTTTGCCTAAAGTCTGGCCTTTTAGAAGCCACTCAGATAATAATGTATAAAAATATAAAGGGATAAAAGCCAAAAAACTCAAAATGTAGTTGGAAGAAAAAATGTCAAACCGGAAGGTTTGGGTGATAAGAAAAAAGTAACCGATTTTAAAACCCCAGTCAATTACATAAGCTGCTACACGACTTCCAAAACCTGCGAGATTAAAATTCAGGTCAATATTTAAAAAAGTTGGAATATTTATTGTATTCATTTTGTAAGTTTATCAGGAAAAACTTATTCTTGCAAACATATTTTTTAATTTTTTCAAAATCAATGCCAAACCATACAAAATAGGCTAAATCATTAAGATTCAAAATGCGTGAAACCACATTTATTGACCGCAACCGCACCAAATGGCTTTCGATAGAGAGTGAGGAAAAAAACCAGCCCGATGAGATGGCCTCTGATTTCATTGACCTCACCAGCGATTTATCTTATGCCCAATCTCACTATCCGCATTCCAAAATCACAAGTTATCTCAATTTTCTTGCTTCAAAAATTTACAAATCTATATTTGAAACCAAATCAAAATCACTCTTCAAAACATTCTGGAAAACCGACTTTCCGCTCATCATCGGTCATAATCGTAAAGTATTGATAGCCAGCTCTGTATTTTTTATTCTTTTTGTGATTTTAGGGGCCATTTGCTCTGTACTGGAAGTTGATTTTATAGATTCTGTGCTGGGCTCGGGTTATGTCGAAATCACAGAAAACAACATTCGACGTGGAAAACCCTTCGATATTTATGCCAGCGAGCAACCTTTAAAAATGTTCCTGACTATTTTCTCCAACAATTTTTTTGTGGGCCTCATTATCTATATTTCCGGTGCTCTGGTGGGTATTGGCACTTTTTATCATACTTTCAAAAACGGACTCATGGTCGGTACATTTCTAACCATGTTTTTTGAGCACAATCTGGGTTATCAGGCTTTTGCTGTAATCATGCTTCATGGTACATTGGAGCTTATGGGTTTGGTTTTGGAAACTATGGCCGGCCTCATTCTGGGTTTAAGTTTTTTGTTTCCTCATACACTTACCCGGTGGCAAGCCTTTAAAAAAGGGCTCATCGAGAGTGGAAAAATCTTTATCGGTGTGTTTCCCATTACCTTGCTGGCGGCCTTTATTGAGAGCTTTATCACCAGGCTAGGTAATACCGGTTTTCAAAATATTCCTCTGTATATCAGTGTCTTACTTATTATGATTTTAATTGCTAGTTGGGTTTTTATCATATATTATTTTTTTATATACAGTAAAAAACTTAGTCAAAAAGTCCCGTTGGAAGAATACCTGAAATCTACACCGGATTTATGAAAATTTTCGGATTGATAATATTTTTGTTTCTTGCCTCAGAGGTGGTCTTTGCCAATCCTGTGCGAGACACTACCGTTAATAATCTGATCAGAAAAGAACCTGAATTATGGTATGTTAATCTGCCACCACCAAAAGTCAAAACTACCATAGACTCCACCAAAAAAGAGCCTGAGAGCTTTGATAGGGAGGAAGCCAGACAAATCCCTGCATATTTAGATGATTTTTTGACAGTAATTTTATGGCTGTTTTTGGGAGTTTTTGTTTTGGGAATAATCTATATAATCATAAAAAGTAATTTCGATTTTAGTTTTTTCAGGAAAAAAAATGATGAACTCGAAGAAATTATTACAGAAGAAACCAGAATTGATTCTACCGAACAACTTGACCGCATTGGCTTTGAAGATCAAATTAATAAGGCTGAAAACGCTCAAAACTACAGGCTGGCAGTAAGGCTATACTATTTGTGGCTGATTCATAAATTGGCCCAGAGAAAATTTGTGAAATTTCATGTCAATAAAACCAACCATGATTATGTAAAAGAACTTAGAAACACCAAATATTCCGGTGAGTTTTCACATTGCACCCGATTGTACAATTTTGTATGGTTTGGAGAATTTGATCTTGATTCCCTGCAGTATCAAAGTCTTAAAAATGATTTCAGCACACTTTTAAATAAAATTTTATGAAAACTAAAATTGTGTTGATAAGTCTTTTTCTATTGCTTTTGGCCGGATTGGCCTACATTCTAACCAGAAAGACTCAACCCGTAATCAATAGAGAATTTGACCGGAAAATGAGGTTTTCTACCAATACTTACCGACCCTATGACATCAGGTTTTTTGCGGAACAGGTGAGGAAAAATGCCAAAAAAGGATATGAAATAAACACCGAAAAGCCTGACGATTACAATAAGAAACTGGATGATTCGGAAAAATTGATGATCATAAGCTCGCCACATTTTTTGCCCAACGACGAAGAAACCTGGCGAATCCTGGATTTTGTCGATGCAGGTAATCTGGTGTTTATAAGTAGTTTAAATATCTCACCGGTATTTCTTGATTCATTGTTGGTGCCCGAGCAAGCTTCCTCGTTTTACAATAATTATCCTCCCACTCCTTATGACACTGATTCCCTTTCTATCATTTGGAATAAATCAAAAAACGACTCATCACAAGCAATTTTTACCTATCCTGGCCATGATTTTAACAGTTATTCTTCTTATGTTTTAGACAAAAGTGAAATGGTCGAATGGCTTTCAAAAAGCAATACGGGAGAACTGGCATTGGGTAGAGTAAATTATGGCGATGGTTATATTTATTTTTTGGAAAAGCCCATCACACTCACCAATTATTTTCTTTTGCATAAACAAAACTATCGGTACTTTAACCGTCTCTGGGAACAGTTGGAAGGCGATAAACGCAAGGTAATATGGGATGAGTTCTATCTGCGGCACACTATCCAAAGACCCAATGCGGAATTTGAAAAACCGGGAGAAAGTTATTTTTGGCAGGTAATAAGCAAACATCCGCCTCTCAAATGGGCCATTTTGACCTTCCTGTTGGGCATAGGTTTGTATATTTTGATACATTTCAGAAGATTACAGGTGCCCATTAGAATCATACCCGAAAACAAAAATACCTCATTTGGTTTTGTAGAGGCCTTGTCAAGTTTGTATTGGAAACAGCAGGACCACAAGCTAATAGCCGATAAGATTGTGGTTCAATTTCACGAGTATTTACACAGTCAATACAGGATTTTTGCCAAAGATCTGAATCGTGAAAATGCAGGGAAAATTGCTCAGAAAATAAATGGAAAATTAGAAGATTTAGAGGAGATTATCTCTCAAATCAATATTATCAATGCATCGACAGAAATTTCTAAAAACGAATTGATGAATTTTTACAAAGACGTATTTAAATACATATCACATGGAAGAAGAAATATTCAAAAACCGGATTGACCTCACCGAGCTTTCTGAGTCGGTACAGAAAATCAAAGCTGAGCTTGGCAAAGTAATAGTGGGGCAGGAAGATACCATTGAGCTCATGATTGCCAGTATTCTTTGTGGCGGGCATGTATTGCTCGAAGGAGTACCGGGTGTAGCCAAAACACTGACAGCTAAGTTATTGTCGCAGTCACTTGATGCCAGTTTTAAAAGAATCCAGTTTACACCTGACCTTATGCCTTCTGACGTATTGGGTACTTCGGTGTTTAATCCCAAAACGCTGGAATTTGAATATAAACGCGGCCCAGTTTTCGCCAACTTGATTTTGATTGACGAAATCAACCGTTCGCCTGCAAAAACGCAGGCGGCATTATTTGAATTAATGGAAGAAAAACAGGTGACAATTGATGGGCAAACCTACCTCATGGAAGAGCCTTTTCTGGTTATTGCCACTCAGAATCCCATAGAGCAGGAAGGCACATACAGGCTTCCGGAAGGTCAGTTAGACCGGTTTTTTATGAAAATATTGGTTGATTACCCCAGCCCGGCTGATGAGATTGATTTACTCAGGAAATTTAACTATACTTCGCATGTGGATCTTTCGGGTTCAGTGAAACCTATTTTGAAAAAAAGCCGATTGCTCAAACTGAGAAAAACAATTAGAGAAATTGTGGTTGACGAGGAATTGCTGAAATTTATATCGAGCATTGTACTTGCCACAAGAAATCACAAACAGATTGAGTTAGGGGCATCGCCAAGAGCAGCTTTGGCATTGATGCTGGCTGCAAAAGTATGGGCCGCTATGGCCGCACGCGACTTTGTTATACCAGAGGATATTAAAACCGTAGGAATCCCGGTACTCAGGCACCGAATTATCCTGACCGCCGATGCCGAAATGGAAGGATCAACCGAAGACGAAATCCTGAACGAAATATTTAATTCCATCGAAATTCCAAGATGATTCTGAAATCATTTTATTTAACCAATTATACTTTTGCTTTTTTGGCTGCATGCGTGGCGATTTTTAGCTTTGGATTACTGCAGCCATGGCTTTTTCTATTAGGCAAAATCGCTTTTTTTATTCTTTGGGCTATGATTTTTTATGAAACCATAATACTTTTTCAAAAAAATGAAATCCTTAAAACGAAAAGAAAAGTGCCCGAAAAGCTAAGCAATGGTGATCCAAATAATATAAAACTTACATTTGAAAATTTAAGCAAGAACACTTTTTATGTACGTGTAATTGAAGATCTTCCTGAGTTGCTTCAAGTCAGAATCTGGGAGAAATCACTGGAATTAGGTCCTCAAAAAAGCACAGTTTTAGAGTATAAAGTACGCCCAATTATGCGAGGCGAATATCTTTGGCAAAACTGTAATGTGTTTGTGAGATTAAGAAAAATTAGTTTTGTGGAACGGCGGCTCGTTTTTCAAATGGAAGACCAGGTGGCTTGTTACCCATCATTTTTACAATTCAACAAGCTACAGATTGACACCCTCACAAACCAGCAAACTCAAAATGAAAAACTGGTTAGGAAAATTGGGCAAAGTCTTGAATTTGAGCAAATTAAAGACTACTCGCCAGAGGATGATTACAGGCATATCAACTGGAAAGCCAGTGCCAAAAAAGGCCAGTTAATGGTCAATCAATATCAGGACGAACGCAGCCAGGATATCTACAGTATCATTGATTTGGGTCGTACCATGAAAATGCCATTTTATGGACAAACACTTTTAGACTATGCAATTAATGGGTCTTTAGCACTATCCAAAACTATAATTTCGATGTCTGACCGGGCGGGATTGCTGGGATTTTCATTTAAAAAGTCTGAATTTTTACCCTCAAAAAAGGATCTGAAGCAATTTGGGAAAATAAATGAGATGCTTTACAATCTCGATACCGATTTCAGTGAATCTGATTTTGAATATCTATATCAGTTTGTAAGGAAAAATATCAAACACCGTAGCCTTTTGGTTATTTTTACCAATTTTGATTCTACTGTTGCTCTGCATCGGCAGCTTCCTTATATCAAAGCACTTTCGCGTTTTCACCTGCTTTTAATCGTCTTTTTCGAAAATTCGGAAATTTCAGAAAACGTAGAACATCAGGCCTCCAACCTCAAAGACATTTATACCAAAACCATAGGAAAAAGTATACTTCTCCAAAACAAAATGATGGTTAGGGAGCTCTCCAAAAACGGCATACAATCATTGCTTACCCGTCCTGAAAATCTTAGTGCCGAAGTAATCAACAAATACCTGGCAATAAAGAAAAGAAATATGATTTAAGGTGTTGATTTGCAGAATATTGAAACTATTTATCATTCTAATTAAATCTATATTTTCACTTCTTTCTTCTTCCCCACCAAACCATAAAACCCGTTACGGGTAAACTGGCGGCAACAAGCGATAATAAAAATGCCAGAACTTTGCCTGAAAAGCCTAAAATCCCTCCGGTATGGATATCATATGTCATCCTGATGAGTTTATCGGCAGTGTTGGCGTCTTTAAGTCTGCCATAAACATGATTTACCGGGATTTCTTTGAGAGTATATTGATCAAAATAACGATAGTCGATACTCCAATACATATCTTCCCGGGTATTGACATTGGCTCCGATAGCCGACGAATCTGACTCAATCGCATGAACTTCCAGTGAAATTGCTTTCGGGTGTTCAGCTTTCATTTTTTCCCAAACCAAATCCGTAACAGGTCTCTTAAAACCAATACTTTTGGTTTTTTGCGAAACCGGCTCTGTAAAAAGTAGTTCTTTTTCGCCGCCAGTACCCTTGTATATAAGATACGTAAACCATTGAATACCAAAGAAAATGCCTGTAATTGAAATGATAAGCAATAAAACTGAGCTATAAAAACCCAGGATGTTGTGAAGATCATAATTTTTTCGCTTCCATTGAGTAGTATTTTTCCATCTAAACCAAAACCTTTGTTTGGCTGCCGCCTTGTTTTTAGGCCACCAAAGTACAAGGCCTGTGAGGATCATAAAAACAAATATCAAAGTTGCATAAGAGGTAATTGGCTGACCGATTTTGGGCGGTAGCCACAAATACCGCCTTTTTTCTTAACAAATCCTCGGTAGCTGTTCTCCTGTAAGATAATTAACAACCCTTCGCCCTCCGATTTTACTTTTCATAATTACTTTGGAAGGGTGCTCCTCGTTTACTTCACCGACGATGGCCGCATCTTCGAAACCGTTTTGATGGAGTTTTTTTACAAAATCATCTGCAATTGATTCTGAAACAATGGCCAGAAATACACCTTCGTTGGCCACATAGAGGGGGTCGAGTCCCAGCATTTCGCAGGCTCCTTCCACTTGCTCATCAATCTTAATGCTTTTTTGCTCAAGTAAATATCCCAATTTTGTAATTCCGGCCACTTCATTGAGCACCGAAGCTACTCCTCCTCGGGTGGCATCTCGTAAAAAATGAATTTTTTCTCCAAAATTGTCCAACAGATCGGCAACTACAAAATTCAGGTTGCGGGTGTCACTCGCTATGGTGGTTTCAAATTCCAGCCCTTTTCTGTGACTCATGATGGCAATGCCATGAGCAGCAATAGGTCCGCTCAGAATGATTTTATCGCCCAACCCGATACGGTTATGATGGATTTTGGCTTCTGGGTGCACTATTCCTACTCCGCTCGTATTGATAAAAATCTTATCGCCTTTTCCTTTTTCAACAACTTTGGTATCTCCGGTCACAATTTCAACCCCGGCGTGGTCTGCAGCGTTTTTTATGGAAACCAAAATAGCCCAAAAATCCTCCATGCTCAGGCCTTCTTCTATTATAAACGACAGCGTGAGGTATTTTGCCATGGCCCCGCACATGGCCAGGTCATTAACCGTACCGTTTATAGCCAGGTCGCCAATATTTCCCCCTTCAAAAAACAGAGGAGATATCACGTAACTATCAGTGCTGATGGCTATTTTTCCTGAAATATCCAAAATGGCTCCATCATGCTGCTGGTCCAGTTTATCGTTTTTTAAAATATCAAACACCCCTGATTGCAGGAGCCTTTGGGTAAGCAATCCACCGCTTCCATGCCCTAGTGTGATGACCTCAAAATCGAATTTTGGCATTGGGCAATCTAAATTGAGCATATTGATTTTTTTAAATAATTTTAATTCGTTAGTTTTTTCTTAAACTACCGGTTGATAATGATAATAAGCCGCACAGGCTCCTTCACTGCTCACCATAGGAGCACCGAGGGGATGTTCTGGCTTGCATTTTTTGCCAAAATGCGGACAATCATGCGGCTTTTTTAATCCTTTCATGATCTGGCCACTTATACATTCATTGTCGGTTTCGATGGCAGTATTTCCCAAACCAAACTTCAAACGGGCATTGTAGGCTTTATATTTTTGGTTGACATCGTATCCGCTTTTTGGTATATGTCCTATTCCCCGCCAGCTGCGATCACTTACCTCAAATACTGAATTGATTGTAGCCATTGCATTTGGGTTTCCTGCTGCCTGTACGCTTCTTGAATATTGATTTTCAACCAAGTATTGTCCTTTTTCCAATTGTGATACCGCCATATAAATTCCCTGAAGTAAATCTACCGGTTCAAATCCCGTAATCACGATCGGAATTTTGTATTTTTCTGCAATTGGATAATACTCTTCGGTACCCATGATGGTACACACATGTCCTGCTGCTAAAAAGGCATCTATCAGGTTTTCCGGGTCGCTCAAAATGGCTTCCATAGCTGGCGGAACCAACACGTGCGAGGCCAGAATGGAATAGTTTTTGACTCCCATTTTCTCGGCATTTACTACGCTCAGGGCATTGGCAGGGGCTGTGGTTTCAAATCCCACTGCAAAAAACACCACTTCTTTTTCGGGATTTTGCTGAGCTATTGAAACGGCTTCCAGAGGCGAATACAAAATTCTTACATCAGCACCTTCGGCTTTGGTTTCGAGCAGGCTAATTTTAGTGCCAGGAACCCGCAGCATATCTCCATAAGAGCACAGGATTACATTGGGCATTTGGCTAAGTGTAATGGCTTCGTCGATTATCCCGATGGGAGTAACACAAACGGGGCAGCCTGGCCCATGGACCATTGTGATGTGTTTAGGCAAAAGTTCAAGAATGCCATTTTTTACCAGACTGTGAGTTTGACCACCGCAAATCTCCATGATTGTCCAGGGACGAGTGGTGATTTTGTGCAATTCTTCAATATATTGCTGTACAAGCTCCGGGTCTCTGTATTCTGAAAGAAATTTCATATTAAATGATTAAAGTATTAAAAATGGGATGAGAGAATTTTTAACTTCTGAAAGTGAAATTATTTTCATTTTAAAGGAAAGACTAATCTATCCTTTATTCTCGATTCACTCATTCAGTTCCCCTTCCACTTCCCCCATTTGATTGAGATAATAAAATGTAAGTTTTGCTTCTTCTTCATCCACTATACTGATGGCCACACCTACATGCACGAGCACATAGTCATCTATTTTGGCTTCAGGAAGCATACATAAATTCACATTTTTTATTATTCCACCAAATGAAACTTTGCCTGTGCGGAAAGTGTCATCCAGTCCTTCTATCGAAACTATTTTTCCGGGTATCGCCAGGCACATAATCTTATATTTTGTTTAAATCTAACCAATTTTTATGTTTTTTTCTAAATTTCCTACACCTAATATTTCCTCTTCTAAATAGTGAAATGCCAGCTGCCCCAAGGCTATGTTTTCATCATTTGGGCTTAATTGTTGGTGGAAATATAAATCAAACTGTTTACCAAGATTTTCAATAATTTTGTCCACAAAAAAAGCATTTTGCATTACGCCTCCACTGAAAGCAATCCTCCTGGTTTGGTTTTCCACTGATATTCTTTCTATGCTTTTTACCAAAGTATTAAAAAACTTTTCAGCTATTTCTGCAATTGGCATTTTGTTTTGAATGTCTTCTATAATATTTTCGAAAATACTTACATTGTTTATTATAGCTCCTTTAAGCTCAAATGTATAAAAATCACTTGTTTTGTTGGGATTCTTCGCAGCCAGATTTTCCAGAAGCATGGCTGCCTCACTTTCGTATGTATTAATCGCTTTTAAGCCCAGAATACAGGCCAATCCATCCATCATTCGACCCATACTACTGGTTTGTATTTCGGGCGAAGTTTCTACTAGATTTTCATAGAAAACCCATTCTTTTTCTGAAAAATAAGGCCTCAAAATTTCTTTATGTTTGCTTTTTTTCAAAAGGCTCAAAGCACTAATTCTGGGCTCTTTGCTCATTTTGTCGCCCAATAGTTGATGAAAATATTCCCAATGAGCAACTCTTTCTATTTTTTTGTTTTGGAAAGTAAAAAACTCTCCTCCCCATATTTTACCGTCTTCACCATAACCCACCCCATCCCAGATAACTCCAAGGGTTTTATCTTTTAAATCCAATAAATTATTTTCGGCCAAAACCGATAAAAAGTGTGCTTTATGGTGCTGAATCTGAATAAGTTCTGAATTGTATTTTATTTTTAATTCTTCAGCTTTTTGGCTCGTAAAATACCCGGGATGTAAGTCGGAAATGATAGTTTTGGGTACAAAATCCATCAAATTGCTGATATGATTCAGAGTGGTATCATAACTTTGCTGAGAATCAAAACTCGATTGATCCCCCAAATACTGACTGATAAAAAGGTTTTTTCCGGTGTTTACTCCAAAAGCCGCCTTCATGTCGGCACCCATTGCTAAAGTAGGTGTTTTGGGCAATGAGAAGGTTAAAGGATAATAATTGGGAGCTAATCCTCGACTTCTTCTCAAAATTATTCTCTGACCTGACTCTGTAATTTGCTCCACACTGTCGTCTTGGGGAGCCACAATTTCCCGGTCATAAGTGATAATAAAATCTGCAAATTCTCCCAGATATTTCAAAGCCTCTTCATCAAGATATACGATTGGAGAGCCGCTCAAATTGGCACTTGTGGCAACCAAAGGCTTACCAAAATTTTCAGAAATCAATTGTAATAGTGGGGAGTTAGGTAACATTACCCCAAGTTTAGCCAAACCAGGGGCGATCTGTTCTGTGGCCAAATGGGAATTTGGATTTTGTATTTTGCACAAAACTATCGGTGCGGCCTCAGATTGCAGGCTTTTTGCCTCAATATCCCTTATTCTTACTTCTTTTTTCAAAGATTTTATATCAGAAAAAAGCAAAGCAAATGGCTTTCCCGGACGGTTTTTTCTTTTTCGTAATTCAGAAACAGTTACGTGATTTATGGCATCGCACAAGAGCAAATATCCTCCGGTACCTTTTAGGGCTATTATTTTACCATAACTGAGCTGTTTGACGGTTTCTAAAATTATATTTACCTGATTAAGATTAATCTCCGAGCCTTTATAATCATAGAAATGAAGTTTAATGGCACAATCGGGACATGAATTGGTCTGACTGTAATGACGTATATTTTCCGGGTCATCGTATTCTTTTTGGCATTCGTTACATTGGGTCAGATGCCCCATGGTAGTATGTTGCCTGTCATATGGTAATTTGGTTTGAATCGAATACCGGGGCCCACAATTTACACAGGTAATAAATGGATAGCCAAACCTTCGGTTATTGCCGGTGTTAAGCTCTTTCCGACAGTCCTCACACATTGAAATGTCTGGAGGAATCATCAGATTTGCTTCAGCATTGTTTGTACTTTCTACAATCCTGAATCCCGGTGAAGACTCTTCTATAATCTCAGAAATTTTATTTGAAATGATAACAGCATTTTTTGGTGGTGAATTTAATATTTCATAAAAAAATGCTTCAAGAGTAGTATTATTGCCATGATCAGCTAAAATTCTCACTCCATCGGTACCGTTGCTTACCCAACCATTTATATGGTATTTTATGGCCAACCTATGTACAAATGGTCTGAATCCAACCCCCTGTACGAGACCTTGAATATGTAGTTGGAAGGCAGGCATAACACTTCTTATGCTTCGGTCAGTACACGCTCTTTCAGCCAGTTATACCACTCTGTCAATCCTTCTCCACTGGTACAGCTCACCTCGAAAAATTTCAGATTTGGGTTTACTTTCAATGCATACTCTTTGCATTTCTCTAAATCAAAAGGGACATAGGGCAGCAAATCAATTTTATTTATAACACAAATACCTGAAGTATGAAACATATCCGGGTATTTTATGGGCTTGTCTTCCCCCTCAGTAACGCTAATAACTACTACCCGTTCGTTTTCGCCGAGGTCAAACATGGCCGGGCAAACCAAATTACCAACATTCTCAATAAAAAGGATTGAGTCTGCGGGCGGTTTCATTCCCTGAAGTGCATGCAGCACCATGTGGGCATCGAGATGACAGCCTTTTCCGGTATTGATTTGGGTCACTTTTGTACCAGTGGCATGGATTCTGTCGGCATCGTTATTAGTTTGCTGATCACCTTCAATCACTGCAAATTTCAGATCATTTTTCAGGTCAGTCAGGGTTTTTTCCAAAAGAGAAGTCTTGCCTGAGCCTGGTGAACTCACCATATTGATTGCAAAAATATTTCTACCTTCAAAATATCCGCGGTTTCTTTGGGCCAGGAGGTTGTTTTCGTGTAAAATATCCTGCTCGAGATCAATCACTTTTTTTTCTCCACCGTGACTATGACCGTGCGAATGGTCATGATCGTGGTGATTATCTGTTCCACATCCACAAGTGACACACATATTTTTAAATTATTTAAATTTCAAAAAGAAAAACCAAAAGGAAGGAATCACACAGAACGAATCAGAAATATTTCGAATCTGTCTTTTTAAATGTTATCAGGTATTCCAATCTTTCAGAGTACAAAAAACTTTATATTATTTTACCACCAATGATTTTACCCTCATTTCTTTACCTTGTAAAATACTCACAAAATGACTGTTACATTTAGGACAAGGGTCAAAAAACTGGTGGATTTTAAACTCCGCATCACAGTCGATACACCTGGCCATTCCTTCAGGTCTGATTATCTCCCGTCGGGCATTTTCTAAAACCGAATTCCTTATTCCCTGGGTCCAGGCAAAATCAAAAGATGACATTTCCACTCCGCTTAACTCTCCTATCACAAGCTCAATTTCTTCAACTTCCTGAGCATTGGCTTGCTGAGTTTGCTTCGTGGCGATATCCACGATACTCATCACAATGGAGAGCTCATGCATTTTAAGATTTCTGTGTATCTTTTTTGCTTACCAATTTATAAATCCCAAATCCCAAAATGGCCAAGCCCAATAAAGCACCCAATGCATGATCTGGCTCGGTAAGATAATGGGTAATAGTAAAACCTGAGCCACCATGATCACCATGACCCGGATGTGCCAACGCTAATGTTGGTAATGCCAAAGAAAATACTGAAATTATCTTTTTCATAGAATTTTATTAAATACAATGCTAGATTTTACAAAAATAAAAATATGATTTTTTCTAAAAGATGATATTTGTCATCAAAATTAATAATATAAATCATGTAATAAAGTTTTGCATTATTTTAATTTTATGCCAGATGGCCTATTAACAAAGATATTTATTTTTACCTTAGAAAAACATGTTTGACGAGCAAGAACAAAAAAGCCCTACTTACTATGACGAGGTCATAAGGAAAGGGTATTCCCGCAGAGATTTTCTTTCGTTTTGCACCATGATGGCAGCCTATATGGGTCTGAATCAATCAGGTATCGCACAGGTTACGAAAGCTATGAGTGAAAAACCAAGACTTCCGGTAATTTGGTTGCATTTTCAGGAATGTACCTGTTGTAGCGAAAGTTTTATCCGATCCTCTCACCCTATTGTAGCTGATGTTCTTTTGGATAAAATTTCATTGGACTACACTGAAACTCTTATGGCTGCGAGTGGCTTTCAGGCTGAGCAGGCTATGCTCAATACAATGGAAAAATACAAAGGAGAATATATATTATGTGTTGAAGGAAGTGTTCCAACTGGTGCTGACGGTGTGTATTGTATGATAGGTGGAAAAACTTCAATGCAGATTCTTGAAGAAGCGGCTGAAAACGCCAAGGCCATCATTGCATGGGGTAGTTGTGCTTCCAATGGCTGTGTGCAGGCCGCTAAACCTAATCCTACTTCGGCAACACCGATTCATAAATTGATAAAAGGAAAACCAATTATTAAAGTACCCGGTTGTCCACCAATTGGAGAAGTTATGGCAGGTGTGATTGTCCATGTGGTTACATTCGGTACTATTCCGGAATTAGACAGCAGTGGTCGTCCAAAAGCATTTTATGGCAAAAGAGTTCATGATACCTGTTACAGAAGAGCATATTATGACGCTGGTCTGTTTGTTGAAACTTTTGACGATGAAAACGCTAAAAAAGGCTATTGTTTATATAAAATGGGTTGTAAAGGGCCGGTTACTTATAACGCCTGCGGTACTATGAAATGGAACAACGGTACGAGTTTCCCAATACAGAGCGGTCATGGATGTATAGGTTGCAGCGAAGCCAACTACTGGGACAGCGGCAGGATTTATGAAAGAGCTTCGATCTTCCCTGGATTTGGTATTGAGGCCAATGCTGACACCATCGGTAAAGTGGCACTTGGAGTGACTGTTGCCGGGGCTGCAGCTCATGCAGTGATGACTAACATCAGGAAGAATAATATCATTCATGCCATTGAAGAAGAAGGGAAAGCATCTGAAAAAGAGCTTTAAACCTGTAGAAATTTTAAAAATAATAGAATAATTCAAAAATAGTAATAATATGAGTCAGCGAATAGTGGTGGATCCAATAACCCGAATTGAGGGCCACCTTCGTGTTGAAGCCGATATAGAAAACGGAAAAATTAAAGATGCCTATAGCAGCGGTACCATGGTAAGGTTGCTTGAAGAAATCCTTAAAGGTCGTGATCCCCGTGATGCATGGGCATTTGTAGGCAGGGTATGTGGTGTATGTACCAGTACTCACTCTTTGGTAAGTGTTAGAGCAGTTGAAGATGCACTGGGCATAGTTGTTCCACCCAATGCCGAACTGGTAAGAAATATTATGTTTGCCACATTATATATGCATGATCATGTGGTGCATTTTTATCACTTACATGCTATGGACTGGGTGGATGTTGTAAATGCCTTGAAGGCAGATCCAAAGAAAACTTCAGAGCTTGCTCAAAGTATTTCGCCCTGGCCAAAAAGTTCACCGGGATATTTTTCTGATTTGCAAAAAAGAATCAAAAAGTTTGTTGATAGTGGCCAATTAGGGATTTTTGCCAATGGTTATTGGGGACACCCCGCATATAAACTTCCAGCTGAAGTCAATCTGATTGGTCTGGCTCATTATCTGGAAGCTTTGGAATGGCAAAAAGAAATAGTGAAAATTCAGGCGATTTTTGGAGGTAAAAACCCTCATCCTAACTATCTGGTAGGTGGTATGGCTTGTTCAGTAGGTTTAGACGAGATGAGCGGAATCAATGCAGAAAGACTTAGCTATGTAAAACAACTTCTTGATGAAGGAAAACGATTTATTGAGCAAGTTTATATTCCTGACCTAATGGCAGTTGCCAGTTTCTATAAAGACTGGGGTGCAATTGGTGGTGGATTAGGAAATTACTTGGTTTACGGCGATTTGCCAACTAACGGATTTGGTGATCCTAAAGGATTTAAATTCCCGGCAGGAGCAATTTTGAATAAAGATATCAGTAAAATTCATGAGGTAGATCTCAGAAAAGACGAGGAAGTTCAGGAATTTGTAACCAACTCCTGGTACAGTTATGAGGGAGGAAAAGATGTAGGCTTGCATCCATGGAAAGGTGAAACCAAAATAAACTATACAGGACCAAAACCACCATTCAAAAATCTGAATACAGAAGAACCTTATAGTTATCTGAAAACTCCAAGATGGAAAGGTCATGCTATGGAAGTAGGACCTCTGTCAAGGATGTTGGTGGGATATGCTTCTGGAAGACCAGAATTTAAAGAAGTAGTCGATAAAGCTCTAAAAGATCTTGGAGTACCTGTTACAGCTCTCTTCAGTACCCTCGGTCGTACAGCTGCTCGTGGCTTGGAAAGTGTTTTGGTAGCTCAGTGGGGTTTGGAATTCTATGACCAACTTATCACCAATATTAAAAATGGAGATACCCGTATGGCAGAGCAAAGTAAGTTTGACCCATCAACATGGGAGAAAAAATCTATAGGTGTAGGTTATGGCGAAGCTCCTAGAGGTGCATTGGCACACTGGATTAATATTGAAGATCAGAAAATTGCCAACTATCAATTGGTAGTACCAACCACCTGGAATGCCTCACCACGTGATGCCAAAGGTCAGCGAAGTGCTTATGAAGCCGCATTATTGGATACTCCGGTTGCAGATCCAAATCAGCCTCTGGAATTGCTTAGAACCATCCATAGTTTTGACCCTTGCATGGCTTGTAGCGTTCACTTATATGATGAAGATGGAAAGCATTTGAGCAGAATAAATGTAGTTGGAGAATAATACCGGCGTAAAATCCTGTTTTTATAAATTTAATATTGTAAAAAAATGACAGATAAATATATAAAAATACACCAAATGCGTAGGGTGTATGTGTGGGAGTTGCCGGTAAGGATATATCACTGGCTTAATGCCGGATGTATATTGGTTTTGATAGCTACCGGTTTTTTAATTGGTGATCCTTTGGCTATAATGAGTTCCAAAGAGGCAACTTTTCAATTTCTGATGGGCTGGGTAAGGTTTTTACATTTTGCTGCAGCTTACATTTTTCTTTTTAATTTTTTGTTCAGGCTATATTGGGGTTTTGTGGGGAATAAATATTCTCAATGGCACCAGTTTATACCAAGAGACAAGAAATTTTTGAATGAAATATGGCAAATATTAAAAATCGATATTTTGCAATTGAGAGGGAAAGAGCATGTTGGTATCGGACATAATGCTTTGGCCGGTTTTATTTACTTTCTTACTTTCATAGCTTTTATAATCCAGATTATCACGGGTTTTGGCCTTTATGCCAATACCAGCGATTGGTGGTTGCCTCAGATGTTTTCCTGGGTGAAACCTCTTTTTGGAGGTGATATTGAGCTAAGGGCTATTCACCATTGGGCCATGTGGTTTTTTATTCTTTTCACTGTTGTGCACGTTTATCTGGTTTTTTATCATGATTATGTTGAAGGTCGTGGTGAAATTTCGTCTATGGGCGGGGGCTGGAAGTTTATCGAGGAAGATATTTTTAAAGAGCACAAAGAGGAAAGACAAAGGGAAAAATCTAAATTTTTGAGTAAAGTAGTTAAAGGTCTTAAAGCATTAAGCCGACCAAGTCAGAACAAGAAATAATTAATTTAGACAAGCAAGAAGCTATATATTTGAATTTCGGAAGCCATTGGAAGGTTTGAAATAAACAATTAGATATGGTCCGCAGAATTTTATATATGGCTTCTTTTTTAATAGAAATAATATGGTAAAACCTGTATTGATTTTAGGAATTGGAAATTATCTCATGGGAGATGAGGGTGTGGGAGTACATATTGCCAGAGCATTGGAAAGTGAATTAGTTTCTGAGGATATCGATGTCATAGATGGTGGTACCGGAGGATTTCATCTCTTAGAATTATTTGAGCAATATCCTCATATCATTTTGGTAGATGCTACCCTTGACTCCAACCCTACGGGAACAATCAGGTTGATAAGGCCCAGGTTTGCCGCAGATTTCCCACATGCAATGAGTACCCATGATATAGGACTCAAAGACCTGGTAAGTGCTTTGCAGTTATTAGACAAAATGCCAGATGTACATTTATTTGTGGTTAGTATTGAGACTATTCAGCAACAAGGAATTGAGCTTACTCCGGAGATAGAATCAGTTTTTCCGGAAGTAAAATCCAGAGTTTTGGATTTGGCCAATCAATTGTTGAAAGCGTACGAGGTAGTTTAGACTATTTTGAAATATTATTTATTCAAAAAGCCCTCTGTTGAAAATTCTTCAGAGGGCTTTTTAATTTCTAAGGTTTCGGAATTTTAAATTTAACAAATGAGGTTTCGTCGCATGACCATTCGGTTACACCACCCCAAAACTCAAAATCAACTCTGGTGAAATATTGACAGGTGGCCGTTCCCTCAGCTCCAAAAATCAGATAATCATTATCAGAGCTTTTTAGAGGAAGATTTTTGCCATCCAATGATGTCATTACCCATTTTTGGCCACCACCTTCAATCCAGGATTCTACATTAAAGGTATTTAATACTGTCTTATTGGCGTTGGCAACGGCGGTGATTTTCATAACAATGGTACCTTCATCGTACACTAGTTTTTTATCGACTTTAAAGGTATTTCCGCTCCAGGTACCTGTGTATTTGAGATCTACGCCTTCTTCGACATCTTCTTCTTTTAAGGCACCAAAATGTACCACATGACCATTTGCCTCTTTTCCTTTTAACCAATACTCAAAAGAGACAGTTTTTTCATACACTACCTTAATCCATTTAAAATCAATGTATTTCGGTAAAAGCTTATTGTTTTTATCAATATTACCATTTCTCCATCCATAAATGTAAACTCCTATTTTATTTAAACCAGGTTTTAAAAGAATATACCTGTTTATGCCCGTTCCTTCAGTTTTTAAAGGAGTCCCTTTTTCATCATATAATTCAACCCCAATACTTTTTTTTCCTTTATAATTATTCCAATTTTCAGCTGATGGACAAATAGCCAGCAATCTTAGCGTGTCAAGATCGGTATTCAGACTATCTCCAATTTCATATCCTGAGCCATCGTTGACCCAAAGCTGATATTCAGGGAAAGTATTAGGTGCTACAGTGCCTATTTTTTTGCTCGTAACCTCTGACCATCTCTGTCCAATTTTACTCCATTCAATATGTGCAGTTTTTGCATGATGAGTAATGTAAGGATAGGAGTGATCCGAATCTTGACCATTAGCTTTTGCAACGTAAGGATTAAAATTCTCGCCTGCCAAAGTAATATTTTGGGCGGTATTTGGTGTATTGGGGTCCGAAATGAACAGTTTTCCTGCTGAAATATCGACTTTGTAACATATAAGAGCATGGCCTCCCATATCTGAAAACCCATTAACAATGCCTTTTACTCTGTAAATTCCGATTGCTTGTGGCTCACCTGTGGTTAGAATTGCCCCAGCAATACTATACATTTTGAGTTTATCCACTTTCCTGTTCAAGTCAATGTTTTTCCAATAAAAATTATTTAATGTCCCCTCCCAATCCAGGTCATTCTGAATGACTGAACAAAGCCTGTAACCAAGAGCGTTTTCTTCCTGAATATTGCTTAGTGTATTGTATTTATTGAATAGGTTTCCTTCGGTTTTCTTTTTTTCGAAATAGTAATACATCGCAGCGAAATTTTGTCCGGCACAATGACCGCCAGGAGCAATGTATGAGCCATAATTTACAAATTCCCAATCATCAATTCCCAGTTTAAATCCGGAATTTACTACAGGGATATCTTTAAACACCGATTCAGCTATTGATGAAATCATAATATTTGCAAAGCCTTCGCCGGCCTTTGCTTTTTTCAAACCTTGAGAATTCATAAGTGTAGATGATGAAAAATGCCTGGTAGTTATAGTCACCGAATTATCATCATAATACTCAACCGGAATAGGTTCAATTTTACCATTGGTAGCATCTACAAAATAAGCCATCGGAAAATGTCCCTGAGGTAGTTTAGCAGGTATTTTCAAAAACATTATTCCGTTTGAATAACCACCACCATTTTCAATCTTAATAATTGGAGAAAGTGGTTTAATATATTGACCAAACTCTGATGAGGTGGCATCAGTTGTGGAAATAGTAAATTGCCGGGAACCGGAAAAAGCCCCCTTAGGTACAGTTATGGTCATTCCTTTTAAATCTCCAGTGCTTACATTTACTATCCCTCCGGAATTAGGTACGGACGAACTGGCCACCTGAGTAAAAGTCCCCAAATTAATCTTGTATTCATTGCTGGCAGGTTTTATTTCATCTTTGTTGAACAAGCCGCAACTTTGAAACAGCAACATCATAACTGCCAAAACCGAGATCTTTTTAATTATGGTTTTCATCTTAATAAAATTTACATCATTTGCTATAAAAATAAGTTGACGGAATAGTTAGTAACCAGAAGAGTTTGAGATTTGATAAAGAAAAAATAGTCCTCATTGCAAAACCGGGCGGTATTTTCTGAAATAAAGTTTAAATCTAAATTCATATTTTGCAAAGTTGGAAGTCATAGTTTCCGGTGACAAAAGTCATAAAATCGACTATAATTCGAGCGGATTTTTAATTTGGTAGTTATATTTTAACCTTTGGTCATTTTTTTTTAATACATTAGTTGAAATAATTTACTTTTGAATTTACTATGCAACTATTCTAAAATCTTTGTTTCTATTTTCTAAAATAACTTAAACAAACTATGCTCAAACACTACCGGGTATTATTAATGGCGGCCTTTGTGCTGATTCAGGGAATTGCCATTGCTCAAAAAAAAGATAAAAAATCAGATCAGACACCGGCGGTAGCCGAACAACCTAAGAAACCAGAGGCTCCCAAAAAACCAGAAACACCTAAAAAAGGCCCTAAACCCTATAAAGAGGTGATCGATAGCACGGTTGTTAGTAAGAAAGGTTTAATGACTGTCCACAAAGCCGACGATAAATATTATTTCGAATTGGCTGACTCGCTTTTTGGAAGAGAAATTATGGCCATTACAAGATATTCAAAAACTCCGGCCGGAGGTGGAATATTTGGTGGAGAAGAAGTGAATCGCCAGGTAGTAAAATGGGAAAAAGGCCCTTCCAATAATATCTTTCTGAGATCAATCACTTATGTAATCATGTCGCCTGACAGTACCAAACCTATGGCTCAGGCAGTGAAAAATTCAAGTGCCGACCCGATTATTGGTAATTTTGAAATAAAAGCTATTAAAAAAGACTCTTCCGATAAAAGAAAAACCAGCTATGTGATTGACGTAACTTCCCTTTTTGATGCCGATATCCAGACATTTTCTTTAGGTTCTATTGATAAACAGGTATTGAACATTGTTGCTTTTCAGAAGGATAAATCATACATAGAAAAGATAAATGCCTATCCAATTAATATTGAAATTAGGATGGTTAAGACTTTCAGTACCACGCCACCGAGAATCTCACTAACTCCAATGCCTCAAATTGGAACCAATTTGCCAGCTGCTTTAGATGCAGGTGTTTTGACTATGGAGTTTAATACCTCGTTGATATTATTGCCCAAAACTCCCATGCGTAAAAGGCTTTTTGATGCACGTGTAGGTTATTTTGCCAATCAATACAGCGTTTTTGAGGAAGAGTCTCAAAAATCAGATAAAGATGTGTTTGCTGTGAGATGGAGACTGGAACCCAAATCAAAAGAAGATGCTGAAAAACAGAAAAAAGGTGAGTTAATTGAGCCTAAAAAACCAATAGTTTATTATATCGACCCTGCTACTCCAGAAAAATGGAAGAATTATATCAAAGAAGGGATAAATGACTGGAAACCTGCATTCGAAGCTGCAGGATGGAAGGATGCAATCAGAGGTGAATTCTGGCCTGAAAACGATTCAACGATGAGTCTTGAAGATGCCCGTTATTCAGTTGTTCGTTATTTTGCTGCAGATATACAGAATGCTTACGGTCCAAATGTTCATGACCCTCGCTCTGGTGAAATCATCGAAAGTCACATTGGTTGGTATCACAATATTATGAGTTTGCTCCGTAACTGGTATTTGATTCAAACCGGTGCCACAGATCCTGCAGCTGGAAAGAAAAAATTTGACGATCACCTTATGGGAGAGTTGATCAGGTTTGTATCATCACACGAAGTTGGTCATACGCTTGGATTACGTCATAACATGGGTGCATCATCGGCAACCCCAGTGGAAAAACTTCGTGATCCGGCATTTCAGGAGAAAAACGGTCATACTTCTTCGATTATGGACTACGCCCGTTTTAACTACGTAGCACAGCCCGGCGACGGAGTGAAGCATTTCTTCCCTCGCATTGGTGATTATGACAAATGGGCTATCAAATGGGGTTACAGCTATTTTGATGACTCAAAAACCGAAGACACTGACAAGGCTATTTTGAATGAGATGACCAAAGAAGCCTACAAAAATCCAAGGTTGAGGTTTGGTACTGAAATCAGTCCTTATGATCCTCGTTATCAGACCGAAGATATTGGTGACAACGCCATGAGGGCCTCAGAATATGGTATTAAAAACCTTCAGAGGATATTACCTAAACTACCTGAATGGTTCAAAGAAAACGGTGAAAGTTACCTGGAACTGGATGAAGTATATGGTCAGTTGGTAGGTCAATATCGCAGGTATATGGGGCATGTAACCAAAAATGTTGGCGGTATTTACGACAACCCAAAAACCTATGACATGGAAGGTAACCAGTTTGAAATCGTGCCAAGAGCCATTCAAAAAGATGCAGTGAGCTTCCTAAACAAACAATTGTTTGAAACCCCAACCTGGTTGATGGATCAGAGTATTTTGGCCAAAACCAAACCAGAAAACGGTGTAGAAGCCATAAAATCAATTCAGGATGCTACACTATCTAACCTTTTTGCCGGTGATAGAGCCGTTAGGTTGATGGAGGGAAGTGCAGTCAGTGCTGCCAACTATTCAGTAGATGAAATGATGAATGATTTGAAGGGAGGTATATTCAGTGAATTGAAATCAAAAACCAGCATTGATATGTATCGTCGGAATTTGCAGAAATTATACGTTGACAAGGTGATTACTTTGTTGAATCCTGGCAAAACTACAGTGAGGGCTATTCCGGTAGGTGTTACTTATGGCTTTAGCATGCGTACGGTTGATTTGAATGAAACGGATCTTCCTTCTATAGCCCGTGGACATTTAGTTGCTTTGAAAGCAGAACTTGCTGGTTCGTCAGCGAGAATTACAGATAAAATCAGCAAATATCATGTTCAGGATTTAGTTGCCAGAATAACCAAGGCTCTGGATCCGAAATAATTTCAAATTATGCTTAAAACATAAAGGCCATTCGAATAGAGTGGCCTTTATGTTTTTTATCCAAAAAATTGATTAAACTTCAATTATATCACCAACTCCCGGCAAAATCAGCTCCTTATCCGCAGCTGAAAAAGCAGCCTTAGCAGCATGATGGTCGATTTTTATAGGTGGAAACGAATCAAAATGACATCCGATAACTTTGTTGACCTGAGCAAAATCGGCCGCCAGGATTGCATCCTCAAAGCCCATTGTAAAATAATCGCCTACAGCCATGATGGCAAAATCCAGTGGAGGGCAGATTCTGGGTATTAACTGCATGTCAATTGTAAGTGCAGTATCTCCTGAGTAGTAAAAACAATGACTTTTATCCCAAATTACAAATCCCATTGGGTTTCCTCCGTAAGTGCCATCAGGTAGGACACTGGAATGTATAGCCACTACATTTTTTACTGTAAATCCATCCAATGTTACTTTACCGCCTATGTTCATTCCATAACCAGAAAGCCCTTTGGCTTCGTACCATGACATGATTTCAAAATTACTGATGATTTTCGCACCGGTTCTTTTAGCTATTTCTACTGCATCAGCCACATGATCCCCATGCCCATGTGAAATCAGAATATAGTCAGCCTCAATAGTCTCAGGTTTGATTGCTGTGGCCAGAGGATTGCCACTGATAAACGGATCGAAAAGAAGTTTTTTGCCTGCAAATTCTACTAAAAAACAGGAATGACCGAAATATTTTATTTTCATGATGACAATATTTTCTCACATAAATATAGAGCAAATTAAAAAACATATTACATAAAATATGATTTTTTCGATTTTGAGAAATAATTAAAGCTTGGATTTTTTTAATAAAAGAAAAAAGAATAATACACTAATAAAAATATAAAAAATAGAAAAAAACAATATAATAATTAAAATGCTTGGAAAAATAATTTATATTTTTAATTTTTATGGAAAATATCAAACCTAAAATAAAATGAAAAACAACCTTCATCCCGAAAGCCTGATGATGTCTTATGGCTATAATCCTCATTTTTCTGAGGGAGCAATAAAGTGTCCGATTTTTCAAACTTCCACTTTCGTTTTCAAAAATGCCGAGGAAGGAAAAGCATATTTTGAACTTGCTTATGGACTCCGTGATAAGCAAGAAACTGAAGAGCTGGGTCTGATTTATAGCCGTATCAATAATCCGGATCTTGAAATTTTGGAAAACCGACTGAGTCTTTGGGAAAGGGCCGAAGATTGTGCGGTATTTGAAAGTGGCATGTCGGCAATAAGTACAGCTTTTTTAGAATTTCTTCGACCTGGTGATTTGCTTCTGGCAAGCGGTCCTCTTTATGGAGGAACAGATCATTTTATTTATCATTTTTTGCCACAATGGGGTGTTAATGTGGTTGAGTTTACCCCGTATGATTCAGAAAGTGCAATTATTGATAAAGTAGCAAAAAGTGGTTTTTCTACCCGATTGGCAATGATTTATATTGAAACACCTGCAAATCCCACCAATACCCTTATCGATTTGGAAATGTGCCGTCGTGTGGCCGACTATTTTCAGAAAAAAAACAATATAAAAGTAACAGTTGCGGTAGATAATACCTACATGGGTCCCCTTTGGCAGAAACCTCTAAATTGGGGTGCTGATCTTTCAATTTATTCTGCAACAAAATACATTGGAGGTCATTCTGACGTCATTGCCGGTGCAATTTGCGGTAATAAGGAGACGATTGGTCGATTAAAAGTTCTCAGAACTTTTCTAGGAAACATGGCTGGACCATGGACAGGTTGGCTGCTTCTGCGTAGTCTCGAGACCCTCAAAGTCAGAATGGAACAACAGGCATCCAATTCCCTAAAAGTGGTCGATTTTCTGAAAAATCATCCCAAAATTGAAAATATATATAGTCTGGCCTTACTTGATGAAAGTGATGGCGAGCAATTTCAGATTTATAAAAAGCAATATTCTTCAGCCGGTGCAATGATAGCTTTTGATGTAAAAGGAGGAGAAAAAGAAGCATTTTTGTTTTTAAATAAACTTAAACTCATAAAACTTGCCGTAAGTTTAGGCTCCACGGAATCTCTGGCTGAGCATCCGGATACCATGACCCATGCCGGAGTAGAGGAGGCTCATAAAATTAGAATGAATATTACACCTAAGCTGATACGCTTGTCTATCGGTGTAGAGAATTTCGAAGATTTGATTTGGGATATTTCGCAGGCACTGGAATAGAAATATTTTGAAATTTAATTTTGATGAGATAATTTTTCTAAATTTATTCAAATTTCAGCCTTAAAAATGTTATTGAATCAATATTACAAGCTTAGCCCTGGGCAGATTGAGTTTTACCAGAAAAATCGTTTCATTAAACTTAAGAATGTTTTTGATGCAGAAACGCTGGCTTTTTATGGTGAAAAAATCTCTCAAAAAGTGCAGGAACTCAATACCAATAAAGATCCTTTGGATCAGCGGGATACTTATGGGAAAGCATTTTTGCAGATTTTTAATCTTTGGAGAGAGGATCCCGAAATCAAAGATTTTGTTTTTTCAAAAAGACTTGGGAGGATCGCCTCAGAATTAATGCAGGCCAATGGAGCCCGTATTTATCACGATCAGGCACTGTTTAAAGAGGGTAGGGGTGGCATTACGCCCTGGCATGCCGACCAGTATTATTGGCCACTGGCAACCGACAAAACCGTCACAGCCTGGATTCCGCTACAGGCAATTCCCCTTGAGATGGGGCCACTGGAGTTTAGTGCAGGTAGCCACGTGATAGTAGAAGGACGTGATCTTGCGATAAGTGATGACTCTGAAACAAAAATTGCTGAAAGACTCCGTGTGACAGATTTCGAACACGTGATTGAGCCATTTGATTTGGGGGAAGTAAGCTTTCACTCTGGTTGGGTTTTTCATAGAGCCGGAGCCAATAGAACAGACCAAATGCGGAAAGTGATGACCATCATTTATATGGATAGTGAAATGATTCTCAAAAAACCTGAAAACGAAAATCAGCAGAAAGATTGGGAGGTTTGGTGCCCAGGAGCAAAAATCGGGGAGGTCATCCATACAGAAATCAATCCGATGGTTTACAGTATTTAAACTACCCATTTTAGATATATTTGTTAAAAATTACTCCAAAAACTAACCTATGGAATCGTCAGCTCAGGAAATAAACAAACTGTTATCCCTAGATTTCTAAACAAAAAAAAGAGACGCTTTTTGCATCTCTTTCCATTTATCTATCTTTTTCTTTTTGAGGTTTCTTCGTCTTCGGTATCTTCTTCCTCTTCTTCAGTTTCTTCTTCCTCGAATTCCTCTTCTTCATCTTCCTCTTCTTCCGTTTCTTCTTCTTCGGATTCTTCTTCTTCTTCGGATTCCTCTTCTTCTTCAGATTCCTCTTCTTCTTCCTCAGTTTCTTCCTCGCCTTCCAGATCACGGTTTACGGTATAATCGTAACCGTCTTCATCGCCATATTCAGTTGAGAGTTCATCAAGGCCTTCAATGAATCCTTCCTCGTCTTCTGTATAAAGATAGAATTCGTTGAGCTGCACAAATACCCCATTTTCATCCTCACCTTCTTCATAATCAAAGAAAAAATCTTCTTCGTTTTCGACATATTCCAGCACTAATGCCTCCAAATCAGCAATGAAATCCTCGGAGTTTTCAGTGTAAACATAGAAATCAGTAAATACCAAATACTCATCGTCATAGAAATATGAATCCTCATCTTCAACCTCAATGTCGGAACTGTAATCCAAATTTTCAATTGATTTAATGATCCAACTATCGTTAGAATTGAATTCCCTGGTCATTACATAATCGTATGGAATATAGCAGTAACCACCATCGCCCCACTTGTCACCCCAGGAATTTCTAACAATAAACACCTTATCTATGTCAGAATATCCCACACATAGCATTGCATGCCAACCATGAGTTTCACGAACATTATCAGAGGCCTTTGGCATAGGTACCCGGCCTTTGTTTTTGTTGGCGTCATCAAATGATTTGAAAGTGTTGATAGCAAAAGTAATGGGATAGCCCTCCGCAAGAGTCTCCCTCCAAAGGTCCAGATCGGTATCAATAAATTCCTTTTCGACCACCTTAAATTGAGAACCCTGGTCATATGCCTCACCAGCTGGCTCTTCGTTGATAGAGTCATACACATTGGGCCAAAGGGGTTCTTTACAAGCTCCATATTCTATCAGGCCATCAATCGCGGTCTGGATATACGAGCCTCCGTCTTTATCATGCATATCGTCGAGATAGCGGGCATTATAATAAATATATAAACGGCTTACATCTTCTGAGTTGCCAAGTTCTCTTTTGGCCATATATTCATAAGCTCCTGCTAAAGCATTGGCTACGCAGCTATTGCCTACTTGTAGTTCAATAGAGGTCAGGAATTTTCTAAGATCAATTTTCTGAGGAAGATTTGTTTTGTTTTGAAGAGTTTTTTTAGGAGCATCTCCCGGTCCTTTTCCGGCCAGATACCCACCATAACGGTTTTCCATAGCTTTTTAAAAAATCTGATATTTAAATGGTTAGTTCAATAAATCCCCGTAGATTTTATTCTCTGGAAATTCTGCCGCAATTATAATAATTTTAAAAAATATTGGTGAAATAATGAGAAACTATTTTTTTATCAGATTTTTTTAAAAAAATATCCTACCGGAGCCCGGCAGGATATTCGGATTTTTATTTGTCTGAAACTTTTTATTTCTTAAACTGATATCTCAAACCATAATTGACACCAAAGCTTCGTGGTCTGAAGTTTAGATTTGTACTTTCGCCTACTCCTGAAAACAAAGCATGCTGGTACATGCCACCGAGTGTCAATGCCCAATTATTCATTACCTGATAGTTTAGGCGAGCTCCACCCAGAGCACTTAGATTATAAAATTTGTAATTAGAATTAGAGGCATTAAGTCGCTGTGAGCCTGTAGCGTCACTTTCAAATCTGCTTTTCAGAAATAAATCGTTGCTTACTCCTCCCAATGCCTCCGCTTTTAGATTTTTGATGAGTGGAATTGAATAATTTAAAACCACCGGAACTGCGAGGTAATTGTAATATTGCCGGCTGGTTTCCGATAGCGACAATACTGTCTGATAGTCAGCATTGTTGGCCGAAAGATAATTTGCCTGAAAGTAAGAGCTCACTTCTCCATTTTTAGGATTTATTGCAAAAACATTGGAGTTCATAGATGTATTGGCCAGCATATATCTTAAACCACTTTCAATTCCCAAGTTTTTTGAGAAAGATTTTCCAATATTAAGCCCAAAATTTAAGGATTGACCATTCTTAAAACTATTTTCCGGCATTACGTTGTTTTGACTATACTTACCAGTATTTCCGGTTCCAGAAGGTAAAAAAGAAGTTTGTACATTTCCATCTTTGATAGACTGATATGCCTCATCGTTTTTAGCACTGGAAAGTGCCTCGCCTGTGAAACCGGAATAAGAATAATTTGGGTTAAAAGGTGCCGCTCCGGAGTTGAGCCCAAGCCACATTTTCCCGGTTTTATCTGTTTTATTTGCTATAGTTTCTTCTTCAGGCATTTCATAAGCCAATAAGTTTCTTTTTGTGACAAACCTGTTGGCATAGATCCTGGCCTTTTTTGAATCCAGTTTGTTGACAGCTATGTTGTAATTTTCAGGACCCTCATTCGAAATTTCCACGGGCAATTGCGTTGAAACCATTGCAACACTTTCAGTTGATTTTCCGGCAAAAATTTCAGGCTCATTATTTTTTAAAACTTCATTTTTTAAAATATTTGTAACAATTGACTTTTTATTTTGTAAAATTCCATTTCCGGCCATTGCCAGATTAGTATTATTTGTTGCCCCCGCAGTTTGTTGATTTTTAGTAGATTTTGGCACTTCTCCAGCATTTTTCAATGCAGGTTGTTTTGCCGAACCTTTATCATCTTGCACCGTCAAAACAGCATTTCCCTGTTTGTTTTCAGGCAATCTGGTATAAAATATATATCCAAGTGTGAGCACCAAAGCAGCAGCTATGCCCGAAACCAGCCGGGGGTTAATCCACCACAATATAAGCCCTCTTTTCTTCGATTTTTTATCGAGTTGGGCTTCGATATTCTCCCAGGTATTTTCCGGCGGGGGCACCGAATAGTTACCTAGAGCATCGCTCCATTGTTTTTCAAAATCCTCTTTCATATTCACTCCGGCTTTTGGCCAGTCTGTTATTCTCTTTTTCAATTTTTTCGCTCAAGAGGGTTTTGGCCCGGGCATATTGAGACTTAGATGTACCCTCATTTATATCCAGCATTTCTGCTATTTCCTGATGCTTGTAGCCTTCAATGGCATATAGGTTAAAAATCATTCTTGACCCCTCAGGCAGCTCATTGACCATGCCCAGAAGTGTTTCCATTTTCATGTTTTCCAGCCCCAAATTCTGTTGATTTCGATCTTCCAGATCATACTGACCGGCTATATCTACCCATTTCATCTGAGCATTTTTTTGCAGCACTTTGAGTGCGGTATTCACCACTATTTTTCGCATCCAGGCTTCCAGAGGGCAATCAAACCTGAATGTGTCAATCTTCCTGAAAATCTTCACAAATGCATCCTGCAGCACATCCTGAGCTTCTTCCCTGTCTTTCATATATCGCATAGCCACGCCAAACAGCTTCCCCGAAAACTGCTCGTACAGTTTTCTCTGAGCAACCCGATCCTGACGGATACAGGCTTCTACTATTTGCTGGTCGTTTGACATATTTAAAAAAGGCCGACCGGAATGTTAATCCGGAATTTAAGGGTATTATTATGACTCAAAAAACGAAAAAATAGTTGGAATGCCGAATGTTTTTTGCGAATATTTATTACCGACAGTTTTAGTTTACTATTAAAACTTTATAAAACAAAAAAGCTGCCCAAATGAGCAGCTTTCATTGATTATTTTTAGAAAATCATTATTTCAACGGAATATGAATCATGGTATTATCCCATCCAATAGTGATTTGCTTATCTTCGGCAGTGATGGTTAATTTTTCCCAAACACTATCTGTAGGCATTGATTTTACGCTTACTTCAACAACATTTTTGTCTTTGATTTTATCATATTCATAAGAGCCCCATTGTTTTAGCTGAGAATTAAGAATTACCGTCCATTCTGTGGCATTAGGAATCGTAAACAGGGTATAAGTTCCGGCTTTTACACTTTTTCCGGCAAATGATACATCGTTTTTGAAAGTTACTTCGGTTGCTGCATTAGCTCCTGTACGCCAAACCTGACCATAAGGAACCAATTTGCCAAAAATCTCACGATCACGTTTTGAAGGTTGACCATAAGTAACTTTTACATTGGAACTTTCAGTGGTAACTGCAGGGCTTTGAGGAGCTTTTTGAGCCAAAGCCACACTACCTAATATTACAGCGAATAAAAATAAGAATAAGGTTTTTTTCATTTTTTATTAATAGTTATGAATTGAAAAATATAACATTTATTGCAATAACGATTAAGTGGGTCATTTAGTTTTTTCCATCAATTTTTTTGCCATTTCTTCAGGATTAGTAGGATGTGGGTTAATCTCATCAGACTCTATAAGACCATCTCTTAGCCTAACTACCCGATGGGCGTATTTGGCAATGTCTTCTTCGTGAGTAACCATTATAATAGTGTTTCCTTTGGCATGAATTTCACTAAATAACTGCATGATTTCATAGGAAGTTCTGGTGTCGAGGTTACCAGTGGGCTCATCGGCCAATAATATAGATGGATTATTTACCAGTGCCCTGGCTACAGCAACACGTTGCCTTTGCCCCCCAGAGAGTTCATTCGGTTTATGCATTGATCTTTCGCCAAGTCCTACGCTAGCCAATACATTCTGGGCAATCTCGGTGCGATCGGCTTTGTTGTACCCTGCATAAATAAGCGGTAGGGCCACATTTTCGAGTGATGACTGCCGGGGTAATAAGTTGAAAGTCTGAAACACGAAACCAATCTCTTTGTTTCTGACCTCAGCCAGCTCGTTTTCCGACATGTGACTTACATCTTTTCCATTGAGCACATAAGAACCACCTGTAGGGCTATCCAAACAACCGATGATGTTCATCAATGTGGATTTTCCTGAGCCTGAAGGACCCATAAAAGCCACATATTCACCTTTTTCGATGGTGATTGAAACTGTCTTGAGGGCATCAATTATTTCGGTACCCATGATGTACCTTTTGGCGATATTTTCAGTTTTGATTATGACCATTTCTATTTTATTGTCCAAAACAAAAGTAATGGATTAAGTTTTAAGGAAGATAAAATTTCTATCAACGAAATATTTGGCGGATGGGTGGTAGGAATTTGGAGGCTTAGTTAATCATAAGGTCTGATTCTGATTTTATTTGGGGTTATAGTTGTAAACGAATCTTGTAAAAGATTAAATTTTGATTTTATAATTTCCAGTAATATCTGCTTTATTTTTTGGGTTTCTGAAAAATGATACCTAAATAAGATTACACTAATGTCTTTTTGATTATGCGAGAACACCAATTCTCCGAAATCTTTGTCTTCAGTAAGAATAATTTTGGATGGATTTTTGGAGATCGAAATGATTTCCTCATCGGTAACTCCTCTATGATTTTCATAAACTGAAATCGCCGGGATGCCATTGTCTCTAAGGAATTTTATAATATTCCGGTCAATATTTTCATCTGCCAGAACCATCATGCAAGTACTTCCTCATTGGCCAAAATATCAGCAGCATATTCAAAACATGCCTCAATTTCCTCATTCTTTAAATTGGGATACATTTCCAAAATGTCTTCTTTTTTTGCTCCTTGTGACATTTTTCTAAGAATGAGCTCAACAGCTATTCTGCTCCCCTTAACAATTGGTTTACCAAGTAAAATCTGATGATTTATTTCTATGAAATTTTGGTAATTTTTCATTTTTATAAAAAAAGTTTTTTCAAATATACAAATTTAACCGCCTTTTCAAATCTCATAATAATTCAGCAATTCCTTTTTTTCTCCAAACCAGATTTTGTTTTGGAAAATAAAACCCAGTTTTTTTAATAATGCATTAGATGCTTGATTTTCAGGGTTTACAATTGCGGATATTTTTTCTAATTGAAGATCATTTTTGCCAAAATTCAAAGTAGCTGCCGCAATTTCTGACCCAAAACCCCGACTGATATAGTCCGGCAAAAATGCAAATCCCAAATCAGGAGCAGGCAGTTCTTCCCGGTTTACAAAACCACACATTCCTATCTTTTGATTTGATGCTTTTTCTTCAACCAGATAAAAACCATAACCGAGCGTCTCATAGTTTTTCAAAATTCCTTTTTGCAAATATTCTTCGGCATCTTCCAACGTTTTTACGTTCCTGTCTCCAATAAATTTGAGCCAAAGTGGGGTGTTGAGAAGTTCCACCATAAAAGGAGCGTCTTCTAAAGTAAATCTTCTGAGCTTGAGCCTTTCGGTCGTTAAAATGTGCATTTTTAATATTTTCTTGAACAAAACATTTTGAAATATAGACCATTTTTTCAAAAAAATTAACCCAAAACATCAATTAAAGTATGATTTCGTAAGTTTGTTGTATGAAAAACTTTGATGTCATTATTATCGGAGGCGGGCCCATTGGTCTAGCTAGTGGAATAGCTTGCCAAAAGGCCAGGCTTTCTTATGTGATACTTGAAAAAGGTTGTCTGGTAAACTCCCTGTATAATTATCCCACTACAATGACTTTTTTCAGCACCTCAAATCTGCTTGAAATAGGGGATGTCCCATTTGTGAGTATTTCTGCTAAACCCACCAGGGCCGAGGCACTGGAATATTATAGACGGGTGGTTATTGCAAAGAAATTAAATATCAAGCTTTTTGAGGAGGTATTGGATGTACAAACTACCGGAAATGATGTAAAAATAAAGACATCAAAAGATGAATACACAGGTAAAAGCCTCATTTTAGCTACGGGCTATTATGATATTCCAAATATAATGAATGTGGAGGGAGAAAATCTTCCCAAAGTTACCCATTACTACAAAGACCCGCATTTTTATGCTTTTCAGGACGTGTTGGTGGTAGGAGCAAATAATTCTGCGGTGGATGTGGCACTCGAAACCTGGAGAAAAGGTGCAAGAGTAACGATGGTAATTCGCGAACCGGAGATTGGCCCAAGTGTAAAATACTGGGTAAGACCTGATATTATCAATCGTATTGAGGAAGGCTCGATTAGAGCATATTTTAATTCAAAAATTGCTAAAATATCCGAAAAGGATGTCACAATTGAGACACCTGAAGGGCAAACAGTTATATCTAACGATTGGGTGCTGGCCATGACAGGTTATCAGCCAAATCTTTCTTTTTTAGAAAAAATAGGAATTAAACTTGCCGAAGATGAAATTAGAAAACCACAATATGATGAAAATACTATGGAAACCAACGTGCCCAATGTGTACCTGGCTGGGGTTATTTGTGGAGGTATGGATACCCGACGGCTTTTTATTGAGAATTCCCGTGAGCATGCCGAATTGATAGTAAAGAGTATTTTGGAAAAAAATCGTTGAAACAGTAAGCTCAGAAGGCTTTTTTGGAAAATTTTTAAAACAAAACACTCAATACTTTTTATCTGATTAAACATTTGAATATCAATATTTTACTTTAAAATAATCTACCTTTATTCTTTTTTCTGAATAATAATTCCTACCTTTGCGGACTTTTTGAGGAATCGTATTTAACAGTTCTTGAAAAATTTCATCAAATCATCCTTTAAAATAAGGAAATAATGCAAGAAATAAGAAACATCGCCATCATCGCTCACGTTGACCACGGTAAAACTACTTTGGTTGACAAAATTATTCATGCTTCAAAAATCTTCAGAGATAACCAGGAATTTGGAGATCTGATTCTTGACAACAATGATCTGGAGCGTGAGCGTGGTATCACCATAGTTTCGAAAAACGTATCGGTAAGATACCAGGGTGTAAAAATCAATATTATAGATACTCCGGGTCACGCCGACTTTGGCGGTGAAGTAGAAAGGGTATTGAAAATGGCCGACGGGGTTATCCTGTTGGTAGATGCCTTTGAAGGGCCTATGCCACAAACGCGTTTTGTATTGAGCAAAGCCATAGATTTGGGCTTGAAACCGCTGGTAGTAGTTAATAAAGTAGATAAAGAAAACTGTCGCCCTGACGAAGTGCATGAGGCGGTTTTTGATTTGATGTTTAACCTTGGGGCCACTGAAGACCAGTTAGATTTTCCATGTTTGTATGGTTCTTCAAAACAAGGTTGGATGGGTCATGACTGGAAAGAGCCAACCGACAATATTACTCCTTTGTTGGATGAGATCATAGCAAAAATCCCCGCTTCGCCAAGTGTAGAAGGTACTCCACAAATGCAGATTACCTCATTAGACTACTCCTCTTTTGTAGGACGTATTGCTATCGGTAGATTAGCCAGAGGAGTTCTGAAAGAAGGTATTCAGGTATCTTTATGTAAGTCAGATGGTACTATCAAAAAGATGAAAATCAAAGAGTTGCATATATTTGAAGGCTTGGGTCGTGTGAAGGTTCAGGAAGTAGAATCAGGTGAAATATGTGCCATCACAGGTCTGGAAGATTTTGAAATTGGCGATACTGTTGCGGATGCCGAAAATCCGGAAGCATTGGCAAGGATTTCTATTGATGAGCCTACTATGAACATGCTTTTCACCATTAACAATTCTCCGTTTTTCGGAAAAGAAGGAAAGTTTGTTACTTCTCGTCACTTGCGTGATCGTTTAATGAAAGAAATTGAGAAAAACCTTGCATTGAGAGTAGAACAAGGTGACTCAGAAGATAAATTTGTTGTGTTTGGTCGTGGTATTCTTCACCTTTCGGTTTTGATCGAAACCATGCGTCGTGAAGGTTACGAATTGCAGGTAGGTCAGCCACAGGTATTATACAAAGAAGGTCCAAACGGTGAAAAGCTTGAGCCAATTGAGACTTTGGTAGTAGATGTGCCGGAAGAAACCGCAGGTAAGGTAATCGAATTGGCAACGCAACGTAAAGGCGAACTTTTGATCATGGAACCAAAAGGTGATTTGCAGCATCTGGAATTTAATATTCCTTCACGTGGCTTGATAGGTTTGCGTTCCAATGTACTTACTGCCACTCAGGGTGAGGCCATCATGAACCACCGTTTCAAAGTTTATGAAGAATATAAAGGAGCAATTCCTGACCGTATCAATGGTTCGATGATCTCAATGGCTAATGGCCCGGCGGTTCCTTATGCTATCGATAAACTACAGGATAGGGGAGTGTTTTTCGTTGATCCAGGTGAGGATGTGTACATGGGGATGGTAATAGGTGAGCACAATCGTCAGAATGATATTGTGGTCAATGTACAAACCTCGAAAAAACTTACCAACATGCGTGCGTCAGGATCTGATGACAACGTGAAGATTGCACCAAAAATCAATTTCTCTCTGGAAGAATGTATGGAATATATTCAAAAAGACGAATATCTGGAAGTGACACCTAAGTCATTGAGAATGAGGAAAATATACCTTGACGAAAACGAGCGTAAACGCATGGAGCGTCAATCAAACTAATTTGAGTACACAATTTGGAAAGCCTCCGGAGTGATTGCCCCGGGGGCTTTTTGTTTTATATTTGTAAAAAACTTAACGATTTTGAAAGATTTAAATAGCTTGCTGCAACTTATTCTAGATAAAGTGATTGCATATTCTCCGAAATTAATGGGGGCTCTTATCGTATTAATTTTTGGTTTTTGGCTGGCAAACAGAATTGAAAAGTTAGTTGTTGGGCGACTCAAAAGGTCAAGTTTTTCTCCTGAAATAACTTCATTCTTAGGTTCACTTTTAGGCATAACCCTGAAAGTTGCCGTATTATTAATGGCAGCCGGAATGGCCGGTTTTGACACCTCGGCATTAGTGGGAATGTTGGCTGCAGCAGGATTTGCTGTAGGTCTGGCGTTGCAGGGAGGCCTGGGAAATTTTGCCTCCGGTATATTGATATTAATTTTTAAACCTTACAAAGTAGGTGACTGGATTGAAGTCGAAGGCAAGTTTGGAAAAGTAGAAGAAATACAGATTTTTAATACACTTCTGGTTACACCCGGTCTCAAAACTTTGATAATTCCCAATGCCCAGGTTACTTCTCATACAGTTGTTAATTATTCAAAAAAAGGCAAAATCAGACTCGAAATCATGATTGGAATACCCTATGAAGAGAGTTTTCCCAGGGTAAAAGAAATCATTGAGAGGGATTTGAAAAAAATAAAAGGATTAAGTGAGGGTCCCACCGGTTTGGTAGGAATCGAATCTTTTGAAGCTTTTTTTGTTAAAATAGGCGTTAAACCCTATGTTCATCCCGATAAATATTGGGATTTGTTTTACGAAATCAACGCCGTATTAAAAAAGTCATTTCACGAAAATAACATTTCGGTAACTTACCCTGACAGTGTGAGATCGGGTAGTTTTGGGGAATAATCAATGTTTTTTTGTTAAAAATCTCTCATTGATTATTTTTGGATTAACCAAAAACCTATATCTGAAATAAAGAAAAATTGCTGAAGCGGTAAGTCCTAATAATAAGCCGGTCCAGATTCCATTGGCACCCATTCCGGTTTTGAATCCCAAAAAATATCCGGCCGGAAGGGCGATCACCCAGTATGCTACAAATGTAATCGCAGTAGGGATTTTGATATCAGCCAAACCTCTTAAAACACCCAATCCTACTACCTGAAGGCCATCAGAAAGCTGAAATATTGCAGCAATAGTTAGCAATGGTGTGGCAATTTGGATCACATCAACGTCGCTGATATAAAAGTGCAATATAGGCAATTTGAAGAAAAATATAATAAGCATACTCAATGTCATAAAAGCAAAAACCATAATATAACCGGCATTTCCCGCAATTTTTATAGCTGCTGCATCTCTTCGACCCCAGGCGTCACCCACCCTGATTCCTGCCGCAAACGAAATGCCAGTGGCCATCATATAAGTAGATGAGGCAATGTTAATCGCAATGTGGTGAGCAGCCAAAGCAGTTTCTGAAATCCAGCCCATCATGATAACTGCCGTAGAAAATGCACCGATTTCGAAAAAAAACTGAAAACCGCCCGGAATACTTCTTCTTAAAATTTCTTTTACAATCCTAAAATCCGGAACCCAACGATTGTTTCTGAAAATTGATGCGTGTTTATTGTTGAAATATAGATATGCAGCAAGACTCAAAAACATTATAGATCGTGTAACCAGCGTGGATACAGCCGCACCGTTGAGGCCAATTTCAGGGAAAAACAAGCTTCCTTTTATCAGTACATAATTTCCGAAAACGTTGAATGCTAGTCCGATAATAGTGATAATCATCGATACCTGAGGTCTTGAAAAACCATCAACAAATTGCTTTAACGCTATATAAAGGTATAAAAAGAAATTGGAGGCAAGAATGATTAGCAAAAAGGAGGGTGAAAGTCTGCTGACTTCTGTAGGTTGATCTAAAATTCCAAAATTATAATAAATTGCAAGCCCAATTGAGCTAAGTACGATTCCATAGGTGATGGCTACCCAATTGGCGTTGACAAAGAGTTTTTTCAGGTATTTTGTATTGTTTTCGGCAAAACTTTTTGATACCATAGGTGCTATAACGGCAAGTCCACCCACTGCAAAAGAGCCAATTAGAAATGCAATGGAGTTAGATACACCAGCGGCTCCCAATGCCGTTTTTCCCAATAACTGTCCTACCATCACGTTGTCAGCAACTGCCATAAGAACTACTCCCAATTGCCCAACAATTATAGGAATTGAAAGTCTCAGGGTAGTTTTTAGTTCGTTAACTAGTTTAAAATGAAGCATATTTAAGGTATATCAATTCCGGATAAGAAGTATTAATTACACACTTTTGAGGGTAAAAATACTAATTTCGGGTAAAATACCTACTCTTCCAGGATATCCAATAAATCCAAAGCCCCTGTTTACATAGAGTTGTTGGTCGGCTTCTTTGTATAATCCTGCCCATTCTTTGTATCTGTATTGCACCGGACTCCATTTAAAGTCTCCGATTTCAACGCCATACTGCATGCCGTGGGTGTGACCGGCAAAGGCCACATTTATATCGGGTTGGTGTCCGGCAACCTGTGCTCTCCAATGGCTCGGGTCATGAGAAAGTAGCAGTTTTACAGGCTGGTCTTCGGTGTTTTGCAAGGCTTTTTTTAGATCACCTTTTTTGATAAAACCACCCATCCCCCAGTTTTGAATTCCAATAATTCCGATACTTTCTCCTTCTACTTTCAAGCTCCTGTTTTCGTCCATAAGAATATCCCAACCCATCAATTTATGTCCTTCAATCAGCGTTTCCAGATTTTTACGCTTGGTGGCCTCACTTTCCCATGGCATATAATCACCATAATCGTGGTTTCCAAGAGTAGAAAATACGCCTAAAGGTGCTTTAACTCTTTTAAAAGTGTCAAAATAATCATTCAATTCTTTGGCTTCGTTGTTTACCAGATCACCCGTAAAAAACACTACATCCGGTTTTTCGGCCAAAAGCATATCCACTCCTCCGTTTACAGCGGTTTTATTGTAAAAACTTCCCGAATGAATGTCTGATAGCTGTGCTATGGTCATACCTTCAAATTTTTTCGGAAGATTTTTGATGAAAAGAGGCACCTTTCTCACTCTATAATCATGTGCTCCGGAAATGATTCCGAAAACCATAGTTCCAAGATTCAAACCTCCTACGGCAAGGGCTCCTGTGGCCAGAAACTCTGATCTTGTAAGCGTAGCCGGCTGTGGAGTGTCGGGTTTTTCGATGGCTTTTTGTCCCAGATACCTGATAAGGTTAACAATATCACCAATCAATAAGAATACAGAACCCAGAATTTTTGAAAGATAAATCAGAAAAACACCTGCTGCCATCAGGTTTCGGGCTTTTGCACTGATATATTCAGGGAAAAGAGTAAAAGCTGCAAGCGTCATGGCCAGTGAAATCACCGGAATGCTCCAATAAATGAAATGTATGACTCTACGGGAGTTTTCTGTTAAGCCACGTGTCAGGGTTTTTATGGCCTGAAAAAAGTAAAAGTCAATGATAAGAAAAAATATCACGACTAAAATGAGTCCGAATATTCTGTTCATGTTTTATTAAAAAAGGAGAAAAGTGATGTTACTTTTCTCCCATAAATTATTTATTATTAAGCCAATGCAGCCTTTACATTTTCAAAATTCGGAATGTCACCCGCACTTTCCAATACTTCAGCGTAGGCTATTTTTCCATCTTCATCTACTACAAAAGCTGAGCGTTTTGCTACACCTTTTAATCCTAAAACAAACTCTTCGTATTGTGAGCCATAGGCAGCAGATACTTCTTTGTTGAAATCTGAAAGCAATGGGAAGGGTAATTTTTGATCTTCTTTAAATTTACCTAAAGTAAAAGGAGAATCAACCGAAATTGCCAGGATTTCAGCGTCAAGGTTTTGGTATGAAGCTATGTCGTCACGAAGAGAGCAAAGCTCAGTAGTACATACGCCTGTAAAGGCCATAGGGAAAAACAAAACTACTACTTTTTTGCCCTTGAGGTTTGAAAGGCTAACTTCTTGTTTTTCAGTAGAATAAAGTTTAAAATCTGGTGCGATATCGCCAATCTGTAATGCCATGATATTGATTTTTTATAAGTGTTACTGAAAAGAAAAACCTTTTTTTGAGCTGAAAGGTTTGATTTAGAAGAAAAAAATGGTTGAGCGGTGGTTTTTGGGTTAAAAGAGTTTGATTTTTTTATGCAAAATGAAAGAAGTATTAAATTTATCCAGCTTATCTAAAACTATTATCTGCTGCCTGTTCCCTGTTTTCTGATCCTTATTATCAACTTACCAACAAATTGCACCCTCTTACATCGGAATTGTCAAACCGGCCCATCACAGTAAATTTGCTATAATCTTCGGTAAAACTCCCCAGATCTTTGGTCTCAATGAAACTGCAGGAATCAATATTTGCCAAATCTATGACATTGATTCCGCCTGTTTTTCCTCTGTATTTTACAGCCTGTTCAGTGTTGCCAATAGCAAAGCTTGGCAAATATGAAAAAGGGTCATTTACTTCCCGGAGTAGTATTTTCATTGTATTTGCCAATTCAAAAACCCCTTTGCCTTTCGAATACCCCTGTGAAAGCAACTCAGTCATACCATATTCCGAATGAATTTCATTTACCCCAAATGCACCTTTAAGGATACCATGAAGTTCTTCCCTGATCAATTCTTTTCTTCTTCCTTTCATACCACCGGTTTCCATGATGGTGAGCTTGAGGCTGATTTCCCTAATCACCTTCGAGTAGGTTTCATTTTCAGCCAGGTCCAACAAAGCGAAACTTACTCCCAATAAGAGAATTTTGCGGTTAGTTTTCGCCGCTTGTTTCATTTGAAAGATCATCTCGGCGATATTGTCAAGATAAAAACCACTTAAAGTGCTATAGGAATAATAAACAAAATTCTGAACCATATATACCAGAGAAGAGTTGTTTCGTTCAAGATATGATGGTAATAGAGCAAAAATATGGTAATCTGTCAAAGGCCCGTAAAATTGCTCGAAGGTCTTTCTGCTGAGTAACTCATAAAGTGGAAGGTCTGCAATATGATGCTGGCTGGTATTTTGGGAGGTTGTACCGCTGCTTTCAAATACCAGCTGACTTTCAGCGTTTTGATTGAGTACTTTATGTGTTTTGAATATTTCTATGGGCAAAAATGGGATTTTCTCAATGCGGTCGACTTTTTTGATATCCTTTTTGAGAGAATCAACGTATAGTTTATAAACCAGGTTTTGGTCATATTGATATTTAAAAATATCCAATGCGAGTTTCTCAAATGCCAATGGATGGTTTCCAAGCGAAATTATGGCTGATTTGAGTTCGTCTCTAAGTGTCATTTTTTGGTTTTCTAAACGAAAAAATATATTAATTTTACAAAATTAAGATTTAGGTATGAGTAAGCAGTATTTATTCGGTTTAATTATTTTGGCTGCGGTGGCTTTGAGTTCTTGTTATAAGGAGCCCGACTTTTCGATATCTCCGGTTATTGAGTTTTACACTATAAATTCAGAAGTGAGGCTTGACCAGGCCACTGGAGGGGTTAAAGACTCTGTGGTTGTGACTATTAAGTTTCAGGATGGTGATGGTGATCTGGGTGTTAATACCGAAGAAACTACCGAATATCAAAAGAAATATGGCTATAATTTCAACGTAAAAATGATGCGTGAAAAAAATGGCAAATTTGAGGAAGTGGTCAATGAAGTATCTCTTTCAGGATTTTTTCCGGTTCTGAGTACCGATAAGCCGGGTCCATTAGAAGGCAAACTCAGCTACCGGATGCCTGCATTTTTTCATGATTTTTGGATAAAAAAAGATAAAGTTAAGTTCCTCATTACCATAAAAGACAGAGCAGGAAATGAAAGCAACCAGGTGGAGACAGATACCATAATTCTCAATAATCTTTAATTTCCCCTTCATTATCCATTCATTTTTAGGATTATTTTTATTCAAAATAGATTAATTCTCTAGCCTGATCGCCTTCTTTTCCTATTTTTTATCAGAATATGCAGCATTGAAAAAACCAAAGCTTATATTTGGTAAAGAAAACATTACCCTTACCAGTAACATGAAAAATCGTTTAACTGCCCTTATTTTATTTGTATTTTTTGCCAATTCATCGCAATTATTCTCTCAAAATAACCTTGAAAAAGCTAAAAATCTGGCTAAAAACTATATAATTGTTGATGGTCATGTAGATTTACCTTATCGTCTGAAAGTTAAAAACTTTAGGATGGAAAAAGAATTTGTTGGAATTCCAATCGCAAGTGAAAGTGGTGATTTTGATTTTAAGCGTGCTAAAAAAGGAGGATTAGATGCTCCAATCATGTCGATTTATATTCCCGCAAGTTATGAACCAGCTGATGCTCAAAAGCTTGCTGATTCGCTGATTAGTATGGTTGAGTATATTTCTGCTGAAAATCCGGATTATTTTCAGGTTGCCAAAACACCGAAAGAAATTTCAAAAATAACGAAAAAGGGAAAAATTGCCCTTCCAATGGGAATGGAAAATGGCTCTCCAATTATTACCCTAGCCGATGTGGCCGCATACAGAGCAAAAGGCATAAGTTATATTACGCTGTGCCACGGTAAAGACAATCGGATTTGTGATTCCAGCTATGATACTACCGGCACCTGGAAAGGTTTGAGTCCATTCGGAAAAGAGGTAGTTGTTGCTATGGCCAATGAAGGCATTATGATTGATGTGTCACACATCTCCGACAATTCCTTTTATCAGGTTGTAGAAATGGCACCTGTCCCGGTTATTGCCTCTCATTCTTCTTCCAGGTTTTATACGCCTGATTTTCAGAGAAATATGTCAGATGATATGGTTAAAAAATTGGCAAAAAATGGTGGTGTAATAATGATAAATTTTGGCTCTACTTTTCTATCCAATGAAGTGACAGAATACAGGAAAAGCCTGCAATCCGAAATCAAAAAGATATTAGACGAAAAAGGTGTAAAACCCAGGTCAGATGAAGCAGAAGCTATCATGGATGAGTTTTTTGCAAAACATCCACTAGCTTTTACCGATGTCAAAAAGGTTGCAGATCATATTGATCATGTTCGTTCATTGGCGGGAATAGACCATATTGGCTTAGGTTCTGATTTTGATGGAGTTGGAAATAGTCTGCCAACCGGCCTCAAAGATGTAGCTGATTATCCCAACCTTATTGCTGAGCTCCTAAATCGGGGATATTCTGACAAAGACATTCAGAAAATCTGTTCGGGCAATGTTTTCAGGGTTTGGAATAAGGTTTTGGCTTATGCCGAAAAACACTAAGCTTATCAATTTAAAACTCAAATATTCCCAAAATCATAGCTATTGCCTATTGCCCAAAATCTTAAATAGCAACAACATCCCCCGGATTTTTTACGAAATCTTTGTCCGTTCATTTTGTGATTCCAATCGTGACGGAATCGGTGACCTCAATGGTATTACTTCCAAACTTGACTACCTGGTAGAATTGGGCGTGGAAGGAATCTGGCTTACCCCATTTTGCAAGTCAAACTCCTATCATAAGTACGATGTAATTGATTATAAATCAGTTGATCCCGAATATGGGAGCATGGAAGATCTCGAAAGACTGATTCATGAATCTCATGCAAGGGGAATTAAGGTTTTGTTTGACTTCGTCATTAACCACACCAGTAGCAGTCACAGATGGTTCCAGGAAGCTAAAAAAGGTAAAGACAACCCTTTTAGAAATTATTATTATTGGATGACCCCAGAAGAAATCAAAAAACGGGGCATAGAGAAACGACGGGAAACTGCTGATAGTCAGGAAACCCAACCCTGGCATTGGGCTCAAAAGGGTGAGGAGGAAAAATACTATGGATTGTTTTGGAGCGAAATGCCTGACCTTAATATGGATAACCCAGCGGTAAGAAAAGAAATTTATGAAATAGGGAGGTTTTGGTTGGAAAAAGGAATCGACGGCTTCAGGATGGATGCCGCAAAGCACATTTATCCAGATTGGGAAGTAAACAAAGCCCACGATTTTTGGGTGGAGTTCCGCCAAAAGATGGAAACCATAAAACCCGAAGTTTATATAGTAGGAGAGGTCTGGACCTCAGCAGAAAAAATTGCCCCTTTTTTCAGGGGATTAAAAGCCAACTTTAATTTTGATCTGGCCTTTGCCATTCAGGATATTGTAAAAACGGGCAAAGTTGAGAAAGATATTGTGAAAATGCTTTTGGAAAATTATGAAATATTTTCAAAAGAAAACCCGGATTTCATTGACGCCACTATGCTCAGCAATCATGATCAAAACCGTATAGGAAGCATCGCTGAGGGCAATATTGACAAATTGAAGGTGGCGGCAAGTTTACTCCTGTCCTTACCAGGTAATTCATATCTGTATTATGGAGAAGAACTTGGGATGAAAGGAACCAAGCCCGATGAGAATATCAGGGAGGCTTTTCAATGGAACAGCAGGTTTGAGGATCATGAACGCACCAATTGGAGGAAACCAAAATTTAATTCTGATTCAAAAACCACGCCTTTGCGTTTTCAGCGGGAGGATTCTCAATCGTTGTTTAATTTTTACAAAAAATTGATACAAATAAGAAAAGAGATTCCAGCACTTTCACAGATTAGCCCACCAAACCTGAAGCATTCAGCTATCAAACATCCTCACGTAATCTCATTTATCCGGCCTAGTGCTGCCGGAGATGTGCTAGTTATCCAAAATGTAAGTGAAAAAAATGTTGTTTTGGATTTTAAATTTCAGATAAAACAAGAAATATTTTCGAATAAAAATCCTGAAATAAAATCCCAAAAACTTCACCTTCCTGCCTATGGATTAGGGATTTATTTGTTGTGATGGATATTTGGCTAAAGCCAATTGTTTTGTCTTTTCTCTATCTCCAGCTAATGCTGGAGGCAATTATTTTTTTTATATTCAATTGAGATTTGCATTAGCATATTCTTAAAAAAATCAATCAGAAATAAGGGAATTTTAATTTTTTAAAGCCAAAACTGAAAGCAATTATTATTTTTTCAATAGAAATGGCCATTAGCCTATTTGAAAAATAAATATCAGCATGAATATAAGGGCTTTAGCCCAAATTTTGTTTGGAATAATTTAATGTGAAAGATTTGGCTAAAGCCAATAATTTTGTTCTTTTTCTTTCTTCTATCTCCAGCTAAAGCTGGAGGCTATTTATATGTGCTTTTTTTTCAATAGAAATGGGCTATAATCTAATATTATTTGGAAAAAATGTGAATTTAAAATTACCTTTTGCCAATTAATTTCTTGATTCTATCTTTTATTCATTTCAAGCTTAGGGTTATTTTTGATTTTAAAATTTCAATAGAAATGGGCTTTAGCCCATTTACTTAATTTGAGACCCAGGAAATCAGGGCTTTAGCCAAATATTTCTTTTGTTTTTTTAATTTCCATTATTATATTCGATAAATAAACACAGCCATTTATGCCATACATAAAAGTTTACATACATTTTGTTTGGAGTACAAAAAACAGGATTCCATATTTAAAAACTAAAAAGATTAGAAGTCTGATCTGGAACCATATTTTCCATAATGCACGAAATAAAGGAATATTTGTGGATTCTGTAAATGGATACTCTGACCACTGCCATTGCCTTATTTCATTGGGTGCCAATCAAAACATCCAAAAAATCATGCAGCTTATCAAAGGGGAATCGTCCTTTTGGGTAAACAAAGAGAAAATTATTGGAGATACAAAATTTGAGTGGCAAGAAGAGTATTTTGCTGTTTCAGTTTCAGAGTCTAAGATTGGAATAGTTCGAAATTATATCAAAAATCAGGAAGAACATCACAGAAAGAAGACATTTCAAGAAGAATATGAAGAATTTATAAGCAAATATGGATTTGAAAGATTCACAGATAAATGAATTTGGCTAAAGCCAATTGTTTTGTATCTTTAATCTCTCTCCAGCTAAGGCTGGAGAGAATTGGTTGATTTTAAAATTTCAATTGAAATGGGCTTTAGCCCATTTGAAAAGTATATAAAAGTATGAATATAAGGGCTTTAGCCCAAATATTTTTTAGAATAATTAAATGTGAAAGATTTGGCTAAAGCCAATTGTTTTTTGTCCATTACTTAATCTCCGGCTAAAGCTGGAGGGAATTTTTTTGAATATAACTTGAATGGCCTTTCGTCCGATATTTTATAAAAAAACCGGAAAATGAAATTCATATATAATCTCAATTCCCGATTAATTTTTTCTAAATTCTTTATAAATCAAACTCCGGCGGTTTCCACTTCCGGGGCGATTTTTTTCACCAAACCCTGTAAAACTTTGCCTGGACCACATTCCACGAATTTTGTGGCTCCATCAGCCGCCATGTGTTGTACGCTTTGAGTCCATTTTACAGGGGCTGTCAACTGGTGTATAAGATTGAGTTTGATATGTTGAACATCAGAAGAAGGCTTTCCATTTACATTTTGGTAAATCGGGCAGGAAGGAGTACTGAAAGTAGTATTTTCAATTGCCTCGGCGAGTTCTTCACGTGCAGGTTCCATAAATGGCGAGTGAAATGCTCCTCCCACTTGTAGTACCAACGCCCTTTTTGCACCCGCTTCTTTCATTTTTTCACAAGCAACATTTATCCCTTCCACACTTCCGGAAATTACCAGCTGGCCAGGGCAATTATAATTGGCAGGCACCACTACTTCATGGGTATCTTTATGTACCTGATGGCACACTTCCTCTACTTTTTCATCAGAAAGATTCAAAACAGCGGCCATGGTTGAAGGTGCAATTTCGCAAGCTTTTTGCATGGCTGCGGCACGTTTGGCCACCAATTTCAATCCATCTTCAAATGAAAGAGCTCCTGCCGCCACCAAAGCCGAAAACTCACCCAACGAGTGACCAGCCACCATATCGGGTTTGAAACCTTCGATAGTGGAAGCCAATATCACTGAATGCAAAAATATCGCAGGCTGCGTAACGTTGGTTTGTTTGAGCTCCTCATCGGTGCCTTCAAACATTATTTTGGTAATATCAAATCCTAAAATTTCATTCGCTTTGTCAAATAATTCTTTGGCTTTTGGGTTGGTTTCGTAAAGATCCTTTCCCATTCCACTGAACTGGGCACCCTGTCCCGGAAAAACGTATGCTGTCATATATTGGTTATTTTTTTTACAAAATTAAGAAATAGGTTTGGGTTTAAAATGTATGCCAACAAAAAAGACGCATCTTTTAAGAATGCGTCTTTTTACAATAGATTTTCTTTCGAAATTATTTTTTTGAAGTAGTATCAGTTGCCGCCGGCTTATCTCCGGATTTTTTGTACTCTTCGTTTAGCCCTTTTAATACTTCCTGAGTGATGTTAAGGTCTTCTTTGGCGTACAAAACTCCGCCACCTTTAGAGTAACCGATTACCATGTCATATTTGTCTCCGGCATTGTATTTTTTAAGATAATCATGAATTTTACTCAAAAGCTCATCAGTTTTTTTGGCTTGCTCTTGCTGTAAATTTCCGGCTGCGTTGTCTCTGAACAGCATGATATCCTGCTCTTTTTTCTGTAAAGCCAACTGAGTTGAGCGTGCTTGCTCTTCTGATACCCCACCCGCTTGTACTCTTCTTTGAAAAAGTGCCACTTCATTCTGGAAAGACTGGCTTCTTTTGGCCAAATCGTTCTCCAATGCAAAGCTTTTGTTTTCAAATTCTTTGATTACATCTTTGTAATATTCGTAGTTATTCAGAAGGGTGTCGGTATTTACATATACAATTCTTCCTGAAGGTTGTCCGGTGGTTTTTCCGGCTCCGGCGTTGTCTTTACAAGCTACAAAAGCCATAGAAACACCTAATACTAAAGCGATAATTTTTTTCATTTATGTTTATTTTTCCGATTGAAGGTGCAAATATAAGTAATTATCTTTCAAAATGTTTGAGTAGAATTATTAATGAAATCAATCCTTCATACTTTCAATTAATAATTTTAAAAAACCTATACTCTTAGTATAATCAAGTTCATAGAAGTTTACTCCCAGATTTATATTTGAATAATAATCTGATAAGTGTTCTTTATAATATCGCTCAGATTCTAGTTTCCAATACTCTCTACCTAATTTTTCAGCCAAAAACCATTTTTCAAGTAATCTTGCAGCCCTTCCATTCCCGTCTCTAAATGGATGAATATGTGCAAACCTCAGATGAATCATTGAAGCGAAATAGAAAGCTTCTAAAACGGTAATTCTGGATTTTAATATCATTTCAATATCTCTAAATAACCTCCCCATCTCTGATTCAACGTTTTCAGGTTCCAGTGCCAAATAAATTAGACCGGTCTTTCCAAAAACACCAACGGGTTCATTTCGATATTTTCCTCTTTTGCTTTTTATCAGTAAAGTTTCAGAGAAAATTTTATGAGATTGCAAAAGATTTTTTTCTGTTAAAGGATTTTGTTGTGCAAATGAATAAGCATTTATCAAATTTTCAATTTCTTCAATTTCTTTTCCTGGTTTGAATTTGTCTTTATTTAATTCATAATTCATAAATGAGTTCAAGTCGATGGTATTTCCTTCAATATTTGAAGAAAATACGGCAGAAGATTTAGTTAGGAATTCAAAATCCGATTTATTTTTCGAAAAATCATAATTTAAAATAAGGCTTTCAATTTGACTTCCAACGGCCTCCAAATAAGCTTTGAAATATGTTTTTTCTAAAATATTCATAAATTTCTATTTTCAAAAATACGAATTTTATACGGGCTATTAATAAAAAAGCCTCTAAAAATATGTATTCAGAGGCTTTTTTACGATAAATATTAGATCAATGTATCCTGAAATATCTTCTCAACTGCACCCCGGCAGTTCCAGAAACTGCACCGATTGTAGCTGCAATCAGGGTCATTACTGAAAAAACAAAAGCCGTTTTTGGTATTTTTGAAAGGAAACCGACTCCGCCAGTAAACAAATCGGCGATTTTTTCGGTAAGATTTACTTCTGAAACGATGTTTAAATAAGTAGCATAGCCTACCCAAAGCGTCACCACCGCTGCTGCCGAAATTGAAGCTGCTTCTTTTATGTTTCTTGCTTTCCACCAACTCAATCCCAGAGCCACAGGGGCAATTATCCACCACGGAAGGAATAAAGACAAGAGACCGCCTATTACGATTATCAATATATATAACATCTTATTTTTTTGGTTTAATGGTTAAGGTTTTGACTAATTTGGGGTGCTTTTCATTGGCATTTTTTAGGTAAACCAGGGTATCTAGTTTTCCTGCCGCCCATTTGTCTATCATGTTATCATAATATTTGCTTCCGGGATTTCCCGATTGCCCACCTGGATACAATCCATATGCTTTGGGCCAGTTTTTATCCAATTCTACCACCATTCTCCATGACGGCCCGTGGGTCTCTGAAGTGGCATTTACTTCCCCTTTGCCACCACCATTCATCACGCCTGTACGTGAAAAACTTGCAAAAGCCGGCACCAGATGCTTGATAGTAGTATTTTTCACTTTACTCCATGCCCAGGTTTCAGCAGATATTGGACCATTTTTAATTGTTAAACTGTCAAGTGTCGCAGCAAAACTACCCACAATTATATCATTGATGGTTTCTTCTTTTTCACGGGTATTTTTATTGTCAAACCATTTTGATTTTGGTTCTTTTGCAATCATTTCAAAAGTTCGGTCCTCGGTTGGGTGCATCATATAGCTTTTAACCGGAAACTCATCTTCCCAGATCCAGTCACCTAATTCCCGCATCCATCTTTCATAAATAGTCGCCCCCACGGCATCAGCTTCGTTTCTTAGATTCCACTTTTGTAAAATCTCTCTGGCAACCGCAATATTGGGGTCATTTGATGCCTGGAGTATAGGCAATAAGTTGGGTAAAATTCTTCTGGCAGCCACATTGAAATTGTCATTTTGTAACTCTCTCAGGCTATCAGCCGTGGCATTTTTCATGGCAGTGAGTCGTTCATTGATTCTTACCGCACGATTTGAAGGAGCAAATTTCCAACCCAGGTAATAGGGATAGGTAGGGTCAGCCGGAAATTGGTTGGCCGAACTTACAAATCCTCTTGGTGGGTTTTTAACGGTAGGATTTTGTTCAACCGGAATATAGCCCTGCCAGTCGTTTTCTGGTTTAGAGCCATCCATCAGGAATTTTCCTTGTTGCTGCCATTTGAGAGGGAGCTTTCCATTTGGAGTAATCGAGATATCATTTTGATTAGAAGCAAATATAAAATTCTGGGCAGGTGCCGAATAGTAAGTCAGAGCTTTACGATAGTCATCATAATTTTTTGCACGATTCAGATAATAAAATACCATTAGATCAGAGCCATCAGAAATATTCCCGACCCACCGCATTGCATGACCTGCAGGTGCATTTTTGCTATAATTTGTTTCTTTTGAAGTATTGTAAACTATCGGACCATGATGTGTGTACATTAGAGTATCCCTTATTATTTTTCCCGATTTTAATTTAAACTCTTCTATGTACTTAGTTACCGGAAGCCATTTGTCGTTATGAAAATAATGTGTTTTTTCAGCATTGTTAAACTCTAACTGATAAAAATCCATCACGTCGCTTCCCACATTGGTTACCCCCCAGGCCACGTCTTTGTTGAATCCAATCACAATGCCTGGACAACCCGGAAGTGCAACCCCATAAACATTCATATCAGGAGTAGTCAGCTGCATTTGGTACCAGATTGAAGGCAATGTAAGCCCAAGATGTGGGTCGTTGGCCAAAATGGGTAGTCCCGTGGCCGATTTTCCACCTCCTACTGCCCAGTTATTTGAGCCAATTTCCGGTGCCGGAGCAGGAATGTTTGCCATGAATCTATTTTCTTTATTTCCCACCATAATACTGGAGGGAGGAAGAACTTTTTTTGAATCAAAGTTCCAGGGAGTGCCAACAGGGATGGTAGGGGACTCCACAACCGGATAGTTGGGGAAGAGATCCTTCACAGTTTCCATTCCATATTGATCTGCCACATTGGTAATTCTAAAATCATCTGTTCCGCCGTTGAGCGTATTTCTCATATTCATGAGCATCAGAATGGTTTTATAGGGAGACCATTCTTTGGGTCCATAACCCAAAATTTTATATTCCAGTGGATAGTTTTTATAATCCAGATGTTTTATGTAAGAATTAACACCATCAGTAAAAGACTTCAAAACTCTGTTGGAAACCGGATCTTTCTCTAGTTTTTTTGCAATTTCTCTTGCAGTGCGTGCCATTCCTAACCGGCGGTTGTACCTGTCATATTCCAGTGCTCTTTCTCCTACCACTTCTGTTAGTCTTCCCGAAGCCACCAAAGTATAAAACTCCATTTGCCAGATTCGGTCTTTGGCCATAATGTAACCTTGTGTAAAATACAGATCGTCTTCATTTTGAGCAAAAATATGAGGTACCCGATTTGCATCATATTCAACCTTAACCTCTTCTTTGACTCCCTCCAGGTTCATTTCCTGATCTGAGGAATTCATTTTTGGTTCAGCATTTTGTAAAAAACCTTCAAACGGACTAAATAGTCGGCCCAATGGTGGCACTTGCCCAATTGGATTGGAAAGTAAATAAATCAGTAAAACCATCAAAAGGAATCCACTGAAATGTTTGATAAATTTCATAGTTTGTTTTAGAGTTTTTTCGAAATTTATAAAAATAGTTTAATAATTATTGGTTTTAATTGTGTTATTTTTAGAAAAAAGCCAAAATTTTATTTGGGAAGATATTAAACACACAAAAGCCCTGAATTTTTTGGATTCAGGGCAAAATTTAAATTTTGAGTGATAGAATTTTCAGGCTGGCTGATGTTCTTTTCTCAACAAATCATTGACTGTTTTTACTGGGTTAAATGTAATCAATGGCACTTCGACAAAAAGTGTATTCCAGTTGGCCATGGAGCCATTCCAAAGTCCCGGAAGCTCCTGTGCTTTTAATACTTTGCCAGATTGTGATTTTTCGGTGATAAACCCTGTTTTAGGATCCCGGAATTTCAATAAATCAAACTTTTCTTTTTTGTAGTCTTTTACAGCACACAGCAAATCCACCGGATTAAAATGGGTGGCAGTTTCGAAAATCTCTTTTTGCTTTTTGTTTTTCATATCAAACTGGGCCGATTCCACCACCTGAAGTGATACCGAGCCGTCTTCGTTCAATGCCCAGAAAGGCCCGCCTCCCGGTTCGCCTACATTTTTTACCATTCCACAGATACGAAGCGGGCGGTTGAGTTTGGCTTTGGCAAATGCCAGTTTTTCTTCCTGCGACCAGTTCCTGAAACCCTTTGGAGGTTCTACATTTAAATTGTTTCGCAAAAATCTGACAGATTTATTGATAAAATAACTGCTAACCACAGGTTTCTCGAGCCTTTTAATAAAATAGAATATCTGTTTTTGATAGTCAAGTAATAGTCCCGCCAAAGCTTTTTTGTAAGTGATAGTCTCTGATTTCAAATGGTCAGGCACAACGTTATCAATATTTTTAATAAAAATCACATCGGCATTCTGATCATTCAGGTTTTCGAGTAAAGCCCCATGACCGGCTGGTCTGAACAGCAGATTACCGGCATTATCACGGAAAGGCTCGTTGTCAAGGCCAACGGCAATGGTATCTGTTGATGCTTTTTGCTCAGAAAAACTGATGTCATATTTTACAGAATACTGCTCTTCGTATTTTTTTAATATGCTGTTTATGAGTGTTTTGAATTTCTTTTTATGTTCTGGCGAAACCGTAAAATGAAGTCTTACTTTTCCTTTGTTATTGGCATAAAGAGCTCCTTCTACAAGATGCTCCTCTATGGCGGTGCGGGTAAAGCCTCCATATTGGTGGAACTCGAGTAGTCCTTTGGGCAGACTTCCGTAATCAAGTCCTTTTTCAGTCAAAAGTGCCTCCAGGGTTTGCTGATTGTCATTTTCGGAAATAAATTGACTCAGGCTTTTGTAAAAAGCAAAATCTTTTAGTTTTTCAAAAAATTGCTCTACTGATTTGTCTGACTTTCCTTCATCTTTGGCCGAATATAAAGATTTAAACATCCTGCTGGCTGCACCTGATGCCGGAACAAATTTCAGGAGTTTTTTCTTAAGCGATTCTTTTTCAAAAAACTCAGTAAGTTTATTAATTTCATCTTTTTCAAGTCTTATCATACCATCGCTAAGAGTGGCGGCACGCTTCACCTTCATATACGGAAATCCGCTTTTGAAGTTTTCAATCTGCTCATTTATAACACTTAAATCGCTGCCACGCTGGGCAATTTGCCGGAGGTCTTTTTCAGAAAAACTCATGTTAGAATTTTAAATAATTTCAAAATCCGAAATAGAGAAAAAGATTGTTTAATTACAAGTTAAATTGGAGAAATCTTGAGGTATGGGCACAAAAAAAGTCGCCCGAAAGCGACTCTTTTGTTGGCTTACAAGGACTCGAACCTTGAATAACGGCACCAAAAACCGCTGTGTTACCATTACACCATAAGCCAATCCTGTAATGTGGGTGCAAAAATATAACTTGGAGCGTATCTACACAAGTAGTTTCGAAAAAAAAACAAAAGATTTTTTTAGTTAAGAGTTTTAAATTGCAGCAAAAAGGCTATAAATATTTGAAATTCAGAGGATCGGGGTATTTGAGTTTTTTTTGAAAAATACTTTCAAAATGTGTACTATCAACTATTTTGCCTTCGCCCTCAGCTAAATCTTCATTAAAATTGCCATAATTTTGTTTGCATACCACTTCAGCAATCTGCCCTCTGGTTGGATGGAGCGGTGCACAGAGGTTAACAGTAATATTCTCTGCAAAATTTAAAGCGAGCCAGTCTAAAACTTCCACGGCATCGTCACGGTGAATATAATTGACTCTGCTTTGTGGGTTAAAATCACGTATTCCGAAATATTTACATGGATTTCTGTCGTATCCCATAAGCCCCGCCATTCTGACAATCAATATAGTTTTGTCGGGAAGATTTTCTTTCAAAAGCTTTTCTGCTTTGAATAAATAATGTTTTGGATCAGCGTCATTCTCGGTTTTTAAACCTTTATTTGATGTGTAAATACTTGTTGAAGAGACAAATATGATCTTCTGTATGCTTTTTTCTTTTGCAATGGCCTGGCATAAAATTTCAATCTGATTATAAAAATATTCCGGTGATTGGGATTTTATTTTCGGTGGGAAACAAATTATCAGGACATCGGTTTTGAGAAAAGTACCCATGCCCTGCGAATTTTGATCTAAAATAATTTTATGAGGTTCCAGACCCTGCTGACTGAAAATTTCGAGTTTGCTGTCGGTTGTAGTGCTGATTTTAACCAACAAAGATTTTTTTTTCAAAGACAAAGCCAGCGGTAAACCTAGCCAACCTCCTCCCAATACCGAAACTGACGTGATTTGATTCATTTTTGAAAACATTCTGTGCAAAGATGCGAATAGGTTTGTTATGTTTTTATTAAATTTGTGCAAAAATAATAACCAATTATAATGAGACTTTTGGCAGGTAGGCTTTTCGGTTCGGCTACCATTGCATCTTTATGTTTTAGCCTGTTGCCTTCAATTCTTATTCTTACCACTTCACAAAACAAAATTAACCAATCATGAAGTCTCCATTGATAATTGGAATTACCGGCGGCAGTGCATCAGGCAAGACCTTTTTTTTACATAGCCTGCTGAGCCATTTTACCGACGACGAAATTTGCCTCATTTCACAAGACAATTATTATAAAGAGATAGAGTTTGTTCCCAGAGACCGGAACGGGGTGGAGAATTTTGATGTGCCGGAATCTATTGATTTTGAGCTTTTTGCAAAACATATCAATGACCTTAGAGCCGGTAAAGAGGTACATAAAATGGAATATACTTTCAATAACTCTACCATTAAACCAAAGGATTTGGTTTTTAAACCTGCTCCAATTATAGTTGTGGAGGGTATTTTTGTTTTTCATGATCCATATATTTCTCAGATGCTCAACCTCAAGGTTTTTATTGATGCCAAAGAGCATATCAAAATCAGGCGAAGGATAATCAGAGATAACAATGAGCGGGGTTATGACCTTCAGGATGTGCTTTATCGCTGGGAAAACCACGTTGCACCCACTTATGAGAAGTTTATCGAACCTACCAAGCATGACGCCGACCTCATTATCAACAATAACCATCATTTCGAAAACGGCCTGAAAATTCTTACTACCTACTTGAATTTAACCTTGGGAAAATAAAAATAAAGCCCACCCTTTGGAGGTGAGCGTTTATTAGTAGTTTAAGGTAAGATTATGTTTAAAAATCTTCGTCGAGCGAGAATGACATTTTTTCTCTGTCAGAAGTAACCCCGGCTTTTTGATATTCTCCTACTCGTTTCTCAAAGAAATTGGTTTTGCCTTGTAGCGAAATCAACTCCATGAAATCAAACGGATTGGCAGCATTGTAAACTTTTTTCAAGCCTAAAGATTCCAATAAGTGGTCGGCTACAAATTCAATATAAAGACACATTTGAGCAGCATTCATCCCGATAAGTGAAACCGGAAGGGCGTCTGTCACAAATTCTTTTTCTATTTCTACGGCATCAGTTATGATTTTGTATATCTGATCTTCCGGCATTTTGTTTTTGATGTGCTCAGTGTAAAGTAAGCACGCAAAGTCGCGGTGCAAGCCTTCGTCTCTAGAAATCAATTCATTGGAAAAAGTCAGACCTGGCATCAAACCACGTTTTTTTAACCAAAAAATCGAACAGAATGAACCTGAGAAGAAAATACCTTCTACTGCAGCAAAAGCGATTAGTCTTTCAATAAAATTACCGTTTTCAATCCACCTCATGGCCCATTCTGCTTTTTTGGTGACACATGGAATTGTATCGATGGCATTGAGCAGGCGGTCTCTTTCTTTGGAATCCTTTATATAGGTGTCAATCAGCAGAGAGTAGGTTTCTGAATGGATGTTTTCCATCATAATCTGGAAACCATAAAAACATTTTGCTTCGGGGTATTGTACGTTGGAAAGAAATCCAATAGCCAGGTTTTCGTTTACGATTCCATCAGAGGCAGCAAAAAACGCCAGTACATGTGAAATAAAATGACGCTCGCCATCATTCAGTCCGTCCCAGTCTTTGGTGTCTTGCGAAAGGTCAAGTTCTTCTGCTGTCCAGAATGAAGCTTCGTGGTTTTTGTAATAGTCCCAAATATCATGATGTTTTATAGGAAAAACCACAAATCTGGATGGATCCTCAATAAGAAGAGGCTCCGATTTTTTCAAATCAGCGTCGGTCATTTATTAGCTTAGTTTAAGTAAATGTATAGTTTCTCGATTTTCTTTAGAATCAATCAAAATTACTTCAAATTTCTTTAAGCCAAAAACTTTTTTTTTGTTTTTTAAAAATCCTAATTTTACCTTTCGTATTGAGAGTTTCTTCAAGAAAATTACGATTTTGTACCGAAAATAATACCAAATGAACAACAGTGGAGGATTTAAACTTAGATTGATAATTGGGGTAGTGATGGCTTTGATGGCAATGTTGAGCTATTATAGTAAAACTCAGGAAAATCCTCTGACAGGTGAAAAACAGCAAGTTAGCCTTTCGCCTCCTGAAGAAGTCGCCATGGGATTGCAGACAGCACCACAAATGGCGGAAGAATACGGGGGACTTTACCCCAACGATGAAGTCCAATTGCAGGCAAACTCAGTTGGGAATAAGGTTTTGGAAGCTTTTAACAAGCATGTGATCGAAAACGGCCATGCTAACCCTTATAGGTTCAATTTTCATGTTTTGCGTGATCCACAGACAATCAATGCGTTTGCACTACCTGGCGGTCAGGTGTTTATTACACTTGGTTTATTGTCAAAACTAAAATCTGAAGACCAGTTGGCAGCAGTCTTGGGTCACGAAATTGGGCATGTAGTTTACAGGCATTCAAGTGAACAGATGGCCAAAACCGAGTTTTATCAGGGGCTGGCAGGTGCCGCAACTGCCGCCGCTGGAGATATGAGTGCTTCACAAATTGCGAACTATGTTGCCCAGGTCAAACTGATGAAGTTTGGGCGTGATGATGAGCTGGAATCTGATGAATTTGGAGTAAGATTTATGATAAAATCAGGTTACGACCCCAACGCCATGATAGAAGTGATGGAGATTCTCGCAGCTGCGGGTGGCGGTGCCGAAAGAGATGAGTTTATGAGCACACACCCCAGCCCAGCCAACAGAATTCAGAAAATCAGAGAGCATATTGAGAAGTATTCGAAAGAAGACAACTGAGGTTACTCTACTATCAGAATAGGTTAAGATTCAAGTATTTAAGAAAACACTTATTACAATTGAAAGTATTTTGTAAAAATATAAGAAATGGAAGTTTTCTCAAATTTGGTCTGATTTTCATTAGTATTTGTTTTATTAGTTCTTGTCAGTTGAAAAGATCCGAATTGAAGACTTATGACCATAAAAAAACATCAATTAAAATAGATTCTGTGTCAGATGAAATAATTGGTTTATGGTGGGATGCTAATGAAAAAAATGCCCCAATTGCAAGTTTTGAAATTAATAAAAATACGATTTTATATCCGGACCATGAAGAACATGCTGAATATAAATACAAGATAAAAAAAGATTCATTTTTCATTTTTTACGAAGATTATATTTCTTCTTCCAAAATCTTGAAAATCAGAAAAGATAGTTTGGAACTCAATACAAATGGTCAAATATCTTTGTTTGTGAAGAATATTAAAAAGTCTGATTGAAAATCCTGTTTTAGCCCCTAATATTTCAATTATTCTTTCACTATTCCCTTATTTAATTTTAATTTTGCGGAATATTTACCTAGCATAAAATCGAAATGAAAAAAGTAGTATTGGCGTTTAGTGGTGGCCTCGACACCTCTTTCTGTGTAAAGTTCTTGGGAGAAGAAAAAGGTATGGAAGTGCATTCTGTGCTGGTTGACACCGGAGGCTTTTCCGAAGAAGAAATCGCCGATATCGAAAAAAAAGCTATAGATCTGGGTGTAAAATCGCACTTTACCGCCAGAGTTGCCGACAAATATTATCAGGAGTGTATCAAATATCTCGTTTTTGGCAATGTACTGAAAAACAATACTTATCCACTTTCAGTGAGTGCTGAGCGTATATTTCAGGCGGTTGCGGTAGCAGAATATGCCAAACAACTGGGTGCCAATGCCATAGCCCATGGTTCTACAGGGGCTGGAAATGACCAGGTTCGATTTGATATGGCTTTCAGAACGATTGTTCCGGATGCCGAAATCATTACCCCAATCAGAGACTTGAAACTATCAAGAGAAGAAGAAATCGAGTATCTGATTTCGAAAGGCGTAAAGAGAGAGTGGCACAAATCGACCTATTCTATCAATCAGGGACTTTGGGGCACATCAGTTGGAGGAAAAGAAACCCTCAATTCGTGGGATTATCTGCCTGAAGAAGCATATCCTACACAGTTGACTAAGAAAAAACCTTCTGAAATCACACTGGAATTTAAGAACGGAGAACTTAAAGCCGTTAACAACCGAAGATTTAAAAATCCTGTAGATGCCATTCGCAGGGTTCATGATCTGGCTTCACCCTATGCCATTGGTCGCGACACTCACGTGGGAGACACCATTATAGGCATCAAAGGCCGGGTTGGTTTTGAGGCTGCAGCACCTTTGATTATCATTAAATCACATCATTTGTTAGAAAAGCACACGCTCACCAAATGGCAGCAATATTGGAAACAGAGCTTGTCGGAGTGGTATGGCATGCTTTTGCACGAAGGACAATTCAACGAGCCGGTTTTACGGGATATAGAGCAGTTTTTAGAAAGCTCGCAATCAACTGTTACGGGTCTGGTACATGTAAAACTTTCTCCTTACAATTTTCAGGTTTTGGGAATTAAATCAGACTTTGATTTGATGTCGCCTGTATTTGGAAGCTATGGTGAAATGAACAATGCATGGTCGGGTGACGACGTGCGTGGATTCTCAAAAATTGCCTCCAATCAAGTTATGATTCATCAGAAGATTCAGGAATTGGCGGCAAAGAAGTAATTTTGTTTGTAATATTTTTAACTTAAAAAAGGGTAGGAGAATCTAAGAATTGGGTTCGATTACCCTTTTTTGGTATATTTGTATCAAAGTAATCCTTCTTAATGGCTCCAAAAAAAGTATTTGTAAGCGGGTGTTTTGACCTGTTGCACAGTGGACATATCGCTTTCCTGGCTGAAGCTGCATCGTTTGGTGATTTATATGTTTGTATTGGTTCTGATTCTACCGTTTTTGATTTAAAAAACAGGTATCCGGTGATCACTCAGGACGAACGCCAATATATGCTCAATGCCTTGAAATGTGTACATGAATGCCGGGTTAGTAAAGGTGAAGGTTTACTAGATTTTGTAGATGAACTTGAAGACATCAAACCAGATATTTTTGTTGTAAATGAAGACGGCCACACTCCTCAAAAAGAGGCATTGTGTAGGGAAAAAAACATTGAATATAAAGTTTTGCAACGCATTCCGTTTGCCGATTTGCCTGCTCGCTCCACCACCTCATTGAGAACCCGTTCCACCATTCCTTTCAGGATTGACCTTGCAGGAGGGTGGCTAGATCAGCCGTTTGTTTCAAAATATTTCCCGGGATCAGTTTTGACGGTATCTATCGAGCCCACGATAGAGTTTAATCACAGAAGTGGCATGTCGAGTAGTACCCGAAACAAGGCGATAGAATTGTGGAGAACGGCCTTGCCATCAGGAAATTACGAACAAAATGCCAAAGTGCTTTTTAGCTTTGAAAACCCTCCAGGTACGTCAGAGGTTTCGGGCTCTCAGGATTCTATTGGAATAGTTTTTCCGGGGCTCAACCGACTCCACTATGCCGGAGGACATTATTGGCCAGCCTCAATTGAAAGTAATTATGATGAAGAGGTTTTGAAATGGCTTGAAGAACACCTTTTTTTGGTTGCTTTAGGGCCAAGGCAGCAAGGTTACAGTGTGCTTTCCAACACGCATATTGACGAATCAGGTGCCAAAGCACTTTCAGTGGCGGCGGAAGCTTGCTGGAAGGCCATTTTGGATAAAGATATTCAGGCCTTTGGAAAGAGTTTTAGGGAATCATTTGAGGCACAGATTACGATGTTCCCCAATATGGTAGATGAAGAGACCATTCAAACAATTGAAAAATATCGCCCGATTACACTGGGACACAAACTTTCAGGTGCTGGCGGTGGCGGATATTTGATTTTTGTGAGTGAAAAACCCATCGAAAATGCTATAAAAATAAAAATCAGAAGAAGGGATTTTTGAAAATATGCAGTTCTTTTATTGATTGATTAATATTGTTTTTGTAAAATTATTCACGAATTCTTGATTTAGGGTTTATTTTGAACTTAAAATGATTTTTCAAATGACAGTAACTAAAACATATATAGTTTCTAATAACCAGGTAGTTATTGATTTACCCAAAGATTTTCGGGGGAAAACAAAAGTGAATGTCACTATTGAAGATGTGAAATCTACTGATGAAGAGAAGTTTGCTTTAATGGAAAAAGCTATCTCAGATCCTTTATTTATTCAAGATTTAAATGAAATAGCAGAAGATTTCAATTCAATTGATAATGAGTAAATACGAAAAATGGTCTGTTTTTCGGGCAAGTTTAGATCCTGTGGTTGGTTCAGAACAAGGGAAATCAAGACCAGTTGTGATTATAAGTGAAAATAGAATCAATAATCTCCTGAATACAGTAAATGTTCTACCAATAACCACTAGAAAAACAGGTCGAATTATATATCCCAACGAAGCTCTTTTGCCTCAAAATACCGCCGGGTTAGAAAATGAATCAATCGTTTTATGTCATCAAATCAGGACAATTGACAAAGTCCGCTTAACAAAAAAATATGGTCACATTGAAAATGAAAACATTAAATCTGAAGTGAATGATGCCTTGGTATTCCAAATGGGATTAGAGTTGTCGTAATTCATAACAGATTGTTAATGATGCCATTCCTGTAAATTTTCACATTTTCCTGAAGTAATTTTCACAAATTTCCGTTAAAATCTATATTCGATAATTATAATTGACCTGATGAAAGTTCAAAAAAACCTTTCGATAATTTTCCTTTTTATCATTTTCCATGCAAGCACTTTTGCACAAAAAATTACCATTAAGCTAAATGAACCCGGTGGATTACCACATTTTGGAGCAAACGTGAACCTTCAGAAAATCAACTCCAAAAAACAACTCAATGCTGTTTCTGATCTGGAAGGCAAAGCTTTTTTTCTTTTGAATGAAAAAGGAAATTACAAATTGAAAATAACAAGTGTAGGGTATAAGTCAATTGAGAAAGAAATTCAAATTTCGGGAGAAACAGAAAGTATCGAATTTACGATTGAAGAAGATGCTAAATCACTTCAAAGTGTGGTTGTTACTGCCAAAAAACCACTGATGACTCAGGAAGAGGATAAGACCATTGTTGATCCTGAACCTATAGCCAACACCAGCACCAATAGTTATGAAATTCTGGAAAAAATTCCCGGTATTTTTTTGGACCAGGATGGAAATATTTACCTTAACACCACTACCCCTGCCAAAGTTTATATCAATGGCCGGGAGCAAAAACTGGGGCCCTCTGATATCGCCGCTATTTTAAAAAGCCTTCCCCCCGGGGCGATTGATAAAATTGAATTAATTGCCACGCCTTCCGCAAGTATGGATGCTTCCAGTTCTGGCGGAGTAGTGAATGTCATATTGAAGAAAGGGGTAAAATTAGGCCGGACGGGCACAGTGAGTGCTGGTTTTAATCAGGGAACTTTTGGGAATCAATTTATAGGAATAAACCTAAACCGTAGTCAGGATAAACGAAGTTCTTATTTGCAATTTAACCTTAACAAAAGAAATAGCTTTGATGACACCCAGTTTGAACGTTTAATTTCTACTGATGATAAACCCAAAAAACTGAATTCTTCTTCTTATTCTGTTTTTCCGGCGTATGGATTTTTCACAGGATTGGGGGCAAATTTTGATATATCTAAAAAATTGGAGCTAGGTTATGATGGCAGGTTAAATATCAATAAATCCGAATCAAAAATTGATAATATCAGCAAAGTAGTTTTGATGAGCAATGAATCGGTTCTCTCCGGCAATACCAATGCTTTGCAAAACGATAATTTTACATACAATATCAATCAGGGGATTAATGGGAAATACAAATTTGACAGTCTGGGATCAATGTTGAAAGCCGATATATCGATGGATTATTTTGAGACCAACGGTGGTCAAAACTATTCTACAAATTTTACTTCTCCCAGCATATTCTTAGTTTCTGGCCACGGTGATTTGCTCAACAAAAGGATGCTTTTTACGTCCATGTTGGACTTTAAATACTATTTCCCCCATAAAATCACATTAGAAGCCGGTGTCAAGAATACTTTACTCAATTTTGACGGAGATACACAATTCTCAATCATAAAAGATGGTACAATTCAGACGGATAATTTCCGCACCAACCAATTTTTGTATAAAGAAAACATCAATGCCGCTTATCTTCAGGCATCTAAATCATTTGGTAAATTTCTGCTTAAGATGGGTGGGAGACTCGAAAATACACGCATGAACGGTCATCAATTGGTGCCTGCTGACACTACATTTAAGATAGACCGCACTGATTTTTTCCCTTACATATATTTCAGCAGAAAACTCTTTACCATTGCCACTTACGAGCTTCGGGGGTATTTGATTGCCCGCCGCACCATTACACGGCCTGTGTATGAGCAGCTTAATCCTTTCGCAAGATTTGTAGATCAGTATAATTATGAGGCTGGTAATCCTGGGCTGAAACCGCAGTTTTCCAATAATTATGAGGCAAACATCAGTTTCGAAAACCGCCCGATTTTTGCCATAGGCCGCAACTATATCAATGACATTTTCACTTCGGTGGTTTATCAGGACAAAACCAATCCATTGTTGAGCTATCGAACTTATGACAATCTGGGTAAAAACCGCGAGACTTATTTCAGAGCTATGGGTGCTTTGCCACCGGGAGCGAAGTACTTTTTTGTGTTGGGTACGCAGTACAACTATAACGATTACAGTGGCTTGCTTGACAATAAACCCATATCTTTTAGCAGGGGTTCCTGGTCGCTTTTTACGTATCATCAGCTAAAAATCAATAAATTGACCAACATTTCAATGCACGGTTTTGCCCGTTTCAAAGGTCAGATGCAATTCTATGAGCTCAGTAATTTTGGAGCATTAAATTTCTACATTGACCGTCAGTTTTTTAATCGGAAACTATCAGTAAGTGCCAATATTTCGGATGTTTTCCTCACCAACCGCTATGATTTTAGCTTGAATCAGGGGAATATTTCAGGCAATGGTCGCCGGCTGTCAGACACCCGCAGGTTTGGTGTTAATCTCAGATATTCATTTGGTCAGAAAAAGAAATCTTCTGATGGTATGGATTTCCTGGACATGGGAAGCGGGGAGCAGAAATAACTAATCCTCAATTCTGATTTTTTTTATGTGTTTGATTTCTTTTTATCTTTGAAAAAAAATAATTGTATGAATCCAAAGAAAATAATTTCTATACTATTAATCCAATTTATATCTACAATACTTTGGACCAATACTCATGCCCAATATAATCCCAAATTACTGATTCCCTATAATCAAAATGGCAAATGGGGATGGTCTGATACCCTTGGAAATATTAAAATAAAGCCAAAATATGCTAGAGCTGATTTTTTTGATGAATATTCAAAAGGAGAATACCTTTCTGTGATGAAAGATGAATCTAACCAAATGAGATTTATTAAGACAAATGGGGAATTTCTTTTTCCTCAGAAATACACTTTTTCAGAATTTTACTGGCATAACAACTCACTGGACTTTATTGTAATAAAAAATAAAACCAAGTATGGTTTATATTCAATAAAAAACCACAAAATTCTTGTACCTACAAAATATGATGAATTGATATTTAAATATATTGGAGACCAGAAAATGGTGTTTTTCAAAAATGCAAAAGATGCCACTTTTTCGGAATTTTCCGATGGAAAAATCATAAAAACGGAGTATGAAAAGCTGAATTATAATTATGAATATAATTATGAACACTTTGTTTTTGAAAATACTAAAAAACAAAAAGGGGCGATTACCAAATATGGTGTAAAAATCTATACCGATGAATATTTGGCCATGTTAAAAAAGAAAGAAGAAGAGCTGGTAAGTATTTCAGCTGATAATATTCCACCACCATACGAAGCCATGGAAGTAACTATAGGTGATGAATATAACCGAGGAAATGTGCATAATTTCAGAACCTCGTATAAAAACCAAAATTATGAATTTAAATCCCTGATAACCAAAACTAAAAATGGAAAATATGGTGTAGTGAATGAAAAAGCCAGCGAAATTTTGCCGTTTCAATATGATGAAATTAAATTTTCAAATTCAGGAGATTATGCTATCTTAAAAAAAGACGGCAAATATGGAATAAAAATATTTTTTACTCATTATCCTACAATTAAGCCAAAATATGATGCAATAGTAAAATCCAGAAATATTACCGTTACCGATACCTGGAGCTTTGCATTGATGGAAGTGAAAATCGGAGAATTCAAAGGCTATGTTGGTGAAAATGGGGTTGAATATTTTAAAAAGTAATTTTTGAATATTAATTTTTGTGCAAACAATTTGATAAATTTGATTTTCAATTAAACAATATGACCGAATTCATCGTAACTGTAGAAGAATCTAAGAGCAAGTTAATTATGAAGTTGCAAAGGGAATTTGATTATGTAAAAATCAGAAAGAAAAGGTCTGCCCGCAGCCTGGAAGATACTAATATACTTGATGGGATTTCGGAAGCAGTTAAAGAATTAAACCAGTATAAACGAGGTGAAATAGAACTTCAGGATGCTGATGAGTACATTAAAGAATTGAAAAATGAAGGTTATTTATGACGAAGGTAATTCTTTCCAAACATATTGAGAGAGAGTCGAAAAATCTATACAAATAATAACGCTCCCTAGCCTCAGAAGTGGTAATTCTAATTGGTGAATTAAAACGAAATCCACTCATGGGTATTCCACTTGGTAAAAACTGTTATAAAATTCGATTGAAAATTTCCTCAAAAAATTCAGGTAAAAGTGGTGGTGCGAGAATTATTACTCACGTCTATGTCGAAGGCGATACCGTTAATCTTTTAGCAATTAATGACAAATCCACACAAAGCACCCTATGCGATTTTGAAATTTTGTCCAGATTGAATGAAATTCTTTAGTGCTTACTTCCCCATTTACTGATATTTACAAAACCCCATTGTTCGGCACTAGCATGTTTAAAGTCGGGCTTATATTTTTCAGGAAGATTGGCTTCGTCTAAAAATGCCCCCACTTCAACAGATGGAAATATTTCTTCGTAAGTCTGCATCGAGCTAAATGAAATCCTGCGATATATATGCGAACGGTTAAGATTGTGAACTTCATCCAAGCCTGTGGCTCCCAACAGCTCTACTACACTTTTTACGGTATTGTTATGAAAATTAGCGATACGGGTCTTTTTATCTTCAACCACCAATCCCACAGTAAGTTGAGGATCCTGAGTGGCAACCCCAACCGGACATTTATTGGTATTGCATTGCAATGCCTGAATACACCCCACCGCCATCATCATGGCTCTGGCCGAATAGCAGGCATCCGCTCCGATAGCCAGGGCCCTAATAATATGAAAACCCGACGTTACTTTTCCAGATGCAAATACTTTGATATGTTTTTTGATATCCATGCCATTGAGAATATTGACCACAAATGCCAGCCCGTCAAGTAATGGTGCTCCTACATAATTTGAAAATTCCTGAGGTGCTGCACCGGTACCGCCTTCAGCACCATCTACAGTGATAAAATCAGGGTAAGTGTTGGTCTCAATCATGGCCTTGCAAATGCCGATAAACTCACTTTTGTGACCAATACAGAGTTTAAAACCTACCGGTTTTCCCCCGGAAAGTTCTCTAAGCTTTTTTATAAATTCAATCAACTCGAGCGGCGTGCTGAAAGCACTGTGTGAAGGGGGTGACTCAACCAGCGTATAGGGTTGGATATTTCTTGCTGCGGCAATCTCTGGGGTGTTTTTTGAAGCCGGAAGTATGCCTCCGTGACCCGGTTTGGCACCCTGAGATATTTTTATTTCAATCATTTTTACATTGGGAAGTGTTGCCCTTTCTTCAAATTGCACAGGGTCAAATCCTCCATCAGCGGCTCTGCAACCGAAATAGCCGGTTCCAATTTGCCAAATCACATCTCCTCCATGTTTTAGATGGTATTCGCTTAATCCTCCTTCTCCAGTATTGTGGGCAAAATCACCAAGTTTTGCACCCGCATTCATGGCCTCAACGGCATTTCGGCTCAAAGAACCAAAACTCATCGCTGAAATATTGAGAATACTCGAAGAATACGGTTGTTTGCAATCTTTGTTACCCATCATTACCCTCAGATTATGCCCCATTTTATGAAAATTCTTCGGAGCCATAGAATGTGCCAGCCATTCATATCCCTCGGAATAAACGTCGAGTTGGGTGCCGAATGGCATGGTGTCATTCTCTTTTTTTGCTCTTTGATATACAGTGGAGCGATCAATGCGATTAATCGGGCGGCCATCTATGTCTGATTCTATGAAATATTGATAGATTTTGGGTCGCATTTCCTCCATAAAAAACCGTAACCTTCCTACCACCGGGTATATCCGCATGATTGAGTGTTTGGTTTGGATCATATCGAAATATCCCAATGCAGTGAGGAACAGCACAATCACAAAAATTACATACCAGTTGCGATCCATAAAAATGGCCAGAAGTAATGTGGTGATAATCAATGCTGATGATATGTAAATAAATAGACGACGCATACGATTCCGGTTTTTTTCGAAAACTAATGGGTTTTGGGGAATAAAAAAAGTCTTAAATGTTAGGTTTGATGAGTCAGTCGTATTTTCTTTATTAAAATATTGCGTTTAAAATCACAAAATTATATATAAAAAAGAGAATCAATTCACAAAATTATATACTAATCAAATTTCAATTTTCATATTTTGACAAATAATACTTAATTTTTTGTCTATTTTCTTTAAAATATTTAACCTGAAAATAAGATTGAATTGATTGTCCTGGCGAAAATCCGCAACATTCAATTGTATTTTCCCGAAAAAACATAGACTTTTTCCTTGAAAATGTTCTTCTTTAGGATTTTACCTAGAATATGTTTGGAGTGTATTTCTAAAATCTTTTCATTTGTAAAGTAAATTTTTAAATTATAGCGAAAATTCGCTAAAATAAAGTTTTCAAGAATGTCGCAAAACCTCAATAAATTTTCTAAAACGCTAACTCAGGAAGTTTCAAATCCCGCTGCTCAGGCCATGCTCTATGCCATTGGTCTGAAAGAAGAAGATATGGCTAAGCCACAAATCGGAATCGCCAGTACGGGATATGAAGGTAATCCTTGTAATATCCACCTCAACGGACTTTCAGTACATGTGAAAAAAGGCATTCAGGCCAACGATATGGTTGGTTTGATTTTCAATACTATCGGAGTTTCTGACGGTATGACCAACGGCAACGACGGCATGAGTTTTTCGCTTCCCAGCCGTGATATCATCGCCGACTCTATAGAAAATGTGGTTTCGGCTCAATGGTATGATGGTGTAATCGCAGTAGTAGGATGTGATAAAAATATGCCTGGGGCTATTATGGCCATGGCCAGAGTCAACCGCCCATCTATAATGGTTTACGGAGGCACTGTGCGTTCAGGTAGTTGGAAAGGCCAGAAACTCGATATTGTTTCAGCTTTCGAAGCCTATGGGAAGAAAATCAATAATGCAATTTCAGAAGAAGATTATAAAGGAGTTATTCAAAATTCTATTCCAGGGCAAGGGGCATGCGGAGGTATGTACACCGCCAATACTATGGCTTCTTCTATTGAGGCATTGGGATTAAGTTTGCCTAACTCGGCATCATATCCGGCTACTCATGAAGGAAAAACCGCTGAATGTGTAGCAATTGGTGCGGCGATGAAAAATTTGCTGGAAAAACAAATTCTTCCGAGAGATATCATCACCAAAAAATCGCTTGAAAATGCTTTGACAATCGTTATGGCTCTGGGAGGCTCTACCAATGCTGTTTTGCATTACCTTGCAATAGCCCATTCGGCAGGTATAGAACTAAGCTATAAAGATATTCAGGCAATATCCGATCGTACACCATTTATTGCTGATCTTAAGCCTTCCGGTAAATATTACATGGAAGATATGCTTGCAATTGGTGGCGTACCGGCAGTAATGAAATATCTGTTGAAAGAAGGAATGATTCACGGTGATTGTTTGACTATCACGGGAAAAACTGTTGCCGAAAACCTCAAAAGTATTCCAGACTTGAATTTTGAAAATCAGAAAATTGTATTTCCACTTTCTACCCCAATCAAGAAAACCGGCCATATTCAGATTCTATACGGCAATCTTGCAGAAAATGGTGGCGTAGCAAAAATCACAGGAAAAGAAGGCTTGAAGTTTGAAGGCGTTGCAAAAGTTTGTGATAAAGAGGAAGAAATGCTCGATGCCATCGCCAAAGGTGAAATTCAACCCGGCCAGGTAATAGTTATTCGTTACGAAGGTCCGAAAGGTGGACCGGGAATGCCAGAGATGCTTAAACCTACCTCGGCAGTAATGGGAGCAGGTTTGGGTGATAAGGTGGCCTTAATTACCGATGGTCGTTTTTCGGGCGGTACACATGGATTCGTAGTGGGTCATATTTCACCCGAAGCTTATGATGGAGGAACTATCGCTTTGGTTAAGGATGGAGACAAAATCACAATTGATGCCGAAACCAAAGAATTGATTCTTCATGTTTCTGATGAGGAACTGGCTGAAAGAAGAAAATCGTGGAAGCCATTGACACCTCCATTTATTGAACAAGGAGTACTCAGAAAATATTTCAAAAACGTTGCCGGTGCTGAAGAAGGCTGCGTAACAGACAAATAATCAATTATTTCAAAAACAAATAAAAACTTAAATACCATGAGTAAAGAACTGGAAGTCATGGATCAGGAAAAAGAAGGCACTTCAATAAAAAAAGCATTGACAGGTGGTCAGGCTTTGATGGAATGCTTTTTGGCCGAAGGCGTGGAAACTATTTTTGGTTATCCGGGAGGTGCCATAATGCCTATTTATGATGGACTTTATGATTATACCGACCGCCTTAACCATGTTTTGGTAAGACACGAACAAGGTGCTGTTCATGCAGCTGAAGGCTTTGCAAGGGCTTCCGGTAGGGTAGGAGTATGTATGGCCACTTCGGGTCCGGGTGCAACTAATCTTGTAACTGGTCTTGCCGATGCCATCATTGATTGTACTCCTATCGTTGCCATTACTGGCCAGGTAGCCTCACATTTGTTGGGCACCGACGCCTTCCAGGAAACTGACGTTATAGGTATTACAACTCCCATTTGTAAATGGAACTATCAGGTAACCAATGCCGATGAGATTCCAGAGATACTTTCCAAAGCCTTTTTTATTGCAAAAGCCGGAAAACCAGGACCGGTATTGGTGGATATCACAAAAGATGCCCAGCAAGGATTGATGACAAAGCCTTTTGAATACAAAAAAACTACCTATTTGCCGGGTTATCATCCAAGAGTAACTCCGAAACATGATCAGATAGAAAGGGCGGTTGAGTTGATCAATAATGCAAAAAGACCTTATGTGCTGTTTGGCCATGGTGTTTTGATTTCTCAGGCAATGCAGGAATTCAAAGAATTCATTGAAAAAACTGATATTCCATGTGCTAGTACCTTATTGGGTATTTCTGCCATTCCGATTGACCACCCCAATTATATGGGTTGGCTGGGAATGCACGGAATGTATGCTCCAAATGTAATGACGGATCAATGTGACGTCCTTATCGCAATCGGTATGCGTTTTGATGACAGGGTGACCGGCGATGCTTCGCTTTTTGCTAAACAAGCCAAAATTGTTCACATCGAAATTGACCCAGCCGAAATCGACAAAATCAAAAAAGCAGAAGCTCCTGTAGTAGGTGACGTTAAAGAAGCTTTGAAATTGATGCTTCCTTTGGTGAAAAAAGGTGACTTCACTGCCTGGAAAAACGAATTCCGTAAACTTGAACCCAGAGAAAAAGAATTTGTAACTGACCGCGATTTGAAATTTGAAGGCAAAATAAAAATGGCCGAAGTAGTCAGGATGGTTTCTGATAAAACAAAAGGAGAGGCTTGTATCGTAGTAGATGTGGGTCAGCACCAGATGGTTTCGGCCAGATATTATGAATTCAAAAAATGCCACTCTTATATTGCCTCTGGTGGCCTCGGAACAATGGGTTATGCTATTCCGGCCTCGCTTGGTGCCAAAATGGGTGCTCCTGACCGTCAGGTAATTGCATTTATCGGTGACGGTTGCTTCCAAATGACCATTCAGGAATTGGGTACTATATCTCAAACCGGCCAGGAAGTTAAACTTATCATTCTGAATAATAATTATTTAGGAATGGTGAGACAATGGCAACAATTGTTTTTCGAAAAAAGATATTCATTTGTAGAACTTCATAATCCTGATTTCATTATGGTTGCCAAAGGTTTCGGGATTGAAGGGAAAAAGGTGTCAGAAAGGTCAAATTTAAATGATGCCATTGACGAGATGCTAAATCATAAAGGCTCTTATGTGTTGGAAGTGGTGGTCGAAAAAGAAGAGAACGTTTTCCCGATGGTTCCGGCAGGAAAAAGTGTATCAGAAATTAGACTTCATTAATAATTTAACTTACAAAAATGCTTTTTTTAGTATTTTCTAAAAATATAATATTGTTATGACAACATACACATTATGCGTTTTTACCGAAAACAGCATAGGTCTTCTCAATAAAATCACCATCATATTTACCCGTAGAAGGATTAATATTGAGTCTTTGACTGTATCTGAAACCGAAAGAAAGGGAGTTTCGAGGTTTACGATTGTTATTAAGCATCCCAAGAGAGAGGAAGTTGAGAAACTGGTTAGACAAATCAGAAAAATCGTAGAAGTGCTTTCTGTTTTTGGATACCTCAACCAGGATATTGTTTACAACGAAATCGCTCTGTTCAAAATAGCCACTCCTCTTGGTGGAAAACCTATAGACATTGATGCTATCAACTCCATCTATAAAGCATGGGTAGTGTATTGGGAGCTTGATTATGTAGTAATTCAAAAAACCGGTACCGAGGAGGAAATTTTCGAGTTTTTCAAGTATCTCAAACCACACGGAATCATCGAGTTTGTGCGGTCAGGTAGGGTGGCAGTTGGTAAAACGCACCGCGGACTGGTAGAGTTCTTACCAGAAGATCAGGAATGGGAGTATTATTTGTAAAATGTTGAAAATGACAAAATAAATTCGGAAATTTGCGAGAATTTCAGAATGAACGTTAATTGATTCTAAGTTTGTTTTTAAATCTAATTTATAAAAAATGGCAAAATTAAACTTTGGTGGGGTAGAAGAAGAAGTGGTAACCCGCGAAGAATTTCCTCTTGAAAAAGCAAGAGAAGTATTGGGTAAAGAAGTTATAGCTGTAATCGGTTATGGCGTACAAGGCCCCGGTCAGGCTATGAATATGCGTGACAATGGGCTACCCGTAATCGTTGGACAGCGTAAAGGTAAAACTTACGACAAAGCTGTTGCCGATGGATGGGTACCTGGAGAGACACTTTTCGAAATCGAAGAAGCTCTAGAAAAAGGAACCATCATATGCTATCTTCTTTCTGACGCCGCTCAGATCGAACTTTGGCCTACAGTTAAAAAATATCTTACTCCGGGTAAATCCCTGTATTTCTCACATGGATTCGGAATCACATATAAAGAAAAAACCGGTATCGTTCCTCCAGCTGATGTGGACGTGTTCCTTGCTGCTCCAAAAGGCTCAGGTACTTCACTTCGTCGTCTGTTTGTAGAAGGAAAAGGTCTTAACTCATCGTTTGCCGTTTATCAGGATGCAACCGGAAAAGCCCGCGAAAAATGTATCGCTATGGCTATTGGAGTAGGTTCAGGATATTTGTTCGAAACCGATTTCTACAAAGAAGTATCTTCTGACCTTACCGGCGAAAGAGGTACTTTGATGGGTGCTATTCAGGGTATTTTTGCTGCTCAGTACGAAGTATTGAGAGCCAACGGACACTCTCCATCTGAAGCCTTCAACGAAACTGTGGAAGAATTGACACAATCATTGATGCCATTAGTAGCTGAAAATGGAATGGACTGGATGTATGCCAACTGCTCAACAACTGCTCAACGTGGAGCTCTGGACTGGTGGAAGCCTTTCCGTGATGCCACTAAGCCTGTTTTTGAGAAATTGTATAACTCTGTTGTTACTCAAAATGAAGCAGCAATTTCAATCGAGCGTAACTCTCAGCCTGACTATCGTGAGAAATTGGAGGTAGAATTAGCCGAACTTCGCGACTCAGAAATGTGGAGAGCCGGTAAAACAGTTAGAAGTCTTAGACCCGAAAATAACTAATTTTTAAATGGTTTTACCAAAAAAATCCTCGGGTTTCCCGGGGATTTTTTTTGTACCTTTTTTCACTTACAATATTTTATTATAAACCCATTTTCTATTTTTTTATTCTTTCCGCTCTTCTTTTTGAAATTTAATCGTCAATAAAATTTCTTTTAATAGATTTAATAAAAAAAACAATTTTATGAAAATTGGAAAAGAATTAGTTTATTTTTATCCAGCAATTTCTGATTAACAAAATTGGTCAAAATGAGATGTTATAAAAATGAATAGGATACAGGAACTGTTTGAACTACAAAAAATCAGCCAATATGAAGTGGCCAATGCACCCTTAAAAGTCAGGAAAGCTAAACTTAAGGCTTTACTAAAAGCTTTGACCGTCACTTTCAGACAAGAGTTGAGGGAGGCCATGTATGCCGACTTTAAGAAACCGGCTGCTGATGTTGATCTTTCAGAGATTTTTCCGGTTACTAGTGAAATCAAACATACCCTTTCACATATTAACCACTGGACTGCCAGGCAGCCCGTAAACACACCTATGGCATTTCTGGGTTCTACTTCTTATATCCGATATGAGCCCAAAGGTGTGTGTCTGATTATCGCACCCTGGAATTTTCCGGTAAATCTGCTATTAAGTCCGCTGGTGTCGGCTATAGCTGCGGGAAATACCGCCATTTTGAAACCCTCGGAATTAACCCCCCATACCTCCCTGGTGATTGAAAAGATTATCAAATCTATATTTGAGGAGAGCGAAGTGGCTGTGGTGCAGGGTGCGGTTGAAACATCTCAGATGCTGCTCCAGTTGCCATTTAACCATATTTTCTTTACCGGCTCACCTGCAGTTGGGAAAATCGTGATGGCTGCGGCTGCCAAAAATTTATCCTCGGTCACCCTAGAGCTGGGTGGAAAATCACCCACCATTGTCGATGAAACCGCCAATGTAAGCATTGCAGCAAAGAGGATTGTTTGGGGTAAATTTCATAACAGCGGCCAGATCTGTATCGCACCTGACTATGTGCTCGTGCACGAGAGTAAAGTAGATGAGCTTATTGCCAAAATGAAAGTTACGCTTAAAAATTTCTATGGAGAAGACCCCTCAAAGTCAGATTCTTATGGGCATATCGTTAATCAAAAGCACACCGAGAGGGTTAGTGAATATATTAAGGATTCAGTGGAAAAAGGTGCAAAAATCGTTCATGGCGGTAAAAGTAACCTGACTGGAAGTTTCATAGAACCCACTCTTGTAACCGACGTGCCGGAAGATGCTCCTTTGATGCAAAACGAAATTTTTGGGCCGGTTTTGCCGATTTTAACTTTCAAAACCCTTGATGAAGTAGTCAATAGGCTGAGTCAGGATGAAAAACCTCTGGCTTTGTACATTTACAGTAATAGTGACCGAAATATAGAATTCCTTATGAAAAACACCAGAGCTGGCAATAGTTGCATCAATCAAAATGATTTACACTATTACAATGCCGACCTGCCTTTTGGGGGTTCTAATAATTCCGGAATAGGGAAAGCCCACGGATTCTTCGGTTTTCAGGAATTTTCCAATGCCCGCGGTGTGTATCGTCAGCACCTTCCTCCCGCTCTTGAAATGCTGATGCCACCCTACAATAATCTGAAAAATAGGTTGATAGAGTGGGTAGTTAAGTTGTTTTGAAAAGTAGATTTGATTAATAATATTGCAGAAAATCTTTTTAAATTTGTGAAATTAAATTCAAGTAAATGAAAGTATTAGTGGAGATTTCCGATAAAAATGCAGAATTTGGCCTTGAAGTGCTAAAAAGTCTTTCATTTGTGAAGAAAACACAACAAATCTCAAAAGAAAAAGCAAGGCTTTGGTCCGACTTGAAACAAGCCGCTCAAGAGATTAAACTTCATCAGGAAGGGAAAATAAATTTAAAATCTGCAAGAGAATTGTTAAATGAACTTTAAAGTAATATCCACACAAAGATTTTCCACTGAAATTAAAAGGCTTCAAAAAAGGTATCCTTCAATTAAAGAAGAATTTACTCGATTAATTGAATTGCTCGAAAAAATCCTGCTTCAGGTATATCTATTGGTAAAAACTGTTACAAAATCAGGCTCTCAATTGCATCAAAAGGTAAAGGTAAAAGTGGTGGTGCCAGGATTATCACCTATGTTTATTTTGAAAAAGATATTGTTTATTTGATGTTTATTTATGATAAATCAGAAAAGGAAAATATTAAACCTTCTGAAATAAAAGGAATGATTGAAAGTCTTGATTTGTAATTATTTATAAATTTTTCTAATTTCTTTTTGTTTTGGAAAAAATAAAATTATATTTGCAGTCAAATAACTGCATATTGTGAAGTCAAGAAGAGATGTATTCCAGGCCATAGCCGATCCTACCCGAAGGGCGATTATCGCTTTGCTGGCAGTGCAAGCATTAACACCGGGTGCTATTGCGGAAAACTTTGATGCCGCCCGACAAACCATTTCAAAGCATATTCAGATACTGACCGAATGTGAGTTGGTGCGACATGAAAATAAAGGGAGAGAGATTGTGTATCATATTAATCCTCAGAAAATGAAAGAGATAGCTGAATGGGCTGAGCAATACCGCCAGCTTTGGGACTCCCGTTTTAACGCCCTGGAAGACATCATGAAGAACTATTTATAAACTTAAAAATTACGCTTTCTATCCCGCAGTTATATGAGGCGGAGCAAGGTTATGGAACAAAAAACAAAAATACACGCTGAGCCAGGTAAACAAGAAATCATAGTAACCCGTGATTTTGATTTACCGGTTGCCCTTGTTTTCAAGGCATACACTGAGCCCGAAATTTTAGCCCAGTGGATGGGCACAAAGGTAGCCAAATTGGAATGTCAATCTTTTGGAAGCTATCGGTTTGAAACCACTGACCCTATGGGAAATGTACATGTTTTCTCAGGGGCTTTTCATGAAATCATACCTGATAAAAAGATCGTCCGGACCTTCCAGATGGAAAACACCGGCTTTGAGGTTCAGATAGAGTATCTTGACTTTGAGCCAGTTACAGATGCAACAAGCAAGCTCACGATGCACATGGTTTTCAGGTCGGTGGAGTTTCGGGACAAGCTTATGCAAATGCCATTTGCTTTCGGCCTCAACATGGCTCATAATCGACTCGAAGATTTTTTTGTTAAAAAATAGAAACTAATAAAAATATATTTCCTTGAATCTTTATTCAGGCTACTGAAAATTTCGGGACTAAAAATGCTTATTACAAACTGATATTTTTCCGAAATTTTATGTAGGCATTGAATAAAGTAGGTTTTTTTGATTACTTTTTTGCCTAAACAAAAAAGTAATTGCCGCCCGCACAGGGCACGAATCAAAATCAAATTAGAAAAGAAAAACTTTCATATTAAACCCTTTAAAAACATGTCAAAACGTAACAAAATTATCTACTGGGTAGCCACATTGTGGTTATCATTGGGAATGACTTCCACCGGAATCGTTCAGATCATCAAACTCAAAGAAGAAGCCGAAATGATGAGACATTTGGGCTATCCTGACTATTTTATGCCTATTTTGGGTGTTTGGAAAATACTGGGAGTAGTAGCCATTTTGGCTCCCAAATTCCCCGTGGTAAAAGAATGGGCTTATGCAGGATTTTTCATTGCCATGTCGGGTGCATTGGTGTCGCATGTGGCGGTGGGCGATGGAGCAAAGGAATTTTTCGGACCCACTTTATTGATAGTATTAACGATGATTTCGTGGTATTTTCGTCCGGATGGAAGGAAATTAGCATAAATTCCTAAAATCAATTTCTTTTTTCTTGAAAACTTATAAATAGCTAATAGCATTGAATCCAAAAGTAAATTTTTATTTCGAAAAAGCCGGAAAGTGGAAAGCTGAACTAGAGAAACTCCGAAACCTGGTGTTGGAGACAGGCCTCACAGAAGATTTGAAGTGGGGTTGCCCGTGTTATACACTTGGTAAAGCCAATGTGGTGTTGATTCATGATTTCAAGGAATATTGTGCTCTTTTGTTTTTTAAAGGGGCATTATTGCAAAATGAAGATGGGCGGCTGATACAACAAACCGAAAATGTGCAGTCGGCCAGACAGATGCGGTTTGTTAATTTTCAGGAAGTTACAGAAAGAGAAGCAATTATAAAAACCAAAATTTTTGAGGCTATTGAGGTAGAAAAAGCCGGACTAAAAGTTGAACTCAAGAAAACTAAAGATTTTGAAGTACCTCAGGAGTTTCAGGCGGTATTGGATGAAAACTCAGAAATCAAGACGGCATTTGAAGCACTGACTCCGGGTCGGCAGAGGGCTTATTTATTCCATTTTGGACAAGCAAAGCAGTCTAAAACACGTGAGGATAGAATTGAAAAATTTATTCCCAAAATCCTTGAAGGAAAGGGATTGGAAGATTGAAATTTTAAAATTGAATAGGTATGAGAAAATTATCAACCGAAGAAAAAGATTCACTAATAAAAATCCTTAAAACCCGTTTTGAAAAAAATATGGGTAGGCATCCCGGTATAAAATGGGAAGATGTGCAAACCAAACTAGAGAATAATCCTGAAAAACTTTGGTCGCTTGACCAAATGGAACTCACCGAAGGCGAGCCGGATGTAGTTGGTTTTGACGAGAAAAGTGGGGAATATATTTTTTATGATTGCTCACCTGAGAGCCCCAAAGGCAGGCGTAGTTTGTGCTATGACAGAGCCGCTCTGGATGCCAGAAAGGAGTATAAGCCTACCAACAGCATTATGGATATGGCTGCTGAAATGGGCGTGGAAGTGCTTACAGAAGAGCAATATCATTTTTTACAATCATTGGGCAATTTTGACCTCAAAACTTCCAGTTGGATTATCACACCTTTTGAGATCAGGAAGCGGGGAGGTGCACTTTTTGGTGACCGCCGATATGACCATGTTTTTACTTATCACAATGGTGCCGATTCATATTATGCTGCCAGAGGATTTAGAAGTGCGTTGAAAATTTAAAAAAAGCCGGAATTTTTTTTTCCGGCTTTTCAAATTTTATTCATATTCACATAAATAACTCGTTTGGAAAGGTACATTTACCCAAAACTTTGAGTTGGCAGGCACCTCGAAAGCCTCACCGTCAGAAAAAACATTTATATCAGCCTCACCCTCAATTTTTACTTCCATTTTTCCCTGAATTACGGTCATAGTTTCGGCTGAACCCGTGCTGAATTCATATTCTCCTTCATTCATAACGCCCACTGTTGACTTGCCATTTTCGGTTTTATAACCCAACGATTTTACATTTCCCCCAAAATACTCGTTTACTGAAATCATATTTTTTTTATATTTTTTTTGCAAAAATATTCAAAAAAACAGTTTCTTTACCGCTTAAATAATTATTGTTAAAACAATATCCATGATATGTTTTTTTTGTAAAAATTTCGCAGGATGCTTCAAATCAAGGGATTTCGGAAATCGTATCATGAAAATGTAATTCTTGATGTACCCGACCTGGTTATAGGTAAGGGTGTAATTATCTTTCAGGGGCATAATGGCTCCGGAAAATCCACATTTCTGAAGGCCATTTCGGGTATGATTCCGTTTGAAGGAGAAGTGGTTTTGGATAATGAATATTTCCTTTCGAAAGACCCCGTCATATTCAGGAAATGGGTCAACTATAGTGCTGCCGAGCCACAATACCCCGATTTTATTTCCGGAAAGGAGATTATCGACTTTTACCTTAAAGTTAAGGGTGGGAAGAAGTCTGAAATTGAAGAATATGTGAAACAGTTGCATGTCAATAGCTTTTACAAGAACCCAATAGGCAGCTATAGCTCAGGCATGCTCAAAAAGATTTCGCTGATCGCCGCCCTTTGTGGAGATCCAAAAATCCTCGCATTGGACGAGCTTCTGACCACAATTGATGTGGAAAGTCAACATATTTTTCTGGAAATATTAAAGCATAAAGTAGCAGATGGTGTAAGTGTTTTTATTGCCTCGCATCATGAGATTGATCAAAATGTTTTGCCTGTAAATCAGTATTTTAGAGTGCAAAATCAAACCATCACGCAACTATGATTTTGACCAAAACCATCGTCAGAAACTACTATAAACAAAATGTGGGATTTTATCTGCTCATTTTTATGCTGGCTTTTGGTTTTATGAAAGGTCCGGATCACAAGCATCTGATTTTGAGTATTTTGCAGGCTCCATATATGTTAGTTTATGTGTCAATTGTTTGGGTTTTGCATGTATTAAAGACCAATTTCTTTTTCAGACAAAACCTTACCGACAGCCGAAATCGTTTTCTAAAAGATATGATTTTGGCGAAACCTTCTTATGTGATATCCGAACTTTTGTCAGCACAATTTGCCTTGGATCTGCCCTTTTTATTATATGCACTGGCCATGGTTATTTTGGGTTTTGTGAGCAATTTGATTTTACCCGCAATACTCATTATTTTTATTCAAATCGCCTTGGTTTTGATTCCGGCATTGCATCTGTATTTTGAAATCAAAAGAACTGACGAACCCCAAACAAGTATTTTTTCCTTGAAATGGCTTCCCAGTTTACCCCAGCATATTTGGTTTATTTCTTATCTTTTCAGAAAACAACCATTATTAATCTTAAGTCTTAAGTTCTTTTCCTGGTGTATTATTTATGGTACAGCCCAGCTTTTTCCAACCGATGAATATGATTTTAGACTTTTAAATCTTGGAATCTGGATTTTGAGCTTAGGACAGTTTGTTTTGGGACAAGAATATTACAGATATTTTATAAGAAACGTTTTTTTTGAGAAAAATCTACCAATTTCAATGAACAAAAGGTTAAGTTACCTGCTTCTTTTATCCTTGATTTTAAGTATTCCTGAGTTTTATTTGATTTCCGCCAACTGGTGGCAATTGATTTCAATTTCTGACTGGCTTTCTGCTTATTTATATTTTCTTTCCTTGCAGACATTCTGGATTATTTTTCAATTCAAAGTCACCCATACTGAAGATAAAACTGATTTGAGAGTATTTACGGCTCTGGGTTTGATTTTCTTTTTAATCATGTTCAAAGTTAACCTGGCCTTAATAGGGGCGGTTTTTCTGATTTGGGGTTGTTTTATTTATAAAAGTCGATATCAAAATTCAGAGAGTTTTTAGTTTTCGTGTGGAAACTTTGGGCTAAAGCCCTTTGGTTTGTACAAGCCTATTTTTATCCATTAGCTAAAGCTAGTGGTAATTGATTTTTATTATTCAATACAGTTATAAATTAGAAATGGGCTTTAGCCCAATATTTTATTTGTTTTATCCATCCTCAGAAGCCAGTGGTAATTGATTTTTTGTTTTGGAGAAAATTGGAATGGGCTTTAAGCCCATTTACTAAAATGAAAATAAAGTAAATAGGGGCTTTAGCCCAATTTTAATTCGGACATTATTTTGCAAAATAATAATCTAATTTATACCAAATCATCCTATTTTCATAGATAATTAAATATGCTTGGGTTATAACCAAATTCCGAAATTCCTCAATAATGCATTATCTTTACCAATAATTTTGACTGAAAATTGGACAGCGTAACACTAATTCAAAAATATTTTCCTGAATTGACCAGCGAGCAAATTGAGCAATTTGGTCGCCTGAGAGAGCTTTACGAACTTTGGAACTCTCAGATAAACGTCATTTCCCGCAAAGACATGGAACATCTTTACGAGAAACATGTTTTGCATTCATTGGGCATCGCTAAGGTTTGTAGTTTTGTTGATGATACCGAGATTCTGGACGTGGGCACGGGAGGAGGTTTTCCGGGGATTCCACTGGCTATCATGTTTCCTAATGTGCAGTTTCATCTGGTAGATTCTATCGGAAAAAAAATAAAAGTGGTTAATGAAGTAGCGGCTGCTTTGGGGCTCAAAAATGTAAAAGCAGAGCATGAAAGGGCTGAAAAAATTCAGGGAACCTATGATTTTGTTGTAAGTCGTGCGGTTACCCGTATGGCCCCGTTTATGGGCTGGATTCAAAATAAAATCAACCGTAATCACTATAATCCTTTGGACAATGGTGTTTTATACCTCAAAGGAGGCGACCTGGAAGAAGAACTCTCCGAAATCAAAAGAAAGTACAAGTTGTACAACCTTCCCGATTTTTTTGAAGAGGAATTTTTGATACCAAAAAGGTGGTGTACGTACCTTTCTGATTATGGCAGCCATTGCAAGGTTTGATTTAGGAAAAAAATCTTTGGTAATCGAAGCCCATCTGGCTCTTTATGGTTCTTTAGCCTCGCAAGAAGTAGGAGAGAGGATAGTTTCTGAAATCAACCGCATGTGGAACCAGCCCAAAGCTGCAATTGAAGTGGACGGTACTCTTTTCGACATCGTATTTCATATTGATTTTGGTGTTTATTCACAAAATGATACTCTGAAAATGTTTTCAGAGAACAACAGTCACCGGGTGAATTTTATCAGAATTGAAGAAAAAAACGTAGCAGAACGCTCCATGATGGGCTTTGGGCTAGGTGAAAACTCCGGTCATTGGCTTATTACTGACCAACTGGGCGACAGCACCACAGCGGCACACGAGTTTGGCCATGCCTTGGGCCTTCCACATCCCGATGAACTCGATTTCAGAAACAGCGGGAATCCTCCTATCATGGCTCCCAGAGGCACAATTGTGGATGCAGACTTTCAGTGGAATCCTCTGGCTGAGCCCGGTATGACAGGCGGTACCATGCGGCCTATCCACAGACGGGTTAGGGCTTATGAGGTCTTGAATGTGGTAAAGGATAAAATTTTAGGCACTACTGATTCGTTTACTATCGGTAAACTCAGCCCACATTTATATGACGAAATTGGTCAACCTGCCGCTTTATCGATTTCATGATAAACTATTTTAAAAAAAATGAGTCAAAGAATTAATATTCAAATAAATAAAATGAAAAAAAACATCAGTTTTCTGTTTATAATCCTGATTGCATCACTTTCGTCATGTGCACCCGGTAGTATGCCTACCAGTAGTAAACCTGCAGCTACAGTTGCTGACACCGGAAGCCCGGAAGCAAAAGCCAAGGCGGTTACCGACAAAATGACCCAGGTTCTTGGATTGAGTACCGACCAGACTGATAAAGTCATGATGATCAATGTCGTGAATTTTAAGATTGTAAAACGCCTCAGAGAAACCAATGACACCGGAAAACTGCCAACAACGAAAGAAAAGTATCAAAATGAGATGAAAGAAGTGCTTAATGAGCAACAGTTTACCAAGTTTTTGACTGAATTTTCTGAAATATAATTTTAAATTAAATCCGGTTATTTTCAAATAAAAAAGAATAATTTATAATGAAGAAAATCCTCGCTTTCCTGATTATTGCCTTGATTTTTGTGCAAAATATCAGCTGTAAAAATAACAAAAATGCCATTAAATCCGGAGTAGAAGCAATTTCAAACCCTGAGAGTTTGGCAAAACTAACTACTGATCAAATGGTAAAAGCTCTGGGACTGGACGGGACTCAGACAGAAAAAGTTATGATGCTCAACTTGGTAAATTATAAAGTATTACAAAAGCTTAAGCCTTCAGAGTCAGATAAAATAGCATCAGTAAAAGATAAATATATTGCTGAGATGAAAGCCGTGCTTTCTTCGCCGCAATTTGATAAGTTTTTGAAGGAGTTTGTGAAGTTCTAAAACGGCAAACCTACCGCGATATTCCAGATGAGATTTTCTTTTCTGTAGGCTTTTTTAAGACTAAAATCATCAATAACCCAGCGTTCTTTGCCTTCAAGCCATGGTTTACGGAAAGGAGTGGCAATATCCAACCTGAAAATCACAAAAGAAAAGTCAAACCGGAAGCCTATACCACCACCAATGGCCATTTCATTCAGGAAAGATTTTGAAAACAAAACTCCCGGCCCATAAATATATTCGTCTTTGGCCATCCACACGTTTCCGGCATCGACAAAAAGAGCGGTGCCTATAAAATTATTGACTTTATATCTTAGTTCTGTGTTGAGTTCGAGTTTTATATCTCCGGTATTATTCCCAAGAAATTGCTCCGCTAATGTACCTGTTCGTGCATAAGTGCCTGGTCCAACCCCTCTTGCCCTAAAAGCCCGTAAGGAGTTATTTCCACCTACATAAAACTGGTTTACAAAAGGAAGCTGCAAGGAATTACCATAAGGAACACCCACACCTACAATTGCCCGGTTGGCCCAGGAAGTCTTTCTTGAGAAGTCAATTTTGTATCTCAGATCTTGTTCAAGTCTTACAAATTGTGAGAAATAGTCTCCAAAAACCTTCCCCTTTTTCTCCGGATCATTTCTTATTTTATCATAAAGGCCAAAAAGATTTCCCGCCAAATCAAGATTTCCGGAATATGAAAACCAGCCAACGCCCATTTTTCTTTGTCTTACATTTATTTCATAAGAGCCACCTGCAATAAACTGATTTTCAAGAATTACCAAAAGGCGGGGGTCAGCAAAAATCTCATCAATAAACTCGGTGCTGATATTAGTTGATTTTACCAGATTCAAAGTTATTGGTCGTAAAGAGTGTTCAATGCCCCGGCCTTTTGTCCATGCATAACCAAGGGTTGCTTTTGCTGAGTTCAGGTTATACAGGCCGGTCTTTCTGAAACTTTCCCAGCCTACTGTGATAAGGGTTTTGGGTAAAACTTTACTGATTTCGGGGTCTATTTTTACGAAAGGTGCCCAAAATCTCGGAATAGTGTATTGAGCATCCAGCCCAATACGGTAGTTATCTTTATATTGATTGTCTTTGTTGCCGCCCACCTGGAGTTCAAGTCCGGCTTTTGCTGAAAGTTTTAGGATTTCGGCACCCTTGAAAGTATTGTTATTGAGCCAGTTAAGGCTGAGTTGTGAACCCGCCAAACCACTCGATCGGGTTATGGCATTGGCTTCCATTCTCAGAGATTTTCTTTTCTGTGTTTGAAGGAAATAATGGACATCTATCAAGGTGCTGTCAAGGCGGTTGACCACTTCAAAGCGGCTGTTGATAAATTTAAAATTACTTAAACCTATCAGTCGGTTATTGGTAATGGTTTGCAGTTCAAAGTTGTAAAGCGTACCCGGTCTGAAGGCTATGGCATCAGAGAAGATCCGTTCTTTGTATTTTTTTTGAGGATCATCCAATATCAAACCTCTGAAAAAATCAAAACCTTCAGAAGGGACTATTTCAGGTTTGGAATCTACATAAACAAAAATATCGTTGATCTGGTATTGTCTTTGAACAGTGGCCAGAACAGGCTCCTTCAGCCCGATTTCCAATCTTATGCTATGTTTTTTGAGGGTTGTATCGGCTTTTATTGAAATATTGTCGGGCTTAAAATAATAGTAACCTTTTCCTCTGAGGTTTTTTTCGATTTCCAGCCTTTCAGCTTTTAATTTTTCAAGATCAAAAAACTTACCCCAACTTACTTTTGATGCTGCCGCATGAAAATCAGAGGCCAATGTGCCGTCGCCGTTATGGATTATTACGGTATCAATGGCATATCTCATGCCTGTAAAAGCCGTATATTGTGCATATGCCTGATATCGTTTGGTTTCCATATTGCTCAGGACTTTGGCATCAAAATAACCTCTGGATTTCAGGTATTCGGTGAGTCGCACGGCATTTTTTGCGAGTAAAGTATTATTGAAAAAAACTGGTTCTTCCACAAAATTCCTGATGATTGGCCATTTTCTTCTTTTTTCTTTTTTTATAAAATAATAAAAACCCACTTTGTAGGGCACCCTGTATTTTGAAAGTGGAATACCGATTTTGCTGTTTTCGACTGGCAGCAACATTTCATCTAACGTTTCCTCCAGACCTACAATTTTTGCATCTTTCAGAGTATCAGCTTCGGTGAGTTTAATGGTGCCACCTCCATATACTTTTTGACCTTCGGGTAGATTTTTTTCTATGCTACAAGAAAAAATCATAGCCGACAGTGCAATGAATGCTAATATTTTGAAATATTCTTTCATTTGGCTCTTTTAAATAACTCTTTCCAGGTTTCGTAATCTATCGCCACAATGAAACCCACGCCGGTTTCGATTACAGAACCCTCAATCACCATATCGTTTTGGGTTTTTCTGAAAATATTAAAACGATAGCGACCATCTTTTGAAATAAGCCAGTTTACCTGTAGATTGTCAAAGATTTCGTCAGACCGCATATCTTTATTTTCTAGTTCAAAGTTTTTTCCTACCGATAGTATTAGTCTTTCATTGGCTAGTTTTTTACTTACGCCCAGGCTAAGATTGGTGTTTTTGGAATAATTGGTAGTGTTTACCCCTGATTCCAGTCCCAGATTAAGGTCGAAACCTTTGATCAGGCCCGAAGCAAAATTATTGAGGCTGCTGCTGATTATTTCACTTACTTTCCTACGGGCTATATCTTCATAGTTTTCTAATGATTCAGCATTTTTGGTCAGAGATTCAGAATTAAAAGCCCCGGCAACCAATAAAAATACAGCCCTGTCATTCATTTCAACCTTTTTGGAAGTACTGGCTGCGGTTATTTTTTCGCCTTTGTCATTGATTAATTTGTAGCCTTCTTCTTCTGCTGTTTTTGCATATTCACCCAAATCATTCTCCCTTAATACCACCTCAAAATTAACCTCAGGTCCGGCGACCGGGCCTTTCAGAGTGAGATCTACTCTCACAGGGATGTTGAGTTTTTTGCTCCGCAGATCTTCATTTATAAAAGGTGGCGATTTTTTTCCGGGAACATTATAAAAAGCAGTTATATCCATCTGGCCGGCCATGGGGTCACCTGTCCATATAATATTGCTTTTACTTGCGGCATTGATGTCAAATTCTTTTTTAAATACCTGATAAGTAAGGGCATACTTACCTTTGACGATGTCGTATTGACCCAGCATGTAAAGGTCGCCTTTGTTATCAAAACCTATATTAAATTTCCCGTTGCCGTTGGCGGTGAGCAGGTCGCCGGTGAGCGGATCCATCAAAATGTTGAGCGTAGCCTCATTAGGTACTTCCACATTTATGTTTACGGCATTGGAAAAGTTGATTTTACTTTCAGTTTTTTCCGGTTTCTTTTCTGTATTTTTTTCCTTTTTTGAACTCACAAACTCCACTATTTCCAGCATTTCTGAGCCTATTTCTGACTCATCTTCCATCAGGAGCGTGAGGTTGGTTTTCTTTCCTAAAACTACATCACCTTCCAACCGGAAAGTATTATTTTTGCCTTTGATGGTCAGGTCGGAGTCGAAATAGCCCGTGCCATAAAACAAGTCGTTTTTACCTTTTTTGCTATCAATGAGTTTAAAGTCTTTTCCCGCAAGTGAAAGATTATATTCAAAATCAGGCAAGTTCTCCAGATTGATGTCACCATTGACAATAAGTTTTTGGTTGTTTTCATCGCTTATAATCAAGCCTTTAAGTTGCAAATGTCGTTCTGCCAAATTAAATTTTTGATCGCTGATTTTAAGTAATGCCCCGGTTTGAACCATTCGGCCTTCCAAGGTTTTGATATTGGCCACACCTGATATTGCAGGATTGTCCAGACTACCCTTTACTTTAAAATCTCCTTCCATTTCCCCTTTCAGATTATTAAAAATATCTTTCATAAATGGCTCAACTACAGCCATATCCAGTTTTTTGAGCTTGAGATCGATATCTATTTTCTGACCGTCATTTGGGAAAAAACTACCTACTATTTTGACTTCATTGTTGGGTCCGGATAGCTCTGTTGAAAGGTAAATTTCATTTTTAGAAATGCTTTTGGCGACACCATTCAAATCTCCCAAAGAATTCTTTTGATAGATTAGGTTTTTAATGGTATAATCACCTGTAAACGATAGATTATCAGACATATAATTGACCAGCTCAATGTCAGTATCCAGAGTTCCGCTTAACAAAGTAGAATCTCTGTAAATGGCTCTAGAAAAGAAATTAAGATCAAGATTTTGGGCAAAAACATGCAACGGACCGTTAGATTGGTCATTTAGGGTAGATACCCTGACAATCTGGCTACCGGCATTGGTAAATATCACATCTGAAAACTTAATACCGGCTTTGGAATATTCAAAATAACCGTAGGGATTACCGGCCCATGGCTCGTAAAACAGCCGGGTGCCTTCTTCATCAAATGATACCCTCAGGGCGTTGTTCTCACTTTTTACAAATCCATGAAGGGCGTGAATCTCCTTTTCAAGAGAATCTTTCACTGACAAGGCAAAGTCAGCCACGTTATTTTCCAGTGAACCTGACAAGGAGGCATTTCTGATACGGAAGTCATTTTGGAGAATCTCTGCTGTATTGGCTTTGAAAGTAAGGGCGGTGCCGTTACCTGAAAAATCAAAATTTAAATCCTTGATATTCAGTGAGTCATATTTTATAGACTGAAGGTTTATGTTTCCGGAAATAGGCAAAAGCGGATTTTCTGATGAAATTTTGGCTACAACAGTAATAGGCTCAAATGCCTTCAATCCCGGAAGAAATGCTGTAAAAACAGGATCATAATTTACTTTGCCCGATACATTTACCGAATAGGTGATTTTTGGGTCAATGGGCTTGTAATCAGGTATTTTGAAATATTTATTTACTTCACTCAGAACAATATCGCCCAACTGATCATAGTCAAAATTACCGCTCAGATTCAAACGCATGAAGTCGGTATTGAGAACCAGCATTTTTTCTTTATTGGTATTTTGAGTTAAAATCATCAGATTGCCTACCGGATACAATTTATCGTCTTTATACACTCTGACATTTTTCCCTGCAAGGTCTATTCTTGGGTTTTTACTATCGGCCAAAAGGTCGTTTATAATAAAATCACCTTTCAATTCAATGTTTTCGTCGGTCAGACCCAAAGCCTTGAGGTTAGCAGACTCTATGCTAGTTTTCCCGGTAAGACTAATTGTTGGTTTGGTGAGATCAATTACACCCTTCCAACCCAGTTTTGCATTTTCATCGTCAATGTTTAGGGTCGTTTGAACCTTCTGATTGACCATATTTGCTGCAAAATCAATATTCTGGTATTTTTTGCCGTCATAGAATGCGTCTTTAATCCGGCCTTTCAGGTTTACCTCCGGTTTGTCAAAACCCCTGCCATCAAAGTCAATGTAACCACTCACCTTACCAAGTGTCGCATTTTTTACCAGTTTTCCGACCTCAAAACCAGCCACCATTAGCTGCCCCTTATATGTCGGATTTTTGGAAATGTCGGAGAGTGATGCGGTGAGTTTTCCGGTACCTTGATCCGAAGTGAGGATAATATTGGTCGTTATACTCTCTGTACTACCTGAAATATGACCTGTGGCCGTAAAATAATTGGGGATTGAGATGTCCTTTGGGATTTGATTTTCTGGCACATATCTATCGATGTCTTTTTTAGTTGATTTCAGATTTTTTATGTTAAAATCGAAAGTCGGGCTACTGAAATTTTTAATATTGCCGGCAATTGAGAGCTCGGTATTTTCTGGCAATGAAGCTTTGAAATTTTCGGTTTTTAGGAAATTGGTATTGCCTTGAAGGTCACCCTTTATCAAAATCGTGGTATTGGCTACTTTTTTAAAGTTTTCATTTTTGGCCAGATTTTTTGAAAAATACAGAGCTTCACCCGGAGCCAAATTTCCTTTGATTTCTGTTAAGAAAAAACTTGATTTTTCAATGTGATTGGTATCTAGTTTTGCATTTAAGGTTGAGTTCAGATTGCTGCTTCCGGTTATGATTTCTATTTTTGGTAAGCTTAAATTATCTTTTTTAAGATTGATGATAGTGGCTAATTTTTTTAATTCAAAACCACTTTTTTCTTTAAAAGATAAATTGGAAATCTCACCATAAATATCATTGAAGTTGTTGATTTTTAACTTTTTAACTTTAAAATTAGATTTAGTAATTTCCAGATGATTGGGATCAAACTCTCCGTTTTGTTTTTTTGGAACCTTTGTGTCAAAATAGCTTAAATTTCCTGAATTTAGTTCGATTTCAGTTAGTTCATAAAGATTTGTCGCCAGAGAAATATTTCCTTCAGAAAGATTAAGGTTCGTATTCTTTGTGGTCAAATTTCTGGTGCCGCTCTGAATATCAAGGTTAAGATTTTTGCCAATAATCCCGGGGAATTTTATTTTTAACTCAGATTTTTTGTTGGTGGTATCTGAAGAAGATGATGAAATTATTGCTTTCATTGTCAGCCCTTCTAACTCAGTTTTTTTAAGAAAAAACTTGCTTTTGACCAAATCAAAAACCTCAAAACCGGTATTTAATTTATTGATTTTAAGTGAAATTGTATTTCCGCCTGATTGAAATTTAATTCTTGATTTTTCTAAAATAATTTCATTCAGAAAATATTGGAAAGGCGTATTGGTGGTTGTTTTTTCAGTAGGATTTGAGGCAAAAGCGTCAAGAATAAATTGATAATTTGGAATATTATTTTTTTCATAGATATTTAAGTAGCTATCTTTTAATAAAGCCTTATTAATCAGAATCTTATTGTTTAGAAGAGCAAGGATATCCAGGTCAATTTTTATCTTTTTTGCAGCCAATAACGTGTCTGACTGTTTGTCGGTGATAAGAAGACTGTCAGATTGAATCCAGTCGGGGAAGCTGTAAGTGAAATTTGACTTTACTGTTGTTTTTAATTTTTGGGATAGGTACTGAGTTGCTCTCCGGCATACCCAATTTTGTCCCGAACCCGAATTCAAAAAATACAAGAATCCCAATAAACCCAATGCCAATACTAAAATCAGCGATGCGATAATCTTGAGAATTGCACTTTTTTTGTTTCCTGTCATCAGGTTATGGAGAGATTTCCTTTACAAAAATAGAAAAAAAGCCCCGAATTGACTTCGCTAAACAGGAAAAAGGCTTAAGTCCGAATAAATAACGGACTTTAATTCCAACGAAAAACTTGTAGAATTATTTCTTTGTACCAACAGGACTACCTAAGGCCGCCAGTACAGCATCAGAAATATTGTCGCGACCGCCATCTCCTGCATAAAGAACCGTTTTCCCTGTCATCAGATTTTCATTTTTATTTCTCAAAATGACAAATTTATAGCCTTTTTGGTTAGCTACAATTTCAGCGGTTTTCTTGATGTTTTCTTTGATTTTGACAATCCCATCACCTATCATCATCTGGATTTCTTTTTCAGCTTCACGTTGGAAGTTTTCTGAGGCTTCTTTTATTTCCTGTACGCTTTTTAATTTGGCAGTGAGTTTTTCGGTGGTCATAGAATCCAGATTTTTCATACTGCTTTGATATTCAAGATTTTTAGTCTGATACTCCAAAGCCATTTTGTTAAAGGTTTCCTGGTATGCCTCCTGCTTTTTCTTTACTTCAGCGTCAAGTGTTTTCACCAGATTATATTTTTCAAATATATAGTCCTCATATATATATGCCCATTTGAAACCATTGGCAACTTTGGCCTTGGGTTGATTACTTTGTGCCGGTTTTTTGGTTTGTGAAAATGCGGTAATACTTACCAAAACAATTAAAAGACCTAAGATGTAGTTTTTCATTTAAAAAAGTATGAAATAATTTTTACCAAAATAACCCATAAAAGCCGACAAAACGAAATGGTTTTTATTTTTTGGAGAAAAAACCTGATAAATTTGTCTTTTCTCAAATTAAACGTGAAAACATCCAGATTAGGTGTAATGTTGGGCTTTAGCCTCATTTCGTTTTTGGTATTTTCTTGTCAAAAAGACCAGGAAATCATCGAACGGAATGGAATGATTTTTATTGAAGGCAATAAAGAAATCAAGAGTTTTTGGATGGATAAGAATCCAGTAACAGTGGCAGAGTTCTCAAGGTTTGTAAAAGCAACAGGTTATGTAACCGAAGCCGAAAAGTTTGGAGATGCAGGCTTTTTTGACTTTCAAACCGGCGAATGGGGTTTAAAAAAAGGAGCATACTGGAAATACCCACTTGGAAAAGATACAACTGCAGCACCGTTAAATCATCCTGTAACTCAGGTAAGTTATAATGATGCCATGGCTTATTGCAAATGGGCTAAAAAACGGCTCCCGACGAGTATTGAGTTTGTTTTTTCAGAAAAAAATGCTCAACAAGATTATGAAAAAACTTATACCTGGGGTGATGATTTCTATGAAAATAATAAATATAAGGCCAATTTCTGGCAGGGAGTTTTTCCAATAAGCAATACGGCCGATGATGGTTTTTTGACCACTTCACCCGTGGGATACTTCGGTTCAAATCAGCTAGGTCTCAACGATATGGGCGGAAATGTATGGCAATGGTGCTCTGATGAAAGCCGAAAACGCCCCGGCGAATGGAATCAGCGAGGCGGTTCGTTTTTGTGTGATCCTAAAGTTTGTCATGGCTTCAAAATTGGGGGTACTTCATCTTCAACCAAAGAAACCTCCCTTATGCATTTGGGATTTAGGTGCATAAAGGATGCGGAATGAGGGTTATTTAGTCAAAAAGGGATTGTGATTATCATAATGATGAAGCTCATCTTTAAAATGAACTTTATGGTACCCAGAGCTTAGTTGATTTTCTTCGATTGTTCCAGAGATGATGTCCAGCGTTTTTCTGAGCAATGTTTCATTGGTGTTTCCTATTGGGATAAATGGCAAAATATTGTCATCAGTTTTGTAATCTGGGATAAAGCCATCGGGTCTGGCGTTTTCAGTTTGACCTTTAGCATTATAATAGCTTGAAAATGCAGGCATTATTACATAAGGAAACTTGTCGGTCTCGTCAGTAATGATAGTGGAAATTACACTTTTTCCAAAGGTATTGTTGCCCACTGTGATTACATTCATTTTAGCCTTTAGTGCACTGATTATCAATTCAGAAGATGAACTGCTTGAGCGGGAAGTAATCATGAAAACACGTGGTAAATATCCCAGGTTATAGGTTTCCGGAACCCAACCTCTGAGAGCTTCTTTGGTTCCGAATCTTTTAAAATATTGTTCGGTTTGATTTGAATTTGTAATAGCTCCAAACATGGTTTCTGAAGGATTGAGATTCTGGACAATAAACGATGCCACAACTTCAGAGTTTGGGGTAAATCCCCCCGGATTAAACCTCAGGTCAACAATGAGGTCATCTATTTGATTTTCTTTGAAATATTTAAATACACTCAGGAGATCATCATCAATAAAACTCAAAAACTGCCCAAAAGCAAAATAACCTATTTTTCTGCCATTTTCATTGATTATTCTATAATCGAGAATGGGGTCAACCTGGTATTTGTTTTTTGAAATGGAAATTGTAAATGGTTGGTTGTCGGTGTGAGTGCCTTCTAATTTTATGGAGTTTTGAGCTAGAATTTCAATAATATTGGTTTTAATACTTAAAGGCAGACCGTTTATTTTAGTAATTATATCTCCTCTTTTCAATCCCGATTTTTCTGCTGGACTATTCTTATCAACCAATGATATCACCAATTGCTCTTTCTTTTCAAATTCATCTTTCAGAACTTCTCTGTATCGAAAACCAAATGCCACAGGAGTGCCATTCCAGAAATTTAGCACTTCATTTCGATCATGATGAAAATATGAAAACCAATCTTTTTCTTTGTACACTAATGTTTTGAAATATTCGGCCGGGGGCAAAAGTTTGTTGGTTTTTGATTCTTCCGGCATTTTGTCTTCCCAGCGATAGTTGATTTTCATTTGCTGGTATATCCAGGTATTGTCATCCTCATATTCTTTGGAGGTTAGAATGGTCGAAGTGCTGTCTTTTTTTTGTATCGGAATAGGCTGAGGTTCATTTTTAGTGCATGACCACATCATCCAGCAAAACATGGAAATAATAGCAAATCTCAATTTATTTTTGGTTTACAGGTACAAATCCGCAATTTCAGAAAATCTGATCAATTATTAAAAATACATACAAATTTTAATCCTTTTTTTGCTGAATAACAAAAATAGCAAGCCTTTTACAACTTGCTATGTGTTTTATTTATAAATATTTACCTATTTACACCGCATCACTCAAACTTGAGAATGTAAATTCCCGGATTTTCATCGGAGGTATCAGATAGTTTTGATCTGATTCGGTGCTCACTACTCGCTCGGGTATGCCCAGCGTTTCGAGGTTATTGAGCATGATAATCGGGCTTTCGTTAAATCTCAGGTTTTTGATGGGATGTTTGATTTTTCCGTTTTCGATATAGAAAGTTCCGTCGCGGGTCAACCCTGTCAGAAGCAAGGTTTGAGGATCCACCGGCCTGATGTACCATAATTTTGTGACCAAAATCCCTTTTTTGGTACTTTTTATCATTTCTTCCAGGCTGGTTGTACCGCCTTCCATAATCATATTGGTAGGGCCAGGAATCGAATTCACACCTTTTTCTTTTGCCCAGAATCTCGAATAATTAAGATTTTTAACCACACCTTTGTCAATCCACTTCATTTTGCCTACTGCCTCGCCGTCACCAGCAAAAGGAGAAGAAGGCAGCTCAGGATTTGTTGGGTCAGAATAAAAAGTCACCCTTTCATCCACAATTTTTTCACCTAATTTGGTCTTGCCTCCCGGCTTGCTAAAAAACGAGCGACCTTCATCTGCACTGCGGGCGTCCATCCCGAAAAATATGTTTTCAAGTAAAACTGATGCAGCCGTGGGTTCCAGAATCACTGTGTATTTTCCCGGTTCAATGGCTTTGGCATCAACAGAAGCTTTGGCTTTTTGTAAGGCAATTTTGGTGGCTTTAACGGTATCCAGTTTATCAAAGTCATTATAACCTTTCGATACATAACCTGAGCCTTTCCCGTCTTCGGTGCGAACCGTCAGTGAGAAATTGACATTGGATGCCGGAAAATATGCAAAAAGTCCTTTGCTGTTCATAAGAGCACTGTAGCCATGCTGGTCATTGAGAAAACCTGCGGCCACTACTTTTTCATTTTGACATAAATTTAGGCTCTGAGCTACTTTTTCTGCTCTTTTAGCCGGGTTAATATTTGCTGTTGATTCATAAAGGGCTTTGGTTTTCAGATAAGTTTGGGGCCCAAGTACTCCCATGTATTCCGGGTTTTCGGGTGCAAGTTTTGCCAATTCTTCAGAGCGACGGACCACTTTTTCGAGTGAGGCTTCATCAAACTCGTCAATGGTGGCCACGCCCACTTTTTTTCCGTAGGCAGAGCTCACCACTATGTTTTTGTTGGTGAGAGCACCGCTGGTCGAAACCTCGTTACGTGCATATCTGATATTGCCGCGGTATTCGCCCGATATATTTATTTCGCATTCGTCGGCCCTGGAGTAGCTCAGAATTTTCTGACATAGAGCTTTGGCCTCTGCTTCATTGAGTATTACATTCATTTTTTGTTCAGTTTTTTGAGTTTTTAATTTTGGGAATTTTTAATGGCAACAGGTGTAATTAAAAAGGCAACAGAAATATGGCAACAGGCAGCAGTTAATTTTGGACCGGTCTGACCTTCGGTGCTGACCTATCATTTTCTATCTTACCAAGTTTCTAAATACCACCTTTCCAACTCTTTTTAAATCTTCCTTGCTGTATTAATCACATTTACCCCGTTAAACCTGGCAGTACTACTTCCATGCGACACCGCACTTACCTGTTGGGGCTGACCTTTTCCATCGAAAAATGAGCCTCCCAGACGAAAATCCTTTTCATCACAGATTTTACTACAGCTGTTCCAAAACTCCTGTGTATTAGACTGATATGCCACATCTTTCAGCATTCCGGCTATTTTTCCCTCTTTAATTTCATAGAAAAGCTGACCGCCAAACTGAAAATTATATCGTTGCTGATCAATCGAAAACGAACCATCACCTATGATGTAAATGCCTTTTTCAACGTTTTTAATCATTTCATCCACACTTAAGGGAGACATGCCGGGTGCCAATGATACATTTGGCATACGTTGAAACTGCACGTTGGTCCAGTTATCGGCATAGCAGCAACCATGCGACTCGGTTTCTCCCAAAATATGCACCTGATCTCTGATGGCCTGATAGTTGACCAGTGTTCCGTCTTTTACCAGATCCCAACGTTTGGTTTTCACACCTTCGTCGTCCCAGCCTACAGCTCCGAGTGAACCTTCCTGAAGTTTATCAGCGAAAAGCGTCACTTCTTTAGAACCATACTGGAAATTTTTCGACTGCCATTTATCTAATGTTGCAAAAGAAGTACCTGCAAAATTGGCTTCATAACCCAACACACGGTCAAGCTCTAATGGATGCCCCACTGACTCATGAATCGTGAGCCAAAGGTGAGAAGGATCCAACACGAGGTCGTATTTTCCGGCCTCTACTGACTTGGCTGAAAGCTTTTCTTTGGTTTGATGTGATGCTGCAATCACGTCTTCGAGCATATCATAACCTTTGTTGTATCGGGTGGTGATACCGGTAATTTTATCCGAAGGATCGATGCTCAAATACTCATATCCCATACCCATAGGGGCACTCAGCGACTGACGTGTCTCAAACTTTCCGCTTTTTGGGTCGATACAAGTAACATTAAATACCGGCCAGATTCGGTGAACGTCCTGGTCGATATACGATCCGTCGGAACTTGCGAAATATTTCTGCTCGTTGACCATAAACAAGAAGGAGTTTACATAATTGGCTCCGTTTTTCATGGCAGCGTCATTAACCCCCAGCAATAAATCCACTTTTTCCTGAATCGGCACTTCAAAGGCATTCCTGCTAATCGGGGCTTTCCAACTTACTTCGCCGTAACCTTTTTGAGGAGCTAGCACCACCGGGTTTTTAAGTAGTTTTGCATTGGCTTTCGCAATGGCTACGGCTTCTTCGGCTGCTTTTGCAGTGTCGGTCTCAGATTTGGCATCCACCACGGCAGCAAAGCCCCAGCAACCGTCGGCGATTACTCGTACCCCTACGCCATACGACTCGGTGTTGACGATGTTCTGCACTTTGTCTTCACGGGTTACCACATACTGGTTGAGGTATCGGCCAATTCGCACGTCGGTGTAAGAGGCACCTTTGGCTTTGGCGGCATTGAGGGCGGCGTCAGCGAGTCGTTTTTTTACTGCTATATCCACTCCTCCATTGAGCAGGGCTTCCTGGCTTACATTTCGGCCAAAGACCGGGATATTGGGCAACATAGCGGCTCCCAATCCCATCCCTGATAATTGTAGAAAATCTCTTCTTCTCAAGGTAAATAGTTTTTAAGATTAGTGTTAAAAAAGTAAATAGCTCCGGGATATCAGATACGATTTATCATTTCTTAAGAAACCAGGAATTTAAAATTTCTTTGAAATAACCGGGTAAAAGGATAATACGTCTTTGATTCCTGAAAGTAAATATATTTAAACAGAAAGATGATACAATACCTCTGGAGGTTGTAAAATGACAAATGGATAATTTGGAGGGGTGGATGGCAGAGAATTAAGAAATTTTATGATTTTGAATTGACTTATTTTTTAAATTTATTCTAAAAAACTATATCAACTACAATTGCTATACCTTGAAATAAGTGCAATGATGAAAATTTATTTAAAAAACAAAATAAACCCTTCGGGTGGAAATTTCCGCTCGTAAATGGGTTAAAATGGAAAATTTCAGGCTTTTCTCAGCTTTCCTTTTTCTTGCCTCCAAACATAAATATCAATACAGCGGCTACAAGACCAATACATACCAGGCCAAAAACTGCCAACATGAAAATTCCGTTACCGTAAGAAACCAGAGGAATAAAACTTTTAATCATTACTTATTTGTTTTTAAAACATAAAGCTATAAGGTAAAAAGACAAAATTTAATGACTTTTGTCACATTGACCATGAAGCTATTAAGAGTTGTATTTTTTAGTTTTTAAAAAAAAAGGAAATGGGATTTCTGAAATTGCCTCAAAGAGGTAAAACTGAATCTTCGTATTGTTTTTTTAGTATTTTTAAGCAATTAATACAAATACACTCATAACCTCCTATTTGAGTATTTAAAGTGTTTTTTATGAATAAAAGCGTCTCCTCGTTGAGATTGACTTTCATGCAGTCGCACTTTTGAATACTGTTTACCTTACAAACAAAAGACTCGCCACATAAAGGGCATGTTTCTGCCGCATGTTTTTCCATTCCTTTTATTTTTTAAAAAATCCGAAAATGCCATTTTTGACATTCCCGGATGTTATATTTTTATTTTTTGAAGAAAAACTTACCGGGTGCTATCTCTGCCTTTACTGAATCGATGAGAGAGCCGTCGGATTTAAAGCGAAATACATAGCCGGCTTGTTTAAAAGATGGCACCAAACCTGCGTAAATATTGCCGGTTTGTGGGTCAACGGCCATGCCACCACCAAAAAGCCGGTTAATAAACGGTGTCTTTGCTTCGACAGCAGTGGCAGAAGTTTTAAATGCATACGTTTCTCCTTTTTGTTTCCAGCCATCGGCAGCATCATAAAAGGAATGAGTAAAATAAATGGTATTTTTATCGGCACTCATCACAAATGAACCCGGTGATTTTGCCGAATTGGAAGACGTAATTTTAATTTTACCATCTACAGATTTACTGCTGGTGTTGATTTTTTGAAGTTCATTCCCTGCAAAAACCCAAAGTTGTCCACCGGCATCAGCACCGATGATTTCAGGGTTAAGGCCAACAGGAATGATCTGTTTCACAGCATCAGTGTTTACATCGATAACCGAAATGGTATTTTTTACTGATCCGCTATTCCCAACAAATACTTCATTTCCTACGATCTGCATGGATTCGGCTCCATTTTCTACCGCTATTTTTTTTGTAATTTTATTAGTAACTAAATCCAAAACCGCTACATATCCAGGATTTTTGAAAAAATTAGAATAATCACCTGTGGCATCCCACGCACTGATATAGGCTTTAGTTTCTGAAACCTTGAGCACATTTCTTGGGTTTTCAATCTCAGTGGAAGGAATAGTGGCTAAACTTTTTAAAGTATGAGCATTTACAATTTCCAACAAATCTTTTCCAGCCGTAGAATTATCCACCAATATTATTCCTTTATCGTTTACTTCGGTATAACCACTAATTCCTCCCGTTAAAGCTCTCAGGTTTTCTTTTTGGAAAATATCTGTCATAACAGATTGTCCGGTTCTTTGTAAATGACTCAGGGTGCCATTGTTGTCGGTAAAATTTCCGGCGTTAATCACAATCACTCCGCTGTCATAAGGTTGTGGTGTTTCAGGATCAGTTTTTTCACATGAAATTAAAATGCTCACTGAAAGCAAAGAAAATAGTAAGGTATTGATTTTCATATATTTAGTTATTTTTTCTGATTAAAAATGAAAATGACATTAAGCGAAACCGATCTCATCGGCATCGCATTTTTTTTCATATTGGGATACAAAGTGTTACTCAGGTTATTGCCTTGCAACTGTGTATGAATACTATTTTGTCTGATTTTTAATTTATAAGAAATCCAACCATTCAACAGGTAATAAGGCGGGAATGGCTTACCACTGTGGTCAAATGTGATGAAACGACTGGAATTAAACATCTGCTGGGCAGTAACAGACCAAGCACTTTTTGTGAGCGAAAGCGTATTGCTCATGCTATGCCTGGGCACGTAAATCAATTGTTTACCCAGAATATCTTCTGTATATGGACCATAAGCTTTTTGTTGAGAAGAGTGTGTGAGGGCATATTGGAATTGGCAATTTATTTCAGTTTTTTGCAAAATCAGTTTTGTACTGGTTTCAATTTCAATCCCTTTTGCGAGTACCTGTTGCAGGTTTTCGACCCTATAGTTTTTGCCAGGATTCCAGTATGTCCAGTTGTCAATCAGGTTATGAAAAACAGAAACTCCATATTGCTGATGGAAGATTTCAGAAGTCCTTCTTTTCCAGATCAATCCGATTTCTTTGTTAAAACCCACCTCAGGTTTCAAATCGGGGTTGCCCAGATTGACCCAATATCTTTCGTTTAAAGTGGGCACCCGGTAGCTGTATGCCAGATTGCCACTGAGGTTAATCCGGTCAGTTTTTCCATCAAAAATCCTGTAGTCGATACCGAGAGAAGGGGTAAATGGTGGATTAAAGCCTTGTACCAAAGCCTGCCGCATGTTTAAGGAGGTCGTTAACCGCTGACTATACTGATAACGGAGCAAGGCATAAAAATCAGCCCGGTTTTCAGAAATTTGATTTCCGCCATAGCCATCTACTTTTGCTGCATAATGCACAAATTCTCCTCCAATTTTTAGATTGGTGCCTCTGTCACAGCTTTTTATCCAGGAAAAATCGTGTTCTGTTCTGAAAATGTACCTGTCAATGTCAGTGTGGCTGGGATTTTGATTTTCTGCCTTTCCATAGTCCATCACATCGCTGATATAGGCCGCTCGAAAAAGCGTTTTTCCCAGATTATAAGCCAAAACCACTTTGTCAGATCTGCTATCGGTAATTTCTCTCAAGGGGATATTTCCCGGTTGAATGGTCACATTATTGTCAGAAAGCCAGAGATTTAGGCTCAACATGTTTCCGTTATTTTTCATCGCAAAAAAATCCTGAACAAAACCTATTTGATGGGTAGTGGTTGGTTCAACCTGATACTGCCGGCCTCTTCGGTCACTGATGGGCCCTGTCCCGAAATTGTTCTTATTGTTTGAACCATAAAACAGGGTTTTACCTGAAAATTTCCAATTTGGATTTTCCTTAAAAAATCTCAGTCCTGTTTGTGCAGCAAAGTTTTCTGAGCTTTCAGCACTCACTCCGGTTATGGCCTGAATACCTTTTTGATTAAATTTTGGTACAGATCGGAGCAAAATACTCCCGCCCACGGCATCGGTACCTACGCAACTGGCAGCAGAGCCATACTGAATGCTCATTTCATCAAATCCGGTCATAGGTAAGGTGGAAAAATCGGAAAGACCCACAGATGGAGAGTTTACATTGACCCCATTCCAAATTACTGCGGTGTGACTTGGAGAGGTACCTCTAAAAGAAATAGTTGCTAACTGACCTGCTCCATAGCTTTTAAAGGCAATTGGTGATTGAAATTGCAGGAAATTGGAAAGATTGGTGAATTGGTTTTGAGCAAATTGTGCTGAATCCACAGTACGTACTTTCTGACCCGTCATAAACCTTTCGGGTCTTATGGCCGTGATCGTAACTTCACATAAAGTCTGTTCTTTTTGGGCAAAAGTATAGCTTAAGGTAGCAAAAAATACCCCTGTCAGCATTACAATGCGTGCAAAAAATTCACGCCTATCCATCAATAAAAAAAAATTGAAAATGTCCGCCGGTCTCATCCTCCGTAAGAAATCAGCATAAAATTGTTTATGGTAGGTCTCCTGACTCGTTTCTTGTTTTCACACCTTCCCGCCATATTTTTGATGACAGTGGTAAAGCAGATTGAAAACAAACAAATGAAACTTACAGTTGCGGGGACAGTTCCCGATTTCAACGGGATTCCCTATTAAGCAAGCAGATAAATGAGCTATCCGTATGCACCACAAACTTGGCTCAAAGGTAGGTGAGTGTTTCAAAAATACAAATATTCATTATCATTTTTTGTAGAATAATTAACTGATTTTTATCAGAAAATATATTAAAAAACTGATTATCAGACATTAAACATTCCGACAAACCTGCAAAAGTAAAATTTGGGAGAGCCTACTTATTTTTGGGATTGAAAATCATTCAGGTTGATCAAAGGCCAAAAATTCAGGATTTCTATATTTTATCTCTTGAGAATTAGCCTGCCTTTTTTTCTCAATGGTATCCAAGTTAAATAGAAACATTTTTTGAACTAATATTTTTTATGGTACTAATAAATAAGAAAAACTGCTCTTAAAATATTCATTCAAAATACATTAAAGTATTTATTGCAGAGAATCTGTAAATTTAAAAAGCATTGAAAAGTTTTTTTATTTAAAATAATTCTAAATAAAAGTTATTATTATTTGGAATGATTCTAAAGAGAGCTTAATTTTGGGCTTTATTTATAATAAGTCTAAACCTAAATTAAGATTTTCGAATGATTTCAAGGATTTTTACTATTTCAATATTATTCCTATTTAGCATTACAGTTTATGGACAGAAAGCTGCATTGGTTGGTAAGGTGACTGATAAAACAGGCGAGCTTCTTATAGGGGCTAATGTTAAGCTAAAAGGAACTGTAAGGGGAGTTCAGACCAATACCGATGGTGAATATGTAATTAAGGGATTAAACGCAGGAGAATATACCATTGTGGTTTCACTTGTTGGCCTTAAAACTAAAGAATTGTCACTTTCAATTAAGGAAGCAGAGCTTAAAACTCTTGATTTTGTACTTGAAAATGACACATATACATTAAAAGATGTTCAAATCGTAGCGAGCAGGGGAGTAAGAGGAAATGAGCATTTGGCCGAAATAGAAGGTTATTCTATCAATGCTACCAAAAAAAATGAGGTAATCAAGCTTGAAAATATTAATGCCAATCTGGCGATGAATAATAGCCGGCAGATTTTTAGTCGTACACCGGGTATTTCGGTTTGGGAAAACGATGGATCAGGTATTCAATTGGGCGTGGCCTCACGTGGCTTAAGTCCCAACCGATCATGGGAATTTAACGTCAGGATGAATGGCTTTGACATCACCCCTGACCCTATGGGATATCCTGAGGCGTATTATACTCCACCAATGGAGGTAGTTGATAGAATTGAAATAGTGCGTGGAGCGTCTTCTTTGCAATATGGTCCGCAATTTGGGGGACTTATGAATTTCGTACTTCGTAAACCTGATATTTCTACCCGAATTACATTGGAATCTCAAAACACAGTCGGAAGCAATGGACTGTTCAGTACATTTAATTATATAGGTGGAACCGAAGGTCGCCTTAGCTACACTGCTTACTATCAGAAGCGTTTTGGAGATGGATGGCGAGAAAATAATTATTTTAACACTGACCATGCCCATGGAGAAGTGAGTTTTGCAGTCACAAATAAGTTAAAAATTGGGGCTGAAATTACCTACATGACCTACAAAAGTCAGCAGGCGGGTGGTCTGACAGATGCACAGTTTTCCCAGAATGCCCGTCAGAGTGTGCGAAGCCGAAACTGGTTCAGTACGCCATGGCTGGTTCCTTCGATTTCGGCTGAGTATATTTTTAGTGACAAAACAAAATTGAGCTGGAAATCCTTCGGTGTAATTGCAGAAAGAAGTAGTGTAGGAATGGTCTCAGCTATTACTACGGTTGACAATTTAACTTCTAATCGCCAAGTTGACAGGGATTTTTATAATAATATTGGCTCAGAACTTAGATTTATTACTGATTATAATTTTTTTGGGAAAAACAATTCCCTTGCAAGTGGGTTGCGGTATTATAACGGAAATATTGATCGCCAGCAGCAGGGAAAAGGTAGTACAGGAAAAGATATGAACTTCGAAATTGAAGGCGATTTTCCCCGTGATTTAGATTTTAACAATATCAACAAAGCAGCATTTTTCGAAAACATTTTCAGGTTTTCCAATAAGTTTTTAATTACCGCCGGAGCAAGAGTTGAAAACATAAGCTCAACCATGAAGGGGCGTTTTAGCATGACAAATGGGCAGCCAAACAATCTTTCTCCTATTGATCGTAACCGCACATTTTTGTTATTTGGAGGTGGTGTTGAATACCACTTGACTTCTCAAACGGAGTTCTATTCCAATATTTCACAGGCTTACAGACCCGTTATGATTTCTGATCTGACCCCACCTGCTACTACTGATATTATTGATGAAAATCTTCAGGATGCAAGGGGTTATAATTTTGATTTTGGATACAGAGGAAAAGCAGGAAATTATCTAAATTTTGACGTGGATTATTTCTTCGTTAATTACAATAATCGTATCGGTACCATCACCCAAACTAATTCAGCTAACCAACGATACCAATTTCGGACAAATTTGGGTCGCTCAGTTAGTAAGGGTTTTGAAGGATATATAGAATTTGACCCAATCACAGCATTTTTTAAGAAATCAAAATTGGGTTACATAAGTCTTTTTGCTTCTATTGCTTATATTGATGCTACTTACAAGGACTTTATGACCACTTCTGTGCTTAACGGACAGATTGTTGAGAGTAATTTGTCAGGAAAAAAAGTGGAAAATGCTCCCGGGAAAATAAATCGTTTCGGTGCAACTTACCATAAAAAAGGTTTTTCTGTAACCTGGCAACTTAGTGATATTGGAAAAGCATATTCCGATGCCACAAATACTGAAGTAGCCAATGCAGCCGCAACTACTGGTGTTATTCCTGCATATACGGTTCAGGATTTATCTGCAAGTCTGAAATTTGCAAAACATTACAACATAAAAGGCGGAATAAATAATCTGACAGATGAAAGGTATTTTACCCGTCGTGCCGGTGGCTATCCTGGTCCCGGAATTTTGCCGGCAGATGGCCGCACATTTTATGTTTCAGCCGGTATTAAATTTTAAAAACAATAAGTGAATCAAAAGTATTCCCCTTCTTTTTTGTATATATATTTATAATTAGTCTAAATAAAATGAAAAAAATATTAATTTTATTTTTGCTTTCAAATGCAGTTTTGGCTCAAAATGCCATTTTAAAAGGGAAAGTCAGTACTTCAGATCATAAAGTGGCCTCTTTTGTAAATATTATTTTGAAAGGTACAAGCAAAGGTGCCTCGGCAGATGAGCAAGGAAATTATGCAATTCAAAATATAAAATCAGGAAACTACACGGTTATAGCCAGTTTTGTGGGTCTGAAAACCCAAAGTAAGAAAATTGAAATCAAGGAAAATCAGACAATGGTGCTTGATTTTGAGCTGGAAGAAGACGCTAATCAATTGCAGGAAGTGATGGTGACCGCAAACCCCAGCAAATATGTAACGGATTATCCTTCGGTTTCACTGAGATTAAAAACCCCCTTGCTTGAAATTCCTCAAAACATACAGGTTATCAATCGGCAGGTGTTGCAAGACCAGCAAATATTTGACATGCAGGAAGGTGTAATCAGAAATGTTAGCGGAGCAACACGGTCTGAACACTGGGAAAACTACGCCAGAATTGTGATGCGGGGCTCAAGAGTGGCGGCTTTTAGAAACGGCATGAATGTGACCGAAACCTGGGGCCCATTGACCGAAGATATGAGTATGGTTGAGCGAATTGAATTTGTGAAAGGTCCTGCCGGATTTATGCTGGCAAGCGGAGAGCCCAGCGGATTTTACAACGTAGTGACCAAAAAACCTACCGGAATTACGAAATCAGAAGTAGGAATGACCATTGGGTCGTTTGGAACATATCGTAATACCCTCGATTTTGATGGTTTATTGAGTAAAGATGGAAAAATTCAATACAGGCTCAATCTGATGGGGCAAACCAAAGGTACCCACCGAAAATTTGAATATAACAACCGAATCTCTATTGCTCCGGTTCTAAAATTCCAAATTAATCCCCGTACTTCGCTTACTACCGAGTATAATTATCAGTATGTAAACATGTCGCCTTTGGGCTCAGCTTATGCCTATACTTCTGATGGATTGGGTACACTTCCGGTTCAGTTTTCAACTTTGGAGTCAAATATGGCACCAACCAAAATCAACGATCATTCTTTTATTGCCACACTTTCTCATGCCATTAATGACAACTGGAAATTCACCGGTCAATTGGCCTATTTACAATTTAATCAGGTCGGAAGCAGCCTTTGGCCAAGTGCTATCAGCGGTGATACTCTTAAAAGAGCCACGTCTGTTTGGGATATTCTGGGTCAGATCAGAGTTGGGCAATTTTTTGTAAACGGGGATTTTAATACCGGAAAACTCAAACACAGAATTTTGGCAGGAATTGACATGGGAGACAAAGATTTTTTTCATGACTGGAATCAGGCAGGAGCAATTGTGGGTAGCTCGCCTTTTATAGTTTCCAATCCGGTTTATGGTCAGGTTGCCGGTACAGCATATCCGGTTTTTAACAGAAGCCTAAGTGTAAAAGAAAGGGGAGTTCATTATACCAATGTTTATACTGCCTTATATGCTCAGGATGAAATCAGACTCCTAAAAGAAAAACTAAGGTTAACTCTGGCCGGCCGATACACCACCACAGGCGATGCTGATCCGTGGTCAGGTGCTGTGGATGCCGGAAAGTTTACGCCGAGAATCGGTCTTAGTTATTCTATTGATAAAAATACCAGCGTATATGGTGTTATCGATCAGTCTTTTATTCCTCAGGCTGGAGCAAGCTTTGATGGAAAAAGCTTTGACCCTATTACCGGTGACAATAAAGAGCTTGGGCTGAAAAAGGAGTGGTTGGATGGTAGATGGACAGCCACAGTTGCTGCATATCAGATTACCAAAAATAATGTTTTGACCGCAGACCCAAACCATCAGTTTTTCTCAATACAATTGGGGCAAACCAAAACCTCTGGTATCGAATTCGATATAAGAGGGCAGCTTTTTAATGGTCTTGATGTAACCATGAATTATGCGTATTCAGACGGGAAAGTGATCAAAGACACCGATAATCAGCAAGTTAATCGCCAGATTCCCGGCACTGACAAACATATTGCCAATGCCTGGCTAAATTATCGTATTCCAGAAGGAAAGGCACGTGGGCTTGGATTTTCGTTGGGTGCATCGCATGCGGCAGGCCGCTCGGCATGGTACGCTGAATACGACAAGAGTATTGACCCGAGTATGCCCGCCTATACCCGATTTGATGCAGCAACTTCTTATCAGTTAGGAAAATTTGGGGTGGCTTTGAATGTCAATAACCTGTTTAATGCCGATGTGTTTTCAGGAGCTTATTATTCCTGGAGTAAATTTTATTATTACCAAACTGAAGCATATAGAAACTTCAGGTTAAGTATCAATTATAAGTTTTGATAAATTTCTAAAAACGCTTTGGCATTTAAGATTGGGATTTCACGAATAGGATTAAGTATTAAAAGATCAGAATCACCGGTTATGACAGCATCAACACTTTCAGAAACCGCAAGACTCAAAAACATATTGTCTTTTGGATCACGACATTCTGTAATTATAATATTTGGTTCTTTTTGTGGATATCTTAAAAATACCCGTTCAATTATTTTTAGCCTGATTTCCCGTGAAAAATATTTTTCAAATTTTTCTATAAGCAAAACATTACAAAATTCTTTGAAAGTCTCTTTCGAAAATATTACCTCTCCGATATCCTCGGCCAGTTTAAGTGCGGTAGTATTGGTGGAATTTGGTGAAAGAAAAGCACTAACCAAGGCATTAGTGTCGAAAATAAAAGACTTAACTTTCATTTATGATTTCATTCAGAATTTCATTATTAAAGCCTTTTTGGTCAGCTTTTTTTCTTTCACTTTCGAGAAAATTCCAAAAATCATCATTGAATTTTTCAGAGTTATTTATTCCTGCAATAAATTGATTTTCAAGTCTTTTTCTGAGTCGAACAGGCGTTTTAAGCCACTTGCTGGCTATATCGTCATTAACTTCAATTGTGATTTTTTCCATCTCAAAAAGAATTTTACTAAATTAAAACAATAAAATATTGACTTTCAAGAAAATCATAGGAAAAATACACCTCTGGCTGGGTCTTAGCACCGGGCTGGTGGTGTTTGTTGTAAGTATTACCGGTTGCTTGTATGCTTTTCAAAAAGAAATACAGGACGCCTTACAGCCATTCAGGTTTTCAAAAGTGGAAAACAGGGAAATGTTGCCTCCTTCAACATTTGAAAAAATAGCTCGTAAACAACTGCCGGATGCTCATCTACACGCTATCAATTACCCCGGAAAAGGACGAAGCGTTGAGGCAATTTTCTATGGATTGAATCCTGAACACTATTTTATTATTTATCATAATCCTTATACGGCGGAGGTTATTCATGTGCAAAATATGGAGGAAACCTTCTTTCATTGGGTGCTGGACGGGCATTATTATTTGTGGCTCCCACCCAAAATCGGGCAGCCAATTACTTCTTATGCAACTTTGATTTTTGTGTTTATGATTTTCACCGGCCTTGTACTTTGGTGGCCCAAAAACAAGGCGGCAGCCAAACAAAGGTGTTGGTTTAGATGGAAAAATACTACTCAATGGAAGCGAAAAAATTACGACCTTCACAATATTCTGGGTTTTATAGCTCAATTTTATTGCTTATCATTTCAATTACAGGCATTTTCTTTGGTATTCAGTGGTTTACGTATCTTATATACAAGGGTACTGGCGGCGAAAAAGAACTTCTTTTTACAGAGCCGGTTTCGCAAAAAATCAAAAGTATTGGTTTTAAGAGACCTGTTACGGATTTGGTTTGGGAAAAAATGAAAACAGAACACCCGGAAGCAATTTCACTGGAAGTTCATGCGATTGAGTCAGATTCGTCGGCTATCGGAGCCAATGTCAATACCCGGCAAGATATGTATTGGAGTATCGACTATCGTTATTTTGATCAATATACACTCAAAGAAATTAAGGTAAATCATGTTTATGGCAGACTTAAAGACGCCAACACCGCCGATAAACTCATCAGGATGACATATGATATCCATACCGGCGGCATTTTAGGCTTTTCAGGCAAAGTTCTGGCATTTTTATTATCGCTTGTTGCCGCCAGTTTACCCGTAACGGGTTTTATGGTTTGGTGGGGAAGGAGGAGGAAAAACATTCTTTAATTACGTACTAGTATAGTAAATTTTAATACTGATGTATTTTTTTGGATTCCTTTAAAGGTCTCTTTGTATTGTACAAAATAATTTATAAGCCAAATATTTAAGCAATTTGTTTAAAAAGCTTGTTGAAATTGAAAAGATGACATTTGTTACAAAAATAAAATTCCTTATTTCCAATCTTTGCAATTAATTTATTTTAGTAGTTTTCTCATTGTTAATTGATACAATTTTGTTTAATTTTAAGTTGTTAAAATGTTTTAGTTTCAATATTTTCAGCTTTGTAAGAGATTAGAATTTCTTTAAAATTTGCAAAATAATATTGAAATATGAAAATATATACATTTCTTTGAATCAAAAATTTAAAACTCACGTTTATTTTGGAAGTTGCGTATAAATTAGACCTCGAAAAACTGGAAAAAGCGGCTTTGGTTTTGAAGACCGTTGCACATCCTATCAGGTTGGCGATCGTTGAGCTTTTAACTGAGCGGGAAAGCCTGTCTGTTAATGAAATATGTGATTTGTTGGGCGGAGAGCAATCACTGATTTCGCATCATTTAATAAATATGAAACTCAAAGGAGTTTTAAAGTCAACCAGAGAAGGTCAGTTTATGTTTTATTCTTTGAAAATTAAAGAGATTACTCATCTCATGGATTGTATTGAGAATTGTACTTGCAAAATGTAATTTTTTGCGTGATTAATAAATGACAAAAACAACATATATTCATATTTTGAACTAAAAATAGTTGTTTTCACATGATTTAAATTAAAAAATATAACAGATTGGAATTAAATAATTTATGGAATATTTAGGTTACATAGGAGCTATTTTAATGGGTATGTCCCTCGGATTAATCGGGGGAGGTGGGTCGATTCTCACGGTGCCTATATTGGTTTATCTTTTTTCGGTTGATGCTGTTGTTGCTACAGCCTATTCACTTTTTATTGTTGGCGTAACCAGTATTTTTGGATCTTCAAGCCATCTCAGGCAGGGTAATATTCATTGGCGTACTGCCATTGTCTTTGGTATTCCATCCATACTTTCGGTTTATCTTACCCGAAAATTTTTGGTGCCACTAATCCCCCAGGAAATAGTTACTTTCGGAGATTTTGTAGTTACCAAGCCAATTTTTATGCTTCTGGTATTTGCCTTACTGATGGTGGTGGCTTCATATTCTATGATAAAAAAGCCTTCAAAAGATAAGGAAAATGGAGGCGATGACGAAATAGATTATGACTATCCATTGATTCTACTTGAGGGTGCAGTAGTAGGAGGAATCACGGGCTTCGTGGGTGCGGGTGGCGGTTTTTTGATTATTCCGGCATTGGTACTTTTGGCCAAACTACCCATGAAAAAAGCAGTGGGTACGTCATTGGTTATCATTGGTTTGAAATCGTTGATTGGCTTTACCGGTGACCTTCATGGCGACACTGCAATCGACTGGAAATTTTTGTTGGTTTTTACGGCTATAGCAGTAGTTGGGATTTTTATTGGCAGCAATTTGTCCAAAAAAGTACCTAATGAAAAACTCAAGCCGGCTTTTGGATATTTTGTATTGATAATGGGTATTTACATTATTATAAAAGAATTATTTTTTTAACCTTTTTTTGGAATCATTAAATAAAAAATAAAACTATGGTACTGGAACAAATTTATACAGGCTGTCTTGCTCAGGGAGCCTACTATCTGGAGTCAGAAGGCGAGTGTGCCATTATTGACCCCCTTCGTGAGGTTACACCTTACATCGAAAAAGCACAGGCAAATGGTGCTACAATCAAATATATTTTCGAAACCCACTTTCATGCCGATTTTGTAAGTGGTCATTTGGAACTTTCTAAAAAAACCGGTGCAGAGATCGTATTTGGACCAACGGCAGTACCTGGCTTTAAAGCTACTGTGGCAACTGACGGGCAGATTTTTGAATTAGGTAAGTTGAAAATAAAAGTGTTGCATACCCCTGGTCATACCATGGAATCCTCTACTTTCCTTCTTTTTGACGAGAATGGTAAAGAGTATTGCATTTTCTCAGGTGATACATTGTTTATCGGTGATGTTGGTCGTCCTGACCTTGCCCAAAAATCAGATCTTACTATTCAGGATCTTGCAGGTCATCTTTTTGATTCTCTCAGAAATAAAATCATGACACTTCCTGATGATCTTCTGGTATATCCTGCCCATGGTGCGGGATCGGCATGTGGAAAAAATATGAGCAAAGAGACTTATGATACTTTGGGTAATCAGAAGATGTTTAATTACGCATTGAGAGCCAATATGACCAAAGAAGAGTTTGTGAAAGAAGTAACAGATGGTCTTGAATTGGTCCCTCCACCATATTATTTCCCTAAAAACGTAATGCTCAACAAAGCAGGTGCTCAGGATCTGGATCAGGTAAAATCACAAGCTCAGGCCCTTTCAGTTGAAGCTTTCGAAGCCGCGGCCAATGAGACTGGTGCATTGATTATCGATACCAGAAACCAGCAAATCTTCAAAGATGGATTTATTCCAAATTCCATCTTCATTGGAATCAAAGGAGATTTTGCTCCATGGGTGGGTACTTTGATTACCGATATTGAGCAACCTATTCTTTTAGTGGGCGATGAAGATTTGATTGAAGAGATAATCACTCGTCTTTCAAGAGTGGGATATGACAATATCATCGGATATTTGAAGGGTGGATTTGAAGCCTGGAAAAATTCAGGAAAAGAAATGGATACCATTGTTTCGATTTCAGCTACAGAATTTGCCGATAGATTCAAGAAAGCAGAAGGCACCCTTGTAGTAAAAGACGTAAGAAAACCAACAGAATATATGGCCGAGCACGTAGAAGAAGCCATGAATATACCTTTGGCCAATTTGAGCAAAAATATGGTTGAATTCTCAAAAGATGCAGATAATTACATTCACTGTGCAAGTGGCTACAGATCTATGGTGGCAGCATCAATTCTGAAATCAAGAGGTTTTGACAATGTAATTGACGTTGCCGGTGGTTTTAAAGCCATTTCTGCTGATACTGATGTTCCCTGTACTGACTATGTTTGTCAGACAAAAATGAAGTAAGGCTAAGTTTTTAGGAAAAAAAACATGAATAGGATTCGTAATTGAATCCTATTCTTATACTTTTGGAATCGTACCTTAAATTAAAATCTAAAATGCTGGAAATCATCACTTCGCCCTGGCATTGGTCAGTGGCAGGAATCCTGATAGGATTGACCGTACCCGTATTATTAATTATTGGAAATAAAAATTTTGGCATTTCATCCTCTCTAAGGCATATTTGTGCTGCATGTATTCCTATAAAGCTTCCTTTTTTTAATTACGATTGGAAAAGTGAGATATGGAATTTGTTCTTTGTGGCAGGCGTGCTGATAGGGGGTTTTGCAGGCACCTATTTTTTATCATCAGAATCCGGTATCAAGATATCTTCCGAAACAGTAAAAGACCTTCAGGCTCTTGGGGTTACTGATTTTTCTGGTTTTATGCCGGCTGATATTTTCAGTTGGGAAAACCTTTTTACATTAAAAGGACTTGTATTTTTTGTTTTTGGTGGGTTTTTAGTGGGTTTTGGTACCCGATGGGCAGGAGGATGTACCTCCGGACACTCAATTATGGGCTTATCAAGTCTTCAATTACCTTCTTTGATAGCCACTATATTTTTTATGATTGGTGGTATTTTGATGACCCATTATGGACTTCCTGTCATCTTCAAACTCTTTAATTGAAAATAAAAATGGAAAATAAAATAAATAAGGACGAATCTTGCGAAGTGCCGGTAAAAGAGAACAATGAACTATCTTTTGCAGCAAATTTTAAATATTTATTGGTAGGAATTGCTTTTGGGGTGGTTTTTACCAAAGCCGAAATCGTATCCTGGTTCAGGATTCAGGAAATGTTTAGGTTTCAAAGCTTCCATATGTATGGTGTAATTGGTACAGCAGTAGTCGTAGGTTTGATTTCAGTTTTTTTGATTAAAAAATTTGAAATCAAAACTCTTAACGGGGAAGAAATTAAGATCATTAAAAAGCCAATGAATAAGGGAGTGATTTACGGAGGATTGATTTTTGGTATGGGCTGGGCTATAACTGGTGCCTGTCCAGGGCCATTATTTGCTCAGATTGGAAGTGGTTTTAGTGTGATTCTTGTCACTTTGTTTAGTGCTATATTCGGTACTTTTACATACGGAGTTTTTAAAGATAAACTTCCCCATTAATTTTTTTATGGAAAAAAACCTTAATCCAAGGCGAGATTTTTTAAAGAAATCTTTGTTAGCGGGGGTTGGATTAGCCTCAACTCCGATAATTGCCCAAGCTGAAAGTAAAGAAATTCAGACTTCTGAGAGTAGTATTAATAATAAGGTCACCTTTCTTATTACTTCTGATATACATGCACAGGTCAATACGCATGATGAGTTTTTTGTTGAAAATGGTAAGCACGTTTTCAAGAAAAGAGGTGGGCTGGCGGTTTTGAAAACCATGATTGATTCATTGAAAAAAAGTAATCCCAACCAAACCATTGTGTATGATGGAGGGGACTTTTTCCATGGTCATGCTCTTGCCACTTTTACAGAAGGGGAGGCTTTGATTCCTATTTTCAATCAGTTAGGTTACGATTTGATTCTTCCTGGCAACTGGGAAGTGGTTTATAAAAAGAAAAAAATGCTCTATGATATGGGGCATGCCAATGCAGCAAAAGTATGTGCAAATATGTGGCACGATACCACAGATGAGTTTAATGGGGAGTTAGTATATCCTCCTTTTTGGATAAAAAATATGGGAGGTACCAAAATTGGTGTAATAGGCTATACTGATCATCTGGTACCCAAAAGACAATCTCCGGCTTTCAGCGTAGGTTTACGTTTTGACCATCCTGAAAAAAACCTTCCCAAATATGTAAAATATCTGAAAGAAGTGGAAAATTGTGGGGTTATTGTGGTCGTAACTCATATCGGATTGGCACAGCAGGTAGGTTTGGCAAATAATCCTGCCACACAAGGGGTTGACATTATCATCGGGGCCGATACCCATGAAAGACTCAGAAAACCCATCAAAGGCAAATTCACTGATGTGGTAGAATGTGGTGCTTTTGGCTCATTTGTGGGTAAACTCGACCTAAAAATCGAAAACGGACGCATGGCCGGGTATGATTATAAATTGCTTGATGTAGATCCGGTAAAATATAAACCTGATACTCAGGTTCAAGCTCTTGTTAACAAAGCGTTGGCTCCTTTTAAAAATGATTTTAACAAGGTGATAGGCACTTCAACAGTTCCTTTAATGAGATATTATGTGATGGAAACTCCCATGGATAACCTTATCACTGATGCCATTAAGTGGAAGTTAAAGCCAGATATAGCCCTTTCTAACGGTTTTAGGTTTTGTCAACCACTTTCTTCTAAAGATCCAAAAACGGGTTTGATTAATATCACTGAGGAATTCCTTTGGAATATGCTCCCACTTGATTCTGAAGCCAAAACAGGCGTTATTACGGGCTTGCAGGTCAAAAAATGGTTGGAACAAGAGCTTCAAAATGCCTTTGCACCTAATCCTGCAAAAAGATTTGGAGGTTGGTTTGTAAGGTATGCGGGTATGGAAGTAAATTTTACCATAGCCAACGAGACAGGAAAAAGAGTTAATTGGGTAAAAATAGGTGGAAAGGAAGTGCTTGATGATCAGGAATATACTATAGTAGCATGTGAGCGGGAAGGAGATCCCAACGATACACTCTGCCGAATCGAACATGTCAAAAATCCGGTAAAACATACACTAATGATGCATGACATCATTAAAGAATATCTCAAAGTGCATTCTCCAATTTCTCCCAAACTAGAAAAAAGAGCTACGGCAACAGATGCACCTGATACGCTTTTGACACAATTGAGAGGTTATGATTATGAATTTATGTAAAATATGAAATCAAAATCTTCAAATTCCGGACTTATAAGACTATTGCAAGGTTTGCTTTATTTGATTGTTCTGGTGCCATTTTTACTCTTGTATTTGTTGGCTGATAATATGAATTTGCTTACAAACGAAGAACCGGCTCTAGATACTTTAGTCAAAAAACCTTATGAGGTTCCAATGTGGAAACCCATGACCATGGAGGCCGTAGTACATGAGAAAGACCCCGAAATGATAAAATATGGAAGGGAATTAGTGGCAAATACTGCCCAATATTTGGGACCTAATGGAACCCTTTCGCCTATTTCTAATGGCATGAATTGTCAGAATTGTCATCTGGATGCCGGTACACGCCCCTGGGGTAATAATTATGGAGCGGTTCTTTCAACTTATCCGAAAATGCGGGCAAGGTCTGGTTCGGTAGAAAGTATCGAAAAGCGAGTGAACGATTGCTTTGAGCGTAGTCTTAACGGTAAAGCACTTGATTCTTCAAGTAAAGAATTAAAAGCCATCGTTAGCTACATCAAATTTATCGGGAAATATGTGGAAAAAGATAGTATTCCGTCCGGAACGGGTATTTGGAAGCTGAAATACATGAGCCGTGCGGCCAGTCCAGAGAAAGGAGAACCAATTTATGCAGAAAAATGTGCCAGCTGCCATGGAGGAAATGGACTGGGGATCAAAAATGCTGAGGGAACTGCGTTTACCTACCCTCCATTGTGGGGTCCGCAAAGTTATAATCAGGGAGCCGGTTTGTTTCGCTTGTCGAGATTGGCGGGTTATATCAAAACCAATATGCCTTTTGGCACTACTTACCAAAAACCTCAGCTTTCTGACGAAGAATGCTGGGATGTGGCAGCCTACATTAATACCCGTCCCAGACCCGCTAAAGACCTAAGTAAAGACTGGCCAGATATTTCAAAAAAGCCTGTTGACCACCCCTTTGGTCCTTATTCTGATCCTTTTCCTGAAATTCAGCATAAATTAGGTCCTTTTAAACCTATTGACGATTTCAAAAAGTCAAAAAAATAATTGTAATTTTCTGAAAAAATATAAAAAATGAAAAATCTGATATTTTTATTTCTTCTGGTTTCCAGTAGCCTTTTTGCTCAAAAAACTGACGATGGGAGTAAGCACAAAGTGGTGTTTCAATTTGTTTCGGGGGATAGTCTTTCTCAAAAATCTCTGATTAATAATTTGAAAAATTTCAGAGAAGGTTGGCCTAAAGCCCAGGTTGAAGTAGTTTTTCATGGCAATGGCATATTTATGGTCACTTCGGAAAAGACCACTTACATGAAAGAACTCATGGATTTCGCCCAAAACAAAGATGTGAAAATGGTGGTTTGCGGAAATACCATGAAACAAAAGAAGATTACCAAAGAACAATTGTTGCCATTTGTAAGTGTGGTTCCAATGGGTATTGGTGAAATCATTATAAAACAAGAGGAAGGCTGGAGCTACATAAAAGCCGGATTGTAATTAATTAATTGATGGAAAAGGTCATACCCAAATATACCATTGAGCAACTCAATCAGTGTGACCACGGTGTTAGAATGAATATTGACATCCGCAGACTGGAGGATCACCTACAGAGGTCTTCAGATGTTCGTTTTCCCCATCGGCATGACTTTTACAATCTAATTTATATAACCCGAGGTTCAGGAACGCATGATGTTGATTTTAAGCGATTTACTGTAGTGCCTCATCAGCTTTTTTTTATGAACGACAGCCATGTGCACGAGTGGAATCTTTCGCCCGATGTTACAGGATTTACCATGTTTTTCAAGAAAGAATTCTATAATGTAGCCGAGCCCATATATTCCTTACCTAATCTTCCATTTTTTCATAATAGCGTAAATGAGGCACAAATGGTGGTCTTTGAGCCCGAAGAAGCCTCTATTGTGGAGCACCTTTTCGAAGACATGCTCATTGAGTTTTCCAATAATCAAAAACACTGTGAGGCTATAGTGAAAACCATGTTGAAGATCATCCTCATCAGGTCCCTGCGTATTTATCAGCCACAGTTTGAAAGAAACGGCTCTTTGCATAATCTCAGTAAACTACATTTATTCGAAAGTTTGATTGAACAAAATTTTATGCGTACAAAATCGGTAAAAGATTACGCAAAAATCATGAATCTTTCTCCCAACTACCTGAATGCAATCAGTTCGGCTTGTATTGGTAAGTCTGCAGGTGAAATGATTCGTGACCGTATAATTTTGGAAACTAAACGATTGCTGGCTCACTCTTCGCTCTCAATTTGTGAAATGTCCTACAAATTAGGTTTCGATGATTGCTCTTATTTTATCCGAATTTTCAAAAAAGCGGTAGGGTTTACTCCCGAACAATTCAGGAAGTCAGTTCTGGAGCGGAACAATTAGAAATTAGGTTTTTATACAATTCCAGATACATATTTAGTTTTTTTCAAAATCACTAATTATAAAGAATTTAAAAAAGATAATTTTATTTTTTTATTAATAAACCCAAAAACAAAAATAGGTAAAAAGTACTATACTATTAGTAAAACATCTTATGAGATTTACCTGTATTTGAAATTATCTTTGTAAATATTTTTATAAAAAATAATATTTAATCAAGAAGTTTGAAATCGCTTTAAATTATGAGTCATCATCAGATAATTATTGTGGGTGGAGGAAATGCAGGAATTTCAGTGGCAGCCCAGTTATTCAGGAAAAACAGTAAACTTGATATAGCTATCATTGATCCTGCCGATAAACATTACTATCAACCTGCATGGACTTTAGTAGGTGGAGGAGCTTTTGATCTACAAAAAACCGTAAGAAATGAGGCTGATGTAATGCCAAAACAAGCAAAATGGATCAAAGAAGCTTGTATGTCTTTTCAGCCTGAAAAGAATGAGGTGACTACCAGTGGCGGTACGTATACTTATGATTATCTGATAGTTGCACCTGGGATTCAACTCAACTGGGGGGCGATAAAAGGATTGCCGGAGACCATCAGCAAAAATGATGTTTGCAGCAACTACAGCTTCCAGACCGTGCCCTATACTTTTGAAGTATTGAAGAATTTCAAAGGAGGGAAAGCCATTTTTCACAATCCTCATACTCCGGTAAAATGTGGAGGAGCTCCCCATAAAATCATGTATCTGGCGGCTGATTATTTTAGAAAAAATGGTTTGCTTGAAAAAGCAGATATTCAGTATTGGAGTGGTGCAGCCAGGCTTTTTGCAGTAGATAAATATGAAAAAACGCTTTTGGAAGTTTGTGAAAAAGCCAATATTAAGCTCAATCTGATGCAAAGAATGGAAGAAATTGATGGTCCAAATAAGCGTGCCAGATTTGTGGGTATGGCTGAAAGCAATATGGGCCAGGAGACCTGGGTTGATTATGACATGATTCATATTTCACCCCCTCAATCAGCTCCAGATTTTGTAAAAAGCAGCCCATTGGCCAACGAACTCGGCTGGGTAGATGTAAACATCAATACTTTACAGCACAATAAATTCAATAATATTTTCTCGTTGGGTGATGCCGCCGGTTTGCCAATTTCGAAAACGGGAGCGGCCATCAGGAAACAAGCTCCGGTGGTGGTAGGTAATCTGCTTTCCTTAATGGAAAATCAGACTATGGACAACTCATACCAGGGTTATACTTCTTGTCCTTTGGTGACTGGTTATGGCAAATTGGTTTTGGCCGAATTTGATTACAACAACACCCCAATGGAGACCTTCCCATTTGACCAAAGTAAAGAGCGATGGAGTATGTATCAGCTCAAAAAACAAGTGTTGCCAAGAATGTATTGGAGTCAGATATTAAAAGGAAAAGCCTAACCTAAACTTTTTTCAGCCCAGTGCCTGTTGTAAATTCAACAGGCATTTTTTTTACCTTATTGTTTGATGAATTGTTTAACCGTTTTAATCAATTTATTTCGAATTTCGTTTAAAATTTTGAAAAAGTCCAAAATTTCCTTATTTTTACCACTATTATTTTGTTTAGAAAATCTATAAAATTCCTATATTTTGAAATCTTAACTATGAAAAAAGCATTATTAATTCTTTTTATTTTTTCAGGTTTAAATTTAAAAAAGACCTCTGCTCAATGTGTTGCTACTGCTTCTAACGGAGATTATACTGTTACTCTTAATTTATTTCCTACGCGTATAGTTCCATCATCTGGTACTTGCCCTTTTGGTTTTACCTATAATGTTGAGGTTGGATATGATATCAGTATAACGGGCAGCAATCCACCTTCTCCAATTACCTCAGGACTTTATACTTCGCAAGGTGTATTGACCTGTAATAATGGGACCGATGGGAATCAGAACGTCTTTATAGATTTAGAGAATGGCAATTCCAGTACTTCGGTGATTTCTACTTCGAGTCCTTATTCAAACTTGACCGATTGTGCAACTGCTACACCTCAAACTTATAATTGTAGTTCATTTGTGTATGAAATTCAGGGGCCAAACCTTTCGGCAAATATTCCTTGTACAATCACCAGTTTTAAACTTCCTGTAAATCTGGTTTCCTTCTCTGGGAAAAATATGGATGGCTATAATCTTTTGAGTTGGATAATCTCAGAGCAAATAAATTTTGATTATTTTCAAGTACAAAGGAGTTTCGACGCTAAATCTTTTGAAACGGTAAGTGAACCTATAAAACCGGCCGGTTCTGATAATTTTTCATGGAAAGAGAAGGCTAATATTAGTAGGGAGAATTCTTATTATAGGTTGTTGTTGAAAGATTTGGATGGATCTCAAAAGTATTCGAAAGTAATTGCGATAAATAATTTTGAAAATATGATTACTTGTGAAGTTTTTCCTAATCCTACGGAAGATGCACTTCATATTAAATGGAATGACAACAAGTTTTCTGCCAAGGATATTAAGATTTTTAATTTAAATGGGATTCAAGTTTTAAATGCAAAAGCAAGCAATAGACTAAATCTGAAAGAGCTAAGTTCAGGAGTTTATTTGGTAGTTTTAACCGATGAATCAGGAAGAAGTACAAGTAAGAAATTTTTGAAGAATTGATTTTTAAAATTGTAGAAATATTTTTTAAAGTATTGAAATTAAATATCTTAAATATTTAGGAGGTTGTATCTGAAATAAAAAATTCTAAACTAAAATCCTAAAAGTTTTTATTTATTATTCTTTAACAAATAACCACTTACTATCAAAATTACACCCACCAAAAACATTATAACATGCAGCGGATTAATCTCTTTGACCATGAGAACCTGGGCAAAAATCCAACCGCAAAGTATAACCCCCTGAAAGATAACCATTGCCAATGCTGTGGGCTTGTTTTTTATTAAAAAATAGGTTGCTACAAGATTGAATATTCCGTTGACTACAAAAAGCACTATTCCTGGAATTAAATATGTTACAAAAGGTGAGAATTTTAGGAAATCGGTAGTCATACCCATTTTTTGACCGCTAGGGTCCATAATGAACAAAAAACCGGCAATGAGAGCGTTTACCGCTGTTAATAATAATAATGCAATTGTAATTTTTCTGGTAATATTTTTCATGGTATTAATGTTTAGCTAACAAAAATAGACCATATAATATTTAAAATATTGGTAGCGAGTCAGATGTAAAAGTGATTTTTGTCTTAATGTTAAAATGAAAAGCAAAGAATAATCGTATTGTAGAAAATTGTAATGAATTATGAAAGCATAATTTTATGGAGAAATATTACATTATTTTATTTTTTAGAAATGATTTCTAATAATTTGTCAGGATTTTGTCTGTTATCCCAAAAAGCAGTTATTACGATATTTTCTCCAGTAATTTTATAAAAAATGCTGTAATTGTTTAAGGCAGAAACTCTTGTTTCGATATGATTAGTCTTCTTTCCTGAAAATGGATTAAATACTATAATTTTAATCCTTTCTTTAATTATTGATATTAATTTCTCTGAATATTTAGTATTCCCATTTCTTTTGACCCAATATTCTAAAATTTCCCTCCTCTGCTTTACTGCAGTGTTTGTCCATACTACAGACTTTTTAGCCATTTCAGATCTAATTTGTCCAAGTCATCTTGTGGAACCACTTTACCTTCAACTATGTCTTTTTCACTCATTTCAAGCATAAGGAGTTGAGAATCAGATAATTTTATAACCTCATTTTTAGGAGCACTTTTTTCGACCAATTCGTAAAGTCTGGTCAAATATTCTTTATTCGAAATTGCCAGAAGCTTATCAATAATATCATTTCTTAAATGATCTACCTTGGTCATATTTATTTAATATTTAAGCAAATATGTGTTAAAAAAATAATTTTTCAAAATAATTCTCATTTCCTCACAACCTCCTCATCAGCACTTCAATCTGGTGTTTTTTCCATTCTGCAAAGTCTCCTTCCAGAATATGTTTTCGGGCTTCTTCCACCAACCAAAGATAAAAACGCAGGTTATGAATACTGGCGATCTGGGCACCAAGTAGTTCCTGGCATTTGAGCAGATGTTTCAAATATGCTTTGGAATAGAAGGTGCTCGCATATCCACCTAAGTTTTCATCTATTGGGCTGAAATCGTCTTCCCACTTTTTGTTTCTGATGTTAATGATACCCTGTGTCGTAAACAGCCAACCGTTGCGGGCGTTGCGGGTAGGCATCACACAGTCAAACATATCGGTGCCTAGTGCTATTCCCTCAAGGATGTTTTCAGGCGTACCCACACCCATCAAATACCGAGGTTTTTCTTCAGGCAAAATGTCGTTGACGATTTCCAGCATTTCATACATATCCGGGGCCGGTTCACCCACAGAAAGGCCTCCAATGGCATTTCCGTCCTGATTTTGATCTGCTATAAACTTGGCCGATTCTTTTCTTAAATCTTTGAAAACACTTCCTTGAACAATCGGGAATAATGATTGCTGATGACCGTATTTTGGTTCAGTTACTTCCAGGCGATTGATACATCTTGTGAGCCATCGATGGGTCAGGTGCATCGATTTTTTGGCATAAGAATAGTCACAAGGGTAGGGTGGGCACTCATCAAAGGCCATGATTATATCGGCTCCGATTATCCGCTGGATGTCCATCACATATTCTGGAGTAAATAAGTGTTTTGAACCATCAATATGCGAATTAAACTGCACGCCTTCTTCAGTTATTTTTCTAATTTCTTTCAGGCTAAATACCTGATAACCACCAGAATCGGTAAGAATTGGTTTTGGCCAGCCATTAAATTTATGTAAACCACCGGCTTTTTCCATGATATCCAGACCCGGTCTGAGATACAAATGATAGGTATTTCCCAAAATAATCTGGGCCTCAACATCATCGAGCAGTTCGCGGGTGTGTACACCTTTCACAGTACCTGCAGTACCCACCGGCATAAAAATCGGTGTCAGAATTTCTCCATGGTCAGTAGTGATTTTGCCTGCACGGGCTTTGGTTTTATCGTCCTTTTTGTTGATTTCAAATTTCATATTGCAAAGTTCCGAATTTTAAACCGAAATTCTCAATAGATTTTTTTAGAGATACATTACCAATATGTTTTCCTTCATAAAGAAATGATTCCTTTTTCATAAAAAAGAAATTACGTGACTGTAAATTTTGAAACTTTGTATTTTTCAAAGCCTAATTCGATTTGATTTTCCGAAAAACAGTTAGTTTTTATTTAATCTCAAAAAGCATTCTTATTTTTGTACCGAAAAAATACTTAATTCCCTTAAAATTTGGAAATTATACTACCTGTAATACTTCTATTGGCGATAGTTATTCAGCTGATATATATACTTTTTATTTTTACGAAAGTCGTTGGTCATCAGGATTTTGAAGCCGATGAAAAACTTCCACCGGTGAGTATTATTATTGCTGCTTCAAATGAACTCGAAAACCTGAGAGAACTTCTTCCAATTCTTGATAAACAAGACTACCCCGATTTTGAGATTCTAATTGCAGACGACAGATCATCTGACGGCACGTATGATTATCTTTTACTCAATGAAGATAAACTTAAGCATCTCAGCTTTTTGAGGGTTTTGGATTTGCCATTTCATTTTACTGCAAAAAAATATGCCGTAACCATGGCGGTTAAAAAAGCCAAACATGAAATTTTGCTTTTTACCGATGCCGATTGTCGGCCAATGGGAGACCAGTGGATCAAAACCATGGTATCGCAAATGACTGAAGGTAAGGAAATTGTATTGGGGTTTTCAAAATATCAGTTTTTCCCTGGTAAACTAAATTCTCTGATTAGATACGAAACTTTTCAAACCGCTCTGCAATATCTTTCATTTGCATTGGCAGGCGTACCATTTATGGGTGTTGGCCGAAATCTACTCTACAAGAAGTCTTTATTTTGGAAAAATAATGGTTTTACGAGTCATTTTGGTTTGTTAAGTGGTGATGATGATCTTTTTATTAACGAAACCGCCACTGGAAAAAATGTGGCTGTTAGTATTTCGGAAGATGGTTATACCGAATCTGAACCCAAGAAAACCTGGTCGGAATGGTTTGTACAGAAAAGAAGGCACCTCTCTGTTGGAAAAAAATACAAGTTTCGTGATAAGTTAAATATTGGATTGTTATGGCTTTCAGGGTTGACAGTATGGTTTTCGTGGATACCTGTGTTTTTCATAAATCCAGACTGGTACTATGCTCCGGATTGGTCCAGGATTTCGGCAGATTGGCTTAAAGAATTTGGTCTGGCTCACTGGTATCCTTTTAACGACTGGATGCGTCTGGTAATAGGTGTGTGGGCCTTTTGGTTGATCATCAAATGGATTGTACTGGCAAAAGCCAATAATCGTATGGGAAATACCATAAAAAGCTGGAAAATACCTTATTATGATTTTCTTTATGCCATCTACCTCCTGATTTTCGGTATAGTTACGATTTTTTCTAATCCAAAAAAAATACGCTGGAAATAAGACTGCTATCTGGGAACCGTAAAATACATTACGGTGGCGATGGCACTGAAAACTAAATTGGGCAGCCAAACAGCCAGCAATGGTGGCATATTGCCTGACTCGGCGATTCCCTTGCTCATAATGTAAAACAGGATATATACAAAAGCAAGTACAAAACCAATCGCAATCTGTAGTCCTACTCCTCCGCGACTTTTTCTGGCGGATACAATAAGCCCCATCATTGACAAAATAATTACGGCAAACGGCGTGGCAAATCGCTGAAAGTACTCTATTTCAAATATTTCCACCCCTTCAGCTCCACGGGAATTCACTAGTGCAATTTGTTTTCGGAGTTGAGGAATTGTCATGGTCTCATGCAGATTGTTGGTATTTTCAAAATCCGCCGGATACATATTTATTGTGGTGTCAAGTGGCGTACTTCCCTGACTGAAAGTAAGGTGGTCTTTCATGATTCCGATTTTTCGGATTCGGTAATCGTAAAGCTGCCATTTGTTTATGGAATCAACATAAATTGCCCTTCTTGCAGAAAGTTTTTCAACCAGTGCCCGGTTTTCAATTTTCTCCAAAGTAAAATCATAAGCAGTTTTGCTGGTGTTATCATAGGAAGACAAATAAGCATAAACGTTTTTTTCGACTGCCATATGGATATCACGATCAGAAAAATAATATTTGTCTTCGATATATTTATTTTCAAAGGCAATCCTGGTTTTATTGGCTTTTGGCAACACCCAACCTACCATTATAAACGAGAATATTGCCACTATAGATGCTCCTGTAAAATAGGGTAACATTAATCTTCTAAAACTTGTACCGGTACTCAAAATGGCGATAATCTCGGTATGACTCGCCAATTTTGCAGTAAAAAAAACCGTTGAAATAAAAATCATCAAAGGGCTGATGTAATTGGCCCAGTAGGGTGCAAGATTGAGGTAATACTGGAGTAAAATAGCTCTGGTAGGTGCCTGATGCTCAATGAAATCATCGTTTTTTTCGACAAAATCAATTACTATAATTACCAGTACAATAATGAAAACTGCAAATACATAAGTAGTCAGAAATTTCTTGATCAGGTACTTGTCAATGGTTTTCATTAAGTATATGAAATTTTTTTTGCACAAAATTAATTGAAAATAGCCAGAAATTGGCCGAAACTAAATTTCAAGATGCAAAGCTATTCAAAATAGCATTAGATAGGATTTAAAAAAACTTAAATATGGGATGGGAATAATATTTAATTCCGAGGAATTGTATCAAAAGCTTATAGACCTTTATAGATGATATTCTTTTAAATTTTTTAAACTTTGTATAAAATTCTTGTTTAAGAATTGAAATTGTTCTGGAAAAAATTTTAATATTTCTATGAATTAAACCAAATGTAATTAGAACAAAACCTTCGACAAAGTCCTTAAGCTAAGATAGATAATCAATAATCCTACAGCCACCATCGCTGGTTTTCTTGGGATTTTATTGACCAAATAGGCACCAATTGGAGCAGAAATAACCCCGCCAACTATCAATCCAGCGATAACCTGCCAGCCATTTATTCCACCAAAAAGAAGAAAAGTGATTCCACTTGCAAAGGAAACCGCAAACTCAGCAGCATTAACTGAGCCGATAGTATAACGTGGGTCGCGACCACGACCAATCAGAGTTGAGGTAACAATCGGACCCCAGCCGCCGCCACCCACTGAGTCCATGAATCCGCCAAATATGGCCAAAAGACTGAGTTGTTTGGTTGGTTTTTTGGGTGTTTTTTTTCTTAAAGCTTTGATAATAATGATGGTGGCCAAAACAATCATATATAGAGCTATGAAAGGCTTGATTTTGTTGCCATCTATGATATCGGAAAGCAAATAACTACCAATTATGGCTCCTATTACTCCAGGAATTATTAGCATTTTGGCCAGTTTTTTATTGATATTGCCAAATCTGTGATGAGAAATCGCCGATACACCGGTAGTAAACATTTCAGCCACATGGACACCCATACTACTTACAGCAGGATGTACACCAAATGACAGTAAAAATGAAGTGGAAGTGGCTCCATAGCCCATTCCTAACGTACCATCTACAAGCTGAGCAAAAACTCCGATAATAAGAAAAATCAAAAAATCGGAATTGAGACCATTTGAAATATTACTTAAAGAAAATTTTTCTGAATAATTGTACATCAAAATCGAAAACAGCACCAATAAAACTACTCCCGGGATTATATACCAGGCATAGTGAGAATTAACTGATTTTGAAACACTCTGTATCTTGCTTTTCATATTTTGTTAAAAATATCCCCCAAATATAGAATAATAAATTTACCCTATAAAAATAGTAGAGTTATATTTTAAATCACATTAAAAATTCTGTACCAATCACTGCGTTTTAGTTTTAGTTCGGTGGCTTCGGCAGCATTTTTTATCCTTTCGAGGTTCAAAGAGCCAATAATTGGTAATGCCCCTAATTGTATCAACCAGGCAACGGCCAGTTTTTCAACGTTAAGATTTTCTCTCTGGCCAATTTCTGTCAATACTTTTCTGATTTTGACAGCTTTTTCACCTTCACCTTTCAGGATTTCACCTCCTGCCAGCGGTGCCCATACCAAAGGTTTGGAATATTTTTCTTTGATAAAATCAAGTCTGCCATCAAATATCGCTTCGGGTTTCAGTAAACTCAGCTCAATGTGGCTCGTTACAATGGGAATATGTAAAAAGCTTGAAAGCAATTGATGTTGGCTGTTGTTAAGGTTGGCGATACCTATATGTTTGGCCTTTCCGGTATGGACAATGTATTCTAAAGTTGACGCAATCTCTTCTATATCAGCTATATAATCGAGGCCATCGAGTAAGAAAATGTCAATATATTCCAGTTTTTGTGCCGAAAGAAATTTGTCGAGACTTTGGAGCAAATAAGACTTTGTATTGTTGTAATGGGGAATACCGTCAGTGATTTGTTGTCCAAATTTTGCAAATAGCACTACCTCTTCCCGTTTAATACCCAAATGAGCAATTTCGCTAAAAAACAGTTTTTGAAATTCTGAGCTGGTTTCCTGATTACCTAAGTCAAAGGTATTGATACCCAGATCAATGCAATGTTTGATTACATTTTTAGCAGTTTCTTCATTTAAATCATTTTCTTTTTCCCATCTCCAAAAACTGTAAATTGCCTTCGAAACTTTCGGACCACTATCGCTCAAATATATTTTTTCCATTGATTTTTCTCGATTTTTTTATTGTTATTTTTATGTAAAAGACTTACAGACATTCAATTATAAGCCCTGGATTTTTTGCTAAATTCAAAATGCTGCCAATTTTGTTTTTGATTTTCAGCATATACCGCCACAGCCACTTCAAGAAAAGAGAATGGCCTTTCAAAAGTCTGGTCTACATAGGAAAATCCTATCTCAGATTTTTTATTGATTACAAAAATTCCCGGAAAAGGCCCATCCTCCTGAATTCCGGGGATAAATTGCCAGGGTTGATGATGCTCACTAAATACACCAAATTTTCCAGCAATTCTGAAATTATTGTCTCTGATAACCGAGAATTCAGGTTTTTGATCGTCAATAAATTCAAAAATTTGTTCCTGAGCGGCATTGACCACCAGACATATTTCTCCTCCCAATGCTTTGATTTCACGGGAAGATTCGTTGAGCCTTGCCAAATGAGTGCGAGCGTATTCGTTCCAGCAGTTGGGTAAAAAGCTGAGTACTTTTATCCCTGACTTAAAGTATTGTTCTGACATTCGTTTTTCCACAGATTTCAGATTGGAAGATTTAATAATCTCCATTTCAAAGTTCTGGACTTTCGCCCCTTTTTGTAGAGGGAAAATTCTTGAATTGTTTTTCTGAATCTTAATTTCTGTGTCCCAAAATGCAGGATCGAATACTTGCTCTCTCATTGATTATTAAAGATTTGGCTGAGGTGTTACTCTCAAATAGGGTTTGATTATTTTATATCCTTTCGGAAATTTCTGGTCGGCTTGCTCATTGCTTACGGCCGGAACGATAATCACGTCTTCACCGTTTTTCCAGTCGGCAGGCGTGGCTACGGAATAATTGGCTGTCAATTGTAAGGAGTCAATTACCCTTAAAATCTCGTTGAAATTGCGACCTGTTGATGCCGGATAGGTAAGCATGAGTTTTACTTTTTTGTCTGGTCCGATGATGAATACTGACCTCACAGTTGCTTTTTCTGAAGCATTGGGATGAATCATATCATACAATTCTGCCACTTTTCGGCCTTCGTCGGCAATGATCGGGAAATTGAATTTTACATTATTTACTTCCTCGATATCCGGAATCCAACGGTTATGAGAATCCAGATCATCGACCGATACTGCAATCACTTTTACGTTTTTCTTTTCAAATTCTCCTTTCAAAAGGGCCGTTTTACCCAATTCTGTTGTACAAACCGGGGTAAAATCAGCCGGATGGGAAAACAACAGGGCCCATGAGTCACCGATCCATTCGTGAAAATTAATAGTACCCTGAGTAGTCTGAGCAGTGAAATCGGGTGCGATATCGCCTAATCTTAGTGACATAATATTATTCGTTTAATTTTGATTAATTAGTTTATTCAATAATTGCTGACCCTCCGGCCAGTCGCCAATTCCTGATTCGGAATTAATATGACCTTTTGCCCCAATGTTTATGAGCTCGGCACCCCAACTTTGGGCCATTTCTTTGGCTCTTTCCAGTGTGCAATAATGGTCATTGCTGCTTGCTACCAAATAGACAGGGATTTCAAACCTGAATTTCGGTACAGGAGAAAACTCATTCAGAAAACTGGCATTTTCATTCTCCTCCACATCAGGCGGTGCAACCAACAAGGCCGCTTTTACATTGTTAATTACATATCTTGAATAGGTATGTACAAATGATAAAGCACCGAGACTGTGGGCAATTATTATATATTGATTGTCAGATTTTTTTATTTGTTCAAAAATACTGGTTGTCCAGTACCTCTTTTCTGTATTGGTGAAATCCTGAAGTGTTACCCTATCAGTCTTTAAAGCATATTTTTTTTCCCAATGACTCTGCCAATGGTTTTCGTTGGAACCCTGAAACCCAGGAATGATTAAATATTTATACATTAACTATAAAGTCTATCGAATTAATAGATTAGTAACACAAAAGTATAAAACTAAGTTTCAATTCAAAAATTTATTTCGAAAAATTTACTGTAACCAACAATTGACCCAGGTGCCGGGTGCTGTGCTCGGTAGCATGAAAAAGTAAGCCAATATGGGTTGAAGGTATTTGCTTTCTGCCAACAAATCTTACCTCAGTTAAGGTTTCCGGTTGTGTGTTTTTAAGTTGGGAAATTGATTTTGCTACTTGTAAATCAAATTGTTGTATAAGTTTCTCAATGGTTAGGGCAGCGTTTTCCATGCCTTCATTTTTCAGGAAAAGGAGCTGTGTTTCGGTCAAAACTTCACTTTTGGCATAAGTAAAAAGCCGGTCGAGGACTCCACTCAGGTGCTGTAAATGAAAACCCACCGAGGCCATACCTTTTGGTTTTTCCCAAAGTTTTTGTTCAGGAAAATCTACCAAGATTTCCTTTAATTCCCGTTGAACCTGTAGCAAAGCGTGAGCGACAGGTTGTAGTAGGGCAGGAACTTCAGGAACCGGGCAAGTCAGCCAAATTTCGGGTAAGGCACTCATTTTTTATTTTAAAAATTTAGGTAGAAACTTCCCGGTTTTATTCTTGTAATCGGGATAGTCAGGATATTTTTCAATCAATTTTTTTTCCTCGTATTGGGTTTTGAAATGAAACAAAACAGTTAGGATCACAGTAATAATTATTTTATACCATGACTCTCTATACAATGCATATCCAAGAAAAGTAAAGATTAAACCGGAATAAATGGGATGCCTCACCAGCCGGTAAAAGCCAGTGGAAATTAGCTTGCCATCTATTTTGGGAGTGGGATAGGCCGTTAAGCTTTTGTCAAGGTTGAAAAGAGAGGCAAAGACTACGAATAAGCCCAAAATGAAAAGTGCCAGCCCGGAATATTTCAAAATTTCTGGCGATGAATATTTGGCTGATATGGGCAAAAAGAAAATTCCAAACAGTAAAAACTGCATACTTACCAACCAATAATCTTTTTTTTGAGGGTGCATTGAATCTACGGCTAATATTTAATAATAGCAAATCTAAAGTAAATTTCGTGTTAGTTTTTAGTTCTGGAATTTAAATGTTGTGTGGAAATAATTTGTTAAGCAAGTTTTTAGTTTTTGAAGTTTTTTATTAAAAAACAAACCTTAAGGTTACACCGTAAGTACGTGGGTCACCCACAATGCCTGCGTATTGGCCCGCACTACCCGGAGCTGCAAGCAGCTGCTCATAATAGTTTTTATTGGCAATGTTTCTGCCCCAGGCATATATCGAGATACCATTGGATGCTCTGAAACCGGCACGTGCATTCAACAGACTATACCCATCTATATTCAGATACTGAGAAGGTGATGGGCTTGATGAGAATTTGGAACGGTAAAATAGATCGGCACCTACAAAGTAGTTACCACCTAAACCTATCAGTTGACCTTTATATGAATATTCAGCACCAATTGAACCTGCATATTTTGAAATACCCGGTAACTCACCTCCTGATACATCTTTAAATGCCTGAGCACCACCTACTTCTTCAAGCGGAACGGGTGCATTGGTAAACTTCACATATTTGCCATCGGTGTAAGCAAATGCTGCGATCAGTGTCAAATGACTGCCAGCTCTTAAACTACCGTCTAATTCTATACCCTGCACTCTTACTTTTTCGGCATTGGCCAGATACCCGCGGTTTACACCAGGCTCAGGAGTTTGTACCTGAGTTTGATAATCTTTGATATCGGTTTGGAATAATGTTAGGTTTAAAATTGAGTTTTTGGTTGGTTTAGTTTTTATTCCAAATTCTTTGTGATTCACCAGTTCAGGTTTTACTTCTGCCAGCTCGGTCAATATTTTTCCACTGGCGGTAGGTAAACCACCAACGTTGATTCCAATGGGTTTATAACTTACTGAATACGTGGCAAATGTATTTACTTGTTTGTTAAGTTTATATTGGAGCGACAATTGCCCTGAGAAGTTTCCTGCATCAGCATCTATGTTAAATGCCTGGTTGGTATATACACCATTTTTTAGAGCCAAAAGTGCCGCATCAGTAGTTTGTAGTCCACCATAAGTTACCCTTGAGTAATCAGCTACTTTTTTGTCATAATTATATCTTAAGCCTGGCAAAACGTGCAGTTTTTCGGTAATCGCCCAGTCCACCTGAGAAAAGGCCGCCAAACTGGTCGATTTGATGCCATAGGTGGTTTTTATACCGAAATTGTCAAACAAGCCCGGAGTTTTCCAAAGGGCACTGGTTGAGTTTTGAGCAAATCTCCATTGAGCAGATCCCGCTTCTTCAGTATGAACCGGGTCGGTGCTCAAATCTTGCCACAGTCCATATACACCTACTACACCACTGATTTTTTCATTGATTTTACCCGAATATCTAACCTCCTGCGACCATTGGCTGTGTTTAGAGGTTCCGGCGGAAACTGTAAATACGGGTAAACCAATATAATCACGGTCATTTAAAGGAATCCACTTCCAATATCTGTAGGCGGTAGTGGATGTCAGTGTACCGCCACCAATTTTAAAATCGGCATTTAACGAAACCCCTCCCAATCCATTATCAGCTTTTGACTGAGTATCTAAATCTACTTTTCTCTCAAAAGCACTTTTATATGGAATAGTATATCCCAAATCAGCTATGATTGCATTAAACTGACGATAAGCAGCTCTCTTGGTGGTAACTACTCCGGCTACAGCCCAGCCGTAACCATCGGGTTTTTGAGAAGTGGCGTCTCCCGTAAGAGATATTTTAATCTTGTCGGAAGGGGTAAACAACAATTGGCCTCTTATACCCTGGTTATTGATATCGTTGATATTCCGATTGGTATGAACATTGAAAAGGGTGCCATCTCTCTGGGTACCTGAAAATGATATCCTGGCAGCCAATGTTTTTGAAAGCGGCCCTGTCACAGAAGCCTTTGCCTGGATATATCCATAGTTTCCATAACTTACTTCAAAGCTACCTCCTGGCTTAAATTCAGGCAGGCGGCTGGTGATGTTAAAAGCACCTGAAGTTGTGTTTTTTCCATAAAGTGTACCCTGTGGCCCTCTTAACACTTCCAATTGCTCTATATCAATAAAATCAAGGGCTGTGGCAGCTGGTCTTGCCAGATAGACACCATCCAGATAAAAACCTACACCCGGGTCAATACCGTCGTTGGTAAGGCCATAAGTTGAGCCTAATCCTCTGATATTGAGGGTGGTATTTCTTGGATTGGAAGCGTAAAGCTGCACCGTAGGCACCAATTCTTTCAGTCGGTTTACATTGAATGCCCCAGCGTCTTCAGCCGAAGAACCTCTAATGATTGATATTGGAATCGGAACTTCCTGAGCCGATTCCTGCCGCCTCCTTGAGGTGATGATTACGTCAGAAAGAATATTGGAAAGGGGCTCAAGTTTTAAGGTGATGTCACTTGAATTGATGGTTTCTTCTTTGGTTTGGTACCCAACATAAGTAATAATCAAAGTAAAAGGGAGTTTTTGGCCAGTGGTGAGTTTAAATTCGCCATTTACATCAGTTTGACCTCCATTGGTGGTTCCTTTGATGCTAACGGTTGCACCTATCAGGGGTTCGTTGGTGATGGCATCGATTACTTTTCCTTTGATATTGGCATTGATTTGAGGGTTATTTTGTGAAAAAGCACTAACTGAAATCAAAATAGCCCAAATGCTAAATGTTGTTTTTAAAATTTTTTTCATTAATTTGTAAAAGTTTAATTATAAAATATCCTGCCTGGCATTTTTTGCCTGGTACACTTGACGGTGAAAATGTTTTTTGTTAAACGCCGCCAGTCTGGTTGCCGCCGGACTGGTTTTTTTATGCAATCTTAAGTAATTCTATTTAGTCTATAAGAATGGTAGAGTATTAATTTTAAATAATTTTAATTTTCATTGAAAAAATACAAAAAAATATACAAAAAATATAATCAGATAGATTGAACTTTGTTTTTGAAAAAGAAAAAATAGAAAGAATAATTATCGAAATTGCACAATAGTTCTATACATTTAAACAATTTCAAATGATTCTTTTATCTGTATTTGATTCATGAAAAATTCGGGAATTATTCATGAGTTTTTGTGATTATTATTAAAGGTACTGTTCATGATTTTTTTACAGAAATATTTCTTTTTAAATAATGCTTTTCAAAAAAGTAGTATTACATATAGACTCCTTCGATTTTTTTAAGGCATTGATAGTCAGTTTGATGCTGGTGAGTCCTATGGTTTGGGCCTATCAAACCCATCAATATCAGATGGGTTTTTCGGTGTTGATTGGGGTGATGTTTGCTTATTTTCCCAACATCGAGGGCAACCAAAGGCACCGCATTTATGGCATGGCGGTAGGTTTATTTTGGTCCATGTTGGTGTTCGCTTTACAACTATCACTCAATGGTCAAAACTGGTGGGTGCGACTTCCGATTATGTTGATCCTGGTTTTTATTTCTTCCATGCTTTCTGTATATAACCAACGCGGTGCCATGGTGTCATTTGGGGGCATGTTTGCAGTCGTGATGGGATTTGCAGTACAGAGTTTTGAGGTGCCGGTTTCTCAAATTCTCCTATTGAGTCTGTTGGGAGGAATGACTTATCTGGTGGTTGGAGGATTGTTTCATTTATTTTTTCAAAAACGACACAGCCAACTATTACTGGCTGAATGTATAGAGCTTACCGCTGAATATTTGGAGAAAAGTGAACAAATGAAATTGGGAAAAATACCCAACAATCAATTTCAATTGCTAAAAATCCAAAATCAAATCAATGAAAATCATGAATTGCTGAGGTCAATCCTGATGCGGGAATCAAAAATAAAGGTAGGCTCCAATCAGTCACGCCGTTATTATCTGATTTTCAGAGAGATGATTGATATTTATGAAATGAGTCTGGCCACGCATTCTGACCATGAAGATATAGAAGATACTTTTGGTGATTATAAATATCTGGCAGATCCTTTTTTTGAGGGAAATGAGATGATTATCAGGGAATTGTATAATTTTTCGGAATGCCTCAGATACAATAAAACTTATGAAATCAAGTCTGATATAAAGACTTCAATCGAAAAAATCGAGCATAATATTTCGGAATGGATTGCAATTAAAGAGATTCCTGCGGCACGGGACGGAGCACTTTTTCTACGAAACAAAATTGATATTCTGAACAAACTCAACCAAAAACTGGCTTTGCTTTTCAGATTTTATTATAATCTTGTTGAAGTGGAGGGCTTTAACCAGAAAAAAGACCTGAGATTTATCACTACACAGGATTATTCCTGGAAAACGCTTCGTTCCAATCTAAATACACAATCGGCTATTTTCAGACATTCGTTGAGACTTTCGGTCGCTATTTCACTTAGTTTTTGGGTAGGATCACTCACCAATCCCACATTCACCAACTGGATTATTGTGACCTGTCTCGTGATTTTGCGACCTAATTACGGTCTGACAAAAAGCCGGGCTTTCAGTCGTATGCTGGGAACTCTCTTTGGGGGAATACTGATTTTGGTTCTGGTTTATTTCACACAAAACCGCCTGATTATAGGATCACTGGCATCGGTTTCCTTGTTGCTGGGTTTTTCATTTGTCCAACGAAACTACCGGGTAGCCTCTGCCTATATTACTTTTAGTATTTTGGCTTTGTATATTTTAAATCATCAGGAGCCTTTTGATATTGTGTTGAGCCGAAGCCTTTTTACAGTTTTTGGTGTTTTGATTTCCTGGTTTTCAATATATTTTCTGTGGCCGGTTTGGGAAAAACGAAATATTAAGGAGGAAATTTTGCAAGCTTTGGAGTCAAACAGACTGTATTTTATGGCTGTAAATGAGGTTTATCAAACCAAAAAAAATATTGGGACCGAATACCGCCTGATCAGGAAAAAGGCATTTATCAATAATGGCAACCTCAACGCGGCTTTTCAAAGAATGCAGGAAGAGCCGAAATCAAAGAAAGATCAGGCCAATAATATATATGCAGTGGTTCTGCTCAATCATACATTTTTGTCAGCGGTAGCAAGTTTTTCTGCTTATATTCAAGGACATACCACCACTCAGGTCTCAGAGGAATTTGAAACAGTTTCGGAGTATATCGAACAAAATCTGCTTTTGACTATTGCCAAAACAGAAGGGAAAAATCAGGAAATTTCAGTTGAAAATGAGGAAAAAGTGAGTAAGGCTATTGAATCTTTAGACAAAAAATATGCTGAACTCAATGCCCAAAGAAATGAAGAACTGGCATCAGGCAAATTAATAATGAGCACCGAAATGCGTAACAAACTTCAGGAAGGGAAAGTGATTCTGGAGCAAATCAAATGGCTCAAAAATATATCGGAAAGCATGCTGGAAGCTGTTGCGATTTTATAGCTTTTTACCACCCCAGGGTCTCTTTCAATTCTTTATAACCACTTTTACTTACTCCTATTTTCACGCCGTTTTTCAACAATAGCTGATAAGTATTTTTCTCGTAAAGTTCGAGTTTTTGGATAAATGAACCATTGACAAGAAAAGAACGGTGAACCCTCAAAAAAGTAGCCGGAAGCATATTTTCAAACTCTTTCATGGTTTTTTGCTTCAAAAACTTCCCTTTTTGGGTATGAATCCACACATAGTCGCCATAAGTTTCCAGATACGTGATGTCGTCAAAAGGAATGACCTCAATCTTATGTCCGTCTTTGATTACTACACGATCCAATTGCTTGTCAGAAAGAAAACTTGAGTTTAACAATGGTTTGATTTCCTCGGCAGGGTCAACTTTGCTTGCGATTTTTTCTTTTACTTTTTCCAGGGCTTTCAGGAAGCGGTCTTTTGAAAATGGTTTCAATAAATAATCAATGGCATTTTTTTCAAAAGCCTCGATGGCATATTGGTCATAAGCTGTAGAAAATACCACCAGTGGAGGCTGGGGTAGAAGCTCGAGTAATTCAAGACCGGTCAGCTTGGGCATCTGGATATCCAGAAAAATGAGATCGGGTTTAAGTTCATTGATAAGTTTCATGGCCTCAAAGCCATTTTCTGCCTCACCTACTACCTCAAAGTCAGGGTCATTTTTTATAAAATTTTGCACCAACGACCTTGCAAGTGCTTCGTCGTCAATGAGTAAGGTTTTTATTTTCATTTTTTTAAATTTGAAAGAATAAAAAAAACTTTGCGGTGTTTTTTTCTGTTGTCCTCAATCAATATGCTCTACAGGAACACTAATATTTACTTTAAAATGGTTTTCACGGGTTTCGGTTTCAAAAATCGCAATGTTTTTATAGATTAATCTCAACCTCTCTTTAATATTTTTTAGTCCGGTTTTTGTACCAATTTTCTTTTCTCCGGTTTGATCAAAAGTGTTTTCCATTACCATAACCAACCGTTTTTCCGAAACATTCGCCACAAATTTAATAGACTCCGGATTTAAGGAATTGTAAATACCATGTTTGATTGCATTTTCAAAAAGTGTCTGTAAAAGCATACTGGGCACTTCCACCAGTTTGGCATCTTCTTCCACTTCCATTTCCACCTTAATTTTGTTGCCAAATCTAATCTTTTCAATCTCCAGATAAGCTTCGCACATTTCAAGCTCCTTTTTTAATGGCACTTTTTGCAATTTACCATATCCAACTGTATATCTCAGAAAATCAGACAGTTTGATGACCATTTCATGGGCTTTTTCAGGGTCAATAATGGTAAGTGAGCTTATACTATTGAGACTATTAAAGATAAAATGCGGGTTCATTTGATTTCTCAATAGCGTAAGTTCGGCTTCACGTATTGACTCACTCAGCCGTCTTTCGATTTCCTTTTTCTCATTATAAGAATTGTAATATTTAAGCAAATAGTTGGTCACCACAAATACGATATAAGCGAAAAAACAAAATGGAATTTTGAAAGCTGTTGCATCTCTTATGTACTCTTTGATGCCTGCATCGTGAAAGATGATTCTCAATGCAAAATGACTGAGATTAATCCAGACAAAAGAAAATAAAAGAAACAAGAGTAAGTGGTTGAATATTAGCCAGGTAGGTTTTTGACTTTCCCATGTCATGTAATTTACAGGATACCACATGCCTATCATCAAACCGGCCATGAGCAGGTTTTGAACCAAAATATCTACACCCAAATACATCCTGTTGGCATTGAGGAAACCAATCAGCACCAGAAAAAAAGCCAGTGCCATGATTATCCATACTCCAAAATAACGCAATAGCCGCCAACGACCTGTAATGAGTGGGTTCTGCATATTATCTGCGTTTGATTTCTATGCCTCCCATTACAGCTGAGCCATCCAGAATCAAAACTTTATGGGATCGGTTTCCAGACCTTTATCATCGTTTTCATCATGAATTCCGCCCATCACAGCAACGGCATCATTTTGAACTGTCCAATCTGAAGGAATAGTAAATTGAGCCCCTCCCATGAGACAAAAAACGTCTATTCTGGCCGGACCATTAAGTGTACTACCCGTTAGGTCAATTTCGCCTCCACCCATTACACAGCTCAAATCACCACCTTTTAATGGATGATAGTTTAAAACTTTTTTCGCACCGCTCATGAAATATGCATAATCGAAATAATTCTTACCTTCTTCGATACCCTCGCTGCTTATTTCTGATTTTTTATTTTTTTCAGTTATACTGCCAATCGCTCCAATCACACCCACTACTACAAGGACAATTACCAGGTTTTTGATAAACAATTTTCTATTTTCCATAATATTGATTATTAAGATTTTAAATTAATATCTTTTGATTTCTACGCCACCCATGACGATATTTCCGGTGATATAGAATTTCTTGTCGGGATTAACCACAGACTCGGGAAACTTGGTGATCTGGTCTTCAATACCACCCATGATAGGAAGTGCATCAAGGTGTACATTCCAATCTTTCGGAATTCTTAACTCCAGTCCGCCCATGAGTATGAAGATATTCAGAGCAGATTTCTCCGCCAGATTGGCCTCCGTGAGGTCGATTTGAGCTCCACCCATCACACAATTGATCTGGCCACCTTCAAATTTTTTCGAAAATACTTTTTTGTTTGAACCGCCCATGATGTTGGTCTCACTCAGATAATCAAAATCACTTCCGTCAGCTTTAAGCATTCTTGACGGAGCATCAAATTTCGGGTTAAAATAACGGTACATGATAAGCCCTCCAACAGCTACCAAAAGTAAAGGCCAAAGTTTGAAATAAACCCTTACTTGCTCCTGAGTGAGGAAATCGGGGATATAAAATGCCACTGCAATGGTGATGGCAATGACTCCTTCCATGTTTTTACCTTTCAAAAACGCATTGATACCAATGATCAGTGGAATGAGTCTCCAGCTCCATATTTTGACAGGAAAGTGGAAATTAAGTAATCCAAAATTTCTGAGAAGAAACAGCCCACCTAAAGTAACCAGTAGGATAGACCAAAAGAAAACCGAGTTTTTATTGCTTGTATTCATAATTTGTTTTTTTCTTCAAATTTACGAGGATAAATATGGTGAAATAAATGCATATTCGTTGAATTGAAATCAAAAAACCGATAAGCTATGGATTTTTGCCGATGAATGGATTTTGCAGTGGATTGTGGTTTTAAGTATTTGATTCAAAACTCTAATGAATAGATTTTTTACGTTTACATTTCTAAAAAAAAACTATCAATCAGAATACTTTTTCACAAAAAGAATCAACGATTTTATAAGACATCACGGTTGAAATTATTAAGAACAGGCCCATAAAATCACTTCTAATAATATTATAGAGGAAACACCCTGAAATTTTTTGGGTGCAAAGTAGAATTAGAGCAGCTGGTTTTAAAATTTCATTCAATTATTTCTTATGGTCTTATTGAAATTAGCAATTTCTTAAAATTTCAGTGTGTAATTTTTCAAAAAAGAAGTTTAATTTTGAGAAAAACAATTACTAAACACTATAAAAAAACCTCTGTATTATGAAAAAATCAACCTCCATTCTTTTTCTTTTTTTGATTATTGCTACGGCAACAGTAGCACAAAAAAAAGAAAAATACCCTGCATTTATTCCTTCTTTTAACAGCTTTTCACACAAAAAGATATCTTATGTTACCCTGAAAGATGGTACAAAAATCGAAGGGGAAATTGATGATCTGGATAGAAAAAAAGGCTTGATTGAAGAAATCGAAATCAAACCAACAGGTGCAAAAAAGAAAATGACCATCGACCCGGTTCAGCTACAAGATGCATATTTGACTCCTAGTGCTTTAAGCAAAATGGCCACCATCAACAGTGAATTGGGTAGGATTCAAAAAGTCTCAAAATATGATGTCAATAAAGATCTGGTTGATAAAGGCTATGTTTATTTTGAATCTTCCTTAACTCAAATCAAGAAAAAAGAAGATTATGTGATTTTGCAATTACTCAATCCTACTTTTACAGGCAGAATCAGGGTTTTCGATGATCCCATGGCACAGGAATCTGCTTCGGTAGGTTTCGGAGGGCTGACTTTGGCAGGTGGCGATTCGAAATCTTATTATATCAAAAAAGACGATCAAAAAGCTTACAAACTCAAAAGAGCTGATTTTAAAGAAGATTTTCCCAAGTTGTTTGGTGATTGTCCTGCAGTATTAAAGTCAATTGAAGGTGAAGCAAAATGGCTCGATCTCAACAAGTACGTTTATATCTACAACGATTCTTGTAGTAAATAAACATAGATTTTACTTCCTGATAATCTCAAATTCCACCCGGCGGTTTTTAGCCTGTCCTTCTGTGGTGGCGTTTGAGGCTATCGGGCGGGCTTCTCCAAATCCTACACTTCTCACCCTTTCCATCGGTAATTTCTTCTTCAGGAAGTAATCTCTCACGGCATCGGCACGCTGTTGCGAAAGTTTGAGGTTGGCTTCATCAGAGCCTACGTTGTCGGTATGTCCCTGAATCTCAATAATCATGTTTTGGTTACTTTGCATCATTTCAGCCATTCTATCCAGCTCAAAAAATGATTCTGCCTGTAAAGTTGCCCGGCCAAATTCAAAGAAAATATTGTTCATCTGCACTTTTACGCCGGTTTGTATTGGTGCTACCACCAAATCCTCATTTTTGATTTCTTTAAAAGTACCCTGAACAGTCAGGTCGATATTTTTTGAAACCGGTATAAAATCTTTAGCTTCCGCTCTGATAGCATAGCGGTTGCCATACGGCAGCACGATTTTGTATTCTCCTGTTGCCGGATTGGAATAAGCCACTCCCAGTTCTTCGCCATCTTCCAGATTTTCATATACGATTTTTGCTTCCACCGGCCTTCCCGATTTTTGGTCTTTAACCACTCCTGAAAGCATCACTATTGGGGTAGGTGTATTTAGGGCATTTTCCGTTTTTTCCGTTTTTGTATTGTTGGCATTATTGGTCGACGATGCCAATGCTGCATCCTGGCTGGTGCTGGCTACTTCTTCTCTGAGTTTTATTCTAAAAAGGTCAGATTTACCGATAGCTTTGTTTTTGCTCGAAAAATAGGCATATTCACCTGATGCATCAATCGAATAATAGAGTTCATCTTCTTTTGAATTGGTGGTAGGCCCCAAATTCACCGGTTTGGTCCAGCTTTCCCAGCCTTTGCCACGTCTTTTGGTGTACCAAATATCAAAGCCGCCTTCTCCACTTTTGCGGTTGGAAGCAAAATACAAGGTGTTGTTGTCAGCAGCCAAAAATGGGGTAGTTTCACTGGCAGAAGTATTGATGTCGGGCCCAAGACTTTCAGGTTTCGACCACTTACCTGATTTATCAAGCAAACAAAAATACAAGTCATCTTCTTCGCTGTTTTTTTTCTCTGAAAATGAAAGCAAAAGCACTTTTCCACTGTTGCTCAAAAAGGCCATCAGATATTGTCCTTTACACATACCATCGAGTTTTGGTATATCCAGTTTTTCGGGCTGTCCCCAATTGGCACCTTTCTTTTTGCAGACCGATATCCCAACTTCGTTTTCTTTTCTTCCATTTTTATAAACTCCTCTTATTAAAGCAGTATTACCGTCAGGGGTGATGCTGAAAAGGGAATTGTATCGGTCCTTATTGATGGAATTATTCATTTTTCTGGCAACTGCCCAACGGTTGTCTTTTGTGAAATCCGAAAACCACACATCGGTAGAGCCCTCTTTACCGTAATTGTTGGAAGGGTGCGAAATACGCTCAAAATATAGTGTTTTTCCATCCGGTGCCACCATGGGGTGCAGCTCGCTGTATTCGGTGTTAAATGCCGAGCCCAGGGTTTCTGCTCTTTGAGAGATTCCCTGTTTCAAAACAAAAAACAAAAGGCCAAATACAAAAAAGTGCTTCATGTCGGATGGTTAATTTTTTCTTTCCAAAAGTAAAAATATGATTATCTAACGGATTTTCTTCAGAAAAATTGAATCAATAACTTTTCACGGTTTCAATAAAACATTTTACCTTTTCGGGGTCGGTGTCAGGATAAACTCCATGTCCGAGATTCGCGATATATTTTTGCGTACCAAATGCATTAATCATCTCACGAGTTTGTTTTTCTATTTCCCCAAATGATGCATAAAGCACACAAGGGTCAAGATTTCCCTGCAATGTTTTCTCTGGAATCAATCTTCTTGACTCTTCTATGTCCATATTCCAGTCCAGACCTACGGTATTACAACTGGTTTTCCCTATTTCTTCTCTTGCAAAAAATGCACCCTTTGCAAAAACAGTCAAGGGTGCTTCGGTAATGGCATCACAAATCTGACTTATGTATGGCAAAGAAAACTCACGGTATTGTTTTGGCGATAAAATTCCCGCCCAACTGTCAAAGAGCTGTACCAGGTCAGCCCCGTGGAGGATCTGTGTTTTCAGATACATGATGGTGGTATCGGTTATTTTTTGGAGCAAAGAGTGAGAAAGTTCAGGGTCGGTAAACATCATTTTTTTTGCCTTGGAAAAAGTCTTGGAGCCTTTTCCTTCCACCATATAACAGAAAATAGTAAAAGGAGCACCTGCAAAACCAATCAATGGCACCCGTCCGTTGAGTTCTTTTTTTACAATATCCAATGCATCAAACACATACCCCAGATTATCAATGGCCGACGTAGTATTAAGCCCTTGAAGATCATCCAGCGATTGGATTGTTTTCGGGAAATTTGGCCCTTTTGCCTCAATCATTTCATAAGGCAGCCCCATGGCTTCGGGTACTACCAAAATATCAGAAAATATTATTGCGGCATCTACTCCCAGTATATCTACGGGTTGGATGGTGACTTCCGCGGCCATTTCGGGAGTTGTGGCCAGTTTAATAAAACTTCCGGCGGTTTCACGTACTTTTCGGTATTCGGGCAAGATTCTCCCGGCCTGACGCATCATCCATACGGGCACTCTTTCCACATGCTGGCCTTTGGCTGCCCTTAAAATAAGATCATTTTGTAAATTCATAAGGCAAAATTACAAACGAAAGTCCCGGCCAAAACCATGACCGGGACTAAATATGAATATTTTTAGTGAAAATCTTTAAAAACATATCTGACGACAGTGTTTATCGTCAATTAAGAACGAAAATCTTTTTAAGAATTATTTGTTTGCAGCCAAACTTTCTTTGGTCGAAACCGGATAATAATTGTATTTACTCTGAATTTTTTCCAATTCTTTCTGCAGATAATTAGGAGGATAAAAACCCTTATATTTTCCTACAGCCCCTTCTTTTGGATCAAATACCATAATAGTAGGGAATACATCTACAGCAAACCGGTCAACGATTTCCATACCATCAAAGGTATCAATGTCAACTTTGTAAATGATGTAATTTTGAGCGATATAATTTCCCAGAGACTTATCGGAGAAAGTTTCGCGGTCGAGTTTTTGACAGGGACCGCACCATTGAGCCCAGAAATCAAGGATAACCATTTTTTTCTGTTTTTTGGCCTCTCTGATGAGATTGTCATAAGATCCGGAGTAAAACTCTGTTCCTCCGTTTGACTTAACTTTATCTGATTTAAACGAGGATATGCCCGTTACCAGTAAAGTTGAAATTAAGAAAGCTACGATCGTTTTCATTAGGAAATATTTAATGCTTTTTAAGGTGTGTTTCAAATACCTTGCCAGTATTTTTTTCAAAATTAAGCAAAATTTGAATATCGCAAATCTAATAACGTATAAATTGTTGATTTTATGATATATATCAAAAAAAAATATCCGGACTTTCTATGAAAAATCCGGATATCCCGATTATTGAAATATGATTATTATACTTTCCAAACCCAACCAAAAGTGTCAGGTTCCTGACCAGTTCTGATTGAATTGAGTTTATTTTTCAGCTTACTGGAAAGAGAATTCTCAGTGATAGCCGGCAAATCAAAATCTACACCTTCAAAGCCAATGGCCGCAAAAGGAGATACCACTACTGCTGTACCAGCTCCAAAAACCTCAGTCACTTCACCGTTTTTGATTCCTTCAATGATTTCTTCCACCGATACGCGTCTTTCTTCAACTTCAATGCCCATATTTTTGGCAAGTTGAATCAAAGTATCACGGGTAATGCCTTTCAAAATTGTAGTGCTTACGGCAGGAGTAATTATTTTTCCATTTTTCACAAACATCACATTCATAGTACCTGACTCCTCGAAATATTTGTGTTCGATAGCGTCGGTCCACAGTAACTGGGTGTAACCTTGCTGAGCCGCAAGTTTGGCTGGATACAATGATGCCGCATAGTTTCCGGCACATTTGGCATAACCCACACCACCCGGTGCAGCCCTTATAAACTCAGTTTCAACTTTTACTTTTGGAGGAGTACTGTAGTATTTTCCTGCAGGACTCAAGATAATCATAAACCTGTAATTGAGCGAAGGTCTTACCCCAAGATACTCATCACTTGAAAACATGAACGGTCTCAAATACAGTGAGTTGTCTTCACCTTTTGGTACCCAGGCTGCGTCAATTCTAAGCAATTCTTCAAGGCCCCCTATAAATATTTCCTCCGGTACAGTGGTCATACACATACGTTCAGCTGAAATGTTGAAACGTTTGAAGTTTTCCAAAGGTCTGAACATCAAAACTTCATCCTGCTCGTTTTTGAAAGCTTTCATTCCTTCAAAAATCGACTGACCATAATGTAAAGATGACAAGGCAGGGTTAAATGCCATATCGCCAAATGGCACGATTTCGGGAGTTTGCCACTCGCCATTGACACAATCAGCCACCAGCATATGATCGGTAAAAACTGTACCAAAGACGATGTTTTCAGGGTCTAACTGGTCGATTCTACTTTTTTCAGTAAGTCTTACATTGATGTTAATTGTATCTGTTGCCATATCTATAAAATTATTTTGGATTGCAATTTATTTATTTTTTTTGAAAAAAAATAGTTGTTAAGACAATTAAATTTCAAATAAAAGGACATTAAAACGAAATTTATTGGTCACAAATAAAGTTAAAACTATGCAATTTATTGCATCTCACTTTAGTTTCTAAAAATTTTGTAACTTTAAGTTATGGAATTTCAAAGAATAGGCGGACATACAGTATCCCGATTGACTGCACATATTGTATGGTCAACAAAGTATAGATATTCAGTTTTGGAAGGAGATATTAAGATACGTTGTCGAACAATTTTGATACAAATCTGTGAGGCAGAAGGAGTACAGATTTTGAAGGGAGTTGTATCAAAGAATCATATTCATATGCATATAGAATATAGGCCATCGCAAGATTTGAGTACACTGGTAAAGTTATTAAAGGGGCGTTCATCTAGGAAATTGCAAATGGAATTTCCGGAGTTAAAGAAAAGATATTGGGGCGTCACTTTTGGGCCATAGGATTTGGTTGTTGGAGTACAGGGAATATTACAGATGAGATGGTAAATGAATATTTGGAACATCATAGAAATCCTGATTCTAATGACAATACAAATTTCATAGTTGAGTAGGCAGACTTTCAGTCTGTAAGAAAACTATGGACTTTTAGTCCATAGTGGTTTATTTAAGTTTAACTGTCACATTTTCTGAAATATAAAAAAAATGCCCGCAAAAAATTTACAGGCATTTTTTTTAAATGTGTCATTATCTTCCTATTTCTGTCCCGGGAATCTATCCACAAACATATCCTTTAATTCATATTTTCTGGTATCCAGTCTTGGCGATTTGTCTAATACATTGAAATCTTTAGTGGCCGAAACTCTTGCTTTTGACGTTCCTAATGTAACAGGCTGTCCTGTAATATTTTCAATGGCAACTTTCAGTAAAGTTTCGGTAGGGTCACCAAAAGATTTGAAAGGCATGGTTTTGTCTTCCACTTTAAAATCAGGTATAAAACCTTCTTTTGTGCCATAATCAGACTTTCCTATTGCATTTACAGTTCTCAAAACTATGGGCTGCATACCGTATTTCCATCTCTTTTTGTCATCTGAAAGCGTGATTGAACCCACATTTTTACCATAAGTATGGTCTCCTATCAAAATCACATCCATAAAAGGTTTTAGATTGTTGATTACGAGTTCGCTGGCAGAAGCAGTACCCTGAGAAGTTAAAATATATACCCGGTTAAGTGTTCCAAGATTGTTTGCCTCATTGAGCCAATTAGCATCAAAAACATTGGCACCATATTGATTTTTAAAAGCAGTTGTCAATGCGGCATTCCATTCCTGACGGCTCATAAGCGTATTTGGCTTGAGATTTTTTACGATTAATGAGCTCAATATTTCGGATGAAGAAATATAACCACCTCCGTTGTATCTTAGATCGAGCACCAGCTCATTTACACCCTTTGCTTTGAAGTCGGCAAATACTTTACGCATGGCATCATCAAATGATGTAAGAAACTGTAGATAAACCAAATATCCAATTTTCTTATTGCCATATTCGAGTACTGTGCTATAGTGAATCGGGTCAGTTTGTACTTCCGCCTTGGTTACCTTTACAGTTTTTGAAGTACTTACTACTTCACTATTTACCATTTCACCAAGAGTAAGGCTAAGCGTTTCATTGGTCAAAGCCGTGGAATAGTTATCCGGTGTCATGGTTTTTCCATCAACCTGAGTGATGAAATCTCCCCTTTTGATTCCAGCTTTATCCGCAGGTGAACCTTTCAAAGTGTAAGAAACTGAAAAAGCAACTTTGCTTTCAGCTTTGTCGGCAAAAATGGGTACATATCTTATTCCCAAAACTTTATTAACACCTTGCAGTGAGGCGGTAAGAGCATCCACATCTTCCTCAATCCATGAAAACCTATCCAATTCGCCTGGTTTTACTAAAATCGACTCGAAATAGTCCATCGGATCGAGTTTATTGTCAGTGGTAGCTTTGGTTTTCATCTGACTTTCCCACAAATAATAGGTCTTCATTTCGTCATATATCCAACTGTTAGCATTGGCGTTGGGATTGACTGTTGTTGATGTGTTTTCAGTGGCAGCAGGGTTAACTTCAGTAAGTTTTTTACAAGAAACACCCAAAACAGCAAGGGCAATCAAACTTAGAGCCGCCCATTTTTTTAAAATCATATATTTCAAAATAATTGGTTTTTATAATTCAATACGTAAATTAATGCAAAAAAGTTGTGAATATTGTTTCCTGGTTGTCAAAAACTGATTTTAAGGCAGGATTTCTATTAAATGCTTGCTTTTAAAAATTAGCAATTGCTCAATTTTGACTTTTTAAAATGATTAATTTTGTAAAAATATCCGGAAAGATTAATGCCAATATTAGAGCCAGTTTTTCGTATTGCTGAAATTTGTTCGCTCAAAGGAATTGAAGATGTGATAGTTAGTCCAGGCTCAAGAAGTGCGGCTTTGGCACTGGCATTTAACCGTAACCCGGCAATCAGGACCAAAGTTATTGCCGATGAGCGTTCTGCCGCTTTTTTTGGACTGGGCAAGGCACTCGAAACTTCCAAAACTGTGGCATTGGTATGCACTTCCGGCTCCGCTGCACTCAATTATGCTCCGGCTGTATCAGAAGCATATTTTCAGGAAATACCCTTGTTAATTCTCACCGCCGACCGCCCACCTGAGTGGATTCATCAATACGACGGCCAGACGATTTTTCAGAAAGATATTTATGGAAAACATGTAAAAAAGGCATTTGAGTTGCCCGTTGATTATAGACATCCGGATGCCCAATGGCAAGTTGAAAGGATTATTAACGAGGCCATCGACCTTTCGCAGTCTTCTCCAAAAGGCCCGGTACATATCAATGTCCCAATCAGGGAACCATTTTATCCTGAAGATTATGAAGAATATGAGTTTGGAGTAAATATCAGGCATATTAAAAAAGTGGATACCCATGCTTCATTGGCTCATTCAGAATGGGCCGATCTGATGGATATCTGGAATAGTTCAGAATCGATAATGATTGCAGTGGGGCAAAATCGGGAAGATATTGATGAAGTTCTTTCGGAATTGTCCGAAGAACCTAATGTCGTAATTGTGGCCGATGTGATTGCTAATGTAAATGTAACTGACGCGATAAAAAGCCATGACCTATTTTTGCCTAAAATAAGCGAATCCCATTCCACCTACGCTCCTGAGTTACTTCTTACTTTTGGTAAGTCGTTTATTTCTAAATCTTTAAAGCAATTTTTAAGAAAAAATAAACCCAAATACCACTGGCATATACAGGAAAATCCTGATTTGATTGACCCCATGCAAAGCATAACGCATAAGATTGAAGTGCATGAGTCGTATTTTTTAAAAGAATTGGTTGAAACGCTTGATTTTGCAAAATTTAAAGAAGGCGATGATGAAGCCGAAGAGAGTGATTTCAAACTCAATTGGCAAGATGCCGCCGAAGCCTCCAGAAAGTATATCCACAGGAGTATTTTTGTGGAGGATTTTGCCGAAATACAGGCTACTGCCATGATATTTGATGCACTTCCTGATAATTCCGGTTTACATTTAGGTAACAGCATGCCGGTACGTTATGCCAATTATTTATCGGTTTTACTGGATAAAAATCAAAAAGTAAGCTGTAACCGTGGTACCAGTGGTATTGATGGCATTGTGAGTACTGCCCTGGGGCAGGCTTCCGCATTTGCCGGTATTTATACATGCATAGTAGGAGACGTATCTTTTTTCTATGATAGCAATGCTCTGTTTATAAATGATTTACCAGAAAATTTCCGTTGTGTAATAATCAACAATGCCGGTGGAAACATTTTCAGGTTAATAGACGGACCTTCAAAACAAGCCGAACTGGAGGATTTTTTTGTAACCCATCAAAAAAGAAATGCCGGCTCTTTATGTGAAGAAGCCGGCGTAGAATATTTCAAAGCATCCAATCAACTTGAGCTATCAGAAGCACTCAAAGTATTTTTTGAAGAAAGTAATTCGCCAAAACTACTCGAAGTGTTTACCGATGGTAAGACCGACGCCGAAGTTTTTAAAGCTTTTAAATCAGATTTTATTTTATAAAAGAAACACCCTGCAATGGATTTTCAAGCTTTAGCGTAGTCATTACCTGTGTTTTCTTTTTGTCTTTGGTGTTGATATAGCTTGCTTCTGAAGGGTATTTTAATCCCGAAACCACACCATATTTCTGAATATCATAAGTATGTGTTATTCCGGCTTCGGTCAGAATTTCTCTTTTGAGCAAACCGGTGGATTTGTCAAAATAATACTCCCGCTTTTTTGAACCCTTTTCCAAAACAATACCCGAGCAAGCTGTACCATCAATCGTACTGGTGTTAACGTTTCCTGTGACCTTGTATCCTTTCTTCTCGAAATCAACAAAGGGCCATAAGCCATCAATACCTTCTTGTTTTAAGTCATCTTTTTCCTTGGTATTGAGGTCTTTAACCGAGTAATTTGGTGCTTTGTCGCGGCTACCCATAGGGATTTTTATCCAACCTGCAGACTCATTTAGGACATAATAAAAATCACGGTCCATTATTGATTTTACCTTTGAAAATTTTTCAGACCCTCCAACTGTAACCAATTCTGAGAAGTCTGTGGCTGCATTAGCAGTATATGACCTTTTGTATTGGTAGGTTTCAAAATTGTATTTTTCTTTACCTCCTGTGGCATCTAGGTAGTTGTTGACAATTTCCTGAGGAGATTGAGCAAAAGCTGATGTAGCAAAAAGTAAACTTATAAGCGACAATATTTTCTTTTTCATTGTTGTAAATATCTTTTCAGATTAATTTTTTGTAAAAAAACAAAATCAGATTCGTAAACCGTAACAAACTTTGAACTTTAACGAAGTATTAACCAAAAAATTGATTTGAAATAGTTTGATTTTGAAAAATGATTAGTAAATTCGGATGTTAAACCTCTTAAAAACTATACCTTACCATGAAAAAAATCATCATTGCCGCCGTTGTTGGCGGAATTATCCTGTTTATGTGGCAGTTTGTTTCCTGGTCGATTAGCGGTCTTCATAACGGAATGCAAAAATATTCTCCCAAGCAAGATGAAATCCTCAAATATCTGGGTGATAACCTGGAAGAAGGCTTTTATTATTTGCCAACAGTCCCAGAAGGTACTTCAATGGAGGAGAGTTCAAAGTTTATGGAAAACAGTATGGGTAAGCCATGGGCTCAGGTTTACTATCATAAGTCTATGGACGCCAATATGGGAGTAAATATGGCCAGGGGACTCGTTGTTGATATTTTGGCAGTCTTGCTTTTATCATGGATGTTGATGAAAATGGGCAATGCCAGTATGCAAACTATTGTGATTACAACTTTAGCTGTAGGTTTTATCGGTTATCTGACCGATGTTTATACCAAATCGATATGGTTTGATACCAAAACTCTCGCCGACCTTATTGACGTAATAGTTGGATGGGGAGTAGTTGGTGTTTGGCTGGGTTGGTGGCTGCGAAGAAAATAAGATTAAAGAAAACTTTAGCCGGCAATAGCCGGCTTTTTTTTTACAATAAACCTAATTTTTCGAAAATTTGCTTCATTGATAAAGTCACTGCCACATTGACCAGCAAGCCTAGACTAAATGATACTAACAAGCTGGTAACAGGCATCAGAATAGCTTGTAAAAACAGAAACAAGGTAAAGCCGATAATACCTGAAAACAAACCCATGAAAGTTTTTCTGACCTGAAAAATCCCCTGGGTATAATGGATAAAAATGGCTAAAACGGCAGTCATAATCGGGAATGGAGTGAGGATTCCGCTCCAGTTAGGGCCTAAAATCTTTGCAAAATAAGTGATAAGGATTACGAAAGAAGTGATGACCAACATCCTTAAAAGTATTTCAAATCTCAGGGTCCTTTTAAATCCTTCGTTTTTATTTTCAACTTTTGGAAAAAATCTTAAGCCCAAAAACAAGAGAAAAAAACAAATGAAAAGCCATTGAAAAATATTGAATTTTGAAATTACAGGATTTAGCATGATTCCTGTAAGAAAATAAACCAAATAACCTGCAAACAGGCTGATTATGGCATTGTATTTTTTCCCCACCAAAATATAAGAAATACAAAAAGCCAGCCAGCCAATTATGCCCACCATCACACCGGGAATGGAGTTTACAGCAAATGTTTTGCCCTGCTCCAAAGCTATAAAAAGGATGATTGGTCCTGCCACCCAGGGCATGCTCGCCAACATGCCTCCGATACTGTTGCCCCATTTTTTGCTGGCAAAAGTCACCAGGGCAATTACCGTGGGCATCAGAATAATTTTGATCAGGAGTGTATTCAAATTTTTTGGGTTTAAAAATATATTATTGGAATTAAAACTGTTTTAAATAGCTGATTTTTGCAATGGAATGATTCTCAGATTTCGATATTGTAAGATTGGGGTTGAAGGCTTGTTTGTTGAATACCAAATAGATATATGACAGTGGCTGGTATTCCCATGAAAATCTGATGTTATAATTTTGCGAATTGTTCTCGGAATTTTTCTGAAAAAATCCTATCAACTGTAATCTGGGATTGAGAGCAAATCTACCCTCGATAGAATATAAATCAACATTGGTGGTAGTCATCGTTTCGCCCACTTTCGTAAAGTGATTGCGGTTTAATCTTCCTGAAATCGACACATGAGGAAGCGGAGCAAACTGTAAGATAAAATCACCAGATGAAAGATTTCCGTTAAAATAAGTACCACCTCCATACATCACGAGGAGGTTCAGCATTTTTGAAGGATCAGTGCTGGCATAAATCTGGTGGCGGGTATAATTGTATTTTCCCTGATTTATTTTTACGCCTAAAGGCTCAAATGCATCTGTAAGGTATTGATATGTAGGATTGATGCTGTATCCGAAAAACGCTCCACTTTGAAGGTTGAGCCAGACAGGGTAGAAAGTCCATACTTTTTCTATCAACTTACCGGTAGAGGCCTGGTGGTAATATTCCGGAAAAACGCTGGGCTCGTAGGCTCTCAACCAATTCTTAAACGGCAATTTTTTACCCCTGTACCACCAGAATATTCCTGGGGTTGTAGCTACTACGTCGTTTCTGGAAACAAACCCAAGTCCTGGGTCATAGTCTTTGGTTACTAAAGATTGTGTCCACCAAATTTTGAACTGGTTACTCACATAAAAATACTGGGCATATGCCGAAAGGCCGTTTTTTCCGGTGATTCCGGAAGTAGATTGCGAAACCAGGGTATTGAGCGAGTGTGAGTCAGAAAACCTGAAAAAACCATCAATCGAGCTCACAACATTGCTCCCGCCCGGTTGATTTTTTACGGTCAACAATCCCCCAATCCGATGCTGTTTGCCAATATTTTCTGAATATCTGCCTACAAAAAAATTGGTGCCCGGCGATTCCTCTATCTCCCTTTGACGCATAAGAATGGCTCCAAAATTTCGTTTATCTGACCGGTAAACCAGTCTGCCACCTGCCGAAATTGGAATAGGGTTACCAGCATCGTCGAGACCTATTTTTCTGCTAAAAAAAGGTTGAATCCTCATATTTCCACCCGATTCGTCAGGGTTTCGGCTTATTCCTAACCCAAAAAGTGAGGCATTTTCAAGGAAAAACTGTCGCCTTTCAGGGAAAAATACATTAAAACGGGTCACATTGTTGACCTGCCAGTCTGCATCGGCCTGGGCGAAGTCGGTATTGGCGGTCAAATCCAAAATGGTATTGGAGTTGATGGCCCATTTCATTTCTCCGCCTAGCTTATAGTTGGTATCAGTGGGTTTTGTTTCTTCACCGTAACCTTTGTATTTGTCAAATGAGCTCAAAAAATAAGGCTGGATCCTAATGTTAGTAGTAGGTGGAGGCGGTTTTAAACCAGTGAGTTTACCTGCATAAGCCATACGCATGGAGGTAAATGACCTGGGATATCCCGAAAGTGCCGAGATCTCATTGGTGAGTCTTCGGTTTCTCATGATATTGAGACCCCAGTTTTGGACAGAATCTGTCAGTTTGGGATACCGCAAAGTTTGCCATGGAATGGCCATCTCTGCCACCCAGCCGCTATCAGTTCTACTGGTTCTAACCCTCCAAAGCCCATCCCAGTCGAGATCATAATAGTTGTCATCAAAGGAAAGAAGCTCTCTCTGCACCCCGTATGCATTGCTTCCAAATGTGATGGAATTTCGCTGGTCATTGAATCCATCAAATGACACCATCACCATATCATGCTGGGTATCTCTGAAATCCCGCTTAAAATCCACCGCTCTGATGGCTTTTTTGCCTAAAGAATCATAAGAAAATATCCCCAGATACAGGAATTTTTTGTTGTAAAGTACTTTAACCTGAGTCTGATGGTTAGGCTTTTGTCCCTGATAAGGTTCAACTTGTGTAAATTGGGGAGAAGCAGGCGAAAGTGCCCACTCAGCATCATTGAGTAAGCCATCGACTTTAAGTTTGTTTTTAATACCGATTGCTTTAATTTCTTTTTTTACAGAATCGGGTCTAAAAACGCTGGCATCTTGTGCCATAGCAAATTTGCTGAGCATAATGATCAGAAATGCCAGTTTTCTCATTTATAGGGTAATAGTAATTTTTTCAAAAATAATAAACCTAATCCATATTCACTTAAAATTAGATTTGAATATGCATAGTAATGATTTAATTAAAAGCAAAAAAGCCGGCCAAACGAATGGTCGGCTAAATATTTGATAAGAATTGTTTCTATACAAATAGTAAAACCAAGGTCAGGATAATGCCGGCTATAGTAAATGCGATGCCGTTTTTAAATATTTTGGTGCTTGGTCTGTACATCCAAAAGGTCGAAATCACAAAAAACAATAGCGACAAACCAAAGAAAATATTCAGAAAATATAAAGGTGAGTTGGTGTTGGCTTTGTGCAATTTGGTCATTTTATCCAGAAAAAATGGCAATTCTTTTGTGGTGTAGTCAGCAACACCTGTGGCTTTATTGTAAGTGCCATTCTTAAAGTAAACAATGTCGCCTTCAACTTTGTCAGACTTGAATTCTCTCATTTTGAGTTCTTTTCCTAATTTTTCGCCATCGAGGCCAGGAACAAGTTCTTTATGGTTTTGAATTTCTTTTTTAAGGAAATCAGTGGTTCTGAAAATGAGTACAATACCGCTCACAGAATAGATAAACATGATTCCGGCAAGGAAAAACCCCAGATAGCGGTGAAGTACACGCATGGTAATCGGACTAATTTTTGACATTTTATAAGTATTTATTATAGTGTTTTGACTTCAAAAATAGGAACAGGTTTAGTCAATTTTAGTAATAATAGACTGATGGCAGTTTAAACTCTACTAACCTTAGTTTTTACTCGATAGATTCGTCTTTCCAATAATTGGGTTTTTCTAAATATTCTATATGGTTCGGAATAAAATTCTTACGGCTTTCCAATCATTTATCATATTATTTTTCGATTAAAAAGCGGAAATTGAGGCTTTTTAAGATTTAAGGAAATTTCCAAAAATATTATGGAAAGTATAGATTTTCTACTTAAAAACTCCAACCTTCCGGGTCCAAGAGGAAATCTGGAGCTGCTTTATAAATTTTCAAAAACCGCCACCGAAACCGAAATAAATGAGTGTTTTAAGTATTATTCTGATGATCTGAAAAACTCACCGGAGGAGTTTGTGGTCATGTGCGGGATTCTGGGTTATTGCTATTTGCATCAATCCAAAATTGAAAACACGCTTTCAGAAATCAGAAAATACGTTTCACATGCCAGCTGGAGAGTGAGGGAATCAGTGGCCATGGGCATACAGGAACTGGGTGTTACAGATTTTGAAAAAACTGTTGGTGTTTTGGAAAACTGGATGATGGGAAATCAATTAGAATTGCGGGCAGTGGTAGCAGGCCTTTGTGAACCAAAATTGTTGAAAAAGCCCGAAAATGCTCAAAAAGTGCTGGAAATTTTGGAACAGATAATACTAACATTCAATAAAATACCTGAAAAACTCACTCCGGATGTAGAGTCACTTAGAAAAGCTCTTGGTTATGGCCTAAGTGTGGCTATGGTTGCACTTCCCATAGAAGGGAAAACCCTTTTTGAGAAACTTATAACTAGCAAAAACAAACATATCCTCTGGATTTTGAGAGAAAATCTTAAGAAAAACCGCCTAATCAAGATGGACTCCGGCTGGGTAGAAAAGCAGAAAAATGAAAGTTTAATAAGTTTGATAAATAGTTTCTTTGATAGGTTCAAGTAAACTTTTTCTTCCCGAATTAGTTCGAAGTTAAAATGTCACAATAAAAAATCTATTATTGACTTATCTCAATAAGTGTACAAATAAACAATTTTCCCAGTTCCAATCGGGTCTTTGCGGTCTATATTTACCTTGCTGATTCTATTCTCACCGTCAAAATCATAGCTGAAGTCAAGGGTGGTTTCGTTGGCTGTCCCTTTACTGAAAACCGCCTTTTTGATGAGATTGGTGCTGAAATTGCCCAAATAACTGTCTCTGAATGTCCAATGAACAGCCGTTGGTGCCAAAACTTCCTGCCTGATGGTATTTGGATAATTAGTATATTCATATTCAGCCGGAAAGGCACCTTTGTAATTTAAAAGATTCCCATTTGCGGAATAGTTAAAATCTTCGGTCATTCTATCTCTTCTTTTGATCAGGAAATTATTTTTGAAATAATACCTGTCGGTGCTATTTGTTCCCTGATTGTACTCAGCAAGGCCATTATCCGTAAGTTTTAAATTATAGGCCATGTCTGTTTCCTGAATCGTAAGGTTATTTTTTTGATAATCAAACCTATACATATCTTTCCCACCCTCACTGATGGACTTGATTTTGCCATCGGAATAATAATCCAGACTATAGCTGTATTTTACCGTCTGCGGGTTATTTGGAAGCAATAGCTCCATGTCGATTTTTTTGAAGGGAACCTGATTAATTAGAGGCTGTGTAATTTCCGGCAAGGCTTTTACTTCTTTTAAGATGGCATCTTCGGCCACTGTTGGCGTGGTGGTGTTTTCTTTGCAAGCTGAAAAAATTAAGGCACTTAAAGTAATTGAAAGTAGATACTTTTTCATTGTTAAAGATTTTTAGGTGATTTTATTTGGTTACGAAAAATAGCCAGGAAATATAAAGTATTAAATCCGAGATTATCTATGCTAAGTAACGTAATTATCAGGGTATTATTTTAAAGTTTTGTGAAAAAAAGTTGTGAGATTAGTATTATTTATCTTAAACTTCTAGTTATTCGGAGCTCCCTTATTTTTCCAGTTTTGGAAGGCCGTGATTTCACAGTCTGAGAGCTTTTGTGAGGGCGGCATAGCTGAATATCCTGATGCGTAAGTGACAGAACCCAGCAGTTTACCATTGTCAACCAAAGCTTTTACTTTGGCATAAGTATCGAGTGTAATATTTCCTGAAGCATTGCCGGTTTGATGGCAGCCGATGCATTGCATGTCAATCACCGGCTTGATTACCCCCGAATAAGTTGGATTTTGGGCATCGATATTTACGCTGCAAGTGGTGTTTTTGGCTCCTTGTTTAATCCATGCCAAAAGTATGTCGGCTTGTGCTTTTGAAATAGCTGCCGCTGGAGGTGGTGGCATACGGTCTTCACCACTTTCAAACAAAACTTTATAAAGTTTACTTGAAGTTGGGCTTGAAGTCGAAATCCCTTTTTTGATAATGCTCGCATAGCTGGTCAGGTCATAGCCTTCTTTTCTCGACTTGGAATCATGACAGCCTGATTGCCCGCAGTTGGTCTGCAAAAAGGGCAAAATTTGAGTATTGAAACAAATATCCCCATTAGTCGGCGTAGTATTTCCACTACCATCGCAGGTAATAGAAGTGGTGGTGGTGTCTGTAGTCCCGTTTGCAGGATTGGGGTCGGTGTTTTTTTCATACAAACAACTGGCTGTAAGAACCAGTACCGACAAAAATAAAATGAGCTTTTTTAACATAAAATCAGTTTTTTGGTGTGAAAGTCCAGTTACATTTTATTGCAATTTCTTCGGCAATTTTTGCCATTACAATGGTCGGGATATCAATTTTATGATCTTTCAAAGGAACATTAAAAGCCGCAGTAAGCGTGATCTTTCCATTCTCTATTACCATTTTTCCTGTCAAATCTCTTTCTTTGGCTACACCATGCATCATGAGGGTGCCGTGTGAGGTAACATTATAAGTACCGTTTTTAGAGAAATCAATTTTTTCGTTGATTTTGCCTTTGAAAGTGCCATTGGGAAATTTCTCTGATTCCATATAGTTTTCGTTGAAGTGCTCTTCCATGAGGTGATTCTTGAATTTAAAATCTGCCATTACCATTTTGACAGCAATTTCGTTCTTGGATTCATCAATAATGGCGGCTACTTTTTTGTTTACAGCCGAAATGTTCTCCATGGGTGTTTCAGAGAAAAAGCTCGTTTCACCGGCTTTGCAGAGCCACATTTTTTGGGCAAAAGAATTATTCAATAAGGCTGTCAGAAGTAGTGCCAAAAGCATTTTTTTCATTTTATAAAAAATTTAATGTATTGATAGTTAGTTTTTTGCAGGACGTTTCTTCTCTTTTTCAAAACTGAATGTCCTCGATATATTGAATCCATAATGTATGTCGCCTTTCAGCCATTGGCCGGCAGTTTGAGTCAGAAACATCCTTTCGGTCATGCCCAGGGAGTTGGTAGCATGCAGCTGAAACACATGGCCTCCCGTTTCAATATCAAAACCTACCGAAAATGAGTTGTAATTGGCTGCTGTGGGTGAATATCCCGGCTCGGTGCTTATAGGTAGCCTGTAGAAATAATCCCCGTTGAACGAAGTCCTTTTGGTGAGTTTTATTCTGCCTCCGACGCCCGCCAGAAATGTATCATTTGTAAGATCGGGATTGTCCACTTTGTTGCGGTGAATAGCTGTTGGGCTCAATTGGAGAGACAGTCTTTCTCCAAATTTTCTCGCTATCAGGATTTGGCCCACATAAGACCAACGTTCCAGATTGTTATAAAATCTGAATTGTGGACTGGTGCTCAGGGAAATCGCATCGGCCGCTGCCAGGGCTGTAATGCTCACCGGAAATGCGTTTTTCCCAGATGATTGCCGCGTAACTTTGTATTTCAGAAAATAATCAAACGTCTTGTCGGTAGTGCTTCTTCCCAAGCCCGCCATGAGTTTGTCGGTAATACCATATTCCAAACCAATCCTCATAGAGGCCTGATCCAACCCGAAAAAATTATAGGCTCCGTCATTGATTTTTCCGAAACGGTGTGAAATTCTGAAGTCCAGATGGTTTTTTGCCATAGTTTCTACCGAATGCCCGTTGATCACACGTGTTGACTTGAAAGTAGCCAGTGCAAAGTTTTTTGTAGGCTTCACGTTTTTGTCCAGCTCATCAAACAGGTCCTGGGCAAAGATTAACCGGGGCAATGATAGCAGAATTATTAAAAGATATTTCATCTGATTTTTTATTAGTGATTTTTAATTAACCATTTTTAGTTAATTATCAGGTCGTTATAGTTAGTGTATTTCCAGTTAAGGATGTCGTATAAATCGTCAGCCCTTTACTACCGTTTGAATTTAAGCCTTTGCCTGCGGTGTTAAATCTGGCTCCATGTGCGGTGCAGTACCATTCTCCGTTTCTGAATGTCATTTGTTTTTTACCTTCGTGGCTGCAGCTGATTGTCGCTGCTACGTAGGTTCCTCCATTATTGGCCACTACCATATTGTTGACAACCACATAGCCGCCGCTTTTAGTCAGAGCCGAGTATTGGCTGCTTGAAAGGTCAACGGTGACAGTTGCCGGGTTAACTGAGCCCTCATTTACACAGCTATCGAGTGAGTATAATGCAAAAAGTGAAGCACCTGTAAAGCCTAATTTCTTCAAAAAGTCGTTTCTAGAAATTTTTTCTCCTAATTTCATATTTTTAAATTTTTGTTCTACTGTGTTCTACGCACAAGGCAGCGTATTGCGTCCAGAAAATAAAAATATTTTTACTCAGGCAGCAAAAAGAAACAATTTTCGTAGAGTGTAAATGAATAGAAATAAATCATCTAATCCCTGATTTGAAATAGTGTTTTTGAAGAAAAAATCTCCCCAAAAAGAGATAAGTGAAATAGTTGCAGGGTGCAAGGCCAATTCCCAGTCGGCTCAGCGTAAGCTTTTCGAGATTTTCTCCCGAAAAGCCATGGGAATTTGTTCAAAATATGCCGCTTCAGAATATGAAGCTGAGGAGATGATGATGGATGGTTTTTTAAAAGTTTACAGAAATATAGGTCAATACAATGATCAGTATGACTTTGGAGGGTGGTTTCATCGTATAATGGTCAACGCCTCTATTGATTATTTCAGGAAACATCATTCCAGATTGGAGTTTGTAGAAATCAAAGAGGCTGAAACATCGGCTTTTGACGACAGTAAAATTGATTTAATGTCGGTGGACGAGATTCTCGAATTTGTAAGAAAACTCTCTCCGGTGTACAGGGCGGTGTTTTCATTGCATGTGATTGATGGTTATAATTTTAAAGAAATTGGTGAGATGCTGCATATAGCCGAAAGTGCTGTGAGGTCAAATCTCTCCAAAGCCAAACATAGATTACAAGGTTGGATAGAGGAATATATTTCGCAACAGGAAAAAATCTGAATCAATATGAGTGAAGATTTATTTAATAAAAAAATTAAGGAGAAATTCGAAGACTATACGCCCCCGGTCCGGGACGATGTCTGGGATAAACTCAAAAATAATACTCCGAAGCCGGTGTTTTGGACGTGGTGGCACCAATATGCTTTACCACTTTATGCCCTGCTTTCTACGGGAGCAATAATATTTTTGCTTTCAAAGAATTATTTCACGAAAAATACCGCACAAGTGGCTGAAAATCAAGTATCAGTTGCCTCAGCTACAATTCCGGATTCTATTTTTATTTATAAAAAAGATACTGTTTTTATAGAAAAAATAACTTATCTTAATTCAGAAAAAAAACAAAATCGTGATGAATCAGCCAATTGGAAAAAATTGTATCTGGCTGTAAATGAGAAACTTCAAAGTATTGAAAATCAAATAAATTCAAATACTATTGGGAAAACGCAGGAAAATGAAACTGAGAAACCAAAACCTCAGTTAGCCTCCGAAATAGTAGGAATTTCAGATAAAAATTTGGCTGAAAACAAAACAAAAGAACCTGCAAAAGAAGAAGAATTGAAGGAACTGATACTACCTGATGCTCCACCCAAAGCAAAACCAGACAGTATCATTAATCAGAAAAAACAGTTTCATTGGCCTTATACCCGATTTGGAATTGCACAGGAGGCTGACCTCTTGGGTGGCTTGAGTATTGGGGCCATGATTGAAACCTTTCTGTTTAAAAACCTCAGTGTGGGTGTAGGCGGACTCGTAACCCGATATAAAGAGGTAGAGTACGAAAACCCACGGGATTTTAATCTTTCCACCGGTAAAGTTTTCGAGGAGCTATTTGCCAGCGGCCTTCCTGCTACTTATGATCAGATTTCCGACATCAAGATCAAAACTACGTTTTTTGAGCTTCCGGTGGGCGTGAATCTGTATTTTCCACTGCACAAAAACCTGAAACTCAAGATGTACTACGGAAGTCATTTTGACATAAAAACTTTTCAGTCTGTAAAGGTTGAAACCTACAAAGACGAAGAAGAAACCTATACTGTTTTTCAAAACCAACGGGAGAAAAGTGGTTTTCATAATCTGGTTTTTGGTACAGGTATTCAGTATCAGAAAAACCGGTTCTCATTGCAGATTACTCCAACCTACATTTACAATTTCAAAGAGGTAGATTATCTCAAAACCGGAGGAAAATTTAGATTGAATACGCAGTTATATTACAGAATTAAATAAAAAAGAGTAATACCAAAAAGTAAAGCCCCGGTGCATTTTTGTGTCGGGGTTTATATTTTTTATTATATTCTAAATGTTAATTTGTTTTATTTTATCTTTTAAAAAAAATGAAATTAAACAATTGAATATAAGGTTATTGTATAAAAAATATATTCCTAAAATAGAGTAGTTCTTTCAATTATAATTTGAATTTTCCGAAAGTTAAGGTCTGGTATTATCATTGTTCAAAGAGACTAACCCTGGATTTGATTTTTAGTTTTGATTATTTTTCAACCTTTCGGTAATCCACTTCGTATTTGATTTTAAGTGATTGGATTGTTTTAAAATTTCTAATAAAATGATAAAAAAAGGAAAATTTACTTTTTCTGTAACAGTTTATGCCCTGGCTGTAATGTTGAATGGTTGCAAGAAATCAGACCCGATTGCTGAAAACAGCACAGATCAGATGCTCTACGATTTGGCTAAAACAACCAATGGCTTTAAATGGTACAAAAACTCAGACCAGCAACTTGAAAAGAGTAGCGGTTCTGCCCATTCCTACCCGCTTTTAAGAACTCGTTACAATGCAATTGCTGCTGAAAATCTGGATAATCAGGGTAAAATAATTGAAGGAAAAACCTTTAAAGAAGGCTCACTGATAGTCAAAGAACTTTCCAAAAATGCTTCAGCCATAGAGCGTTATGCAATACTTTATAAAAATGCCTCTTCGCCTGATGCCGATGCCAAAGGCTGGGTGTGGGGATATATCAATGCCAACCAAACAGTGGCTGATGCCGCCTCAAATAAAGGTCGCTCCTGCACGGGTTGCCATAGTCAATCAGGAAATATTGACTATATGCTCATGAATAAGTTTTTTCCTTGAAGAATAACCTTTATCTGATCACCTTCAATCGCGTCACCATAAAACTAATCATCAACCCGAAAACCGCAATCAAAATATAGGAAATCCTGAGATTGAAAACTTCCGAAATGTAACCAATAATAGGTGGGCCCAACAAAAATCCCAGATAACTGATACTCGAAATAGAGGCCAAAGCCGTGCTGGTTGACATGGTTTTGTGGTTTCCGGCCAGACTGAATACATTTGGTATATTGGTCGAAACGCCCAGACCTACCATCAGGAATCCAAATGCCGCCGTAGGAATGTAGGGGAATATTACGGCTATCATCAAGCCGCTGGCGATTAAAACGCCGTTGATCTGCATGATTTTTTTCTTGCCAAAAGTAGCCGTGAGCTTGTTGCCGATAAACCGCCCGCCGGTCATCATCACCATAAAGCAGGCATAGCCCAGGCTCACCCAGCCGCCGGTGGCACCCACAATATCCTTGAAATACACCCCGCTCCAGTCAAACATGGCCCCTTCGCACGACATGGCAAAGAAACCAATCACCCCCAATGACAGCAAAAAGCCGTCGGGTTTAGGGAAAAACTTCCTGTTTTCCTGCGGTACGGCTATCTCATCGAGCAAAAAGCGGGAATTGATGAAAGTGGAGAGTATTGAAAGCGACATGATAATCAGAAAATGATGGGTAGGAGGGAGCTTTAAGATGCCCATCAACAGCCCGATAAGTGCCCCCACAAAGCCCGCCAGACTCCATGAACCATGAAATGAGGCCATGATAGGCTTGCGGTACATTTTTTCGGCCACCACCGCCTGGGTGTTGATCGAAATATTGCTGATGTTGCCCGTCACGCCAAAGAAAAACAGGCACAGAGCCAGCAAAATAGGGCTGGAGGCCAGCGAGAGCATGACCATGGCGATGGAATACATGGGTGGGGCAAAGTGCATGATCTTTTTGCTGCCGTATTTGCCGGCCAGATACCCCGAAAACGGCATGGTGAGCAACTGACCCGCAGGCAATGCAAACAGGACAGAGCCCATGGCACCGTCGGAGAGTTGCAGGGCCGATTTTATGTCGGGAATGCGGCTGGCCCAGGAAGCAAAACACAGCCCCTGAAAGAAATAAAAAGCCGACACCGCCCACCGCACCCTTTTTCGGGTGGATTGGATATTGGTGGCCAAGCCTTTGTCTATAAGTTGATTATTGATGTTCATGGTTTACGATTCCCGGAGAAATACCACAAAAGTACAGGATTTATTATGTATTCTCAGTAGAAAAGACACCAGCTCTTGCAGTTTTAGGAATTATGAAAAGGTTTGTGGGAATGGTTATATATTTTTTTGGTAGAGAATTTTTATTTTGGTTTTAAACTTAAATGATTGCGAAGAGTGGGGTTTTGTGTTTGTATTCCTAAGATTTTTAGGGATGCTTTGTGAACATCTACCGAGTTACAAGCTTCATAGAGCTGGGATCTTTTATTGTTTTGATCAAATATTGTTTTTAAAAAAGTTCAAATTTGGCTTTCTCATTGCCACACGATATAATCGTGTGATAGCAGGGGAAAAGGACGAAGTTTTTAAAAAAGGATAATAAGAAAATAAATTATTTAATATTAAAAATGGGGTTATTTCATTAATAAATTATATTAATTCAAGATTAAAAATAAATTTAGAAACATTCTAAATTGTAGGCTTTTTTTTTAAATTTGACTAAAAGCATCATCAATATCCAGTTGAGAGCTGCTAACGCATCCCAGTAGTTTGCAATTATTCCCGCAATATTTGTGATGTTTTTAAACATTTTACTTTTCTATACAATTTTCAGAATTTTTCACCAAATACCTTTGAATTAAAATTTATACTTCTCATTTAGTTTTTCAATAAGACTTCCTAAGCTTTCAACATTATCAGCAATAATACTTATGTTTTCATTTAAAGAGGTTTCAAACCCATATTGCGAAGAACCTAAAGCTAAGGCAATAGCTTCAATAAAAGAATTACTGTTCTGAGAATTCACACCCAAACCTACTCTTAAAATATCATTTCTTTCTATTTCCAAAAGCAATTTATATGCTTCGTATGCAGTACAATTTAATTCGTTTTGAAAATCTTTTACTTGTTTTTTATCAATCATATTTCTTTTTAGATAATTTTATATTCTATCTAAGAATGCGAAAATAGAAGATGTTTTTTAATGTTGTAGATAATTTATTTGAAATTTATAATCTATGTCCGTATTGTTTTTCAACTTCCTCATAATTAAAACAATTTGGACAAACAGATTTAATTATATCAAATTGTCCTTTTTCAACATCCAAATATTCCATATAATAATTTTTTTTACAACATCTACATAACCGCTTCTCTACTCTTCTTCCTCCTGGAATGGATACAATCTCTTCTTTCGAAACTCTTACCTTCACAGAATTTTTATTAAAACCATTGATATTCTTTATTACTTCCTCGTAAGAATTAAATAATTTAGTTAAGTCATTTTGTTGAGAGGGGGATAGTACTTTTTCAAAATTTACTTTAAAAGTGTTAAGAAAATTAGAATTTAAATCTTCAAAATCCCTTTGTTTTTCATTAAATGACTTGTTCATTAATTTAATTTCATTTTCAAATTTTTGATTGACTTCATCAAAAACCTTTTTTCGCTGTTTTTTAAAATCTTGGGATTGAAAATAAATGATTCCAGTGGCTATAATAGTTAAAATTGCAAATAACAAACCAATTACAGTAATAAAATAACTGAAAGGATTAGAAGCAAGGCTTATTTGCGAATTTACTTTTTCCAAAATTTCAATATATTTTGAATCTAAGCTATCTTTAATTAGGAATTCTTTATCATGTTTATTTAACAGTGAATTTTTCTGGATAACATTTTCAACTTTTTTTTGTGAAAAAGAATTAATTGATAAAAAGAAAAATAGCAAAAAAAGTACCCTATTCATTGCAGTAATTATTATTGCTGATGTGACCTTTTTTCGTCCCCGCAGAGTCTCCGCCAGTGCCTCTGTGACCGCCCCTGTGCAAGAGTAAATATATTTTCTGAAAATTCTTACAGCCATATTGCCGGATTAGTTTTTGATATTGAAAGGAAATATTAAAATCTAAGATAAATACAATCGGCGAATTTGAGAAATATTGGATGGTTTTTTTTGTGGTTTTACAAGCTAGAAAGAGTGGGAGGAAGCGTACTTCATGTGTTCAAAGTCCCTGGGGGAGACTCTGAACTTACGAAACTTTAGCTGTTTGCAGCTTCCTCAAATCGTGCTTTATTATCTGCCATCCATTTTTGTTGATCTTCTTTGGTTTTAGATGGGTCGGTCATTACTTCAGGATGAGCCGACATGTAATGAGGCATAAGATTTTGCATCCATTGTTCAAATGTTTCGCCAGCAGCAGTAGTATCGCACAAATCGCATTTTAATGTTTTCATATTTTTTATAATGTTTAATTTCTACAAATATTTTTGGTCAAACGAAAGTATTCCAGGCTTAAATTATCAATAAACTTAAAACTGTCTATACAAATATAATAAAGCTGTTAGTGTAAATCTGGAAAATAGCTTTTAAAACCAAATTTTCTTACTTTCATACCCTCATATTCTCCTCCAGGGACTCTGTGGCCGCTTCAGTGCAAGAGTTAATATTTTTTTGGTGTATTCTTACAACCATATTGCCGGATTAGTTTTTGATTTTGAAAGGAAATATTAAAATATAAGATAAATATAATCAGTGATGATTTGGAAATATTGACTGGTTTTTTTGTGGTTTTGTGGTTTTCAAGCTTGAAGGAGTGGGAGGAGCATTCTCATATTTCCAAAGTGAAACTTATGTGCCTTGCCTTTAATCTAAAAAAAAGGCTATTCAAAGCCATTCTTCGAGTCGTCAAGATATTCATCGCTGTAATTGTCGAAGGAGGGCAAAGAACCAAATTTTCCATTTTCTCTAGCTAATTCATGCCAACCTTTCGAACCATCAAAATCATTACTCTTTAACGTTTTTCCTTCTAAATCATTTTCTGATTCAATAATTTTGTTCTTAAAATTCGGAGTATTTTTTAGAACCTTTTGACAATTTTGGAGTTTTAATTCTAAAGATTTTATTTTTTCTTCTAATTGTTGTTTTTCGTTTTCAGACTTAGTTTTATCAATATTTAGTAGTTTGTTTGAAGTTATTAGCTTTTCAATCAATCGATTGTTTTCTTCAGTTTCAGATTTTAATATTTTATTTTCATTATATATTTCATTTAAAACTTGTCCATTTAGACTTTCATTTATTCGTTTAATTTCTTGATTATGGCTACTTATTATTTTATCTATTTTTCGCTTATGTTCGAATTCCATTTTAATTGAAATGTTTTTCACTGCCTTTTCAATTATATTATTTATTCTTATTTCTTCAATTTTCTTTTTTTCTGCTATTTTGTTTTTTTCTTCAATTTCTTTTAATCTATTAGATTTTGACTGGCCTCTTCTTTTAAATTCCAAATAACCATTTTTTGATTTATCAGATGTTTTTTCCATTTTTTTTCCATCATCAAGCCCATTAATTATTGTTTTTATTTTCTTTATTTTGCTCATTTAAAAAAATATTAATTTATTTTAGAAGTTTACTTTAGGAACTAAGAATCCTCGAACCGCAATCTATTTCGTCCCCGCAGAGTCTCCGCCAGGGACTCTGTGGTTGCTTCTGTGCAGGAGAAAATATATTTTCGGAATATTCTTACAGCCATATTGCCGGATTAGTTTTTTGATATTGAAAGGAAATTTTAAAATCTAAGTTAAATACAATCGGCGAAAGTTTGGAAATATTGACTGGTTTTTTTGCAGATTTACAAGCTTGCAGGTGGCGGAATCTTTCTCCATGTGTTCAGAGTCCCTGGGGGAGACTCTGAACGGACGAAAAGGGGGTAATAAATTTTATTAAAAGTATACTTTCTCCCAATTTATACAATCGACCATTCCATTGACAAACAAAACTTGATAACTATAAGGGTATTTGCTAGTTAAAAATTCATTCCTACCAGTTTTTTTTACATAATTGAATTGAACATCAACTCTTAGTAAATTACCATCAAATTTTACAAATTCAATTAACATACTAGGTTTGACTTTTATTATTTTTTCTTCTTCAAATATGGTACTAACTAACCCGCCTTTAAAAAGGTGCAAGTTTTTTTTTACTTTTTTCAATCTTTTTTCAGAATAAAAAATACTTGTAGTTGGATTAAAAGGGATAGGATCTTTAAAAGTATTTTTTTTAAAATCTTCAAGTAAATCGGTATTTTCAAAGTATTTAAAATATGAAGTACCCATTTTTAACAATGAACATTGCAAACGCAATCCTGCATCAAAATCACCTTTTTTAACTATATCACTAACAAGAATTTCTTTAATTTTTCGAATACCAAATGACCTTCCATGCATTTCAAAAATTATTCTACACGCTTTGTCAAACTCATTTTTCTGAGCCTCAACAGATATGTTAAGACCAATAAATAATAATAATAAAATATATTTTTTCATTTTTTAATAACTCTATTGTAAAAATCATTCATTATATTTAAGTAAAACTTTTTCGTTTCAGAAATTGGATTTACAGTTACAGTTTTGCCACCATATTCCTCCCCGCTGCCTCTCCACCAGACACTCTGTGGCCGCCCCTGTGCAAGATTTAATAAATTTTCGGAATATTCTTACAGCCATATTGCCGGATTAGTTTTTGATATTGTAAGGAAATATTAAAATCTAAGATAAATACAATCGGCGAATTTGGGAAATATTGACTGGTTTTTTGTGGTTTTACAGGCTTGCAGGTGGGGGAAGCATACTCTCCATGAGTTCAGAGTCCCTGGCGGAGAGTTTGAACGGACGGAAGAGCTGGCAGCCACTTTACGCAACTACGAAGGTACAAGCTTCGCAGAACGGCTGAAACGTGCTATTAATTAACTATATTATTTTTTCCATTTTTTTAATTCCATTAGTAAAAAATCTTCTGAATTTGGTAATCCTTCGGTGCTATTGAAGTTTTTGATTATCTCATTTTTGATGGATTCTTTAATTTCTACAGAATCGCTTTTTGTTAAAGTTTCATGAGCCCTTAACAAAAAATACAATGAAAATGATTTTGTAACTGGATCATCACTAATAATTGAACTTTTAATTTCCTGTAATGAATCTTTATTCAATCCAAGATATGAATTAAAATATGCATAAGGATTATTAAATTTATTTCCATAAACCATTGAATAGAAAAAGAGCTTTTCTTTATCATTATAATAATCAAGCAAAATTGAACACTCTACATAAGATTCATCATCCCCTTTATTAAAAGAGGAAACTATAAGACTATCCAAATTTTGATTTACAAAACTACTATTACTATCTTTTTTTGAATCACATCCAAAAAGAAGAAATATTAAAAAATATATCGATGCTTTATTTTTCATTGTTGTTCCATTGTTGAAATTATATTTCCTCTAAAATAAATACGCATTATGGGCAAAGCCACATCATTTTAATGCTTGAAATGTAGCCATTTCCGTTTTTGTCAGTTGAAAAATTAACGTAGCCTTTCGTCCCCGAAGAGTCTCCGCCAGGGATCCTGTGGCTCTTTCTGTGCAAGAGGAAATATTTTTTCGTAATATTCTTACTGCCATATTGCCGGATTAGTTTTTGGTATTGAAAGGAAATATTAAAATCTAAGATAAATACAATCGGCGATGATTTGGAAATATTGACTGGTTTTTTTGTGGTTTAGGTTTTTTTAGAACGGACGGAAATCTGCTAAAGGAAAGGTAGAGCGGGAAAATACCATGAAGTTTTAAAAAGCTGAAAAACAATAGGTAATATTTAAAGCCCCCATTCTACACATTTCATTCGCGGTTAGTTCAATATTACATTGTTCCTCAAAATCATAATTAACCCAAATAATAATTTTATCACACAAGGAAGAAATCTTTGTCCAATTAATTTCCAATAAATCCAAATAATGATCTAAAACACTTTTATCCGAAAAAGAAAAATTATTGTCATCATTTAAAATTATTTTATATTCAAAATTGATATTATTCAAAACGTTTCCAACACCTAAAATATCCACAAGTAATTTAGCATTTTTAGATTCTATTGAAAGGTCATATATAAGTGTTTCCATTTTACAATTTTTTGTTTATCTAAGTAATGAATTCATTTATCGTTATTTCAGTTTTAAAACTTTTAACTTTAAATTTACTCTGAGCGTTTTTAGATGCTTTTAATATAATCTTTTCGTACCTGTAGCCTCTCCACCAGGGACCCTGTGGCTGCCAAAGTGCACGAGAAAATAAATTTTTGGAATTTTTTGATAGCCATATTGCCGGATTAGTTTTTGTATTGAAAGGAAATATTAAAATCTAAGATAATTACAATCGGCGAAAGTTTGGAAATATTGACTGTTTTTTTTGTGGTTTTAAAAGCATGCAGGAGGAGGATGCATACTCCATGTGTTCAGAGTCCCTGGCGGAGACTCTGAACTTACGAAACATTAGCTGTTTGCAGCTTCTTCAAATCGTGCTTTATTATCTGCCATCCATTTTTGTTGATCTTCTTTGGTTTTAGATGGGTCGGTCATTACTTCAGGATGAGCCGACATGTAATGAGGCATAAGATTTTGCATCCATTGTTCAAATGTTTCGCCAGCAGCAGTAGTATCGCACAAATCGCATTTTAATGTTTTCATATTTTTTATAATGTTTAATTTCTACAAATATTTTTAGTCAAACGAAAGTATTCCAGGCTTAAATTATCAATAAACTTAAAACTGTCTATACAAATATAATAAAGCTGTTAGTTCTGGGAAATAGCTTTTAAAACCAATTTTTCATACTTTCATCCCCTCATATTCTCTGCCAGGGACTCTGTGGTTGCAACTGTGCAGAAGTAAATATTTTTTTGGTGTATTCTTACAGCCATATTGCCGGATTAGTTTTTGATATAGATTGGAAATTTTAAAATCTAAGATAAATACAATCGGCGATGATTTGGAAATATTGACTGGTTTTTTTGCAGATTTCAAACTTGCAGGAGGGGTAAGCATACTCTCCATGAGTTCAGAGTCCCTGGTGGCGACGCTGAACGGATGAAATCATATTTTTCTTATCAGGATTTCCCGGTAACCTTCATTTTTTGTAAAATAGTATTCAAAAAATTGTCCAGTTTTTTTTACAATAAACTGGACAAAGTGCTATATTTGCGAATGACAATTTTTTTATGAAAGTATCTGATTATATTATATTTAAGATAGACAGGCTTCCAAAAGGATATGTGTTCACCTATGAAGATTTTATAGATGAGGTGAATAAAAAAGAAGCCATCATCAAAGCACTAAACAGAATGGCAGCTTCGGGTAAAATAGCAAAGCTGTCAAAGGGGAAATATTATAAGCCCGAAAATACCCCTTTTGGTAAACTTCAACCCAGCCTGGCCCAAATCGTAAAAGATTTATTAGAAGAAAACGGCAAAATATTGGGGTATCTTACAGGATATAGTATCTACAATCAGCTGGGGTTGACTACTCAGGTGAGTAATACCATACAAATCGGAAAAAATGAAATAAGGTCAGCATTTAAAAGAGAGAGGTACAGTATTTCGTATGTAAAACAAAAAAATACCATAACCAAAGAAAATATTCCTTTACTGCAGATACTTGATGCTATTCGATATATCAAAAATATACCCGATGCCAAAATTGAAGCTTCTTGCAGAAGATTTCTAGGTATTTTGCAAGCTCTTAAGCCTAAAGAAAGGGAAACGCTGGTACGACTTGCCTTAAAATATCCACCTGCTACAAGGGCATTATTGGGTGCTATGTTTGATGAACTCACCGAAGTGAATTTAGCCAAAGACTTAATGAAATCTTTAAACTCCATTACAAAATATAAGCTCGGTGGTGTTCAAGTTGCACTACCCACAGCAGAAAAATGGAATATAATATGAAGCTCCATGAAAACAAAACACTATATCGGCAGTCGATACAATATACAGCCGATCTTTTAAAAATTCCATCTGTTTATGTAGAAAAAGACTACTGGGTAAGCTACGCATTATTTACTATTTTCAGTAACGAAATAGGCACAGATACGGTGTTTAAAGGTGGAACAGCCTTGTCAAAATGCTTTAATTTGATAGAAAGATTTTCAGAAGATATAGATCTTGTAATGTTTAGGCGAGAAGGCGAAACCAATACTCAGCTAACGAATAAAATCAAAAAAATAAGCAAAGTGGTATCTGAGGTGCTTCCTGAAATACATGTATCTGGTCTGACACAAAAAATGGGAATGAACCGTAAGACAGCCCACAGCTATACCAGGGAGTTTATAGGCAATCTTGGTCAGGTGCGGGATTTTCTGGTTGTGGAAGCTACTTTATTAGGTTATCACGAGCCATTTACCAAGAAATTGTTAAACTCATTTGTTGGTGATATGATGCTAAGCACCGGGCAAAGTACCATTGCAGAAGCCAACGGATTAATGCCATTTGAAGTAAGGGTATTGGAGCCAGTTCGCACGATTTGCGAGAAAATAATGAGCTTGGTTCGTTTTTCTTATTCAAATGACCCTGCAGCAGATTTAAAAAATAAAATAAGGCATTTGTATGATTTGAATCAATTACTTAGTCATGATGAATTTGCTCAATTTTTCGACTCTGAAGATTTTGATAGAATGCTCCTAAAAGTAGCAAAAGATGATATTGTTAGTTTTAAAAACAACAATGCCTGGCTTAAAAATCATCCTTCCGATGCATTGATATTCAGAAATACAGATAGAATATGGCCTGAGTTGAAAGCGACTTATAATGGTCAATTTAAAAACCTGATTTATGGTGAACTTCCGAAAGAGACGGTAATATTTGAAACATTGATAAAGATAAAAGAGAGGCTAAAAACCGTGACTTGGACCATAAAACTTGTTTCTGAATCTTGAAGTTCAATGAGTTCCCACAGAGTATTCCAGAATAGATTTTGTGGACACTCCTGTGAAGGAGTAAATATATTTTAGGAATATTCTTACAACCATATTGCCGGATTAGTTTTTGATATTGAAAGGAAATTTTGAAATCTAAGATAAATACAATCGGCGAAAGAATCAGATAAAATCCTCTAAAGTCAAGTTTGCTTGCCTTAATATGGAACGAAAAGTACCAAATGGAATCTCTTTTTTGGCCATTGGCACTATTACGGTTAAAACGGGATTGGTACCTTTTCTAAACTTGGCATGACTGCCTTTTTGTGATACAAGCACAAAACCTAACCGAAGCAAAACTTTTACGATATATTCTGAAGAATATAATTTAGGCATGGGAAAAAGTGGCGTGAATAATTTCGGGTTGTTCAATTTCGGGAATGGTATTCAAGCTATTGTCTTCGAAATAAAGCTCTAAGGCTTCCTGAAGATTTGCCAATGCCTCCGTTTTTGTATTTCCAAAACTTGATACATCTACATTTAAACATTGAGCCACAAAATGTTCACCTTCTTTCCAAACGATATGTTCCAGATTTATCATTGACATCGATTTATTTAAACAAACTTACAAAAAATCTTTAGATATTAATGTTTTACAGGCTTATCGTTTTTTTAAATTCTTCGTCCCCGCAGAGTCTCCGCCAGACACTCTGTGGCCGCTTAATTTACTTTTTGTTTACTGCGGGTAAAACCCGCTTTACACACCTACGAAGGCACAAGCTTCGCAGAGCGGACTTTACACAAACACGAAGGCACAGCCTTAGAAGAGCTGATTAAATTAAATCACTATTATTTCTTTTCAGGCATTATTCCTTTTTTGTAATTTTAGAAAATCCTAATAGGTCGATAAAAACTTGGACACAAAACTAAGTTAACAATTAATTAGATTTGTGTATGTCAAAACATCAAAAAACATGGTCATCAGATGAGAAGGAGAAAATAGTTCTTCATTCTATCCAGCATGGCGTTAGTAAAACATCAAGGGAGTTTGGGGTTTCAACAGTGAGTATTTACAGTTGGAAAGAGAAGCTTGAGCAACTGGGCAAAAATGGTTTGCAATCGGGAGCAATGACCGACTCTGAACGAGAACTTAAATTATTGCGTCGTGAAAACGAAGCTCTGAAAAGGATTGTGGCCGAGAAAGAATTAGCCATTCAGATTAAAGATTCCCTTTTAAAAAAAAGCCAGTCAATAAAGAAATGAAGATCATGGTTGTTGATGAATTTCTGGAGCAAGGCAAACCCAAAAACATAGTATTAAAACATGTTGGACTGTCGAGAAGTAGCTATTATTACACTTCTACCGGCACAAAAGCCAGGGAAAAAAGCATCTCGAGTTGTTTATGACATAGACGACAACCGACATGATTTAGACTATGTTTTAAAAGAAGTTAAGACACTTTTAGAAGGTGAGTTTGTTGATTATGGCTATTATAAAACTTATCGCTATTTAAACCAGGAAAAGGGTTTAAAGATTGGTGCATATAGAACCTATAATCTTATGAAGGAGCATAATTTATTGAAGTTTCAACGTAATAAGACCAAAAGAACAAGCAGAAATTGGGTAAAAGAACTCGTGCCAAATGTACAAAGTGAATTTAGTTTCCTGGAATTTGATATTAAGTATGTTTATGTACAAGGAACTCATTCAAATGCACAAGTATTGACTATTTTAGATGTTTATTCAAGGTGGCAACTGGCTCAATATATCGCAAATTCTATTAAATCCGAAGACGTAATAAATCTCTTTGAACAGGTTTTTCAGACCTATCCTATGCCAAAACAATTCATCGTCAGAAATGATAATGGATCGCAATTTGAAGCAACAATCGTTCAGGAATATTTAAGAAAAAAGGGTGTAAATCAGGAATTTACCAAGCCTGCTAGCCCCGAGCAAAACGCACATATTGAGGCGTATCACTCTATAATGGAAAGTGCTGTATGTCAAAGACTTGAGTTTGAAAATTTAGAAGATTTCAAACAAATAATGACAAGGTGGAAGAAATTTTATAACTTCGAGAGAATTCATGGTGGATTAGGATACAAGTCACCTAAAAAATTCCTGGAATCAATAGGTGTCAAAATTGACCCAAAATGGGTAATGTAAATTAATTATCGTGTCCAAGTAATTGCGTTTAAGACAAAATGATATACTGTAAATACAATCCATTTCGAATTTAAAATAGACAAGGAGTTTATGTAAAAAGCAATTAGACCTAAAACAAAAAATATAAAAAACAAACATAAATCAAGCGAGAATCTTTTTTTTAATTGCAAATGAAAAAATTAATATGTAAAAAAATAAATCGTTAAGTAATATATAAGATTTTTAACAAAATATATCATTGAAAAGTAACTAGTCTCTACTGAAATATAGCCGCCTTTTGATATGTAATTATACTGATAAATGCCAAGTGCTATTTGACATAAAATGAGCACAGTAAATGAGTCAAGAATTACTTTTATCCACAATTTCATATTTTAATCAATTATAAACTTCGTTCCTGAATAATTCCCTTCATCATCATAATAATCTTCAGTTGTGTATTTTATACCATTTGCATTTAAAAATGCCATGGTATTATAAACATTATTTTTTAGTCCCCGCTGAGTCTCCGCCAGTGCCTCTGTGTCCGCCCCTGTGAAGAAGTAAATATTTTTTCGTAATATTCTTTCAGCCATATTGCCGGATTAGTTTTTGATATTGAAAGGAAATACTAAAATCTAAGATAAATACAATCGGCGAAAGTTTGGAAATATTGACTGGTTTTTTTGTGGTTTTGGAAGCTAGAAAGAGTGGGAGGAAGCGTACTATCTGAGTTCCTGGCGTAGAGTTTGAATGAATGAAAAATATAGGTGCGTTTTGAAACACACATTACCTCATTTCCAATTCTTCATTGAATAAATGAAAATAAAAAAAGACAAAATGAAGTACGATAGAACTACTGTGATTCCGACAAGTTTTCTTTGAAATTGCAGAGACTCATACCACTTATACAAACGAATTTTTCTTTCCTCATTGCAATACAAAACATGGAAGGGGAAAAGGAAAATAAATAGTATAAGCATTAAGCCCAGAGTAGGTATTTTAACTTTGAAATATTTCAGTAGAGCTATTATGTTCAGATAAAAAGTGAACCCAATAAAGCCTGCCCCTCTGGTTGTATTTCTAAAGAGCGTCACTTTTTCATAAAGCTTATTAAATGTGACAAACATAAAATCTATTACCTTGAACATGATTTCGTTTTTTAGTTATTCGCTTTCTACTTTTCTATTTTCACCCCCGTAGCCTCTCCGCCAGAAACTCCGTGGCCGCCACTGTGAAGGAGTTAATACATTTTCGGAGTATTCTTTCAGCCATATTGCCGGATTCGTTTTTGATACAGAAAGGAAATATTAAAATCTAAGATAAATATAATCGGTGATGATTTGGAAATATTGACTGGTTTTTTTGTGGTTTTACAAGCTTGAAGGAGGGGGAATCATACTCCATTTGTTCAGAGTCCCTGGCGGAGACTCTGAACCGACGGAAATCCAAAATGTGGGAAAGATGTAATCTAAATGAAATATTATGTAATAGATTTTAAGGGCAATAATTGAACCTTTGCAGGTGGAAACTCCTTCACGTTAAATTATTAATTTATGAAAAAGTACATATTCCTGACCCTGATTGTGATGTTGAGCATTCTTCCTTCACATCTAAAAGCCGCAGCAATTGCCGAACCCACCCCAACCAGCAAAACAATTGATTCGCCCGAAGCCAATGCCATTATTTCAAGACTAAAAGAAATCAAAGCATTAGACAAATCAAGCCTTAGTTTCAAAGAAAAAAGGACGCTCAGAAAAGAAGTAAGATCACTGCAAAGTAACCTGGCAGATGTCAATGGGGGTGTTTATATTTCAGTAGGTTCAATTATTATCATCTTACTTTTGTTGATTCTCTTGCTTTGAGTTACTGTTTTTTTCTTTTCTAATTGAGTAATTTATAATTCAGTTTTGGGCACGTATCTTCCGGCTAATAGCCTGAATGGTACTGCCTTTTTTACATTTGGGATTTTCATAAAAACTATTTCTATTCCCGAAAAACAATAAAAATTAAAAGGTCACCCAGGCATTTTTAACCATTCTAAATTTCATTTCACCTTAAAAATTAATGCTTTGCCTATCTCCGGTTTTGAATTCTAAATTTTGAGTAAATCCAAATTCATTTTCCTCTCAATTTTTTTGCTAACTTGTACCCCATATTGAAACCTTTGATAAAAATGAAACTTAAACTATTGGCTGCCATGCTGTGCATCGGCATTGCTGCATTTGCTCAGGATCCCTGGAAAATTACCGCCCAAAATATCGATCCCAACCATTATTACGGGGTTACCGTGGCCAATGGCATGATTGGCATTACCTCCTCAGCCGAGCCTTTGAAAGTCAAAGAAATAGTGCTCAACGGTGCCTTTGATACCTATGGAAGGGGCAGAGTGGCCAATATCCTGAAAGTTTTTGAATTTGCCAATCTGGATATCGATGTCAACGGCCAACGTATCAACAAAAGCAATATCAAAGATTACACACAGGTGATCGACATGAAAAATGGTGAATTGCTGACTGCCTTTGAGCATGAAAAAATAAAAGTAAAAACCAACATGATGGCCCTGCGGCATCTGCCACATTCGGCTCTGATTGAAGTCGAAATCACGGCAAAAACTGCCTGTGAGATCACCCCAACGAGTTTTATTCAGGCTCCTGAGGTATTACGTGACGTTGAAAATTTCTATCATCTCATCGACAGACCGCATTCACTTACGCCTTTGCTTACTTCTGTGGCCAAAAGTCCGACAGGGAAATACACGGTTTCAGCCTCTAATTCTATCATTTTTAATGAAAAACGTGGTCTTGAGCCTTCGCTCGTGCATGAAGAATGGGACTACGGCATGCACAAACTCAAATTTACAAAGCAGCTGGCGGCTGGTGAAACTTACAAATTTGCCGTAGTGGGCACCGTGATTTCCTCTGCTCATATCTCCGATGCCCACAATGAGGCAGAGAGACTGACGATTTTTGCGGCTCTGGAAGGCACCGCCAGACTTAAACAAAAACATGAAGCCGCCTGGGCAAAGCTTTGGACGTCTGACATCCAGGTGGAAGGCGACCCCGAAGCACAGCGGGCGGCACATTTTTCTTTGTACAACCTCTACAGTTTTTGCAGGGAAGGTCAGGCCTACAGTCTCTCTCCGATGGGTTTGTCGGGCTTGGGTTATAACGGACACGTTTTCTGGGATACCGAACTTTGGATGTATCCTCCATTGTTAGTTTTACATCCCGAAATCGCCAAATCGTTGCTCGAATACCGTTTTCAGAGACTCGGTGCAGCCAAAGAAAACGCCAAAAATCATGGTTATCAGGGAGCTATGTTTCCCTGGGAGTCTGACAACGACGGTCAGGAGTCTTGTCCGGTGTGGGCACTTACGGGGCCGTTTCAACATCACGTTACGGGCTGTGTAGGTTTTGCTTTCTGGAAATATTATCAGGTGACCAAAGACAAGTCCTGGTTGGCCACGCGGGGTTATCCTATGCTAAAAGAAGTGGCTGATTTTTGGGTGAGTCGTGCCGAGCTGGGCAAGGATGGTAAATATCACATCATCAATGTGGTGTGTGCCGATGAGTGGGCCGAAAACGTGGACGACAACGCCTTCACCAACGGAATTGCGAAGGAAGTGTTGATGTACGCCAATCAGGCTGCAAAAGAATTGGGTTATCCTGAAAATCCGGAATGGAAAAAGGTGTCGGAAGATATCGTAATTCTGAAATTTAATGACGGCACCACGCAGGAATATGCCGGATATGCCGGCCAATTGATCAAGCAAACTGATGTGAATTTACTTTCGTATCCTTTGAAACAAATCACCGATAAGGCCTCGATAGAGAAAGACCTCGATTATTATTGGAAAGCTCTTGCCGACAATAATCCGGGCAGGAAGGGGCAAAGTCCGGCGATGGCACAGGCGATATTCAGTATTTTGAATGCCAGATTGGGCAATACCGACAAAGCTTACAGCCAATATATGGACAGCTACAAACCCAACGAGGTGCCGCCATTCGGTGTTTTGGCCGAAACAGCAGGCGGTACAAATCCTTATTTTGCGACAGGAGCGGGAGGATATTTACAAACGCTGGTCAACGGTTTTGGAGGCTTAGACATCACCGATGCCGGTATTATTCAGCTCAAAACCAAGCTACCAAAACACTGGAAGTCATTGACCATAAAAGGTGCCGGACCAGATAAAAAGGACTTTGTGGTAAAGTGATGGTTTGAGGTTTTCTAATTGCCACAGGGTCTGATGAGGCTCTGTGGTTTTTTTATGTGCTGGGTTTAGTTTTTTTTAATAAATATAATGCTTTACTTTTTCTGCGGGTGAAACACGCTTTACGCACCTACGAATCTACAAGCTTCGCAGAGCGGATAAAAAATGAAAACAAAAATTAGAAATTTCTGGAGATGGTTTTTAGAATCGGGAATTATTGACTTAATAATTATCGGTTTGATGGGTTGGGTTTTTTATTTGTTTTGAATAGATTTACAGAAAACTAATAATTGACCACATGAAAAAGTATTTTTTATTTTCGGTTTACTTTTTTGCCATTTCTATTCTCTTTAATACAAAGGTTTACTCCCAATGGCCTATTGACTCATTAACCGGTAAAGTTTCAATTTCTGGAATTATTGAAGCAAAAGGAATAGGCAAAGACAAATTACATGGTATTCTCAAAAGTTGGGCAGCTGATTATTTTAAAAATTCAAAATATCCCTTAGATATTGACGAAAAGGAATATGGAAAATTGGTTTATAAAGGTATTATCATTGCAGAACCTCAAAAGTATTTAGGTGTATTAGCCGACTACGGCCATTTTTGGGTAACTGTAAAATTTTGGATAAAAGATGAAAAAGTCAAATATGAGTTTACAAACTTTATTCATGAAAAAGGCATGAGTAAGTACGCCTATAATTGTGGATCATTTGAAAATTTAGACTGTGGAACAATGGTAATAATGAATAGAGATAAATGGAATAATATGAAACAGGCACTTATTAAAGAAATTAAAACTGATGTGGAAAATATCAAGAAAAGGATAGGAAAAGATGAGTTTGATTTTTAGAAATATTTATTAAAGAAACTAATTAAGCAAACAGTACGCACACGCACGCACGAGAAAAAACCTCAAATAAAGGCCATTTTCCGATTTTTTGGACATCAATACGCACGTGATAGAAGAGTTTGAGTGTCAAAAAAATGCCTGAAATTCAAAAAAGTGTCCCCCAAAGCACCCCAGATAAAAACAAAAAGGCCGACTCATTAAAGTCAGCCTTTTGAAGGTGGTGATGGACGGAATCGAACCGCCGACACAAGGATTTTCAGTCCTTTGCTCTACCAACTGAGCTACATCACCATTGTGATTTCACCACCTTTTGCCCGTTTGGGACTGCAAAATTAGACAAAAACTTTTTTAAAACAAATCCATTTTAAAAAAATACTAAAAAAATTTCATCATACCTTGTTTTGTTTTCTGAAATTTCGATATTTGTAATAGTATGCATGCATACCAAAACCTTTTTCAAATTATGAACATCATTTCTCAAATCGGGTTTCTGGTAATTTTGGCTTTGGCCACTTATCTGATCACAAAAAGAGTTCAGCTTATCAGCAAAAGTATAAAACTGGGTAGAGCCGAAGACCGTACCGATCAACCCTCTGTGCGATTGAAAAACATGATTCTGCTTGCTTTTGGTCAGAAAAAGATGTTTGCAAAGCCAATAGTGGCAGTTTTGCATTTGTTTGTTTATGTAGGATTTATACTCATTAATATAGAAGTGCTGGAGATAGTGCTTGACGGACTTTTGGGTACTCACCGGATATTTTTGAAACCTTTGGGAGGATTTTACAATGTTGTCATGAACTTCTTTGAGTTGCTGGCTTTGGGTGTTTTGGTGGCTTGTTTAATTTTTTTGGTCAGAAGAAATATTTTGAAAGTAGGTCGATTTCAGCCCCAAAATCACAGGGAAATGAAAGGCTGGCCGTTTCAGGATGCTAACACTATTTTGTTTTTGGAAATTATACTCATGGGGGCATTTTTGAAGATGAATGCCGCTGATTACGTATTACAAACCCGTGGTATCGGGCATTTTGCAGAAGCCCAGACCGGTAGTTTTTGGGTTAGCCAATTTCTTGTTCCTTTGTTTCAAAACTATTCAGATAGTTTATTGATAATCGTCGAAAGAGCAGCCTGGTGGTTTCATATAATTGGGATTTTGGCTTTTGCAGTGTATGTTACTTATTCCAAACACCTGCATATTGCTTTGGCATTTCCCAATGCATATTTTGCCGATCTTTTACCTAAAGGCCAGATGAAAAATATGCCCGCCGTAGCTACTGAGGTTAAAATCATGCTTGGTCTGCAACAAGCTCCGGAAACTCCTGCCGAAATAGGTCGCTTCGGTGCAAAGGATGTGGACGACCTCAGTTGGAAAAACCTCATGGATGCCTATACCTGTACTGAATGTGGACGCTGTACCTCAGCATGCCCTGCCAATCAAACCGGTAAGGCCCTTTCGCCCAGAAAAATCATGATGGATACCCGTGACAGACTTGAAGACATCAAAAAAGGCTGGGTCAAAAATGGTATGGAATATAGAGATGAAAAGAGCCTTTTGGGTGATTACATAACCAATGAAGAACTTTTGGCGTGTACTACCTGTAACGCCTGTGTGCAAGAATGCCCCGTTATGATCAGCCCATTAGATATAATTTTGCAACTTCGTCGTTACAGAGTGATGGAAGAAAGCCAGGCTCCTCAAAGCTGGAACGTGATGTTTCAGAACCTCGAAACCAACATGGCCCCATGGAAATTTTCACCTGACCAACGGTTGGATTGGGCGAAAGATTGAGTTTTTCTGTGTTCTACAAATATTCTGCCTTAATTTAGGGTAAAATATGGATTTGGAATGAACGCCAATATTGAAAAACTTTATCAGATAGCCCAAAAACCTACCAAAAAAATCATCGGCCTGATGTCGGGGACATCGATGGATGGTCTCGATGTGGCACTTTGTCAATATGAAGGTAGCGGGCTCGATACTAAAGTGCAGGTGCTGAAATTTGAAACTGTACCATTTGACGACCACATCAAACATGAAATCAGGAAGATTTTTGCCAAAAAAGAAATAGATTTTCAGCAACTCTGTTTACTCAATCCCTGGATCGGGAATTTACATGGGAGCATTGTAAACCAATGTCTTGACCAATGGGAAATCGATAAAAATGAGGTGGATTGCATCGCCAGCCATGGGCAAACTGTCTTTCATGCTCCCAAGATTTTGCACCAGCTCCCCGACTTTCCCAATGGCACCTTACAAATAGGGGATGGCGACCATTTGGCCATAAGCACAGGTATTATTACTTTGTCGGATTTCAGACAAAAACATTGTGCTGCAGGCGGTGAAGGGGCTCCATTGGCCGTTTATGGTGACTATTTGATTTTTTCAAAACCCGGCCAGGACCGTATATTACTCAATATGGGTGGAATTTCGAATTTTACCTTTCTTTCGGGAGATTTGGATCCCGAAAAAGTATTTGCCACAGATACCGGCCCGGGGAATACGATGATTGATGGGCTTTCTCAGCGGCATTTTGATTTGCCTTATGATAAAGATGGGTTGATAGCAAAAAAAGGAAAAATCAATAAGAATCTGTTGGAGGCTCTGAAAGATAATGATTTTTTCAGAGGACCTATGCCCAAAACTACAGGGCCTGAACTCTTTAATCTTGAATTTTTGGATAATGCTATGCAAAAAAGTTTGACTACCGACCTCAGTACCGAGGACCAGATGGCCACACTTTGTAGATTTACAGCTGAGACGATTGCAGAAAGTTTGGGTAATTTACCGGATTTAGGGCAAAAATTTGACCTCTTTATGAGTGGCGGAGGCATGCATAATCCGATGATAGTAGGGCATTTGAAGGCTCTGTTGCCGGGTGTGAGTTTTTTCACTACTGACGATATCGGAATCAGCGGTGATGCAAAAGAAGCGGTGCTTTTTGCAACTTTAGCTAACGAAGCCCTCGCTGGTGGAAAAACAGACTTTGGTATCCGAAAAGGAGTGCCGAGCGTGAGTATGGGAAAGGTGAGTTTCCCGGGTTGATTATTTTTTCCATTTACCGATACCCAGGCCAATACCTGCATTAATGGAGGGCATAATATGAAAACCGAGACCTCGGGCTAGCATTCCTATGCCAAGGCCACCGGAGGACGAATAATAACCCGGAGGTTCGTATTCGTTATAATTATATGATGCCCGCACTCCAAGACCAAAAAATATATCAAATGCCGGGAAATAATCTTTTGGGACATATTCTCTGCCAACCAAAAAATTTAACCCCAGAACATTTACTTTGAATTTTGTATAATACGGAATGGGATTGTTAATATCCATGGCCATTAAACTATTGGGTTCAATTACGTTTTTGTACATTAATTCCGTATTGAAATATCCTCTTCCCGGTTTTTTTTCTGAAAATTTTCTAAAAAAACTCCTGTAATTGAGCCGGATTAATTTCATATCATAAGTGTTTGCGGCTTTTGTTTTTGAATTATTCCAGTATCCCAGATTTATCTGAAAACTTTTCTTTGGGCCTAAAAAATGCTCATAAGCCATCTCAAAATGTGGGTCATAATCAAACCAGATGGTATGAGGGATAATTTTTATGGTGAATTGTGGCAAAGAATCTGTGTTATTATTGCCAAAAACAAAATGTATTTTTAAAAATAAAATACTTACAGTTAGTGCTTTAGAAATTGTCAGAAATATTTTTTTCATTATTGGGTGATTTATGGAAGGGTGAAAAAAATAGATTTTAATTTAAATTTTCAAACATTTGAGATAGTGCAAGCGGTTATCTACCCTTATTGTAAGAATGTATAGGCCTGGACCTCCTAAAAGCTCAAGATACAAATTAAATAGACCTGAACGATATTTTTTCTTATGGAGTTGACCCATTACTTGCCCATTTGAAAAACTTTGGGTAATTGTAACAGTGGCAGGAAAATAGAGAGTCATGTTGATAAAGGCATCATTTCCTTGTACCGGATTGGGATATAATACAAATGTATCCCCCTGATCAATCACTGAAGGGTTATTGATATTTTCGGGTGAGTTTGGATCAGCATTTTGTTTTGGTACCTCGGGTGGGGGAGGAAGAGTAGGGTCTTCTTTTGTAACTTTAATAAAACCCTTTTGCTCTACATAAGCAAACTTAGAACCCAGTACTTTTTCTGCAAAATCGCTACTTTGACCAAACCAACTTACCATTATTTCATAATATATACTTCTGAAATCGACACTAAATCTGAGATTCTGGTGGTCTCGGAAGGGAAGAAAAATATAATGCCAGCCAAAAATTTCTCCTTTTACTTCTGTTCCAAACGCAAACATTAAATTAGAACTGCCATGGTCGGTACCCATACTACCGTTTTCATAAGGCCTTCGCCCAAATTCAGATGTTGTGATTCCGATTACTTTCTTGGCATGTCCAAGTTTTTCAATATCAGATTGAAAGGCACTGATTGCCTCGCTCATTTCGGCAAGAAGCCTGCCATGTAATCCGTCGAGACCACCTTGATTGGAATGGGTATCAAATCCTCCCAATTCTACAAAGTAAACTTTAGATTTTAGCCCCCCGTCAATAAGCCTGGCCACGAGTTTGAGTTGATTTGAAAGTGACTTATCAGAGTAAGTTTCAATATTTTTGCCATTATCAAAAGCTTTTTTTATAACTTTTGAATATTCATTGACCTGAATTCCGACATCATTTACATAGTTGAATTCGTTTTGAAAATAAGAAGACCCACCGATACTTATTTTATCAGATTCCACCGACTGTGCTTGCCTGTACATTTCATCTGCATTTTCAAGCACTATAGACTTCTCGCCATTTTCACCTCTAAACATTAATGAGGGGTTATGACCTATTTGCAGACAAAACGGGCTTTCGGGTTTTTCAGCTTCAGTATATTTATCAAAATATCTTCCCAGCCACCCTGTATGAAGAGGTGAAGAATCGTTGTTTGGTACAAGCCCGCTTAACCAAATATCTGTTGATCTGAAATGGCTGTAATTTGGGTTTTCATAACCCACTCCATGAATAACTGACAATTTGCCATCATTGTACAAGCCAACCATTCCTCCATTGGGGCCCAATTTTAGGCTTGGATGCATAGCCATTCCTTTTTCCTTGCTTATTGGAATCACCGAATTTTGAGGAATGTGTAATTTAGGACGATAAAGAGTATAATACGGATCCCATTCATAGGGAGTTATGGTATTGATACCGTCATTTCCACCAAAAAGTTGGACAATTACAAGTATATTGTCATTTTCGGAATAAGCCATTGCTGGCTGAAAAGCACTCAGATGCATTTTATCGATCCTGAGATTACTAACAACCCCCAGGCCCATAGTCGAATTTCTTATAAAGGCTCTTCTTTTCATTTTAATAAAGGTAATAGTCGGGGGCTTTAATTATTTCTTCTATCAAAGACCTTACTCTTTGTCCTGCCTGTTCCTGATTTTTTACGATTTCATACCATTCATAATCAGGGGCTCCCCCAGTTAGTACAGTCTGGTATTTTTTTAGCCGTGTAGCGTTGACTGGTCGGGCCAAAAACAACTCCAAAATTGCCGGGGCGAGTTTGCTCACATCATCATATCCGGTAAAGTTCTTTATCCAGTCACCAAGAGTGGAATCAGAACTCCCACCAAGAATTTCTTTCTGAAAATTTATTGTGGCGGGCAAGGTTTTGGTTGAAACCCAGTTGCGGTAGCCTTTCCATCCTGCTACATTTGGAGGGTTCAAAATTTCTAAACCCAAAGCCATCATTACATTTCTGGTGTACAAGTCACTGTAATCAAAATGGTGCGTAAATCCTACAATACTCTCGGCAGGTGACTTAAGCTGAACCCCAATATTGAGGTCATCAAAAAAATGCTGACTTTTAAATAGTGTTTTGAGCATTGGTTTAAATTCAAAATTGTTGTTTTTCAGAATCTGAGCCAATTGATCAATAATCGTAGCATCTGTTTTTTCAGGGTTAGCGTAAACAAAGTACTCATATAGCTTCTTCGAAATAAATTTGGATGCCTCAGTACCTTTTTTTGTTAGAATAACGTCAATTAATTTTTTTACTGAATATTCAAAAACATTCTTTTCGTTTATTTCATAATTTACATTAAAAACTTCCCCCATAAAAAGTTTCGGGTTTTTATCAAACTGATCTGCATTGAGATACGCTTCATAAGGAACATGTTCATCATAAAACATGGTAATTTTCCATCCAGTGAGAATTTTTGCAGCCTCCCTTATATCTTGTTCTGTGTAATTCCCAACGCCTAAAGAAAAAAGCTCCATTAGTTCCCGGGCATAATTTTCATTTGGAATTTCGTTAATGTTCTCATTGCCATTAAGATAGAGCAACATGGCACCATCAATCGAAATTTTTTCTAATAAAGTACGAAAATTCCCGGCGTAATTTTTCCTGAAAATGTCATTCTGACGATACATCGAAATGGCGGGAATATTGTTGCAAATGGCAAATTGTGTTGCAAAATGGTCATGCCAAAATAAAGTAGTTTTTTCCAGAAAACTGGCCGTATCTCTTTTCATCAGATTGACCCACCACGCCCCAAGTGTATAATTGTACTCTCCACGGTGTAAGGCTACTTTCTTTTCTTCATCTTCTTTAGCTTTTCCACTTAGATTATTGGGTTCCCGGAGTCGATCATTTACAAAAAATGGAGGAACCGGACTGATATTTCGGTCGCCGTTGGAAAACAATTCTTCCACTATCTCCCCTGCACGTTTACCCTCATATCTGTTGATAAGGTCGTGTGTGACATTGAACGATGCCCGGCGGAGAAGATGCTGTACTTGTAACCTTGTAAGGGGAATTGTATATTCATCGAGACTTCCACTAACTTTTGATCTGTGGATGGTGCCCTGAAAAACGGAGCTCCAAAGGTCTCTTCTCGATATACTGCCCATATTTAAGATTTGAAAATGGCTTAAAATTAACGATTAATTCCAAGACTTTCAAAGATCATTTAGAGCAATTTAACCATAAAAAATCTGAATATAACTAAATAAAGATAGTTTTTTGAAAAATAGAATTTTCTGATTCTCAAATAAAATTTTAATTTTTGGAAAGATCAAAACGTGGAATACAGTTTTGCAAAGAAACCGCGGACTTAATATATCCCAAGTTGCTAAGTGTATTTGACCTGGAAGGAATGCCAAGATTGGTAAAGTTTTTAGAAATCTTAGACGATTTGGCAAAAAGCAAAAATCTTGAATTCTTGTCTTCTGACCCCATTCAAATCAGAAATGAGGTGGACTCCGATCGAATCAAAAAAGTATTGGAACATGTAAGTGAAAACTTTCGAAATCCGATTAAACTCGATGACGTAGCACAACTGGCCAATATGAGTGAGTCGGCATTTAGCAGATATTTCAAAAAAAGAACCAGAAAAACATTCTCAAGTTTTTTGACCGATATTAGAATCGAATTGCATGTAAATTATTGCAAAATGACAAACTGAGTATCTCGCAGATAGCTTTTGACAGTGGATTTTACAACCTTTCAAACTTTTACCGTCAGTTTAAAACTACCAAGAAAATCACCCCACTGGCATATAGGATGAATTATATTGACTGACATTTATTATAAATATTTATTGATATAAAAAAAGCCTTCAGAATCTCTTCCGAAGGCTCTTTGTTTTTTTATATGTGTTCTTATTTCAAAGTCAAAATCGCAGTTTTGATTCTTCCGACCGCTTCTTTGAGAGCTTCATCAGATGCCGCAGTAGAAATACGGATACAATTTGGAGCACCAAATCCGGAGCCGGCAACAGTGGCAACAAATGACTTCTCGAGCAACCACATCGATAGATCGTCAGAGTTATTTATGGTGGTTGTTCCGTCAGTTTTTCCAAAATAATAACTTACGTCAGGAAATGCATAAAATGCCCCTTCCGGTACATTCACTTTAAATCCGGGAATCTCTTTCAACAAGCCCACTACCAGATCCCTTCTTAACAAATAAGCCCTTTTCATGGTTTCAGCGGCTGTCATGTCATCCCAAGCTACCAACGAAGCTCTTTGAGCAATATGGTTAGTTCCTGAAGTCACCTGACCCTGAAGTTTGTCTATTCCATCCACAATCCATTTAGCAGCACCAATATACCCTATTCTCCAGCCGGTCATGGCAAAACCTTTGGCCATACCGTTTACGGTGATAACCCTGTCTTTGATGGCTTCGATAGAGCCTATTGAGAAGTGGCCTTCTTCACGGAAATTGATATATTCATAAATCTCGTCAGCCAAAACATACACATTTGGGTGTTTTTCTATCACAGCCGCAATGGCTCTTAGTTCAGCTTCGCTATAAACTGAGCCCGTTGGATTGTTGGGCGAGGCATACATTACGACCTTGGTTTTGTCAGTGATGGCTGCTTCCAGTTGGTCGGCGGTTACTTTAAAATCATTTTCAAAAGCACCTTCCAATACCACTGATTTTCCTTCAGCCAATTTCACCATTTCACTGTATGAAACCCAATACGGAGCAAAAATGATAACTTCCTCTCCGGGATTAACCATCACGGCCAGAGCATTGGCCAAAGAATGTTTGGCTCCGGTCGAAACGATAATGTTTTCAGGTTTCCAATCTATATTATTGTCTCTCTTAAATTTTTCGGCTATTACTTTACGCAGCTCAGGAATACCCGCAACTGGTGTATAAGCATGAAAACCGGCATCAATGGCATCTTTTGCGGCATCGCAAATGTGCTTTGGTGTTTTAAAATCAGGCTCACCAATTGAAAGGTTTATCACTTTGTGTCCCAGAGCAGCCAGCTCTCTTGATTTTTTTGACATTGCCAGAGTTGCAGATTCTTCCAGATTATTGATTCTGTCGGCAAGCAAATTTGTACTCATGATTTTGTTATATTTAATGTTTCCCCAAAAACGTACCGGAAAGGCAATCTTTCCAAATTCGGGTGCAAAATTAAGTGTTATTGTGGGAATTGCCTTATAAAAATTTGGATTTTACGGATTCTAAATTTTCCTAAATCCATTTTTTTTCTTTGAAAATGGAGAGAATGGTTTTCATTAATTGATTTTTTTAACTGAATAGTACTATTTTTTTAGACAAAAGATATTGGATTTAGAAATAAAGAAAAGAATAATTCACTTCAGGAGTCGTTAAATAAAAGCAAATGGCTATTTTTGAAATCTTACTATTTGAAAGTTTTCTACGTATTAAAGTATATGGAAAACCAGAAGGAAAATTTTATGAACAAAAAACTACTCTTAATATTGGTTTTGGCTATTTTGGCACCTTTGGTATCCTGGGCCACACACCTGCGTGCGGGAGAAATAACCGCCACGAGGGTTTCTTCTAGCCAGCTCACCTACAAAATCACCCTTACCACCTATACTGACCAAATCAATGGTAAGCCCGCCAACGATGGACAGGAAACCGTTACTTTCAATTTTGGTTTTTCGACTACCAAACCGGAGATTTATAAAGTAAGCCGAAAAAAGAAATTCCTGATAAATCCTGCCACAATGTGCAATGTTTATGATACTACAATTACTTTTCCGGCACCTGGGCAATACACGATCAGTTGTGGAATCGTAAACCGAAACGAACGGACAATAAACTTGCCTCAACCGTCTGAAAACATCAGTTTTTTTGTACAAACCTCCATAAATATTAACCCGAGTTTTGGACTTAACAGTACTCCGGTTTTACTAAATATTCCTATAGACTCCGCCTCATTAGGCTCCAAATTTATTCATAATCCGGGGGCCTTTGACATTGATGGCGATAGCTTATCTTACAGGCTTACAACTCCCAAACGAGACAAGGGCACCGATACCGGTGTCGGAGAATTTATTGAGGGTTATCTTGACCCAAGTACCGTAGGTCCGGCTCCGATTCTTAATGAGGCAGGTAGTGGTCCGGCTACTTTCAGGATTGACCCCCGCACAGGTGACTTAATATGGGATGCTCCAAGGGAAATAGGGCAATACAATGTGGCTTTTATCATCGAAGAATGGAGGAAAGCCCCAAGTGGTAACTATTTGAAAATAGGGGAGATAGTAAGAGATATGCAGATTATTGTGGTGGAATCTACCAACAAAAGACCACTTCTGGAAGTACCCGATGAAGTATGTGTGGAAGCAGGGAAAAGAGCAGAATTTGAGGTGAAAGGTAAAGATCAGGACGACCAGTCATTAAAGCTTACCAGTTCAGGCGGAGTTTATAATCTTGATGCCAGTGGATTGCCAATAAAGTTTATAGAGCCCGAAGCTGCGACTTTTAAATCAACACCTGCCAATAAACTCGTAACAGGTACTTTTGCCTGGAATACCAACTGTCTTCATGTGCGTGATCAACCATACGATGTACTATTTAAAGTGGAAGATTCACCAGGGCGTTTTAGCACGTCTTTGGTTGATATTAAAACCATGAAAATCACCGTGTTGCCACCTACTCCGAAAGACCTGGTTGCTACTGAACAGGAAACAGGCGTAAAACTCACCTGGAAAGCAGTGACAGGATGTAAGACAGAGGGAAAAATTTTGGTTTATAGAAAAAATGGTTGCAGCGGTTTAAACCCTGGTGAATGTATTGCAGGTATGCCTGCTGATTGGGGATACACCTTGTTGACTTCGGTAAATACTTCAGACACAACTTATACCGATCTCAGTACCGAAAAAGGTGCAATTTATAGTTACAGATTGGTTACAGAAATACCGGTTAATAGTTTTGTGAAAATGCAAAGCTCGCCATCGATAGAGTTTTGTGTGGGTAGCGAAATTAAAAAAGGTATGAATGTAATTACCAAAGTTTCTATTGACAAAACCGATCCTCAAACAGGCGAAATTACTATCAACTGGACCAAACCTATTGATTTTGATTCAAAAATCGACAAAGGGCCTTATGCTTATAAACTTCTGAGAACCATAGGATTAGGGGGTGAAAGCTTTGAATTGGTTCACACTCAGGTGACTGCATTTGATGGCTCCGTTGATACTCTTTTTGTGGACAAGGGTCTAAATACCAAAGACAATATTTATCGCTACAAAGTAGAGTTTTATACAGAATCAGAAAAACTATACAGCACATCGCCTCAGGCTACTTCAGTTAGACTCGATGTGAGTCCGGAAGATAAAAAACTCAAACTTAAATGGGAAGCCAATGTGCCCTGGAAAAACGACAATCAGGTTCATTTGATTTATAGAGAAGATAAACAAAAAGCTGGTTCTTTTAATTTGATTAAAAAGCTGGAAGTAGGAGGAATTTCTTCTTTCACATATATCGATGAAGGTAAAGATACCGAAACAGATGATGGGGATATTTCGGTTGAAATTCAAAATAAAGAAAATTATTGTTACTACGTGATAACCCGGGGCCTATACGAAGAACTTCCGCTTTTAGGACTACTCCAAAATGCCTCTCAGATTGCTTGTGGTAGCCCAGCTGACAATACTCCTCCATGTAAGCCTGACCTCGTCGGAACTCCAAATGGCTCAGGCTCAGGTTGTGAGGGACTTACCGCTGAGGATTTTTGTAACAATGATGTATTTGTCAACAAAATCTCCTGGAATGCTCCGGCCTCAACAGGTACCGGGGAATGTCGGCAGGATGTGATTTCATACAGTATTTTTTATTCGAGATATGAAGACGAAGAACCCCGCTTGATTGCTGTTCAGGACGCCGCATTGGGTACAACTTTCAATCATAAACGTAATTCAAAAGATGGATTTGCCGGCTGTTATTATATTTCAGCAAAAAGCAATCTGGGTGGTGAAAGTACCATGAGTAATAAAATTTGTTTTGACAATTGTGAGGACATCAGTTTTCCAAATGTATTTTCACCCAATGGCGATGGCAAGAATGACACTTTTAGCCCCATGAATTGCCCGGCATTTATCAATACCATCTCTTATGATATTTTTGCTTCTACGGGCTTAAAAGTTGCCACCGGTAGTGAATCAAGTCTCGACTGGGACGGACGGGATTCAAACGGGAAGCTTTTACCCACAGGTGTTTATTATTACCTGATTACAGTAAAATTTGAGAAATTAAGCCGGGAAGGTAGCATCAAAACCTTTAAAGGATATATATCTCTTCTAAGATAAATCAAAAGAGGAGCCCTAAAGCTCCTCTTTTTAATATTTTTAGGGTACCTGGTACTCGCAACCCGGTACTCAAAATTTATTTACATCGATATTTCAACGACTTCAACCTCCACCATTCCGGCAGGAGCCTGAATCTGAGCCTTATCGCCAACTTCTTTTCCCAGTAAACCTTTGGCAAACGGCGAATTGATTGAAATTTTTCCTTGTTTCAGGTCGGCTTCTTCTTCGGCCACCAGGGTGTAAGTCATCAAAGCACCGTTTTTCACGTTTTTGATTTTTACTTTATTCATCAGCGAAACCTTCGAAGTATCAATGGTTGACTCATCGAGAATTCTGGCATTGGCCATCAAAACTTCAAGTTTCGATATCTCGCCTTCCATCAGTCCCTGAGCATCTTTAGCTGCATCATATTCGGCGTTTTCAGACAAGTCACCTTTGTCCTTAGCTTCGGCTATGGCTTGTGATATTTCTCTACGGCCTTTGGTTTTGAGGTCGTGGAGTTTGTTTTTCAAATTATCATATCCTTCCTGTGTATAATATTGAAATGACATGGTTAGTATTTGTTTAAATATGTTTAGTACTAAAAAAAAACACCCGCCCTCTCAGGCTGGGTAGAAAAAAAAAGAACGGCGAAAATCGACCGTTCCTGATTATTGTAAATATCAGAAACTACGTTACGTTTTGCTTGAAAATGTATTAGTCTTTTTTTGCATTCCTTTCAAATGAGGCACAAAGATAATAGATTTTAGAAATTTGTCAAGAAATAATTTGATAGCTAAGAAATTATCATTCAGAAAGATTTCAATTTATTGATATGTTTTTTGGCATTTAGAACAAAAAACTCTCCTGTTAAAAGAAGAATTGAAACAGGAGAGTATTATTAAAAGCAAAATCAAACTCACTTCAACACCAGCTTCACTTCACTCAGGTCTCGGGAGTTGGGACCCACCATGATTTTGAAGTCGCCTTTTTGGAGTAAAGTGTTGCCATCGGCATCATAAAAGCTGAGTTTGGTGGCAGGAAGCTCAAAAGTAACCCTAGCGGTTTCTCCGGCTTTTATGGCTACCCGTTTGAAATCTTTCAGTTCTTTTACTGGTCTAACCGGCTGAGCCACAAGGTCTCTGATGTAAAGCTGCACAATCTCGGTACCATCAACATTTGAGCTGTTTTTTACTTTTACGCTTACGGTCACACTTTCGTTTTGGTTGAATTCAGGTTTCGAAATGCTAAGGTCGCTGTATTCAAATTTTGAATAGCTCAAACCATACCCAAACGGAATCAGAGGCTCGTTAGGGGTATCGCGATATCTTGAAACCCAAAAATCACCCGGGCCTTCGTTGCCATCTTTATGAGGGCGACCACTGTTGTAATGGTTATAATAAACCGGAATCTGACCCACCGACACCGGGAACGACATAACGGTTTTAGAGCTCGGGTTTACTTCGCCACTCAAAATGTCAGCCACGGCATTTCCATGCTGTGTGCCGCCAATCCAGGTATAAAGAATGGTATTGTATTTGGCCATCAATTCGGTGATAATCATCGGGCGACCTGCCTGCACCAGCACCACCAAAGGCTTATTGGTGAGTTTTGCAGCTGCCAGCATATCCATTTGACCTTTTGATGGCTCAGGGTTACCCAATGAGCGGGCTTCCCCTGCCAAATCTCCATAAAGACCTATAGTTGCCACTATCACATCGGCTTTTTTTGCTGCTGCTTTTATTTGAGCCTCAGCACCGGTTTCCAGCTTTCCGTCCCGATTTACACCTTTCACAAAAGTGATCGTTGCTCCCGGATATTTGGCTTTCAATCCTTCCAGCACGGTTACCGTATTTTTATGATCTCCCAAACCTTTCCAGAAATCCAGAACATCGTTTTGACTTTCAGCCAAATGCCCTAAAACCAAAATACTTTTTGGTGATTTAAGCGGAAGGAGATTATCTGTGTTTTTCAGCAAAGTCATACTGTTTGCGGCGGCTTTTCTGGCTGCTGCAAGGTTTTCTGCAGTCAATAAACTGGCTTTTTCTTTGACTTCATCGTGGTATTTGTAAGGATTATCAAATAGTCCCAACCTAAATTTCAGTTCCAAAACTCTGGCTACGGCAGCATCAAGCAATGCTTCCGGCACTTTGCCATCTTTAACCGACTGAGCCAAAGTATTTCGCATTACACCTGATTCCATGTCCATATCTGAGCCCGCTTTGAGGGCCATTATGGCGGCTTCGGTTTCATTGGCTGCATAGCCATGGGCCATCATTTCACCAAAAGAAGCCCAGTCTGACACAATCATACCCTTAAAACCCCACTTGCCACGAAGCACATCATTTACCAGATAATTGTTGCCCGATGCCGGCTCACCTTCGAATAGGTTGAAGCTGTTCATCACCGTTGCTGCCCCTGCTTCTACGGCTGCTTTATACGGTGGTAAATAATAATTCCATGCGGCATAGCGGCTTACGTCAACGGTGTTGTATTCCCTGCCGGCTTCTGATGCACCGTATATCGCAAAGTGCTTGATAGTAGCCAGCACATGATTTTCGTCAAAGTTGCCTTGAAAACCTTTCACTCTGGCAGCGGCCAATTGAGCCTGTAGGTAAGGGTCTTCGCCCGAGCCCTCCATCACACGGCCCCAACGCGGGTCACGTGACACATCCATCATAGGAGCGAAAGTCCAGTGCAATCCCATGCTCGAGGCTTCTTTGGCGGCTATTTCGGCTGCTTTAAATGCCCCCTCAGTATCCCAGGCACTGGCTTCGGCCAATGGTATAGGAAAAATGGTTTTGGCACCGTGAATAATATCAAATCCAAACAACACCGGAATACCCAGACGAGATTCTTCCACAGCGATACGTTGCACTTCTTTGGTCTGAGCTGCCCCTACTACATTAAGAAATGAGCCTACTTTGCCCTCTTTCAAAAGCTTCACTTTGCCTTGTTGCCCGGGGTCATTGGCTACTGCCGGACCGGTTAATACGCCACCGTTAACCTGGTTGAGCTGACCTACTTTTTCGTCGAGAGTCATTTTCGAAATCAAATCCCGGATCCTTTGCTGTACCGGTGCACTGGCGTCTTTATAAATGGCTTTTTGACCAAAGCTTAGTCCCGAAACAGCCATTGCCGATACTATCAGAAGTATTTTTTTCATAAATTAAGAATATATTTAAAGATTGAATTTTCAAAATTTGGTAACCTATAACCCCAAATTCACACCAAAGTAAGGATTTTTATGGAAAAAACTTAAAGCAAATACTCATAATACAGAATGAAATTGGTCAATAATGGGAATTGGGAAATTTCAGATTGCATTTTATTGAGGCATTTAAACTGCTGCCTTTTAAGTTTTTGAATTCAAAAAAATATTTATGAATCTGAAGGATTTTTAAGGGAATTACAACAAAACATTTAAATTATTAAAAGATAAAAAAAGCGAAAGCAGGAAAATGGGATAATAAAAATTTGTAGGTTTGAATCTTGAATTTAAAAAAGAGGCAATTCAGACTTTTGGCACGAAACCAGGTTTTTAATGAGGCAAACGAAAGATTATAAAGTGAAGTTTTCACAAAAGAAAAAAGGCAAACCCGCCGACCTCAAACTCGAAGTTGAAAAAGATGCCGAACTTTTGATTTTTTTGCTGGAAAAAATGCCCCATAAAAGTCGGAACGATGTAAAAGTGTTGCTACGGGATAAGCATGTTTTTGTAGAAAATAAAGTCATCAGTCAGTTTAACCAGCCTATAAAAACCGGTCAAAAGGTTGAGATACGTTGGGAAAAACCACCCGAAGAACAGCGGTTGAGAGGTTTGAAAATAGTATTTGAAGACCAATATTTGATTGTAATAGAAAAAGAAGCAGGGGTGCTTTCTATGGCTACCGAAAAACAAAAAGAAAACACTGCCTATAGTGTTTTGAGCGAATATGTGAAAAAAGCTGACCCTGCCAACCGCATTTTTATAGTCCATCGCCTCGACAAAGACACCTCGGGCATCATGATGTATGCCAAAAGCGAAAAAATACAAAAGGTCCTGCAGGAAAACTGGAATGAAAATATTCTGGAACGTACCTATCTGGCGGTGGTTGAGGGAAACCCAAAAGAACCCAATGGGACAATTATATCCTATTTGGTAGAAAGTAAAGCTTTGATAGTGTATTCGACCAAAAATCCTGAAAAAGGTCAAATGGCAGTTACGCACTATGAAACTTTCAAGGCTTCAAAAAGTCATAGTTTGCTAAAAGTAAACCTGGAAACCGGCCGCAAGAACCAGATTAGGGTACATATGCAGGACCTGGGTCATCCGGTTATTGGTGATGCCAAATACGGAGCCACCACCAATCCCATAAAACGTCTGGGTCTTCATGCTTGGGTGCTATCATTCACTCATCCTATAACCAAAGAAGCCATGCGTTTTGAAACTGAGATACCGAAAGTGTTTTTGGGGTTGTTTTGAATTGCAACGGCCGTTTAGCACTATTTTTTTTGAAATTACCGAAATTGCATAAATATTTTTAACTTGCATTCGTTGATTTACAAGGCTGAAAACTCTTGTAAAAGAACCAGAGAAAACTGTATCATTAAAACTTAAAATATCATGGCAAAATCAAAAGACACCAAAAAAGAGGCCAAAAAAGAACCGGCTAAAACTGCAAAAGAGAAAAAGCAGGAAAAGCTTGAAAAGAAAAACAGGAAAGATTATTGAAAGATTTTATTCCAATCTTCTAGGTTTAGTAAATAAATAGGTTCTTGATTTATCAATATTTTAGAAGATACTTTTCCCTGTATATTTCGGATATTCAGGGAAAAGCCATAATTCACTTGTACTTTCCCGCCTAAAAATTTTACTTTTTGCTTATAAAAGATCCAAAAATATCAGTCACAATATTGCTTTCGATTTTATTCACTAAATTTGCAGCCAAATTATTCAAAAAATCAAATTTCTTATGGCACAGTATGATGTGGTAATTCTCGGAAGTGGCCCAGGTGGCTATGTAACGGCTATCAGAGCCTCGCAGCTTGGTTTGAAAGTAGCCGTGATAGAGAAAGAAAATCTAGGCGGGATCTGCCTCAACTGGGGGTGTATTCCTACCAAAGCTCTGCTTAAGTCAGCACAAGTGTTTCAATATATTCAACATGCCAAAGACTACGGTATCACTGTAGGTGAGGCCTCTGCCGATTTCTCAGCAGTTATCGCCCGCTCAAGAGGTGTAGCTGATGGTATGAGCAAAGGCGTTCAGTTTTTGATGAAGAAAAACAAAATCGACATCATCGACGGCTACGGAAAAGTAATTCCCGGTAAAAAAGTGGAAGTAACCGCCAAAGACGGCAGCAAAAGCACCGTTGAAGGAAAAAATATAATTATTGCAACCGGAGCAAGGGCTCGCCAGCTACCCAATGTGCCAATCGATGGCGAAAAAGTGATTGATTACCGCAAAGCGATGAGTCTTGCTACACAGCCCAAAAGCATGGTTGTGATTGGTTCGGGAGCCATCGGAGTGGAGTTTGCTTATGTATATGCCAGTATGGGTACCAAAGTGACCATTGTGGAATTTATGCCTAACATCGTACCGGTTGAAGATGAGGATATCTCCAAAGAACTGGCTAAACATTATAAAAAACTTGGTGTAGAGGTCCATGTAAACTCTAGTGTTGAGAAGGTTGATATTTCAGGAAAAGGATGTGTGAGTACTGTAAAAACTCCATCGGGTGAGATTACCATTGAGTCTGATGTAGTACTTTCTGCAGCCGGAATCACCGCCAATATCGAGAACATTGGTTTGGAAGATGTGGGTATCGCTACTGACAGAGGCAAGATTTTGGTGGACAAATATTACCAAACCAACGTACCAGGTTATTTCGCCATTGGTGACGTAGTACCCGGCCAGGCTTTGGCTCACGTGGCTTCAGCTGAGGGGATTATCTGTGTAGAGAAAATAGCAGGACATCATCCTCAGCCATTAAACTACAACAATATCCCGGGTTGTACTTATTGCACGCCTGAAATTGCTTCAGTAGGTTATACCGAAAAAGCAGCCAAAGAGGCCGGATACGAAATCAAAGTGGGTAAGTTTCCGTTTACGGCATCGGGTAAAGCCAAAGCTGCCGGAGCTCCTGAGGGTTTTGTGAAAGTGATTTTTGATGCCAAATATGGCGAATGGCTGGGCTGCCACATGATCGGTACCAACGTAACCGAGATGATTGCCGAGGCTGTAGTAGCCCGTAACCTCGAAACGACCGGTATGGAAATCGTGAAGTCGGTACACCCACACCCAACCATGTCAGAAGCCATTATGGAAGCCGCCGCTGCTGCTTATGGTGAGGTAATACATTTGTAAGAGAGTAATTATTTATAAGAAAAAACCCCGAAAGTGAAGGCTTTCGGGTTTTTTTATGCGTTTATTTTCCAACTTTTAATATTCTCACTGTAGAATGTTTTTTCCATTGATAGGTATCAAAGTATAATGTCAGGTAATAAATCCCGGGAGGATAACTAAGAATCTCTGCTTTAATAATATCTGTAATATTTTGTCTTGGCGACTTTTCTAAAAACAAATAGGCTGAGGAAAAGTAAGTTTTTTCGTATTGGTCAATAATATCGCCGGCATGTTGAAAATACATCTCTTGTCCTGCCTCGTTAAATATGGCGATATGGTATATCCCGGGTACATTTTGATATTTTATGTCAAAGTCATTGATGACAGGATTGGGGTAAACGATTACTTTCCCAAAGTCCGTTGGTTCTTCGGGGTTGGAAACCATTGGTTCATCTTTTATTTCTACCCATTCATAATCAAAAGGTTTTGATGAATTCAATTCATACAACTGAGGAGGCTGATTTTGATAACTTCCGAAAACAAAAATGCGATTATCCTTAACCTGTGAATCATAGATTTTGGTAAACCCTTCGGTTAAATGAGACGGACCGTCTTTGTCGATTAATATTTGGTTATATGGGTAATTATCACCAATAATCCTAAGCCTTTCATCCAGCAATTCAAGCCTTTTTACATCAAATAGTAATGTTGATTTTAGATAGAAAAACTTTTTACTTTCAATATCAAACTTTATTAAAAACCTGGGAGTATTCGAATTATCCGAGGTGATAGGAATTAGGCTTTTTACATAAGCCGGAAAGTACAAAGATGAACCCAATTCAATAATTGAAGAAGGATTGAAAATTTGCGAAGGTACATTTGCTATAGACTGATTAGGTTTTAGATTGGTGTAAATTTCACCATTCGAAATATTATTACTAACAAATACATATAAATTTTTATTTGCAAAATTGATTTCATAATTCCAATAATCATTTGAGAAACCAGGAATTATTGAAATTTCTTTTCCATCATATTTCCAGTACCTGCCTTTAACTTGAATAATATAAAGTGTATTGTTATATATTTGATATCCTTGGATTTGTTCTTCGAAAATTTTTAAATCTGTGAAATTTTCACCATCCACTAAAGCCAAATGGTACTTTTCATTTTGCTTATAATTTACAAGTAATTTATTCCTGAAAACCAAACGGGAGGTATTGTTTATACCTTCCTTAATTAGGATTAATTTCTGATCTTTTAAATAATATAATCCTCCGAAAGAATATACATACAAAACACTATCGGTGTGTATAAAACTTAAATATCCAGTGGAAACTTCTTTTAAATAAATAAAAAAACTATTCTGGGTTTTTAAATCAAAAAATTTAACCGAATCGCTTTGATAATTGATGTAATAAGGTGTATTAGTTTTCGCTAAATAACATGTATAAAATTTAGTTGAATATTTATATTGTGTCGGGATATTATAAACAGTGTCATTCAAAAAAACATTTGCTCCCATCTCATAATTTCCAGGAATAAATTGTTGAGATAAAGGATTATCTACAAAATTTTCATATAAATTAAAGCTGCCTTTTGAAGAATTATATACAAAGTTTTTCTGTCCGATTTTAAACAAAATAGATTCCTGAGTAAAAAAGGATTTTGCTTTTGATGGAAGTGAAGAAAAAGGTTGAGTTTTCGTAGTTTGAAAAGTTAATTGATTTAGATTAAAGTCATTTGTTTCATAAATCAACATTTTATTATCCAAAAACCTGGCAATCTTGTGAGATGTTATTTTAAAATTCAATCTATCATAAATTATTAATCTTTTTTCTCCAAATGTACTTTGGAATAAAAACAAGTAATGATTATCCTTGCTTCCCAAGTATTTTATTCCAGAAATAAATGATTTGATTCCTGATCCACCTGAATAAATAGTCAATTTAATGTTAAGTATTGTTGAATCACTCTTTCTTAAATCAACCAGTTTAATGTATTGATCTACGCATCCTGCATAGAGAACATTTTTGCAAAAACTATTCACTTTCAACGAATCCCCCTCCCAATTTTTAACAATTTCCGACAGCTTTGAGCTGGGTTCCGAAATCTTTGTGTATTTAGGCCCTTCAACATGGTAGCTCCAACCTCCTACATAACCCGCAGAGCCTACAATCAGACTATCATTTCTAATATTAATTACTATTGTCAGGCCACTCGTAATACTCTTATTTGTAATTTTACTATTCTTTTTTTCAATTACCCAAAAATTGTAGTTGTTATAAGCGTACAAATAACTCTTATATAATAGCAATTCAATTTGAGTATGATCATTCTGCCAAACCTTATTCAAATCAACTTTTGCGTCATTATACAGGAAACTGGTCAGGTTAATAAGAGCCAGATTTTTACCATCAAAGGCAAATGATTTTATCAAAGGCATTTCAGCCAAAGTTTTTATATTTCCTTCAATATCAGCACTATAAAGTTTGTTCTCATCGGTAAAAAGAATATTTCCTTCAACAACCTTAAAAATAGGCTTATAACTTACCTGACCAGAAATTTGAAAGAAAAAACTCGGTTTGAAGATATCTCCTCCCCCCACATGGTAGTTGCCGTAAGGATCCTTTACAACGAGGAAGCCCTGACCTTTTTTAGTTTTTTCAAAAAAAACAAACTCTTTGGCAATCAAAGCGTCAGCTATTTTTACAGGCTCAAAACTTGTCTGTCCTTCAGCAATTATATAAGCTCCTGAATAATTGTTAAGAAATACGGCATCCTCATTCTCAGGAAAACTATAGGAATTATTAAAACTTGTAATTGTATCGACAGGGTACACAAAATGGCTCAATTGCTTTTGTGAAAAACCATTTTTTTGGAAAAATATAACAGCAAAAAACAAATATAAGTATTTCATTATCAATGGGATTTTATTTTCTTTTGATTAAATAGCTGTATCTGATGCATGGACTGAATTCATTTTTACTATAAAAAATATTTATTCGGTTGTATTGAATTAAAATACCCGGGGATAGTTTACTCCTTTTAAATAACACATCAACAAAAAAGGAATTAGAATTAGGAAAATAAATAGGAGAATAATATGGGTAATCGTAAAACTTTGACCTTGGAGGAAAAATACCCCAATAGCTCAGATAAATTCTTTTTCGTAGTTTATAACTCAGGAATAAGTTAAAAGAATTTACCTTGACTTGGTCCAGAACTTTATTTTTCCCCAAGTTGGCAAAGACAGTACCACCAATTAAGAATTTATCCCTGGAATATTGGATTCCGATATTCATAGAAGAAGCCCATTGCTCTTTTTTCCAATCGTAACCCAAATGCCCGCTAATACCTGCTGTCAAACTTTTAGGAGATGGATTGGTAAGGGTAAAGCCCACAAATTGTGTTTTGAATATAGCACCATCAATCACCCCTTCGGCATTTAATTCAAGATTATCTCTTAAACCATAGGCAAGATTTAAATGTCCCGTTGAGTTTGCGGTAAAATCAGCAGCCAATTGATTTTTCTTTAAAGTAACGGGATTGGTTACTATTCCAAAAAAATCGAAGTCTCCTGTGGAAATAATATTGGACATTCTAATGGAAAACGGCTCATTGTTTTCATAGATTTTCTGACTAAATGCCGGATCGCCAAGAAAAATAAAAAATAAGCAAATGTATCTCATAGAAACAGGGTTGACCGTGGAAAGTTTTATCTTTATTCTTGATTATTAATTTCGAAAATTAGTTGTAATAAAAACTAAAATTAACTGTAAAATTTAGTAATTCAATATGTTTTAAATTAAACAAGTTCGGTCTCAATACAATCGAATTAAATCTATTTTATTATCGAAAATAAGATTGAATTGCGTGTGTATAAAACAAATAGTTTTCTAATTTTAGATAATCTGATAACTTCCTCAAAGGTGAGAAAGCTTTTGTCTATCAAAATCTGATATACTTTGGTTTTGTTAATGCTTAATTATTTGAATTATGGTTTTATTTTATGTGGGAAAATAATATTCCCCGGCAAATATTATGCTCTTATAAGTTTAATATTAAAAAAAAGCAGAGTTTCTTACTCTGCTTGTCTTCTTTTACCGTAATGTCTGTCTCTTTCAAATGAAGTAATATGCCGGTCCTTTTTACTTTGGAATATATCGTCAATAGTAATCAAAATGCCAGTCTCTTCTACCTCTCCAAATTCATCATTGAGAGCCGTCCCAAATGATTTCATGGTTGAGGACAATCCCATATATGTGTTAATGAGCGGAGGAATGTTTTCGCCCAGAGCCCTTACTCTGGAATTCAGAATTTTGTATCCATCTTTGTAAGTAAGACCTTCAAATATTCCATCTAAAGCTGAAACATCTCCAAAATAACCCAGGGGCTTTATGGGCCACACCAGTTTTTCGGTGTCTGGGAAATAATGATTCATAAAATACAGCAAAAGATCCCGGGCTTCTTTATTATAATGCGGATACATGGTTACTTTTCCAAACAAGTATTTGATGTCAGGATTCAAAACCACGATTGCCCCCAAACCATCCCAGAGGTTATCCAATGAAAAAAGACCTTTGCGGTTATCTTTACCCGGTTGAAATTTGGGCTGCACAAATGATCTGCCTAATTCAATGGTAAGGGGCAGGTATTCGTTTTTAAATTTTTCAGAGAAATGAAAATAGTGAGAAGTAGATAAATTATGCACTCCGTGAGCATTTAAACTCACATCGCCACCTCTGATTAGCCTGTAACCGGCCACTATTTCTTCTTCTTCAGGATCCCAGGTTATAAGCTGGTCATAAGCATCATCGCAAGTGTCATTTTCATCAATATCTACGGCCAGACCGGTACCACCGCCCGCCGCTCTGAAGGTAAGCTCACGCAAACGTCCTATTTCCTGAATGGTATTGGGCTGTCTGTGGTGATTTACCAGGTGAACTTCAATATTACCATAATTTGTATATCTCAGAAACGTGGTTTCATTTATCTCCTTTTTAAGCACGTCTCTTTCTATCGGTTCTAATATTTTCTGCATAAATATTTTTTATTATGCCATGGCATAAACAATCTCTTTTACTTTTTCGGCCCACTCTTGTTCCGTCCTCGAACTATCAAAATGAGTATAGGGAATTGGTTTTCCTATTACAATGGTTACTTTTTTTCCTCTTTGTGCAAACATCTCATCTGCCAGATAAAACATTTCAATGTTGGCTCCGATTCCTATGTTTTTACGAAATCTCGCTAAATTATAAAAAAAGTCTGAATTTCGCCCTTCTATGAAAACAGGAATAATATCTTTTTTGTGTTTTTTGGCTTTGGATATAAAACTTTTCTTCCACTCCAGATCTTTTATAACTCCGTTTTTACGTTTTCGTGAAACAAGACCTGCCGGAAAAACCAGCATTGCCTGGTCACTGGCATAGGTTTCGTCTATCGCACGCATTGCTTCTCTTGCCTGACCTCCGTGTTTATTGATAGGAATAAATAGCGGCCAAAGGTTTTTTATGTTCATCAGGATATCATTCACCAGAAACTTTAGGTCTTTACGGTACTTACCAAGGGCATGCATAAATGCCACTCCGTCTAATCCTCCTAATGGATGATTTGAAGCAAAAACAATACCACCGGTAAGAGGAATGTTTTCAGCTCCTTTCAGTTCTACATTTACTTTTAATTCCTGTGTGATTAGGGCATCAACAAAGTCCAGGCCTTCAAGATGACCTATGTTTTTCATCACAGCGTTGATGTCATCTTCATGTACTATCCGCTCAATATATCTTAATAAAAACCCCGGCATCCATTTTAAAAGCTTAGGGTTTTTACGGCCAATTACATCACGTATAATAATAAATTTTTGGTCTTCCATAAAGTCAAACTAATTCACTTTATTGTTATTTTTAGAGAAAAATGAGTCATGAATTTTACAACGAGTGCATGATTTTAAAAATGAAACAAAATTTACAAATATTATTTTTTCGAATTTTTTCGTAAAAACTAAATTATTTTAGAGATTACGATTTCTAAAATTGATAAATGTTAGTTCTCAAAGAATACTTTTTTAAGAGAATTAGAATTTGTTTTTTTGAATATCTGCACTATTACAGAAATTTTCTTTGGGTCCCATTGTTTCATTCACAAAATTAAGAATGTTTTTATTAAGCTTTGTTGTGGTACATAGGATTATTTCAAAAAGCCGATTATAAATTTTTTGAAATATAAAAGTTTACCCCAATCGTTTTTAATAAAATATTTTAGAACATAAAAAAAGCTATCCCAAAAAAAGAGATAGCTTGGTTGAAAAAATCTAAATAATCAGGCAACCTCCTCAATCACCGTAATCTTTTGAATCTTATCACCCTGACGGAGTTGGTCGATTACATCCTGCCCTTCAATAACTTTTCCGAAACAAGTATGGTTGCGGTCCAGATGTTGTGTGCCCTGGCGGTTGTGGCAGATAAAAAACTGAGAACCACCTGTATTCCTTCCTCTGTGGGCCATAGAAAGTACGCCCCTGTCGTGATACTGCAATTCGCCGGTCAGCTCACAAGGAATAGTATAACCGGGACCACCTCCACCTGTACCATCAGGATCTCCACCCTGCACCACAAAATTTGGAATAACCCTGTGGAAAGTAAGCCCATCATAAAACCCTTTATTGGATAGATCAATAAAATTTTGAACTGCAATAGGGGCGTCGGTATCATAAAACTCAATCAACATCGTACCCTTATCGGTTATCATTTCTGCTTTTCTCATGTATTAATATTAATTTTTTGCAAAAATAATATTCCTGACGGGTAATTCAGTAAATAAATTTTGTCCTTAACACTTATGCTATAACTATGGAATAAATTCAAAGTATATGGAAATTGTGATAGTGGGCTATGTGGATATTTCTTTTGCAATTGAAAAATGGTAAAATACCTTCACAAATGCATTAATGTTTGTTGACTCCACATTTTCGGTAACAAATACAGGCAATTATTATGCAAAATTTCAATCAACAGGATGTCCAAATGATTCAATTTCAGCTCATTTTGAAGTTTTTATTGGCAATAATTATATAACAAAGCCTTTGAAAGTATCAAATATTGAAATATGTCCCTTACTTTCAACAAGGTATGAAGTAGAGGATATAAACAATGTTTTTGGATTGTATTATTGGTACTAGGAAGGAAATAAAAATTTACGATTGGTGGAATGTTTTAATAAAAACACATAAGGTTTCAGATGTTAATAATGTATTATCATCTAAAAAGTCTTTGGAAATAAGTTTAAAAGAAAGTAGTTTGGCAACTGGTGTATATTTATATAAAATTTATTTCAACAAAGATGGTTTAAAGGAAAAAACGGGGGTTTTTGAAATAGTAAGATAAAAACTTTAAAAAATGTTTAAACCGAAAAATTATAGGAATTCAAATAATACAAAAAAGCCCCTATTTCTAAGTAATTTTTGGCGGGACGGTGATACGGCAACCCGGCGGGGCTTATCCGCGATTTATTTTCAAAATTTACAAATGAATATAAACAAAAAAAGCCCTCGTTTCTGAGATCTTTTTGGCGGGACTGTGATACGGCAACCCGGCGGGGCTCAATCGCGATTTATTTTCAAAATTTACATATGAATATAAACAAAAAAAGCCCTCATTTCTGAGAGCTTTTTGGCGGGACGGTGGTACGGCAACCCGGCGGGGCTCATCCGCGATTTATTTTCTAAATTTACAATTGAATATAAACAAAAAAAGCCCTCATTTCTGAGAGCTTTTTGGCGGTCCGGACGGGACTCGAACCATTTCAGTAACTTATTGATTTTTAATGTCTTGTAAACCCTTTAAATCTGAGGTCACCTAATAGGTATCTAAAAAAAACTTTCACTTTTTCAAATATTTTTAGGCCTAACAAAAATAACTAAATCAATTCAAAAGAAATATAAAATGATAAATAATTAAGATTTAAGTAATTCAAAACAACACAAAGTAGCATAAAAGACAAATCGTAAAATATTGAATATCAAATAGTTATATTTTTTTATTCCAATTTTTGATACTATATTTACATATAATTTTAAACTAAAACAATATAGTATCATGGCAAGGCAATCAGGTCACGTTAAATATGTCGGAACTATCGGTGATATACGACATTTCAAAATTAAAGGAAATTCAGGCTATTTTGCAGGTCTTAAAGGTGGACCAACTGGCGATCAAGTTCTCACAGCACCCGAGTTCGCAAGGACTAGAGAAAATATGTCAGAATTTACAGCTTGTGCAATGGCAGGGAAGTCCATTAGAGTGGGTTTTTCTGCATTAATGAAACAAATGTCTGACCCGCAACTTACAGGCCGTCTTACGGGAATCATGAAAAAGATTAACCTTGAAGATGGATCAGAAGCAAGAGGGCAGCGGGCCATTCTTATTTCACAACAATCTCAATATCTAACAGGGCTAGATTTTAACAAAAATAAGTCTCTGGTAAGGATTCTTTCAGCTCCCTTTACACTTACTCCCGAAACGGATAGAAGTGGCTCAAATTTAGCTTTTGCAGACTTTATTCCTGCTAATATGGTTAATGCACCTGCCGGTACTACTCATTTCAGGCTTATTAATGCTCTGGCAATCGTTTCGGACTTTGCCTATAATCAACAATCTGGAAATTATGAATCAGTAGACCCCGCTAACAATGAAAAAGGTGCAATTACCTACAGTGATTATTTGGATATCAAACAACCTACAGGAAATATTTCTTTGGATACTAATATCCCTGGACTTGTTGGTATAAGTGATTCCTCAACCGTTTTAAATGCCATTGGTATTGAGTTTTACCAAAAAGTTAATAATGAGTATTATTTACTAAATAGTGGCCATTCGCTTCAATTGGTAGCTGCATATAATTCAACATTGTAAGTATTAAATATATTTGGATAGACTCCTTCGTTTCGAGGGGGTCTATTTTTTTTATACTATATCTATCCTTTATAGTGGACTCATCTATCAAATATCTGTTAAAATGAATGCACTGCCCCTAAAAGGGCAATGCTGAAAGGAAACGCTGACCTGTAGAATGGACCCAAAGGTAAGAGCCACCCGGTAACCTGAAAACCCTGACGCCACGCCGGGGAGACTGGATAAAGAAAGCCCTGGAAACAAAACGCTGGAATGCATAGGGTGAAAGCGGTAAAAACTCTGAAGCTGAAGATGATGAAAACTGTGACATAAGTAAAAAATTTATATGCCTCTCAGAGTTTGGCGGATAAAAAAATACAAAAGGAAACGGAATAAATGATGGCCTTGTGCGGCTGGGTGTGTTTATGCCGTAGTCTTTTTTATTTTTTTTGTGCTGGCTTGTGCGTTTGGCCGCCAAACTAACTTAGCATATGAATTTTTTACGCACAGGATTTATCATTTTCAGATTTTTGGAGGATAAGGTTGAAGTCGGGATTTGGAGGCCTCTGGCGGTTGATATGAGCAAATGATTGGCTTTTTGAAACAAAACCAACCTTTTAATATTTTTTTTCGAAAACAGAAAAGAAAAAAAAGACATGCTCCTCAAAAAGTGGCAAAATGGGGCTGTCAAGGTTTTTGAGAAAAAAATACTACCACGGATTGGCGTAGTGGAGATTTTTTTATCAAAACCCGTAGGGCTTGACCTTTACTGCACTATTTTGACGCTTTACCTTTGCTATTTCTTTTTTTGAGAATAATTATTCCTCCAACAAAAGTCGATACTTACTTTTTTAGCAATTATCAAGTTGCTTAAATTATTGGCAAGGGATGCGAAATAAACAAGACTAATTTCGGGCTATGAAAATGAAGGATTTATCATTGATATGGATGGAAGGGAATAACTATGCCATATTGAGCTTACCATTTATTACTTATTCCATTCAGCCGAATTGGAATAACAAGATCAACCAGAATAATTCTGAAAAGCCATTTATTGCGAGTTTTAAAAGCTCAATATCAATTTTTCAATCTTTTGATTGTGAGTACAAAACGACAAGCGAAGCTAAAAAAGGCTGTGAAATTCATCTAAAAAAGCTGCTTGAATTTTTATTCCAGAGACTTGATACAATTGTCGATTTCGGTGTGAAAGAATAAATGGATAAAGTATTAATTAAACTAAAAAGTGCTATTGAGGAAAAACTTGTGCATCGAAAAATAACGGTTGAAGTTTTTTCAAAAAACAATAAACGAAATCCGGCTTTAAGTGAGATCAAGGTAATAGGACAAACTAAAGAAGGCTATAAGGCAGACTGTAGAATCGTTTTTTATTCCGACACGATGGAAGCAAAGTTTGCTGAAGGCAATACTGATGTGTGTGAATGGATTATGAAACATTTTCTTCAAAAGCCACATTATGATGTTTATAATTTTCTTCTTTCAACCAGTGGCAGATATCCATAAATTTAAAATCGAAACAGGTACAATGCAATGGGGGCAAGGTAGACCCAGACTATAAGGAAAGCATACCTATAAAAAAGGTGTGGCTGGAAAAAGCATGTGTGGCTCATGGATTTATTCCGGGATGTGCGGAAGGGTGGGAGAGCCAAATCCATGAGCTACTGATGCTGTGCGATGGCTTAGGATAGTGAAATGAATGGAACGGAATGGCTGACGTGGGCTTGATTCCTGTTATTGCTAAATATTATGACGTGCAATGAATGAACTTTCCTAAGACACATGGATGGAAAGAATTTATGCTTTACTTATAGGCTGCACCGCTAAAAGGGTGGTGGGGAATTGTGGCCTACTCTTTACGTAGCAAGGTTTTGTGCGTTGGCCGTGCGGCTACTTAACATAATAGAATTATATAAACAGGGGCTCGACCCTGGAGCGATAGCGGAACCTACGGCTGGTTATATAATACTCTATTATGTTTAAGTAGCTTTGGGTTGTTTTTTCTGGCATATCTTCTTGGCAGAATATAACTATTTAAGCAGAATGTCTTTTTGCTGTGCGGCTGGAATAGCTCTTTGTTTTTCTGAGGAACGAAGAAAACAATGTGCTATGTGTGCGGCTGGGGGCAAAAAGTATGCAAGAAAAAACAACGATGGGCTGGGGAGGGGTAGGAAAGACATAAGCGACATAAAAGCTTAATCTACCATTTTTTTAAATAATAAACTAATAGGTTAATATTAGATATTTGATTTAATTAGTCTCTTGTCTTTAAAAGTTTATTTTTTTACAATTCTAAAAGATTTAGAGAATTTATCATTTGAAAAGTTGAGATAATAGACTCCTGGAGATAAATTTTCAATAATGACATTCTTTGAAAAGGAAGATTCGTCTTTAATAATAAAATGTTTTAAAATATTTCCATTCGAGCTAACTAAAAACAAATTTCCATTGATATTATCTTTAGAAGTCAATTCAACGAAAATAAAATCATTAGATGGATTTGGAAATACGAAAAATTCAATGTTAAAATTATCTAGTTCAGCCCCTAAAACTACATCAATATAAATATTACTGCTATATGTTTTACAGCCATTGTTGTTAATAACTGCTTGATAAAAACCAGGCTTATCAACAATAATTTTATTCGAATTTTCACCAAGAATAACGTCCCCATCTTTTTCCCATTCAATTTGATATTGTGGATTTGTAGATATTTGTAATGTATCGGGGGTATTTAAAAGTATAAATCCAATACTTTTTTTAATAAATGGCAAGGGAGGGTAATCAAAATGAGTAATATTAAATTCATTACTTATTGAACTACAATTAAGGGCGTCGATTACATTTAATTTATAAGTTCCTGCTGAATTAACTGTTAAAGTAGAATTATTTGAATTTTCAAAAATTATAGAATCTTTATACCAAAGAAATTTAAATGGTTTTGTGCCTTTTTCAACTACAGCTGATAAATTGTTAAAATTATTCCCGCATATTGTGTTATTGCCAATAATTTTGGAAATAGGAGCATTTGATAAGTAGACACTTATTGAGTCTTCTGAGTTTATAGTTGGGGAAGAACTAAAGATTGAAAGAGAATATTTTCCGTTTAATATAGCTGCCCCAATTTTCATAACCCAGGATCCATTCGGCTTTTTTTCAATTGGGAACAAAAGAGTTTTATCGTCTAATTTTAATTTGACATAAAAGCGATTTTCCATATTGAAATTTCCTTCTATTTTTGGTGATAACACGAGCTCATCTTTTAAACAAACACTATTTGGCAAGGCATTACCTAATTTTATACTTGGCAATATGCCAATTTGAATTAATGATTCAGGGCCAAAACAACCATTAGAAATGCAACTTGCAGAAAAAGAAGTACTACTATTTATTGTAAAATCAAATAAATTGCTCCCAAAAATATTTTTTTGCCCACTTTCCAATTCGCTTTTCCATTTCCAGGATACATTCTCGCAACCTTCAGCCTTTAATAAAATATTTTGTCCAATTTCTACTAAATTTGATTTAGTAGAAATATTGGGTTGAGTAATTAAAAAACATTTATCAATTTTCAGAAGTGTTGAAAGATTTATATTAAACCATAAGTTGTCTTGCTCATCAATTTTTAAAAATGAATAAAAAGGCAGGTTATTTAACAATAAGGACCATGAATTCTTAGAGAATTTATGAACCCTTTCGAAATTATTTGAAGATAAATCTAGCACAAAAATATCATCATTCTTGTTTATTTCAAATCCTTTAATTGTTTGGCTTAAGGGAGAATTTAAATTGTTAAAAAATGACCAGCTTATACCATCAAACTTCCCTAAACCTTTCCCTGATACTACTGCCCAATAATTACCTTTTGAATCAATTTTAAAATTTGAAATTGATATACCAGGACTTGTAGAAGGTGAGATTATTGTTTTAAAACTGTTACTATTAAAATCATATTCTATTAATCCAGTAATTGAGCTTTCTGGGATAGGAAATGAAAACCATACAATCTTACCTTTCGAATATAAAATATTGGATTTAATGGGAATATTGGTAACGGGTAAGAGATTACCATTTGTGATTTTATAGATTTTATTTCCATCATTAAGTAGATTATTGTTAGGTTCAATATCTTTAATAGTATAGGCCGGAAAGTCAGGAAAAAATTCTTCAGAGGATATTAAACTTAGAGAGCCAGGCTCATATTTTCTAAGTGTATAAACAGGTTTAGGGAAAATTCCTGAGTATTGATAAATTTTTGCCAATTCAACAATTTTACAAATATTCCCATAATCATCAACTCGTAAAAAATTAAAGAATTGAGTAGAGCCAAAATCTCCATTAGAATTTTGGCGATTAATTTTTTTCAATGAAAGGTTTTGTGTATTTAAATTAATGAGGCTATTTTCTGAAATAAAATAAAGCAATCCTTTACTTAAAACTAGTTCTTTTATGTTTACACCAAGTTCTTTAAAATTGTCTTGATGAATCAAAGTATTAAATGTTTTATCTTCAGAGCTAGTAGTTTTAAAAGAAAATGAATAGGATGCAATTATACCATTCGGTAAATTTTTGTTTGGAAATAGCAAAGAATTTATAAAGTCAACTTTAAGAAAATAGGAAGTATTGCTTTTCAAACTATCTATTAAAAAAGAAGTAGCTCCATTTATTGTAATATCTAAATTTCTTTTTGATACTAAAACGATTGGGGCTGAAAAATCGATATTTTCTGAAATTGTGAGCCGAATCTCTTCCTTGGAATATTTTGATGTAAACAAAAGGAAGTTTGTTGGGGCGTTATTGGTATCAAAGAAAGATACCTTAATCGGTGAATTTCTAAATTTTGGTATAATTTTTTTGATTTCAGACCAATCACTTATGCTTTTATCCCCTATGGATCGAGCTCTCCAAATCAAGACTTCGTCGTTAAAGCGATTTAAGCTCTGAGAATTAATTTCTATTGGTTTGTCGTTATTGTAAGAAAATGTGAGAGCATTTAAAAATTCTGATTCTTGATAGCTAGTAATTTGAATTTCGTAACTAGAAACTCCTTCAATATAGCCTAATTCAAATCGAATACTCTTTGAAATATCAATTCCTTTCGCACCATCCAGGGGTTTGAAAACTTTTGGAACTTGCAAATATGTATTGGAGTTTTTCAAGAGCAAAATATTAGACCAACTAGATTCTCCCAGATAATTTATCGACTTTACTCTAATATAATATTCCTGGTTTCTTTGTGTAGCATTAAGATTTATATAATTAATTAGGGTTGTATCTTTATCAAGGATATTCTGAAAATTCTTGTCAGAAGATATTTCATAAATGTAATTTTGAGCAAGTGTACTTGAGCTGAAGAGGAATTTGTTTTTATTATTTGTTACTTCATTTGGAAGAAATATTTTTTCCGGGATTGATGTAATTTTTTTTAAAACTTTTAATGTGTAATTGTTTATTACTGATTTGCATAATGGATGAAATGTAAAAATATTGCCTTTTGGACAATAACTCATTACGGTTCCTTGTTTAACCTCTAAAGCATTTTCATAACAATTCCCCTCCATCTGATAACAATAATCTAGCGGACCACCAGGCCAATTACAATTTTGAGTATGAACGGAGCCAAAATTATGGCCAAGTTCATGAACTAATGTGCCTATGTCACCCAATGGTGAAACGCACTCTTTACTGCCAATACCACTTGCAAGACCACCTGCTCCTTCAAGAGTCTTAGTTGGTAAATAAACCAGGATATCAAAACCTCTAATATTATAATCACGATTTGGATATATACTATTTAATTTAGACAAAGAAATAAAAATATTTGAAACTCCGTGAAAAGGATCAAGGCTTTCATCTTTCCAAATATTAATTGAAGCGGCATGAAGCTTAATATTTAGTTCTTTTTCAGTAATCTCATTTGCATTATTAACCATTTTGAGAACAGCCAAAGTTATAGCAAGCGTGTCATTGCCAAACTCTTTGTAAGTATGAGAATCTATTTCAATACCTAAATTACAGAGTAAAAGGTCATCTGCTTTCAATTTTCCTTTACTTTCTGTAGTACCTTTTGAAGAAATAATCATTAATTGCTTAATGTCATCAGAAATAATGCTATCGTCTATACCACAATTAATGGATTGAGAGAAACCATTTGAATAGGAAGAAAAAAGAACTGCAATCACTACAAATTTTAGGCCTATGTAAAGATTGTGGAGTTTTATTATTTTTTTCATTTAGTTAATTATAAAAATTTGGGAAATATTATTAAGAGATTCAAAAGTTTAAACTAAAGATTATTTAGTTAAAATTATGTTGTTTTTTTATAATTACATTGAATTTTAAACAAATTCATTTAAATAATGGGATGTAACTTATTAATTATGTTTTATAAAACTGCTTTTTATAAATAAATCATGATTTAATAGATTTAAATATTTAAAATATGTGGTACCGTTTAATAAAATTTTAATTTAACAATAAAAAACAATTCAATTTTTTTTCAAAAAATAACTATTTTTTGAAATTTTGTAATAATTTAGCACGTCATTTGATTAAGAATCAGATAGTAATAAAAAAATCTATGGGCAAAATAAAATCAAATTTGTTAACATTAAAAAAACCTGTTGACGCAAAAACTATACTATCACATGTAACTAGTGTATCTAATAGTTTAAATCTAGATTTAGAAAAATATGAGGATGTTGTAAATTATTATGCTCAAAAGAAGCTTTATGCTATCATCGGTAATGATTTTCTAAAAAAAGCTATTATAATATTTAAACATATTTTTGCTCTGGCAAATACTGAAGTTAATATTTTTACAAAAGCCTTATTAAAATCTGATCCAGAATATTGTCTTAAACGCAATTACTTGGACACGATAATTAATTTACATTACCCATTTTGGGTCAATTTTGACACCTATTGATTCCAGGAATTTTTTAGGTGACTTGTATCCTAATCCACCATGAATTCTCTCGAAGTTATAAAATTTCTTCCACCTTGTCATTATTTGTTTGAAATCTTCTAAATTTTCAAACTCAAGTCTTTGACATACAGCACTTTCCATTATAGAGTGATACGCCTCAATATGTGCGTTTTGCTCGGGGGTAGCAGGCTTGGTAAATTCCTGATTTACACCCTTTTTCTTAAATATTCCTGAACGATTGTTGCTTCAAATTGCGATCCATTATCATTTCTGACGATGAATTGTTTTGGCATAGGATAGGTCTGAAAAACCTGTTCAAAGAGATTTATTACGTCTTCGGATTTAATAGAATTTGCGATATATTGAGCCAGTTGCCACCTTGAATAAACATCTAAAATAGTCAATACTTGTGCATTTGAATGAGTTCCTTGTACATAAACATACTTAATATCAAATTCCAAGAAACTAAATTCACTTTGTACATTTGGCACGAGTTCTTTTACCCAATTTCTGCTTGTTCTTTTGGTCTTATTACGTTGAAACTTCAATAAATTATGCTCCTTCATAAGATTATAGGTTCTATATGCACCAATCTTTAAACCCTTTTCCTGGTTTAAATAGCGATAAGTTTTATAATAGCCATAATCAACAAACTCACCTTCTAAAAGTGTCTTAACTTCTTGTAAAACATAGTCTAAATCATGTCGGTTGTCGTCTATGTCATAAACAACTCGAGATGCTTTTTTCCCGGCTTTTGTGCCGGTAGAAGTGTAATAATAGCTACTTCTCGACAGTCCAACATGTTTTAATACTATGTTTTTGGGTTTGCCTTGCTCCAGAAATTCATCAACAACCATGATCTTCATTTCTTTATTGACTGGCTTTTTTTTAAAAGGGAATCTTTAATCTGAATGGCTAATTCTTTCTCGGCCACAATCCTTTTCAGAGCTTCGTTTTCACGACGCAATAATTTAAGTTCTCGCTCAGAGTCGGTCATTGCTCCTGATTGCAAACCATTTTTACCCAGTTGCTCAAACTTCTCTTTCCAACTGTAAATACTCACTGTAGAAACCCCAAACTCCCTTGATGTTTTACTAACGCCATGCTGGATAGAATGAAGAACTATTTTCTCCTTCTCATCTGATGACCATGTTTTTTGATGTTTTGACATACACAAATCTAATTAATTGTTAACTTAGTTTTGTGTCCAAGTTTTTATCGACCTATTAGGATATTCTGAATTAGAAAGTTATTTATCAGAATTTATACAAAGGAAAGTTAAGCTAAATATTATTTTTTATGGAGAAATAAAAGAAAATGATTTAATCAATATGCTTAAAAGTAACCCTGAAATCGTAAAAGTTTTTAATTTAAATGATAATAGTAATTTAGGTTTAATCCGATATTTTGCAACATTCGATGGAACTGGATATAGAGAGGTAATTGAGGAAGACCTCCATAAAGCGTTAGTAAATTTTAATGACCCTGTTAGGACAAGAGTCCTTAATGATCGGTTTAAATTTTTAATCCAAAACTCTACTTCTGTGTAATACTTATTATTAATGCTAAATCAATTTGATGGTTTTCAATTAAACAGCTTTAATTCATTATTCGAAATTCTATTTGGTGTTTTAATAGTATTCAGTACAATTTTAAGGAATATTATTGGGCCTATCAGGAAAAGAATAATATCTTTATTACTAGGTACAAAAATCCTCGATGAAATATCGATTGTAATTTCCAATGTCTATATTGAAGGAAAAAACAATGAGGGTTTTAAAAGCGACTTAGAATATCCCCCATTTGTCAAGGCAATTGAAAAAATTGTTGATAAAGTAAATTACTATACGTTGTTGTTGAAAAAACAAAATGTTACTTTAGCTGATAAAGAAAATAATCAAATAAAAATTACTGTCAATAATAAATTAATTGAAGAGGTAACAAAGGCAAAATTTCATCCAATTTTTGAATTTGTTATTATGTATACTTTTATAGTATTGTTATTATCTGGAATCGATGATGAAAACAGTAGTATATATACCACATTTCTCGATAGCCATGATAAAATATTAAACTTTGACAGCTTAGTATTTACGGGTTTAATTTTCTTGAATTTATTTTCTTTAACTTATATTTTTATATTGTTCTTTAGAAGATATAGAGGGAAAAAAGGAAATTTAAAAAGATATAAATTAAATTCGAGGACGAAGAAGAGACTACAAAAGCACCCTAAACTGTTAACCGTAAGGAAATATATTGGTGAAAGATTATATAAAATAATTACATTGCAAATTTTAAAGATTTTAAGGTGGCCTACACCAATAAAGGGGCTCATTATCATTTCAACATTTTTTTTATATCTTTTTTTTTAGCAATAACTTTCAATTGGGAAATTAATGTTACAGGGGGTAAATTTATAATAGTAGGAACCTCAATTTTTATTTGTTTGACACCATTCATTTTATTATATCTTTGGGCCTACATTGGATTTGAAAGTCAGCTTAAGTCCTTTGAAAGATTAAAAATAATCATTGAGAAGTATTATGATGAAACCTCTAAAACTAGAAAAGGTTTGGATTATTCTGATGTTGTAATTTGGGGATTTGTAAGTTTAGGTACAATTAAGGAATTAAATAGAGCTCAAGGATCCAATAAATTTAAGGATTTTTTAAATGATTTTTGGTCAAAGGATAGGGGGATAAGGATTTTTGGAAGTCTTACAGCTATTTTTATATTTTTTAGTTCTTTATATTTTTTCATTGATACTAAAGGTGCTAAAATTCAGCAATTAATTAAAAATGAGGGAGAATATGAAATTCAAGCATATTACAATTTACCTTCAATTGACACTTCCTGGTTTGAAAAAAGCTTTTCCAAAAATGCACCAATTAGAAAAAGACTTATTGCATCCTTAAAACAACATAAAAAAGATGGCCTTTCATTAAATAAATATGAAAAAGCACTGAATAAACATCATATTGATAATATCAAAGTCTTAAAAATTACGAATGATACAATTAAAGTAGAAACATCAGAATATTGGTATTTGAGATGGTATAAAAATAATGGAAGTGAACCAGCAGGGGGTTATATGACACCCAATTATTATCCCCAATATTATTACCTGGTGAAAAATTCAATGGGTAATTGGGAAATTTATGATATAGAATATTTTGGAATAGCATTTTAATTGTAAAAAATTGGAAAAAAAAATCTACGAATACATTACATCTATAATATTAAAAGTTGATTTATTGAATGACAATTATTTGAAAGAGAACCCTTTTGAAATTGATAAATTTGATAATTTTAAAACAGAAATTATTAAGCTAAATGCAAACTCTAATAAATCGGAGGTTATTCCGGTATTAAAAAAATATAATGAAACGGTTAAACTTACTTTGACAAAAATAGATAATAACTATAATAAAGAAAATTTTGAAAAAAGCACTGATTTAAATATTCGACAAATTGGTGAATTTTTTAAGTTTGATGCTCTCGATTTTGAAAAAATTTTTGTGTTAAATAAAAATTAAGAAAAAAATGATTTATTAAAGTATATTTTGAAACCACATAAGTAAAATTGATTAATAGATCAAAATTCTATACTTAATAATAATTCTGTGAAATTTTACGATCTAAAGGCTCATATTTATAATTTATTATCTTTCCATTCAACACCAACTCCACCGCCTCCTCAATAATATTCAAAGGTGCGATAAACCACTCTCTTGGGGTGTGTCTCTGGCCTTTTTCGTCGAAGATGTCAATGTCCAAGCATGCAGAACCAAAGAAATTATGTAAAAGCATCTCAAGTTTTTGAGGATTCATGTTATAGCATTTGAAACTCATAACTAGCTTTACTTCTGCCATAAGGTAGGTTGGTTCTTTTGATGCATTTTTTAGGCGATCAGATATTTCTACACTCGAATAACCAATTTTATAGAGGTCTTTTAAATTTTTTATTGCCGGGTCCGTACTTTTTGAACGTAAAACATATATGTACCCAAAAGCCTGGTCATTTTCATTTATTTCATTTCCTTGATTCGATAAGCTGGTCGCAACATCATCAGAATTTTCGGTTACTACTTTTCCATTTGCATATAAGATTTTCTCAACAGAACGCTTTAGCATGTTTGATTCAGTGCCGTTTTCGAAAATACACCGTGTTCGACCGTCTTCTCTGACTCTGGTACCATCGGGTTTATAATGTTCTTTCTGGGTGATGTTAATTTCTTTGAGATAAAACAAAATACCATTATGAACATAAAATGCTCCTACCCGAAGATTATCCTGATTGAAATTAACCAGTTTTCTTTTACCCAATGAGAGGTCTTTTTGTACTGCTTGTAGTATAGGCTCAAATTGTTCAAAATCTTTACAGGGCTTTCTCCTTGCTACAAATTCGGCACTCGCTCTATCTTCATTGTAATTAACATGTTTTAAATCAAATAGCCCTTCTGAATCATCGCTTAATAAACCTAACAAATCATCTTGCAATAAATCATCCAAAGAATTGTATTCTTTCTGAGGTAAAATATTCAGTAAGCCAAATCTATCATAAGGCTTTAAAGCTAAGGTCTTGGAATGGTTTTTCCGTAATGCAGATAATCGTGAAAATAAGGTTCTCTCCTGCATATTTTGAGATTCCTGAGGCTCTCTTTGTTCTTTTTCATAAAAGGAATTAATTTCTTCGAAAGAAGAAATCAGTCGCTCCTCTTCATTTCTGGATTGAGAAACTTTGGGCTTTATATCTAATAAACCAAAAGGGTCATTTGAGAAAATATCATCTAGTATGCTCTTTTTATCCATTGGCTTGCTTTCTTTTCTCTTCTTTTAGATAAATGATACACTCGGCCATTCTACGCTCCAAAGGGTCTTGCGAAGTGATATTTGGAGGTCTGTTATTCTGTGATTGGAAAGCTATGATTTTGGGCCACAAAATTCTTGCTTCCTCAAAATCCATAGTAATTCTTGTAACTTCAATAGCATCCTGTATCACTTTTAAAACTTTTGGAGTAACGTCCTTAGAAAGGATCTCATAAGCTTTTTGGAATGGATTTACACTATCGATTAAGTCAATATGCAGTTCATCTATATCAATAAAACTTCCAGCCATTCTGATAAAACGCTTGTCAGCAGGTGGCACTCCATCCGTATTTTTGGGTAAAGCAATCACCATTTTGCTGAAAGAATTAGCTTCATCATCGGTTAAATCAGGATATATTGTTTTGATAACCTTTGGAATAAGTTGATTGTCAATTTGATTTTTAGGTAGATTCTCACTGATGGCTTTAAGAATACTTTCGTCTTTTTGGATGGCCGATTTTAATTCATTGACATCAATTAAAAGGTTATTTTTTACTACCGAGTCAAGCACTACATATTGCCTTACTTCCTCAACTTGATTTTCGTCTAATTCAGGATATTTTTCTTTTATTATTTTGGGTATCAATACTTTGTTTATCACCTCGGGGTCAATTGTGCCGGGTAATGCCCTTAGCATTGATGCGTCTTGCAGAATTGTTGCTTTGAGGTCATTTAAATCAGATTCTACTATATCCTTAACCCTTTTAGAAGTTGGAGTTCTAAAACCCCTAACTTTTATTTCTCCTGGATTTGACTTGTCATCATCCGAAACTTTAGTTTTAAACTTGAAGTTGGGTGCCATTACCTGTTCCATTAATAAAGATGCAGTAATGGCTTTTAACATGTTGTTTACTGATGTCTTAACTTCATCGTCGGCAGCATCGGGCTGGGCGATCAAATTGGTAAATTGAGCATGTGTTTTATTTTCACTGTCTCTGGTACATCGACCAATTATCTGTATAATTTCTGTTAATGAGCCTCTGTATCCCACTGTAAGAGCATGCTCGCAATAAGGCCAATCAAATCCTTCTTTTGCCGTACCCAAGGCGATTATCAAATCCATATCGTCAATAGACTTCATTTCACGGAGATAATTTTGGATTTTATTTCGGTCAGTGGCATTATCATTTACCAGGTCGGCAACCTTTAAAATTTTCCCATCTCCTTTTCTTTTAACATAAATGACCCCTGTTTCAGAATCTGTTTTTTCAATGTCGCCTATACTATCAATAATGATCCCTACTTCTTTATATTTATCTTTGGTTGATTCGCCTGAATTTACATTCGGGATATGCAGAATGGTCTTTTTGTTGGTATCTAAAATTTCCATTATTGCAGAGGTGTATTTTCCTTGATAGAAATGATAACCAATACCCAAAGATTTGAGGTATTTGTAACCATTTAGTTGTTCGTAGTAATTGTATGTTACTTTTACAAATTTGGCTTCATCTTCAGGTCTAAGAATTGGCACAGCATCGCCTCTGAAATAGGAGCCTGTCATGGCCACAATATGGGCAGAAGATTTTGTAATGATATTACGAAGTTGTTCTCCTAAGCGACTCTCTACATCGGCAGAAACATGATGAAATTCGTCAATGGCAAGTAAAACATTATTGAATTTTTCTTCCTCTATTTCTTCAACTGCATATCTGAGTGTTGAATGGGTGCATACTAGAATTTTTTCGTCATTATCCAGAAAATTCTTAAAAGACTGCTTTTTGCTTTTCGAGTCATCGCTTCCCGGAGTACATAAATTAAAATTATCATTTAACTCCCAATCGGCAAAAAAACCAGCTTCCTTAAGTTTGGTATTTCCAAAAGATCCGCCGATGGATCTTTCAGGCACCGCCACAATCACTTTTTTTATGTCTTGATTGGTTAGTTTATCTAAGGCTATATACATCAATGCTCTGCTTTTGCCCGATGCTGGTGGGGCTTTTAAGAGTAAATATTGAGCCTCACGAGCTTCATAGGCTTTTTGTTGCATTTCTCGCATTCCATACTGATTAGTATTGGAGCTTTGGCCTGTTTGGGCGTAGGTTACATGGACTATATCTGGCATAGTTTTATTTATGATAAGACATTGAAAATTCTTAATTTTAATTCTTCAGAAAAATCATCCTCATGTATAATTGATTTTATTATTTCGTAAAGAAGCTCTCTATCGATTCTATTATCTGCAACATGCACAGCATTGTCCTCCATTCTTAGAATAAACTTATCGACCTTTTCGGAATAACCGTTTAATTCTAAAAAATAGGCTGACAATACTATTGAAGCACGCTTGTTGCCATCACTGAAGCAATGATTTTTATTTATAGAAAAAAATAAATGAGTTACCTTTTCCTCAATATTAGGATAATATAATTCATTCTGAATATGGTCCAAGGTACTATCCAATAGGCCAGCATTAAGAATACCTAAGCTACCTCCTGAGTTTTTGATGATTTCATCATGAACCTCTATTGCATGTGCAGTATCAAAATAAAAAAAGTCTTTCATCTATCTTTTAATCTTTTAAATACCTCTAATAATGCGGGGTTTTCTAGTACTCGCTCTATTAAATCTTGGCTATTTTCACCAACGAATTTTTGAAAATCATCTGACGTTAAACTTTTGATATATGGGGTTAACCGCTCATGGATCACATCTCTAAGACCATAATCTCTGCTTGCCATTTTTACACGTGCATCCTCCAAAAGAGGTCGCCAATGACGTTTACTTGCAAAATTAATTATTAGTTCTTTTAATTCAGACGGCTCTAACTGCCTACCTAAATCACTATATTTATCTTTAAGTTCGTCTGCAATACCGATTTCGAAGGATGCTATTAACTTAAGAACCTCAGCATACATGGTACTTCTGGCATTTTCATTAGCTTCTAATTTTAGTATTGTCCGATATTCTGATGCGTTTTCATGAAATATTAATTTGTATATCTCATCTGTGAAATATTTGTACTTCTCATTGCCCATGTTTAAGTACCTGCCTAATGCACTCGTAAACTCCTTCCTGTATTCAGGTTCTCTAGTTATAGCCACCAAAAACTCTTCATCTCTTTGGTTTATATATTTAGTTGTACCACCAAGTTTTTGATTTAAACTATCTATTACTATATCTAACATCCTACTTCTAATAGCTTTTGCTTTCTCACTCTCTGTTAGAAGCATACCAATATTAAGCAATGCTCTAAAGTTAAATACTGCAAGTGCTTTTAATCTACTTAGTGCTTTCTTATTAGTATTAATAGTTTTATCATTAGTTACGTCCTTATTATCAGTATCTTCTATTGACAGAGGGACATCAATGTCCCTCTGTGAAGCATCATCATCTATATCGTTATATAACAAATGACTAAATAGACTTTTAAACTCCTTTAGTTTCTGTCCTTTAAGAACTGTATATCCATTAGCTGTAAGTTCATCATTAAAAGAATCTACTTGTCGTTTAATTGTTTTAGTACTTACCTCAAAATAATCTGCAATTTGTGCAGTTGTAAACCTGTATTCATTATCATACAACATGCCTGTAATACCTAGTTGCTTCTGAATAGTATCTAAAGCAACAGGATTGTTTAATATGTTTTGGCGGTCTATCGCCGATGTTGTTAAATCCTTTTTCATTTCTATTAATTACTAGTACTTTCTAGACCATCAATCTCATCACTTAAAACATACTTATCCTCAATAACTTTCATTTCAGCCTTTATAGAATTGTAGGTTTCTCTGTTATCATCATTCAAAATTGGACCATCACCAAAATCTAGAACAAATGGAAGTTCGCCTTTTAGCTTGAAGTAATTTCTTAAGTCATCTTCAAAACTACTTAACCAAGTGAGGGTTTCATTTAATTGTTGCACCTCTTCTTTTTGGAAATTAGAGTCATGAATTGTCTGATAAGTTGATTTGAGAATAATAATCTCATGAATAATATTCTTAACATAATCAAACTTTGTTAACGATGCAAGTCTGAAAAACATAGGACTTTTTTGGTCGGCTCTCTTTGGATTATTCCAGATATCTAATTCGTGCTTCCCAAATATTGATATTAGATTATCAATTTTGTTTATTAGGATTCTATGATAGCCTTTTTCGCTAATGTTATTTTCATTAAACAATATCATATGGCTAGTCAAGCCATTATATATTTCGTCGCATTTAATTGAAGATTCTTTCTTTTTTCTTTCTAGTATTTCTTTGTGGTGCAAGCCACCAGTTAAAATTGAACTTTTCTCTTCAGGATGTATGAAATTCAATTCATGAATTTTTTCTTCTACTCTGCTTAGAGAATCCATACATCCATCAAAAATCAGATTGTCAAAACCTTTTTTCTTATCCGCTACTCTGTACTCAATCTGCAAATAAATAGTATAGGCCAGTAAAACAGACCCAATAAAACTAAAGTAAGGTCCTAATATTCCGCCAATGGTATCACCAATCTCGTTGGCATCAGCTCGACCTAAATCTAAACCTATAGAAATTTGAGTAATAATAAAAGGCAGGAATAAACCAAAAATGGTTAAGCCAATAAAGATTCCTATGATTGTTTTCCAGTGTTTCATCCCTTCTTCTTTTTAGTTTTCTTTGCACCTTCAAATAACGTCCCCTTATTCTTTTCTTCCTCTATCATCTTTTCATAAAGTTTGAAAAGGTATTCCAGCCTTTCTTCGTCTGATTCAAAGGGTTTTTCACGATAGCAGCGTTCTATCGCTAGGTCGTTTTGGAGGTGAGCTTCTCTTAGGCCTTCAGGCATTTTTTCGGGGTCGTATAGCTGAGCAAGGGTTTTCTCGCTGTGGGCCTCTCTTTCTTCCAATATTCTAAACACATTTTTTTCTAATTCCTGCTTTTGGGCTAAAGTGATGGATGGGAAGGGGAAGGTATTGTAGCAAAGAGCTGACGAATAACGAATGTCAGTCCTTAATCTTCCAGCTAAGGCTTTAACCCAAACATTATGAATGCGAGATGTTACTATGGAAAAAATATAGGGTCGAGGCTGATAGATAGCTTGGGCCGAGGCATAAATAACTGGACCTTTTTCCATAAATACTATAGGTACATAAGTCCTTCTTTCCGATGTAACAACTGGTACAAGCAAGCATTCTTGATTAAAATATCTATCTTCTGCAAACCTATTCGGTGATGTAGATAAAAGTTGAGTTGCTTTTTTTGTACTTTCAGCACGCATTTTTTTTACCCCATCCAATCTTTTTTTGATCCAATCAATTTCTAAATATTCGGGTAAATTTAAATCATCTATATAAATGCAGTATCTTAGTAAATTATCAATTACTTCCTGAGCACCGATAAATCTTTTTATAATTGAGGGATCTAAAGAGGCACTTTCTAGTTTACTCTTTAAAATTAATGCTTCCTCTTCACTTAAGATTAAAAATCCCCCATCAGCTGGAATACTACCTTTTATCATTTTGGGTAGCTTACTTATTGAGGAACTTATTCTCCCAATAAATAAATTATGACCTTCAACAAGATATGGGTTTATATTAAATACTGATTTTCGAATGTTTTTATTAAATATTATTTTAGGCTTCGAATTAATATTTCTAATTCCTGTTATTATTACTGTAACTCCAGCATTTTGTTTTGCACTATTTGACCAAACGAATGACTGATAAGCAAATGAAATTTCTAGATTTAGTTTAAATAAAATTGGTTTCCAAAAAATTGAAACTTGATCTCCTTGGGAAATAGAGTTAGTTGAAACAAAAGCAAATTGTGAATTAAAATTTAGAATATAGTTTGAGGCTTTAAAAAACCAACATGCTATATAATCTAGTGACTTATAATTCTCTATTGTACTTAAAGCAATTACTAAATCGTCCTTTTGAACTGAATTTTGGTTTCTAGTACCTAGAAACGGTGGATTTCCCAATATATATATCTCATCGCCTTCAATCTTTGGACAAACTTTTTCCCAATCTAATCTACATGCATTTCCATGTACAATATTTCCTGTTTCCATAAGTGGCAGAGCTGGGCGTGTACGGCCAAATTCTTGAAAAAATAACTGGTTCATTTGGTGTTCGGCCAGCCAAAGGCTTAGCGTGGCCACTTCGTGGGCAAAGTCGTCTAGCTCAATGCCATAAAAGTTTTTGAGGCTTATTTCTGAAAAAGAACTTTCACCAAAGTCAAAAGTGCCAGAGCCTAGCTTGCCTTGTAGCTTGTCCAGTTCTTTAAATATGGCCATTTCCAGTTTTCGTAGCTCTTTGTAGGCAATTATTAGAAAATTACCACTCCCACAAGCTGGGTCAAAAACCTTTATGTTTCTTATACGTTTGAGTAATTCTTTTAGCTTTTTGGTTTTGTCAGCCCCTGAGTGGGATGAAAGAGTTGATTCAAATACTTCGTACAACTCTGTAAGAAAAAGCGGCTCTATGACCTTCATAATATTAGGCACCGAAGTGTAGTGCATACCCATACCCCCACGATGCTCAGGCGTAATAACCGCCTGTATCATAGAGCCAAATATATCGGGGTTTATGTCTTTCCATTGCAATTCCCCATTGGCCAATACTGCTTCACGGCTTTTACGGTTAAATGTGGGGGCAAAATGTCGGTTTCGGAATAATCCGCCGTTTACATAAGGGAAGTTGTTTAAGAACTGCGGCAGTTCGGCTCCGCTCACTGACCTGCGTTTTTCTAAAGGTGTGTTCATCACCTCAAAGAGCGTATCCAAATAGGTGTTTAGGTCGCTGCCATCGGTTTGCGTGTGGTTTTTGATGGCATTGGTAAACTGTGCGGTTTCAAAAATGCCTGTATCCTCAGCAAAAAAACAAAAAAGCAAACGGCTCAAAAACACGTTGAGATTGTGTACTTCCTCTTTGGTGGTAGTAATATTGTCTTTTTTGATTTCGTCGTAAAGCCTGGCCATGCGTTCGGCCGCTTTTACATCTGCAGGGTTTTCGTAAATTGCCTGTGCTTTTTCCATGCCTGCCCAAGGCAGAAAGAAATCGAAATGCCTCGAAAGTTCTTCGATAGGAATATTTAGTGTATCAGTTGTTTTGGTATCGAGTGCTATAAAAGTTTTGTAATCAGTGCAAATTACGAACCTTGGTTTGTGTTTGAGGCCGGTCTCGTTGGTTTTGATTTGTTCAAAAGCAGAATAAAGGTACTCACTCTCTAAATGCTTAAACCACAATTTATTTTTCCAAAGTATTTCATTCGAGTTTTTGGAAAGATTTAACCCTCCATCGGCTTGCAGGCGTTTAATCGTACTCTTGGGAGTATCGTAGGCCAATAATAAATTATAGATGAAGGTTTCTTCCTGGATGTTGGCTATTAAGGTTTGAATGTTTTCTTGTATTTGTGTAATGCTCATTGAGGGAAAAGGGCTATTTTTTTAGAAGTTGAACAATTTGATAAACAAATATATTGATTTTAAATATTATTTTAAGGAATGATAATATGAAAATGAAACATCTTGAAAACCATTATTTTAGTAATTTTAATAAACTATCTTTTATTAACCTCCAATCTTGATTCAAATTCACAAAACTGATTCTAATTTTATGTTCCTGATACCACATTTCGGCATCTTGATAATCTTTGGTGCTGGGATATAAAAGCATTCCCAGGCAAGTCTTGGTGTATGTGGTGCCATCTTCTTGATTAATAAGATAAGCAAACAATTGATAAAGGTTGCCTGAGTCAAATTTAGGCTTGTCGTAACTTAACTTAAAAGCGTCTTTGTAATATTTGGTATCAATGATGAGTTTCCAGTCAGGGGCATTTATAGTTATGTCGGTTTTCATCAAAGGCAGAAACGACTCAGTGTTTTCTAAAACATTAGTAAACTGCCATTTAATTTGTTTTGATTCTACATTGAAGTTAGTTTCATTTCTATAAAAATTACGAACAAATGCTTCAAACAATCTGGCCATGGCTTTTTCATCTCTTACGAAATCAAAAAAACGATATTTGCCGCTTTTTTCGTTAATCAGCAGGTTTTCCTGAATAATCCTGCATATTTTCAGAATAAAATCGTAATGATAATTATTGCGGTGTATCCTGACTTTATCAAAATCAGAAAGACGGAATTGATAATCAGAGATATCGGGCAGTTTATGGAAAACCATGAAAACATCTTCAATAATTCTTGAATCTATATTTTCGGTTTTCAATAATTTTGATAGGGTATTTTTAATTATTCTATTGGATAAAATATCAAACTGGAAATCATCAAATTCACAAACTGTATGGTGTTTTCTTAAGGAATTATTTTTGATGGTTTTGGAAAAATCAAGCTTACCTTTTATGCCGAATATTTCTTCTTCAATAGGAATATAGCTTCTATCCAAACCTTTTTTTAAAAGCCACTTAAGCCTTTCTGAGAGTACTTTGGCGAAAAGGTTAAGCAATTGATGTTCTGTATCAGAATCAACGCTAACAGGCTCTGCTTCTTCGAGTTTATCCCATGCGTAGCATAATAAATAATAGATATTTTGAATTGGAATATCCATTATGCCCTTAGCAAGTTTACAGCCTCCTCCACTTTCGATTTATTATCAAACCAATATTCTTCTAACAATGGTTTGATTTCAAAATTAATAATATCAGCCAACCAAGTACCGAAAGGACCATCGGGTTTAGAACAGAAATAACTATGGCCTATCTGGAAGCCTGGACCAAGGTGTTTGTCTTTGCTTAAGTCTTGATTTAGCTGGTTAACTTTATTGCACAATGATTTGGCATCTGAGTTTGAAATGCCTTGACTTTCGAGAAATCCAATAAAGGAGTCAGAAAATTCAGGTTGTAGGTCTATGAATCGAAATCTCCTTCTTAAGGCATAATCTACAATTGACAAAGAACGATCAGCTGTGTTCATGGTTCCAATGATATGCAGATTGGCAGGAACTGAAAATGGCGATTCGTCTTTTTCAGAATAAGTCAAAGGTACAGCATATTTCCCTCTTTTATCAGCTTCAATGAGCATCATAAGTTCACCAAATATTTTGCTAAGATTTCCTCTGTTTATTTCGTCAATAATAAAGAAATAATCATTAGATGCGTCTATTTCAGCTTTTTTGCAGAACTCATAGAATAATCCGTTTTTGACTTTGAATGTGCCATTACTGGCTGGTCTAATTCCCTGAATAAAATCTTCGTAGGCATATGACTGATGAAACTGCACCATTCGGATTTTTGAATCATCAGTTTTACCCATCATTTGATAGGCTATTTTTTTGGCTATGAAAGTTTTACCAACACCTGGAGGACCTTGAAGGACTATGTTTTTTTTGTATTTGAGAGATTTTGTGATTTCATCTAAAGCTGTCTCAGATATAAAAGGCTTTTCATTATCTTCAAAAATTGTATAATTTTCAACAGTTATATTTTCAGATTCGGTTTCAAGCAGGATTGCTTTTTCATCGATTATATCTCTGATAATTTCAAACTCTTCGGCTGTGAGTTTAAATAAGCTACCTTGGTTATTTATAAAAACCTCACATTTATCAAGTAATGGGTTTTCTTTCAGCTCACTCCAATGAACTGGTACATCCAAAATTTTGATAAGTTCAAACTCAATTTCTTCATCTTTGTCGGAATTATGTTTTCCTTTGGTGACTTTATAAAATGCTTTAATGAGTTTTGATGGGGTACTTTCATAGCCAATTATTAGGTCGCCAGGATTAACAGCTTCAAAATGTTTATATATCCTTCTTTTGTTGCCTTTTTCGTTGTGGGTGGTATAGGTTTGCTTGCTGCCAATGTTATGGCTTTCTATTTTCCAAATTCTGGGATTGGCATTGAGCCACCAGTAGTTGATTTCATCGTCGGGTTCTATTTCAGTATCTTCGGGAATAATTGAGGTTTTGTCGTTTCGGATACTTAGAGTTCGATTGAGCAGTTTTTGAAATTTACCTTCTGAAATTAGTATTTCTTCTTCGAGTTTGAACAAACTGACAGTCTCAAGGAATAAAGGCCAAGAAGTTTCCAAAAACTTGTCGATAGTTGAAATTATATCTCCACTATCATAATATTTAAAATAGTTCCCCTCGCTTCGTTTTTCGAAACCTTCAATAGCTGTCACAAGCCTTTCGTAACAGTTAATAATTTCTTGATTAGTTTCTGACTGATAAGCTACCTCTAAGTACAGTTTTGGATTTTGAGGATCGGAGAAATTTATCACAAAGCCAAATTGACGGGTTTTGTTTTTCCAATCTCCTTTGCTTGTAAATCCTAAAAAGATGTAAAAGCTACCTTGAAACCAATAGCCTTTCCTTAATCGATCACTGTCAGTTTTTCTAAGCCAAAAAGTTAGGTTTGGATACTTTGATTTTCGAAGCTCTAATAAATGATTCAGAATGATATCTGACCAATAGATTATTGCCTCTTCTTGGGTGGCGTTTTGTGGGAGGTTTTCCATAAATAGCGGCCTTAGTTTAATATAGGGATTAGATTTTTCAGCTAAAAATTAGATATTCTTGGTTTTTCAAATGTAGGTTAAAAATAAATCTAAATCAAAAATATCTAAGCTACTTTAAGAATATTTGATTCATAAGATGCTTCATTTATAGTTTTTGAGATATCTCTTTCTTTATTAAACCAAGGTTCCAAGTCAATTTCTGGTGCCACTCCTACAATTTTAACAAGCTCTTCTTCCATTACTCTTTTAACATAATCTTCGTTGCCAACTGTTGTAACTATCGAATCGTGAATGGTAATCATAAATAAGTCTGGCCTTTCCTTTGCAATTCTTTTGGTTATAACATTTAAGATGCTGTGGGCCTCAATATTTTGTAGTATCAGGGCAAGATTTTCTTTATGACTTTTTTTAATTGTTTTGAATATATCATAAACACTAGGAAATAAATCTCTAAATAGATCTTTTAATTCACTTCCTTGGTAACCGTTTCTGGTTGGGCTGTTTATAAAACGATTGTCTGAAAACATAGCTACAAAAATAATTGCCTTTAGAGCCTTACGGCTGCTATCGGGACCTAAAAAATCTCTTATAATTGGATTGTCTGAGGTTTTTATTGCTTCTTCTAAGTATTCATAAAATTTCCCAGTTCTAACCAAGTCGAAAAATAGCATAACATCCTTATTTTGAATAACTTCATTGATTTTTTGCGTCATATAGGGTAGGATGGTGAGGTTGGGATTATTATGATTAATATTGTGTAGATTTATGGGATTATTATAAATATAAGGTAAAGACTTCCTCTCAGAACATAAATTTTTAAGCAATGCAAGGAAGAAATAGGGTTGAGAATTTTTGATATCCAAAGAAATTAATTTCTGCCCATTATAAGTAATATAGTTTCGGAAATATTTTGGCATGTTTGTGTATGGGGTGTGCAACCTACCGCCCTTGGGGTCTACATGGTCATAATATAGGTCATGTTTTAAACAATGAAGTTTGTGGGTGGCCAAAGCATATTTTATGGCAGCATGTTCTTTGAAATCATTCACACTGTAATTTTTCTTCTTGCTTTTTTTGGGCTTTTTAATTTGGCCAAGGTCTGCTTGACTATTGTCAAAGACCAATCTTCTCATTATTTCTTGCTTTATACCAGAAAAGTCAATGGAAGCTTTATTAAGAAATTTTATTAAATGTGCATGATTTCCTGAGTTATGAATTTTATTTTGGTTTCTTTTTTTAATAAATGCTCTGTTTATATTTTTATCCTCTGACCAAATGCTTGAAATATCAAAATCGTACTTTACATCAAGTTTGTATCCAAGGCTTTTACTTTTGGATTTGTTGTCAACCAAATAGTTTTTGAAATATATATTGTCACAATAAATAAAATTATTTTCTAAGAGGTAGGCTTTGATTACAGTTGGTTTTGAAATCCCTTTTTTCTTTAGTAGGTCGTGATTTAGAAGGGTATAGCCCTCATTAGTGAGATAGTTATTTCTTTTTGCCGGTGCGGTAATTATATAATGTATAAATAACTGAGCATGACTTATTTTGAAATCATGTGGAGGAGGGTTTTTCTTAATACATTCCTCTAGGTCATTTGTGAATTTTTCTGGTATTGTAAGTCTTTTTTTTAGTTGTTTCACTTCTAAGCACTAATTTTATTATTTATAAGTATCGATTCAACGTCTTTTAGCTCGTAATACATGGTACCGCCAATTTTGGTATAGGGCAGTGTCCCATTGGATCGTAGTGTCTGTAGCGTACCGGCAGAGATCGAAAGCATTTTTCTGACTTCGCTGGATTTAAGCCATTTCTTTCCAGAAGTTTTTTCAGCGAAAATGCTTTTTAGTTCCTGGATCAGTTCTTCTTTAAATGAGGAAAACTCGTCTTTTGTTATAAACTCGATAACCATATTATTTAAATGAATTTAGATTATTTTATTTAGTAGTATCATAACACAAATATACAAAAAAACACAATACCGTGCAAAAGTATTGTGTTGATTACTAATAAAGTAAGGGTAAAAAAAGGCACTTTTTGGCAATAATTGCTAAATTTTTTAGCCAAGTTTTAAAAGTTTTTTTGAAGGTTTATTCATTTTCATCAAAATCTCTGTATCACGGGCGATTTTGTGGTCTGTAAGCTTGGCATAAATCTGTGTTGTTTTCAGGCTACTATGTCCTAAAATTTGGGCTACGGTTTCCAAAGGTACTCCACTGCTAAGAGCCCAGGTAGCGAAAGTATGCCGGGCAATGTGCATGGTTAAGACTTTAGTAAACCCGCAGAGATCACCTATTTCTTTTAAGTAGGCATTCATCTTCTGATTGCTTAACATCGGAAGGCAAGTGCCTTTTATTTCACATTGTGGGTGATCCTGGTATTTTTTCAAAATTTCTTCTGATTGGGGCAGTAATGGTATTCTTGATTTCTTTTGGTTTTTGGTTCTATTGATATGTATCCATTTTTTTCCATCCACACCCTGGATAATATTATCAGTATTTAATTTCTGAGCATCAGAAAATGAAAGGCCGGTATAACAACAAAATGCGAAGATATCCCTTACCTGGTCAAGCCTGTTTATTTTAAATGGTTTAGAGGTAAGAACCCCAAGCTCATTTTCAGTAAGAAAATCTTTTTGTACGTCTTCATTTTTCATCTTAAATGATAAAAATGGGTCTCGTTCAATCCATTCGTTCTCATAAGAAATTCTGATGATTTTTTTAAAATGGGTCAAGTATTTATTGGAGCAATTGGTTCCGAGGTTTGCTTCTGTTTTGAGGTAAAATTCATATTCAGTAATAAATGAATGTTTAAGGTCATTTAATGAATAGTCCGAAACCTTGAAGTTTTTCTTTAAAAATCCCTTCAGGTGATCCAGAGAAGTTAAATACTTTGAATAGGTTTTAGCTGAATAGTCTTTCCCAATTAAAGCTTTCATATTTTGGTTATGAAAATTGTATGCTTCAATTAAGGTTTTTTGGCTTTCAGAAATACCCAAAATCTGATTCTTTAAAACTTCGGCTGTTATGATTTTTCCTTTGTGCGTGAGAGTGGTTAATTCATCATAAACTTTGCTTTGAAGGACTTCAAGATAGGTGTTAATTCCTCTTGCATCTTCGGAATTTCCAGCCACCCGATTCTTGTCAGGATTCCACCTGTTTGGCTGCACATAACGCTTGGTGGCGATTTCAGAACGCTTACCATTTATGGTAATTCTAAGGTAGATGGGAGAGTCCCCATTTGATTTGGATTTCGACCTTTTTAAGTAGAAAAGAAGTGATAAGTTTTTAAGCATTTGTAAGTATTATTTATGTATAAAAATAATAAAAAAACACCTAAAAAACAAGAGATAACTTGCTGAATATTAAATTTTTATATACTTTTTGGTGACCTTATTTTTCTAAAAAAAGAGGTCACCTAAGAGGTCACCAAAGGATTGAGAAAAAGTGAATAATTTGGTGGGGTATATAAACGAAAAACCCTACAAATCAATGATTTATAGGGTTTTGAATCAATTTGTACTTGATTGAGCGGTCCGGACGGGGCTCGAACCCGCGACCCCCTGCGTGACAGGCAGGTATTCTAACCAACTGAACTACCGAACCAAAAGGCGTTTTTTGTAAACGTGGTGCAAAGATAGCATCTTAATTTTACTTGTCAATACCCCACCGGAAAAATTATATTAAGTTTTTTAATCCATTTGGCTTAATTTTCTTATTATGAATTACTTAAAATAAAAAGTTTTTTTGAATAAAAGCTCCCTCTCCTTCTGGAGAGGGCGGGGGGTGAGGTTTTTAAGAAATTACAGAAATATTTACCAATAGTATATATTCGTCCATTTCTATCTCAGAAAGATTTTCAAAATCGCTTCCGATTTCAATCGATAGAGCTTGTACTTCGGTACCAATATAATCCTTGAAAGCATCTACTGCATCGGCAAGTTCCTGATTGTTGTTTTTGAGTTTAATCACAATCTTATCGGTCACTTCAAAGCCACTGTCTTTTCTCAGATTCTGAATACGGTTTACAAAATCACGGGCGATACCCTCTTGCTTAAGAGCTTCGTCAATATGGATGTCAAGGGCAACTGTAAGTCCACCTTCCACGGTTACCAACCATCCCGGTATATCCTCAGTTAGTATCTCCACATCGGTCAATTCAATATTAAAACCATTCAGACTTATTTTTCCTTCATTTTCAAGGTTTTTCAAAGTTGCGGCATCCATTCCTGAGATAGCGTCGGCCACTGCCTTCATGTCTTTGCCGTATTTAGGTCCCAGAGTTTTGAAATTAGCCTTCACTTTTTTCTTCAATACACCACTTTCATCGTCCAGGAATTCGACTGATTTTATGTTCACCTCAGATTTGATAATCGGTATCACATGCTCAATCTGCTTTTTGACTTTTTCTGAGAAAACCGGCAGCAGAATTTTTTGGAGCGGCTGTCTTACTTTCAGGCCTGATTTTTTACGCAGAGCATGTACCATAGAGCAGATGTTCTGAGCGAGCGTCATGGATTCTTCCAGATCAGCATCTACCCAGTCGGCTTCGTAAGGAGCCCATTCGGTAAAATGCACCGATTCGTATTTGAATGGCGTGTTTTTCTCTACTGATTCCTCCCTGATACCGTCGGTAAGGTTTTTATAGAGCCACTCAGCATAGAATGGAGCTATCGGAGACATCAGCTGGGCTACAGCTGCCAGACAATGCTGAAGTGTCTGGTAGGCCCCACGTTTATCATCGGTCAATTCTCCCTGCCAAAAACGCCTCCTGTTGAGTCTCACATACCAGTTGGAAAGATCGTCATTGACAAAATCCTGAACCAAACGACCAGCCTTTGTAGGATTATAATTGTCAAATTCTTCAGATACTTTCTTAATCAAAGTGTTGACTTTCGAAATAATCCAGCGGTCAAGTTCGGTGAGCTTTTCTTTGGGCACACGGTTAAACTGCTCTATCTGATAGACATCGAGATTTGCGTAAAGGGCAAAGAAATTATAAGTGTTGGTCAATGTTCCAAAAAACTTTCTTTGGGTCTCCTGAATACCTTCGATGTTAAAGCGGAGGTTATCCCAAGGCTCGGCGTTGGTGATCATGTACCAGCGGGTAGGGTCAGCACCATATTTTTTCAGGGTTTCAAATGGATCAACAGCATTGCCCAATCTTTTCGACATTTTGTTGCCGTTTTTGTCGAGCACCAAACCCGTTGAAATCACATTTTTGAATGCCACTGAGTCAAACAGCATCCCGGCAATGGCGTGCAATGTGAAAAACCATCCACGGGTCTGATCTACCCCTTCAGAAATAAAATCTGCAGGATATGATTTATCAAATATATCCTGATTTTCAAACGGATAGTGCCACTGAGCATAAGGCATAGCACCAGAGTCAAACCAAACATCTATGAGGTCAGGTTGACGGTACATTACTTTTCCTGATGGGGATAATAAATAGATTTCATCCACATGCGGGCGGTGGAGGTCGAATAACTCATTTGACCTCACCCCCTGCCCCTCTCCTGGGGAGAGGGGAGTTTTTTTATTTGAATAATAGGAAGAATCTTTTTTAAGATTTTCAATAATTTCACAGATTGAAGAAATTACTTTATTTAAATCGCTTTTTACCTCATCATTTGTAAATCTTATAACCTTGAATCCTTCGTAGTTTAAAAATTCCTCTCTTGCTTGATCAAATATCTTTTGTTCCTCTATATCATGGATTTCACCATCTATTTCTATAACCAGGTTTAGAGAAATACAAACAAAATCTACAATATAACCCTCAATTGCATGCTGTCTCCGAAATTTTACTCCCAGTTTGTTATTTCGTACCTCTTGCCATATTAAATCCTCGCTTTCGGTTGGATTCTTTCTATTTTCACGGGCATAATTCTTTAATTTTTCAAGCCAAACTTTAGCATCCGCCCTAAATACTCTATTTACTCGGTTCTCTTCAGAACTAACTCCCCTCTCCTCAGGAGAGGGGCTGGGGGTGAGGTTTAAAGAATCATTTATCTTTTCATCAACCTGAGGTTTACTCGCCTCATACCTCTCCAAAAACTCTCTGTTCTTCTCAGCCTCTTTTTCCCCCAATTTCCCTGAATCCAAAGCTGAGTTCACTGCCTCAATCAGTTCTTTTACAGAGCCTATACATACTTCTTCACCGTCTTCACTCCTCCAGATAGGTAACGGAGTGCCCCAATATCGGCTACGGCTCAGATTCCAGTCAACCAGGTTTTCCAGCCAGTTGCCAAACCTTCCAGAACCCGTACTTTCAGGCTGCCAGTTAATGGTTTTGTTGAGTTCTACCAGTTTCTCCTTGGCAGCGGTTGTTCTGATAAACCAGCTATCTAAAGGATAATAAAGAACCGGCTTGTCTGTTCGCCAGCAATGAGGGTAGGGGTGGTCAAATTTCTGAACATTGAAGGCCTTGTTTTCAGTTTTTAGCTTGATGGCAATCCTTTCATCTACCGAAAGGTATTTGTCGCGACCCTGTTTTTTCTTTTCTTCTTCTATTTCTTCTGCCGAATAATACGCTTCTTTTACATACTCAAGGGCGTAGTCACTTACTTCTTTCACAAAACGACCTTTACGGTCAACCAATGGCATCTCTTTTCCTGACTCATCCTCAACCATTATGGCCGGGATGCCATGTTGCTGAGCTACCCTGAAGTCATCCGCCCCGAAAGTAGGAGCAGTATGTACAACACCTGTACCGTCTTCGGTTGTTACAAAATCCCCGATGATGATTCTGAATGCCGGACTTTTGGGCTGTACATAAGGCATCAGTTGTTCGTATTCCATACCATTTAATTGGCTGCCTTTTACTTCAGTAATTATGGTCCATGGAATCACTTTTTTGTCAGAATTCTCAAAACCTTCAAAATCTCCCTCTTTTCCTTTTTCTGTAAAATATTTTCCTGCCAAATCTTTGGCAATAATCACATTTATAGGTAGATAAGTGTAAGGATTGAAGGTTTTTACCAACACATAATCAATATTTTTTCCAACCGTCAGTGCCGAATTCGATGGAAGCGTCCATGGAGTGGTAGTCCATGCTAACACATACACTTCGCCTTTAGCAGCATCAAACAAAAACTCTGATTTGTGATTTTTAATCAGTTTAAACTGTGCCGTAAGTGAGGTGTCTTTTACATCACGATAGCAACCAGGTTGATTCAGCTCGTGTGAGCTCAAACCTGTTCCGGCGGCAGGTGAAAACGGCTGAATAGTATATCCTTTGTAAAGCATGCCTTTTTTATAAAGCTCTTTCAAAAGATACCAAATCGACTCAATGTATTCGTTTTTATAGGTGATATATGGGTCTTCCATGTCCACCCAGTAGCCCATTTTGTCGGTCATGTCCTGCCATAAATCAGTGAATCGCATCACAGCTTCACGGCATTTTTGGTTGTATTCGGCGACAGTTATTTTTTTGCCTATGTCTTCTTTTGTTATACCCAGTTCTTTTTCAACCTGTAGCTCTACAGGCAGACCATGCGTGTCCCATCCTGCTTTGCGTTTTACTTGAAAACCCCTGAGTGTTTTGTATCTGCAAAAAATATCCTTGATAGTACGAGCCATCACGTGGTGAATGCCCGGCGTGCCGTTGGCTGATGGCGGACCCTCATAAAATGTAAAACTTGGGCTTCCTTCTCTTACTTCAATGGATTTTTGAAATATGTCGTTTTTTTGCCAAAAATCTAAAATTTCATCCGCCAGATCGGCATAATTCACAGACTTGTACTCGGGGTATCTCATTATCAAGATAAAATATTCTTTTGTAATCTAAAATAAGTCCGCAAGTTACGAATTTTGTATGTAAAAATTAAGCAATTCAAGAGTCAATATCTCCCTAATTAAAGTCCATCTCCTTCTGGAGAGGGATTTAGGGTGAGGTTTATTATTGTTAAGTTTATTGATTTTTCTAAATATAAAATAGAGTTTAGTATCTGTGAAAATTAATAAAACAAAGAATTTAAAGTTTATTACTCTGTATTTTTGCAAAAAAACAAAACCAAATTGGAGTTAATCTCTTATGTGACTATTGGGGGAACCATTGCATTTGCTGCTTCGGGAGCTTTGGCAGGAATCAGGAAAGGGCTGGATATTTTCGGTGTTACGGTGGTGGCCTTTGTGACCTCCATTGGTGGTGGTACGGTAAGAGATATCCTTTTGGGCAAGTTTCCCATCCGCTGGCTTTTTGATAGTCAGATTCTTTTGCTGATAGTGGTAGTATCGGTTATCACAGTTTTTTTTAGAAAATATATCATCAAACTCGACAAAACACTCCTGTTGTTTGACACCATCGGGTTGGCATTCTTTACCGTAAAAGGGCTCGAAGCCGGGCTAGATATAGGCCTTGGGAAAATTGCCTGTATGATTTTAGCTACTGTCACTGCCAGTTTTGGAGGTGTGGTCAGAGATATTATTTTGAATGAAATCCCGGCGATTTTTCACAAAGAAATTTATGCTACTGCGGTTATTTTTGGCTGTTTATTTTACTTTGTGTTACAATATTTTGGTTTACAAACCGGTATCATTCAGAATCTGGTGATTGGGCTAATCATTTTAATAAGATTATTGGCGGTCAAATTCAATATTTCCTTACCCAAAATCCTCCAAAATCAATGAACCTGATAGCCAATATTACCTCTTTTTTCTATCAGGTATTGATAAATGCCTTTTCGGTGGTACTGCCCGTTTTGGCCAGGGTTAGCCCCAAATTGAATGAGTTTTATCGTGGAAGGCTTGAAAGTGAAGACGTTTTGAAAAATTTCGAATCAAATCCTATCCTCAAACCTGTTGTCTGGTTTCATTGTGCTTCTTTGGGTGAATTTGAACAAGGTCGGCCCGTCATCGAGGCTTTCAGAGCACAATATCCCAATTATTTCATTTTGCTGACTTTCTTTTCGCCTTCGGGTTACAAGGTTAGAAAAAACTATAATCAGGTCGATAAGGTAATGTATTTGCCTGTTGACACCAGAAAAAATGCTGAAAGTTTTTTAAAGATTTTCAAGCCCGAAGTTGTAGTTTTTGTGAAATATGAATTCTGGCCAAATTTTGTAAACGCAATCAAAAATTCAGAAGCAAAATTGATAGGCATTTCGGTTATTTTCCGGCCAAAACAGATTTTTTTTAAATGGTACGGTTCATATTTCAGGAATATTCTCAGAAATTTTGATCATTTTTTTGTCCAAAATCAATCCTCAGGAAACCTTCTAAAAGATTTAACATTGGAAAATTTCACTGTTTCGGGAGATACCCGTTTTGACCGAGTTAAACAAAATGCAAAGAATGTTTCCCAAATAGATAAAATCAAAAATTTTGTTCAGGAAAATTCCGTTCTGGTCGCTGGGAGTGTTTGGCCTAAGGATTTGGAAGTATTGAAGCCGGTTTTCAAAGCTTTTCCCGAAATGAAAATTATTCTTGTGCCGCATGATATTCATCCGGAAGAAATAAATGAATGGAAAAATTCCCTGGATGCGGTCTTGTTTTCGGAGGAAATAAATACTGAAAAACAACTCTTAATTATTGATGCAGTGGGCTATTTGTCAGCTATTTACCAGTATGCCGATTACGCTTACGTGGGTGGAGCCTTCGGTAAGGGCCTGCATAATATTCTCGAAGCAGCAGTTTTTGGTGTCCCTGTTTTTTTTGGAAATAAAAATTATCAAAAATTTCAGGAAGCTGTAGATCTTGAAAAACTAGCCGTAGCTTTTTCGGTTGGAAACAGTAGCGAAATGGTTGAAAAAATGAAATATTTTTTGGAAAATAAAACAGCAAAACAAAAAGTAAAAGATCTGGCCCAAAGCTATATTGAATCGGGAGCAGGAGCAACCGATGATATTCTTAAATATTTAGCAAAAAGCAGGTAGATTGACATTTTGTGGTTATTTTGCCTGTATATTCTAACCCCCGATGACTGTAAGTATCATAGGAACAGGTAATCTTGCCTGGCATTTGGCACGTGTTTTTGAAAAAAATAACATCGAAATCTCTGAAATTTATAGTCGGGAGCTGAGTAAGGCCATTTTACTCACCGACGATCTTTATCAATCGAACCCAACAGATCAACTCGATTTTTCAGATAGCAAAGCCAAAATTTTCATAATTTGTGTTTCAGATGATGCCATCGAGCAGATTTGTGCCCGAATTGTGCTGCCTGAAAATTCGATTCTTGTGCATACTTCCGGAGCAAAAAGCATAGAAATTTTAGACGGAACTTTGAAGATTTATCATGATTTGGAAGTGAAAACCGGGGTATTTTATCCTGTGATGACATTTAAAAAAGGTAAATCAGTCGATTTTTTAAAAATTCCGGTTTGCATAGAGTCCAACGACGAAAACACCAAACAAACGTTGATAAAACTTGCGAAAGTCATTTCTGATGAGGTTTATATACTTAACTCTGAAGAAAGGCTAGCTCTACATGTTGCTGCAGTTTTTGCCAACAACTTTACCAATCACTTACTTGCCCTTTCCAAAGCGATTTTAGATGCCGAAGATCTGGATTTTGAAATATTAAAACCCATAATTACTGAAACTTTCAAAAAAGCTCTCTCATCGCGACACCCTGCCGAAGTGCAAACCGGCCCCGCCATGCGAAACGACCTTCTGACTTTAAAATCGCATCTTGATTTTATTTCCGATGACGACGACCTTGCCAAAGTTTATAAAACGCTTTCAGAAAGTATCAAAGATTGGCATCAGAACTGAATTGTACTTGTGCCAATTTTTTTTTCAAACATTTGATAGATTCTTTTTTATTACCTTTAGTATATAAAAATGATAGGAATAAAAACGTCTTTTTTACCAGAGAGTAAGTGTAATTAGCTGTTTTATAATATTTTACATTTAGGTTATTTTTGTTTTTTTTCCAGAATAAAAAAAAACTTCCAAAAATTGTACAGGTTTCCATTTGTATTTATGGCATAAATTTTGAACACAAATATCCAGAGTGTTTCTAATAAAAATATTGAGCGGTAACATTCCCAAATTAAAATTTTTGTTCAACGTGGAAGCGTGTTAAAAAAAGGATTATTAGTCAGGAAAAACTAATAAAAGCACATTCCCAAAATTAACCATTTATTTTTTATGAAAAAGTCAATTTTGACTACAATTGTACTTACAATTCTAGGATTTAGTGCATTTGCATTTGCACCGGCTGACACCAACAGAGTTGGTCACAATGTTAAAATCATTGCATCTTCGGTTTTAGACATTCAAATGTCAGTTTCTACAGACGTAGAGTTTAACTTTGCAACTTCTGCAAACTATGAGGCTGGAATTACTAAAACTGATGCCGCTGAGTTAAAAGTAAAATCAACTAAGCCATGGACTGTTTCTGTAGGTTCTGCAGATGCTAATTTTACCTCAACTTCTGGAAACAATAATACCGAATTGGCAAGAAGTGCTCTTGAGTTTAAGAAAAGCACAGGATCGACATTTGCAGGAATGAGTGCTTCAGCTACAGTGGCTACTGGTACCAAAGGTGGACATTCTGCTACTAGTAACACATTTAAAGTGGATTACAAATTGAATCCGGGCTATTTTGCACAGGATACTTATACATTACCAGTTGTTTACACAGTAAGCCACGACTAATATTGACGTAAAAATTTACTTTTATACCAAAAGGGGACGATTTTCGAATCGCCCCCTTTCGTAGTGATGCCGATTAATAATTTATTCCTTATTTATTAGGAAACCAGATTTTGTTTTTCTATGTTTGTTCCTGTCAGAGGGTCTATATTTCTTTGGAAAAAGACTTTTTTGCTCAGGAAAAAACTAGAAAAATGAAAAGAATCGCAATAACTGTATTAGTTTTTGAGCTATTTTCCGGTTTCGGATTTGCACAGACAACAGTTTCACATACAGTCAAAATAATAGCCCATCCCATTCTGGATTTAAAACTTGAGAATGCTTCAGTTTCTCCTGAATTTAACTTTCGGACAATTGCCGACTACGAAAATGGAGTTGAAAAAACACAAGCAGCTTCCTTAAAAATCAAAGCTAACCGACCGTGGGTTTTGAATGTCAAAGCTGGTACTGAAAGTTTTCAAGCTTCGGGAAGCCAAACTTCTTCAATTAGTTCTTCAGCATTAATTATCAAAAAATCAGGTGGTTCTGAAAATATTGCTTTGACGACTTATGATCAGGCAATTAGCAATGGTACCGCAGGAGGAATTGATAAAAACAAAGTTATGCTGGATTATAAAGCTGATCCCGGTTTTATAAGTCCTGACTCTTATGTAATCGAACTTACATACACTCTTACAGCTCCCTAATTTTTCTTTTTAAATGTTGTTTTTTACTTAAATTTTCTGTTTAAAAATCGGAAGTTTTTAATAAATTTTCATGAATTATGCTCCTGAATTGGGCAATTATCTACACTAATTTTCCCTCCCATTTATTTTACAATCCTGGTTTTTAAGAAGACTTTTGAAATTATTTTAATATTTAAAATATTGATATATAGCAACTTGTATATTAAATGTATCCTGTAAGTTAGTTTTGGCATAAATATTGAATTATCAATTAGTAAGAACATGTGCAGGTCAGTAAAATCGGAGAGATTCGGTTTTGACCAACCATAATTAACAATTGCTTTTTTAATAACATGAAAAAATTAGTTTACTTGCTGTGCTTGTGGATACCCTATTTGGGCTTTTCGCAAACCACTTCCAGATCTCATACCGTAACCTACACCGTCAATACAGTTTTAGAGTTGGATTTTGACAACACCACTCAAAACCTTGGTTTTACTTTTGCTACTGCAACCGATTTTGAATCTGGCAAAACCAATGCTACTGCTGGTGGATTTAGAGTTAGGTCTAACCGAAACTGGACAGTAAGCGTGAAAGCCAATGCCGCTAATTTTACAACAACCGCCGGTGGTGAAAACAATGTGGCCTCCAACAAACTTTCAGTAAGAAGGGCCGGAACTACAGCCTGGATGGCCTTAACGACAGCCGACCAAACTCTGACTACCGGAACCAAAGGAGGTTATGGAACCAATACTTTCCAAATAGACTATTTTGCAAATCCCGGATATATTGCCCCGGCAACTTATACTTTGCCTGTGGTGTACACCGTGACAGCTCCCTGAATCTAATTTACCGGGAGAAAAATAACCTTACGTGCTTTGAAAAATGAAAAAAAAATTAATTCTGACATTATTCTTGTCGGGTATCCTGATAAATGCCTGGTCTCAAAGTACTTCGAGATCTCAAACCATTACACTTACCATTAATAATATTCTGGAGCTGGATTTTGATAATACAGCTCCAAATCTTGGTTTTACATTTGATAATGCCACAGCATTTGAAAATGGGATTACCAACAGTTCGGCAGCGGGGTTCAGAGTGAGGTCAAATAAAAACTGGATAGTAAACGTAAAAGCTAATTCGGCAAATTTTTCAGCTACAAGTGGGGGTGATGCCAATATAAGTGCAGGGACTCTTAGTATCAGGAAAAATGGTACAACCAATAGTTTTGGATTAACGACCTCAGATCAGCCTTTGGCCAATGGAAACAAGGGGGGCTTTGGTGCCAATACATTTAAAATCGATTATATCGCCAATCCGGGGTATATCTCTCCTGCTACTTATTCACTAAATGTAACTTTCACAGTTACAGCACCTTAAAATTTTTCCTGAAATTATAAATTTCAAATGTTGAAAGTTTTGAAAATATGGACATTGGTTTTCTGTTTATTAGGAGTGAATTTTTTCGCTTCCGGACAGAACTTTGATGAACACGAAACTTTCGGAATGCAGATTCTCAATGACACTATAGTCGTGAAAAATGGTCAGTTTGCATTCAACTCTCTCACGGTTAATAATAATTCGAGCCAGGCACAACATTTCAATGTTCAGTATAATTTACCTGCCGGGTGGAACTTTGTAACCAATCCCAGTGCATCATTTGAAATAAAAAGAGGGGAGTTTTTAACGATTCCATTCCGCATTTCTCCTTCCAGAGCTGCCTTGGGTGATTTCAATTATCCTGTTTCAATAATTCTAAAAAATAGTTTGACGGGCAAAGAAAAAATAATAAGTTTTATCATTAAAATTAAGCAAAATACAAATTGGTCTGCAAGCTTAATCTCCTCAGGGATTGTCGTTTCAAAAATAGACAGTATTCCTAAATTCGTTTTAAAAATTCGTAATTCCGGAAATAAAAGGGAACTTTTCGATATTGAAATAAAAACCGACCTGAGAGTGAGCCTTCCTTCTACCGGCAATCAAATATTTCTTTATCCGGGAAAAGACACTTTGCTGACCGTATATGTTTCGAATAATATTAAGACTTCTCAGAATAACAACATAGTTTTTTATGTAAAATCAAAAGCTGAAACCCAGATGATAACCGGTACCGTTTATTTTGCAGAAGATACATACATAGGTCATAAAAAAAAATATGGTGTCCTCCCTTTTGACATAGAATATGTGGGTGTAAATGCATTTTTGCCAAATCAAGGTTATTCTTATTTAAATATTGATGGTGAATACCAACCTTCAGCCAATAACAGTTTTACTTTCCGCTATAGAACCAACTCTTTCTCGAAAGAAGAAAAGTTTAATACAAATTCTTTGTTTCTTAATTACCAGGGCAAAAAGTTTAATGCTTTCGCAGGAAATATGGTAAATTTTGTTAATTATCAGATCAATGGTGATGGTCTCAAATTAGGCTTAAAACTTAATAAGCAAAATGAAATTCAAACTTTTGCATTAAAAAGCCGGCTTTCTGATTCAGAAATGTTTGGATTTAAGCAGGAATATCAAAACGAAAGTAAAACCAGTTTTTCCTCAAATTTTTTAATTGTAAAGGAACATGAGAAAGCTGAAAACATTTTTTTTGGTATTCACCGATTTGATAAACGATTCTCAACCACTAACCAACTGATGCTTACGGCGGGTTACAGCAATACTTTGAAACTTGAAAATAAGGAAAATAACAAAGGATTGATGGGAGGCTACAGGCTCGAATGGAAAAAAGGGGCAGCAAGAATACAGTCTTCATATCATTATTATTCAGATCTTTTTCCGGGTCTGTTCAAAGGCTTGCAATATGGCAATCATGAGCTTTCAGTTGGTCGAAAAACACGGGGATTTTATTTGTTTTCTGAATCCACTTTCAGAAATCCCTACCTTGAGCCTAATGAAGCTGTTTCTTTATATCAGAATTCGAGTATCAATGAGCATGGCGTGCGACTGAGAATTAATGACAATGTGAAAATTGCCACTTTGAGCTATTCGCTTTTAGATCAATATCAAAAAAATACAGAATTTGGAAAAATGACCGGACAAAAAGTAGGACTAAATTTTTCGACCAACAGAATAAAATTTAGTCAGTCTTTAATGCTAAATTATGTAAAATCAACAATTAAAGGAGCTACCAATAAGAATCTGGACAAAACATATAGTGTATTTTATCAAATGAAATTTAAAGATTTTGGTTTTAATGGTAATTACAACGATGGAGCGGTTTATTATTTTGATTATCAAAATTTTGCTAATTCAGATATTAAACCCAATTCTTATAATCTCTCATTATCATATACTTTAAATAACAAATCGAGGACTTTCTATAACCGAAGTTTTGTTTCCTTAGTAAAAAATACAGGGGTCAGCGAACAATCACTGAATTTTTCTAATGAAGTTTTTGTCGAGATTCCCCGAATAAAAGCTTCTTTTAATTTTTATTCCAATATCAATCTGATAAATGTAAAATTGGCACCGTCTTTCAATATTTCTTTCAAAAAAGCTTTGGGTATTCCTTTAGTATTTAAGAAAAAATATCATTCGGCCAGTATTTTTATGTTTAAAGACAAAAACAACAACGATATTTTTGACAAAGGGGAAGAGCCTGTTTCTGAGGTAAATATCCAGGTCAATGGTGTAACTCTGCAAACTAATAAAAAAGGGATGGCTTTTTTGAAAAATGTTGATAAAGGCGAATACATTGTCGATTATCGCAAAATTCAGAATTTAAGAGGATGGGTAATTGACGGAGGTACTTTAGATACATTGAATATTCAAAGGAATATTTCATTGGGAGTTCCATTTAAACAAAGTAAATCTGTATCTGGAAGAGTGGTACTTGGTACTGACAATAAAGATCAACGAAAAGAAAGTTTAGGTGGGATTTTGATTTTTGCAATAAACAAATCTGGAGAGTTGATTAAAACTGCTACCAATAACAATGGGGAGTTCTTTTTTAACTTAAATAGTGATAAGTATAATATTCAGATTCCAACTAATATTTTCGAAGAAGGAACAACAATTGAAAGACCGATAATATCAGTAGATTTAACAAAAGGAGAAGTACCCGAAGTGATTTTTAAGGTTACACAAAAAAAACGGCAGATAAATATTAAGAAAAACTAGGGTTTTATTGTGCGGTAAGTGTAAAAACTACAACCAGTGCAAAACTACCTCCGTCGTAATCAAGACCGGGAGCGGCTTTTAAGTCAAGTTTGAAATCATTTCCGGCAGCATATCTGGTTCCTCTGAAGCCGGTTGCTACCGGAGAGGGGTTGAGTGAGAAGGGGATAAAATTGACATCTGAGTTTTTCTTTACACTTAAGACAGAAGCTGGCATCTGAGTTGGGGCGTTAGGCCCGATTGACAAAAAATTAGAAGTTAGGCTGGATGCATTTAAAACCCAGTTTTGATTGGTATTAATCCTGACAGTGAATCGGTTACTTAGTATTATGCCGTCGTTGAGTTCCTGACTGGTGTTAAACCTGATATTTGAGCTGCCACTAAAGGATAAATCGAGTTCAGTATATGGACTTACCCTTACGTTGATAATCGCATTTCGGGTTATAGTGCTTTGAGCTGCCACAAGTTTCGGTATTGCAAGAAGCCCAAAAATAAGATATAGTATTTTTTTTGAATAGGCCATTTTAATATTCTGAAACTGTGATTGCAATCGTATAGTTATAAATATTTGGTGGATTACTTAAGTCCAAAGGATTAAGAATCAAATCATAATTAATTGTGTCTGACTTTTTGGATCTTCCGGTAGCTGTACCTATAAGTTGGTCATTGATTCCAATATTAAAAGTTTGTTGATAAGAGCTTGACATACTGAAATTGGCACTGTTAAATTTGACAGAAAAAAAAGTGGATGGGTCGATAATCGTTGATAATGAATTAATTGGCACGATTTTACAGTAAATATTATAACGGCCTCTGTTTGAATTATTTATTGAAAGTACAAAGGCTTTGGGAATTACCCTTGTGGAAGTAAAATTTGAGCTACTTGTATAATCAAATGTTAAAGTGGAGGTTTGGAGTACGTATGAAAATGTTTGTGCCGTAACTTTGCCTGACATTAAAATCCAAAACAACAGAACAAAAAATATACTTACGAAGTGTCTTTTTTTGAGCATTTCGCTTTTAAAATGTTTTTGAAATTTAAAGTAAACTAAAAATTATAAATGAAACGTCTTTTTGCAGGTATTTTCTTTTTTTTCATGCTTGTCCGGGTTTCGGCTCAGCAAATTAATATCAACCCTTCGCTCATAGATTTTCATATCGATAATGTAGGTTCGTCCGAATCTCAGGTAGTGGTTATTACCAATAATTCCACTTCCAGGCAGTCATTTGAGTTAAGTCTGGGCGATTGGAACAGAAAAGCCGACGGGTCTCATGAATATTTTAAGCCTAATACAACGCCTTTTTCATGTGCCGAGTGGATTAAGCTGGATAAGAATTTCCTTGAGATTGAAGCCGGAAAATCGGGTGAAATCACAGTGAATATTCAGGCACCCAATAAACCTGAAGAATTGGAAGCAATGAAATGGGCTATGCTTTTTGTTCAAAGTGCCAATCTCAAAAAACCGGTTACCAATGGCCCAAATGAAGCAAAAGCCTCCATTCAGGAAATTATTAGGATAGGAATACATATATATCAAACTCCGGCCAGCCTTACTGAAACCTCAGCTAGTGCAGTAAGCTTGACTCAAAACTTAAAAGAGCCCCGAGTTTATGATTTTGAGGTGAAAAATACCGGAAAAGTAATGATTACAGGGAATTTTCATTTAGAAATAACTAACCTTGCTACCTCAGCTGAAACTATTTTGCCGGCCAAATCTTTTCCTATATTTCCCGGCGGTACCCGCATCGTCCCGTTTGAGCTTCCAGCTGATATTAAACCTGGTAAATATTCCATACTTGGTGTGTTGGATTATGGAGAAAGTTTTTCACTTGAGGCGGTTGAAAAAAATATTGAAATTAAATAAAAATGAGGGTTGAGCAATCAGCCCTTTTTTTATGAATATTTTTTTTAAAATAATTTTAAGAAAAAAAATATTGAAAGGCCTCAAAATAATTTTAATTTGCATGTTCAATATTTTAAAAAATGCTTCCTAAGGTCATTGCAATAACTAACCAAAAAGGTGGAGTTGGTAAAACCACCACTGCAGTCAATCTGTCTGCCGGCCTTTCTGCCCGTGGGTACAAAGTGCTGCTGATTGATACTGACCATCAGGCTAGTTGCACTGTGGCTTTTGGATTAAAAACCGAATACGACAACCGAAGTATATATTCTGCTCTGGTCGGTTTAAGTCCCATTCAGGACTGTATTATACGCTCAGGATATCCCAATCTCGACATTATTCCTTCAACGCCACATTTGGTTGGTGCCGAAATCGAACTCGTTAATTTTACCGAACGGGAATATATTCTGACAGAAATTCTGGAGCCAATAAAACCACTTTATGACTTTATTTTTATAGATTGTCCTCCGTCTTTAGGCATAGTGCCTGTCAATAGCTTAATGGCCAGCGACTCCATCATAATACCTCTGCAATGCGAGTTTTTTGGGATTGAAGGTTTGGAACTGATTTTAGGAACTTTAAAAATCATTCAAAAACGCCTTAAGCCTGAACTTTATGTTGAGGGAATATTACTCACTATGCACGAGGAAGAAAATTTATTGTCCAATCAGATATTACACCTGATGCATGAAAACTTCGGAGATCAGATTTTTGATACCTACATACCACGCGATGGAGCATTTATTGATTCTACTGCCAAACAGGTGCCGGTTATTCTGGATAGGAAAAATTATTCAGAAGGGGCACGAGCTTACGACAGGTTGATTTTGGAATTTTTAGAAAAGTATAATCTCAGAAAAACAATTTCCTGAAATTGTTCGCCGGTTTTAAGTATGCTAAATAACCCTCCACGGCATAGTTTTTGTCTAAAGATCATATTATTGCCTGAAAACAAATGAACATTTTGAGAATTCTTTCAAAGGTATTTTTTCTAACCTTCGTATTAAATACATATACAATAAATGCTACTATTTACGAAGCTCCGGAAAAAGCTTTTTTCAAATCAGATAAGGAGCATCCAGTTGGAAAAATTAAAACAAAATACAGGTTACGTCGATTATCAAAAGCGTATCATTCTGGTTTTACAGCCCAAAAAGTAGTTTCTGTTTCTAAAATGGAACGTCCCCTCCCTGAGCTTTACTTAAATAAAAAATATATCAAAAAGCATGAAAGACAATTTAAAAGAAGAGGGGCAGCATTTATAGTTATAAAAAGTTGGGTTGAAAGTGGACCATTTGATAGTTTCCCCCCACGGAAATATTGTATGTTGAAAACTGATATGAATAAGATAATCAGAAAATACAAAAGGACCGAAGAACTTACCGTCATCGAAAACGCATTGGGATATTCATCCGGAACTTTAAAACCCTTTGAGAATGAGTTATTTGTATTTTATATTAATTGGGAAAAGTATAATTTCGAGATTCCAAACGGGACAGAAGTGGGAGCCAATAGTCTTTGGCAGCCAGGTGGCTTAACTTCGGGCGGTTGTAAAGAAGCGGTGTTGATAAATAAAGCTGAGCCAGCACAAACCATTATTTACAATCGACAGATTTCTAATCTTCAAAATCAGCTTAGGTGGCGAAAAATTAATAGTAAATAATATTTTGATTGTTTTATGTTATAGTTTTTATGTTTCTTCAAAAATTCATATTTAAGATTACAACTTCCAAACTATACTGCTTTTCAAATTTCCCAAAAGTTATTTTCATAAGAACCAAGTTTTTTGACAATTTTGTTTGGATTCAATCTTTAAGGGCTGCTCTCGCTTATTTTCTAAAAACCTCATTTGACATTTTTAGAGACCTTTAGGTATTCATCGCTTATTTTCAGAGCATAATTATCTAAATTTTTTATAAAAATCTTCTTTTTTTAGTTTAATGTTTCCATCATACAAATAAATCTATTTAGTAAAAGTTTAATATTTGTTTAAAATATTTTTAATAAAATGTTTTTTTAATAAATATTTTTATTAAAATTTGACAAAAATTTATAATATTTTTTTAAACAAATATCAATATGGTAAGAAAGCTACATTATTTGGTGGTCCTTTTCATGCTTCTGAGTGTCGGAACGATGGCTCAAAGCTTGATAGGTACCGTGTCAGATGCTAAAGGGGAAAGAATGCCCGGCGTATCTGTTGCATTGAAAGGAACTACGGTAGGAACTGCTACAGATGGCGATGGAAAATTTGCCCTGACAATTCCTAATTCTCTCTACAACAATGCTGTTTTGATTGTGTCTTTTATTGGATACAACACTCTGGATGTACCTGTTGCCGGGAAAAGTGTACTTAATATTACTTTGGAAGAGGGTGCTCTTAACTTAAACGAGGTAGTGGTAACAGCCCTGGGTATTGCTCGTGAGCAAAAATCGCTAGGTTATGCTACAACTCAAATCAAAGCCAATGAGTTAATAAAAGTAGCCAATACCAATGTGGCATCCTCATTGTATGGTAAAGCCCCAGGTGTTCGTATTGCGAGTGGTCCTGGTGGTGCTACCAGTCCTGTAAATATTACCGTAAGGGGAGGTAACTCACTTTCGCTTCAAACCCAGCCAATTATTATTCTTGACGGTGTGCCTATCAGAAACGGTGCAGTTAGCAATGACAATTATTGGGGTGACCAACGTCAGAGAGGAAACGGTCTGAATGACATCAACCCTGAGGATATTGAAAGCCTTTCGATACTAAAAGGTGCATCAGCAGCAGCTCTTTATGGTTCTGAAGCTGTTAATGGTGTAGTTTTGATAACTACAAAAAAAGGAACTGGCAAAGGGTTTTCTGTAGATTTTAATACTAATTTTTCAGTTGACAAAGTGGCCTACCTTCCACGTTTTCAAAATGTCAGAGGTGCCGGTGCTCCTTTAAATGTAAGCAATGGAGGTCAGGACGCCAATGGATTCATATATTATGATACCAACGGTGATGGCACCAAAGATACCAGAGGATTATTGCAATATTCTATAAATTTTGGACCTAAGTTTGATGGCCAGCCTATTATGTCATGGGACGGAGTGGTTCGCCCATATTCGGCACAGCCTGATGGTTATAAAAATTTGTTCCAGGATGCTCAAAACTCACAAGTCAATGTGGCAGTTACCCAATCTAACAGTATGGTTTCTTCCCGTCTTTCATTTACCCGTCAGGACAATGAAGGCGTGAGCCTAAATGCAAAAAACCAGAGAAATATCGCCAACCTCAATACCACTTTTAATTTCTCGAAGAATTTTAAGACCGATGTAATGGTAAACTATGTCAATCAGAATACCATGAACAGGCCTTATTCAACAGACCGAATGATCAACAACTTCACCGGTATGCTGGGTAGGTTTGATAATGGTGATTGGTATAAAAACAGATATGAAACCAGCCAGGGGTATAAGGCCGTTATTGGAGCGACTGGTCAATCAGTAACTCCTGGTGAGAACATTATTTACAATGGATATAGGGCCGATATTTTGGACTACATGTGGAGAGTTTACAGATACAATGTCGATGAGAAAAGTAACCGTGTAATTTCAAGTATTACCAATACTTATAATGTTACTCCAAATTTTAGTTTAAGAGCCAGATTCTCAAACGACTTTACTTCTCAAAATACTGACGACAGAAGGGCAACAGAGAAACCTCTCGCATTTGGATATTCAGGTGAATACATATCTACAAACGAGCTTTACAGTGTTTTATATGGCGAATTCTTAGCTACCTATGTTAAAAAATTGACTGATAAAATGGAGTTGACAGTACGTGGAGGTTATAATGCCACCAATAGTACTTTTAATCTTACCAGCAGGTCCACCGATGGAGGATTAAGTTCAGAGAATTTCTTTGATGTAGCAGCTTCGGTAAATAAAGCAAACAGTGATACTCGTCGCCAGAATAGAGTAATTGATGCTATAGTTGGTGTAGTAAATTTTGATTATGACAATTTTGTTTATGTGGAAGGAACAATCAGAAGAGACCGTACCTCAACAATGCACCCAGATAATAATAGTTTTGTTTATCCATCTATTAACTCAAGTTTGGTTTTCTCACAAAAATGGACAATGCCTTCATTCCTGGATTATGGAAAATTGAGAGCATCATGGGGTATTGTGGGTAACTATCCTGGTATTTATGATGCACCGCTCTCTTATTCTCAAGGTACATTGGGCAGCCAGATTTCTGGAGGTAGTTCAGTGCTTTACACCGAGCTTCCGTGGTCATTTGGAAACGATAATATTGCTCCTGAACGTAAACATGAATATGAAATTGGTTTAGAAACCAGGCTGTTTAAAAACAAAATTGGTTTGGATATCACTCATTACAATGCCCAGATCAGAAATCAAATCCTGAGAACTACTCTTGCGGCTACAACTGGTGCAGGTGAGATTTTAGCCAATACCGGTACACTTAGAAATAAAGGTATAGAAATTGGTCTTAATACTACGCCAATCAAAAGAAAAGATTTTATCTGGGATTTGAGCGTTAATTATGCCTGGAACCGCAATACAGTAGAAAAACTTACTGATAATTCTAACGAAATCTTACATGCAGATTACGATGGAAATGCGGCCCAACTTCGTTCTACTGTGGGTCAGCCAATGGGTGATTTGTACGCACACGGTATCGCAACCGATGCAAGTGGTAATAATATTATCCAAAGCGATGGATTATATAAATTGGATGCTAACTGGAAAAAAATTGGAAATACACAACCTGTTGGGGTGGGAGGTATTTTTAATACTTTAACATTTAAAAGTTTCACTTTAAATGCATCAATAGACTATAGACTAGGTGGTTATGTTATGCCTACCGGAGTTAACTGGATGACATCAAGAGGTCTAACCGAAGAATCTACCAAATATATGGATGCAGAAAGTGGCGGTCTTTCTTATTATATGAAAGATGGAAAAGGAATTCAAACTACTGCTTCTGCCGGGCCAAATGGCGAAACTGTTTATCATGATGGTATGCTTCTGGAAGGTGTTACTGGCGAAGGTCAAAAAAATACAAACGTTATTTCTCAGGCATATTACTACTGGAATGTATATAACTGGGGAGGTCCTCAATATAGTAGTGCCAGGTATGAGCTGTATATGGATAAAGCTACTTATGTAAAAATGCGTGAGTTGACTTTAGGTTATTCTCTTCCTGCTAACTTAACAAAGAAAATTGGAGCTAAAAGAGTAACTGTTTCCGTTTTTGGCCGAAATCTTTTCTTTTTGTATAGAAAACTTAAAGATATTGACCCTGAAGTACTTACAGCTGGAACCAGATGGACACAAACCATCAATAATGCAGGTACAAACCCTGCCTCGCGTACAGTTGGTATCATGTTGAGATCATCATTCTAAACCAAATTTTGAAAATGAAAAAACTTTTAATAATAGCAACATTGAGCTTCGGACTGGTGGTCACCTCTTGTCAGAAGTCAGACTTTGAAGATGCTTACACCGATCCTTCCAAAATATCACAATCGACGGTTGAAAAGCAGTTTGCAGGGTTTATTTACACTACCAGAGAAACAGTAATACCTTCCTATTGGAATTATTTTGTAATTAACCGAATCACTGTAAATCGTTATAGCCAGGTAGTTGGCTGGGTAAATTCAGAAAATCAATACGTGCCGGGATCGGCAGCGGTTGGCGACAGATGGACTAACTTTTACAAAGGTTTGGCTCAGTTTCGTGAAATTGAGAAAATATATGCTGGATTGACTGATGTCGAAAAGAAAGATCGCAGGATTTATATTATAGCTGCAACTACCTTCCTTTATGACCAACTGCATAAAGTGGTTGATTTGCATGGTGACATTCCTTTTTCAGAAGCCGGAATGTTAAGTGCAAAAGGAGGCGACTACCTCAATGCCAATCCAAAGTATGATACAGCCGAAGCCATTTATACTAAAATGTTGGATGATTTGAAAACTTTTAGTGACGAATTGAATTCTATTTCGGTAATCCCCGGAATTATGGCCGGTTTTAAAACTCAGGATTTAATCAATAATGGTGATTTGACGCTTTGGAAAAAATATGTTAATTCATTAAGATTAAGGTTACTAACAAGGGTAAGTGGAAGCTCAACCCTGGGTGCCAGATCAAAAACTGAAATTGGTGCCATTTTGGCTGACCCAACAAAATACCCGGTGGTTACAAAATACGATGAGAATATTCAGATTGATATTTTCAATCTTGGATCTCAGATTAATTCTACCGGTTTTAGAACCGGACTGGAAGATTGGGACGGAAACGTAGCAGGTAAAGTTATGATTGACAAAATGGTGGCAAGTTCTGATCCAAGGCTTGATGTCATTTTTGAAAAAGGTCAGGCCGCAACTGAGCATGTTGGCTTAGACCCTCTTGGATTACCATCTAATCAACAGGTATTGGTTACTGACGGTAAAGTTTCCAGGTATAACCGTTCTACAATTAGTCGTAACGAATATTTTCCGGGCGTATTGATTACTGCTTCAGAAGTTGACTATCTAAAAGCCGAATATTATTTGAATAACGGTAATGATGCCGCAGCAAAAACTTCTTATGAAAGTGGTATAAAAAATTCAATCTCTTTCTATAAAAAAATGAGAGAGATTAGTAATGATAACACTACACCAAGTGTGGCTGAAACTACTCCTGAGAAATTATTGAACGATAGCCCTGAAAGCTGGGGTAAAGCGACTTCAAATGCGGCCAAAATGGCCCTGATAGCTGGTCAACGTTGGATACACTTTAATGTGGTTCAACCTACAGAGAATTGGGCGGAAATCAGAAGAACCGACCTTCCGTCGCTTACTTTCTGGACCGATAATGCCGGAACTCAAAAAACTGTTCCCTCAAGATGGCAATATCCGGGTAATGAAACAACATACAATGTTGCTAATTATGAGACAGTAAAATCAAAAGACAACTTGAATACCAAAATATTTTGGGACTTAAAGTAATTTGGGTTAATTGGTGATACAAAAAAAGGGGAGTGTTTACTCCTCTTTTTTCTTTCTGTTTTTATTGTCCGGGATTTTTTCGTTTTTTTGTATTGAAACCCAAAATTGTTATTGTTACAATTTCATTATAAGCCAAAACATTGGAAACTCAGGAAACCGTAATTTTAGATTCTTTCGGTTCATCTAAAGAATCTGCAGTTGAGATCAAAAAAGGAAGACAAAAAAAGGATATTCTAAAAACCCTTTTTGCAGACAAATCATATACAATAGCCGAACTTTCGGATATTCTGTACATTAGTATCCCTTCTCTAACCCAGCATGTAGAAGACTTACTCATTGATGGATGGTTAACTGGTGAGGAAGTTGACAATAAAAAGCAAGGGAGAAGACCAACCTATTATTCTTTAAATCCCAATAAAAAAGCCAATCTTTTGATTGATATTTCAGTAAATGGGGTTGGGCTTTATCTTATCAATTTTCAAAACAATATAATTTGTGAAAACTCGTATGACTATGTTTTGGAAGATAGTTCTAAATATCTCGAAGGACTTCTTAAGTTAATTGACCATTTTTTAAAAACGTATGGAAATGCCGGATTCGAAATTGTTTCGGCAGGGGTATCTATGCCTGGTTTGGTCAATTCAGAAATCAACATTAACTACACTTATCCAAAAATAAAATTAGGCTCCAATGGACTTTGCAAGTCTGTTTTAAAAAAGTTTGGCATGCCTTGTTTTGAACTCAATGACTCCAAAGCTACAGTTAATGGTGAAGCATTGTTTGGCCTGGGTGCTGATTTATCGCATGTATTAAGTATAAATATGGACTGGGGGATAGGTCTTGCTGTTTACACTGGGGGCACTATATTTACCGGTGCCAATGGCTTCGCAGGTGAGTTAGGACATATTCAGGTTGCTCCCGATGGCGAACTATGCAGTTGCGGAAAAGTTGGATGTCTTGATACGGTCACTTCTGCCAAGTCATTGCTTAAAAGTATAAAAAAAGGTTTAAAGGAAGGAAAAGTCTCCTTATTATCAAAATATCGAGATAACCTCGAATCTATTGATATGGAGATGATTATCGATGCTGTACAAAATGGAGATGAGTTCGCAATTGATCTTTTATATAATATTGGTATCGAAATTGGAAAAGGGCTTTCTATTGCTGTACATCTTTTTAATCCTCAGATTATTATTATTGATGGTATCTTATCGAAAGCCGGCAAGTTTATTGTCAATCCAATAGAACATTCAATAAACAAATATTGCCTTCCTGATTTTAAAAATCAATTAAAAATCGAAGTTTCTCAACTGGGAAATTCAGCCCGACTTTTTGGACTGAATGCCTTTGTTGCTCAAAATATTTTCAAAAATGACTAAAATTTCCCGTAGAAAATTCTCTGAACTGAGTTTACTCTCAGCGGCGGCAATTCCTTTTTTTTCCTATAAAAATTTAGTTATTAAAAATAAAATCTCATCTGATTTTCCTAAAGTTAGAGTCGATATTTCCAAAAGAAACTATAAAGATGAGGTAGTGGAAGCTACTATTTTAAGAATTAAAGAAAATTGCAAAGACAAGGAAATTGCCTGGCTCTTTGAAAACTGCTTCCCCAATACGCTTGATACTACGGTAAGTTATGAAGAAAAAGATGGGGTGCCAGATACTTTTGTGATTACCGGCGATATCGATGCTATGTGGCTCCGTGACAGTACTGCACAAGTGTGGCCCTATCTTGACCTTGCTGTAAAATCTGATGGAATCAAAAAATTAATTCTAGGAGTGATCAATAGGCAATCAAAATGTATTCAGATTGATCCTTATGCCAACGCCTTCAATCATCATCCGCATAGAGGTGACTGGTTTTCTGACCATACCGACATGAAAGAGGAACTACATGAGCGGAAATGGGAAATCGACTCATTGTGCTATCCGGTTAGATTGGCGTATCATTTCTGGAAAAAAACTGGAGACAAAACTGCATTTTCGGACAGTTGGTTTAAGACCGCCCAAACCATTTTTAAGACATTTAAAGAGCAACAGCGGTTTGATGGTCCGGGTCCATACCGTTTTGGAAGAACCACCAGCTGGTCAACCGATACAGTTCCGGGAAATGGATATGGTAACAATACAAGACCCAATGGCTTGATTCATAGTACTTTCAGGCCTTCTGATGATGCCACTTTATATCCATTTCTAATTCCGGCCAATTATTTTGCATTGGTTTCTTTGAAACAAATGGCCGAAATGTCAAAAACAATTTATCACAATGATGCTTTTGCAGCAGATTGCACCAAAATGGCTGGTCAAATCAAAGCTGCATTAGATAAATTTGCTCAATATTCCCATCCGGTTTTTGGAAAAATAATTCCTATGGAAATCGATGGATTTGGCAATCACTTGTTACAAGATGATGCCAATGTTCCCAATTTACTGGCTATGCCATATTTAGGAACTATTGATCGGAATGACCCATTGTATGTCAGAACCCGAAAATTCGTTTTAAGCGATTCAAATCCATATTTTTTCAAAGGAAAAGCCGCACAAGGTATCGGCAGTCCGCATACATTGGTAAATCAAATATGGCCAATTGCTATCATTATACGGGCTATGACCTCCACTTCTGATGCTGAAATTATCCAACAAATAAAATTCCTGAAAAAAACACATGCCGGCACGGGTTTCATGCATGAATCTTTTGACAAAGACGATGCATCGAAATTTTCCAGAAAATGGTTTGCATGGGCCAATACCCTTTTTGGAGAATTAATTCTGAAAATCGAAAAAGAAAGGCCACATTTGTTGAAAATGGAGTTTTAACCAGATTAGGTCAGCACCGCAGGTCAGACCGGTTATTAAAGGCATCAAGTCATCGTCCTTGTAACACCCGTATATTTTCATAAATAATCCCTATTTTTGAAAATACTATATTGATTAGAAATAAAGAATAATGAAAATATATAATTCAAAAGAGTGGCTAAAGGCTGTTTTCTATCTGCATAAATCAGATACAGTAAGAAAACTTTTGCCCTATCTTATTTTGATGGCAATATTTTCATGGTTTGTTGCCTATTTGGAGCTCGAATATTTTAAAATTTCGGAAAAAAGCTGGGTAAAAAATGTAAATGTAGTTCATAGCTTATTGGGCTTTGCACTATCTTTGTTACTGGTATTCAGAACCAATACAGGATATGATCGCTGGTGGGAAGCCCGTAAACAGTGGGGCAATCTGGTGAATACTAGCCGCAACCTGGCCATTAAACTCAATGGAATGTTGCCCGAAAAGGAAAAAAACAAAAGGGCACTTTTTCGTAAAGCCATTCCATTTTATGCCACTTCTCTTTACAGGCATTTAAGATCTGACTATACCACATATATGTTGGATGAACTGCCTCACCCCGAGCTGGATATGGATCATAAAAAGCATGGACCCAATCAGGTGGCTTCGCTTATTTTCAGAACAGTGCTGCAGTTACATAAGGAAAAAATTATTTCACCGGAAGAATTCAGGATTCTTGACAATGAAATAAGTTCCTTGACTGATGTTTGTGGGGCATGCGAGAGAATAAAGAATACTCCAATTCCTCAATCTTACAGTTCTTTTATAAAAAAATTTATTGTGGTTTATGTGGCTACTTTACCGGTTGGTTATGTTTTTTCAATAGGCTATTTTGTTATAGTTGCTGTACCTTTTGTATTTTATGTGTTGGCTTCTTTGGAGCTCATAGCAGAGTCGATTGAAGAACCATTTGGGGTAGATTCTGATGACCTTCCTATCGAAAAAATTGCTTCAAACATCAAAAAGAATGTGGAGGAAATTATTTTTTTATAAATCAATGAGAGTCTTTTACTTCTTTTCGAAATTAAGGATTTTGCATGTTAACCATTTTTTACAAATACAACTTGTCAATTAACACATTACAAACTTATTCCCTCCACCACTTTTCAAACTTCTGACTTTTGTCATTCAGCATTAGTTTCTCCCCGATTTTTGGTGTGGCGATATTCAAAATTCCCTCTTTGTTGTTTTGAGTCAAAAGTTCCAGCGGTTCAGTCCAACTGTGGTTTGAAAGGGCAAATTTTGAGGAATGTACTGACAAAATTCTTAATGCCTTTAATTCTGTTGAGGCTTTAATTTGCTGCTCCGGCAAAAGATGAATATATGGCCAGGCTTTGTTATACTGGCCATTTTCAAGAATTGCCAGGTCAAATGGACCAAATTTTTCTCCAATTTCAGCGAAATGTTTTCCATAGCCGCTATCACCACCTATAAATATTCTTTTAGTTGGAGTTTTCATAGCATAAGCCATCCAGAGCGACTGGTTGCGTTTAAATCTCCTGCCAGAGAAATGTCTGGCTGTCACAGTGTTAATTTCAAAACCGTGGCCTAAATCAATAAATTCATCCCAGTCTTTTTCTTTTATTTTTTCCTGAGAAAATCCCCATAGTTCCAGATGCTCGCCTACGCCAAGGCCACAGATTATCTTTCCGATTTTGGGTTTCAATTTTAGTACTGTTTCATAATCCAGATGATCCCAATGGTCATGGGTTATAATCAGGAAATCTATTTCAGGCATGTCATCAGCGGAATACACGTCGGTCCCATCAAAGGCTTTGATACTGAAAGACATAGGTGATGCATGGCCACTAAATACCGGGTCAACCAGGAATTTTTTGCCATCAGTTTGTATAAAATAAGAACTGTGACCAAACCACACCAATACATCTTCATCTGGTCTCAAGGCTTTCAGATTGGTTTTTATCGATGGTATTATGGTTGACGGCTTATTGTTTTTATCAGAAAAGATAAATTCTTTAAGAACATTAAAATAGTTGGCGTCATCTGCCAGGTCTGGCGTAACTTCTTTATTTTGAAAAGCCCCATCCCGGTAGTTTTTCGAAGCTTTTATTTTTTCCAGTCTTTCACCTGATGGTAGTTTTCCAAATTTTGGCAGATTTACAAACCAAGCTATGCCTCCTGCCGAAATAAGCAGGAAAATGAAAAAGTATGTCATTATTTTTTTCAAAAAACGAATTTATAATAAATGGAAAATGAATTTATTGAGTCAATAGTTCATAATAATCTGCGTAGTCTTCAAATTAGTAAATTTTACTGTATCCCGTTTGTCGAAAAAATACTAGCGATTGTCGGAAAAAGTGCCTCAAATGTACATTCTTCTTATTTCAGGACTAAACCAATAGTCATTTTTTATGTCTATTAATTGAACGAAACGCAAAAAGGAATTTTATCATTTGTAAAAATTTAAATATAAAAATTATGAAAAAGTTAGTTGTTCTATTTAGTATTTTGATTGCTGCTTCTACTTTTACTTTTGCACAGCAAAATGGACCAAAACAGTTTGATCCTGAGGCACGTGGCAAATTTCGTGCAGATAGAATGAAAGAAAATCTGGGACTTTCAGAAGACCAGTATAAACTGGTGCTTGCACTAAATACCAAACAAGCCAAAGAACGTCAGGAAATGATGCTGGCTCACCGTGAGGTATTTAACAAGCAAAATGATGCTTTCAAAAATGATCTTGGGAAAGTTCTTAACAAAGAGCAAATGGAAAAATTTGAAGCCAATCAAAAAGCAGGAATGCAAAAATTCGGGAACCGATCTAATGGTTTTAGCGGAAACAGACAGCAAATGAACGGTAAAGGTCAGGGTAGAAACCGGAAAGGTTGTGACGGATGTTGTCAAAAATCCGGGGGTCGTCAAGGTAGGGGAAGGAATTAAAATTTGATTTATCGAAAAGCTCACCGATGCCTTTTTTGGCCCGGTGGGCTTTTTGTTTTTGAGTAGATCAAACTATTTCCTGAAATCAATTTTAAATACCCCGGTTTGTAACTATTGGTCATATTGACTAATTTTAAACCATGAAAAACTTCAAAATCACAGAATTCGACGACCTGATAGAATCGGGGAAAACTTGTCTGGTAACTAATAAAATCACGATTGATGGTATGAAAGTGGGCTTTATGTACCGCGAAGAGCCTGACGACGAGGATGATTCTGGCTGGAGGTTTCTTTCCGGAACTGAAGATGACGAGTACATGGACGACCCCGAAAATATGATGATGGTTGACCTCAACGTAGTAGCCAATTATGACAAGGCCATATTACCGATACTCAAAAAGCCAGTTGGCTCAGAGTGGGAAAGGATAGAAGGCACCAATCGCTGGCAGGTTTTAGAAGGTTAATCCTACTGATTTTTCCCACTTAATAAAAAAGATTCATTTCTTGAAATATAATCGATTGATTATTATATTTTTAAGTAATAATCAACCTTCTTAGACTATGGAATTGCTTGAGGCTAAAGATATCGTACTCCCCGGCGAAAACGATAAATTTTCTTTTGAAAGAGACACTTTTAAGTTTACGGTAGGGATTCTTGGGGCATTGTTGCCTGTAATTTTGGGTGCCGTGCTTTGGATTGATAAAGGTGTTTTTGAGCCTTTGGATTCAATTAGTCATTATTTTTATACAAGGGCAGGCAGTGTTTTTGTATTGGTTTTGGGTCTGTTAGCTTTTTTTCTGATTATATATAAAGATTACGAACCGGCTGATTTTTGGGTTTCTTCCGCTGCCGGATTGGCTGCTTTGATAGTGGTATTTTTTCCAACTGGAAATATCAATTCTGATGCTAATCTATTGTGCCGCAATTGCTCTATTACTTCTTTGCCGGAATTCTCCTGGCGGATTAAACTGCATTATATCTCAGCAGCTGTTTTTCTGGGCTTATTGGCTTATATGTCAATGTTTTTGTTTACAAAAACTCATGAAAATGGTCGCATGAGCGATAAGAAAAAAATCAGAAATACAATTTACAGAATATGTGCTTTAATAATTGTTTTAGCAATGATTACTGCCGGTCTCAGCTATAATAGTCTGGTGATTCACGAAACCTACGCCGACAAAATCAATCTGGTTTTTTGGATGGAAGTGGTGGCATTGGAAGCCTTTGCGGTTTCCTGGTTTACCAAAGCTGAACTAATTTTTGGGGATAAATAAAACCTGATGATTTTTTTATTTTCTCGAGCTTCTCATCGCCTTCAGTTTTTTTACTGAGTTATCATTCAAAAATTTTTCATATTGTTCTGATTCCATGGGATAAATGGCCATTTTGCCTTCGGCATCAAAATGAACTCCAAATCCATAAGTTTTGGTAAGTGGAGACGCCCGGAAACAGGCTTGCCCTTTAGAAAAATACTCATTTCTGGCATTTTCTTTTTCGCTTTCAGAAATATCATTTCTTTCAGCAAAAATTTCAAACAAAACTTCATCAGAAGTGAATCGGTATGGGTTCCGGGAAATCATTTCAAACTGCATCTCGGCTACAGTCATTTTTTCCCCTTTGCTATTTGGCTTTTCGCCGCAATCAGCTTTGGTGTCTTCGGCTATTTCGATGAAAGTATTGTAGTAATTGGTAGTATGAGTTTTCATTTTTTTTGCAAAAGGATTTTTTTTAAAAGGATATTTTTTCAAAAGTAAAAAACCCAAATGACAACCTTATGTCAGCAGTGATTATTTATTGAAATGGTCAAATGCCATACGGGCGATTTTTGCGATAATTAACTCATTGGTTTCAGCATTCTCTTTTGAGTCCGACACCATTACAGTAATATAAATTCTTTTGCCATTAGGCAAGACTATTATACCGAAGTCATTGGTGGCAGCCGAAACGCCATTTTGAGTGCCTGATGTGCCTGTTTTATGAGAAACCACTATGTTTTTGGGTAAAAGGCCTTTTATCCTTTTTTGGCCGGTTTCGGTTTTTACCATGATTTCATATATATAATCCAGACTTTTTTTACTCAAAACTGGCTTGCTTTTTTTGTCAAAAGAATTGATGAAAATCTGGTTCATAGCTCTGGCTGTACTCCAGTTTTTAAACTGATTTTCCCAGTTGCTTTGCATCACTTTTTCGTTGTGAACAATGGCGATGTCAGTTATTTTTAATTTGTTGTGAATAAAATCCTGTACGGCTTTGGGTCCGCCTATTAAATCGAGTAAAATATCACAGCCTACATTGTCACTTGATGCTACGGTGTATTTTAGGATTTCTGAAATTTTTAGCTCGGCACCATTGGGATATTTTTCTTTTATAGGGCTGTAAAGGTCAGTTTGCATGGTAGATTTCGAGATGCTTATTTTCTGGTTCAGTGAAAGTTTGCCTTTTTCTATTAGTTCCATCACTTTTAGTCCAATCATAAACTTGAAAGTGCTTTGCATAGGCAGATGCACATCAGGGTTTATGTATGCCACTTCTTTTCCGTTTTCAAAGTTAATAGCTACTCCAACTGTAGCTTTTTTTTCTTTCAGAAAATTGGATATTTGTTGTTCAAGAGGTTGATTTTGAGCAATTATTGAAGTACTTAGCAATAGAAACAAAAACACTTTTTTCATGAATAATTTTCTTTGGAAATTGAATAAATATTTGGGATAAAAACTATTTCTAAATTTTAAATGTCTCACATAAAACACAGAATTTCACGGAAAAAACCCGCACTCGCAACCCGACACTCATAACCGGTACTTATTTTCTCACGGAAAACACAGAATTACACAGAAAAACTCGCAACTCGACACTCGCAACCCGGCACTTATTTTAAATATCATTCGCCTTGCTGCCAAATACTTTTGTTCCGCTGATTTCTTCATACTTTTCTTTTGAAAGGCTGAAACCATCAAATTCAGAGAAACGGGTGTATTTTCCGACAAATCTCAAATTCACGGTATCAACTGATCCACTTCGGTTTTTGGCAATGATTACCTCTGCCGTTCCTTTGGTGCTTTCACCGGTTTCTGATTCTGTAATGTTGTAGTATTCAGGACGATACAAAAACATTACTACGTCGGCATCCTGCTCTATTGATCCAGATTCACGTAAGTCAGAAAGCTGTGGACGTTTGTCACCGGCACGGGTTTCAACCGAACGACTCAACTGTGAAAGTGCAATCACCGGAATATTCAGTTCTTTTGCTATGGTTTTCAATGACCTCGAAATGGCCGCAATTTCCTGCTCGCGGTTCATTCCCATGCGACCGTTTCCGGCAGTCATCAATTGTAGATAATCGACAATCAAAAGTTTGATATTATGAAAAGCCTTCAGTCTGCGGGCTTTTGTTCTAAGTTCCAGCACCGATAGGGCAGGAGTATCGTCAATGTAGATTGGTGATATTGCCAAATCATTGAGTTTGGAATGCAGTGCCTGCCAGTCTTCATTGTCGAGTTCGCCTTTTCTGAGTTTTTGTGAATCAATTTCCGCCTCAGCAGAAATCAATCGAAGCATAACCTGTTGGCTCGACATCTCGAGCGAAAACAAAGCAACCGGCATTTTGAAATCAATGGCAGCATTGCGTAAAGCCGATACCACAAAGGCCGTTTTACCCATACCGGGACGAGCAGCAATAATGATCAATTCGGTATTGTGCCAGCCCCCTGTCACTCTGTCCAAAGAAGGAAAACCTGATGGTACACTGGCCACGCCGGCATCTTGTTCCGATTTATTCCGTAGTTCCTGTATGGTTTTCAATACAACCGAACTCAGCTCAGGTATATTTTTATTAAGGTTTCCTTCCTGTATTTCTCTCAATCCTTGTTCGGTACTATCCAGCAGGTTATAAACATCTGTGGTGTCTTCATAGGCTTTGGCCACTACTTCATCCATAATTTTAATAATGCTACGCCGCATGGCATATTGCACAATGATGCGGGCATCTTGCTCAATATGGGTGGAGGTGCCTTTTGAGGTAATTTTGGCCAGATAGGTTGCTCCACCAATGAATTCCAGTTCACCGGTTTGCCGCAACTGGTTGGTCACTGTCAAAAGGTCAACGGGTTCAGACTTACCAAAAAGAGACAATATCGCCTGATATATGGCCTGATGCCTTTCAGAAATAAAACTTTCAGATTTCAGCACGTCAATCACTGAAGTGAGAGCGTCGCGTTCTTTGATTACGCCTCCCAATACCATGGCCTCCAGTTCAACTATATGACTGGCTTGCTGGAAATCGAAAACTTGTTCGGGATTCCGCTTTGGGTTATCAGGAAATCTCCTTCGTTGTTGTTTCATTTTGACAATGTTGAATCAGAAGCTTTTTCAATATTTAAAGATAAATCTTCTTTTTTACCAACTCCTAATGGAAATGGTTTTGGTTTTTTATTTGTAAAAATAGAATTGAAATTTCGGGAAATAATCAAACTCCCCCCCGACACAACTACATTTCCAGCGGAATTAAAAGTATAAAAATTTGCAGGCACACTCCTCGAAAACAATCTGAATTTATATTCTCCATCGGCAGAAAGTAAATATTCGAGTTCACCACCAACTGAAAGCTGGCCTGTGTTCGCGGCATTGATACTGCTCTCTAGGCTATTGATAAAGGCACTTTTTCCTGAAAGTTTGATTCGGTTATCCAGAAATCTATAGCTAAAGTTAAACTGCATGTTATTCAGAATATTTTCCCGGAAATTACCAAACTGTACTCCTAATTCCAGATTGGGATTGAGTTTATTGGCCAGATTTCCGATTTGATTGGAAAGCATATTACTCACATTATCTATCAAAAACTGCTGAGAAATAGCATCGGTTAGGTTATCAGGGAAGACCTCATTGAATACCAAAATACTGGAAACGTTCCGGCTAAGCAGTTGCTCGTCATTCCTGAGTTTTTGTTCAAATCCCAACAGTTGAGTTTGGCTTTGCCCTATCAAAGGAATCTGTTTAAAATCAAAATTCACATCGTATTTGATGGTTGGTGTCAATAACCTGTTGGTCAAAAGTACGCTTACGTTAACCGGGTATCGGGTGGAAGTATTGGCTAACTCCGGAGAAATACTCGATGGAATTGGAATATTGGCTGTATAGTTGGCCCGCATGTCAAGATTTGCTTCATAGGGGTCGCCAGACCAGGTAATAGTGCTACCATCAACGATATTGAACCTCCTGAGTGATGCAACATTCTGAAAGCTGAAATTATATTTTCCGCTTCTTACCGTATATGGGCCATTGATTGTAAACTCACCCCGGGTATCATACAGAATACTCAGGCGACCTTCACCGTAAACATCTAAAACATCATTATTGGCACGATCAAATATGATTTCACATTCAGCATCAGGGGTGAAGCTAAGGTTAAATGCCATATTGATGCCTCCGGTTTTTATTTTTGGTTTCTTATTTTGACTTCTTGCTAAAGTATCATCCTCAACGTTTCTTTTTACAAATGGAATTCCTTCCTGTTTAGTATCAATCACCTTACCTCCATCCATTGGAATGGTAATTTTTGTGCCTTTGTTTGAAACCAGATTTCCGGTAATGTTTACATTGTCAAAGTCGCCCGAAAGATGCACATCTCCGGTTGCGAAAGCGGTGCCATACATCACGTTGTTTTCATATGGCTTTAGATTCAGTACCTTAAATCCGGTATTGCCTTTTACATAGGCATGAAGGCCAACCATAAATTCACTCGAACCTCCATTAAATACCCCGCCTTCAATGATGGCAATATTTCCACCAACTGGGGCATCTCGAACCGTGATTCCTTCAGGGCCCGCCACAAAACCCTCTTCATTCAAAATTATGGTATCATCAAAATATAGTGTAGTACCCGAAGCAACTACATTCATTGAGCCATTTTTGATATTAATAGCACCCTTAAATACCGGATCAAGCGGTGAGCCCGTGATTTCGAGGTCACCTTCTGCCAATCCCCCAATTTTATTAAATATGCCTTCAACCATTCCTTCAAAAACATTGAGATTGAGATTTCGCACCCTGCCTTTCAGGCTTAGTGGATTTATCCTTTCGGCAGGATCATAATATCCGCTTATTCTGACAACCTCATTCATGTCTCTGAAAACGTTTCCGTTGATTTTGAGTTTGTCATCCAGTGCATCCCAAACAGCCTCAGTAGTGATAGTTCCCAGCTTACTTTTTCTATATTCCAGATCTTCGATATGAAGGTTACTTGTAAAATATGTGTTTTTGTAAAAATCTTTTAATCGCAATTCTCCATTGGCTCTTCCTCGTAGTTCTACATTTGTAAAGGGTTTCAGGGTCATGAGGTCAAAATCCCGCAATACAAAGATGGATTCTAAATCAGGATCTTTGGCCAATATTCCGTTTGCACTTACCATTTGATTTTTATTAGAAAGTCTAAGGTCAGAAATGGTGATTTTATCTTTAAAAACCCGAATTTGGTTTTTATCAGAAAGTGTCCATTTATTATCAATCAACACTACTTTACTGTTTTTAGGATTAAGACGGATGTCGAAACCCTGAGGGGTAAAGGTCACATTACCAAATACTTCTGCATAACTTCGGTTATCAGCCTGCTCTATCGAAACGTCAAAATCAATGTCATTGGCCTCTCCCCAATAAGCATTGGCCTGAATGTTTTGAGTTTTTAAGCCATTTGCCATTTTTTGACTTGCCGACCTGATAATATAAGAAGTAAGAACTTTAGGAGTAGAAGAATATTTAGAAGTTGAAAAGTCAAGTTGATTATTATAAAATTCATTCTTTTTATAAATAAGGGTATCTACCTGACCTTCAAGTGACATCTCTGTGGTAGCCCTGCTCGTCAATAAACCATTAAGTAATGATCCTGGGGACACATAAACATCAGGATAGAAAAAACCAAAAAACCTTTTGGAATCCTTAAAATAAAGCCTGTAATTGGCCTCATAATTATCTTTTTCAGACTTTATATTTTTGGTAAGATAGTATTTGTTTCTTTCAGTTTCTGTTTCATTGAAATAAAGCAAATATTCTTTTACAAGTGTGTTTACATCATTGATGAGTGTGGAAGGTACAAAGTCACCGTTGACATAAAAGTTAAAAAATTCGGTAACCATCGAAAATCGTCTTTGATTTTCAAATATTCCGGAATTAAAATACATAGAATCGACGGCAAATTCTTTATTGTCTTTTTTAATTTTTGTATCTAAAAACCTCGCTCGACCAATCCAGTCATCCAGCTTGTTTCCAATAAAATCAAAATTTATGGTTGATTGTACCTGAAAATCATCTTTGGTAAAACCCAACGGTTTAAGATTGGCATTGTCAAGCAACCCTTTTATTTTAAATGTATTGAGATCTTTATTGAAATCTACCATTCCTTCCACTTCAGCTACCAGATTGGGGTCATTTATTTCCAGATACCCATCAAATATCGACTGACCGAGTTTTCCATCAACGGTTATGTTGCGATAGTTGTAATTGTTATATCCAATTTCTGAAACAATGCCATCCAATTCAACCGAAGCATCGTCGATTTTCAAACCTTTACCTTTTATTTTCCCGGCAAAAGTGAGTTTCTGAACTATTTCCTGATCAAATAATTTACCTAAATCAAAAGAATTTACATCAAGATCACCGAAATAGGTTGATTGTTCACTTTGGTCTGTGATTTTCACATTGACTTCCCCGCTTATTTTGCCCAATTGCTCTGAAACTAATAAAGGCTTGGATTTAAAGTCATTGTATAAACCCTCAAATGTTCCGGATAGAGCCAATTGGTCAATTTTTCTGATATATTTTTGAAAATCAGCATTTTGACTATATTGACTTACATCTTGCCAGGCCATTGTGGAAGCCTTGAGGTCAAGTTTTGTAAAAGTTTTTTTCAGGTCAGGAAATCCATTAAAATTAGCCGTTCCATTAAGGTTCGAAGTCTTACCCCACTTAAGCTTAAAATCTTCAAAAGTTAGGTCCACATACTTGCCTTTCATTCTGGCATCAAGCAGGTATCGTTCATCATATTGATACATATTTGACGAAAACCTACCCAGGTCTTTTGAATTCAGAACGGCATGCTTAATATCAGCATCCATCCTTACTTTATTAAAAAAATCATTGAAAGCAGATGGCCGGTCATAATATAAATGTAGCCTGTCTCCCACATACGATTCGTTGATGTATGCCGAAAGTTTATCGAGAGTCATGGCTGTTTTGCAATACAGGAAATCGGTTTTGATGTCTTTTACCACCAATTTGCTTCTTTTATCAGCAGCATTGATACTTTTAGCTTTAAAAGAAACCGTATCACCCAAAATTAACACGTTTTCCAGATTACCATTTATATTGTCAAACCTGAAATTGTAATAATCGAAAAGCTCGTTAGGCATCAAAGGCCTGCGGTTGTCTTCCAGGCTCACCATTCCGTTTTTAACATAAGCATTGTCAATCGTGAAAGGTAAATTATGGTCGGCTATTCTGGGTTTTTTAGGATCACGACCAATATCCTGCACTTTTGCAATCCAATAATCGATATTTAATGCACCGTTTTTTTCCCTGACAATTTTCACTTCCGGGCTTTTGAGCAATACATAGTCCAGATTGTTGTCAAACCTGATGATTTTTGCAGGATCAAAACTAAAATTAGTCTTACAGTTGACATATATTTCTCTTACAAAAATCATATCACGGCCTTTGAGATCTTTGATATTTACGTCCTCAAATGTGATTTCATCCAACCAGGAGATTCTTACCTGAGATACAGTTACATTGCCACCCAATTTTTCACTGAGCCACTCGGTACCCCGTTGTGTTATCGAGGTCTGAACTTCGGGCAATTGCAGAGAATAATAAGCCAAAATACCAAAACAAAAAACCAGAAGTGCCAGCACTCCCAGAAATTTTAGTAATATATTGGCTATTCGCTTCAAATCTTATCCGTAATTTTGCTTTTGGTATCTGACTGAGAGTGTTTTTCGGTGAAAAGGCTTTTTATTTTTTAAAATGCACTGCAAAATTTCTCAAAAAATAACGAAAATAAAAACTTAATGCCTTTTAATACCGAAAATATAACGATTTTGGCCATAGAGTCGTCTTGCGATGAGACTTCTGCAGCAGTCATAAAAAACGGTAAAATGCTTACTAACATTGTGGCTTCACAGTTAATTCATGAAGTTCATGGTGGTGTGGTGCCCGAACTGGCATCCAGGGCACATCAAAAAGACATTGTGAGAGTAGTAAGCGAGGCTTTGAGTGAATCAGGAATTTCAAAAACCGAGCTGTCTGCAATTGCTTTCACCAAAGGGCCCGGATTGTTGGGATCCTTACTCGTAGGTACTTCATTTGCTAAATCTATGGCCTTGGGTTTAGACATTCCTCTGATTGATGTCAACCACATGCAGGCACATGTTCTCGCCCATTTTATTGATGAACCGCATCCCGAATTCCCATTTTTATGCCTGACAGTGAGCGGAGGACATACACAGATTGTATTGATAAAGGGCCCATTAGACATGGAGGTTTTGGGTGAAACCGCTGACGATGCAGTAGGGGAGGCTTTTGATAAAGCAGCTAAAATGCTGGGACTTGGGTATCCGGGTGGCCCCAGAATCGACGCTTTGGCAGCTGAAGGAAATCCTTTGGCATTCCCTTTCCCAATTTCAGAAATGCCGGACCTTACGTTTTCATTTAGTGGTGTTAAGACTTCCCTGCTTTATTTTATTCAAAAACACGGTGAAGAATTTATCGAAAAAAATATGGCTGATATCTGTGCTTCGTATCAACACACATTGATTTTGACTTTAATCAGGAAATTAAAAAAAGCTTCGAAGTTGCACAAAATTACCCAAATAGCCATCGCAGGAGGGGTAGCTGCTAACAAAGGCCTTAGAAAAGCACTTTCCGAAACCGCAGAAAAACAAAGATGGAAATTATATATTCCTGAATTTCAATATTGTACCGACAATGCAGGTATGATAGCCATATCAGCACATTTTATGTTTTTGGAAGGGAAATTTGCCAATCAAAAGGTGAGTCCTATGCCCCGGTACGCAATATAATTGAAGCCAAATAATCAATAAATGCGGTAGGGTGTCGTTGTTTATCCTGAAAACTTTTAAATTTGAGAATCTTTTCTGAAAATCTTTCCAAAAAACTATGAAGTTTCCGGTTGTCAATAATTTAGCCACAGGTACTTACAAATCGCTGATTAAGCTTATTTACAGGCTTTTCTATTTCGGAATCATAAGTTTTTTGATTCTCATCATTGCTATAAATTTCAATTTTTTATGGCTATTTGGAAAAACTCCGGGTGTTGATGATCTGGATAATCCCAAAAGTGAAATTGCCTCTGAAGTAATATCGTCAGATGGTGTGGTTTTGGCAAAATTTTTCTTTGAGAATCGAAGTCCTATGACCTTTGAGGAAATCCCTCAAAATTTTGTAGATGCACTCATTGCAACCGAAGATGTAAGATATTTAAAGCATTCCGGAATTGACGCCCGCAGTATGGTCAGAGTGTTTGTAGGGCTTATCACACTTAATCCAAATGGTGGTGGTAGTACAATTCCTCAACAGCTTGCTAAAAACTTATATAAACTCAGAAAAGACGAATCTTACGAAGGGCTACTCTATAAAGTGCCGGTGGTCAGGACCTTCGTGATAAAAGCCAAAGAGTGGATTACCGCCATTAAACTGGAAAGGAGATACACCAAAGCTGAAATTATGACAATGTATCTCAATACTATCGAATTTAGTAGTGGGGCTTATGGCTTAAAATCAGCAGCTAAAACATACTTTAAGAAGAGCCCTCATGAATTGAGTCAGGAAGAGTCAGCATTATTAGTAGGAATGATACAAAATCCTTCCAAATTTAACCCTAAGTTTTTTCCTGAAAATTCGAAGGCCAGGAGAAATATAGTACTTTCTCAGATGGTGAAATTTAATAAAATAAGCCCGGAAGAAGGGAAAACCCTGGCTGAAGAACCAATCGTTTTAAATTATTCGCCCGAAAGTCACAACTATGGAACAGCACGATATTTCAGACAACATCTTCAGGAAATCTTAAAGACAGAACTAGACAAATTGGGCTATGAAGAAAATGACCTTTACACCAAAGGTTTCAAAATATACACTACTATAGATTCCAGGATGCAAGCCTATGCTGAAGAAGTAGTAAAAGTGCATATGAAAGACCAGCAAGCTAAATTTAATTTTCACTGGAAAGGTCGCAATCCATGGGTAAGGCTTGAGAATAATAAATATGTGGAGATTAAAGATTTTATTGAAAATACCGCCAAACGTACTGATATATACCGTTCTCTCAAACAAGAAATAGGTAATGATGAAGAGAAAATTTTCGCCGAAATGCGAAAAAAAGTACCCATGCGGGTTTTTACCTGGGATGGAGAGCGGGATACGGTTATGTCGCATTTAGACTCAATCAGATATTATAAAAAATTTCTTAATATCGGAATGTTGGCCATGGATCCCCGAAACGGCCAGATAAAAGCTTGGGTGGGTGGCATAAATTACAAATATTTCAAATTTGACAATATATACCAAAGCCGACGCCAGCCGGGTTCCACATTTAAACCCTTTGTTTATGTTACTGCCATCGACAATGGTTTTTCTACCTGTGAAAAAGTAGTAGATGAGCCTATTTCATTTGGAGTGGAAGACGGAGTATATGGGAGTATTTATACCCCAAAAAATTCAGATGGCAAATATTCATACCAATCACTTACGCTGAGACAGGCACTTGGGCAATCAATCAATACCGTAAGTGCTAGATTGATTAAAGAGTTTAAACCTTCAAAAGTAATAGAAAAAGCCCATCAGTTAGGAATAAAAAGCGAATTGCCTGACCAACCGTCTTTATGTTTAGGGGTTGGAGAAGTTTCCCTTTATGAATTGTTGGCAGGTTATGCCGTTTTTGCCAATCAGGGTACTTATTCAGAGCCTCAGGTTTTGTTGCGTATCGAAGATAAAAATGGTGAAGTGCTGAAAGAATATTTTCCTGAACAAAAAGAAGTTTTAAGTAAAGAATCTGCTTTTAAAATGATTCACCTGATGCGGGGAGCAACCCTGCCCGGTGGTACAGCAATAGGACTCAGTCGTTACGGCGTATTAGATGGTAATGAAGTAGCCGCAAAAACTGGTACAACCTCAAATTTCTCTGATGGTTGGTTTATGGGTCTTACCCAAGATCTGATAGCAGGCGTTTGGGTAGGAGGCGAAGACCGTGCCGTTCACTTCAGAAACATAGAGTTGGGGCAGGGTGCCAGAGTCGCTATGCCTGCCTGGGGAATGTTTATGCAAAAGGTTTATGGCGACAAAACCATCGAATTTAAAAAGACCAAATTTAAAGTACCAGAAGGCATAAGAATAAGCGGAGATTGCGTATTTAGTCCCAATGAAGGCTTCCCGGCATCTGAGGCTCCGGCTTTGCAAAATCAGGATTTAAAACCTAAAGATTCTGACGAGCTTTTATAAGATTATTTTGAAAAACACATGAAAATATCATCATTTAAAAAACAATGACTTTGGTTATGTTTTTATATTAAGTGTTGAAACATAGTTTGTTATACCTAATATTTTTTTTTATTTACAATTATACTGTTCCTGCCTGAATGTCAGGCATTAATAAAGGTTCAAAAAAATCATTTTTTTATTGGGTTTTTAATTACTAAGCCATAGTTTTGCGTAAATAGAAAACATAAGAATTGTTTTCGGATAAACCCTAATAATTAAATCAATGGGTAAACAGATAAAACTAAAAAAAGGTTTTGACATAAAAATTCCGGGTGCTGCCCAAAAACAAATTGGCCAACTACAGCCTTCAAAAGTATTCTCAATTAAGCCTTCAGATTTTCGAAATTTCAGCTACAAATTATCTGTAGCCGAAGGCGATGAAGTTCTTGCCGGCCAAAGTATTATTTTTGATAAAGAAAGACCTGAGATTTTTATTCCTTCTCCAGTGAGTGGTGAGGTTGTCGAAATCGTTCGAGCTGAAAAAAGGCGTGTAACTCACATTAGGATCCTTGCCGACCAGGATACCAAATTCAAAACTTTCGAAACCCCCTCAAGCCTAACAAAAGAATCGGTAAAAGAAACACTTTTAAGTACAGGTACATGGTCCTATATCAGGCAGCGTCCATTTGACTCTATTCCTGATATAGATTCAGAACCTAAAGCAATATTCGTTTCTTTATTTGATTCCTCCCCTTTGGCACCAGATTACAGTTATGTATTGAAAGACGAACTAGCCGATTTGAAGAAAGGTTTGGAAGTACTTGGAATTCTTTCCGACGGGAAATTAAATATCGGCGTATCTTCAAATACAGACTCGGAATTGTATCAGGGAGTCAATGCCACTATCAATACATTTGATGGTCCCCATCCTGCAGGAAATGTGGGTGTTCAGATTCACCATATCGACCCTATCAGGCCTGGACAGGTTGTTTGGTATGTTGCACCTCAGGATGCGGTTATTATAGGCAGAGTTTTTAATTCTGGAAAATATCAGGCTCAAAGAAAAATTGCCATAGTAGGTAGTGAGGTACAAAATCCTCAATATTATAGTGTGATTTCAGGTCAAACTATCGATAGTTTGGTTGCTGGAAAAACTACAGATGCACCTATGAGAATTATACAAGGAAATGTACTTCATGGTCAAATTACCACGAAAGACGACTTCCTGTCATATTATACAAATCAAGTTACCGTAATTAAGGAAAGTAAAGAGCCTGAGTTGTTTGGATGGGCCTTGCCTGGATTTAGTAAGCTCAGTCTCAATCATTCGTTCCCTTCCTGGCTAATGCCCAAAAAAGTGTATAATCTCGATACCAGAATCAACGGGGAAGAAAGAGCGTTTGTAGTTACCGGTGAATACGAAAAGGTTTTACCAATGAATATCATGCCTGTGGTTTTATTGAAATCAATACTTGCAGGGGATATCGAACGTATGGAAAATCTGGGTATTCATGAAGTCTCTGAAGAAGACTTTGCACTTTGCGAGTTTGTTTGTACTTCAAAAATCGACGTGCAAAATATTATCAGACAAGGACTTGATCTTCTAAAATCAGAGGGTTGATAAATAAATTGAGTAATCTTAAAAGAAAATAAAAGTGAGTTTTATAAGAAAATTTGTAGATTCCGTAAAGCCGAACTTTTCGCACGGCGGTAAATACGAAAAATTTCATCATCTCTTTACTGCATTTGAGACATTCCTCTTTGTGCCCGAAACTCCCACCAATGGAACTGGAGTTCACGTTAGAGATGCGATGGATTTGAAACGAACCATGACGGTAGTAATTTTAGCTTTGCTACCTGCAACTCTTTTCGGAATGTGGAATGTTGGATACCAGCATTATCATGCATTCGGAATGGATAGTACACTGATGCAAAACTTTCTGTTTGGCCTCATTAAAACACTTCCCATCATTGTAGTATCCTATGGTGTAGGTTTAGGAGTAGAGTTTATTTATGCCTATTTTAAAGGACACGCCATAAGTGAGGGATATCTCGTGACAGGCTTGTTGATTCCCTTAACTTTACCGGTTACTGTTCCCCTTTGGATGGTCGCTTTAGGTGCTATTTTTTGTACACTGTTAGGTAAAGAGGTTTTTGGTGGTACCGGAATGAACTTCATGAATCCGGCATTATTAGCCAGAGCATTTTTGTTTTTTGCTTTTCCGGCTTTTTTAAGTGGTGATATTTGGACAGACCTTTCCCCTGAAGTTGGTCATCAAATAGTAGATGCATTTTCGGGAGCAACCAGTCTTGTAACTTTTGATAAAAGTATATCGCAGCTTCCATCACTCTGGACCATGATTTCAGGTGTAGAACAGGGTTCTATAGGGGAAACATCCTTCATCGCAATCATGATTGGTGCAGCTGTATTAATCTTGACAGGTGTGGGTAGTTGGAGGGTAATGCTTTCCGCATTTATCGGATCTTTGCTCACCGGTTATTTATTAAATCTTTTGGCACCTGCCTCTAATCCTGAGCACGCAATGCATCTGGCTCCGTATATGCATTGGTTTATGGGAAGTTTTGCATTCGGCGTAGTTTTTATGGCTACGGATCCCGTTACTGCTGCCCAGACCACAAAAGGCAAATGGATTTATGGCTTTTTCATAGGCTTCTTTATTGTAATTCTTAGAGTGTTTAATCCGGCATATCCTGAAGCAGTTATGCTTACCATATTATTGATGAACGTATTTGCACCTCTTATTGACCATTTAGTAGTAGAGCAACATATTAAATCGAGACTAAAAAATGCATAGTAATAAATATACCTTCATGTACTCTATTGGACTGTCTATTCTTACAGCAATAGTTTTAGTTTTAACATCAGAAACTTTAAAACCAAAGCAGGAATTCAATCTAGCTTTGGATCAAAAAACCAATATCCTTAAATCTTTATTGATTGATGGAAAATCAGCCCAGGAAATTGAGAAAATTTATACTTCTCAAATAGAGGAAATCGTGGTGAATGGTGATGGAGAGGTTATTGATGGAGAAAAACCAACAGGAATTGTTATGAAAGAAGAGGTAGCAAAGCCAGTGAAAGACAGAAAATTGCCGGTATATATTTTCAAAAATACTGATGGTTCCAAAAATTACGTAGTTCCACTTTATGGTGTTGGTTTGTGGGGCCCTGTTTGGGGCTATTTATCATTTGAAAAGGACCTCAACACAGTTAAGGGTGCCTATTTTGACCACAAAGGTGAAACTCCTGGTCTTGGTGCGGAAATTGCCGAAAAACCATTCCAAAGTCAGTTTATTGGGAAAAAAATAAAAGATGCTAATAACACGTTTGTTTCAATCAATGTAATTAAGACCACTGCGAAAGTTACTTTCGGCCCTGAACACAGAGTTGATGCTATTTCAGGCGGTACTTTGACTTCAGATGGTACCAATAACATGATAAAAAATGGTGTGGAAGGATATTTAAAATATTTTGAAAAAATCAAAGAATAATTCTTATGGAAGAAACTATAGAAAAAAAGAAAAAAGAAGGGCTTTTTTCAAAGAAAAATATGGAGGTAATCAAGGACCCGCTTGATGGCTCCAACCCCATTACTGTTCAGATATTAGGTGTATGTTCTGCCCTTGCTGTTACGGTTCAAATTAAGCCGGCTATTATTATGGCTTTAGGGGTAACGGTGGTTACAGCTTTTTCCAATCTGATTATCTCTTTAATTAGAAACAGTATTCCTAACAGAGTAAGGATGATTGTTCAGCTGATTGTAGTAGCTACTTTGGTTACTATTGTTGACCAGTTGCTTAAGGCATACATGTTTGATGTAAGTAAAAAACTTTCAGTGTTTGTAGGTTTGATTATTACCAATTGTATTGTAATGGGTCGCCTGGAGGCATTTGCTTTTTCACAAAAACCATGGCCTTCATTTTTAGATGGTATTGGTAACGGTTTGGGTTATGGTTTGATATTGATCACCGTAGCTTTCATACGTGAATTGTTAGGAAGTGGTAAAATATTCGGAACTCAGGTGGTACCTCAATGGGCCTACGACCATGGATATGTAAACAACGGTTTAATGATGCTTCCCCCATCGGCATTGTTTTTAATCGGAATCATTATTTGGTTCCATAGATCCAGAAATAAAAAATTAACCAATATTTCATAAAATTAGATATGGAACATTTACTTGGAATGTTTATAAAATCGATTTTTATTGAAAATGCCATATTTGCATTTTTCTTAGGAATGTGCTCGTACTTGGCGGTTTCAAAAAAAATAAAAACAGCGGCTGGTTTGGGTGTAGCAGTAATTTTTGTAATGGTGCTAACTACCCCGCTTAATTACCTTATATTAACCTATATGCTTAAAGAGGGAGCCCTCGGTTGGATACATCCTTCATTGGCAACAGTCGACCTTACTTTTCTAGCATTTATTTTGTTTATCAGTACCATAGCTGGAGCAGTTCAGTTGGTAGAGATGATTGTTGAGAAATTCTCACCCGCTCTTTACAGCTCTTTAGGTATTTTCCTTCCTTTGATTACAGTGAACTGCTCGATTTTAGGTGCTTCACTTTTTATGCAGGAACGTGAATATAATTTTTCTGAAACATTAGTGTTTTCAACTGGTACCGGTATTGGCTTTTTCTTATCGATTGTTTTATTAGCTTCTATCAGAGAGAGATTGAGATATTCTAAAGTTCCTGAACCTCTCCAAGGTTTGGGTATAGCAATGATAATAACCGGGCTAATGGCCATGGCATTTTTAAGTTTTTCCGGCATCAAACTTTAATTTTTGACAGAGATGATCCCTATTTTAGCCAGCAGTATAGTAGTATTTATTTTAGTAGTATTATTATTTGTTTTCTTAATAATTCAGGCAAAAGAAAAATTATTACCCCAAAAAGACGTAACAATCGTAATCAATGGGCAAACAGAAAATCCAATAGTTGTAAAACAAGGAGATTCCTTACTTTCGACTTTGGCATCTCAAAACTTGTTTTTGCCTTCAGCTTGTGGTGGGGGTGGTACTTGTGCCATGTGTAAATGTAATGTGCTTTCAGGCGGTGGTGATGTATTACCAACAGAAACCAACCACCTTAATCGTAAGCAGGTTGCCGAGCACATGAGATTGGCTTGCCAGGTGAAGGTGAAAGAAGACATGGAGATTGAGATTCCTCACGAAGTGTTTGGTGTGAAAAAGTGGGAATGTGAAGTTACATCCAATTACAATGTGGCCACCTTTATCAAAGAATTTGAAGTTAAGCTGCCTGAAGGAGAAACCCTCGATTTTCAAGCCGGAGGATATATTCAAATTGACGTACCTGAGATTAAAGTTGATTATAAAAATATTGATATTACCGCCCATCCTTCTTATCATGATTCCCCTGATAAATTTAAAGGAGACTGGGATCATTTTAAGCTTTGGGATTTGAAAATGGTTAATGAAGAGCCTGTATTCAGGGCATACTCTATGGCCAATCACCCGGCTGAAGGAAATATCGTAAAACTAACCATCAGGATTGCTACTCCGCCATTTGATAAAGTAAAAGGTGGCTGGGCCGATGTAAATCCCGGGATTTGTTCAAGTTATATTTTTAGCAGGAAACCTGGCGACAAAGTGACCATCTCAGGTCCATTTGGTGAATTCTTTATCAAAGACACAGGCAAAGAGATGCTCTATGTGGGTGGAGGTGCCGGTATGGCTCCAATGCGTTCGCATTTGTTCCATTTGTTCCATACTTTAAAAACAAACCGCAAGGTTACGTTTTTCTATGGAGGCCGTACCAAAAAAGAACTTTTCTTTATCGAAGAATTCAGAGAAATTGAAAAACAATTCCCTAATTTCAGATTTGTTGTAGCTTTGGATAGTCCTCAGCCTGAAGACAATTGGGTACTTAAAAGTGATATTGACGACCCTAAAGGAGACGGATTCAAGGGTTTTGTTCACAATGTAGTTATTGATGAATACCTGAAAAAACATAAAAGTCCTGAAGATTTAGAAGTGTATTTCTGCGGACCTCCAATGATGAACCAGTCAGTAATTAAAATGTGTGATGATTGGGGTATTCCAAAAGAAAGTGTATTCTTTGACGATTTTGGAGGATGAGAAATTTCCTGATTTTAGTTCTGTTAGGTGTAAGTCTTTTTGGATGCAAACCTACAGGTGAATATGTCGGTCTTAGCGGACAGGCTCAGGGAACCAGTTTTGCAATTACATTTGAGGCTATCGATGATGCTGATTATTCAGCAGAGGTCGATAGCCTCTTTCGTTTTATCGACAAAAGTATGTCTCTGTGGGATTCTACTTCTTTGATTTCAAAAATTAACCGAAACGATTTTAGTGAACCCATTGATAGCCATTTCAAAAATGTTTTGGAAGCTTCTTTAAGGGTCGAGAAGGAAACAGAAGGTTATTTTAATGTTACGGTTGGGCCATTGGTTAAAGCCTGGGGTTTTGTGACTAAAAAAAATATGCCCGCACCTTCAGATGCTCAGGTTGACAGCCTGAAAGCGTTGATTGGAAAAGTTGGGATAGATTCAAACGGAAAGTTTTTTAAGGATAAACCCAATTTACAAATTGATTTTAATGCTATAGCTCAAGGCTACACCGTAGATGTGATTGCCCGATTTTTAGAGTCAAAAGGCATAAAAAATTATTTAGTTGAAATCGGAGGAGAGGTTTATGGTAAAGGTAAAAACCGGGAAGGTAAATTCTGGAAAGTAGGTATTGAAAAACCTGAAGAAGACAGACAGGGAATTGCCTCGGTTGTTAACTTAAAAAATAGAGCTTTGGCTACTTCCGGCAGTTACAGAAAATTTTTTATTAAAGATGGCAAAAAGTTTTCCCATGCAGTTGATCCACATACCGGGTATCCTGTACAACATAATCTGTTAAGTATTTCGGTTTTGGCCGATAATTGTACCGACGCCGACGCTTATGCAACGGCTTTGCTAGTGATGGGTTTGGAAAAAGCACAAAAGTTTGCTGAGGCTAAAGGAATTGATTTCTTTGCCATCTATGATCAAAATGGCAAAAACAAGTATTATTCTACATCAGGATTTAAGAAAGTAATAGAAGAATAAGTCGTTTCTCGTTTGGACATGAAACGACTTATTTATTATTAATGATGATGATGTTTGTGTTTTTTATTTCTATTCTCACAAGGTTCATTGGGATCCTTTCCACAAGAACAAGCAAGTCCTTCTTTTTCAAACAAGCCATTGTTGCTGGAGCAAGTACCTCTGAATTCGCCTTCCTTCACAAACAATACTCTAAGGCTAAACATAAAGAACGCCAACGCCACCAAAATCAGAGAAACAATCAAAACGGGAATCATATCTATTTTTAATTTAATTTTTTTTATATATCACAAATCTCAACACATCTTTTCAATGAAGCCAACATGCCGGCCTTATCTTTTGGGGTAGGAACAAACTCCTGACCTAAATATCCTTTGTAACCAGAGTCAATAATGGCCTTCACTACTGCAGGATAATAAATTTCCTGAGTATGATCAATTTCATTTCTGCCGGGCATACCACCGGTATGATAATGATTTATGTATTTTCCATACTTTCTGATGTTACGAATATGGTCACCATGCATGCTTTGCATATGGAAAATATCATAAAGCAATTTGAACTTTTCAGAACCCACCATTTCACAAAGCGAGACTCCCCATTCAATATGGTCACACTGGTAATCTGGATGGGAATCTCTCGAACTAAGTAGCTCCATTGTAAGCATTACACCATACTTTTCACAGGTCGGAATTATCCTTTTTATAACTTTGGCACAATTTATCATTCCCACATAATCACTCATCCCGTTTCGGTTACCTGAGAAACAAATCAGGTTATAAACCCCGTTTGCTGCTGCTTCCGGAATTAATTTTTCATATAAATCAACCAGAGCATCGTGGTTTTTTGGGTTGTTGAAAAAATTATGTAAACCCATGCCATTCGGCCAATCTCCCCATCCAATCGCTGCCGTAAGACCGTAGGTTTTCAAAATTGGCCATTCTTTTGGGCCTGTAAGCTCAATGGAAGCCATTCCAATATCTTTTACACCCTGACACAATTCTTCAAATGGTATAGAGCCGTAACACCATCTGCACACTGAATGCTTGATGTTGCTTTTCAGTTTAATGGTATTTTGTGAAAAACCTTCCTTAACTCCAATCAAAGAAGCAGTTGAAACCACTCCAATCGTCTTTAATAACTCTCTTCTACTTTTTTTGTTGTTCATATTCAGGGTTGAATTTTTGAGTAATAATACCCAAAAAATATCAATTCTAAAAAGTAAGGCCAATAATAAAAAAAAGGTTTTGCACTTTCTGTGACAACAATACCTTTTGATTGGTAAAATAATTTCAAATTTCGCAAATTATACCATTAGTTTTTGTGTTTGCAGCTATGATTTTTCTCATATATAAATTATCTTTGATAAAAGAGATTTGTAGCTCTAATAATTTTAAATACTGATTGATATGGAAAGTAAAACTTTTGATGACTTGATTGAAACCAACAAAATGTATCAGTTGGTGACTGAAAGACTGGAGGTAATTGACCCCGATGCTCAAAATCTTTACGCCAGATTTAACATGGAGGCAGAATTAATGGAGCTGATTCTTGATTTTTATAATCAGGAGGACGATAATATTTCTTATCATAAACTTCATAAATTCTCTGCCGAGCAGGTATTGGCATATCTTCAGGCTTCACATAAATTGTACCTTTCAAAAAAACTCCCGGAAATTGAGCAGACAATGGTTCATATTTTCAATAAATACGGACAGACTCACTCCTTGCTTACTAGTCTAACCATATTTTTTAACGATTATAAAAATCGCCTTGTTGAACATATCAGAACCGAAGAAAGAGATTTCTTTCCATTTATAAAAAAACTAATTGCTGCTGAAAAAGGAGAAATGACTGATGATCAGACTAAGGAATTGTTAAAAAGTAACTCAATTGAAGATTATAACGACAACCACGGTCCCATCGAAGATGATTTAAAAAATGTATCGGTTATAATTCAGGATTACTCCAAAAATCAGGAGACACCATTGCCTTACCGTGTTTTTCTTAATCAAGTAGAGATATTTGAGATGGAACTCAGAAAACACGCTATTATTGAAGATCATGTGTTAGTGCCCATGGCCCGTGAAATGGAAAGAATATTAAAGCTAAGAGTAGCTGCTTGAAAGCTATTTTATTTTAACCGGAATAAGAAGAGATTATTTTTTTAGCTTCAATTTTAAAACATTTTCGGCTATTTTCTTGCCATTTTTATAGCCATTATCGCAGGAAAATTTATAATGGATTCCTCCATAAACTCTTGAATTGGAAGTCTCCTGACCGTAGGTTTCAAAATCACTGTATTTTCGGCTGGGCAATACGCCCAGATTAGTGATATCGTCAAATGCGTATTTTTTTCCAAAAGCATCTTCCATTATAGAAACTACCGCACCGGCCGCTGTTGAATGCCCCGAAGCGTATTCAGGGAAAGGTGGTGTAGTTAGGATTGGTTTCCAGTTTTTGTCGAGAGCTTCATTGATATAAGTCATTGGCCTCATCAAATTGTAGGTATATTTTCCTTTCCAACAAGCAATAAAAGCATCATTTAAAGCCAATCCGGTTTTCAAATACACAATTGCTACTTCGTCAAGTTTTGCTTTTTTACTTTTTAGAATATTCTTTACCACATTAAAATGATGACCAGGAGGGGTAACAGACCCGGTTCCGTCTTCAAAAAATGCGGCTATGGCTTTTTGTTCTGTAGTGAGTTTTTGCGAAGTTTCATATACATTTTTTGCTTCTTTGAAAAAATCAGAAGACTTTTCATATGAAAAAGAAACGGGTAAATCTAAATAATCAGATACGTTTTCTTTAACCATCGGCCTGTTTTTTCCCCAAAATGGCAGTAATGGTATTTTTTGTGAACTGGTAGGTTTCCAATACCCTATTCCGGTTGCCACCACATAACCCGAAGGATAATTGCTCAAATGCCCTGTTGCTCCTCCGTCTTTTTTAGCGTATTCGAGTATCCCGGAAGCAATAGAGGCTCCCAGTTTTACAGAATTGTCGATAACGGTATTAGTAATGCCAACCTTTAGCTTGTTTTCGTACAAGGTTTTTAAAGAGTCTATTTTTGCTTTGTTTTTATCGCTGGCTGTGATATATAACTCTTTGAGTACGGTATATTGAGCAGTACTTGCTACCATTGGCCAATTGTATTCTTTCCCGGAGGTGTCAGCTATAGTCAAACTTGTAAGGCCATTGAGTTGACCATTTAAGGTATTGTAGTTTTTCATGCCATAAACCACGCTTTCGTATAAAGCCAATGAATGGTAACCCAATGCTCTGGCCGCTACGGGAGGAGTAAATCCCGGAGTAGATTTTATTAAAAACAAATGCATGTCAAGCCAATCAGATGCTACTACACTTTCATAATTTGATGCAGGAGCCGATAAGCTGTTTTTTGGGACCGGAATAACTTCTTCCTTATCTTTTTTACAAGAAAAAAACAAAAGGCTTGAAAGTCCAATTAACAATATTTTAAGAATAATCCTCAATACGAATGCTTTTTATTCTTATGATGACAAAAATCTTGCCAATGATAAGCTTTGTGTGCCCTGAGAGTTTGTTTGAAAATCAGCTTGCAATTTTTAGATCGTGTTTTCTCAAAGAAATATTCAATTTTTTTAAATTATTTTTATATTTTTTTTGAAATTGATTTTTGCTTATCTATCTTGAAGCCAGTAATATTAACCTAAAACCGATATGCCTACATCTATCAAAAAAATACTTGAAAACAAAAACATAAAGAATGTATTGTCAGTAAATCCCGAAACTACTGTATATGAAGCCCTTGAGGTGATGGCCCAATACAATGTCGGTGCTTTGCTCGTTATGGTTCAGGATGAGTTGGTAGGTATTTTTTCAGAACGTGATTACGCCAGAAAAGGAATAATAAAAGGACGTAAAGCAAAGACAACTCCCATGACTGAGGTGATGACCAGCAATGTGTTTACAGTGGAATCAAAACTTACTACCAGAGAATGTATGGAGCTTATGAGCCAGGGACGCTTCAGGCACTTGCCCGTTGTCGAAAACGGCCAGGTGATAGGTGTTTTGAGTGTAGGTGATATTGTGAATGAAATGCTGCAAGAGCAAAAACAACACATTAGCTTCCTTGAAAGCTATATTGCCTCTTAATTTAAACTTCCGGTAAGAGATTTTAAATTTCTTCAGTTTTTTTTGCAAAAATTATTGACGAGATAATACTTACTGTCAATATTACCAATATGACAATGAGGGAGTGCATGCTCGTAAATCCTATTTTTTCGAGCCATGTATGTGCCAGCATTTTGACACCTACATAAGTCAAAAGTACCCCCAGTCCGTATTTCAAATGATGAAACTTATCAATGATATTTACCAAAAGGAAAAACATTGATCTAAGACCCATGATTGCGAACACATTGGAAAAGAATACGATATAAGGATCTTTAGTAATCGAGAATATCGCAGGGATAGAATCTACCGCAAAAATCACATCAGTAAAGGCTATTACCACGATTACAAGAAATAGCGGCGTAACAAAAAATCTGTTGTTTTTATATTTGTGTTTTATAATAAAATGGTCGGCAACATATTTTTCGTAAACATTGAAATATTTGGAGACCAATTTTACAGCCACATGGTTTTTGGTATCTATTTCCTTTTCATCTTCATCTTTGGTAAAGAGGATTTTTACCCCGGTATATACCAAAAAGCCTCCAAATATCAACAGTATCCATTCAAAACGCTGTATTAAAGTTGATCCCAGAAAAATAAACACAAAACGCAAAATAACTGAACCCAAAATACCCCAAACCAAAACTGTCTTGTAGTTTTTCTTAGGAACCCGGAAAGAGTTGAATATTAGTATGAATACGAAAATATTATCAACCGAAAGTGATTTTTCAACCAGGTATCCTGTGATATATTCCAGCGACATATTGTTTTGGAAAAGTCTCAGGTTTTCGGCGTGATCAGTGCCTAATTTCAAAGATTTGTAATAGGTGTCTCTGACAGTTTGAAGGTGAGACGCATCGCTGATATCATGTACTAAATAGCCAAAGTGCTTAAGGAAAAAGAAAAACAGCAAGGAAATAGCCACCCAAACCACACTCCAAAAGGCAGCCTCTTTAAAGTTTACTATTTTGGCTTTCTTTCCGCTGAAAATTCCCAGATCAAAAAGGGTAACCAAAATCGTGAAAATTATGAATAATGTAAAGAATATAAATTCGTTTGAAAAATGCATTAATATTGGTTTTTATAAATAATGTACACAAATGTAATGGGTAATAAATTAAGGAAACAATGCTAAATTGTCCCTAGTTCCTCGGATAATTTTTTATTTCTTGACTTAATCGAATTAATCTCATTAAGATAAAAGGTTGTTTCAATTTCATCATCTTCATTTATTAAAGAAATTAAGTTTTTAATTTTTAAATCATTTTTTCTAATTGAAACTCTTAGTAAAGATTTATAAACTATTTCACCTAATTTTGATTTTATTGAAGGGATAGCAACTTCATAAACAATCCATCCTTCACTTAACACATGTTCATTACTTAGCCAATTTATTGAAGTTCTCTGTATGTCTTCATCAGTGTGACTCGTAAAAATATAATGTGGTGGTGCTTCTTTTTTTAATGTAAAATGAGATTTATATAAATCATAAATATTTTTTAAAATATTTGTTTCAATTGTTGTTTCGTTAGTTTCTTCAAAAATATATTCTGCCAAAAATATAGGATTATTTGTTTCCTCGTCTTTTTCAATTTCTTCATGCCCATACAAAAAAAGAATTTTAATTAAGGATTCTTCCTCCGAATTAATTGTTTCAAGTCTTTCGGCCAACTCCAGTTCAAGATTCCTGACCGGAGCAGGAGGAAGCGTAATGCCGCCATCGCCTTTTTTGGTTTCTGTACCTTTTACCTTAAGTAGTTTATTGGCTTCAATAATCAGGATTTGCTCATCAATATCCAGTATTTGACTTACTTCCTGATAAAACACCGACCTTTTGATGGGATTCGGAATTTTGACAATTGTTGCCACTAAGTCAGTTATCAGATTAGCTTTTTTAATGGGGTCATTTTCGATGTCCTGCAGGGCCAGCTCGGTCTTAAACCTGATAAAATCTTTCTGATTGTTTTTGATATATTCCGAAAATGCCGCTCCACCAACTTTTCTGATATAAGAGTCAGGGTCGTCGCCGTCAGGGAAAACCACGGCTTTAACGTCCATATCTTCTTCAAGAATAATGTCAAAACCTCTGATACTCGCCTTTATACCGGCAGAGTCTCCATCATATAATACCGTAATATTGGAACTAAACCGCCTCATTAACCTCACCTGATTGGGGGTAAGTGAGGTGCCCGAAGAGGCAACCACGTTTTCGATTCCCGCCTGATGCAGCGATATGACATCGGTGTAGCCTTCAACCAAAAAGCAGTTGTCGAGATTCCTGATGGCATTTTTGGCCTGAGCAATCCCATAAACAATGTTACTTTTTACATAAATCTCTGTTTCAGGCGAATTAATGTATTTGGGGGCCTTGGGGTCAGGCTTCAGAATTCTGGCTCCAAAAGCAATGGGTTTACCGGCAACGTTGTGAATGGGGAAAATAACCCGTCCTCTGAAACGATCTCTGATATTATTTTCTTCCAGGCCAGATATCAAGCCGCCTTTGCTCAGGATTTCCATAGAAAATCCCGCCTTTTCAGCTTTTTTATAAAAAGCCTCTCGACTTTGGAGTGCGTACCCCAGGTTGAATTTCTGAACTGTGAGGTCAGAAAAGCCCCGTTCTTTAAAATAACTCTGACCTACACTCTGACCTTCTTCAGATTCAAAAAGAGTTTCGGTAAAGTACTTTTGAGCGTACTCGAGGGCTATAAAAAGGCTTTCTTTTTCATTTTGATTTTTTAAATCCTCATCTGTAAATTCACGCTCTTTTACTTCAATACCGTATTTTTTGGCCAGCCATCGTAAAGCATCAGGATAACTCAATCCTTCGAGTTCCATTACAAATTTTACAGAATCACCCCCTTTGCCACAACCAAAACATTTGTATATACCCTTGCTGGGCGAAACATTAAACGAGGGAGTTTTCTCATTATGAAATGGGCAACACGCAATCATGCTTGCCCCACGTTTTTTGAGGTTCACAAACTCACCCACCACTTCTACGATGTCGGCTGATTCTAATATTCTTTGTACGGTTTCCTGAGGAATCATGCAGTAAAATTATCCAAAAAACCTGTTAAACGTATAGGTTTAGGTTTCAGAAATTTAGAATAATTAATTTCTTTATTCTTTTTGGATTGGTTAAAGTTTAGTAATAATTGATTTTCATCATGTTTTGTTCAAATAGTACCATTTCTTTGAGCGAATATTGTTTTTTTTATAATATTTGTGAAATTGTTATTAAAATAAGATTAAAAAACTATTAAACATAGTAATCGGAATTTTCCTGGTGGTTTTCCTTTTTGGAAATCACTTGCTCGATTATTATAGTTTTTTGTCTGAAAGTCAGGAGGGAATTGGGCCACAAATTGCCAAAAAGCAGGGAGAATTGGTCATTAAAGTTCCCTTTATGATTCCCTATAATAACATTTCAGATTTTGAAATCGCACCAGATGATATTGTTATTTATGAAGGGGAGTTTTTTAGAGCTGTGAGTAAAATTGCACTACAAGATACTCTTATCACCACTTATAGGGCTGAAGCTCTCACTCGTCAGAGTATGTTTGAAATGATGGGGGTTGTGGCCGAACACATTGAAAAACAAACCAACAAAAATCCACTAAGGACTTTGAGTAAATTGATTAAAGGGTTTTCTAAAAATTTTTACAGTCCGGAATATGGCTATATGGTTTATTTCTGGAATGAGCTGCATCATCATAGTTTAAAAATACTATCCACCGATTTTTGTTCTTTTCAGTCCGATGTTCCCAATCCGCCACCAAATGTTTGATTGTTAATATTTTATAATTATTCTGCTTCGTGAAAAATATAGATAAATGAAAGAATTTCCAGGTGATTTTCAGGTCAATTCTTCCATTTTTTTTAATAATCAACTCTAATAAATTAAACGTATTTGTAATGAATTTTAATGTTGTAGTATGGTGCAACCGTATCGCACTGTTTGTTGTATATTTCTGGTTTGGATTGCTTAAGACAATAGGCATTTCGCCCGCCACCGGTTTGGTAGGTGATTTGGCACATGTTACTTTGCCTTTTCTTGATGCCGGGCAATTTATTGTTTTTTTTGGTGTTTTTGAGGTAATCCTCGGCTTGTTGTGGTTATTTCCAAAATATACCAAATTGGCCTTTTGGTTAATGGTCTTTCATTTGATTACTACTTTTCTGCCTACAGTATTTCTTCCTGAAGTAGCCTGGAATCAAATATTTACACCAAGTTTGGTAGGCCAATATATTATAAAAAATCTGGTGATTTTGGCTTCAGGCCTTACATTATATTATTTTGTTTATGGCGAAAAAGAAAATAAGATTGCTTAATTTTTCTATTTCCTGCAACCAGGGGTTTCTGTAAAAGAGACCCCTTTTTTTTCGCTCTATTCAAAAAAAAACTTTTCCACAAAATTCTTATTTATCTACATTCGGAAACCTTAGAATAATAGTAAAGTAAAATTGGTTATCTTTGCAGGGTTATTCTAACACATAAAAAATGGGAAAAGTAGTATCAATAGTAAACCAAAAAGGTGGAGTAGGAAAAACCACCACTGCCATTAATTTGTCAGCATCTTTGGCGGTTTTGGATTATAAAATTTTGATAATTGACACTGATCCTCAGGCCAATGCAGGTTCAGGAATAGGAATTGACAGTAAAGATCAGGAGCATAATATTTATTCAGCACTTGTAGGGCAGTCCAATATCAGAGACTGTATTGTTCCCACTCAGATTCCCAATCTTGACCTAATACCAAGTCATATAGATTTGGCTGGTTTTGAGCTTGAAATCGTCAATCAGGTGGCAAGAGAGTATATTTTGAAGGAAACCATCGATGGTCTTAAAGACGATTATGATTTTATTTTTATTGATTGCTCACCTTCTTTGGGCTTAATGGTTATCAATTCGATAGTTGCTTCAGATTCTGTATTAATACCGGTACAATGTGAATATTTTGCATTGGAAGGAATAGCCAAATTGCAAAATACCGTAGATATTATTAGAAAAAGATTGAATCCTGGTCTTATCATGGAAGGTTATGTGCTGACTATGTTTGATGGTCGTACCAATCTTTCAAAAATGGTAGTTGACGATGTGAAAAAATATTTTGGTGATCAGTGTTTTGATACAATCGTACCCCGAAATGTAAAATTAGCCGAGGCTCCAAGTTACGGTGTACCTGCTTTGCTGATGTTTTCAGGTGATAAGGAAGGGGAATTTGATATTAAATTTTTGGAAAATAAAGGAGCTATTAGTTATATAGACCTGGCAAAAGAGCTCTTAAAACGCAACAACCTGCCTGAGATTAAAGATGCAGATGGAAAATAAAGGAAAAGGACTCAACTCATTGTTGTCAGACTCTGATCTGGTAGTATCCAGAAAAGTGGCGGCATTCAGAGGTGTAAAAGAAATAGAAATTTCCAAATTGGAGGTTGGTGTTCAGCAACCACGCTCTCATTTTGACGAAAAGTCACTCGAAGAACTCGCTGAATCAATCAGGATTCATGGTTTGATTCAGCCAATTACCGTAAGGGAAATTGCCGATGGGAAATTTGAGATAATATCAGGTGAAAGACGTTTTAGAGCGTCAAAATTGGCGGGCCTAACAACCATCCCGACTTTTATCAGGGACGTAGATGACAACCGGTCTCTCCAAATGGCCCTGATAGAAAATATCCAGCGAGAAAACCTGAATCCGATCGAAATCGCCCTTTCATACCAAAGGATGATTCAGGAATGTGATTTGAAACAGGATGACCTGGGTAAAAGAGTAGGGAAAAGCCGATCTTCGGTGACCAACTATCTTAGGTTACTCAATCTTCCTTCTGATATTCAGTCAGGTTTGGTGCTGGGTGTGATTACCATGGGGCAAGCCAAACCTTTGATTTCGATAGAAGATAAAAACCTGCAAATTGATATTTATCAGCGTATTTTGGAGCAAGGGCTAAGTGCCAGAGAAATCGAAGCTCTCGCCAAAAAAGGCAACGCTTTTGAGGCAGAAGCCAATGATCTGGATCTTTATAGAGAAGACTTAAGAATAGAAGAAATTACCTTAAAAGGTAAGACTGTGGTACCATTCAAAATTCAGGTTCAGGACCTTAATAAAGGAAATATCTCTATTAAGTTTTCGAATCAGGAACAGCTCACCGATATCATGAATAAATTGTCTGGAATAATTTAAATTCTTCGCTTTAATTAATTGATTTTCAAAGTTTAAACTTATTCTGCTTAAAATTTTCCTGAAATTTTTTCAGGATCAATAAACATATAAAACACCTAAGGTTTTATTAGAAAAATTAAACTTTTTTTCTTATTTTTGTAAATTATAAATTGATTATAAATAACTGGATTTTTCAGTCGAATAAAAACAGAATCTTATACTATTTTAAAAGAATTTATGGCAGATCAGCAAAATAAGCAAGACTACTCCGCAAATAATATACAAGTTCTCGAAGGATTAGAGGCCGTAAGAAAGAGGCCTGCCATGTATATTGGCGATATTGGTTTTAAAGGACTCCATCATTTGATTTGGGAGGTTATCGATAACTCAATCGATGAAGCGATGGCCGGATATTGTGATACCATTCATACCATCATTAATCCTGATAATTCTGTAACTGTAAAAGATAATGGCCGGGGTATTCCAACCGGATGGCATGAAAAAGAGCAAAAATCGGCTCTGGAAGTTGTAATGACGGTGCTACATGCCGGTGGTAAATTTGATAAAGATACCTATAAAGTTTCAGGTGGTTTACACGGTGTGGGTGTGTCTTGTGTTAACGCACTTTCTACTGATTTGAGAGTGGTTGTACACAGTAGAGATGGTAAACTTTACGAACAGGAATATAAAATTGGTAAGCCTCAATACCCTGTAAGAGAAATTGGAACAACCGACCATTCCGGAACGGAAGTTACATTTAAGCCTGATGATACTATTTTTCAGGTTACAGAATTTAAATATGAAACCGTAGCCAATCGTATCAGAGAACTTTCTTTTTTGAATAAAGGAATCAAATTGACTCTGACTGACATGAGAGACCTCGATGAAAATGGTAATCCCAAATACGAGGAATTCCATTCTGAAGGCGGTTTGATTGAATTTGTAGAATACCTGGATCAAAGTCGTGAAAGGTTGATTCCAAAGCCAATGTGGATGGAAGGGGAGAAAGACGGTGTGCCTGTTGAAGTATCGATGATCTACAACTCCTCTTATTCGGAAAATGTATCTTCTTTTGTAAACAATATTAATACCCCCGAAGGTGGAACACACGTTTCCGGCTTCAGAATGGCTCTGACCCGTACTCTGAAATCTTATGCTGATAAGTCGGGTCTATTGGCAAAAGAAAAAATAGAAATATCCGGTGATGACTTTAGAGAAGGTTTGACGGCAGTTATTTCTGTGAAAGTTCAGGAACCACAGTTTGAAGGACAAACCAAATCAAAATTAGGTAACTCTGAGGTGACTTCGGCAGTAAGTAGCTGTGTGCAGGAAATGCTCGAAAACTACCTGGAAGAAAACCCTAAAGATGCCAAAACCATCGTAGATAAGGTAATTCTTGCTGCCAAAGCACGTATTGCTGCCAAAAAAGCCCGCGAAATGGTGCAGCGTAAAAATGTTTTGATTGGCTCAGGACTTCCCGGCAAACTCGCCGACTGTTCTGAATCTGACCCTGCACTTTGTGAAGTATATCTGGTTGAGGGTGACTCAGCTGGTGGTTCAGCAAAACAAGGACGTGATCGAAATTTTCAGGCTATTCTGCCACTTAGAGGTAAGATATTGAACGTTGAAAAAGCCCAGGAATACAGAATCTATGAAAATGAAGAGATAAAAAATATCTTCACTGCAATGGGTGTTCAAATGGGAAAAGACGGAGATGAGCGTGCCCTTAATCTGGACAAATTGCGTTATCACAAAATCATCATCATGACCGATGCGGATATTGACGGTAGCCATATCAGGACTTTGATTTTGACTTTCTTCTATCGTTTTATGAAAGAAATCATAGAAAGAGGTTACTTGTATATAGCAATGCCACCACTTTATCTGATCAAAAAAGGTAAGGATGAAGAATATTGTTGGACCGAAGATCAACGCCAGGCTGCTGTAAAAAGGCTTGCAGGCGGTGGAAAAGAAGATAGCGTAGGAGTACAAAGATACAAAGGTCTGGGTGAAATGAACCCTGAGCAGCTTTGGACAACGACCATGAATCCAGAGTTCAGAACCTTGAAACAAGTGACTATTGAATCAGCCACAGAGGCCGATCACTTGTTCTCGATGCTGATGGGTGACGAAGTGCCACCTCGCAGAGACTTTATAGAGCGTAATGCAAAATACGCCAATGTAGATGCCTAAACGATAACCTTAGACCATAAACAGAGCGGGCCGGCAACGGTTCGCTTTTTTATTTTCCGATTTTTGAATCTTCTTTTTTTGCGATTTTTTGACTGGGATAAAAAAAGGTAGTTCCCTCAAAAATAAATTGTCGTAAAAGCTTCGAAACCAAAAGCTTAATTTCGTTGAATTTAGTACCTCTTGAAAGCAATGCAATGGTAATGGAGAGTCCAAAAGAAACCATTACATTGATGAGTCCAATCATTGCAATCCCTGCAATTGAATTAATAATTATATATTGATTTGCCTGATAATTCATGGCTTCAAATGCTAAACCAAAGTTACCTGAAGCAAATGTAATATGCCTGATATCCAAAGGAAAACCTAGGGCTTTGCCTAATGTAGAGGTACTACCCAGCATAATACCCAGGAAAATATTTCCGCTTATTCCACCAATATTTCTTCCCAAATAGGCCGTAAATTTTTTCATACGGTCGGTTCCGAAAATTCTAACCAGGTTGGGATTTTTGGCTAACCTTTTTTGGAAATTGTGATATACCCACAGATTTTCATAATATCCTGAAACCAGGCCGGATAGCATAAGATATATGCCTGCAATCGCTGCATGAAATACTGCCGGACTTTTGAAAATATTCAACTCCGTGATGAGGGTATTGGCTTTTTCTACGGTAGCTATGTGAGTACCTGTCAAATAGAAATAACTCCAGGCGATTCCCACTGCCACTGGGAATGCAATGATGGCATTTCCTACTAACGAAATAAACTGACTTCTGATTTGTCGGGTCAGGAGTTTTGTGGTCTTATTAAGCCAGTCAGGGTTTTTACCATTATTACTTAAACTTTCTGCGATTGTAGAAGCCGTCATGGCCGGCTGTTTGGTGGCAAGAGTTAATCTCAAAAGGTGAATCATTACGAATCCGCCTGCATAATTTAGGCTGTATAAAAAAGCAGTCCAGAATGCAGGGAATTTGAAAAAGTAAATTGATGTCTTGTACCAACATAAAAATGCCACAATTACACCGCCTCCCAATGCCTTGCCAAACAGGTTCCAGTATTCTTTAGGTGTGGAAGCAATATAGTTTTCTCCTGATTTTGAGGTGTTTTCGACAATTTTAAATGACAAAAATTCCAGATTGGAGGTGAAGTGTTTTTTGATGCTGTATTTTGTGTTTTGTGTTTGGACCAGCTCTTTTAATATTTTTGCCGATATCTCAGCTTTTTCATTTGCAGATCCTGAAGCCATCCATTTTAATAGGCTCTCTAATCTATTTAGGTACTTTTCTAATTTTCTAATCAGTATGGTCATTCTCAGCGAAATTCCATATTTTTCTTTGTGGATATAGAGTAATTTAATCTGAGAATCGCATTGTTTCATCATCACTATTACCTGGCGGTAATCGCTTTCCCAATCATTTTTTTTCATATCGGGATTTCTCAGAATTTTTTCAACCAATATTGTCGTATCGCGGTTAAGACCAATAAATGGAGACTCCAGATCATCAAAATTGGAGATTTTGGATACTACTTCGTTTTCAATGCCGATTGAAGCGATTTTTTGTGCCAAAACAACAATTGAATTCAATATTTCCTTTTTAATAAATCTTTGGCCTGCAGGAGTTTGAGGGAATTTTAAACTTAAAAATATTTTAGCCAAATCCTTATCTGGGATTTTATTTAACCATAAATAATCATTTTTTCTGGAAAAACAATCGTTTAAAATTTTTGTTAGTTCTTCATTATCAATGATTTCTGGAAGAATTTTTTTTCCGATTTTACTGAATAATTCGCTCAAAAAACCTTCATTGTGGCCGATTCCTGATTCGGTAAGCAAGCTTACATATTTTTTGGAGGTGGCAAAATCATAGATTTCTTTTTCAAGGACATTCTTTTCATTTTCTGAAAATACCGAAACAAAATTCTCACTGAGAAATGAAAAATCTGTAGTTTCTCTTAGTATGCCAATTAACCTGTTTATAGCATCTGAGGCGTTTTTCATTCAATGAAATATTTTGATATTATTTTGATAACATTTTTTGGTCAAAAAAGAATTCAAACTTTCTCTCCTAATATACAGTTTTCATCTAAAAACTTTTCGGATTTGGAGAGCCTTGGTTTATTTTTGCTCGTTGACCAATATTTTAGATAAATTATATAATAATTTGAAAAAAAAATTGGATTTTTCCTTATTCAAAACATTACTAAAACTTATATTTGCAATATAAGACTTTCAACCTAAAACAAATAATATGTCAAAGAGCCCTAGTGAATATCCCTGGTTAAAACATTACCCTAAAGGCATACCGGCTGAATTGAACCCCGATGCCTACCCGTCTTTGCTTGAACTGATGGAAGAAGGCTTTGAGAAGTTTTCGGAACAACCGGCCTATTTTTTTATGGGTAAAAACCATACCTATAATCAAATAGAAAAAAAATCCAGAGATTTTGCTGCATATCTGCAAGGTTTAGGCTTAAAAAAAGGTGACAAAATCGCGATTCAAATGCCCAATTGCAGTCAGTATCCGGTGGTTTTGTATGGAGCATTACGAGCAGGGTTAACAGTAGTTAACACTAACCCGCTTTACACTCCCCGCGAAATGAAGCATCAGTTTGTTGATTCGGGGGCTAAAGCAATTGTAATTGTAGCAAATTTTGCTTTTAATCTTGAAAAAGTAATTCTAGAAACAGAAATAAAACATGTAATCGTTACAGAGCTCGGCGATATGTTGGGTTTTCCGAAAAGGCCAATCGTTAATTTTGTTGTGAAAAACGTCAAAAAAATGGTGCCACCCTACCATTTGCCTGGCCGGGTTACTTTTTACAAAGCCTTACAAATCGGGAGCGGACAAACTTACGCCCGCCCTCAGCTCAATGGTGATGATTTGGCCTTTATACAGTACACTGGTGGTACTACGGGGGTATCAAAAGGTGCAGAACTAAATCATAGGAATATGGTGGCCAATACAGTGGGTATTTACCATTGGTTTAGCCCGGTAATGCATTTTGACTTACCACGTACCATACTTGGGGCTTTGCCATTTTACCATATTTTTGCTTTGACTGTCAATGCTTTTTCTACTTTCAAGCTTGGTTTTCATAATATCATGATTGTGAATCCAAGAGATCAGAAGGCTATGTTGAAAGACATGAAAAAGCACAATATTTTTATTTTCCCGGGGCTTAATACCCTGTTTAACTCACTCCTACATAATCCCGATTTTCTTGCTTTGGATTTTTCTAATCTGAAAATTACAATTGCCGGAGGTATGGCTTTGCAAAAATCAGTTGCAGAAGCCTGGCAACAAGCTACTGGTTGTAGTGTGACAGAAGGATATGGGCTTTCTGAGACAGCTCCTGTGCTTTCGGTGAATCCTGTGGATGGAACTCACCAGTTGGGTACTATTGGAGTGCCTTTTCCATCAACTGACATGCGAATATTGAAAGAAGATGGCACTTGGGGAGCACCCGGAGAAATTGGTGAAATATGTGCTCATGGCCCTCAGGTGATGAAAGGTTACTATAAACGGCCTGATGAAACTGATAATGTGTTTATTACGGATGAAAATGGTCGAAAATTTTTCAAAACCGGTGATATTGGTTTGATGCAGGAGGATGGATATTTCAAAATTGTTGACCGTAAAAAAGATATGATTTTGGTTTCGGGATTCAATGTATTTCCAAACGAGGTGGAAGAAGTGGTGTCACAGTGTCCGGGAGTTTTGGAAGTTGCCTGTATCGGTGTGCCAGATGAAAAATCAACCGAAGCTGTTAAGATTTTTGTCGTAAAAAGTGATGCTTCTTTGACCGAAGAAACAGTGAGAGCGTTTTGCAGAGAAAATCTTACTGCCTATAAATGCCCTAAATTTGTAGAATTCAGGACCGAATTGCCGAAAACCAACGTAGGGAAGATTCTAAGAAGGGAGTTGAGAGACAATTAAGAACTTAAATTAGATTATTTCGGTTATCAAAACAGGCTTTTCGCCTGTTTTTTTATGAATTTTTTATCAAAAATATTAAGTAAGTTTCTGATTTTAATCGTAAGGATTTATCAGATTGGAGTTTCTCCTTATTTCCCGGATTCTTGCCGGTATCAACCTACATGCTCGCAGTACATGATTGACAGCATTAAGGAATGGGGCGTATTAAAAGGTACCTGGTTAGGTCTGAAAAGGCTTGCTTCCTGCCATCCCTGGGGTGGACATGGGTGGGATCCCGTAAAGAAAAATCCTCACAAACACTAAATTTCCTTTTTTCTGATTTTGGAAAGAAAATGAAATAAACTAACTCCTGTCAAAATGGTGAAGCCCGACATTAGGCTTTGCTCAAAATTGGGTTTAATCACCCAAATTGCTCCTATAAACTGTATTACGAGTATAAAATATAGAAAGCCTGCAATTGCTTTGCGTGGGAGTTTTGACATTACAAATGAGCCCAAAGGAGCAAAAATAATCACAAAAGGTATGCACACCAACCACATTTCGTAGGCTTCAGTCTGAAAATCTCCTATGATATTTTTATGTAGAAAAAATCCCAGAATAGTCTCCAGTGTCATTATAATAATGGAAGAAGGAACGGCCACTTTTTCATTGATTCCGTAATAAACGGTCATCAGGCAAAAAGTGAAAATATTAATGCCGGTTCCAAAAATAGAAGAAATGACTCCGCCAATCACACCAAAAAAAATCAGGTTCAGTGCATCAGAAGAAGTAAAATTTCTGATTGTGTCCAGAACATGCCGGTCAGTTTTTCGGTTTTCGTTCCAAAGGATAATTCCAAAACTCAACCAAAGAGATACGAAAAATAGTTTCGCAATAGGAGGTGAAATCAATGGAACCACCCAATATGTGCCTGCGATAAGCCCGAAAACCCCTCCCAGAGTTACATATTTTATATATTTCCAATCAACACGTACTTTTAAGCCTAGAATTAATAATGAAGCAGAGGTCATACCAATACTCTGAATGGCAAAGGCGAAGTTACGGGCGACGTCGGGCGAAATTTTTAGAAGCAGCGTAAAAATCGGATATGCAATGGCTGCACTGCCTTCCGGGCTGGAACCTGCAATGAACGAACCGAAAATCATGGTGAGCAATGCCCAAAAATGTTTTCGGTAAAGACTGATGATGTCAAGGTCACTAACGGAGAATCCCCATACAGCCAGGGTGACCGTAAAAAAAACAATGTACAAATAAGGGAGTCGTTTTAGCAAAATTATTGTTGAATAAGTGAAAGCAACAAATATATGGCTTTGTTTGAATTTTCGGAAATTTTTATTCTTTAGTCAAATGCCAAATTTCTTTTATTTTTGTAAAAATAATATTGGGAATTCAGAAAACCCTAAGAATATATGGCAAAGTCTGTTGATGTTTTAGACCGTTTAAATGAGCAATTGGAAGCACTGAATAATAAAATGTCGGAGTTTGCATTGCATCAGATTAATATGATTGAAAACTATGAGGTATTGATGGAGAATCAAATTAAAGTAGCTGAAAATCACGATGTTGTGATAGGGAATCAGAATAAAATAATTGAGAATCTTGGTATTATAATTCATAATCAATCTGCAATAATTCACAATCAATCCAAGATTGTCAAAAATCAGGCTTATCTTAAAACTTTCTTATATGCTCAGATTGAAATCCTTACAATACTGACCAACCGGCCAAAAATCGAAATAGAAAAGGAGGTTACAAGTTATTTTGAGAATGCGAAAATCGAAATTTCCACAGGATTTGAAAATCCAATAGGCGAAGGGCGTTAATCTTTTTGGATAAGTTTTATCTTTTCTTCCAATAATATAATCTGGTTTCTTAGTAATTCTATTTCCGATAACTTGCTGTTTTTTAGCTGGTCATGGAGTTTTAACTGGAGTTGAAGCGACTCGGTCTTCTGTTTGTAAAGTCTGATTTCAAGCTGAAGTTCGGCTTTTTGTTTTTCCAATACTTCTGCATATTCCAGTGTTTCTGCCAGCATTTTTGGCATAGATTCCGTAGATTTTATTTTCACATCATTTTTATCAGAAAAATCCAGAATTTCGGAATATTCCATATTTTCAATACTAACATTGAAGAAATCCGCAATCTTTCTGCAAATAAAAATAGTAGGAGAAAATTTCTCATTTTCATAGTCAGAAATTGCACTTTTGCTGACATTTATTGCACTTGAGAGGTCTTCAAGGGTTATTTTCTTGTATTTTCTCAAGTTGCGTAAGTTTTCGGCGAAATAACTTTTTAACATTTTTGTAAAATTTCTTTTTCCAAAATTTTGGATTTTGAATCGTACTTTTCTAAAATTGTACCACGAATATGAGTAAAAATACAAGATATTTATATTGTTTTTACAGAATTCTGGAAAAAATGAAAATTAAACCTTATTTGAATGAATAAAAAATTACTATTGCTGTGGTTAATCTTTATTACCACCTTTTTGAAATCTAATGCTCAATTGCCACATGATGCCATATACATGGGTAAAAATATAGCCTGTTTTGCAATAATGGGTGAACAAAGTAGCTGGAACAAGTACTGGGAAAACAGCCTCAAGCGTGAGAATCTGAATATCGGTACACTTACTGTGCGGTCGGTAATGCCCATGGTGGCAGTGGGACTTACCAAAAGATTAAATGTACTTGTGGGTGTACCCTATGTAAAAACTGAGGCTAGTGCAGGTAACCTTTTAGGACAAAGTGGATTTCAGGATATGGCTATTTGGGTGAAATACAAATTAATTCCTGCTAAAACCGGTTTTTCTTTAAATGCCATTGGAGGCGTTTCTACACCTGTGAGCAATTATGTACCTGACTTTCTCCCACTCTCAATAGGAATGGGCAGCAAGACCGTTACCGCCAGGTTATTGGCAAATTATAAGACTAAAGTGGGCCTTTATGGCAGTGTTTCAGGAAGTTACATTGCCCGTGGAAATGTGAAAGTTGACCGGGATTCTTATTTCTCAAATGGCCAATTGTATAACACCAACGAAGTGGTTGTTCCAAATGCTTCCGACGCTGCTTTTAGATTGGGCTGGCTTAAGAAAAAGTGGCAGGCAGAGCTCAATTATGAGTTATTTAGTTGTTTGTCAGGCGACTATATCAGAAGAAACGATATGCCGTATCCAACCAACAAAATGAGTATGAAAATGGCTGGAGCTTATATTAAATTCCAACCCAAAAATATTGGATTTAATGCTCGTATGAGTAAAGTGCTGAATGGTCAAAATGTAGGTCAATCTACCATTTATTCACTTGGGTTTTTGTATCAACTAAATAACATTATCAAGTAATTATGAAAAAGCTGTTTATATATTTTTGTTTGTTTTTTTTTGGAGGTTTTGTCTTTATCTCATGTGATAATGAGATTGAGGAACCTGAGGTTTTGGCCTATACTCCTACCTCTATTGATGCTTTTGGCGGCACATGGAAAACTTATGTGTTGGCATCGCCTGTGGAAGTAGCAGTGCCTGAGCCAGCCGCAGTAAGCTCCAATGAATATAAAGCTGAACTTGCCGCTGTAAAAAATAAAGTAGAGAGTCTGACTGCCTCAGAAAAGGAAACTGTTAAGCACTGGGGAGTCGGTTCAGTGTATCGCTGGAATGAGATTGCCCGGGAACTTTCCGCTAAGTACAATTTGCCACCGGCGTCCAACGCTGAGGGCAAATATCCTGTGCCTGATGCTGCCAATCCATTGGCTGATCCTAAGTTCCCGTTTGCCAACCCACCATACGCCTCCCGAGCTCTGGCATATTTGAGTGTGGCACAATTTGATGCTTTGGTAAGTACCTGGCATTATAAGTTTAAATATAATCGTAAGTCAGCATCAAAAAATGATGGCACAATTTCGACTTTGTTGCCTGAAACCAATCTGCCTTCTTATCCATCAGAAGAAGCAGTGGTTGCTTCGGCCTCTTATGCAGTTTTAGTGGCAATGTTTCCAGGTGAAGTGCCTTACTTGGATCAAAAGTTAGCAGAAGCTCAGAAAGTGGGAGTTTTGGCAGGGAAAAATGTAGAGAGCGATGTAAAAGCAGGTTTAGATCTTGGAAAAGCTGTTGCTGCCAAAGTAATGGCCAGAGCAAAAACCGATGGTATGTCGGCATCCAATAATCAGGCAGTAACTACAGGAATGATTGAAAATGCTAAGAAAATGGGAGTAAAAAGCCCATGGGTGAGTCAGGAAATGCCTTTGAGACCGCCTATGTTGCCAAATTTTGGCTCAGTAAGCACCTGGAATTTTGATAAGGCTACGATGGTAAAAATCAGACCGGCAATTCCTTTTCTGGAAAATACGAGTGAATTTGAAAAAGACATTGCCGAGTTGAAATCAATCCAAAAAAATCAAACGAGGGAACAAGCCAGGATCGCCAACTTTTGGGCGGATGGCCCCAGTAGTTACACTCCTCCAGGTCATTGGCACAGATTTGCTGCCAATGCCGCTATTGAGGCAAAATACAGTGAAATCAGAATGGCCAGAACACTGGCATTGGTTGGAACGGCCCTGATGGATGCAGGTGTGGCTTGTTGGGATACAAAATATTACTATTATACGCCCAGGCCCCAGCAATTTGGATTGAAAACATCTGTTGGCTTGCCCAACTTTCCATCCTATACTTCGGGGCATTCTACTTTTTCTGCAGCCGGTGCAACAGTTTTGTCGAGTATTTTTCCAGAAAAAGCTGAACTATTTAATAAATACGCTCAGGAGGCATCCAATTCTAGAGTGTTTGGCTTGATTCATTACAGAATTGATTGTGAAATGGGTCTAAAACATGGAAAAGTAATAGGAGAATATGCCATTGCCAGAGGAAAATCCGATGGTAGTCAACTATAAGACATTTTATTTCATAGGTTAATTGTTTCGACTGACGCAGTTTTGTGTCAGTCGATTTTTTTATTCTTAGGAAAAATAACTCTCTGCCGCGTATAAGGGTATATTTGTAAGTGTTTCTTCATGCCTTAATTTTGACATGGAAATCCTGTAACCTTTTTCAATATTAAATTTTTCTGTAAAAAATTTTAAACTTTTTGCTTTTAAGTTCTCCTCTGACTTTACTTCTATGGGGAATATTTCGTCTTTTTTTTCAATTAGAAAATCAATTTCTGCTCTCCCATCCTGATTTGACCAATAATATAATTCATGATTGATCCTAAGTTCCTGACAAACAAATTGCTCTGTCATGGCTCCTTTGTGTTCGGTTAAGATTCTATTTTTTCAAGAAGTATGGTTTTGTCAATATTTGCCATTGTATTTAATAGTCCAATATCTAGTAAAAACAGTTTAAAAAAATCATATTGAGCGTAGGATTTTAATGGGATTCCGGGCTTATCCAGTCCGTTAACTTTTATGAGTAATCCTGCATCAACCAGCCAACTTATCGCATTTTCAAATTCTTTTGCACGGGCTCCTTTTTTTATCTGTCCATAAATAAATTTTCTATTTTCTTTGGCCAGTTGACTTATTATAGAATTCCAAACAAGCCTTATTCGAGGTGTTATATCATTGGGTGCGTATTTCGAGAAGTCATTTTCATAACCTAAAATTATATTTTGTTGAATATTTCTAACCAAATCGAGGTTTTTATTTTCTATATATTCTTTAACAGCCTCCGGCATTCCTCCTACAAAGTAATAAAGGCGTAATAATTCAATAAATTTTTCGTGATAAGAATCGATAATGTCCCAATTTTGGTTTTTCAAAGTACCTGCAAGTTTTTCACCTTCAAGGTTTTGTAAAAATTCTTTGAAAGATAGCGGAAATAGCTTCATGAAATCAACCTTTCCTACAGGAAATGTATTCTTTTTTTGCATCGAAATACCCAAAAGTGAGCCAGCTGCAATGATATGATACTTTGGAGCATTTTCATAAAAATACTTCAAGGCTGTTAAGCCTTTAGGAGCTTCCTGTATTTCATCAAATATTATCAGGCAATTTTCAGCTTCTATTTTTTGATTGGTTTCAATTTCCAGAATTGAAATTATTCTGGATATGTTAAAGTCAGCATCAAATATTGTTTTAAGTCTTTCACTTGCTTCAAAGTTGGCATATATCACCTTAGCATATTCATTTTTACCAAATTCTTTCATAAGCCAGGTTTTACCAACTTGTCGGGCTCCTTGGAGTATCAATGGCTTTCTATTTGGTGAATGTTTCCATACTACCAGACTCTTTTCTAACTCTCTTTTCATGAAAAATGAATGCTATTTTTTACAAAAATACACTTTTCTGTACGAATAAATGTAATACTTTACACTTTTCTGTACGAAAAAATGTAATTCTATACATTTTTCTGTATGAAAGTATAATTGAAATGAGACGAATTTTGAAAAAAATATATGTAAGTATTTGGAAAATAAACAATTAAATCAAATTATCTCGATTTCAATATTCCAGAAATCAGTTAGCTCTTCTTTGATTTTTTCAATGTAGCTGTTTCTTACTTCCACAATGAGCCCACAGCGGGAGTCGTAGGTTTGTTCTTTTATGTTGAGTTGGAGTTTGCGGCACATAATCATGACGGCATTGGTTTGGTCAAAATCGTGACTGATTTTAATCAGACTGTTGATTGTTTTAGATTCGATTTCGGCTGCCAAAATAGCTTCTTTTGTGGCTTCTTTGTAGGCATTGATTAAGCCGGGCACACCAAGAAGAGTACCGCCAAAATATCTTACCACTACCGCAAGTGTGTCGGAAAGCTCAAAAGAATGAAGAGTATTCAAAATAGGCTTTCCGGCTGTGCCAGAGGGTTCGCCGTCATCATTGGCTCTGAAATTGTTTTCATCAATACCCAGTTTATAAGCAAAACAATGATGACGTGCTTTGGGATGAAGTGATTTTAAGTTTTCAAGATGAGCCTTTACCTCATTTTCATTTTTTATTGGAAAAATATACCCAAAAAACTTGCTGCCTTTGTCTTTGAAAAGGCCTTCTGAAGGTGCTTTCGGGGTTTTGAACTCGTCGGTCATTCTGCAAAATTAAGTCTTTAGCATTTATCATTTTACTATATTTAAAGCTAAAACCAAAAAATATGAAAACTACTGCCGATTTGTTGCTGCTGGGAGAGCCTTTGCTATATCAGGTTTCGGAAGTAATCAAACCTGAAGAACTAAAAGAAGTAAAAAGTTGGGTACAAGATCTGCATGAGGTTATTGAAGATATCCGTCGGAAATACAATTTTGGCAGAGCCATTGCCGCACCTCAACTGGGTAATATGAAACGACTGATTTATATGAACATTGATAAACCGATGGTTTTCATCAATCCTAAAATCATATCAAAAAGTGAGGAGATGTTTGAAGTTTGGGACGATTGCATGTGTTTTCCAAACCTTTTTGTGAAAGTAATGCGACATAAAACCATTGAAATTGAATATTTGGACGAAAATTGGGAAAAGCAAACCGTATTTTTCAAAAATGACCTTTCAGAACTATTCCAGCATGAATATGATCATTTAGAAGGTATCCTTTGCACGATGAGAGCTATTGACAATAAGTCGTTTCGGTGGAGAGTGATGAAATAGGAAAATAGCCGATTTTTTACTTTTTTTACATAAAAACAAACCATTATGAAAAACATATTTGAAAAAAGTACTACTGAGGAGGTAATCGCAAGAATCGAAAAATTGACTGCGACTACATCACCACTTTGGGGCAAAATGACCGTAAGTCAAATGTTAGCCCACTGTTGCGTGACTTACGAAATGCTTTTTGAACCGGAAAGATTTCCAAAACCCAATTTTTTGATGGGGCTTATGTTAAAATTTTTGGTAAAACCTACAGTTACCGGAAGTGTTCCTTACAAAAAGAATTCACGCACAGCACCGGCTTTTCTGATTACGGAGGATAAAGACTTCGAGACAGAAAGGAAAAGGCTGATAGAATTTTTACAAAAAGTGCATGCCTTGGGTGAAAACTATTTTGATGACAGAGAATCTCATTCTTTTGGAAAACTATCCAAAGAGGAGTGGAGTACCATGTTTTATAAACATCTCGATCATCATTTGGGGCAGTTTGGGGTTTGATTTTACTCTAAACAAGAAATTTGTACGGAAAATAGCTGTACAAATCTTTGATTCTTTTCGGATATTTTCCGTACATTTGTTGTAAATCAATTTATTATGAATGCTGTAGCACAAGAAAAAGCAAGATTTGACACAAGAATTTCTTTAGAACAAAAGATTTTGTTTGAAAAAGCAGCCTTGTTAGGTGGATACCGAAATCTTACAGATTTTGTGGTGGCCACAGTACAGTCTAAAGCGAAAGAAATTATCGAGGAAAGTGAAAAAGTGTTAATTTCGGAAATGGATAAAGAGGTGTTTTTTAAAGCTTTATTGCACCCGTCCAGTCCCAACGAAGCCTTAAAAGCTGCAAAAGAGAAATATAATAACCTGATTTCCTGATGGCTTATCTGACAGAACCACTTGATTCCACTCACAACAAAAGCACCTTTTCTTCCGGAAAAGATATGCTAGATAATTATTTTTGGAAACAAGCAGGACAAGATGTTAAAAGAAAACTCGCTGCCTGTTTCGTTGCTGTTGAAAAGGAATCAAAAAAGATTTTAGGTTACTACACTCTTTCCAGCAATAGTATTTCTAACGAATTAATCCCGAATTTTTTCAAAAAAAAACTTCCCATTTCATACGCCTCAATACCAACAATTTTGCTTGGCAGACTAGCGGTTGACAAGCATTTTCAGGGAAAAGGATTCGGAGCCATGCTTTTGATAGATGCTCTCAAACGCTGTTTTGATATTTCAGATTCAGTGGGTGCTTTTGCAATTATTGTTGATCCATTAGATGCATCAGCAGAGCAATTTTATCAGAAATACGGATTTACTAAACTTCCGGATAGTGGAAAAATGTTTTTGCCGATGAAGACCGTGAAGGGGTTGTTTGGGTGAGTAATTGATTTGTAATTAAATTTTTGTTGGTTTTTGGATTTGAAATAGATATGGCAAAATTCAAAATTTTTATTAGTAAAAGAAAAAACAGGTTAACAAGAGGATTAGTAATAAAATGGCTGGCGTTAATTTTTATTTTTCTGTTTTTTCTATCTGCAATTCTTAAAGGTGAAAATGATTTAAATGATTGGCAAAAAGTTTTAGGAATATTCGGTGGAGGTCTTTTTTTATTGGGAATAGTTCTAAAATTTTATGGAATGTTTAATTATGAAAATTTAAAAGGAGAGTTTAAGGGGTTCTTGGAATTTAAAAATGATGGGATTTTTATTGACGAAAAATTTTATGAAGTCACTAATATAAAGAATATAGAAATAATTAATGAGGACTATAAAGGGAAATTAATATTAAAATCGCGTTTAGATTTTGATAATTCATTATCAAATGGTGTTGACAATTTATTAAGGTTTTCTACAATAAATCCAGTTGAGAATATTGAGGTCTCTTTTCAGCAAAACGAAAAGTCAGAACTAAAACAAGCATTAGTGCCCTTAATTAAATATCATCAATTGGGTAAGATTAGTTTTTTAAAATTATTAGACAGTTTAAATATTTCAGATTACGATGAAATACAAACTTTTAAAGCATCAATAAATAGAATATAGCTTTTTTTTAAATTATCATATTAATAATTAACGCATTAGCCCATTAATTCTCCAACACCTGAATAACCTTCACCGGACAAGCCTCTGCGGCCCTTTTATTATCATCTACTTCATCAAAATCAAGCTCAACCTGATAAATTCCTTTTTTGTCTTTTCCACCGAGAAGAACCGCCTTGCCGTCTTTTTTTGACATACGCCATCTATTAAATGCAATCTCCACGCAGGCATTGCAACCAATACACCGCTGACGATAATGGAACATCTTAGGCATCGGCCGCAACAACTTTATAGAGTTTGTCTGAAGGGCGAATCTTCTCACCGATTCTCAAAGAAATGGTGTCGCCTTTTTTGGCTGAGTTAACCTGTGTTCCTTCGCCCAGTCTAATTTCCTCCACATCGGCTTCTATCAAGCCGGTGGTTGGCCCAGTGATGATGATTTTTTCACCTACATTGATATCGTGGCTTTCCATCACAAACTCACCCACACCTATTTTGTCAAAATATTTAACGCCTTTCCCGATGTAAATTTTACGGGTAGTGGCCACTGAGCCGTGTACATTGCTCCATTCACCCATTTTTCTGCCCAAATAGTAGCCATCCCAAAAACCACGGTTATAAACTGAGCTCAATCTTTCTCTCCAGTTTTCAATTTTTTCGGGCGTATAGGTGCCGTTTTCAAAAGCATCTACCGCTTCTCTGTAACATTGAGTGGTGGTGTAAACATAATCGGCAGCCCGCCCGCGACCTTCAATTTTCAGAACCCGCACACCGGCTTCTAATATTTTGTCCAGAAAATCTATCGTACAGAGGTCTTTGGCCGACATAATGTACTCATTGTCAATCTGTAGTTCTATTCCTTCTTCGTCAGTTACGGTATATTCTCTGCGGCAGTTTTGGATACAAGCCCCACGATTGGCGGAGGCATTGTGTGAGTGCAAACTCAGGTAGCATTTACCCGAAACCGCCATGCAAAGTGCCCCGTGAGCAAAAATCTCAATCTGCACCAAATTGCCCGACGGACCGGTAATATTATTACGTTCGATTTGTCTTACCATGTCACCAACCTGCTTGAGTGTGAGCTCACGTGCCATCACTACCACATCGGCATAGTCGGCAAAAAACTACCTGCTTTTATGGCTGCCATCATGGCTTCCCAGGAGCCGGCCGGAGCCATCACTTCAAACTTTGTATTTTTTTGCATTTCTTTTTTGTCTGTTATTAAACAGAAAACACGGGCGATTAATTTCCAATCAATTCAAGAATGCAAAATTAATGAATCATTTTTGTGTTTTTTTGATTGTTTTATTAGAATAAGGTTTGAGAAAAAGTATTTATGGAATTTAGACTAGCGGTTGAAAGTGATTTAGATGCAATATTGGAATTATACAAATCCAATATCCTTGCTAATAAGGACTACAACCAGGAGCAAAAAGAGGTATGGGCATCTTCGGTGAATAATCGGGAAATGTGGTTAAATAAAATTAAGGAGCAATATTTTTTGCTTGCATACAAAAATAATAAAATTTTAGGTTTCTGTTCTTTAGGACAGCGGGATTATGTCGAAATGATGTTTGTCCAAAAGGATGAATTTGGGAAAGGTGTTGCTTCAGGTCTCCTTCAAAATATTGAAACGGTTGCAAAATCAAATCAGATAACACAGCTTTTGGCTGATGTTAGTTTGTCGGGTCGAAGATTTTTCGAAAAAAGAGGCTTTAGGGTTTTAAGAACCAACAGGAATTTCAGGAATGGAATATATCTTAAGAACTACCGAATGAGAAAATTGCTAAAAGAGACAATTGATTAAATAATCTATTTTTAAGGGTAGATTCTTACAATAATGGCTTTCCCCAATACTTATCTATTTGTATTTTTTGAAAAAATGGATATAAAATTTTAAAAAATCAAGCCAGACATCCATTCAGTAGCTCTTCAAAAAACTCCCGGTTTAATTCTTTGCCAATAAATACGATTTTGCTTTGTCGCTCATCATCGGCAGCCCAGGGTTTTCCGCCACTAATACTCAGACTTTGCCCCACTGATTGTAAAATGAGTTTATGGTTTACATCCTTGCCATGAATTATGCCTTTGATGCGGTATAGGCCTTTTGCCTCAAAAACCAAATACCCAAAGAGCCTCATTTGCAATTCTTTATCATTAAATGGCTGATCAAAGTAAAAAGTATGAGATACTATTTTACCATGGTTAAAAGCCAGTCTTCTGCCGGGTTTCATCTTAAACTCAATATCCAGGTCTCTTTCTGTATTGAATATTTCTTTTACCGGAAAAATCATATCTTTTTCAGTGAATACTTTCAGAAATGGATTGATTCCCAGTAGTTTTTCTTCAATTTTTGTTAAATATTCAGGATTAACATTTACAGTTTTATTGAGTAAAATTATGTCACTGAATGCAATTTGTTTTATGGCTTCGTCGGTTTCTATGAGTTGATCCTCAATGAGTTCAGTGTCCACAAGACATATCACCCGCTTAACAGGAAAATCTTTTTTGATTTCAGAATGTGAGAAAAAAGGCGATGCCACAGCCGCCGGATCGGCAATGCCGGTAGTCTCGATAATCAATTCATCAAATTGATCGGTTTTCAGACTGAGCTCATTCAGAATATCATAGATTCCATCATTTAAGGAACAACACAAGCATCCATTATTTAACTCAAATATCTCGTTGTCAGGCTTGATAATTAATTCACCATCAATGCCTTCTTTGCCAAATTCATTTTCTACTATAGCATATCTTATACCAGGTCTTTCACTTATTGCCTGATTTAAGAATGTAGTTTTTCCTGCCCCTAAAAATCCCGTTAGTATGGTTACCGGTTTGCTCATTTCAAATTGTTTTTACTCTAATGTCCTGTCTTTCACCTATTTGCTGTCTCCACATTGCATAGTATAAGCCTTTCAGTTCCAGCAAATCCTGATGTTTTCCTTCTTCAATTATCCTGCCTTTTTCCAAAACATAAATCTTATCGGCATGCATTATAGTACTCAATCTATGGGCAATCATTACTGTAATATAACCTCCATTCTCAGTTACTGCCTTTACAGTATCAGTTATTTCCTGTTCGGTGAGTGAGTCTAAAGCCGAAGTGGCCTCATCAAAGACAAAGATTTTGGGATCTCTAAGCAGAGCCCTTGCTATTGACAAGCGTTGTTTTTCACCGCCTGATATTTTCATACCACCTTCACCTATTACAGTTTCAAGGCCGTTTTCGGCTCTGTTGAGCAACGTATGACAAGCCGCCATGGTTAGTTTTTCTAGCATCTCAGAATCAGTAGCATTGGGATTTACAAAAAGAAGATTTTCCCTGATTGAACCTGAAAAAAGCTGCGTGTCCTGAGTCACAAAGCCGATTTGATTTCGAAGGTCATCTATTGCCAGTTCATTAGAATTAATACAATTGTAATAAACAATTCCTTCTTTGGGTTGATACAAGCCCACCAGAAGCTTCACTAATGTGGTTTTGCCTGAACCTGAGGGTCCTACAAATGCCACAGTTTGTCCGCTTTCTACTTTAAAGTTAATGTCTTCAAGGGCATGACTATCGGCACTGCTGTGTTTGAAACTGACATTTTCGAAAGTAAGACTATTTACATCTCCCAAATGCTTCGGATTTTCAGGTACTTTTTCAAGAGGAGTTTTCAATAATTTATCGAAATTGTTCAACGAGGCCTCAGCTTCGCGGTAAGCTAGAATCACATTGCCAAGTTCCTGAAGTGGTCCAAATATAAAAAATGAATAAAACTGTAGAGTAAGTAGCTGCCCAACGGTCATTTCATTTTTAAATATCAGATATAGCAACACGAAAAGTATAATTTGGCGGAGAAGATTGACAAATGTGCCCTGAATAAAGTTAATTGACCTTACACCACGAACTTTTTTAAGTTCGAGTTTCAGAATTTTTAATGTATTTAATCTCAATCGATTAATCTCCTGATCTGCCAGTCCCAGGCTTTTTACCAGTTCTATATTCCTGAGCGATTCAGTCGTCGTACCAGCCAAGGCAGTTGTTTCTTTAACAATTGTTTTTTGAATTACTTTTATTTTTTTGCTTAAAATATTAGTCAGCGTGCCCAAGGCAAATGCACCAATAAAATAAACAGCAACCAAAAATGGATTGATATTGATAGCATAAATGACAACAAAGATGATTCCTACGATAGAAGTAAAGGCAACATTTATAAAAACCGTAATAAATTTTTCGGAGTCGGTTCTTACTTTTTGTAAAATTGAGAGAGTTTCGCCACTTCTTTGGTCTTCAAATTGTTGAAAAGGGAGTTGTAAGGTATGTTTCAGACCATCAATAAACACATCAGCACCAAAACGCTGAATCACGCTGTTCATCACATAATCCTGAAAAGTTTTGGCAATTCTACTCACCATAGCCACACCTACTATGGCTAAAATTAGAATGAAAACACCCTTTAGATATTCATTTTCGGCATATACATCAGGTTTTTTGGCATAATTATCAATAAGTTTTCCGAAAAAATAGGGATCCATCAATGAGAATGTCTGGTTGACAGCCGCCAGAAAAAATGCCAGAAAAACACCTTTTTTGTAATTTTTCAGATATTGGAGCAGTAATTTCATTCTGTTTTTCTTTTATAGGGTATAGATGTTTTAACACATTTACTTTTCGATAAATTCCTGAATATCAAACTATGCTTTTATTAACACAAAAAATAATATGATTTTCAAAAAAGTATTTTAAGAAATTGAAGAAAATTGATTGAAATATTTAAATAATTTCTGCAAATAATTCAATAATTGCTAAAAAGATATATATTTGCTAAAAAAGTATAGATGGCCTCAAATTATCCTCCTTGTCCTAAATGTGACTCTGAGAATATCTCAAAAAACGGAGTCATAAATTCAAAACAAAGGTATAAATGCCGTGATTGTCAGTACAATTTTACCGTTGAAAAAATGGGAAAAAGTATTGATTCTTATTATGTTGTAAAGGCACTTCAGCTGTACATTGAAGGGGTTAGTTACAGAGAAATAGAGCGATTATTGGGCATAAGCCATGTTTCAGTGATGAATTGGGTGAAGAAATACCACATCAAAGCTCCCAAACAAAATCTCATTACGCCGACATATAAAATATTGAATCACAAAGAGTTAGCTGAGTTTGTGTCCCGCCCGCAAAATGTTGAAGGAAAAGGAATGCTGATTACTGAGCTGGGTGATAAATTTATGGTGATTCAATGGAAACGAATTTCGTTTGGCTAATACTTAATCTATAATTTTAGTATAGATATTGAAAAAATCTTTTAATGAGCATAGGCAATTTATATTTGCTTATTTGCGATTTATCCAAAATAAAATTTTTTAAAAACTAAATATTGGCAAAATAATGTTGAAAAAAGGCGTTTCCGGATACTTTGACCTATTGTTTTGATAAATCTATATTAATTTAGCTTAGCTATATCAAATTTGTTGAGATTGTTTTTTCTATACAATATTTGTCATCGAAAAGTACAACAAAACCTCAATAAATTTAAACTCTATGAAAAGAACTGGATTTTTAACTATTATGATGATCACAAGCGTGATGGCTGGATTTTCTCAGGAAAAAAAAGAAGAGAAAAAAGAAGAGCCCAAACCTGCCGCTCCGGCACCAGCACCTGCTCCCGCAGTTGTTATAGGAGGTTTTATCAGAGCTGACTTTATCTGGGACTCAAGAAAGAGTGCTCAGGTAAGAGAAGATCATTTGAATTTGTATCCTTTAGATGTGGCTAAAGATGCTAGTGGCAACGACCTCAATGCAGTGCCACAATCCAATTTCCATTCGATTGTGTCGAGAATCAATTTGAAAGTCAATGGACCCAATGCTTTCGGTGCAAAGACTTCGGGCTTTTTTGAAGGTGATTTCTTCGGAAACTTTGAAGGAAGTATCGGCCTTTTTCGTTTGAGACATGCCAACTTGACAATGGATTGGACCAAAACCAAATTGACTTTGGGTCAATCATGGTATCCTCAGTTTGTTCCGGAGTGTTTCCCGGGAGTAGCCAACTTCAGTACAGGTATTTTATTTAACCCATTTGGTTGGGTGCCTCAGGCTAAACTTACCAAAGCACTTGGAAAGGACGTTTCATTCGCATTTACCTTGTATAAAGACCGTGAATTTACCACGGTGTCAGCCACCGGTGTACAAAACGAACCAGATGTAAACTCAGTGATTCCAACAATGCACGGTAATTTACAATACAAAAAAGGAAAAGTCTTGGCAGGTATCGGTCTGGAATATCGCTCATTGGTACCACGTACTACTATTACAGGTGGAACTCCGGCACAAACCATTGCCAATGACGCCAGACTCAATAGTACAACAATTAACGCTTATGCCAAATTTACAGGCAAAAAAGCTACTCTAAAAGCTTATGGCTTGCTTGGACAAAATGTAACACATCTTGTAATGTTAGGTGGTTATGTTTCACAAGCTGATGGTGCCATAAACGAAAAATATCTGCCGACAGCAACAAATTCGGCCTGGTTGGAAATCATGAGTAATAATCCTAAAGTGGCACCGGCATTATTTGTTGGTTATACAGTAAACAATGGAGCCAAAGAAGATGGAAAAACTGCTTATACCAGAGGGGTTACTTTGGATAAAAGATCTGTTAAAGATGTAACAAGAGTAGCAGGGAGAATAGATTTCAAACAAGGCAAAATAAAAATTTCACCTGAAATTGAATATACATCAGCCAATTGGGGACTTGCCAATAAGTCAGGAAAAGTAACAGGTGATCTTACCAAAGTCGGAAATGTAAGATTTTTATTGAGTTCAGTTCTAACGTTTTAATATCAACCCTTAAATATTTTTTAAAAATTAAAATTAAATTTTATGTCATCAAGTAAGAAAAGTTCGATGTTTTCAATCATAGGGGCCTCTTCAGTGGGTACTATGATCGAGTGGTACGACTTCTACATTTTCGGAAGTTTGGCTACCATCATTTCAACCAAGTTTTTCCCTGCAGGCAACGAAACCCTAAGTTATCTGAGTACACTTGCCACATTTGCGGCCGGCTTTATTGTTAGACCCTTCGGTGCATTGTTTTTCGGTAGATTGGGAGACCTTATTGGTCGGAAATACACTTTCATGGTTACTCTCTTACTCATGGGTGGAGCTACTTTCTTTATCGGTATGATTCCGGCGTACGAAACAATCGGTATGTTTGCTCCAATCGGGGTTTTGTTACTTCGTTTACTTCAGGGTCTCGCTCTAGGCGGAGAATACGGGGAGCGGCAACTTATGTAGCAGAACATTCACCTGACAACGAAAGAGGGTTCATGACTTCATGGATTCAGATTACAGCCACGGCTGGTTTGATTATCTCTCTCATAGTGATTGCAATTACAAAACTTTCCATGACCAAAGAATCATTCGAAGCATTTGGATGGAGAATACCTTTCCTGGCCTCGATTCTTATGGTTGGCGTTTCTTATCTGATTCGTAGAAACATGCACGAGTCACCACTTTTTGCTAAAGTGAAATCAGAAGGTAAAACCTCTACCAATCCATTAAAAGAGTCTTTTGGAAACAGATTAAACTTCAAATTTGTATTGTTGGCACTTTTGGGTGTAACCATGGGACAGGGTGTGGTATGGTACACGGGTCAGTTTTACGCTATGTCGTTTATCGAGAAAGTTATGAGTGTTCCCAAAGAGCAGGTTGATAGTATCCTGATTTGGGGTTTATTGTTAGGAACACCTTTCTTTGTGTTATTTGGTTGGTTATCTGATAAAATTGGTCGGAAATGGATTATGATGGCCGGTATGTTGATAGCTGTACTTTCTTACAGATCTATTTACAATCACATGTATGAAACTGTAAATATTAAAAACAAAACTGAATTGGCCGAAAAAGGAACTTCTTTGGCTGAAATTAAAGAAAATGCAAAAAATGCCAATGGTGGTATGGATTCAGTTTTTACAGTTACCAAAGAATTTACCGATGGAACAACCTATAAAGAAGTTAAAACTTTAACACTCAACAATGGTGTTGCTGATACAAAAGATGGTAAACCGATAGTTGATACCAAGAAAACTGTTACAATCAACAATGCCGACAAGTGGACTTTGATTTTCATGGTGTTTATTCAAATGCTTTTTGTGACAATGGTATATGGCCCAGTAGCAGCATTCCTTGTTGAAATGTTCCCAGTGAAGATCAGATATACATCTATGTCGCTTCCGTATCATATCGGTAACGGTATATTTGGTGGCCTATTACCAGCAATTGCAACTTTCCTTGTAACCAGTGCCAAATCAGCCAATGATAAAGCCAAGGAGCTGGGTGAGGCAATTCCTTTCGATAAGCCTCATCTTGAAGGTTTGTGGTATCCGATTGTTATCGCCGGTATCTGTTTTATTATTGGTACGATTTATCTTGATGGTAAAGACAATAAAGTAAATGAGTAATAATTTTTTTAACTGAAAATATTAAATAAAATGAATATAATTAAAAGAATTTTAGGTGTAGTTTGGATTTTAGTAGGTTTAGCTGCTGTTTACTATCTTATTATAAATCAGGCTATTCCGCTATGGAATAAAGGAGGCGAAAATACCATCCCTGCGATAATTTATACGGTTATTCTGGGGCCAATGATTGCCGGTTCGTTAGGAGCTTTTGGTCTATTCTCTCTTCAGGGAGAGTATAACGAAAAATAAAAACTTTGGTCCGGTTTCATGGAGCCGGACCGGATTTTTCAATTGTGTTAGGGTTAAATATAGCAATATGTGCCAATTGCGACTGGAAATGTCCGTTGGCATATATTCTTTAAAAATATCCTGACAAAACCAGAATTTCAGATTTGATTTTAATAGGTTTATATCTCAATTCTGAAAAAAACAGAAGCGATTTTTTAATATTATGAAAAGAAAATCCAGAAATCAGAAACTATTTTTATTGTTCCTTTTGCTATTGATATTACTAAATTTTCCGGTATTTTCAATTTTGCAAAGTGACATTTTAGTGGGTGGAATTCCATTGAAAATAGTGTTGGTTTTTAGTATTTGGCTTATCATAATTATCCTGGCAGGAATCGTTATTAACCGAAAATAAATGAATGGTGTTTCTATTACCATCGTCTCTGTTCTGTATTTAGGGGTTTTGTTTTATCTGGCTTTTGTAGCCGAAAAATTTAAAAACCGAAACAAAAGTCTTATTGATAACCCCTATGTGTATGCACTTTCCCTGGCTGTTTATTGCACAGCGTGGACTTTTTATGGGAGTGTTGGTAGGGTTAAAGATAAGGGGTTGGAATTTCTCTCAGTTTATTTAGGACCCACACTGGTCATGCTATTGGCCTGGTCAGTATTAAAAAAAATCAGCAGAATTGCCAGAGTAAACGGCATAACCAGTATAGCTGATTTCATTTCTGCCCGCTATGGCAAATATCGTTCTTTGGGAGTTTGGGTTACAATTATTTCTTTCCTTGCGGGAGTCCCTTATATAGGATTACAAGTCAAAGCCATCTCTAAAAGTTTTGAGGTTATCACAGGCATACCATCCGGCAATTATTTTTACCAGGATGCTTCATTTTTTGTAGTGCTGATTCTTATAGTGTTCACCATTTTGTTTGGAACCAGAAGGATTCAATCCAATGAAACTCATGAAGGGATGATTTTCGCTATTGCCGTTGAAAGTGTTTTTAAGTTGGTCGCATTTCTTTTGGTTGGGGTATTCATTACGTTTATCATCAACGACGGTTGGGCCGATGTTTTCGAAAATCATTACTTTGGAAAAAAAATAGAAGAGTCTTTCAATTTTGACCAATCAGCGGGCTATGGCAATTGGTTTATACATATCATAATTTCAGCTTTTGCATTCATGTTTTTACCCCGGCAATTTCAGGTAGCGGTGGTCGAAAACCAAAGTGAAAACAATCTGAAACAAGCCATTTGGCTTTTTCCGCTTTATCTATTCCTTATCAACATTTTTGTGGTTTTTATTGCTATAAGTGGCACATCTGTTTTTGCAGAAAATTCAGGAGTTTCAACTGACAGTTATGTGATTGCCCTTCCTCAGCATTTCGGAAACAATCTGGTGGCATTAATCGCTTATATCGGAGGGTTTTCGGCTGCTACCGGGATGATCATAGTGGAAACTATAGCCATCAGTACGATGATTACCAACAGCGTGATTTTGCCCTTTTTACTGGAGAGTACCCGTTTTCAGCAAAAATTTAAATTTAAGCTTTTAAACTTGGCAACATGGCTTAGAAGAGGTGCAATTGTTTTCATTATATTGATGGGTTATATCTACTTTCGTTCAGTAGGAAACCTGTTTTCTTTAGTATCTATAGGTCTGATTGCATTTGTTGCAATCGCCCAATTTGCACCTATTTTCCTGGGAGGAATTTACTGGAAAGGTGCGACTAAAAATGGAGCATTAGCAGGATTGGTGAGTGGTTTTACCTTGTGGTTTTTGTTTTTGATATTCCCAACATTGATTCCGGCAAAGTATGAGACTAATTCATTTTTGTCATTTTATTATCAAATTTTTGGATTTTTAAATATTGAAGGATTCGATGAAATTTCAAATGCAGGTTTTTGGAGTCTAAGCATAAATACACTGGTTTTTTTAGTCGTTTCTGCATTTTCAGAACAATCATCGGCAGAGGCAAAACAATCGGTGCTTTTTGTTGATATTTTTCAATATTCTAATATCGACGGACATTCGGGTTTTTGGAGAGGAAAAGCAAAAAATGAAAATCTGTTTGAACTATTGGCCAGTTTTATTGGAAGATCCGCAGCTAGAAAAGACCTGGATGAATTTGCTCAGCGAAACGAAATTAATCTGGAATCTAACGTTGCCGACGCCAAACTGGTAAGCTACATAGAGAATACACTAAGCGGTATCGTAGGTACATCCTCGGCAAATATGCTGGTTTCAACCATTGCCAAAGAAGAGGTGGTAACAGTAGATGAAGTGCTGGCATTTTTGAAAAGGTCTCAGCAAATTTTGGATGACAATGAGGAGTTGAAATCAAAAACGGAAGAATTGGAAAGGATCTCAACAGAGCTGAAAATAGCCAATGAAAGACTCCTGAAAACCGATGAACAAAAAAATGAATTTCTGACAACCGTAACACATGAAATCAGGACGCCACTGACTTCAATAAAAGCCCTGACTGAGATTATTTTTGATAATGAAGACCTGGAAAAAGAGCAGAAAAGCCATTTTTTGGAAACAATAATTAATGAAACTGACCGGTTGAGCAGGTTAGTGAATCAGGTTTTGGATCTGGAAAAATATGAATCAGGCCGGCATAAACTTTATAAAATTGATATTGAGGTTAAGGATTTAGTCGAAAATGTCCTTGATAGACTGGAAGAATTGGCAAATGAAAAAAATGTGAAAATTTTTATGACGATTTTGCCTGAAACCAAAGATATAAAAGGTGATGAAGATAAACTGATGCAAATGTTGATAAATGTGGTTTCTAATTCCATAAAGTTTGTAGAACCCAAAAAAGGAGAAATAAATATTACCCTAAATTCCAGTAAGAAAAGAACGGTTTTCACCATCGAGGACAATGGAATCGGAATACCAAAGGAGGCACAATCCCGGTTGTTTGAGAAATTCTATCAGGTTGAAAACGGGAACTTCTCTGATGCCAGAGGTAGCGGTTTGGGACTATCAATAGTGAAAAAAATCGTGGAACTCCATAAAGGGAGTATTCATTTGGAAAGTGTTGTAAATAAAGGGACTAAGTTAATGATTAGTCTTCCGATAAAATAAATGAACCTGAGCTATGCAAATTCGAAATGACTTAAAAGTATTAATTGCCGATGACGAGCCATCTATTTTGATGTCATTGGAATTTTTGTTTAAAAAAGAAGGCTATAGTGTTTTGATTGCTCGTGATGGTCAGGAAGCCATCGAGCTATTCGATTCTCAGCACCCTTCAATAATGGTATTGGATATTATGATGCCTAAAATCGATGGATATAAAGTATGTACGCATGCCAAAACTAACTATTTGGTGCATAAACCAAAGGTTATTTTTCTTTCGGCAAAAAACAAAGAAACTGAAATAGAACATGGATATGAATTAGGGGCTGATTTATATGTTCCAAAACCATTTTCTACCCGTGACCTGATCAAAAAAGTAAACCTTATGGCCACCGATTTACTTTAAAAAAACCTGAATAAAATATCTCAAATGAACTATCATAATTTTTATCAACAAAGTATCTTAACCAGAGGGAAATTCTGGGGAAGAAAAGCAGCCAAAATATCTTGGTATAAAGCACCTAAAACAGTCTTAACTCTGGACAAAAAAGGATATTATAAGTGGTATGAAGATGGGGTCCTAAATACTTGTTATCTGGCAGTTGACCGGCACGTAAAAGAGGGGATGGGCGACCACGATGCATTGATCTATGATTCGCCTGTTACTAATACCATCAGAAAATATACCTATGATGAAGTGCTGGAACGTGTATCGAAAATTGCAGGTGCACTTGTGAGTTTGGGTGTTCAGAAAGGTGATACGGTCATAATCTATATGCCTATGGTTCCCGACGCTGCCTTTTCAATGCTGGCATGTGCCCGTATCGGAGCAGTTCATTCAGTGGTATTTGGCGGATTTGCACCGCATGAATTAGCCATCAGAATTGATGACGCCAAGCCGAAAGTTATAATATCTGCTAGTTGCGGAATTGAATTTGAAAAAATTATTCCATACAAACCTTTACTTGATCAGGCACTCAAAGAGGCTTCTTTCAGACCTGATGCTTGCATGATTTACCAAAGACCAATGCACAAAGCCGACCTGAAAAAAGGATATGACCATGATTATGAGGAAATAGTTTCAAAATCAGCTCCGGCAGCCTGTGTAAAAGTAAAAGCCACCGACCCACTTTATATTCTTTACACTTCCGGAACTACCGGCAAGCCTAAAGGAATTGTCAGAGACAATGGTGGTCACGCGGTAGCCATGCAGTTTTCGATGGATTATGTTTATAACGTACACAAAGGCGAAGTTTTCTGGGCAGCATCTGACGTAGGTTGGGTGGTAGGGCATTCTTATATTGTTTATGCACCGTTGATAGCAGGCTGTACCACGGTATTTTTTGAAGGGAAACCCGTAAGAACACCTGATCCCGGCACTTTCTGGAGGGCAATAGAGCAACACAAAGTGAATATTTTCTTTACAGCACCCACGGCATTTCGTGCCATAAGAAAAGAAGACCCCAATGCAGACCTTTTGAAAAAATATGATATCTCAAGCCTGAGAACAATCTTCGTAGCAGGGGAAAGATGTGACCCGCCAACCCTCCGTTGGTTGCAGGAAATAACCGGTAAACCCATCATAGATCACTGGTGGCAAACCGAAACCGGTTGGTCAATAGTGGCCAATATGATGGGAGTGGAACAGTTTCCGGTGAAAGAAGGCTCTGCTACCAAGCCGGTGAGTGGTTTTGAAGTGGAAATATTGGATGAAGCAGGGGAAAAATTAGGCCCAAATCATGAAGGATATGTTTGTGTAAAACTTCCCTTACCTCCGGGCTGCCTGCCAACGCTTTGGAACGATGACGAGCGTTTTGAGGATTCTTATATGGACAAATTCCCGGGTTATTACCTGACAGGTGATGGTGGCTATATTGACCCTGACGGATATGTGTTTATCATGGGAAGGATTGATGATGTTATCAATGTTTCAGGCCACAGGCTTTCTACTGGTGAAATGGAAGAAATAGTGAGCGGGCATGAGGCCATTGCCGAATGTGCTGTAATCGGTATTGAGGATGAACTTACCGGTCAAAAGCCTTTAGGTTTAATCGTATTGAAGGATAACGCCACACAGGCACCTGAAGAAATTGAGAAAGATTTGGTGGCTTTGGTAAGGGCGAAAGTTGGTGCAGTGGCTTCATTTAAAACTGTAGTGACCGTAAAACGGCTTCCGAAAACCCGATCTGGTAAAATTTTACGGAAAACCATGCGGATGATTGCTGATGAGAAGCCTTTTCAGGTGCCATCTACCATTGATGACCCGGCAATTTTGGAAGAAATCAGAGAAATATTAGTTAGCCATAATATAGGTTTAGTATCAAAAAAAACAATTATAAACTATCAATCAAAATAAAAAATGAGAATCAGGACTATCGAAGAGTATCACGAGGCGTACAAGCATAGTGTAGAAGATCCCGAAAGTTTTTGGGCCGATGTAGCTCAGGAATTTATTTGGAAAAAACCCTGGAAAAAAGTTTTGGAATGGGATTTTAACAATAACTACGATGTAAAGTGGTTTAAGGGTGGTAAATTAAATATCACTGAAAACTGCCTGGATCGTCATGCAGAACACAAACCCAATCAGCCCGCTATAATCTGGGAACCCAATGATCCGGATGATGAGCCCATTGTGTTGACATACAAAGTATTGTTTAACAGGGTTTGTAGTTTTGCCAATGTTTTGAAAAAAAATGGCGTTGAAAAAGGGGACAGAGTATGTATTTATATGCCTATGGTACCTGAGTTAGCCATTGCGGTGCTCGCTTGTGCACGTATAGGTGCTATTCACTCTGTAGTATTTGGTGGTTTTTCAGCTCAATCAATCGCTGACCGTATCAACGACTCACAGTGTAAAGTAGTGATTACAACAGACGGTGCGGTGAGAGGTTCAAAACACCTTCCGATGAAAGATACCGTTGACGATGCCCTTATCGGTTGTCCATCGGTGAAGAAAGTAATCGTATCTACCCATACTCGTACGCCGGTTTCGATGATTAAAGGCCGCGATGTGTGGTGGGAGCAGGAGATTAAGCATGTTGATTCCTTTTGTCCGGCAGAAGAAATGGACGCTGAAGATCCATTGTTTATTCTTTATACATCTGGTTCAACAGGAAAGCCTAAAGGCGTTGTGCATACAACCGGGGGTTATATGGTTTACAGTACTTATACTTTCCAGAATGTTTTCCAATATGAACCCGGTGAAATTCATTTCTGTACTGCAGATATAGGTTGGATAACGGGGCATTCTTATATTATTTATGGCCCTTTGGCAGCAGGAGCAACCACTTTAATGTTTGAGGGTATTCCTACTTATCCTGATGCCGGAAGATTCTGGGATATCGTGGAGCGTCATCGCGTAAATATTTTCTATACTGCACCTACGGCCATAAGATCATTAATGGGCTTTGGTGAAGAGTTTTATCAGGAAAAAGATTTACATTCTCTGAAAGTACTTGGTTCTGTTGGAGAACCCATCAATGAAGAAGCCTGGAACTGGTACAATGAGAATATAGGTAAGAAAAGATGCCCGATTGTGGATACCTGGTGGCAAACCGAAACAGGAGGAATAATGATTTCGCCATTAGCCAATATCACTAAAACCAAGCCATCTTATGCTACTTTGCCACTTCCTGGTGTGCAACCAATGCTTGTTGATGAAAATGGAGTCGAGATTGAAGGCAATGGTGTAAATGGAAACCTGGTGATTAAATTTCCATGGCCAGGCATAATCCGTACTACATGGGGTGATCATGAGCGTTGTAAGTCAACTTATTTCTCTGCTTATCCGGGTTTGTATTTTACAGGTGACGGATGCCAGAGAGACGAAGATGGGTACTACCGTATCACAGGCCGTGTGGATGACGTAATCAACGTTTCGGGCCATAGAATTGGTACTGCAGAGGTTGAAAATGCCCTCAATATGCACACTGGTGTGGTTGAGTCAGCAGTGGTAGGTTACCCGCATGATATCAAAGGGCAGGGTATTTATGCTTACATTATCTGTGAAGAAATGCCAGACGAGCCTGAAATGACCAAGAGAGATATTTTGATGACGGTTACCCGTGTAATCGGGCCAATCGCCAAGCCTGATAAGATTCAGTTTGTAACCGGTTTGCCTAAAACCCGCTCAGGCAAAATCATGAGAAGGATACTTAGGAAAGTTGCTGAAGGAGACGTAAGCAACCTGGGAGATATTTCTACACTTTTGGATCCGGCAGTAGTAGAAGAAATCGTAAAAGGAGCCGGTCATTGATAGTCTTCAAGATTGAAAACAGGGAGCCGATGGTTCCCTGTTTTTTTTATGATTTAATTGGAAATCTATAAATAATTAAAATTGAGCTACTTGTGTTGTGAATTTGCTAATTGGTTGTTATTTATTATAGGCAAAAAATATGTTTAAATGTTTTATTTTATAGGTAAAAATAGCATATTGTTGTATGAAATTATAGGCAAATAAAAGCTTATTTTTTTAAAAAATTGCCTTCGAAAATGTGCTGAAATGTAATTTCAACAAGCTTTTTTTTTAATGAAAATTAGGATTTTAACCCTGGAACATTTTGCGTAAGGGGGCGAACGGCCTGTTTGAGCTCTCACGCGATAGCGTGAAGCGAGTAGTGAGCACCCGACCCCGGTTATGAAGCGATAGCCGAATAACCGGGGGTACGCCCATATATTTTTATCTCAACATTCCTTCCGGCATCTCTTTCTCAAGAAGATATTTATAGATAAAACGGTTTTTGAGGTTCTCGAAATGGGCACCTTTGGCACCGCCCCAGCCGTGTTTCCCGCCCGGGTAAAACATCATTTCAAAGTCTTTTTTGCTTTCCTGTAACTTGTCAATGAGCTGGATGCTGTTTTGCAGATGTACGTTGTCATCCATAGTGCCATGCACGATGAGCAGTTTGCCTTTGAGATTGTCGGAGTAGGTTAGTACGGCTCCTTTTTTGTAACCTTCGGGGTTTTCTTCGGGGGTGTCCATAAACCGCTCGGTGTAGGCACTGTCGTAAAGCTTCCAGTCGGTCACGCTGCCGCCCGCCATGCCATGGGTAAATACATCGGCACCTTTTGTGAGAGCGAGGCAGGTCATGTAACCGCCATAGCTAAAGCCCGTTATGGTTATTTTTTTTGGGTCGGCTATGCCTTTTTCTACAAGGTATTGCACCATTGTTTTATAGTCTTCAAGTTCCCATTCCCCCAGGTTTCGGTGCATGTAGGCTACGCCTTCTTTGCCAAAATGCCCGCTGGCACGGTGGTCAAGACTAACCTGTATAATTCCTTCTCTTGCCAGCCACTGACTTTTAGGTGACCAAGCCCAGGAGTCGGTCACGGTGCCTGCATCCGGGCCACCATATATGCTCACCAATACAGGATATCTCTTGCCGGCTTCCATGTTTTCGGGGTAGATAATCGTCATCGGAAGGTCAAATTTTCCATCTTTGCTCTTAACTCTTATTAATTCAGGAATATTGATTTTATAGGCTTCGTAGTCTGTACCACGGGCACTTCCCAGCTCTTTGATAAGCTTACCAGTATTGTCGATAATGGCCATAGCCGCTGGAGTTTGGGTGTTGGAATAGGAAGTTACAAAGAATTTGAGGTCTGGTGAGGCATCTATTTTTCTATGGTTAAAATCTCCGAAAGTCAGGCGTTTGAGTCCTTTTCCATCCAGTCCAACACGGTAAAGGTCAAATCTGGCGGTGTTTTCGATACCACGGGCATGGAAATACACTACTTTGTTTTTCTGATCTATACCTATCACTTCTTTTACAGTGAAACGGCCCTGGGTTATCTGATTTTTTAGTTTTCCATCCAGTCCATACAGGTAAAGGTGCTTCCAGCCTGTTTTGTCGGAAATGAGCATCATTTCTTTTCCGTTGTCGAGTAGGGTCAGCCTTTCGTCGGCCTCGCTAATGTCAACCCAGGAATCTTGTTTTTCTTCATAAATCAGCGTTTTTGTTCCTTTTGATGGTGAAACATTGAAGAGTTTGAGGTGGTCAGTGCCTCTGTTGGCCCATTGAACCATCAAACCTGTGCCATCAATTGTCCATTCGGGCCAGCCGAAATATTGATCTGTTTTTTCGTCAAAATCAGCCCATGAGGTTTGGTTGCCATCAGGGTCTACAAAGCCTATTTTAACAGTAGGGTTGGGGTCTCCGGCTTTTGGGTATCGGGTTTCCTCTATAAAACCATGGTGTCCTTCAGAACTATAAATCGGAAACATAGGTACCCGTGATTCATCAAATCGCATGAAAGCCAGTTTTTTGCTGTCAGGGCTCCACCAAAAAGCTCTGAAAATGGTTGGGCGACCAAAGATTTCTTCCCAATAAACCCATGATGCATAGCCGTTTAGGGTGGTTTTGCTGCCATCAATGGTGAGTTGGGTTTCACGTTTAGTTTTGAGGTTATAAGTATAAAGATTGTTGTTTTTAGTAAAGGCTACATATTGGCTGTCGGGCGAAAAAGTTGGGTTTTTCTCCACAGCGGTAGGGTCGGTGGTGAGTTGGGTTTCTTCACTTCCTGCTTTTAAAAAAATATCGCCGTTTTTTAAGATAAGTTTTTTTGTCGGTACTATAGCCGATGGACTTTTTGAATCTTCTTCGATTTTTCCGGTTTTTAAATTTAGCACCACATTTTTCATGGTTTCATTTTCTGAAGGTTTCATGAAAACCTGTACCCGTTCTGCGTCAAGCCATTTGTTAACCGAAGGAAGTGCCTGAAGGAAGTTTTGAGGAGTTTTGTTAGTTATCAATAGCTGGTTCTCAATGTCTTTTTTCTGAGAAAAGCTTTTTGAAACAATTGAAGTTAAAACAAAGAGAAATAATAGTTTTTTCATTGATTTATAGAAGTAATTTTGGTTTAAATTTAGCAATTATGCTTTATTAATAAAAAAAAGTATTTTTGGCTACACACATATTTTGGTATTCGAGTTTTTATTTTTGTTAATTAAAAAATATTATATCACATGAAAAGGCTCTCTTTGCTTATTTTTTTATTGGTATTTTCTCAGGTCAAAGTGTTTTCTCAGCAAAAGGGCCTCCTTTTTGAAATTTCGGGGAATGGCCTATCACGACCTTCTTATATTTTCGGTACTTTTCATTTGTTATGTGAAAAAGATTTTCAATTTTCTGATTTGATGATTAGTAAAATATCTAATTCTTCTCAATTGGCTCTTGAAATAGATATGGATGACAAATCAATGCCCTTTAAAATGATGAAAGGGATGAAGATGGCAGGAGATTCACTTTTATCAGATTTTTATACAGAAATTGAATATTTTCAAGTTAATAGCTATCTGAAAGATAGTCTGAAACTTCCGCCAATGATGACAAAAAACACCAAACCAATGTTATTGTATTCGATGGTTTTGACTAAAATAATGCCCTGTAAAATAATGACAATGGAAACAGAATTGATGAAAATTGCAGGAAAACATAGTATTGAAACGGTGGGACTTGAGACAATAGAATTTCAAATGGATGTTTTGGGAAAAATTCCAAACAAAATGCAGGCAGAATATTTGTTGGAAACGATAAGAAACACCGGAAAAGCAAGAAAGGAATTTGAAGATATGGTTGAAGGTTATAAACTTAGAAATCTCGAATTTTTGATGGAAAAAATGCTTTCGCAGGAAGGCTTTGACAAAAACATGGAAAAGGCCATGCTTACCGAAAGGAATATTAACTGGATTCCGGTGATTGAAAAACTCATATCAGAAAAACCTACATTTATTGCGGTTGGTGCCGGTCATCTCCCGGGGGAAAATGGAGTTTTAAATCTTTTGAAATCAAAAGGTTATGATGTGAAGTCTTTGGAGTAAAATTTACTTTTTTGTCTTGTCTTTCTTCCCGAAAAGTGAAAAATGTACATACCTTTTTGGATTAACTTTCATATCAGAAAGTAAAAGGTTTAAGGATGCAGCAGTGCGGTCAAGATTGGTATAAAGAGAGTCGTCACCTGCTAGTTTACCCAGAGTACCCTTCCCGGCATTTACCTGATTCAGCATAGTTTGCAAGTTCTTAACGGTACCGTTAAGATTATTAATGGTAGTACCCAGTTGCAAAGCTGAAAGTGAGTCAGAAAAGCTACCGGTTTTAGTCAGGATGGGTTTGATTTGCTCATCAAGATTTAATGCCAGTGCATTCAGGTTTTTGGTTAAAGTTGCTGCATTAGCTGTTACAAGCCCAATGTTTTTTGAGTTGTTGGCAACTAAAGTGTTTACTCCGTCGCTTGATTGCGTTGCTGATGCTAAAAGTATTTTCAAAGCTTGCCCTGTATGGTCAAACTCATTAATAATACGGGTTAAAGTTCTGGTCAACGAATCAACATTTTTTAAGGTAGGGTCTATTTTTTGTTGCATCACGTCAACCAGTCCTACTTCCAGCATACTTTTTAGGTTGCCATCTTCTTCCAGTAGTTTTCCCGGAGCGATTTTAAGTTTTATCAGTTTTCCCCCAATAAGACCGTCATCAGCCAGTATGGCGAATGAATTATCTGTTAATTTTACATCTTCATCTATTGTTAACTCAACGATTACTTCGCTTTTGTCAAACTGAGGATAAAGATTAGTAACACGCCCAACATTTACACCATTAAACGTTACAGGATTTGATACTTCCAGACCTAAAACATCCTTGAAAGTAGCCTTGTAGGTATTCGAAGTAGAGAATATTTCCGAGCCTTTCAAATAAGTAAATCCAAAATACAGAATTACAATGCCCAGAATTCCCAATAAGCCTACTTTTACCTCTCTCACCATTGCCATAATTTTTTCAGATAATTCTGACTGCAAGTTAATATTTTATTTTTCAAATTCTGATTTATACTCTTTGAAAGCCTTATAAATTGCTGTTGCAATTTTTTCTCTTCCCGAATCTGAGCTCAATAAAGCCTTATCTTTTTCATTGGTCAAATACCCCGTTTCGATCAATACGCTTGGCATGGTAGTTTCCCAGATTACAATAAAACCTGCTTGTTTTACCCCCCGGCTTACATGACCATGTTTTGACATGTTTTTTTCTACTTTCGCAGCAAAATCAAGACTTTGACTCATGAAAGCATTCTGATAATTTGCTAGCATAATATGTGCCAGAGGTGATTTGGGATTAAAACCTTTATATGATTTTTTGTAGTTTTCTTCGTACAAAATAACATTGTTTTCAGCTTTTGCCAAATCCAGATTTTCCTGAGTTTTATGGAGTCCCATTACATAAGTTTCGGTTCCTCTGAGCGACTTTGAATGTGGATTTGCATTACAATGAATTGAAATGAATAAATCTGCTTTATTTCTGTTGGCAATGGCCGCCCGCTCATGCAATGGTACAAAAACGTCTTTGTTTCTGGTAAAAATCACTTCTGTTTCCGGGAAATTCTCTTTGATTTTTTCTCCTAATTCCAATGTTATATCCAAAGCATATTTTTTCTCCATCCCATTGCCAGCACCAGGATCTTTACCACCATGTCCGGCATCTAAAACAATAGTTTTTAATCTATTTTTTACCGGCATTATCCAACTCGTCGAGGATATGAAAATGGCCAGAATAATAATTTTCAGGCTTATTGTATTAAGGATTTTTAACTTCATATATTTTGGAAAACTGTATAATAATTATCTTTTTTGAACCCTTAAGTTCGTTTTGGTTGTAGTTTCTGGTTAATTTTGCAATACAAAAATAATGCTTTTGTTAGAACAGAAAAAATATCTGAATATTGTCCAATTTATTTCGCACAAAAGTATACTTTTTGGCAAAAGCTCATATATTTTGAAAAATAGGTCATTTCAGGTATTAATAATTTTAGGAATTCTGTTTTTTAATCAACAGGCCTTTGCCCAGCAGCCATTTGGAGGTGGGTTGGGTGGCAGGACATTTGGAGGGAATCCCGGTCAGTCTTCCAGAACAAATACCAGTGAAAATGCAAATAAAAAACCAGCTTTAAAAAAAACTGCCAGAGCAAAGCGAGATTCGCTATCAATTGTTATTCCGGATTCTCTAAAAAGTGCTGAAAATCAGATAGAAACTACCGTTGAGTCTTTTTCCTCCGATTCAACAGTTTTGGATGTAGAAAACGAGAGATATCACCTGTATGGCAATGCCAAAGTGATTTATGGCGACATTGAACTGGCAGCGGAATATATCATGTTGGATTGGAACAAAAGTGAAGTTTTTGCTCACGGTATGCCCGATACTACTAAAAAAGTCGGCGAACCAATAAAAGGAAAGCCAATATTTACAGATGCTGGCGAATCTTATAATTCTGATACCATCAGGTATAATTTTAAGTCAAAGAAAGCAATAGTCAGTCATATTGTAACCCAGCAAGGTGAGGGTTTTGTTCAGGGTGAAAAAGTAAAAAAAGACCCGGAAGACAATATGTATTTATTTAATGCTAAGTACACAACCTGTAATTTGGCCGAACCGCATTTTCATATCAAGGCAAAGCAAATTAAACTTGTAAATAAAAAATCGCTGGTTTCAGGACCTTTTAATTTTGTTTTGAGCGATATTCCATTGCCCATAGGTTTACCTTTTGGTTTTTTTCCAATTCCCAAAAAGAAAGAAATAGGCACTTCAGGATTTGTAATGGGTTCTTATGGTGAAGAACCCAGCAACAGAGGTTTTTATTTTCGTGAATTTGGATATTATCATGCATTTAATGAGTACATCGGAGCCAAACTATTGGGAAGTATTTATACCAATGGAAGTTATGGTGTTGGTTTGCAATCAAATTACATAAAAAAATACAGATATACGGGCAATATCAATCTACAATTTAATGCCAATAAATCTGGCGAAATAGTACCCAAACCCGAAGCTTCCCGCGATTTTAACATTACCTGGTCACACTCTCCCCAAAGCAGGAGACCTGACAGGAGCTTTTCTGCTAATGTCAATCTGGTTTCCAATGGTTTCAACAGGAATAACCGCCGTTTAGACGAACTGGATCAATATACCAATAACACATTTGGCTCTTCCATTCAGTTTTCAAGAAGTTTCGGGAAATTACTTCGGACCTCCTCCGGTTTCAGAGTTGACCAAAACGTATCTACAAAGGTGATGAACTCCTCTCTGGATTACTCTTTGGGGCTCAATCAATTCAACCCATTTATTAAAGAAAAAAATATGCTGGGCAATTGGTATGATGCATTTCGGGTGGGTCTGGATCTCAGTGGAGGCTATAAAGTATCAAATGACATTACCAGTAGAACCCGCTCAACCACATATACCGATTATAATATAGTTGGTGTCGAAAACCGCCCCTTAACGAGTGAGGAGTTACGGTTGCAGTCGCTGGGGTTAGCTACTAATCAGACGGTTATAAAGTTAAATTCGGCCGAAAATATAAAATACATATTATCGGAATTGGGACAATTCAGGTCTTCGTTTTCGGTGCCAATTTCACTTCCTAATTTCAAAATTGCCAAATATCTCAATTTTACTCCTGGTTTCTCATATCGCGGTGATATATATACAAAAAGGCTTAAATACGAATACATTGAGGCATCCGATGCGGTGAAAATTGACACCCTTTCAGCCAGGGAGGAAGGTGTTCCATTTTTTACTTCGGGTTCCTGGAATACATCAGCTAGCCTTAACACAAGGGTGTATGGCACATTTCAATTTAAAAAATCAAAGAGAATTCAGGCGATTCGCCATACTTTAGCTCCTTCAATTGGTATTAGTTATGCCCCTGATCTGAGCAAAAATGGCAATTTATATCAATATGTAAGGGTAAGAAAGGATGATATCTCCGAAAGATACATGCCTAGATTCACTGAGTTAAGTTCGGCTTCAGGTGCAAGCGGAAGTATGAATTTTTCTTTGACTAATCAGCTTGAAGCCAAAGTAAGATCAAAATCTGATACCGCCGAAAATGCCTTTGAAAAAATCCCAATTCTTGATAATCTTAACATAGGAGGAAGTTACAATTTTTTTGCACTTAAATCTCCCTATAAATACCTTTCAGATACCATTGTGAGTGGTTTCAATCTGTCAAATTTCAATATGGGTACCAATACCAGCCTTTTTAAAAACTTGATAAACATAAACTTTAATGCCACTTTTGATCCATATTCTTTTGTTGAAGACGCCCAGAATACCTCAAATCTGGCAGGTAGAAGGATTCCTGTGTATAAGTGGAAACATGAAGGCTATGCCGGAAACTACTTATCTTCAATGAATATATCACTAAGTACTGGTATTAATGCCGATAAGTTTAAAAAGAAAAAGAATATTCCTCCTCCACAAACCGGGATTTCAGGAGAGGAAGATATAGCGAAAAAAGCACTACAGCAGTTTGTGCAAACCAATGCTCTGGCGTATGTTGATTTCAGTATTCCCTGGAGTATGAATTTCAGCTATAATTTTAGTTATTATAAACAAGGACTTGCTGATCCACAAATAATTCAGGCGGTACAATTCACCGGGGATTTGAGTTTGACCCCAAAATGGAAAGTCAACTTTAGCTCAGGCTGGGACTTTGTTTATAAAGGGGTTACACTTACCAATATCGGTATCATGCGTGAGTTACATTGCTGGGATATGAGTTTCCAATGGACACCAATAGCCGGAAATAATCTTAGAGCCAGTAATTATAGCTTTACCTTACAGCCACGTTCTTCTTTACTTCGTGATTTAAAACTATCAAGAAGAAGAGTGTATTATGACAAAGGTGGATTTTGAATTTTGTTAAAGTGCTTGTAGCAAATAATTTAAATAAAGATATTAAAATTTTAATAATTATTTAATTATTTAAAATATGAAATAAAAAAAGACACCTATCGATGCCTTTTTTAACTTAAAATTCTATTAAATTTTAGTCTATTATTTCAAAGCTTGCAAGCTGTACAAACTCCATTACTCTATTGTTGATTTCGGTTTGAGTAAGATATTGAATGCGTTCTGTTCCAAATTTCTCAACACAAAATGAAGCCATTGCAGAACCATAAATTATCGCACGTTTCATATTTTCAAAACTCAGATCATCGGTTTTGGCAAGGTAGCCAATAAAACCACCTGCAAAAGTATCACCTGCTCCGGTGGGGTCAAAAACTTCTTCCAATGGTAAAGCAGGGCAATAAAAAATACGGTCATCCTGGAATAACAGGGCACCATGTTCTCCTTTTTTGATAATCAGAGTTTTAGGTCCCATTTTCATTATGGTTTTGGCTGCTCTTTTCAAAGAATAATCACCCGAAAGCTGTCTTGCCTCAGCGTCGTTAATGGTCAGGCAATCAATGTCAAGCAAGACTTTTTTCAGGTCATCCATTGCAATATCCATCCATAGATTCATGGTATCAAGCATTACAAATTTGGGGCGGTTTCTGAGTTTTTTTAAAGTTTGGTGTTGGATAACTGGCACCATATTGCCAAGCATCAGATATTGCGTGTCCTGATATTCTTCCGGAATAGTAGGCTCCCAATTTTCAAAAACACCAAGTTGTGTGTCCAGCGTATCCCGGTTATTCATATCCTGATGATATTTACCATGCCAGAAAAACGTTTTACCTTCAGGATCTATTTCCAGGCCATCGGTATTGATACCATGCTCATTAAAAGTTTTTATCATTTCCTTAGGAAAATCGCTACCCACGATACCTACAATATTGTTTTTTGAAGTAAAATAAGAAGCTGTCAAGGCAATGAATGTTGCGGCACCTCCAACAATTTTGTCAGTTTTGCCAAAAGGGGTCTCTAGTTTATCAAATGCAACTGACCCAACGGTTAATAGACTCATTTAAAGTGTTTTTTTTGCAAAAATACCACCTTAAACTTAATTTCACCTTAAAAATGGATACAAAAACTAAAATAAGTAAGTATATATTTTTTATCTCAATGAAAAAAAATTTACTTTGCACTTATCAATGAGGTCATTTGAGCTTTATTTGATAACTTAAATTATTTTTCAGGCAAAATTTCTCACAATGAAAAAGAGAAAAGGATTATTTAAAATTTTGGTAGGAGCATTTGTTGCAACTGTAATTGTTGTAACTGCTTCAGCACAAACTCCTTGTAGCACAGGGCTTCATGAAGTATTTGGTGAAAAATCGACAGATGCTCCCGTCTTATTGGAAAGATTGGGAACTAGCCCTCAGTTTGGAGAAATTCCCAAACATACTGCTGATGCAGCTTACACCCATTTAAAAAAGGTGCATACTAAAAACATTAAAGGAAGTAAGGTTGAAATTGATAATTTCCTGAAAGCACTTGGCTATACAGGTTTTAAAGATCCTTTATTTTCTTCAAGCAAAATTGAACCGGCATTGCTCCCGGCTGGTAAAACAGGCTGGATGGGTGCTTATAGCAAAGGGCACAAATACAAATGGTCGGTATTGGGAAGAGATTTTGAGACATTCAAAATTATATCTTCTGATGGAAGTTGTCATGCATACATTATGAAAAAATGCGGAAATGCCTTTTATGATCCGGGTGAGCGTTGCATACCTTGTACCCCTTGTGATCCAAATGTAAACGACAAAACTAAATGCCCTCCGGCTGTTGTTTGTGCTACCCAGACTATTAATTTCTCAGGTAAAGGGAAAATTCAGGCTGGTGACGTTATCAATACTACAAAAAATATCCCAGTTGTTGCCACATATAATGGTAAGAACCTTTGCGTTGGTGACTATCAGGTACCTGTAAGGCTGGCATATGATATGAATGCAAGTGGGGAAGTAAATTATGCCAAAACTATTAAAGTTTGTGATTACGGTCAGGGTGTCCCGGCCAATGCATCGATAAATGTTCCGGTTAATTTATTATATATTGTTGCATCTTCAGATGTGGCAGTTGGTGAAAACGGGAAAATGATAATGGCTGTTTCAGCCAAACAATTTAAGACCCTCAAGAAAGTTTATAAAGCATGTCCTGCAGGTGAAACTGCATCTTCGGCAGCCACGGCTTCAAACAAAGTAAATACAAAATCTGAAGGCTCTCCAGAAACTGTAAGCGGTGGTGGCGATGGCAAGAATTGTGTTAAGCAGACTCTCACTCTTAATGGTTCGGCAGTAACTGAAGATATAAGTTCTAAAGTTGGTACCAATGAAGTAACGATGATTGGGGTTTACAAGAAAACTGGGAAATTGCAAAAAGGAGAGACTGCCAACAAGTATAAATGCTTGGGTACATACAGTGTGCCGGCAAAGAGTTCATTAAACTATTCATTGAAGGGGAATTCTTCACTAAGTCATATTATTGAAGTATGTGATGATGGCAATGTAAAGCCAGTTGAAGAGATTTCTGTTCCTATGTCGATGACTAACAATTTTACAAAACAAGACGTTACAGTTGGTGATTACGGAAGAATTTATGTTCCGCTTTCAAAATCAGAATACAAGAAATTAGGTAAGTCATTTAGTAGATGCTGCAGTGATGGCTCCTCAAAATCTAAATGTTTCTAATAAGAAAAGCCTCGGAAACGAGGCTTTTTTGTTGGTTTTGCATGTGTCAAGTTTAAATTATTTCAATGTTATCAAATGCTTTAAGTTTTTCGTCAGCGGGTGACAGTGAAGTAATAAGCTTGTCGATTTTATTGAGTTCACACACCTGAAAAGCTTCTACTATTCCGATTTTTTCCTCTACCACACAGCAAATTGTGCTCTTGGAGATATTCATCATTTCTTGTTTTAATATGGCTTCATCATAATTTCTGATGGTCAATCCTTTTACTGGATCTATGCCATTGGTCCCCATTATATATAAATCGGGATTAAATCTTTTTATTTGTTGGGTTACCTCGAGGCCCATAGAGATTTGGTATCTTTTATAATATTTTCCTCCCAATAATATTACTTCAATATTTTCATGGTCATTGAGAGCCATAGCCAAAGGAGGCGAATTGGTGATTACAGTTAGTTGGAGGTTTTTTGGTATTGCTTCTGCCAGAAAGAAATTTGTTGTGCCACCATCCATGAGAATGATTTGGTGGTTTTTAAAAAGTTTAAGTGTTTTTTTAATAATAATGTCAAGGTCATTTCCATTTTTTACCTCAGTTCTTTGACCTGATAAAATTCCGAGATAACTATTAGAAACCACACCGCCATGTACTTTTTTCAGTAAGCCCTTGTCTTCAAGTTCAATTACATCCCGCCTGATGCTATCGTATGAAACCGAAAGCATGGTGCTTAGTTGGCCAAGGTTTATCTTTTTGGCCGTTTTCAGATGTTCCAGTATGTGTTTTTGCCTTTCTTCTTTTAACATACCTTTAAGAGGAGTAGTAAATTCAACCATCTTTTAAGTCTAAATAAGCAATTCAAATCAAAAGAATAAACCATTAAGTTAGTATTCTCTATTTTTTGTGAAAATATTAATAAAAAATCATCAGTGCAAATATTTGCAAGTATTTGCAAAATATATGCAATAAAAATTTGGATAATAACAAGATATATGCATATATTTGCAATACTCAAATAAAGAATTTTAAATAACCTATGATGAATCAAAAAGCCCTGACTCTGTTGGGGCTTTTTTGTATTTATAAAAAAAAGAGCTGTCTGTAATTTCAGACAACTCTTTTCTTATTTGTTAAACTAAAAATTAGGGGTTTGGCTGACAATCTTTATTTACTGCTAATTCAGTAGTTGGGATAGGCCAAATATATTCTGATTGAGCAGTGGTTACTGCATTAACAGAACCTTTTGCAGGAAATGGTTGATTTAATCTTGTAACATCAAAAGACCTTTTTCCTTCTCCTAAGAACTCAATTCTTCTTTCCTTTAGGATGGCATTTACTAATTCAGTTTGATTTTCAGCAGTTATTACTGAGCCTTTTGAACGAGTTCTTACAGCGTTTAAAATTTCCAAAGCAGTAGCATCAACACCAGAACCAAGTCTTGCTTTTGCTTCAGCTACATTTAATAAAACTTCTGCATAACGAATAACCGGAACCCAATCAATGAACGGAGAGGCTCCTGGGAATTTAGTAAGATATGTTCTGGTACCACTGGCAGCTGTCAATTTTTTACGATCATCATCAGCACTAAAGGCTGGGTCACCCAAAATTCCAGATGCATTCAATGAAAACTCCCCACCTCCTACAGGACCTGCTAACCAGTAAAATGCCAATTGGTTTTGAGTCCCAGGAGCATCATTTGTAGCCATAGGTAAGGAGAAAATTGACTCTAAAGTTTTATAAGATGTAAAAATTGCTGCAAAATTTGAGTTTAATTCATGTTTTACTCCTGAGCTTGCCTTAAAAGGTGCTGAAGAAGAAACAATTTTATTACCCTCTGTGACTACCTCTGCATACTTACCCATTGCCAAATATACCTTAGTTTTTATTGCAATAGCCGCATTTTTATGTGCTCTGGTTACATTTAAATCGGAGGTAGAATAATTTGAAGGTAAATTTGTCTCCGCAAAATTTAAATCTTCAATTATTTTAGCATAAACCTCCGCAACAGTAGATCTTTTAAGGTTGTTTGAGTTACCTGCCCCATTTTCACCAACTAATCTCAAAGGCAATCCTAAAGAAGCCCCATTGTCCTTTGTATAAGGCTGGCAGTAGATATTTACAAGCGAAAAGTAACTTAATGCTCTCAAAAATCTGGCTTCACCTTTGTAATTGGCAATTTTATCAGGAGTCAGTTTCGCAGGTGCAGCGTCAACTTTATCTAAAAACAAATTGATATTGTTGATAGCTGCATATGCTGATCCCCATAAATTGGCCACTTCATTTGAGGAAGAGTTAATGGTAAAGTTCCATGTTTGAAGACCTGTAACGCCATTATTGGTCTGATTAATAAACTCTTCTCCTCTAATGTCGTTATAAATCCAGTAGCGACCTCCCAAGAAGTTGCCATTTTTTACACCTCGATATAGTCCATTTACCAATGATTCTACTCTGTCCGGAGTATCATAAGCACTCAAATCCGATACTGAAGTTTGAGGAACAGGATTTAAGATATCATTTGTACAACCCATAACTGAAATTCCAATCAGGGCAGCAATTGTTAATTTATTAATATTTAATTTTTTCATGTTAATCATTTCTTAATTTAAATTAGAAAGTTAGACTTAAACCACAAGAAACTGTCCTAGCCTGAGGTATTGAGTTTCTGTCAACACCAGGAGCCAGGTTTGAGTTACCGTTAGATGAAGTTTCGGGGTCTGTTCCTGTATATTTGGTTAACATAAAGGCATTAGTTACCTGTCCAAATATTCTAGCACTCGAAATTTTTGCTTTTTGAGTTAAGCTAGTTGGTAAAGCATATCCAAGGGCAATATTTCTACATTTAATAAAGTCACCTTTCTCAATATTGTTAGAAATTGGGAACGATGACCCGTTAGATACATTATCTCCGTAAATAACTTTTGGCCAGGTTGCGGTAGTTTTGGTATCAGGCGTCCATCTGTCGAGAATGTCAGCTTCATTGTTCCAAAAACGTTGGTCATGAAGACCTGCTTTAGTACCATTGTAAACATAGAATCCACCAGCATATACTAAACTCACGTTTAAGTCAAATTTCTTATAGGAGAAATTATTATCCCATCCACCATAGAATTTTGGAATAGTATTTCCCATAATTTTAGCGTCTGCGGCTACTGTTATTGCAGGTGCAGTACTACCGTCAAGATATGTCCATCTGCTTTGTCCTGTACCCACTGCGTGACTGTACTGAACCTCTTTGCCAGCTTTGTTGATAAAGATTCTGCGACCATTTTCAGGGTTGATTCCTCTGGTTTCTACGGCATAAAGGCTACCTACTGAGTATCCAACACGTGTAATGTTTGCAGTTTCGAGCTGTGTTACACCAAAAATATCAGCATTTCCTTCAGCCAGGGCAGTAACTTCGTTTTTCTGGGTAGCAATATTGAAATTACTTGACCATTTAAAATCTCCTTTTTGTAACACTGTAGCATTTACCGAGAACTCTATGCCTTGATTAAACATTGAACCTACGTTTTTAGCAACTGAGTTACCTGGTACTCCCATTGAAGGAGAAAGAGGGGAGTTTAATATCAACCCATCTATGTTGTTTTTATAATATGTTAGCTCACCTGTGATTTTGTCATTTAAGAAACCGTAGTTTAGACCGATGTCCAATTTGGTACTGGTTTCCCATTTCAAATCAGGATTACCTGCCTGAGAGAAAGCAAGTGTTGCGGCTGTTCCACCATAAACATTAAATCCATACAAACTCAATGAGGCAAAGTCACTGATACCAGCATTACCTACCTTTCCATAACTTGTACGTAGTTTCAATGTTGAAACTTTTTGAGTTAAATTCTTGAAGAATGATTCTTCAGCAAGATTCCAACCTCCGGATATACCATAAAAATTACCGAATTTTTTACCTTCAGCCAATGCAGAAAGTCCGTCTCTTCTTAAACTGGCGGTGAAATAATAACGCTTACTGAAATCATAAGTTAATCTTCCGAAATAGGAAACAAATCCATTTTCGGTCAGGAAGTTGAAAGGAGGATTGTTGTTTACTGTATAATCACCTTGGTAAACATCAAAGAATGGGTCGGCTACTGTTTGACGGCCACCACTCCACATACTTCTGTCTGTATGTTGGTTTTCCGTTCCTAAAGTTGTACCTATACTATGAACTTCGGCAAACTTTTTATTGTAATTAAGGTAGTTTTGCCATGACCATCTCTGGCTTTTATATAGATAATTGTTAGCAATACCTTTTGCTGAAAAACCGTCTCCATGTATAGGATTATTGAAGGTTTTTGAGTCAATAGTTTGATAGTCAATACCGTAATCAGTACGGAAGCTTAAGTCCTTTGTTAGATTGATGGTTGCATAAATATTCGAAAGCATTCTATCGCTTTGAGCAGAGGCTTTGTCAAGATCAATCAAAACTACCGGATTGTAAAAACCACTACGGTCTTTATTTAACAAATTACCAGGGCTGTTGGCCAGACCACCTGTAGTGTTAATATTATAAGAACCATCCGGTAAATAGGCAGGGATATTAGGTGCAGTAACTAAAGGAACACGGCCTAAACCACCTGTATTAAAGTTAGTTCCAATTAGTGAACCACTGTTTGGAGAAAATGAATAAGCATTTGAATAGTTGAAATTAGCACCAAAAACAATTTTATCAGTAACATTGTGGCTAATATTCATTCTAGCATTTTTTCTCTCAAAAGTATTGGATTTCAAGAAACCATCCTGATTGGTATAACCACCAGAAAAGTAATAAGAAGTTTTGGGTGTTGCACCAGAAACATTTATGTTATGATTTTGCTGAAATCCTGAAGTGAAAACATAGTCATACCAGTTGGTATCGTATGGTTTTCCGCTAGGATCAAGATTCTCAAAAAATAGAGGGCTGTAAGTCTGACCAGCCATGTCGGCTCTGTTTTTTTCTCCTTCATTTTTCATCATAATATATTCTGATGCATTCAGAAGGTCAAAAAGTCTGAAAGGTTTTGTCCAGGCTGTTGAACCATCATATGATATTGTTGACTTACCAGCCTTACCTTTTTTGGTTGTTATAACCAATACCCCATTGGCCGCCCTTGATCCATAGATGGCTGTGGCAGCTGCATCTTTTAAAATATCAATGGTTTCGATATCATTAGGGTTAATATCTGACAATGGGTTTTGAGCAATTCCCCCAGGACCTGAAGAGCCGTTGTCTTGTGAGAAAACAATGATTCCGTCAACCACAATTAAAGGATATGAACTTGATGTAATGGAGTTAAATCCACGAACTCTGATGACAGGAGGGTTGTTTAATAGACCATTAGGGATGTTGATGTTAACACCTGCTGCTTTTCCAGAGAGCAACTGATCAACCGATTGTGCAGGAATGGATTTTAATGCATCACCTCTGACTGTGGATATGGCTGAGGTCATATCCTTTCTATTTTGAGTTCCATAACCAACTACAACTAATTGCTCCAATTGATTGTCATCCCCAGCCAGAGATACATCAATTACGTTTTTACTTCCAACAGTAATTTCCTGAGTACTCATCCCAACAAATGTGAATACCAATGTTTGATTTGATGCAGCATCGACTGAATATGCTCCACTTCCATCAGTTTGTGTACCTCTTCCGGTACCTTTGATTGTAACTGTTACTCCCGGTAGTGCCGAGCCGTCGTCGGCCGAAGTAACCTTTCCTGTAATTTTTTTAGACTGAGCAAATGATACACTCATACCTAAAAACAATAACAGACCCAAAAACAATAGTGAAGTTCTCTTCATAGAAAGTTTTATAGTTTGTTAAAAAAATAGATTAATTAGCCTGCAAATAAGTGTATGATAGTATTTTAACCAAATATTTTTTAAACTATTAATGTTTTTTCATCGGTATTCTCTTTTTTTTCGCATTCATTATTAAAAAAGCATTAAAATTTGGGGTATTTATGTTTTTGTAAGTTTATGTATTTTGATTTTCAAAAATAACAAACTTTAATTCTGTTACTAATTACCGAATAATAAAATTGAGAGATTTGGGCTGAAGTGGGAAAATAATTCCACTGTTTTTTTTTAATTGAGTGTGTACTTTGTTTATTTGAATATTCGTAGGATTCATATCTGAATTTTTTGAAAAAAAACTTGAAGATTTTACAAATAAGAATATAATGACAAAACAACCCCAAAATCAATTATTAAAACTTCTGGGTGTAGGTTTCGGTATAGCGGTAACTATCGGAGGCACAATAGGAACAGGGATTTTAAGAAAACCAGGACCAATCGCAGCAATGCTTGGTGATTATTGGCTGATAATGGGGGTTTGGATTGCAGTAAGTATTTATGCTCTTTTGGGAGTAATGTGTGCCGTTGAATTGGGCGTGTCTCTTCCCCAGGCGGGCTCCTGGTATGTATATGCACGCAGGGCTTTCGGCAACTATTTCGGATTTATTACCGGCATCACCAGTTGGTTAGGTACAGTTTCAGCTTTGGGTTTTGGAGCTTATACCATGAGTGAATACATTGCATTGCTAATTCCGGGAGTTTCTCCATATTTAAGGATAATAGCTGTCATGATATTGATAAGTCTAACATTGTTTCATTTTGCAGGTACCAAAGCCGGGGGAAGATCCCAGGAGATTTTATCCTTTTTAAAGGCCGTAGGTCTGATAGCTTTTGTTGGACTTTGTTTTTGGTATGGAGATAAGGTTGATTATGAAAATTTAAAAATTACGACTGAAAAATTAGAAAAACCTGCTTTGTTTTTCGGAATAATAACCGCTTTGCAGTCAATTTTTTACACATTTGATGGCTGGCATACGGCTTCTTATTTTTCTGAGGAAAACACCGATCCTGCTAAAAGTCTTCCAAAATCCATGATTACTGGGGTAGTGTTGGTAATAATAATATACCTTTTAGTTAATGCTGCGATATTGCATATTTTGCCGCTGGACATTCTTTCTCATTCAAAACTTGCGGCCTCAGATGCAATTTTATTGATATTTGGGGAAAAATCTGCCAAAATAGTGACATTCTTTTTAATGCTTTCTATACTTGGGATGCTCAATGCCCAGATTATGTTTGCTCCCCGTGTGATATTTTCAATGAGTCGTGATGGCTTGTTCCCAGCGTTTGCAAAGAAGGTCAATACCGGCGGAACCCCTTCTGTGGCCATGCCATTAACTACTGCCGGGTCCATTTTCCTCATATTAATAGGAGGATTTTTTACAATTCAAGGCAAAGAGTTTAGCGGGGTGCTTTCTGATATCGCCACCTTCTTTTTTGTGATGAGCTATGCGGCAGGTTTTGCCTCTCTTTTAAAATTAAGAAAAACCGAACCTGATTTAAAGCGGCCTTATAAAGTCCCTGGTTATCCTTTTGTTCCATGGCTTTTATTGATATTGTCTATTTTATTTTTAGCAGGTGCAGTTTATAACGATCTGAAAAGCTCAGTTTTTGCCCTGGTATTTTTGATTTTTAGTTATCCGCTTTACAAATTGCAAACTAAATCTCTGACATTGTAGTTTAATTTAAAGAACTTTGGGTTATTAGTGCCGGAAAGTTTCTGTAAATGACTAGTTTTGTAATTTAAACCAACAAAAATGCCATTCAAAGCGTATTTAGCGGCAATAAATAGTGAATTAGAAGAGTATTCCTACGGCGAAAATCCACCAGAGTTGTACGCTCCGATAAAATATCTGATGTCTATAGGAGGAAAAAGGCTCAGACCGGCATTGACCTTAATGGCTGCCAATATGTGGCTTTATAAGTGGCAAAAAGCTCTTAAACCTGCATTAGCAGTGGAGGTATTTCATAATTTTACCCTCATGCATGACGACATCATGGACAATGCTCCCGCTCGCAGAGGGCAGGCCACTGTACATGAAAAATGGGATACGAATACCGCGATTCTTTCGGGTGACGTGATGCTTGTGGCAGCATATAAACTTTTGGAAAGTGTTGATGATGCCGTTTTCAAAAATGTATTTAAGCGATTTAATCAAACAGCGGCCGAAGTTTGTGAAGGCCAAATGATGGATATGGACTTTGCTTTGAAACAAAATGTAAGCAAAGATGAATACATCGAAATGATTCGTTTAAAAACTTCGGTTTTGTTGGGATTTGCACTTGAATTGGGCGGAATGATAGCTGAAGCCGATGCAGAATCCGTGAAATTGCTTTATACTATTGGTGAAAATATGGGGATAGGATTTCAGTTGAAGGATGATATCCTGGATGTTTATGCGGACCCTGAAAAATTTGGAAAACAAGTTGGCGGTGATATCATCGAAAATAAAAAAACATGGCTACTATTGCATGCTTTGGAAGTTTCTGAAAACCTTCCCGAAGGAAATGATTTAAGGAAATGGATTAATAAAGCGAAATTTGATTCTGTAGAAAAAGTTGCAGCAGTTAGAGATATTTATAATACTCTGGAGATAAAAAATGCCGCAGAAACACTTTCGGAGCATTATTTTGAGGTTGCATTTGCTGCACTTGAAAAATTAAATGTTTCAGATGAAAAGAAATTACCTCTCAAAGAGTTTGGTTTACAATTAATGAACAGAGAAAATTAAGAATATGAGTATTACAGTTATAATTATCATTGCCACAGTTGCTATTAGTTTTTTTGCTTTTCGTGACCAATCTTTGATGTACCGATTGATCCATAATCCACATGCGGTTTATAATAGAAAAGAGTATTACAGAATAGTCACCTCAGGATTTATTCATGCCGATTATATGCATTTATTGTTAAATATGTATGCTCTTTACATATTTGGTGAGGTAGTAGAGACTTATTTTCAATATTTATTTGGCTCTAATGGTCGATTGGCTTTTTTGGCATTATTTATTTTGGGAATAATAATTTCAAACATACCTGATTTGATAAAACATAAAAACAATGCTTTTTTCAATTCCCTTGGTGCCAGTGGTGGCGTGAGTTCGGTTGTGTTTGCAAGCATTATTTTGTCACCATTGTCCAAACTGATGATGTTTCCCATACCAATTCCAATGCCGGCATATCTCTTTGCATTAATATATATGGCATACTCTGTTTATATGGACAAACGCCAGGGCGATCATATCAATCACCTTGCACATTTATGGGGAAGCCTTTTCGGAATTGTTTTTATGGCTGTGACTTATCCAAAATCTATTCCCGGATTCTTTGAACAAGTTCTGAGTTCCTTCTGATCTATTTGATTTTTTCCAGCGTTTGTGGAATCCATTCTCCGCTGACTACGTCTTCTCCTGGGTTGTAAACTTTTACAACAACCTTAAACTCACCTTCGGGTATTGGTATCCAGTTGGGTTCCTGATTTTTAGGAGGAGTAGTTTGAAAAAACAAAATCAGGGAACCGTCTTTTTGAAGTTTTATACCTTTGGTTTTATTGTTAAATCCATATTTGTTTTTTGGATTAGAATAAATCAGATTGTTATTATCCAAAATATTGATAGTCCAAAAAGCCTTAGTTGCAGGTAACTGAAGTTTTTTAAATGTCATTTTATAACCTTTTCCAGTACCAGTTAAAGTTTCATTGGCAACATCGACCAAAGTCTGATATTTCATAAATTCTTCGGCGGCACTCTGATCGAAACCATTCATGGCTGAGGCGGCATTTTTGGTGTATTTATTGCCCCATTTCCCTTCGCCTACATTATAAAACCAGCCTTTTTTATCATAGTCAATCTGTTTTGGGGCTTCATTTTTAAGTAATTCCACGGCATCCAGAAAACCCTGCTTTATACCTCTTTCAATGCTCTTTTTAACTTTAGTTTTTTCATATTCTTCTCCCGGTATCAAACCAATTTTTGCAAAATCGGCCACATACTTAGCTTGCGACTCAGGAATTTTGTTTTCAATCAAAAACTGTGAAAGCACTTTGAAATATGTTCTCCAGTCCATTGAGGCAATAGTGGCGATGGTTTCTGGTTTACTAAGTAAAAAATCAATGTTATTTCTATCCCAATAATCAGAAACTTGACCAGCTTTAGGATAAGTCTCTATTTTTATGGTTTCCAAAGTTTTTTTGGCTTCGGTCAGTTCAAGTTTATCAACCACCGAACTTCTGGCGATAATCCAACCGAAATTAGTAGGTGATTTAATTACTTTTTTAATGTTTTTGGGTAATTCTCCTTTATAATCAGGTCCTACTAAAAGGATTTTCGTGTCTTTTGCCAGGTTTTTTAAAGAACTGAAATTATCGAAATTATTACTGAAAGCATCGTTAAAAGAAATTGAATAATAACTTTTTACAGTCAATGCCGGAAGAGAAATGATAAGGGCAGTATTTTTTAAGTCAAAATAACTTTTAGCATAAATTATATCCTCATTTACATCTCTTTTTTCAGCGGTTTCCGCAGTCTCTTTAGTAAAAATCGTTAGATAATTAAATGCACTTTTTGGTGCTATTTCTTCTGAGAATCTTTTAGATTCCAAACCTAAACTTACTACCGGATAACCCCAAATAAATGAATTGTACGCTGCTTTGTATGCTTCAAGTTCATCTTTGTTAGTGATTTGGCTAAAACCTTCGGTAAATGATGTGAATAATAAGGTTAAGAGCAGTAGTTTTTTAAGGGTTTTCATTATTTTGGAAATAAATATTCTACAAACTTAATGTCTTTGACCCAAAATTCAGAATATGGTTTTTATCCAAAATGAAATTTAAGGTAAGTTTAATATTTGCAAACTTTTAATTAAAACAAAAATCCCTCGGGAAGCCAAAGGGATTTTTGGAAATATTGGAAAGACATTTACTGCTTAATAAAATGAATCGAACTTATTTTTTCTTTTCCTAGAATAGAAACTGTATAATTCCCCGGTAAAAGCTTGCTCACATTTAAATGATGAGTAAGTGCATTAGGTTCAACGATTTCCGAAAACATTTTTCTGCCCTGGGCATTAAATACTTCCAGATTCATGGCCTCTGCCGAAGATTCTTTCAGATCAATCGTCAAAATCTCAGAAACTGGATTTGGAAAAATAGTAGGCATTAAAACCTGTTCAGCAACTGCAACAATTAGTTCTTCGCCGATTCTGGCATTACTGTTATTTGCAGTTGTAGGAATACTGATAGTGAAATCCTCAACTTCACCATATGAAAAAGTCTCACAAGATGTAGGCGTAGCATTATATTTCATGGCAATTCTGATTCTGGTTTGACCTGATTTTGCAGTGGTCGGAACCTTAAAGGAAACCGTATAATTTCCCGTTCCTGTACTATTTGCATTCAAAATCTGCTCACCACTATCGTTAAATGAGCCATTGTTGTTATAGTCAATCCAGGCTTTCCAATACACCCTGTATTTGGTTGAAGAATATCCCGCCGAATAGGTGAGGGTGTAAGTTGTATTCTTACTAAGGTTAATGGTTGAAGAAGTACCATTGTAGTATCCACCATCATTTCCTGAAGTGCGGGTTAAGTTTGAAAGTTTGAAATAATCAACCCACATCAAAGACGAATTTGACCCTTTGCTGGCACAGTAAGTTACGGCCGGAGGTGCAGCAGTGGTAAACTGACCACTTAAATATCCTGAAGTGCCCGAAGTACAATTAGAACTTATCCTCACATTGTAAGTGCTTGATGCAGTGAGGCTTCCCAGGCTTTGGGTCAATGCAGTTTGGGCCGCATTTGCCACAGTCCAGGTTGTGGCGGTGGCAAGTTTATATTCAACCTTATAGGAAGTGGCACCTGAAGCCGCCTGCCAGCTGACATTAGCGGTTGTTGAGGTAATTGTCCCAATGGAGAGGTTTGCAGGGATACCGCAAATTGCCTGAGTTGTAAAACTTATCTGACTTTGATTGTTACAAGTTGTATCCCGCACTCTGAAATCATAAAATGTTTGGGGAGTCAACCCCGTCAAGTCAATATAAGTTGTATCAAGGGTCTGGTCAGGGCTCCAGGTAGCAGAAGCCGAAGTTTTATAGGCTACCACATATTTATGTGCATCGCCTGTGGCTGTCCAGGAAACTTTTGCAGCATTTGTGGTGATTCCAGTGGCAGCAAGACCTGATGGTGCTGCACAATCATAGGTAATACTTACTGTTTTCTGCTGAGGACTGTGGCCGTTGTCCAAAGTTATTACAAAATCTATAACCGTACCGAAAGGTGTTTCGGGAGAAAGTGAATAGGCAAACAGACTATTTGAGGTTTGGAAAGTAGCCATATTGCTAAATAATTGTGGACTTCCCACCGATGCCACAAAAGGACTGCTTGTGCTAATATTTACAGTATAAGTTGGATTTCTGACACTGAAATTTTGTAAACTGAAACTCAGATTTCCGGAAAGGGAGGTTGAGGTAATTGAGGAAGCAGAAATAGCGGCAAATTTTGAAGATAGTTTCAGAATTTTTCGGTTCATCTGCAAGGTAGATTCACAAAGAGGTAAAATTCGGCTTTGAGCCGGATAAAAACCGTCTGTTGAAGTGCCCACCTCCGGAGTGAAACTATAAATTTTATTTTTGGTGGTTTGTTCACCATATTTCCAGTCGTCGCCGGCACCATTGACTGAATATCCTACCGTAGCCAATGAATTGCCGGCTTTAAAACCATTCTCTGCGGTTAAATAAGTGCCGAGCTGAGTAAATAAAGAAAGCTCCGGATTTGTATTGGTTGACTGATAGCCATAAGGATAAATACAATAGTTGCCATAAGAATGGAAGTCCATAGAAGCCACAAAATCATGAGCATTACAAAAATTTCTCACCGCTTGAGTTTCAGGTTCAGAAAATGCGGCTGTTCCTCTATACGTTTCCGAGCTGGTAGTTGCTGAAGAACCGGTATTGTTAAGACCCCACATGTAACCATAATTTCGATTGATATCTACACCATAGGTTCCGTTTCCATTGTTTTTTCTGTTTTTTCGCCACATCCCTCCACCATTTGGATTGGTTCCGCGATTGTATTCGTATCCATCAGGATTTACAACGGGTACAAGATACAGCTCCGAGCTGTTGAGCATGGTAGTTATTTCCGGATCAGTCCCATAGTTTTCCAATACATGCCACATAAAATAAATCAATTGGCTCAAACTGATTGGCTCGCGAGCATGGTGTACGGCATTGAGGAAAACTTCAGGTTCTGACTCGTCCACGTCAGGGTTATCGCTGATTTTCACCATATAAATTGGCCGTCCTTCTATCGTATTTCCAATCGAAGATTTTACAGAGATAAGATTTGGATATTGTACCCTCATCTGGTCAAGGATGTTAATCATTTCCTGCAAACTAAAATACCCACCATAAGAACCCAAAGCAAAATTGGCAGGAGTGGCTGCCTGCCGCAGGTTTTTCGAAGATTTTTGGTCAATTTTCTTGTTGATTTTTGGGATGTTTTTTTCAAGATCACGCACCAGGTATTTGACTTTGATGTTGTTGGCCTTCAAAACCGAAATGTCATTATCTGAAACTTCGGCCTTAAAAATCCCATTTTCAAATTGATAATGATCCACATCCAATCCTTTTTCAAAAAGAGAATGGATGTCCTCTTTGCTCATTTTTGCAGAAATTCGATGGTATTTTTGTTGTGCTATCGCAATTGTGGTAATAAAAATGAAGCTGACAAATAGAAGTAGTTTTTTATTCATAATAGTAGTTTTAAATTTCCACTAAATTCTATATAAAAAACCATACATCCAATTTGATTTAAATTAAATTATTCATTGGAGGTGAAATTTTTTAAGTATTTAAGCATTAGTTGTTTAAATGTTAATATTTGGAAAATTATGTTTTTGAAATTTCTAAATAAAGTTCGGTTTTATTTTCCCGAAAAAATGCTCTCAGGCTTTATATAACCAGACATTTTGACCTGATGTTAATATTAAAATTTACTTTGTTTTGGGTATTACTTATTATTTCAGAAATTTGTTAAATCAAAAAATAAACAATGAAAGAGGCCATTTATAAGAAAATAGTCCCCAAAAGCATAAGGCTCAAATGGCTTAAAAATAAAATTATAGCTTTTTTGGAATCCCAAACGTTGGCCGATGACGAAAAGCAGGTGTTTGATTTTCTGAAAAATAATAAGCTTACAATTTTTCCATATTCTTTTCCTGAAAAATATAGTTATGCCGATATTCCGGTAGAAAAAGACCTAACTAACGGACTTTTTTACACTTTTTGGGAGGAAAAAAAACTATATTTCAAAAACGGAAAGTCAAAAAAAAGGGCTCAGATATATTTCAATAGTTTGCTATTAGAACAAGACCCAGAGTCTCCGCATTGCTATCTCGAAGGTGATTTTGAGGTGCAGGATGGTGAAATTATCGTCGATGTAGGTGCTGCTGAAGGTAATTTTTCACTGAGTGCCATTGAGAAAGCAGCTCATTGCTATATTTTCGAAACCGAACCCGCCTGGATTACCGCATTGGAGGCCACATTTGCTCCATATAAAGATAAAGTGACGATTGTTGAGAAATACGTTTCTGACCATGACGATGAAAAATGCATCAAACTCGATACTTATTTTAAAACTTCAGACAAAGTAACTTTTATTAAAGCTGACGTGGAAGGAGCTGAAGGTGAGGTATTAAGAGGTGCTGAAAAATTAATCCAAAATCAGACAAATCTCAAAGTGGCAGTGTGTACATATCACCGACAAGCCGATGCTGCCGATTTATTTGATTTGTTGAAAAAATATGGCTTTGAAAGCCGTTTTTCCAGGAATTTCATGATTTATTATTACGGAAAGACCAATGTGGTACAGCCACCGTATCTTCGTAGAGCCGTGTTGAGAGGCATTAAAAAATCCTGAAATGGCCACAAAGCTCTCCATTATCATCGTAAATTATAAAAGTTGGGAGGTTTTAGGCCAAAACCTGAGGGCTTTGGTATCATTTCAATTTCCTGATTTTGAGATGGAAATAATTGCTGTAGATAACCATTCCAATGATGGAAAACTTCCCGGGTTTTTAGCTGAATTTCCAAAAGTAAAGTTTATAGAAAATTCCGGAAACAATGGTTTTGCTCATGGATGTAATTTTGGAGCAGAAAATGCTTCCGGGGATCTCCTGTTTTTTCTTAATCCTGATACTTTGGCAACAGCCGAATCCATCATTTCAATGGTAAAGGCATATCAGACTGATTCTGAAGCCGGAATTGTCTCATGCATTCAAAGTGAAAAGCCATCTTCCTATCAAAAGATTTTACCTTCCTTCTGGACGCTTTTCGGGTTACAAAGGTCAATTTATAAACTGATTTTTTCGAAGAAATTTTCTAAAAATAATTGCAAAACTTGTACTTGCAAAGCTGTTAATCCGGAGTGGATTTCAGGTTCGGTAGTGATGATTTCCAGAGAAAACTTTGAGAAAGCAGGGAAATGGAATACTGAATACTGGATGTACTCCGAAGATGTAGAACTTTCACTTAGGGTAAGGCAATTGGGCAAAAAACTGATTATGCTGTGTGATTTCCCCATAAAACATGAGCACGGAGGTGCAAGCCGAAGGAATATAAAAACTGCCGCACTGACCAAAACTGAAGTCATTATTTCACAGCATGTATATATCAGAAACAATTTCAAAGGCGTGGAGAAAATTTTATCTCACACAGTTCTAGTGCTTAATAATCTGATTTTTAAAAGTTTACTGGCTTTGATAGGTTTGGTTTTGTTTTTTTTACCCAAAGGAAGATTGCAGATAATGCTCGCAAAAAATCTTTTTGGATATTACCTGAATGTCATTTTCCGAGGCACCTGGATTAGCCCAAGGGCGGTCCGGGAATAAGTTTCTTCAATATTCTATTACCTCAGATTTTGGCTTTCCGAAAGCCTTTCTTTTGATTACAAAAAGCTTGTTGTATTCATTATCCTCAAGATCTTTTTTCAAAAGTTCTTTTTCAGCAAGTTTATTTACTATTGGTTTCAGAGTATTACTATGTCCCACTATCAGGGTGTTTTTCTTCAATTTTTTGAGTTTTTCGATGAATTTATCCTGATTTTTTGCTTCATATACATAAATACTCAGACGTTTCTGGTCTGCAATCGGTTTGGCAGTATTAATTGTACGGGTTGTATTGGTTGAATAAACAACTTTAATTTTTTTCTCCAACAAAAATACTCGCAGCCTTTCTGCCCTGGCGGCTCCCTCTTCGGTTAGTTCAGGGTTTTCTTTTGGATAAGTTGATTTTTCAGCATGCCGCACCACATAATAGTTAGTAGTACAACTGTTTAAAAATAGCAGAAACAATATAGTTAAGTATCTCATTTTTTAGAATTTATCAGATTCAATATAAGCCTCAATTAATTTTTTCTCCCCATCTTTTCCCGGAAACATATTTCCGTGTTCCATTCCCAAAATAAATTCCTGATTTTTAGCTTTTGAAACATCATGAATATGTTTGAAAAGAAAATTGTAATTTATTTCTCCGGTAGTTGGCTCCTTTCTGCCCGGCTCATCACCAATCTGGAAATACCCGATTTCATCCCAAACCATATCCATGTTTTTGGTCAGCTGACCTTCGTTGCGTTGCATGTGCCACATATCGAACAGTATTTTACACGAAGGACTGTTAACTGCTTTGCATATCATATAAGATTGGTCTGAATTTCTCAGGAACAAATCAGGCGTGTCGCTCAATGGCTCCATCACCATCACCAGGCCATGTTTTTCAAAAATATCACAAGCCCGGCGGTAGGCATCAATCACGTTGGCGGTTTGGATACCGATGGGCAGTTTTCTTTCAAAATATCCGGGCACTACTGTCATCCATTTGGCATTGGTGCGTTTGGCTACTTCAACTGCCTGACGGCAAGTTTTTAGAAAATTATCCAAATACTCAGCTTTTCCGGTTGTGAGTGAAACTTTCCAGTTGTCGCCACCTTCAATCACAAAAACACCCATTTTCATCCCCAACTTAGCCATGGTTTCGCCAATTTTCTTCTGGGTTTCGACAGGCCGGGCCATCATGCCGTTGTCTTCCAGTGCCCGGAAGCCCACATCTGAAATAAACTGCAACTGGTCGAAAAGATCATCCCCGGCAGAGTTTTTAAACATACCAAAATGCGGGGCATAAAGCATCTTGAAGTTGGTTTTTTCGGGCATTTTAGCCAGTAAATCACCTGAATTGCCAAAGCCTGCAAGTGCTGCAAGACCCAGTGATTTTTTCAAAAATTGTCTTCTGTTTTTCATGTTTTCCGGGGTTGAATTTCAAGGAATAAAAAAAAAGATTAAAATATTTTCTCAAAAATTATATTTTTTCTTGAATATGTCATAATTTTGGATTCCTATTTAACCTTAATATACAATCAATCTTGACCTTAAATGAGCCTGCTGAGCAATCGGCAGGCTTTATAATTTTACCGCAATTACTGATATTTCCACATTTACATCTTTAGGCAATTTTGCCACTTGCACAGTTTCTCTCGCAGGCGGGTTTTCAGTGAAAAAGCTTCCATAAACCTCATTTACTATTGCAAAGTCATCCATATTTTTTAGGAAAATACTTGCTTTTACCACTTGATTATAATCCATTTCGGCTGCTGCCAGAATGTGGCCAAGATTTTCCATTATTCTTTGGGTTTCGGCTTTGATATCTCCCAGGGGAGCCAAATCAAGGGCTATCTGGCCTGAAACATATAAAGTATTTCCTGCTAAAACAGCCTGACTGTATGGTCCAATGGCTGCAGGTGCTTTTTCTGTAAATATTATTTTTTTCGACATAAATAAATATTATTGAGTATTCGGGTAAAAATACATTTAATTTCCTAATCCTTTAGCATTTTTGCATAAGAAAACCTTATCAACCATCCGGAAAAATAATAATCTGATGAAAATTAAACTTACACTCACCCTTCTGACCCTTTTCACGGTAAATTCTTTCGCCAATGTAACCCTGCCAGCGGTTTTTGGTTCCAACATGGTTTTGCAACAAAAATCAAAAGTTAAAATCTGGGGTTGGGCAAAATCGGGTGAAACCGTAAAAATCACAAATACCTGGAATGACCAAACCGTAGAATACAAAACCACGCCCATGGGTACCTGGGAAATTGAACTGCAAACTCCTGTTTTCGGGGGGCCTTATGAGCTCATTATTTCGGGCTACAATACCATTAAGCTCGAAAATATTATGATTGGGGAAGTTTGGCTGGTTTCAGGCCAAAGCAACATGGAATGGAGTGCTGGCTCGGGTATTGATAGTGCTCAGACTGAAATTGAAAAGGCAAATTTTCCGGAAATCAGGTTTTTTAGTGTTAGCCATGCTACTGCAGCTTTTCCGCAACAAAATCTAAATGGGAAATGGGATGTATGTACCCCAGCAAGTATGAAATATTTCAGTGCAATCGGTTATTTCTTTGCAAAAAAATTGCATCATGACCTTTCAGTGCCGGTTGGAATCATTAATAGCTCATGGGGAGGTACACCTGCCGAAGCCTGGACTCCGGAATCCGCAATTAAAGCTGACCCAACATTGTATAAAGATGCCATTGGCTTAAAAGAAGTGCCCTGGGGACCTGTAAAAACCGCCTCAATATACAATGCTATGATTGCTCCGATGGTAGGATTTAAGCTGAAAGGTTTTCTTTGGTATCAGGGCGAAGCCAATGTGATGAATGCCGCCAATTATGATAAATTGCTGAATACGATGATTGCTTCCTGGAGAAATGCCTGGCAGGAGGAACTTCCTTTTTATTTTGTGCAAATTGCTCCCTACAAATATGGGCAGCCCGAAGAAGGTGTAGCCCTGAGAAATGCTCAAAGATTAGCCGAAACTACACCAAATACCGCCATGGTTTGTATTTCTGATATAGGAAATATCGATGATATTCATCCCAAAAACAAAAAAGACGTAGGAAACAGGCTGGCTAATGTAGCTTTGAAAAACCTCTACAATATCAAACTTGGCACAGTTCAGGGGCCCAAACTGCTTACTTATGAAACCAAAAAAGGAAATATCATTCTCTATTACGACTCTCCGGATCTTAATTGCGACGAAAAATGCAAAGAAAATTTCGAAGTGGCGGATCTTTCGGGGAATTTCTATAAAGCCAATATTAGAATCAAAAGCAATACTATCACCCTAAGCAGCTCTAAAGTCAATAACCCGATTTTTGCCCGGTTTGAATGGAACAACATTGACGAAGCTTCCTTGAAAAATTCAATAGGCTTGCCAGCCTCAGCTTTCATCACGGATAACTGGTGGAGTTTTAAGAATAAGTAAGTTAGGAGAGTGCCGGGTTGCGAGTGCCGGGCTTTCTGTGAAATTCTGTGTTTTCTGTGAGAAATAAGTTCCGGGTTGAGAGTTTTTTCTGTGAATTTCTGTGTTTTCTGTGAGAAATAAGTTCCGGGTTGCGAGTGCCGAGTTGAGTTTTTTTTCTGTGAAATTCTGTGTTTTCTGTGAGAAATAAGTTCCAGATTGCGAGTTTTTTCTGTGAATTTCTGTGTTTTCTGTGAGAAAAATATAATCGTTACTCGCCACTCACATCCCTAAAAGCGGATACTTATGAATAAGGTACAATTTTGCACATGCACGTGCATCAGATAATGCATTATGGTGGTCAAGAGGTATGTCGTACCGCTGGCAGCATGCCGCAAGGTTAACCTTAAAATTTCCTTTTTTTCTGAAAATCTTCACCGTACATTCCCATTTTGACTTGATGTTGAGTTCCTGAAAGCTCAGACCATGGCTCTCCATGGTACGATAAAGCACATTCCTGTCAAACGACTCGTTGTGTGCCACCACCAGTTTGTTTTTCATCAACTCCTTGATTTTGGGATAAATATCCGCAAAGGTTGGAGCTGTTTCCGTATCTTTTGCTGTGATACCATGCACGCGAGTATTGTGATATAAGTATTGATTATCAGGAGGTTGGATAAGTGAATAGAATTCTTCAATTATTTCCTCATTTTTTACATAAACAATCCCAACGGCACAGGCCGAGTCGGGGCTGTTGGTGGCGGTTTCAAAATCTATAGCTACAAATTCCATTTACCTCAGTTTTCTTTCCCAATAATTACTCAGTTTCAGCCTGGCTATCTGGCCACTATCAAGAGCAGCTTTAAGCTTCGGATGCATGTCGCCTCTAGAAGTCAAATGCCAATATCCACAATCACCACATAAATAAACAGTAGTGGCACTATTGGTGTCGAAATTAATCCGGGCTTCGAGAAGAGCCTCAACCGCCAGGGTTTCGCTGTTATATTTTCGCTTTGAGCAGGACATGATACAAAGTTAAAACATTTTTCTTTTTTGATTCCCTGTTGCACTTGTTTTCCGCTTAAATTTGAATATGAAAAAAACGGAAGAAAAATACTACCGTTGGGCAGTTGGATTGTCCTGGTTTACAATAATTTATAACATTCTTGAAGGCCTTGTAAGTACATTCTATGGGTTTGCCGATGAAACACTTTCACTTTTTGGCTTTGGGCTCGACAGTTTCATAGAAATGATTTCAGGAATCGGCATTTTGGTCATGGTCAAAAGAATCACCGCTAATCCAGCCAGTGAGAAGAGCGATTTCGAGAAAAAAGCCCTTAATATTACAGGTTTCAGCCTTTATGCATTGGCAATTTTGCTCGTAATTACTTCACTGATAAGTATCTACCAAAAACACCAGCCAGAAAGCACAATTCCTGGGGTACTCGTAGCTTCTGTTTCCATAGGAATCATGTGGTGGATGATCCAAAAGAAAATAGAAGTTGGCAAAGCCCTTAATTCCGACGCCATCGTAGCTGATGCCAACTGTGCCCGCGTGTGCATGTACATGTCAATGGTATTACTGGGCAGCAGTTTGCTCAACTTCCTCTTTCCAATTTTGTACCTCGACGCTATGGGAGCCTTGGGTATCGCCTGGTTTTCTTACACAGAAGGCAAAGAATCGCTCGAAAAAGCTAAAGGAATTCACGCCTGCCATTGTCATCATCATTGATCTGATTTTTTTTGGGCAGTGGCCGTGCTTTCGGTTTCGCTCCACGCCAAAGCGTGGGAGCTCCAACAATGCCTCAATCACTGCTGCGGCTTTTTAAATTATAAATAAAAATTATTTCATTTGCTTAATTATCAGTACTATATCCGACAACAAACGCTTATATTCGAATACAAACGTTTAAAAACCGAATCATTTTTCTGAGCTGCCGCAATTTTGCATCGTCAATCCGGTATAAGATTGGCTTTTGCAAAACAATAATTTTTTCATTTAAAATATTTAATAAAATGGCATCTCTAAACAAAGTTATGTTAATCGGAAATCTCGGTACGAATCCTGAAATCAGAACACTCCCAAGTGGCTCCAAAGTGGCCACTTTCAATATCGCAACTTCCGAAAACTATACAAACAAAAACGGCGAAAAAGTAGAACAAACCGAGTGGCACCGCATAGAACTATGGGACAATCTGGCTGAAATAGGGGAGAAGTTTCTTCAAAAAGGAGATAGCGTGTATATCGAAGGCAAACTTCGCACTGAGAAATATACCGATGCCAATGGTATCGAGAAATTTATAGTAAAAATCAGAGGCAACAGCATGCAGATGCTCGGCAGGAAATCAGAAAAAGCAGAAGTAAAAAATGCTAATGCAGAAGTGCCGGCTGCAGTGAACGACGATTTACCTTTTTAACAAAAAAATAAGAGATAAGGCAAAAAAGCCTTATCTCTTATTATCAAAAACCATATTAAATTATAACGGAATATTTCCGTGTTTTTTCCTTGGACGGTGATCCACTTTGTTTTCCAATGTAGCAAAAGCTTTGATGAGTTTTCTACGGGTATATTTCGGCTCGATTACTTCATCAATAAATCCTCTTTCTGCAGCAGTGTATGGGTTGGCAAACAATGCTCCATATTCGGCTTCTTTTTCAAGAAGTTTTGCTGCAGGATCTTCGGCTTCGGTGATTTCTTTTTTGAATATTATCTCAGAAGCACCTTTAGCACCCATTACAGCGATTTCGGCACCCGGCCATGCAAAGTTAAAGTCAGCACCGATGTGTTTTGAGTTCATTACGTCATAAGCACCACCATAAGCTTTACGGGTAATTACAGTCACACGTGGCACGGAGGCTTCACTGAAAGCATAAAGTAGTTTTGCACCATTGGTGATGATACCTTTCCATTCCTGGTCAGTACCTGGCAGGAAGCCCGGAACGTCAACCAAAACAAGCAAAGGAATATTGAAACTGTCGCAGAATCTCACAAATCTTGCACCTTTTTTCGAGCTTTCGATGTCCAATACACCGGCAAGGCTCATAGGCTGGTTGGCTACAATACCCACACTACGTCCTGCTAATCTTGCGAAACCTACTACAATATTATCAGCATATTCTTTGTGCACTTCAAGAAAACTTTCTTCGTCACAGATTCCTGCGATTACCTCTCTGATATCATAAGGTTGATTCGGGTTTTCAGGAACAATTGTTTCAAGCTGGGTTCTGATTTCATCATGTAAATCATAATCTTGCTTAACAGGTACCTCTTCACAGTTTTGTGGCATAAAGCTCAGCAAATTTCTGATTTGTTGGATACACTCATAATCGTTTCCTGCTGTAAGGTGAGTAACCCCTGATTTTGAAGCATGAGTAAAGGCACCGCCCAATTCTTCAGAACTCACTTCTTCATTAGTAACTGTTTTTACCACATTTGGTCCGGTAACAAACATGTAACTGGTGTTTTCAACCATTATTACAAAGTCTGTCATGGCAGGAGAATACACTGCACCACCCGCACATGGTCCCATTATCGCTGAAATCTGAGGCACAACCCCTGAGGCTCTTACGTTACGGTAAAATATGTCGGCATATCCACCTAGTGAACGCACACCTTCCTGAATACGGGCACCACCAGAGTCGTTAAGACCTATCACCGGAGCACCAGTTTTCATGGCCATGTCCATTATTTTACATATTTTTTCGGCATGAGTTTCAGAAAGTGACCCACCAAAAACTGTAAAATCTTGTGAGAAAACATAAACCAATCTTGCGTTGACTGTACCGTAGCCAGTCACAACACCATCGCCATAGAAAATTTGGTGTTCCATGTCAAAATCTTTGGTTCTGTGAGTAACGAGGGCACCGATTTCTTCAAATGTGCCTTCATCCAGCAACAATTCTACACGCTCGCGTGCGGAAAGTTTTCCTTTTTTGTGCTGTGAATCAATTCTGCTTAAACCCCCACCTTTTTCGGCTTCACGGAGTTTTTGATTTAATATTTCAACTTTAGTGTTCATATCTTAATTTTCAAATTCTTTAATCAATATTTCTATTATTTCTTTGCCGGCCTGTGCAATTGGTGTTCCGGGTCCATAAACCCCTACTACTCCATTTTTATACAGAAAATCATAATCTTGTGGAGGTATAACCCCACCTACTACAACTTTTATATCCGGTCTTCCCTGTGCTTTTAGTTCCTCAATTACTTGCGGAACCAGCGTTTTATGCCCTGCGGCAAGTGAGCTTACACCCACCACGTGTACGTCGTTTTCGATTGCCTGATGAGCGGCTTCTTTTGGAGTTTGAAACAATGGACCAATATCAACATCAAATCCAATGTCCGCAAATCCCGTCGAAATTACCTTTGCACCGCGGTCATGGCCGTCCTGACCCAATTTCGCAATCAGGATTCTTGGTCGGCGACCATCAATATTTACAAAGTCTTCACTCAGTTTTTGAGCATCGATAAAGATCTGATTCTGATTCATAGCTCTCATATAAACTCCTTTTACTGACTGGATGTCGGCTTTATACCTACCATACGCTTTTTCCATTGCATCGGAAATTTCTCCTAAAGTACAACGGGCTTGGGCTGCTTCAACTGCTTTTTCAAGCAAATTTCCATTTCCAGATGAGGCAATTTGATAAATGTCCTCTAAAAGTTTTTCTACGAGGGCATTGTCTCTATTTGCTTTAAGGTTATTAATTCTTTCAATTTGAGAATTTCTAACTGCCGCATTGTCAACTTCAAGCGTGTCAAGATCGGTTTGTTCGTTTATTTGAAAACTATTAATACCGATTATTTTTTCAAAACCGCTGTCAATCGCTGCTTGTTTTTTTGTTGCCGCCTCTTCGATTCTTAATTTCGGAATACCTTTCTCTATCGCATTGGCCATGCCACCTACACTCTCGATTTCTTCAATCAAAGCCCAGGCTTTATCGCATAACTCATTGGTTAAATATTCTACATAGTAAGAACCGGCCCACGGGTCAATAGCCTGGGTAATACCGGCATCGGTACTTTGTAAATACTTTTGGGTTTCTCGGGCAATTTTTGCAGAAAAATCAGTCGGAAGGGCAATTGCCTCGTCGAGAGAATTGGTATGCAACGATTGTGTACCTCCAAAAACCGCGGCCATTGCCTCAATAGTGGTTCTGGCTATATTATTGAAAGGATCCTGTGCTGTAAGACTCCAGCCTGAAGTTTGACAGTGGGTACGGAGTGCAGTAGATTTCGAATTTTTTGGTTCAAACCTTTTAACGATTTTCGCCCAAAGCAATCTACCAGCTCTCATTTTGGCAATCTCCATATAGAAATTCATCCCAATTCCCCAGAAAAACGAGAGTCTCGGAGCGAAATCGTCAATATTGAGACCGGACTCAACACCCGTTTTCAAATATTCCAAACCATCAGATAATGTATAGGCCAACTCAATATGAGCAGGAGCTCCGGCTTCATTCATGTGATATCCACTGATACTGATGGAGTTAAACTTCGGCATGTGAGCCGATGTAAACTTAAAAATATCTGCGATTATCCTCATCGAAGCTTTAGGAGGATAGATATAGGTATTACGAACCATGAATTCTTTCAGGATATCATTCTGAATAGTACCCGAAAGTTGTTCCAATTTAACACCTTGCTCAAGAGCCGCCACAATATAGAATGCCATTACCGGAATAACTGCACCATTCATGGTCATTGAAACCGACATTTGATCTAAAGGAATCTGATCGAAAAGAATTTTCATGTCTTCGACAGAATCAATTGCCACACCGGCCATTCCTACGTCTCCGGCAACTCTGGGATGGTCTGAATCGTATCCCCTGTGAGTAGCCAGATCAAATGCCACCGAAAGACCTTTTTGACCCTGAGCAAGATTTCTACGGTAGAAGGCATTACTTGCTTCAGCAGTTGAAAATCCGGCATATTGCCTGATGGTCCAGGGTTTGTTGAGGTACATACTGGTGTATGGCCCACCGAGATAGGGTTCTATCCCCGACCGGAATTCCTGATGCAGAAATTTCCTGATCTCCGGAGTACTCTCAATCGGTATTTCTTCGGCTGAAGAATACTGTCTCGGAGTTCCTCCTTTGGGAGGGGTTTTGGCCCGAATATTAATTTTTGAATAGTCAGGTTTTTTCATCGTTTTTTCCAACTATAATTACTTACTTCAGGAGCTTTGATGATATTTTTTCTTGATTTCCAATGAGCAAGGGCCAAAAGGGCGGCCTTACGGGCTTTTCCTTTTTGCCATTCTACAGATTGCTCTTTTGAGAAGTAATTTTTTACAAAATGTGTATCAAATTGTGCCGATACAAAGGCCGGATGATCCATCACAAAAGTACCAAAAGGCAGGGTGGTAGCAAATCCTTCGATTTTGTAATCGGCTATGGCTTGTTTCATTTTTTGAATAGCCTCAATTCTGGTTGCTCCATAGGTTGCCAGTTTAGCAATCATTGGATCATAATATATTGGAATTTCCATGCCTTCTTCATAAGCATCGTCAAGTCTTACTCCATCACCTATAGGTCTTACATATTTGTTGATATGACCAACAGATGGTAAAAACTCATTGAGAGGATCTTCGGCATATACCCTAAGTTCAACGGCATGTCCAACGATTTTGAGGTCTTCCTGTTTGAATCTTAGTTTTTCTCCTCTGGCTATTCTGATTTGTTCTTCCACAAGGTCAATTCCGGTTATCATTTCTGTCACCGGGTGCTCAACTTGCAAACGGGTGTTCATTTCGAGGAAGTAAAAATCAAGATTGGCATCAACCAAAAACTCTACTGTACCCGCACCTACATAATTACATGATTTGGCGACTTTAACGGCAGCTTCACCCATGGCTTGTCTTTTTTCAGGGGTAAGAATTCCTGATGGGGCTTCTTCGATAACTTTTTGGTGTCTCCGCTGAATACTGCACTCTCTTTCAAAAAGGTGAACGACATTACCGTGTTTGTCACCTAAAACCTGAACTTCTATATGTCGTGGGGAGCTAACGTATTTTTCGATAAAAACAGAACCATCACCAAAAGCCGAAACCGCCTCTGAGATTGCCCGTTCCATTTGTTCAACAAACTCTTCTTGTTTTTCTACAATACGCATACCTTTACCACCACCACCGGCTGATGCTTTGATCAAAATCGGGAATCCGATTTCTTCAGCAACTTTTTTAGCTTCTGCGATATCGTCAATGGCATGGTCTACGCCAGGAACCATAGGGATGTTATAATTTTTAACGCAATCTTTGGCTGCAAGTTTTGAACCCATCAAAGTGATAGCGTGGGGTGTTGGTCCTATGAAAGTGATTCCGGCGGCTTCAACTTTTTCGGCAAAAACTGCATTTTCACTTAAAAAACCATAACCTGGATGTATTCCATCAACTCCAAGTTTTTTTGCAAAATCAATTATCTTATCCATATTAAGATAAGATTTTGAAGATGCAGCTTCGCCAAGACAAACGGCTTCGTCGGCATATTGAACGTGCAAGGCCTGTTTGTCAGGTTCCGAATAAACGGCAACTGTTTTAATACCCATCTTTTTGATGGATTTCATAATACGAAGGGCGATTTCGCCTCTATTGGCTACTAATATTTTTTTCATCTATTTTTTAAGAATAAATTCCAGATTTCATTTTTTATTTTCTCGGTCAAGTCTTCAATAAAGTAACTTCCCGCAGATGGGTCGTCAACTTTGTTGAGGTGACTTTCAAACCATAAAAGGTTTTGAATGTTTCGGGTTATTCTTTCCGGAAATCCTTTAGGATAATCAGAGGAATAATCCAAAGTATCAATTTCGATTGCATCGGCAGTACCGCTAATTGCTGCTGCAGCTTGTTGGGTTGCTGCTATTGCTGCCTGATTAGCGTCGGGATTGGTATTTTTGATATTGACCCAAATCTTCATTTCAGGTTTATCTGCTCCATTGGCTTCAAGAATATGCTCCCATAGAATTTTTAAGGCTCTGATTTTGGCTATATTTAGATAAAAGTTTTCCGAAGAATTCAATTTTATCCAAAAGGGTTTTCCTTTTTGAATACCAATATTTTCAGCTTCTGATAATATTTCTGAGAGATTTTGGAAGAGAGGTTTTTCAGATGATTCTAAGATTAGAAGTTGGGGTTTTAAGGATTTATAATTTTCATTTTGATTGTGTGTAATTATCTCCATCGGTGTATTGTTCTGATGTGAATCTGAACAGTACTCATCTAGCGTTTTCAGGACCTTAAAGGTATCTGAGGGTGACTCGATAGACAGCGAGAGTTTACTTAAATCAACGTCTTTAAATATTTCCTTAAAATCATAATTTTCGGTAAGAACAACCAGTCTCAATCCGTTTGCCCCACCATTTACCGCCTCCAGAATCTCTCTGTTGGCAGATTGGAAGTCATCCGCGATATTGATTTTCTGAAAAATAACCCAGCCTTCTTTGGATTTAGTCAGGGTAGATTTTTCAAGAAATTCCTGATCCAGAAATGGGTCCGAAAACAAAGAGTCGGCAATTTCTAATGGTTCAAGAGGTCTTTTGAGTTCTTTTTCCACGAGTTCAAGCCACTTTTGATGACTGGGAGCCGGGAATTCTTCGAATATATTTTTCATATCTTAATCCAATTCGACCAGTATCTGTCCTTTATCAACAGCCTGACCTTTTCCAACACACACTTTTTTGATTACAGCATCATGTGGGATTTTAATGACATTTTCCATTTTCATGGCTTCAAGGATCAAAAGTTTTTCGTTTTCTTTAACTTCTTGTCCTTCAACTAAATTGATCTCAATCACCAGCCCTGGCATAGGAGCCTTAATCGATTTTAGCTTATGAGTTTTAGGCTTGCTAAGACCCATGCTGTCAATAATTTGATCGAGATTGTTTTTGATTTTTACTACAAAATCTTCGCCTCCCATCTCTATGCGATAGTTTCGGCCTTCTTTTGATCCGATGGTTCCGGAGTATGATTCTAAGTTTTCTACAATGCTGATGGAATCTTCCTCCGTTTTCAGGATTTCGATGGCATCTATCTCTTTTTCAGAAAACTCAAACTCAAACCCTTCCGAGTTTACTACAATTTTTTGTTCTGACATAAGGTTTTTTTTATTGGATGCAATTTATAACCATGAATTACAAAAACTTATGACCAAAGAAATAATATTGGAAAAATTCAATATTTTTTTTCATCGTATTGAAAAAGTACAATATACTTTCTGAGATTTATGATAATATTTTCATATTTTGGATAGCCCAATTCTTCTTAAATTCAAACTATTTATTTTGTTGTTTCCAAAATTATTGATAAAAAGTATTGTAATAATTATAAATCATCAAAAGGTACTTTTATAGTATTTTGTTGATAAAAAATATCAAAAAATAAAACGTCAAAAATACAATTAATTAGAAAAATGCAATTTTTTTATGGTTTTGAAAATGGAAAATATGACTTTTGACATCTTATTTTTTGATAAAAAAATTAATATTTAGTCTTCCTACAAATAGAAATTTTAAAATATTGTAATTTAGTTTGTGCTTTGATACAATAAATCAATTGGATTTCCAGATATAAATCCAATGTCCATCTAAATACAAACTGATATTGGAAGAGATATTAAGACAATTTTTGTTGTCAGATAAAGAATTTAAAATACAAAAGTTTGGTGCCGGCCATATCAATCATACTTTTTTAGTTTTTCAGAAATTAGAGATGAAAAGTATGTTTTGCAAAAAATCAATACTTATGTATTTAAAAATCCGGAGATAATTGCGGGAAATATTGATAAAGCTGCTGAATTTTTAACAAAATACCACCCTGAGTATTTTTTCATTTATAGTATTAAAACAATTGATAATAAGCCATTTGTAATTATTGATGGTGAGTATTGGAGATTGAGCCCATTTGTAAAAAATTCCGTTTCAATAAATATTGCAGAGGATCCCGGTCAGGCATTTACGGCTGCCTCGGCGTTTGGATTACTTACCAGAAACCTTCATGGCCTACCTATTGATGGACTTAGAGAAAGTATTCCCGGCTTTCATGATCTTAATTTGAGGTATAAGCTATTTGAAGATTCATTAAAAAATGGAAATAAAGAAAGAATTAATAAACAAACAGAATTAATTGCATTTTATAAGGATCAAAATTATTGGGTTGAAGTTTATAATCAGATAATTAATAACCCAAATTTTCCAAAGCGATTGATGCACCATGATACTAAAATCAATAACGTTTTGCTGGATAAAACCACCGGTAAAGCTCTGGCAGTGTGTGACCTCGATACGCTAATGCCCGGAATTGTGGTTTCTGACCTGGGTGATATGATAAGAACCTATACAAGTGCAGAATCAGAAGAAAGTCAGGATTTTGAAAATGTAAAAGTGAGGTTAGAATATGTTAAAGCACTCTTTGATGGTTTTTTATCTCAAACCAGGACACTCCTGAGTGAATCTGAAAAAGAAAATCTATTTTTTGCGGGACCTTACCTTATATATATGCAAGGTCTCAGGTTTCTGACCGATTATTTCAATAATGATGTTTACTATCCAATAAAATATCCCGGGCATAACCTCAATCGTGCTGTTAATCAGAAAGTATTGCTGGAGGATTATTTAAATAAGGAAACAGAAATTAAGAAGATAATTTCTAATGCTCTGCTTTGAAAAAACAGTTATTTTTCCGGTAACGATATTTTGACAAAACAAAATTCATATTTCGTCAATAGTTTTTATAAATTTGTAAACATAAAAAGGGTTTAAAATTTGCCCATTGGTATGTTAAAAAAAGCGGCATTTCTGTTTATTATCTCCATAGTTTTTTCATGCAAATCTTCTGATAAAACGGCTTTTGACAGGTTTCCTGAGGGTAAAACAAAGGAATTGATTACTGTTGAGGGAATCGATGTTCCCGATAGTGACCTGCAACTTTCACTTTTTGCAAAAGAACCCGATGTTTTTAATCCCACCAATATGGATATCGACCACAAGGGTCGGGTGTGGGTGACAGAAGCCTATAATTACCGCAACGAAGTCAACAATATTCCTTATGAAAAAAAAGGGGATCAGATTCTCATTTTAGAAGACACCAATCAGGATGGTAAAATAGATAAAAAGAAGCTTTACTACCAGGGTGAAGATGTGAATTCGGCTTTGGGGATAGTAGTGCTTGGCAATAAAGTGATTGTGTCATGCAGCCCTAATGCACTGGTTTTTACTGATGAAAACGGTGATGATGTACCGGACAAAAAAGAAATACTTTTTAAAACAAAAGGCGGGCTGCAAAGTGACCATGGACTCCATGCTTTTGTTTTTGGTCCCGATGGAAAGTTGTATTTTAACTTTGGCAACTTCGGTGAAGGGCTTTTGGATAAAAATGGCAACCCGATCAAAGATATTTATGGTAGAGTGATTGATCAGACTCACAAGCCGTTTCAGGATGGTATGTCGGTGAGATGTGATATTGATGGTACCAATTTCGAAGTCTTAGGGTGGAATTTCAGGAATCAGTACGAATTGTGTGTCGATTCATATGGAAGAATATGGCAGTCAGACAATGACGACGATGGTAAACGAAGTAACCGAATAAATTATATGCTACCAAATGGCAACTACGGTTATAAAGATGAAGTTACTTTTGCCGACTGGAGGGTAAGCCGCACCAATATGGAGGATTCGGTATGGAATCAGCACTGGCATCAAAATGATCCCGGAGTGGTGCCTAACCTGAAAATAACCGGAGCTGGATCTCCCACCGGGATATTGATGTATGAGGGCGATTTTCTTCCAAAAAAATATCATAATACACTTTTCCTTGCCGATGCTGGTACCAATGAGGTGTTTTCCTATGGATTAAAAAACGTTGGTGCAGGTTATGAAACAGAATCTTATCTGACCCTCGACGCCAAAGCCAAAGACATGTGGTTTCGCCCTTCTGACCTATGTGTAGCACCCGACGGGTCAGTATTAGTGGCCGACTGGTATGATACAGGTGTTGGCGGACACTTTGTGGGCGACTTGGAGCGAGGCAGGATATATCGTATTTCCCCAAAAAACGCAGCTTATCTTTCTCCAAAATATGATTATTCAAAAATATCAGGGGCAGTTGAGGCATTGAAAAACCCTAACCATTCGGTGAGATATCTTGCATATCAGACATTGAAGAAGGCAGGGAAATCGGCTGAAAGTGAACTTCTGGCTCTGACAAAATCTGATAATCCGGTTTACAGGTCAAGAGCATATTGGATTTTGAAAGATCTGGACAAAAAATATGTAATTTCAGCTTCAACCGATGGTGATGAGAGAATCAGAGCGGCCGCTGTAAGGATGGTTGAAGGTAAAAATGAAGGTGATTTTTTATTGAAAATGTCAAAAGACCCTTCCTGGCAAGTTAAAGAGGCTATTGCGGGTAAAATATATCTCAAAAATATGCCGGAAGTGTGGGTGTCATTGGCCAATTCCTACAAATCGGGTGACAGGTGGTTTTTAGAGGCATTGGGAAATGCCGCCGACCAAAACTGGAACAATTATCTGGCTAAATACCTCCAGGGGAAAGATATTCTCAACAATAATGCTGTTAAAGATATTATTTGGAGAAGCAGGGCTGATATTACTTCAGATTATCTTGTGAAAATTATACAAAAGACCAATTTTCAAGAAGCACAGCGGTATTTTCGGGCCTTTGATTTTCAAGCAAAAAAACAAAAAAATGAGGCCTTATTAAAAATACTTAAGTCTGTTAAAGATGAACCAAGCAAACTTTTGATATTTAAACATTTTGACCCGGAAAGTATTGTTAATAATCCTGAATTTCATAAAATTTTGCCCGGAATTCTGGCAGGTATCAAAAACGAAATGGATTTTCTGGATGTAGTTTCCAAATATAATCTTACTCAACAGAAACCCCGACTGATGCATATTCTTGAAAATAGTGAAGATAAAGAGGTATATGAAAGGGCTGCAGGGATAGTTGCCAATATGTTTAATGTAGCTCCGCTAAAACAAGTATTGCTTGATAAGCCTTTTAATCAGGATCGGTTGGTGAAAATGATAAAGCGACTTGGGTTGGTTGATACCGAAGCCTACACCCGGCAATTAATTCTGATTTTTTCAAATCCCAAATACCCATTTAAAATAAGAGAAGCTGCCATGTTGGCAATGGAAGGCTATTCTAGTGATGTCAAGCTCTGGAATCTCATAAAAATTAATAAGGTAGATAAAGATTTGATTCCTGCTGCAAAAATTGTAATGTCAAAGACTTTTCATAATGATCTTAAAATTGAGTTTGAGCAAAGATTTGGAAAGCCTGAAGCAATAGTAAACAACGCTCTTGATTTTAAAACCAAGATCGGGGATGTTAAAAAAGGCAAAGAATTGTATGATATGTACTGCTTGTCTTGCCATCAGGTGGGTGGAAAAGGGATAGATTTTGGGCCTGACCTGAGTTTAATTGGTAAAAAATTAACAAAGGAAAGTATGTACAATGCCATTGTGAATCCCAATCAGGGAATAAGCTTTGGTTATGAAGGATTTACATTAGAGCTCAATGATGGTTCATCGGTAACGGGTCTATTGACCAGTAAAACTGCTGATAGTTATATGATAAAAGTGCCAGGCTCATCAGAAGTAGCTGAATACAAAAAATCCTTGGTGAAAAATGTAATCCAGATGAAAGTATCAATGATGCCGGCTTTCCCGCTTCAGGAACAGGAATATATTGATATGATGGAATATCTTTCGGGTTTGAAATAATCAAAATAAATCCTTGAGAAGGAGTAGCTGATTGATATTGTTTCCATTTGTTTCCTGAATTTCGGGATTGAAATATATTGCCTTAATTCCCGCATTTTGGGCACCTTCAATATCTGTTAGGAGGTTATCTCCAATCATTACGCAATTTTCTGGAGAAGTACAGATTGATTTCAAGGCATATTCAAAAAACGCTTTCTCAGGTTTTTTATAACCGGCATTATCTATCGTAAAGATATTTTCAAAAAAGTGCAAAATTCCTGCACTATGCATTTTTTTTCGTTGAATCTCCAAATATCCATTACTCAAAATATGGAGTTGATATTTTGGCTGTAGATATTCCAAAACTTCAAAAGCGTCATCCATCAGATGATGTTGGTGGGGTAGGGTGTCAAGAAAATGCTGATTGAGTTGTAATGAGAATTGATCTGAAATATCGATACTCATAGCTGCCAAAACCCGTTGAAATCTAACTTGCCTCAGATAGTCATGGTTTATTTTATTTTCATCGAGCTCCCGCCACAAGCCTGCATTGATAACCGAAAAATGCTGAAGAAAAAGTCCGATTTCAAAATTAGACGGTAGCATTTGTTTTTCCCGGTCCATAATGGCTTCCAGACAGATTTTTGAGTTGCGTTCAAAGTCCCACAAAGTATGGTCGAGATCAAAAAACAGATGTTCGGTATTCAAGTTTTATCTTTTTTGGCAAAATTAGGGATAGTTTTTTGTCCTTATCTGTATTTCTTTTGAAAAAATGCTGAGCCTTTCATTTAGTATTCTGTTTTCTTTATTTAATAGATGCCAGGCTCAATCCCAAATGATATCTGTTTTTAAATCACCCTTATGTCAGCCTGAGCAAAACAAGCATGGAATTAGTCTAGAAGTCGGAGTACCGCATGCAATAGTCAAACACAAAAGTATTTTTGACCAGAATTAAATTATTCATAGTGCTTTATTCGCAACCCGGTACTCGCAATTCCCAAACCCTCACTTCGCTTTCGGATTACTTTTCGCTACGCCAAATAGATAATTTTCTGATCCTGGAGCTTTCAAAATTTAGAGAGATAATTGCTTATGTATATTAATTACAAATACTGTCTAGTAGTTTGATTTTAAATTAAAACTAAAAGTTAAATATTTATTAAATACTACATTTGTAAATAACCCCTAAAATAAAAATTATAATGAGAAAAATAGTGGAGAAATACGTGGAATTGCCTAAATCTATCAGGAAACCCATGTGGCGTTTTTGGCATTGGTTAATCAGGAAAATGGATGTAAGCGGAAGTACAACTTTTCTAAACTATGGTTATTCGGGTGAAAATGGCGAATTTGATCATCTTACCTTAAAAGGCGAACATGAATATCACAGATATGCGGTTCAGTTGTATTGTCACGCTACCAGAAATCAAGTTTTTTCTGATTCGAATATTTTGGAAGTTGGCTGTGGCAGGGGAGGTGGTGCGGCTTTTCTGGCCGAAACATTTAAACCGGCATCCTATATCGGACTTGATCTTAATTCGGGAACAACGGCTTTTTGCAATAAAAGACATAATGTTGCCGGTTTGGGTTTTATTACCGGTGATGCCCAGGATTTACCTTTCGAAAACGAAAAGTTTGACGGCGTGGTCAATGTGGAATCGGCCAGATGCTACCCTGACATGGTACAGTTTTTTAAGGAAGTATTCAGGGTACTGAAAAAGAATGGAAAATTTCATTTTGCCGATATGATAAAACCCGCCGACCTGGAAACCATCGAATCAAATCTCCAGGATGTAGGTTTTAAGATTCTTGATAAAAAAGACATTAGAACCAATGTGGTGTCAGCACTGCTTAAGGATTCGGCAAACCGAAAAGCCGAGATTGATAAAAATACCCCAGGTTTTTTGAGGGAAGCATTTTATGAATTTGCCGGAGTGGAGCATTCAAACAGATTTAAAATATTCAAAACGGGTGAAATGGGCTATTGGTCATTTACTCTGGCAAAAATATAGCTTGTTAGAGGAATATTACATAGGCCAAACTATACAACCTTAAGCCAGTTAAAGACTTAAACCCTCTTTAATGGGATTTTATTGGTTACAAACTATAAAATACTCCGATACCGGAATTGTTGGTAAGCGAACCATTCAGGCTGAATATGGTATATTGACTGTTCAGATTTAGATTCATAGATGCTGACCCAAAAGATGCTGATAGCATAAAATGATTGGAGAAATCGTACAAAAATCTAATAGGAATAGCGTAACCGCTTAGATTTACTCCAAAACCGTCAATAGATACTCCCTGAACCGATCCACCCAAATATGGCGATAAGTAGAGTTTATCAACAAGTTTTACAAACTTTCCTGTTTCAATTGCTGGCCCCAATGCAAACATACTTGGTTGATTTTCAAGATTATGAGTAAACCCAAGTTTAAAACCATACGATAAATAAGTATTGTTAGGTTTGATTTTTCCATATAGCAAAGTGGTATTAAACTGTGATACCGCATCGCCATTATTTTTTAAAATCAATAGATTTAGGTCCGCATTTACAATCTTTCGACCTTCAAGATCCTGAGAATATGCATTAATAGAAAATAATAAAGGTAAAATGAGGAAGATTTGGAGTTTTTTCATCGTGTTTTAGTTTTTTTTGTAATGTTAATGTCGAATTTTTGAATATTCAAAAAAGTCAGTGTTATTGAGTTGTTAATGGCTAGGGAATAGGATTAAAAAATCTAAAACACTTAAAGTAAATTTATTTTTATTAATATATTTAGAAGTTGCTCTAAATTTCTGGCAATATAATAGCAAACGTTTTGAATCCTATCTGTTTGTCCAAAATGTTATTACAGGCGAAAAAAATGAAAGTAAAAAGATTAGAATTATTGGAAATAAAGGAGTTGAAAAAATCAGTAATAAGCGTTTGGTATTTACACTGAAATCATAAGGAAATTTGTCTCTTATATATAAAAAAGCGAATCCGGCAATTATCGAAAATACTCCCAAATAGAACACCATCATATACCCTGCCTCCGGACTTCCCTGCGATTCAGGACGAAAGCAAATGTAAAAAAAAGTAATATTGTAAATAAGGGCAAAGCTTATTTGGATGATTTTATTCCTTTCCATTTAGATTTAATTTTTTATTTATTTATTTATAATGTCAAACGGTTAAATATTTTTAAACTAAAAAATAGGCCTATAACCTACTTTTAGATGGCATTTTATTAAAATTAAAAACACCCTAGAAATAGCTGTGTTTAGCATATTAAAGGGCTATAGTAATTTCATAAAACAGAGTTGTGTTATCCAATCAATAAAAATAACCAAAGTTAAGAATTGAAACTACTGCAATTTAAAGTAATTCTTATCGAATTTTATATCTTAAAAAACTTTGTCCCTAATTTAAAAAAAATGCACAGAATTTCTCCCGTGCATTCAAAACAAAAAACCTTTAATCTTCTTTTCAAGCTACCACCAATCTCTCAACTACTTTGCCATTAATCAGATGGCTTTCGATGATTTCGTTTACATCTTCAGGGGTAACGTGGCCGTAGAATACGCCTTCAGGGTAAACCACTACACTTGGACCCAGGGCACAGGTTTCAAAGCATCCTGCTCTTTGTGCCCTTATTTCGGTGTTAAAAAGGCCTTTTTCTTTCAGAGCCTCCTGAAACAACTTTACCAATACCATTCCTCTTTCGCTTCCGCAGCATTTTTTTGGTGCTTCTTTGTCATTGGTACATACAAATACGTGCTTTTGGTATTTCATATTTTTTATATTTTCTAAGAATTTCTTTTAAATTTTTTCTTTATCGAAACCCGGATTTACTTATTTTTCTGATTTTCTTTTCTTTGGGTTTAAAACAATTTCTCCGGGTAAAAACCCGGAGAAATTTAGGATATATCTCCGAGATTAAGAATTTTATTTCTTTCCAACTTACTTTCTTTCCAACTTTCCAACTCAAAAAAACTGTTCTCTAATTCCTGCTTCCTAAAACTACCCATTCCAAATCTCCCAACTTTTCTCTGCCTGATACACCAACATATCATAGCCGTTTTTTACCTGAGCCCCATAATTTTTTGCTTTCAGCATAAATCTCGTTTCCGAAGGGTTATATACCAGGTCATGACAAAAGTGTTCCTTGTTCATGTTTTCATAGTCCAGATCAGGAAAAGCCTCCACATTGGGATAAGTACCGAGCGGAGTGCAATTTATAATAAGCTTATAGTCAGGCAATAGTTCATTTGCTTCTCTGTAATTAATCGTTCCTTCTGTCTTTTGTCTTGATACAATTTTAAAAGGAATCTTCAAGTCTTCCAGAGCCACTGCAACTGCTTTTGTAGCCCCTCCATTTCCTAAAACCAAGGCATTTAAACTTCTTTTTTCACCCAAAAAATCTTCCAAAGAGCGTTTGATGCCGAAATAATCCGAATTATAACCGATTAATTTTCCGCCTTCCGCAACTTTTATCACATTTACTGCTCCGATTCTTTGAGCTGCAGGGTCAATTTTGTCAAGGAGAGGAATTACAGTGAGTTTATGAGGAATGGTGACATTCAATCCTACAATTTCAGGATTGTTTTTTAATACCTCCGAAAGACCTTTTATATCTTCAATTTCATACAGATCATACTGATTATCAGCCTGAATTCCGAGTTCTTTGAATTTGTCAGTAAAATACCGTTTAGAGAATGAATGGCTCAGCGGAAAGCCTAACAATCCGAATTTTCTCATTTTAAATTTTTCTTTGGTTATTATTTTTTATTCAAAAACTTCACCTTAATTATCCCCCATATCATTGGAAGTACTGATACGAAAATAATCCCAAGTACTACTTTCTCAAAGTTTGCTTTTACAAAATCATTGTTTCCGAGAAAATAACCCAGCAAAGTGATACTGCTTACCCATAAAACAGCCCCAATGAAACAAAAAGTAATGTAGCGGCTATATCTCATACTACCCGCACCCGCCACAAATGGAGCAATCGTACGGATAATGGGCATAAAACGAGCAACTATTACGGCTTTCGTGCCATATTTATCATAGAATTGCTCGGTTTGTTCTATGTATTCTCTTTTCAAAAACAGAATCTTATCTCTGGATTTTATAAACTCACTGAATTTCCTACCCACAAAATAGTTGACGTTGTCGCCCAAAAGAGCGGCAAGTACAAGTAAAGGAATCACTATGGCAATGTCAAGTTTTCCGGTGGTCGATGCCAATAAACCCACAGCAAAAAGTAGGGAATCACCCGGTAATAGTGGCATAACGATAAGGCCGGTTTCCACAAAAATCACCAAAAAAAGTAAAGCATAGGTGAGTTTGTCGTATTCACTCAAAAATGCCTGAAGTACTGCCAATGGATCTTTGAGGAAATCCAGCAAAAATTGTATTAAATCCATATTTTAGTTTTCGTCTTGTCTGATTCTTTCGTCCTGATAATATTTTCCGAGTCTGTATTTTTGTTTGATGTCGTCAGAAAGAAAAGTAGAGAAAGTATCGCCTCTCAAGCCCAATCTGATGGTTTCTAAAGGAATAATTTCATTGGGAGCAATGTTGCCAAGGTTTACATTTTGACCAACCAGCTTCACGAAATACACCTGTTGAGATTTTTGTGGAGCTTCCCAGATAATATTTTCGGCCGAAATGGCATGCATTATCTCGTCCACTAGTCCCTGACGCACTTCGCCTGATGAACGATACAGACCAATATTTCCACCTTCGCGAGCTTCACCTATTACTTTCCACGAACCGGCATCAAGTTCTGCCTGCATCATTTGAATCCATTTGTAGGGTGCAAATATTTTTTCAGCGTCTTTTGAGCCTACTTCTGACAACACTCTTCCACGGGCAGCAAGTTTCGAAATATAATCGCATTTTTCTTCATGTGGAAGCGTGATTGAACCGTCAGAAACTTCGGCTAAATCGAGGTCATATTTGTCAAGAATTCTCATGTAATCTTCAAATTGACCCCTTACCACAAAGGCCTCAAAAAGTGTTCCTCCAAAATATACCGGGATATTTGCCGATTTGTAAATTGCGATTTTTTCCTGAATATTTGGCGTAACAAACGATGTGGCCCAGCCCAATTTTACGATATCGATATGATTGGATGATGTGCTGAGCATATCCTCTACCTCTCTCACGCTCAGTCCTTTGTCCATGACCATTGTTAATCCGGAGTTTCTAGGCTGCTGGGTGCGTTCTGGCACCTGTGTTAAAGTATAATTCATGTTATTTTTTGGTTAAATGTTTGAGATGTACCCGAAAAATCCATTAACCTATTGTTTAGTTAGAAAATTGACCTTCTGAAGTATCTGTTATAACAGAAAAAATATCTGAAAGATGCCGGGGTTTTTTCAAGTTTCTCGAAATTTTTTATAAAGCAAATTTAGGGAATGATTCCAATGAATATCAATAATTATGAAATTTCTTTCATATTTGAAATCCGATATTTGGAAAAATTCAGGTATAAATATTTCATTATCAATTTATAAAAAAATCGTTTGATAAAAATTCAAAAATTAATATTATTTAAAATTCAATATTTAATAATAATATATTCACAAAACCGAAAATCTCGCTTCTTGTCGATAAAAAACTGATCTTGAACAAAGTTTAAATAAATAGTTTGAGCTATTTTGTATCTTGCCTTCAATTCAACCCTTGTTTTAATGATATTACGGAAAATATTATTTTCAATTACTTGCCTTATTTTCTCTTTTCAGGTTTTTGGACAGAAAAACTTCTATGTTCGAGGTATTGTAAAAGATAAGCTAAACGATACACCACTCGAATTCGCCACAGTAAAATTGTATTCAAATAATAAGATTTTAGATGGAAAAATGACCTTAAGTGATGGCACTTTCGAGTTTTCAGCGATTCCTGGTATTTATGCCTTAGAAATAGAATTTGTTGGTTATCAGTATTTTAAGTCTGAAATTTTTAATGTGACTGATGCCGATTTTGATATTGGAATTTTAAAGATTTCGCATTCAAATACCTCACTGGAAGAGTTGATAGTTCAGGGCGAAAAAAGCTCTGCAGAACTTCAACTAGACAAACGTGTATTTAATGTAGGTAAAGATCTTGCCAATGCAGGTGGTTCGGCACAAGATATTTTGATAAATGTACCCTCGGTAACTATTGACCCCGATGGTGCCATAAAACTCCGGGGCAGCGGCAATGTCAGGATTCTGATTGATGGCAAACCTTCAGGAATGGTGTCTTTTAAAGGAGGGGCTGGATTGCGGCAGCTTCAGGCAAGTATGATTGAAAAGGTGGAGGTAATCACCAATCCCTCTGCCAGATATGAAGCTGAAGGTCAGGGAGGAATAATAAATATTGTATTAAAAAAGGATAAAAGTCAGGGATTTAATGGCTCCTTTGAAGCCATTTCTGGTATTCCTGATAATTTTGGGTTGGCGGCTAACTTAAACTATCGTAAAAAGAAACTTAATTTTTTTATTAATTACGCACTTGCCTATCGGAGCAATCCGTATCGGGGAGACATGTATCAGGAAGTAAACTCGGCGGATACTTTGAAGATTCTTCAATTGGAAAATACAGGAAAAGTATCGGGATTTGACAATAACATCAGAGGGGGGTTGGAATATTACTTTTCTGAAAAAAGCGTTTTGACAGGCTCTTATCTTTATAGTAAAGCCGGCGGGAACAGACATACTGAAAACACCTACCGTGATTTTTTGGGTGATTTTGCTCATCCTATATTAACAACTTTGAGGGTGCAAAAAGAAAAAGAGATAGAGCCTATGTCGGAATATGTGCTTAATTATAAAAAAGAATTTGCCGAAAAAGGTCACGAACTTTCTGCTCAGTTCAGGTATCTGGATCATTTCGAAAATTCTGACCAAACTTTTACTCAAAATGCTCAAAATCCCGATGGAATGGTAAATCAGAGCAATACTTTTATACAAACTTCGATTAATGATGAATTTGAAAAACAATACCTTTTTCAGGTAGATTACATCCATCCATTTTCAAAAAATGGAAAAATTGAAACCGGATTAAGGTATTCTTTCCGTGATATGGTCAATGATTATGTTGTCAATGACCTTAATCTGGAAGGAATCGAAAAGCCTATTGATTGGCTGGATAATTATTTTATTTACAGGGAGAACATTGCCGGAGTTTATGGGATTGTTTCGAATAAATTTAAAAAAATAACTTACCAAATTGGACTGAGAGCCGAAGGTACGGGCATAATCACTGAATTACAAAAAACCAATGAAACCAACCCCAGAAACTATAGGAATTTGTTTCCAAGCGGACATTTTACTTATGCTTTAGATGAAAAAAACTCTTTGCAATTGAGTTATAGCCGAAGAATCAGAAGACCAGTTTATAATGATTTGAGCCCGTTTTCGACTCTTTCCGACAGCCGGAATTTTAATAGCGGAAATCCTGATCTTAATCCCGAATTTAGTGATGTGCTGGAATTGGGACATTTGCTCAATCTGGAAAAGACTTCCCTTGTTTCGTCGGTGTATTATCGATACACTTCTGATTTTATTTTTAATATCAGATATGTTGATGAGTCCGGTTTCTCACAAAACCGTCCTGAAAATCTGAATTTCCAGAAAGCATTCGGGGTAGAATTTACCGGAAATTATTCACCTTATAAATGGTGGAAACTGGATGGAAACTTTAATCTTTTTCATGCCAGTATTGACGGAAGCAATATTGATAAGATATACTTAGCTGAAACAGTTAGCTGGTTTGCCAGAGCCACATCCAGATTTGTTTTTCCGCAAAAATTGGATATTCAGTTTAGATATAATTATGAAGCTGCCCAAAAAACCGCCCAAGGCAGCAGAAAAGCGATTTATTTTCTGGATTTATCATTAAAAAAAGAGATTCTTAAACGCAAAGGGGCGATAAACTTCAGTATTCTGGATGTATTCAATTCCAGATGGATGAGAACAATAAGTCAAGGAGTGAATTTTTATACAGAAAATAACCGCCAATTCAGACCCAGACAGATAAATCTCACTTTGAGCTATAGAATAAGACAATGAGTAGGGTGGCTGAAATAGAAATTAGATTTATTTAAGAAATTGAGAAGAAAAATACTGTTTAAAATCATATTGTTTTGATTTGAAGTAATTTATGTGTTTTTTTAAAAAAATTGTGAAGGACAAAATCAGGGTATATTTTATTTAGGACTAGTCAATTTTCTTCAAACTCTCAGATTTAACTTTCCAATCTTTGGGGAAACCTAAGTTTTTGAAGGGTTGGTCAAATGAACCTTCGGCCATTAATGCCAAGGCAGAGAGAAATCCACCGTTTCCGGGTAAATATAGCCGCAGCCTGGAGTCCTGATAATTGTGTCCATTTTTGAGGTAAGTATTCGTTCTGATTGGCATCAGGATTGCCTCAATGGCTTTTTCGGGCATATTGAGTCGTGTAGCGGTCATGGCGGTCATCGGGAAATCCCAGCCCCAGGTATCATCCCAATGCCATTTCTCCCAAATCAGATTCAAGGTGTTTTCCATTACTCCAGGATTAATGTCCTTGGTGGCCGGGAGCATTCCAAATGCCCCCAAAACACTTGGGTGATCGGTCATGAGGTAGGGATTGGTATAGGAATCTTTGGCACTTTCGGCTCCAAGGTAGATATCATTTTCTATAGGTAGGGGTGAAAGATTGTCTAAAACCATCTGCCATTTTTCATTGTCCGGAAAACCCATTATATTTCTCCATTTTTGTGCAGTTTCCAACCCCCAACGCCAATATGCGAGTTCATAAGTAGGGTTAAAAGTAACTTTTGGGTCAAATCTTTCCTGTGCGGCGATTACTCCGGGACCAAGTATATATCTTTTAAGATTTGGGTCAAAAAAAGCAAAATCAGCCATAAAGTCTGCAGTTTTCTCTATTAAAGGGTAATATTTTTCGAGAATTGCTTTTTTGTTTTTCTCTTTTATGATTTGTTCAGCAAAATATATATAATGCGGTTGTTGCCAAATCAGGTACGATCCCACAGAAGAGGCTGTTTCCTGCCCATCATTATCTGTCATTTTTTGCCATCTCAGACCACCAAAACCTTGTCTTTTGGCAATTTTTTCTGCAATTTTTTCTACTCTGAAATACCAGTTCATTTGTTTTTCCAAAATTTCTGGTCTGCCCCATTGAGCAAAATGCACGCCATGCCACCACGCCATTTCCATGTGAGGTTTTCCATACCAGGAATTATAGGTCAGGCCGGTTTCTTGTGGAAAAGAATTGCCCTGACAATTAATTTTTGTAAGATAAAGACTGGTTACCATTCGTCTTTCCAGCTCGAAAGCTTTGGGGTCGTTAGTTTCCGAAAAATCGATAATGCCGCCCTTTTTCCAAAAGTGGTCGTTAATTTTTTTGGATTTGTTTTTAACTGATTTATAATCAATATTTTTTGTATTGTTTTCTTTCGAAAAACTCACTGTAAATCTCCATTCCTCGGAATTGGTTTCGGGTGTAAATAGAAATCCATCAGGAAGTGGACTTTGACTAATTTGTTGATTTTCTGAATTGATTTTGACAAAATATTGCAGATCATCAAGATTTCTTTCAATTTGAGCGGTATTAAGATTTAAATACTTTAATTTCAGTCTTTTATATTCTTCTTTGTCAAAAAGTGCTGCTTCGTCTTCAAACTTATCGGTAGGGTAAGGGAACCGAATTTTTATTTTTATTTTACCTTCAACAATCAGCCTTGAATTTATTTTAACAGTTAAAATGTCTTTTTTCTGGTCAAAAATACTTCTTACAGCTACTTTTTTTCCTTCAATCCAAAACTCACTCAAAATCTCACCGGAATACATATCGAGTGATTGATTGATATTCATCAGGTCAGCTATTGAAAAAGTTTTGCCATTAGCCAGTTCTATTTCCCAACCTAAAGATGCCAGATGAACCCGATGAGGGTTTTGTCGGATATAATTGGCAGCTTCATTCTGAGGAGTTCCAGGGGGCCACTGTCTGGCATAAGGGACAGTGCGACCATGGGAATTGAGTGGTTGCAGGGTTTCTTCAATTGTAAAGTTTTTGGATGATGGAAAACTATGCCAGCCCCATTCTGACAGTGTACCAAGCGGAATACCTTTTTTATAATATTCGGGAAATGACTGCAAACCGGTAACATCCATGGTCATTGCGAAGCGTCCATTTCCAATACTTAGGCTGCTGAGCGTATCAACTTCAGAGAGTGTGATTTTATGCCGGTCAAAAACCGTCTTTCTATTTATTTTTTGAGAAAATAAAACTCCTGGCAGAAGAAATAAAAAAAGGAAATGTTTCATTCTGGATGGTTGAATATCCAAAACTACGCATTTCCCGCTTCTGAACTATTATGTACTTTACTGTATTGGTTCGAATATAATTGAGATGAGAATTAAAACTTAATTCCTGAATCGTTTAGAAGTTTTTCTTCCTCCATCAAGTTTATATACAATTGGCATATTATAATACACATTTGCCGGTTTGCCACCTTGATATCCTGGTGTCCAATTTGGCATTAACTTTAATACTCTGATATTTTTTCTATACAGCTTAATCAGATACCCACTAACATTTGAATTTAATAAATGGATTTTAAAAAACTTGACCCGAAGTATTGCATTTTAGAAGTAGTTGGGTTGATTCGATTTTTCTAAAAAAAGAGAAAAGATTTTTTAATTCACTTGTATGAATTTGATAGTCAGAGATTTTGGTTAAGATTTCTATTGTTTAAAATAGAAAAACAGATTTAAAAATCATAGTCAAAATTATTGTATTTAGATAGTTTGATAATTAATAAATTGTATGAAAATTTAATAAATTATCAAATGCCTTTCTCGTCTTTTCAAAATTAAAAGAGTCAATCACTTCATTCATCATTCTTTCGATTTCATTATTACATAAGTTACCGATACTGCCTTCCAAAGTATGGTTGAGGTTCTTGTTTGCGACAAAATCTCCAGATTCTATTTCCATTCCGATTTTCTTATAAGCATCTCTAAATGGTACACCTCTAAGAACTTCAGCATTTACATTTTCAACACTAAAAATCGGATCATATTTTTTATCATCAAGCAGATTGGTTTTTACCTGAAGATTTTTTACCATAAATGCGGTGACTTTAATACAATCCAATATTTCATCTATAGAAGGAATAATAATCTCCTTTAATATTTGAAATTCACGATGATAACCCGATGGTAAATTGGACTGCACAAAAGCAATTTCGGCAGGTAAACCTTTTAATCTATTGGTCTTTCCTCTCAGAATTTCAGCAACATCCGGATTTTTCTTATGAGGCATAATACTTGAACCAGTGGTCATTTCATCAGGTAAAGAAATAAAACCAAAATTTTGACTATTATAAAGGCATACATCCATTGACAACCTCGAGATTGTTGCAGCCAGGTTAGCAATTCCCTGTGAAATAATAAATTCAGATTTTCCTCGAGTCATCTGAGCATATACTACATTATAATTAAGATCATCAAAACCTAGTAGTTCAGTAGTTAGTTTTCTATTAAGTGGGAAAGATGAGCCATAACCAGCTCCAGAGCCCAACGGATTTTTGTTAACTACTTTATATGCACCATGTAAAACCAGAAAGTCATCAACCAGACTTTCGGCATAGGCACCAAACCAAAGCCCGAAAGAGGATGGCATTGCAATCTGAAGATGGGTATAGCCCGGAAGCAAATCATTTTTATGTTCATTACTTCTTTCAATTAATTCATCAAACAGTATTTTACCTTCAGTAACAATTTCTTCAATTTTGCTGCGAAGGAACATTTTTAAGTCAACCAAAACCTGATCGTTTCTTGATCTTCCGCTATGAATTTTTTTGCCTGTTTCTCCAATTCTCTCAGTTAAAAGGAACTCAATTTGCGAGTGTATATCTTCAATTCCATCAGAAATTTCAAATTTTTCTTGACTTATATAATTAAAATATATATCCTTGCACTCTTTTAACAATAAATTCAGCTCGTGCTTCTCTAATAATTCGATGCTTTCAAGCATAATCATGTGAGCCATCGAACCCAATAAATCAAATGTTGCCAAGTGGATATCTAGTTCACGGTCTTTTCCGACTGTAAACTTTTCGATGATTTCGTTAGTTTTTTTGGAATTGTCTTTTTGCCAGAGTTTCACTTGAAAATGCTAAATTTTTGTGACTGCAAAGTAACAAAAATATGGTGACTGTATCGAAGATATATAGTCAAAATAAATATGAAAAAAAACCCAGGCTAAAAACGGATGTTTCTAGCATGATTTTTGCTCAATTTATAGTAATATGAATTACTACGAAAATACAAATAAGTGCTCATTCCCTTCAAAATATAAGATTTTGAGGGTTTTTGACACAAGTTTAAAAAATTCCTAGTAAGTATAAATTGTAAAAAATGAAGCTTAAAAGCACACCGAAAAAGATACAAAAATTGTGCCAAAGGTATTTTTTAGGATTTAAAAAAAGGTAAAAAGTAAAAATATTAATAAATTTTTTGAGTGAATCTTTATAAATGACCAGAAATTCTACATGCAAGAATTTTTCTTCGATTGATTTTGCTTCTGTATTACTCAGAAGTATTATCATGCTTCTTTTTATGGTAATTTCATTCAGTACATTTTCCCAAAACTCAAAAAAGGAAGATGTTGCTTTAGTGACGAGTTGGGGGAAATTTATTACTGAAATGTTTAGAACAACTCACAACGGTACTCCTACTTTTAATTCCAGGTTTACAGGCTATGCCGGATTGACCATGTATGAGACTGTTGTAAAAAGTAATACACAGTATCATTCGCTTGCCGGAAAACTTACTGGTCTGGAATCAGTTCCGGCTCCTCAGGAAAATATCAGATTAAATTACAGACTGGCACTTAATGCAGGACAAGCTCAGATTATCAAAGACATATTTTGGTTTACAACTCCTTCGAATTTGGAAAAAGTCCAGATTTTGGAAAAAGAAAACCTTTTAAAATATTCCGGTAAAAGCTCACCAGAAGAAATTCAGGCTTCTATTGCTTATGGTCAATCAATTGCGAAGGCAATTTTTGAATGGTCAAAAACCGACGGAGGTCACAATGAGCAATACAATATTTTTGATACTACTTATCAATTTACACAGGGAAATGGTCAGTGGTTCCCACCTGTAAAAGGACAATCGGAAATTCCACTTCCGATGCATCACAAATGGGGTAATAACAGGGCCTTTTCGAAGGATAATCATGTATTGCCTATTCCTGAAATGATCAAATATGATTACAATAAAGGTTCTGAATATTACAACTATATGTATGAAGTATATAATGTAGGGAAAAATTTAACACAGGAGCAAAAAGAAGTTGCACTTTGGTGGAGCGATGACCCTTCAGAAACTTCTTCACCTCCGGGACATTCCTTTAATTTAGCCACGCTGATAATTGAAAAATCGAAACCTGATTTAGTTAAAGCCGCAGAAACTTATGCAGCAGTTGGGATGGCAACCGCTGACGCTTTTATAAACTGCTGGAAGACAAAATTTGTACATAATGTAGAAAGACCATTTGGATTCATATATTTTAATATTGACACCAAATGGGATATGTTTTTTAAAGAACCTCCTTTTCCAGCTTATTATTCGGGACATGCCGGTCAAGCTGGTGCATTTGCTGAGGTGCTCACCAATTTATATGGTGATAATTTTGCATTTACAGACGATACTCATGCAAATCGCGAGGTTTACATTGAAAGGATGATTGGTTTTAAGCCAAGAAAATACAAATCGTTTTATGAAGCAGCTGAAGAATGTGCAATGTCGAGACTTTATGCTGGCATACATACCAGGCTTGATAATGAAATGGGATTAGTTGAAGGAAAAAAAATAGGAAAGAACGTCATTATGATGTTTCAATAATTAATAAAAGAGTTTGATTGAGAAAATTTATACTAAAACAAATATGAGACACGCTAAATTGATTCAAAACTTATACAGTTACAGTTTTGGACATTCGGAAATGCCTGACAATAAAACTGGGAAATCATTTTTCCATTTTGTTGTTTTTAGTATTTTAAGGCTTTTGGCCTTTTTTGGAAATAATTTTTTCCGGAGAAAAAGCCAGGGTTTCATTTTACAAAAAGCATCGGTTTGGCGGAGCTTTGCCCTTGCAGCAATTCCAATGGTTATAGGTGCTGCTCATGTTAATGCCCAAAATGCCATTCCAGGCCAGGATAAATATTTTATGCTGGTAGGAGAGCTTACAGGAAACTCCACTTCTCGAACTGATGTGTATCAGTTTACCACTGGTGGTGGAATTCTAAACTGTGGGCTATCTGGAGGAGGTGGCGAAGGTATGGTAATGGATCCTACCAAAAGCATCGCTTACATTGCCACTTGTTGTAACCAGGGAGAAATACGGGTTTATGATTATGCCACGGCCTCATTTAAAACTCCTATTCCGGTTCCGGGTGAAGACATCCTTGACGTATCAATCTCATCAGATTATTCCTTTTTGTTTGTATCTACTTATAATAAACTTTATAAAATAAGTACAACAACAAATTCAATTGTTGCCAGTTTTGCAAAAACTTCGCTAATAAATTCTTCTTCAAAAGATTTTTGGGGTTCGGCTATTCAGCCTACAACTGGTAAAGTTTATGTTTCAACCAACTGGCAAGCCAATAATGGTACAAGTACCATTGAATCATTAAATTCCTCCCTTACAGGTGGAAGTACTTTGATAGCCACTGCTCCGGCTGGGTTTCATTACAGAGGTGTTGTTTTTGATGCAAGCGGAAATCTTTGGGCTGTAGCCTCAAACGACAATAGCAATATTCCAGATAAAATATATAAATATACTGCTTCGGGTACTTTAATCTCCTCATATAATTTCCCGACACCAAGCTCAAGGACAGGACAGATTAATACCGGGAAAGTAGATCCATTTGATATTGCTTTTGATTACGATGGCAAACTTTATATTACAACTTTTGCAGGTGATTGTGTTACAAAGTTTGATCCTTCTAATGGTGGCTTTGCTACATATTTACAATATGTGGCAGGTGCACAAGCTAAGTCAATAGCCTTTGTTGGAGGTAATTTTAAATGTGAATGTGCAACTCAGGTCGTAAATAGCGGAAATATTAATATTACTCCAGCATCATGCAATGGATCAACTCCTAATCAAAATGCTTCAGCAACAATTAATTCCTTAGTTTACAGTTCATCAGTAGTTACGAAAGCTGATATTAACGAGGGCTCAACCTATGGTCAGGTTCCTTTACTTGGTGCTGCAACCAATAAAACTCTTGGTTCAGGACAAACATCCTTAACTTTTACTGGTCTTAAATCAAATACAACTTATACTGTTAGAATCTGGAGTGGAAAAGAAGCTTGTTTTACCGATGTAACTTTTACAACACCTGTTTCCGCATGTTTTTCATGTGCATGTACTTCCAATAATCTGGTTACCAATGGCAATATGTCAACTGGAAACCCTCCAAGTAGTTGGACTGCTACAAATGGACAATGGTCTTTAGGTACCGGTTCAACTACCGGAAATTTTGGTGTTTTAAATAACCCTGATTACAATTCTGATTATTATATCTATCAGGATATTACAATGACTTCAGGAACAAAATTAACTTTCAATGCAAAAGCAGCTACTCATTGTAGTTCATGTTCAAATTCTGTTGCAGAGTTATTCCTGGAATTTTATAACGGAAATACCTTATTGGCGAAATCAGCAAGTTCGTATGTTACTCATATATATAATGGGTCATTACAGCCTGTAAATGCTATACAATATATTGCACCTGCTAACACCACAAAGGTCAGGGTAGTCGGACATGCCAGAGGTACTGCATTGAAAATTGATGATGTTACTCTTACCAAATGCTACGATGCACTTACCGCAAGTATTAGTTCCAAGGTTGACCCTTCTTGTGGTGGCTATACCAATGGAAGTCTGACAATTGGTGCTACAGGAGGTAGCGGGACTTATCAATATAAATTAAATTCCGGTGCGTTCCAGTCTTCAAATGTATTTTCAAACCTTGCTGCGGGTTCATATACAGTAACGGTTCAGGATCCAAATAGTTCATGTCAAGGAACGGCAACAGTGAATCTCACTTGTGTTGATAACTGTACCAATACTTTGACTAATCCTGATCCAAGTGTTGCTGAAGTTAATCCATCTCAAATATTTACATTGTCGGTTACGACCAATGCACCGAATGGTACAAAAATAGAATGGATAAGGTCAACTGAAAATGTGACAGCATTGTCTCAACTCACTTCATATACTTCGGTTGGCGAGGTTACTGTCACAGGTACCACAGCAAATTTGAATGTAACTGCCCCTTCATCATTGGGTACTTATTATTATTATGCATGTTTCAAGCCACTTGATCCTTGTAGCACTTTTGTTAAACATAAAATAATAGTAAAGAATATTGGAACCAATGATCCGATTTGTCTTTCAGGTTCAAGAGTAGTTACCGATAATTTACTTGGAGGAGCCTGTGATGCAAATGCAACAAAGTATTATTCTTTGTGGCTCCCAATGAATTCTTCTTCTGGTCAGGCCAACTATCAGTATTTTAAAACTTCAACTTTGAAATTTGAAGAGTACTGTGACGGAACAGCAAAACTATATGGTAAAGTATGTGCTGTAGGTGGAGGTACAAATGACTGTATTAATGTGGAATACAATTTATCAGGTCGCACATCAACTACTCCTACTTATAGCCCGAAACCAAACTCATGCTCAACTTATGGCAATGACCTATATTATTATACTACCGCTTCTGGTTCACTTACTGGTGATGCCAGTGGTATTTATAAAGGAATGGTTGTTTCTATTAGTGACAATGCAACCAATTCTATGCCTTCGTTCCAAGTTGGGACAGGAGCCAATGTAAACACAAACAATTTTGGAGCTTCTGGCTGGTACAATGTTACCTTTACAAATGGCGGTACATATGGATGGAGTGCCGGAAACAGTCATGGTGATTTCAATTTTAATTTAGGAAACTATGTGCCGTTTAATCTTGCGGTAACTGCTTCATCTACTGATTTATGTGCAGGTGCCAATGTAACTTTAACAGCGGCATTTGAAAAAACAATGCCTGCAGGTTGTAATCTTACTTATTCATGGAAATCACCTTCTGGAGCAATAGTTGGCACAAGCAATGTTCTTACTTTGAATAATGTTCAGCCAACTCAATCGGGTGTTTATACCGTTACAGCTACAATAATATCAAATGGAAAAACTTGTACCGCTACAGCCACTTCAAATGTTACTGTAAAAGACAATATTGTTGTTAATGCTGGTGAAGACAAAACATTATGTAATACAGATCAGGTTGTTTTGGATGGAACAGTCACTGGAGTTGTTTCTTGTGGTACTCCAGGTGAAACAGTATGTGCAACTACGATTAATACTTCAACTGGTTGGATAGCTAATCTCGATTATGCGAAAGTTTGTGGTGATAATGCAGGGGCAAAACTTTGGACAAAATCAGGACAGGGCACTTCATCAATAACACTTGATTTAGGCAAAACTTTGCCAGCAGGAACTGTTATTAGAGCAAACCTTAAATTGGAACATTGTGAAAATACCACTTCAACAATTTCTGATGCAAAAATACAGGCATCTAATTCAGCTGGAACAGGTTATTATGATTTGGTGACTTCAAAAACATTTAATCATACTTCTTACGTAGAATATACATATACATTAACGGCATCAGCCAGGTATATTAAAGTAACTGATAATGGAAAATGTGCATTCAGACTTGATTATATAAAGTATTCAACACCTGATACTTATTCCAATGCTGTAACTTATGCTTGGTCTGGTCCTGGAATAGTTGGAGCTAGCAATCAGAGTAGAGTTACCGTGAATCAATCTGGTTCATATACTTATACTGTGACAAGCTGTAATGGTTGTACAGGTTCTGATGTAGTAGTTGTTACAAAAAATAATGTTTCAGCTGATGCGGGTACTGATAAGTCAATTTGTGCAGGTGGAAGTGTAACTTTGACTGCTGCTACAGTTGCTGGTGCAACCTATGAGTGGAGAAGTTCAACTTCAAGCACTGTACTTTCAACTCAGCAGAGCTTTACAGTTAGTCCTACTTCAACTACCGATTATGTCTTAACAGTATTAAAAGGTGGTTGTGATGCATCTGATGAAGTTAAAGTAGTTGTAAATCCAAATCCATCAACCACTGGTGTTCCGGTTGTTTCGGCGGTTTGTCAAACAGAAACTATTAATCTTCTGTCAGGTACCTGGACTAATGCTGCCTCTTACAGTTGGTCAGGTCCTGCCGGATTTACAAGTGGACTTCAGAACCCATCGATTTCAAATGCTAAACTTACTAATGGTGGTACATATACATTAACTGTTACAAGTGCAAATGGTTGTACATCTACTGCTTCCGTAGCCGTAACTGTTAACTCATGCTTATCAAGTATTGGAGATTTTGTTTTTGAAGATAAAAACGGAAATGGCATCCAGGATTCAGGTGAGCCAGGAATTCAGAGTGTTCAAGTACAATTAAATGGAACAGACGCTTTTGGAAATCTGGTGACATTTAATACAACTACCGATGCAACTGGAAAATATATATTCCCTAATTTGGTAAAAGGAACTTACACTATAACATTTGGTAAACCAACTGGTGGCTATACGGCTAGTGATAAAGACCAGGGAACTGACGATGCAAAAGATAGTGACGCTGATAAAACTACCGGTGTTACTGCACCAATTAATCTGGGTGTAAATGAAAATAATACTACCATTGATGCCGGTTTCTTCAAACCTGCAAGTTTAGGTGACTATGTGTGGGTTGATAAAAATTATAATGGAATTCAGGATAGTGGTGAATTGCCTTTATCTGGAGTTTCTGTAAAACTTCTTGACGAAACGGGTGCTCAGGCAAAAGATGCTAATGGAAACCCTGTTGCTACAGTGGTTACGGATGCTACTGGAAAATATGTCTTTAACAATCTAAAACCTGGTTTAAAATATGTTGTTGAGTTTACAAAACCAGCAGGATATGAACCAACAGGTGCTGATAAAGGCACAGATGATACAAAAGATAGTGATGCAAGTATTACTACAGGTAAATCTCCGGTTGTCATTTTAACTTCCGGTGAAAATAATTCAAGTATAGATGCCGGATTCTATCAACCTGCAAAAATAGGTGATTTTGTTTTTGATGATAAAAACGGAAATGGAATTCAGGATAGTGGTGAACCAGGAATTACAGGAGTAAAAGTAACACTCAATGGAACAGATGGTCTTGGAAATCCTGTAACAGCAACTACTACTTCCGGAATCGACGGTAAATATGAGTTTGCAGGCTTAAAACCAGGTACTTATACTGTAACATTTGAAAAGCCTGCTCAATATACTACCACCGAACCAAATCAAGGGACTGATGATTCAAAAGATAGTGATGCCGATAAAACAACTGGAATTACTGCTCCTGTAACGCTTCAAAGCGGTGATAATAATACCACTCTTGATGCGGGATATTTCTTGCCGGCAAAATTAGGAGATTATGTTTGGGTTGATAAAAATTATAATGGAATTCAGGATTCAGGTGAAAATCCTTTTTCTGGTGTAACTGTAAAATTATTGGATGATACCGGTGCTCAGGCAAAAGATGCAAATGGTAATCCTGTTGCTTCAGTTGTTACGGATGCTAATGGCAAATATGAATTTACAAACCTTAAACCAGGTTCTAAATACGTAGTTGAGTTTACAAAACCATCCGGTTACTCACCAACTGCAAAAGATAAAGGAACTGATGATACCAAGGATAGTGATGCTGACTTAACCACTGGCAAATCACCAGTTGTAATTTTAAGTTCAGGTGAAAATAATTCAACAATCGATGCCGGTTTCTATCAACCTGCAAAAATTGGAGATTTTGTTTTTGTTGACAAAAATGCTAACGGTATTCAGGATGTTGGAGAAACTGGAATACCAAACATAACAGTTACTTTGAATGGTACCGATAGTCAAGGTAACCCTGTTACAGCTTCTGTTCAGACCGGTACTGATGGAAAATATGAATTCTCCGGACTTAAACCAGGAGACTATAGTGTAACCTTTACTAAACCTTCAGGATATACTCCAACTGATGTAAATCAGGGAACAGATGACACAAAAGACAGTGATGCAGACAAAATAACAGGTAAAACTCAGACTGTTACCCTTAATAGTGGAGATAACAATCCTACTTTAGATGCCGGATTCTTTATTCCTGCGAAATTAGGTGACTATGTTTGGTATGACTGGAATAATAATGGAATTCAGGACTCTGGTGAAACACCTATTCAAGGTGTAGTTGTGAAACTTGTTGATCAATTAGGAAACCCTGCAAAAGATGCTGATGGAAATAATGTTGCTTCTGCAACAACTGATGCCAATGGCAAATATGAATTTTCAAATCTTAAGCCAGGCTTAACTTATGTAGTTCAGTTTACTGCTCCAAATGGATACAAGCCATCAGCAAAAGATCAGGGTGCTGATGATGCAAAAGATAGTGATGCAGATCCAACTACAGGTAAATCTCAACAAATACTACTTACTTCTGGTGAAAATAATTCTACAATTGATGCAGGATTTACACAGGTAGCCGACCTTGAGTTGGTTAAGACAGTGAGTAATGCAACACCAAATGTTGGAGACGTGGTAACGTTTACGATTAAAGTAGACAACAAAGGGCCACAGGCAGCAACGAATGTAGTAATAGAAGATGCAGTACCAAACGGCTATGAGACTATCTCAGCCATCAGTGGTGGCGGAACCTTAGCGGGTAGCACAATTACGTGGAATGTACCAAACATAGCCGCCAATGGCAGCACAAGTTTGACATTTACTGCAAAAGTGAAAGCACCTGTATCAGGTAATGTATTCAACAATATTGCTAAGATCAAAGATGTAGATCAGTATGATCCAGACAGTGACCCAACCAATAATCCTGACAAGGACAATGACGGTAGTGTAGGTTCAGTAGATAACAGCAGCAATGACCCTGTAGATCCACAGGATGAAGACGATGCTGATGATGAGAAAGTATTGCCACAGGTAGCCGACCTTGAGTTGGTTAAGACAGTGAGTAATGCAACACCAAATGTTGGAGACGTGGTAACGTTTACGATTAAAGTAGACAACAAAGGGCCACAGGCAGCAACGAATGTAGTAATAGAAGATGCAGTACCAAACGGCTATGAGACTATCTCAGCCATCAGTGGTGGCGGAACCTTAGCGGGTAGCACAATTACGTGGAATGTACCAAACATAGCCGCCAATGGCAGCACAAGTTTGACATTCACTGCAAAAGTGAAAGCACCTGTATCAGGTAATGTATTCAACAATATTGCTAAGATCAAAGATGTAGATCAGTATGATCCAGACAGTGACCCAACCAACAATCCTGACAAGGACAATGACGGTAGTGTAGGTTCAGTAGATAACAGCAGCAATGACCCTGTAGATCCACAGGATGAAGACGATGCTGATGATGAGAAAGTATTGCCACAGGTAGCCGACCTTGAGTTGGTTAAGACAGTGAGTAATGCAACACCAAATGTTGGAGACGTGGTAACGTTTACGATTAAAGTAGACAACAAAGGGCCACAGGCAGCAACGAATGTAGTAATAGAAGATGCAGTACCAAACGGCTATGAGACTATCTCAGCCATCAGTGGTGGCGGAACCTTAGCGGGTAGCACAATTACGTGGAATGTAGCAAACATAGCCGCCAATGGCAGCACAAGTTTGACATTCACTGCAAAAGTGAAAGCACCTGTATCAGGTAATGTATTCAACAATATTGCTAAGATCAAAGATGTAGATCAGTATGATCCAGACAGTGACCCAACCAACAATCCTGACAAGGACAATGATGGAAGTGTAGGTTCAGTAGATAACAGCAGCAATGACCCTGTAGATCCACAGGATGAAGACGATGCTGATGATGAGAAAGTATTGCCACAGGTAGCCGACCTTGAGTTGGTTAAGACAGTGAGTAATGCAACACCAAATGTTGGAGATGTAGTAACGTTTACGATTAAAGTAGACAACAAAGGGCCACAGGCAGCAACGAATGTGGTAATAGAAGATACAGTACCAAATGGCTATGAGACTATCTCAGCCATCAGTGGTGGCGGAACCTTAGCGGGTAGCACAATTACCTGGAATGTACCAAACATAGCCGCCAATGGCAGCACAAGTTTGACATTTACTGCAAAAGTGAAAGCACCTGTATCAGGTAATGTATTCAACAATATTGCTAAGATCAAAGATGTAGATCAGTATGATCCAGACAGTGACCCAACCAATAATCCTGACAAGGACAATGATGGAAGTGTAGGATCAGTAGATAACAGCAGCAATGACCCTGTAGATCCACAGGATGAAGACGATGCTGATGACGAGAAAGTAGTACCTAAAGTTGCTGACCTGAAATTGGTAAAATTGGTTGATGATAAATATCCTAAAGTTGGTTCTACTGTTACATTTACAGTTAAAGTAACTAATGAAGGGCCTGACGTAGCTACCAATGTTTTGGTTGAGGATAAATTGCCAAATGGTTATTCTAATCCGGTAAATATTTCAAATTCTGGTTCAGCTTCTGGAAATACAGTGTCTTGGAATGTTCCAAGTATTGCTCCAAATGCATCAGTTGAACTAAAAGTTACTGTTACTGTAGGTCAACCTGCTCAAGGTATTTCATTCGTGAATCTGGCCGAAATAAAAGATGTTGACCAGTATGATCCTGATTCTAACCCAGGAAATGGTGCTGATACCAACAATAATGGAAAGGTTGGTTCTGAGGATAATGATGATTCTAAAGATCTTGCAGATGAAGATGATGGGGATGATGCATATGTAATTCCTACTGCATCATTGGGTGATTTGGTATTTGAAGATAAAAACGGTAACGGAATTCAGGATCCAACCGAACCAGGTGTTTCTGGTGTTACAGTTAAATTAACTGGTACTGACCGTGACGGATTACCTGTATCATTGACTGCTACCACAGATATTAATGGAAAATATCTTTTTGAAGATTTAGTTCCAGGTAATTATGTAGTTGAATTTGTTAAACCTTTGGGTTATACAGGTTCAGATAAAGATCAAGGTACAGATGATGCAAAAGATAGCGATGCCGATAAATTAACAGGCATAACCGGAACAATTGTATTGTCAAGCGGCGATAATAATCTAACAGTTGACGCTGGTATTTTCAAACCTGCCAAGTTGGGCGACTATGTGGGAAGATAAGAACTACAATGGCGTACAGGATTCAGGCGAGAGCCCGATACAGGGAGTAGTGGTTAAATTGCTGGATGGAGCGGGTCAGCCTGCGAAAGATGCAGACGGCAATGTAGTAGCCAGTACGACGACCGATGCTACGGGTAAATATCAGTTCAGTAACCTGAAACCGGGAGTACAATATGTGGTAGAATTCACCAAACCATCGGGTTATGAGCCAACCGCTCAGGACAAAGGTGGGGATGATACCAAAGACAGTGATGCCAATACTACTACAGGCAAATCACAGACAGTGGTATTGGAATCAGGAGAGAACAATCCAACGATAGATGCGGGATACTTCAAACCAGCGACTATAGGAGACTTCGTATTTGAAGATAAGAATGGAAATGGAATTCAGGATCCAACCGAGCCTGGCATTGCAGGAGTAACCGTGAAGTTGAACGGCAGCGACGGACAGGGCAACCCTGTTACGTTGACAACGACGACAGATGCGACAGGTAAATATGAATTCACGAATGTGAAACCTGGTACCTATACAGTTACGTTCACCAAGCCTGCAGATTATACAACGACGGATCCAAATCAGGGCACTGACGATACCAAAGACAGTGATGCTGACAAGACCACAGGCACGACTCAGAGCGTGACAGTAGTATCCGGAGAAGAGAACAAGACGCTTGATGCGGGATACTTCAAACCTGCTAAATTGGGCGACTATGTATGGGAAGATAAGAACTACAATGGCGTACAGGATTCAGGCGAGGCCCGATACAGGGAGTAGTGGTTAAATTGCTGGATGGAGCGGGTCAGCCTGCGAAAGATGCAGACGGCAATGTAGTAGCCAGTACGACGACCGATGCTACGGGTAAATATCAGTTCAGTAACCTGAAACCGGGAGTACAATATGTGGTAGAATTCACCAAACCATCGGGTTATGAGCCAACCGCTCAGGACAAAGGTGGGGATGATACCAAAGACAGTGATGCCAATACGACTACGGGTAAATCACAGACAGTGGTATTGGAATCAGGAGAGAACAATCCAACGATAGATGCGGGATACTTCAAACCAGCGACTATAGGAGACTTCGTATTTGAAGATAAGAATGGAAATGGAATTCAGGATCCAACCGAGCCTGGTATTGCAGGAGTAACCGTGAAGTTGAACGGCAGTGACGGACAGGGCAACCCTGTTACGTTGACAACGACGACAGATGCGACAGGTAAATATGAATTCACGAATGTGAAACCTGGTACCTATACAGTTACGTTCACCAAACCTGCAGATTATACAACGACGGATCCAAATCAGGGCACTGACGATACCAAAGACAGTGATGCTGACAAGACCACAGGCACGACCCAGAGCGTGACAGTAGTATCCGGAGAAGAGAACAAGACGCTTGATGCGGGATACTTCAAACCTGCTAAATTGGGCGACTATGTGGAAGATAAGAACTACAATGGCGTACAGGATTCAGGCGAGAGCCCGATACAGGGAGTAGTGGTTAAATTGCTGGATGGAGCGGGTCAGCCTGCGAAAGATGCAGACGGCAATGTAGTAGCCAGTACGACGACCGATGCTACGGGTAAATATCAGTTCAGTAACCTGAAACCGGGAGTACAATATGTGGTAGAATTCACCAAACCATCGGGTTATGAGCCAACCGCTCAGGACAAAGGTGGGGATGATACCAAAGACAGTGATGCCAATACTACTACAGGCAAATCACAGACAGTGGTATTGGAATAACGATAGATGCGGGATACTTCAAACCAGCGACTATAGGAGACTTCGTATTTGAAGATAAGAATGGAAATGGAATTCAGGATCCAACCGAGCCTGGCATTGCAGGAGTAACCGTGAAGTTGAACGGCAGCGACGGACAGGGCAACCCCTGTTACGTTGACAACGACGACAGATGCGACAGGTAAATATGAATTCACGAATGTGAAACCTGGTACCTATACAGTTACGTTCACCAAGCCTGCAGATTATACAACGACGGATCCAAATCAGGGCACTGACGATACCAAAGACAGTGATGCTGACAAGACCACAGGCACGACTCAGAGCGTGACAGTAGTATCCGGAGAAGAGAACAAGACGCTTGATGCGGGATACTTCAAACCTGCTAAATTGGGCGACTATGTATGGGAAGATAAGAACTACAATGGCGTACAGGATTCAGGCGAGAGCCCGATACAGGGAGTAGTGGTTAAATTGCTGGATGGAGCGGGTCAGCCTGCGAAAGATGCAGACGGCAATGTAGTAGCCAGTACGACGACCGATGCTACGGGTAAATATCAGTTCAGTAACCTGAAACCGGGAGTACAATATGTGGTAGAATTCACCAAACCATCGGGTTATGAGCCAACCGCTCAGGACAAAGGTGGGGATGATACCAAAGACAGTGATGCCAATACGACTACGGGTAAATCACAGACAGTGGTATTGGAATCAGGAGAGAACAATCCAACGATAGATGCGGGATACTTCAAACCAGCGACTATAGGAGACTTCGTATTTGAAGATAAGAATGGTAACGGAATTCAGGATCCAACCGAGCCTGGCATTGCAGGAGTAACCGTGAAGTTGAACGGCAGTGACGGACAGGGTAACCCGGTTACGTTGACAACGACGACAGATGGGACAGGTAAATATGAATTCACGAATGTGAAACCTGGCACTTATACAGTTACGTTCACTAAGCCTGCAGATTATACAACGACGGATCCAAATCAGGGCACTGACGATACCAAAGACAGTGATGCTGACAAGACCACAGGCACGACCCAGAGCGTTACAGTAGTATCCGGAGAAGAGAACAAGACGCTTGATGCGGGATACTTCAAACCTGCTAAATTGGGTGACTATGTATGGGAAGATAAGAACTACAATGGCGTACAGGATTCAGGCGAGAGTCCGATACAGGGAGTAGTGGTTAAATTGCTGGATGGAGCGGGTCAGCCTGCGAAAGATGCAGACGGCAATGTAGTAGCCAGTACGACGACCGATGCTACGGGTAAATATCAGTTCAGTAACCTGAAACCGGGAGTACAATATGTGGTAGAATTCACCAAACCATCAGGCTATGAGCCAACCGCTCAGGACAAAGGTGGGGATGATACCAAAGACAGTGATGCCAATACTACTACAGGCAAATCACAGACAGTGGTATTGGAATCAGGAGAGAACAATCCAACGATAGATGCGGGATACTTCAAACCAGCGACTATAGGAGACTTCGTATTTGAAGATAAGAATGGAAATGGAATTCAGGATCCAACCGAGCCTGGCATTCCAGGAGTAACCGTGAAGTTGAACGGCAGCGACGGACAGGGCAACCCTGTTACGTTGACAACGACGACAGATGCGACAGGTAAATATGAATTCACGAATGTGAAACCTGGTACCTATACAGTTACGTTCACCAAGCCTGCAGATTATACAACGACGGATCCAAATCAGGGCACTGACGATACCAAAGACAGTGATGCTGACAAGACCACAGGCACGACTCAGAGCGTGACAGTAGTATCCGGAGAAGAGAACAAGACGCTTGATGCGGGATACTTCAAACCTGCTAAATTGGGCGACTATGTATGGGAAGATAAGAACTACAATGGCGTACAGGATTCAGGCGAGAGCCCGATACAGGGAGTAGTGGTTAAATTGCTGGATGGAGCGGGTCAGCCTGCGAAAGATGCAGACGGCAATGTAGTAGCCAGTACGACGACCGATGCTACGGGTAAATATCAGTTCAGTAACCTGAAACCGGGAGTACAATATGTGGTAGAATTCACCAAACCATCGGGTTATGAGCCAACCGCTCAGGACAAAGGTGGGGATGATACCAAAGACAGTGATGCCAATACTACTACAGGCAAATCACAGACAGTGGTATTGGAATCAGGAGAGAACAATCCAACGATAGATGCGGGATACTTCAAACCAGCGACTATAGGAGACTTCGTATTTGAAGATAAGAATGGAAATGGAATTCAGGATCCAACCGAGCCTGGCATTGCAGGAGTAACCGTGAAGTTGAACGGCAGCGACGGACAGGGCAACCCTGTTACGTTGACAACGACGACAGATGCGACAGGTAAATATGAATTCACGAATGTGAAACCTGGTACCTATACAGTTACGTTCACCAAGCCTGCAGATTATACAACGACGGATCCAAATCAGGGCACTGACGATACCAAAGACAGTGATGCTGACAAGACCACAGGCACGACTCAGAGCGTGACAGTAGTATCCGGAGAAGAGAACAAGACGCTTGATGCGGGATACTTCAAACCTGCTAAATTGGGCGACTATGTATGGGAAGATAAGAACTACAATGGCGTACAGGATTCAGGCGAGAGCCCGATACAGGGAGTAGTGGTTAAATTGCTGGATGGAGCGGGTCAGCCTGCGAAAGATGCAGACGGCAATGTAGTAGCCAGTACGACGACCGATGCTACGGGTAAATATCAGTTCAGTAACCTGAAACCGGGAGTACAATATGTGGTAGAATTCACCAAACCATCGGGTTATGAGCCAACCGCTCAGGACAAAGGTGGGGATGATACCAAAGACAGTGATGCCAATACGACTACGGGTAAATCACAGACAGTGGTATTGGAATCAGGAGAGAACAATCCAACGATAGATGCGGGATACTTCAAACCAGCGACTATAGGAGACTTCGTATTTGAAGATAAGAATGGAAATGGAATTCAGGATCCAACCGAGCCTGGCATTCCAGGAGTAACCGTGAAGTTGAACGGCAGCGACGGACAGGGCAACCCTGTTACGTTGACAACGACGACAGATGCGACAGGTAAATATGAATTCACGAATGTGAAACCTGGTACCTATACAGTTACGTTCACCAAGCCTGCAGATTATACAACGACGGATCCAAATCAGGGCACTGACGATACCAAAGACAGTGATGCTGACAAGACCACAGGCACGACTCAGAGCGTGACAGTAGTATCCGGAGAAGAGAACAAGACGCTTGATGCGGGATACTTCAAACCTGCTAAATTGGGCGACTATGTATGGGAAGATAAGAACTACAATGGCGTACAGGATTCAGGCGAGAGCCCGATACAGGGAGTAGTGGTTAAATTGCTGGATGGAGCGGGTCAGCCTGCGAAAGATGCAGACGGCAATGTAGTAGCCAGTACGACGACCGATGCTACGGGTAAATATCAGTTCAGTAACCTGAAACCGGGAGTACAATATGTGGTAGAATTCACCAAACCATCGGGTTATGAGCCAACCGCTCAGGACAAAGGTGGGGATGATACCAAAGACAGTGATGCCAATACTACTACAGGCAAATCACAGACAGTGGTATTGGAATCAGGAGAGAACAATCCAACGATAGATGCGGGATACTTCAAACCAGCGACTATAGGAGACTTCGTATTTGAAGATAAGAATGGAAATGGAATTCAGGATCCAACCGAGCCTGGCATTGCAGGAGTAACCGTGAAGTTGAACGGCAGCGACGGACAGGGCAACCCTGTTACGTTGACAACGACGACAGATGCGACAGGTAAATATGAATTCACGAATGTGAAACCTGGTACCTATACAGTTACGTTCACCAAGCCTGCAGATTATACAACGACGGATCCAAATCAGGGCACTGACGATACCAAAGACAGTGATGCTGACAAGACCACAGGCACGACTCAGAGCGTGACAGTAGTATCCGGAGAAGAGAACAAGACGCTTGATGCGGGATACTTCAAACCTGCTAAATTGGGCGACTATGTATGGGAAGATAAGAACTACAATGGCGTACAGGATTCAGGCGAGAGCCCGATACAGGGAGTAGTGGTTAAATTGCTGGATGGAGCGGGTCAGCCTGCGAAAGATGCAGACGGCAATGTAGTAGCCAGTACGACGACCGATGCTACGGGTAAATATCAGTTCAGTAACCTGAAACCGGGAGTACAATATGTGGTAGAATTCACCAAACCATCGGGTTATGAGCCAACCGCTCAGGACAAAGGTGGGGATGATACCAAAGACAGTGATGCCAATACGACTACGGGTAAATCACAGACAGTGGTATTGGAATCAGGAGAGAACAATCCAACGATAGATGCGGGATACTTCAAACCAGCGACTATAGGAGACTTCGTATTTGAAGATAAGAATGGAAATGGAATTCAGGATCCAACCGAGCCTGGTATTGCAGGAGTAACCGTGAAGTTGAACGGCAGTGACGGACAGGGCAACCCTGTTACGTTGACAACGACGACAGATGCGACAGGTAAATATGAATTCACGAATGTGAAACCTGGTACCTATACAGTTACGTTCACCAAACCTGCAGATTATACAACGACGGATCCAAATCAGGGCACTGACGATACCAAAGACAGTGATGCTGACAAGACCACAGGCACGACCCAGAGCGTGACAGTAGTATCCGGAGAAGAGAACAAGACGCTTGATGCGGGATACTTCAAACCTGCCAAGTTGGGCGACTATGTATGGGAAGATAAGAACTACAATGGCGTACAGGATTCAGGCGAGAGCCCGATACAGGGAGTAGTGGTTAAATTGCTGGATGGAGCGGGTCAGCCTGCTAAAGATGCAGACGGCAATGTAGTAGCCAGTACGACGACCGATGCTACGGGTAAATATCAGTTCAGTAACCTGAAACCGGGAGTACAATATGTGGTAGAATTCACCAAACCATCAGGCTATGAGCCAACTGCTCAGGACAAAGGTGGGGATGATACCAAAGACAGTGATGCCAATACGACTACGGGCAAATCACAGACAGTGGTATTGGAATCAGGAGAGAACAATCCAACGATCGATGCGGGATACTTCAAACCAGCGACTATAGGAGACTTCGTATTTGAAGATAAGAATGGAAATGGAATTCAGGATCCAACCGAGCCTGGCATTGCAGGAGTAACCGTGAAGTTGAACGGCAGCGACGGACAGGGCAACCCTGTTACGTTGACAACGACGACAGATGGGACAGGTAAATATGAATTCACGAATGTGAAACCTGGTACGTATACAGTTACGTTCACCAAGCCTTCAGATTATACAACGACGGATCCAAATCAGGGCACTGACGATACCAAAGACAGTGATGCTGACAAGACCACAGGCACGACCCAGAGCGTGACAGTAGTATCCGGAGAAGAGAACAAGACGCTTGATGCGGGATACTTCAAACCTGCCAAGTTGGGCGACTATGTATGGGAAGATAAGAACTACAATGGCGTACAGGATTCAGGCGAGAGCCCGATACAGGGAGTAGTGGTTAAATTGCTGGATGGAGCGGGTCAGCCTGCTAAAGATGCAGACGGCAATGTAGTAGCCAGTACGACGACCGATGCTACGGGTAAATATCAGTTCAGTAACCTGAAACCGGGAGTACAATATGTGGTAGAATTCACTAAGCCATCAGGCTATGAGCCAACTGCTCAGGACAAAGGTGGGGATGATACCAAAGACAGTGATGCCAATACTACTACAGGCAAATCACAGACAGTGGTATTGGAATCAGGAGAGAACAATCCAACGATAGATGCGGGATACTTCAAACCAGCGACTATAGGAGACTTCGTATTTGAAGATAAGAATGGAAATGGAATTCAGGATCCAACCGAGCCTGGCATTCCAGGAGTAACCGTGAAGTTGAACGGCAGCGACGGACAGGGCAACCCTGTTACGTTGACAACGACGACAGATGGGACAGGTAAATATGAATTCACGAATGTGAAACCTGGTACCTATACAGTTACGTTCACCAAACCTGCAGATTATACAACGACGGATCCAAATCAGGGCACTGACGATACCAAAGACAGTGATGCTGACAAGACCACAGGCACGACCCAGAGCGTGACAGTAGTATCCGGAGAAGAGAACAAGACGCTTGATGCGGGATACTTCAAACCTGCTAAATTGGGCGACTATGTATGGGAAGATACCAATAAGAACGGAGTTCAAGATTCGGGAGAACCTGGGATTTCAGGAGCAACAGTAAAATTGACTGGCACCACTTCAACAGGAGCTCCTGTAAGTTTGACAACTACTACTGATGCAAATGGTAAATATGAGTTTACTAATCTTGCTCCAGGCACCTATACTGTAGAATTCGTTACACCAGGATCTGCTGGTGACTATACCAACAGTCCTGAGAATAGTGGTTCTGATGATACTAAAGATAGTGATGCCAATGTTGTGACTGGTAAAACTTCATCTATTACAATACAAAGTGGTGATGATAATAAGACTGTTGATGCTGGGTTCTATAAATGTATCAAGTCAGCTGAATTTAATTATCCTAATACGCCAATTTGTTACAATCAGCCAATTACCCTTTCTCCTATATTTGGAGCAGGATCACAGGCAGGTGTGTTTAGTTCAAGTCCGGTTTTAGGTTCTGCTTTAAATACTTCTACAGGAGTTATTAATGTGGCAGTTGCAGCTTCGGGATCATATACAATCACCAATACAATTTTGGCAGATGGAAAATGTCCGGTAGTAGTTTCTACTTCAACAGTAAGAATTCCTGAAAAACTGGATATTTCTGGACCAATAACTAAAACTGATGTGAAATGTTTTGGTGACAATACTGGTTCAGCTACAATAATTGTGAAAGGAGGAACTCAACCTTATACTTATAATTGGTCAAACGGTGGTACAACCTCAATAATTGACAATTTGGTAGCGGGAACTTATTCAGTTACAATCACAGATGCCAATAGTTGTACACTTACAGCCCAGGTTACTATTAATCAAAGCACACAGTTGGTTGCCAATGCTGCCACTGTGAATGTTACATGTAAAGATGGAAATGATGGAAGTATTTCTGTGAATGTTACTGGTGGATTAGCACCTTACACTTATGTTTGGAGTAATGGAGCACCATCATCTGCAACAATAACAGGACTTACCGCAGGAACATATTCAGTTGTTGTAAAAGACGCTAATAATTGTTCAAAGGAGATTACAGATATCATAATAACAGAACCTGCTAAGTTAATAGCAACTGCTGGAAGTAATACTCCGGTTTGTGCTGGAACTTCTATCCTTTTGACATCAACAGGTGGTACAAGTTATTCCTGGACTGGTCCAAATGGATTTACTTCATTATTACAAAATCCAGAAATTGCAAATGCCCAATTGATAAATGGAGGCACGTACAATGTTACTGCCAAAGATGCAAAAGGATGTAGTGCAACCGCCTCTGTTGTTGTTGAAGTAAGAAAACTTAACGAATTGATTGGTTCAACTTCTGAGGTTTGTGAAGGTGAAGATCTCACTATAACTCTTCCTGATTATGGTACAAGTGCAACTTATTCTTGGACAGGTCCGAATGGTTATACAGCCTCAGGAAGAATAATTACTCTTAATAATGTTACAAATACCAATGAAGGAACTTATAACATTACAGTTAGTGTAAATGGTTGTTCAGTAACAAGTACTGCAAAAGTGATTGTTAAAGATAAACCAAATCCTCCTGTAGTATCAATAGTTGGGCCTACTACGCTTTGTGAAAATGGTAGTGTAAAACTTCAGATTACAAATTGCAATGGAATTGTTAAATGGTCAACAGGGGAAACTGGAACTTCAATAAATGTTTCTATAGAAGGTACTTACACAGCAAATTGTGAAGTAAATGGTTGTTTGAGTGGCGTATCTAATTCGGTTGTGGTTACAAAAGGAACTACACCTGGTGCACCTGTAATTTCAGCAGTTAAAACATTGCTGTGTGATGGTGAAAGTACGACACTTTCAGCAACAGGGTGTAACGGCACCTTATTATGGAGTACTGGTGCAACTGCTTCAACTATTACCGTAAGTGTTGCCGGTAATTACACGGCCAATTGTTCAAATGCATGTGGTGCAAGTAATGCTTCTAATACGGTGGTAATTGAAACTGGAGTTAAACCAACCGCACCTGTAGTAACAACAGATAAGACAGTATGTTGTGATGGAGAGAAAGCTACATTGAGAGCTACAGGCTGTAATGGAACAGTAACATGGAGTACGGGAGCAACAGGAACATCAATACAAGTAGGAGAATCAGGTAATTATACTGCAACATGTACAACAACATGTGGCACAAGCAGCAGTTCAATACCTGTTACGATACAGAAATTGAGTAAGCCAACGGCCCCAGTAATCACAGGTAGCACCGGCCCGGTATGTGCAAATGAGAAAGTAACCTTGTCTGCAAGTGCCTGTACCACAGGAACACTTAAGTGGAGCACAGGTGAAACAACAAGTACGATCAGTGTAGGAGCAGGAACATACACAGCAGTATGTGAAAACATCTGTGGCAGTAGTCCGGCCTCGAATACGATAATAGTAGTACCAGGAACAGTACCAACAGCACCGACTATCTCAGGTAGCACGGGTCCTGTATGCGGAACAGAGAAAGTAACGTTGTCTGCAAGTGCATGTACTTCAGGAACATTGAAATGGAGTACAGGAGAGACCACAAGCACGATAATTGTGGGAGCAGGAACTTATTCAGCAGTATGTATCAACAGTTGTGGCAGTAGCCCAAGTTCAAATACAATCACTGTAACTCAGGGAGCAACACCAACACCACCGACCTTGACAAGTGATAAGTCAAAAGTATGTGGCACAGAGAAAGCGACCTTGACAGCTACAGGCTGTAATGGCACAGTAACATGGTCAGTAGGAGGCACAGGCACTACGAAAGAAGTAAGTGCAGGTTCATATACTGCAACATGTACCAATGCATGTGGAACATCGGCAGCTTCATTGCCAATAGTAATAGGCAGCGAACCATTGCCATCCGCCCCTGTAGTAACAACTGATAAGACAGTATGTTGTGATGGAGAGAAAGCTACATTGAGAGCTACCGGCTGTAATGGAACAGTAACCTGGAGTACGGGAGCAACTGGAACTTCAATACAAGTAGGAGAATCAGGTAATTATACTGCAACATGTACAACTACTTGTGGCACAAGCAGCAGTTCGACACCTGTTACGATACAGAAATTGAGCAAGCCAACCGCACCGACTATCACAGGCAGCACCGGCCCTGTATGTGCAAACGAGAAAGTAATCTTGTCTGCAAGTGCATGTACCACAGGTACATTGAAGTGGAGCACAGGCGAAACAACAAGTACGATCAGTGTAGGAGCAGGAACGTACAGTGCAGTATGTGAAAACATCTGTGGCAGTAGTCCGGCCTCGAATACGATAATAGTATTACCAGGAACAGTACCAACAGCACCGACTATCTCAGGTAGCACGGGTCCTGTATGCGGAACAGAGAAAGTAACGTTGTCTGCAAGTGCATGTACTTCAGGAACATTGAAATGGAGTACAGGAGAGACCACAAGCACGATAATTGTGGGAGCAGGAACTTATTCAGCAGTATGTATCAACAGTTGTGGCAGTAGCCCAAGTTCAAATACAATCACTGTAACTCAGGGAGCAACACCAACACCACCGACCTTGACAAGTGATAAGTCAAAAGTATGTGGCACAGAGAAAGCGACCTTGACAGCTACAGGCTGTAATGGCACAGTAACATGGTCAGTAGGAGGCACAGGCACTACGAAAGAAGTAAGTGCAGGTTCATATACTGCAACATGTACCAATGCATGTGGAACATCGGCAGCTTCATTGCCAATAGTAATAGGCAGCGAACCATTGCCATCCGCCCCTGTAGTAACAACTGATAAGACAGTATGTTGTGATGGAGAGAAAGCTACATTGAGAGCTACCGGCTGTAATGGAACAGTAACCTGGAGTACGGGAGCAACTGGAACTTCAATACAAGTAGGAGAATCAGGTAATTATACTGCAACATGTACAACTACTTGTGGCACAAGCAGCAGTTCGACACCTGTTACGATACAGAAATTGAGCAAGCCAACCGCACCGACTATCACAGGCAGCACCGGCCCTGTATGTGCAAACGAGAAAGTAATCTTGTCTGCAAGTGCATGTACCACAGGTACATTGAAGTGGAGCACAGGCGAAACAACAAGTACGATCAGTGTAGGAGCAGGAACGTACAGTGCAGTATGTGAAAACATCTGTGGCAGTAGTCCGGCCTCGAATACGATAATAGTATTACCAGGAACAGTACCAACAGCACCGACTATCTCAGGTAGCACGGGTCCTGTATGCGGAACAGAGAAAGTAACGTTGTCTGCAAGTGCATGTACTTCAGGAACATTGAAATGGAGTACAGGAGAGACCACAAGCACGATAATTGTGGGAGCAGGAACTTATTCAGCAGTATGTATCAACAGTTGTGGCAGTAGCCCAAGTTCAAATACAATCACTGTAACTCAGGGAGCAACACCAACACCACCGACCTTGACAAGTGATAAGTCAAAAGTATGTGGCACAGAGAAAGCGACCTTGACAGCTACAGGCTGTAATGGCACAGTAACATGGTCAGTAGGAGGCACAGGCACTACGAAAGAAGTAAGTGCAGGTTCATATACTGCAACATGTACCAATGCATGTGGAACATCGGCAGCTTCATTGCCAATAGTAATAGGCAGCGAACCATTGCCATCCGCCCCTGTAGTAACAACAGACAAGACAGTATGTTGTGATGGAGAGAAAGCTACATTGAGAGCTACCGGCTGTAATGGAACAGTAACCTGGAGTACGGGAGCAACTGGAACTTCAATACAAGTAGGAGAATCAGGTAATTATACTGCAACATGTACAACTACTTGTGGCACAAGCAGCAGTTCGACACCTGTTACGATACAGAAATTGAGCAAGCCAACCGCACCGACTATCACAGGCAGCACCGGCCCTGTATGTGCAAACGAGAAAGTAATCTTGTCTGCAAGTGCATGTACCACAGGTACATTGAAGTGGAGCACAGGCGAAACAACAAGTACGATCAGTGTAGGAGCAGGAACGTACAGTGCAGTATGTGAAAACATCTGTGGCAGTAGTCCGGCCTCGAATACGATAATAGTAGTACCAGGAACGGTACCAACAGCACCAACTATCTCAGGTAGCACGGGTCCTGTATGCGGAACAGAGAAAGTAACGTTGTCTGCAAGTGCATGTACTTCAGGAACATTGAAATGGAGTACAGGAGAGACCACAAGCACGATAATTGTGGGAGCAGGAACTTATTCAGCAGTATGTATCAACAGTTGTGGCAGTAGCCCAAGTTCAAATACAATCACTGTAACTCAGGGAGCAACACCAACACCACCGACCTTGACAAGTGATAAGTCAAAAGTATGTGGCACAGAGAAAGCGACATTGACAGCAACAGGTTGTAATGGCACAGTAACATGGTCAGTAGGAGGCACAGGCACTACGAAAGAAGTGAGTGCAGGTTCATATACTGCAACTTGTACCAATGCATGTGGCACTTCGGTAGCTTCATTGCCAATAGTAATAGGCAGCGAACCATTGCCAACCGCCCCTGTAGTAACAACAGACAAGACAGTATGTTGTGATGGAGAGAAAGCTACATTGAGAGCTACTGGCTGTAATGGAACAGTAACCTGGAGTACGGGAGCAACCGGAACATCAATACAAGTAGGAGAATCAGGTAATTATACTGCAACATGTACAACGACATGTGGCACAAGCAGCAGTTCAACACCTGTTACGATACAGAAATTGAGTAAGCCAACCGCACCGACTATCACAGGCAGCACCGGCCCTGTATGTGCAAACGAGAAAGTAGCCTTGTCTGCAAGTGCATGTACCACAGGTACATTGAAGTGGAGCACAGGCGAAACAACAAGTACGATCAGTGTAGGAGCAGGAACATACACAGCAGTATGTGAAAACATCTGTGGCAGTAGTCCGGCCTCGAATACGATAATAGTATTACCAGGAACAGTACCAACAGCACCGACTATCTCAGGTAGCACGGGTCCTGTATGCGGAACAGAGAAAGTAACGTTGTCTGCAAGTGCATGTACTTCAGGAACATTGAAATGGAGTACAGGAGAGACCACAAGCACGATAATTGTGGGAGCAGGAACTTATTCAGCAGTATGTATCAACAGTTGTGGCAGTAGCCCAAGTTCAAATACAATCACTGTAACTCAGGGAGCAACACCAACACCACCGACCTTGACAAGTGATAAGTCAAAAGTATGTGGCACAGAGAAAGCGACCTTGACAGCTACAGGCTGTAATGGCACAGTAACATGGTCAGTAGGAGGCACAGGCACTACGAAAGAAGTAAGTGCAGGTTCATATACTGCAACATGTACCAATGCATGTGGAACATCGGCAGCTTCATTGCCAATAGTAATAGGCAGCGAACCATTGCCATCCGCCCCTGTAGTAACAACTGATAAGACAGTATGTTGTGATGGAGAGAAAGCTACATTGAGAGCTACCGGCTGTAATGGAACAGTAACCTGGAGTACGGGAGCAACTGGAACTTCAATACAAGTAGGAGAATCAGGTAATTATACTGCAACATGTACAACTACTTGTGGCACAAGCAGCAGTTCGACACCTGTTACGATACAGAAATTGAGCAAGCCAACCGCACCGACTATCACAGGCAGCACCGGCCCTGTATGTGCAAACGAGAAAGTAATCTTGTCTGCAAGTGCATGTACCACAGGTACATTGAAGTGGAGCACAGGCGAAACAACAAGTACGATCAGTGTAGGAGCAGGAACGTACAGTGCAGTATGTGAAAACATCTGTGGCAGTAGTCCGGCCTCGAATACGATAATAGTAGTACCAGGAACGGTACCAACAGCACCAACTATCTCAGGTAGCACGGGTCCTGTATGCGGAACAGAGAAAGTAACGTTGTCTGCAAGTGCGTGTACATCAGGTACCCTTAAGTGGAGTACAGGAGAGACCACAAGCACGATAATTGTGGGAGCAGGAACTTATTCAGCAGTATGTATCAACAGTTGTGGCAGTAGCCCAAGTTCAAATACAATCACTGTAACTCAGGGAGCAACTCCAACACCACCGACCTTGACAAGTAACAAGTCAACGGTATGTGGCACAGAGAAAGCGACATTGACAGCAACAGGTTGTAATGGCACAGTAACATGGTCAGTAGGTGGCACAGGCACAACTAAAGAAGTGAGTGCAGGTTCATATACTGCAACATGTACCAATGCATGTGGCACTTCGGTAGCCTCTGCAGCGATAACCATTGGTACTGGAGTAACACCATCGGCACCGACTATCACCGGTAGTACTGGTCCGGTATGTGGAACTGAAAAAGTTACATTAACAGCAAGTTCATGTTCGTCAGGAACAATAAGATGGAGTACTTCAGAAACAACAAGTACAATAAGTGTTGGGGCGGGAACATATACCGCAACATGTGTAAATGATTGTGGCAGTAGTCCTGCATCAAATGCAATCACTGTAACTCAGGAGCAACTCCAACAGCACCGACCTTGACAAGTAATAAGTCAACGGTATGTGGCACAGAGAAAGCGACGTTGACAGCAACAGGCTGTAATGGCACTGTAACATGGTCAGTAGGTGGCACTGGCACTACGAAAGAGGTGAGTGCAGGTACTTATACTGCAACTTGTACGAATGCATGTGGCACTTCGGTTGCCTCGGCAGCGATAACCATAGGCACTGGAGTTACACCAACAGCACCGACTATCACCGGTAGTACTGGTCCGGTATGTGGAACTGAGAAAGTAACCTTGTCTGCGAGTGCATGTACGTCAGGAACAATAAGATGGAGTACTTCAGAAACAACAAGTACAATAAGTGTTGGGGCAGGAACATATACCGCAACATGTGTAAATGATTGTGGCAGTAGTCCAGCATCAAATACCATCACTGTAACTCAGGGAGCAACTCCAACAGCACCGACCTTGACAAGTAATAAGTCAACGGTATGTGGCACAGAGAAAGCGACCTTGACAGCAACAGGCTGTAATGGCACAGTAACATGGTCAGTAGGTGGTACAGGCACTACGAAAGAGGTGAGTGCAGGTACTTACACTGCAACTTGTACCAATGCATGTGGCACTTCGGTTGCCTCGGCAGCGATAACCATAGGCACTGGAGTAACACCAACGGCACCGACTATCACCGGTAGTACTGGTCCGGTATGTGGAACTGAAAAAGTTACATTAACAGCAAGTTCATGTTCGTCAGGAACAATAAGATGGAGTACTTCAGAAACAACAAGTACAATAAGTGTTGGGGCGGGAACATATACCGCAACATGTGTAAATGATTGTGGCAGTAGTCCTGCATCAAATGCAATCACTGTAACTCAGGGAGCAACTCCAACAGCACCGACCTTGACAAGTAATAAGTCAACGGTATGTGGCACAGAGAAAGCGACGTTGACAGCAACAGGCTGTAATGGCACTGTAACATGGTCAGTAGGTGGCACTGGCACTACGAAAGAGGTGAGTGCAGGTACTTATACTGTAACTTGTACGAATGCATGTGGCACTTCGGTTGCCTCGGCAGCGATAACCATAGGCACTGGAGTTACACCAACAGCACCGACTATCACCGGTAGTACTGGTCCGGTATGTGGAACTGAGAAAGTAACCTTGTCTGCGAGTGCATGTACGTCAGGAACAATAAGATGGAGTACTTCAGAAACAACAAGTACAATAAGTGTTGGGGCAGGAACATATACCGCAACATGTGTAAATGATTGTGGCAGTAGTCCAGCATCAAATACCATCACTGTAACTCAGGGAGCAACTCCAACAGCACCGACCTTGACAAGTAATAAGTCAACGGTATGTGGCACAGAGAAAGCGACCTTGACAGCAACAGGCTGTAATGGCACAGTAACATGGTCAGTAGGTGGTACAGGCACTACGAAAGAGGTGAGTGCAGGTACTTATACTGCAACTTGTACCAATGCATGTGGCACTTCGGTTGCCTCGGCAGCGATAACCATTGGCACTGGAGTTACACCAACGGCACCGACTATCACCGGTAGTACTGGCCCTGTATGTGGAACTGAAAAAGTTACATTAACAGCAAGTGCATGTACGTCAGGAACAATAAGATGGAGTACTTCAGAAACAACAAGTACAATAAGTGTTGGGGCAGGAACGTATACCGCAACATGTGTAAATGATTGTGGCAGTAGTCCTTCATCAAATGCAATCACAGTGACTCAGGGAATAACACCTTCAGCACCAGTAATAGCTGCTTCTAAAAATGAGATTTGCGGAACTGAATCGATTACCTTAACTGCAACAAATTGTACTGGTCAAATTAAATGGTCAAATAACGCAACCGGAACCAGTACAACTATAAGTAATCCAGGTGATTATGCAGCGGTTTGTATCACTGCTTGTGGTGAAAGCCCTAATAGTAATATTGTAACCATTGTTAGAGGTGCGATTCCTAATCCTCCTTTGGTAACTACTGACAAAGTTAGTGTTTGTGGAACTGAAAAAGCCAGATTGGTTGCCATCGGTTGCTCAAGTACTGTTATTTGGAATACAGGAGAACAAGGTGAAAGTATATTGGTTGGAACAGGAACTTATACAGCAGTGTGTTCTAATTCTTGTGGATCTAGTGTAGCTTCAAACGTAGTTAAAATAGATGTAAATGGAAGACCATCTGCTCCGTCTATTACAGCTGACAGAACAAGTATTTGTGGGTCAGATTCCGCTAAATTGACTTCTGAAGGATGTTCAGGTACCGTAACATGGAGTAATGGGAAAATTGGAAATTCAATTTTTGTAAAACAAATTGGTACTTATACTGCTAAGTGTACCAATGACTGTGGAACAAGTATTGATTCTGATCCTATTACAATTACCTCAGGGGGTTCTGCACCTGTAGCTCCAGTGATTGCCGCTAATAAAACTAGTATTTGTGTTGGTGATTCTGCTATATTGACCGTAACCGGTTGTAGTGGTACAGTAACATGGAATACTTCAGGAGTTGGAAATAGAATTGTCGTTTACTCGCCTGGAACTTACTCAGCAGTATGTTCTAATGGATGTGGAACAAGTCCTAACTCAAATGCAATCGTAATAGAAAGGAAAACAACAGGATGTAGTGGAACAGGTTGTAATATAACTGCACCAGTTATTTCTGCCTCAAAACTTACAATTTGTGAACCTGAGGATATTACGCTTACAGCAGCAGGTTGTGCCACTGGTACAGTAATTTGGTCAAATGGTAAAACAGGTGCTTCAATTGTTGTAAAACCAGTTGCAAATACAACTTACAACGCAGTTTGTAAATTGGATACATGTATCAGTGCGGTATCTCAATCTTTGACTATAAAAGTTAATAAAACAACTAAACCAATAATTGCTTGTGCAACAGATTTGGTTTGTCCTGGAGAGACAACAACACTAACAGCTTACGAATGTGAAGGTGAAGTTAAATGGTCTAATGGAATGATTGGACATCAAATTGAAGTAGCTCCAACTACCTTATCTAAATATACAGCAGTTTGCGTAGTTGGTACTTGTACCAGTGAAGCTTCTGATACAGTATGTGTTAATGTTGGTGTACCTGCAAAACCATTTATTGCTTGTAAGTCAAATACTATATGTTTTGGTGAATCAGCAATAATAACTGCAACTGGTTGTAATGGTGTAGTGGTATGGTCAACAGGTCAATCAGGTTCAGTTCTTACTGTTACCCCTACTACATCTGGTGTGTTCCATTATACAGCTAAATGTAGAGCTAAGAGTGGTGAGTGTCAAAGTGATGACTCAAACATAATTTCTATCTCAGTGGGTGGAGTTGTAGCGGCTCCAAAAGCTCTCTCAGAAGTTAAAAATGTTTGTCCGTTCGAAACTGTTGACTTAAACAGTGCAATACTTGGAGATCCTTCTACTAGTGGTGGTTCTTATGAATTCCACATAAGTAATTCTCCAAATTCAACACTGATAACCACTACAGGATCAGTACAGGCGGGCAATTATTATCTGTTCGAAAGAAGTAAATTTGGATGCTTTAGCACTCCAACTATGATTACAGTGAAAATTGATAACTGTGGTCCTGGCGGAATCAAGCCTGACTCTACCAAGTTTGTTGATATTTCTTTGTACAAAACAGCTTCTGCTAAGATTGTTCCAGTAGGTCAGATTGTTGAATATAACGTTGTTATTAAAAACCTCAAAGCTGTAAAAGCAACAAATCTTGTGGTTAGAGATATCATACCTCAAGGTTTGGAAATAGATACGGTGAGTACAAATGCCACTTATGCTAATGGCATGGTTAAGATTAATATTGATTCATTGAAAATCAACGATAGCGTTAAAATTACTTATCGTGCCAAAGTAACCGCAGCAGGTAAAATTGTCAATAACGCCGAATTGTTTGCAGTGGATCAAATCGACAATGTTTTAAGTAACAATACAAGTAGCTATACTATTAATGATTACTCAACTACCAACCTGGTTGGTTTGAGCAAAAATGTCGGAACAATCAGATACATCTCTGATAAAATCTATGAAGTGCCGTTTACATTCAATATTCAAAATATGGGTGCCGGTAATTTGAGTAAGATTCAACTTGTAGATGATTTAGCTGCTACATTTGGTTCCGGAGCATTGATAGTTGATGATAAGATTCAGGTAACTACCGAAAATGGTTTGGTTGCAAATCCTAACTTCACTGGTAGAGGTGGTAACACCAATCTGTTAATTGATTCATTGAGTTCATTGGGTACCGGCCAATCACTGGCTGTAGATATCAAAGTGAAAGTCAATATGGCAAATGCTACCAAACGTGACTTCTTCAATACTGCCACGGTTTATGCCAATAATCGTACTATCAGTGATGTTTCAACAGCTGGAACTAATCCTGATCCGGACAATGATGGTAATCCGAATAATAACGATGAGCCAACCAAATTTACTATTGGGGTTGATTCAAGTACAGTAGGTATTGCAGTCGCTTTAAGTATCTCAGATACCAGCGAGGTTGATGATCAGACTTACGAAGTGAAATACATGGCTTTGGTTAAAAACATTGGATTCAAAGATTTGAAAAATGTTTCAATCGTGGATTCTTTAACCAAAACTTTCCCTGATTCAGTTCAGTTCTCAATCGTAGGAAGTACAACATTTGGAGGAAGTAAAATGAAAATTAATCCTTCGTTCAATGGTAAAACTGACTATAGATTAGTATTAGGTGATTCAACATCAAAACTGGCTGTAGGTAAGACCGACACATTGCACTTCACAGTTCATGTTAAGTATAGCAACAATTATGGTCCTTACTTTAGTAATCTGGTAGCCTATGGAAAAACCACCACTGGTCAGGATGTTAGTGATATCTCGAATTCAGGTATTGTAATCAAGCCTGAGTTGAGTGATCCAACAATACTCAGAATACCGAAAGATGGAATTATTTCTGAAATACTAGTTGATAGAGTTGAATTAATGGATGGTTTCTCTCCAAATGATGATGGTAAAAATGAGACACTTAACCTTTCTGTGAAAGAAGGCTCGGGCGAATTCACCATCGAATCGTTTGAAATATACAACAGATGGGGACACTTAATCTGGAAATCAACCAATCAGAAAGTATCCACGGAAAACGGAATTCAGTGGGATGCAACGTCTAACACTGGACTTAGATTTGGTCCGGAAGGAGTGCCAGATGGAACATATTACTATGCCATTAAAGCAACAGGCCAACCTAATCTGAAGGTAGGATTTATAACAGTAGCTCGCTAATTTGCAGGAAAAACGAAGATGTCGCCGTTGAATAAATGGCGGCATTTTTTCGTTTAATAACCAAAGGCATGGTTTTTGTTTATTTATCAGTCACGATACTTTCTATCTGGTATAAATGTATATTAGGATTATATTTCTATTACTATTTCTGCTTTTTAGCTTCGAAGGAATTGCTCAAAATTCCTCTAAACAGCTAAAAAAAGCAGAAACTAGCTCAAAAAACCTCTCATACGCAGAGGCAATAGAGATATATGATGGTATTCTAAAAAAAAGCAAAGGCCTTTCCGACGAAGAAATACTATCTATAAAACTCAATCTTGCCGAAGCCTATTATTTTGTCAAAGATTATAAAAATGCCGAAAAATACTACCTTGAAGTACTTTCAAACAATCCTGTTCTAAAAGGTGAAAAACTTAAAGCTTATCAAAGATATGCACAGGTTTTAAGTAGCAACGGAAAGCATCAGGAATCTTCAAAGATTTGGATGAAATATACCGACTTGCAGGACCAAGATAAAAGAGGCTTGGAATTCAGTAAGTTATACAATAATATTGATCCATTAATCAGAAACGCTGGTAGTTATCGACTAGAATACGTAGGAATTAATACTGCCAGTCCTGATTTTAGCCCTTCTTTTTATAAAGATGGTATGGTCTTTGTTTCAAGCCGAAACCCAAACAACTCCGTAAAAAGGGTTTTTAAATGGGACAACTCATCTTTTCTTGATTTGTATTACCTGGAAGACCTCAAAGTTATTAACAAAGAAGATAAAACTGCTGCACTTGGTGGAGGTGGAAATGAATCTGATAAAAACAATAAAAATAAACCCAAAACCGAAAAGTTGGGAAATGATTATTATACGCCTCCTACTGCCAATGATGCCAACACAATAGCCCATACCGGTAGTGAACTCATTAATGGAAGTAAAAACTACGAAGAAACTGCAATTATTGATGTTAAAAAATTTAGCAGGACTCTGAATAGCAAATACCATGAAGGACCCTGTACTTTTTTTGATAATGCTCAAAAAATCATTTTTACTCGAAACGGCAACTCAGGCGGAGGTGGAATTTTTGGACAAAAAAAAGAAGGAATCTCCAGACTTAAATTATATTCTGCTGAAAAAAAATCAAATGACTGGGGCAATATTAAAGAGCTGGCTTTCAATAGCGATGACTATTCTTGCGGTCACCCTTCTGTAGATAAAACTGATAAAATTCTGTATTTTGTATCTGATATGCCTGGTGGATATGGCGGTACGGATCTTTACATGTCAAAATTTATTAATGGTACTTGGTCAAAACCCGAAAACCTTGGGGGGAAAGTAAATACCGTAGGAAACGAAATGTTTCCCTTTATAGCTCCTGATGGCCAACTTTATTTTTCGAGTGATGGACATCCCGGTCTGGGTGATCTGGATATTTTTGTGGCAAAGACCGATCCCTCAAATGGTAAAGTGTTGGGCAAAGCCAGGAATGTAGGTGCCCCTTTAAATTCCCAAAACGATGATTTCGGAATAATAACAGACTCAAACCGTAATTTTGGATACTTCAGTAGTAATAGAAAACGAGGAGGCTCTGATGATGATATTTATAAATTTAATCGAATCGGTACATTATTCGGCTGTCGTGACCTGATTGTAAATGTTTTTGATAAAGACACAAAAAAACCAATTGACAAAGCAAAATTCAGTTATTTTGAATCTACCCAAAGTAACAATCTTGAAAATGGCATTACCAACAATTCAGGAAATATTAAACTTTGTCTTCCGGCAGATAAAGAATTCGTTTTTAATTTTCAAACAGAAGGTTATGACCCACTTTCCAAAGATTACAACAATTTGGACGCTTCAGATTTTGAACCTTCAATTTTAAATATTTATCTTAAAAAAGAAGCACCTAAAGTTCCGGTACTGACAGAGCCTGTTGTAAAAAAAGAAAAAAAACAGGGGATTTTGATTCAAAAAAGAACAGTTGGTGGTAACTCCAATATTTTTAGAGGGGTGATCTCCGGTGGAGAAAACAACGAGCCAATGTCGGCCGTAAAAGTCAAATTTATAAACAAATGCAACGGCGAGGTTCAGGAAATGTACACCCGGCGTGATGGTAGCTATGAATTTAAACGTGATCTGGAATGTGATTATGAACTGATAGCATCAAGAGAAAACTTTGCACCAAGCTCAGAAATCATCGAAAAAGCCATTAAGAAAACCCTTTTTGGTAAAAAAGTAAAACCTACATTCTCTTTAAATTTATTTGACACGAAGCTTTACAAAGTTGGTGACGTTATAAAACTTGAAAATATTTATTATAACACCGACGATTTTAAGGTAAGAGATTTTTCTAAAAAAGAACTGGATAAATTGGCAAACACTTTAAAGAGATATCCTAACATGATCATAGAAATTGCTTCTCATACCGACACCAGAGGCAATGCAGGCACCAATCTGGCCCTCTCACAAAAACGAGCCAACGAAGTTAGGAAATATTTATTGAGCCGGGGAGTAGAAAAAAACAGAATAAAAGCTACCGGAAAAGGTGAGTCTGAGCCATTAAATGCATGCAGTGATGGTGTTCAATGCACAGAAGCCGAGCATCAACGAAACCGCAGGACAGAATTTAAAATTCTAACTATCGAACGTAAATAGTTTATAGTGAAATATTTACTGTAATCTAAAATTTTCATTTCCTAAAATTTCTTTCATTCTTTTAAAAGCATCATCAATTACTTTTGGCTTTGGCAATTCTTCAATTTCAGAAATTGTGTAAAAGCGTCCTCCCGGAAGCATTATTATTTCATCAAGAAAAATGTATTTAAAATCTATTCCCAGTCTTTGATGTGTTAGTATATGTTTTTGGAAAAAACTTCCTGAAATGGTTTTTTTTGATAAAATATCAGGTAATTCTGATTCAAAGAAATCATATAATCCCGCCCAAATATCTTCAGTGCCCCTTTGTTTTAACCAAATCTTGTCTTCAAAAATCAAAATGTAATATGAAATATTCCTGTCAATTACCTTTATTTTTTTTGATTTATAGGGTAATTTTTCCTGAAGTTTTTTGTCAAATGCCGTGCAATCAACCCTAACCGGACAGTGATCACATTTAGGTGATTTTGGTGTACACACTGTAGCACCAAGCTCCATAATGCCTTGATTAAATAATGCAGGATCTACATTTTCAATTAATTCTGATGCCAGTCCAAAAATTGATTTTATAGTTGAACTATCATCAATAGGTGCATCAATACCATAAATTCTGCTAAATACCCTTAATGCATTTCCATCAATTGCCGGTACTTTTTTACCAAAAGCAAATGAAACGATAGCCGCTGCAGTATAATTTCCTATGCCTTTTAGCTTTTTCAAACCTTCAAAACTTTCAGGAAACTCGCCCCCGCATTCAAACCAAATTTGTTTTGCCGTAAAATGCAGGTTTCTGCCCCGGGAATAATACCCCAAACCCTGCCATAACCTCAGTACGTCGTCTATTTCTGCCTTGGCGAGGTCTTCCAAACTTGGATATTTTTCAGTAAATTTATAATAATAAGGTAAACCCTGAGCTATTCTGGTTTGTTGAAGAATAATCTCTGAAAGCCAAATTTTATACGGATTTCGGGTGTTTCGCCACGGTAAATCCCGTTTATTTTTTAAATACCAAGAGATAATTTTTTTGGAAAACATTTTGAGAAATAAAAAAAAATCATTATGAAAAGCCTATCTTAACTCCTTTATAATAAATATTTTATAAAAAAAAACTTCAAACTATTTGTGAGTTTATTTGCTAATATTCTATCTTTGCAAACCTAAATACATTTTTTCAAGGATTTAGACAAAACAATTATTTTTTAACAAATAAATTTTTCCTATCGTGACTAAAGCAGAGGTTATTTCTATTATTTCGGACAAAACCGGTGTTGATAAAGCCGTTACTTCTATTACTGTAGAAGCTTTTTTCCAAACCGTAAAAGATTCACTTGCCGCTGGTGAGGCTATCTATGTAAGAGGTTTCGGAAGTTTTGTAAACAAAAAAAGAGCAGAGAAAAAAGCTCGTAATATCTCTAAAAAGACTACTGTAACTGTTCCGGCACATTACATCCCAAGTTTTAAACCTTCTAAAGAGTTTGTAGAAGAAGTAAAAACTAAAGTAAAATAAGAAGAAATTGAACGGTTTGAATCAAAAAAAACATCTTTTGGGTGTATTATTTCTGGGGATGGTTGCACTGGTTTTTTTAGCTACCAGGCCCAAAACTGTGGTAAAAAAAGAAGTTCAGGCCGTTCAATCTCAAAACTCTGAAAAGGGTAAAGCTGTTGAAAACCAGCCTCATAGACTGAGTGCTGAAAATTCCCAACGATTAGAAGACTTAAAAAAACAACTGACAGCAGCTCAGAATAAAAATGAAATACTTGGTCAAATTGCTCAGGTTTTTCTGAATGAATCAGTTTTTGATAGTGCAGGAGTTTATTTTGAAACTATCGCCAATACTGACGGCTCATTAAAAAATTGGTCAAATGCCGGTGATGCATATTTTCAGGCATTCAATATCGCCTTAACACAACACAAAGTTGAGAAAAATGCGGAAAAAGCCAGGTTTTGCTATCAAAAAGTACTGGAAAAGGCTCCACAAAATCTTCATGTAAAGACTAACTATGCAATGACATTTGTGAAGTCAGATTCGCCGATGAAAGCGATAACCATGTTAAGGGAGGTGCTGGATCAACAACCCGATTATATTCCGGCGATGATGAGTCTGGGTGGTCTGTCAATGGAGTCTGGTCAATATGAAAAAGCAGTACAAAGATTTGAAAATGTGCTTAAAATTGACCCGAATAATGTCAATGCAAAACTCGGAATTGCATACAGTAGCATTGAATTGGGTAAAACTTCAGTAGCTAAAGATATCTTAACTCAGGTTTTGAAATCAGATATTGATCCAATTATGAAAGATGAGATTACAAAAACTTTGAATAGTCTAAAGTAATTATTATCTTTGCAGTCCAAAAAATCAAAGAATCAGGATTTTTTTTAAAAATATTTAAATTTTACTATTATGCCTTGCGGAAAGAAGAGAAAGAGACATAAAATGGCGACTCACAAAAGAAAGAAACGTCTTAGGAAAAATCGTCATAAGAAGAAATAATTAAGAAGTGAGTAATGCCCATGGCTTTGCTCACTCTTTGATTCAATTCTCATTTTAATAGCAAAAAGTTAATGCTTTTTTGCTTTCATTTCATTACTAATTTTCTTTACCCCTTAATTCTTACTCTGATTTGAGCAACGAATTATATATATCTGCCACACCAAAGGGTGACCGAATAGCCTTATTGCAAGATAAGCGGCTAATCGAATACCATTTTGACGAAACCGAGCATCAGTTTTCGGTTGGTGATATCTATTTTGGTTCGGTAAAGAAAGTTGTTTCAGGCCTCAACGCTGCTTTTATTGATATAGGGTATGAAAAAGATGCTTTTTTGCATTATCATGACCTTAGTCCCAATATCCTTTCTCTATCAAAGTTTACAAAAGATGTAATCGCAAAAAGACCGGTAAATTTCAAGCTGAAAGGATTCCAGATGGAACCTCAGATTGACAAACTAGGTAAAATTGTTGATGTACTTGGTAAGAGTCAACCTATTCTTGTTCAGGTAGTTAAAGAGCCAATTTCATCCAAAGGCCCAAGATTGTCCTGCGATATTTCTATTGCTGGCCGATACATCGTATTGGTGCCATTTAGTAATTCTGTCAATATTTCCAAAAAAATCACTAGCAAGCAGGAGCGTCAGCGTCTTCATAAGTTGATGTCATCTGTAAAGCCTGAAAACTTTGGTGTTATTGTAAGAACAGTGGCAGAAGGAAAAGAAGTGGCTGACTTACAACGTGATCTCGAAAATTGTGTTGATAAGTGGGAAAACGGTATCAAAGCATTGAAAAATGCCAAGCCACGTGACAGGATTATTTCCGAAATGGATAGAGCTGCCTCTATTTTGAGAGACATGCTTAATGACGACTTTGATTCTGTAGTGGTAGATGCTAAAGAAAGCTACGATAGCATTAAAAGTCTGCTTCAAACTATTGCTCCACAAAAAGAAAAAATTCTAAAACTTCATACTGGCAAAAATAAACTTTTTGAACAATATGGAATTGAAAAGCAACTGAAGTCACTTTTCGGACGCTCAGTTAGCCTCCCAAGTGGCGGGTATTTGATTATTGAACATACCGAAGCCCTCCATGTAATTGATGTAAATAGTGGTAACAAATCAACCTCTGAGGTAGATCAGGAAGCTACAGCTGTAAGTGTAAACAAAGAAGCGGCAGTGGAAATTGCCCGTCAGTTACGGCTTAGAGATATGGGCGGAATTGTGGTGATCGACTTCATTGACATGAAAAAGCCCGAAAACAAGCGGGATGTTCATGAGGTCCTTAAAGATGAAATGAAGCCGGATAGGTCGAAATATACCATTTTGCCAATTTCTAAATTTGGATTATCGCAAATCACCCGTCAGCGTGTAAGACCTGAAATGAATGTTGCTACCCGTGAGACATGTCCTGCTTGTGGTGGTACAGGTACTATTTCGGCCAGTATTGCAGTTACCGACCTGATTGAAAACAATCTTGAATATCTCCTCACAAAACAAAACGAACCAAAAATCAGCATAATTCTTCATCCATTTATTTATGCTTACTACAAGCAGGGGCTCATTTCAAGACAAGTGAAGTGGTTCTTTAAATACAAAAAATGGATTAATCTTATCAAAGACTCATCTCTCGGAATGGTCGATTACCATTTCCTCGACTCTCACGGAGACGAAATCGAGCTGAATAACTAATTTACAGTTCTAATTCTATTGGTTGTTTTACTTTTTAGACGTATTTGACTTGTTTTTTTGTGCCAATCTGAAACAAGATTTAGAATTAATCAAAAAAATAAAATCAAAAAAGAATACCTTTAATGTCTGTGCAGTGTTTAGAAAAATTTCATTAAAGTGAAATTTTTAAATTTAGAACTACCAAATAGAAATTTTTCGTGACACATTGCACCGACCGCCCTTTTTTTGCTTCGTTTTTTTGGGCGAGCAAAAAAATGAGGACCGCCGGTAGGCAACGCCAGATTGGTAAAGATACATTTTTTTATTGATTTAAAGTTTTATACAAAAACTATGTTATTCTGGTCGTAAACCTTTTATAGATTTAATAATAGCAGTTCTTAAGATTGGATTTCCTCTTTTAAAGCATATCCTCGAAAATACCACATACTACCCAAAAACAAGAATAATGAAGTGATTGCCAAACTCAAAGGTACCTGGTCCATTTTTTCTACTTCAGCCGGAATCACCTTTTTGTTTACAAGGAAAATCATAACCACGGCAAGACCATTATTGAAAATATGTGCGGCTATAGGTACCCATAAATTGCCTGTCCAAAAATAAAAATATCCAAACATGGCACCCAAAAACAGACGCGGGAAAAAACCATAAAACTGGAAGTGAATAGCACTGAAAATAAACGCAGCAAGCCAGATGGCCAAATGAGGGTTTTTGCTGGCATAATATATTTTCCTCTGTATCAATCCTCTGAAAATCAACTCCTCACCAATACCTGCAATACCAGCAATTACCACTAAGGCCACAAGCAATTCCAGGGGAGATTGGAATGAGGTTAGAAATTCTGTTAATTGGGCAAGGCTTTGCTCCATTTCTTGCATAAACTGTTCCAATGGGCGTATAAAAGCGGGCAATTTCATGTTTTGGTTGTATTCCTGAATCGTGCCATTGAGAGGAGCAAAAATAAGCTGAATAATAAACGCAAGTGCAAACACACCTATAACCGGCAGGCTTTTGGGATTAAAGTCATTGAGCTTCTTTTTTTCGATTTTGGTCCAATAAAATATCCCCGGTAAAATAAAAGTAAAAATTGAGGACAATCCCAGATTTAAAACCGTGAACCACCAGTTTTTTGAGGATAATGCCACGGATTCCTGAAGGTCAAAAATGGAATAGGTCTGGGGTGGAAATTTAACCAATATCCAAATCATTGATAGGATATTTCCTGCCGCAATACCCACGATTATTAAGCCAATAATAATAAACAGTGACGAAACAGCAGGCCTTTCTGATTTTTCAGGTATCTCAAACATTTTTATTTATTAAAATTGAAAGGTAAAATTGGTACTATTTTTTGGTTTGGGCAAATTTTAATATTTCATAATAAAATGGAAGAGAGAATATTTTTTTGATTTGTTATAATATTTGAATTTGAGATGGGTTATTTCGATAAGTTCTACAATGATATTTTACCTTAAAATAACTTTTCCTTAAATTAAAACGGCTATTTTTAAAATAGAAAAATTTAATTCTCCAATTTTATAAAACCATTCATTGAATACATAATTGTAGTTTAATAATAAAAATAAAAATATGAAATCATTGCACATCAACTCTACCAGTTAATTAAGATACTGTTGTAATTTATTCAAATTATTATCTCTTTTTTCGCGAATAGTTTACTTTTCAAGTGAATTGATAATTTTAAGATTTGCTAATCCAAAAAGAATATTAATTGTTGATACAGATTTTTTTTAATAGGTTTTTTAGAAAAATAGATAAGTTTTTACTGTTTCACTAATTGTAACTCCTTTATAATGAAATAAATACATAATTATTTTAAAGCTAAATTTTATCCCGATGAAAAAGACCATTTTGTCCCTACTTACTTTAATTATTTGTTTTAAAGCAACCGCCCAAATTTCAAATACATCCATTAGTAACAATAGTTTGACAATTTCACCTAACGGAATTGTTGATAACAGGACCCAGACCCTTCCTGCAACATCTAAATATATTGCAATAGGAGATAGTTCAATGTTTTCAAATGTAAATAGTGATGCAGTTGTGAGTATTGGAAATAAATCTATGGCAAAAAGCTCAGGAATTGGATATTCAGTCGCAATTGGTGACCATTCAATGTACAAATCTGAGCAAGGATACGGAAATATAGCAATCGGTTCTAGTGCATTGTATTCAACAAATGCTTTCGGAAATGTCGGAATTGGGATGTCAGCATTAAATAAAAATAATACAGGAATAAATAACCTAGGAATTGGTTCTAGTGTCTTATATGAGAATATCAATGGAATAAGAAATTTAGCAATGGGGACTAATGCCATGGGAAATAGTAAATCTATTTCGGACTGCATCGTAATCGGGAATGGATCATTATATGGTTTAAATTATGAGAATGCCAATGCTGCTCCAACCTTAAATTTTCTGGCAATTGGTAACAATGTGGCAAGTAAATATAATGTTCCGGTCAATTATCATCAAATGGGAAGTTATTCTAATATTTTAATTGGGAATAATTCGTTTTCCAATGCACTTTCTGGTGAAAATAATGTAACCTTAGGTGTCAATACCCTCCTTTTTACCACAAATTCAAGTAATAACACAGCAATAGGAATTGAAGCACTTAGAAAACTTCAAAATAGTATTGATATAATTCATGGTAGTAACTCTGCAATGGGTCATGTTTCATTAATTGATTTGATTTATGGATCATATAACACTGCTGTTGGTGTGGCTTCAGGTAATTCTTTAATTTATGGAAATAACAACACCTTTTTAGGTACCTCATCAGGCATAACAGGAATTCCGGCAGGTACCTATATTAATAACTCAATGGCACTTGGTTTTAATAGTAAGGTAAATGCAGATAATAAGGTAGTTATTGGTGACGCCGGAGTTGCTCAGATTGGAGGATATGCTACATGGTCAAATTATTCCGACAAAAGACTCAAAGAAAATATTATTTATTCTTCAGATTTGGGTTTGGATTTTATTAAACAATTAAAAACTGTTAGGTATAATTATAAAGAAGATAAAAACAAAAAATTAGAGACGGTTTGATTGCTCAGGATATACAGGAAATTTTGAAAAAAAATGGATGGAAATTTAGCGGTCTAATTGAAGATAATGATACCAATCACACTTTAAATCTATCATATACTGAATTTGTTCTGCCATTAATAAATTCGGTACAGGAGCTTTCAAGAGAAAATGACAAGTTAAAAAAAGAAATACAATCAATTCAAAATGACCTTAAAGCTTTGACGGATTTGGTGAAAATGAAAGATGGATTTACTGCAAAAAGTGAATAAAGATTAAGCCAATAATTTTACCTTCCGGAATTATTGGATTGTCAATAGATTAAATTTCCCTAATTTTGCACAAAAAAAAACAGTATTTTGGTAAAAATAGGCGACATAGAGTTAGGGGAGTTTCCGTTATTGCTGGCACCGATGGAAGACGTGAGTGATCCGCCTTTCAGGCAGGTGTGTAAAGAAAACGGGGCAGATCTGATGTACACCGAGTTTGTGTCGTCAGAAGGGCTCATCCGAAATGCCGCCAAGAGTGTTCAGAAACTGGATATTTTTGAATATGAAAGGCCTATCGGTATTCAGCTATTTGGAAGCGACCCCGATACCATGGCCGAATGCACCCGCATTGCTACCGCCGCCAATCCTGATTTGATAGATATCAATTATGGTTGTCCGGTAAAAAAAGTGGCTTGTCGTGGGGCAGGGGCGGGACTATTGCAAGATATTCCAATGATGACTCAAATGACCAAAGAGGTTGTGGAAGCCACCCATCTGCCTGTGACAGTGAAAACCCGCCTGGGCTGGGATGAAAGTACTAAAAATATCGAAGAAGTAGCTGAGCGATTGCAGGACGTGGGCATTCAGGCTCTTACTATTCACGGGCGTACCCGCTCTCAGATGTACAAAGGGGAGGCAGATTGGTCTCTCATTGCCAAAGTAAAAAATAACCCCAGGATAAAAATCCCGATTTTTGGGAATGGTGATATCGACAGCCCAGAAAAAGCTCTGGAATATAGAAACAGGTTCGGAGTGGATGGAATCATGATTGGGCGTGCTGCTATAGGTTATCCATGGATTTTTGATGAGATAAAACACTATTTCGCTACCGGAGAGCATATGACTACACCCACTATGGATCAGCGGGTTGATGCCGCAAAAAAGCATCTGATTTTTTCGATTGAATGGAAAGGTGATACGCTTGGAATGCTGGAGATGAGAAGGCATTATAGTAATTATTTCAGGGGCTTACAACACTTTAAAGAATACCGGATGAAACTGGTTAAAAGCCTGGAAAAACAGGAACTTTTCGATACTTTGGAGCAAATAAGAAGAGAATTCGGAGAGATAGTGCTTCAATCAAAAGCGATTCATGTAGAATACGGCGGGGCTGATTGAGATTTGATTTTAGCTGATATTGCTTCTAAAACTTCTTTTAGTGATATGTCATGAGAATCAAAAATGTTTTTTTCATCAGAAATGTGTTTATGGTGCGGAAAACTTGAGATATGTTTATGATGAAGTGCATTGTCCCATCTTATCAATAGCTGAAAATTAGAATCCATCCATTGATAAGAGTATTTTCTTTTTTTTAAGGAAAAAATTTCAATTTCTGTAGCTTCTAAGATTGTGCTGTCTGAAAATATTATTTTTATCTTGTTTTCCCGAATTTTATGGTCTTCCCTATCTTGGATAATAGTATATTCTTTTATAATATTTAAAAAACCATCAAGAACAGTTGTCATGATTGAATAGAAAAATACTCATTTTGGTATTCATTTGTGGCATCAATGGCTGCTTCCCATCGGATACTGTCGTCTTCTTTTTCAATAATTGAATGTTTGGAAATAGAATCAAATTTTTCACAAAAAACATTAAAATCTACACCATATTTTTGTTCAAAAAAATTGATTTGAGATTGGTAATAGGCAATTTTCTGTTGTAAAATACTTTTTGCCTGTTCCCTGGCAAAGTCATTAATACTTGCAAAACCCCATGACTGAATGGTATGATTTAACGCAATATTGCTCTGATTTGTAGTCATTTTTTTCAAATATTATTAACAAAAGTAATGATTATTGATATTTAAAAACAAAAAAGGATATGAATTTAAATCCATATCCTTTTAAAAAAAGATTTTCAATATAATTCTCAATCAATCAAAACAGCATCGCCTCGCATTACGTCTTCTTCTACATTTTTAAACTTCACGTCACGTTTAACGGTTCCATTTTTGTATTGTACGTTTACTCGGTCATTTCTGTTGGCAACTTTTTGTGACTTGGCAGGAGCGTGCATTACAGTGCCACCACTTTCGCCGCCATCGTCGCTGCGGTTAGTCGAAAGTTTTGGTTTGTCAGGTTTTGGTGCTTCTACCGCTTGTTGGAACCGCATCTCTGCCACATTGGCTTTCATAAGGAAACTTACTGTTTCGGAATTGACTTTTTTGAGCAAGTTCTGGAATAGCTCCACAGCCTCAAATTTATAAATCAACAATGGGTCTTTTTGCTCATAAGAAGCATTTTGTACCGATTGTTTCAGGTCGTCCATGTCACGAAGGTGCTCTTTCCATTCCTGGTCAATTACACTCAGGGAAATCACCTTTTCCATTTCCAAAATCAGTTCCCTGCCATCTGTTTCTACTGTTTTTCTCAAGTCACAGAACACCGCCAGATTTTGATTGCCTTCTCCCACTACAGCCATAAATGGTTCGCCTTCCATGGCCATTCGGTCTCTCAATACACCAGACAATGCCGGAACAATATGTTTCCTTATACCCTCATTTTTTCTTTTATAGTGTGTCTCAGCTTCTTCATAAAGCTTGTGATTCAATACATTTCCGCCTTTTTTAAACTCTTCGACAGTAATTTCAGATCTAAAACCAAGTCTTTGCATGGTTCTGACCTCAAATTCTTCAAAGCTTCCCTGGGTACTTTGAAGAATATCTACACAAGTATCGTAGATGATATTGGCAATATCAAGTGCTAATCTATCCCCAAAAAGAGCATTTTTTCTTCTTTTATAAATAGTATCACGCTGGATGTTCATCACGTCATCGTATTCAATCAGACGTTTACGCATACCAAAGTTGTTTTCTTCAACTTTCCTTTGGGCACGTTCAATAGAGCTGGTAATCATGCTGTGTTGAATCACCTCGCCCTCTTCCATACCCATGCGGTCCATGACTTTAGCTATACGGTCTGAACCAAACATACGCATGAGGCCATCTTCAAGACTCACAAAAAACTGTGAAGAACCCGGGTCACCCTGGCGACCTGCACGACCCCGGAGCTGCCGGTCAACACGACGCGATTCATGACGCTCAGTACCAATAATAGCCAAACCACCGGAGCCACGGCTTTCAGGTGTAAGCTTGATATCAGTACCTCTACCAGCCATGTTGGTTGCTATAGTTACGGTGCCCGGTTTACCGGCTTCTGCTACTATGTCAGCTTCTTTGGCGTGCTGTTTGGCATTCAATACCTGATGAGGAATCTTTCTGATATTGAGCATTCTACTCAATAATTCTGAGTTTTCAACAGAGGTAGTACCCACCAGTACCGGCCTGCCTTTACTCACCATTTCCACGATTTCATCTACTACAGCATTGTATTTTTCCCTTACGGTTTTATATACCTTATCCTCCCTGTCATCACGGGTGATGGGTCTGTTGGTAGGAATTGAAACCACATCAAGTTTATAAATTTTCCAGAATTCTCCGGCCTCAGTTTCGGCTGTACCGGTCATACCACAAAGTTTGTGATACATTCTGAAATAATTTTGTAATGTAATAGTGGCGTATGTCTGGGTAGAATCTTCTACTTTCACATTCTCTTTGGCTTCTACTGCCTGGTGCAAACCATCTGACCACCGACGGCCATCCATGATACGGCCGGTTTGTTCATCTACAATTTTTACTTTTCCCTCAATCAATACATAATCAACATCAATTTCGAATAAAGTAAATGCTTTAAGTAGCTGGTTTACAGCATGAATACGCTCTGCTTTGGTCGAATAATCTCTGATAAGTTCGTCCTTCTTTAAGATTTTATCTTCGGCACTTATTTCAGATTTTTCGATTTCGGCCAATTCAACACCCAGATCTGGCATAGTAAAGAACTGACTGTCAGTATCATGTGAAGAAAGGAAGTCAATACCTTTGTCAGTAAGCTCGACAGAGTTATTTTTTTCGTCTATTGTGAAATATAGTGGTGCGTCTGCCTCGGGCATCAATTTTTGATTCTCGGCAAGATAAATTCCTTCAGTTTCAAGTAAAAGTTTCTTTACACCTATTTCAGACAGGAATTTAATCAAAGGCTTATTTTTTGGAAGACCCCTGAAAGCCCTGAATAATGCCACTCCACCTTCTTTTTTATTACCTTCAGCAATCAGTTTTTTAGCTTCTACCAAAAATGACCCTACCAGCTGTTTCTGAGCTTCTACTACCAGGCCAACTCTCGATTTTAGTGTATTGTAGAGTTCGTCATCGTTTTTCTTGGTCATGGGTCCACTGATAATCAATGGAGTACGGGCATCGTCAATCAAAACGGAGTCAACCTCATCAACCATGGCATAGTGATGAGGACGTTGTACCAATTCCGTTGGGTCATTGACCATGTTGTCACGAAGGTAGTCAAATCCAAACTCATTATTGGTTCCGTAGGTGATACCGGCATTATAGGCTTTTTTGCGTGCAAATGAATTTGCCGGATGCTTGTCAATACAGTCACAGGTGATGCCATTGAACTCAAAAATCGGTCCCATCCATTCTGAGTCACGTCGGGCAAGATAGTCGTTTACGGTTACAATATGAACACCCCTGTCGGCTAAGGCATTAAGAAATGCTGGAAAAGTAGCCACAAGGGTTTTACCTTCACCAGTAGCCATTTCTGAAATATTTCCTTTGTGTAATGCCGCTCCACCAATAATCTGAACGTCATAGTGCTCCATATCCCATTTCACAAGATTTCCGGCAGCAAGCCATTCGTTTTTCCAATAGGCTTTGTCACCCACAATCTCGATATGAGATTTTTGCATGGCTAGCTCCCTGTCGAGCATTGACGCGGTTACTTCAAGTTTTTCGTTGTTTTTAAACCTTCTTGCGGTTTCTTTTACAATGGCAAAGGCTTGTGGCAAAATATCGAGCAATACGACTTCGAGTTCTTCATTTCGTTTGAGTCCCAGCTCATCTATTTGTTTAAAAATCACTTCTTTTTCATCAACAGCAAGATCCGGATTGTTCTCGGCCTTGCTCTTAAGGTCGTTTATTTCATTGTCAATATGAGCCAATTTATCGGCAATGTGCTGTTTGAGGTCTATGGTCTTTTGTCTGAACTGGTCATTGCTTAGGCCATGAAGTTTTTCAAATTCCTGATTTGTGGCAGATACCAAGGGGTTGAGTGCCTTAACATCTTTTTCTGATTTGGTACCAAAAATCTTGGTAATGCCTTTGGTTAAAAAATTAAACATATTGTATTTATAGATGAATCAAGTTCTAAAATTAATAAAACGCAAATTTACTGATTTTGAGATTTTTTTATCAAGAATAATGCGGCAATTAAAAAATAAAGGATTAGCGGACAAATTGACATGTTTTACGGATTCCCGAAGTTTTTATTTATTTTATAAAGACATAATTGGTATATATTTTCCCCGAAAACTATTTCAATTTTTGCAAATTTCCCTCTAGCTGAAATCTCAATATCACTTTTTTCCCACTGATATTTTCAATAAATGGTTTTAAAATTAATTCTGCATTTTTTTGTGTTTGTTCCAATATTCCTGATTCCAGAGCCGAACTTAGAATTTTTTCTTCTGCTTTTTTGTAAGCTTCATCCAGGAGTAATCCTTCATTCATAAAGGCATATTCAGTATCGTAAACTCTTGATTTTGAATGGTCTATTTTGTGATAACAGATTTCGGCTTTGGGTAAAAGCACTATTAAAGTGTCATTTTTTTCGGAAATATCTGAGGCATTTATTTTTCTCAAATCAATGCATCCCACTGCTTCACCCTGAACTATCAGGATAGCCTTAGGATCCGGGAGGAAGTCCTGAACGATTTTCTGCTCTACAATATCCTTAAAACTGTACTTCACTAACTCCAAGTTACCCATTGTGGTGATTTTCTGAATCAGGATATTGTGAGAGGTTTCGGTATGTTTTTCACCCCAACTGGTAATATTTTTTAGTTTTTCCCAAAAAAACACCACCAATAAGGTAAATAAAACTGCCAGAATTATTTTTAACCAACTTCTGATCATCTGTTTATAATTGAAAGTCTTCTTGTTGCAGCCATGGTCATACCTATTACCAGTAAAGCTGTTCCCAGCCAAAGTAGATTAATATGCGGTTTTTCAATCGCTTTTAGCACTATGTAATCTTTTTCCCCACGGCTAACTGAAAATGTAAATTTGCCTGTAACCGGGTCAATTGCACTTAGTTGAGCTCTGATACCCAATTCATTACTAACTACCGGCTTACTCCACACTTCCCGGTTTTTTATTGCAAATATTGGCTTCAAAAATCGTTCACCGTCTTTTTCAAGTATTCTTAAAGTGGCCTGAGCAGCAATATCGCCTTCATTCAGCGGCATTCCATCCAGCTCGTTAACAGGAGCAACCTGATCAAGGATGGCCACAAAATCATTAAGAAAAAACGTATCACCAATTGCTACCCTGAATTCCTCAGGCATGGTCCACTCTTTATCTTCATTGGTGGTCACATAGTTTACATGAGTATATATGTCTTTGTTCCAATATTTTTTGATGTCGGGCGAGGCCACATTCCCCATTTTTTCATTGATCTGGTAACGTGGATAAAAATTAAATTCATTTCCATTTTTCTGAAAATGAACCTGATAATAAGTGTTTTCTGCCTCATATTCCACGGTATCGCCTCTTTTAGCATAAATCTTGTCACCGTCCATGATGTCGGCTTTGGCAATTCCTTTAAAGCCGCTTTCCGGAATGGGCTGAATGAACCGTTTTTCGATATAACCAGGCACTTTTCTTACATCCAGAAATTCCCCTTTGTATTCCAGCGAAAAATCTCCCATGTTGGATGGTCTGTTGAGATACAAAAGCACATTCTCTTTATTATCCTTTTCGGTTTTAAATATTTTTTCGTTGGCCAGATTCAGTGAAATGATTTTCTCATATGCCGAAGAATACATTATCCCGATTACCATTAAAGCCACACCTATATGCGTCACAGCACCACCAGCTACTTTAAAGTTTCCTTTTGTGATTTCGAATAGAATAGAAGCATTGGCCACAATTGAAAAAACTCCCAAAGTCACCAAAATGATATATTTCCAGTTATTTACTCCTGTAAAAGTGATTACCAAAGCTGATATCAACAAGGAAATTATAGCAGGAGTCATCAGAGCTTTTAAGGACTTTTCTCTGATTTTTTTCCAATAAAAAAACTGAGCGATTCCTGTCAAAACGATTACACCCATAAACAACCACATCTGAAAAACAGTGTAATGTTTTATAGGGTCGGTGGGCATAGCCATGTTTAGATTGGCACCAAACACTTCGGCTATTTTATTGTAAACAGGAATTGAAGTGGTAATTGTAATTTGAAATGCCGCCAAAATCAGGGTAGTGACTCCAAGAAATACCCAAAAATCGGTAGTGTAAACGGTGGTTTCTTTTTTATCATCAGGAAGGTGTTTCCATCTGATAGTGAGAAGAATAGCCGATATTATGGCAAAGAATAACATGTAAATTAACAACTGACCCGAAAGGCCCAAATCGGTGAACGAATGCACGGAGGCATTGCCCAATATTCCACTACGAGTGAGGAATGTAGAATATAAAATGAGAATGAACTGAGTGATAATCAACAGAAAAGAAACTTTTAATGCCGTAGTATTTTTATGGGCCAAAAGTAAAGTGTGAATAGCTGCTACCAATACTATCCATGGCACGTACACGGCGTTTTCGACAGGATCCCAGTTCCAGTAACCGCCAAAATTCAGCGTTTCGTATGCCCAGATGGCTCCCATCATAATTCCGGCTCCTAAAATTACGCCAGCAATCAAAGTCCAGGGAAGTGCAATTTTTACCCAATCGGTATAGTTTTTCTTCCATAATGCTGCAATCGCAAATGAAAATGGTACCAAAGTGGCGGCAAACCCCAGGAACAAGGTTGGAGGGTGAATCACCATCCAGTAGTTTTGCAATAATGGATTCAAACCATTTCCGTCTTTAGGGACGAATGCCGGATTTGAGGTCCAGACCGGTAAATCGGGCATAGATTCTTTTAGCAAAAGGAAAGGGGTACTTCCTATTTTGAAGTCTGCAAATAGTACTGTTCCCAAAATCATGGAGGTCAAAAATGCCTGTACAGCCGAAAAAACCGCCATTGCAGGATTTTCAAGTTCTGAATACTTTTTATTTTTTTTGTTAAACCAAAATATTAGAATCAATCCGAAAATCATATTAAAAAACATCCAGAGCAGAAAACTTCCCTCCTGATCCTGCCAAAAAGTAGAAATAGCGTAACCAAAAGGCAAGCTCAGCGAGGTGTTGTCCCAGGCGTAATGGTATTCGAAATACTTATTGATAATGATTGAATACAAAGACAAAACGACCGCAAGTATAGCCAATGCATGAACATAAAACGCCCATCTGGCAGCCTGTGACCAGGTCTTGTTTTGAGGGTTTTTATCTGCAAAAAAATAGGAATAGGTAGAAATAACAGAACTGATAAACGCAATGATAACAGATATATGTCCGATATTTCCTAAATAAGCTCTCAGCATTATTCTAAGTTTTTTTCTGATTGTTGATTTGCAAAATTACCTGAAAAAGGATTGGTAATTTAATTTTTTCAAATAATTATAAAAATGGTTTTTTTGCTAAAAGGTTTAATTCTGGAAATTTTGGCGGGAGATTTGTAATAATATTTAGTAAAGCAGGTTATTGACTAGGAAAATTGATAACAAACTGTTTTTAATAGATTTTGATTTTCTAAAAATTTGATAATAAAACAATTGTATTAAAAGTGAACAAAATATTTTTTGGAGTCTTGTTTTTTGTGTTTATCGGTTTTAAAAATTCAGTTTCCGGACAAAATGTAAAATTTAATAAAAATCAGGAAATTTCATTTGCTGAAGTTTTGAAAATGGCCGAAAAAGAAAACAAATTGGTTTTTATGGATGTGTACACCACCTGGTGTGGTCCATGTAAACTCATGGATAAAACCACCTTTGCGGATTCTACTGTGGGAAAGGTTTTTAACGAAAAATTTATCAACTTTAAAGTAAACGGTGAAGATGCCGAAGGCGTAAATATTGTAAAAAAATACAGAATCAACGCCTACCCTACATTTATTTTTCTGGATTCAAAAGGGGAGCTTGTCAACCGCCTGGAGGGAGTCTTTCCATCCAAACTGCTGATTGAGGAGTCGGAATATACCATGAAACTATGGAAAGAATCAAAATAAATCTTCGGCTCTTTCCAGCAAAAGAATGGATGCCTGAGGCACAATTACATATTTTTCATTTTCGTAACTGATTTCAATGGCATGTCTTTGCAGATAAATCGCCAAATCACCTTCCTCAGCCTGAAGCGGCATATATTTTACTTTTTCTTCGGTTTGTTTCCAGGGTTCTTCATCCTGATTAAATGAGGGTAGGGGATAGCCGGGGCCCACTTTTACTACATAACCCGACTGCACATCTTCTTTTTCGGTCACCGTTGGGGGTAAGTATAATCCTGAGCCGGTTTTTTCATTTGGATTTTTAGGTTTTATCAGGACCTTATCACCCACCACCAGTAGTTTTTTGAGCTTATTGTCTTTCGTAATCCCTATCATATATTTATCTTTCGTTTTCTTGCTTCAATTTTCCAGGTTTCTGAATATTCCCCTTTTTCTATTACAAACGCTTCATCGTAAAGGTTCACTGTAGGGCATACATGATAGGGTATTCCAATAATTTCCTGGCCTACTTTATAGTTTTCCCAGTTTTCGGTTTCACATACCCCATGCTCCTCACTTTGTGAAATCAGTTTCAAGTCAGGATTGTTTATAAACCTGATCCTTTTATCAATTGGATTTTCGGAAGCCACTGCTTTATGACCCATATCCAATGTCACAATGTCTTTTTTGGGTTTCGAAATTACCCTTGTAAGAATGGTGGCCGCAAATTTAAATTGCTGTTCTGCAAATTTGTCTCCGTAACCCCAATCCCACAAAACACAAGTTCCGGGGCTCAGCGTGCGGGAGTTTTCCAAAGCATGTGACGTAAATGCCGGGGTACCTCCAGCTATTATTTCCAGATTTAATTCACTTACATTTTTTAGAATTTCCGATATTTCCGAAAAGGCTTTTTCAATCTTGTTTTTTCTTTCACTGAATTCATCATCTCTGATATGTCCGTCATATATGTGCAATCCTTCAAGTTTTACGCCCTTGTTTTTTGATGTTTTACTTATAAAATCTTCCAATCCTGCATTTACTTCATGACCCGAGCGATCCATACCGTTGTTGATGTCAATATATACTGAAACGGGGTTGTCATTAAAAATTTTGTCCAAATCATTCAATACCACCTCACAATCGACCAAAGTGGCAAAATGCGTCCGGGGATATTTTTCTATCAATGATTTTAATCTCAAAAGCTTTGGGCCAACCAACTGATGCGATATAAGAACTTTTTCGGCACCGGCCATAGCGGCTAGCTCAGCCTCAGCAATAGTGGCGGCTTTAAATTTTCGGATACCTTTGGCAATCATCAACCTTACCACGTTTTCCATTTTATTGGTTTTGATGTGGGGCATGAGCCTAGAAGCATCACCGGCAATTCTGATCATTTCATCGATATTCGAAACCACATTTTCTTTAAAAATGAGCAGGGCAGGGGAGTCAAGATTTTGATAAGGCATAAAAGATTTTTTTGCAAAAATAGGAACAAAATTACTTTTCATAAACCTCCAGAGGCAAATCGTCCGGGTCACTAAAAAAGGTAAATTTCTTTCCGGTAAATTCATCCACTCTGATGGGCTCTGAAAAAATGCTTTTTTCGGTCAAGAAGTCTTGAAATTCTGCGACATTTTTAACTTCAAAAGCCAGATGTCTTAATCCACAAGCCTCAGGGCGACTTACACGTTTTGGGGTATTTGGAAAGGAGAAAAACTCGATGATATATTCACCATTAAGTGCTAGGTCGCATTTCCAGGAATCACGACTGTTTCGGAAAACCTCCGCAATAATCTCCAAACCTAGAATTTCTGTATAAAACTGCTTCGACTTTTCATAATCAGAACAAATTATAGCGATATGATGGATTTTGTTAAGAACCATGTAAATGTTTTAGGTCAAATTCTATAAGATTGTTATTTTCAAGAAGTGAACAGATTTTGTTGAAATTAGATTTAAAACCATTAAAAAGTTCTTTATTGGGTTTGTTTCCTGAAGTTACAATTATCAGTTTTTCAGGTTTATTAGCTAAAATAAAACTATCCAGAAAATCTTTATCTTTGGTAATAACAATCCTGTTTTCCAATTCTGAAATCCTTAAAATTTCCTTGTCGGTTGTTTTTTCTTTTGATGGGAGGTCATTAGTGTGAATCGCATCAAATCCCTCTGATTCTATAAATTGCTTTAAACCATAGGGCAATTGTGCATCAACAAGGAATTTCATGCTACTTTACTAAGTATCTTAACATTAGCAAGTTTTGAAGCAAAAAGAAGGCAGGCTTTAATATCTTCAGTTTCAATAGAAGGATAGTCATTTATTATTTCCTCATTGCTCATTCCGGAAGATAAAAGTTCTAATATCATTTCTACCGGATATCGCATACCTCTTATACATGGTTTTCCATGGCATATTTCCGGGTCAATTGTTATTCTGTTGATTATAGCTTCCATTCAGATATTTTTTTCAAATATAAAGTATTATCTTAAATTTTCAATAATATCGCTCGCTATCAGACTTTTATAGGATCTGATTTGTGCTGCTGCATCACCCGCTTTTCCATGGTCAAATACTCCTTTGATGGCAGCCTCCTGAGGTGAAAATCCCTGAGCAAGATACGCCAAAATCACACCGGTAAGCACATCGCCCGACCCTGCTGTAGCCATTCCCGGGTTTCCTGAAGAATTAAAATGTATGCTGCCATCTGGCAAAGCGACAGCAGTATGATACCCTTTTAATACGATTATCCACTGATTTTCTGAGGCGAAATTTCGGAGTAAATCAAAAGTTTCAAAGCTATTTTCCGGATTTTCCCCTGTAAGATTTTTGAATTCTTTCAAATGAGGCGTAAAAATGGTATTCGCAGGTACATTTTCCAGCAATTCACGGTTTTTTGCCAGCAAATTGATTGCATCTGCATCGATCACCAATGGTTTTTTGGTTTTGAGTATAGCCTCCAGTTCTATAACTCTCTCTTCTTTTTGTCCGATTCCGGGACCAATTCCGATGGCATCAAAAGGTTCCAGTTCTTTTTCGGTCCAAATTTCAGAAATACTTTTTTCCAGATCATTGGGTAGGAAAATAGCTTCCGGAATGGCAATTTGTATAATGTCATTTTCTTTGTTTCCTGCCGAAATACTTACTTTCCCAACTCCCGAACGCAAACAGGCTTTTGAGGCCAAAATTGCAGCTCCCATCATGCCATGGCTTCCTGCAATTAGCAATGCATGCCCGTAGGTGCCTTTGTGCGAAAATTTTGCCCTGGGTCTTTCGATGAAATCTTCTTTGAGCGTGAAATAGAAATTTGTTTCAGATTTTTTTTCAAAATCAGGATGCAAACCAATATCCAAGATCTCCCATTCACCCAGATATTCTTCATTTTCCTTCATGAAAAACGCAGGCTTCGGGCATTGAAAAGTGAGTGTATATTTGGCTTTTATTTTTACGTCATCGGTGTTTAAGTAATCACAAAATACCCCCGAAGGAAAATCAACGGCCACCACTTCAATATTTGATTCATTGATTTTATTAATTATTTCTGCGAAAATTCCTTCTATTTTTCGGTTCAACCCATTTCCAAAGATTGCATCTATGATTACACGCTTTTCAATTGATTTTTTGAATTCAATATCTTCAGCTGAAATAATCTTTATGCCCTGATTTTCTGCTCTTTTTAGATTGGTCTTAAAATCTTCTGTACCATTTTCTGACTCTCCACATATCACAGTTTCAATATCATAGCCATTTTGGTGAAGCATCCTTGCTATTGCCAAGCCGTCTCCACCATTATTTCCTGGGCCTGCAAAAATCAAAACTTTGAAATCAGAATTATAAAGCTCACAAAATCTTTTGGTAAATGAAGAAGATGCCCTTTCCATCAGGTCAATGGATGCTATGGGCTCATTTTTAATCGTATATTGATCCCAGGCTTTGATTTGGGCTGCCGAAAATACTTTCATATTTCAAAGTTACATTTTTTGGTTAAATATTTCCGAAAAACTTGATGTTTAGAAAATCCAGCTTTTTATGCCATTTTACTATCAATTTTTCTAATTTTGGACTTTTATTTTAATATAATTATGTCAGATCAGAATTTGATTTCCGGAATACAGCAAGTTGGGATTGGTGTCGTTGACGCAGGTGAGGCTTTTAAATGGTATAATCGCACACTGGGCCTAAATGTGCCCGTTTTTGATGATGTTGCTGAAGCCAAACTTATGGTAAAATATACCGTAGGGAATATCCGCCAACGCAGGGCGATTCTGGCAGTAAATATGGCAGGTGGTGGTGGTGCCGAAATTTGGGAGTCCAAAAGACCCTTGCCTATTGCTTGCGATTTTGAGCCGCAGATAGGTGACCTGGGAATTTTTGCAGTTAAAATTAAATGCCAGAATATCGGTGATTTTGCACATCAAAATGGCCTGAAGGTTTATCAAACTCCTGAAAATAAGCCGACTGCTTGGTTAAAAGACCCCTACAGAAATCAACTTCAGATTGTAGAAGATGACTCATGGTACAAACCCGCAATTTCAAACACGGGAGGAGTTCTTGGTGCGGTTATCGGTGTGAGCGGCATGGAAAAAGCCCTTAAACTATATCGGGATGCTCTTGGATTGAAAGTGGTTTATGATAAAACCGGAAAATTTGATGATTTGGCGGGTTTGAGTGGAGGAGAAGGACAATTTAGAAAAGTGCTTTTGAAAAAAACGCATGAACCCGTGGGTGCTTTTTCAAGGTTGTTTGGAAATATCGAAGTGGAGTTGGTTCAGGCACTTGACA